>NZ_JBPDIO010000001.1:0-835343 GCF_056821765.1 Sphingosinicella sp. SM1-17
CACCGTCAATGGCGGCCGCTCGATGGCGGACGAGGCGGTCCAGGCGATGGGCCGGGTGAGCGAAAGTGCCAAGGGCATCGACAGCGTCATCGAAGGCGTCGACAAGATCGCCTTCCAGACCCGGGTACTGGCCATGAACGCGGCGGTCGAGGCCGGCCGCGCCGGCGATGCCGGCCGTGGCTTTGCGGTGGTCGCCGACCTCGTCTCCGCGCTGGCCATGCGCGCCGAGGAAGAGGCCAAGCGCGCTCGCGACCAGCTCACCGTCACCCAAACCGACATCGTCACGGCGGTCCAGGCCGTGCAGAAGGTGGACGGCGCCCTGGCCGACATCTCCGAAGGCGTGGGCGAGGTTCACCAGCTGCTCGGAACCATGGCGTCGGACAACCAGGCCCAGGCCTCGGCCATCACCCAGATCAGCGCCGCCGTCACCAGCATGGACCAGTCGACCCAGCAGAATGCGGCCATGGTCGAGCAGACATCGGCGGCCGCGCGCAACCTGTCGAGCGAGGTCGAGGCGCTGGCCGAGCAGGCCGGGCAGTTCCAGATCGGCGACGATGGGCACAGCCGCGCCGCTCCGGCCAAGGCGAGGAAGTCGGGACCCGTCTCCTTCTCGCCCCAAACCCCGCGAAGCGAGGCCTATGTCTCCCCGGTCAAGGCCCTGGTCACCACCAAGACCAACGGCAACGGCGTCCTCCACCACGTCGCCCCAGCCGACGACTGGAAGGACTTCTGACCTCGTCCCTGACCAACGCCTCGCCCGCGTTTCGGACGAGGATCTGCAAGAGCCGGGGAGAAGCGGCGATCAGCCCATTGCGAGACGGTTCGTGCCCCGAACGACATCGAGTCTGTGGCGTCCGCTCAAGGCAAGCGACCGCTGCCGGATCGAGCTCATGAAAACATATTCACCGGTCGCTCGCTGCGGGGTCAGATCGACCGTGACATAGCCGCGGCGGCTGGTGTCGGCCCACTTCAGTTCGGGGTTGGCGTCGACGAGCATGTTGGACACGATCTGCGGTGAAATTGCCTCGAGATAGGATTCGAGGCCCGGCGAGGTGACGCTGGGACCCGCAAACTCCACGGCCGCCGGTCGTCCGTCATGGGCAATATCGAACGCCCAGGCATTATGGCTGTCGCCGGACAGCACGATCATGTCGGCGCTGGCGGCCTGAGCCGCGGCGAGAAGGCGTGCGCGGGCGGCGGGATAGCCGTCCCACATGTCCATGCTCATCGGCAGCCCGGCCGCGGCTGCAGCCGCGCCGACCTCGATTCGCCGCCGTAACTCCGGCGGCAGCCTCTCAGCGGCCGCCCCGATCTGCCGGGGCTGCTTGCGATTGCCCATGATGACCTGCTGGGCGAGCACCTGCCACTTCTTGCCTTGAGAGGCAGAGCGGGCAATGCCTTCATAGAGCCAGGCTTCCTGCTCGGTTCCCATCAACGTCCTGGCCGGGTCCTGCCAGGGGCCGTCACGGAAGGCGACGAGCCTCCCGGGCAGGTCAGCGCTCGTCGCCCCCGCCAGCGCAGCTTCCAGGTCCAATTGGCGACTGCGGCCGACCAGTCGGGTTTCCGGCCGGAAGATCGTTGCCAATGCACCAATTTCGTAACTGGTCCAGTCCGCTTCGGACACGGGGAGCCACTCGCGACAAGCCTGGATTGCGGCGCGCTTGCGTGCTCCCCAATCCCCTTCGCCCTCCTGGTGGTTCTCGGCGCCGCCAGCCCAGGCGTCGTTGGCGCTTTCATGATCGTCCCACATCATCACCATCGGAAAGCGGCGGTGAAGCTCCTGGAGGTCCGGGTCCGAGCGATAGGCGGCGTAGCGAAGCCGATAATCCGCGAGTTGAAGGATTTCCCCCGCCGGTTCGATCACTCGGCCCGCCAGGGCCTGCGCGTCCGTGGGGTAATATCCGCGCTGATATTCGTACAGATAATCGCCAAGGTGGAGGATGAGATCCAGATCGTCGCGACCCGCGGCGTGACCGTAGGCATTGAAATAGCCGAACGGCAGGTTGGAGCAGGAGAAAACGGCCATTCTGAATCGGTCGACGTCCCCGTCCGGCAAGGTGCGTGTGCGCCCCACCGGCGAGAGCTCGCCTCCGGGACCTTCGAAGCGATAATATAGCCACCGGTCCTCGGGCAGGCCCGTCACCGTCGGCTTCACCGTGAAATCTCGTCCCGCCTCTGCCGTGACTTGGCCCTCGCCCAGGATCTGCCGGAACTCGGCGTCGGCCGCGACTCGATAGGTGAGCGCCGCATTGTCGCGGCCGCTAGGAACGTAGCGGGTCCACAGCATCACTCGGTCGGGGCCCGGCTCGCCGCTCGCCACATTGTGGGTAAAGCCCCGCGCCACCAGCAGCGGCTGGGCCGCGCCGGGCACGGCGATGGCGCCGAGTCCGAGCGTGGCGACCTTGAGGAGCGAGCGACGGTCGATCGCGTAAGTCATGTCCGGACCCTCCCTAGAAGCGGACCTGGAGCTCGACTCCGAACATCTGCGGCTCACCCGGGATGAAGGTCGGAAGTCCGAGCGTGTCGCCGGTATTGCCGGCGTCCTTGTAATATTCTTCGTCGAACAGGTTGGTCGCGAACGCCTCGATCCGGAACCGCTGGTTGAAGCTGTAGCCCAGTCGGGCATTGACCAGCGCGTAACCGCCCTGACGCTCGTCCTGGATCAGATCCGGGATGATCCCGCGCGAAAGCGCCGGTAGGTCGTTATCGTCATCGAAGAAGACGCTCGACTGATAGGTGACGTTCGGCGTGAAATCGATCGTGCCGGCACCGACCGGCACTTCGAAACGGGCCCCCAGTGAGAATGTGTGGTCGGGCGAGAGGCGGAAGCGATTACCCTCGCGGATCCCTGCCTTGAAGCGATTGTGATTGTAGGCGTAGGTGCCGAACAACTGAATCCAGTCCAGCGGTCTCCAGCGAGCTTGGAACTCGGCGCCATAGCCTTCGGCCTCGCCGGCATTGGTGGTGATGAACTGCGTACCCTCCTGAACCACCGTCTGGAAGTTGTCGTAGCGCTGGTAGAAGAAGGCGGCATCCAGAAAGAGCGTGCGGCCCATCTGGTGTCTTGCACCCAGCTCGAAACTGTCGACCGTTTCCGCATCGACGATGTTGAAGACAGGGGCAGCGCCTGGAGCACCGGGTGCTCCGGCTGTCAGGACTTCGGGGCGGCGTCCGCGCGCATAGGTCGCGTAGACGCTCGTCCCAGGCGCGGGGGCCCAGCGCGCGAAGGCTCGGAAGGTGATTCCGTCATCGTCCAGTTCCTGGCTGATCCTGTCGCCATTGTTGGCGGTAGGCTGAACGCCGAGGCCGAATTGCGGCACCGGAAAGGCCGGCGAGGACGGGATCGTCGCCGCACCGGGAACCGCAAGGGCGCCGAGAAGAGCCGTGCGCTGAGCCGATGGAAGCCCCAGCGCGGCGATGAAGCCACCCAGGACCGACCGTCCGTTCGCGACCGTTGCGCTGACCGAACTGTCCTTGGAATCGCGCGTATAGCGAATGCCGCCTCCGACCTCGACAGTCGGAGAAACCCGGAACGTGACATCGGCAAAGATGTCGATCGCCTCGGTGCTGGCGAAGTTGGTGTAGCTTTCGCGATAGTCGCCGCGAAGGTTGGCGGCGATGGCCTGCGCCTGCGCTGCCGGAAGCGCCACGCCCCGAGCGGCGGCGACTCCCTGCAGCAGCGCTCCGGTGAACGCCGTGTTTCCGAACAGCGCGATCGGCGCCGGATCAGTGGCTGGCCGGCCGGGAATTGGCCCCTGCAATTGCCCGGCAATCCGAGCCAGCAGCGCGCGTTCATCAAACTGGGTCGGCACACGCTGGAAGCCGTCCTCCTTGAAATATGACGCCCCGACGAACGCCGTTACCGGTCCGCCATTGTCGAAGGTCAGGCGCAGCTCCTGGCTGAACTGCTCCCCCTCGGCATTTTCGCCCGCAGTCAGGATCGGCAGGGAGATGCCGTCGGCGTCGAATATCTCGGTCGAGTCGAACTCACGCCAGGCGCTGATCGAATTCAGAGCAAGGCTGTCGCTCAGCTCGGCGCGGAGGATAGCGGTGATTCCGTAGACCTTTCGGTCCAGTCCCAGCGGAGCGCCGCCTTCGAAGCCCTGCCCCGGGGCGAGAGCGGCCCCATTGAAGGGGTCGATCGGCCCCAGAACGGCGCCGCTGACCGGATCCGTCGGCCGGTAGGCGATGGAAGTGAAGGCGGTTCCGGCCGGGTGGTCTTCCTGATAATTTCCGAACAGGTCCAGGCTGATTCCTGCACTCGGCTCGGCCCGGAACGCCACTCGACCCGCCCGGGTGTCTGCCGACTGGAAATCCTCCCCGCCGAGCAGGTTTTCGACGAAGCCGTCGCGCTGGCGAACCCGTCCGGAGAAGCGGATGGCGGCCTGGTCGCTGATCGGCAGGTTGAGCATGCCCTCGTAGAGCTGGAAATCATCGGTGCCGTAGCCGCCGCGGAGAAGAGCGTCCAAGCCGCTGGGGTCCGCGCGGTTCTGGACGATGTTGACGGCGCCGATCAGCGCTCCTCGGCCATATAGGGTCGACTGCGGCCCGCGGACGATTTCCACTCGGGCAAGATCGAACAGTTCCAGATAGGCGCCGCGCGATCGCGAGATCGAGACTCCGTCCTGGTAAACGGAAACCCGCGCCTCCTGAAACGCCTCGCCCGAATCGGAGGTGATTCCGCGCATCACGAAGCCGGGATTGTTCGGCGACTGGTTCTGAACCTCGAAGCCAGGGACGAAGCGCGCAACGTCCTCGAACTCCCGAAGACCGAGATCGTCGAGGAACTGGCCATCATAGGCCGTGACCGCGGCCGGAACTTCGATCAGGCTCTGCTCGCGCCGTTGGGCGGTGACGGTGATCACCTCTTCCTGCTCGGCTACAGCCTCGTTCGTCTGGGCCGCCGCCGGGACGGCAGCGAACAAGGCAAAAAGGCTGCTCGCGGCAAGCAAAGTCGGATGTCTCATGTCGAAATGTTCCCCCAGGAAGATTGATCGGGAGGCGCCTTCTCGCAGCTCTATTACCGGCTGATGACGTGCGGCCCGGGCACCGGGCGTCCCGTGTCCTCTGCGAAGCGGCTTCCGAATGGCGGACGTTGCGGCGGGCCCCCGCTTGCTGTATGGGGCGCGCCTTCCAACACTTCGTTGTCGGAAACCGTGCGGGAGGCGGGCCTGAGGCCGGCCGCTTGAACCGCTAAACTTGAACTTGGGCGAGGATTAGCCTCGGCCGAACTAAAGAGTGAGAAAATGGCGAAAAAGATTACGGGCTATATCAAGCTCCAGGTGCCTGCGGGCGCCGCCAATCCGTCGCCGCCGATCGGCCCTGCCCTGGGTCAACGCGGCGTCAACATCATGGAGTTCTGCAAGGCGTTCAACGCCGCCACGCAGGAGCTCGAAAAGGGGATGCCGATCCCCACCATCATCACGGTCTATGCCGACCGCAGCTTCTCCTTCGAGACGAAGACTCCGCCGGCCACCTTCCTTCTGAAGAAGGCCGCGAAGATCCAGTCCGGTTCGAAGGAGCCGGGCAAGTCGACGATCGGCCGCGTTACTCGCGCCCAGCTGCGCGAAATCGCCGAGGTCAAGATGAAGGATCTCAATGCGAACGATATCGACGCTGCGGCGAAGATCATCGAAGGCTCGGCCCGTGCCATGGGCCTCGAAGTGGTGGAGGGCTGAACCATGGCGAAGCTGACCAAGAAGCAGAAGAAGCTGGTCGAGAGCGTCGACACCCAGAAGCTCTACGCGGTCGACGAAGCCATCGCGACGTTGAAGGCCAATTCCACGGCCAAGTTCGACGAGACGATTGAAGTCGCGCTGAACCTTGGAGTCGATCCTCGCCACGCGGACCAGATGGTTCGCGGCGTCGTTACCTTGCCGGCAGGGACGGGCAAGACGGTGCGGGTTGCCGTCTTCGCACGAGGCGCCAAGGCCGACGAGGCCCGTGAAGCCGGTGCCGACGTCATTGGCGCCGAAGATCTGATGGAGACGATCCAGGGCGGCCAGATCGACTTCGACCGAGTGATCGCCACGCCCGACATGATGGGTGTCGTCGGTCGGCTCGGAAAGGTGCTGGGTCCCAAGGGGCTGATGCCGAACCCGAAGCTCGGCACGGTGACGATGGACGTGGCCAAGGCGGTCAAGGACGCCAAGGGCGGTCAGGTCGAATTCCGGGTCGAAAAGGCCGGGATCATCCATTCCGGGATCGGCAAGGCGAGCTTCTCGAACGAGGATCTCCGTCGCAATTTCGACGCCTTCGTCGATGCCATCGTTCGCGCCAAGCCGTCCGGTGCCAAGGGGAAATATGTGAAGAGGGTGGCGCTCAGCTCGACCATGGGCCCGGGCCTCAAGGTCGATGTGGCGGAAGTCGCCTCTGTCTGAAGACCATCTAGCCTGGTTTGATAGTCGAAGGGCCGGCAGCGCGAGCTTCCGGCCCTTTTTCTTTTCTAGATGATCCCTGAGCAGCCCGACGCGGCGGCTCTCCTCCCCAGTAGACTGTTTCCGAGGCACATAGAGATCCCGCAGGGCCAGATTCGCCCAAGACAAATGACTGGTCCGCAGGTCGAGGAGATCAGCTTTACCCGAGTTAAACCCAACCTCTTACGATCTGTCCCGCCTCGTCCTGCGCGAAGGCCTCCACGGGGGTTGCGAAATGGCAGAATCGATATTCATTCGAGTGCAGCGCGTTCTTTCGGCTGGTGCGGACAGCGCCGTCTCCGCGGCGGAACGGGCGAGCGGCAGCGGCCTGATGCGCGAGGCGGTCCGGCAGGTAGAGCGCGCCGAAGACGATATCCGTATCGAGAGGGAGGCCGCCCTCGCTCGGCGGCTCCAGGCACAAAGCCAAAGGGATTTGCTGCGCGATCGGCTTGCAACGCTCGATGAGCAGGCTCGCTTCGCACTGAGCAAGGCTCGCGAGGACTTGGCCGAGGCAGCTATCGCTCGGCAAATCGAGCATGAGGCCGAACTCGAGCGGTTGAAGAAAGTTGAAGCTCAAGCCGCCGACGAGATCGTTCGCCTCGACCAATGTCTGCGCGACCTCAAGCTGCGCAAGTCGCAGATGGAAAAGGAACTCGCCGCCTTTGAGGATAGGCGCGGCGGCACTACCCGGGCAGCTGCGGCCGATCCCGCCGAGCGCGCTCGACGCAAGATTCAGCAAGCCGAGGTGAGATTTGAGCGCGCCATGTCTGCTGCCGGTGGCGTTTCGATCGGCCTTGGGGATGGCGAAGAGGCTGCCAGACTCGCCGAGGTCGAGGCGCTGCAGAAGCAAGCCGCCGTTGCCGAGCGCCTCGCGGCCATGCGGACGAACCCGACAGGCGCGGTTATCCCGGGGAAGAAGCGCAGCCGCGCAAACGCCAAACTCCGCTAATCAGCGCCCTATCGGAACGCAAACGTATCGAGGCGGGTTGATGGTCTGTCAGAACACGGAGACCATCCTCATGAATCGTACCTTCACCTTCAGCCTAGGCGGCCTGATCCTTCTGATCATCGTGGTCGCCATCATATTCTGACCCGCACCTGTGCGCCCCCCACTAGGGGTTGGGAAGCAACAGGCTCGCATCGCCGTAGGAATAGAAGCGATAGCCCTGAGCGATGGCGTGGGCATAAGCTCGGTGCATCGTCTCCAGACCCATGAGCGCCGACACCAGCATGAACAGGGTGGACCGGGGCAGGTGGAAGTTGGTCAACAGGCCGTCAATGGCGCGAAAGCGGTAGCCGGGCGTGATGAAGATGTCCGTATCGCCCTCGTAGGGGAGCACTTTTCCGGATTCATTGGTCGCGCTCTCCAGCAGCCGAAGCGAGGTCGTTCCGACGGCAAGGATCCGTCCTCCTGCGGCCCGAGCTGAGTTGAGACGCTCGGCGGTGGCCTCTGGGATCCGCCCCCACTCGCTATGCATGACGTGATCGTCCGTATCCTCGGCCTTGACCGGAAGGAAGGTGCCCGCGCCGACATGAAGGGTCAGCGTCTCATGCGCCACGCCCGCATCGGCGAGCTGTTTCATCAGTCTCGGAGTGAAATGAAGCGCTGCGGTCGGGGCCGCCACCGCGCCTTCTTCTCGAGCGAAGATCGTCTGATAATCTTCCCGGTCCCTGGCGTCCGGCTCGCGGCGTCCCGCAATATAAGGCGGAAGAGGCACTCGCCCCGCCCGCTCGAGCAGCAACTCGACCGGCTCCTCGCCCTCGAAGCTCAGTAGCGCCGATCCGTCCGGTCGCTTTTCCACGACAATGGCGGTGACACCGGAGCCAAAATCCACTCGGTCGGCCTCGCGGACTCTTTTGGCGTTGCGCAGGAATGCGTACCAGTCGCGCGGTCCCTCGCGCTTGTGCAAGGTGGCACCGATCCGGGCCTCGCCCCGCCGCCCTTCCAGCTGAGCAGGGATCACTCGTGTGTCGTTGAAGACGAGGACGTCACCGGCG
This sequence comes from Sphingosinicella sp. SM1-17, assembly GCF_056821765.1. Lineage (NCBI taxonomy): Bacteria > Pseudomonadati > Pseudomonadota > Alphaproteobacteria > Sphingomonadales > Sphingosinicellaceae > Sphingosinicella > Sphingosinicella sp. SM1-17. The sequence continues at coordinate 8,415 of NZ_JBPDIO010000001.1, forward strand.
CGCAACAGCGACGGCAGCTCGCTGACGAGGTGATCGGACAAGCCATCGCGCTCGACCTTCAGCAATCGAGCGCTGTCACGCGGACTAGCAGGTCTCAGCGCAATCCGGTCGGCCGGAAGCTCGAAATCGAAAAGCTCGACGCGCACCTTAGCGCGGAGGCGTCCGACCGGGAGCGCGCACCGGCTCCAGCGCCCGCGGGGCAGCGGGTGGCGGCGGCACGGGCGGGCCGGCGGCGCTGCTCTCGACTCGAATCGCGCCAGCGGGTGCTGGGCCAGCCAGCTGCGCGGCGGCCGCGCGAAGCTCCTCGGCAGTCATCGGCGGGACATTGTCGGATCCGAGCGAAGCGCGGACGATCCGGCCGGCGGCCATCGGCGGCTCGCCCCGCTCGAGCGCGTCGACGAAGTTCATCCCGGACACGACCCGGCCGACCACGGTATATTCGCGATCCATGGTCAATCGCGGCGTGAACATGATGTAGAACTGGCTGTTGGCGCTGTTGAGATCCTGGGTTCGCGCCATTCCAACGGCGCCGCGAAGGTGCGGCAAGCCGTTGATCTCGGCGGCGAGGTCGGGGAGCTCGGACTCGCCCGTTCCGGTGCCGGTCGGGTCCCCGCCCTGGGCCATGAAGCCTTCGATCACCCTGTGAAAGGTGAGACCGTTATAGAATCCCTGGCGGGTCAGCGTCTTGATCCGCTCGACATGAGCTGGCGCAACGTCGGGCCGAAGCTGGATAACGACTCGGCCGCCGGTCGACAGATCAAGGTTCCACGCATTCTCGGCTTCGAGCGGCGGCGGTGATGCCGGCGGCGTAGCGGGTTCGGCGGGAGGCGTCTGCGCGGCGAGCGCGCCCGCCATGAACAGGCCGGCAAGGCCGGCGACAAGATAGGACAGACGCATTTTCCAATAACCCCAATTTCCCGATGAGCGCTGATTCTAGAGGCACATCGAGCCAGCCTCAAGTGGATCAGCTCCCCTTGCGCCCGATCTTCTCCACCCGCGCAGCCACTTCGCTCGCCACTGTCGGAGTGACGAATTTGCCGATGTCGCCGCCATAAAGCGCGATTTCCTTCACCAGGCGCGACGCGATCGGCTGCAGCGAAACGTCCGCCATAAGGAAGACCGTCTCGATCTCGGAATTGAGCTGCTGGTTCATGCCGGCCATCTGATACTCATATTCGAAATCCGCTACGGCTCGCAGACCTCTGATGATGAGTAACGCCTTCTCCCGGACGGCGAAATCCATCAGCAGCGAATCGAAGGCCACGATCCGGATATTGCCTCCGAGATGGCTGGTCTCGCGTTCGACCATGGCAAGACGCTCTTCCAGCGTGAACATGGGCGACTTGGACGGATTCGTCGTGACTCCGATCACGAGCCGGTCCACCAGGTGCGAAGCTCGGCGGATGATATCCATATGGCCGAGCGTAATCGGATCGAAGGTTCCCGGATAAACGCCTGTCCTCACCCTTCCCTCCCCCTCAATGATCTCGCTCGATCGCGAATCGGGCCAGCGAGCGAAGCAGGTCGGCTTCCCCCCCAAAGCTCCGAAGATGGTCGATCGCCTGGGAGACGAGCGCCTGCGCCTGATGGCGCGCCCGCTCTGGCCCGAGGAGCGAAACGAAGGTTTCCTTGCCCGCGGCCTGGTCCTTGCCCACCCGTTTTCCCGCTTTCTCCTCGCTTCCTTCATGGTCGAGCAGATCGTCGGCGATCTGGAACGCCAGGCCCAGGTCCCGAGCATAGCCGCGAAGACCGATTCGCCCCTCCGGCGGCACTCGGCCCATGATCGCGGCTGCCTCAAGGCACCAGCCGATGAGGGCACCCGTCTTCAGCTGCTGAAGCCGGGTGACACCGGCCAGGTCGAGCGTCATTCCGGCGGCGGTAAGGTCCATCATCTGCCCGCCCGCCATGCCTGCAGGGCCCGAAGCACGGGCGAGTTCCGCAACCAGCTCGACGCGGACGAACGGATCCTCGTGAGTGGCCTCGTCCGCCAGCAACTCGAACGCCAGAGCATGCAGCGAATCGCCGGCGAGAATGGCGGTGCACTCGTCGAAGGCGCGGTGGAGCGTCGGCTTGCCCCGCCTCAGATCGTCATCGTCCATGCAGGGCAGATCGTCGTGAATCAGCGAATAGACATGGATGCACTCAACCGCGAGGCCGACACGAAAGGCCCGCTGACGCTCGACCTTGAACAGGTCGCAGCCGGCGACCACGAGCAACGGCCGAAGCCTCTTGCCTCCGCCGATCGCCGCATAGCGCATCGCCTCGTAGAGGGGCCGGCGACCGTCAGCCGGAACCGGCAGAAGCGCTTCGAAGGCGCGATCCATCTCGGCGCCGACCTGTGCGAGCGCGGTCTTCAGGTTGGCCGAAGGCCCGCTCACCTGCCCGTCATTCGCCGCCGAACGGCGCGGTACCGGACGGCTGCCCGTCGCGCCCGAACTGGATCTGTTCGATCCTCGACTGCGCCGCCTGCAGCCGCGCCTCACACTGCTGCTTCAGGCGATCGCCTTCGCTGTAGAGCTCGATGGCCTCGTCAAGCGACGCTTCCCCGCTCTCCAGCTTGCGCACGATCTCCTCGAGCCGCTTCAGTGCAGCCTCGAACGAGAGTTCGGATATTTCAGTCCCCGCTTCCGCCATGAAGTCAGCATTGGCCCCGCTCCGGCGGAGGGTCAAGCCGTGCGCACGTACCAGTGAACGCCGTCGCGGACTTCGCGAACGGCTCGCCCCTCGATCTCCAGGCGGCGCAGGTGCGCCATCGCCTCTCCGGTGGCGAGCCCATAGGATCCGTCGCCGATCGCCCGGGCGAACAGGACTCCGAAGCAGTCCACTGCCCGCCGCGGCTCGCCGAGGTGCCGATGCAGCGCATCGAGCCGGCCGAGGTGACCCTCGGCCAAAGCGTCGAGGCGAGCGTGGAGGCCGGTGAAAGGCTCACCGTGCGACGGCAGCACCAGCAGGTCATCCGGCAGCTCGCGCAACTTAGCAATCGAGTCGAGCCAATCTCCCAGCGGATCGCCCTCGGGCTCGCTCAAGCTCAGCGACACATTCGAGGTGATCCGAGGCAGCACCTGATCGCCCGCAATCATCAGCTTGCCGGTTTCGTCGACCAGACAGGCATGTTCGGGCGAGTGGCCGCTGCCGACGACGATCCGCCAGCGCCGAGCGCCGATCTCGATCGACTCGCCTGCCTGAAGCCGGACAAGGCTCACCGGAACGGAGCTGACGAGCGATGCGAACCGGCCCCATCCCTTTTCGGCTTCGGTGGCGATCCTGTCTTCGTCCCAGCCGGCGGCACGCCAGTAGGCGAGCGCCTCGCGCGGCGGAGAGTCGCGAACATCGGCGGTGAGCATCCGAGCGAACAACCACTCGTCTCGAGTCATCCAGAGCTTCGCGGCGAAGCGCTCGACCAGCCAGCCGGCTAGGCCGATATGGTCCGGATGGAAATGGGTGACGATGATCCGGGTGATTTCGCGGCCGGCGAGCGGCCCTGACAGCAAGCGTTCCCACTCCTCCCGGGTGGGAGGAATGTCGAGCCCGGTATCGACGACGGTGATCCCGCCCTCGTCCTCGAGTAGCCAGACGTTGATGTGGTTGAGCGATCCCGGAACGGGGAACCTCACCCAACCGACCCCTTGGGCAAGCTCGATCAGGGTTCCAGACGCTGGAACCCGATGGCCCAACGGGTAGGTCAGGCCCCGATGCGCGTATGCAACTTCCGCCAGTGACGCGTCAGGCGCTGGCGAAGGCTCAGCTGCGGAAGAGACTGTCAACGCTTGGCTCGGCCGAGGCATCGCCTTCCCGAGCTTCTGCTGCATGAGCGGCGTCCGCCTCACGAGAGGCGGCTTCGCGTTCCGCACGCAACTCCTCGATCAAGGCCTCGCGATCGCGTTCGATCCGTCCGTCGGAAGGCGAAGCCTCGGTTCCGGCGGCCTTGGCCGCCTTGGCCACGGCGGCGTCAAGCTCGCGCTGAGTCGTAAGCCCCAGAGTGACGGGATCCTTGGGCTGAATGTTCGCGATGTTCCAGTGCGAGCGTTCGCGGATCGCCTGGATCGTCGATCGCGTGGTGCCGATCAGCTTGCCGATCTGCGCGTCGGAAAGCTCCGGGTGATTGCGAATCAGCCAGGCAACCCCGTCCGGCTTGTCCTGCCGCTTGGACACGGGCGTGTAGCGCGGTCCTTTCGTGCGGATGGCCTTGTCAGGCTCGCGATGCATCTTGAGCCGGTATTCCGGATCATTCTGCCCGCGTTCGATCTCCTCCATGGTGAGTTCGCCCGAGCGCAGCGGATCGCGGCCCGTCAGTTTCGTCGCGGCCGTATCGTCGGCGATCGCCTGCACCTCCAGGATATGCAAACCGCAGAATTCGGCGATCTGCTGAAAGGTGAGCGACGTATTGTCGACGAGCCAACTCGCCGTCGCATGAGGCATGAGCGGCTGGGCCACTTCGCGTTCCTCCACAAATGATAAGGGCCGCCCCATCACGGAGCGGCCAGTTCCGCGGGGATGTAGGCCTGCCGGCCTGCCTGTGCAAGCCAGATTGGTTGCCACCGCGGGGCCGGCGACCTATTCGCCGTGGAGGAGAGTTCCATGATCTTCCTTGCCGCTTTCGCCTTTGCCGCCATCGACCTGCCACCTCAGCCAATGACGCTCGAGTTCAAGCGCGACCCCATCTCCGACGAAATCAGCGTCAAGGCGGTGCTTCGCGACGGACCGAACCGGATCGAGCTGGCGTGCGCACCAGCGGAATATGATGGCATCAGGGTGGATCTCCATACGGCCCGCTGGCTTGCACGAGGCAATCTGTTCACCGGGAAACGGCCGCTCACTTACCGATTCGACGATTCACCGCCCCGTCGAACGATGTGGGACATCAGCGATCGTCGGGCGCGGCTGGAGGGGCGGCAGCGCGTTCTCGGCTTTGCGCGCGCCCTTGCCCACGCCCAGCGACTGGTCTTTCGCACTCGTGACGTCGAAGGTCGCCGCTACGATCTCGCGTTCCGAGTGACGGAATCGACGCCTGTCGTTGAGCGCGCGCTCGAAGCTTGCGGCGAGACCTTGGAGCGCTGATGCTCGACCTCCTCGGGCGCCTGGAAGCCGAGGCGATCCACATCTTCCGGGAAGCCGTTGCGGAACGGGAGCGGCCTGTCCTGCTCTTTTCGGCCGGCAAGGACAGCTGTGTCCTGCTCCACCTTGCCCGAAAGGCCTTTTGGCCGGCCTCGCCTCCTTTCCCACTGCTCCACGTCGATACCGGCTGGAAGTTCAGGGAGATGTACCGGTTGCGCGACGAGCTCGCTGCCGAGGCCGGAATGGAGCTGATCGTCCACCGCAATCCCGAAGCCGAAAAGCTCGAGATCAATCCTTTCGACCATGGACCACTTCACACCGAACTGTGGAAGACCGAGGGCCTCAAGCAAGCGCTCGAACGCCATCGCTTCGATGTCGCCTTCGGGGGAGCGCGCCGCGACGAAGAAGCCAGTCGTGCCAAGGAGCGCATATTTTCGCCAAGGTCCGCCGGACACGGCTGGGAACCGAGGCGACAAAGACCGGAGCTTTGGCGGCTCTACAATGCCAGCCTCTCACCGGGTGAAAGCCTCCGGGTCTTCCCTTTGTCGAACTGGACCGAGCCTGACGTGTGGGAATATATCGAGCGCGAGCGGCTGAAGGTCGCATCCCTCTATTTCGCGTTCGAGCGGCCCACCATCGAGCGCGACGGTACGATCCTGATCGTCGACGATGAACGGTTCAGGTTGCGTGATGGGGAGGTGCCGGTCCGGCGCAACGTCCGCTGCCGAACGCTCGGCTGCTATCCGCTGACCGGTGCGATCGAGAGCCGGGCGACCAGCGTCGCTGAAATACTGGTCGAGAATGGAACGCGCAGACGGTCCGAACGCGAAGGACGGCTGATCGATCATGATCAGCCGTCCTCGATGGAGCGAAAGAAGCGGCAAGGCTATTTCTGATGAGCTCATTGCTGCGCCTGATTACCTGCGGATCCGTGGACGATGGCAAATCGACGCTGATCGGGCGACTGCTCGTCGAGACGGGCTCGATTTCTCAGGATCGGCTCGGCTCCGGCGAGGACCTGGCCCTGATCGCGGATGGACTCGAAGCGGAGCGGGAGCAGGGGATCACGATCGACGTCGCCCACCTCTCATTCTCGACCGCTCGGCGCCGATACCAGCTCGCCGATGCCCCGGGGCACGAGCAGTATACGCGCAACATGGCGAGCGCAGCTTCAAACGCCGACGCGGCAATCATTCTGGTCGACGCCGCCAAGGGCCTGCTCGATCAAACCCGACGGCATGCCCATATCGCTCGACTTCTCGGCGTCCGGCACTTCATCCTAGCCGTCAACAAGATGGACCTGGTCGGCTTCGACGAGAGTCGCTTCACAACAATCTGCGATGATTTCCGCCGCTACGCCGATCGCATCGGCATCGAGTCGTGCCGGCCGATACCGACCAGCGCGCTTCATGGTGACAATATCTGCACTCATTCACCCCGAACGCCCTGGTACGAGGGCTCCTCTCTGCTCGAGCATCTCGACGAACTCGACTCCATTGGCGACCATGGAAGCGAGCCGTTTCGGATGCCTGTCCAGCAGGTGATCCGAGTCGATGGCGCACGCTTCTATGCCGGCCTGGTCGTCGGTGGATCCGTCCGGATCGGGGAAACGGTGCTGATATCCCCTGGCGGAGCCATGACCCGGATTGGCCGGATCACGGCGATGGACGGAGATCTGACCTCTGCTCAGGAGGGGCAGTCGGTGGCGCTCGCCTTTACCGATCAGGTCGATTGCTCGCGCGGGGCTGTGATCTGTTCGGCGCACAAGCCGCTCGATGTGGCGGACCAGTTCGAGGCCACCCTGATCTGGATGGACGAGACGCCCCTGCTGCCCGGAAGGCAGTACTGGCTCAAAACGGGCTCGCGTACCGTCCGGGCTACGGTTCATCCGCCAAAATACCGGATCGCTACTCATTCCCTGGAGCATCTCGCCGCTCAAACCTTGGCAATGAACGATATCGGCGTTGTGCAGCTCTGGACTTCCAGTCCGATAGCGTTCGAACCTTATGAAAGCAGCCGCGATCTGGGCGGCTTCATCCTGATCGACCGCATCACCGGAATGACGGCGGCAGCAGGGCTGATCCGGTTCGCTCTTCGTCGCTCCGAAAACCTTCACGCGCAATCGATCACGGTCACGACGGAGCGTCGCGCGGCACTTATGGGCCAGAAGCCGAAGCTGCTCTGGTTCACCGGCCTGAGCGGTGCCGGCAAGTCGACGATCGCCAATCTCGTCGAGCAAAAGCTGCACGCGCTGGGGCGCCACACCTACCTGCTCGACGGTGACAATCTCCGCCTGGGCCTCAATCGGGATCTCGGCTTCACCCCGGCTGATCGCGTGGAGAATATCCGTCGGGCAGGCGAATCGGCGAAGCTGATGATGGATGCCGGATTGATCGTGCTGGCAGCGTTCATCAGCCCGTTCCGGGCCGAACGCCAGATGGTGCGAGAGTTGGTGCCGGACGGCAGCTTCATCGAGATCTTCATTGACACGCCTCTCGATGAGGCCGAGCGGCGAGACCCGAAAGGCCTCTACCGCAAGGCGCGGGCGGGCCAACTCGCGAACTTCACTGGGATTGATTCGCCCTATGAGGCACCGGACTGCCCGGAGATCAGGATCGATACCTTGGAAACCAGCGCGGAATCAGCCGCCGACTTGATCGTTCGATACCTTGAAGGTGACGACCATCAAAGGTTGTAGAAAAGATCGACTTGGTTGTTTTGATGCATTGACGTCCTGATAATAGCCAGATAGCCAAACAACTTACGCGGTGGCGCGTGCTCTGGCGAGTCACCGAATTGTTCCCTGACAAGGTGAGTCATGGGTGTTCATAATGGCGCTGTCCGAGTCTTCGCTACCGTTGTCTTACTTGCCGCCTGCAGCGGCGAGCCGCGGATGAATCGGGCAGCCGAAGCCGCCACCCCGACTTTGATCTGGCAGAGCGTTCAGAACGTCAGGGTACTTTGCCTCGCAACTTCTGAGTCCGGAGTCGATCGTGATCTTCAGGATCGACTCTGCAACCGCGTGAGGGAACTCGCTTCGACGGGAGCGCCGGTTCCGGTCAGCACAATCGAGCAGGGAGACCCAGCGCTGCTCGATCCGCAGAGCCTGACTCTGCTGGTTCACGCGTCGGCGGCTCCGGCGCCCGGTGGCCGGATGGTTGCGATTGCCATTCGACCCTTCCGCAACTCGACCGATCAGGCACAGATGCTGTTCGCGGCTGCGCCACGCGCTGTCGTCATGCGCGGAGCGAATGACGATCACCTGATCGACGAGGCGCTGAATGGCGCCCTCGCCGAAATCTTGCCCTGGCTCGCCTCTCCGGCGCGGCCGAGGAGGATCCAGCCTTAAACCATAACGTCCAGCAGACAGGGGGATGCCAATGCCAAGCGAAGTTGCCCATACAGCAGAAGCAGGCTGCCAGTGCAGCGCATGTTCCGCGAACTACAATCCGGACCTCTACACCACCGTGATGGATGCATCGGTCGACCATCTCGGCGGCACAACCGCTCCCAATGGCAAGCCGATCTGGACCCCGGAGCAGATCGCCACGTATCTCAATCGCACCGGAGCCGGATTTGCAGGCGGGCCGGGACAAGCGCCGCAGAGCGATGCTGATAATTCAGTGATCACTTTCGGTTTCCACACCAGCCAACAAAGCCTGTGGGACAATGGCTACGTCTATGAGTTGAACGGTGGTCTTTTCGGATTCTCGGAATATTTCAACTTCGCTCCCTTCACAGAAGCGCAGCGCGCGGCAGCCCGCGAGGCGATGCAGAACTGGGACGATCTGATCAGCGTCACGATCGCGGAAACCGACATCAACTCCGCCGACATCGCTTTCGGGAACCTTGCCAGCGCGCCCACGACCCAAGCCTACGCCTATCTGCCGCGGAGTCCGCTGACCTCGAACCCGATCGTCGCTCCGCAGATCCAGGATCTGGCCGGTGATATTTGGATTTCGCTCAGCCAGGCGAGCAACCTCCAGTTGGATGAAGGTCTTTACGGCATCCATACCCTGGTTCACGAGATCGGCCACGCGCTTGGCCTGTCCCATCCGGGTGCCTATAATGCCGCGCCGGGCGTATCGATCACCTATGGAGCGAACGCCGAATATTATCAGGACACGCGGGTTTATTCCGTCATGTCCTATTTCAACGCGAGCTCGATCGGCGCTCGCCATTTCGACTTCCATCTTTCGACGACCGTCTACGCCGCAACCCCGCTGATCCACGACATTCTCGCGATCCAGCGCATCTATGGCGCCGACATGACCACTCGGACCGGCGATACGGTCTACGGGTTCAACAGCAATGCCGGCCGCGATTCCTTTGACTTCACCCTCACTCCCGCGCCGATCATGGCGATCTGGGATGCCGGCGGGATCGATACGCTCGACGCGTCCGGCTATGCCACGGATCAGATCATCGACCTGCGCCAGGGTGCGTTGTCGAGCATCGGCGGGGTCACCTATGACACTGCTCCTTCCTTCGAGCAGGTCAACGCGAATCGAGCCGCAGCCGGATATGCCGCCATCACCCGGGCGACTTACGATGCCAACATGGCGCTGCTGGCGGCCAATCCCGTCGTCGGCCGCCTTACCGACAATGTCGGGATTGCCTATGGAGCGGTCATTGAAAATGCGGTCGGAGGCTCGGGCAACGATCTGTTGATCGGCAACGAAGCCGACAATCTGTTGCTGGGCAATGCCGGGAGCGACGGCCTTTCGGGCGGCGACGGCAACGACGTGCTCGACGGCGGAATGGGCGCAGACACGATGATCGGCGGCGGGGGCAACGATCTCTATTACGTCGAGGACGAAGGCGACCTGGTCGTGGAACTGGTAGGCGAAGGCACCGACACCGTCTCGAGCGCAATCAGTTATGCCCTCGGGGCCAATGTCGAGAACCTGATCCTGACCGGCTCCGCCGTTGAAGGCATCGGCAACGAACTGGACAATGTGCTGCAGGGCAACGGGCTCGGCAACCGGCTTCACGGAGGGGCCGGAAACGATCGGATCATCGGCGGCGACGGGGTCGATCTCATGTCCGGAGGAGCGGGCGCTGACATCTTCGTCGCGGAGATCAACGGCGCAAAGGTCGCCAGCAAGGACGGTCCGATCTCCCTGGATCTGATCCTCGACTTCAAGAAGGGCGAGGACAAGATCGATCTCAGTGGGATCGATGCCAAGGCGGGCGAAGCCGGGCATCAGGCATTCAAGTTCGTCAACAATTCGAGCGGCAAGAATGCCGGCGACCTGTTCGTGAAGACCTTCGGCAATATGGAAGCAGCCGAAAAGAGCCTCGGGATCGATATCGACGGTGTAGACGGCAAGAGCCCCTTCGCCGGCAAGGTAACCGTCGTTTTCGGTAACACCGACGGGGGTGATCCGGAGTTCGCCCTGGTTCTCGTTGGCGTTGACTCCATCAACACAACCGACTTCATCTTCGGCTAGGATGTCACCGATGTGCGGCGCCCAGGCCTCACCTGGGCGCCGTTCTTTTTGGCTATGGCGAAGAGTGGATCGGGCCACACAGCTGGGCCGCCGCGGACACTCCGAAGAAATCCACACTTAGCCTCGGCGAATGACTGACAGACGATAAGTTTCTGCTATAGGTACGCAGATGGAGCCGTTCGACCTGAACCTGCGTCATCTTCGCGCTCTCGCTTCCGTGCGCGAGCTGGGAGGGATCAGCGCCGCTGCCGAGGCAATCGGACTGTCGCAGCCGGCAATCACCCAGGGAATCGCCAAGATCGAGCACCGGACCGGCGTCGCCATGTTCGAGCGGCGCCCGGACGGGATGATCGCCACCGACGGAGGTCTCCTGCTGGCAGCGCGGGTGGATTCCGCAACAGCGGCGATCGCCGACGGCTGGCGAAAGATCAACGGAGCGCCGGCCGCCGACCGTCTCCTTACCATGGCTCAGATTCGGGCCTTGCTCGCGCTCGCCACATCTCGAAGCTATGTTGGGGCTGCGCAAGCGGCCGGACTGTCTCAGCCGGCGATCCACCGCTCTGTCGCTGACCTGGAGCGACTCTCGGGACGCAATCTCACCGACCGCCGCGGCCGGGGCGTCGTGCTCACCGCTGCGGGAGAACAGCTTGCTCGTGCCTTCCGTGTCGCCTTGGGCGAAGTGGAAGCCGCGCTCCACGAGCTTGCCGTCCTCAGTGGCCACGATTGCGGCAAAATCAGGCTCGGCGCCGCCGCGCCTGCGGCCGCTCGAATCGTCCCGCTTGCCGCGGCGCGCTTCCACGTCCAACACCCACCCGTCGCGATCGAGATTTGTGAAGATTCACCGGCGGAGCTGTTCGAAAAGCTGAATGATGGATCGCTCGACTGCGCGATCGTCCCTCTGGAAGAGGATGAGATACCCGATAATTTGGCGCAGGAGGGGCTATTCGATGAGTGCATAGCGCTCGTCGCGAAGCACGGCCATCCTCTGGCCGGCGAGACCCAGCCCAGCCTTGCGCGTTTGGCCGCTTTCCCTTGGGCGGTCGCACCCGAGGGCACGCCGCTTCGGGAGCAATGGCGGCGGATGTTCCTGGATGGCGGACTCTATCCTCCCGAGACACCCGTCTGCTGCGGTTCGAGCGCGGCGACCCGTGCCATGATCGCCGAGAGCGAAATGCTCGCGCTTCTTCCGCTAGAGGAGGTTCGGCGGGAACTGGATGCCGGTCTCCTCGCCACCGTCGGCGAGCCGCTTCAGGCGGGCCGGCGAACGATCAGCCTCGTCACCCGAAAGGAATGGTATCCGACGCCGGCCCAGTCCACCTTCCTAGACGCAATCCGGAGCATGGTTCCGGAGTCGTCAGTTCAGGAAACTGAATATCTTCACCCGCAATTCGATTTGCGGGCTTGAGCTTCCCAACCGAGCTTGCCGAACCTGCCCCGATCGGGATGAAGGCAGGCCGCGGGCATCTCAAATCCGTCATCGCCCGGTGCTGCGTCGCCGCCCGAGCTGCTTTTCCTCTTCGATCCGACCCGGCACCACCCATCGATAGCTGGTGGGCTCGCCCTCCTCATGAAGAACCTGACGCGCCCGGATCGCGTCCAGCAAGGCCGCTTCCGGCGAATCGCGCCAGGGGCCGGCGAGCACCGAGGTTCGGTAACGGTAGCGGGTCAATGGCGTCCCTCCCGCTCCGTTAGTCTTTCGTTTACCCTGTTTCTGTCGCTGGCCGCCGAGAAAATCCGGATCAGGCCGCCGCGCATTTGACATAGACGTACGGCAGGCGAAGTGAGGGGCAGCGCAGACAAGGAGCAGGGCTTTGGCGAGAACGACCGTCGACGACATTCCGGCTATCCTCGAGCAACTCTGCTCGATCTATGACGGATCGGTCGCGGCCCTGCGTTCCGCCCTGGCGCGCTATCTCAGCTGTGGCGAGCGTCCCAACCAGGCGCAGCGGCTGGACGGGCTCTTTGCCTATCCCGAGCTTCGGATCGACTATGGCAGCGGGACCCAGCTCGGCCTTCCAGCTCGGGCGTTCGGGCGGCTCAACATTCCGGGCCGCTATGCGACGAGCGTCACCCGTCCGCATCTCTACCGCAAATATCTGACCGAACAGCTGACCTATCTCACGAGCGACTATGATGTGCAGGTCTCGGTAGGCCGATCCAGGAGCGAGATTCCCTACCCTTATGTTCTCGACGGCAGCGACGACCTTCGGCTCGACGGCGCCCAGGCGGCTGACCTCGCGCTCTGGTTCCCGACGACCGAGCTCGCCCATATCGGCGACGAGATCGCGGACGGGGAATGGCAGTATCTTCCCGAAGCGGCGCGCCCGTTGTCGCTGTTCGACGCGCCGCGAACCGACTTCAGCCTGGCAAGGCTGAAACATTATACCGGCACCCCCCCTGAACATACGCAGCGCTATCTCCTGTTCACCAACTATGTCCGCTACGTGGACGAGTTCGTGCGCTGGGCCGTCGAGGAATTGAAGAAGCCGGACAGTCCCTATGAAGCTTTGTCGGCGGCGGGCGGAGTGCTGGTGACGAAGGACACTCCGGACGCGGTGATGCAGGTGGCGCAGGGCGGCTGGAGGCGTCACCAGATGCCGGCTTACCATCTGATCGCTCCCCGCGGGGAAGGGATCACGCTCGTCAATATTGGCGTTGGCCCCTCCAACGCGAAGACGATCTGCGACCATCTCGCCGTGATGCGGCCGGAAGTCTGGCTGATGATCGGCCATTGCGGGGGCCTGCGCCCGAGCCAGACGATCGGCGACTATGTCCTTGCCCACGCTTATTTGCGTGACGACCATGTGCTGGACGACGTCCTTCCGGTGGAAGTCCCCCTGCCCGCCATAGCGGAGGTCCAGCAGGCGCTGTTCGACGCCGCGGTCGAAGTGACCGGCGAAGACCCCAAGGCCCTGAAGCGCCGGCTGCGGACCGGCACCGTCGTCACCACCGACGATCGCAACTGGGAGCTTCGCTTCACCCTTTCGGCGCGTCGGTTCAACCAGTCGCGCGCCGTGGCCATCGACATGGAATCGGCCACCGTGGCCGCTCAGGGCTATCGCTTCCGAGTGCCCTACGGCACCTTGCTATGCGTGTCGGACAAACCGCTCCACGGCGAAATAAAGCTGCCGGGTCAGGCCAATGCCTTCTACGAGCGCGCGATCAGCCAGCATCTGAGGATCGGGATCGAGACTCTCCGAATCCTGAAGCGCGAGGGCGCCAAGCTCCACTCGCGAAAGCTCCGTTCTTTCGACGAGCCGCCCTTCCGTTGATCGCGAATCGGCTTCCGCTTCATCGCGGATTCAGGTAACCCGCGCGGGACTCACTTGGGAGAGTGATGCTGGGGCAACAGGGGCGTGCGAATCGAGCCCGGCCGGGCTCGTCGAACATTCCTGAGAAGCATTGTCACACAAGTTTCGCACAATCGTTGCACGGGGCAGCCCGCGGCCGCGAGCCGGCGAATTTACCTGTCGGGGGATATTTCATGAACAAGTTCAGACTGTTTTGCGCAACGGCGGCGATCGTTGCGTCCGCTCCGGCGCTTGCGCAGGAGACGACTTCGAGCATCCAGGGAACAGTGACCTCGGGCGGGGCACCGGTCGCTAATGCGGATGTCCTGGTCACACACGTGCCTTCGGGCTCCGTCGCCAGAACCACCACCGACGGCCAGGGGAATTTCCGTGCGGGCGGCCTGCGCATTGGCGGTCCGTTCACCGTAACCGTAACCGCGCCCGGCCAGGCGCCGGTCGAGGTGACCGACATTTTCCTCGTTGCCGGCGACCCCTTCATCCTGCCACTGGACGTCGGTGCCGAAGCTACGGCCGAAGCCGGCGGTCAGTCGATCGTGGTTACGGCGGTACGCGGCGCCGGTACGCGTTCGCTTTCGCCGACGACGCGTCTTCGACGCGACGACATTGAAGGCATTGCGAGCATCAACCGCGACGTTCGCGATCTCGTTCGACGGAGCCCGTTCGCGACGATCGATCCGACGAACTCCCGCGCCTTTTCGATCGCGGGGCAGAACCCGCGCTTCAATCGGTTCTCGGTCAATGGCGTTCAGTTCTCCGACGATTTCGGCCTGAACAATGGCGGACTTCCGACTTCCCGTGGTCCGGTGCCACTGGACGCCATCTGCGAATTTACGGTGGAAGTCGCTCCGGTCGACATCCGCGAAGGGGATTTCCAGGGCGGCGCCGTCAACACGCAGCTCTGCTCGGGTACGAACAGCTTCACCGGCGGCGTCTTCTATACCTACAACGATGACAACCTGATCGGCGACGAGGTGCGCGGCAATCCCGTGGAGCTCGACGTCACGAACGAGACCTATGGCGCCTATCTGAGGGGCCCCATCATCCGCGACAACCTGTTCTTTGCATTCGCCTGGGAACGCACTCGTGAGACTGAGCCGGCGCTGTTCGGCCCCGCCGACGAGCCGTTCGCCAACCCGGTGCCGACGATCACGCGCGCTGTAGTCCAGAACATCCAGAACATCGCCAGCAACGTCTACGGCTATGACACGGGGGACATCCCCAGCTCGGTGCCCGAAGATGACGACCGGGTGACGGCGCGTATCGATTGGAACATCAATCCCGACCACAATCTTTCGCTGATCTACATCTACAACAATGGTAGTCAGGCGGTTGCTGCCTCCAGCTCGTCTTCGACCAACTCTCCGCGG
The DNA here is from genome assembly GCF_056821765.1 of Sphingosinicella sp. SM1-17. Lineage (NCBI taxonomy): Bacteria > Pseudomonadati > Pseudomonadota > Alphaproteobacteria > Sphingomonadales > Sphingosinicellaceae > Sphingosinicella > Sphingosinicella sp. SM1-17. The sequence continues at coordinate 23,601 of NZ_JBPDIO010000001.1, forward strand.
CTTGCTCTTTTCTCGAACAGCTACACGTTGACCGAGCGAGTCCACTCGGGTGTGGTTCAGCTGAACTCCCGCTGGTCCGACATTTTCTCGACTGAGGCACGCGTCAGCTATCGCGACTATGATCGCGGCCAGACGCCACCCCTCGGCCGTGACCTGGGCCAATTCTCGGTGTGCCTCGCGCCCACTGGGCAGGCGAGCGGAAGCGACGCTACCCGCTGCCCCAGCGGAACCGGATCCGTCGTGTTCGGTCCCGACATCAGCCGCCAGGCGAATGATCTCGAGACGCAGAATCTCGACGTACAGCTGGTCGCCAACGTCAATCTCGGCGCGCACAACCTGCGCTTCCTGGCTCAATATACTGAGATCGACATCTACAACCTGTTCCTGCAGCGGGCGAGCGGCGCCTTCTATTTCGACTCGATCGCCGACTTTCAGAACGGCATCGCCAATCAGCTGGATCTTGCTCAGAGCACGACCGGCGACATCAACGGTGCGGCCGCAATCTTCGGCTATAGCAACTATACAGTCGGCGTGCAGGACAGCTGGGAAATCACTGACAACCTGCTGCTCGTCGCCGGGCTTCGCTACGAATGGTACGCGCAGAGCGACCGCCCCTTCCGCAACGAGTTCTTCACGGCCCGCTACGGCTTCTCCAACCAGGAAACCCTGGCCGGTCAGGACGTCTTCCTCCCGCGACTGGGTATCAGCTGGAGGCCAGCGGATCGGCTGCAGCTCCGGGCCACGATCGGCCGCTATGCCGCCGGCACCCCGGACGTCTGGATCTCGAACAGCTATTCGAACACCGGCGTCAACCAGAACCGCGTCACGTTCAATCGCGCCGGAACTGGTCCGACCACCTGCACTAGCGGAGTACCGCAGCCGATCTGCTCGGCAGCGCTTGACAATGTGACGGGGGGCGCCGGCATCCCGGATTCGGTCCTGAATTATGTCCAGACCAATGTCGGGGCACTGTCGCAGGCCGGTGTCAATGCGATCGACCCGAACTTCGATCTGCCGGCGCAGTGGCGGATTGCCGGAACGGCCTCCTACAATGCCGATCTCGGCTTCCTGGGTGATGACTGGTACTTCGCGGTGGACGCGCTCTACGGGTGGGTCGACTCGGCGATCGACTATGTCGACTTGCGCTCCGTGCAGGTCGCAACTGCGCCTGACGGACGCCCACGCTACGGCGCCCTCCCAGGCACGACTGGCAACAACTCCGATCTGCTGCTCACCAATTCGGATGACGGCGAGAGCCTGATCCTGGTGGCCCGCTTCGACAAGCAGTGGGACATGGGGCTCAATATCGGCGCATCCTACACCTGGATGGACATTGAGGAGCGCAGTCCGCTGACCTCGTCCGTGGCCTTCTCCAATTACCAGAACCAGGCCACCGCCGACCCGAACGGCTCTTCGCTCGGAACCGGCAGCGAACAGATCCGCAACCAGATCAAGTTCAACATTGGCTATCGGCGGGAATTCTTCCGCGATGCCGAAACGCGGATCGACATCTTCGGGGAATGGCGCAGCGGACGCCCGTTCAGCTACACCTTCGACACCCTCGCCTCGTCCGGACGGGATCCCGTGTTCGGTGTGTTCGGATCGGACAGCCGCCACCTGCTCTACGTACCCACAGGACCGAACGATCCGCTGATCGCGGGCAGCGACCCGGCGACGATCGCCGCGCTCGAACAGCTGATCGAGAGCACCGCCCTACGCGACTTCCGGGGTCAGATTGCCGGCAAGAATATCGGGCGCAGCCCGAACTTCTTCAAGATCGACATGCGGATCAGCCAGACCATTCCGACGTTCGGTTTCGGCCGGATCCGCTTGTTCGCGGACATGGAGAATGTGCTCAACTTCATCGACAGCGACTGGGGTGCGCTGCGGCAGGTTTCGTTCCCATTCAACCAGGCCGTAGTGGACGTTGCGTGCCAGGCAGCCGGGGGCAATTCTTGCGCTAGCTACCGTTACACCAACTTCCGCAGTCCGACGGTGGAGACCTTCACCAATCCGTCGCTCTGGGCGGTCCGGTTCGGAGCACGCTTCGAATTCTGATCGACCGAAGCCAAGAACAAGGGCGGCGGCAGCTTCGGCTGCCGCCGTTTCTTTTTGGGCCCGCTTCTTCTACCGCTCCGGCATGACATCCGATGACCTGGTCGAGCGCGCCCGGGAAGCCGCGCTCAAGGCTTATGCGCCCTATTCACGTTTCAGAGTCGGCTGCGCTATCGAGTCGGTCGATGGCGAGGTCGCCGTCGGCGCCAATATGGAGAATGCCTGCTATCGGCTCGGCGTTTGCGCCGAGATCAGTGCCCTGACCGCGGCCCAGCAGGTATTCGGTCTCGAGAAGGTGGTTCGGATTGCCGTGGCCGGAGGCCACGTGGAGTCGGATTCGCTCACAGGAGAGATCGTGGTCACCCCTTGCGGCGGGTGCCGTCAGGCCATCTTCGAGGCCGCCTGTCTTTCCGGTCGGGACATCGAGGTCATCTCGGCAAACGGAAGCGGCAGCGCAGTCGAAGTCCGCCAGATCGGCGCTCTGCTCCCCTGCGGCTTCGGCCCCGCCAATCTGTCGGACGCGGGTTAGCCCGCGACTGGTCAGGCTCCGCAGCGACCCTCGGGATCGGCACGAACCTCCTGTCGGGCGAAGGCGACAGTGCGCTGACCAAGCCGAACCAGCACGCCACCATTCGCCCATTCCCACCGCCCGCGGCCATGTTGCGGTGACCAGCCACCGCATGACCTTCCAAGATAGATGGTCGGATTGCGCGAACGGAGCACGGCGCCGTCAGCGTTGAGCTCCACTCGATACTGCTGCCTTCCGTCGAGCAGGACCTGATGGGCCGCGGCGATCGCGAGGCGAATCAGACCAGCTTGATCTCCCGAAGGCGTTCCTGGAGGTATTCGTGAGCCGTGATCGGAGGCCATTTCGGCTGTTCCCCAGGCGGCACCGTGCCAGGTAGCGCCTCGATCAGGAAATCCGATCGGAAGTGGAGAAAGAAGGGCATCGAGTAGCGCGAATGCCCACGCCGCTCCGCCGGCGGATTGACCACTCGGTGGGAGGTCGAGCGCAGCCGTCCATTGGTCAGCCGCTGAAGCATGTCGCCGATATTGACGACGAGCTCGCCAGGCTTCGGAGCCACCGGAATCCAGCGTCCGTCCCTGGTCAGGAGCTCGAGGCCCGCTTCCTCGGCGCCAAGCAGCAGGGTGATCGTGTTGATGTCTTCGTGCGCGCCGGCTCGGACGTGACTGCCCGGCTCGCCCTCGATCGGCGGATAATGGAGCAGCCGCATCACCGAATTGCCGTCCCGGACCGTGTCGACAAAATAATTCTCACCGACCTCCAGAAAACGGGCGATGGCTTTCAGGATCTTGAGCCCGGTCCGGTCGAAACTGTCGTAGAGCTCACGAAAGGTATCGCGAAAGCTCTCGACCTCCTTCGGCCAGACATTGTCCGGCATGTGGCTGCGAAAGGGATGATCCTTCGGAAGTTCGCGGCCGACGTGCCAGAACTCCTTGAGGTCATGCGCCTTATGGCCCTTCGCCGTCTCGATCCCGAACGGCGTGTAGCCGCGCGCGCCGCCGCCTCCGGGGACATGATACTTGCGTTTCACCGCCTCCGGGAGGGCGAAGAAGGCCCTGGCCTTGTCCTCGGCGCGGCGGATCAGCTCATCGGGAATGGCGTGGTCGGCAATCACCGCAAACCCGAACTCCTCGAAGCTTCGGCCCAGCGCCTGCGAGAAACGCGCCGGATCGCGATCGGCGTCCTCGAGCGAAACGGAGGCAATATGGTCGGTGGTCAAGGTGGCCATTGTCGGATTCTACCTGTCCAAAACGGGATCTTCTAGGGCAGCAGAAGCCCTGCCAAAGCGGCACTCATCAGATTGGCCAGGCTCCCAGCGATTAACGCTTTGACGCCAAGCCTCGCGATCACCGGCCTCTGGTTCGGGGCCAATCCCCCGGTCACGGCCATCTGGATGGCGATCGAGCTGAAATTGGCGAAGCCGCAAAGCGCGAAGATGACGATCGCCCGGCTTCGCTCGCTCAGTCCGCCCTGCAGCTGCCCCAGATCGATGAAGGCGACGAATTCGTTCAGAACCATCTTGGTTCCGAACAGCCCGCCGGCAATCCCCGCCTCACTCCACGGCACGCCGATCAGGAACATGACCGGCTGGAAGATGTAGCCGACCAGCCGCTGGAAACTCAGATCCTCTATCCCGAACCAGTTTCCGACACCCCCCAGAAGACCGTTGGCAAGAGCCACCAAAGCGACGAAGGCGAGCACCATCGCGCCGACGGCGACGGCCAGCCGAACGCCGGTCTGGGCGCCCTGCGCTGCGGCCATGATGATGTTTGCCGGCCGCTCGCCTTCTTCGAAGGTCTCGGCAACCTCCACCTTTTCCTCGGCAGTGTCGCCTTGTCCCTCAAGCGGCAGCGACTCCTGGCGCTGCGGCTCGTCAGGCATGATGATTTTGGCCATCAGAATGCCGCCTGGAGCCGACATGAAGGCAGCAGCCAGCAGATAGGGAAGATAGGCGGCTCCGAGGAGCGCGGCATAGGCCGCAAGGATGGTGCCCGCCACCCCGGCCATTCCGACGCTCATGATCGTGAAGAGCTGAGGCGGCGTAAGGGCGGCGAGATAGGGCCTCACCACCAACGGCGACTCGCTCTGGCCCACGAAGATGTTGGCGGCCGCGGCAAGCGATTCGACCCGGCTGATCCCCGTCACCCAGCCGATGGCTCCGCCGACCCATCGAACCACCCGCTGCATGATTCCCAGATAATAGAGTATCGCCACAAGCGAGGCGAAGAAGACGATGACGGGGAGCGCCGCGATCGCGAAAGTGTTGGCGAGCGGATTGGTCTCGGACGGACCGAACAGGAATTCGGTTCCGCGATTGGCATAGCTCAGCAGGTTGGCGACGCCGCTCGCCATCCCCTGTATCATCCTGATCCCCCAGGGGGTGTAGAGGACGAGCACGGCAATGCCGGCCTGAAGGGCAAAGGCGGCGGCGACCACGCGAAGCCGAATCGCGCGCCGATTGGACGAGAGCAGAACGGCTATCGCCAGAATGACGGCAATGCCCGCCACCCCCATCAGATATCTTTGCATCACCCCTCCCCCGGTCCGGTTCTACCAGACCATCTTTCTTTCGGCGGTTCCGAGCGCTGCGTCCAGCTTTTCAATGACTTCGCCGATTTCCTCGCCAACGAGCAACTGGGCACGGCGTGCCGGCGACATGAACCCGCTTTCGGCAACATGGTCGAGGAAACCGATCATGCCGTCCCAGAAGCCATTGACGTTGAGCAGAGCGAACGGCTTGGCATGATAGCCGAGCGCGTTCCAGCTCCAGGCTTCGAACAGCTCGTCCAGAGTGCCGATGCCGCCCGGAATAGCGACGAATGCGTCGGTCAGATCGGTCATCCGTGCCTTGCGCTCATGCATCGTCTGGACGACGTGCAACTCGGTCAGTCCGGTGTGCGCGACCTCGAGATCGATCAGGGCCTGCGGGATGACTCCATAGACCTCGCCTCCCGCCTGGAGAACCGCGTCGGCCACCACGCCCATCAAACCAAGCCGACCGCCGCCATAGACGAGACCGATCCCCCGCGCCGCCATCTCGCGTCCGAGCGCTTCGGCCGTGGCACGGAATTGGGGGTCGCGGCCGATGCTCGACCCGCAATAGACAGCGAGCCGGTTCATGAGCCGGCCGCGACGAGTTGCTTGAGGTCAACTTCGGGACGAGCGCCGAAATGAGAAATTACTTCGGCGGCCGCGATCGAGCCGATCCGCAGGCTTTGCTCGAATGACAGGTTGCGGGTCTGGCCGACCAGAAAGCCGGCGGCGAACAGGTCGCCGGCGCCGGTCGTGTCGATCACGCCCTTGCCGATCCGGGCGATCGGGACCTTGACCTCCCCACCCTCGCCAACCGCCAAGGCCCCCTGGTCCCCGCAGGTGACCACGAGCAACGGCACTTTCGACCTGATCGCCGCCACCGCGGCCTCCGAGCTATCCTCGTTCGCAAGCGAGCGAATCTCGGCCTCGTTGGCAAAAAGCAGATCGATCGATCCGGATTCGAGCATGGCCATGATCTCCGCGCGGTGAGCGCCGATACAGGCGATGTCGGACAAGGTGAAGGCGACCTTGCGCCTCGCTTCATGAGCGATCCGCATCGCTTCGTTCATCGCGGCGCGCGGTCCCTGGGAGCGCCAGAGATAGGCCTCGAGGTAGAGGATCGCGGCACTTCGGATCTGATCGGGATCGAGGGCATCCACCGACAGTTCGTGCGCGGCTCCGCGGAAAGTGTTCATCGTCCGCTGTGCGTCGGGCGTCACCAGAATGAGACAGCGGCCGGTCGGAAGACCGCCCTTCTTCGGCGGAGTCAGGAACTCGACGCCAAGCGCGCGGATGTCATGAGTGAAAATCTCACCGAGCTGATCGTCCGCTACCTGGCCGACGAAGCCGGCGCGACCGCCAAGCGCCGCGACTCCCGCCATCGTGTTCGCCGCCGATCCGCCGCTCGTCTCGCGCGCCTGACGCATCTTGGCGTAGAGGCGAGTCGCCCCGTCGGCGTCGAGCACCTGCATCGACCCTTTCACCAGTCCTTGTTCTTCGAGAAAGGCGTCGTCCGCAGTCGCGATCACGTCCACCACCGCGTCGCCGATCGCGAGCACATCCAGTCGAGTTTCCGTCACGGGTCGGTTGATGGCGGGAATGCGCCCGAACGGAAAGCCTCTTTTTGGTTTGGGCCAAACCGGTTACGCCAGCGGCATGACCAGTCCGCCCGCCCCCGCCATTCCCCCTTCGCTGTTCACCTTCGCCATTTTCTACGGCGGAATGGTCTGCATCGCTGGAGTGCTCGGCAACAAGCAGGTCGATCTCGGCCCGCTTGCCGTGGAAGCGGGGATCTTCGCCTTTCTCTTTCTTGTGATCACCTCGAGCGCGGTGGCGGAACTCTTCGATCGCGCAACGGCGAACCGGCTCGTCCTGATCGGCTTCGTGCCACTGGTCTTTTCGATGCTCCTGACCATGGTCGTGCTCGCCGCACCTGCAGCCGAGGAGATGGAATCGGAGCGCCTTTCGGCCTTCGAGACGATCATGGGCGCTACGCCGCGGATCTGGATCGCCGGGATCATCGCCTACGGCATCTCCCAGATACTGAACGTGACCATATTCAGCCGGCTGAAGCGCGAAGGCGGCCGCATGCTCTGGCTGCGCGCCGGCATCGCCAGCATCACCTCTCAGATCGTCGACACTCTGCTGTTCATTACCATCGCCTTCTACAATGTCTTTCCGATCGGACAGCTTCTGCTCGGCCAGATGCTTGCGAAAGTCGTCCTGTCGGCCGTCATGGTGCCGCCGCTGATCTACCTCTTCGTCGCTCTCGGGAGAAAACTGGACGCACGCCCCCGCTGAGCTTGATCCGACCCGCTCGACGGGCGCTAATGGGCGAGCAGAAGCGGAACGGCGCTGGCCTGGAGCATATCGCGGGTCGCACCGCCAAGCACGGCTTCGCGCAGACGGGTATGCCCGTAGGCACCCATGACGACATAAGCGGCCGATAGCTCCGTTGCAGCCTCCAGCAGGGCGGCAGCGGTGCTTCTCCCTTTCCTCGGCCACTCGCGCAGTTCGGCCCGAATGCCATGAAGTGCCAGATAGTCACGAGCCTCGGCCGCGGGACTTTCGATATGCCCCTCGGCCACGGAAACCAGGTGGACCGAGGACGCCTTTGCCAGCATCGGTAAGGTGAGCCGGACCGCGTTCGAGCTTTCCAGCGAACCGTCCCAGGCCACCAGCGCCGGGCCGTTGCCTTGCAGCCTCCCCTCCTGTGGAACAGCGAGCACCGGCGCCCGCGCATGAACGAGGATATCGGCCAGCAGGGCGCGCGATCCTTCCGGAGCGCCGCTTTCAGACGCAGGAAGGCTCATCACGATGATATCGGCAAGCTTGGCTCGATCCACGAGCAGCGGCGCTGGCGCGCCATCCAGCCGTAGCCAGCTCCACGCAACCGATTCGCCGCTCAGCCGCTGCTGAACTTTCGCCTGATGCTCGTCGGCGGTCCTCTGGACCTGCTCGACGATGTTCGGCAGCGCGTAGACACCGCCGAACGGATCACCCATCACGAAGGCATCGTAAGCCGCCACCTGGAGACAGGCGAGATGCCCGTCGAACAATCTGGTGAGCTCCAGAGCAGCCTCCAGCCGGCTGTCCAGGCCCGGATCCGGATTGGCATAAAGCAGAATGGATTTCATGGCCGGTCTCCTGTCCGGTGAGCCTATTCCCCCCAATGCCGAGCTACCAATCGGGATGGCCGCAGGCGCGCGTCCACCAACGCGCTCTCGCGAAACTCGTATCCCATTCTTTCGACCTTGACGTCGAGGGCAAACCATTCCGTGCGTACTTGTGGCTGAACCAGAGCGTCGGCCGGCGGATCGAGATCGCGCAAGGCGTCGACCCGCCAGAAGTCGATAATGTCGTTCCAGCCCGAGTTCGGGCGTGCCGCGATCACCCGGCGGGCGCGCTCAAGCTCGATCTGTCCCGGCGCCAGCATCGCAAGCAGCGGGGCCTGGTCGGGCAACAGCGTATTGACGTTGATCGGCGAGAGCTCGGCGACCGGTAGCGCGCACAGCCAGGGTCGAATCCGGCGGAGGATCTCAGGGGTCATGCCGGCAAGCTTGCGGAGCTCGCCCACGTCGGCGAACAACGTATTTGCGGTCCGGTAAGGGACTTCGAAGCTTGCATAAAGAGGGTCCTCGGCAACCCCGTTCGAATCGCTGTCGACCCAGTCGCCCGTGGCTTCCGCGATCCGGCGGGCCTCGGGCTCCGGCACCTCGAGCAGGGTCATCAGGCCGATGAACTGAGCGATTCCGGTCGATCGGCGGGCGAGACCGGTTTGAGGGTTCCCGCTGGCGACACTGTTGATGTTGAAACAGTTGCCGCCGTCGCGGACTCGCACTTCGGCCAGACCGCCACCAGGAAGCGGAACTCGCCTCACCGCGCCGTTCCAGCCGCCGACAAGAGTCGTCTTTTCGCCGCCCCTTTCCCTCATGTCATCGATGGTGACCAAGGCCAGCTGCTCGATCCCCCCAGCGAAGCCGCGTGCCTGATCGATCGCCGCGGCGTTGAAGGCTACGGCGCGCGAAAGCCGCAATTTCTCCATTGCCGCCGCTGCGATGGCGCCGGTTACCGCCACCAGGAGCAGGACCGCGAGCAGTGCCGCACCCTTTTCCGACTGTCCGATGCGCCGCCTCATCGTGCGCCGGTCCCAACCAGAAAGAGCTGACGCATGGTCCCCTGACCCGCGCTGGTCGTGACCAGCTCGACAGCGGTCGGCAAGCGCGCGGAATCCGTTGGATCCCAACGATCCCGCCACGTGCCTTCTCCGTCACGATAGCGGACCCGAAGCGCCTGCACCTCGTCGAGGAGCGGCATGATGGCGGGATCGCTCGCGCCATCGACGTGGGGATAGCTCAACCGCTCCAGCCGCCCTTCGCGCAATCTGTATCCGATCCGTTGCAGCCCCGCGCCTTCGTCGTCCGCCCAGCCACGGCGAACAAAGATCATGAACGCCTCCGCTTCGGCCGGACCGGCGCTGAAAGCCGGTTGCGGCCTTCCATCTCGATCCCGGTAGATCCGAGGCGCCGCTTGAGCGAGATCTGCCGTCAGCAGAGCCCCCATCCGCCGCGTTTCCCCGAGTTCGTTCAGCAGGCGGTCCGCACTTTCCTGAGTACGCGCCGTAACGGTGAGCAAGGCTACCCCAGCCGCGGTCAACATGGCGAAGATGGTGAGTGCGATAAGCATCTCGACCAAGGTAAAGCCCCGGGGCTGTTCCGTCTCCTTCACTGGGCGGCTCTCCGGAAAATGGTCAGGCTTGCCCGCCCCGGTCCGCCGGCCGAATTGACCACCTGGATTTCTATCTGCTGGATCCGGGCCTCGGGGGACCGGGCGGTGGTTCTGGTCCAGGTCCAGCGCTGATCTGCGTTGACGGCTTCACCCGTCAGGACGCCGAAAGGTGGCGGCTCAGGATCAGTGAGCGTCTCAACCGCGAGATTGCGGGCAACGAGCTGAGCGATCGCCTGGTCCTGCAGCCGAGCGCTGTTCCCCGCCGTCGCGCCGCCCAGCCGGAGCAAGGCCAGCGCGGCCAGGCTGAAGATGGCGAGCGCGACCAGCATTTCGATTAGGGTGAACCCCTTCTCGGCTGCTCTAGCGAGGGATTTGGATGCTGCCGTCATGGCCGATCTCGATGGCAATGCGCCGTTCGCCCCGGCGGAGCGTTAAATAGAGCGGCTGGGCCAAGCCGGTGGAATCGAAGCGCGTGGCGCCGCTCGCCTCTGGCGCCGTACCCTCGTTCCAGGAATATTGGGCGGCAGCGCGCCCGCGGGGTTGGACGGCATATCCTGCCCCGCTCACCTCGAGGGAAACCGGTCGCGATTCCAGGATCGCCATGTCACGTGCCGCTTTTGCCCGGGCAGCGAAGCGCTCGGCCTCGCTCTGCAGCCCACCACCCGTATCCGGTACCGCCAGCACCACCGCAGTGGCGGCGATGCCGATGATGACCAGCACGACCATTAGCTCCACGAGAGTGAAGCCGCGCTCATCTGAACTGAAACTCACGGTCACGACCTTATTTCAATCCTGTTGCATCCGCGTTGCAACCGCAGCGATTCGCGCCCGTGATAGAATCGCCGAAGCAGGCTGTCCGCCAGAGACTCGGCATCGGTTCGATCGAGGTCGACGATTTCCGGAGAACGGAGAAGCGAGGCGCCCGCCGTGTCGACGAGCAAGGTGGCGAGGCCGAGCGCGCGCTGCAGCGGCGAACGATAAAGGCTGATCGTCTGCGCCCGTTCGAAAGGAATGACCCAAAGCCGGCGGGTGAACAAGCCGCCGGACACGAACAGCGCGCGCTCGCCAAGTGCGTAGCAACGCCGTCGCCAAGCGAGAAACGAAAGCAGCGCCAGCAGCAGAATCACCGCACCGCCGGCCGCGGCACGCGGATCGTATATCCAGGCCGCCAAAGCGACGCCGGCGCCGACGATCATATATCGCCCCAACAGTCGAATCAGCGCCCTCCCCGGGATATGGCGGAACTGCTCGCGCGGCGGGGGTGGCGGGAAGCCGGCCTCGGCGAGGATCGGCAGCAGTTCCTCCATCCTGGCAAAGGGCGCCGCCACCTGAACGCCCCCTTCCCCCTGGTCGGCGCCCAGCGTCTGAAACGACAGACTGTACCAGCCGAGCTGCCGGGAAACCGGGCCGCTGGCGATCACCGCCACCTGAGCTCGGCGCAGCGGGATCACCACTTCGGAAAGGGTGAAAAGGCCACGGCGTCGGCGGAGACCGGTTTCAGTGCGACTCAGCCGGTAACCAAAATCCCTCGCGACCGTCCGCCCCACGCCCGAAATCACGCCGAGCATCAACAGCAGGGCGACGAGTGTCAGGGCCGCGCCAATATCGACATATTCCGCATATCCGGCCGCTTCGTTCGCCCGCTCGGCCGAGAACCAGTCCTCCATGACGATCAGGCCGAAATCGTCGAGATATTGGAACGCCGCAAAGATCACGGCAAGGAAGAGCAGCGAAAAGTTGAACAGTCCGGAACCGAACAACCGCTGCAGCGACATCTCGAAAAGCACGGGCTCACCCTTCAGGGCGTCCGTCTCCTCGACCTCGGCCGTTGAATGGCGCCGACGAATGTGATCCCGCAGCGCATGGGCGTCGGCGAGACTGATCATGTCCAGGCTGCCTTCGTCCGACGCGGCGCCCCCCGTCTCGATCTTTACTTTGGCCGTGCCGAACAGCCGCGCCAGAAGCCGCCGCTCGATCGCAATGTCCTGCACCCTGTCGAACGGAATGACCCGGCGCTGGCGGTGGAGCAGACCGCTTTCGATGACGAGTTCGTTTGCCCCGACGGTGTAGCGAAAGCGCCACCAGACAACCAAGGCGCCGATGATTCCGACTCCAAGCGCAAGGCCGGCGAAGAACAGCACCTGGCTCCAGCCTTCGCGAGCGATGACCGCCGCATAGCCGGCACCGCCGGCAAGCATCTGCGGCGCAACCTGCAGCGAGCGAGTCACCAGCGTCGCTGGATGGAGCCGCCGTGGCTGCGGTGCTTCTTCACTCACAGCAGATCCTGCCGGATCTGCGCGCGAATCCGGTCGCGCATCCGCTCCGCCTCACTCTGAAGCAGACCCGGAAGAGGCACCGAAGCGCCGCGCGTTCCGGCCGTATTGAGGATCAGCGTCGCAAGGCCGTAGGCGCGCTCGATCGGCCCCTGCGAAATGTCGATATGCTGGACACGCCCGAATGGAACCACGGTGCGCACCCTCGTCCAAAGCCCGGAGCGGATGTGAAGTTCATCCTTTCCTTCCGCATAGCCCCAGGCGCGATAACGCCGCCGCGGAAGCCAGATAGTCGCCACCGAAGCCAGCAAGGCTGCGGCAAGCGTCACCGAGCCGAACGGGACCGGCGCCTGGCCCGAAAACCAGATCTCAGCTCCTGCCAGGTTGGCAAGCAGGAACAGCATCATCATTCCGAAGCGTATCCGGAGCACCTTGATCTGGTTAGGGTGGAGGGGACTGAAGTTCGGTTCGACGCTCTTCACGCACTTCTCGTCCGACGAATCGTCCGGCTGCACCCTTCTGCCCTCCTCATTGCACGGTTGCCGTCGTGACATTCATTGCCGGACAGGGGAAGAGCGCCTAGTCGAAGCGCCGGGAGTAGCCCATGAATTCACGTCCGTTCGTCCGTGCCGTTCTGATCGGCGCGGGCGTAATGCTCGCGATCATCATAGTGGTGATCGGCTTTCGCCAGCTGACCGGCAAGCCGGTGGCTCCGACCGGGTTCGATCCAGCTCAATTCGTCCGCAGCCGTCCAAAGCTCGACGCGCCCTACGTGGCGACCGATTACGAGGTTGTGGATGCCATGCTCGCACTGGCCGAGGTGCGTCCCGGTGATTATGTGATCGACCTGGGGTCAGGAGACGGCCGGATCCTGATCGCCGCCGCCCGAAGCCATGGAGCCCGCGGGCTCGGGATCGAGATCGATCCGCGCCGCATTCGTCAGGCTCAGGACAATGCTCGAGCGGCCGGAGTCGCTCACCGAGTGAGCTTCCGGCAGCAGGATCTTTTCGATACGCCGCTCAACGAAGCGGACGTTCTTACGCTTTACCTTACTGAAGAGGTGAACCAGCGCCTGCGCCCGCGCATTCTTTCCCAGATGCGGCCCGGCACCCGGGTCGTGAGCCACGATTTCGACATGGGCGACTGGCGCTGGGACGCGCGTCAGCGGGTCGGATCGGCCTCCATCTACCTCTGGATCGTTCCGGCGAACGTCGCCGGCCGCTGGAACGTCACGATCGACGGCCGGTCTGGCACGCTCGACCTCAATCAGCGCTACCAGGAGCTGGAAGGGACGCTCACGCTCGACGGGGAAGCGGTTAGAGTGACCCAAGGGAGGGTCACCGGCACCCGAGTCTTTCTCCTCGCCCATCCGGACGGCGAGCGCCGGGCCCTCGAAGGCCGGATTTCCGGGGATCGAATCGAACCCGTTTCGGGCGACTCCTGGCGGGCAGTTCGCGCCGGCTGATGCCGCTGGCGCTGATCGCCCTCGCTCTGGCTTTCGCGGTCATGCTGCTCTTCGGCGGCATGGAACTGGATCGTGGTTTGCTCCTGATCACCTATGCGGGAAGCGACTCGCAACTGGCGCTGATTGCCCGAATCGTCACCGAGCTAGGTGGCGCCGCTGTGCTCCTACCGGTTACCGCCGCCGCGTCGGTCTTCCTGATCGTCCGGAGTCGTTGGCGCGACGCGGTCCTCCTGGTCGCCAGCACCCTTTCCGGCCGCCTTGTGGTCGAGCTGATGAAGGGCTGGACGGGCCGGGTCCGCCCGGACGCTCAGAACCATCTCGTCCCGGTCGAGACTCTCGCCTTTCCGAGCGGTCACGCCGCCAACGCCACACTCGTCTGGCTCTGCCTGGCCCTGCTCCTGCCGACGAGCGACCGGAGCCGAGCCCGAGCGGTCTGGGCGGCGGTATGGCTCGCGCTTGCCGTGGGAGTTTCACGGGTGGTGCTCGGAGTCCACTGGCCCAGCGACGTGATCGGAGGCTGGGCTTTCGGCCTTTTCTGGCTCCTGCTTCTCCTCCCGCTGGCAGGCGAGCGGCGCGACGAGGGAACGCGCACCGCGCTCGCTCATTCTTCCGGTGAGGAGATGGACGATGACTCAGGAGAACAGGCGAGCGGAGACCGCTCGCGCCAACGACGATAGCGAGCTGATCGAGGAGATGGAGGGAGCGCCAGATTTCGGCGGCTCGTCGGGTGGCAACCTGCAACGCGATGTCGGCGCCCGCGCCGAAGCTGAACATGAAGTCGGCGACGGCGATGGTGTCACCCGGGTCCGAGACAGCGACAAACCCGAAGAAGCAAACTTGCCGAGGTTCAACCAGAAATAGGGCTTAAGTCCCTTCCGCCGCGGCGGAAGGGTGAGGGCCTTTTCGGAACAGGACAGACAGGTTGTTGGCTGGCATCGGCGCCACTGTCTGCAGGATCAATCCGTTCCGCTCGGCTTCGGCGATGACCTGCTCCAGATCGCGCAGGCCCCAATCCGGATTGCGGGACTTGAGGCTTTCGTCAAAGGCCTGGTTGCTCGGCGCCGTTTCTACGCCTTCGCGGCGATAAGGCCCGTACAGGTAGAGCGGCGCTCCATGGCCGAGCAGCCTGCCGGCACCGCGCATCAGCCCCTCAGTTGCGGACCAGGGGCTGATATGGATCATGTTGATGCAAAGGATGGCATCGGCATGGGCGATCGGCCAATCTCGCGAACGCGCGTCGATCGAAATGGGTGGCAGCAGATTGAACAGCCCCGCTTCCTCCCGCCAGCCCTCGATCGATCGCAGAGCCGCTGGTTCGGGATCGCTGGGCTGCCAAAGAAGCTTAACAAACTCGCGCGCGAAATGGACGACATGCTCGCCGGTTCCGCTGGCTATTTCGAGCACCAGGCCCCGCTCGGGAAGCAGTGGGCGCAGGACCTCCGTAATCGGCTGAGCGTTGCGGGCGACATGCGGCGCGGATCGGCGATGGTCACTCATTCCCGACTCCGCCTCGCCCACTCTCAACCGCCCGTATCACCGCGCCGCTCGAACGAAGAGCGAAGGTAAGGGACTCGCGTTGAGAGCCGGGACTCATGTTTCGGCCTCCCCCGAGTCGTCCTACTCGGCCGCCTCGCCGAGCTCCGGTGATCGGTAGACGAGGACCGGCTTGCGAGCCGCCAGAGTCTCATCCAGGCGCCGCCGAGGCGCGTGAACAGGTGCCGACTTCAGGCTCTGGTCTCCCGCCTTCGCGCGCTCCGCAACGCTGCGCATGGCACCGATGAACTGATCGAGCGCCGCCTTGCTTTCGGTTTCCGTCGGCTCGACCAGCATGGCGCCGTGAACGACCAGCGGGAAGTACATCGTCATCGGGTGAAACCCTTCGTCGATCAGCGCCTTCGCAAGATCGAGTGTGGTCACCCCTTCGGAAAAGCCGCGGTCGCTGAACAGCGCCTCATGCATGCACGGGCCACTCGAACCGAACGGCGCGTCGAGCAGGTCGTCGAGGCTGCGCAGCACGTAATTCGCGTTCAACACCGCATCTTCGGCAACCTGCCGGAGGCCGTCGGCACCGTGACTCATCATGTAGCTCAGCGCCCGGGTGAACATGCCCATCTGCCCGTGGAAGGCCACCATTCGGCCGAAGCTGCTGCCATGATGCTCGCCCGCGGTCTCCTCCTCGACGAGCACATAATGATCGCCCTGCTTCTCGACGAAGGGAAGCGGCGCGAAGGGCGTCAGGGCCTCGGAGAACACGACCGGCCCGGAACCGGGACCGCCGCCGCCATGCGGAGTCGAGAAGGTCTTGTGCAGGTTGATGTGCATCGCGTCGATGCCGAGATCGCCGGGGCGGACCTTGCCGACGATCGCATTGAAATTGGCGCCATCACAATAGACGAGACCGCCCGCTTCGTGCACCGCCCTTGAAATCTCGATCATGTCCGGCTCGAACAGGCCGCACGTATTGGGATTGGTGATCATTACGCCGGCAACGTCGGGACCCAGACGCGACTTGAGCGCCTCGAGGTCGACCCGCCCGGCTTCCGTCGCGGGAATGTTCTCGACCCGATAACCGGCAAAAGCGGCGGTGGCGGGATTCGTCCCGTGGGCGCTTTCGGGAACGAGAATGACCTCTCGCTTGTCTCCCCGGGCTTCGAGCGCCGAGCGGATCGCGAGCAGCCCGCACAATTCACCATGAGCGCCCGCCTTCGGGCTCATGGCAACGCTGTGCATCCCGGTCAGCTTGACGAGCCACTCGCCGAGTTCGGCGATCAGTTGAAGAGCGCCCTGCACCGTGTCCACCGGCTGGAGCGGGTGGATGTCGGCAAAGCCGGGAAAGCGCGCCACCTTCTCGTTGAGGCGCGGATTATGCTTCATCGTGCAGCTGCCAAGCGGAAAAAGGCCGAGGTCGATCGCATAATTCTGCCGGCTCAGGCGCGTATAGTGACGTACCGCCTCGGGCTCCGACAGGCCCGGAAGGCCGATCGGTGCCTCACGTTCAAGTCCCCCCAGGCACCGCTTGGCCGATGGTGCCTCCGAAAGGTCCACTCCGGTGGAATCGGCGCCGCCAATTTCGAACAGCAGCGGCTCCTCGAGCATGAGCGCCCGATTACCGGTGAAGGTAGAAGCGGGGGCCGTTCCGGCTTGCGGCGCGGTCGGGCGCCAGCCACTCTGATTTATGGTCACGCCAATGCCTCCTCGAGCGCCTTTGCCAGCGCCTCGATATCCTCTGCGGTGGCAGTTTCGGTAACCGCCACGACCAGTCCATTTTCCAGTTCGGTTGCGCCCGGGTAGAGCCTTCCCAGCGACACCCCGCCGAGTATGCCCTGATCCGCCATCGTCCGGACTATCGGCCGCGCTTCCCGGGGAAGACGAAGCGTGAATTCGTTGAAGAAACTTTCGTTCACCAGAGAAACGCCGGGGAGTCGCGACAGCCGGTCGGCCGCCTGGACCGCCTGGGCATGGTTCAACTCGGCCAGCCTTCTGAGCCCTCTTTCGCCCAGCAGAGTCAGGTGAATGGTGAAGGCGAGTGCACAGAGCACAGAGCTGGTGCAGATGTTGGAGGTCGCCTTCTCGCGGCGAATATGCTGTTCGCGGGTCGACAGGGTGAGGACGAAGCCGCGTTTGCCCTCGGCATCGACGGTCATTCCAGTGAGGCGACCCGGCATCTGCCGGACGAACTTCTCCTGGCAGGCGAACAGGCCCACATAGGGTCCACCGAATTGCAGGCCGACACCGATCGACTGACCCTCGCCGACGACGATGTCGGCACCCATCTCGCCGGGACTCCTCAGGAGGCCCAGAGCCACCGGCTCGGTGACGACGGCGATCAGCAAGGCTCCCTTTTCATGGGCTCGCGCCGCGAGCTCGGAGAGATCCGAAATCCGACCCGCAATATCAGGATACTGAACCACCACACAGCTCGTTTCCGAATCGATCGATTCGAGCAGCCGGCCAGTATCCGGGACGGACTCGAGTTCAGGCAGGCCGACATCAAGAACGTCGCCGGTGAACCGCGCCATCGTCTTGGCGACGGAAACGTAATGAGGGTGCAGCCCGGAGGAGAGAATGGCCTTGCCGCGGCGGGTGATTCGCCGGGCCATGCTGATCGCCTCCCAGCAGGCCGTCGAGCCATCATACATGGAGGCATTGGCCAGATCGCAGCCGTAGAGTCGGGCGACCTGGGTCTGGAACTCGAACAGCACCTGGAGCGTGCCCTGAGCGATTTCCGGCTGGTAGGGCGTATAGCTGGTGAGGAATTCGCCCCGCTGAATCAGATGATCGACGCTGGCGGGTATGTGATGCCGATAGGCTCCGCAGCCAAGGAAGAAGGGCACTTCGCCCGCAACCAGATTCCTTCGGGAAAGGGCCGAAAGCCGACGTTCGACGGCAAGTTCGCTGGCATGGCCCGGCAGCCCCTCGATCTGTCCCTCGAGTCGTGCCGCCTGGGGAACGTCGACGAAAAGGTCGTCGACTGAAGAAGCGCCGATGACGGACAGCATCTGCCGCCGGTCGGCGTCGGACAAAGGCAAATAACGCATTCTACTCCGCTTTCAGGTCTTCCAAGTCAATCCGGTCTGCACATCGAGAAGCGCAATCGGACATAATCCGCATAGAAGCTGCCGTCGGGACGGCGCAGCTCGGGTGCGAGCCTGTCTTCGATGGCGGCGGCGATGTCGTCCCGCTCCCATTCGGGCACCATGGCGACGTCGAGCCAGCCCGACCGGAAAGTCTTCACCCAACCTCGGATTCCGGACGGCAGGGGCGTCGGGCGTTCGATCCGGTCAGCTTGGACGTGAGCGAAACCGGCAGCATTGTAGAGACGGGTGAATTCCTCGACGGTCGGATACCATTGCGGGTCCTCGGCCGGCAGCTGATAGCCCCTTTCCGTCAGCTCCTCGCGAATGCCCATCCGGAGGACGGCCAGGTTGCCCGCGGCGCCCATCTCGCCGACAAACCGCCCGCCGTCCCGGAGCACCTCGAAGATGCCTGCAGCGACTCCGGCGGCGTCCAGCATCCAATGAAGCGCGGCATTGGAGAAGACGGCATCGAACCTGCCGAACCGCTCCGCCTGAGCGGCGAGGTCGAGCGTCTCCGCGTCGGCAACGAACGCGTCGACCCCGCGACCTCGCGCCGCCTCGACCATTTCCGCAGAGGAATCGAGCCCGATCACCCGCGCACCCGCTTCAGCGATCCGGGCGGTCAACGTGCCGTCGCCGCAGCCGACATCCAGGATCAGCTCGCCCGGCTGCGGATCGAGCAATTGCACGGCAGCGAGTCCGAGTTCCGGGACAAAAGCAGCATTGCAGGCATAGTCGGCGGCCGACCAGCGGGAAGCGACGTTCACCATCTCAAGCAGTTCCTTCGGATGTGCGATCACATTCGCGCAACCCGCAAGGATGCTCCGGGGCTCCTCCACCGGGCGATACTTTGATCTGGATCAGCGTGATTCTCACTGGCTGTCGCAATAGGCCTTGTACTGCTCCGAATTCATCAGCCCGTTGATCTCGTTCGTATCGGAGAGACGCAGCTTGAAGAACCATCCCTCGCCCTCGGGATCGGAATTCACCAGGGCGGGATCGTCGACCAGCGCTTGATTGCCCTCGATCACCTCTCCGCTGACAGGAGCATAGACGTCAGAGGCTGCCTTGACCGACTCGACCACAGCGGCTTCGCCGCCTTTGCTTACCTGCCGGCCTGCTTCCGGCACTTCGACGAACACGACGTCGCCGAGCTGGCTCTGCGCGAAACCGGTAATGCCGACGGTTGCCTCGTCTCCGTCGATCCGGATCCACTCATGTTCCTGGGTGTAATAGACGCTCATTGGGTGGCTCCCTTGCGGTGGTATCGGTGGGGGACGAACGGCATCGGCACGATCCGTGCGGAGAAGATCTTGCCCCTCTGGGCAAGACGGACTTCGGTGCCTTCGGACGACGACGAAGCGGGCACATAGGCCATCGCGATCGGCGCTTCGAGCGTGGGCGAGAAGCCGCCGCTGGTCACCTTGCCAACCTCGCTCCCCTCCTCGTCGACGACGATCGCGCCTTCGCGCACCGGCTGCCGCCCCTCCACGGCGAGTCCGACCCGCCTTCGGACCGGCCCCTCTGCAAGCTCCCTGGCTATGCGGTGCCAGCCGAGAAAGCCGCCTTGCTCGCGCCGCCGCTTGGACAGAGCGAAGGTCAGTCCCGCCTCGACCGGAGTGGTGCCAGTATCG
Source organism: Sphingosinicella sp. SM1-17 (assembly GCF_056821765.1). Taxonomy (NCBI): domain Bacteria; kingdom Pseudomonadati; phylum Pseudomonadota; class Alphaproteobacteria; order Sphingomonadales; family Sphingosinicellaceae; genus Sphingosinicella; species Sphingosinicella sp. SM1-17. The sequence goes on from NZ_JBPDIO010000001.1 coordinate 43,391, forward strand.
AGATCGTGGCCATAGAGCGGTAATCCCGCCTCCAGCCGAAGCGAATCGCGCGCGCCGAGTCCGATCGGCTTAACTTCAGCTTGTTCGAGAAGAAGGTTGGCAACCACCTCGACCGAGCCGGCGGGAATTGAAATCTCGAATCCGTCTTCGCCAGTATAGCCGGAGCGACTGATCCACGTCCGTATCCCGGCGAGATCGAAGGCGCCGCCGTTCATGAAGCTTAGCTCAGCCGCTTCCGGCACGAGCCGGGCGAGCGCCTCGACGGCCTTTGGCCCCTGAAGCGCCAGAAGCGCCTGCTCCTTAATGTGATCGAGCGATACTCCGGCCGGAAGCCTCGCCCTCAGGAATTCGATGTCACCAGCCTTGGTGGCGCCGTTGACGACCATGTAGAAGTGATCGCCGCGCCGGGTGATCATCAAGTCGTCAATGATCCCGCCATCCTCGGTCAACAGCAGCGAATATTTGGGCTTGCCCTCCTTGAGGATACTCAGGTCGGCCGGAAGCAGCGTCTCCAGCGCCTTTTCGGCTTCCGAGCCGGCGACAATCAGCTGACCCATGTGGCTGACGTCGAACAGCCCGGCCGATTGCCGGGTCCAGCGATGTTCGGCGATGATCCCCTCATACTGGATCGGCATGGAGTAGCCTGCGAAAGGTACCATCCGCGCTCCAAGCGCTCGGTGCCAAGCGTCAAGAGGAAGGGACTTTTCGGATTCACTCATCGGCCAGCTCCGGTGCGCGTCGGGACAGTCCGCATCGCAGACGGTCCAGGATTGCGCCCCCTCTGTCACTGGACCTGAGAGCTTTCCCCTTCCGCAACCCGGCAGATCCGGGATGACTCGGGTTACCCCTTCGGTGGCCCGCCGCTGCCCGAGGCCGCGACAAGCGCTTTCCAGAGTGTCCTGCCCGCGCGGTCCTTTTGCCTGAGAGATTCCGGGGCGGTTGCTCCTTCGGCGGCGCCGGACGCGAATCCAGCGCTCTCTCCCGCGCGTCCTTTCGGACCCGGCGGCCATGACCCAGCCGCGAACAGGTGTCAATCGAAGCCTGACTGACAGGGCTCAGGTCTCAAGCGCAAGCTCTTGGGCTGGTGCTCGACCATCGGGCAAGGTCGAACTATTGGAAAGGGCGATCATTTCTCAGAAGAACATCCCACCGCAGCGATCCCGTCCCGCCGCGTCCAACGATCAGCTTCCGCTGCCGACCTCTGCTTCGTTCGGAAAGGCCCAATCATGAATCCAGCCACGATGCTGCCCGTCCTTCTGGTGCTCTTCGCCGGAGGGATGATCGCGCTCCAAGCTCCGACCAACGTCATGCTCGCCAGGGCCGGCGGATCGCCAGTGCTTGCCGCACTGATTTCGTTCGCCGTGGGAACGGCCACTCTCCTCCTGGTGTGGCTCGCCACTGCCAACCGACCGGCCGTCTCGGCCTTTTCCGCCCTTCCATGGTACGCCTGGATCGGTGGTGTCTACGGAGCCATCTACGTCGCCGTTGCCGCCTACGCAGCGCCGCGCATCGGCCTCGCCTCACTGATAACGGTGGGGATTGCCGGCCAGGTCGCCATGGCCCTCTGGCTCGACCATATCGGCGCCCTCGGACTGCCTCGCGAACCGATCAGCCTTGCCCGGATCGGCGGAGCCCTGCTCGTGGTTATTGGGGTGGTTCTAGTCCGGAAAGGCTGAATCCGACGCTCAGCGGGTCGCGTTATAGCGCAGTTGCTCCTGGTCGAGCTCGAAGCCGATCAGAACCTCGAACCGGGCCCGCTGGACGGCAGCCCGAACGGCAGGATCGGCCATCGGATCGACTGCAGCCTGGGGATCGCCAGGGCGACGTTCCCGGGTAATCTGGCGACGGATGTCCTCAGGCAAGGTGGCGGCCGAGCGGAGCACCCGCGTCGTCGCCGTTCCCGTCGTGCTGGCGCGATACTGACCGTCCTCGAAGCGCAGGCCGACCCGGCTGACCCGCTTCGAAACCACATTTTCTCCCCCCTGAACGACGCTTGCGAAATAGGGCAGAGTGACTTCACGCGTACCGCGATTGTCACGGCGCTGAGCGCGAACCTCGAAGTTCACGGTGGTGACGATATACTCGCCTGTCTCGTCGCAGGTGCTGCGCAGGTTGGTGATATGGGCGACCACGTCGATCGCGCTTGAATCCCGACTCGTGGCGGGATCGAATAGAGTGATGTCGCCGGTCGGCGCCGGGATCGCCACGGGCGGACAGGCGGTGTAGGTGGTGAGGATGCCGGTCTGGAAGATGTCGCCTTCCCGGGCGCAAGCGAGGAGGCCGAGGGAAAGCAGTACGGCGGCGGCCGCTTTTGATCTGAACACGAGCGGGGAATCCTCAAAACATGACGTCCGGGTTCCTATATGCGGGTTTAGCAGCGCCAAGCAATGCGCAGGTGCGACCCTTCCCTCGCAGGCTTGCCCGTCCGGGTGGACGGAAGGGCCGGCGCAACGTAGAGCGGCCACGAAGTGATGGCAAACAAGCCCCCCCTGTCCCTGCTGATCGCGGCACCACGCGGGTTCTGCGCCGGAGTCGACCGTGCGATCCGCATCGTCGAGCTGGCGCTGGAACGATATGGCGCGCCTGTCTATGTCCGCCACGAGATCGTTCACAACAAGTTCGTTGTCGAAAGTCTGAGGCAGAAAGGGGCGGTCTTCGTTCCCGAGCTTGACGATGTTCCCGATGGCGTACCCGTCGTCTTTTCCGCGCATGGCGTGCCCAAGATCGTGCCGGCGAGGGCGAAGGAGCGCGGGCTGGAGTTCCTCGACGCGACCTGTCCGCTGGTGTCCAAGGTTCATCGTCAGGCGGAACGGCTGGTTGCAAACGGCCGGCATATCCTGTTCGTCGGCCATGCCGGCCATCCCGAGGTGATCGGTACCTTCGGCCAAGTTCCCGAAGGGCAGATGACCTTGATCGAGACTCTGCAGGATGCCGAAGCGGTTCGCCCGCCGGATCCGGAGGCGTTGGCCTTCCTTACCCAGACGACCCTTTCGGTGGACGACACAGCCGAGATCATCGCCGTTCTGAAGCGACGATTTCCGTCGATCCAAGGACCGCGCAGCGAAGACATTTGCTACGCCACGTCGAACCGGCAGGCGGCCGTAAAGGCGATTGCAGCCCGCTGTGACGCGATGCTGGTCATCGGCGCTTCAAACAGCTCCAACTCGCTTCGCCTGGTCGAAGTCGCCGAGCGTGAAGGCACGCGGGCTCAGTTGGTCGCCCGGGGCCGGGACATCGACTTCGACTGGCTCGATGGCGTTCGAACCCTCGGGATCACGGCGGGCGCTTCAGCCCCCGAGGTTCTGGTCCGGGAAGTCGTGGACCGGCTTGGCGAGCGCTATGCCGTGCACGAGGAGCCTGTCGAAGGGGTCGAGGAGCGCATGGTCTTCAAGCTGCCGGCTGCACTCGCCGCCGCCTGACCCGCTTGACCGAAGTCGAGATCTTCACCGACGGCGCCTGCAAGGGCAATCCCGGACCGGGAGGCTGGGGAGTGGTGATCCGCGCCGGTGCTCATGAGAAGGAGCTTGCTGGCGGAGAGCCGCTCACGACCAACAATCGAATGGAGCTGCTGGCGGCGATCCGCGGCCTCGAGGCTCTGACTCGGCCGTGCAAAGTGGATCTCTACACCGACAGCATCTACGTGCGAGACGGGATCACCAAATGGATCCACGGCTGGCGCCGGAACGGCTGGCGGACGGCCGACCGGAAGCCGGTGAAGAATGCCGAACTTTGGCAGGAGCTGCTCGACGCCGCGGCGCCCCACCGAATCGAATGGCACTGGGTAAAGGGGCATTCCGGACACCCCGAGAATGAGCGCGCCGATCGTCTCGCCTGCGAGGCCGCCAGTCAGTTCTCGAACCGAGTCGGCAGATAGGGAGCGGGATCGATAGCCGTGACAAGCGGATCCGGTGCCGTTTCGAGAAGGAGCGCCGCCGCAAGCCTGGCCCCGGCCGGAGCGGTCTGAATCCCGAAGCCGCCCTGCCCTGCACACCAGAAGAAGCCAGTTCGCGATGAACTGAAGCCGTAGACCGGCAGCCGGTCCGGGGCGAAGCTTCTCAGTCCCGCCCAGCTCCGCTCCACGCGCCCGACTTTCCAGTCGACGACCCGATCGAGCCGATCGATGGCCAGCGCAACATCATATTCCTCCGCGGCACAGTCGCACGGATCGCACGGCGTCTCGTCATGGGGACTCAACCAGATCCGCCCGCCCGCTTCAGGCTTGAAATAGAATCGGTGGCGCGAATCGATCACCAGCGGCAGGTTGGCGGGAGCCGGCGGATCGACCCGCAACTGCGCAATGGTTCGCCGGTACGGCTTGATCCCGAGAGCCCGCTCTCCTGCCAGCCTGGCGACATCGTCCGCCCACGCTCCGGCAGCGTTGACGAGGATTTCGGCCTCGAAGCGACCGGCACGGGTTTCGATCGACCATCGGCCGAAACGCCGCTCGACGCTTTCGACCTGAGCATCGCACAGCAGCCGGGCACCGCCAGCGCGAGCCCTTCTCAGAAAGGCGGAATGCAGTCTCGCAACATCGATGTCGGCGCAGCTCGGCTCGGCAAGACCGAAGTCCCAGCCCGGCCGCAAACCCGGAATTGCCGCCTCGAGCGCGGTTCGATCGATGGGCTTGAGCAGCATCTCGCCGAACATCCCGGCAAGGGCGTCGAGATCGGCTCGGCCTGCTCGATCCGCGAGATGGATTGCTCCTCTTGGCCCGAGGAAGCTTTCCTCAGCAAAATCTGCTGGGGGATTGGCGAGGAACTTGCCGGACGCGCTGGTCAGTGGCTGGACGAGCGGACCGCCATAGCTCTCCGACCAGAATGCGGCGGACCGACCGGTCGAGTGGTAACCCGGCTGACTTTCCGCTTCCAGGATCAGGACCGACGACTGGCCGACAAGCTCGGCAGCGAGGCTCGCGCCTGCCATTCCGGCGCCGACGACGACAACGTCCACCTTCACCGGACGTGCCGGTCAAGAAAGCCATCGATCCGTGAAAGCGCATCCGAGCGAATCGGATCGGCTTCACGCAGGATCTCATGAGCCGCTTCGGAATAGATGTGCAGCTCGGCATTCGGCAGAATCGCGGCCGCAGAGCGGATCGCGGCCGGACTGACGAGCCGATCGCGGTCGGTTCCGATGACGAGCAGCGGAAGGTCGACCGACTTGAGCTTGTCCGGAGTGAAGGCGCTCGCCGCCGAGCGATACGCCGCCCGCATCCAGCCCCAGCTGGGCACGCCGAGGCTGAAACCCGGCTCGCGCTCCCACCACCATAGCTCGTCCTCGAAGCGTTCCCTCGATCCGGTTAGCACTTCCTGTCGCCGCTTGCTCGCTTTCATTCGAGCATCGGCCCGAAGCACGGGCTCGTCGCGCCAGCCGATCCTGCACATGAGATCGGTGATGAGCGGAGCAAGCGAGGGCGAAAGCGGAGCACTGTTCACGCCGATCATCGGAGCGACCAGCACCGCGGCCTCCAGCGCGGGCCTCTTGTCGACGAGAGTCCTGAGCACCAGGTGTCCACCCATTGAATGGCCGATCGCGACATGAGGTCCCGGGCGGGCTGCTCTCCATTCCGAGAGGAGCCCCGCCAGGTCCTCGATCATCGGGTCGAAACTGAGCAGATTGCCGCCTTTCACCGAGCCGCGAGAATGACCCTGGCCCCGCCAGTCGAAAGCGGCAACGTTCCATCCTTGCTCATGCCAGTAGGCGTAAGCTTCAAGATACTTCTCGATGAAGTCGCCGCGACCGCCGGCAAAGAACAAATTGCCTCTCGCCGTCGTGCCAGAAGGCTGAAGCCATTCCATGCGCCGGATCGGCCACCCGTCAGGAGCCATCCATTGGTCGAACTTGGCCCCTTGCGGGTGGGACCTCCTGGTTGCTGCATCATTCACCATCGGCCTCGGTTACGGTTTGGAAAGCTGCGACGTCTAGAGGCCTGATCCTGATGGGGACAGGGCTCACCTGGATATTGCTCGGGCTGCTGGCGCTGATGCTGCTGATCGCGGCTTATGGCGATCTGAGATCGCGCACCATCGCCAATGAACTCAACTTGGCCGTGGCACTGCTCGCACCCGCTTTCTGGTGGGCGAGTGGATTGGCGCTGTGGCCCGACATCGCACTCCAGCTGGGCGTCGCGGTCCTCGTTTTCACCTTGTTCGCCGGCGCGTTCGCTCTGGGCGCGATGGGCGGGGGCGACGTCAAGCTGATCGGCGCGCTGGCGCTCTGGCTGCCCTGGCAGGCGGTTGTGATGATGCTTCTGATCATGTCGATCGCCGGAGGCCTGCTCACCGCGGCAATGCTCGTTCGTCACAGGCTACGCAAGGATCGGGGCCGGATCGAGGTGCCCTATGGCGTAGCCATAGCTTTCGGCGGCTTGTGGCTGATTGGCCAACGTTTTCTTTACCAATTTGCTTGATGAATACGGTCTGGATTTTCTCTCAGGCCCAGTAGGGGGAGGCGACAGGCGCCATGGACGTCAAGAAACTCGTGCTGCTGTTCGGCGCACTCATCATTGCCGCCGTCACCGCAGTCATGGCCAAAAGCATGTTCACTGGCGCCGCGGCCCCGCAAGCCGTTGCCGCTCCAACGGTTCCGCAAGGACCGCAGGTTCTTGTCGCGACTCGATCCCTTCCGGTCGGAACGATCATTGATGCCGAAGCCTTCCGCTTCCAGCCCTGGCCCGAAGGCCTCGTCCAGGACGCCTATTACATCCAGGGCGCAGAGGGTTCTGATCCGTCATCGCTGATCGGCACCGTGGTTCGCACCGAAATCAGCGCCGGCCAGCCGGCCACCCGCGGGTCCCTGATCCGGCCCGGCGAGCGTGGGTTCCTTGCGGCTGCACTCGGCCCCGGCATGCGGGCCGTGACGGTGCCCGTGTCTGCGACCAGCGGCGTCGCCGGTTTCGTCTTCCCCGGCGACCGTGTCGATATTGTCCTGACCCAGGAAGTCGCGGGCGGCGGAGACGGAGCTCCGCTTCGAGTTTCGGAGACGATCATCCGCAATATCCGGGTGCTTGCCGTCGACCAGCGCATGAATGTTCGCGACGAAGAGGGCAATCAGGTAGCTCAGGCAGTCTCGACCGTGACTTTCGAAGCCACCCCGAAGATCGCCGAGAAAGTGGCGGTCGCCCAGACGATCGGACAACTGTCGCTGGCACTACGCTCCATTGCCGACAATTCGGCCGAGCTCGAGCGGGCCATCGCCGCCGGCGAAGTAAGCGTTCCGCAGAGCGACGATCCCCGCGCCGAGCGGCGGATGCTGCTCGCCATCTCCAATCAGCCGATCGACACCAATACGACCTATACCGTCGGCGCGGACGTATCCCGTTTCCAGCGCAGCACGGTTCCTCCTCGCCCGCGCGAGCAAGGCGGCATGACGCCGTCCGCGGGAGGCGTTCCGACCGATGCAGAAGGCCGTCCCGTCGGCCCGGTCGTCCGGATCGCTCGAGGCAATGATGTCACGCTCGTTCCGGTGGGAGCACGCTAAAATGATCACCCTCAATTCGCTCCGGCATTTGTCGCTGGGCACCGTCCTTGCGGCGGCGCTGGCCGCCGGCATCGCAACCTCCCTGCCGGCGCCGGCCGCCGCACAGAACCCGTCCAGCGCCTATCGTCCGAGCCGCGAAGTCAGGCTTTCGGTGGGGGAAGGCGAACTAATCTCCCTGCCGCGCAATGTCGCGAACGTCTGGACATCGAACCCGCAGGTCGCCGATGTCCAGGTTAACAGCCCGCGCCAGATCGGCCTCTTCGGCCGGTCGAATGGCGAAGCGACGATCATCGCCACGGCTTCCGATGGAAGCATCGTCTATGGTGCCCAAATTATCGTGGCTCAGAATATCAGCTCGATCAGCGAAATGATGCGGGCCGCAATGCCGGGGGCCGACATCACGGTGACCCCGGTCGGGCAGATCGCGGTGATCAATGGGACCGTGGCATCTCCCGAGGACAGCGCACAGGCGGAGCAACTCGTCCGGGCCCTGCTGAATCCCGGAGTGAACCCCGACTCCACCGATGGTCTTCGCATCCTTCCGGTCAATCGTCTGCGAGTGGCCACGCCGCAGCAGGTCATGCTGAAGGTCACGATTGCCGAGGTGAGCCGTTCGCTGCTGCGCGAAGTGTCATCGAACCTTCAGGTGTTCGATCCCACCGGCGGCACCAATTTCTTCTTCGCTCGGGGACGCGACTTCATCACCGACGGCGGCACTCTGACCTATCCGGACCAGGGATCAAGCGCGATCACGCGACTAACCGACATTCTCGGAGTGAACGTCACCAATGCGATGGATCTGAACGAGAATAACGGCCTGGTGACGATCCTTGCCGAGCCGACGCTCACCTCCCTTTCGGGCGAGACGGCGAGCTTCCTTGCAGGCGGCGAGTTCCCGATCCCGATCTCGCAGTCGCTTGGCACCGTGACGGTCGAGTATCGGCAGTTCGGGGTCGGACTCGCCTTCACGCCCTTCGTCCTCGACAATGGCCGGATCTCGATGAGGGTCCGGCCGGAAGTGTCGGAACTCTCCTCGGCCGGCTCGATCGAATTCAACGGCTTCGACGTGCCCTCGCTCACGATCCGCCGGGCCGAAACGACGGTCGAACTCGGCTCCGGTCAGAGCCTGGTCATCGCCGGGCTGCTGCGCAACGTGGCGAACAACAGCATCAATCGCACGCCGTTCCTCGGCAACCTCCCGATCATCGGGGCGCTGTTTCGTTCCAACAATTTCCAGCGGAACGAAACCGAGTTGGTCATCGTCGTGACCCCCTATCTGGTCCGCCCCGTCTCGGCCAACCAGATCTCGCTCCCCACTGACGGCTTCCGAACTGCCGTCGATGGGCAGCGGATCCTGGTCGGACAGGAGGATGACAGCCGAAGCGGAGAAGCTCGACCTCTGCCCAGCGCGGCTCAGCCGCGAACCGTTGGACCGGCCATCGGCGCGATTGGCGGCTCGGCGCAAACCCGCACTGCGGCTCCGACGTCGGCGGCGCGCCCGACCGCCGAAGCTCCCGCTCCACAGCCCGGATTCAGCCTCGAATGACCGCCAGCACTCGAAAGGACAGGATGATCATGTCTCGGATAAGCATTCTTGCCACCGCGGCGGTGCTCGGTCTGGCGGCAGGCGGTTGCGCGCCGATCGCCGGACAGCTTAGCGCGGAGAACAATCCAAGCCTCTACTCCGTGCACCAGCCGGTGGTTGAGCGGACCGATTTCGTCTTCGACGTCGCCGCCGGCGGTCAGGGAGTTCCCGCCTCCGAGAAGGCGCGACTCGACGCCTGGTTCGCTTCGATCGACCTCGGCTACGGAGACCGGGTCGCCGTCGATGAAGCCCAAGGGTACCACAACCCGGCCGTCCGCGCCGACATTGCCGAGGTCGCCGGGCGTTACGGGCTGCTTCTGAGCGAAGGCGCGCCGGTCACCGCCGGGGAAGTGCAGCCCGGGACCGTTCGGATCGTGGCAAGCCGGGCAAGCGCTCACGTTCCCGGCTGCCCCAGTTGGAACAGCGACAATATCGCCCCGGTAAACAACACCTCGCCGAACTATGGCTGCGCAACGAATTCGAACCTCGCTGCGATGGTCGCGGATCCGAACGATCTGGTCCTCGGCCAGGCCGGCAGTGTCGAAGGCAACACGAACACCGCGACTCGAGCCATCGGCACTTATCGCCAACGCCGCCCCACGGGCCAGGGCGATCTTCCGGCAACCAGCACGACGGGTGGTAACTGATGAGCGCACCTCTTTCCGGCCGGGGAGCCGGCCTCCGCGATCCGTTCAGCGCCTTCGTCTGCGACGAGCAGACGGCCGAAATGCTGCGTCCCATTGCGGTCGAGCATGGCTGGTCGCCCGAAAAGGTGAACAAGGGCGGGCTGCGTAACGCGGTCCAGACCCTTTCGGTCTCGGCGAGCCCCAGCATCCTTTTCGTGGATCTTTCCGAGTCCGGCGATCCACTGAACGACATCAACGCTCTTGCGGAGGTTTGCGAACCGGGCACGGTGGTCATCGCCGCCGGTCAGGTGAACGATGTTAGGCTTTACCGCGACCTGGTCGCCAGCGGCATCCAGGATTATCTCCTGAAGCCTTTCAGTGCCGACCAGCTTCGCGACGCCTTCGCCAATGCGCAGATGACGATCTCAGGGCCGCGGCTGACCGAGACGGCAACCGACAAGCCCAACGTCATGACCGCCATCCTCGGTGTTCGCGGCGGAGTCGGTGCATCCACCGTTGCCACCTCGCTCGCCTGGCTGATGGGCGACAAGGGCGGGCGTTCGACCGCCCTGCTCGACCTCGACATTCATTTCGGGACCGGCGCGCTGTCGCTCGACCTGGAGCCTGGGCGTGGGCTCACCGACGCGATCGAGAATCCGAGCCGGATCGACGGCCTCTTCATCGAACGCGCCATGGTGCGGGCAAACGACAAGCTCTGCGTCCTGTCCGCCGAGGCGCCGATCAACCAGGCGATGCTGACCGACGGCTCAGCCTTTTTCCAGCTCCAGGAAGAGATTCGCCACGCCTTCGAAGGAACGGTGATCGATCTGCCACGCAATATGCTGGTCCAGTTCCCGCACCTGGTGAGTGACGTGCATGTCGTCGTGGTCGTCGTCGATTTCACGCTCGCTGCGACCCGCGACGCCATCCGCGTCCTGTCCTGGCTAAAGGCGAATGCGCCCCAGGCGCGGATCGTCGTGGTTGCCAACAAGGTCGTGCCCAACGCCGGCGAGGTCACCCGCAAGGATTTCGAGCACTCCATCGAGCGCAGGGTTGACGTGCTTCTCCCCTACGATCCGAAATCGGCCCAGCAGGCGGCAAAGCTCGGCCAGCCGCTCGCCAAGGCGACGAAGAATTCCAAGCTCGCTCAGCCAATGGGGCAGTTGCTGGCATTGACCCTGGAGCCGGTCGGCGAAGGAACAGCCGTCGATGCGGCGCCGAGCGCCGGAGCATCGCTGCTCGGCAAGCTCGGCAACTTCAAGTCGCTGGTAGCCAAGAAGTCGAAGGAGGGGTCGGCCAAGGCGGCCTGACGGCCGTCCCGAGGTTCGATCGGACGAGGAGGCATGATGCCCGGCTTTCCTATGTATGTGATGATTGCGGGTCTTTTCGGATCCCTCGTCCTCCTGCTCCTGGCCTTCTCGGGACCCTCGGCAGACAAGGTCCAGGCGAAGCGGCTCGAAAGCGTTCGCGAACGGCATAGCCGGTCGACCGAAATTGCTGCGCAGGCCCAGCTGAAGCGTATCCTGGCGCATCGCCAGACCGGCCGGGCCGAAGGGCTGCTTCAGCAGCTGATACCCAATCCAACCCTGCTCCGGCAGCGGCTCGAAAAGACCGGATACAATTGGACGCTCGGCCGATACGCGCTGACGTCGCTCGCGCTTGTGGCCGCAATGGTTCTTTTCCTTACCTTCAAGGGCGCGCCATTGTTGCTCGCTCTGCTTCTCGGCCTCTGCGTCGGGATCGGCGGCCCGCATCTCGTCGTCAGCCAGTTGATCAAGCGTCGAATCGCCAAGTTCACTTCACGGTTCCCGGACGCGATCGACCTGATGGTCCGGGGGCTTAGGTCCGGCTTGCCCATCTCCGAAACCGTTGGAATCGTCGGCAACGAAGTGCCCGATCCGGTGGGAATCGAATTCAGGGCCGTGGCCGACAAGATGAAGATCGGTCGGACCATGGAAGCGGCGCTCCAGGAGACCTCGGATCGACTCGGAACGCCCGAATTCCAGTTCTTCGTCATATCGCTGGCGATCCAGCGCGAAACAGGCGGCAACCTTGCCGAGACCCTGTCCAACCTCAGCGACGTGCTGCGCAAGCGATCGGCGATGAAGCTCAAGATCCGAGCCATGTCCTCGGAGTCGAAGGCGTCCGCCTATATTGTCGGATCACTGCCGTTCATCGTCTTCACTTTGATCTGGTTCATCAACGGAAGCTACATGCAGAATTTCTTCGTCGACGAGCGGCTGATCATCGCCGGCATCGGCGGATTGGTCTGGATGTCGATCGGCGCCTTCATCATGGCCAAAATGGTCAATTTCGAAATCTGAGGAAGGGTTCAAAACCGCCATGGCACCTGCCGCAACCGGCCCAACCCTCCTCGGGATCGACGTGATCACGGTCGCGACCATCTTGTCGGCGGTGGCGACACTCGCCGTGCTCGTCGCCATCTATGCCGCGACAACGGTTCGCGATCCGATGGCGAAGCGAGTGAGGGCGCTGAACGAGCGGCGAGAGCAGCTCAAGGCAGGTATCGTTGCCTCGACCTCGAAGCGGCGCAGGAACATCACCAACAAGAACGAGGTTGCCGACAAGGTCCGCAGCCTCCTTTCTTCGTTGAAGATGCTGCAAGACGAACAGGTCCAGAAAGCTCAGCAGCGCCTCGTTCAGGCCGGTATCCGCTCCAAGGATCTCGCCTTTGTGGTCATCTTTGCGCGCTTCGTCCTGCCGATCGTCTTCGGAGGCTCCGCACTCCTCTTCGTCTACGTGCTCGATTTCTTCCCCGACTGGTCGCCGATGAAGCGCTACGGCGCCGTCGCGGGCACGCTCCTGCTTGCCTACAAGGCGCCCGATCTGTGGCTCAGCAACAAGGTGAAGAAGCGTTCCGACGCGATCCGAAAAGGATTGCCTGACGCGCTCGACCTTCTCGTGATCTGCGCCGAAGCCGGGCTCACCGTCGACGCAGCCTTCGGGCGGGTCGCCCGCGAGCTCGGGAAAGCCTATCCCGAACTGGGCGACGAATTCGCCCTCACCTCGATCGAACTCGGCTTCCTCACCGATCGTCGTCAGGCGTTCGAGAATCTCGCGAACCGGATCGACCTTGAAGCCGTTCGCGGAGTCGTCACGACGATGATCCAGACGGAAAAATACGGCACTCCCCTCGCGAGCGCGTTGCGCGTGCTTTCGGCAGAGTTCCGCAACGAGCGGATGATGCGTGCCGAGGAGAAGGCAGCCCGCCTGCCGGCGATCATGACGGTGCCGCTGATCCTGTTCATCCTGCCGGTGCTGTTCATCGTCATCCTTGGTCCCGCGGCCTGCTCGATCTCCGACGCGCTGCTGAGCGGCTGATTGCGACGGCGGCGGAACAATCCCGCCGCCTCGCCATTGAAGGCGAACTACGCTTTCGACGGAGCAAGGATCATGGAAGCCTTCACGCCGAACCAGTGGCTGGTGCTGCTGCTCGTCTTTGTGCTGGGCCTCATCATCGGCATGGCCTTCCTGGCCAGCCCGAAATGGAAACGTCGATACCGAGAGGAAGCGCGCCTCCGCCAGGAAGAAGTGCGCAGGCGCGAAGCGCTCGAGTCCGAACGCAAGCATTGGGAGGCTCGAACGATCGCCGAGCGCGCCCGCGACGAACGAGCGCCGCCGCCCGCCGCCTGATCAACGCGCTTCACAGGATTTCGAGGCGATCGAGCCGACCGTCATTCCGCTCGCGCGAGGGACCGAAGATCAGGCGTTGCGGAGAGCGGCCTGAGCCGCGGCCAGCCGAGCGATCGGGACTCGATAGGGAGAGGCGCTGACATAATCGAGCTTCACTTGCTCGCAAAAGGCGATCGAGGCCGGGTCGCCGCCATGCTCCCCGCATATGCCGAGCTTGAGCTCCGGCTTTGCCGCTCTTCCGCGCTCGGCAGCGATGGAGATCAATTCGCCAACTCCGTCGATGTCGAGGCTGACAAAGGGATCGCGCGCGAAAATGCCCTTCTCGCAATAGAGCGTCAGGAACCGGCCGGCATCGTCGCGGCTGACTCCGAGCGCCGTCTGGGTCAGGTCATTGGTTCCGAAGCTGAAGAACTCCGCCTCCTCAGCGATCGGGCCGGCCTGGAGTGCTGCACGTGGCAGCTCGATCATCGTCCCGACCAGATAGTCAATCCGCTGGCCCTGCTCGCTGAACACCTCCTCGGCCGTGCGACCGATCAGGCTGCGGATGATCCTGAGCTCAGCCTGGGTTCCAACCAGCGGAACCATCACCTCGGGAAGAGGTGGCTCTCCGAGGGCCCTCGCGACGCTAATGGCGGCTTCGAAGATCGCGCGCGCCTGCATCTCGTAGATTTCCGGATAGGTGATCCCGAGCCGGCAGCCACGATGACCCAGCATCGGATTGGCTTCGGACAATTCGTTGGCGCGCCGGCGCAGGGTTTCGACATCGACTCCGGACGCTTGGGCAACCTCGGCGAATTCCTCTTCGGCGTGAGGCAGGAATTCGTGGAGCGGCGGATCAAGCAGCCGGATGGTGACCGGCAGCCCGGCCATGATCCCGAAAATCTGTTCGAAGTCGCTGCGCTGTGCAGGCAGCAATTTCTCCAGAGCAGAGCGGCGGCCCTGCTCCTTTTCGGCCAGGATCATCTGGCGGACATTGGTGATCCGCTCGGGATCGAAGAACATATGTTCGGTCCGGCACAGTCCGATGCCCTCGGCTCCGAAGTCGCGAGCGGCTCGGCAGTCGGCCGGAGTTTCCGCATTGGTCCGGATCTTGAGCCTGCGCTTGGCATCGGCCCAATCCATCAAGGTTCCGAAGTCGCCACTGAGTTCCGGCTGGACTGTCGGGACTTCCCCCAGCATGACTTCGCCCGTCGTTCCGTCGAGGGTAATCACCTCCCCTTCCCGGATCTCACGACCGTCCACGCGCATCAGCCTGTTCTTGTAATCGATGGCCAGTGATCCGGCGCCGCTGACGCAGGGGCGGCCCATTCCGCGCGCAACGACGGCGGCGTGGCTCGTCATTCCACCGCGGGCCGTGAGAATGCCCTGGGCGGCGTGCATTCCGTGGATGTCCTCCGGGCTGGTCTCGACCCGGACCAAAATCACCCGCTCCTTCCGTTCGGCCCAGGCTTCGGCGGTATCGGCGTCGAACACGGCCTTGCCGCAGGCAGCACCCGGCGAGGCCGGAAGTCCCTTCGCAACTACCTGGCGATGCGCCTCAGGATCGAGGGTCGGGTGAAGCAACTGGTCCAGTTGGGCGGGATCGATCCGAAGAACCGCCTCTTCCTCGCTGATCAGCCCCTCCGATGCCATGTCGACCGCGATCTTCAGGGCCGCCTTTGCAGTTCGCTTGCCGGTCCGAGTCTGGAGCATCCACAGCTTGCCGCGCTCGACGGTGAATTCGATGTCCTGCATCTCGCGATAGTGGCGCTCGAGCGTGTCGAACACCGAAGCGAGCTGCGCATAGACTTCCGGAAGCGCCTCTTCCATCGAAGGCGCCTTGGCGCCGGCCTTCTCGCGGGCGGCGCGGGTCAGATATTGCGGCGTCCGGATTCCGGCGACGACATCCTCGCCCTGGGCGTTGATCAGATACTCGCCATAATAGCAGCGCTCGCCGGTCGAGGGATCACGGGTGAAGGCGACCCCCGTTGCGCTGTCTTCGCCCATATTGCCGAACACCATGGCCTGGACGTTCACGGCCGTACCCCAATCGTGCGGAATGTCGTGGAGACGGCGGTAGGTCTTCGCCCGCTCCGACTGCCAGGAGCCGAAAACGGCGCCGATCGCGCCCCACAACTGCTCCTGCGGGTCCTGCGGAAAGGCGCGACCAAGCTCCTCCTCGACCAGATCCTTGTAGCGAGCAGTCAGCCTTTCCCAGTCATCGGCCTCAAGCTCGGTATCGAGATGGACGCCCTTGTCCTCCTTGGCGATCTCCAGCGCTTCCTCGAACAGATCGTGGCGCATTCCGAGCACCACGTTCGAATACATGTGGATGAAGCGGCGATAGCTGTCCCAGGCGAAGCGCCGGTCGCCCGATCCGGCAGCGAGGCCTTTCACCGTCTGGTCGTTGAGCCCGAGGTTGAGGACGGTATCCATCATTCCCGGCATGGACACGCGCGCACCGGAGCGGACCGAGACGAGCAGCGGATTCGATGGATCGCCGAACCTGCGCTCGGTGACGCGCTCGATATGGGCGATACCTTCGGCGACCTGGACGCGCAGGCTCTCCGGAAAGCGCTCGCCCTCCTGATAGAAGAGGGTGCACATCTCGGTTGAGATGGTGAAGCCCGGCGGCACCGGCAGGCTGATGGAGGCCATTTCCGCGAGATTGGCGCCCTTGCCGCCCAGCAGGTTCTTGTTGCCGGCCTCGCCGTCGGAAACGCCGCCGCCGAAGCGATAGACGTAGCGGGTGGCGAGACTTTCTGATGCGGCGCGGTTCATTTCAGCTCCAACTCTCCGAAATCATCCCTCGATCCTCGAGAAATCGGCCACCCGATGAACTGCGTCCCGCATCCGCGCCAGCAGGTCGAGCCGGGCGGCGCGCTTGACCGGATCGGGGTCGTTAACGGTGACCTTGTCGAAAAAGGCATCGACCGGCGCACGCAGTGAAGCCAGCGCCGCCATCGCGCCCTCGAAATCCTCCGCCTCCACGGCGGCACGCGCGGTCGGCTCGGCGGCGTCGAGCGCCGCAATCAATGCGGCCTCCTCGGGAAGTGGCCCATAGGAAAGCCCATTCCCGCCCTCTCCGGCGGATGCCCTCCAATCCTCCTTCTTCAGGATGTTGGCCGCCCGTTTGTAGCCTGCAAGCAGGTCCGAACCTTCAGGCGTTTCGATGAAGGATTGCAGTGCCTTCACCCGTGCGAGCAGTCGAACAAGGTCGTCCTCGCGGCCGAGCGCGAATACGGCATCCACCAGATCGTGGCGGACTCCCGCCTCGCGCTGCTGAACCTTCAAGCGGTCGGCGAAGAACTCCATCATCTCGTCGAGGTCGGGTTTCGCCTCTGCCATTGCGAAAGCCTGGCGCAAACTCATGCGTGTTCCGTTCACCAGGATCGTCTGGATGATGGACAAGGCAGCTCGGCGCAGCGCGAACGGATCCTTCGATCCGGTCGGCTTGATGCCTCTTGCGAAGAAGGCGCTGAGCGTGTCGATCCGGTCGGCCAGTGCGACACAGGCGGGAATGCAACCCTCGACGGCAGAGAGATATTGCTGTCGAAGCGCTGCGACGACGCCGGGCTTTTCACCGCCACGCTCAGCATAATAGCCGCCCATTATGCCTTGGAGCTCGGGAAACTCACCGACCATGGCGCTGCCAAGATCGGCCTTGGCGAGCAGCCCGGCGCGGCGGGCCGTTTCGGAATCGCGCTCGGGGAACCAGGCCTGGCAGATGGCGGCAGACAATGCGGCGATGCGCTCCGCCTTGTCGCGCAAGGTTCCGAGCCCCTCATAGAAAAGCATATTTTCCAGCTTCGGCAGAAATGCCTCCAGAGGCTGTCTCAGGTCCTGCTCCCAGAAGAACGTTGCGTCTGCCAGACGGGCGGCCAAGACCTTGCGGTTGCCTGCGACGATCGCCTTCCCGCCGTCCGATGCTTCAACATTGGCGACGCAGATGAAGTTTGGGGCGAGCCTTCCTTCTCCGTCGATGCAGGCGAAATATTTCTGGTTGGTCCGCATGGTGAGCTGGATCACCTCGCGCGGAACGTCGAGAAAGACCGGGTCGAAGCTGCCCAGCAGCGGCACCGGCCATTCGGTCAACCCGGCATTCTCCAGAAGCAGACCTTCATCTTCGACCAACGTCAGTCCGGCTGCGGAAGCCAGGGCCGCAGCGCCTTCGGCGATAATCCGGCGACGCTCGATAGGATCGAGGATCACATGGCAGGCGCGCAGCTTTTCGACATAATCGTTCGCGGAGCCGATCGTGATCGCGCCGGGATGGTGGAATCGGTGGCCAACCGTCGCGGCGCCCGACTTCACGCCGGCAATCTCGAACTCGACGATCTGCTCGCCGAGCAAGGCGACGATACCCTGGAGCGGGCGCACCCAGCGCAGGCTTTCGGTCGATGCCGACGCTGCTCCCCAGCGCATCGATTTGGGCCAGGGAAAGGCGCGGATGATGGCCGGAACCGCCTCGGCGAGAACCGATGCGGTCGAGCGGCCGGCCTTCTCGACGACGGCGAATAGCACGCCGTCGCGCTCGACGAGCTGCTCACGAGTCAGGCCGGTCTTGCGCAGGAATCCTTCCAGCGCCTGCGGCGGCGCGCTGGTGCGCGGCCCCTTGATTTCCTCCCTGACGGCTTCGGTTTCTGCGGGAAGCCCGCGGGCGATCAGGGCGAGCCGCCGAGGCGTTGCATAAGTCTCGACCGCCTCGGCTTTCAGGCCCGCCGTCGCCAACTGCTCCTGGAACAAGCGGGCAAGATCGGCGGACGCCTTCGCCTGCATCCGCGCTGGGATTTCTTCCGAAAGGAGTTCCAGCAGAAAGTCAGGCATCGTGCCCTGCCTCGCCGGCGCCGCGACCATGCACGGGCGTCACGCCGTCCATCCGTGATTCTCCATCCAGGACTCGCAGGCGCCTTTCGCCAGGTCACGGACCCGGCCGATATAGGCCTGGCGCTCGGCCACCGAGATGACTCCGCGCGCGTTCAGCAGATTGAAGACGTGGCTCGCCTTGATCGCCTGCTCATAAGCCGGGATCGGGAGGCCCGCCGACAGGCAGTTCTCGCACTCTGCCGCGGCCTTGCGGAACAGGTCGAACAAAGTCCCGGTATCGGCAACCTCGAAATTCCATTTCGACATCTCGCGCTCGTTTTCGAGAAAGACGTCGCCATAAGTGACTCCGGCGTCGTTGAACTCGAGGTCGTACACGCTGTCCTTGTTCTGGATGTACATGGCCAAACGTTCGAGGCCGTAAGTGAGCTCGCCGGCAACCGGTCGGCAGTCGAAGCCGCCCATCTGCTGAAAATAGGTGAACTGGGTGACTTCCATGCCGTCGCACCAGACCTCCCAGCCGAGTCCCCAGGCGCCGAGCGTGGGGCTTTCCCAGTCGTCCTCGACGAAGCGGATATCGTGGCGAGTGAAGTCGATTCCGATTGCGGCAAGGCTGCCGAGGTAGAGCTGCTGGAGATCAAGCGGGCTCGGCTTCAGGATCACCTGATATTGATAGTAATGCTGGAGCCGGTTCGGATTCTCGCCATAGCGGCCGTCCGTCGGCCTCCGGCACGGCTGAACGAAGGCGGCGTTCCAGGGATCCGGGCCGAGCGCCCGCAGGGTCGTCGCGGTATGAAAGGTCCCTGCCCCCATCTCCATGTCGTAGGGCTGCAGGATCACGCAGCCACGTTCGCTCCAATAATCGTGGAGCGTCAGAATAAGTCTCTGAAAGCTGAGCGGGCGGCCCACCAAGTCTCTCCGCTTTCGCAGTGCAACAAAGATCACCTCTTGGCGCATGGTGCACTGGGGGTCAAGGAAGCCTGGAGGCGACCACCCGCCGGAGATTCCGTCCATCTCCAACGGCACTGGAGGGCACGCGAACGAGGCACGTAAGCTCCGGACGGCCGGGAATCGGGAAACCAGAGAACCCCGTTCGATCGACTGAACCAGTCGAAGAGCCTGTCACGTGTACATGACTGAATGTAATGTTCCCTTGACATCATCGACGAATCGGTTATGTGTCAGGTGTGCACGACATAGTGTCGTGTGTCTTTGACAGGAAGGCTGCCATGGACCGCCAGCACTTCTGCTCCACCATCTCCCGTCGGATCGGCGATTGAGGGCACGATGAGGGAGAGAAATGAATGAAGAATCGCCTCCGCGTCCTGCGCGCAGAGCGGAATTGGAGCCAGGCGGAGTTGGCGAGCAGGCTCGACGTGTCGCGACAGGCCATCAACGCGATTGAAACAGGCAAATACGACCCTTCGCTGCCGCTCGCCTTCAAGATTGCCCGGCTGTTCGAGATGAGGATCGAGGAGATTTTCGATGATGAAGTCGCTGGATCGAAGACCGATGGGTGAGACCGACGACCTCGGCCCGCCGCCGGCGTGGCGCTGGCTCAAGATCCTGGGCCTCTCCATTGCGACGCTCTTCTTCGCCGGGGTCGCGGCCGGCTTTCTCGCCGCGCATTTCGAAGACGGCCAGTCCTTCGGGGCCGTCGACGGATTCATTCTTCTCGGCGTCGCGATCCTCTTGGGAGGATGTATCTGGCTGTTGCTGCGCCTCGTTCGGCTGCCGGCTGGCAGCGAACCGCTCAGCCGGAAGGAGCGGCTCAACCGCAACATCTTGGTCGCTTCCGGCGCAACCGGTGCTGTGATGGCCGCCGTCGTCATGCTGGCCGGCGGCGAAGGCCTGGACCATTCCAGCCTGTTCGCAAGCACGCCGCTGCCTCCGTGGATCGCGCTCGCCATGATTGCGGTCACGGGCCTGCTCGTCCCCGCCATGTCGATCTACTGGCACCGCGAAGCCGTCGATGAGCAGGAAGCCGACGCCTACAAGACGGGAGCGCTTTACGGCATGTATGTCTATATGTTGGGCGCCCCGATCTGGTGGTTCGCCTGGCGCGGCGGCTTCGTCTCCGCTCCCAACGGCGTGGTCCTGTACTTTCTTACCGTCAGCACCGTCGGAGCCGTCTGGCTCTGGAAGAAATACCGCTGAGGGAGTGACCTGTCTGCTGTTTGATTTTCGCTTTTCTGATAATACTTTAGCTAACCGGGAGAACCAATGATGAAAAAGCTGCTACTTGCGGCCGCGCTGGCTTTCGCGCCCGCCGTCGCCTTTGCGCAACAGCCTGCCCAAGCAGTTCCGGCACCGACAGCGCGGGCACCCGTCGAGGACGCCGATCCGGCTTTGTGGGTGGTCCGCGACGAAGACACGACCATCTATCTGTTCGGTACCTTCCACCTCCTCGACGAGCGTCCCTGGTTCAACGACGAAGTTCGCACCGCCTTCGATGCATCCAACGAGCTGATCGTCGAGGTCATCCTTCCGGAAAGTCCGGCCGAACAACAGGCGCTAATGCAGCCGATCATCGCACGCTACGCAATCGATCCGCAGGGCCGGACGATCTCGGCCCGCCTGACGGAGGAACAGAATGCGACGCTCAATCGCGTCCTGTCTTCGCTCGGAGTACCGGCAGGTGCCTTTGACCGGATGGAGCCCTGGTTCGTGATGCTCACGCTCACCAATGCGGCGGCACTTCAGCTCGGACTCAACCCTCAGAACGGCCCTGAGGCCGTCCTCCGCCGCGCTGCGACGGAGCGCAACATCAGCCAAGGGCAGCTCGAAACCGTCGAAAGCCAGATTCAGATCTTCGACAACATACCCGAGGAGGATCAGATCAAGGGTCTCCGCGAGGCGCTCGACGATACGGACGAACTGCGTCGCAAGCTCGCGCCGATGCTAGAAGCCTGGTCGACCGGCAATGCCGAACGGCTCGCCGCCTTGATGAACGAGGATCTAACCGAAGACCGCACCCTTTATGATGCACTCTTCACCAACCGCAATGCGAACTGGGCGCGCTGGATCCAGGAGAGGATGAGCCGCCCGGGCACCGTGTTCATGGCCGTCGGCGCGGGTCATCTTGCCGGCCGCGGCAGCGTCCAGGACCAGCTGAGGGCGCTGAACATAGATTCGGAGCGGGTCCCGCACCACGAAGCGAACTGACTCCGCAGGCCTCCCGCCCGTTCCGTCACTTGCGCGAAGCCGCGGTCTACCATATAGGCCGCGGCTTCCTCGCTCATGGTCATCCCTGGAGGCGTGAGCGGGACTGTTTGGACAACCCGCAACTTGGAGACATGCAATGAGCGAACAGCTTACGCTGTCGGCCGAAACGCGTGATCGGGCTGGCAAGGGAGCCTCCCGAGTATTGCGTCGTCAAGGTCGCGTGCCCGCCGTCATTTACGGCAACAATGAAGAGCCGATGCCGATCCACGTCGAGGAGAAGGCGCTGGTTAAATTTCTCAACACCGGCCACTTCATGAACTCGGTGGTGATGATCGATGCCGGCGGCTCGACCACCCGCACGCTCCCGAAGGACGTTCAGTTTCACCCGGTGACCGATCGTCCGCTGCATGTCGACTTCCTCCGCATCAGCGAGCATGCGACCGTCACTGTCGCGGTTCCGATCCGATTCGTCGGAGAGGAAACCTGCCGCGGAATCAAGCGCGGCGGCGTTCTCAATGCGGTGCGCCACGAACTGGAGCTGGTCTGCGATGCGGCCGAAATCCCCGACGAAGTGGTGATCGATCTGACCGGCCTCGACATCGGCGATTCGCTTCATATCAGCCATGTCAGCCTCCCGCGCGGAACTTCCTCCGCGATCACGGACCGCGATTTCACCATCGCGACCATCGTCGCGCCTTCAGGCCTGAAGGCTGAGGCCGCCGAAGGCGAGGCTGCTTCCGCCGAAGTGCCGCTGGTCGGCGAGGACCAGGGCGACAACGAGGCTTAAGGGCCCTTGCCTTTCCGCTGGCTGGCCTCGCTCTTCGCGCCTCGTCGCGTGGAGGTTCATGGCCAGCCGGCGGATGCCCCGGAAGCGACCGACTGGGGGGAGTTCGAACCCGTGCAGATCTGGGTCGGCCTCGGCAATCCTGGCGCGCAATATGCCATGCACCGGCACAATGTCGGCTTCATGGTGGCCGACGCAGTCGCCGAAATCCACAATTTCGAACCTGCGAAGAAGGCCTTTCACGGCTGGGTTCGACAAGGCCGGATCGGTCAGAGCCGGGTCCTGATCCTCAAGCCCGCGACGTTCATGAACGAGAGCGGTCGCGCGGTCCGCTCCGCGATGGACTTCTTCAAGAAGCAAGCGAGCGACGTCACCGTCTTCTATGACGAGCTCGACCTTGCACCTTTCAAGGTGAAGGTGAAAACCGGCGGCGGAACTGCCGGGCATAATGGGATCCGCTCGCTCGACGCCCATATCGGCAACGGCTTCCGCCGCGTCCGGATCGGGATCGGCCATCCCGGGCACAAGGACAAGGTGACGGGCCATGTCCTTGGCAATTACGCGAAGGCCGAGCAGGAACGGCTCAGCGATCTCCTCGCCGCCATCGCCGCCGAGGCCGAATGGTTGGCCAGAGGCGACGACGCGCGTTTCATGAACGACGTCGCGCTCAGAATGCAGGATCAGGACTGAGTTGGCCGTCCGCTGCCTCTTCGCCACCCCCTTCTACGAAGGGACGCTGGATGCGCCCGAATTGCTGCACGATCTCCGGCAAGCCTGCCTGACGCTGGCCACCGACGACCAGGCGGGGCGACGCTGGTCGCGGGAGAACAATTATTGCGGCTATACGTCCTACGCTTCGCTCAACGACCTGCCGCTCCGCGACCCGAGTTTCGCCGAACTCGTGCGATTGCTCAATCGCCATGTCGCCGACTTCGCTTCACATTGCGCATTCGAGCTTGGCGGGCGGCGGCCGAAGCTGGACAGTCTCTGGGTGAATGTCCTCAGGCCCGGTGGCGCCCATAGCGGCCATATCCACCCGCACAGCATCATCTCCGGGACCGTCTATGTCGCCGTGCCTCGTGGCAGCGGGGCCTTGAAGCTGGAAGATCCGAGGCTGCCGCTGATGATGGCTGCTCCCCCGCGACGCTCCGACGCTCCGGAATCGCTTCGGACCTTTGTCTATGCCGAGCCGAGCGAGGGCGCGATCTTCCTCTGGGAAAGCTGGCTGCGACACGAAGTGGTGCCCGGTTCCGGCAAGAGCGAACGGATCAGCATCAGCTTCAACTACCGGCTCTAGCGCGCGTCTCCTCCTGTGCGGTAGGGAGCAAGGGAACTGGGTGACATTCCCCGAGGAGCCTTTCAATGACCGAATCACTCACCCGGCGTCAGCTGATTGGCGGCGCCACCGGCCTCGCAGTCCTTTCGGCCGCTCCGGCGGCAGCTCAGCCGCAATCGACCCTTCCCGACCTTACCGGCAAGTCGATCCTGATCACCGGGACCTCGTCGGGCTTCGGCCATATCGGAGCGCTGCTTTATGCGCGTGCGGGGGCCAAGGTGATAGCGACGATGCGAAACCTGCCTCGACCGGAAGCCGAGGCTCTTCGTGACTCGGCGCGCGACGAGCGGCTCGACCTGCATGTCGTCGAGATCGACGTCACGAAGGATGATCAGGTCGCTCGCGGAGTCGCGGAGGCGGAGTGGATCGCCGGCGGCGCCCTCGACGTGCTCGTCAACAATGCCGGCATTCCCTATTCAGGCCCGGTCGAGCTTCAGGACATGGCCGCGACTCAGGCGATGTTCGACACGAACCTGATGGGCTATCAACGCATGGCGCGGGCCGTGCTTCCGGCAATGCGCGAGCGTCGCTCCGGCCTGCTCGTGAACGTTTCCTCGCAGCTGGGCCGGATGGTGGTGCCCTTCGGCGGCATGTACTCGGCCACGAAATATGCCGTCGAAGCCTGGGCCGAGCAGCTTGCTTACGAGCTGGCCCCGCGCGGCGTAGAAGTGAGCATCGTGCAGCCCGGGGGCTATCCGACGAACATCTGGCCGAACCGGATCCGGCTCACTCGAGAGCTGATCGAAAGGAGTCCCGACCCGCTCAAAGCCGCCTATCCGGAGTTTCAGCTTCGCAATCCGAGTTCCGGCGGCGGCGGAACAACCGATCCGGCGGATGTACCGCGCGCAATCGCCGAAATCATCGCCATGCCCGCCGGTAGCCGGCCGCTGCGCCGCGCGGTTCATCCGGGGCCGCGACCCCACGAAGCGATCAACCGGGCCTCGGAGGAGGTTCAGCGGCAGGTGCTCAGCCGAGGTCCCTATGCGGCCTGGGCCGAGTCGGTGCTTGGCTGAACGGAGGCTTCGGATGCTCAAACTGGCCATTCTGATCGCGGCGCTCACCGCTACGTCCGCCCCGGCCGCGGAGCGACGCTGCGGATGGCTTCACAATCCGACTCCGGGTAATTGGTGGCTGGTCGACCGCGACGGTCAGTGGGTGCTGGGTACCCAGGGCCGCGAACCGGTTCCCGGCATGGAACAGCTCGGTGACATGAGCAGTCGAGGCTGGGTGCGGACGAATGGCAATTACGGCCATGGCTGCGCCTGCCTGACCATGTCGACGGATCGCCGATCGCAACGGGTGATTCAAGTGATCTCCGGCCGTTCGCTGCCGCTACGGCAGTGCCGTGCGGACCCGCGGCTGCCGCGTCCCTAGCTCCACCCTGCGCGCGCCCTATTCGTGGGCACCCCCGATCGGCATTCCGGGGGGAATTCGCGGCAGCCGGCGCTGGTCGGCGAGAGCGCGTTCCAGCGCTTCGCCGTCAGCAAGGAGTCGAGCCAGACCCCGACTCCAGTCGGAATGCAGTCCGGTGCCGGAAGTGCGGGCAAGCCGCCCGGCGAGGCGGTTCAACCGTTCGGACAAGGCGAGGGAGAGCGTCGGCGACAAAGCGGGATCCCGTTGGACGCGGGCAAGTGCCAAGGCCGTGGTTGTGGCCGTGCGACGCTGGGTTGCAGCGGCCGAGGATTCGAGCCCCGAGAAGGAGAAGACTCGCCCCACGAGCCGGTCGAGCAACTCGTCCGCGCCCGGAGCAGCCGGGTCCGCTTGATTCTGGAGTTCGAGCCGGTTCAAGCGTTCGGGCGCCAGCAGCCCCGTCAAAGTGACCATTGCGGCGACCTCGGTCGCGGCAAGAGGATCGAAGATCGGCCCGCCGGAGGTCGGCATGATCTCGATTTCGGTCTGCCGATCGGGGCCGCCCGACCAACCTGCGGAAAGTTGCGGAACCAGCGCCGGTGGGACGCTCAATGCGGACGGGGCGAGCGTGTCCAACAGGGCCTCCAGGGCCCTGCGCTGTTCGGCGGCCGGGACGACCCGCGCCATCTCCGTTCCATCACCGGCGACGGAGTAATGATAGTCGACTCCCCCGATCAGCTTTGCGGCCGCTTCGGTCTGGTAGCGATGAAGGAGCCAGATCGGAACAAAGGCGCGGCGGAGCTGCGAAACCGGCTCGCCGACCGGCAGCGCGCCCGGTCCGAACCGGGCGACCGCGACGCTTCGAACCTCCATCATCCGGCGTAGCTCCGCGATCGGATCCGCGAAGTCGTCCCACAGGCTGCCGATCGGGTGGGCAGCATCAGCCGGACGCGCATCGGCGTCGCCGACAAAGCGCAGTCCTTCGGCGATAGCCGCGCGCATTCGTGGTTCAGCTTCGGCGTCGGTGCGGGCGCCGTAGAGCCAGTCGACAGCGAAAGTATCCCAGCGGCCAAGCCCGACGCCATAAGCGTCCGAAAGGTCCGGCACGCCATTTTCGAGTCGGATGCGCGGGGCAGGATAATCCATGACCGAATAGCGCCCCTGGATGCTTCCGGCGAAGTTGTGAGCGAGGCCCAGAGCGTGGCCCACCTCATGAGCGGCAAGCTGCCTTATCCGTGCCAGAGCCGCGGTCACAGGATCATTGGTCCCGCCCGATCCGGTCAGGTTCGCACCCACGAGAGCCTGGAAGATCAGCATGTCCTGCCGGACTCGGAGCGACCCGAGCAGCACCTGTCCCTTGATGATCTCGCCTGTGCGCGGATCCTCGATCACCTGCCCGTAGGACCAGCCTCGAGTGGCGCGGTTGACCCAGTTGACGACGTTGTATCGAATATCGAGCGGGTCGATTCCCTCGGGAAGCATTTCCACCCGGAAGGCATCGATGAACCCGGCCGCTTCGAACGCCTCGCGCCACCAGCCCGTCCCTTCGAACAGCGCGGTCCGGATCGGCTCCGGCGCGGCCGTGTCGATATAGAAGACGATGGGGCTGCGTACGCGCGATCTCGGTGCCCCCGGATCGACCTTCTCCAGCCGGAAGCGATTGGCGAGTTCGTAGACGACGGAGCGGCCGAGCGGCGCTGCGAAATCGACCACCTGCGAGCCGAAGGTTCCGGCGCGCGGATCGAAGCGCCGCGGTTCGTATCCCGGTTCGGGCAGAGCGATCAGGGAATGGCGGACAATGAAGCTGAGATTGCCGTTCACCGGCGAGATGTTGTTCACTTCCGTCTGCGGCTGGGCCGAAGTGAAAGTGAGCCTCGACTGAAGTTCGATATTGCGCGGGAAGACGCGCACGAAATTGGGATCGGCGACAGAGAGATCGGACGACAATCGGAACTCGCCGCCACCGCCGCCTCTGATCGCATCGGCAATTCCCATGTCGTCGCGCGTGAGAAAGCCCGAAATGTCGACGAGCAGCCGCCCGTCGCCCGTTTCCGCGGCAATCTCGCCCATCCAGATCGTGGAGTAAGCGAAGGAGCGGCGCACTCCGGCTTGCTCCTGGACGGACCCGCCACCGGCGCGGAACCGAGGATTTTCGACCTCCGCCACGACCCGTTTTCCGACGCGACGGAATACGAGCAGGCGAGATCCGCGCGACAGGGCTCGGTCGAGCCCGATCGGTGCCGAGCCGAGACCGGTTTCGAGTGCCGACACATAGATGAAGCGCCCTGAAATTCCCTCCGAATCCGGCGCAGGAAGCGAAAGAAGGATCCGCCCTCCTCGCTGGTCGACATGAACCGGCAGCAGCCCCTGCCGAGCGACCGTATTCTGGAGCACCTGCTGGGAGCTCTGCTGAGCCGATGCCGGAATCGGCGCAAGGCCGATCGCGAGCGAAAGCGCCAGTGACGACAGAACAGGCTTCATCGGCATCCCCCTTTTCGGGGACCCTAGGCAAGCCCTTCGGCGCTGTCGAGACGAGGTCTCGAACCCGTCCAATGCCCATTCTTCCGAGGAACATGGGCGACGCGGTCAGATCACCTGCGAATCGCTTATGGCCACGGCACGGGTTGCCTCGGGCTCGACCTAACTTCTCCGACGGCGCGAAATGGCGCGCGGCAGCGGCTGCATGACGTTCCGGAGCGCCATTCGGGCAATTCGGCGCCCCATCCCCTCCCCTGCCTCATTGGAGAAGCGAAAATGTACCCCGCCGAACGTTCGAGAGTGGTTCACCTCCCTGACCCAGTCATCCCAACTTGGCAGCACCTGGACGGCGCTGTTGGAAATGGAACGCGAACTGACCCGCACTCCATGCGGCGGCCGAGGACCGACTTCAGCCGTCATGACTTTCGGCGATCGCTCCAGCACTGCTGCAATGAGCGCAGGGATATTCGGGATGGTTCGGAGTCGCGATCAATGGCTCCCACCCCGGCTCCGCCTCGGTAGCCGGGTTGCCGTCGAACTCGCCGTTGCGGATCGCGGTGATCGGACGCCAGAAATTGTAGTGCAGCTTGGCCTCGCCGGTGGCCATGCCGGCGTCATCGAGCACCATTCCGATCAGGGTGAAGAGGCGGGCATTCGCCACAGGCGCACGGCCGGGAGCATCGGCAGCATAGCGCAGCGAAGGCATCATGTCCGGAGTGATCCTGTAACGCGCCATCAGCGTCTGGTGAGGTGTCCGTGCTCGGCTCACGCGCCCGCCGAGGCGCCGAACCTCTTCATAGTCGCGCGCCCAGCGATCGCTATCGAGATCGGGCGGAGGCGCTGGACGCACCGAATCGGCTCTCGGCAGTATCCACGGCCGGAACGCCACCATGTAAGGCTGGATCACGGGCAATTGGGTGGCAACCCACTGCCCGGGAGCCGCACGTGGTTGGTATGGCCTCTGGACGACGGTCGGATCGATAGTGCCGGCAGCGATCGCCGCTCGAGCCGCCGCTTCGCCGATCATCCGCCCCGAATCCCGCCTTGCCGGATCGGGGATTGCTTCCATTGCGATGTTGTAATTCTCTTCGAGTGCGGATCGTTGCGCCGGATAATAGTGGAGCAGCACAGTGTGCGCCGCGGTCACTGCCGCCGCGTCTTGCGAGGCGGTCGGATCGCCCTGCGGGAAGTCGAGATAGGACCGATAACGGCGGTCGATGGCGTTCAGGGCCTCAAACATCGCGAGGGCTACTCGGGTCTGGGCCCGCGCCAGCTCGGGATGGCCGGCGCCAGCCGCAGCGCCCCCCGCGGTCATTCCCCCTGCCCCCACGGCCGCGATACGTTGGCCGAAGTCGATCCATTCGCAAATCGTGTCGGCCCTGGCGGAATGAGCCGAGGCCAGCAGAGCAAACGCGCACGTCGATATGAGGAACAGGCGCATGTTCTATCCTTTCGAGTCGAACATCCTAGCTTACTTTACCACATCTAGGCTGCCTGCCTGCCATCCCGATCTTGCGTTGCTGGAATTTGCCTGTCGCGGACGCTAGGACGCGCGCAGGCACGTTTTCCCTTCTCGGGCGCTCGCCATTTCCAGGAGTAAAAATGGGTTTTCGATGTGGAATCGTGGGCCTGCCGAATGTCGGCAAGTCCACCCTGTTCAACGCTCTGACGGAGACCGCGGCGGCACAGGCGGCCAACTATCCGTTCTGCACGATCGAACCCAATGTCGGCCGAGTTGCCGTTCCTGACCCACGTCTCGACCAGATCGCGCAAATCGCCAGGTCGGCTCAGGAGATCCAAACTCAGCTCGAATTCGTCGATATTGCCGGGCTGGTTCGAGGCGCCTCCAAGGGGGAAGGACTGGGCAATCAGTTTCTCGCCAATATTCGAGAGGTCGACGCGATAATTCACGTCCTTCGCTGCTTCGAGGACGGCGACGTCACCCATGTTGAGGGCCGGGTCGATCCGGTCGCCGACGCCGAAACGGTCGAGACCGAACTGATGCTCGCCGATCTCGAGAGCCTCGAGAAGCGCGTTCCGAACCTCGTCAAGAAGGCTCAGCAGGGCGACAAGGAAGCCAAGGTTCAAGCATCGGTGCTAGGACAGGCGCTGGATCTTCTGCGGGAGTCGAAGCCTGCCAGGCTTACTCAGCCGAAGGACGAAGAGGAAAAGAAGGCTCTTGAGCGGGCGCAGCTGCTGACCGCCAAGCCGGTGCTCTACGTCTGCAATGTCGACGAGAGCGACGCTTCCTCCGGTAACGCGCACAGCGCGCGAGTCGCCGAGAAGGCCGCGGCGGAAGGCGCGAAAGCCGTCGTCATCTCGGCCGCGATCGAGGCCGAGATCGCCACCATGCCTGCCGAAGACAGGATCGACTTTCTCAAGGACCTCGGACTGGAGGAAACCGGCCTCTCGCGAATCATCCGCGCAGGCTACGACCTTCTCCATCTCATCACCTTCTTCACGGCCGGTCCCAAGGAAGCCCGCGCCTGGACGGTCGAGAAAGGCGCCAAGGCGCCGCAGGCGGCGGGCGTGATCCACTCCGATTTCGAACGCGGGTTCATCCGCGCGGAGACGATCGCCTTCGATGATTATGTCGCCTGCGGTGGTGAAACCGGGGCCAAGGAAGCCGGCAAGATGCGCGCCGAGGGCAAGGACTATGTTGTCCAGGATGGCGACATCATGCTGTTCCGATTCAACGTTTGATGGCGGCGATCGGGCTGGGGCGTCGTCGCATTCGTCCAATCAGATGAGCAAAGGCGGCCAGACCCCGCAACGGCGGCGCAGCCTTACCGGCTCGGCGAAGAAGCCGGAGCGTCGAGCCTCGTGATCCGGTTCGGCGTGGGGGGCGATAGTCGGCCGGTGGCGGTGAGATAGGCTTCCAGCGCGTCCAGGTCCTGAGGCCCTCCTAGGACGTCGGTTCCTTCGCGAAAGACGGTGAAATTGTCGCCACCGCTGGCAAGGAAGCTGTTCATCGTCACCCGGTAGGTCGCATCATCACGGATCGGCTCGCCATTGAGTTTGAGATCCAGGATCCGCTGCCCCTCGGGCCGGCTCAGGTCGTAGCTGTAGGTGAGACCGCGCGAGGGCATAAGCATGTTCGGCCGTTCAACGCTGTTCCAGCCGCTGGCAAACTGCTGCTCGAGCAGCTGCTCGATCTGCGCGCCCGTAAAGGTTTTGACGACCAGATTGTTGCCGAACGGCTGCGCCGCGTAGATTTGCCCGTAGGTGATGCTCCCATCCTCAGCCGGAACGAGCTCGGCGCGTACGCCGGAGCCGTTCATGAAGGCGATCTGAGCACCACCGGCTTCGGGGCGGCTCGTTGCAGCGAGTTGTGCATCGGCGATCAGGTCCCCGGCTACGGTTTCCCCGGCCGGGGTCGGTGAGCGGTCGGCCGGCGCGGCAAGATAGCCGACGACTCGCGCTGCAAGCGGAGCCGCCGCCACGGAATAGCGGTCGATCAGCGCCGACACGGTCGGATCGGGATCGAATTTCGGGAAAAGATCGCTGAGCGCCACTTCGCCCCAGCTCCCGCGGAAGGGTTCGCCCTGGACGATGACATTGCGCGCATTGCGCCTGACCACGCCACGTTCCGGATCGATGGCCAGGTCGATATCGGTCAGCAATGTGCCGTAGCGCCCGCCACTGGTCACCAGGAATCGCCGCTCGGGATCGACCGTCGAATAGTCACAGATGTAGGAATTGTGGGTATGCCCGGAGACGACCAGGTCAACGGCCGGGTCGAGGCGCTCCAGGATCGGCCTCAGGTCGCCTTCCAATGTGTCGCAGCCCGGCACCGGAGGAGCGATCGATTCCGCAGAGGCATAACGCGGATCGGGCTGGAAACCCCCCTGGTGAATCAGGACCACGATCGCGTCGGCGCCTTCGCGGCGAAGCCTCGGCACGAGCGCATTCACCGTCCCGGCTTCATCCTCGAATCGGAGCCCCGCGACACCGGATGGAGTGACGAGGGTCGGCGTGTCTCGCAATGTCATGCCGATGAAGGCCACTCGGACCTGCCGGTTGCCTTCGCCGAAGCTCTTGATGCCGTAAGCCGGAAGCAGCGTCTCGCCGGTTTCCGTCCGAACATTTGCTGCGAGGATGTTGAAACGCGCACCGGGGAAAGGTTCCAACTGGCAGGGCTGGCCAGACGTATGTTGCTCACATCCCCCGCGCTGAATGCGAAGGAGTTCTTCGCGCCCACGATCGAACTCGTGATTGCCGACGGCATTATAGTCCACCTGCATCAAGTTCATGGCATGAATGGTCGGCTCGTCCAGGAACATCGAGGAGAGCAGCGGCGAAGCGCCGATCATGTCTCCCGCCGAGACGGTGACGTTGTTCGGGTTTGCGGAACGCAACTGCGCCATGGCGGAAGCGAAATATGCCGCTCCGCCGGCAGGAACTCGGACCGGTTCTGCAGCACCCTCGACCGGAACCGCGACAGCCTGACGGGGCGGCTCGAGGTTGCCGTGGAAGTCGTTGAAGGCAATGATCTTGACGCTGACGGGATCGCTCGACCGGTCGACCGTGCGCGGCGTTGCGCAGGCGGCAAGCGAAAGAATAAGCGCGAACGAAAGGTGAATGCGCATGATTGCCCCGCTGTTCAAATGCGGCGGCTGTCTGGCACGGGCGGCGCCGATTGTCATCCCGGCAGGAGCGATAGCCAGCAATTGATTTCCTCCGCACTGCCGGCAAAGGAAGGGTTGGCCGGCAGGCGAGGAGGAAGTTGTGCTTTATTTCGAAGATCTGGAGATCGGCCGCGAAACCTATTTCGGCAGCTACGACGTGACGCGCGAGGAGGTGCTGGAATTCGCGAGTAAGTATGACCCGCAGCCTTTCCACCTCTCCGACGAGGAGGCGGCCAAGACGCATTTCGGTCGGCTCGCCGCGAGCGGCTGGCACACCTGCGCCATGACGATGGCGACGATCGTTCGCCATTTCGCGAAGGAGCCCCAGGCTGGCCTCGGGTCACCCGGTGTCGACGAACTCAGATGGCTCAAGCCAGTCTACCCCGGCGATACGCTACACGTTCGCGGCAAGATCGTCGAAAAGACGCCTTCGCGAAGTCGACCGGAAATGGGCACCTTCCGAACGGAGACGACTGTCACTAACCAGGACGAGATGCCGGTGATGCGCTTCACCTCAATCGTCATGATCCGACGTCGTCCGCCGACCGACTAGTCGCGTCGAGCGCGGCGATCCTCCCGGCGCAGCTCCCGCATATTTCGCCGCAGGTCCCGTCGATACTCGCGACGTTCCTGGCGCAGTTGCTCGCGATCGATCTCCCCCTGCCGGGAACGGCGCATGTCGGACCGCCACTGGCGGCGGAACTCCCCGTCGTCCGATCGGCGTTCCTGTCGGAAGTCGCGCCAATTCTCGCGGAAGTCGCGCCGATCTTCCCGCCGGTCGCCGCGGTCGCGCCAGTAGCTCCGGCGCTGTGACCAATAGTAACGCTGACGATCGTTCCAGCGGTGCGGCCGCCGCCAGCGATCGTACACGTAGTAACCGGTTCCAGGATAATAATAGCCATCGTACCAGCCCCAATAGGGGCTGCTGCGATAGTAGCCCCAATAGGCGTCCTGGTACGGATCGTACCAGGGATCATAATAGTTGGAACCGAAGCCTACCGAAACTCCGCCATATCCATAGCCATAATCGTCATAGGCCGTGCAGGCGCTGAGGCTGGTGGCCGCCAGGAAGATGAAGGGGATGCGGCCGAGAGGCAGGTACATGAGGACGTCTCCCGAAGAGCAGAGCGCAGCGGTCGGGCACGACGTTCCCCAGGCCGCCGTGCCCCGATATCGCTAACGCTTCAGGTGCTCCGGCGTTCCTACGCCGTAACGATGGGTTGGTGGGCACGAGCCGGTCTCGGCCGACTCCGCGCGAGCGACGACTAGTCGCCTTCGAACTCTACAAGCGCGTGGACTGCAAACCCCTCCGCCTTGAGCCGGGCCGATCCGCCGAGATCGGGCAGGTCGATGATGAAGCCCGCACCGACCAGACTGGCACCGGTCCGGCGAATGAGCCGAACCGCGGCAAGCGCGCTCCCACCGGTCGCGATCAGATCGTCTGCCAGCCAGACCTGCGAACCCGGCGCGCAGGCATCGACATGCATGGTCAGGCGATCGCTGCCATATTCCAGTGCATAATCTTCGGCGATCGTTTTCCCCGGGAGCTTGCCGTCCTTGCGGATCAGCAACAATCCCGTGCCGAGCCGCTGCGCGAGTGCGGCAGCGACGATGAAACCGCGTGCCTCGATGCCGGCGACGAGATCAGGCTTATCCTCGATGTGGAAGGCCAGTCGTTCGATCGCCGCGGCGAAGCCTCGAGCGTCGAGGAGTAGCGTCGTAACGTCCCGAAACTGGATGCCCGGCCTCGGGAAATCCGGGATGGTACGGATCAGCGCCTTCAGATCGTCATTGCTGCCGATCATCGGGCGCCGTCCGGACCTAGCTGTTCACGCCGGCTTCGCGATCCGCGGCCTCGCGCTTGGCGATATTCTCGGGGTCGAGCGGTCCGGTAACCCGAACCGTTCGCTTAGCCGTCGCCCAGACATTCTTGTAGGATAGATAGGCGAGCACGGTGGCGAAGATCAGGAAGGCAAGAGCCATCCAGCCCGAGGCATGACGCTCTTCCAGCTTCGGCTCCGCGGTCCAGGCGAGGAAAGCGGAAACATCCTGAGCCATCTGTTCGCGCGTTGCCGGCGTTCCGTCGGCATAGGTCACCTGTCCGTCGGCAGTGATCGGCGGCGGCATCGCGATATTCAGGTTCGGAAAGTAGGGATTGTAATAGAGCCCCTGCCCCGGTCGGTTCTCCGCCGGCAGGTCGGCAGGCGGATCCTGATAGCCGGTCAGCAGCGACGCCACGTAGGGCGCGCCTTCCTCGCGAGCCTTGACTACGAGAGACAGATCAGGGGGCAGAGCATTGTTGTTGGCCGCCCGAGCCGCCGTCTCGTTCGGATAGGGATCAGGGAAGCGATCGGCCGGAAGCGCCTTGCGGGTCGTCGCTTCGCCGGTTTCCGGATTGATGTCCGGAACCTGGATCGGCCACTGGTCCGCAATGGCCCGAACTTCTGCCTCGCTGTAGCCGAGATCTTCAAGGTTGCGGAACGCGACCTGGTTCAGTCCATGACAGGCGGCGCAAACTTCCCGGTAGACCTGGAAGCCTCGTTGCAGCTGCTGCTCGTCATATTGACCGAGAGGCCCGTCGAACGAAAAGTCGATGTTGCGGGCGTGCTTGTGAAACCGGTGCTCGACCGTCTCCTGCGGCGGCTCACTGATGTAGGCGACGACGCCCCACAGCAGCGACCAGGCGGCAACACCGACGAAGCCGAGACCGACCAGAAAGCCCAGAATTCGAACCATGACCGTCTCGTCCCCTTACTCGGCCGGCGCCGGCGTCGGCTTAACGCCGATCGGTGCGGCTTCCGCTTCCTCGCCATGCAGCACGCTTTCCGAGATCGAATTGGGAAGCGGCAACGTGCGTTCGACCACCGACAGGATCGGCAGGATGATGAGGAAGTGCGCAAAATAATACATGGTCGCCAGCTGGCTGATCATCACATAGGGCTCCTCGGCGGGCATGCCGCCGCAGAAGCCGAGCACCAGCACGTCGAGCACCAGGATCCAGAAGAAGATCTTGAAGGTGGGGCGATAGCTGCCCGAACGCACCGGCGACTTGTCGAGCCAGGGCAGGAAGAAGAGCAGCAGGATCGATGCGAACATCGCCAGCACCCCCCACAGCTTCGCCGGAAGGATGAAGTCCACGGTGAAGGCACGAAGGATCGCGTAGAAGGGCCAGAAATACCATTCAGGGACGATATGCGCCGGTGTCGAGAGCGGATTTGCCGGGATGTAATTGTCCGCGTGCCCCAGATAATTGGGCAGGAAGAAGAGCATGATCGAGAAGGCGATCAGGAACAGCCCCGCTCCGAACCCGTCCTTGGCCGTGTAATAGGGATGGAAAGGCAGGGTGTCCTGCGGGGTCTTGACGTCCACGCCGGTCGGGTTGCCGGAACCCGGAATGTGCAGCGCCCAGATGTGCAGGATAATCACACCGGCGATGACGAACGGAAGCAGATAGTGGAGCGAGAAGAAGCGAGTCAGGGTCGGCTGGTCCGGCGCGTAGCCGCCAAGCAGCCACTCCTGGATCGGCTGACCAATGACCGGGATCGCCCCGAACAGTCCGGTGATCACCTTGGCGCCCCAGAAGCTCATCTGCCCCCAGGGAAGCACATAACCCATGAAGGCCGTCGCCATCATCAGCAGGAAGATGACGAGGCCGAGCATCCAGACCATCTCGCGGGGCGCCTTGTAGGAGCCGTAATAAAGGCCGCGGAAAATGTGGATGTAGGTGACGATGAAGAAGAAGCTCGCGCCGTTGGCGTGGGCATAGCGCAGGAACCAACCCTGGTTCACGTTGCGCATGATATGCTCGACCGAGTTGAAGGCGGTATCGGCATTGGCGTTGTAGTGCATCGCAAGGACGATGCCGGTGACGATCTGGATCACCAGCGCCAACCCGGCCAGCACGCCGAAATTCCAGAAATGGTTCAGGTTGCGCGGCACCGGGTAGCCGCCGCCGACCGAGCCCCAGACGAGGCGCGGAAGCGGCAGCCGCTCATCGAGCCAGCGCATGAACGGGCTCTTGGGTTTATATTCTTCCGCCCAGGGAAAGCTCATCTCAGTCTTCCTCAGCCGATCCGCACGGTGGTGGGAGAGGTGAACGAATATTCCGGCACTTCAAGGTTGGTGGGCGCCGGGCCTTTGCGGATTCTCCCCGCCGTGTCGTAGTGTGAGCCATGGCAGGGACAGAAATAGCCGCCATATTCGCCGCGATTCTCGCCTTCCGCCGCACCCAGCGGAACGCAGCCGAGATGGGTGCAGACACCCAAAGTGATCAGCCAGTTCACCCGTCCGTCGACGGTGCGGTCGGTCAGCGTCTGCGGATCCCGCAACTCGCCAAGGCTGACGGAATTGGCGGCCTGGATCTCCTGGGGAGTCAGGTTGCGGATGAAGATCGGCTGCTTGCGCCAGATCGTCTTGATCGCCTGCCCCGGCTGGATCTGCGAGATGTCGACGTCGATCGACGCGAGCGCAAGCACGTCGGCCGACGGGTTCATCTGGTTGATCAGCGGATAGAGCAGAGCCGCGCCACCGACGCCGGCCGCGCTCACCGCGGCGATGTTGATGAAGTCGCGGCGCCGAACGCCGTCGCTGGCCGTTGCGGCCGTTCCTTCGGTATGTTCAACCGTCGCCATAATGTCCTTCAGCGATTTCGAACCGGTAATCGGATTCCGCCCCCTGCTTAGGGCCGGGCGGCCCTGGCGGCTCGGCGCGCCTGATAGCCGCGCGGCAAGCCTTTTGCCAACCGTCATTTTGACGGGGCTGTGACGACGGCGGGCAGCTTCAGTCCAGCGCCCCTTCGCCGCGCCTGGGGAACGCCTCGTTCCGTCCGCCGTTCGGACGTGAAACGAAGGAGGAAGGAATGCGGATCAGCTTCGCAACCGCCGTCGCAGCCGGGCTTTTGCTCACCGCCTGCGACGGCGGCCAGACCGTGACCACAAACGCCGAGGAAGCACTCAACGACGAATTTCAACCGGTGGCCCCGTCCCAGGGCGGCGAGGGGGCGGCCGGCAATGGCGTGAATGCCGCAGCTCCCGTAGGGCAGACTGGCGGTATGGACAGTTCAAGCGGCGGCGCGTCGGGACAGAGCGGCAACGGGATGTAGGGAGGTCCTCCCCCACAATTGCAGCCGCGGACCCTCACCACCTCCAGAAGAGTCATTCAGAGGCCGAACCTGAAGCGCTTTGATCAATTCCGGAGGAGATGACAGAATGTCGGACAAGACTGCGCATGCCGGTCTCGACCTTCCGGAAGGGATCGAGAATGAGCGACTGGACCTTTGGCTTCACCGTATCGGCTGGAGCATCATCTCCATCATCCTGATCGCCGCGGTAGCGGGACTGCTGGGACCAGGGCCGCTCAGCTCTCGATCTGTGGAGGTGCCGAATCTGCGAATCGGCTATGACGGCTTCACTCGCTATCATTCGCCGGCCGAACTCCGGATCGCCGCCATTCCGCCCGTCGGTGCCGATCGGATCCAGCTCTACCTCAGCCGCGATTTTCTCGATTCCGTGGAGCTCGAATCGATCCTTCCCGAGCCCGAGCGTGTGGAGATCGGCGCCGAAGGGCACACTTTCGCCTTTGCGGCTCCCAATCTGGCTGGTGGGGAGGCGGCGATCGTCATCCACTACCGACCAGACCGGACGTTGCGGACCATCACAGGGTCGGTCGGTCTCGAGGAGGCGCCGCCGGCGCGTTTCGAGCAGTTCGTCTTTCCCTGAGGTGCCTGCAATGGACTCGGTCGTCCGTGCCTTGGTCACCTACATCTTCCTCCTCCTCGTGTTTCGAGTCGCCGGAAAGCGTTCGCTCGCCGAGATGTCGAACTTCGAACTGGTGATATTGCTGATCATCAGCGAGACGACTCAGCAGGCGATGATCGACGACGATCATTCGATGACCAATGCCGCCATCGCGATTCTGACCCTCGTCGGGGCGGGTATCCTGATGAGCACGGTGAAGGAGCGATTTCCCTTCTTCCAGCGGCTGACAGCCGGAGCGCCGCTGCTTCTGATCGAGAATGGCGAAGTCATGCACGAGCGACTCCTGCATTCGCGAATTGGCCTTGATGAAATCATGGCTGCGGCTCGAAGCAGCCACGGCCTTGAACGGCTGGCGGAAATCAAGCACGCCATCCTGGAAACGGGCGGCCGGATATCGATCATTCCCAAGCGGGACTAGGCTGGTCGCGATCAACTCGTGCATGGATGCCCAATCATGCGTCTTGCACTGTACCAGCCGGACCAAGCGGGAAATGTCGGCACGATCTTGCGGCTCGCTGCCTGCCTGGGAGTCGGTGTCGACATCATCGAGCCCTGCGGCTTTCCCTGGAGCGATCGCGCGCTGAAGCGCGCTGGCATGGACTATGCCGAAGCTGCCAGGGTGACTCGTCACGCCGGCTGGGAAGAGTTCACGGCGAGCCACTGCGGCCGTCTGGTCCTTCTGACCACTGCGGCAGCGACCCGCCTGGATGAGGCCTCGTTCGGAACCAAGGATATCTTGCTACTGGGGTCGGAGAGCAGCGGCGTTCCCGACGAAGTCCACAAGCGAGCCGAACTTCGCGTGCGCATCCCGCAGGTGAAGGGAACGCGATCCTTGAATATCGCCGTGGCCGCGGGCATCGCCCTTTCCGAGGCGTTGAGACAGGTGAAAGGCTGGCCCGAATGATCGAGCTGGATGAGGAACAGCAGGCAGCGCGGGACTGGTTCGAATCGCTGCGCGATCGAATCTGCGCCGAATTCGAATCGATCGAGATCGAGATGGGGAGCGAAGCCCGCTTCCACTACTCTCCCTGGGAGCGCAGCGATCCGGACGGTTCGCCGGGGGGCGGAGGCGTCCGCGGGCTCATGAAAGGCGCGGTGTTCGAAAAGGTGGGAGTCAATGTCTCGACGGTCGGCGGCCGTTTCAGTCCAGAATTTGCCAAGACCATCCTCGGGGCGGCTGAGGACCCGCATTTCTTCGCCACCGGGATCAGCCTCGTCGCTCACATGACCAATCCCCATGTCCCCGCGGTCCACATGAACACGCGATTCCTGACGACGACGAAGCGCTGGTTCGGTGGCGGCGCGGACTTGAACCCGCCCATCCCCTATGAAGAGGACACCGCCGAGTTTCACGCTCGGCTGCGCGCCGCCTGCGCGGCTCACGATCAGACCTACTACACCCGCTTCTCGAAATGGGCGGAGGACTATTTCTTCATCCCGCACCGAGGCGTCCACCGAGGCGTGGGGGGCATCTTCTACGACCATCTCGAATGCGCCGAACCGGGCGGAGGGCCGAGTTTCGAGGCAAATTTCGCCTTTACCCGGGACGTCGGCGAAGCCTTCCTCGACATCTTCCCGCGGCTCGTCCGACGACGCATGAACATGCCCTTCGATGAAGCGGATCGGGCACGGCAGCTGGAATGGCGGGGCCGCTATGCCGAGTTCAACCTGATCTACGATCGGGGCACTCTGTTCGGGCTCAAGACCGGCGGCAACGTCGACGCAATCCTGATGAGCCTGCCGCCGCTCGCCACCTGGTCGTGAGCGGGAGGCTGGAGGACCTGCCGCCGGGCCATGTCGGCGCAGTGGTGACTTTTCTGGAAATGCACCGACCGCCGCCTTCAGGTCCGATCCCGCAGTCGCGGCTCACACTGGAGCATTGGTCGATCCTCGAACCGGAGCGCTATCGAAATCTGTTTCGCCGGGTTGGCGAGAAGTGGCTCTGGTTCTCGCGGCTGGCCATGACCGACGAAGCGCTGCTCTCTGCGGCCGGAGAAGTCCACGTAGTGATCGATCCGACCGGCTCGGAAGTCGGCCTGATCGAACTGGATTTCGCGCAAGACGCCGGTGAGTGCCTGATCCGCTTCCTCGGGCTAGTCCCGGAGCTGGCGGGACAGGGTCATGGGCGCTGGTTGTTCGGTCAAACACTGGCTCTGGCTTGGCGGCCGGGTGTCGGCCGCCTGAGGGTCCACACTTGCAGCCTCGATCATCCTGCCGCCTTGCCGTCCTACCTGCGGGCCGGTTTCAAGCCTTACAAG
Organism: Sphingosinicella sp. SM1-17; assembly: GCF_056821765.1. Classification (NCBI taxonomy): domain Bacteria; kingdom Pseudomonadati; phylum Pseudomonadota; class Alphaproteobacteria; order Sphingomonadales; family Sphingosinicellaceae; genus Sphingosinicella; species Sphingosinicella sp. SM1-17. The sequence continues at coordinate 83,293 of NZ_JBPDIO010000001.1, forward strand.
CGGGCGTTCGAGTGCTTCCCGGACCCGCGCCTCGCAGGCTTGTTGCCGCGATCGGCGGCGCCGCAGATTCCGGTCCTCGATTAGGCGAAGACTTCGGCCTGAGGCGTACCGGTCAGTTGGGCGTAGATCCGGGCGATCATCGTCACGAAGACGGCGCTCAGCACCGACTGAAGAAGCGCAGAGATGATCGTCATCAGGATCATCGAGACACTTCCCGGTTCCGGGGGGCCGGCAAGTGCGAAGATCAGAATTCCGAATACCGCCGTGATCGCGAACACGACGATCGTTCCGACAATCATCAGCAGAAGTGCGAAGCCGAGCAGTTTCCAGAAATGCCCCTTCGTGAGCGCCCAGCTGCGCTGGATGATGGCGATTGGACCGACCTGCTCCGCGGCGGCCACGGGAGTCATGAGCATCAGCCGCACCCAAATCGCGATTGCGACGACCAGCAGGATCAGCATCGCCAGCACGATCGGTCCTGCCGCCGCGGCGGGATCGCCGCCGGTCAGGCCGGCCCCTCCTGCCAGAACCAGGATCAGCGGTATGGCGAGGATCGCAGCAGCGAGACCGAGCAGCAATGATGCCAGAAACAGCGGGACCAATCGGCGCACGCCATGTTGGAGCGCCTCACCCACGGAGGTACCGGAACGCAGCGCGAGAGTGCTGATCGCGATCGTACCGACCAGGCTCGCCAGAATCGCGACTGGGAAGATCAGAAGCCAGGCGCCGGGATCCGGAAGTGCGCCAGGCGTAGTCGACGCTGGCATCAGGATCTGCATCAGGGCACCGGGGACGGCGATCAGCAGAAAGGCGATTGGCAGAATCAGCCCTGCTTCGCGTTTCACGAATTCGGCGGTCTCGGTCCACGCAGTTGAGATCGACAGATTCGCCATTCACTTTCCCTTCCCTGTTCGTCGGCGTTATGCGCATCGCCGATGGCCGACGCAACTTTCTCCTCCGTACGGAACGTCGCTGAAGATCAGCCAGTCGAATGGCGACTCTCGCCCGGACTGACACCCTATCCGGAAGCGCTTCACGAGATGGACATGCGGGCTGAGGCGATCCGCGTCGGCACCGCGGCCGAGCTTGTCTGGCTGCTTGAGCACCCGCCGCTCTATACCGGAGGAACCAGCGCCGATCCGGCCGAACTCTTCAATCCCGAGGGCTTCCCGGTCTATTCGGCCGGGCGCGGCGGTCGCTACACCTATCATGGACCTGGACAGCGGGTCGGCTACGTGCTGCTCGACCTCAATCGAAGGGGCCGGGACGTTCGCCGATTCGTTCATTCGCTCGAAGGCTGGGTCATCGACGCGCTCGGCGAACTGGGTGTCGAGGCTCGCCGGGCCCCCGGCCGGATCGGCATCTGGGTCGATCATGGATCGACGGAGGCGAAGGTGGGCGCGATCGGCGTTCGCGTCCGACGCTGGGTGACGATGCACGGATTCGCGGTCAATCTGGACCCGAAACTTTCCCACTTCTCAGGGATTGTGCCGTGCGGTATTGCCGAGTTCCCGGTGACCAGCCTCGAACAGATGGGACTGACGAACGTGCAAGCTCGGTTCGACCTGGCGCTGAAGAGCCGCCTTCCGGATTTCCTTGCCTCCCTCGCGGGAGAATAGGAAGGCTTGAGGGCTGTAACCTTTCCGTATAATGTGCACCACCGATTTGGGTAAAAAAGGGGGCCTACCCGACCAAATCATCAATCTAGGGAGACCTTTTAATGCGTGACATTCTTTCGAAAGCCACCACGGGTGCGATGATTGCCGGTGCGGCCCTGCTGGTTGCGGCCTGCGGCGGCGGTGACACGGCGGCGAACAACACCGTCACCACCGACCTCGGCAACGACACCATGTACGACACCAATGCGACCGACATGGGTCTCGACACCAACATGACCATGGACACGAACATGACCACCGACATGAACGGCATGGACATGAACACGACCACGACCGACACGACCGACATGGGTAACACCACCACCAACGGTATGTGATCGTCCGCAACTTCGCGTTGCAGAAGGCCGCCGGGAGACCGGCGGCCTTCTTTTTTCAGGCGCCTTGTATCCGTCTGTACATCCGCGCCCTTGCCGCCAGGTCAGTGCAGGGTTAAGGGCGCGCACCGTCCAACATGGGAGGCCTACGATGCGCAATCTCCTTTCCTATACCGCGCGGATGGCGATGATCGCCGGCGCCGGTTTGCTCGTGACCGCCTGCGGCGATGGCGGCGAAGCGACCAACAATGCGGCCGTCGAAACGCTCGACAGCAACATGATGCTCGACACGCTTGGCAATGATGCGAGCGCAATGGAAACGGTCGGAAACGCCAGCGAGACTCTTCCGCCGCTCGACACGGGCAATCAGGGCACGGACGCGCCCGAGATCTTGGGCAACACTTCCGGCGGCGACACCGGCGGAAACACCGTCGAGAGCAACGTCAGCGGTATGTAAGTTTGGGCGCCGGCCGACGGCCCGCGTCCGTGACAAAGCGTGCCTTCGGCGCGATCGGATTGCGCCGAAGGCCTCTAGCTTCTTCGCCAAGCTGTTGTAATAGAAGCCAAGTGCAGGCGGAGGGTGGGATGAAACTGAGGCTCAAATCGGCGTTGAAGGCTTTCGCCATCATGCTGGGGATCGGCGCTGCCTCGCCCGCTTCGGCTCAGCTCTTTCTCTACGATCCCGTATTTCAGAGCGGCGCCGTTGACCCGAGCGATCCATTGGTCGGCGTTCCTCTGCCAGGAGCCACCCCGGCGGAGCATCGCGCCCATCTGCTTTGGAACCTCCGCTCCGGACTGAATGTCGCGGCGCTTCAGTGCCAGTTTTCGCCCTTTCTTCGGACGGTCGACAATTATAACAGCATCCTCGACCATCATTCGGGCGAGCTGGCGGCAGCCTACCAGGCGCTTGAAGGCTATTTCCGCCGCGTCCATGGGCGCACCGGACCACGTCGCTTCGACGATTATTCGACCCAGACTTACAACAATTTCTCGACCCTGCAGGCTCAGCTCGGATTCTGCCAGACGGCATCGCGGATCGGCAAGGAGGCGCTGACGCGCCGCAAGGGCGAACTGCACGAACTGGCCGCGGCCCGGATGCGGGAGCTTCGAAGCAGCCTCACTCCGGCGCACGAGAATTTCTTCTTCACTCGGATGCCGATCGCCCTCGCCTCGATCAGCTTGGCCCCGGTCGACTGCCGGACTCTTCCTCGTCGCGAGCGCCGTGAATGTCTGCGGGCGCAGCGGCGGAGATAAGCGAGGGTTTCTCCGACGAACTCAGGGCAGTCCGATCAGCTTGTGGTTCTGGAGACTGAGCTTCCAGCGCGGGTCGGCCATGACCAGGTCGATCGAGGCGGCGAGCGCTGCCTGTGCCTCGGAGCAGTCCATCGGCTGAACGAGGAAATGGTCGAAGTCCCATGAGGCAAGCTCGTTCGGGTCGATTCTCGGTTGGGGCCAGACGAGTTTCAGCTCGTTGCCGGACCGCTGCACGATCCTTGTACCCATCTTCGGGCTGACGCAGATCCAGTCGATTCCTTCGGGAGCAGGCAAGGTGCCGTTGGTTTCCACCGCTATCTCGAACCCGCGCACATGAAGGGCGGCGATCAGGTCGAGGTCGAGCTGAAGCATCGGCTCACCGCCGGTGATGACCACCAGTCTGCGGTCAGCTTCGCCCCAAAGCTCCTCGACCTTGGCGGAAAGCGCCTGAGAGTCATAGCGCCCGCCATTAATCCCGTCGGTGCCGACGAAATCGGTATCGCAGAAAGTGCAGTCGGCATTTGCCCGATGTTCCTCGCGCCCGCTCCAGAGATTGCAGCCGGAAAAGCGAAGAAAGACGGCGCGCCGCCCGGCCTGCATGCCCTCGCCCTGAAGCGTGAGGAAGATCTCCTTGACGGCGTAGCTCATGCGCCGGTCTTTCCGGTTCTTGCATAATCAGTGGGATCTCGAAGTCCCGCTTCGATAAATCCCCGGGCGCGAAGGCGGCACGAATCGCACAAGCCGCAATGCTTCAGATCCGGAGTCGGATCGTAGCAGGACCAACTCATGCCCGCGTCGAGCCCGAGCCGCTCCGCTTCGGCCGCGATTTCGGCCTTCGACATCCGCAAAAGCGGTGCGTGGACGGTGAATCGTTCGCCTTCCACGCCTGCTTTGGTGGCAAGGTTGGCAAGCGCCTCGAAGCTCTCGATGAAATCGGGCCGGCAATCGGGATAGCCGGAATAATCAAGCGCATTGACCCCGATGAACATGTCGCGGGCGCCGGCCGCCTCCGCCCAGCCAAGGCAGAGCGAAAGGAAGATGGTGTTCCGAGCGGGAACGTAGGTGATCGGAATCTCGCTGCCCAACCCCTCCTTGGGAACGTCGAGATCGTCGGTGAGGGCAGAGCCGCCGAACTGGCGAAGATCCAGCGGCAGGACGACGTGACGCTCGGCACCGAGATGACGAGCGATGTTCGCGGCCGACTGAAGTTCGACCCTGTGCCGCTGGTTGTAGTCGATGGTCAGCGCCAGCAGCCGGAAACCGGCGGCGCGCGCAAGTCCAGCGACGACCATCGAATCCAGCCCCCCGGAGAGGAGTATCACGGCAGCCTTGTCACTCATCGCGCGCCTATAGCCCGGAGGGCTTGAAAAAGAATGGGCCGCCTGCCCTCGCGGGAGGCGGCCCAGTTCAGGCATCGTCGCCTGCTAGGGAGGAAAGCGTGCCACTCACGGCACTCCATTCCTATAACTAAACTATGATAAACAGGCAGTTAACGGCATGGACCGACTCGCCTCGCCTCGCCTCGCAGAGCGAAAGGCACGCCTCCGCTGACACCCTGGCTGTCGATCTGTGCGAGTCGCGGCGTTTCGAGCCTGATCGTCGTCTGCCCAAATCCATTGCCGGGACAGGAATAGCGTATGGTCGCGGATTCGGGACTCGACGAGACGAGACTCCGGCTACAGGCGGCGGCGCCGTGCCGAGGCTGGATCAGCAGGTGACGCTCACCGAGACAGATGGAAGTGATCAGGGCATTGCCTGGACCGCGAAACTCCCATTGTCCCGGCTCCAGTCGATCGAGCAGAGCTATTGACGGGGCCTGGGTCGGACCCGGCGCGACAAAGAAGACGAGAACGCCGAGCGCCGAGAGCGCCCGGCCCAACGGCCGCAAGTTCATGTTCAGAGCCACTCCAATTTGTGGCCGGCCGCCCCCGCTTGCCCGGCGCAAGCCCGATAGCAGATCTGGCAGGTGGCCGCCAAGGAGCCGAAGTTCCGGGTCGGGGAATCAGCTATCCAGGTCGTCCAGCTTGATCGGAAATATGCGCGAGCAGAATTCGCAGTCGACGCTGATGAAGCCGTCATCATCGGCCATTTCCGCGCGCTCGGCACCGCCGAAACGCGAAATGACGTCGCGCACATATTCGTAGCTGCAGCGACAGCCCTTGCTGAGACCGATCGCGGTGAGGACTCGCACTTCCTCTTCCTCGTGGAAGAGCCGCCAGAGCAGATCGTGAAGCGGCAGCTCCTGATCGAACAGCTCGTTTGCCCGGATCGTTTCCGCCAATACCCGCACATGCTCCCATTCGGGATGGTCCATGCGTGTGTGCAGCCGCTCGCGCCCTTCCTCGCCTTCGGGAAGATGCTGGATCAATATGCCTCCGGCGACGTGGCCGGTATCGTCCACGGCAAGGCGCACCAGGCTCGGAATCTGCTCGGACTGGCTGAAGAAATTCTGGGCGGCATCGGCGAGGCTCGAGCCTTCAAGCGGAACGATCCCCTGGTAGCGTTCCTTGGTCAGCGCCTGATCGAAGGTAATCGCGAGATAGCCCTTGCCGAACAGAGTGAAGAGCGAGGGCAGGCTCGATTCGGAAGCAAGGCGCTCCTGATCGAAACGAACATAGCCGCGGAGCTCACCCTTCTTGTAGTCGCAGACGAGCAGGTCGACGATTCCGGCCTCGGTCTGCGCCTGGAGAGTGAGCTGACTTCCCTCCTCCTTCTGAGTCGAGCCGAGAAGCGCCGTCAGGACGAGGGCTTCGGAGAGGATTCGTGCGATTGGAGCGGGATAATCGTGCGCGGAGAGTATCTCGTCGAGCACGGGTCCGAGTCGAGCGAGGCGTCCCCGGGCATTCTGCCGGGGCAGTGTGAACCCGACCGCCTGGTCGAGATTTGCGGACACTCGAGTGTCGTTCTGGATTTCCGAAGCCATGATGCCGATGTGGCAACGCGGCGGGCGCGTTCAATATCCCCTTTTCCCCGCCGTGGGATGTCGCGGCCTCGATTCCGCTCGGCCGCAGCCAAGCCGCCGAGCCGTCATTCGCTTCCATATTCTCTCAGATCAACCGCTCTAACAGACGTTTCCATGTCCGGGCACAGCTTCGCCAGCGCCCTATCGGCCTCGCGCAGTTGCTTGCGCAGATAAGGTTTCAGGTGTGGCTCGGCCTCTCCCGCCCCTCGCCCGGAGAGCCGCTGGAAAATGACGAGTGCCGTGACGAGCGCCCCTTCGCTAAGATAGCCCTGGAGCCGTGACGTCCAGCCGGCTGCACTTGCGGTTTGAAACTGACCAAAGCTCCGGGCGCTGTTGGCAAGAAAGATGCCGAAACCGAGATAGACGGCAACCAGGTCCGTATGGAGCTCGTGAAGCGACCATCCGCCCGGTGGGGTGCCGTCGGCGGTCGCCATCAGGTAATGGCCGAGTTCGTGCGCGAAAGTGGCGACGAGGCCCTCTGGATCGCGCTCCATGTCGGGATTGTAGCTGATCACGGCGATCCGCCCGTTCGCCCCCTCCTCGATGTGGAAAGTCCCGCAAGGCGAAGGCGGCCCATCATGGTGGAGCAGGAGAGCATTGCCGGCGTCGTAGGGGCGGTCGGCCAGTCCTGCCTCCAGCCGGCAAGGCCATTGCTCCATTCCGGCGGCGCGCCGCACGTCGTCGAACAGCGCCTGCGCCCCTCCAGCCATGTTGCGAATGGACGTAAACCATTCCGTCGTCGGGAGAACCAGTTCTGATCCGCCGATCTCGCCGAACTGCTGCTGCAGCCATTTGAAAGTCGCGAACTGAAACTCCAGTTCGTCCTGATCGATCGGGAGACGAGGACCGAACAGCGACAACAAGGCTAGGTGCCGTATCCGAGCTCCTGGGAGCTGCCCTGATAGTGCCGGCACACGCAGTCCCAGGCTTCCTCGGCCGTTTCGCAGAAGGTGAACAGGTCGAGGTCGGCCGGAGCGATCACTCCTTCATCCGCCAGGGCCTGGAAATTGACCACACGGTCCCAGAACTCGCGGCCGAAGAAGATGATCGGCAACGGCTTGATCTTCTTCGTCTGGACCAGCGTCAGCAGCTCGAAAGCTTCATCGAACGTGCCGAAACCCCCGGGGAAGACCGCCACCGCCCGGGCGCGCAGCAGGAAATGCATCTTGCGCAGGGCGAAATAGTGGAAGCGGAAGGACAGCTCGGGAGTTACATAGGCGTTCGGCATCTGCTCGTGGGGCAGAACGATGTTGAGCCCGATCGTTTCGCGCCCGGCTTCGACGGCGCCGCGATTGGCGGCTTCCATGATCGAGGGGCCGCCGCCGGAGCAGACAACGAACTGCTTGCGCCCGTCCGAATCCAGTCCAACCTGGCTTACCAGCCCGGCGAGCCGGCGCGCCTCCTCGTAATATTTCGACTTCGCCTTGAGGCTTTCGGCAATTCGGCGCTGATGGTCGGTCGCCGCGGCCTCGATCAGCGCATCGGCCTTGGCGGGTTCCGGAATCCGGGCTGAGCCGTAGAAGACGAAGGTGGAGGCGATATTGGCTTCGTCGAGCAGGAGCTCGGGCTTGAGCAGCTCGAGCTGGAAACGCACCGGACGCAGATCCTCGCGCAGCAGGAAATCGAGATCCTGAAAGGCAAGTCGATAGGCGGGATCGACGGTCTGGGGACTTTGCGTCGCCTGAGCGGCGACCTCAGCTTCTTCGCGAGCAGGATGGAAGACGCGCTTGGGCGGGATGGGATCGGTCATGGCGGCGCTTTAGCGGCAATAGGGGCCGCGTCCCATGTCGAAATGGAAGTGGTTGTAGTGATTGGCGTCGGAGTCCGGCCCAAGCCCGATATTGAAACGGCGACAGCCGGCGCGATGGACGGCGCGGAGGAACTGCCGGACATCCTCGTCCTCCCCGCCCCAGCCCTGCTCGACGCTGATCCGGCGACCGTCGGCGAGAATGAAGGCCGACACGTCCACCGCGTTCGCGAAGGCATGTTCGCTCAAGCGAGCGCCCGGCCTGCTGTTGACGCTTCGGCAGGCATAGGTGCCGAACGTCTCGATCCGTCGCACCGATGTTCCGAACCACTGGCTGGCGGCAGGTTGGACGGCTTCCCGGGTCCAGCGGGCGAACTGCCGAGCGAGCGGGCAGGTCATGGCGCCGAGATTCGTCACCGGCGTGCCGATGTCGAGCAGTTGCACCGCTCCGACAGCGGAACATCCGCCCGCGAACATTCGGTCCGGCAGCGCCCGATATCCGACGCCCTCCCGATCGAGTTGGGAAAGGCATTGCCGGAGGTCGGGGGATGCCGGATCAGCACGAGTCCGTCCTTCTTCCCGCGGCGGCAATGACGGCCGCTCCGAGCGCGGGATGCAGGCCTGGAGCAGAAGCAGGACGAGCAGAATCAAGCCGGAACGCATCGCTCAACTGCTGATTGCGTCGTCCGCGGCCGTCAACCCGGTTGACAGGCGGCGGCACGGCTCTAATCCCGTTGCCGGGCCACGCCGTCCCAACGCGGCGCGTGCTCTCTGCAAGGAGAGTTGACAGTGACGAACGAGAAGCCGGCCACGCGTCCAGCGCGGCCTTATTTTTCTTCCGGCCCCTGCGCAAAGCCGCCGGGCTGGTCCCCCGGCAAGCTTCCGATCGGGTCGCTTGGCCGCTCGCACCGCTCCAAGCTCGGCAAGGCCCGACTCGCCCATGCGATCGAGCTCACCCGGCATGTGCTTCGGGTTCCACCAAGCCATCGGATCGGCATCGTTCCCGCCTCGGATACCGGTGCGGTGGAGATGGCGTTGTGGAACTTGCTCGGAGCGCGGCCGATAACGCTGCTCGCCTGGGAGAGCTTCGGCGAAGGGTGGGTGACCGACGTTTCCAAGCAGCTCGAACTGGATGCCAAGATCCTCAGGGCCGACTATGGTCAGCTCCCGGAGCTAGGCAGCGTCGATCCGGCCAGCGACGTCGTCTTCACCTGGAACGGAACGACTTCGGGCGTCCGCGTAGCCGACGGGGATTGGATCGCGGCCGATCGCGAAGGCCTGACGATCTGCGATGCGACCTCCGCCGCCTTCGCCGTCGACCTGCCCTGGGACAAGCTCGATGTCGTGACTTTCAGCTGGCAGAAGGTGCTCGGCGGCGAGGGTGCTCACGGCGTGCTCATCCTCGGGCCTCGAGCCGTCGAACGACTGGAAAGCTATGTTCCCGCCTGGCCGCTTCCGAAAATCTTCCGGATGACGAAGGGCGGCAAGCTGATCGAGGGCATCTTCAAAGGTGAAACGATCAACACGCCGTCCATGCTCGCGGTCGAAGATTATATCTACGCGCTCGAATGGGCCGAACTGCAGGGTGGACTCCAGGCGCTGATCGACCGGGCCAATGCCAATGCGGCCATGCTCGACGCTTGGGTGGAACGAACCGGCTGGGTCGAACATCTCGCGGTCGATCCTGTCACCCGCAGCAATACCAGTGTCTGCCTCAAGTTCGCCGAAGCCGCAGTGGAAGGGCTGGACGAGACGGCCCTCCGAGCCTTGGTGAAGCGGATGGAAGCACTTCTGGAGGCTGAAGGGGTGGCGTTCGACGTTGCCGGCTATCGCGATGCTCCACCGGGAATCCGGATCTGGTGCGGCGCGACGGTCGACACCGACGATATCGAGGCGCTCGGACCTTGGCTCGACTGGGCCTTCAACGAAGCTCGAGAAGGCTGAGGAGCCGACATGCCGAAAGTTCTGATTTCCGATTCGATGGATCCCAAGGCCGCCGAAATCTTCCGCGACAACGGCGTCGAAGTCGACGAGAGACCCGGCCTCAGCAAGGACGAGCTGAAGGCGATCATCGGCGACTATGACGGACTGGCCATTCGTTCCGCTACCAAGGTCACGGCGGAGCTGCTTGAAGTGGCAACCAGGCTTCGCGTGATCGGTCGTGCCGGAATCGGTGTCGACAATGTCGACATACCGGCCGCCACGGCGCGCGGTGTCGTCGTGATGAACACGCCGTTCGGCAATTCCATCACTACGGCCGAACATGCCATCGCCCTGATGTTCGCGCTTGCCCGGGAGTTGCCGGCGGCGGACTCCTCAACCCAGGCCGGCCGGTGGGAAAAGAACCGGTTCATGGGCGTCGAGCTGACCAGCAAGACCCTGGGTCTGATCGGCTGCGGCAATATCGGGTCGATCGTCGCCGATCGCGCCCTCGGGCTGAAGATGAAGGTGATCGCGTTCGATCCCTTCCTGACGCCCGAGCGGGCGCTCGACCTCGGAGTCGAGAAGGTCGATCTGGAGACGCTGCTCGCGCGCGCCGACTTCATCACCCTTCACACCCCGCTCACGGACCAGACCCGCAACATCCTCAGCCGGGAGAATCTTGCGAGGACGAAAAAGGGGGTGCGGATCATCAATTGCGCGCGTGGCGGCCTCGTCGACGAGGCCGCCCTCAAGGAGGCTCTCGATACCGGCCATGTTGCCGGCGCCGCGCTCGACGTGTTCGTCGAGGAGCCGGCCAAGGCCAATTCCCTTTTCGGAACCCCAGGCCTGATCGCGACCCCCCATCTTGGCGCTTCGACAACGGAGGCCCAGGTCAACGTCGCCATCCAGGTCGCCGAGCAGATGTCGGATTTCCTTATGAGAGGCGGCGTCACCAACGCGCTCAACATGCCCTCCCTCTCGGCTGAGGAGGCGCCTCGGCTTCGCCCCTATATGGAGCTGGCGGAAAAGCTCGGCTCGCTCGTCGGCCAGGTCGAGGGGCGGCGGATCTCCGGAGTTTCGGTAGAGGTGGAAGGCGCCGCCGCGGCGCTCAACCAAAAGCCGATCACCGGCGCCGTGCTGGCGGGCCTGATGCGCATCTATTCGGACACGGTGAACATGGTCAACGCGCCCTTCTTGGCCAAGGAGCGAGGGCTCGACCTTCGGGAGGTTCGGCACGATCGTGAGGGCGATTACCACACGCTCGTGCGCGTCGCCGTTGCCACCCCTGATGGCGAGCGTGCCGTCGCCGGCACCCTGTTCGGCAATGCCGCGCCGAGGCTGGTGGACATGTTCGGAGTCGCGATCGAAGCCGAGCTGGACGGGGAGATGATCTATATCGTCAACGAGGACCGTCCGGGCTTCATCGGCCGCCTCGGCACGACGCTCGGCGAGGCTGGAGTGAATATCGGCACCTTCCATCTCGGCCGACGCGAGGCCGGCGGCGAAGCGGTCGCGCTGGTCTCGGTCGATGGCCACATCGCCGACGACGTGCTCAGGAAGCTGGAAGCGCTTCCGGGCGTTAGACGGGTGAAGCCGCTGCGATTCTGATCCCGAACGTGATAGGTCTGCAGCGGAGAAAGGAGACCGCATGCGCCTGTTGCTTCTGCTGACCGCCCTGCTGCTCGGATCGCCTGCTCTCGCTCGGGAACCTGAGTGGCGAACGGCGCCCGAACAGGACGTGCTTCTTCGGCCGTTCGCCTACGAGCCGCAGCTGATCCGCTTGCAGGCGGGACGGCCAATCAAGCTTCGGTTCGTCAACCAGGGACAGGCGACCCACAGTTTTTCGGCCGGAGATTTTTTCCGGGCTTCGATCCTGCGTGCCCGCGACTCCGGCGATCTTGGCGACGGCAGCTTCCGCCTTCGACCGGGAGAGCGTCGAACGATCGCTCTGGTGCCCGCGCCGGGACGCTACCGGGTTCGAAGCAACAACATCATTCACCGTCTGCTCGGGATGCATGGCGAAATCCTGGTCGAATGACTTGATGAACGAAGATTGTGTGTTACATACCTAACACACAAGGAGGAAGAATGGCGAAGGTGAAGGTTCCAAAGCGGGTCGGTGGCGTGAAGGTGCCGAAGAAGGTCCGCAAGCAGGTGAAGAAGGCGCTCAACTTCGCCGACAGTCCGGCTGTTCGCGATCTTGCGATCGCCGGCCTTACGATGGCCGCCGAAACGCTGATCGATCGTGCCCAGTCGCGACAGATTGCGAAGACGGGAGCAAAGGAGGCGCTGGACGAGCTCGGCGCCGGCCGAAAGCCCTCCGGCGCTCCGTTGAAGGCGAGTCTCGATTCCCTCGATCTCGGAGAGGTTCTGCGCGCCGCCGCCGCCGAAGGCGCCCGCCGTTTCCTGGAAGGCTATGAAGAAGGAAAGCGCGGGTCCAAGGCTCGCAATGGGCCTCGTCCGCCGCGAAGGAAGGCCAACGAGCCGCTCAGCGCCTCTGCGCCCGAATGAAGCCGCCGCGGAGCTGTCCGCGAATCGCTCCGGCGGGGAATGCCTGAGAGTGCACGTTGACGTAGAAGGCGTGCGAGCGGCCGATCATTTCCTGGGCAAGCGCCTGATCGACAGCGACGCAGCCAACGCTCCGTCCATCGTCACCCGGCGTGGTCAACGTCACCACTGGTGGCCCTGCCCTTCCCGCTTCGCCGCGATGGATGTGAGCCGCCGTCACGGTATCGATGGCACGCGCATAGAGCTCCCAGCAGAGCCGGCCCTCGGCCGGGTCGACGCGAATTTCGGCGGTGCCGTTTCCGTCGGGATCGCCCGGCCCTGGCACCTCCTGCAATCCCGTCAGCGAAGCGTTCAAGGTCGCCCGCTGCATCCCGGGAGAGGTTGCACAACCGCTCGCAAGCAGAAGCAATCCGATCAGGCTGATTCCGGTCCGTCTCATCATTCCTCCTGTCCGTCGAGCCAGTGGCGAAGCAGCGTATGCGCAATGGCGAAAGGTGGCGGCGCCAGAAAGGGCGCTTCGGGATCGCCCGCCAAGGCCGCGGCGACCCCGGCGCGATCCACCCAAATCGCTGCTTCCAGCTCGTTGACGTCGATCACCAGTTTATCGGACTCGGCGCGCGCCAGGCAGGCCAGCATCAAGGATCCCGGGAACGGCCAAGGTTGGCTGGCAACGTAGCGCACGTCAACGGCCCTCACTCCGGCCTCCTCCATCAGCTCGCGCGCGACCGCTTCCTCGATCGACTCGCCGGGCTCGACGAAGCCTGCCAGAGCGGAATAGCGCCCTCGCGGGTATTGCGGCTGCCGGCCGACGAGGACCCGATCATCATATTGGGCGAGCATGATCACCACCGGGTCAACCCGCGGGAAATGCTCCGCTCCGCATCCGCCGCATCGCCGCCCCCATCCGCCACGGAAGCCTGAAGTCGGAGCACCGCAAGCGCCGCAGAAGAGATGGCGATTGTGCCATTCGTTCAAGCTGCGCGAAGCACCCCAGATAGCCGCATCGCGCGGACTCATCAGGCTGAGCAGCTTGTACACGCTCGAGGCCCGTTGACCCGGCGCAGTCCGGACCAGCGGAGCGAACAGCGGCACCTCGCCCTCGAGCCCCAGAAAGATGACCTCGCCATCGGCAATCTCGCCCGACCAGATCAACCGCCCCTCGTCGTCGAGAACCGGATCAAGGTCGGCAAGCAGGAGCAGGCGCGCCCTTCCTCCGGCTGCGAGCGCGCGAAGTCTCCCTTCGTCGAGGCGAAGATGGTCTGCCCGATCGAGCGCCGCGCCGGTGAATCCGGGAGCGCTCATGCGGCTGCCCGCCATTCGGCACCACGGGCGGCCAGCTTGGCAAACAGGGTCGGCAGACCGGCCTCACGAATCCGCTCGATCGGCCACCAGAGCCCGTCCGAGCGCGTGCCGCCTTGCCCGCAGAGCAGTCGCATCCTCAGCGCGAAATGGGTGAAGACGTGGTCCACCGAACCTGCCTCTCGCCAGGACAGGTCGGCCGGAGCGTCGGTCGGCAGACCGAGCATTCCACCGAGCAGTCCCCGCTCGGGCCGTCGGACGAGCAGCACATGGTCCTCATTTTCCAGCCAGTAGGCCACGCCTTCGCGGCGCGGCCTGGCCGTCCTTGCAGCCTTGACCGGGTATCCTGACGGATTGCCCTGGCGAAAGGCCTCGCATCCGCTCGCCAGCGGACAGCGGCCGCAGTCGGGGTTTCGGGGCGTACAGAGGGTTTGCCCGAGCTCCATCATCGCCTGGGTGAACTCGCCTGGGTTCGACCTGGGCACCAGAGTGCCGGCGAACTGCCGGATCCTTCGCCGTGCCGAAGGCAGCGCCTCCTCGACCGCGAACAGGCGCGCAACGATCCGCTCGACATTGGCGTCGACAGCGACGGAAGGTCTGCCGAAGGCGATGGCGGCGATCGCCGCCGCCGTATAGTCGCCAATCCCCGGAAGCTTGCGCAGCTCGGCTTCTTCGGTCGGGAACCGACCCCTGAGCTCCCCCGCAACTCGCCTGGCGCAGGCAAGCAGGTTCCGGGCTCTGGCATAATAGCCCAGGCCGGCCCAGGCGTTCATCACGTCTCCGTCCTCGGCAGCGGCAAGCGCCTCGACCGTCGGCCAACGCTCGCTGAACTTTTCAAAATAGGGACGAGCGTGAGCGACGGTGGTCTGCTGGAGCATGATTTCGGACAGCCAGACCCGATAAGGGTCGGCCGGCTTCCCCGCCGGCGCCCGCCAGGGAAGCGGCCGCTTATCCACAGCATACCAACATAAAAGAGCCTGGGAGGCATCGACGGGCATGACCGGCCTATGCCATGCTTCCGCCGGGGTGAAAACTTGACCAAGCCGGGCGGAACCAGAAAAAGGCAAGCGGACGAGGCGGTCCGGGCCCGTCGGGTGCGCCCCGTTTCCGAGCTGCTGCCCGAGGTCGGCGGAGCCGCTTTCCGCCGCTTCGGTTTCGTGCAATCCTCGATCGTCAGCCGATGGCGCGAGATTGTGGGCGAGCGCTACGCCGCCGTTTCTTCTCCCGAATCGATCCGCTTCCCACCAGGGCGAAAGAGCGGTGGAGTGCTGACTCTCGTCGTGGAAGGCGCACATGCGCCGATGATGCAGCATGTCGCTCCGACGATCATCGAGCGGATCAATCGCTTCTTCGGCTACGCGGCCGTGGATCGGGTGAGCTTCCGCCAGGGCATCGTCCAGGTGGCCAGGACGAAGAGCGGCAAGGTTCCGCGCTCGCTTCGACCTCTCCAGTCCGATCCTCCTTCTTCGAGGATCGATGGCGACCGCGAACTTCCGACCGAGCTCGGCGAGTCCCTGCGCGAGGTGGCCGATCCGGAGCTTCGCGCCTGTCTGGAATCGCTTGCACGTGGGCTCTCCTCCGGCGAAGGAGCTGGCGGGATGGCGATTCCGATCGTGACGGCGATCCCAATCGTTGGCAGAATTGGTGGAGACAGGAAGAAATGAAGACCCACATCAGCGCCGCCGCGCTCGCCCTCGGACTATTGCTTTCGGGCTGCGGCGAGGGAAGCGGAGACCTGAATGCGGCGGCGGCCAACCAGTCAGCGCCGCTTCAGCAGATCCCGGCGCCGAACAACGGCGACTGGACCGAGGTCGTCACCCGGACCGACGAAGGCTTCCTGATGGGCAATCCCGACGCTCCCGTGAAGCTGGTCGAATATGCCTCGCTTACTTGCCCGCACTGTGCCCAATTCTCGGCCGAGAGCAGCCCTGCCCTGCGCGACACCTATATTCGTTCTGGCCAGGTGAGCTGGGAATATCGCCCCTTCGTCCTCAACATGCTTGACGCCGCAGCGTCGATCGGCGCCCGCTGCCTGACTCCGGCCGCCTTCTTCCCGGCGATCGAGCAATTGTTTGCCCAGCAGCAGGAGTGGACGGCAGCGATCGACGAGACCGAAGGGCAGCGCATCTCGGCCATGCCGCAGAACCAGCAGCTCGCAGCGGCGGCACGAGCGATGGACCTCGACACCTTCTTCGCTCGTCGTGGCATGCCGGAGAGCCAGTTCAACGAATGTCTCGGCGATCAGCAGGCGGCCCAGCAGCTGGCCGAGCGAAACCAGCGCGCGGCGCAGGAGCATGGGATCACCGGCACCCCCACCTTCCTGATCAATGGGCAAAAGCAGGAAGTGTCCGACTGGGCGGCGCTCGAGCCTCTCCTTCGCTCTTCGATTGGCAGATAGGTGCGGGCGCGGCTTCTTCTTGCGCTGGCGGCGGCATCCGTGGCGCTGCCGCAGGCAGCACTTTCTGCCCAGCATAGCGAAGCCGCCCAGCGCGACTGGACCCGTACCGTCGTGAGGACCCCGGAAGGCGGCTTTCGGATGGGCAATCCCGACGCGCCGATGAAATTGGTCGAATATGGTTCGATCAGCTGCTCGCACTGTGCCGATTTCAGCGCCGACGCATCGCCTTCACTGCAGGGGCGGCATATCAGGACCGGCCGGGTCAGCTTCGAATACCGGCCCTATATGATCTTCCCCACGGACCCGGGCATTTTCATGCTGATGGAGTGCCTGGGCGCTGAGCGCTTTTTCGATGCAAGCCAGCAGATCTATGCGAGCCACTCCACCTGGTTCGGCAGGGTCCAGGCCCTCCCGCAGGCGGAGATCGAACGGATCGCGGCGCTCCCGGAAATGCAGCAGGTCGCGGCGTTCGTCCGTGCAGCCGGCGTCGATCAGATCTTTCGCCAATTTGGAATGAGTCAGGCGCAGATCGACACCTGCCTGAGCAATCCGGCCGGTTTCCGACGGCTCGTGGAGATGAACGGCGCCGCTGACCGGGCGGGTATCCGGGGAACGCCAACATTCCTGATCAACGGCCAGATAGCCAATACCAACGTCTGGGCGGGGATCGAACCGCTGCTTCAGCCGCCGGGCCGGTAGCGAGCGAGGGCCGGGGGAAAGTGAAGGTCAAGCGCCTCAAGCTTTCGGGTTTCAAGAGCTTCGTCGAGCCGGCCGAGCTTCTGATCGAACCGGGGCTTACGGGGGTTGTCGGCCCCAATGGCTGCGGCAAGTCCAACGTCCTCGAGGCGATCCGCTGGGTGATGGGGGAGTCTAGTCCCAAGTCGATGCGCGGCTCCGGCATGGACGACGTGATTTTCGCCGGCACTTCGATCCGTCCCCCCCGCGACTTCGCCGAAGTCAGTCTGCTGGTCGAGCGGGGTACAAGCGAGGGAGAAAGCGAAGGCGATACCCCGATCGCGCCGGCAGGCGAGGTCGAGATCACTCGAAGAATCGAGCGGGGCGCGGGATCGGCCTATCGGGTGAATGGCCGTGACGTTCGTGCCAAGGACGTCGCCTTGCTGTTCGCCGACGCCGCTACGGGCGCTCACTCCCCCGCCCTCGTTAGCCAGGGGAAGATCAGCGCGGTGATCGCGGCAAAGCCGACCGAGCGGCGGGCGATGCTGGAGGAAGCCGCGGGAATTGCGGGCCTTCACGTGCGCCGCAAGGACGCCGAGCAGAAGCTACGGGCGGCCGAGACGAACCTTACGCGGCTCGACGAAGTGCTGGCCGACATGGAGCAAAGGGCGGGCGCTCTGAAACGGCAGGCGCGGGCCGCCGAGCGCTACCGGAGACTGTCCGATCAGATCAGAATTGCGGAAGGCCGGCTGATCTTTGCGCGATGGAGGGAGGCCGCCGAAGCGGCCGAGGCGGCGAAGAAGGAAGCCGAGCTGGCCGGGGCCGCCGTCGATCAGGCGGCGGAGAAACAACGAGCCGCCGCTGCCTGGCAGCACGAGGCCGCTCGGGACGTGGCCGACAAGCGCAAGGCAGCGGAAGCGGCGCGCGAACGAGCCTCCGAGCTCGGCCATCGGCTCGCGGCTCTGCGAACTGAACGGGAGTCGCTTCGCCGCCGAATCGATGAACTGGCGGAACGGCAGCGCACCCTGGTGAGCGACCGCGCCCGCGAGGAATCCCTCCGCGAGGACGCTCGGGTAGCGCTTGCCCGGCTCGAAGACGAACTCGGAGCCATCGCCGCTCGCCTCGCCGATGCGGAAGAGCGGCGAGGAACGATCGATATCAGGACGGTCGAGCTCGAGGATGCCGCTCGAGCCGCAGAGGCCGCGCTTGGCAAGGCGCGGGCCGTTCAGGCGGCGGAGCAGGCCGAAGCTCGGGTAGCCCAGGCGGCGCTCGAGGCAGCGCGCCAGAAGCTGGCCCGTGCCGACGCGGAAGAACGCCGGATTGGCGAGCAGATGCAGGGCCTCGGCGACGAGGCTCCGCTCGCGGAGGCGCTTCAGGCCGCAAAAGACAGGCGCAAGGCGGCGGAGCAGCGGCTGGTCGAGGCAAGCGAGGCGATCAGCGCGGCTGAAGCGCGGCGTCAGGATGCAGCGGCCGAGCGCGACGAAGCCGAAAGCCAGGCAGCAGCCGCCCGCGCCGCGCTTGCCGCGCTTCAGTCCGAGGCGAAGGCGCTCACCAGGGCGGTTGAAGGCTCGAGCGGGGATCGGGCAATCAATCACGTCCGGGCACAGCCCGGCTTTGAACGGGCGCTCGCCGCCGCTCTGGGAGAGGATCTCGAAGCGGCGCTTCAGGGCGACTCGTCGCGCCGGTGGACCGGTGCCGAATCGCAGGACACTGATCCGGAGCTTCCGGCAGGCTGCGTTCCGTTGATCCAGCATGTGGAGGCTCCTCCCGCTTTGATCCGCCGGCTCCGCCAGATTGGCGTTGTCGAGGAGGATGACGGCAGCTCGCTCGCCGTCGGGCAGAGGATCGTTACCCGAGACGGGCGATTGCGACGGTGGGACGGGTTCGTGGCCGTCGGAATCGGCGCGGCTGCAGCCGAGCGACTGATCCGGGTGAACAGGCTTGCCGAGATCGAGCAGTCGATGCCCAGTGCCGAGGCTGCGGTGGAAGAAGCGGAGCGTCGCAGCCAGCAGGCCCGGGCAACCATGGACTCCGCCCGGGCCGCTGCGGATTCGGGGCGCCGCGCCGAGGCAGAGGCCGCCTCAGCCATTCGCGAAGCCGGTCGCCAGGAGGATTCCGCCGCGGTCGAGATCGAGCGGCTGGAACTGCGCCGGACGGGTCTCGCCGAGCGGGCCGCGCAGGCTGCAGCCGACGTCGCCGACGCTCGGCAGGGCCTGCAATCCGCCGAATCGGTCTGGGCAGCGCTTCCCGACGCATCGGCAACGGAAACCAGGGTTGCGGAACTTCGCGACGCCGCCGAGCAAGCGCAACAGGCGCTTGCGGAGGTGCGTGCCGAAGCTGCCACTTATGCCCGCGCCGTCAGCGCCGACCGACAGCGATCGGAAGCGGCGCGCAAGGAGCAGGCCGACTGGCGCGCTCGCGCGGTCGAAGCCGAAAAGCGCCACACCGAGTTCGGGCGCCGGATCGCCGAAGCCGAAGAGGAGGCGAAGCGGCTTGCGAAGGCACCCGGGGAACTGGACCGCGAGATTGCCGCGCTGACCGAAGAGTCGATCGCCGCATCCGAAGCAGCTCAAGCCGCCGCCGCTCACGAACGGGCGGCAGAGCAAGCGCTTCGCGAAACCGAGGTGAAGCTGGCCGACGCCGTGGAAGGGCTTGCGGCCGCGCGTGAAGCGCGTGCCGGAGCTGTGGCCCGGGCCGAGAGCCAGGAGGCCCGCCGGATCGAAATGAGCCGGATTTCCGGCGAAAAGTTCGAGTGCCCCCCGCCCCTCCTGCCGCAGAAGCTGCCCTTCGAGTCCGATTCGGTCGAGCCGGTGTCGACGGAATCGGCCCGACTGGACCGTTTTGTTCAGGAGCGCGAGCGGCTTGGCCCCGTGAATCTGGTTGCCGAGTCCGAGCTGGCCGAACTGGAGGAAAGCCGCACCGCTAGCCAGTCGGAGCGGGAAGAACTCGGGGTGGCGATCCACCGCTTGCGAGGATCGATCGGAAGTCTCAACCGCGAGGGCAGAGCGCGGCTTCTCGCTGCCTTCCAGGAAGTCGACCGGCATTTCAGGAGCCTCTTCATCACCCTCTTCGAGGGGGGGCAGGCCCATCTCGAGCTGGTCGAGTCGGATGATCCTCTGGAGGCCGGGCTCGAAATCATGGCGCAGCCGCCGGGCAAACGCCTTTCCGCGCTTACGCTCCTTTCCGGCGGCGAGCAGGCGTTGACCGCCGTCGCCTTGATATTCGCCTTGTTCCTCACCAACCCGGCTCCGATATGCGTGCTCGATGAAGTCGACGCTCCGCTCGACGACGCGAACATTGAGCGATTCTGCGATCTCCTGGACCGAATGGTCGGGGAGACGGAGACCCGTTACCTGATCGTCACCCACAATGCGGTGACGATGAGCCGCATGCACCGGCTGTTCGGAGTCACCATGATCGAGAAGGGCGTCAGTCGGCTCGTCAGTGTCGACCTTGGTGGCGCGGAGCGCTTGCTCGCGGCGGAATAGGTCGGGAACCGCAGCCGAGTTCCCCCGGTGCGCTCAGCGCGCGGTGAAACCGCGGGATCGCTCACAAGAGGATCGCTGCAGGTGTCGCGGACATGCTATCGGCGGCAAGTGGTAACCGCACCTGGGTCATGAACGAACAGCCGAAACCGTCAGCCGGCACGAATTCGCGCCAGACCGGTGACAGGCTCGCCGGGAAAACCGGCAGCTCGGCTTCTGAAGCGCTGAACGCGGGCGATCCAACGCCGGGCGGCGGGAACGAAGGCGGAAGCCTTGCGGATCGGCCGCTGCCACGCTTCGTTCCTCCACATCCGCCCCGCAACGCTGGCGCGGTTCCGGTTTGGCGCGGCTTCTTCGGCGAGCGGGCTCGAACGGCCGTTTACGGTTGGTCGCAGCGGGCGTTCGAAAGCAGCCATTTCCAGCGCAACGTGCTTGGCCACCGAGTGCACGTGGTACTGAATCCGGACCTGATCCAGCGCGTATTGCTCGACAATGCCGCCAATTACGTGAAGCCGGACCTCGTCAAGAAGCTGCTGGCGCCGACCATTGGTGTGGGCCTGCTGAGTTCGGACGGGTCGCTTTGGCGCGAGCAGCGCCGGATCGTTGCGGCGAACTTCGCGCCGGCCGCCGTCGCATCCTCGTTCCCGGCTTTCGGCCGAGCCGCCGGGCTGGCGGCGAGAAGCTGGCGCAACGGTTCGATCGAGGATGTATCGCTGCAGGCCACTCTCACCACGATGAGAGTCATCACCGACACGCTGTTTGCTGGAGATCCTCGGCTTACCAGCGACTCCGCCATGGCCCATATTGCCGCCGCTCTCGAAGGGGTCAGCGAAGCGCGTCTGCAGGTCCTGCTTGGACTGCCGATGATGCCCTGGAGCCGGCGCGGCCTGGCTGGGAGGCGAGGACAGCGCTATTTGCGGCAAACGCTCACCAAAGTAGTCCAGGATCGTCTTCCGGGAGGCGGCCCGGACGATTTCCTCGGCAAGCTCATCCGCGCCCTCGGTGAACGCTTTCCGGCCGACGAGGCCCTGGCACTCGCCGTCGACAACGCCGCCACCTTCTATCTGGCTGGTCACGAGACTACCGCAAATGCGCTGACCTGGGCGCTCTATCTGCTGTCGGAACAGCCGCAGTTGCAGGAGGATGCGTCGGCAGAAGCGAAGACGGCGATCGCTTCGGGAGCCGACGATCCGGGCCTTGCAGACCGGCTGCCATTGCTTCGCTCGATCCTCGAGGAATCCCTGCGCCTCTATCCCCCGGTTCCTCGCTTCGACCGTCAGGCGGTCGCGGCCGACCGGCTGGGCGAGGCCGAAGTGGCGCCGGGCGACATTGTCTCGATATGGCCCTGGATAACCCATCGGCATCGCATGCTGTGGGAGGATCCGGACGCCTTCGACATCGGCCGGTTCACGCCTGAAGCCCGGTCTCGCCTCCACCGCTTCCAATATCTTCCATTCGGCGGCGGCCCCCGAGTGTGCGTCGGCGCCCGGTTCGCCACCGCCGAGGCGCTGGTTGTCCTGGCGCATTGGCTCAGCCGGTGGCGCTTCGAACCGATCCCCGGGCAGCAGATCAGGGTCTCGGGAATGGTGACTCTCCGTCCCGCTGGCGGGATGCCGCTACGACTGGTGCTCCGCAAGTGACAGGCAAGTCCTCCCCGATTTCGCCATCCGGACCGGATCAAGGGGCCCGCTCATCTCCTCTAGCTGGTTTCGACGGAGCCGATTTCGTGCCCGGCAGAATTTCCCCGACCGGCAACCGTGAGCGCTTCAGGCCGTGGTCATTCGGCGGGCTGCGGTGCAAGGCTTGCCGCCTTTCTCTTCCCTCGTTTCCCTCGCCAGCGACGACTGCGAAGCCACATCAGTAATCCGGTGACCGCAAGCAACGCCGGGATGATACCGCCGACGAATATGACGATCTGCCACCCCAGACCCATCCCGGTACCGTCATGCCAGCGCCGCATCATCCTGGCCGTTGTCTCCGGCCTCGGGCCGCGTGGCGAGATAACCTCGCCGCTGGGATCTTCGACCTCGACTTCGGCCGGACCACCCTCGCGGGCGAAGCTGATCTTCCAACGGTTCGACTGGTCGGTCGGCCACGTGATGCTGACCAGCGGCCCCGTCGCCAGGGG
Source organism: Sphingosinicella sp. SM1-17 (assembly GCF_056821765.1). Classification (NCBI taxonomy): domain Bacteria; kingdom Pseudomonadati; phylum Pseudomonadota; class Alphaproteobacteria; order Sphingomonadales; family Sphingosinicellaceae; genus Sphingosinicella; species Sphingosinicella sp. SM1-17. Next base: position 105,665 of record NZ_JBPDIO010000001.1, read on the forward strand.
CTGGGCGGCAACAAGCGCGGAATCGACGCTCATCGAGGTGCGCTCCAGCGGTCGAGCTCGCATTGCCCGAGCCCGGTCGGGTGAGCCGCCGCGCTCGCCGCCTTTCCCTGCCGCCTTGCTCTCCACCTTCGGCTGATTCCCTTCGAAGGCGCTGAACACGCGCGGAAAGGATATCCAGAATCCAGTGACACTCAGCATCGCGAGAGGAAGGAGCACCCAGAAACCCAGCTGGTGGTGAAGATTGGCGCTGAGCGTGTCCTGCCGCTTCCAGCGGAAACCGCGCCTGAGGCTGCCCGCCAACGGCCACCAGAGCCAAAGGCCCGTGAGGCAGGAGATAAACATGAAGACTCCGACCCAACCGACAATGGTTCGGCCCCAGCCGGGCACCATCAAACTGCCATGGAGCACGTGGAGCACATGCACCGCGCCGCTGTTGCTGGAGGCTCGGTCGAGCACTCGTGCATCTTCGGGCGCGAGCCAGACATTGGTCCGGATCGGCCGTCCGCCACCGGGCTGAGGCGGGCGCGCGGCCGAGACCATGACCGGTCCTGCAGTGCCTTCCGGATAGCGGATCGTCGCGATCCGTTCGCCGGGGCCGAGCACCGATCGCGCGGCCGCGGCATAAGCCGACGGCGACAGCTCCGGGGCCGCTGCCACTTGGTAACGCTGAGGATTCAAGGTCTCGTCGAGCCAATCGTGCCAGACCAGCGCTGAACCGGTGAGCGATACAGGAATGATGAGGATCGCCAGGAGAATCCCGATCCACTTGTGGACGGACAGCCACAAGCCGCGAAGCCGAAGGACAATCGATTGAGCCACTTGCTTCCTGAGCTACGGCAGCCGAGTAGAGGCTAATGCGAACGGCTTGCAAGAGCAGGAGTGTATCAATTTGTAGCGGACAAGCGCCGAAGCTCGGGAAGATCGCTTAGGCAGGCACCGAGGGCTGCATGGCCGGAGCGTCCGCAGCAGAGCGGAGGCGAGCGCCGCTTCGTGAGGGCGTTAGTAAAGCGCTATTGCGAATTATTCTCATGATCACTAGACGCGCTTTCCGAAACAAGCACAGAAGGGGTTTTCGATGATCGTTCGTTCGGTATCCTTGGCGGCCTTGGCAGCGAGCCTGCCGGTGTCGGCGTTCGCAGCCGATGATGCCGCAAACTCAGCGGAGACTGCTGCCGCCGGCACCGTCATGACCGCCGATTCTGCCGAACAGGGACCGATCGTCGTCACTGGGCAGCGTGAGGAATATGGCGCTTCGTCGACCCGATCCGCGACCAGGACGGAGACGAGCATCCGCAATGTGCCGCAGGCGATCACGGTCATTTCCGAAAGCCAGATCGAGGATCAGTCGCTTCGGTCGATCGCCGATGTGCTGACCTATGTTCCGGGGGCGATGCCCGGCACCGGCGAAAGCAATCGCGACCAGATTTCGCTGCGCGGCAACAATACGACGGCCGACTTCTTCATCGACGGCATCCGCGACGACGCCCAATATTTCCGGGACCTCTACAATGCGGAGCGGGTCGAGATCCTGCGCGGTCCGAATGCCATGATCTTTGGCCGCGGCGGCGGCGGCGGCGTCGTCAATCGAGTGACAAAGCGCTCCAGCGGCAACCCGTATCGCGAGTTCGCCCTCAGCATCGACAGCGAAGGCGGCTATCGGTTTACCGGCGATATCGACCTTCCGATTTCCGGCGGTGCGGGACTGCGAGTCAACGGGGTGTACGAGGACGGCGAGAGCTTCCGCCGCGACGTCGAGCTTGAACGCTACGGCATCAATCCCACCGTCGGCATCGATATCGGCGGCTCAACCCGGATCGACCTCTCCTACGAATTCTTCCACGATCGCCGAACAACCGACCGCGGCGTCCCCGCTTTCGGGGATCGCCCCCTTGAAGGATATGACGAGGTTTTCTTCGGTGATCCGGATCAGAGCTTCGCCGACGTCGACGTCCATCATGCTGGCTTCGCCATCGAACATCGCTTCAGCGACAGCCTCATCCTGCGCAATCAGACCCGTTATTCGGATTATGACAAGTTCTACCAGAACATCTTTCCTGGCGACCTCGTCGAAGCCACCGGCGAAGTTCGCCTTGCCGCTTACAGCAATGCGACTCAACGCGAGAACCTCATCAGCCAGACCGACCTGCTTTGGGAGAATCGCCTCGGCGGAATCGAGCAGACAATCCTGTTCGGCTTCGAACTCGGACGGCAGGATACCACCAATCGGCGCCGCAACGGCTTCTTCCAGCCTTCGGACCTCCCCAGTCTGTTTGTTCCTGTCGGATCCCCTACGGTCGATGCCGACATCATCTTCCGCCCGGTGAACACCAATGCTGCGAGGACTCCCGCGACCTTCAACGAATCCGAGGCGACGGTGGCTGCCGTCTACGTTCAGGACCAGATCCGATTGTCCGACGCGTTCGAAATCGTCGCCGGGCTTCGCTTCGACCGGTTCGAACTCGACGCCACCAACCTCAACAATGGACAGACGTTCAACCGGGTCGACGAACTGTTCTCGCCGCGCCTCGGCCTCGTCTTCCGGCCGGTTCCCACCTTGTCGCTCTATGCCAGCTACAGCCGCTCCTATCTGCCGAGCGCCGGAGATCAGTTCGCATCGCTCGACCTGACCTCGGAAGCTCTGAAGCCCGAGCGCTTCGACAATTACGAGATCGGCGCCAAGTGGGAACCCATCCCCGGTCTGCTCGCGAGCCTCGCCGTCTACCAGCTGGATCGCATCAACACCCGAGCGCCCGGGCCCACTCCTGGAACGATTGTGCTCACCGGTGAACAGCGCAGCCGCGGCATCGAAGTCGGGCTGGAGCGACAGATCAGCGACCGCTGGCAGGTATCGGCCGGCTATGCGCTGCAGGAAGCCGAGATCACCCGGACAACGGCGGCAGCGCCCGCCGGGCGCGAAGTGCCCTTCGTGCCCCGGCACCAATTCTCGCTCTGGAACCGCTATGACGTGACCGACCGGCTCGGGCTCGGCGTCGGCGTGGTGGCTCGGTCGAAAATGTATGCATCGATCAGCAACGCGGTGACCCTGCCGGGCTATGCCCGGGTCGACGCCGCCATCTTCTACGAACTGGCTGACGGCATCGAGGTGCAGATCAACGTCGAGAACCTCTTCGGCGAGGACTATTTCCCGACCGCTCACAGCGACAACAATATCGCTCCCGGAGCGCCGTTCACCGCCCGTGGAACCGTGCGGTTCCGATTCTGACTCGGACCGATGCCGGGAGACGGAGCCCAGCCGCTCTCTTCCCCAGCTAGTCCGAACGATGCCGGCGCGGTTTCCCCGCCGCGCCGGCACTTTCGTCATCCGCTCCGATCTTTCGCCGGTCGGCGACGCTGAGCAGCTCGTCAGATGAAGATCGCCACCAACTGGCGTCCGCTGGCCAGGAGTCGACCGGCCGAGTCCCAGAGCGACATGGACTGCAGGGAATAGCCGCCGCTCGAATGTTCGCTCTCGGAGGCCAGCAGGTGCCAGTCCCCGAGATCCGTCGCCGGCTCGCCGAGATCCAAGGTCCAGGTCATCGTGCTGATCGGCGCCGGCTTCGGAAAGCGAGCCATGGCCGCCGGCGGTAGCGCATCGGCCAAAGCGAGGAGCGCCGTCGTCGGGTCCGTCCCGGGCGGCTGCTTGAAACGGGTCCAGACGGCAAAGCCAGGAGGCCCTCCGCTGAACAGGGGCGATCCGCCGGCAAGGCGGAGATCGAAATTGTCGTGGAAGCCGCCGGTCGGTCCGATGAATTCGGGACCTTCGCCGGGAGTACCGACGTCAGGTCGAATCCCGGTACGATTCTGGACCGCGCTGCCTCGGTCGGCACCAAAGACGAAGGTCGCTCGAGCGGACGGGCCGGATTGCGAGCGGCAGTCCACGGCAATCGTCGTACTGGACTTGCCCGCCCGAAGAAGGGTGGCATCGAAGGACAAGGTGCCGCCTGCTGGCCCAACGAAGGCGATCTGGGCGGACCGCAACGGCGCCTGAGGGCCGAACCGTCGCCTGGCGGCTTCGAAGCACAGCGCCGCCGTCATTCCGCCGTATAAGGTCCGCCCTTGCGACCAGCGTTCGGGCGCCTCGATCAGCTGCTGGTCGCCCTCGGTCCTGAAATCGTCCAGCGCGTCCGAGAGATTGGCCATCGTGATCGTCTATCACGCCGACGACGAACCGCAACGGAGTCGAACCGGCGGGCTCCTAAGGCGAGTCATCACACCCTGACAATTGGCGATTGGCCTCGGCCGATGATTTGCACCCCAGAAGGGAGCACCGCCGCAGACAATCACGGCTCATGTTCGGCTTTCCGAACAACATCATGGTCGAGCCGCACCTTGGACCAGCCCGGATCAGCCCGGGCGCTTCTTCCCCTCGCGGACGGCGACACCGACCAGCACGGCCGTCGACAGCAACACGCTCGACACCAGCACTGCGATCGACAGCAATCCTGCGCTGGTGACATCGAGCCGCCCGACCAGTCGGACCTGCCGGCCGATCCGGATCAGAAGCGCGCCTCGCTGACGGCCCCATGCGCGAGGCGACGGGGAATGGGCTGTGCCGGTCATGCCTTCCCGGAACGCCAGTTCGAGTCCCCGGATCCATTCTCGCTCGGCAACGCCTTCAAAAACCTCGATGGACTCGCTTGTGTGAGCATATAAGGAACATGCACGAGATTCGGGAGTACGCCAGGATTTGAGCATGTGGCCAGAGGAAGGCATCCGGACTTCGGCCAATCCCCTCCGGCGGCTCTTCGACGCCTGCGTCCAAGGCTACAATCTCGCTCTGAGCTGCCGCAGTTGCGGCCGCCGCAGCGTTCTCAGCCGCCATGCCGTCTGGTGGCGGTTTCGCAACAAGGGATGGTCTCAATGGCTTCGCGACGTTCCGAAGCGCTTCCGCTGCGGGGGCTGTGGCCGACGCGGGGCGGATATGGCGCTGGTCCGCGAGGATCCGACGGACTGCTCACTGCCGATGCCGAGCCAATCGGAATGGAAGCGGGAACTTGGCCGGCGGCGCTGACGGTCTTTTGACGCACCCGGCGATTGCTGGCCGAAGATCGACATCCGTTCGAAATCGGACAGCGGCTGTCCACGCGCGAACAGCCCGGTACCTCGCACGCCCTCCAGTCCAGCGGGAGCAGCGTGGCCCCGAACTTGCAGCAGCGATGCTCGTCCAGATGCATTGGAATTGATAGGAGAAGAGAAGACCGTGACCCCTCCCAGGATACGCTCCGCCTTCGTCGTCGCCCTGCTTTCGAGCTTTGCGGTTCCGTTCGCGTCCCCGGCGCTCGGCGCCGCCGCTCTGCAGTCGGCAGAACGCATGTCCTACATTCTCATGTCGCCTGGCAACCGAACCAACACCATGAGCGGGTCGGTGGACGACTTGAACCGCGCTCGGGCGCTCCGGTCCGGAGACGAGGGCCTCCTCTTTGTTCGCCGGGGCAGCGCCGCCTACGTGATTCGAGACGCCGCCACTCTGCGCCGGGCCGAACTCATTTTCGAACCCCAAAGGGCGCTCGCTGCCCGCCAAGCGCAACTGGGCTCGCGCCAAGCGGCGCTTGGAAGCCGCCAGGCCGCACTTGGCGCGCAGCAGGCACGCCTCGGCGCCCAGCAGGCAAGAGCCTCGGCGCACGAGCAGGCCGAACTCGGTCGCGAGCAGGCCGTTCTGGGCCAAGGCCAGGATGAACTCGGTCGGCAACAGGATGCACTTGGCCGGGAGCAGGAGGCCCTCGGCGGCGAGCAGGATCGTGCCGGTCGGCAAGCAGAGGCTCGGCTGCGCGCGCTTGTTGCCGAAGCATTTGAGAATGGCGTGGCGCGGAGAATAGACTAGTTCAGAGGTCCGTCCGCAGAAGCAGGCTGCGGTGCGGCCCGGCAAGCGATCCGGAGCCCGACGGGCGGGCTCCGGACCCGGCTCAGCCGAGGAAATGCCAGCCAAGGGCGGCGACCGGCCCGACTGTCAGTGCCACGAAGGCGAGCGTCGGAACGAGGCCAAGACGGAAATGCTCCCGATGATCGGCCTTGAACCGAGCCAGAGACGGCTGGAGCCCCTCTCGGGCCGTGGCAAGGCCGACCTCCAGATGGCGACCCCTCTTGAGAAAATCGAGCAGGGCGAGCCGTTCCTCGTCCGCAATCGACGGATAGCGCCGAAGTAGATCGGACATTCGAGACACGCGATCCTTGTCGAACGCATGACCGCTGGTTTCGAACGGGTCATTATCGCCGAGATCCTGGACCTCAGCGGCGTGGAAAGTCTTCATATTGTACGCTCCCATGCGAGCGGGCAAACCGCGCGCTACCGGATTGGATTCGCTGATCGCGAGGCCGCAACCCCACGGTGGGAAATCAGGCCTCGGGAGGAGCGTGAGACTGGAATCCGGACGCTACATGAATCGGGACCCGCGATGACTCGGCTCCGGAGTCGGGCACAGTAGGCCATGTGCCACGGTCCAACGAGGTGAGGGCCGGCGTCGGGCGGTCGGCTTCGTCCGAGTTTCCGCCCAACGAACGGTCGGGCCTTCCGGCCACATCCTCTGCGCTGGCAGGACTGAGGCGCGGGAAAACAAGTTTCCACCGGTCGGCCGATCCAGCTTCGACATGCCGCGGACCCTGGTCACCGGCGACCGCGTCGGGCACTCCCCACAGCAGGCCGAGAAGCAGCGACAGGAGAATGAACGGCCGGCTCCATTCCATGTTCGTCAGGCGCTCGGTCGGCATGGCTCGTTCATCGTCTTCAACTGCCATGTAGGCCCGGGCGTCACTCAGACAACCCGCCGACGATAGCCGAACAGTGGGTGCTGATTCAGGTTAGCTCGCGGATCGGCGGCTCGGCAGTTCGCGCCAGCGGAAGCATCACAGCCCGAAGACCTTGAGAGCCGCGTCACCGAGACCACGCAAGCCGCGGCCCCACAAGCCGCCTTTCTCCGCCGCTCGCGGCATTTCCTCATAAAGGCACCAGCCGGCCTCGCTTTCGAAACTGTCGTTGAACAGTTCCTGTCGGCCGATCAGATAGGCGCCGAACGCCTCGGTTCGATACACCGCATAAGCCAGACCGGCGCTGAATCCGATGGTCGCGGCCTGGTTGATCCCGCGGCCACGTGCCGCCCGCTCGACTCGCACCCCGCGCGTTCCCTGAACGATCAGGGTACAAGGCCCATGGAAGACCAGGTAGCGGAGCTGAAGCGTCAGCCAGGCCGAAAGGTGACCGATCCGCCAGTGTCGAGTGATGCGCATCGGCTCGGCAATCGGCTGAAGCAGCCCGCGAAGCGCCCGAGGGCGAAGAGCGACCGCCGAGCCCCGGCCGATCCGGACCAGAGTGATCTCCGCGAGCGGATCCGGAGTCGCCGAAACGAGGACGTGATCAGGAATCCCGGTTCGGATCCTGACCAGAGCGACCATTCCCGCGGCGATGCTGCTGAACGGCATCCTCCAGCTTAGCAGCCATTGGGTTGCCTTGTCGGCGCCGTGCGGCGAGCTTTGAAGCGCTTCCGGCAGGACCAGCAATTCCCAGCCCGGCTCGAGCTCAACCGAGTGCGAGACAGCGGACGCAGCGCTCGCGACCGCCACTTCTCCCCTTTCCCCCGAAATCAGTCGAACCGGCGGACGGCGGGCCGCCATTGGCGCCACGACAAAATAGAGCGTCGCCTTGACGAGAAGCGGCGCCAACATCGCCACCGCAAGGATCAGCAGGGCCGTTGGAAGCGTTTCAACGATCGGCTGGCGGATCCAGAGCAGCCAGTTGCGCTCTGCAGCGCGGCGAAGCCGGTTCTGGCGTTCGGCCAGATCTCGCCTTTGAGCATCGAAAACGGCGGACAGGTCATCGGCCGCGGCTTGGGTGGCCACGGTCGCACCGAGCAGGCGATCGAGTGTTTCGATCGTTTGGCGTGCGCGGCGATTCTCCGACAAGGCCCGAGCACGCTCCGCCCGAGCGGATTCCAGAGCGCGATAATTGGTGCAGCCCAGAGGCGGTCGAGCACTCTGGCAGAGCAGGTTTCGAGGACCGGAAAGCGGCCGCGCATTGAGTGTTCTGATCCGCTCGTTAGCCTGCTGCCAGCGGGCATGGCTCGATCGAAGCACCTGCAGGGCCTGTGCCCGACGCTGCTGCAGGTCCTGGCGCCGTCCCTGCGCCGAACGGGCGGCGAGCAGCCGGTCGATATAGTCGCGCTCTCGTTCGAACAGGGCTATCTCCGCTCCGGAGCGATAATGGCCAAGAACCCGGTCTGAGCTTCCCGAAGCCGCCGCCAGCGCGAGGCCGGTCGAACTCAATTGCTCCGCTTGTCGTTCCTTGATCAGGTCCGGAATCCTGGCACGGCGCTCTCGAAGCGCCTGTTCTGGAGCGTCGGCGAGCGCCGCGGTTCGGCGCTCCGCCTCGCGGCGGCGCTCGCCGGACCAGCTTTCGAAGCGCTGCCGCGCCTCACGAAACGCCAGCTGCTGCTCGGGCAGAGTCCGCGAGGCTCGAGACTGATCTCGGATCCAATCGATTGCCGGCGGAAGCGCGTAGCGGCCCGCGATTAGGATCAGGACGATGAAAGTGAGAGCCAGCAGGTGCCGGAGCAGCCATAGCAGAGCATTGCGAACGAAAAGGATCACGACTCCATAACGCGCCGGATCGCCTCGGCGTCCCCGCCTCCGATTCCGCGATCCTTCTTCAGCAATTTAGAACCCATGAGCCTCCGGTCCGTTGGCAGGACGAGATGCCTGATACGGAAGCGATGACGATGGTGGAACGGGCAGGTACCAGAAGAAGTGCCCTTCGTCTGCTTCGTATCGCTTCGGTTTCGCGCTGGCGGCCGAGCGGGTCCGGCGGGTGAGCGGCGCCGGCCATCCATCGGCCTGCGCCGCAGCGGCGATGAGGGAGGACGGAAAGATCCCATCAGTGCGGATCGAGCGTCTGTCCCGGCAAGCGCCTCCCCCTGACCATTCGGTTGTGGGCGTCGACTCCCGCCTTGATCCGTCCCCGGTGGTGGGCAACGGGGTTCCTTCGCTCCAAATCGGGGCAGCCTGGCGCCGAGAACGGGAGGAAGCTGAAGAATGATCGTTCTGCTCGCGCTCCTGCCCTTCGTTGGGGCGTTGATCACCGCCCTGCTCCGCCCGCTCGGCGAAGCCGTTCAAGCGGCCGCCGCCGCGGCGTTCACCGTCGCGGCCCTTCTTGTCCTGCTTGGCGAAGCGCCGGCCGTGATCGGCGGCGAAGCCCTGACGGCGCGGTTCGAATGGGTGCCTTCCGTCGGATTGAACGCCAATTTCTTTCTGGATCCACTGGGGCTGATGTTTGCCGGCCTGATCCTCGGCATCGGGCTGCTCGTCATCATCTATGCCCGTTTCTACCTGTCGGCCGCAGACCCGATGGGCCGATTCATGATCTTCCTTCTGCTCTTCCAGGGCGCGATGCTCGGGATCGTCCTGTCGGACAACATCCTTCTGCTGATCGTCTTCTGGGAGCTGACCAGCCTCTCCTCGTTTCTGCTGATCGGCTTTTGGAGGCACCTTCCGGAGGCACGGCAAGGCGCGCGGATGGCGCTTGCGGTGACCGGCGGCGGCGGGCTCGCGCTGCTCGCCGGAATGCTCATGCTCGGCAACATCGTCGGCTCCTACGATCTCACGGCAATCCTTCGCAGCGGCGACCTGATCAGGGCCTCGCCGCACTACCCGCTCGCGCTGGTCCTGATCCTGGCGGGGTGTTTCACCAAATCGGCCCAGTTCCCCTTTCACTTCTGGCTTCCGCACGCCATGGCCGCGCCGACTCCGGTCAGTGCCTATCTTCATTCGGCGACGATGGTGAAGGCCGGCGTCTTCCTTCTCGCGCGGCTGTGGCCATCGCTCGCCGGCACCGACCTGTGGTTCTATGTCGTCGCCACCACCGGGCTGGTCACGATGCTCGTCGGAGCGGCGATCGCCCTGTTCAAGCACGACCTCAAGGCGCTGCTGGCCTATTCGACGATCAGCCATCTCGGTCTTCTGACGATGCTGTTCGGCTTCGGAACGCCGATGGCGGCCGTGATCGGGGTGTTCCACATCCTCAATCACGCCACCTTCAAGGCCGCGCTCTTCCTCAATGCCGGGATCGTCGATCACGAAACCGGCACTCGGGACACTCGGCGGCTCGGCGGGCTCCTCGGCCTGATGCCGATCGCGGCGACCATCGGGATCGTTGCGGCTGCCTCAATGGCGGGCCTTCCGCCCCTCAATGGCTTCCTGTCCAAGGAGATGATGCTCGAAGAGGCGGCACATACCGTCTGGTACGAACTTCACTGGCTCGTGCCGCTCGTCGCCACGCTCGCGGCGACGCTTTCGGTCGCTTACTCGCTCCGCTACATCGCCCATGTCTATCTAGGCCGTCGACGGAACGATTATCCGAAGAAGCCGCACGATCCCGGGGTCGGTCTCTGGGGCCCGCCTGCGTTGCTGGCTCTGATGGTCGTCGCCATCGGCCTGTTCCCGGCGAGCCTGGCCGGGCCGCTCGTCCAGTCGGTATCGGGATCGGTGATCGGGACTGAGCCGCCTGATTTCGCCCTCAAGATGTGGCACGGCTTCACTCCGGCGCTGCTGATGAGCGCCTTTGCCATTCTCGCCGGTGCCTTGATCCTCTGGCGCTACGCGACGGCCGAGCGCATCTGGAACCGCCTTCCCCTGCCGGAGGCGAAGCGACTCTTCGACCTGTCATTCCAGGGGTCGGTCGCGGCAAGCCGCTCCTTCATTTTCACGGTCCACAATGGATCGCTCCAGCGCTACCTGGCGATCATCTTCCTGGCCGGCCTCGTGGTCGCCGTCGGCGGCGCATGGTCAGGCGGAATCGCTCCCGGAGACCGTCCGACGATCCCCGCAACGCCGGTGGCGATCGCCGCCTGGTTCGCCCTCATCGCCGCCACTGGAGCGGTGATCTGGGCCCAGCGGCGGCGATTGCTTGCCCTGATCTTCATCAGCGTCATCGGACTCGTCGTCTCGATGGGCTTCATCCACCTGTCCGCACCCGATCTCGCCTTGACACAGATTTCGGTGGAGGTGGTGACCATCCTCCTCCTTCTCCTCGCCCTCAACCTCCTGCCCCACAAGCCCTCGGCAATCAGCTCGCCTTCCAGACGGGTTTGCGACGGCTTTCTGGGCCTTCTCGGCGGTGGGGCGGCGGGCTACGCCGCCTGGGCGGTGATGACCCGCTCGCCCCGCGACCCGATCTCCGATTTCCATTGGCAGAACAGCTATTCCGGCGGCGGCGGCACCAATGTGGTGAACGTCACGCTGGTCGATTTCCGCGCCTTCGACACGTTCGGCGAAATCATCGTCCTGGGCATCGCCGCGCTCGCCATCTACGCCTTGCTCCAGCCGGCGGTGCGCGGGATTTCAGGGCAGCGCCTGCTTCACTGGAAGTTTGAGCTTACCCAGTCGCCCGAGCGTCATCCGATGATGCTGGTGGTCGCCACCCGCCTGCTTCTCCCGCTCGCAATCATTGCCGGTCTCTACATCTTCCTTCGAGGCCACAATATGCCGGGTGGCGGCTTCATTGCCGGTCTCATCTTCTCGGTCGCGATCTTGATGCAATATATGGCTTCGGGCTTCGAATGGGCCGATCGCCGAAGACCGGTGGACCGGCACGCCATGATTGCCTGGGGCGTTCTGATCGCGGCGGCGACCGGGATCGGTTCGGTCCTGTTCGGGGTTCCGCTCTTCACTACCGGCTTCGACTATTTCGACCTTCCCCTGATCGGCGAGGTCGAGCTCGCGACGGCGCTTCTGTTCGACCTCGGTGTGGCGCTGGCAGTCGTCGGCGCGGTAATGCTGGCTTTGGCCGAACTGTCGCACGTCGCCCAGCGCGCGGAGAAGATCGAGCATAGGGACGAGCCGATGGACGTCGACCCGAGCCGAAGCACGGAGGAACTGGCATGAGCCTCGAATTTCTCGTCGCGAGCACGGTCGGGATCCTGACGGCGGCGGGAATCTATCTGTGCCTGCGCGGTCGGACCTTCCCGGTGGTGCTCGGCCTGGCGATGCTCTCCTACGCGACCAACGTCTTCCTCTTCGCGATGGGTCGCCTGGTGGTGAACAGGCCACCCATCTACGGCAAGTCGGTCGCCGCTTATACCGACCCGCTGCCCCAGGCGCTGGTGCTCACCGCGATCGTGATCGCCTTCGGGATGACGGCTCTCGCCGTCGTCCTGGCGCTCCGCACGTACCTGGAAACGGGCACCGACCAGGTCGACGGCAAGGTTCAGCCGGGAGACGACGAGCGGTGGTGAACCACCTCGTTCCCGCGCTCATACTGCTTCCGGCGCTGGTCGCGGCGATCAGCCTGTTCGGCCTTCGCCGGCCGCTGATCATCGGCCGAACCTTTTCGATCCTTTCCACGGTCGCCCTCGTCATGCTCTCGATCCACCTGCTCCGACTGGCGAGCGACGGTACCGTCATCGCTTATTCGCTTGGCGACTGGCCGGCACCATACGGCATCGTTCTCGTTCTCGATCGCTTGTCGGCGTTGATGCTGCTCGTCACGTCCCTTCTCGCGCTGATCGTGCTCTGGCATGTCATCCAGACGGGGCTCGATCGGCGCGGCTGGCATTTTCACCCGCTTTTCCATTTCCAGCTGCTGGGCCTGAACGGCGCCTTCCTCACCGGCGACCTGTTCAACCTGTTCGTCTTCTTCGAAGTGCTTCTGATCGCCTCTTACGGGCTGATGCTCCATGGCCAAGGGGCCGAACGGCTCAAGGCCGGAGTTCATTATGTGGTGATCAACCTCGTCGGCTCCACCTTCTTCCTGATCGCGCTCGGGATCCTCTACGGAGTGACCGGGACCCTCAACATGGCCGACATGGCCGGGCGCGTCGCCGGAATCGCGGAAGCCGATCGCGGCCTGCTGCGCGCGGCGGCATTTCTGCTGTTTGCGGTGTTTGCGCTGAAAGCCGCGCTGCTTCCGCTTCATGTCTGGCTGCCGCGCACCTATGCGCGCACCTCGCCGCCAGTCGCGGCCCTCTTCGCGATCATGACCAAGGTTGGGGTTTATTCGATCATTCGGGTGGCTACCCTGATCTTCGGAGTGGGGTCCGGGGCGGAGGCCTGGCTGTTGGGCGCCTGGATGCTCCCGGCGGCTCTGCTCACGACGACGATCGGTTTCGTCGGCCTTCTAGCCGCGCCGGCGCTTCGCGATCTGGCAGCCTTTGCGCTGATCGGATCGACGGGGACCCTGCTCGTCGCGGTTACGCTTTTCGACCAGCAGGTCCTGGCGGCGGCGCTTTACTACCTTCCGCATACCACGCTTGCGGCCGCGGGCCTGTTCCTCGTCTGCGACCTGACCGACCGCCGGCGTTCGCGGTCGGCGATTGAGTCGGCGGGCGGTGTTCCCCCGGGATGGGACGCCGTGGCGGCCCTGTTCCTACTCGTGGCGGTCGCCATCATCGGATTGCCGCCGCTGTCCGGCTTCGTCGGCAAGCTACTGATCCTCGAAACCGCCTTCGCTCTTCCGGCGGCACCCTGGATATGGTCGACGATCCTGATCACGACCTTCATCGGCCTGTTGGGCTTCGCTCGCGCAGGAAGCCGCTTGTTCTGGAAGGGCGTCCCTGAAGCGCCGGTGCTGGAGGGCGCCAACCCACCGGGGACGTGGAGCGAGCTGATCCCGTCCTGCGCCCTTCTCGCCCTGCTCTTCGCCCTGACCGTCTTCGCTGCGCCGGTGCTTGCCTATATGGACGAGTCTTCGGCGCAGCTCTTCTTCCCCAGCGACTATGTCCAGGCGGTGCTCGGCTCCGCCGGAGGAAGGTGATTGGATGCTGACTCGGTTCTTCCCTCACCCCGGCCTGTCGGCGATGCTGATCCTCGTCTGGGTGCTGCTTCTCAACAGCCTCACCCTGGGCGGAATCCTGCTGGGGCTCCTGTTGGCGGTGCTGGTGCCGATCCTCACCGCTCCCTTCTGGCCGGATCGCCCGCCGCTGCGCTTTGGCTGGGCGATGGCCGATTATCTGGCCGTGGTCGTGTGGGACATCGTCGTCGCGAATTTCGAGGTCGCCTGGCTGATCCTGTTCAGGCGCAGCGCCGACCTGCGCTCGCGCTGGCTGGTCGTCCCGCTCGATCTGCGCTCGCCCGAGGCGGTCACCATGCTTGCCGGAACGATCAGCCTCACCCCGGGAACCGTGTCAGCCGATGTTTCGGCGGATGGTCGGTCGCTGCTGGTCCACGCCCTGGACGTGGCCGACGAGGCGGCGGCGGTCGACCGGATCAAGCAGCGCTATGAAGCCCGACTGGTGAGGATCTTCCGATGATCGCCCTTGCCCTGTCCTTTGCCTTTCTTTGCCTCAGCCTGGCTGTCCTGCTCAATCTCTATCGCCTTTTGGCGGGGCCGGCGCCGGTCGACCGAATCCTGGCACTGGACACGATGGTGATCAATTCTATCGCCCTGATCATTCTCTTCGGAATCCACCAGTCAACGACGCTCTATTTCGAAGCGGCCTTGCTGCTTGCCATGGTCGGCTTCGTCGGCACCGTGGCTTATTGCAAGTTCACCCTTCGCGGCGACATCGTGGAGTAGCCCATGCTGGTCGTCGAACTGATCGTTTCGGCTCTGTTGATCCTCGGCGGTGCCTTCGCCCTCATCGGATCCTGGGGTCTGGTCCGCCTGCCCTCGCTGATGACCCGTCTTCACGGCCCGACCAAGGCGACGACCTTGGGCGTGGGAAGCTGCCTGATTGCCTCCGCCATCTACATGCCGGCGACCACGGGCACCTATACGGCGCACGAATTGCTGATCACCCTGTTCCTCTTCCTGACCGCGCCGGTTTCCGCGCAGATGATGGCCAAGGCTCATCTCCACCGCCACGGCAACCACCTTGATCCCAACCCCGCCGATGGCATCGAGCAGGGGCTTCCGCAGCCGGAGGGCAGCGCGGGCTGGGCAACATTCGCCTGCGATCTGGAGGGCCCCGATCCCGAGCGCACGCCAAGGCAGGAGCGGCCGGGAAAGTAGAGCAGGGCTCGGCCGGAGCGCATCCGGTCACTGGGGGAGCGACGGCGCCTGTTCGAACTGCTCCGCTCCGTCGGCGATATCGTAATAGTCGCCCTTGTCGGCCGTGTAGATGTGAATGGCGAGGCGGGTGTTGGTGGGGCCGTCGAACGCCCCCATCGCGATCGCTATCGAATCACGGCCGATCGGATCCCAGAACAAGGTCGAACCGCAAGTCGAGCAGAACCCTCGGCGCGCTTTGGCGGAAGATCGATACCAGCCGATACTCTCTTCTCCGCTTACCTTCAGCAAAGACCTGGGAACGTCGGTCGAGGCAAAGTAATGCCCCGACTGCTTTCGACATTGGCTGCAATGGCAGCCGTCCGGCGCCTTGAGCTCGCCCTCGATCTCGAAGGTGACGGCGCCGCAAAGGCAGGAACCTCTGTGCATATTCGATCGCTCCAGCTTGTGAACTGGCGCCGACACTATTGACTGGCCGACCGCCCGGCAATTCGCTGCACATCATGATCGCGCGGGCTGGGGACCGGCCTCAGTTCGGCTCGCCACGTCAGTACCAGGCGTCGAAATGGCTTCCGGGCCGTTCACGAGGGACCTGCCCCCGAAGGCTGGCAGGCAGATGCGGCATCAGCTTTTCCTCCCACGACGAGCGGACACCGGACGGGCGACCCGGACACTGGTGATAGCCGATCTGGCGGTCTCCGTTGGCTCCGGCGAACACGGCAATGCCCGAAAAGGTCCGACCGGGATCGGTCGCGAGCGAACCATTTTCGCCCTGGAAGACGACATAGTGCACGTTTCCGCGGTTGAAGCGGACGTGTGACTGGTGTCCGCCTCCCTGCCCGACGACCTGACCGACGCGCACATTGTTCCACCCGCCGTCGCTGGCGAGGTCGATCTCGGGGCGGCCCGGCGGCCCGAAGCGGTAATGGACGGCGCCTTGCCGACCGCAGACGCTCCCGACCCGGCGGCCGAACCGACAGGAATAAAGCAGGTCCTCGTCCGCCCGGCAGTGAGAAGTGGCGGACCCGGCCGGTGCCTGAGCAGCAGCTCTGTCCTGAGCCAGCATTGCCGCGGTGAAGAGCAGGCTGAGCAGCATCAGGACCTCCCTGGTCGCTGCGAGTTTAGCAAGCGCGACCGATCGGCGCATCTCCAACTTCGCTTTAGCACACAGAGGCGAGGCCATGACTTCCGACCTATGGTCCCAAATCGTCCGCTGTGGCAGCCTGGGAGAAATCTTGGGAGACGGGTGATGAGCAGGCTTTCCGACTTCGTTTGGGGAACTTCTGGCGCAATCGCTTCGCTGGGTTTGCCGGTTGCGGCCATGGCCGCTACCCAACAGCTTGGGCCGCCGCCACAGCCGGCCACCCCCGTTCAGGAAAACGAGCTCGTCGAAACCTGGAACCCGCGAGTTGCAACCGGCGCACCGGTTGGCGCCTATCCGGAGTTCGACGGGTGGAGCCTGGGCGCCGCCATGCCCCTCCCCCGCTCCGAGCATGCCATCGCAGAGCTGAACGGCCAGATCTGGGTGCTCGGCGGCTATCCCCCCGGCCGTCTGCCTTCCAATCTCGTCCAGATCTACGATCCGGCGACGAGCCGCTGGTCGCTTGGGCCGCGCCTGCCCCAGCCGATCCACCACATGATGGTCAAGGCGGTCGACGGCCGGCTCTACGTGATCGGGGGCGAGATTGACGGCGCGAGCACCGGGCGGCCGGAAATATTCGTCAACCACGTCTGGATGCACGATCCGGCGATCGGCGGGTGGGTCCAGCGCGCGCCGATGCCGACGCCGAGGAGCGGCGGCGGCTCGGCGGTGGTCGACGGCAAGATCTACGTCGCCGGCGGCCGCCCGCCCGGCGGCTCCGCCTTCGAAGTGTACGACCCAGCCACCGACCGCTGGGAAAGGCTTCCTGACCTTCCGACCCAGCGCAACCATCTCGCCATGGTCGCGATCAACGGCCGGATCATCGTCGCCGGCGGCCGCACTGGCCCCGTTGCGATGGCCGAGCGCGTCGACGTGGTCGAAATCTACGATCCCGCCACCCGTCGCTGGAGCCGTGGCGCTCCGCTGCCGGCGCCGCGGGGCGGGATCACCGGGGCAGTCCATGCCGGCTGCATGTTCGTCTTCGGCGGCGAGGGCGAGCGCAGCCACGTGCTTGGACTGACGCCGACCACATATGTTTACGATCCCCGCACCGACCGCTGGACGCGGCTTCCGGACCTGCCCATCGCCGTCCACGGCCTGAAGGGCAGCGCCGTGATCGGCGGGCGAATCTTCCTGCCGGGCGGCGGCATCACTCTCGGCGGCAATTCCGGTACCAACGCCATGCAGGTCTACCGGCCGACCGTGCGCTGCGAATGACCGCGCGGCCGGGCTCCGCCCCTTACGGGCGCTCGCGCTTTCGCTTCCGAAGTCTTGCCCCTTTGCGGCGATCAGTCATCGCCGACGAGGACCCGACGGACGAACTCCCCGCCAAGCCGTAGCCCGTCGGGATCGACCATGTGGCCGAGACCCGGCGAGACATGCGCCTGGACCTCCAGGCCCAACCGCTCGAGCGCCGCCTTCGAACGGTGCATCGCTCCGACAGGAACGATCGGGTCGGCGGACCCGTGGACGAGCAGGACGGGCGGCCGGCTCACGATTTCATGGACCAGGCGGGCCGCGCCCGTGACCATTCCAGAATAGCCGACGATTCCCGCGACCTGTCGCTTGCGGCGAAGGCCGACATGGAGCGCCATCATCGTCCCCTGACTGAAGCCGACCAGAGCGAGACGATCCTCCGAAAGACCATAATGATCGAGCTGCTCGTCGACATAGGCATCCAGCGTCCCGGCCGCACGCTCGGCGCCCGCCGCAAGCGCCTGGTCAGTCAGGCTCGACAGCTCCCACCAGTGGAAGCCGAGCCCCATGCGCAGCGCCTGGCCGGGAGCGTCGGGGGCAATGAACAGGGCATCGGGAAGGAAGCGTCGCCAGTGGGGCGCGAACGAAATCAGATCGCTGCCGCGCGAGCCGTAGCCGTGCAGGAGCAGGACGATCTGCCGGGGTGGATTGCCGGAGGCCGGCGCGAGTTTGGCGACCGTGCTGATCGAAGGACTGGTCAATTCTTGGTCTCGAGGAAGTCGACGCGGAAGAGCGCCGGAGTGGGATCGACGGGCTCAACGCGACAGCGGCAATCGGTTTCCGTTCGGCAAACGGACTGAGGCAGCCGCTTGGCGAGTCGTGGAACGCCGCCATTTCGGGCGAAGTTCATGTCCGGATAAAGGTTCAGCGAACCGGGCCCTGAATGGCACAAAGCCTGCCCTTCCGGCAAACCGATCAACTCAGCTTGTTGCCTCAATGGCCTCCCGGTCCCTATGCGACTTCCGGGGGGCCGCGACCGGATTCGGAGATTGAATGGCGCAGGCAGACGAAGGCAGCGGATCGGCGAAGCTCCAGGACACGGAGCGCCGACTTCAGGCGGTGCTCGACAATGCGACCGTTTCGGTCTTCCTGATGGATGATCGGCAGCATTGCATCTACATGAACAAGGCGGCTGAGCAGCTGACCGGCTATTCGCTTGACGAGATTCTCGCTATCTCCCGACCGCTCCACGACATCATTCATCACACTTATCCCGACGGACGGCCCTTTCCGCTGTCCGAATGTGCAATCGACCGCGCCTTTCCCGAGCACAATCATGTTCAGGGAGAAGAGGTGTTCGTTCACAGGGACGGGAGCTTCTACCCGGTCGCCTTCACCGCCAGCCCGATCCAGGACGAGAGCTCCGAGACGATCGGGACGATCATCGAGGTACGGGACATCAGCGAGGAAAAGGCCGCTCAGGAACGGCAGCGGCTGCTCATTGCCGAACTCAACCACCGGGTGAAGAACACGCTCGCCGCCGTCCAGTCCATTGCCCACCAGTCGCTCAAAGGCGCGGACACCGCCGCCCGCGACGCGTTTCAAGGTCGGCTGGCGGCGCTTTCGGCTGCCCACGATGTCCTCACTCGCGAAGGATGGACCGGCGCCAGCCTCGCCGCCGTCGTTCAGACCGCGGTCGCGCCCTTTGCTTCACCGGAGCGGATCGAGCTTCAGGGTAGAGACCGAGCCCTGCCCCCGAAGATGGTCGTTTCGCTCTCGATGGTCCTCCACGAGCTTGCGATCAACGCGGCGAAATATGGTTCGCTCTCGAAGCCGGAAGGCAAGGTGCGGGTCATATGGTCGGCCCGCGGCGGCGACGATGATGGGCGGCTTTCGATGCGGTGGGAGGAAGCGGGCGGACCGCCGGTGACACCGCCCGCTCACAGAGGCTTTGGCTCGCGCCTTCTGGAACGCCAGTTCGCAAGGGAGTTCAACGGCACGGTCGAACTCGACTTCCGACCCTCGGGACTGGTCTGCTCGATGGAGCTTGAGCTTCCCCCGCCCGGTGGGAACGTTGAGCAGGTGCTCGAAGACTCGGCGGGCCCGGTCGGGTGAGATGACTGACCAACCGTTTTCTCTTGCCGGCTGCCGGGTTCTGCTCGTCGAGGATGAGAGCCTCGTTGCGGCGCTGACAGAGGATATCCTGCTCGAGGCGGGCTGCGACGTCATCTTGGCCATGCAGCTCGCCGAGGCGCTGGCTCTCGCCGCCGACGAGACCGTCGAGGTCGGCGTCCTCGATGTAAATCTTGGCTCTGCTCGGAGCTATCCCATCGCCGAGACTCTTCGTGCCCGAGGCGTCCCTTTCCTGTTTGTCACCGGCTATGGTCGGGACGGGCTGGACGAAGCCTATCGCCACATTCCGACGATCCAGAAGCCCTACCGGCCTCATCAACTCCTTGCCGCCATTGCCCAAGCGCTTGGCGGATCGGGGGAGCGCTGAACTCGATCGTGGTTATGCGGCCAGTGATGGAGCCCGGCAACGGCCCGAACTCAGCGCCTTGACTGCTTTTGGCACATCCTCTGCCGCGACGGCCCGGCTGTAAAGGAAGCCTTGGGCGTAACGACAGCCGCGGGCGACGAGATAATCGTGCTGCTGGAGGGTCTCGATACCTTCCGCCACCACGCCGATCCCGAGGCTCCTCCCAAGACCGAGCACCGCATCGACGATCGCCGCACCGCCGCCTGGCCTCCCGATCGACTGGACGAAGGACCGGTCGATCTTGATGAAGTCGACCGGAAACTGGTTGAGGTGGGAAAGCGAAGCATAGCCGGTTCCGAAATCGTCCAAGGCGATCTTGAGGCCGGCCGAGCTCAGCGCTCGAAGGGCTTGCTCCACATATTCGGCTCCCCGTCCCAGGAACACCGTCTCGGTCACTTCCAGTTGCAGCGCCGAAGGGGGAATGTTGGCGCCGTGGAGGCGTTCCAGCAGCCGGTCGACGAAGTCGCCGCGCCTCAGCTCGGCGGCGGCGACGTTGATGGCGACATGGCCGAACGGAAGATCCGCTTCCCTCCAGCGGATCACATCTTCGATCACCCGGCCGATCATTCGATCGCTGATTTCCGCGGCCACGCTCATATCCTCGAAGGCGGCCGAGATTGAGGCCGGCATCCGAAGCTCGCCCGAAAAGTCGCGCCAGCGCAGCAGCGCTTCGAATCCGAAAACCTTGCCTTGCCCCAGGTCGACCTTGGCCTGGTAGTGTGGGAGGATCGCGTCCTTTCGGACCGCGTCCCTGGCGAGGTTGAGCATCGATGTGCGCTTCTGCATCTCCTCGCGCATCGACGGACGGAAGATCTTGTACCCCCCTCGCCCCGAAGCCTTGGCGGAGTAGAGTGCGACGTCCGCATTCTTGAGCAGGTCGGCCTTGCACCGGCCATGCAGACCGAAAAGCGTCGCACCGATGCTCGCGCGGCATTCGAGCAGTCGGCCGCTGAACGAGAAAGGTTCAGCCAGCGCGCTCATGATGGCCGCCACGGTCGAGGCCACGGCTTCGGCATTCTCCGCTCCCGGAAGGATCATCGCGAACTCGTCTCCGCCGAGACGAGCGATGGTGTCGTCGGGGCGAAGAGCGCCTTTCAGCCGGCGCGCAAACTCGCACAGCAACGCATCTCCCGCGTCATGGCCGATCGCGTCATTGACCCGCTTCAGATAATCGACGTCGAGCATCAGCAGGGCAAAGCCCCCGCCCGAATGCTCGGCCCGGCCGATCTCTTCCTCCAGCTTCTTCTGGAGCAGAAAGCGGTTCGGAAGCTGGGTCAGCGGATCGTGGTTGGCCGCCCACTGGGCAAGGTCCTCGGCCTGCTTCTGTTCGGTGAAGTCGCGCGAAATGACGACATAGTTGATCGGCTTGCCGGCGGAGCCGAGGATCGGCGCGACCACGACGTCGAACCACCGGTTCCGGCTCGGAGTCCCACGAAGGACCAAGCGGCCAACGCCGCCATTCTGAGCCACCTCCAGCGCGGCTTCGGCCTGGATTCGTTCGCTCCTATTGAATGCGCTTCCCCAGCGCTGCCCGACAAGATCGTCCGCGCTCGCAACTCCATAGGCCCGGACCGTTGCGTCGTTGACGAACAGGACCTGCGCCTCGAGGTCGAGCACCGACACGCAGTCGGGACTCGCCTGGACGATGCCGCGATAAAGCTGCTCGATTTGGTCGCGCTGCCGCTCGGCGCGAACTCTGTCGTCGATGTCGGTGCAGGTGCCGTACCAGCGGACGATATCGCCATCCTGGTTCCGTTCGGGGATCCCGCGAACCAGGGTCCAGCGATAGTCGCCCGGGCAGAGCTGAAACCGGACCTCGGCTTCATAATTCGTGCCTTCGACGAGACAGCGGCCCCACTGGCGAAGGGTCGGCTCCACGTCGTCGGGATGGAGCATCGACAGCCATTCACCCGCCATCAGCCTCGTCGACTCACCGCCGTAGAAGTTCTTCCACTGGTTGCTGATGAAATCCACGCTGCCGTCCGGCCCGGCCGACCAGATGACCTGCGGAATGGAGTGCAGGATCGCTCTCCCACGCGCCTCGCTCCGCCTCAGCTCCTCCTGCTGGACATATCGCTCGTGAATGTCCGTGACAGTCCCGTACCAGCGGATCACATGGCCTGCTGAGTCCTTCTCGGCACGCGCGTTGCAGACCACCCAGCGATAGGTGCCGCTGCGATGGCGGACCCGGAACTCGGCCTCATAGGGTTCACCGCTGGCGCGGGACCGCTTCCAGGCATCGATGGAGGCCTGCCGGTCTTCGGGGTGAACGATCTCGTCCCATTCGCCGCTCGCCGTCGAGCCCTCCGGAAGACCCGTAAATTCGTACCAGCGGCCGTTATAGTAATCGGGCTGGCGGCCGTTTCCGGGTATGGACCAGACCATCTGCGGGATGATGTCGAGCGTCGATCGCCACCGCGAAGCAGCGGCCTTTTCCGCCGCCTCGAGCTTCTTGCGCTGGGTGACGTCGCGGAAGAAGACGGTGATCCCGTCGGGCGCCGGTGTGACTTGAAGCTCATACCAGCTCTTGTGGGATTCCAGATAACCCTCGACCCAAGCTGATTCCCCTCCCTTCATCGCCTGCTCGAACAATTGACGGAAGTCGGACTCGCGTCCGTCAGGGAAAAGGCTGAGGATCGATCGGCCAATCAGGTCCTTATCGCCAAAATATTCGCGCGCGCGCCGATTGAGGTAGGTGAGCCTCCAGTTCCGATCGAGCGAATAAACGCATTCGGAAGTGCTCTCCAGCACCGTCGCGAGCATGGCTGAGCGCTCCTGGGCTGCCGCTTCGGCAGAGCGCGTTGCCTCCTCGAGGTGCCGCACCGCGGTGAGATCGTCGATGAAGCCATCAATATAGACTGGGCCGCCGCCAGCAACCTGGTGGACATGGGCCTGCTCCCGGATCCAGCGCTTGTCGCCGCAGCGATGAGTGATCCGATAGACGATCGAATATTCTCCGGACCCGGCAACGGCTTTCTCCACCGCCTCCCTGACTCTGGGCAGATCTTCAGGATGAATGATCGCTGCCCAACCGCCGGCCTCCTCGAACGTCTCTCGTCGATATCCGGTAAGGTCTTCGACGCGCTTGCCGATGAACAGCATCCGCCACGGTGCCGCTGCCTCGCAGCGATAGACCACTCCCGGGACGTTGTTGATCAGGTAGAGGAACTGACGGCGAATCTCCCGGAGCGCTTCTTCCGAGCGTTGAGCGCGGTCTTCCGCCTCGGCAAGGAGGGTCGCCGAAGCGTCGGCGGGCGCGCAGGGCTTCGCCTGCCTACGCAGCTTCCTAAAGGCGCGACCGCGCCGATACCGCGCTCCAGGTTCTGCCGCCACGCTTCCTCCAACGACGGATCTTCCGCTCGTTGGAAAATTCGTAGAATGAACAGGTTAAGGCAGAGTACCAGGACTTGGGGGAAAACACGGTCGTCGCAGGGCCTGATCGAGCCGGCTTCGGTTTCCGGAGCGGGAAAGGGTTCGTCAAGGATCAGCCTTGCTCAGAAAGCGTAGACGACCGTCGCTCGGCTTGTGGTTCCGGAAGAATCGACCCCTCGCAGGGGATCGCGGTCGAACCTCAGTTCGTACGACATTCGAAGCCGCAGCGGACCGAACAGCGCCGCGTCGAGTGCAGTCGTCGCTCGCGCATTGCTGCTGCCGCCGTCAACGAACAGCGAACCGGTCTGCTTGAGCTCAAGGGCGGAGTTCAGTTTCCAGCTCGCATCGAGCGAGGCCCGTCCGGCGACATTCTCGCGCTTCGAACCGTCGAGGAAATCCGTGAGGCGCAATACTGCGCCGCCCTCCAGTTCCAGGCGCAACGCATTGGCGTTGACCAGCAAATAGCCCGCGCCCAGACCGGCCGAATAGCGGCTGCGATAACCGACAAAGGGATCGCGCTCGAATTGTGCGATCCCAAAGCCGTAGACCTGCCGACTGAGCGCCAGCCGCGGTTGCCACTCGGCGGAGAAGCGCTCGATCGTTCGCCGTCCGTCCGTTTCCTGAACTTCGGCCCGACCAGTCAGCCGGTGAGTCCAGTCGATGCCCGATCGACTGGCCGAAACGGTTCCGAACAGGCCGAAGCTGCTGGCGTCGCCCGTGGTGCGCGACGCGCCCAGTTCCAGATCGCCCCGCCAATTGTCGAACAGGCCAGCCTCGGCCAGGCGCGCTTGCTGCCGGGCGGCCTGCTCGGCCTGACGTGAGGCTCGAGCCGCACTGAACGCCTGGGTGAGCCGGTTGATCTCTTCGGCGGCGGCGGGATGCGCTCGAGCAACGAAGCGGGCGACCATCTCTACAGCAGCCGGATCATCGCTTGCGATCGCCTCCTCGATCACCGCTCGCACCCCCGGCGGGAGGACAGCGGCAGCCGGGCTGTCCGCCTCCACCGGTGATGCCGCTGCCTGGGCGCCGGCAGCTGCGATCAGGAATCCGAAGTCGAGCATGCTCATGCCTTGGGGCCATCCGACGCCGAGTTCAAGTTTGCGACGGTTTCGCTGAACCGATCGAAGCGGCCACACCAGGCCAAGGAGGGCCGGCAGATTGCACCGTCCAGCGCGCTTCGAGTGGGCCTTCGAAGAGCCGCCGACGGCTAGTTCGACTGGTGCGGCACAGGGACTTCAATCTCCGCCGCGTCAAGAAGGCTGCGCACCCTCAGTGCCAGCTGTTCGAGCGTGAAAGGCTTGGAAATCAGCTGGACTCCCGGATCAAGTCGGCCGTGATGGATGATGGCGTTGCGCGAATAGCCGGTGGTGAAGAGCACCTTCAGCCCCGGCCGGATCCGGACCGCCTCGTCGGCGAGCACCCGCCCGCTTTTGCCCGGGAGAACGACGTCGGTGAACAGCAGATCGATGCGCTGGTCGCCACGAATCAAGTCGAGAGCCGAGTCCGCATCCGAAGCCTCGACCACCTGATATCCAAGTTCGCGAAGAACCATTCCGCTAAAATCCCGGACATCGTCATTATCCTCGACCAGCAGAATCACTTCTCCCTCGCTTGCGCCCGGCACCGACGTCTCCTCCTGAGATCGCGCGAAGTGCGAGTCTCCGAAGTAGCGCGGGAAATACATCTTGACGGTCGTGCCCTGACCTTCCTCGCTGTAGATGGTGACGTGTCCGCCGGACTGCTTCACGAAGCCGTACACCATCGACATTCCAAGCCCCGTTCCGCGGCCAACTTCCTTGGTCGTGAAAAAGGGTTCGAAGACCCGAGCGAGAGTTTCCTTGGACATGCCCGAGCCGGTGTCGCTGACGCAGATCGCGACATATTGCCCGGGAATGACTTCACTGTCCGTGGCGGCGTAATTCTCGTCGAGCGCCGTGTTCGCCGTTTCGATGGTCAGCTTGCCGCCTTCCGGCATGGCGTCGCGCGCGTTCAGCGCAAGATTGAGAATCGCGTTTTCCAGCTGATTGCGGTCGGCTTCGATGGTCCACAGCCGGGGGGCA
The DNA here is from genome assembly GCF_056821765.1 of Sphingosinicella sp. SM1-17. Classification (NCBI taxonomy): domain Bacteria; kingdom Pseudomonadati; phylum Pseudomonadota; class Alphaproteobacteria; order Sphingomonadales; family Sphingosinicellaceae; genus Sphingosinicella; species Sphingosinicella sp. SM1-17. The sequence goes on from NZ_JBPDIO010000001.1 coordinate 130,900, forward strand.
AGCACGCCTTCGAGTTCGACCTGCTCGCCAAGCGTCCGGTGGAGCAGCTCGGTCATGTCCCGGACCAGCGCGTTAAGGTCGAGCGGTTTGGGATCGAGCGGCTGCCGGCGGGAGAAAGCGAGCAGCCTTTCCGTCAGGCTGGCGGCGCGTTCAGCTCCGTGCATCGCCATGTCGAGCGCTCGGCGGATCCGGCGCTCTTCGTCGGGCTTGCTTCGTCTAATCGTTTCCAGCCCGCCCATGATGACGGTCAGAAGATTGTTGAAGTCGTGGGCAACGCCGCCGGTCAACTGGCCGACTGCTTCCATTTTCTGGGCCTGTCTCAGCGCTTCTTCCGCTCTCAACCGCTCGCTTACTTCGCTAGCGACCCGCTCCTCCAGTCCCGCATTGAGTGCTCGAAGCTCGGCCTGCTTCTGTTCGAGGGCGCGGGTCGCGGCGCGCTCCTGGGTAATGTCGATGACGACACCCGCCATTCTCTTTCGGCCATTGGCATCGCGATCGACCCGACCGCGCGCGAGCACGACACGCTCGCGGCCGCTGCCAAGCGTACGATATTCCGCCTCGTAATCCTCGCCCGTCTCGATCGAACGGTTGACGGCGGCAAGCACCCGCTCGACGTCGTCGGGATGGATCCCGCTGACAAACATCTCCAGGGGAAGGCCTGTCTCGGCAGCGTCGGCCGCCACTCCAAAGATCTCGACGAGCGGCCCCTGGATAGCCAGCCGATCCTCGTCGACATTCCATTCGAACACCGCGACGCGGCCCGTGGAAAGCGCCAGCGACAACCGGTCCTGGGTCATCAGATAACGCTGCTCACTCAGGAAGATGGCCCGATTGGCCTCGCGCCTGACCTCCGCCATCTGAATGTTGGCATTGACCCGCGCGATCAGCTCGCGAGCCGCGAAGGGCTTGATCAGATAATCGTCGGCGCCAGCATCCAGTCCCTCGATCTTGGCTTCCTCGCCGGCTCGCGCGGAGAGCATGATCACCGGAACGCTCGCAAGCGTCGGATCCGAACGGATCGCGCGAAGCAGACCAAACCCGTCCAGCCCCGGCATCATCACGTCGGTAAGCAGAAGGTCCGGCGGCGCAGAACGGGCAGCGGCAAGCGCGGAATGGCCGTCCTCTACCGTCTCGACGACATAGCCCTGCGCTTCCAGGAGGCGCGCGACATAGGCGCGCATGTCGGCATTGTCGTCGGCCAGCACTAGCCGCTTTCCGGCGCCTGGTCGGCCCGCCACCTCGGTCACGGCGCCGAGCCCCGCTATCGAGAGCTCGCCGGCGGCTTCGAGCTGTGGAACCGCCTCCGGCAACCAGCGCAACGCTTCGTCGACATATTCATGCGCTCGAATGCCGCTCGGACTGGCCGAGTCCACATCTTGACGGACATGGTCGGCCGGCAGGTGACCCCGGCCGAACGGGATCGAGATCGTGAAGCTGGTTCCCTGTCCCGGAGCGCTCTCGGCGACAATCTCGCCGCCATGCAGCTTCACCAGTTCGAGAACGAGGGCGAGGCCGATGCCGCTGCCCTCGAAGCTGCGCCCTCGCGCCCCTTCCACCCGGTGGAAGCGCTCGAACAGCTTCGGCATCTCGCTTTCGGGAATGCCGATGCCGGTGTCGCGAACCCGCACCAGGGCTGAACGACCGTCCGGCCCAGCCGAAACAGCCACGGAAATCTTCCCCTCGAACGTAAACTTGAAGGCGTTGGAGAGCAGGTTGAGAAGGACCTTCTCCCACATGTCGCGATCTATGAAAACGGGCTGCGGGAGTTCGTCGCAGTCGATCTCCAGCGACAGTCCAGCCTTTTCAACGGCCGATCGGAAGCTGGAAGCGATTTCGGCGCTGAACCCCGCAAGGTCGGTCGGCTCATAGACGGCCCGCACCCTTCCGGCCTCGATTCGGGAGAAGTCCAGAAGGCTGTTCACCAACCGCAACAAACGGGTGCCGTTGCGATGCGCCAGGGCAACCTGCGCCAGCATGGCGTCGGGGTTGCTCTCGCCGGCCAGTATCTCCTCCAGCGGACCGAGCATCAGCGTCAACGGGGTCCGAAACTCGTGACTGACATTGGAGAAAAAGGTTGTCTTGGCGCGATCCAGCTCCGCAAGAGCTTCGGCTCGCCGCCGCTCCTCTTCATAAGCGTCGGCATTGGCGATTGCGGCGGCGATCTGGCCGCCGACCAGCTTCAGGAAACCCTGATACTCGTCATCGAAGAGGCGATAGGGATTGAGCCCTACCACCAGCACTCCGCAGCGACCGGTTTCGCCTGACGGAGCGATGGCAAGCACGGCGGCAGTCTCGCTCGGTCGGTCCCAGGCATGGGTCGGCAGCGCGGCGCCGAAGCGAGCGCCGAGATTGCCGACCAGTTGCGGCTCCGGCTGGGCCAGAGCCTCGCGCACCGGCCAAGGCTCGATCCCGTCAAGGGCAATTGTCGCCGGGACCGCGTCATGATCGGGCTCCAGGCCGGCAGTCCCGCTCAAAGTCAGCACCTCTTCGCCGGGGGCGGCGGTATAAAGGAGGGCGAAGGTGAGATCCTTGGCGTCGCTGGCTAGCGCGCGGACGCTTCGGGCGCAGGCATCGCGCCAGCTCCGCGCATCAACAGTTTCAGCGGCAAGCTCGCGAAGCAGGGCGAGCTGGCGCTCGCCGATGACCCGCTGAGTGTCGTCCGTATTCGCGCAGATGATCCCGCCCGGCGCTCCGTCGTCGTCGGGGATCGGGCTGTAGGAAAAGGTATAGTAGGTCTCTTCCGGATAGCCGTTGCGCTCCATGATCAGGAGCTGTTCCTCGACATAAGTTCCCTCGCTACCGCCCATCGCGGTCGCCAGCAGCGGGCCGATGTCGGGCCAGATTTCCCGCCAGACCTCGGATGTGGGCCGGCCAAGCGCCCAGGGATGCTTGCCGCCGATGATCGACTGATAGGGATCGTTGTAGAGGTAGATCAGCTCCTCGCCCCAGCCAATCCAGATCGGCTGGCGCGACGTGAGCATGATCCGGATCGCGGTCTTCAGGCTCTGCGGCCAGTTCTCCGGCCGGCCGAGCGCGGTTCGGCTCCAGTCGTGCGCGCGGATCAGCGCGCCCATCTCGCCGCCACCTTCAAGGAAGCTGAGGCTGGAAGTCCGGTTCACCTGGTTGAGCAAGCTTCGGGTGTCGCTCATTCCGCAACGAGGCTCGTCAAAGTCTGGACGCCGTTCCCACCACGGCCGAGCCGCTCACCCGACTTCTCTGCTGACATGAAGTCCCCCGTCGCCGTGTCTTCGCACGTCGAACGCTCCGTCGCTTCGCCGGTTCCCGGCGAACTCCGTCCCATCATGGGGCATGACACCTCCCGAAATTGCGGTAACGCTTCCACTCCCCTCGCGACGAACAGGCGGTCAGATGCCGGAGGTATAGGATTCGCAGGCCTGCGGCGAGCCGCCTCGATACCCCCGCATCAGCGCCTGCTGACGCTGAGCGGAAGTGCCGTGAGTGAAGCTTTCGGGCACGACCCGGCCCTGAGCCGCTCGTTGCAGCCTATCGTCGCCAATGGCCGCGGCGGCGGTCATTCCCTCCTCCAGGTCGCCCGCTTCCAGAGCGCCGCGCTCGAGCGACGCCCAAACGCCGGCATAGCAATCCGCCTGCAGTTCCATCCTCACCTGCAGGGCGTTGGCCTCCGCCTCGCTCAGGCGCGCCTGCGCTCGCCTGATCGAGTCGGCCGTACCGGTAACGGTCTGGACGTGATGGCCGACTTCATGAGCGATGACATAGGCCTGAGCGAAATCGCCGGGGGCGCCGTGTCGCTGAGCCAGTTCTTGGAAGAAGGTGGTATCGAGATAGATCCCCTGGTCCGAGGGGCAGTAGAACGGTCCCATCGCGGATTGGGCCGAACCGCAACCGGACCGTCCGAAGCCGTCATAGAATATCAGGCGCGGCGCTCGGTAACGCCCACCGGCGTCGGCGAAGACTCGACTCCACTGGTCCTCGGTCGATGCGAGCACCTGGCAGGAGAATCGGGTAACCGGGTCCGACTGGCACACCGACGTCGCCGATCCTGACGGTCGGCTGGCCTGATGTGGCGCGACAAGCTGCTGCCCGCCTCCGGAAAGTCCCAGCGGGTCGCCTCCCATCACGAACATGATGAGCACAAGAACGACGACCCCGCCGAATCCGAAACGGCTGAACACGAGCCCGAGCAGAAGTCCACCGCCGAACCCTCCACCGCCGAAGCCGCCCCGCTGGCTTTCGACATTGTCGCTGGTACGCCGACCCCCGAACCGCATCGCCCTCTCCTCAAGTGGTCCGGGAACAATGTCCGGCGGGAGCGCCGGTTGCATGCTCAGCGCCGGCGCGATTCGCCATCCTCAAGCAGGGCGGCATCAGCCGCTGATGTTGAAGCCGTCGTTCGGCAGCGCATCGTCCCAAGCCGCGGTGCCTCAGGTGACGGCGCACTCAGCGAGTCGGTTCCAGCCCTTGCCTAGCGATTGGTTCGGCCAAGACCCGAGTCGGCGCTCTGGCCTAGGCCGGCATCATTTTCCCGGTCGCCTTCGACCGTATTCTCGCCCTCGATCAGGTCCGCGTCCTTGCCCTCGTCGCGAGCGAACAGGCCCTTGCTTTGGCCAATGCCCGGATTCTCGTCGAGATCGTCAGGAAGCTCAGCCGGCTGGTCGTTCGGCTCCGGATGCTTGTTGCCCATATATCTGCTCCTTTCGGCAGGGGAAACGCGCACTCGGCAAGTCGGTTCAGCGGCTTGCACGGCCTGTAGCCCAAACGCGGGGAACCGAATAAGGATGGGGCATGAAGCTCCTGCTCCTTCTCGGACTGCTCCTTGTTCTCCCCGCCGCCGCCCAGGCCCAGCTTACACCCGCCGAACGACGAATGGCGGAAATCGTCGAGCGGGAGCGGGAGCGCACGGTCGAGCTGCTCGAGCGGATGGTCAACCAGAATAGCGGCACCCTGAACCTCGAAGGCGTGCGCGCGGTCGGCGACCTGCTACGGCCAGAATTCGAATCGCTGGGAATGCAGGTTCGCTGGGTCGACATGGCTGAAACCGGGCGGGCTGGGCATCTGATTGCCACGAATCGGGCCCGCGGCGGGCGACACCTGCTTTTGATCGGCCACCTCGACACGGTTTTCGAGCCGGACAGTCCCTTCCAGCGTTTCATTCGCGAAGGAAACCGCGCCGTCGGACCGGGCATCGGGGACGACAAGGGCGGCATCGCCGTCATCGTCGCCGCGCTCCGGGCGCTCCACCAATCCGGAGCCCTCGCGGGAATGAACGTCACGGTCGTCCTCACGGGGGATGAAGAACGACCGGGCTCGCCGCTTGCCGTGGCGCGCCGCGACCTGATCGAAGCCGGACGGGAAGCCGACTACGCGCTAGAATTCGAGAATCTCGCCCGCGACGGCGGCCGCGACTATGGAACGGTGGCGCGGCGCAGTTCGACGAGCTGGACGTTGCGGACCAGCGGTCGGTCGGGTCACTCAAGCGGCATCTTCTCGCCGGGGCTTGGCTACGGAGCCATCTACGAGATGGCACGGATCCTCGATGCCTTTCGCCGGGAACTGCCCGAGCCCAATCTCACCTACAATGTCGGCGTGATCGGGGGCGGCACTCCCGCCACCATGGACGATCAGGGCCTCACCGTCACGGCCACGGGCAAGACCAATATCGTGGCCGAGACTGCCGTGGCTCGCGGCGACATCCGCACCCTTTCGGCGGAGCAGGAGCAGAGGATCCGGACGCGAATGCAGGAGATTGTCGCCCAGCATCTGCCGCGCACCGAAGCCGAGCTCGTCTTCGCCGACGACGGCTATCCGGCAATGGCGCCCACCGAAGGGAATCGGCAGCTGCTGGCGCGGCTCAACCGCGTAAATCGCGATTTGGGGCTTGCCGAAATGCCGGAATATGATCCCTCCCGTCGCGGCGCCGCCGACTCGAGCTTCGTTGCCGGCGACGTCGACACTCTGGCTGGCCTGGGCGTTGCCGGCGGCAACACGCACGCCCCCGGAGAGTGGATAGAGCTCGACAGTCTCGTGCGCTCCGCGCAGCGCGCCGCAATCCTGATGAACCGGCTCAGCCGGGAGCGTCGCGACTAGGCGCGCTTCACCGTCACCAGATAATTGAGCGAGGTATCGTCGGTCAGACAGAAACCGCGGCTCACGCTCCAGCCCAGCCCCGTCACATCGACGGCCGTGAGCCCCGAATTCTGGAGCAAGGCGCAAAGCTCTTCGGGACAGAGAAACTTGTCCCATTCATGAGTCCCTTGCGGGATCTGGCCCAGCCCCTCGCCGATCGTGATCATGAGCAGTCGCGACCAGGCGGTGCGATTGGGAGTCGACAGGATGAGCAGCCCGTCGTCGGCGAGCGATTCGGCAAGGCCGGCGACGAAAGCCCGAACGTCGGCGACATGCTCGATCACCTCGAGCGAGGTGACGAGATCGAAGCGACCGTCGAGAGCCTCGACGCCGCCGACGCGGTAGTCGATGTCCAGCCCCTGCCCGAGCGCATGGACTCGAGCCGCTTCCACATTCTCGAAAGCGGCATCCACCGCGGTGACCTTCGCTCCCAAACGCGCCAGCGGTTCGGCGAGCAGGCCGGCACCGCACCCCATGTCGGCCGCGAGCCGGCCGGCAAGCGGCCTGAGATCATGTTCGTCCAGTCGCCAATGCTGGTTGATCCGGTCCCGGATATAAGCAAGGCGGACCGGATTGAGCCGGTGAAGCATCGCCGAGCTGCCCTTCGGGTTCCACCAGTCTGCCGCCAAACGCCCGAAATGCTCCGCCTGCGCGGGATCGATTGTGCTGTGAGTCGCCATGGCCGGATCCTCTTGCACTCAATGCTCGAGGAGGAAAAGAGCGTCCGGCCCCGGCTGGTCCCGGTCGCGGACTTCCCACACTGCCTCGCCTTGCCTTGCGCCCTGCCCCTCCTTAAGCGCCCCGCATGGCCCGCATCGTCATGAAATTCGGTGGAACCTCGATGGCCGGGATCGAGCGGATCCGTCATGTCGCCGGGCTGGTGAGGCGCGAGTCCGAGCGTGGCCATCAGATCGCCGTGGTTGTGTCGGCCATGGCCGGAGAAACCGATCGGCTCGTCCAGCTCTGCCGCGAAGCCGCGTCGCTCTATGACCCACGCGAATATGACGTGGTGGTCGCCAGCGGCGAGCAGGTGACCAGCGGACTTCTCGCCATCACCCTTCAGGGCATGGGAATGAACGCCCGCTCCTATATGGGCTGGCAGCTTCCCATCCGCGCCAGCGGTCATGCCGCCGCCCTCATCGACCATATCGATGCCGACGTACTGGAGCGAGTCTTCGCCTCAGGCGGGATCGCCGTCATTCCCGGCTTCCAGGGTGTCACCCAGGAAGGCGACCTCGCGACCCTCGGGCGCGGCGGCTCCGACACTTCGGCGGTGGCGCTTGCAGCCGCGCTCAACGCCGACCGGTGCGACATCTACACCGATGTCGACGGAGTTTACACGACCGATCCGCGAATTGTTCCCCGCGCCCGCAAGCTCGGTCTCGTCACCTATGAAGAAATGCTCGAGCTGGCCTCCGTCGGCGCAAAGGTATTGCAGACCCGATCGGTCGGTCTGGCAATGCGCTACAACATGCCGCTCCAGGTCCTCTCCTCCTTCGAGGACAAGCCCGGCACCCTGATCGTGGGCGACAACGCCCTTGAGGATGAGTCAATGGAACGGAACGTCATCACCGGCATCGCCCACGACAAGAATGAAGCCATGGTTACGCTGACGGACCTGCCCGACCGGCCAGGCACCGTCGCTGCGATCTTCGCGCCTCTCGCCGCGGCCAACATCAATGTCGACATGATCGTCCAGAGCGTTCCCCGACGCGGTCAGGAGAGCGTGTTGACCTTTACCGTTCCTACCGCCGCGCTTGCCCACAGCGTTGCCGAACTCCGCAAGGTTCAGGACCAGATCGGCTTTGCGGACATACTCACCGAGACCCATGTCGTGAAAGTCAGCGCAGTCGGGGTCGGGATGCGATCGAATGCCGGCATTGCGGCCCAGATGTTCCAGACCCTCGCCGATCGGGGAATCAACATCCTCGCGATCACGACATCGGAGATCAAGGTGTCGGTGCTGATCCCCGAGGAATATACCGAGCTTGCCGTCCGTGTCCTTCACACCGCCTACGGCCTCGATGCGGAGGATCAAGCGTGAACGACATGACGAGCAATGTCGGCCATCATCGTCTCAAGCGACTGATGAAGCGCGGCACCGACTTTCTTGGCTGCGACGTCGCCATCCTGGGCGGAGCGATGAGCTGGATTTCGGAGCGCAACCTCGTTTCCGCCATATCCAACGCCGGCGGCTTCGGCGTCATCGCCTGCGGAGCCATGACCGCGGACCTGCTCGACATCGAAATCGCGGAGACGAAAAAACGAACGACCCGGCCCTTCGGAGTCAATCTCATCACCATGCACCCGCAGCTCAACGAGCTGATCGAGACATGTGCGAAGCATCAGGTCGGCCATGTCGTTCTGGCCGGCGGGCTCCCCCCGGGCGGAGCGATCGAGCGAATCAAGGGCAGCGGCGCGAAGCTGATCTGTTTCGCCCCCGCTCTGGCCCTCGCGAAGAAGCTGGTTCGCTCGGGCGTGGACGCCCTGGTGATCGAAGGCATGGAGGCTGGCGGTCACATCGGTCCGGTCTCGACGTCGGTGCTCGCTCAGGAGATATTGCCGCCTTTGGCCGCCGACGTACCGATATTCGTCGCCGGCGGGATCGGCCATGGCGGACTCGTCGCCGGCTATCTCGAAATGGGGGCGGTCGGCGTCCAGCTGGGAACGCGCTTCGTCTGTTCGCACGAATGCATCGCCCATCCCAACTTCAAGAAGGCCTTCATTCGCGCTTCGGCGCGCGACGCCGTGACGAGCGTCCAGATCGATCCTCGGCTTCCCGTCATCCCGGTCCGCGCGCTGAAGAACCGCGAAATGGAAGCCTTCGCCGCCAAGCAGCGCGAAGTCGCCGACCTGCTCGATCGCGGCGAGGTGGAAATGGCGGAGGCCCAGCTCCAGATCGAACATTATTGGGCAGGGGCGCTGCGCCGAGCCGTGATCGACGGAGATGTCGAGACCGGATCGGTGATGGCAGGTCAGTCGGTCGGAATGGTGAAGGAAGAACAGTCGGTGGGCGAGATAGTCCGGCAGATCGTCGACGAAGCCGCTCAGGCCCTGGAGCGACGCTCGCTGCACTCTTGAATCTGCTGCGGGTCCGCTATTCCAAGCTCAGCCATTTCGCTCTCCACGCTTCCAGCAAGGTCCGAAGCCTCGCCATTGGCGACTTCCCGGCGAGCCGCTTCCGGGAAATCGCACAGGGACGGCGCGACGACTCCGGCCGTCCCTGTGCTTCGTCTTTGTGGCGAGTTCGACCTGCTGAAGCGGGGCGGGTCAGTTGTTCGCGTAGACCCGCGCGGATTGGGCGAGCCGCTGGCGGCTGGTATTGCCAGGCACCGCGATATGCGTTGCCGGGTCGAACTCCCTGCCCACCGCGGAACTGTCCTGGGGAACCCAGATCTGGACCAGGGTGTGGCTGTAGCCCTGCGGCAGGTAGCGGACATGATAGCCGTCCGGATGAAGGCTCCAGCGGCCGGACGGCACGTCCTGGCTGCCTTCGCCGCGCGGCGCCATTCCGGCGAGAACGGCCACTTGCTCCATCTCCTCGAAGCTCGCTCCTGGAGTGGTCAGCATCTGACGCAGCTGCGCCTCGGCTTGCGCGACGGCTCTGAGCGGCGCCGGAAGATCGCCGATTGCCCGCTGAAGCAGCGGTCCGGTCACGACGTCGAGGGCGTTCCGGTTGAGCGACGCGAGCTGACGCGGACTCAGTAGCTGGGCCGCGGTCGCCTTGTGCTCGGCGGACAGGTCCTCGAACTTGGCGCGGGCAATGATCGCCCAAAGCAGAGTCTGGATCCGGCTCTGCGGGATTTCCGGGCGATTCACCGAATTGCGAAGGATCGTCACGACCGCGTCTTCGGCCGGGCCGATCGGCGGCGCATAAAGATAGCCGTCGCCGCCGCCGGGACCGTGAGTGCCCGCCTTCAGGCAATAGCTCTGCGCGTGCATCTCGTAATAGCCCGGCTGAAGGACGAATCCTCCGTTAGGCGTGCGCTGAAGGGTCAAGAGCGATCGCGCGGTCTCGCGCGGAGTGAACTGGTCCCGCGATGCATCGCCCCAGCGAGCATCATCGAGGCTCGTCGTGATGGGCGCCCGGCCGCCGAAAATATTTCCAACGCCGATCCGCTCCCCTGCCTTGCCGAGGGTCCTCCCCAAGCCCCCAAGCTGAGCATCGGCCGGGCCCACGCTGAACAGCAGCGCGGCGGCAAGCGCCGCGCTCGCAAACTTCCCAAATTGCATGCAATTCTCTCTTCGTACCGCTGTTGAACACGCGGTCGGTGCCCCGCCGCGCCGGCCGGCTAGCTTATGTTGCGGTGCATCACCAGCCATTCCGTCGAACCGAATGCCTGCTTCGTCGATCGTGGCCGCGCCGTAAACTGGGCTACGAAAGCCGAAGTCTTTCTGATAGCCCAACGCCATGCCAACGACCTCCGTCACGTCCGCCCGCGAGATTCTGACCGGTCTGCATGACGTGATGGCTTCGAAGGCCAGCGCCCAGGCGAAGCTGAACAAGGTCGTCAAGATCATCGCCGAGGCGATGGCGAGCGAGGTCTGCTCAATCTATCTGTTGCGCGACGGTGTGCTGGAACTCTTTGCCACCGTCGGTCTCAACCAGAGCGCAGTTCACGTTACCAAGCTGGCGATGGGCGAAGGCCTGGTCGGAACCATCGCCAAGCACGTGGCGGTCTTGAACCTCGCCGAGGCGGCCAGCCATCCCGAATTCGCCTATCGGCGGGAGACCGGGGAGGAGCTGTTCCACAGCTTTGCCGGCGTTCCGATCGTCCGGCGCGAGCGGGCCGTCGGCGTTCTCGCCGTTCAGCATGCGGAGCCGCGCGCCTATGACGAAATCGAGATCGAAGCGCTCCAGACCGTGGCGATGGTGCTGTCGGAGCTGATCGCCAATGCCGGCCTGGTCGACCGCGCCTCGGCCGCCGCCGCCGAAAGCCGCGACTCCAGCATGGCGCGTCTCAACGGCTTGAAACTCGTGGTCGGAATGGCTCAAGGCCATGCCGTCTTCCATCAGCCGAGAGTGCTGATCGAGCATACCGTCGCGGAGGATATCGAGGCCGAGCGCCACCGGGTCTACTCCGCCTTCGCGAAAATGCGCGAACAGATCGATTCCATGATGGGCCAGGCCGAATTCGGTACGGTCGGGGAACATGCCGAGGTCCTCGAGACCTACAAGATGTTCGCCTATGACGAAGGCTGGTCGAGGCGGATCAACGAAGCGATCGACTCCGGCCTCACCGCCGAGGCCGCGATCGAGCGCGTTCGGCAGCGGATGCAGATGCGCATGCGCCAGATCGACGACCCGCTCCTCCAGGAACGGATGCACGACCTCGACGATCTGTCGAACCGGCTGCTCCGGATTGTTTCGGGCCAGCTCGGCACGGCGGCGCAGATGGCGCTTCCCCAGGACGCGATCCTGATCGCGCGCAATCTGGGCCCTGCGGAGCTGCTGGAATATGACCGTCGCAAACTGAAGGGGGTCATTCTCGAGGAGGGATCCCTCACCGCCCATGTAACGATCGTCGCGCGCGCCATGGGAGTTCCGATGATCGGCCGAGTTCGCGACGTTCGCCGCCAGGTGCAGGAGGGTGACCTCATCCTGCTCGACGGAACGGAGGCCGTCGCCTTCGCCCGGCCGACCGCAGCCGTCCAGGAAGCCTTCGACGCGCGTCTTGCCGCGAGCCAGAAGCGGCGAGCCGAATATGCTGCAGCCAAGGATCTGCCGGCCGTAACCCGGGACGGCACTCGGATTTCCGTGATGGTGAATGCCGGGCTTCGCGACGATGTCGCCGCGCTCGGACTGACCGGCGCCGATGGCATCGGCCTGTTCCGGACCGAATTCCAGTTCCTTGTTTCCGCCACCCTCCCGCGACGAGAGGCCCAGCAGCGGCTCTATCGGGCGGTGCTCGATGCCGCCGGGGACAAGCCGGTCATCTTCCGAACCGTCGATGTCGGGGGAGACAAGCAGCTCCCTTATCTCCACCCGGAGAATGATGGCGAGGAGAATCCCGCAATGGGCTGGCGCGCGCTTCGGCTCGCGCTCGATCGCGACACGCTGATGAAGGCTCAGGCTCGCGCTCTGCTCGAGGCCGCAGCGGGCCGCGACCTCGACGTCATGTTCCCGATGGTCTCCGAGCCGTGGGAGTTCGAAGAGGCCAAGGCTCTCGTCGAGGAGCAGCGCACTTGGCTCGCTCAACGCAAGAAACTGCTTCCCGCGCACATTCGATACGGCGCGATGCTGGAAGTACCGGCGCTTGCCGAGACTCTCGACCTGCTCCTGCCCAAGATCGACTTTCTGTCGATCGGTACCAACGACCTGACCCAGTTCCTTTTCGCCGCCGATCGCGCCAATCCCCGGTTGGCTGAGCGTTACGACTGGCTATCGCCCGCAATTCTTCGCTTCCTCAGCCGGGTTGTGGCTGCGGCGAACGCGCATGAAGTGCCGCTTGGGGTTTGCGGCGAAATGGGTGGCCGGACGCTCGAGGCGATGGCGCTGATCGGCATTGGCATACGTCGTCTTTCCATCACTCCAGTGGCCGTAGGCCCGATCAAGGCGATGATCCGCTCGCTCGACGGATCGGCAATCCGGTCCGAAATGAAGCGGCTCCTCGAGGCGCCACCGGCCGATCTGCGGGCGGCGCTGGCGCAGTGGGCCGACCGCAATGGCGTGGCGATAGCTTGAGCGGAGCTTCTGCGGCGGGCGCAGGTTGACAGTTGGGGCGAGTGCGTTGAGGAATCGGCTTGATGGAAGAACAGGCGTACGAAGAGCTGCAGAGCGAAGAATCGATCGGCGACCGGCTGAGAAAGGCGCGCGAGGCCAAGGGGCTCAGCCTCGACGATGTCGCAACCCGGACCCGAATACCGATTCGCCACCTTCAGCATATCGAACGCGAGGAGTGGGACGCACTTCCGGCCCCGACTTATTGCGTCGGCTTCGTCCGATCCTATGCCAATACGGTCGGGCTCGATGGCGCTGAGTTGGGTCGCGAGCTTCGTGACCGGCTCGGCGGGACTCGAAGCCGCGCGCCTGCGCCCGAATATTATCAGCCAGCCGATCCGGCGCGCGTTCCTCCACGCTCGCTCGCCATCGTCGCCGCCATTCTCGCGGTGGTCCTGATCGCCGGATACCTCGTCTGGCGAAGCTCGCTGGACGAGGGAGAACCCAGCGCCGCCGTCACCGCCCCGGTTCCCGAGGCCAAGGCGCCCGCGGCAGAACCGCCGCCGGCGACAGCGCAGGCGCCGCAACCGCAACAGCTAGCGGGACAGCCCGTTGTTTTGACCGCGACCGCTCCGGTCTGGGTCCGGATCTATGAACAGGGCGGCGGCACCTTGATGGAACGCACCTTGGCAGCGGGCGAAACCTACCAGATCCCGGCTACCGCCACTCAGCCGATGCTTCGTGTCGGCGCGCCCGAGGCGCTGCGAGTCACGATCGGTCAGACCGTCCTGCCGCAGCTCGGGCCGTCGGGTCGCCCGGTCAGTGTCAGCGCCCGGGCGGAAGATCTGGCAGCTCTCGCCCAGGCACCGGCGCCCGGCGCTCAAGCGCCGACGCGTTGAGCCTTAAGGCTGGCGACAGCCACAATGTTTCACTAAGGCGGCCTTGGGCTAAGCTTTGCGGGGAATATCATGCGTTTTCATCTTCTTGGTCTGATTCTGCTTGCCGGAGTTGCAGCGCCAGCCGCGGCTCAGCGAGCAGAACCCGTGGAGCAGCGCGTCGACCGGCTTGAGCGGGAATTGCGGGCGGTCCAGCGGCGCGTCTTTCCGAACGGCCGCACTCAGTTCGTCGAACCCGAGATTGGACCCGAACGGCCGGCCTCGCCCACGATCCAGCCTACCGGGGATGCTCTTTCAAGCCTGGCGGCGCGACTCGACGCGCTTGAGGCGCAGCTTCGCACGCTCACCGGCCAGGTCGAGGAGCAGGGGTTCCGCACTCGCCAGGTGGAGGACCAGCTCGCCCGTCTTCGCACCGACCTGCAGGGTCGGCTCGACCGTATCGAACAGCAGGCACGGCCGGCGGAACAGCCTCCGGCTTCCGCAACTGTGCCCGCTCCGCCCGCGACGAGCCCGCGTGAGGCCGAACCGGCTCCGGCGACCTCGTCTGGCGGCGACGCGGCCGAGGAGGCGTACAATGCCGGGTACAGGCTCTGGAACGAGCGCCGCTATGCCGAGGCTCAACAGGCCCTCGAAGCGGCCGCCACTCAGCATCCGAACAGCCGCTGGACGAGCTGGATGCGCAACTTGCAGGGACGCGCCTATCTTGATGACAACAAGCCCGCCACGGCGGCGCGCATCCTGCTGGAAAATTATCAGAGCAACCCACGTGGCGAGCGCGCCGCAGACAGCCTGTTCTTCCTTGGCCAGGCCTTGACCCGTCTCAACCGGCGCGCCGAAGCCTGTCGGGTCTATGACGAACTCGAGCAGGTCTATCCTAACATGCGCGACTTCATTCGAACGCGGCTGCCCGATGCCCGCTCTGCAGCTCGCTGCACGGGTGGCTCCGCGACCCGCTAGGTTCGCGAGCGCGCAGATCGGCTGAAGGCGGTTAGGTTCGCGACGTCGCTGACCGAATGGGCGTGGCGAGTGCGATCAGACGGAGAGGTCCGCCGGCACCGGTTACGGCCCCCCACCGCCGAGGTCGCCGCTGTCGTTGGGCGAACCTGAGCCGATCGATCCTCGGCCGGCGCCTGCACCGATCGCCTCCCCTCCCGTTGGTGAGCCGTTGAAGCTGCGGGCTGCGGCGAGCTTGCCCGCGCCGAGCGCATCGCCGTCGTCACCCGAGGCGGCCGAGGCGACAGCCTTCTCGCGATCGCGGGTTCCGCCCGAAGCCTCGCCCGAGCCGGCGACGCTCCCGCCACCACTCGATCCGCCGGTGCCGTCCAGCCCTTCACTTTCCCGCCGCTGCAGTTCCGCGCCATTCAGACCGCCGCCGATTGCGCCCGCTTGCCGGCCAGTCTCGCGCTCATCCATGGGCTTCCTCCTCCGTCCGACGTCCCTGCGCCTGCGGGTCGCGGCTGCTGCCGCCAGGGTGGCGCTGCCCGCCGACACCGGCATCGCCGTGCGGCTGGTTCGACTCACCGCCGGCTGGCATCGGCCGACGGGTGTCGGTGCCCGCTCCGATCGGCCCGTCCTGCGGGCCGTCTTCACCCAGTCGATCCTTTTCTTCGATTCGCTTGCTCATCCTGTCCTCCTTTCCACCCCAACGGTTGAGCCATCGCTGCCGCTCCGCCTCCGGTCGAATGCGGCGAACGCTTCGCCCGCAATCTTGGGAACGGCCGCGGCCTATTCTCGTTGGCCAATGAGCGAGGGTTCAAGAAAAGGAGGTTCTCTCATGAGCGCCACCGGCCTCGATGTTTTCGACAAGACGCTTCAGACCACGAACATGTGGCTCAACGAGATCATGGATCGGCTCGGCGCCGATCGGCAGGCCGCCTGGAAAGTGTTGTCGATCGTCCTTCACAAGCTGAGGGACCGATTGCCAGTCGACCTTGCGGCTCATCTTGGGGCGCAACTGCCATTGCTGGTGCGTGGCGTCTATTATGATCAGTTCGTGCCCGCTCGGCTGCCGCTCGATTGCCACACGCCGGAGCAGTTTCGAGCCGAAGTCGCGGAATGGCTTGCCGACATCCGCCCGGTGGATCCCGACGAAGCGATTGCGGCCGTCTTTGCCGTGCTCGACCGCCATTTGTCGGCGGGGCAGCTTGCGAAGGTACGCAACGCCCTTCCCAGAGGCCTGAAGATGGTGTGGGACGGCGCCGACGCTCGGCTTCTCGCTGAGGCCGGCGCCTAGGCGTCGGGAACGTACCCCCGCAGCCACGAATCTGCTATACGGACTTGGCGGGGGGGGCCTCGAAGGAGACCCTCAATGTCTCAACAACCGAGTCCGTTGCTCGAGCAGGAGCAAGCTCTGGACCATCAGCATCGCCTGATTTCTTCGCGACGAGTTGAAGGCACGCCTGTCTACAACCGCTTCGACCAGCGGCTGGGGTCGATCCATTCCGTGATGATCGACAAGACAAGCGGCCAGGTCGCCTATGCCGTGCTGTCGTTCGGCGGCTTCCTCGGTCTGCGAGAGCATGTGCATCCGGTACCCTGGGAGGTTCTGACCTACAGCGTCGATCTCGACGCTTATGTGGTCGATCTTACCCGGGACCAGCTCAAGACCGCTCCCACCCTTCGACTCGATCAGGCCGATCGTCCGCAGCCGAGCGACTATGAAGAAGTGTCGGGCTATTATTCCAAACTGCCTTGGTGGGGTCTCTAGGCTGACTGGCGCTCCGATCGGGATTCGACCACTATGTCGGTCCTGACGGAATTGGCGATGAAGCAGCGCTCGTGCGCCTCGTGGTGAAGCCGGTCGAGTTCGGCGGAGTCGGGCACGCGCCCGACAAAGGATATTTCGGGTCGGAGGGTGATTCTGGTAATTGCCATTCGCCCCGGAGCGATCCGACCCATTTCCGCTTCGGCCTCGTCCGAATAGCTCTCGACATCCAATCCAGCATCGCGGGCGAGATTGAGGAACCAGAGCATGTGGCAGGACGAGACTGCCGCCAGCAAGGCTTCCTCAGGATCGACCGCAGCCGGATCGGACATCGGCAACGGCACCACGTCGGGCGACGAGGAAGCCGGAACCGTCGCGCCGCCGTCGAACCGCCATTCATGGCGGCGGCTGTAGCGCCCAGAGGCGAATTGGCCATCTGAATGCCAGACGATGAGGGCGCTGTGCTTCATGATCAGTTCGCCGTCGGCTTCCTTTCTGCAAGGGGCGGAAAGAGTCCTCCATCTTTGGCGGACTTGGCGGTCGGCTCCGGCTCCGCCGGAGTGGCGATGAGAACTTCCGCGGCTGAATTGCCCGATACCAGTGCCTCGCGCCGGGCCAGCCGGCCATCGATTCGGCCGCCGGCGGCGATGCTGATCGTCTCGTAAGTGACGTCGCCGGTAATCCGCGCGCTGGCTTCGACGATCAGCGTGCCGGCATTGACCGTGCCCTCGACCAACCCAGCCAGCCGCGCCTCGTCCGCGACGATGTCGCCCGCTATCGTACCGGTTCGCCCCTGGCACAGGTTGGCCGCGCGAACATGGCCATTGATCCGGCCTTCGACGTGAAGTTGCGCGTCGGTCGCGACATCGCCGCCGATCGTTACTTCCGGCCCGATGAAGGAAAGCCCGGGCGCGGATTTGCCAGACCGCCCGGGACTACCCGAGGCAGCGTCTTTGCGTGAGAACATGTCCGGCGCCTCCCCTCGCCCGCCGCGACTATTGCCGCGGGCAGAATCGAGATCAAGGGCGGTCGGCCGATCAGCGGCGATTTTCCTTCTCGCCGGAGAGGGGACTGACGCCTCCCGGCGGGCGATCGTCCGGCGTTCGAGTTTCTGCACGAACTCCACCCATTCCGCCCGGGTCACCGGGATCGATCGGATTGGGAGGGGCGCCGCTCCCTTCGGTGCTGAGCCGCCCGCTATTCGCCACGGACGAACCGGTGCCGCCAATCCGGTCACCGCCGCCCTCCCCGATTGCTTGCTCCCGGGACGCATCTCCGGCCGCGAGGCTTTCTTCCCCCTCGTTCTCGCGCGGAATGCGCTCCGGGCCGTCAGGGGTGGCGTCCAGCGGCCCCGTACCGGCCGTCCCACCGGTGCCACCCCCGATTGCCGGCTTGTTCTCCTCCGCCATGTCGCGTTCCTTTCCGATGTCGATGACGGAAAGCCAACGCCGCGCCGGGGCGGCCGTTCCTGGTGAGCAGTGACGAGTTTCGAAGGCCATGGCCCGGAAACAGTAATGGGGGCTGGCGTCTCCGCCAGCCCCCACTGTCCCGTCGCGGGTGGACACCAAGCCTGGGAGGCGAGGCAGTCCGCTCTGGGCGTTTTCGAGGGCGGTCTCGGGCCTGAGCTCGATGCCGTTCCTCCGGGATCCTTCGCCAAGCTCTCGCTCCGCTCAGGTTTGCCCCGCGGGCTCCCCGTCAGGGCCGAAGCCCTGGCGGTTCGCCGCTCGGCAGATCAGGAGGACCGGGGTTCTCCTGCTCCCTGCCCGCGCTGCTCCCTTCCGCCGAAGCTTGGAGACCAGTGACAGGCAGGTTACCTTGGCCGAAGCCTTAGTTCTGCCTGGCAGTCCATGAGCCGAAGCCCTGGGGCTGCCGATGCAGTTCCGGGCGAACCCTTCCCTGCGCAACGGTCCCAAGCCGGGGCTGGGTACCGCCGATCGCAGTGCGTTGATCCGAAGATCCCGCGTGCTGCCGACAGATCCGACCAAGTCTGACCTGCCTTTCAGCTCCTCGTGCCCGGAGGCCGTAGGAACAAGGTGGGCGCTTCACGAAGCCTGCCGCTTTCGCATCCGCTAAAGGGCGAGCCCGCAGCTTCCGCATGGCGGCGGCTTCGTCAGCCGCCCGGCCTTCGCTCTTCCGTCCGACCGCCTGGTGGGGCGATTCGACGGCTTCGCTCGGGCTGTGACTGGAAGCTTTCGCTCCGGCCACGTCCGAAAGCTGTCACGAAAAGTGATTCGCCCCAAGCCCCTTGAGCCTGTGGATAACGAGGATAGCGGGTATAAGTGAGAGTCGGGATTCCGACGCGTGGCGCTCCTAGCGGGCAGATTCGCGACGTGCAAGAAGGACGATGCTGCTGGAAAGCCGCGGCTTGCGGCGGCGGGCCGGCCCGCATAAAGGGGCGCCAGTCAGCTGTTCAGGCTCGGCCCGGCGCGGCCGCATTTTCTCGGAGGTTCTTGGCGGGATGGACAATCGCTTCAACACGATTGCGGGCTGGGTTCTGGGCTCGGGCATCGTCCTGCTCGGAGCGTCATTGGTTACTGGTGAGCTGTTCCATTCCGAGCGGCCCGAAACTATGGGCTATCCGATCGAAGGCGTCGTCGAAGAAGGCGGGGACGGCGAAGCGGCCGAGCCGCCGATCGCGGCGCTACTCCAGACCGCCGATGCTTCCGCCGGCGAAGCTGTGTTCCGCAAGTGCGCAGCTTGCCATACGATCAATCAGGGCGGCGCCAACGGCCTCGGCCCGAATCTCTGGGGAACGATGGGCGCTCAGGTCGCTCAGGTCGCCGGCTATTCCTATTCCGACGCTCTTCGTTCCAAGGGCGGCACCTGGACGTGGGAAGCCATGAACGAATGGCTTCGCAGCCCCCGAAGCTTCGCGCCAGGCACCAAGATGACGTTCGCGGGTCTCAGCAACCCTGAGGACCGCGCCAATCTGCTCGCTTATATGAATGCTCAGGGCGGCAACCTTCAGATCCCGCCGCCGCCGGCGGCCGACAGCCCGGCACAGAATGCCGCCGAAGCCTCCGACCTGCCCGCCCAGGGCGACCGCGGCCAGGACCAGCCGCAGCTCGATCCCGCCACCACGCCGCGGACGGAAGGCACCGTGAAGGGCCCCGGAGCACCCGACACTTCGGGTCGCACGGTTCAGGAGACCGGCCGCTAGGCACGGCTGGACTCCACAGCGCCGATAGCTGCGCCGGGCATTCGGGCAGAACGGCGCGCGCTCTTCTAGCAGTCCAGCTCAGGTCGCGGTTCGGGCGAAGCCTCGCTTGACACTTCTGGCAAGGGTCGCGTCGCCGCGAGGCCGCTCAGGCGGCCTGCGGCACCTCATAGGCTCGAGCCGCCTCTGATAGCTTCTCGATGAACTCGGCGATGTGCGCTTCCTCGATCACCAGCGGAGGCAGCACGCGCATCACATTGTCGCCAGCGGCGACGGTGAGAAGGCCATGCTCGCGCAGGTGGGTGACAAAGGCTCGACTGTCGCTCTTCATCCGGATCCCGAGCATGAGACCGATGCCACGAACGCTTTCGAACAGATGGTCGTGGTTGGGAATCAGCTGTTCGAGCGCGCCGCGCAGGCGCTCTCCCATGCGGGTGACGTGACTGAGGAATTCGTCATTGGCCACCACATCGAGCACGGCCTGGCCGGCGGCGCAGGCAAGCGGGTTGCCGCCATAGGTGGAACCGTGGGTTCCGATCACCATCCCGGCCGCCGCCTTTTCCGTCGCAAGGCAGGCGCCCATCGGGAATCCGCCGCCAATGCCCTTCGCGGCCGCCATGATGTCCGGCTGGATTCCATATTGTTCATAGGCGAACATCGTCCCGGTTCGGGCGAAGCCGCACTGGACCTCGTCGAGAATCAGCATCAGATCATTCTCGTCCGCCAGCTGCCGAAGGCCCTTCATGAAGGATTCGCTCGCTGGCCTGATCCCGCCTTCCCCCTGAACCGGCTCCACGAGAAAACCGGCCGTGTGCGGTCCCATCGCTGCCTTGGCGGCATCGAGATTGTCGAATTCCACAACGGTGAAGCCGGGCAATAGCGGCGCAAAGCCGTCCCGGAGCTTTTCCTGGTTCGTCGCGCTGATCGTGCCGAGCGTTCGGCCATGAAAGGCGCTGGAGAAAGTGATCAGCTCGTGCTTCTCCGGATTTCCATGATGGTGATGATAACGGCGAGCCGTCTTGATCGCACACTCCACCGCCTCTGCGCCCGAATTGGTGAGGAAGACGGTGTCGGCGAAGGTGAGGTCGACCAGCCGCTGGGCATAGGCTTCGCCTTGTGGCGAGCCGTACAGGTTCGATACGTGGATCAGAGTCGCGGCCTGGTCCTGGATCGCCTTGGTGAGCACGGGATGGCCATGGCCGAGCAGATTGACGGCGATCCCGCTGGCAAAGTCGAGATACTTCTCGCCCTTCTCGCCAAAAAGATAGACGCCCTCCCCTCGGACTGGCCGCACTGGCGAGCGCGGATAGACGGGCATGAGCGGCGTTATGGCCATGTGACGATCCTCAAGGCTGAAAGCGAGAAGGCGGCCCTCAAGGACCGCCTTCCACCTCTTAGAGAGTGAGCCGAGGCGTCGTCAATGCGACGCCCGCTTCGGAGCCGCCGGCTACCAGCGACGACCGTCGCGGTCCCATCGTTCGAAGCGCAGGCGCTGCTCGACGCGATCGATTCGGACCCGAAGCTCATGCACCTCACGATTGCTCAGGCCGTTGCGGGAAGCGCGATAGAGGCGGTGGCGAATTCGGTTGGCTTCGCGGCGGAGGCCGAAAGCCTCGCGCGGGGAAATGAATCCGCGTCGCGCCGACCGGTCGATCCGTACCTGGACCCGATCCAGATCGCGCAATAGAAACTGCGCAGCCCGGCGGTCGCGCCGGTCATCGCGATGATCCCAGCCTCTGTCATGATCACGATATTGGGCGGCAGCCGGAACAGCGGTCAGCGTCGCGGTCGCCACGGCAAAGCAAATCAGCATCTTACGCATGTCTACTACTCCTGCTGCACCATGCAGGATCGACTTACGGCCGATTCGCTGTGACGGCGCTGAATGAAGCCGACAGCATCTGTTCAGCTTCAGAGCGCTTTCTATGAACAGGTCAGGCCTTCAGCTTCCAGCCGCTGCGGAGCAGAGTGAAGCAGAGCGCGCCCAGCACAAGGTTGATGACCAGGAGGATGATGGCGCCGAACCCAACCGGTGAGTCCGCCACTCCGAGAAATCCGTAGCGAAAGCCGGAAATGATATAGAAGAAGGGATTGGCATGGCTGATCGCGCGAAACACCGGCGACAGCGCCTCGACCGAATAGAAGGTCCCGGAAAGCAGCGAGAGCGGAGCCACCACGAAATTGGTCACGGCGGCGGCATGATCGAACTTCTCGGCCCAGACGGAAGTGATCAGGCCCAGGAAGCCGAGCATCATGCTGCCCATCAAGCCGAACCAGAAGATAGCGAGCGGATGGCTCGGGAAGACGTGCACTCCGGGCCAGGCGAGCATCGCCAGCCAAACCGCAAAACCTACCAGAAAGGCCCGGGTGACGGCCGCTCCGATGAGCCCGGTGATCAACTCCCCGACCGACAGAGGCGGCATGAGATAATCCACGATCGTTCCCTGGATCTTCCCGACGAGGAGCGAGAAGCTCGAATTGGCGAAGCTGTTCTGGATCATCCCCATGACGATCAGCCCCGGGGCGAGGAAATCGGCGAAAGGAACGCCGAGCACCGATCGGCCCTCGCGGCCGAGGGCGACGGTGAAAATCACCAGAAACAGCATGGTGGTGACGGCAGGAGCCCAGATCGTCTGCAGCTGGACCTTGAAGAAACGCCGCACCTCCTTCACATAGAGCGTTCCAAGGCCGCCCCAATTGACGTTCCTGATGACAGGCACGCCGGGGGCGGCTCGAACCCAATTCGAAGGCTGGTCGTTCACAGGCGCCGTGGCTAGTCGCAGTCGCCGGGCGGAGCAAGCCGTGAAGCTGGAGGACAAGTGACGCAAATGTCGTGGACGGACGAGCGGATCGAACGGCTCAAGGAGCTGTGGAGCCGGGGAATGACGGCGAGTCAGATCGCCGATGAGCTTGGCGGAGTGTCGCGCAACGCCGTGATCGGCAAGGCACACCGACTTGGGCTCCAGTCGCGGCCTTCGCCAGTCAAGGCGAACGAGGGCGAAGCTGATGAAGCCGCGCCCGTCACGCCACCGCCGCCGCCCGCAGCAGCCAAGCCCGAACCGCGGCCTGCTCCCGCCCGCTCGGCGCCCGAGCCGCAACCAGAAGCGGAAGTGGCACCGCCGGCGCCGCCCGCTGCCTCACCGCCGCCGCCGCAGCCTCAGATCCGTTCGATCGGGCCCGGCGGGTTCGTTCGGCAGGGACCGGGGGACCAGCAGGCGCCGATACCACCCGCGCCACCCCGTCGCCTGGTGCCCGCGAAGCCCAGCCCGGAAATCGCCGACAAGACGAGCCTGCTCGATCTCAACGAGAAGATCTGCAAGTGGCCGATCGGTCATCCCGGCGAGCCGGACTTCCACTTCTGCGGCAAGCCGTCCAATCCCGGCTTTCCTTACTGCGTGGAACATTGCGGCGTTGCCTATCAGGCACAACTTCCGCGACGCGACCGGAAACCTGCTCCGCCCCTTCCGTTCGGTGGTCCGCGGGTAAGATAAGGGCAAGCAATTCAGCGGCTTGCCCAAATTCAGGTTAAGCTGAATCTCAGGAACGGCCGAAGCCATTTCCGCGTTCTTCCTCTAGTTCCGGATGCGAAAGCACCCGGTCCAGCAATCGACCAGGAGAACAAGCAGAAAATGGCCGGTAAGGACGTTCACTATTACGAGCGGCGGGCGGAAGCTGAAATCACGATGGCACAACGTGCGGAGGACAGCCGCGCCGTTCAGGCGCATTATGAACTTGCCACCGCCTATCTCGACCTGATCCACGGCGACTCGCCGGAAGCAGCGCCGAACTTTCTCGGTTCCTGAAGTCTCGGGGGGCGGCTCTTGGGTCGCTCCTTGCCTGCCAGCTCCAGGTCGTGGCCGCGTCACGGCCCTGCATATTGGCGGAAGAACTCTGCTCAGCGTTAACCGTCGTTTGCGGCAGGCGATGACGGCGCGCCTCCTCGAGAAACGACCGCAAGCCGGGCTCGATGTCGTGCGACCGGACCGAGCATGACCAGACTGCCGATGCCGCTTCCGGGCCGATCAGGCCCGGAAGCTCAAGGGTCGTCAGTGCCGAGTCTCGGCATTGATCGGGATCCTGCGACTGCGAGTCGCTTCCGGCGACTTCGGCATGCGGACCGTCAGCATGCCGTCGCGGAAGTTCGCCTCGCAACGCGAGTCATCGGATCCGTCCGGGAGCGCGATGCGGCGTTCGAACCGGCCATAATAGCGTTCGGACCAGCCGCGGTCGCGATCCTGATGCTCGCTCTTCCGCTCGCCGCGGATGGAAAGGATGCCGTCCTGCACATGCAGCTCGACGTCCTTCTCGTTCATTCCCGGCAGCTCGACGGTGATCCGGACCTCGTCGTCCGTGTCGCTCACTTCGATGCTCGGCCAGCTCATCATCCTGCTCCAGCCGCCGCTGAACAACGGAGCGCTGAAGACGTCTTCGAACAGCCGGTCCATTTCGTTACGAAGCCTGAAGAAGGGGCTCCTTTCCTCGTCCCGATACATCGCAGGCATCCTGCTTTCCTGCCGGCCCCACGGGATCAAATCACGCATGGCCATGATCTTCCTCCTTTGTTGCTGACAGTGGACGAGAAGGCGGCTCCCCCGGCGCTCGCGCACCGGAGGCTACCGCTTGGGGGCTTGGCCGATCAGGCGGCCTCGAGCTCCCTGCTGTTGTCGTTTTCGACCTGCTTGGCCGTGGCCTCGCTCTCCAGCTGGCGCACGGAACCACCGCCGATCTCGATCTTGCGGGGCTTCATCTCCTCGGGAATTTCCCGCTGCAGTTCGATCGACAGGATCCCGTCGCGAAGCTCGGCGCCCTTGACCTGGACATAGTCGGCCAGGCCGAAACGACGCTCGAACGCGCGAGCGGCGATGCCGCGATGGATGTAGCGGCCCTCATCCTCGTCCCGCTTGCGGCCGGAGACGATCAGAAGGTTCTGCTGTGCGGTGACGTCGATCTCGTCGGGACGGAACCCGGCCACCGCCAGAGTGATCCGATAACTGTCCTCGCCCTCCCGGATCAGGTCGAAGGGCGGATAGTTGTCACTGATCTGGTTCGGAATGCTGCTTTCCAGCAGGTCGAACAGCCGGTCGAAGCCGACGGTCGAGCGCCGGAAAGGCGTGAAGTCGAAACTGCTTCTCATAGCCATGTCCTCCTTTGAGCAACGTGGTTCCAAAAGAGGGGGCAGCTGAAGAGAGCGGCTGCCCTCCTCGCCGGACCCGACAAGGCGTCCGACAGAACCGATATGGTTCACGCATGAGACAATTCAAGGCCTGATTGGCTCGTTTGGCTATCAGTGCGCCACCGGGCCAGGGCGCAGCCCGCTCACGCAGCTCTGCAGTTTTCCGGGTGTGCTCAATGGCTCCTGATCAATTGGCAAGGGCCGCAGCCGATTGTGGACAGAACAGGCCAAGAACCTTGCTCCTGGAACTCCCCGCCCCCTATAGCTGACCCATGTCAGACCTGTTCGCGTCTTCCGCCCACGCATCGACCGACTACGACGCCCATTCCATCGAGGTGCTGGAGGGGCTCGAACCTGTTCGCCGGCGCCCGGGCATGTATATCGGCGGCACCGACGAGCGGGCGCTCCATCACCTTGCCGCCGAGGTGCTCGACAACAGCATGGACGAGGCGGTGGCTGGTCACGCCACCCGGATCGAGGTCAGTCTGGAGGCCGGCAACAAGCTGACCATCATCGACAATGGCCGTGGAATTCCGATCGACCAGCATCCCAAATATCCGGGCAAATCTGCGCTCGAAGTGATCCTGACCATGCTCCATTCCGGCGGCAAGTTCTCGAACAAGGCTTATGCCACGTCCGGCGGCCTTCACGGCGTCGGGGTCAGCGTCGTCAATGCGCTGTCGAGCGAAACGGTGGTCGAGGTAGCCCGCAACCGGGAAGCGTTTCGCCAAACCTTCGCCAAGGGACACGTCACCTCTCCGCTGACGCCGCTCGGGCCCACGCCCAACCGCCGCGGCACCAAGATCAGCTTCACGCCCGACCCGGAAATTTTCGGGGAGGAGGCGAAGTTCCGGCCGGCGCGGCTTTACCGGCTTGCCCGCTCAAAGGCCTATCTGTTCGCCGGCGTGGAGATACGCTGGCGATGCGATCCTTCGCTGATCAGCGACGACACTCCTTCCGAGGCCGCGTTCCAGTTTCCGGGGGGACTGGCCGACCATCTCAAAGAGCAGATCGGCGAGCGCGAGACGGCGACCAACGCGCCGTTCGTCGGCAAGCATGACTTCCCGGACGGCCAGGGTTCGGTCGAGTGGGCGGTGGCCTGGCCGATCTGGGGCGACGGCAACGCTTCCTATTACTGCAACACGATTCCTACACCGGATGGCGGGACCCACGAGCAGGGGCTGCGCAATGCTCTGACCCGCGGCCTTCGCGCCTTCGGCGAACTCGTCGGCCTGAAGAAGGCCAAGGACATTCAGGCGGAGGACGTCGTCACCGGTGCCGAGATCATGCTTTCGGTCTTCATCCGGGATCCTCAGTTCCAGAGCCAGACCAAGGATCGTCTCACCTCGCCGGACGCGGCTCGGCTGGTCGAGAATGCGGTCCGGGACCATTTCGACCATTTCCTGGCCGACCATATGGAGCGTGGCCGAGCCTTGCTGGGCTTCGTTCTCGACCGGATGGACGAGCGACTGAAGCGTCGCGCAGAGCGTGAGATCAAACGCAAGACCGCGACGTCCCACCGCAAGCTCCGCCTGCCGGGCAAGCTCACCGACTGCGCCAACGACGATCCCAGAGGCACCGAGCTGTTCATCGTCGAAGGAGACAGCGCCGGCGGGTCGGCCAAGCAGGCGCGCGACCGGAAGACTCAAGCGATCCTTCCGATCCGCGGCAAGATCCTCAACGTGGCCGCGGCCACCGCCGACAAGATCCGGGCCAACCAGGAGGTCGCCGACCTCATCCAGGCACTGGGCTGCGGGACCCGCGATCGCTGCAACCCCGACGACCTCAGATATGAGCGAGTCATCATCATGACCGACGCCGATGTCGACGGTGCGCACATCGCGACCTTGCTGATGACCTTCTTCTTCCAGGAGATGCCCGAACTGGTGAAGCGCGGACACTTGTTCCTCGCTCAGCCACCGCTCTACCGTCTCTCCGCTGGCGGAACTGTGGCTTATGCCCGCGACGACGCGCATCGCGCCGAGCTTGAGCGCGACCTGTTCAAGGGCAGGAAAGTTGAGGTATCCCGCTTCAAGGGCCTAGGCGAAATGAACCCGCAGCAGCTCAAGGAGACGACGATGGACCCGAAGAGCCGCGGGCTCATCCGGATCACCTTGCCGCAGGATTATGAGGATCGCGCCGTCGTCAAGGACCTCGTCGATCGGCTGATGGGCCGCAATCCCGAACATCGCTTCGCCTTCATTCAGAGCCACGCCGCCGAACTGGACGAAGAGGCGATCGACGCATGAGCGGCCCCATACCTTTGTTCGAACTCAACCCGGGCCTGAATCGGAAAGCCCTGGCCCGAAACTTCGCGCGCGATCGGCGAATCCAGATCCGCGACGTGCTGACTGAGCGGACGGCCAACGAGGTCCGACGCGTCCTGCAGCATCGCACGTCCTGGGGAGTGGCGTGGCAAGCGGGTGAGACGGACGGCCCGCACCCGATCAAGGCCGAGGAACTGGTGCGGATGACGCCGCAGCAGAATGCGGAGATCGGGCAAAAGCTGATGCGCGCGATGAGCGGGCGTGACTACGCCTTTGTCTATTCTCATTTCCCGATCCTCAACGCCTATCAGGAAAAGTGGGACGAAGGCTCGCCCCACGACCTGCTGATGGAACATATCAACGCCGAGCCGTTCATGGATTTCGTGCGCGAGGTGACGGGATTTTCGACTCTCACCAAGGCGGATGCGCAGGCAACCCTCTATCGGCCGAGCCACTTCCTCGCCCTTCACGACGACAGCCATGTCGCGGAGGGTTGGCGGGTCGCCTATGTGCTGAACCTGACCAGCGAAGAATGGCGGCCCGAATGGGGCGGCTATCTCCAATTCTATGACGAAGAAGGCGACGTGGTCGCCGGCTTCAAGCCGCGCTTCAACTCGCTCAACCTCTTTGCGGTGCCGCAGAAGCATTGCGTCACCTACGTGCCGCCCTTCGCGCCGCTGGCGCGCTATGCCATAACCGGCTGGTTCAGGGACTGGTGAAGAGGTGCTGAAAGGCTGGACCCTGGCTCGTGCCACCGCCGCGGGCATTGCGGCCGGAATCGCCGCCCTCCTGATTGCGGCGCTCATCGACGTCTGGCCGGAGGGTCTCTTCTATCCCTACGTCGCCCTGCTGCTTGCGACAGCCGTTTGCGGCGCCTCGATTCTGTGGATCACCGCCACCGATATGCGCGTGCGTGGCACCACCGGGCGGATGCGGCCGATCCGCGGCTTCGACCTGGCGGTCGGCCTGGCGCTGCTTCTGCCCTCGCTTTACGCCCTGCGCGGAATCTGGCCTGAACTCGGGCTATGAGCCGACGCCCTCGCCGGCCTCGGCGAGCGCCGCCTCGATCATCCTTTCCCAGGTCTGGACATCACCGGCTGCCGCCATCGCCGGATCCGGCTCGCGCATGGTCCGGATGATCGAAAGCGCGTCGGCGCGATAGTCGCGCCAGATCGCGTCGATCCGTTCGCCCGCGGAGGAATCGTCGCCACCCGCATTGATGCTGACGACCCTTCCCGCAATTACCCGCGAAATCCGCTCGACCAGACTAGTGTTCGAAACCGGCATGCTTCGTCTCCCGATGCTTTCGTGCCTGTAACGGTGGAGCGGCCCGGCGGTTTCGCCTAGCATCTCCCCGGGGAGAAGAAGCATGGCGCCACGATTCATATTCGCAGTGCTGGCGTTGATCGGACTTGCCTCGACCGCGCGTGCGCAGGAGGCAAGTCCGGAGCTGAGGAGCCGGGGCGAGCAGGTGGTGGCGCTGCTGCACGGCCGAGGCAATCCCGCCGAAATGTTCACTTCCGAGTTCCTCGCTCAGGTCCCAGTGGCTCAGATCCGCGGCATTTCCCAGCAGCTTGCCGCCCAATATGGCGCTCCTCGAGGACTGGCCCGGATCGAGGCTCAGTCGCCGAGATCGGGCGTGCTGCATATCAACTATGATCGTGCCGTGCTTCGGCTCAACATCGCGCTGGAACCGCAGCCACCCCACCAAATTGCCGGACTCCTTGTGATCGGCGCGGACCTGCTCGGCGACAGCCTCGAGGCGGTCATCCAGGAGATCGGCTCGCTGCCGGGCGAAACCTCAATCGCGGTGGCTCGGCTCGACGGTGCCGCCCCACAGATCCTCGCCGGGATCGAGCCGGACCGGCCGCTGGCCATCGGCTCCACCTTCAAGCTGTTCATCCTTGCCGAACTTTCGCGTCAGGTTCGGGCCGGTCATCGCCGCTGGAGCGATGTGGTCGAACTTGACCGCCGCTCGCTTCCTTCCGGCTCGCTGCAGAATTGGCCCCAGGGCTCGCCGCTGACCCTGCACACGCTCGCGGCGCTGATGATCTCGGTCAGCGACAATACTGCCACCGATATGCTCCTGCACCTCCTTGGAAGGGAGAATGTCGAGCGGATGATGACGATGATCGGGGTGGAATCGGCGCCCCGCAATCGGCCACTGCTCTCCACGCTCGAACTCTCTGCAATCAAGACCGCACCAGAAGCCGCGGTAGAGGCGTGGCGGACGGCGAACGAGGCTCGGCGCCGGCAGCTGCTCGCCTCTGAATATGCTTCGGTCGATGCGAGCCGGATGGATTTTTCCCGCTACACCGGTGCGCCGCTTCATATCCAAAGCGTCGAATGGTTTGCCTCGGCCTCTGATCTGGTCCGGACGATGAACTGGCTGCGACTCAACGGCGACGAGGCCGCTCGCGCCATTCTTGCCATCAATTCCGGCGTTGGGCCGGCGGTGCGCGCCGAATTGCCCTATCTTGGATATAAGGGCGGCTCAGAGCCGGGCGTTCTCAACCTGACTTGGCTGGCGCGCAACCGGGCCGGCACCTGGTACGTCGTCACAGGAAGCTGGAACAACCCCGCCGCGCCGGTCGACGAGGATCGCTTCATCGGCCTGATGAGCCGCGCCCTCCAGCTGGCGCGCTAGCCGGAAACGGCCGGAGCGATGAGCGGAAATCGGGGAATCGCCACGTCGAACGTCGAGCCGTCCGCCCCGACCATGAAATAGCGGCCCTCCATTGCGCCGGTCGGCGTGTTGAGCGGGCATCCCGAAACATAATCGAAGGATCCGCCCGGCTCGAGTACCGGCTGCTCCCCGACGACGCCTTCGCCGCGCACTTCGTGGGAACTGCCGCGGCCGTCGCTGATGATCCATTCGCGGCTGACCAGCTGGACCGCCGAAGCGCCGCCATTCTCGATTCGGATGTGGTAGGCCCAGAACCACCGTCCCTTCCCCGGCTCCGACTGCTCGGGAAGATAGCTTACCGACACCCGGACCGTGATGTCGCGGGTGGTGGCGCTGTGCGGGAAGAACTTGGCCGCGCTTTCGGAGAAGGACTCTTTCACATACTCCTCCTGTAACGCCGCGGTGAATGGGTCAACCGTCCATCCTCTTCAGCCGCTCGATCAGCCTCTCCCGAGCGGCGAGTGCCTCGCCGCGGCGTCCGGTCAGCAGGTCACGTTCGAGCCGCTCGCCACACCGTCGAAGCGCTTGCCAGTCGATCCCGGCGCCGCTCGGCGGGAGGCTGCCGGCCCCAAATCCGGTCTCGCCGAGCAGCAATTGCTCGTAGCGGATCAGAGCCACAACCCAGCCGCGGGCGCTCGGCGCCGATTCGATCGCGGTGAGCAATCCGTCGAGTCCGTCATAGAGACGCGGATAAGGCTGGCCTTCGGGAAGGGCCGTCGCCGTGAGCGTACAGGCCCATTCTATGCCGGCCGCAGCGAGCGCCTCCGAAAGAAGGAAGGCGCGGCTGTGGATCATTTCCACGCTCAGGTGGGGAAGCTGCTCCTCCGAGCGGGAACGATACTCGGCCTGCACCAGATTGCCGGGTACCAGCACCGGTCGAAGTCGCCTCGACTTGCCGCCACGGACATAACCGGCCTGCACCCCCTCTGCCCGGGTCAACGCCCGAGCGATCGCGCCATGCTCGCCATGGCCCCGAACGGCAATGACGATGGCTTCGGTCTCGAGCCTCATCGTCAACCGCCCGGATGGAAGAAGTCGTAGATCCCCCTTGCCGTGGCGCGGGAGATGCCGGGAACCTTCTCCAGATCCTCCAGGGCAGCGCTTTTCACCGCTCGAGCCGTTCCGAAATGCATGAGCAGGGCGCGCTTGCGGCCGGGACCGATACCCGGCACCTCGTCGAGCGGGCTGGCGGCCATGCTCTTCGCCCGCTTCTGCCGGTGCGCGCCGATGGCGAAGCGATGCGCCTCGTCGCGAAGCCGTTGCAGGTAGAAAAGAACGGGGGAGTTGGGAGGAAGGGTGATTTCCCGACCGCCCGGCAGATGGAACACCTCGCGCCCGGCATTTCGGTCCGGGCCCTTGGCGACGCTGACCACCGGCACGTCCTGAACCCCGGCATCTTCGAGCACTTCGCAGACGGCGGAGAGCTGCCCCTTGCCGCCGTCGATCAACAGGAGATCGGGCCATTCTCCACGGCTCCGGTCAGGATCCTCCTTTTCCAGTCTCGCGAAACGTCGCGAGAGAACCTCGCGCATCATCGCGAAATCGTCGCCGGGAGCGGTTTCCGGGCGCTTGATGTTGAACTTGCGATAGGCATTCTTGCGGAAACCCTCCGGACCCGCGACGATCATCGCACCGACGGCGTTGGTTCCCATGACGTGGCTGTTGTCATAGACTTCGATGCGCTGCGGAGGCTCGGGCAGCTCGAACAACTCGGCAATCTCGCGAAGATTCCTGGCCTGAGTCGAGCTTTCGGCCAGACGCCGGTCGAGCTCTTCCTCGGCATTGCGCTTCGCCTGCCGGATCATTCGCGCCTGCTCGCCGCGCTGGGGCGTCTTCAGCAGCACCTTGCGATCGGAGCGGGCGGTGAAGGCTTCCGAAAGAAGCTCCGCCTCAGGCAGTGGCCGGTCGGTCAGGATCAGGCGCGGCGGCG
Organism: Sphingosinicella sp. SM1-17; assembly: GCF_056821765.1. NCBI lineage: Bacteria > Pseudomonadati > Pseudomonadota > Alphaproteobacteria > Sphingomonadales > Sphingosinicellaceae > Sphingosinicella > Sphingosinicella sp. SM1-17. The sequence goes on from NZ_JBPDIO010000001.1 coordinate 162,479, forward strand.
GCACTTCCTCGTAGAACTGGGCCAGGAAGCTCTGCAGCACTTCGGCTTCGGGAACATCGCTGGTGTGAGCTGGAAAGAAGCTGCGATGGCCCCAATTCTGCCCCCCGCGGATGAAGAATGCCTGGATGCACATCGCCCCGCCTTTGGAGGCGAGCGCGAAGAGGTCGGCATCGCCCAGCCGCTCGGCATGAATGGCCTGGCTCCCCTGGATGAACGTCAAGGCACGCAGGCGGTCGCGGAAAATCGCGGCAAGCTCGAAATCCTGCCGTTCCGCCGCTTCCGCCATCAGCGAGCCAAGCTTCTGCTGGATCTTGGTCGAACGGCCGGAAAGGAAGTCCTTGGCGTCGCGGACCAGCTCCTCATAGCCCGCCTCGTCGATCCGGCCGACGCAGGGGGCGCTGCAGCGACGGATCTGGTGCAGGAGGCACGGCCGCGAGCGATTGGCGAAGAAGCTGTCGGTGCAGCTCCTCAAAAGAAAGACTTTCTGCAGCGAGTTCAGCGTCTCGCGCACCGAGCCGGCGCTTGCGAAGGGACCGAAATACTGCCCCTTGTAGCGCCGCGCGCCGCGATGGAGCTGGACCCGCGGAAAGTCGTGATCCTCCCTCAGAAGGATGAACGGAAAGCTTTTGTCGTCGCGGAGGAGGACATTGTAGGGCGGGCGGTACCGCTTGATCAGCTGCGCCTCCAGCAGGAGGGCTTCCGCCTCGCTGTTGGTGGTGACGATCTGCATCGAGCGCGTCTGCGCAATCATTCGCTGCAGTCGCTTCGACTGCCGATTCACCTGCGTATATTGGTTGACCCGGTTCTTCAGGGCCCTGGCCTTGCCGACATACAGAACGTCGCCGCGCGCATCGAGCATCCGGTAGACTCCCGGGCGAACCGGGAGGGTCTTCACGACCGCCCGGACGGCGGCAATGCCTGCCTCCAGATCGGGCGCGTCGGCGCCGCGAACCGTATAGGTGGCCTTTTCCTCGTTGAAACGGGTGGGGGCGTCGGGTTTCTCAGTCACGTCACCCATTTAGGGTCTGGCGAGCGCAACGACCATAACGGACCGATAAAGCAGCAGCTTGTTCCGCGGCTCCTCGAAGCCGTCTCCTCCACCGTCAGACGGCAAGCCTAAGGAACGGAACCGGCGCGGTCGGGCGAAGCACGATCGGTCGGTCGTCATTGGCCTCGAACAGCTCACCGTCGAGGATCACGCTGGAATGAGCGCCTTCGATCCGGATTTCGTCACCGCGCTCGAGATGAACTCCGCTAAGCCGATAGCGGCCGAGCCGGCCCCGAATGGAGGCGACGAGCGCCCGGACGAGCGCCGGCAAACTCCGTTCGATGACGAGGAGCTGCATCGATCCCGTCGCCTTCTCCGAACCGGGCATGTGACCGCTGAACAGAAGCCGCTGCAACGTTGTCACCATAAGGAAGGCGAAGCTTCCCTGAAGCACCCCACGCTTCAGCACCGACACCTTCACCGGCTTTGGCTGCATCGGCAGGAACCTGGGTGGCCGGCCGATCAGCACGGCAAGAAGTCCGAGTACGAGAGTGATCCCGTGCGCCAGCCAGTTGGGAAGGCCGAGGGGATAGATTTTGTGCCGACAATAAAGGATCGTGTCGGCCAGCCCCGCTCCGCCAAGGAACATTCCCAGCACCGGGCGACGTCCCGGCTCGCCGTCGCTCAGCTGGATGAGCTCGCGCTGGACGATGTTCGGACTCATGTCGGTACGGGCAAGCTCCAGCACTCGCTCGAGCGCCACGATCGGATCTCCTTCCGCACCGAGGTCGTGGGCGATCAGGTTGGTCTTGCCATTGGGCAGCACCGCCACGGGAGGCCGCGACTCCGGCGCGAAATGACCGCCATGATAGAGTTCGGTCAGTGCCACCTGGACCGTGCCGTCGCCGCCGTTGATGACCAGCACCTTCGGTTTGACCCGGGCGATCGTCCTCAGCGCCGGACCGATCTGGTCCGCATGCTCGACTTCATAGTGGAAGATGTCGCGGTGCTGGGCGCAGAAACCGCGCACGCGTGGCAGCAGCGATCGGTTACCGGTCGCGCGGGGGTTCGAAAGAAGCGCGACAAGGGCCACGGCTCAGCCCCTCACCGGCCTGATCGACAGGCCGAAGCGATAGTTGAGCACTACCGAGACATTCTCGACCCCGCCGTCAACGCTGACGGCGACATTCCGGAAGTTCGGGCGAAGATTGGTCAGCGACAGGCGCGGATTACGCGAAAAGCCGCCCCCATCGCCCCAGTCATTGCCGTTGCCCGACACATCATGCCTCACCGCAACCGCATATTGGCCGGTGCGGGGCAGGCGCACGCAGATCGGCATCGGCCCTGAGCGGGTTACCGAGACGTTGATCTGCCGCACATAGCGTCCGCGTTCGAGAAACGTATCGGCGCTGTTGTAAACATTGACCCGAAGATTTCCGCGCCGCTCCTTGAAGCCGTCGACATGGACAAGCATCGCGGGACCGCTGGCGCCGCTTCGGCAATGGGCGGCATCGGGGCCCAGAGCCTGCGCGGCGGCCGGCTGTGCCGTCACCGCCAGGGCAAGCAGGGCAGCTCTTGCCGTCAGTTTCAACATGACCACTCGACTCCTGGAGGCTATAGCCCGACGCACCCGCCTGGCTGGTTGTCTCAAGCCCCCATGCATGCCAGATCGGATAAGCTTTTGGCCAAATTGTGGTCTCGGAACGACGAACTTGGGATTTGCGACACAAATCGATCGCTACCTGGCGAGACTGATCCTCGTTCCCATGGTGGGAACCCTCGTGCTCGCCGCCATGCTGCTGCTGCTCGAAAAGATGCTGCGGCTGTTCGACTTCGTCGTGAGCGAAGGCGGCCCCGTCAACGTCGTCTGGCAGATGCTCGCCAATCTGATCCCGGAATATCTCGGCCTCGGGATTCCGATCGGCCTGATGCTCGGAATTCTGCTCGCCTTCCGCCGCCTCGCCTTGTCGTCCGAACTGGATTCGCTGCGCGCCGTCGGCCTCAGCTACGGCCGACTACTGCGCGTGCCCTATTTCTACGCCCTGGTCCTGATCGCCCTCAATTTCGTGATCGTCGGCTTCATCCAGCCCAAGGCCGAATATGCCTATGCCTCGCTGCGTTTCGAGCTCAGGTCGGGCGCGCTCGGAGCGTCGGTCAAGGTCGGCGAATTCACGAACCTGGGACGGCGGACGACTCTTCGCGTGGAGCGTAGCGAGAACGAAGGCACCGATCTTTACGGAGTGTTCCTGCGGACCGAGAATCGTGAAGGCCGCACGATCGCAGTGACCGCGGATCGAGGGACGTTTCTGTCGACCGAGGACCCCAACACGATCCTGTTCCGCCTCGCCAACGGCCGTCTGGTTCATAACGAGCCAACCTATCGGACACCACGCGTGCTGAGCTTCACGAAGTACGATCTTCCGATCGACCTCCCGGCGATCGAGGCGTTCCGGCAACGCGGCAATGGCACCCAGGAACTCACCCTTCCCGAGCTGGCGCGCCTGGGACGCGACGACGCCTCGCCCGAGGAACGGCGCAATGCGGTTCGCGCCAACTTCCATTTCCGGCTGGTCGAGGTCGTGATGATGCTGATGCTTCCGCTTCTGGCCGTGGCTCTCGCCGTGCCGCCGAAGCGCAGCACGTCGGGGCTCGGCATCTTTCTCTCGATCGTGATGGTCGTCACCTACCACAAGGTGAACCAATATGCCGAGCAGATGGGTGCGCTCGGGCGGATCGACCCGCTGATCGCGCTTTGGGTGCCGTTCATTCTCTTCGCCGCGCTGATCTTCTGGATGTACTATACTCTCGCTCACAAGCCTGGCGGACAGCCGATCGGTGCCCTCGACTTCTTCTTCAGCCGCGTCGGCAAGCGGGTCGGCAGCCTCTTCAAGCGCAAGGCGAGGCACGGAATCCCCGCCGCGGCATGATCAATCTCAGATTCTTCCCGTCGCGCCTGCTGGCAATCTACATGGCGCGCCTCTTCGTGGTGCGCAGCTTCGCCGTGCTGTTTGCGCTCGTCATCGTGCTGATGACGCTGGATCTCCTGGGCAATAGCGGCGACATCCTCGCTCATCCCGGCAACGGGGATGCCGAACTATGGCGCTATGTCGGCCTTCGCGTGCCGCAGCTGATTGCCCGCTTTCTCCCATTTTCCGTTCTGCTCGGGACCTTGATCACTCTCGTCGCGCTCAATCAGCACAGCGAGATCATATCGATGAAGGCGGCGGGCGTGTCGGCGCATCAGATCATCGCGCCGCTGGTGCTGGCCGGACTTGTCGTCGCAGGTCTGAATTTCGCCTTCAACGAGCGGATCGTGACTCGCGCCACGGCGGCCCTGTCCGCCTGGGAAGCCGTCGAATATCGGCCGCTGCCGCCCACGTCGAACGTTCAGAACAATATTCGACTGCAGCATGGCGACGATCTCATCTTCGTCCAACAGGTAACCGGTCGCGGCGAACAGGTCCGACTGACCGGAGTCACCATCTACGACCGCTCCGGCGGAACTCTGCGGCGGATCCTGGAAGCCACCAACGGGCGCCGGGTCGAACGCGGCTGGGAACTCACCGATGCGACGCTGTTCAATGTCGACAGCGGTCAGCACGCGCGCATGCAACGGGTCGTTCTCGGCGAGGGGCTCCGCCCCGAACAATTCACCCTTGCCGGCGTCGATCCCGACGAACAGGACTTCTGGGAGCTGCGCCAATCGATCGCGGAGCTGCAGTCGGCCGGGCGCGCCACCGAGGCGCTTGAAGCCAGTTTGTGGCACAAGATTTCCGGACCACTTTCCACGCTGCTGATGCCCCTGCTGGCGGCGGTGGCCGCATTCGGGCTCGCCCGGTCCGGCCAGCTGTTCGTCCGGGCGGTGATCGGAATGGCGCTCGGCTTCGCCTATTTCGTGGCCGACAATTTCGCCTTGGCGATGGGGAATTTCGGTGCTTACCCGCCATTCCTCGCCGCATGGGGGCCGTTTCTCCTGTTCCTGCTGATCGGCGAAGCTGTCCTGATCCGGACCGAAGAATGAGCGCCTCGCCTGCCGTCACCCGCGGGGAGGTGGCGCGCGGTGCGGGTCTGGCCGGCCTCGCCCGTGCGGGTGCGCTGATCGAGGCGGTCGCCCAGCCGCTCTATACCTGGCTTTTCGGCCTCGCCACCTACGGCCTCTACGTCGTCCTGTGGGGAGCCGTGAGCCTCGTCACCAACATCGTCGATCTGTCGATGACGAGCGCGCTTCAGCGGGTCGTGCCCAGGCAGGATGAGGAGGCGCAGGTCCACGGTGCCGTGAAGCTGGCGCTGATCGTCTCGGTCTTGCCCGCAGCCCTGATCGCTCTCCTCGTCTCGCTAAATTCGGAAGCGGTGGCAGGGCTGCTCTCGTCGGCGCCCGAGGACCGGGAACGGCTGCCGGTCGCCGTCGCGTTGTTTGCCTGGGCCTTGCCGCTCTGGACCTTTGTCGAAGTGGCGACCTCTGCCGCTCGGGCACGGCGCGCCTTCGGCCCGGAAATCCGGCTTCGCATCTTCTGGGAACAGCTGGCGCGGATTATCTTCGCCGCAAGTTTCTTCCTGCTGGGCTTCGACAGCCTGGGCCTTGTGCTGGCGCATCTGGCTTCGCTCGTGCTCACCGCCTTGCTCTGCCTGCCCCTCCTCGCCCGCTACTATGACCTTCGGCTCCTCGCGCGGGCGCCGGTGCCGGCCGGTCTCGCGCGCGATCTGCTACATTCCGGACTGGCCCTTCTGCCGGCGAACCTGGCTCGACGGCTGCTGATCGACGCCCCTCCCGTAATCCTCAACCTGGTGCTGCCGGGTGCGCGCGGAGCGGTCGCCGCCGGACTGTTCGAAATCGCGCGCAAGCTTTCGACCGTTCCGCTGATCGTCCGCCAATCCTTTCAATATGTGCTTGGCCCGCTCTCCTCGGCGCAGGCCCACGCCGACCGAACTCAGCTGGCGCCGCTTTATCACTTCGCCAGTCGGGTCTCGACCGCACTGGTCGTTCCCCTCGCCGGTCTCCTCGTCTTCGCCGGACCCGACATTCTCAGCGTTTACCGGCCGGAGGCCATGGCCGCCTTGCCTCTGCTCTACGTGCTCGTCGCGGCGCGCGCGCTGGAAGCGATCGTCGGTCCAGCCTCGATCATCGTCGAAATGATCGGCCATCGCGCTCTTCCCCTGCTCAACAGTGCGCTCGCTCTCCTCCTCTGGGTCGGTCTGATGCTCTGGCTGGTCCCAGCCCAAGGCGCGATGGGCATGGCCCTCGCCGTGGCCGCGGCGGTCGCGACCTCCACTTACGCCGCAACCCTCGAACTCCGGTTCAGCGACGGGCTCTCGCCGTTCGACCGCAAGCTCTTCCAGGGGCTCGCCATCGCTCTGGCGGGGCTGGCGATGATGGCGGCGGGAGAATGGCTGTTCGACGGCCCCATGCGCTTCCTGCTCGTGCTGCTGATCTGGGCGGCGACGAGCTGGCTTGCCCTGCGTTACGGCCTCACCCGCGAAGACAGGCTGGCGCTTGGCGGCCTGTCGCGCCGGCTCCGGCTCGTCTGAGCCCTCAGGCGTCGGACATTCGGGCGTAGCGCGTACCGGAGTAGTTGAGGTGTTCGGGACGGCCGTTCGCAGGGTTCTCGAACCAGATTCGCTCGCTTGCGAGCGCGGGATCCGTAAAGCGCCAGCTGCCGTCCTCCCCTGCCACGAGCTGGTTGGTCCCGAGATAGAGCCCGTCGCCGACGGCATGAACGAATAGTCGCGATCCGGTCCAGGCGGCCGGACTGAAATAGGCGCCGGTCAGAGCCGCCAGCTGGGGCGCCACGGGTGAAGCGACCGGCGCTCGACCACGCCCGAAGAGCCGGTCGCCCAGTCTGAGCAGCGGTTCGTTCCCAGGAACAAGGGAAAGCGAATAGGGAGCGAGCATCGGATGGTCCGTGGCTATCGCCGCGGCGCCGGCCGGGACGAGTGGCCGTTCAAGGCCGGCAGCGGTGAGAACCAGCTTGCCGTCCCGCCGCTCGATGACGAACTCCCGGCCGTCATTGCCGACCCACCGACCGGCGAACCGGTCAGGGTCGGCTACGACCGGCTGCCACAACTGTGGCGGCTGCGGCGTCGGCTCCCCGGCAGCCGCTGCGCGCAGCAGGGCAACGGCATATTCGGTCACCTCGTTCGGGCGGTAACCCCCCGCGCCTCCGACATTGACGCTGGCATAGCAGCCGACGCCAGCCTCGGGATCAACAGTGACGGACGAGCTGAAGGCGATCATTCCTCCGGTGTGGCGCAGGCAAAGCCGGCCGCCGACGTCGAGGGTGACCAGGCCGTTGCCATAGCGCGCGCCGGGTCCGTTGGCCGGCGAGTCGATCGTCGGCGTTCGGAAACGCTCCGCCAGGGCATCCGAAAAGAGCGGGGCGCCCTTTCCTCGCCCGATTTCGACCAGCTGTCGAAGATAGTGCACCATGTCGTTGGCGCTGGCCGACACCGAACCGGAGGCGCTGTGGAAATCCATCCAGCGTCCGGCGGTGAGTCGGGCACCGGGCATCCACGGCAGATCCTCGCGCAGGCGTACATGGCCGACGGCGAAGGCCGGCCGATCAGCCATCCGGATGGTCGGACGGGCGCCCGTCATCCCGATCGGCCCGAGTACGAGATCGTGCAATGCCCTCGGATAGGGCATCCCGGCGGCACGCTCGACGATGGCGCCGATCAGCGCATAGCCGAGATTGCAGTAGGAGTAGCGTGTGCCCGGAGCGAAGCCGGTCCAGAGACGTCCACCGGGGACCTGAAGGAAGCCGGTCCGATCGAGGCTGTTGGGCAGCCCCGAGCTATGTTCGAGCAGATGACGAAGGGTGATCGGCTCGCTCGGCAGCGGAATGTCGGGCAGAAGGTCCTGCGCCCGCGCCTCGAGATCCACGCGGCCCCGGTCGGCCAGGGCGAACAGCGCCATTGCGGCGAGCGACTTGGTGATGGAACCGATCTGGAAGAGGTGATCCGCAGTTGCCGGAATGCCGCGCGCGGCATCGCTCAGGCCTGCAGCGAAGGCCGAGCTATACCCCCCAGGGCCGACCAGGGCGATGCTCATCCCGGGAAAGCCGTTCAAGCCGAGCACCGACTGTGCGAAGGCGTGGACCTTGTCCCGTACCGAGGCGAGCGCCACCGGACGTGCCCAGGCTTCTCCCGGAAGCAGGGAAACCGCACCTCCCGCACCCAGTGCTGCCACCATTTCCCGGCGTGTCAGTTCCATCCCGTCCCCCGTGCCGACCGATGGAGCTTAGCTCGGCGCCGGAGCCACGCAAGCACCTCGACTTGCGCCACGCCGTTCGGCGTCTATGTGCCACGGACATGGACAACAATCCCGTTCGTGCTTTTGGGCACTGGCTGGCCGAGACGCCCGACGACTGGCCGGGGGACGCCTGGGAAGCGGCTCGGCGCGCCTTCATCGACGTGATCGCCGTTTCGGTTCCGGGAGCGGCAGAGCCCGTCACGCGCAAGGTCCTGGCCACGGTCGGTCAATGGGGGACAGGTCCGTCGGTCGCGATCGGCGCCGGCTGCGGCTTGCCCGCACCCTGGGCTGCCCTCGTCAACGGAACAGCGGCTCATGCGCTCGACTTCGACGACAATTTCGATCCGGCCAAGGCCCACGCGACGGCCGTTCTCGCGCCGGCCATTCTTGCCCTGTCGGAGCAAGAGGAAGCTTCGGGCCGGGCCTGCCTGGACGCCTATATTGCTGGCCTTCAGATCCTCGGTCGGGTGGGTCAGGGGGTGAATCCCGTCCACCGCAATCGCGGATGGCACGCCACGGCGACGGTCGGCGCGATCGGCGCGGCCGCCGCCTGCGCGCGGCTGCTTCGGCTCGACGCCCTGCAGGCCGGCCATGCCCTGTCGATCGCGACCAGCATGGCGGGAGGTTTCATGTCGCAGTTCGGGACGATGACCAAACCCCTGCACGCCGGTCTCGCCGCCCGTTCCGGACTGCTCGCGGCGTGCCTTGCCCGCTCGGGGATCGATGCCGGACAGGACACGCTCGACGGCACTACCGGAATGAACCGCCTGATGGTCGGGCCCGACTATGAGCAGTTGCGGGACTCGCTGACCCATGTCGAGCATGGCCAGACGCTGCGCTTTGAAACGGAACGGGTCGGCGAGCCGCTGCTCATCCTGTCGAGCGGGCTAAAGGTGAAGCGCTTTCCCAATTGCGGAAGCGCACACCGGGCAATGGACGGGGTCCTCGAACTGAAGGAAAGGCACGGGATTCGGCCGGACGAGGTGGAGGCGATCCATGTTCGCGCGCCCGTCTCGCACCTCAACAATCTCATGTACACGGATCCCAAGGACCCACTACAGGCCAAGTTCTCGCTGGAATATGGAGTCGCCGTCGCTCTTCTGACCGGCAATTGCACGTTAGTCGACTTCGAAGCGCAAGCCGCGAATCGCCCGTCCGTCCGGGCGCTCTATTCTCGGATCCACCGGCACCCCGTGAACAAGGCGGAAGGCGAGTTTCCGACGGAAGTCGAGATCGTGCTGAAGGATGGCCGACATTTGCGGACGAGCATTGCCATGCCGGCCGGAAGCCTCGCTGCTCCTTTCACTCTGGACCAATATTGGGCCAAATTCGAAGGCTGTGTAGCCGGCCTGCTGCCGGCAGACCGGTCGGCCGAACTGCGCAAGGCTTTGGCAGATTTGCCACAACTGTCGAACATTAAGTCGCTGACAGTGCCGCTCGCCGGCCCGTTCGCTTTCTAAACCGCGCGCACCCGAGTAGAAGGCCATATGGGGGACCGAAATTATACCGCGCTGGTACTTGCGGCCAGCCGCGGCAATCTCGATCCGCTCGCTCAGGCGGGCGGTGTCAGCCACAAATGCTTCATCGACATTGCTGGGCAACCTATGCTTCGCCGGGTCGTCCAAGCGGTTCTGGAATCGGGCCGGATCGGCCGGACCATCGTGATGATCGAGCCTGAGGCTATCGACGAGGCGCGGGCGATTCTGGCGCCGCTGCCCGGTGCCGAACATATTGAATATATGCCTTCTCGCGAGAATATCGGTACCAGCGTCGCCGCCGTCGCTTCGCCCGAGATGCTCCCGCTTGTCATCACCACTGGCGACAATGCGCTCCATACCGCCGAAATGGTGCGCTATTTCTGCGACTCCCTGGATGGCCTGAGGGCCGACGGGGCCATCGGACTCACTCCGGCGGAATATATTCTTGAGAAGTATCCCGAGGGGAACCGCGCCTTTCACAGGTTTCGCGACGGCGCCTTTTCGAGCTGCAACATCTATGCCCTGCTGACCCCGCAATCGCTGAACGGCCCGCGAATCTTCAACAGCGGCGGTCAGTTCGGCAAGAAGCCGCGGAGGCTCATCGGCGCCTTCGGCCTCTTCGCATTCCTGCTCTACAAGAGCCGACTCTTCACGTTGCGCACGGTTCTGAAGGCGCTTTCCCGGACGGTCCGCCTCGATACCGCCCCGATCCTGATGCCGTTCGCGGAAGGGCCGATCGACGTCGATCGGATGCAGGACTGGGAACTCGCCAATCGCATCGTTCGCGAGCGCGAAGGAGGCTAAGGCGGACGCCCTGACAGCCCGGCGCCCAAAAAGCGCCGCATTGCAAATTCATGACGTGCTCACATATCAAGGCGTAGAGGCGCTCCTTAATCGGCCGACGCGCGTTGCAAGGACATTATGGGAAACTGACGTGAAGATCGCACAGACCCTGCGCCCGTCTTTCTGGAGACGCGAGCATCATTTGGACAAAATGAGCTTCCGCGAGCTCGTCATTGCCTATTTCCAGTATCCGGCGATCATCGCCTATCTGGTGCTGAGCGCGGTTTCGATCGGCGTCTACGCCTGGCGGCCCGCGCCGTTGCTGCCGACCCTCGCCAGCATTGCGGCGGCGAGCTTAGCCTATCCGTTCTTCTGGTACCTGATCCACCGCTACATCCTGCACAGCCGCTGGATGTTCAAGGTGCCGTTTCTCGCCAGCACCTGGAAGCGGATCCACTACGACCATCACCAGGATCCCAACCATCTCGAAGTGCTGTTCGGCGCTCTTCATACGACGCTGCCGACCATCGCCATCGGCGTCTTTCCGATCGGCTACGGGATCGGCTACGCCTTTGCGGGCGAGAGCGCGGCGCTGGGAGCGGGCATGATCGCCCTGGCGACGGGCCTGCTCACCACCTGCTTCTACGAGTTCGTTCACTGCATCCAGCACCTCGCCTACAAGCCGAGGAGCAAGCTGCTTGCGGAGATGAAGAAGCGCCACATGGCACACCATTTTCACGACGAGAACGGCAATTACGGAATCACCACCTTCTTCTGGGACAAGCTGTTCGGCACCTATTACGACCGCACCGAGCGCCCGAAGAAGAGCCCCACCGTGTTCAACCTCGGCTACACGCCCGAGATGGCCGAACGCTATCCCCATGTCGCCCGGCTCAGCGGCGGTGTCGCAACGGGGCACCCCCGGCAGCGCGAGAGCGTTCGCAAATAGGCTGACTCCGCCACTGCGAACTTTCATGGGCAGGTCCGCAAAGCGCCAATAGCGGACCTGGGGCACGTCGTTCGCCGGGTCCGAATCCAGCCATTCGTTCAGAGTCGGGTCGTCCACTGACCGACGAAGTCGCGAAACGGCAGGCGCGCCTCCAGTCCGGACGCTCGCATGAAGTCGAACCTCGAGCCCAGAGCGGCGAAGCCGTCCCTGTCGTCCCATCATCATTTGCTCGCGCGATTGTCGCCGGCTTTTCACAATCCGTGAACATAAGCATGCGCAGCGTTTCCAGTCGGCGCCTGCGCCAGAGGAGCCTGCCATGCCGGATCTCGCGGCCCTTGCGCCGGAAGACATGCGTGTCGAGAAGGTGGCCAATGCCTATGGCCGCTGGGCCCCTGTCTATGACCTGGTTTTCGGCCCCGTCTTCCGGCGCGGCCGCGCCGAATCGATCCGGGCCGCCGAACGGGTCGGCGGCCGGATCCTGGAAGTCGGCGTCGGCACAGGCATCTCGCTTCCCGCCTACAGCCGCTCCAGCCGCCTTTATGGCGTCGACATTTCCGAGCCGATGCTGGACAAGGCGCGTCGCCGCGTGAGGGCTTTCGGACTCGACAATGTCGAGGCGATCGAGGTCATGGACGCGGAAAATCTGCAATTTCCCGACGACAGCTTCGACGTGATCGTCGCGCAATATGTCGTGACCGCCGTGCCCAATCCGGAAAAGGCGCTGGACGAGTTTGCGCGCGTCGTCCGGCCGGGCGGCGAGATCGTGATCACCACCCGGGTCGGCGCCGAAAAGGGCGTGCGCAAGGCGATCGAGAAGAAGCTGATGCCGGTCACCACCCGGCTTGGCTTCCGAACCGATTTCCCGTGGGAGCGCTACACCGACTGGGCGGCACGCACGCCTTCGGTCCGGCTGATCGAGCGGCGGGCGCTGCCGCCGCTGGGCCATTTTAGCCTGGTGCGCTTCGAGAAGCTCGCCAACGCCTGACGTCCACTCTTTCACTCAAGTCGCTGGGGCAGAATATGAGCAGTTTCAAGGAATTGCTGAACGAACTTCGCTGGGATGACCATCGCTATTACCATCACAGCCTGATCAACCAGAGCCTGCACTTCCTCAGCGCGAGCACCTTCGTCTGCGCCTATATCCTGCTCTTCCACGATCCGGCGCTTGCGAGCTTGCTGGGCTGGCTGGTGGCGATGACCAGTCGCCAGGCCGGGCATTTCTTCTTCGAGCCCAAGGGCTATGATACGGTCAACCAGGCGACCCATGAATATAAGGAAGAGATCAAGGTCGGCTACAATCTCTTCCGCAAATATGTCTTCATGGGGATCTGGGCGGCGATCCCGCTGCTGCTGTGGCTCGACCCGACGGCGCTCGGCCTGTTCGCGCCGGCCAGCGGCCCGGTCGAGTTCGCCAAACATCTCGGGCTGCTCTGGCTCGGCCTCGGCGTGGCTGGCCTGCTGTTCCGCACCGTCCAGCTTTTCTACATCCGCGACGTCGAGACCGGTCTCGCCTGGGCGGTGAAGATCGTCACCGATCCGTTCAACGACATCAGGCTCTACCACAAGGCGCCGATCCGGCTGCTCAGGGGCGAACGGATCGACGGCGAGATCGCCGCTGGCGCGCACTGACCGGCGGCTTCGAGTCTAGCCGAGCTTGCCGCGACGGGCCGCGAACATCTCTCTGACGAGGCGGCGGCGGATCGCCTTGTTGGTCAGCGCGGGATCGTGCGTCCACCACTGGTCCGCCTTCATTGCGGCGGCGGCGCGGACGAAACGCTCGACGATCTCGGCGAAGGCGGCATCGTCATAGTCGAGACTGAAGATCAGCCGGCCGCTGCCCACCCAGCTCAGATGAAGGCCTTCGGCGCGGAGATAATATTGAAGCATCCAGTTGTAGGGCGAGGGCGAGGTGAAGCACACCGTCCAGATCGTCGAGAGATGGGCCACGGCGACCGGCACGCCGGCCTCGGCGAGCCGCCGATTGAGCGTTTCGGCCCGGCCGTCCCAGCGCGCGTCGAGGTTCTCGTAGAGCGCCTTCACTTCCGCCGTCTCGCAGCGCCTCAGGAACGCGTTCATCGCCCCCATGACATAGGGATGGGAATTGAACGTCCCGCGCGCGAAGCAGATGTCGCCCGGCCGGTCGTCGCGAAACCGCTTCATCAGGTCGGCTCGGCCGCAGATGACGCCAACCGGCAGCCCGCCGCCCAAAGACTTCCCATAAGTGACCATGTCCGGCCGCACACCGAAATATTCGATCGCGCCCCCGGGCGCGAGGCGGAAGCCGGTGAAGACCTCGTCGAACAGCAGGACGATCCCGTTCGCTCGGCAGGTGTCGGCAAGGCGCCGGAGCCAGGCGGAATAAGCGGTGCGATCGACGCCCGCCCGTCGGCTGGAATCGACGAGGGCGGAATCGGACGGCGCGCTCGAATTGGGATGCAGCGCCTGGAGCGGATTGACGAGGACGCAGGCGATGTCCTTGCGGCTCGCCAGCACCGCCAGCGTCTTTTCCGAAAGGTCGGCCAGGGTCAGCGTTCGGTCGGCGGGAACGGGATTGCCGATGCCCGGCTGCACCTCGCCCCACCAGCCGTGATAGGCGCCGGCGAAGCGGACGATGCGCGGCCGGCCGGTATGATAGCGCGCGAGCCGCACCGCCTGCATCACCGCCTCGGTGCCCGACATGTGGAACGACACTTCGTCCATTCCGGAAAGGGCGCGAAGGCGATCGACATTGTCGGCGACGACCGGATGGTAGGCGCCGAGCACCGGCCCCAGATCCTGCACCAGGGCCGCGCCCTCGGCGATCAGCGCCTTGTAGACGTCGTAGCCGAGGAGATTGCAGCCATAGGAGCCGGCGAGATCGTAGAACTCATTGCCGTCGAGATCGGTGAGCATGACCCCGTTCGAGGCGCGGACGAAGACCCCCGATGGCAGATGGTCGCGCACCATCGGGCTGAACTGGAAGGGCACGCGATAGGTGCCGGTGAACTGAAGGTCGGAGAGCCCGGCACGCGCCCTGCTCGCCAGCGCCGCCGTCTCGGCAAAGCGCTCAGCATAGAGGGCGGCGAGGCGACGGAAGCCTTCTTCCCGGGCCGCGGCGATCGGCTCGGGCGGATCGTCGGCGCGGAAGAAGCGCCGTTCGTCATAAGCGTAGAAGGGGATCAGCCCGGCGATCCGCTTGGCCATCCGGACATGGCCGGTCAGCGACTTGTGCTTGGCGCGCGACAATTGCAGGCGTCGCCGCGCCGATTGGAGGCTGATCAAAGCTGCGGCGGTGCCCGCGACCGCCATCGCCGTTTTCAATGCCGGCCGCGCCATTTTCCCTCCGCCCCGAAACCGTCAGGACTGAATCGTGGGATTGCGTGACAGCATGATGAAGGTCCTGCTTCGGGACGATGTGAACTTCGCGCTTACCAACCGCCTGCCGCGCCGGCCGGCGACCTGGCTGATGGGACGGTTAAGCCGGATCGAGGCGCCGCTCGTGCGCATCCCTTCAATCGCCCTGTGGCGCTTCTTCGCGGACCCGGACCTCAGCGACGCCCGCGAAAGCCGCTTCCGGAGCCTCCATCACGCCTTCACCCGCACGCTCAGGGACGGCGCCCGGCCGTTCGATGCCGATCCCGCGATCCTCGCCAGCCCCTGCGATGCGATCGTCGGCGCCTGCGGACGGATCGAGGCGGGGCGGCTGTTCCAGGTGAAGGGGCGCGACTATCCGCTGGACGAGCTGCTGCGCGAGGAGGTGGGAGCCTTCGCCGACGGCTGGTTCGTCACTCTGCGCCTGACCGCGGGCATGTACCATCGCTTCCACGCGCCGCACGACATCAAGGTGCGCGCGATCCGCTACATTCCCGGCGACGTGTGGAACGTGAATGCCAGCGCCCTGAAACGCGTGCCGAAGCTCTACTGCCGCAACGAACGGGCGGTGATCCATGCCGAGCTTGCCACCGGCGGCCTGCCGATCCTGCTGGTGCCGGTGGCGGCCATCCTGGTTGCCGGGATACGGCTTTCCTTCCTCGACCCCGACGCTTTGCTGCGCCGCCGCACCACGAGCCCGATCGCGTGCGACGCGGCGCTCGCCAAGGGGCAGGAAATGGGCTGGTTCGAGCATGGATCGACGATCATCGTCCTGGCGCCGTCGGGCTTCCACCTGTGCGACGGTGTCGGCGAAGGATCGCCGATCCGCGCCGGCGCGCCGCTCCTGCGGCGGGCGGATTGACGGACACGGCCGGGGGAGGGAGCGG
Source organism: Sphingosinicella sp. SM1-17 (assembly GCF_056821765.1). Taxonomy (NCBI): domain Bacteria; kingdom Pseudomonadati; phylum Pseudomonadota; class Alphaproteobacteria; order Sphingomonadales; family Sphingosinicellaceae; genus Sphingosinicella; species Sphingosinicella sp. SM1-17. Next base: position 178,161 of record NZ_JBPDIO010000001.1, read on the forward strand.
CAGAATGGATAGGCGGGCGATTCCGGAGGGGATGGGCTTCAGCGACTGGCGCGCGCGCGACGGCTGGACGTTGCGCCGGTTCGACTGGCCGGCAGCGACACCGGTGCGCGGAAGCTTGCTCTTCCTCGGCGGGCGCGGCGACTTCGTCGAGAAATATCTGGAGGCCCTGTTCCATTGGCATGACGCCGGCTGGTCGCTTGCGGGCTTCGACTGGCGGGGCCAGGGCGGATCGGGCCGCTACCTCGCCGCGCCGCTGATCAGCCACATTCCCGATTTCGATCCGCTGGTCGGCGATCTCGAGGCGTTCGTCGGCGAATGGAAAGCCGCCACGCCCGAGCCGCGTGTCGTCGTCGCTCATTCGATGGGCGCCCATCTGGCGCTGCGCGCCCTGGCCCGGTCAGGCCTGGCGATCGACGGCGCGGTGCTGCTGGCGCCGATGATCGGTATCCGGCCCCTGCCGGCGCCGGTCGCGCGCGCAGCGGCCGCGGTCGCGATCCTGTGCGGGCAAGGCGAACGACGGATTTGGCGGCGGGACCTGGGCAATTATGGCGGCCGGATGACGAGCTGCCCGGTGCGCCAGCAAGACAAATTGTGGTGGAAGGCCGAGCGGCCAGACATTGCGTCCGGCGCGCCGAGCTGGGGCTGGCTCGGCGCCGCTTGCGCCTCGATGGCGAGCCTGCGCGCGCGCGAGCTCGGTGGGATCGCCATTCCTTTGCTTATGCTCGCCTCCAGGCGCGACCCCGTGATCGACATCGCGGCGCTGCGCCGCGCCGCCGCGCGCTTGCCGCGGGCGGAACTGTGCCTGATCCAGGGCAAGGGGCATGAGCTGTTGCGCGAGGCCGATACGGTCCGGTTGGCCGTTCTCCGAATGATCGACGCCTTCCTGGCGCCGCTCGCTCCCTCATGACCGGCCGCACCGAAGATGGCGTGTTGATATCGTAACTGTCCGCGCGGCTAAGCCGCCGGAGCCGGAGCTTCAGGGTCAGCGGGTTCGGCGGCGACTTTCGAGATTGCGCAAGGCCCTCTCAACAGCCTCGTCGGCCACATTCTCGATCGCCGCCGTGACTTCCGGGCTCGCCATCACCTCATGCATGCGTTGCTCGATTCGGGGCGCTGCGCGAGCGACTATCGCCCGTATTTCCGAACCGTCGACTCGGCGGCCGTTGATGCATCTGAAATCGCCATTGATGCTCTGAAACTCGACTCCATCCCATTCACCAGGGGCATAGCCGCACTTGCGGTCGATCACCGCTCGCTCTTCCGGACCGAAGAAGGGACCGCCCGAGCGAATATGCTCGTGCACGAGTTGGCCGAGGCGAGCCTCGCTACTCTGAGCGACCGCCGGCGGGCTGGCCGCGATCGCAAGCCCCAGAGCCAGCAGCGATGCCATTCCCAGTCGCATGACGACCTGACCTGCCAACGACACTTCTCGCCTCCCGAGCCGAAGAGCTGTGCTACGTTTGTAGCATGCTCGGCTGAACCGCGCCTGAACCCTGCTGAAGCGTCTTTTGGTTCGAATGGCAGCATCGGATCGGGCCCTTGCAGTGGGAGGATTTCGCGTGGACCCTCGGCTCCTCGCCCAGTAATCCCAGCAATGAATTCTAGGGGGAGGAAGCAGGCATGAACGTCGCTATCCGCAGGGTGCTGACGAAGGCGGAGACGAAGGCGTTCGTCGACATTGCCTATGTCCTGAACGAATCGGACCCCAACTGGGTCCCGCCGCTCAAGGAGGAAGTGCGCGGCCTCATCACGCCCGGAAAGAATCCCTGGTTCGAACATGCCGAGGCGGCCTTCTTTCTTGCGCTCCGGGGCGGGAAGCCCGTCGGAAGGATCTCGGCACAGGTGGACCAGCTCGTCCTGCAGCACATGGGTCCCGGACTTGGCCAATGGGGTATGTTCGAGGCCGCGGATGTCGAGACGGCGCAGGCACTACTTGGTGCGGCCGAGGAATGGCTTCGCGGCAAGGGCATGTCCCGGTCGATGGGTCCCTTCTCGCTTTCGATCTGGGACGAGCCGGGACTGCTGGTGAAAGGGCACGACCATCCTCCGATGGTGATGATGGGGCACAATTCCCCGGCCTATGAGGGATGGATCGAGGGTGCCGGCTATAGCACCGTCAAGGAGCTGCTCACCTACGACCTGCCGGTTGACACCCCCTTTCCCCCCCTGGTGCAGAGGATCGTCGCCGCGGGCGAGAAGAATCCCCGGATCCATATCCGCAACGTCGACAAGAAAAGGTTCGACGAGGAGGCAGCCCTCATCCTGTCGATCCTCAACGATGCCTGGAGCGACAATTGGGGCTTCATTCCGCTGACCGACAGCGAAATTGCCTATGCCGGGAAGAAACTTAAGCCGATCGTGCTCGAGGATATGATCCTCGTGGCCGAGTTCGATGGGGAGCCGGTCGCCTTCATGATGGCTCTGCCCGACATCAACCAGTTCCTGGCGGACCTGAAGGGCGAGCTCTTCCCGTTCGGCTGGGCGAAGCTGCTGTGGCGACTGAAGAAGATGCGGCCGAAAGGCGGGCGCGTGCCGCTGATGGGCGTCAAGAAGAAGCTCCACGCGAGCCGGCTCGCAAGCCAGCTGGCCTTCATGATGATCGAATATATCCGTCGCGCCGGCAACGGCCATTACGGGATCAGCCGGGCCGAGGTCGGCTGGATCCTGGACGACAACAAGCCGATGATCTCGATCGCCGACGCGATCGAGAGCAAGGTCAACCGGGTCTACCGGATCTACGAAAAGCCCCTGTGAGCAAGCTTCCCCCCGGAAGCTTGCTCACACGGGCTCCGCCGGAGGCACGCCGCTCCCTCCCCACAAGCGGGAGTCAGGATCAGCCGCCGAAGCGGTAGAGAACTCCCAGACGAATGACATGCATCGTCTGGTCGATCCGCCAGCGGTCGCCGGAAATGCTATACTCGTTCCCGCCGAAATTGACGTAATTATACTCGCCGCGTGCCGACCAGCCGCCGCGCATCGGCAGTTCGAGACCGAAGCCGATCACCACTCCGGTGCGCGTGTCGGAGATCCGGTCGCTCTCGTCCGGCACGGCACCGTCGGAGTCTATGATCGTATATTGGTCGCGGGCGAAGGCGGCACCAACCTCGGCATAGCCGTGGACCCCGCCCGAAGCGATACCGACCTGACCGGTGATCGTGGCCAGCCAGTCGACTTCGGTGCGGTTGGTGAACCCCGCGAAGGACGTGCTCGGACTGCTGTCGGAAAAATCGGTCCAGGCCCCTTCGGCCTCGATCCCGAGGACGACATAGCCGCGCTGGCGGCGTGCGCCGATCGTCCCGCCGACGACCAGCCCGTCAGCGCTGTGATCGGCGAGATTGTCGCGCGACAGCGGCGGCACCGGATTCGGGTTCGGCGGACCGGCCCAATCCTTGCTGCCGGTCCCATAGCCAGCATTGAGGCCGACATAGAAGCCGCTCAAAGTCTCTCCGTCGGCCGCCGCCGCCGCCCCCGGAATGGCGAGCGCCGCCGCCGGAACCGTGACCGCGGCAATAATCTTCCTGACCCCCATCTTCATGCTCCCCCTCAAAGAATAGTGCGGCGACCAAGACCACGGTTCGATGACAGAGACAAGCGCTCACCGCTGGGTTCGCAAGCCTCTGTTGGCCCGTCGCTGCCCGCCTCACCTGCGGCAGAACCGGCGTCGATCCGTCCTGCCGCAGGTGAAGCCGATCGGTTCGTCAGACGACGCCGAAAGCGAGCATCGCGTCAGCGACCTTCTTGAAGCCCGCAATGTTCGCGCCCTTCACATAGTCGACATAGCCATTGCCGCGATCGCCATATTCGAGGCAGCGCTGATGGATGCCGTTCATGATGTCCCGGAGGAGCTGCTGAAGCTCGGCTTCCTTCCACGCAATACGGGCCGAATTCTGACTCATCTCGAGCCCGGACACCGCGACTCCGCCGGCGTTGGAGGCCTTGCCTGGAGCGTAGAGCGTCTTCGCATCCTTGAAGACGTGAACGCCCTCGAGATCGGTCGGCATGTTGGCGCCCTCGGAAACCGCGATGCAGCCGTTCCTGACCAGGGTGCGCGCATCTTCGCCGAGCAGTTCGTTCTGGGTCGCGCAGGGCAGAGCGACGTCGCATTCGACGCCCCACGGCCTCTTGCCCGGGTAGAAGGTCGCCGTCTTGAACTCTTCGGCATATTCCGAAATGCGGCCGCGGCGACGGGTCTTGTGGGACTTCACCCAGTCGATCTTCTCCTGCGTGATGCCGTCCGGATCGTGAACGAAGCCCTCGCTGTCCGACAGCGTGAGCACCTTTCCGCCGAGTTGGTTGATCTTCTCGGCCGCATGAGTGGCCACGTTGCCCGATCCGGAGATCACCGCTCGAAGCCCGCTAAGATCGCGTCCCTTGGTCCTGAGCATGTTCTCAAGGAAGTAAACGGCGCCGTAGCCGGTCGCCTCGGGTCGGATCAGCGAACCGCCATATTCGAGGCCCTTGCCGGTGAGTACACCCTCCCAGGTGCCGGTGATCCGCTTGTACTGGCCGAACATGTAGCCGATCTCGCGAGCGCCGACGCCGATGTCGCCCGCCGGAACGTCCACATCGGCCCCGATGTGGCGGTAAAGCTCGGTCATGAAGGCTTGGCAGAAGCGCATGATCTCGCCATCGCTCTTGCCCTTGGGGTTGAAGTTCGCTCCGCCCTTGCCGCCACCCATCGGAAGACCGGTCAAAGCGTTCTTGAACGTCTGCTCGAAGGCGAGGAACTTGAGGATGCTCTCGTTGACCGAGGGATGGAAGCGAATGCCGCCCTTGTAGGGCCCGATCGCATTGTTGTTCTGCACCCGGTAGCCGCGCTGAACCCGGATGTTGTGATTGTCGTCTTCCCAGCACACCCGGAAGGAGACCACCCGATCGGGTTCGGCGATCCGGCGCAGGATCTGCCAACGATGATATTCCTCCTTGCCCTGGATGAACTCGAAAATGTCCTCGGCGACTTCCTGCACCGCCTGGACGAATTCGGGCTGTCCCGGATTGCGCCTCTTCACGCCTTCCATGAAGCCATGGAAATCGACATGTTCTTCCTTTGGCGTGTGCACCATCACCGGCTCGGCGATCAGGCCGCCGCCATCTCCCCTGTTCATATAGGCCTCCCTGAAATTCGCCCGGCCCGAACGGCCGGAGTCGCGATGCCGGAACATATCACTTTTTCAGCGAAACCAAGCGACTTTGGTTGAGGGCGAAACTCAGCGGCAGCCGGCGAGAATGGCCTCGATCGCCGCCTTCACTTCGCCGATCGCGGCCATGCCGTCGACTCGTTCGACCAGGCCTCTTTCCTCGTAGAAGGGAAGGATCGGCGCGGTCTTGGCGCGATACTCCGCCATCCGGGTGCGAACCGCCTGCTCATTGTCGTCGGCGCGGCGCTTGAACTCGTCGCTTCCGCAGACGTCGCAAATCCCTGGGACTTGGGGCAGCTTGTAGCGGTCGTGATAGCCCTCGCCGCATTTGGCACAGGTGAAGCGGCCGGTGATCCGATCGACCAGGGCGTCCTCGTTCACTTCCAGCTCGATCACCGAGTCCAGCTTGCGGCCATGCGCCGCAAGCAGCTCGTCGAGCGAGACGGCCTGGTTATAGGTCCTGGGATAGCCATCGAAGATCACGCCCTGTCCTGGCGAGAGACGGGCCAGATTCTCGTCGATGAGCCGGTTGACGATGTCGTCCGAGACGAGCTCCCCCGCCTCCATCACCGCCTTGGCTTCGAGTCCCACGGCAGTGCCCGACTTGACCGCTGCACGAAGCATGTCGCCCGTCGAGAGCTGAACCATGCCATGTTCGTGCACCAGCCGTCCCGCCTGGGTCCCCTTGCCGGCCCCCGGAGGCCCGAGCAGGATGATGTTGAGCGGCGTCATCGTTCAGGCCTCGGGCCGGACGGCAGAGCGGTCGGGCTCTTCCCCGGAGCCGCCAGCGATTCTGTGCCAACCGTCGACTGGCGCGCACCGCCTTTGGCTCGGAATCCTCCAGAAAGCAGAATCGCACCCCTCACGACCGTCTCCCGAGTGGGCCTGGACCTTAGCGTCTCAGGCCGCCGCCCTTCAATTTCGCCTTCTTGATCAGGTCGCCATATTGATGGGCGATCAGATGGCTCTGAATCTGGGTCACCGTGTCCATGGTCACGTTGACAACGATCAGAAGCGAAGTTCCGCCGAGATAGAAGGGAATTCCGGCCCGGGCGATCAGGAACTCCGGAATGAGGCAGATCAGCGCCAGATAGGCGGCACCGACCACCGTCACTCGAGTCAGGACGTAATCGAGATATTCCTCCGTCCGCTTGCCCGGCCGGATGCCCGGAATGAAGCCGCCATACTTCTTGAGATTCTCGGCGGTCTCCTCCGGGTTGAAGACGACGGAGGTGTAGAAGAAGCAGAAGAAGACGATGCCCGCGCCGTAAAGGAACATGTAAAGCGGCGAGCCGTGGGAGAGAGAGGTCGTGACGGTGATCACGAATTCGCTCCACCACGTGTCCCCGGTCTGCTCCTGCCCCCAGAGCTGGGCGACGGTGAGCGGCATCAGCAGCAGCGAGGAAGCGAAGATCGGCGGGATCACGCCGGCCGTGTTGACCTTGAGCGGCAGGTGCGAGCGCTCCTGCTGGATCTGTCCACGGGCCGTCTGGCGCTTGGGATACTGAATCAGCACCCGGCGCTGCGCGCGCTCCATGAAGCAGATGAACAGGACAAGAGCCATTGCCAGAGCGACGATGAGCAGGATGACGGCGCCGTTGAGGCTTCCGGTGCGACCGCCCTCGAACAGCTGAGCCAGCGCCGTCGGCAGCTGCGCGACGATTCCGGCCATGATGATCAGGGAAATGCCGTTGCCGATACCACGGCTGGTGATCTGTTCGCCCAGCCACATCAGGAACATGGTGCCGCCGACGAGACTGATGACGACCGTGATCCGGAACATCATGCCCGGATCGACCACGGCGGACTGGCCCGTGGAAGCGCCCCAGCCTTCGAGTGCGACCGCCATGAAATAGCCTTGGATCGCGCACAGCAGGACGGTGCCGTAGCGCGTGTACTGGTTGATCTTCTTGCGACCGCTTTCGCCCTCTTTCTTGAGCTGGGCGAGCGTAGGGGACATGGTGGTCGCCAGCTGCATCACGATCGAGGCGGTGATGTAAGGCATCACGCCGAGTGCGATCAGGCTCATGCGCTCCAGGCTTCCGCCCGAGAACATGTTGAAGAAGTCGAGAACGCCGCCGCGGGTGGTTTCGAACAGCGCGCCGAGCGCTCGCGGGTCGATGCCCGGAAGCGGCACGAACGACAGCAGCCGGAAGATGATCAGGGCCCCGAGGGTGAACCAGAGCCTCTTCTTGAGATCCGTCGCCTTGGCGAAATTCGCAAGGTTGAGGCTGCTTGCCATCTGGTCGGCTGCGGTTGCCATCGTTGTTTTCGACCCTAGAAAATGAAAAGGCGGCGGTTGACCGGTTGGCCTCCCGCCGCCTGATATAGTGACCGGTTCGGGCTTGTCAGCCTTTCACCAGGCGGCAAGCTCTTCAAGCTTCGGCCGCGCTGCTCCGCCGCTGCCCCTTGCCCTTCTTGGCGGCGGCCTTCTCGGCGGCCGGAACCACCTCGATGACCTCCACCGAACCGCCGGCGGCTTCGATCGCCTGGCGAGCGCCAGCGGAAATCCCGGCAACGCGCAGGTTGAGCTTCGCGCTGAGCGCACCCTTGCCGAGCACGCGAACACCGTCCTTGCCGCCACGGGCGAGACCGGCAGCCTGAAGCGCCGAATGGTCGATCGTCCCATTGACGTCGAGCTTGCCGGAATCGACCGCCTTCTGGATCGCTCCGACATTCACCTCGGCATAGTCCTTGGCGAAGACGTTGTTGAAGCCACGCTTCGGCAGCCGCATGTGGAGCGGCATCTGACCGCCCTCGAAGCCCCAGATGGAGACGCCGGAACGGCTCTTCTGGCCCTTCTGGCCACGGCCGGCCGTCTTGCCGAGGCCGGAGCCGATGCCGCGTCCGACCCGGACCCGGCTCTTGCGCGCACCCTTATTGTCGCGGATTTCGTTCAGTTTCATGTCTTGCACTCGCTTTCGCTTTTGTCGCGCAGACCGGCAAAGGGGTTAGCCCTCGACGGTCACCATATGCTGCACCTTGCGGATCATGCCACGCACCTCGGGGGTGTCGTCGAGCTCGACCGACTTGTGCATCTTGTTGAGTCCCAGGCCGATCAGAGTCTTGCGCTGATCGGGCGTGCGGCGGATCGGCGATCCGGTCTGAGTGATCTTGATCTTGGCCATTGCGCTTACTCCGCCACCGCCTCGGCCTGAGCCTCGGCCTCGGCGCCGGACAGGCCTTCGCGGCGGGCCATCAGATCGGCGATCTTCTTGCCACGGCGCTGAGCCACCGATTTGGGGCTGGTCTGATCGGACAGCGCCTCGAAGGTCGCCCGGATCATGTTGTAGGGGTTGGACGTACCGACCGACTTGGTCACCACGTCGGCGACTCCCAGGCTCTCGAACACGGCGCGCATAGGGCCGCCGGCGATGATTCCGGTGCCCTGGGGCGCCGAGCGGACATAGACCCGGCCTGCACCGAAATGACCCATCCCGTCATGGTGTAGAGTGCGTCCCTCGCGAAGCGGAACCCGGACCATCGCCTTCTTGGCAGCCGCGGTCGCCTTCGAAATCGCCTCCGGCACTTCGCGCGCCTTGCCATGGCCAAAGCCGGCCCGGCCCTTGCCGTCGCCGACGACGACCAGCGCCGCGAAACCGAAACGCTTGCCGCCCTTCACCGTCTTTGAGACGCGATTGATGTGGACAAGCTTCTCGATCAGCTCTTCGCCGCCGTCCTCGTCCCGGCCCGGACCGCCGCGACGATCGTCACGCCGGCCGCGGCCACCCCGATCGCCGCCGCCGCGCCCACGGCCGCCACGGGCGCCGCGCTCGCGGCGCGGCTCGGAAGTGGCTCCGGCCGCTTCCGTCGGCAGGTTCGACTGCTCAGCCGCTTCGGGGGTCTGATTGTTCTCGTCAGCCATTTCTTAAAACTCCAATCCGCCCTCGCGCGCGGCGTCGGCCAGAGCCTTGACGCGCCCGTGGAACAGGAAACCGCCACGGTCGAACACCACCCGGGTGACTCCTGCGGCCTTGGCGCGCTCGGCAATCCGGCGGCCAACCTCCTGAGCCGAAGCGACGGTCGCACCGGTCTTGTTCCGGGCTTCCTTCTCCAGCGTGGAGGCGGCGGCGACGGTTCGGCCTTCCGCGTCGATGATGATCTGCGCGTAGATGTGCCGGCCCGATCGGTGGACGGACAGGCGCGGGCGGTCGCCCGCACGCTGCCGAAGCGACGTCCGAACGCGCTGGCGGCGCTTGTCGAAGGGATTCAGTCTCGCCATGGCTATTTCTTCTTGCCTTCTTTGCGGAAGATATACTCGCCGCGATACTTGATGCCCTTGCCCTTGTAGGGCTCCGGCTTGCGCCAACGGCGGATCTCGGCGGCGATCTGGCCGACCCGCTGCTTGTCGATGCCGCTGATCTCCACCGTCGTCGGATCCGGCGTCTTGATGTCGATGCCGTCCGGAACCGGAATGTTGACGTCGTGGCTGTAGCCGAGCTGCAGGCGCAGATTGTTGCCCTGAGCCGCCGCGCGGTAACCGACGCCAGTGATCTCGAGGGTCTTGGTGAAGCCCTCGGTCACCCCGGTCACCAGGTTCTGAACCATGGTGCGCTGCATGCCCCAGAAGGAGCGGGCGCGCTTGGTGTCATTCGCCGGCTGGATCGAGATCCCGTCGTCAGCGATCTCATAGTTGATCTCGTCGGTCATCTGCAGGCTCAGGGTGCCCTTGGGCCCCTTCACCGACAAAATGCCGCCGTCGACCGTCGCCGTCACGCCGCTTGGCAGCGGCACCGGCCTCTTACCGATGCGGGACATCAGAATACCTCCGCGAGCACTTCGCCGCCCACGTTCTGAGCGCGCGCTTCGGCGTCGGACAGAACGCCCCGGGGCGTCGAAACGATGGTGATGCCAAGGCCGTTGCGGACCCGCGGCAGTTCCTGAGCGCCCGAATAGACCCGGCGACCGGGCTTCGAGACTCGGCTGACATGCTGGATCGCGGGCTGGCCCTCGAAATATTTCAGCTCGATGCGCAAGCCCTTGTGAGCGCCCAGCGCCTCTTCGCGATAGCCACGGATATAGCCTTCGCGCTGAAGCACGTCGAGCACTCGGGCACGCAGCTTCGACGCCGGGCTCACGACGGAGTCCTTGCGCGCCTGCTGGCCGTTGCGAATGCGGGTGAGCATATCACCCAGAGGATCGGTCATCGGCATATTCTGGCCCTTACCAGCTCGACTTCGTGAGGCCCGGGATCAGGCCCTTATTGCCCAGCTCGCGCAGCATGACGCGCGACAGGCGGAACTTGCGGTAATAAGCGCGCGGACGCCCGGTCAGCTCGCACCGGTTGCGGATTCGCGTCGGATTGCCGTTGCGCGGGATCTCGGCCATCTTCAGCCGAGCGATCAGGCGCTCCGTCTCGTCCTTGCTCTCGTCGTTCGCGATCGCCTTCAGCTTCGCATACTGACCGGCATACTTCTTCGCCAGCTTCTTGCGACGCTCGTTCTTGTTCACGGAACTCAGTTTCGCCATGACTTAAGTTCTCTTCCTTCTCTCATGAGCAGGGGGGCCGTCAGGCCGCCTGCTTCTGATCCTGCTCGGCCGGGAAGGGGAAGTTGAAGAGACGCAGCAATTCGCGCGCTTCCTCGTCCGTCTTCGCGGTGGTGGTGACGATGATGTCCATGCCCCGCACCTTGTCGATGCGATCATAATTGATTTCGGGGAAGACGATCTGCTCCTTGAGACCCATGGCATAATTGCCACGGCCGTCGAAGGAGCGCGGGTTCAGACCACGGAAGTCGCGAACGCGCGGAAGCGCGATCGTGACCAGCCGGTCGAGGAACTCGTACATCCGCTCGCGGCGAAGGGTGACCTTGACGCCGATCGGCATGCCTTCGCGCAGCTTGAACTGGGCGATCGACTTCTTCGCCTTGGTGATCACCGGCTTCTGGCCAGCAATCAGTTCCATCTCGGCCGCAGCGGTCTCGACCTTCTTCTTGTCCTGGGTCGCCTCGCCGACGCCCATGTTCAGGACGATCTTGTCGAGCCGCGGAACTTCGAAACGGTTCTTGTAGCCGAACCGCTCGATCATCGCGGGCACGATCCGCTCGTCATAGTCGCGCCTCAGGCGCGGCAAATATTTGGCTTCAGCCATTGATCAGCTCCCCGGACCGGACTGCGACCCGGACCTTCTTTCCATCGCGCTCTTCGAAGCGCACGCGCGTCGGCTTGCCCGTCTTCGGGTCCTCAAGCGCGACCTTCGAGACGTGGAGCGGCGCCTCGCGACGCTCGATCCCGCCTTGGGGGTTGGCCTGGGTCGGCTTGCGGTGCCGGGCGGCCACATTGACTCCGGCCACGACCACCTTGCCTTCCTTCGGCATCGACTTCACGACCTCGCCGTGCTTGCCCTTGTCCTTGCCGGACAGGACCACGACCTTGTCGCCCTTCTTGATCTTCATCGCCATCACAGCACCTCGGGCGCGAGCGAAATGATCTTCATATGCTTCTTCGCGCGCAGTTCGCGGACGACCGGTCCGAAGATTCGGGTGCCGATCGGCTCCTGATTGTTGTTGACGAGCACGGCCGCGTTCGAATCGAAGCGGATCGTCGAGCCGTCCGGACGATGGATGTCCTTGGCAGTCCGGACGATGACGGCCTTGTGGACGTCTCCCTTCTTCACACGCCCGCGCGGCGCCGCTTCCTTGACCGAAACGACGATGATGTCGCCGACGCCGGCGAAGCGCCGCTTCGAGCCGCCCAGCACCTTGATGCACTGGACGCGCTTGGCGCCGCTATTGTCCGCGACGTCGAGATTGGACTGCATCTGGATCATCGATCCAATTCCTTCTCTTCACTTCAACCGGAACAAGTCCGGCGATCAGCTAAACTATTCAGGCTTCGGCGGTCTCGGTGTCGGCCGGCTCGGACTTCGTGCCCTTCGCCTTGCTCGCCGACTGCCCGTCCGAATTCGTCTCGGTCGACCCCGCGACGGCGGTGCCGAGCACGCGCCACGTCTTCAGCTTCGAGATCGGCCGGGTTTCCTCGATCCGGACGATCTGGCCTTCCTTGAACTCGTTGCCCTCGTCATGGGCATGGTACTTCTTCGACCGCTTGATGATCTTGCCGTAAAGCGGGTGCTTGACCCGCCGTTCGACGCGCACCACCACGGTCTTGTCGGTCTTGTCGGACACCACGGTGCCGGTCAGGACGCGCTTGGGCATCTCTATCTACTCCTTACCCGCGGTTGGCCTGAGCGGCGCGGGCGCGCTCGTTCTGAAGAGTCCTGATCTGGGCGATGGTGCGGCGCACCTCGCGGATCCGAGACGGCTTCTCAATCTGGTTGGTCGCGGCCTGGAAGCGCAGGTTGAACTGCTCGCGCTTCAGCTCGGCCAGCTGGTCGACGAGCTGATCGTCGGTCTGGTTCCTGAGTTCGTCGAACTTCGACATCTTATGCGTCCTCAAGCAACGATTCACCGAGGCGGGCGACCACCTTGGTCTTGATCGGCAGTTTCTCGGCGGCGCGCTCGAAAGCCGTCTTGGCGAGCGGGCCCGGAACGCCGTCCAGCTCGAACAGGATTCGACCGGGCTTCACCCGGGCAACCCAATATTCGGGGGAACCCTTGCCCGATCCCATGCGGACCTCGGCCGGCTTCGACGAGACCGGCACGTCCGGGAAGATCCGGATCCACAAGCGCCCCTGGCGCTTGATGTGCCGGGTGATCGCGCGGCGGGCCGCCTCGATCTGCCGCGCGGTGATCCGCTCCGGCTCCATCGCCTTCAGGCCGTAGGCGCCGAAGTTCAGGCTCGTGCCGCCCTTGGCGTCGCCGTGGATCCGGCCCTTGAACGCCTTGCGGAACTTGGTGCGTTTGGGTTGCAGCATTTTCTCTTATCCCAGCAAAGCGTTAACGGCGATCGTCGCGGGCCGGGCGGACTCCGGAGGTTTGAGCCTCCATCATCAGCCGATCCTGCGCCAGCGGATCGTGGCCCAGGATCTCACCCTTGAAGATCCAGACCTTGACGCCGCAGACGCCATAAGCGGTATGAGCCTCGGCCTCGGCATAGTCGACGTTCGCGCGCAGCGTGTGCAGCGGAACGCGGCCCTCGCGATACCATTCGGTGCGGGCAATCTCCGCGCCGCCGAGGCGTCCCGAACATGTAATGCGGATTCCTTCCGCGCCAAGGCGCAGCGCCGACTGGACCGCGCGCTTCATCGCACGGCGGAACGCCACACGCCGCTCGAGCTGGTCCGCGACACCCTGGGCGACGAGCTTGGAGTCGATTTCCGGCTTGCGGATCTCGACAATGTTCAAGCTGACGTCGCTCTTGGTCATGTCGGAAAGCTGCTTGCGCAGCTTCTCGATGTCGGCGCCCTTCTTGCCGATGATCACACCCGGGCGAGCCGCGTAGATCGACACTCGGCAAAGCTTCGCCGGACGCTCGATCACCACCTTGGAGATCGCCGCCTGCGGCAGCGACTTCATGATGAACTTGCGGATCTTCAGATCCTCGAGCAGCAGCCGGCCGTAATCGTCGCCTTCAGCGAACCAGCGGCTGTCCCAGGTCCGGTTGATCTGCAGCCTGAGGCCGATCGGTGAGGACTTCTGACCCATGATTAAGCTTCCTGCTGCTCGCGAACGACGATGCGAACGCGGCTGAAAGGTTTGACGATGCGGGCGGAGCGACCACGAGCCCGCGGGTTCCAGCGCTTCATCGAAATGCTCTTGCCGACACTGGCCTCGGTCACAACGAGGCTGTCGACATCGAGATTGTGGTTGTTCTCGGCGTTGGCGATGGCGCTTTCCAGCACCTTCTTGACCTCGCGCGCCATGGCCTTCGGCGAGAAGCTGAGGATGCTTCGCGCTTCCTCGGCTTTCTTGCCGCGGATAAGCCCGGCAACGAGATTGAGCTTCTGCGCCGAGCCGCGGATCTGCGTGCCGACGGCGAGCGCCTCGTTCTCGGCGACCCGACGGGGAGCCTTCTGCTTGCCCATGGCTTACCTCTTGCCCTTCTTGTCGGCGGCGTGACCCGGGAAGAAGCGGGTCGGAGCGAACTCGCCCAGCTTCATTCCGACCATGTCTTCGTTCACCGAGACGGGAACGAATTTCCGGCCGTTATAGACGTTGAACGTCAGTCCGACGAACTGCGGAAGGATGGTGGAGCGGCGCGACCAGGTCTTGATCGGGGCGCGACCACCGGCCTCCTGCGCCGCCTCTGCCTTCTTCAGCAGCGACAGCTCGACGAACGGACCTTTCCAGACGGAGCGGGCCATCTCTTACCTCTTCTTCTTCGCGTGACGCGAACGGATGATCATCTTGTCCGTCGCCTTGTTCTTGCGGGTGCGGGCACCCTTGGTCGGCTTGCCCCACGGAGTGACCGGGTGACGACCGCCCGAAGTGCGGCCTTCGCCGCCGCCGTGCGGGTGGTCCACCGGGTTCTTCGCGACGCCGCGAGTCAGCGGACGCCGACCCATCCAGCGGCTGCGGCCCGCCTTGGCGAAATTCTGGTTCTGGTTGTCGGGGTTCGAGACCGCGCCAACCGTTCCCATGCAGTCGGCACGGACGTAGCGCTGCTCGCCCGAGTTCAGACGGACGATGACCATTCCGCGGTCGCGGCCCACGACCTGAACATAGGTCCCGGCGGCGCGGGCGATCTGGCCGCCTTTGCCCGGCTTCATCTCCACATTGTGGACGATGGTGCCGACCGGCATCTGACCCAGCTCCATGGCATTGCCCGGCTTCACGTCGACCTTGCGGCCCGCGACGATGGTGTCGCCCTGAGCCAGGCGCTGCGGCGCGAGGATATAAGCCAGTTCGCCATCCTCGTAGCGGACCAGAGCGATGAAGGCCGTGCGATTGGGATCATATTCCAGCCGCTCGACGGTGGCCGGCACGTCCCACTTGCGACGCTTGAAGTCGATATAGCGGTACTTCTGCTTGTGGCCGCCGGCGATCCCGCGCGAGGTCACATGGCCCTTGTTGTTGCGGCCGCCCGTCTTGCGCTTGCCTTCGGTCAGCGCCTTGACGGGCCTGCCCTTCCAGAGCGCCGACTTGTCGACGAGGATCAGCCCGCGCTGCGACGAGGTGACCGGATTATATTGCTTGAGTGCCATGATTCGCGCCTCAGATTCCGGTGGTGACGTCGATCGACTGGCCCTCGGCCAGGGTCACGATCGCTTTCTTGACGTCCGAGCGCACGTAGGGCCGGCCCCGCCAGCGCTTCGTCTTGCCCTTGGTCGTGATGGTGTTCACGCCGGTGACGTTGACCCCGAACAGGGCCTCGACCGCCGCCTTGATCTGCGGCTTGGAGGCGCCATTGGCGACCTTGAAGACGACGGCATTGTGCTCGGAGAGCAGAGTCGATTTCTCGGTGATGTGCGGGCTCAGGATGACATCGTAATGATTGACGTCGACCCGCGGCTGCTGCTTCGCCTTAGCCATTGAACCGGGCCTCCAGCTTCTCGACCGCGGCGCGGGTCAGCACCAGGGTGTCATGGTTGAGGATGTCGTAGACGTTCGCACCGACCGCCGGCAGGAGGTTGATCTCCTTGAGGTTGGCCGAAGCGCGAGCGAATCCGACGTTGAGCGCGTCGCCGTCGATCACCAGCGCGGTCTTGCCGAGACCGAGGTTGGCCAGCCGCTCCTTGAGCTGCGCCGTCTTGGCCTCCTGCAGGTCGAGGCTGTCGACGACCACCAGATTGCCACCCTGGGCCTTGGCCGAGAGCGCCATCTTCAGGCCGAGCGCGCGAACCTTCTTGTTGAGCGACGGATTGAACTCGCGAGCACGCGATCCATGCGCCTTGCCGCCGCCGATGAAGATCGGAGCGCGGCGATCGCCGTGACGAGCCGTGCCGCCGCCCTTCTGTCGGCCGAACTTCTTGCCGGTGCGCGCGACGTCGCTGCGCTCCCGGGTTGCACGCGTGGGCGCCCGACGCTTTTCGAGCTGCCAGGTGACGACACGGTGCAGGATGTCGGCGCGCGGCTCGACGCCGAACACGGCATCGTTGAGCTCGATGTCGCCGCCCTTAGCCTTGGCGTCCAGGCTCTGAACCTTGACCTTCATTGCTTAGCCTTCCTGGCCTTCGGTGGCTTCCGCGGCGACTTCCGACTCGGCGGGAGTCTCGGCGGGAGCTTCGTTGTTGGCATTGGCCGCCTGCTTCACTGCGGCGGGATAGGGCAGGTCGGCCGGACGCGAAGTCTTCACGGCGTCCTTGACGAGCAGCCAGCTGCCCTTGTGGCCCGGGACCGATCCCTTGACGAAGATGAGCCCGCGGTCCGCATCGGTTCGCACGACCTCGAGATTCTGCTGGGTGCGATTGCGCGCACCCATGTGCCCGGCCATCTTCTTGTTCTTGAACACGCGGCCCGGATCCTGGCGATTGCCGGTCGAGCCGTGCGAGCGGTGCGACACGGAGACGCCGTGGGTGGCGCGAAGACCGCCGAAGCCCCAGCGCTTCATCGCGCCGGCAAAGCCCTTGCCCTGAGTCACGCCCGAAACATCGACGAGCTGGCCGGCAACGAAATGGTCGGCGGAAAGCTCGGCTCCGACGTCGAGAAGCGCGTCCTCGGCGACACGGAATTCGACAACCCGCGCCTTCGGTTCCACCTCGGCCTTGCCGAAATGGCCGCGCTGCGGTTTGGACAGGTTCTTGGCCTTGGCCGTGCCGGCGCCCAGCTGGACGGCGGTATAGCCGTCGCGCTCCGCCTCGCGGCGGGCGACGACCTGGACATTGTCGAGCGCCAGGACGGTGACCGGAACATGCCGGCCGTCTTCCTGGAACAGGCGGGTCATCCCCACTTTTTTCGCGATCACGCCAGTGCGCATGATCCAACTCCTTACGACAGAGGCCCCGCGGCACCATTGCCGGGGGGCGTGTTCAAGCCCGAATAAGATGCGTGCCCCGCCTGGGCTCATGCTCCACCCGAGGGCGAAGCGGCGGGGACGCAGTCCGCAGCGATGCTGCGCGGTATCCCTATGTCAGCGGCCGCTTAGGCCAGCTTGATCTCGACGTCCACGCCCGCTGCGAGGTCGAGCTTCATCAGCGCGTCGACCGTCTGGGGCGTCGGCTGCACGATGTCGAGCAGCCGCTTGTACGTCCTGACCTCGAACTGCTCGCGCGACTTCTTGTCGATGTGCGGCGAGCGGTTCACGGTGAACTTCTCAATGCGCGTCGGGAGCGGAATGGGCCCGCGGATGAGTGCGCCGGTGCGACGGGCGGTATCGGCGATGTCGCCGGTCGCCTGATCGAGCACGCGATGATCGAACGCCTTGAGGCGAATTCTTATGTTCTGCGTTTCCATTCCAACTTACCGATGCGAAAGAGCCGGCCCCGAGGGGCAACCGGGCTTCACCGGGACCGAAGCGGCCCGGATCGGCCATTAATCCAACCAAAAGGCGAGCCGCCCGAATCTTCCCAGACTCGGGCGGCTGCTGCCCTATATTACTTCGTGATCTCGGCGACAACCCCTGCGCCGACGGTCCGGCCACCTTCGCGGATCGCGAAGCGCAGGCCCTGGTCCATCGCGATGGGAGCGATGAGCTTCACGCCCAGATTCACGTTGTCGCCGGGCATGACCATCTCGGTGCCCTCCGGCAGCTCCACTTCGCCCGTCACGTCGGTCGTGCGGAAGTAGAATTGCGGACGGTAGTTGGCGAAGAACGGCGTGTGACGGCCACCCTCCTCCTTCGAGAGGACATAGACCTCGGCCTTGAAGTCGGTGTGCGGCGTGATCGAGCCGGGCTTGGCCAGAACCTGGCCACGCTCGACCTCGTCGCGGCCGACGCCGCGAAGCAGAGCGCCGATATTGTCGCCGGCCTGACCCTGGTCGAGGAGCTTGCGAAACATCTCGACGCCGGTGACGACGGTCTTCTGCGTGTCGCGGATGCCGACAATCTCGACTTCCTCGCCGACCTTGACGATTCCGGTTTCGACACGGCCGGTGACGACGGTGCCACGGCCCGAGATCGAGAACACGTCCTCGATCGGCATCAGGAACGGACGGTCGAGCGGACGCTCCGGCTGCGGAATATAGTCGTCGACCGCGCGCATCAGCTCGAGAACGGCATCGCGGCCGATCTTCGTGTCGCTGTCCTCAAGTGCGGCGAGCGCCGAGCCCTTGATGATCGGAATGTCGTCGCCCGGGAAGTCGTAGCTCGACAGAAGCTCGCGGATCTCGAGCTCGACCAGCTCCAGCAGCTCCTCGTCGTCGACCTGGTCGACCTTGTTCATGAACACGACCAGCGCCGGAACGCCGACCTGGCGGGCGAGAAGGATGTGCTCGCGGGTCTGCGGCATCGGGCCGTCGGCGGCCGAAACCACCAGGATCGCACCGTCCATCTGAGCGGCGCCGGTGATCATGTTCTTCACATAGTCGGCGTGACCCGGGCAGTCGACGTGCGCATAGTGGCGGTTCTCGGTCTCATACTCGACGTGAGCGGTCGAGATGGTGATTCCGCGCTCGCGCTCTTCCGGCGCCTTGTCGATCTGATCGTAAGCCGTGAAGGTCGCTCCGCCGGTCTCGGCCAGGACCTTGGTGATCGCCGCGGTCAGCGAGGTCTTGCCATGGTCGACGTGACCGATGGTGCCGATGTTGCAGTGCGGCTTGGTCCGCTCAAACTTAGCTTTCGCCATTTTCCCTAACCCTCGTCTTTCTGTTCAATTTCACTGTTCGGCCTGCTCAGGCGAGCTTGGCCTTGACCTCTTCAGCGACGTTCGCCGGCACCTCGTCATAGTGCGAGAACTGCATCGTGTACTGAGCGCGGCCCTGCGTGAAGGAGCGAAGCTCATTAACGTAGCCGAACATATTGGCAAGCGGCACCATCGCCTCGACGACCTGGGCATTTCCACGGCTGTCCGTGCCCTGGATCTGCCCGCGCCGGCTGTTCAGGTCGCCGATGACGTCGCCCAGATAGTCTTCCGGGGTGACGACCTCAACCTTCATGATCGGCTCGAGCAGCTTGATTCCGGCCTTCTGAGCGGCCTCGCGCATCGCGCCGCGGCCGGTGATCTCGAAGGCGAGCGCCGAAGAGTCGACGTCGTGATACTTGCCGTCGATCAGGCGGATTTTGAAGTCGATGATCGGGAAGCCGATCAGCGAGCCGGTTTCCGCCGTCTCACGCATGCCCTTTTCAACCGACGGGATATATTCGCGCGGGATGTTGCCGCCCTTGATCTCGTCGACGAACACGATTCCGCTGCCCCGCTCACCGGGCTCGAGCGCCACCCGAACCTCGCCGAACTGACCGGAGCCGCCCGACTGCTTCTTGTGGGTGTAGGTCAGCTCGACCGGCTTCGCCAGGGATTCGCGATAGGCGACCTGCGGCGCGCCGACATTGGCGTCGACCTTGAATTCGCGCTTCATGCGATCGACGAGAATCTCGAGGTGGAGTTCGCCCATCCCCTTGATGATCGTCTGTCCACTTTCGTGATCCGAAGTGACTCGGAAGCTCGGATCCTCGGCCGCCAGACGCGACAGGGCGATGCCCATCTTCTCCTGGTCCGCCTTGGTCTTCGGCTCGACCGCGACCTCGATGACCGGATCCGGGAACTCCATCCGCTCCAGGATGATCGGAGCGTTGGCCGCGCAGAGCGTATCGCCGGTGGTCGTGTCCTTGAGGCCGACCAGAGCAACGATATCGCCCGCATAGGCTTCCTTGATGTCCTCGCGGTCGTTCGCGTGCATCAGAAGCATTCGGCCGACCTTCTCCTTCTTGTCCTTGACCGAATTGAGGACGGTCGAGGCGCCCTCGAGCTTGCCCGAATAGATCCGGGCGAAGGTCAGGGTTCCGACGAACGGGTCGGTCATGATCTTGAAGGCGAGAGCGGAGAAGGGCGCACCATCCTCGGCGGGACGAACATCGGTCTCTTCGGTGCCGGGCTTCACACCCTCGACCGGAGGGATGTCGAGCGGGCTCGGCAGATAGTCGATCACCGCATCCAGCATCGGCTGGACGCCCTTGTTCTTGAACGCCGATCCGGTCAGCACCGGAACGAACGAGAAGTTGAGCGTGCCCTTGCGGATCAGCTTCTTGAGCGTCGCGACGTCCGGCTCGTTGCCTTCGAGATAGGCTTCCATGGCGGCGTCGTCCTGCTCGACCGCCATCTCGATGAGATCCATTCGGGCCGCCTCGGCAGCGTCCTTCATGTCCTCGGGGATGTCGCGGATCTCGAACTTGGCGCCGAGGCTCTCCTCGAGCCAGACGATGGCATTGTTGTTGACCAGATCGACCACGCCGACGAAGTCGCTCTCAAGGCCGATCGGAAGCTGCATGATCATCGGACGGGCGCCGAGCCGGTCCTTGATCATCTGCACGCAGCGGTCGAAGTTCGCACCCATCCGGTCGAGCTTGTTGACGAAGCACATGCGCGGCACGCGATACTTGTCGGCCTGGCGCCAGACCGTCTCCGACTGCGGTTCCACGCCGGCGACGCCGTCGAACACGGCGACCGCACCGTCGAGCACGCGCAGCGAGCGTTCGACTTCGATGGTGAAGTCGACGTGGCCGGGGGTGTCGATGATGTTGATCCGGTGATCGTTCCAGAAACAGGTCGTCGCCGCGGACGTGATCGTGATTCCGCGCTCCTGCTCCTGCTCCATCCAGTCCATCGTGGCGGTGCCCTCATGGACTTCGCCGATCTTGTAGGACTTGCCGGTATAATAGAGGATTCGCTCGGTCGTCGTCGTCTTGCCGGCATCGATATGCGCCATGATGCCGATGTTGCGATATTTCTCGAGCGGATGGCTGCGGGCCATTTTCTTGTCTCCTGGGCCGGGGACGGCCCGGCGTTCGAATTGTTACCAGCGATAGTGCGAGAAGGCGCGGTTGGCTTCGGCCATCCGGTGCGTGTCTTCGCGCTTCTTCACCGCGTTGCCGCGGTTCGACGAGGCGTCGAGGAGCTCGCCGGACAGGCGTGCCGACATCGTCTTTTCCGATCGGGCGCGAGCGGCCGAAATCAGCCAGCGGATGGCGAGCGCCTGAGCGCGTTCCGGGCGGACTTCGACCGGAACCTGGTAGGTCGCACCGCCGACCCGGCGGGAGCGGACCTCGATACCCGGCTTCACATTGTTGAGCGCATCATGGAAGACCTGCAGCGGATCCTTCTTGGCGCGCGCCTCGACATTGTCGAGGGCACCATAGACGATTCCTTCGGCGACGGACTTCTTGCCGTCCAGCATGACGCTGTTCATGAACTTGGACAGCACAACGTCCCCGAACCGGGGATCGGGGAGGACTTCGCGCTTCTCGGGGCGACGACGACGGGACATTCTTCTCTTCCTTTCTCTTCAGCCTGGTCCGGAATGGCTCCGGGGCTTACTTCGGACGCTTGGCGCCGTATTTGGAACGGGATTGCTTGCGATCCTTGACACCCTGGGTGTCGAGGACTCCGCGCAGGACATGGTAGCGAACGCCGGGAAGGTCGCGAACACGACCGCCGCGGATCAGCACCACCGAGTGCTCCTGGAGATTGTGACCCTCGCCCGGAATGTAGCTGATCACCTCACGCTGATTGGTCAGGCGGACCTTGGCCACCTTTCTCAGCGCCGAATTGGGCTTCTTCGGGGTCGTCGTATAGACGCGGGTGCAGACTCCACGCTTTTGCGGGTTCTGCTCCATCGCGGGAACTTTGGATTTCGCCTTCTGCGGCTCGCGACCCTTGCGGATCAACTGGTTGATCGTCGGCATGAAGCCCTTCACTTCCTTCAAGTTACTCTACTGCAACGCAAAATGCGCAAAAGACCCGGCGGCCTTGATCGGCCCCCCAGGCCTCTGCTTCACGCGCAGCAGTGTTCAGCTCTTAAGCGCCCGTCTCGAGACAGCATCTGGCTCGAAAAGCCACCACCAGCCCCGGGCGCGGCGGCCTATAACCGCGAGGCCCATATGGGTCAACATACTGCGTTTGTGAAGGGCGCTGCCGGCGGAAAGAGCAATCATCTGGCTCGTCGCCGCGCCCCGGGGCAGGTCGCGGAAACTGGATCGACCGGATCCGAACCGTAAGTCGGCGTGTACGCCCGCTCCGCATCGGCTTCAAGGTCTCCAGACGTCTGGCGCTCAGGCTTGTTCTGCGCTATTGGGCGTTTCCGCACCTGCAGAGAAGGAGGGCATTGATGACGATCACGCACTTGCCGCTCCTCATTGGCCGACTCCGGCGTTCCCTTCGCTGAGTCCCCGGCGGCAGAGCCGCCGATTCGCTTCTTCCACCTGAACCATCTGTAGGGACGCGCGCGGACCAGCGCGCGGTGCATCGATGACCCGTTCCAAACCTTCGCGCGGCCACGGCTCAGCGCTGCGCCTCGTCTTCCGCTTCGCCCTTCGCCACTGGGCAGGCCGCAAATGGCTGGCCATTGCCATGTGCTTGGCCATGTCGCTGGCAACCTTGACCGAGATATTCGTGCCGATCTTCGCTGGGCGGCTGATCGATTCGCTGTCGCTCGGCACTGGCGCGACTGCCGCTGCCACTCAGGCCTTTCTCGCCATGGTCGGACTCGGGCTGGCGATGGTGGCTCTACGTCATACCGCATGGTCCCTGGTCGTGCCGTTCACGCTGGGCATCATGCGTGCTTCAGCCTCCGAGGCCTTCCATCGGGTGCAGAGGCTTTCGACGGACTGGCATGCGAACAGCTTCGCCGGATCGGTGGTGCGCAAGATCACCCGCGGCATGTGGGCTTTCGACACGCTCGACGACGTCGTCCTCCTGGCCCTTCTGCCCTCGCTGGTGGCCTTGTCCGGAACGGTGGCGCTGCTCGCCGTTCAGTGGCCCCTGCTCGGCCTCGTCATGGCGGTTGGAGCGATCGCCTATGTCGCTCTGACGGTATTACTGGCCACCCGGGTGCTGGCGCCCGCGGCACGCCTGTCGAATCAATGGGACACTCGGGTTGGCGGATTGCTTGCGGACGCCATCGGGACCAATGCCGTGGTGAAGGCTTTCGCCGCCGAAGCGCGCGAAGATGCGCGGCTGGCGGCGGTGCTCGGCAAATGGAGTCGGCGCACCCGTCGGACATGGATGCGCTTTACCTGGAGCGGAACCGGGCAGCTCGCGCTGCTGTGGGCAGTTCGGGCCGCAGTCACGGGCACCGCCTTGTGGCTGTGGACCCTTGGCGAGGCGAGCGCAGGCGACGTCGTTTACGTGCTGACGGCCTATCTCGTCCTGCACGGCTACCTGAGAGACATAGGCCAGCACGTCCATCACCTGCAGCGGGCGGTCAACGAGATGGAGGAACTCGCGCTCATTCAGGAGGAGCCGTTCGGCGTTGCCGACCGGAAAGACGCTCAGCCGATCCGGATCGAAGCGGGTGTAATAGAGTTCAGCAACGTCACCTTCCGCTATGGCGGGCATGCGACGCCGCTTTATTCCGCGCTGGACGTGAAGATTGCGGCCGGGCAGCGAGTCGGGCTGGTCGGCCATTCGGGCTCCGGCAAGACCACCTTCGTCAAATTGATCCAGCGGCTCTACGACGTGACCGACGGGCGGATCTGCATCGACGGCCAGGATATCGCCTGGGCCACCCAGGAGTCGATTCGTCGGCAAGTGGCGATCGTGCCGCAGGAGCCGATCCTGTTCCACCGCAGCCTTGCCGAAAATATCGGCTATGCTCGTCCGAACGCCACGCATGAAGAGATAGAGGCGGCGGCTCGGCTCGCCAACGCCCATGATTTCATCGAGAGCCTGCCTCGAGGCTATCAGACGCTGGTCGGAGAGCGGGGGGTTAAATTGTCGGGCGGCGAGCGCCAGCGCGTGGCACTCGCCCGCGCCTTCCTCGCCGACGCTCCGATCCTGATACTCGACGAAGCGACTTCGAGTCTCGACTCCGAGTCCGAAGCGCTGATCCAGCAGGCCATCGAGCGGCTGATGCTGAGACGAACGGCGATCGTCATCGCCCATCGCCTGTCGACGGTTCGGACGCTCGATCGGATCCTGGTGTTCGACAAGGGGCGGATTGTCGAGGACGGAAGTCACGATTTGCTGCTCGCCCAGGCTGACGGCCGCTACCGCAAGCTGTTCGATCGCCAGGCGGGCACTCACGCCGCCGAGCCGCTCCTCGCCTGACTGAAGTACCGCCGGCTGCCAAGGCAGCCGGCGGTACACTTCTCTATTCCGTCGTTTCGCCGTCCCAGTGATCGTTGTCGTGGTCCTGTTCCGCCTGCTCCTTGGTCGTGTGGACCACGCCGTCCCGGTGTTCGGGCGGTGCGTAGAGCGTGTACAGCCTCAGGGGGTGCGAGCCGCTGTTGATCACGTTGTGCCGGGCGCCAGCCGGCACGATCACCGCGAAATCGTCTTCGACCCGGTTCTCGACGCCGTCGATCTTGATGATCCCCTCGCCTTCCTCGATCCGGAAGAACTGATCGCGGTCATCATGCACTTCCTCGCCAATGTCGCAGCCTGGCGGCAGGGTCATCAGCACCAGCTGCATGTTCTTGCCGGTGTAGAGAACGCGCCGAAAATCCTCATTCTCAACCGTCGCCCGCTCGATATTGTCGACATATCCCTTCATCGATCGATTCCCTTTCACCCTGCAGCTTTCCAGCGGCCGCACCTTCCTCAGCGTCGACCAGCGGCCGACCTACCATCATTTCGCCACGGCTGCGCGGCGGCGCGACGAAGGCACGTCACCTCCGCAGGCCAGATAATCTTTGTCGAGCCGGTCCGGTTCCGGCGTGCTCCGTCGCCAAGTCAAGCAGGTAAAGGATATTCGGCGGGTCGCCGGTCGCGCGCAGCGCTCCAATCGGATTGCGGGATTGCTCGAAAGCGGCGGACGCCCTTACGCGACACCCCGCCCCGCGCCGAGCGCGGGGCGGGCCATTGCCTAGCGTCGCGACCGCTTAGCGGGGGTTGCGACCACGTTCGTAGGTCTGGACACAATTGTCGGTGACGGTCGCCGTGCAGGGCGGGTGCGAACTGTCGGTCATGTTCACGCTCTCGCCCGTGGCGGCATCGACCAGCGGCCCGCCGACGGCGGTTGCGGCAACACCGTTGAACCCGGCCGGAACCACTGCCGGATCGGACATGACGGCGATTCCCCGCGCGTCGCGTTCGGGGTTCGAGTTGCCGGGCTGGACGATCTGACCGCTCGCAGGCGCCATGCTGTGCGCCATAGTCTGATGAGTCATCGATCCATGAGACATGGTCGTCTGGCTGGTGCTCGTCCGACTGGTGACCGGCTCACGATCCACGTCCACATCGGCGTCGACGTCGAGGTCGCCGTCGGGCTGAACACCGACATTGGCATCGACGTCGAGCTCGGGCTGGGTTGTTTGAGCGATCGCAGCGCCGCTCATCAGCAGCGCAACCGCAAAGGCCATTGTTCTCATCACATCACTCCTATCGTCCGGTCTTCGGCGACAGCTGACTGCCGCCACTTCCATGTCGCGGCCGATCGAGCCGCAGGCGGGGGTTCAACCAACGAATTGGGGGATCGGCCGCCCAGGATCGGCCAGGATGAGGCGACTGCGCGCCAGTCCGATCGCCGCTGTGGAGGGATTCAGGCGCTGGCGAAGATGGCTGCCGCGACAACCAGCCCGATCAGCAAGGCCGTTCCCAACAGATTTGTCAGGAAAGTCCATTGGGCAAGCTTCTGTGCCTCTCCCGATCGGAAGAGGTCACGGCATATTGGCGAGAAAGCCGCAGCCGCGACACCTCCAGCTGACAATATCAGGCCGCGCTCTGCCGTGGAGCCCTCATCCTCTTCGATCTTCGACTATGCGGTGTCGAAAATGGTGCGTCGAGCCGACGAGAGTCAGTGCTGATCCGTCCTCAACGAAGCACGGAAGCGAGCGCCGTCAGCTCCTTCTGCCCATCGTTCCGAATGACGCTGAAACTGCCGTCCGTTTCCAGCACCACCGCGGCAACTTCCTCGATCCGGCCGATGCCCTGCTTGCGAATGGCCGACTCCACTTCGCTTCGAGTGACCCTTTCCTGCTTCATCGACTCGTCAAGATAGCGGCCCTGCTCAACCAGCAGTCGAGGCGATGATCGGACGAGCCGCTTGAACGGAGGCCATCGCACCGAGGCTCTGGAAACGAGATACTGAAGCCCGGCAAGCATTGCGAAGGCAAGCAGCCCCTCCGCCAGCGGCACGTCCTTGGAAAGCAGCACGGTGGCAAGGGTCGATCCGAAAGCCACCGTCACCACGAAATCGAACGCGTTAAGCTTGGCCAGCGAGCGCTTACCCGCGATTCGCAAGATCAGGATCAACCCCGCATAGGCGGCGATTGCCACCACTGCGACTCGGCCGAGCGAAGCGAGACTGTCGAACAGCATCAGCTCTCACCGCCTGCACGACGTCGCGGCGGCGGGCAGATCGTGGCCCCCACCGCCCTGGCCGAGCTTCTGCCAACGTCCAGCGCCCCTATCACCGGCTGCGCCACGAAAGGGTTCCGCCGTCAATCGGCGCTTCGGATCGACTGGATCGCGCGGTCGCAGGCTTGCTCGCAGCGGCGGCAGGCTTCGGCGCAGATCCGGCAATGTTCGTGCTTGGAGGCATGGCGCTCGCACTCCTCCGCACAGAGTCGACAAGCCGTCATGCACGCCTGAAGCGTTTCGACGATCGCGGTCTCGTTGGACCCGGTGCGCCGTGTAGCGAGCGATCCGGCGGCGAGGCAGAGATCCGCACAATCCAGGTTCAGCCTGATGCACTGCCTGAGTTCGGCAACCATTTCTTCGGCCAGACAGGCATCAGCGCAGGATGTGCAAGTCTGGGCGCAGGCATAACATTCCTCGATGCATCGCAGCAGGGCCTCGTTGGCATGGCCTCGGACGTCGGGATGACTCGAAATCATCTGTTGAACCTGCATGGCCGCTCTCCTGGCTTGTTGGGGGAATGACCGGTCAATGCACAAGCGAGGCCAAAGTTCTGCTGGCGCTAGCGAAAAACAGACCTGCGTGCCTTGCGAAAAGAGGTCTCACCGGTTAGCTTTTGGAGGTGCGACATTTCCCTTTCTTCGAGCGCATGCGGCTTCACGAGGCCGATTCCTGGTTCAAGCGCAGCCCTCGGGAGATCGAGCGCAGCTAGCGCTCGTTCCCCGGGGGGTAGACTTCGAATCAGGATCGGCGGTCGCAGCAAATATGGGCTGAGCAACCTCCATCGCTTTGCCGCTGGTCAAATGTGGAACCGTTGAAAGCGAAGTGCCTTGCCGCTCCTGTCGGTGGGCCAAGGAAAGACTGCATGCAGAAGAAGATAATCGCGGAAGACATCCGGCTTCGGATTGCCCAGTCGATGGCGGTCGTCGAGCGCCGGCGAGCCGCGATCACGGAGAAGATGCAGGAACGGATGCAGGAGCTCGAAACGCCTGACGAAGCGTTCGGGCAAGCCGAAATAACCGCTCTCCTGCTCGTCAACCTGCTGATCGATGGCGCAATGGACCTTGCCGCTTTCGGTGGACTTCGAGACCTCGCGCCGACCGCGGCCGAACATCACCGGCTCGACATAGACGGCCGCCATTATTCACGTTTCGGATTGGCGCTGGCACCGGTGCTTCGCGAAGTACTCGGCCTTTCGATGCCGCCGAAAACCGCTTCCGCCTGGTGCGACGCCTTCTGGTTCATCATCGCCCAACTTGCACCGAGCGAGACTCAGGAGAACCAATATGCGCGGCGGAGGTTCGCCACGCGCTGAATGACGTATCTCGTGATCATGACGGAACACGGCAGCAGGCAGCCGAGCAACCGCTCCGCCAAGCCAGCCTTGGCACTCAGGCGACGAGACTCAGATCAGTAGTGAAGTGCCCGTCCATAGGCGTCGAGGACGCTTTCGTGCATCATCTCGGACAGCGTCGGGTGCGGGAAGACCGTGTGCATCAGGTCTTCCTCGGTCGTTTCCAGCTGGCGAGCAATGGCATAGCCCTGGATCAGCTCGGTTACTTCGGCGCCGACCATGTGAGCCCCTAGCAGCTCGCCCGTGTCGGCATCGAACACCGTCTTGATGAAGCCTTCGGCCTCACCCAGTGCGATCGCCTTGCCGTTGCCGATGAAGGGAAACTTGCCGGTCCGAACCTTGCGACCCTCTTCCTTCGCCTTGGCTTCAGTCAGACCGACGCTGGCAACCTGCGGCCGCGAATAGGTGCAGCCCGGAATGTTCCAGGTCTCGAACGGGTGCGGCTTCTTGCCGGCAATTGCCTCGACACAGACGACGCCTTCATGGCTCGCCTTGTGCGCCAGCCATGGCGGCCCGGTGACGTCGCCGATGGCATAGACACCTTCGACATTGGTTCGACCGAAGCCGTCGACCGAGATGTGACCGCGTTCGGTCTTCACGCCCAGGGCGTCCAACCCGATATTTTCCGTGTTGGGGACGATGCCGATCGCAACGATGGCATGACTATATTGCTCGGTCGAGCCGCCCTTGAGCGTCGCGACAACGCCCTTTCCGGTGCTTTCCAGCTTCTCGACACCCGAGGAGACGTGGATCTTCATCCCCTGCTTGGTGAGCTGCTTGTGCATGAAAGCGGAGACTTCCTCATCCTCGACAGGAAGGATCCGTGGAAGCATCTCGACGATCGTAACCTCGGCACCCATGTCCGAATAGAAGCTGGCGAATTCCACGCCGATCGCGCCGGAGCCGATCACCAGCAGCTTGGTCGGCATTTCCTTGGGAACCATGGCATGGCGGTAGGTCCAGATCCGCTCGCCGTCCGCCTTGGCGAAAGGGAGATCGCGCGCACGGGCGCCCGTCGCCACGATGATGTGCTTTGCCTGGATCTCGGTCGTCTGACCGTCTCTGGTGACGGAAAGCTTCCCCTTGCCGGTCAGTCTTCCATCGCCCTCGACGACTGTCACCTTGTTCTTCTTCATCAGTCCCTTGACGCCCGCATTGAGCTGGCCGGCAACCTTTCGGCTTCGATCGACGATCTTGGAAAGGTCGAACGAAACCTTCTCGGCGCTGAGCCCGTAGGCGGAAGCGTGGGTCAGATAATGATTGATTTCCGAGGTTCGAAGCAGCGCCTTGGTCGGGATGCATCCCCAGTTGAGGCAGATTCCGCCCAGCTTCTCCCGCTCCACGATTGCGGTCTTCAGGCCCAGCTGCGAGGCTCGGATCGCGGCGACATAACCGCCCGGTCCCGAGCCAAGAACGACGAGATCGAATGTTTCAGCCATCATGCCTCCAGTGGGGGAAGACGGCGCCGTTCGGCCGTTCCCTCCCCGATTCGCACCGCTTCTTCGCCCTTCAGGCCAGCATCCCCAGCGGGTTTTCGACGAGACGCTTGAAAGCCTGCATCAGCCTGGCGCCGTCGGCGCCGTCGATCGCCCGGTGATCGAAGCTCCCGGTCGCGCTCATCACCGTTGCGATCTGAAGACTGTCGTTGATCACATAAGGCCGCTTCTCGCCTGCTCCGATCGCCATGATCATCCCCTGAGGCGGATTGATGACGGCGTCGAATTGCTTGATCCCGTACATCCCCATGTTCGACAGCGACGCCGTCCCACCCTGATATTGATGCGGCTGAAGCTTGCCCTCCTTCGCGAGGCCAGCCAGTTCCGCCATCTCCTTCGAGATTGCAGAAAGCGATTTGGCTTCGGCCCCGACGATGATCGGCGTGATCAGCCCGTTCGGGATCGACACCGCAACCGAGATGTCTGCTCGGCTATATTTGAGCAGCTGATCGCCGGAAATCGAGACATTGCATTCCGGAACCTCGATCAGAGCCGCAGCCAGGGCCTTGATGAGCATGTCGTTCACCGACAGCTTCACCCCTCGACTCTCGAGCCCCTTGTTGAGCTCGCCGCGAAGCTTGAGCAAGGCGTCCAGCTGGATGTCGACGGTGAGGTAGATGTGCGGGATCGTCTGCTTCGCCTCGGTCAGGCGCCGGGCGATCGTCTTGCGCATGTTGGAAAGCTTGACGGCCTCGTGGGGGATGTCGGTTTCGACCACCGCCGGTGCCGTCGCCGGCGCGGCCGGTGCAATCCGAGCGGGCGCGGCCTCGGCCGGCCTGGCGGGGGCCTTGCCCGCCGCCGCCTCGACGTCGGTCTTGACGATCCGTCCGCCAGGACCGGAGCCGGTCAGGCTGGAAAGGTCGATGCCCTGGGCCTGCGCCAGTCGGCGCGCGAGCGGGCTCGCCTTGATCCGATCCGCACTGTCGTGCCGCGGCTGCGGCGCCTCCGCCTTGACCGGGGCGGCCTCCTCCCTCGAAGCCGGAGCGGCGACAGGCGCCGGACTTTCCTTGGCTGGCTGACCGGCACCGGTTTCGCCGCCATCCTTCGCCACCGGTTCCTTGGCCGCGGTCGGGGCGGAAGCGGCCGAAGCATCCTCGCCCTCAGCGGCAATCAACGCGATCACGGTGCCGACTTTCACTTCGTCCGTCCCCTCGGGAACGAGGATCTTGGCAATCGTGCCTTCATCGACGGCTTCGAATTCCATCGTCGCCTTGTCGGTCTCGATCTCCGCAAGAATATCGCCCGACGAAACGATATCACCCTCCTTGACCAGCCATTTGGCGAGGGTCCCTTCCTCCATGGTCGGGGAGAGCGCGGGCATTTTGAGTTCGATCGGCATGGAAGCGGCTTCCCTTTCGCGAACGGCCGCGCCGTCCAAACAGCATCCTTGCCCCTCCGGTCAAGCCCGTCCGTCCCGAGCAAGGGAAGGGAGCCGTGCCGGGCCGGGCCGAACCACCTTAGGCACTGCCGGTCCGGGGCATCGGGATCCGCTCAAGGGTTGCGCGCGCTTCGCATCTGGCGCACCAGCAGCAAAAAGGAGAGGCAATGCGATCCTACCTCGTGGTCATGGATGATACCGAGGAAGCGCAGGCGGCGCTTCGGTTCGCAGCTCGGCGCGCGGTCCGGACCGGCGGCGGAGTCGAAATACTCGCGCTCATCCCGCAGCAGGAATTCGTCGAATGGGGTGGCGTCCAGGCGGCGATGGAGGAAGAAGCGCGGCTTCGCGCCGAAGCGATGCTCGTCCAGGCCTCCGGCGCGATCATGGAGGAGGCGGGAATCAGCCCCTCGATCACGGTCAAGCAGGGCGATCCGGTCAAGGCCGTCGCGGAGCTCCTCCAGGAACGCGAAGACATCGCCGCGCTCGTTCTGGGCGCAGCCCGCGAGGGCGGGCCGGGACCATTGGTAAGCCATTTTTCCGGAGCGATCGCAGGCAGCCTCCCCTGCCCGCTGATCATCGTCCCCGGCAAGCTCGATGACGAGGCGCTGGCACGGCTGAGCTCATGAGTCCTTGAGCGAAGGGCCGCCTCCGGCGATCGACTGCCGGCGCCGGGCGGTGGCGCCTAGCCTCTCTCCCCGGGCGGCGGCCGATGATGGCGGCGGAGCTTCGGGCGCTGCCGAACCGGCCGCGGCCGTTCGACGACCTGTTCAACCACCGGCTGGCAGCAGCCGCCACCCGTGGTCACCGTCGTCTCGATGATGATCGGATAGGCAAAGCCGTAGCCGTAGCCGTAGCCATGGTAGGGATAGGTCGGAGCAGCGCAGGGCACGGGACCAGGACGGCAACCCGGAGGCGGCCCATAGCCTGGAGGCGGTCCATAACCCGGAGGCGGCGGTCCATGGCCCCGATCGGCATAGTCCCAGTCGCCGGGACCGGCAGGGCCGCCTTGGCTTTCGACCCAGGCATAATCCTCGTCGTCCGGGTGGAATTCTCCCCGCCCGTAATAAGAGGGTATTCCGTCGTCCAGGTCCCAGCGCTCGCCATATTCGTCCCAGTCGAGGCCTTCGCGCCGGTCGACCACCTGACCGCGCCGGTCGATCAGATAGGCATCGTCATAATAGCGGATCCAGCGATGGTCGCGGGGCGGCGGCGCGAAGCCATAATGCTGCCAGTTCATGATGTGGAACTGGGGTCCGAACCAGAAGGGATGGACGAAGAAGCCGCGCTGCAAGCGGCGGTGACCGAAGCCCGGCCCGGGATGATGCCGAACGACGACGTTTCCGCCGCCATGGTGCCGGACCACGACGTTGGGGCCGCCATGGTGACCTGGACGGGCACGATCCTGGGTTTGTGCCGTGACGGCCGAGGGCAGGAGGGCGGCACCGGCCGCCAGCGTCAGAAGGGCTGTCTTCCTCATCCCGGATCCCCTGTAATGGTCCGCGCCCCCACGGCGCGGCAGGGGTCGGTTCAGACGCTTTTAACCCTTTACCGCCTCACTCGCCACGCCGGCCAGGCGCGGAGCCAGCCGCTGTATCAATCTGACACAGCCGGCGACATCCTCCTCATCGAATCGCTCGGGGGTGGGGCTGTCCAGGTCGAGAACCCCGACCAGCGCTCCATCGGCGACGATCGGAACGACGAGTTCGGACCTCGACGCCGAATCGCAGGCGATGTGGCCGGGAAAAGCGTGCACGTCCGGGACGCACTGAGGCTCCCCGCTCGCGGCAGCCGTGCCGCAGACGCCCTTGCCGAAGGGGATTCGAATACAGGCGGGTCGCCCCTGGAACGGCCCGAGCACCAACTCGCCATCGACATTGCGGTAGAATCCGGACCAGTTGAGATCCGGCAGCGCTTCCCACAGCAAGGCGGCGACATTGGCCATGTTCGCGATCGGATCCGGCTCGCCCGCGGTCAGGGCATCGGCCGCCTCGATCAGCTCGCCATATAGCTGTGTCTTGTCCGCCGCCTCGATCTTGAAATCGTACATCAGTCCAGCCTTACCTTGCCGCGGCCCTGTTTCACGGAGCTGCGCTGCTTCTTCTCGTCCACCCGCCTCGCCTTCGCGGCTCGGCTGGGCTTCGTCTTCACCCGCTTCGCCTGCCTTAAATGGGCGCGCGCAATCATATCTGCCAGTCTCGATCGCGCCTCTTCCCGATTGGCTTCCTGTGTTCGGTGGCTGCGCGCAGTGATCACGATCTCGCCGGAGCTCGTCATTCGGCTGCCGGCGAGCCGCTTGAGCTGCTGGTAGGCGTAGGGCGGCAGCCCGAGCTTGAACACATCACAGCGCAGCTGACAGGCGGTGGCTACCTTGTTGACATTCTGCCCCCCCGGACCGCTGGCCGCGAGAAAGGTGAAGCTTGTCGCATCCTCCAGGCGCGAGAGCAGGTCGTTCGACACCTTGCCCCGCTCTGGCTCCTCGCGCCGTTCCTCGGAGCTGTCAAAGGTCTGCATCTTGGAAGCCGGCCTGCAAGAATGTGTCGGGAATCGGAGCCCTCGCCTCGATCGGCCGCTTGCCGTCACGCGGGACTTTCAAGGCGAGAGCGTGAAGCAACATCGGCCCCTCTCCAGAGCCGTAGATCGGATCTCCGCTGATCGGAATCCCGATCCCGCTTTCGGCATGGACACGGATCTGATGGGTTCGTCCACTTTCGGGCTTGAAGAGGACCAGGGCGCGACCTTGGCGGACCTGGATCACCCGCCAGCTCGTGGCGGCGGGCTTCCCTGCCGCATCGGCCAGGATGCGCCAGCCTGACGCCCGGCTGGACACTTTGAGCAGCGGCAGATCCACTCGGCCTTCCTCCCTCTCCGGCACTCCCGAAAGCACCGCGACATAATGCTTCTCCGGCCGGTTCTGCTCGAAAGCTCGGGCGAAGCGCTGGTGCGCCTTCGGATTGCGAGCAAGCAGCAGACAACCGGATGTGTCCCGGTCGAGTCGATGGACCGGAGATGGCGAACGCTGGAAGCCGAATCGAAGGTCCTGCAAATGATTGTCGAGACTTTCGTGCGTTGCGGGGCCGGAATGGACGGCGAGCCCTGCCGGTTTGTCGATCACCAGCGCTTCGGCATCGATGAAAAGCACGCGTTCTTGAACGATTTCTTGCACGCGAGAGCTCCTGCCATGACTGTGGCAGCGCTGCAACGATCCAGCTTTTCCAACGATTCCATCGTATTAATACGATATTAACCTTTTGCGTTCACTCCTAGAAAAGTTAACGTCATGGGCGCGGACCGGATTCACGGATCGCACCCGCGACAGGAGGGCAGAATTCATGCGCGTGCTGCTGATCGAAGACGAGCCGACGACGGCCAAGGCCATCGAGCTGATGCTGAATGCCGAGGGGTTCAACGTGTACACCACGGACCTTGGCGAGGAGGGGTTGGACCTCGGCAAGCTGTACGATTACGACATCATCCTGCTCGACCTCAACCTGCCGGACATGCACGGCTATGACGTGCTGAAGAAACTCCGGACCGCCAAGGTCGGCACCCCGGTGCTGATCCTTTCCGGCGTCAGCGAAATGGATTCCAAGGTTCGGGCGCTCGGCTTCGGCGCCGACGACTATGTCACCAAGCCGTTCCACCGCGATGAGCTGGTCGCGCGAATCCATGCCATCGTCCGCCGTTCGAAGGGGCACTCGCAGTCGGTGATCAGGACCGGCAAACTGTCGGTCAATCTCGATGCCAAGACGGTCGAGGTCGATGGTGCTCGAGTCCACCTGACCGGCAAGGAATATGCGATGCTCGAGCTCCTGTCCCTCCGCAAGGGCACGACTCTGACGAAGGAGATGTTCCTCAACCATCTCTACGGCGGAATGGATGAGCCCGAGCTGAAGATCATCGATGTCTTCATCTGCAAGCTTCGCAAGAAGCTGGCACTCGCTTGCGGCGGCGAAAACTATATCGAAACCGTTTGGGGTCGCGGCTACGTGCTTCGCGAACCGGAAGAAGTCGACAACGTCCAGGTAGCCTGAGGCGGGACCTCGGCCGGCAGAGCTTTTCGGCCTTTCACGAGGACTTCCGTCCGTGCGGAAGATTTGGCCGCTAGAATGTGGCCAGCAGAGCCGGTGCAAGCACCAAGGCGATGCCGATGACGCTTGCCAGGAAAACGAGGGTGCGTAACACCGGCACGCCCATAGCGTAGAGCGGCAGGTAGACGATCCGCGCCCCTAGCCACAGGATCGAACCGAGCGCGGTCCAGCGATTGGCGAGATCGGCGAGCGTGACGATCAGAATCGCCGCCGCCATGATCGGAAATGTCTCGAAGAAGTTGGCTTGCGCCCTGGCCAGCCGCCCGACGAGCGGCTCCGGCGGTGGCAGTTGCTCATCGCGAGCGCCGACATTCCATTGGGTGCCATATCGCCGGGTCTTGACCCGCACCGCAGCAAAAATGTGCACGAACGCGAGCACGGCACTCCAGGCCAGCACGGTCAATTCTGTCGACATTCGCGGAAACTAGCCTTCTGCGAAGGGCCGGTCCATCTTCTCCGCACCGTAGTGACGATTGGCGTGACGGGCGCTTTTGGTGCATGCTTCTCCAGACTTGCGGAGTCCGCCGCGGTCACTCGATGAGGGGCTATGGCGAGGCGCGGCTCATTCGACGAACTGTGGGGACCGGGCGAGCCGGGAATCGGTCAGCCGCGCTTCGACGAGCTTGCGAGATGGCTCGCCGAGACACCCACGCCGGAGCTTGAGCGGCGACAGCAGGGCGCCGAAGCCGCCTTCCGAAGCCTGGGGATCACGTTCGCCGTTTATGGCGATGAGGAAGCGGCGGAGCGGATCATTCCCTTCGACATCATTCCCCGGATCTTCACGTCCAGGGAATGGGACGACTTGGCGGCAGGTCTCGAGCAGAGGGTCGCCGCCATCAACGCCTTCATCGATGATGTTTATGGTCCTCGGCACATCATCGCCGACGGCACCCTTCCCGCCGATCTCGTCCTGATCAACCCGCAATTCTGCATCGCTGTTGCGGGGGCACGTCCGCCGCATGGCGTTTATGCGCATATTTGCGGGATAGACCTGGTCAGAACCGGGCCCGACACCTTCTACGTTCTCGAGGACAATGCGCGTACGCCGTCAGGCGTCTCCTACATGCTCGAGAATCGCGAAGCGATGCTTCGACTCTGCCCGGAACTGTTCGAAGCCATGCCGGTTCGGCCCGTCGACTCCTATCCGGAGTTGCTTCGCGACACACTCTATTCGGTGGCTCCGCACCGGACCTCCCAGCCAAACTGCGTGCTGCTGACGCCCGGCCACTTCAATTCCGCTTTCTACGAACATGCCTTTTTGGCCGACAATATGGGCATCGAACTGGTCGAGGGCAGCGATCTCGAGGTCGACGACGACATCGTCTACATGCGAACCATCGATGGGCCGGTCAGGGTGGACGTCATCTACCGCCGGATTGACGACGCCTTCCTCGATCCCCTCATATTTCGACCGGACTCGGTGCTCGGAGTGCCGGGCCTGCTCGCCGCCTATCTCGCCGGCAACGTTACCCTCGTGAACGCGCCGGGCACGGGAATCGCCGATGACAAGGCGATCTACAGCTACATGCCCGAAATCGTCCGCTACTATACGGGGGAGGAGCCGAAGCTTCCCAATGTCGAGACCTGGTGCTGTCGCGAACCGGAAGGGCTGCGATACACTCTCGACAATCTCGAGAAGCTTGTCGTCAAGCTCGTCGACGGATCGGGAGGGTACGGGATGCTGGTCGGGCCGACCGCCAGCCGGGGCGAGATCGAAAGGTTCCGGGCGGCGATCAAGGCCGAGCCGCACCGCTACATCGCTCAACCGACCTTGGCGCTGTCCACCGTCCCCACGTTCACCGAAGCGGGCATCGCCCCGCGTCACGTCGATTTCCGCCCCTTCGTCCTGACCGGCGCGAACGGAGTCACGATCGTCCCGGGTGGTCTCACCCGGGTGGCACTGGGCGAAGGCTCGCTCGTCGTGAATTCGAGTCAGGGAGGCGGCACCAAGGACAGCTTCGTGCTCGAGGACGATCCGAAACGAGGGCCCGGCTGATGTTGTCGCGAACCGCATCCCACCTTTACTGGATCGGCCGCTATATGGAGCGGGCGGAATTCGCCTGCCGACTGGTCGAGGCAACCGTCCGACTCAGCGCGCTGGGGGACCTGACTGAAAGCGAGCAGGCCTGGCGGAGCGCCCTCAGCGTCGTCGGCGCGGACGGGGCCTTTGCCGAGAGCGGTGAAAGCTTCACCGCCTTCAGCGCCCGGCGCTATCTCACCTTGAACCAGCACAATACAAGCTCCATCCGCGCCTGCCTCGTCGCCGCGCGCAACAATGCCCGCGCCGCTCGCAACACCTTGTCCGTCGAGGTCTGGCAGACGATTGATCGCGCCTGGCTGAGCATCCGGGATCGTTCCAGCCCCGGCGGAGCTCAGGCAACGCTCAACCTCGTCGAGGAGGTCAAGGCGGAGATTCGCGGCTTCGAAGGCGCGCTCGGGCGAATGCTTCGGAACGAGGCCTGCTGGTTCATGCAGCTGGGCTCCGTCATCGAAAGGGGCGACAATACCGCCCGGCTGCTCGACGTGAAATATTACCTGCTGCTTCCGCCGGGCCAGGAAGTGGGCGGCGCCCTCGACCGTGGCCAGTGGACGACGCTTCTCCAGATCGTCTCGGCCCGTACTGCCTACCGCCACATCTACCGCGGTCCCCTCCAGCCCTGGCTGGTTGTCGACTTCCTTGTTTTTCGACGCGAAATGCCCCGATCGCTCCTCGCCTCCGCAGAGGAAACCGTGGACCTGCTCGCAGGCTTTGCCGGCCGATCCGGGCGCCAGGGGTCTGCCGATCGGCTAGCGCGTCAGCGACTCGCACGAATGGAGGACCTCGATATCGTCACCATCTTTCAAAGCGGCCTTCACGAATGGCTTCAGGAGCATCTCCGGCAGAATGCTGCCCTTGACCGGGCCATCGCGCAGCAGTTCAGGTTCGGCTGATGCGGCTCTCGGTTCACTATACGACCGCCTACCGCTATTCGGAGCCGCCGCGTCGGATCGTGCAGCTTCTTCGAGTCACGCCGTCCAGCTTTGCCGGCCAGACGATCCTCGAATGGCGGATCGACCTGGACTGCGACGCCAAGCTGCGCGAGGGCCGCGACGGCTACGGCAACCACACTCACATGCTCTACATCGACCAGCCGGTCGACGGCCTCGCCGTAACCGTCTCCGGGCGAGTCCTGACGGACGATCGAGCCGGCATCGTGCAGGGCGTTCCGCACGAGCTTCCGCCGCCGGTCTTTCTCCGCTCGACGCCGCTCACCGAGGCCGGACCGGCCATTGCCGCGCTCGCCGGGCAAATCGGATCCTCCCCGGGCTCTACCCTCGATCGGATGCACCGTCTCGCCGCCCAACTGGGCGATTCGCTCCGGTTCGACACTCGAGCCACGGCTTCCGACACGAGCGCGGAACAGGCCTGCGCCGCCGGTCACGGAGTTTGCCAGGACTTCGCCCATGTCTTCGTCTCCACCTCCCGTTGCCTGGGCGTGCCCGCGCGCTACGTCTCAGGGCATCTGTTCCGGCGCGACGGCGAACTGGTGCAGGAGGCGGCGCACGCCTGGGCCGAGGTCTGGATCGACGATCTCGGCTGGACTGCCTTCGACCCCGTCAACGGAATCTGCGCAGACGATGCCTATGTGCGAGTGGCCTGCGGTCTCGATTATCGGGACGCAGCGCCAGTCGCAGGGGCTCGGACCGGTGGCGGCGAGGAGGATCTGTCGGTAAGGGTTTGCGTCAGCAAAGCGGCGGCGCAGGCGCAGATCCAGTTCCAGAACTGAGGGGGGCGAATGACTTATTGTCTCGGCATGCTGCTCGACGCAGGACTCGTCATGATCGCGGATACCCGCACCAATGCGGGCGTGGACGACATCTCATCCTATCGCAAGCTGCACTGCCTCGTCGATGAGCCCGATCGGGTAATCTATGCTGCCTCCGCCGGCAATTTGTCGACGACTCAGACGATCATCAGCCTGCTTCGTGAAGGGATCCCCGCCACCGAGGATGGCGAGCTCGTCCGAACCATTCACGATCCCCCGTCAATGTTCCGGGCTGCCCAGCTGGTTGGCGAGGCGGTGCAGATGGCGAACGCTACCGTCGGTCGGGCGCTTGCCTCGATCAACATCAGCGGCGCCTCGTCATTGCTGCTTGGCGGCCGCATCGGCAACGCTCCACCTTCTCTCTACCTGATTTACTCGGCGGGCAACTTCATCGAGAACAGACCGGACGTCCCCTTCTTCCAGATTGGCGAAACCAAATATGGGCGACCGATGCTGGATCGGGTGATCAGCCCGAAGACCCCGCTGGCAGAGGCGGTCAAGATCGGCTTCCTCTCCTTCGATGCTTCGATCCGTTCGAACCTGGCGGTCGGCCGTCCGCTCGATTTGATGGTCCTTCCCAACAGACAGGGAGCCCGTCCGCTGATCCGCCGGATCGGCGCGGACGACGTCTATTTCAACACTCTCTCCGCGCGCTGGGGCGATCTCCTCAACGATGCCGCCGCGGCCATTCCCAATCCGCCGTTCATGGCGGAGCTGGACTAGCGATCGCTCCGGAATGACGATCAATCGGCGCAATTTCCTGCTCGGCACGCTCACGGCGCCGATAGTGACCGGGGCGATTGCTGCGCCGGGGCACCCCGCGGATCCCGCTTCCAGGCTCAGGGCCTTGCTCGATCGGAGCGAGGCGGCGCGTCGAGCGCTGGATCCGCTCGGTGCCGTTCGCCAGGGGCTCCCCCTGACCGGAGCGCCGTTCGTCGACCCGCTGAGCGACTCGTTCGCAGCCGAGACAGCGAGTCATGCCGAGCAGGATGCCGCGGAACTGGCCGAGATCGACCGAGCCTCGCTCGGCAGTATCGACCGGATCGCCTTCGACGTTCTTCGCTATCGCACCGGGCAGACGCTCGCTGCCTACAGATCGGGCGTGGCCGAGCTCCAGCTCAAGGCACCACTCAACGCCTCCTTCGGCCTTCATCTCGACTTTCCCGACTATGTCTCGACACGCGCGCCTTTGCTTTCCAGCCCGGCCGACCATGAGCTGATGATCGCTCAGCTTGACGGGTTTGCCGACTATCTTGCCTCGATCCGGTCGCGCCTGAGCCAGGCTGCTCGGGAGGGTTATTTCCAGCCCAGAGTGACGGCGGCGCAGGTCCTGCGCCAGATCGACGCCTTGCTCGAGCAACCGATCGAGCGCGGCCCGTTCTACGCTCCGATTCGCGAACTCCCGACGTCGATGGCCGCTTATCGGCCTAGGCTCGAAGGACAGTACCGAGCCAGGGTCGAGGGTCGGATCTATCCTGCCTATCGAACTCTGCGCGACTATCTGGCGCAGGAATATCTGCTCCGGTCGACCGAGGCACCGGGCAGATGGGCGATGAAGGATGGTCGGCAGCTCTATGCCGCCGACCTTGCGCGGCACACGACTCTGCCGGCAACGGCGGAGCAGATCCACGGAATCGGCCTCGCCGAAGTCGAGCGGATCCGGGAGGAGATGGAGCGCACGCGATCGGCGATCGGCTTCACCGGCGATCTTCCGGCCTTGTTCGAGTTCATCCGGACCGATCCGCGCTTCTATTACGAGCGCCAGGAAGATCTGATTGCCCATTTCGAGCGAATCGAAGCGCAGATCTGGTCGGCCATTCCCAATTTCTTTTCGCGGCGTCCCCGAGCGGAGTTCGAGGTTCGCCCGCTTCCCTCGCTCGGAGGGCAGCGCGGGACGGGCTATTATCGTGCCGGGCCGGCCGACGGTTCGGCGCCCGGGGTGCTTTATTTCAACATGGCCATGCTCGACACTCGGCCGATCCCCACCTTGGAGACCCTGGCTCTTCACGAGGGCATTCCGGGACATCACTACCAGATCAGTCTCACCCAGGAAAACCCCCGGCTGCCGCCGCTGCTACGCTTCGCCTCGGTGACCGCCTTCAGCGAAGGCTGGGGCCTTTATTCCGAGACATTGGGACCTGAACTCGGATTGTTCGGCGATCCCTATCAATGGTTCGGACATCTCGACATGGAGATGCTTCGGGCGGTCCGGCTTGTCGTCGACACCGGTCTTCACGAGCTCGGATGGAGCCGGGCCCGGGCGATCCGCTACATGCTGGCGAACACGTCGATGGCCGAACGGGACGTGGCGGTGGAGATCGACCGGTACATCTCCCAGCCCGGCCAAGCTTGCGCCTACAAGATGGGGGAGCTCAAGATCCTCGATCTGAAGCGGCGGGCCACGGAACGGCTGGGGAGCCGCTTCGACATCAGGGCCTTCCACGATCAGGTCATCGGTACGGGTGCGTTGCCGCTCGCGATCCTGGAGGGGAAACTCGAAAGCTGGATGGAGCGCGGCCGCTGACGAACGGATCGCCTCTGCAGCATTGCTTCCCTCCGGTCACCCGTTCTGACACTCGGCTGCTCCTGCTCGGCAGTCTGCCCGGAGCCCGCTCGCTCGCGCAACAGCGCTATTATGCGCACCCCCGCAATCAGTTCTGGGCGCTGACCGGCGCCGTGATCGAGCAGGACCTGGTCTCGCTCCCTTACGAGGCACGGCTTCAAGCTCTGCTTCGCGCGCATATCGGGCTCTGGGACACGGTCGCTTCGGCAGCGCGAAAGGGAAGTCTCGACTCCCACATCAGGCTTCACGAGCCGAGTGATGTCCGGGCCCTCGCGGATCGCCTTCCGGGATTACGGGCCATCGG
This sequence comes from Sphingosinicella sp. SM1-17, assembly GCF_056821765.1. Lineage (NCBI taxonomy): Bacteria > Pseudomonadati > Pseudomonadota > Alphaproteobacteria > Sphingomonadales > Sphingosinicellaceae > Sphingosinicella > Sphingosinicella sp. SM1-17. The sequence continues at coordinate 219,517 of NZ_JBPDIO010000001.1, forward strand.
CTTCAACGGCGGCGCGGCGGCAAGAGTCGGTCGCCGGCAGCTCGCCGGCTACCAGGCGGCCGACCTGATCGATCTTCCTTCCAGCAGTCCTGCCTATACGCTCGCCTTCGAAAAGAAGCTTGAAGGGTGGATGCGGCTACGGGCCTATCTCTGACGGTTCCGATCCGACCTTGTTGCTGACCGGTGGCGGACCGCGACGAGCGACCAGAAACAGGACCAGCGGCCAGACGAGCGTGTTGACGAAGTCAAGCAGCGAGGAGACTGGGTCCCACTCCGGTCCGCTATAATCGACCAACTCGTTCAACAAGGCGAGCAAGGCGACCACCGCCAGCGGAACCGGGGAACGCATTCGTCGCTGCAGCACCAGCGCCGTGAGAACGAAGATCGCCAGGCCGACATGGACGTGGATCAGATCCTCTGACATCCCGGTCGAGTCGCTGAGCGCGTTCTTCAGCTCAGAGTATCGAAGGATCATATTGCCCCATCCGAGCGCCGGCCGTAGATCGCAAGCACCTGCTCGGCAAGTTCGGGACGCGCAATCAGCAGGTCCGGCATCAGCGCGCTCGAGCGATTATAGACGAGCGGCGAGCCGTCGGCCCGGCTTGCATGAAGACCCGCGCCCAGGGCCACGGCGACCGGGGCGCAATTGTCCCATTCATGCTGGCCTCCGGCATGAAAATAGAGGTCGGCGTCGCCAGCCACGATCGCCATGGCCTTGGCTCCAGCCGAGCCCATTTCGACAAGCTCGGCCCCGAGCAGCGCCGCCAGCTCAGAGGCTTCCGCGGGGGGGCGGGTCCGGCTGACCAGCATCAAGGGGCGCTGTCCGGAACGCCTGGGCGGCAGCGCAACCTGATCCGACCGGAACAAGCGCCCTTGCGCCGGCACGGCCACGGCCCCGACCCGCGGAGCACCACCGATCGACAGGCCGACATGGACAGCCCAGTCGGACCGCCCCTCGCTATATTCGCGTGTTCCGTCGAGAGGGTCGATGATCCACAGCCGCTCGCTCCGAAGCCGTTTCGGATCGTCCGCACTCTCTTCCGAAAGAACCGCGTCTTCCGGCCGCCATTGCTGAAGCGCGGTCAGGATGAAGGCGTTGGCGACCTTGTCGCCAACCCCGCCAAGTGCGGCGCCTTCAAGGAAGGATTGATCGCGCAACTCCATCAGCAGGCGCCCGGCCCCCTGCGCCAGCTGCGCCGCCAGCTCTTCATCGGTCATGATCGGCAGATGCCCGGCAATCGTGGTCCTCACAAGCGCGATGTCAGTCGCCTCGTGACCCCTAGTACCAATTGCGCTAGCTGCGCCCCGTGGACAGCGCGGACTTCCTGATCATCGGCGGCGGAGTCGCGGGCCTTTCCGCAGCCGCACGGCTTGCCGAACACGGGCGGGTCATTGTGATCGAGGCGGAATCGGCTCTCGGCTATCACTCGTCGGGACGCAGCGCGACCTTTTCCCACTACGGCATCGGCAACCGGATCGTTCGGGCGCTCACTTTCTGCAGTCGCGACTATTTTCTCGCTGCGGGCGAGGGGCAGCTTTGCCATCGCAGCACCGCCTTGTTCGTCGCAACCGACGAGATGCTGCCGGCGCTCCAGGCTCTCGAACAGGACATGGCGCCTTTCACCGACAGCGTCACCCGTGCCGATGAATCGGAAATGCGACGGCTCTTCCCGGCGCTTCGGGTCGGCTCGGACGACATCGTTTCGGGCATCGTTTATCCCGATGGCCTTCGGCTGGACTCCGACGCTCTGCTCCAGGGCTATGCCCGGTCGGTTCGCGATGCCGGCGGACAGATTCTGACCGGCCGGCGGGCGACAGCGGTCGAGCATCGCGGCGGCAGGTGGACATTAGAGGATCAGAGTGGCGAGTGCTGGTCGGCGCCGATCTTGATCAATGCTGCAGGCGCCTGGGCCGACTCCGTCGCAGATCTGGCCGAAGTCCGCCCTCTGGGCCTGAAGCCGCTTCGGCGAACCATCATCGTCGTCGACGGCCCATCGGGGACGGATGTTCGCGGATGGGCCTTCGTGAAGACGGCGGTCGACGATTTCTACATTCTGCCGGAGTCCGGCCGGTTGATGGCGTCTCCGGTCGACGAGATCGAGTGCGAGCCGTGCGACGCTCAACCGGAGGAATATGATGTCGCACTCGCCGCCTGGCGGGTCCAGCGCTACACCACATTGGCGGTGGATCGGATCGCTCATCGATGGGCGGGGCTCAGGACGTTCGCTTCCGATCGAACACCTGTGGTCGGATTCGCGCCCGACGCGCCCGGCTTCTTCTGGCTTGCCGGCCAGGGCGGGTTTGGCCTGCAGACGGCGCCAGCCGTCGCAGAGGCGGTGGAGTCCCTGATTACCGGAGCGGCCTGGCCGAAAGGACTTGCCGAACAAGGGGTAAAGGTGGAACATCTCGATCCGACAAGGCTGGGGTAACCTTCGTGGGTTATTTGGGATTCGGTCGAGCCGACCGAGCGGATCTGGAACTCGAGCCTTCGCGCGATCCCCCGAACGATTCCGGAATCTCCTTCGACATATGGGAAACGCTGAACGAACCGGACCGCATCCGGATCGAACAGGCCATGCGGGAGCTTGCCCAGGTACGCGCGCACGCGGCGGCGCTCTATTATGGGGAGGCGGGTCCATCCGGAGTCGGCGTTCCGCCCTGGCCGGGCGCTCCGCCGCACGTCCGATCTCACTATCTTAAGCTGGCGCTCTATGCCTTGCAGCCGCGCTATATCGGACTGGAAGATGCCGAGCTCCCCCGCCCGCGCATCGTCGACGCGACTCTTGAAGGTCACACCCGACGCTACAATCGCGTCGCCCAGCGTATTCGAACGGCGACCAAGGTCTTCCTCTATGCGTGCTTCGTCGGCCTCACCCTTCTGCTTGCCTGGCTCGCGCTTACCGCTCCATTGAGCCGATCGCTCCAGCCGATTGCGGCGCCGAGCGTGGTGGTACTCGCCAGCGACGGCGAGCCCATCGCCCGGCGCGGCGCCGTTCGCGTGGCGCCTGTGGACGTCACGGAGTTGCCGGCCCATGTAGGCCAAGCGTTCGTCGCGATCGAGGATCGGCGATTCTACCGGCATCTCGGGATTGATCCCTATGGAATCGCGCGCGCTTCCTTCCGCAACTGGCGAGCCGGTGCCGTGCGCGAGGGGGGCAGCACCATCACCCAGCAGCTCGCCAAGACCAGTTTCACGGGTGCCGAGCGCAGCATGGGACGGAAGGCGCAGGAAGCCTTGATCGCCCTCTGGCTCGAAGGCTGGCTGAGCAAGGAAGAGATTCTCAGCCGGTATCTTTCGAACGTCTATTTCGGCAACAACATCTACGGCCTGCGGGCCGCATCCCGCTTCTATTTCAGCGTCGAACCTGAAGAGCTGTCGCTTTCGCAAGCGACGATGCTCGCCGGCCTGGTCAACGCTCCGAGCCGGCTAGCGCCCAACCGGAATCTCGAGGGTGCCCGCCGGCGCGCCCGCCTCGTGACTGCAACCATGGTCGATGTCGGCTATATTGGCGAGTCGGAAGCGGAAAGGCTGCGACCGGCGCGGCTTCGCCTCGCGCCTCGGGACGACCTGCCAACCGGAACCTATTTTGCCGACTGGGTGCTTTCCGGAGCCGAATCCGGCGGCCGCGACGAATATGGCGAGCGGACCATCGAGAGCACGCTCGAACGAGAGCTTCAGCGCGCCGCCATCGCCGCCTTCCGCGAGGCGCGGATCGGCAATCGTCAGGCGGCTCTGGTTGCGATGCGAACGGACGGCCGGGTCGTGGCAATGCTTGGCGGTCGCGACTATGGGCGCAGCCCCTTCAATCGGGCGACGCAGGCACGACGCCAGCCGGGCTCCACTTTCAAGCTGTTCGTCTATCTCGCCGCTCTCCGATCCGGAATGTCTCCGGACAGCCTCGTCGAAGACCGTCCCATCGAAGAGGGCGAGTACCGGCCCCGCAACGTGGATGGAGTCTACCGGGGCGACATCACGCTCCGCGAAGCCTTCGCCCGGTCGAGCAATGTCGCGGCGGTCCGGCTTGCTCGGCAGGTGGGTCTGGCCAATGTCATTCGTGCAGCCCGCGACCTCGGAATCACCGCGCCAATCCCGGCCGATCCCAGCATCGCCCTTGGCAGCGCTCAGGTGAGCCTCATCGAGATGACCGCGGCCTATGCCGCCGTCGCCGGAGGTCGCTACCCGGTCCGTCCGCGAGGCCTTGCGGAAGAGCAAGGCGAGGGTGGCCTTGCGGAGCGCCTGTGGGACAGCATGCTGTCGGACGAACCGTCAGGCAGGAGAGACCGAGCATTCGAGCCGCTCCGCGACATGCTGGCCTATGCCGCGTCGAAGGGGACGGGCCGCGCCGCCGCGCTGCCGGTGACAACCTATGGAAAGACCGGCACCAGCCAAGGCTATCGCGATGCCTTGTTCATCGGGTTTGCCGGCGACCTGGTCGTCGGTGTCTGGGTCGGGAATGACGACAATCGACCGATGGGACAGGTCGGAGGCGGAGGGTTGCCCGCACGGATCTGGCGAAGCTTCATGATTCGAGCGCTCGATCTTCCGCGGCCGGTATCGCAATAGATCGCGCTTGATCACCAGCCGCGAAACATGCTGCTAGGCTGCTCGTTCAGCCGCCGAGAGGGCAATGTACGCCAGACCAGACGTTGAGAGCTTCAAGGAGCCGGGCGACGCGGATGACTCGGTTCCGCAGCCGCCTCTTTCGCGCGTTCGCAAGTTCAAGCGCGTCGCGCTCTTCACCCTCATCGGCTTTGCACTGATCCTGCTCTGGCTGATCGTCACCGCGCCTCTCTCCCGTTCGCTTCAGCCGGTGGGCGCGCCCGGGCTCACCATTCTTTCGGCTGAGGGGGAACCGATCGCTCGCCGCGGCGCGATCATCGGCGAGCCTGTCTCGGTCGATGAACTGCCGCCGCATGTCGGCCAGGCTTTTGTCGCCATCGAGGATCGTCGCTTCTATCGCCACCTCGGCGTTGATCCCTGGGGCATAGCGCGAGCGATGGTTCGCAACCTGCGTGCCGGACGCGTTCGCGAAGGCGGCAGCACCATCAGCCAGCAGCTTGCCAAGACCAGTTTCCTCAGCCCGGATCGCACCGCCGCCCGCAAGGCGCAGGAGGCACTGATCGCGCTCTGGCTTGAGGTTTGGCTGAGCAAGGAGGAGATACTCGGCCGATACCTTTCCAACGTCTATTTCGGCGACAATATTTACGGGCTGCGAGCCGCCGCTCGTCACTATTTCGATGTCGCGCCCGAAGAGTTGACCGTGGAGCAGGCGGCGATGCTAGCCGCTGTCGTCAATGCGCCATCCCGGCTTGCGCCGACTCGCGATCTCGAAGCGGCGCAGGATCGATCCCGGAGAGTCATGCAAGCGATGGCCGAGGCCGGCTATATCAGCGAGCAGGAGTTGGCCGAGCTTCGTCCCGCTCGGCTGAGGCTCGGGCCAAGCGATGACGTCCCGACCGGGACCTATTTCGCCGATTGGGTCGTACCCCAGGCAGCGGAGCTTGAGGAGGGCAGCTATGGCGAACGGCAGGTCCTGACGACGCTCGATGGCGACCTTCAGCGAATGGCCACACGGGCCGTCCGCCGAGCGGGATTGGGCCGCGCGCAGGTAGCGCTGGTTGCGATGCGGCTGGATGGTCGTGTGGTGGCCATGGTCGGCGGAAAGGATTACCGCCGAAGCCCGTTCAATCGCGCTACCCAGGCGCGCCGCCAGCCCGGTTCGGCCTTCAAGCTATTCGTCTATCTGGCCGCTTTTCGTGCCGGCTACACGCCCGAAACACCAGTGAACGACGTGCCGATCAGGCTGGGCAGCTGGGAGCCGCGCAACTATGGCAATTCCTACCGCGGCCGGATCTCGGTCAGGGAAGCCGTGGCTCATTCAAGCAACTCGGTCGCGGTCCAGGTCCAGGAGCGGGTCGGGCGTGACGCCGTCATCCGGGCTGCGCGAGATCTTGGAATAACCACGCCACTGCGTCCCGAACCGACGCTTGCGCTCGGCACGAGCGGCATGAGCCTGCTCGAGTTGACCGCCGCCTATGCGGCTGTCGCCGCCGGTCGCTACCCCATTCGTCCGCGCGGCCTTCCCAACCAGAGCGCCGGCTGGTTCGGTTCCGATCCCATGGAAGGGCTGAGCCGCGATCGGGCCTTTCCGATGCTCCGCGACGTCCTTTATGCCGTCACGAACCGAGGAACTGGCCGGACGGCCGCCTTGTCCGTTCCGACTTTCGGCAAGACCGGCACCACTTCCGATTATCGGGACGCCCTCTTCATCGGCTTCGCCGGCGACCTTGTCGTCGGCGTATGGGTCGGCAACGACGACAACAGCCCGCTCCCCGGCATATCCGGCGGCGGGACGCCCGCCCGCATCTGGCGCGCCTTCATGAGCGAGGCACTCGGTATCGCACCCGCCCCGCCGGTCGTTCGAGTGCCCCTTTCGGAAACCGATCGCGCGCCCTCAGTAGCCACTTCGAACAGCCAGAACGAAGCTCCACAGACGGAGCCCGAGGCCGAGCCCGTCCCGGGCGACGCTCCGGCGCCATCGCCTCAAGTACCCACGGTGGTCGCTCCGCCGCCAACGGCTCCGAGGGAGGAAGTCGAGCCTCAGCAATAGATCAATGGTCGGAGGTTGGCGGCGTTCGCCTCGCCCGCCGACGATCATAATATTTCTTTGCCCCATAAGCGCCGAGAGCAGCGATCCCCAGCGGCGTGAAGGCACGACGGACCAGCCAGGGTGCCGCGGCGCCGATCAATGCGCCCTTCATTCCCTCATTCCTGCCCGCGAGCCGCCTGCCGATGCCGGCGCCGATTAACTTGCCAATCATGATGGTCTCCGTTCTAGTCTCGCCTTTCGAAAACAGCGCCGGATAGGGCTGAAGGTTCCGCGGGTCATCGGAGGACAGGGTTTGAGCGAACCGCCAATTAGCCATCGTCTTTTCATTGAGCGACTGGTGATTGCGATTGCGGTGGTCGGGATCGCGCTGCTGCTCTGGAATTTACGCGGCCTTTTCATGCTGGTGTTCGGCGCGGCCCTGGTGTCGGTGATCCTCAACATCATTGCTCAACCTCTCCGCGAACGGCTGCGGCTGCCCGGCTGGGCGGCGCTTCTGGCCTCCGTTCTCATTGTCGCTGCCATCTTCACGGTCGCCTTCTGGACGTTCGGGGCGCAAGTGACTCGGCAGGCGGAAGCATTGCGGGAAATGATCCCCACTGCCTGGCAGGCGGTCCAAGCGCGACTGGACGCCTGGGGACTAGGCGAAACCGTTCGCGAGTGGACGGCGGGGCTGAGCTCAGGGGGAGGGGTACTGTCCAACCTCGGCAATATCGCGGTGACGGTAGGCAATGGGATCGCGGACACATTGCTGGTCCTGGTCGGAGGAATCTATCTTGCGGCGCAGCCGGATCTTTATCGAGTCGGGATCTTGAAGCTGGTGCCGGAAAGCGGCCGAGCTCTGGCTGCGCAGGCGCTTGATGCCAGCGCTCGGGCCCTGCAACTGTGGCTGCTCGGCCGGCTGGTTTCGATGGTCGCCGTCGGCCTGCTCACCTGGCTTGGCCTGACGATCATCGGCGTGCCGTCAGCCATGGCGCTGGCTCTTCTCGCCGCCTTGCTCGAATTCGTTCCCTTCATCGGCCCGATCATTGCGGCGGTTCCAGCCATTGTCCTGGCCCTTGCGCAAAGCCCGGAGACGGCGCTTTGGACGGTCCTTCTGTTCCTCATCATCCAGCAATTGGAGGGCAATGTGCTGGAACCGCTGGTCCAGCAGCGGGCGGTCGATCTGCCTCCCGCCCTGCTTCTCTTCGCGCTTGTGGCCGGAGGGCTGGTCTTCGGAGTGGCCGGAGTCATCCTCGCCGCGCCCTTGACGGTGGTTCTCTTCGTGCTCGTCAAACGCCTCTACGTGCAGGAGGCGCTCAACACAGCGACCCCCCTGCCCGGCGACGGATCCCGCGACTAGAGCCGATCAATCCAGGAAAAGCTCGGCTGCGGCTTCCACGATCGCATCTATATCCAGTCGATAGGCGCGGTAGAGGTCCGTCAGGCTGCCGGTCTGGCCGAAGCGATCGACCCCGAGCGGGCTGACCTTGTGACCGTGGACCCCGCCCAGCCACGAGAGCGACGCAGGCGCGCCGTCGAGCAGAGTCACCAGTCCGGCGGTGCGAGAAAGCGGTGCCAGCAGCTTTTCCACATGCGAACGTTCCGCCGGTCGCCCGTCCCATCGCCTGCTTCGGCTCTCGCTCCAGCCGCGATGGAGCAGATCCGGCGATGTGACGGCGAGCAGGCCAAGGCCAGGGATATCCTCGCTGAGGGTCTCCCAGGCGGACAGCGCCTCCGGCGCCACGGCGCCGGAATAGACGAGAGCGGCCTCGGCGCCCTCGCTCGGCTCGCGAAGCCAGTAAGCTCCGGCGAGTGCTGGCGCCTTCCATGATTCGTCGGATCGTTCGACCTGGCGGATGGTCCGGGTGGTCAGGCGTAGATAGACGCTCTCCCCCTCCGCGCTCTGCAGCAGCCTGAAGGCTTCCTCCATGAACAAGGCCAACTCGTCGACGAAAGCCGGCTCGTAGTGGCGTAGGCCCGGTTGACCCATGGCGATCAGCGGCGGGTTGATCGATTGATGGGCTCCGCCCTCGGGACCAAGCGTGACTCCGGATGGGGTGGCCACCAGCAGGAACCGCGCGTCCTGATAGCAGCCATAGTTGAGCGCATCGAGGCCACGGGCGATGAACGGATCGTAGACGGTGCCGATCGGGAAGAGGCGCTGGCCGAACAGGTCGCCGGCGAGACCCAGGGCCGTCAGCATCAGGAACAGATTGTTCTCGGCAATGCCCAGTTCGATATGCTGCCCTGCCGAATGTGCGCCCCACTTCTGCGCGGACGGGATCTTCGCTTGGGCGAAGACGTCGGCCAGTTCTTGGCGTCGAAACAGTCCCCGCTGGTTCACCCAGGCTCCCAGATTGGTCGAAACGGTCACATCGGGGGAGGTGGTGACGATCCGGTCCGCCAAGGGGAGCGCACCTTCTCCAGGAGCCTTACCCGCCGACCGGGAAAGATCGAGCAGGATCCGGCCGAAGGCCGCCTGAGTGGACTGCTCCTCGCCAGGCGGCGGAACGATCGTCGGCACTTCCGTCTGGTTCCAGGCCCTGTCGCGCTTCGCCCTCGCAATCCGACTGCCCTCGACGAGGGAGCGGGCCGCCGCCGCAGAATTGTCGCCAAGACCAGCCCAGGGCTCCCATTCCTCTCCCTCCGGGATTCCCATCCTTTCGCGAAGAGCGGCGATCTGGGTAGGCGTCATCAATCCGGCATGATTGTCCTTGTGGCCGGCGAAGGGCAGTCCCTGGCCCTTGATAGTGAAGGCAATGAACAGCGTCGGCACATCGTCCTGAGCCGAGTCGAACGCTTCGACGAGCGCTTCCACGTCATGGCCGCCCAGATTGGTCATCAGAGCCTGCAGGGCCTCGTCGTCGCGAGCGTCGAGGATGGGCGCCACGCCGGGAACATCCCTGAGCAGTCGCTCGCGCCAGGCCGCACCGCCGAGATAGGTGAGCGCCGAATAATCGGCATTGCTTACCCTATCGAGCCAGCCTCTGAGTTCGTCTCCTCCTTCTTCCAGGAAGGCGGACTCGAGCTGGCGGCCGTAGCGCAGGGTCACGACTCTCCAGCCGCAGCTTGCGAAGATTTCGTCGAAGCGGCGGAACATCCGGTCGGCGCTCGTGGCATCGAGCGACTGGCGATTATAGTCGACGATCCACCAGCAGTTGCGGATATCATGCTTGTAGGCCTCGATCAGGCATTCATAGATGTTACCTTCATCGAGTTCGGCGTCACCTAGCAGCGCAACCATCCGGCCGACTTCAGCGGACTCCATCAGCCGGTGAGCGATCAGATAATCCTGGACCAGGCTTGCGAAGGCGGTGATCGCAACTCCAAGCCCGACCGAGCCCGTCGAAAAATCGACCGGGATCCGGTCCTTGGTTCGACTGGGGTAGCTCTGCGCCCCGCCAAAGCCCCTGAAAGCCTGAAGTTGCTCGCGCGACTGGTTGCCGAGCAGATAGTGGATCGCGTGAAGAACGGGTCCCGCATGCGGCTTCACCGCCACCCGATCGTTGGGACCAAGCGCATGGAAGTAGAGCGCCGCCATGATCGTCGTGATCGAGGCGCAGGACGCCTGATGCCCGCCCACCTTCAGCCCGTCCAGGCTCTCTCTGACGTGATTGGCATGATGGATCGTCCAGGATGAGAGCCAGCGCAGGCGATCGTCGATCAGCCGTAGCGCGTCGAGATCGAGCCCTTCCGTCTTCTTCAGCATGAGGCGCCTCTAACCGCATTCGGTTCAAAGCTGGAATCTCTTTTGGCTTCCAGGCGCCTCGCTCGGCCAGAGGAGAACCGGGCAAGGTTGATCCTCTTGGGCTGGAAGTGTAGAAATTGGCACAGGAGAGGATCAGGAATGCTTGATCCGACGCGTCCGCACTGGGTTCCCGCGGTCGTCTCGCCGGAGCGCGACTGGGCCGGCAAGCCCGGCTGCCGCCGCGGCGCACGCTACCTGATTGGCGAGCGGGAGTTGAAGCCTGCCTCGGAGGACATTCCCACGTTCGACAGCCGCGCCGAATGCCTGCGCTGGATCATGGCTCATCGAATCGAGCTCAACCGCAATGTACCCGGCGCAGCCGTGGTGCCCGTCGATCTGGCGCGCTGGATGCTCGGACTCGCCTAGCTTCACCTCATCGACAACAGGCGCAGCGGGTTTTCGATCAACTTCTTGAGGTCCTGCATGAACAGCGCGGCATCCCAACCGTCGATCACCCGATGATCGCACGACAGGGAAAGGTTCATCATCTTGCGCACGTCGAGCTCGCCGTCGACGACGACGGGCGTCTCCTTGACCTTGTTCACGGCGATGATCGCCACTTCCGGTCGGTTGATGACCGGCGTCGAGACGATTCCGCCCATCGGACCCAGACTGGAGATGGTGATGGTCGATCCGGACAGTTCGTCGCGGCTCGCCTTGCCGGAGCGGGTCGCCTCCGCCAGGCGAAGGATCTCGCTCGCCAGATCCCAGACGTCGCGACCGTCGGCATTTCGAATGACCGCTACGGCAAGGCCGTTATCCGTCTGTGTCGCCATGCCCATATGCACGGCGCCCGAGCGATGAATGACGTTCGCCTCGTCATCATAGCGGGCGTTGAGCTGCGGGAAGTCGGTCAGGGTTCGGCAGAGAGCGGTGATCAGAAACGGAAGCATCGTCAGCTTCGGATTGGCGCCGCGATCGGCGTTCATCATTGCGCGCGTCGACTCGAGCGCCGTGACGTCGAACTCCTCGACCAGCGTGAAATGCGGAATTCGACGCTTGGCCTCCTGCATGTTTTCGGCAATCCGGCGTCTCAGTCCGACGACCTTGACCTCCTCATCCGTCCGGCGCGCCGAAGCGGCGCGCGAAACGCCGCCGCCATTGTACAGCAGATAGGCATCGAGGTCGGCGTGGCGGATCCTGTCGCCTGAATATCTGACCTGCGCGAGATCAATGCCGAGATCGCGGGCGCGCTGGCGAACCGCCGGCGAAGCCAGTACCGTTGCCCGCTGCGCATCGGCGGATCCGTGCCGGTCGCCCCTGGACCCGTTGACCGCTCCAGGAGCCTGTTCGGAGCGCTCATCGGTGGAGGGAGCTTCGTGCCGAGTGCGGCTCCCGCCGGACGAGGGCTGCGCCCGCCATTCGCCGATTCGACGACCTTCCTGTCCCCGATCTTCGGATCGACGGTCTTGCCCGGATCGACGGTCGGGGGCGGCGCGTCGTTCCCCGGCTTCATCCTCGGTGGTTGGAACCAGGTCTTCAAGCGGCTCCGGCACCTCGGCCATTCCGTCCGCCATGGGTTCCTGTTCAGCGGCAGGTGCTTCGCCTTCGGTCTCCAGAACGACCAGAACGCTGCCGATCGGGATCATGTCGCCGACACCGCCCGCGACTTCGAGCACCTTGCCCGCGACCGGCGATTCCATCTCGACCGTCGCCTTGTCCGTCATCAGGTCGGCGAGTTGCTGATCCTCGGCGACCAGGTCCCCGGGCTTCACGTGCCAGGCGACGATCTCCGCCTCGGCAATGCCTTCGCCGATGTCCGGCAGTTTGAATTCGTAGCGGGCCATGCGGGGTCAGTCCTCCACTGCAGCCTTGAGCGCCGGGCCCAGTCGCGCCGGGCCCGGGAAGTAGGTCCATTCCATCGAGTGCGGGTAAGGCGTGTCGTAGCCGGTTACGCGAACGACCGGGGCCTCAAGATGATAGAAACAGCGCTCCTGCACGAGCGCCGACAGTTCGGCACCGAAGCCGGCGGTCCTCGTGGCCTCGTGAACGATGACGCAGCGCCCGGTTTTTCTCACCGACTGTTCGATGGTTTCGATGTCCAGCGGCACGATGGTCCGAAGGTCGATCACCTCGGCGTCGATTGCTTCCGCCTCCGCCGTCGCAAGGGCGACATGAACCATGGTTCCATAGGCCAGGACCGTCACCTCCTCGCCTTCGCGGACGACGGCCGCCTTGCCGAGCGGGACGGTGTAGTAATCCTCCGGAACCTGGGCCAAAGGATGCTTCGCCCAGGGGGTGACCGGGCGTTCGTAGAAACCATCGAACGGTCCGTTGTAGATCCGCTTGGGCTCGAAGAAGATGACCGGATCGGGATCTTCGATCGCTGCGATCAGCAGGCCCTTGGCATCGTAAGGATTGGACGGGATGACCGTCTTGATACCAGGCATGTGGGCGAAGAAGGCTTCGGGAGACTGGCTGTGCGTCTGGCCGCCGAAGATCCCGCCGCCATAGGGAGAGCGGATCACCATCGGCACCGACCATTCGCCGGCCGTCCGGTAGCGGATTCGTCCGGCTTCCGAGTAAATCTGATCGAAGGCCGGGAAGATATAGTCGGCGAACTGGATCTCGACCACGGGCTTGAGGCCATATACCCCCATCCCGATGGCGGTGGCGACGATCCCGCCTTCCGCGATCGGCGTGTCGAACACCCGGTGCCGGCCATATTTCTTCTGGAGTCCCGCCGTCACTCGAAACACGCCGCCGAAATAACCGACATCCTCGCCGAACACGACGACGTCGGGATCGCGCTCCATCATCACGTCGTGGGCGCTGTTCAGCGCCTCGATCATGTTCATGGCCTTCATTTGCGTCGCGCCTCCGCTTCGGCGAGCGCAGCTTCCCGCTGTTCGGCCAGATGCCAGGGCACGGTCTCGAAAACCTCCTCGAAGAGCGACGGTATGTCCTCGAAATGGCCGTTGCCGAGCGTTCCGAGCCTTTCAGCTTCCTTCTGAGCCGACCGAACCTCTGCGCCCAGTTCTTCCTCCAGTGCCGAATGGCGTTCCTCGTCCCATTCGCCAAGGCCGGCGAGATGGGCCTTCAGCCTTTGGATCGGATCCCCGAGCGGCCATTTCGCGCCGGCTTCCTGCGGGCGATAGGCGGTCGGATCGTCGGAGGTGGAATGGCCTTCCACCCGATAGGTGAACAGTTCGATCAGCGTTGGGCCGAGATTGGAGCGCGCCCGATCTGCCGCCCAGCGGGTTGCTGCGTAGACGGCCAGCGGATCGTTCCCGTCCACTCGAAGCCCCGCAATCCCGTACCCCACCGCGCGTGCCGCAAAGGTGGTCAGCTCCGCACCGGCGATTCCGGAGAAAGTGGAGATCGCCCACTGATTGTTGACGACGTTGAGAATGACCGGTGCCCGGTAGACGCCCGCGAAGGTCACCGCATTGTGGAAATCGCCTTCGGCCGTCGCGCCGTCGCCGATCCAGCCTGCGGCGATCCGGCTGTCGCCCTTGATCGCCGAAGCCATGGCCCAGCCTACCGCCTGAGGAACCTGGGTCGCAAGATTGCCGGAAATGGAAAAGAAACCCTTCTCCCGATCCGAATACATGATCGGTAGCTGCCGGCCTTTGAGCTTGTCGCCCTTGTTGGAATAGATCTGGCACATCATCTCGACCAGCGGGTAGTCGCGGGCGACGAGGAGCCCCTGCTGGCGATAGGTTGGGAAGCACATGTCCTCCGGGTCGAGCGCGTGCGCCGCCGCAACCGCCACCGCCTCTTCCCCGCGGGACTTCATGTAGAAGCTGGTCTTTCCCTGCCGCTGGGCTCGGAACATGCGCTCGTCGAAAATCCGGACCAGCATCATGTCCCGCAGCATCCGTCGCATCTTCTCGGCGTCGAGCCTCGGGTCCCACGGCCCGACGGCCTTCGCCTCGTCGTCCAGCACCCGCACCAGCGTGAAGCACAGCGGATGCGTATCGGTCGGCGGCGCCGCGACATCGGGCTTCGGAACGCTTCCGGCGGCCGGGATCGCGATATGGCTGAAGTCGACCTCTTCGCCAGGCCGAGCATCAGGTTCCGGAACGTGGAGCGAGAGCGCCGGCCGATTGGGGCGCTCGATCTTGGTGGCCATCCTCTACCCTGTTTTCGTCTGGGTCTGCGCTGCCGTTAGTCGATTTTCAGCAGCTGTGCACCCCTTGTGAAGCTGCCGGTCCCGCAGGGAAATGCGCAAGGTCGATCAAGCCGATACGTCAAAACGGGGCTAGAAGGGCGGGAGTTTGGGGGGGCGATCATGCCATTGCTTACCCGTCTTGTTCTGATCCTCTGCCTGATCGTGCCGACCAGTGGCGCCTTGGCACAGCCGAACGGCCGGCCGGAAACGATCGCCATTGTCAGCGCCGACGTGCTGCCGATGACTGGCACAGAGAGGCTCAAGGACCAGACGGTGCTGATCTCCGGCGATCGGATCCTCAACATCGGCCGGCGCAGCCAAATGAGAGTTCCGGCGGGCGCTCGAAGGGTCGATGCCCGCGGCCTGACCTTGATGCCGGGCCTCGTCGACATGCACGTACATCTCGCTCCAGCGCCCGGTGAACCGGGCGAGACGGCGCAGCGGATGGCGAGCTCGGCGAACAACCTGCTGGTCCGCGAGGCGGTCGAGCGCCGGGCGCTCGCTGGTCCACGCTTCTACGCGGCCGCACCGGGGCTTCATCTCAACAACACGGCCTCGGTCGAAGCGTCGCGGCAAGCGGTCGCCGCCGCACGCGAAGCCGGTTACGACCTGATCAAGTCGCACCATCTGCCGGACCCGGCCATCTGGGAGGCCGTTCAGGACGAGGC
Organism: Sphingosinicella sp. SM1-17; assembly: GCF_056821765.1. Classification (NCBI taxonomy): domain Bacteria; kingdom Pseudomonadati; phylum Pseudomonadota; class Alphaproteobacteria; order Sphingomonadales; family Sphingosinicellaceae; genus Sphingosinicella; species Sphingosinicella sp. SM1-17. The sequence continues at coordinate 234,637 of NZ_JBPDIO010000001.1, forward strand.
GCGGCGCCTGGGCCTCCCCACGACCGGTCACGTCGACAACCCGATCGGGCTCGCCCGAGCCATGGCAGCCGGCCAGCAGGTCGAGCATCTCGACCGGACGGCGCAGACTGCAAGTCAGGCTGATTTCGCCCTGCGGGCGTCGCCGCTGTCCCCGAGTGAGCTCATCCGCCAGTTGACGGTCAGCCCTCGACTGTCGGATCGGAACTCCAGCTTGGACTCGTGCAGCGCTGCGACGGCCGACACGAACGCAAGACCTAGTCCCAGCCCCGGCGTCTCCACCGCCGCAGGCGCCCGGAAGAAGCGCTGACCGAGCTTCGACAGGCTTTCCGGCGGGACTCCGGGGCCATCATCGATCACCGTCAGGAAAATGTCGCCCCCTTCTCTCCCCACAGCAACCTCGATCCGGCCGCCGGCCGGCGTGTACTTGATGGCATTGTCGATGAGATTGACGAAGGCTTGGAACAGGAGGTCGCGGTCGCCGAGCACCAGAAGCGGCGGCCGAGCGTCCGAGCACAGCCGCTGCGAACGCGCCTCCGCCTCCGGCTGATAATAGTCGACGGCATCGAGGAGGAGAGTGGCGGCGTCGACGGCAGCGAAGTCGCGGGCCGGAAGCGAGCTTTCCACTCGAGCGATTCGCAGCACGGCCTCGAAGGTGGACTGAAGGCGGTCCGCCTCGGCGATTACCTCGTTCAGTATCCGGTCGTCCGTCCCGGTTTCCGACTGTAGCTCCAGAAGACCGGCCTGAAGTCGGGCAAGGGGGGTTCGAAGCTCATGGGCGACGTTGTCGGAGACCCGGCGCACCGCCTCTATCGACTCTTCGATCCGGCTCAGCATCAAGTTGAAAGTGTCGCCGAGCCGGTCGAAATCGTCGCCGGTGCCGCGAAGCTCGATGCGTTCGGTCAGATCGCCCGCAATCACCCGCCGGGCCGTACTCGACATGGCTTCCATGCGGCGCCCGATCGCCAGGCTCATCAGCGCTGCGCCGAAGATCCCGAGCAAGGCGAGCGCCGGAAGCAGCCAGACGAGGGCTTCCGTCAACTCTTCCTCCAGATCGTCGAGATCGTCGATGTCGCGCCCGATCATGAGCCGAGCGCCATCCTCGAACCGCTGGTCAAGCACCAGCGGCTCATGTTCGTCCTCGTCCCCCTCCCGTGAAATGTCCGCTTCGATCCGATGCCACGATCCGGTGAAGCGGGTGGGCCAGCTTGGAAGATTTGCGGTGGCGATCGATCCGTCGGGCCTCAGCAGAGCGTGGTAGGCGAGCCTTGGCGAAGGCGCACCGGCGCGCTCCTCCAGTCGATCTGCAAGTCGCTCCGCCCCATGCTGGTGGTACAAACGCGCCAGCTCGCGGCCTTCGACGGCAAGCTCGTCGCGAACTTCGCCAATCGGGGCGGCAATCGCCACCCAGTAGTAAAGCCCGCCGAGAACGGCCACCGAGGCACTGAAGAGGCCGACATAGACAAGCGCGAGGCGGAAGGAGAGACTACCGAGCAACCTCATTCGAGGCGTCGCCCGATCGCATAGCCGGCACCCCGAACGGTTTCGATCAAGGGCGTCTCGAATCCACGATCGACCTTCTGGCGAAGACGGCTGACATGCTGATCGATGATGTTGGTCTGGGGATCGAAATGATAGTCCCAGACATGCTCCAGTAGCATCGACCGAGTCACCACCCGACCGGCATTGCGGGCAAGATATTCGACGATACGGAATTCCCGGTCGGTCAGCTCGATCCGACGTCCGTTCCGGACGACGGTACGTCCGAGGCGATCCACCACAAGCTCGCCGATCCGGATCTCGGAGGGCTCCTGGATGTTCGGCTTGCGTCGCCCAAGTACCTCCGCCCTCGCCAACAGCTCGGAAACTGCAAAGGGCTTCGGGAGATAGTCGTCGCCTCCGGCACGAAGGCCGCGAACCCGTTCGTCGGTGTCGCCGAGAGCGCTCAGGATCAGGACGGGCGTCGAGTCGCCTGTCGCTCGAAGAGTCTGCAATATCCTCATGCCTTCGACTTGGGGAAGCATCCGGTCGAGGATGATGAGGTCGTAGCGCTCCGTAGAGGCCTGGAGGAGCCCAGATCTCCCGTCGGCGCGATGGTCGACGAAATGTCCGTTCTCGCGAAGCGCCTTCCCGACATAGGCCGCGACGCGCGCGTCATCCTCGATCAGCAGGACGTGCATGGCCGCGACCTTCGCGGTCGCGGCAGCTCAAGACAAGTCTCGCGAGCCAAGATGGAGGATTTCAAATCTTTCCGGAAATCGGGCGCAAGGCCGATTGCCTAGACCGGCTCCGTCGGCGGCCGCGCCGGAACCGCCGCTGGGGAGATCGGATGAGGACAGCTTTTGCGATGGCCGCAGGCGCGGGCCGAGGAGCCTTCCGATGCAGCTGATCTGCGCCGTGATCGGTCATCAGGCGACGCCCTTTTCGGCGCGCCGCCGTCGAGGACAGTGGGTCAGTCGTTGTGTTCTATGCCAGCGGACGCTGGTCCGGCGCGGCCGCGATCCCTGGCAAGCCTCGGACGAGGAACTGCCTGACCTGAGCTGAGGAAGCGAGTCCCTCCCGCAGCGTGCGGGAGGGCTCGACCGACCTAGAGATCGATGCAGGCGGCAATCGACTCGAGCTTTCGGATCCGCTCCTTGAGATCCGCGATCTCAATCCGCTCGGCGGCAGTGCCAGACTCCTGGGGACGCTGGTGTCCGGCAAGCTCCAGTCGCTTCACCTCCAGCCAGCCCTGCCAGCCCTTCAGGCCGGCGAACAGGGCGATACTGAGCGCGAGCAGCCCGAAGCTCGCCATGGTTATCATCGTCAGCGGTTCGCTCATTCTCTCCTCCCGGATCTGTCTTTCCTGATCAGCGAAGTTCCTCGATTTCGCGCGCGAGGCGGCTGTTGGAGCTGGTGACGTAGGTCTCGATCGCCTGCATCCTCAGGTCCAGATTGCGCGTCCGTTCGTCGGATTGCTCGCTTGCCGCAAAGCGCCGCAAACCGGATCCCGAAGGGCGACCCCTTCGGCCGACCAAGGCGGCAACGAAATAGGCGACAATCGTCCAGGGGAAGGCGCCGATCAGGGTCGCGAGTACCAAGCCGACCCGGATGATCGTCGCGTCGATACCGGTCCGATTGGCCAACCCGGCGCACACGCCCAGGAACTTTCCCTGCTCCTGGTCCAGTTCGAATATTCTGCGATTCGCCCTCATCTCGTCCTCCCTGGTTCGGCGCCCTCGGCGTCGGATTTCGGAAGCTTTTCACGCTCCCGCGATTCCACCGCGACGAGGCGCTCCAGCACCTCCAGTCGCTGCTCCATCCGCTCCATCAGCCGGAGCAGGTCTTCGGTTTCCAGAGTCTCTTCGTCACGACCGAAGCTCGCCTCGCCTCGGCGCTCGGCTTTCCTTCGCCGGCGCACATGCCGCGGCGGGCGTACCAGCAGGTAGAAGAGCAGGGCCGCGAGCAGCATCCCGACGATGCTTCCCAGCCAGGCGAGACCCTCGACAAGCTGCATCACTTCCGGTTCCGTCATTCGGATCGTCATGCCGCCTCCTTCATCGCCGCCTTCATCGCGGCGAGCTCGGCCTCGACCCGCTCAGCCACCTTCAATTCGGCAATCTCTTCCTCAAGCGTCTTCGGGGGTGCGGCGAGAAGAAGCGCATCGGCATGGCCCTCGGCGAGGTCGGCCTGGCGTTCCAGCAACTGGAAGTTGGAGAAAGCCTGCTCGACCCGGCTGCCGGCATACATTTCCCGCATCCGGGCACGGTTTTCTGCAGTTTCCAGTCGGGTCGCGATAGCGTTCTGACGACTACGAGCTTCGCGAAGCTTCGCCTGCAGCTTGGCGATATCCGCTTCCGATGCACGGAGCGACGAGTCGATGGCGGCGATCTCGCCACGAAGTTCGTCCGCCAGTTCGGTGAGTTTTTCCCGTTCGATCAGAGCGGCCCGGGCGAGGTCCTCGCGGCCCTTGCTCAAGGCAAGTTCGGCTCGCTCGTTCCAGCTTTCCTGCATGGCCGCCAACTTGGCTATCTGACCGCGCTTTTCCTTCTGGTCCGCAATCATCCGGGCCGCCGATGCCCGAACCTCGACGAGGGTCTCCTCCATCTCGAGGATGACGACCCGTACCGTCTTCGCCGGATCGTCCGACCGGTTGACCAGATCGATCACATTGGCGGCGATGATGTCGCGAGTGCGGGAAAAGATGCTCATGGGCTGCTCCGACGGAGGAAAGGTTCGGGCGGCGGCCGAAGAGAAGTCAGGGGGTGGATCTTCCCTCCGACCGCTTGGCCCACGGCTCAGGCCGTCGCTTGAGCCGAAGAGGGAACCGCTGCCGCGGCGTAGTCGGTCGAGTTCTGGCCGGCCGAAGTGGCCGGGCCGACGGCTGCCGCCACACAGGCGGTCGAAATGACGAGCGCTCCGACGGCGGCGGTGACGATGCGGTTGATGTTGGTGAAGTTGACCATTGCTCTGCTCCCTTTGAACCTCGGTAATCTCTTATGTCCGAGGTTTATCAAGAGCCGTGCCAAGTCGGTTTTTTGGCGGAAATCAGCCGATTTCTACGCTCGCAGCGTTCCAGCGGTCGCACCAGACATGCTGGCACTTGGCGCAATTTGCCAACTTTTGGTGAGGCTTTTCAGTTCTTGCCGGGCTTCGCCTTTTGCGCCGGCGAATTGGCATTGCCGCCGACCTTCTCTTCGCCGAGTCGGCCATGGCCATAATATTCCATTTCGGTCTGGCCGCCGTGGCCCATGAAGCCGCCTTCGCCGCCGCCTTCCTTGCCGGTGTGGGGATTGGGATAGGGCCCGCCGCCGGACTGCCCGGCCCCCTTGGTTCCGGTCTGCCGTTCCACCTTTGCCTGATCGGACATGTCGAAGCTCCTTTCCGGCATCAACCGGCGGGGCTTCAAGCTGTTCCGGAAGCGAAGTCGGTCTTGCGTCGACGCTCGCCGCTGTCGGGGCGAGTGAGATCCAGGAGCTTGGCGCCGGCCATGAACACGACGCCCGTGCAGGCGGCGAAGAGAAGCCAGCCGGGGGGGCCCGGGAAGCGCTCGAGATAATGGAAACCGCGATCCACCGAACCGAGCGCCAGGGCATAGATGACCGCCAGTGCTTCCCAGCGAGTTTTGATGACGAACAATCTTGCCAGCCGTTTCATCATGCACGAGCAGGAGCAAGAAGCGGGCCAGCAACGCAAATGCGGCGCTGCGAAGGTTAACGCGGTAAGGAATTGTAAACCATACCGACGCTCAGGCGCGAGTCTCCAGCGCCAGCAAAGCGAAGGTGGCGAGCCAGTGCTCGCCCATATAATCGCCGGTGACATGGGGCAGGCTGGCGTCGAGGTGCTCGTCTGCCGTGGCAATTGCGAGCTCGGCGAGCTCGCGAGCGAGAGCGTCGGCCAGGCCGCGCCAGCACCAGGCACGGCTGAGGTTTACGCCGTCGAGATGCGCGATCTTGCCGTCCGACCGGTCCGAGACGAAGGCGGGCTTGAACAAGGTACGCGGCTCGCCCGCGGCAAGATTGGGAAGGAAGCCTTCCATCCAACGCCGGAACTCATCCGGCGGCAGCACCCGGCGCATCAACAGGGCTTCGGCCAGCGCCGGAGAAAGGAAATCGTCCCCCGCCGGCTCCCAGCCGGGACAGTTTCGGTCTCCTCCATAATAATAGCTTGCCCGAGTCCTGATCAGCGCCGCGAGTTCCCGGTCGTTTGCTTCGGCCCATTCGAGCGCCAGTATCAGGGCGAACGCGGTGTTGTAGTGAGCACCGGTGCGGATCGGATAGGTCAGTTTCGGAAGGAAGGACTTGAACCGATCTGCGAACGCCCCGGCCAGGGGCTCAAGGTTCGCCGCCCAGTCGGTGGAGTGGCGCTGCGCTTCGCCATGGAGAGCAAGCAGCCAGGCCCAGCCATAGGGCCGCTCGAACGTGCCGGTATAAGCGCGATCGAGATAGTCGAGTTCGCCCGCAACCTTTTCCGGTTCGAGCATCTCGTCCAGCAGGTTCCTGACTCGGTCGGCGACGCCGAGCTGCGGATAGAGCCGCCGGGTCCGCATCAGCAGCCAATAACCGTGGACGCAGCTATGCCAGTCGAAGCTCCCGAAGAATATCGGGTGGAGTTCGCGCGGGGAAAGAACGTCTTCCGGTCCTTCCATCACATGGTCGAGCTTGTGCGGATATTCCCGAGTGACGTGATCGAGGGCGATCTCCGCAAAGCGGTTCGCGGTTTCGGCGGTGAGGTGATGCTTCATTCAAAAGGCCAGGAAGTAGATGAAGAGGATGTTCACGGCGAGCAGCGGCACGGCGGTGCCGATCTGAGCCTTGATGACGCCGTTCTGGTCCTTCAGCTCGAGCAGGGCCGCTGGGACCAGATTGAAGTTGGCCGCCATCGGCGTCATCAAGGTCCCGCAAAAGCCCGCCAGCATGCCGATGGCCCCGACGACGGCCGGATCCCCGCCATAGTTGAGGATCAGTAGCGGCACGCCGATGGCGGTCGCCATGACCGGAAAAGCCGCGAAGGCGTTGCCGGTCAGGATGGTGAACAGCGCCATTCCCAGGCCGAACGCGATCACCGCCGGAAGGATCGTTCCTTCCGGAATGACGGTCAGCACCAAAGTCCCGATAGTCCGGCCCACTCCGGTGTCCGCGAGTACCAGTCCGAGCGCCGCCAGCATCAATGGCAGCACCGCCGCCCAACCGACCGCATCGATCAGTCGGCGACCCTCGTCGATCGGCGCCAGGGCGGGTGGCCTGATCCAGGCGAAGATCAACGCGATCGCAAGCAGCACGCCCAGACAGAGAAGGATGAAGGTTTCTCGGTTGCGCTCGAAAAGGCCGGATTCGCGTAGCGGCGTGTAGAGATAGAGGAGCGTGCCGAGCACCGCCGTGAGCAGGACGACCAGGATCGGCACGAACAATTTGTTGCCGTAGCGAAGGCCGGCCGCTGTCCGCTCCTCCTCGCCCGTCGAAGCCGCTCCCCTTCCGAGGAGCTTGAGAGTCGCCAGTGCGGCGAGACCGAGGACGAGGAAGCCGTTGGCAAGATCGCCCAGGCGGTGCCCGGCCAGAAGACTCAGAGCGACCAGTCCCCAGAAGGCGGCATTTCCGAATCGCTTCGGATTGGTCCGATCGAAAGCGCTGAGCAGTGCCCAGGCGGCAAACAGGGACCCGACCAGGTAGAAAACGTGCTGGGTCGTGATCATGGGCGCGCGCCCTTGGCGGATCGGGCCAACGAGCGATCGAGCAGGAGGAGACGCGAGCCATGGATGAGGAAGGCGGCGATGGCGGTCGGTATCGCCCAGACCGCCAGCTGGAGGGGCGAAAGCATGATATTGTAGGCCTCCAGCGTCTGCTGGATCAGGATGATCGAGCCGATCGCAAAGAAGATGTCTTCACCGAAGAACAGGCCGACATTGTCGGTCGCTGCCGAATAGGCCTTCACCCGCTCCACCGTCTGCTCGTCGAGATCTGCGCCCTGTTGCTCGGCAGCCGCCAACGCCATGGGCGCCACCAGCGGACGCACCGTCTGGGGATGACCGGCCGTCGAATGCAGGCCGATGGCGGAAATGATCTGGCGGTAGAGCAGATAGAGGATCAGCAGCCGGCCGACCGTCGCCGCCTGAAAACGCGCGATCAGCGTGCGGGCGCGCTGCTGAAGGCCATAGCGCTCGAGCAAGCCGACCACCGGCAGAACGACATAGGGAATGATGATGATCCGGCTGTCGTTGAACGCCTTGCCCAGCTTCGCGATCATCTCGACGAGATCGAGTCCGGCAAGGAGCCCGGTCGTCAGGGCCGCGACCGGAACCACCAGCATCGGATTGAATCGCAATCCGAAGCCGAGAACGACCACCAGGATGCCGAGCAGGGGAAGATACTGGTTCATTCCGCGCCGAAGCCGCCCCCGCCCGGAGTCTCGATCACCAGCATGTCGCCGGGTTCCATCTCGACGGAAGCGGTTGCGTCCAGAACCATCTCCTGCCCATTTGCCCGAACGACCTTGTTGATCCCCGGCCTGGCATCGCCGCCGCCTTCGATGCCTCGGGGCGCGACCCGCCGGCGGTTGGACAGCATTCCCGCGGTCATCGGTTGCAGGAAGCGGATCCGCCGTTCGATCCCGTCGCCGCCGCGGTGCCGACCCGACCCGCCGGAGCCCCGGCGGATGGCAAAGCGCTCGAGAAGCACCGGGAAGCGGGTCTCCAATATTTCAGGATCGGTCAGCCGGCTGTTGGTCATGTGCGTGTGGACCGCGCTGGCACCGTCGAAATCCGGTCCCGCCCCCGCCCCGCCGGCGATCGTCTCATAATATTGGTAGGTCGCGTTGCCGAAGGTCAGATTGTTCATCGTTCCCTGGCTCGGAGCGAGCGCCTTGGCCGCCGCGAACAGGCAGTCGGTGATCACCTGGCTGGTTTCGACATTGCCGGCGACCACCGCCGCCGGATAGCGGGGATTGAGCATGGAGCCATCCGGCACTTCGAGGCTGATCGGCCTCATGCAACCGTCGTTGAGCGGGATGGCGTCGTCGAGCATCGTACGGAAGACGTAAAGCGTCGCGGCCCGGCAGATCGAGTAGGGCGCGTTGAAATTGTTCGGCTGCTGCTCGCTCGTGCCGGCGAAGTCGACAAGGGCCGATCGCCGATCGCGGTCCACCCGGATCGAGGCGCAGACGATCGAACCATTGTCCAGTTCGTAGCGAAAGCTCCCGTCCGACAATCTGTCAATCAACCTGCGGACGGCTTCTTCCGCATAAGCCATGACATGGCCCATATAGGCGTCGACCACTTCCCTCTTATGCTCCCGGGAGATCCGCTTCAGCTCGCTTGCGCCGCGCGCGCAGGCCGCTACCTGCGCCTTAAGGTCGGCGACATTCCGGTCGGGGTTGCGCGCGGGCCACTCGCCTTTCCCAAGCAGCTCGCGAAGTTCCGCCTCACGGAAGCGCCCCCGGTCGACGAGCAGGAAATTGTCGATCAGCACCCCCTCCTCATGAACCGATCGGCTGTCGGGCGGCATCGATCCGGGCGCGATCCCGCCAATGTCGGCATGGTGGCCTCTCGCTGCGACGAACCAGGCCGGCGCCGGGTCGGCGTCGTCAGCGAAGACGGGCATGATGACGGTGATGTCGGGAAGGTGCGTACCGCCCCGATAGGGCGCGTTCAGCACATAGACGTCGCCCGGAAGCATTCCACGGCCGTCTCTTCCATCCCCCCGCGCATCGATGATCGTCCGGATGGAATCGCCCATTGAGCCGAGATGGACGGGTATGTGCGGTGCATTGGCGATCAGGTTGCCGCTGCGATCGAACAGCGCGCAGGAGAAATCGAGTCGCTCCTTGATGTTCACCGAGGAGGCGGTGTTCTGAAGAGCGACTCCCATCTCTTCGGCTATGGCCATGAAGAGGTTCCCCATCACCTCCAGCATCACTGGATCGACCTCGGTCCCGATCGCAGGCGCGCTTTGCCGGGCTTCTACCCGGCGTAGGACCAGATTGCCGAGCCGGTCCACCTCGGCACGCCAGCCGGGATCGACGACGGTGGTCGCCGCCTCATCGACGATGATCGCCGGTCCGGACAGACAATGGCCGGGCGAAAGCGAAGCGCGATCGATCACCTCCCCCGATGGAGGTGGAGAAAGATCGGCGGGAATCGGGTCCTGCGAAGCCGACTGCGGATCGGTCCCGGCTTGGAGCGCGTTCCCGGGAGGCGCGGAATATTCCCCTTTCCCCACCGCTTCGACGATGGCAGTTTCGATGACCACCTTCGCATCGGAAACGAAGCCGAACCGGGTCCGGTGAGCGGCTTCGAAAGCGGCTTCCATCGCCGGGCCCACCTCGACCTCCAGGGCCGTATCGCTCCCCTCGTAACGCAGCGCCGCACGTCGGCGGATTTGCGACGGTTCGACCCCCTGCGCCCGAAGCGCGGCCGAGGCTTCCTGCTCGAGCTCGCCAAGCACGGCCTCCAGCTCGGAGCCAGCCAGAGTCCGCTGCCTCAGTTCGACCATGTCGGCGAGGCCCATGCCGAAGGCGCTGAGCACCCCGGCGAGCGGATGGACCATCACGCACTCGATTCCGAGCGCATCGGCGACGAGACAGGCGTGCTGACCGCCCGCACCTCCGAAACACTGCAACGTGTAGCGCGTGACGTCATGGCCGCGCGCTATCGAGATCTGCTTGATCGCATTGGCCATGTTTTCGACAGCGATTCGAACGAAGCCTTCGGCCACCTCCCGCGGACTCTTCCCGATCCGCTCGGCAATCTCCTTCGCCCGCGCGATCGAAGCTCCGGAATCGATCGGCAGGTCGCCACCGGGGCCGAACAGGGAAGGGAAATGCTCCGGCCGGATCTTTCCGAGCACCACATTGCAGTCGGTCAGGGTGAGCGGCCCACCACGCCGATAGCAGGCCGGCCCGGGCACGGCTCCGGCACTGTCGGGGCCGACTCTGAAGCGGCTTCCATCGAAGTGACAGATCGATCCACCGCCGGCGGCGACCGTATGGATTTCGAGCATCGGTGCGCGAACCCGAACTCCGGCAACGGAGCGCTCGCTGGTTCGCTCGTAGGTTCCGGCAAAATGGGATACGTCGGTCGACGTGCCGCCCATGTCGAAGCCTATCACATGGGGGAATCCCGCCTGCTCGGCCGTTCGCGCCATTCCGACGATCCCGCCAGCCGGTCCGGAAAGGATGGCATCCTTTCCGCGAAAGGCCTGCGCGTCAGTGAGCCCGCCGTTCGACTGCATGAAGAGGAGCCGCGGCGTGGCGCCTCCCGCGCCGACTCCTCCAAGACCGGCTACCACCTTGTCCACATATCGGCGGAGCACCGGCGAAAGATAGGCATCGACGACGCAGGTGTCGCCACGTCCGATCAGCTTGATCAGCGGCTCGACCTCGTGGCTGGCGGAGACCTGGGTGAAGCCGATCTCCCGAGCCATCGCGGCGATTTCCACTTCATGGGCGGTCCATCGCCAACCATGCATCAGAACGATGGCGATGGCGCGATAGCCCTGAGCGAAGGCGTTTCGCAGCTTTGCTCGCGTCGAGTCGCGGTCGAGTGGCCGAAGCCGATCGCCCTTGGCCGAAAATCGCTCGTCAACTTCGATGACATGGCTGTAGAGCGGCTCCGGAAGCTCGATCCTCCGAGCGAAGATTTCGGGCCGCGACTGATAGCCGATCCTCAGAGCGTCGCCGAAGCCGCTGGTGATGGCGAGCAGGACAGGCTCCCCCCGCCGCTCGAGCAGGGCGTTGGTCGCGACCGTCGTTCCCATCTTCACCGAAGCGATGTGGCCGCCGCCATTTTCGCCCAGTATCTGCCGAATGCCCGCAACGGCGGCGTCTTCATAGCGCTCGGGATCGTCAGAGAGCAGCTTGCGAACGATCGTCCGGCCCTCGGGACTTCGGGCAACGATGTCGGTGAAGGTACCGCCGCGGTCGATCGAGAAGGTCCAGGCGGCGCTCATCGACGAGAGCCCTAGCATCGGTCAAAGTGGCGGAAAAGCGCCTCCCCATCGGAACCGAGCCGCCGCCCCGGCTTTGGCCGCTCATGCGCGATTCCGCACCATCTTCGGCGGCTGACGGACCCCGACAGATCTCGTCGACCAGCTGGAAACGCATCCTGCTCGACACCTGGAAGGATGCAGGGGACGACAATCTGACCCTTATTTCGGCCGGCGTGGCTTTCTACGCCTTTCTCGCCTTCGTGCCTTTGCTGACGGCTTTGGTGCTGAGCTACGGGCTGGTCGCGGAGCCCAGCTCCGTCGTCCGGCACATGCAGACTCTGACCAGCGTGATGCCCGACAATGCGGCTCAGATCATCGGCGACCAGCTGATGCACATGACAGAATCGAGCAATTCCAAGACCGGGTTCGCCCTTCTCCTCGCACTGGCCATTGCGATCTACGGCGCCAGCAAGGGCGCAGGGGCGATCATCACGGCGCTGAACATCGTCTGGGAAGTCGGGGAATCGCGCAGCTTCATCAAGCGAAACCTGATGGCGCTGGCCATGACGGGGGGCGCTGTGCTGGTCCTGTTTCTCGCCATCGTCGCCATATCTGCCTTCAATCTCCTCGAGCATCTGATGCCCGACCTCGACGGCGCCGGACAAGCCATGCTGAAGGGGCTCTTCTTCCTCGCAGCCGCGATTGCGGTGATGGTCCTGCTGGCGATCGTCTATCGTTTTGGCCCCAATCGTCCGGAAGCGGAATGGAGATGGATTACGCCCGGCTCCGTCCTCGCGACGATCATTTGGCTTGGCGCTACCCTGGGGTTCGGAGTCTATGTCTCGAACTTCACCGACTACAACGCCACCTATGGTTCGCTTGGGGCGGTGATCGTCTTCCTCACCTGGCTCTATCTCAGCGCCTATATCGTTCTGCTCGGCGCCGAGCTGAACGCTGTCCTGGAGCTGAAGATCGGATCGGAGAAAGTTCAGGAGCCCTCCTCTCGTTCAGCAACCGGCCGACCGGGCGACGGACCGCCGACGCCCTCCTTCCCAAGGCTTGCTGCCCGGCTCGGCGCCTTCTCGATGCTCCTGGCTCTCCTGGGCAGCGGAAGAAGGAATCGGAGCCTACCATGATTGAAGCTGTTCTTTTCGACGTCGACGGCACTCTGGTCGACAGCAATGATCTGCATGCCGTAGCCTGGCAGCAGGCGTTCCGTCACTTCGGCGTTGACTTGCCGTTCGATCGCATCCGTCAGCAGATCGGCAAAGGCGGCGACAATCTGATCCCCAGCTTGCTCCCGAAGGATCTTGTCGACGCGCGTCGGCAGGAGATCGAGGATTTTCGATCCGAGCTGTTCCAGCGTGACTATCTCCCGCGGGTTCAGCCTTTTCCCTGCGTCCGGGAATTGTTCGAGCGGCTCTGGGGCGACGGAGTCAAGATCGTGCTTGCCACTTCGGCGAAGCAGGTGGAGCTCAAGTTCCATGGGGATCTGCTCGGCGCCGCCGACCTCGTCTTCGCCGCCACCTCGAAAGACGATGTCGAGCGATCGAAGCCCTGCCCCGACATCTTCGAAGCCGCCCTCTCCAAAGTCGCTCCGGCGGAGCCCGGTAATGTCCGGTTGGTCGGGGATTCGCCCTGGGACGTGAAGGCGGCCGCAAAGCTCGGCCTGAAGGCGATCGCGCTCCGCTGCGGGGGCTTCCCGGATGACGATCTGATCGAGGCAGGCGCCGCCTCGATCTATGACGACCCTCGTGAGCTGCTTGCCCGCTACCCTGATTGGCTGCGGGTGGCTTGACCGGTTCGTCGGCTTGCGACAGCGCTGACGTCCATCATGGCCGAGTCGCACTTCACCACCGCCGATTTCCACAACCTGGCGCAGAAGCAGATCTACAGTGCCGTTCTCGAGACGCTGAGTGAAACCAAGCTCGATTGGCAATTGGTTGCGCCCCTGCTCGAAGCCGCTCGAGAAATCTGCCGAAGCGACTTCCAAGGTGAGGGATCGCGGATCCGGATCCATACCGTACAGCCCGATGGCGAGGGCTGGATCGACGCCGAAGAGGCGTTTCTCGGGATTTCCGTAACCGGTAACGAAGACGGGCAGCCGTGGCTCTCCGAAACCTACTGGATTTCCGACGTTGCGCTAGCGGATGGCGATCCCGACGAAGTACGCCGGATCGTTGCCGCGCTGGAGCGCAGCCTTGCCAAGATCAAGTCCTGGCTGGCCGAAAAGGCGGAAGGAGATCCGGCCGGTGCCGAACCTTCCTCCCGGCCTGATTGAACCGCTAGTTGCCGGCTCCTGTAACGCCGCGTTCGTAAAGCTGGATGCAGCGGTCATCCGACGCTTCGCGCGCGCAGGGCGGGTAGCCGGATTGCGATTCGAATGGTCCGCCTACGCCCTGATATTCGCTATGGCCGGCGAGGTACGGCTCGTCGTCGAACGCCGCGAGGCTGGTGCCGGAAGCCTCCTCGCTTGAGGCTGTCTCCATCTCGGATCCGTCAGCGATCGCCTCGTACGGCCCGCCCATGGCGGTGGTCACGCTATGATCGGCGAGGCCACCAGTGGACTGGTTCCAGGCGGCGAGCTGAGCTCGGACTCCGCGTTCGTAGAGCTGGATGCAGCGATCGTCGCCGGGGCCCGGCGAACAGGGAGGATAGTTCCAAGCGGCCGGCCGGGGCGTCAGGTCAAGCGACCTCGCACCGGGGTCGCCCTCGTCTAACGGGCCGCCCATGCCCGTCTGGTCCGACTTGGCGACGGACGCGGTTTCAAGCTTCGAAGCGCTTTTCGATCCCGACCAGTCGTCGACGGAGGCGGTCTGAAGCTTGCCTTCGCTCCATGATGGCGCCTGGCCCTTGGTGTCGTTCCACTGGGCCGTCCGGATCTTGGCATCAGGCACGCCCGCCATCGGCGCCTTGACGTTGCTCCAAAATACAGTCTCGCCTTTGACGTCGCCCAGGCTGGCTTTGTCGTCCCAGCCGCTCAACCATGCCTTCTGGACCGTCGAACCAGCGAAGCTCGCGCTCTTCGACTCCCACGTAGCAAGGGCTGGCTTGTCCGCGGCTGGGTCACCGAAGGACTTGCTCGTCCAGGCGGACTTGCCCGGCGCTTCTGAAGCGATCACCGTCTTGTCGCCCGCAAGCTCCGATTTGAAATCGGTCTGCGCCCACGCGATCGTCGAACTACTCAACAGCAGCGTACCGGCTGCCAACCAACAGCGTTTCATCAATGGCCTCCATCCCTGTCCGGCCGAGTCGCACGGCCGCGGATCAGCCCCTCCGCCCGCACCGAGAAGTGCAATGTGCGAAAAGAACGCTGCAATTCCGCCTTTTCTCCGCCGAAGCGGCGGGAGGGCTAGAAGCTTCCGTCGAGCCGAAGCAGCCAGCCACCGGCCGCCGGGCGAAAGCCGGCTGCCAGAAGCTGCGGTCGAAGGCTGTCATCGAGGGGACGGACGACGAGGTCGGCGCGATAGCGGCCATCGCCGGAGAGACTGAGAATCAGCCGCTCCATTCCACTCTGGCTGGTCATTGCGATCAGCAATGCGCCTCCGGCGCAGCGCGCCGTTCCGTTGAAGCTGGAGGACACCCGAAATCCGGAGACTTCGCCGGCCACCGCGGCTCGGACTCGTCCTTCGGCACGCTCGCAAACGCCACGCGCGAAACCGGCGCTGAAATCCTCGAACTCTATGGATGCAATCGGCAACGGCGCCGGCAACGCAGCCCCGCTCAGTCGTCCGGTGACGTCGTCGAAGCCGAAACCGTGTTGCGAAGCGGTCACGGCGCCTTCGAAAGGATCGGTGCCGTTCGGCCGGGCCAGAGTGATCCGCGCCCGCCCCAGCAGGAGCGGAAGCGTATTCAGGCGAGCCTGGACGTCGCCGAGCGGAACTGGGCCAACCTTTGCCTCCTCCAGCATTCCCAGCCAGACGCTGCCGCTGGCCGAGCGCGCCGACAGCCCACGCGAGTCCAGATCGAACCAGCTCAAGGCGAGCCGCAGCGGCAGCAAAGCCAGCAAGGCGAAAGCAAAGGCCGAAAGGAAGTAGAGACTGCGGCCGAGAGGAAGTCGGACTCGGATCATCGGCTCGGCGCCCGGAAGCTGATGTCCGCTCCGATCGTCCGGTCCGGATTGATTCGCGCCCGCAGCGAAGCCACGGCAAGCCCCTGCCGTTCCAGTTCCGACACCCAGCCGAACAAGGCCTGCGGCCGCGCTGCTTCGATCGTTATCGAAGCGGCCGCCGGGCTCTGGGTGACAACCCGCGCATTGGCGAATCCCGCTTCCGTGGCGGTTCGGCTGACCAGGGAATCGATCGGGAGTGGCACCGGAGAGCGTTGGCGGGATCCCTGAGCCGCCTCGGCTTGGGCCCGGGCCTCGGCGAGGGCGACGATCGCTGATTCGTGGCGCTGGCGAGCGGCCTCGATCGAGTCCGAAAGCGGCCGGATCACCAGCAGCCAGCCGAGCACCAGCGTCAGAAGCGATAGCATGACGAGGAGCAGGCGCCGCTCTCGAAGCGTTCGCTCTCCCCACCAGGTCGTCAGAGCGGTCATCGCAGCCTCACCGTCAGGTCTGCCATCGGTCGCCCGCTTGAGCTTTGCTGTGCGCCGGGTTCGACGACGAGCCCGCTGGATTCGAGGCGGGATCGGAAAGCGGCGAGAGTGGCTGGATTGTCCATGGCTACCGCGGCCTGGAGGCTGCCGTCAGGTCGATATTCGAGCCTCGCCACCTCGATGTTGGGGGTCGACCGCACGGCTTCGAAAAAATTCCCGGCGATTGGGCTGAACGCCTGAGTTTCGGTGGCACCGGTCTGCGCCGAAACGGAGCGCGCTTCGGCTTCGAGCCGGTCGGCCGCGAAAGTGAAGGCCAGCAGCCTCGCCACCTCGACAGCAAGGCTCAGGACGGCGAGCGTCAGAACAAGCCAGCCGATCCTCCGGAAATGCCCCGAATCCGATTTCCACCGCCGGCGCTTCGCGAATGCTCCCTGACGAAGATTGAGCGGCGGCGCCGAAAGAATCGGCTCCAGGCCCGATTCGACGTCGGAGGAATCGAGTTCGGTGACGGCGCTGTCCCCAAGCACGATCTGCGCCAGTTCCGGTTCGAGCGTGAAGGCTGCCGCGCTTGCGCGATAATCGTCGCGGTGACGAACGAAGGACTCTTCAGCGGCCGGGAG
This sequence comes from Sphingosinicella sp. SM1-17, assembly GCF_056821765.1. NCBI lineage: Bacteria > Pseudomonadati > Pseudomonadota > Alphaproteobacteria > Sphingomonadales > Sphingosinicellaceae > Sphingosinicella > Sphingosinicella sp. SM1-17. The sequence goes on from NZ_JBPDIO010000001.1 coordinate 251,192, forward strand.
CAACAAGGGGCCGGGCACGATCAGGTGGGCATCGAACCGGCCAAGCCATTGCGTCATCAGCCGAACGGGGACGAGGCCGACCGGCGTCAGCCCCCGCTCCGGGCGGCCAACGGCGACATGCAATTCGGCGAGCGGATCGGGCGTCGCATCGGCAAGGAGCAGTCGAGCGGCCGCCGCAGCCTGAGCTTCGGTCAGGCCCACCGCAAGTTCGAGCCAGTGGACGGTCGCCTGGCTGCCAGGAACCGCAAGCGCGAGCTTCACTCCGGGATCCGGAGCGGGAGGCTCACCCTCTCCTCTCGTCGCCACCTCGCCGCCGTCAAGCAGCAGCCAGCGCTCGGCTTCTCCGGATTCGTCCAGAAAGACGAGCAGGAAGCCGGCGCCGCTTGCCGCCGCGGGCTGGAAGGCGTCAGTTGGCGATATCTTCATTTTCCCCTTCGCCGCCCTCCCGGCCATCGGCGCCCAACGAAGCGATCTGGAACGGACGTCCGTCAGGGGCGGGAGCGCTGTAGCGATACGGATTGCCCCACGGATCGTCCGGCAGGCGACGGACGTAATTGCCGGAAACCAGGGCCTGCAGCCCCTCGTCGCTGGTCGGGTAGCGCATGTGATCGAGCCGGTACATCTCGATCCCTTGCTCGAGAGTGGCGATGTCGGCGCGAGCCTTGGTCGTGGCCGCACGATCGGTGGCGGGCATCACGTTGATCACCACGATCGTTGCGAGAAGGCCGAGGATGACGATCACCACCATCAGTTCGACGAGGGTGAAGCCCTCCTCGCTATGTCGCTTGTGAGGCGCGCGGGCCTTGAGTTTCAGCAGCATCAATATCCTCCGGCGAGCGTGTCGAGTTGCAGGATCGGCAGCAGGATCGACAGGACGATCACGGCGACGACCGCACCCATGACAACGATAATGGCGGGCTCCAGCAGCGACAGTGCGGTCGAAGTGAAGGAATCGAACTCCCGCTCGAGATAATCAGCCGCCCGTTCCAGCATCATGTCGAGCCTTCCGGACGCTTCCCCGCTGGCCGCCAGATAAACGAGCAGCGGCGGAAACACGCCCGCCTTGCGCAGGGCGCCGGAAAGACTGCCGCCGGTGCGCACCGTTTCCGCGATATGCGCCGAGGCGGAACGGAGCACGCGATTGTGAACGGTCTCCGTCGTCAGCTTCAGTCCCTCGAGCAAGGGCAACCGGCTGGCGATCATCGTCGACAGGGTCCGCGCCATCCGCGCGGCATGAAGATCGCGGATGAGCCGCCCGATCAGGGGCAGGCGAAGGAGAAAGGCATCGAACTTCATTCGCAGCCCCTCCTCCTTCAGGGCGCGCCCGCCAATCAGCGCCCCGGCCCCGATCAGGATCAGGAGCAGCCACCACCAGCTGCTGAGGAAGTCGGAAAGCCCGATCACCATCCGAGTCAGCAAGGGAAGCTCCTGACCGACATCCTCGAACTGTTCGACGACCTTCGGTACGACAAAGATCATGAGCGCGAAGACGACAAAGGTCGCAACCACCGCAAGGACGATCGGATAGGCCAGCGTCGAGAGAACCTTGCCCCGCACCTGCGCCTGCCGCTCCAGCAGGTTCGCCAGGCGCTCGAGGATCTGAGGCAGGGTCCCCGAGCTTTCGCCCGCCGCAACCATCGCCCGGTAGAGCGGTGGGAAGCTCTTCGACTCCCTTGCCATGGCATCGGCCAGCCGCCGACCTTCGACGACGCCCGAATGAACTTCCGACAGGATCAGCCGCAGCTCCTCCCGCTCCGCCTGGCGAGAAAGGGTGCGCAACGCCTCCTCGAGCGGTGACACCTGTGCCAGGGTGGCAAGCTGGCGGGTGAAGAGGGTGAGCTGCTTGCCGCTCAGCTTCCTGCGTCGGATCAGCCCTCGCGACAGCAGCGGCGGACTGGCACCCTCCGACCTGGGTTCGATCTGGACCACGTAAAGCTTGCGCGAGGCGAGCTGGGCCCGAGCCGCGTCCGCCGTGTCCGCGCGGACCGAGCCGCGACGCTCGCGCCCCGCCGGATCCAGGCCGACATAGGCATAATCAGGCATTTCCGCCCTCGTGGCGGGAGACCCGAACCGCCTCTTCCGGACTCGTCATCCCTTCCAGCACCAGGCGGCGAGCCGCGACCGACAAGGTTTCCGAATGTCGAAACGCGTGGGCGGCAATCTCCGCTTCGTCCGCGCCTGAATTGATCAGGCGTCGAATGGCTTCGTCGACCTTCACCGCTTCGAACAGGCCGACCCGCCCCTTGTAGCCGCTCGAGGAACAGGCGGAGCAGCCCCGGGCCTCGAACACGATGGCCCCCGGTTCGAGCCCGAGCAGAGAGGCGAGCGATCCCGTCGCTTCGACGGGTTGCCGGCATTCGGGACAAAGGCGTCGAACCAGCCGCTGCGCAAGGACCGCGCGCAACGTGGAGGCGATCAGGAAGGGCTCCACCTTCATGTCGCGAAGCCGGGTGATCGCGCCGACGGCATCGTTGGTGTGAACGGTGGATAGGACGAGATGCCCGGTCAGCGCCGCCTGGACCGCGATTTCGGCCGTCTCGCGGTCGCGGATTTCGCCCACCATGACGACGTCAGGGTCCTGGCGAAGAATGGCGCGGAGCCCGGCGGCGAAGGACAGGCCCACCTGCGGATTGATCTGGGTCTGTCCAACGCCATCGACGGCATATTCCACCGGGTCTTCGACGGTCAGGATGTTTCGGCTGCCGTCGTTCAGCAGCTTGAGTCCGGCATAAAGGGATGTCGTCTTGCCCGATCCGGTCGGGCCGGTGACTAGAACGATGCCATTCGGTTCAGCCAAGGCGTCGCGGAACATCCGCTTGATGTGATCCGCCATTCCCAGCCGGTCGAAGTCGATTCCGGCATTCTCCTTGTCCAGGATCCGAAGCACGACCCGCTCGCCCGCCCGGCTGGGCAGAGTCGAAACGCGAACGTCGATCAGCTTCCCGCCGAGGGTCAGTCCGATCCTCCCGTCCTGAGGCAGCCGCCGCTCGGCAATGTCGAGCCGGGCCATGACCTTGACTCGGCTGACCACCACCGGCGCGACATGAGCCGGCATCCGCAACGTCTCCCGGAGCACGCCGTCGATCCGCATTCGAACGACCAAGCCGCTTTCATAGGGCTCGATGTGGATATCCGAGACGCCTTGCCGCGCCGCGTCGGCGATGATTCCGTTGATCAGTCGAATGGCAGGCGCGTCGTCGGACGTGTCGAGAAGGTCGTCAGCGCTCGGAAGGGCCGAAGCCAGATGGCCCAGATCATCGTCAAACCCGAGCGACGCCGCCGCTTCCGGTCCGGAGGCGTAGAGATCGGACAGCAGGCGGTCGAACTCGGCGCCATTGACCGTCCGCAGCGCGAAGGGCCGACCGAGGAACCGCCTGAGTTCGATCAGCGACTTCGCGTCGGCGCCGTCTCGCATCGCTACCCCTTCTTCGGTGGCGACCAGACCATGGCGTCGAGCGAAGCTGTAGGGAATTCGTGCCGGAGTGACCGCAATGGCGGCATCCTCGCTCATTGCTGCGGCACCTCCGCGGGGGGCGCGACAATGGCATCCTGCGGCTGAGGTGCCGCAGGAACGGCGGGCGGCGTGGTGCCGAGATAGTCGCGGACCAGCTCGTCCAGGGTCGGTTCGCGATTGGGATTGGCGAGGAGCTGCTGACCACGGGCGTAGCCGTAGCGGCGCGCGCTCATCGCCCGGGCATCCTCGGTCGACCGCAAGATGGTCGGACGGATGAACACCATGAGGTTGGTGCGTGCCCGCGCCCGCCCGCGCGATCGGAACAGGTTGCCCAGCACCGGAATGTCGCCGAGCACCGGAACGCGCTCGAAGGTTCGACGGTCATTGTCGTCGAGCAAGCCGCCAATGCCGACGATCTCGCCATCGTCGACGGTGATCGTCGTCTCGATCTCCCGCTTGTTGAGGACCAGCTCCTGAAAATCGTCGGAGACCGGACCGGCAATCGAACTCACTTCCTGGCGAAGGTCGAGCTTGATCGAGCCTCCCGCATTGATTTGTGGTCGCACCTCGAGGGTGATTCCGACATTCTGCCGCTGGACGGTCCGGAACGCATTGTCGAAATTGTCGGAAAGCGCCTCGCCCGTGGTGATCGGGATTTCCTGGCCGACGAGGATCCGCGCCTCCTGATTGTCGAGCGTCATGATCGACGGAGTGGAGAGGATGTTGGACTGGTTGTCCGACCGGACCGCATTGACGATCGCTCCGAAGATCGCGTTTCCGCTCTGGATGGCGACGCCACCCAGCCCGCCCGTTGCCCCAGCCAGGGAGGCCAGGGCAGCATCCTGAAGCTCCTCCTGAAGCTCTTCGGAGGCCCCGAGTTCGCGCGCCGCAATCGCACCGGCGATCAGATTGGCGTTGGGAGCGATGTTGGAATAATTGGTGACCGCAAGCGGGATGTTGGAACCGCGCAGTCCCGACAGGAAGAGCTGGACTCCGAGCCGCTGAGCGGCCGTGTCGGAAATCTCGACGATGATTGCCTCGACCAGCACCTGCTGTCGGCGCACGTCGAGCTGCCGGATGACCTCGCCAAGCGTGCGCTGGATGTCCGGCGTCGCCGAAATGACGATCGCATTGGCGCCTTCGAAGCGAGTGACGACCGCGCCCCGCGCGGCGACCGGCGGGGTCGCGGACGCCACGGTTGCGACCGGCGCGGGAGGCGTTGATTGCCCCAGCGGAGTCTCGCCGCTGGTTCGGCGGGTTCGGGCAGGCTGCGAAGCGGACTGGGTCGGAGTCTGGCCGAGGAGCTGCTGAAGGACCGGAAGAAGCTGCTCCGCATCGGCATGTTCGAGGAACACGACCCGGATCTCGCTGCCGCTAGCGGCGCGACGGTCGAGCTCCTGAGCAATCCCGATAAGCTGGGCGACGGAGCTGGCGTCGCCCCGCAGAGCGATGGCGTTGGAGCTGTCGACCGGAACCACGGACACGCCTTCCGGGGCCAACTCGCCGAGCGCCGCCGCAATCTCCCGAGCACCCGCATTATCGAGTCCGACGAGCCGGGTGACTCCGCTGTCGACGTCGATTTGGGCCAGCACCTGGCGGATCCGGCGAACATTGTCGGCAAAGTCGGAAACGACGATCGAGTTGCGTCCCGCCGTGATCGACCCGTCGCGACTGACCAGCGGCCTCAAGGTCTCGACGGCCGCCGCTGCCTCGATGTTCCGGACCCGGAAGATCTCGGTGACGAAGCCGCTGGGACTTCCCCGACGGGATCCTCCGACCGGCGCCGAGGCCGCTGCCCCCGCTACCGGCTGGACTCGAAGCGCCCCGCCGGCCGCTGGAACGGCGACGTAGCCATTGGCTCGCAGGGTGGACAGGAAGAGTTCGAAATATTCGCTGCGCGACAATGGCCGTTCGGTGACGACCGAGACCCGCCCCTGAACGGCCGGATCGATGATGAAAGTCCGGCCGGTGACTCGCGCCGCATCCTGAATGAAGGCGCGAATGTCCGCGTCCCGAAGATTCAGGACATATTGGGACGAAGCCGGGGTCAGCGGCGCCAGGACCAAAGCGAGGGCAATGAGAAAACGCTTCACAGGCTCAACCTTGCACGAAGGGGGACGGCGCGACCGCCTCGATCGACCACCAGGACGACCTCGCCGGAAGAGGAGCGGACGAGGTTCTGCGCCTGTTCAAGCGACTGGACCCGCTGTCCGTTGACCGAAACGATAACATCGCCGGGAGCGAGGCCGGCGGCGCGAAGCGCTTCGCCTCCGTCGCTTCCGGGATTGACGATGATTCCGTCGACACGACCGCCATTCATCCGAGGCTGGAACTGGATCGGCGCGGTCGTTGGCGAAGTCGGTGCGGGCTGCGGCTCGGATGCGGGTGCGGGTGCGGGACTGCCCGTCCCGGCGGCTGGCGCGGGAGTGGACTGATCGAGGAAGATCTGCTCAGCCGTGCCATTGCGATTGATCGTGACGCTGTCGAAGCCGACTTCCGCCAAGCTTACGCCCGGAATGATTTCCTCACCCACCGCGAAGCTGCGCTGAGTGCCGTCCGGCAGTCCGATAATGGCCGAGCCTCGCCCGGTCGCGCGATCCTCGCGGACTCCGTAGAGCTTGAGATTCAGCGAAGTGACCGTGACGGGCCCCGAGTTGCCGCTGAGACGGAAGAAGGGATCGAACTCGCTCAGGACCGCTCCGCCGGTCTGCACCACCGCGCTCGCCGGCCTCCATTCGCCGACAGGCTCGAGCGGCGTGACAAGGGTCCAGAGCAATCGAGCGGCCTGAACGGCGATCAACGCCAACAGGCCCAGCTCGAGCACCGAATAAGGCGTCGGGCGCAGCTGCCCGAGCAGTCGCTCGGCGCGTGGAGTGACTCCAAGGCGCATTGATGTACCGAAACCCTCCCCACGGCCAGATGGCCAATTAGGTCCGCTCCATGACTCTTATGAGACAGAATTGCGGACGCCGGAACGGCTCATCGTGTTGAAAGGCTGGGCAGAACGCCTCCCCTTCCCCGCCAGAGTCGCCCGGAAGCCATGGTTCACAGCTTTTGTGGAGAGTCGCAAGGGCCGAGAATCGGTCGGGCGGCGCCTCTAGGGAAGAACGCCGCCCTTAAGTGGCCCAAGTAACACATGGATTCTGGCTACAGGCTGAATGATCCAGGAGCGACGACAAGCCAGATGGGCCAGGCCGCCATAGCCATCAGCGTGCCGAGCGGGAGTCGGGTCGTGCGGGTGACCGCATGGCCCCGCAGCCGCATCAGCATGATGGCTCCAACCCCGAGCAGCCCAGCACCGAGAAGGACGAAAGGCAGCTGGAACAAGCCGAGCCAGGCGCCGATGGCGGCGAGCAGTTTGGGATCGCCCCCGCCCATGCCTTCGCGGCCGCGAAGACGGCGATAGGCCTGCGCGATCAGGTAGAGGCTGCTCCATCCTGCCGCGGCGCCGACGGCACGATCGGCAAGCGGCGGCCCGATCTGCATCCAGGCGGCGAGCAGCCCGAGCGGAATCAAGGGCAAGGTCAGGCGATCCGGAAGCCACTGATTCTCGAGATCGATCAGGGCGATCAGCAAGAGCCACCATCCGAGCAATGCAGTGACGATCGCGAGCGGCAGCGGGTGAGCGGCGACGGCCACCAGGCCCAGTCCGGCGCAGGCCAGCTCGACGGCCGGATGCCGGCTGTCGATGGCCGAGCCGCATCGGCGGCAGCGTCCGCGCTGGACCGCGAAGGAAAGCAAGGGCACGAGCTCCCGGAACGACAGCGGCACTTCGCAGAAGTCGCAGCGAGATCGGCCGACCAGCGCACTTTCGCCCCTTGGCCAGCGAATCAGGAGGGTGGCGATGAAGCTCCCGGCAATGGCGCCGAGCAACAGGCCGGCCACCCCGTTCAGAAGCGGAACATCGATCGGGGGGGCCGCCATCGCCTCCCCACTAGGGGGAGGCGCGACGAGGTTCAACTTTGCCTAGCGCGTGCCCAGGCTTGCCGAGCGGTAATGGGCGAGCGCTTCGCGGGCGAGCTGATGGGTGCTTGCGGTGCGCCCGCCGATGGTTTCGACCTCAGCGAGGTCGTGAGCCGCGAGGACCTGGTGCCAGAGAGCCAAGGCTTCGGCGCTCCGGCCCGTAGCCATATAGACTCGGCCGAGATTGAGCAGCCGGGCCGGATCGTCCTTGGCCACTCGACTGTCGGTGGTCAGCAGACGTTCCGCCGTTGCCCAGTCCGAGCGTTCGATGGCGGCAACGGCGAGGCCACCACGAGGATAGTCGCTCTCGACCAGGGTGGCCTGCTGCGCGGTGGCGCAGGCGGCGAGAGGAATTGCCAGTACCAGAGTCGCGAATCCCTTCATCATCTTCTCCGCAAAACCTTTTGATTGTAGTGGCTATTGTTACAACATCATGACATCCGCTGCAACATCTCTCGATGGAGGAAAATCCCCGGTTTGTTCAGTGATATAGGGAGATTCGCCGTCAGTCGGCGGCGGCGAGTATCCGCTTCGCGAGCAGAAGATGAGGTCGATCGATCATCTTCCCGTCAAGCGAAAGCGCCCCAGCGCCCGGATTCGCTTCGAACGCCGCTACGACCGCCTTGGCCTTGTCCAGTTCTTCCCGAGTCGGGGTGAAGGCGCGATTGATCACGGGAACCTGTGAGGGATGAATCGCCATCATCCCGACGAAGCCGTCCCGGCGCGCTCGAGCCGCATATCGCTCAAGTCCTTCGAGATCCTTGAACGCCGGATAGACCGTCTCGATGGGGGCGACACCCGCAGCCGTCGCGCCGAACAGGCAGAGCGATCGCGCCATTTCATAGGGCGGCGTATATTTGCCGTCCTCTTCTCGGCTGGTGATCGCCCCCACCGCCGCCGGCAGGTCCTCGGCGCCCCAGGTAAGGGCGACAAGCCGCCTCTGATCCCCGTAGGTGCCGAGCTGGAAGATTGCGGCCGGGGTTTCGGTGGCGATGGCGATGATCCGAGCCGAATCGTTGCCTCGCTCCGTCAACCGCCGCGACAGCTCCGCAACCGAGGCCCCGCCCTCAGCCTTGGGCAGTACGATTCCGTCCGGATTGGCCGGCAGGATCGCCGCAAGGTCCTTGTCGATCTCGGGCCCGTCGAGCAGATTGACCCGAACCCAGAGCTTGGTGGAGCGGTTTGTGTCGAGGAACTCGGCCACGGCCGACCGAGCCCGCGGCTTGGCTTCCGGAGAAACCGAATCCTCGAGGTCCAGGATCAATGCATCCGCTCCGGACGAACGGGCCTTTTCCATCCGGTCCGGCCTGTCGCCGGGCACGAACAAGAGCGATCGCAGCTTCATTCCGGCCGTCTTCGCATCAAGGCGGTCCGCTCCATCACGCAGACCAGTTCGTCACGCTGGTTGAACATTCGGTGCTCGAACGTGACGATACCGGCATCGGGTCGAGACCTCGAATCCTTCAGCCCCACCACTTCGGTCTCGGCTCGAAGCGTGTCGCCGATGAATACCGGCTTGGGCATCCGAACCTTGTCGTAACCCAGATTGGCGACCAGCGTTCCCAGGGTCGTGTCTCCGACGGAAAGTCCGACCAGCAGCGAGAATGTGAAAGTGCCGTTGACAACGATCCGGCCGAATTCGGTCGTCTCGGCATAAGTCTGATCGAGATGGAGCGGCTGCGGATTATGGGTCAGCGTCGATATCAGAAGATTGTCGGTCTCGGTGACCGTCCGGTGCGGCTGGTGCCGAAGCGTGTCGCCGAGAGTCCACTGCTCGTAATAGCGTCCAGCCACGCTTGTTCTCCTATCGCCTCAACCGGTTCATGGTCGTCGCCACATAGGCGGCTGACCAGCTGATCAGGACAAATCCGATCAGTGCCTCTACCGCGCCCAGCAGCCGCCAGTCGCCGGGGAAATAGTCTGCAGTTCGGCCAAGCGTCGCGTAGGCCGATGCCGAATAATAGAGCGCCTCCTCAAGGGTCTGCATCGTCCCGAGAGCGAGATAGAGAGCCGCGAAGATCCAGATTTCAACGATGTGCAACGCAAAGATCAGCAAGCCTACCGAACCCAGCAGAACCAGCGCGCGCCAGTCGAACGCCTGTTCCTCGAGCCGATCCTTGTTGAGCTTCAGCACCTTGGCGATCGCCACCAGGCCGAGGCTGTGAAGGATGGTCATCAGCAGCACCATCACGGCGGACATGCCGATCTGCATGCCGAGCCTGATGGTGTCGGTCTCAACCACCGGCTAGTCGGCCTTTTCGATCCGAACCAGCAAGGTGCCTTCCGCCACCTGCCCGCCTTCCGTCGCCTTCATCTCGGCAACGACGCCGTCGAAAGGCGCGGTGAGGCTATGTTCCATCTTCATGGCTTCCAGGGTGACCAGCTTCTGCCCCTTCGCGACCCGGTCTCCCTCCCGGGCATCCACCGCGATGATCCGGCCAGGCATCGGCGATGAAAGATCGCCGTCGACTGCGCTTCCGCTGCCGGCGGCGCCGGCCGCGCCCGGCAGTGTGAAGGCGAAGGCCTGGCCGCCCGAGAAGACGAGCACTGTCTTTCCGGAAGCGGTGGCAACGCCTTCAAGCGGAAGGCCTGCGGCCACGTCGATCGTTCGAGTTTCGCCGGCATGACTGAGGCTCGCGCGAAGATCAGGATCGCGGTTCATCCTGAACCCCTGAAGGCCCGTCCAGGGCTGCTCCTCCTCCGGCGCCCCGAAATCCGCCGAGAGCATTGCCAGCGCCGCCAGGTTCCAGATGCCCTCCGTGGGCACTGGGTCCGGCACCAGCGCATCGATCTTCGCCGGGATGAAGCTGGTATCGACCTCGCCGGCGCGGAAATCGGGATCGGCGGCGGCGCGGGCGAGGAAGCCGGCATTCGTCTTGACCGGCCAGACCTCGACCGTTTCGAGTGCGTTGACCAGTTCGTCGATCGCCTCGCCGCGGTCGCGGCCCGAAGCGACCAGCTTGGCAATCATCGGATCGTAATAGGGGCTGATCCGGTCCCCTTCCTCGACTCCGGTCTCGATCCGAACGCTTCTCGGAAGCACGAAATGGTCGAGCCGGCCGGTTGATGGCAGGAAGCCGTGCGCCGGGTCCTCGGCATAAAGCCTCGCCTCGATCGCCCAGCCATGAATTCCGAGCTCCTCCTGCCGCAGGGGAAGCGCCTCGCCGCTGGCAACCCGAAGCTGCCATTCGACGAGATCCTGGTCGGTGATCTCCTCGGTCACCGGATGTTCGACCTGGAGACGGGTGTTCATCTCCATGAACCAGATCCGGTCGGGTCGAAGACCTTCCGAAGCGTCGGCGATGAACTCGATCGTCCCGGCACCGACATAGTCGACCGCCTTTGCCGCTTTCACCGCAGCCTCGCAGACGGCAGCCCGAGTCGCCTCGTTCATCCCGGGTGCCGGCGCTTCCTCGATCACCTTCTGGTGACGCCGCTGGAGCGAGCAGTCGCGTTCGAACAGGTGCACGACATTGCCGTGGCGGTCGCCGAACACCTGCACCTCGATATGACGCGGCCGCTCGACATATTTCTCGATCAGCACCCGGTCGTCGCCGAAGGACGAGGCGGCCTCCCGCTTGCAGCTTTGCAGCATGTCCTGGAACTCGCCCGCCGAGTTGACCCGGCGCATGCCCTTGCCGCCACCGCCGGCCACGGCCTTGATCAGGACCGGATAGCCGATCGAGTCTGCCTCGGCCTGCAACCGTTCAGGAGACTGATCCTCGCCCAGATAGCCGGGAGTCACCGGCACGCCCGCCTGCTTCATCAGCTTCTTGGCGGCGTCCTTGAGCCCCATCGCCCGGATGCTGTCCGGGTTCGGCCCTACCCAGATCAGGTCAGCGTCGATCACCGCCTGGGCGAACTCGGCATTCTCCGACAGGAACCCATAGCCGGGATGGATCGCTTCCGCCCCGCTCTCGCGCGCGGCGGCAATGATCCTTTCGCCGAGGAGATAGGATTCCCGCGCCGGCGAAGGACCGATATGCACCGCCGAATCTGCCTCCCGAACATGAAGGCCATTGCGGTCGGCATCGGAATAGATGGCCACCGTTCGAATCCCGAGCCGTCGCGCCGTCCGGATGATCCGGCAGGCGATCTCGCCGCGATTCGCGATGAGGAGGGACTGAATCACGTCGTTTTCACCGTCTCAGGGCACCCGTTCTAACGCCGAGCACCCGGAACTCGTAGCTGACGATTCCGAGGCTGGGGAGCTGGTCATCGGTGATCAGTTCGCGGGCTCGGCCTTCGTCGACGCCTTCGCTCCAGATCGTCATGCCCATGATCGGCTCGCCTTCGAAGGCGCCCCCGGCGATCGTATGACCCTCAACGGCCAACCGCTCATAGATCGCCTGATGAGCACGCGCTTCGGCCAAATGAGCGTTCAGCCTATCCCAGTTCGGACCCGGGCGCGTGATCATGACGAGGTGCCGCGCGACAGGCTCCGGCTGTCGCGCCGGCGCCTGCTGCTCCGGCTGGCCAGCCAGGACCGGCGTGGGCATCATCAACGCGGCGGCCAGCATCAGCTTCCTCATCTTCCCCTCCCAGGCCTCACATTCTGAACAAGCCGAAGCGCGGCGCCTCGGCAATCGGTGCGTTCAACGTCGACGCGAAAGCCAGCCCGAGCAGGTCGCGGGTCTGCACCGGATCGATGATCCCGTCGTCCCACAGCCGCGCCGTGGCGTGATAGGGATTGCCCTCATCCTCGTAGCGTTGCCGGATCGGCGCCTTGAAGGCTTCGGCTTCTTCCGGAGTCCAGTTGTCGGCGTCCTTGTGTACGGTCGCGAGCACGCTCGCCGCCTGTTCGCCCCCCATTACCGAGATCCGGCTGTTCGGCCAGCTGAACAGGAATCGGGGGCTATAGGCCCGGCCGCACATGCCGTAATTGCCGGCGCCGAAGCTGCCGCCGATAAGGACGGTGACCTTGGGCACCTGAGCGGTCGCCACCGCCGTCACCAGCTTGGCTCCGTCCTTGGCGATCCCGCCCGCCTCATATTTGCCGCCGACCATGAAGCCGGAAATGTTCTGGAGGAACAGCAGGGGCGTCCGGCGCTGGCAGGCAAGTTCGATGAAATGCGCGCCCTTCATCGCGCTCTCGCTGAACAATATGCCGTTGTTCGCCAGGATCGCGACCGGAATGCCCCAGATCCGCGCGAAGCCGCACACCAGGGTCGAGCCGTAGAGCGGCTTGAACTCGTGGAACTCGGAACCGTCCACGATCCGGCCGATCACCTCGTGCACGTCATAAGGCGTGCGCACATCGTCGGGGATGATTCCGTACAGCTCCTCGGGATCGAGCTTTGGCGGCTCCGGCTCCACAAGGTCGATGTCGACCGACTTCACCGTGTTCAGCCGGGCGACGATGTCGCGAACGGTGGCAAGCGCATGCTCGTCATTCTCAGCGAGATGATCGACGACTCCAGACCTCCGCGCGTGAAGATCGCCTCCACCCAGATCCTCGGCCGAGATGACCTCCCCCGTTGCCGCCTTCACCAGAGGCGGCCCGCCGAGAAAGATGGTGCCCTGGTTTCGGACGATCACCGTCTCGTCGCTCATCGCCGGCACATAGGCGCCGCCGGCGGTGCAGCTTCCCATCACGCAGGCGATCTGAGCGATTCCAAGGCTGCTCATATTGGCCTGATTGAAGAAGATGCGGCCGAAATGGTCGCGGTCGGGGAAGACTTCCGCCTGGTGAGGCAGGTTCGCGCCTCCGGAATCGACGAGATAGACGCAAGGAAGCCGGTTCTGCATCGCGATCTCCTGAGCGCGCAGATGCTTCTTCACCGTCATCGGATAATAGGTGCCGCCCTTCACCGTCGCATCGTTGCAAACGATCATCGTCTCGCGTCCCGAGACGCGACCGATCCCGGCGATCAGTCCGGCACCCGGCACCTCCCCGTCATACATGTCGCAGGCCGCAAGCTGGCCGATCTCGAGGAATGGCGAACCGGGATCGAGCAGGCGCTCGACGCGCTGCCGGGGAAGCAATTTGCCTCGGGCGACATGCCGCTCGCGATGCTTTTCCGGCCCGCCCTTGGCCGCTTGCGAGACCCGGTCGCGCAACTCTGCGGCAAGGCGCCGATTATGCTCCGCGAAACGCCGGAAGCTCTCCGAGCCCTCGTCAACCTTGCTGGTCAGAACCGTCATTGCGCCGCCTCGGAACGTTTCTCTTTCTGCTCGAACTCTTCGACGGCCTCCGCGACGGCCTTCATCTTCCTGCGATTCTTGGGACTGAGGAGATATTGCCAGACGCCGATCAGGTTGACGGCGAAAAGGACGATGTTCTGCCACATCAGCCCACCGGTATCGTCCATCTGGGCGAAGGCGATCCAGGCGATGTTCATCGTACAGAACAGGATGAAGCCGAAGCCGGTGACGCGACGGCCGAAGTCACCGGCCAGCATCAGCGCCGCGACGACGCCGCTGATCGTTGCATACCATTCCAGTAGTTCGGCGAGGGTCATGCGGTTGTCGTCGCTACGATCCAGCGGGAGAACAGGTCCTGGAGAGCCTCCTGTTGCGCTTCCACTTGATCGGCATCGGAAAAGACCAGCACGGCTCGATCCGGCGCGGGCCACTTCGCGAGCTTGGCGTCGTCCGCAAATTCGAAGTCGGTCGCGTCGCTCGTCTTCGATCCCCGGTGAAGCACGACGCGAACTCCGCCGGATCTTTGTAGACCAAGCGTGATCCGGTCCTCCTCACCGACGGCGAAGCTGGGCGCGTTCCACTTCATTCGCTCGGTAAGCTTCGGATGGGCATGAGCTGCGATCACGCGAAGCCGGTCCACCGTTGCCAGCGTGCCGTCGTCGAGGCTTGCCCGGAATGCCGCGATCGCATCCTCGCCCACAATCAGCTCCTACGCCGCCCCGATCAGCTCGCGGCCGATCAGCATCCGCCTGATCTCGTTCGTTCCCGCACCGATGTCGAGCAGCTTGGCGTCGCGGTAGAAGCGTTCGACCGGCCAGTCCTTGGTATAGCCGGCGCCGCCGAGCGCCTGGATCGCCTCGTTGGCAACCCGAACCGCATTCTCGCTGGCATAGAGGATCGCTCCGGCGGCATCGAAGCGCGTCGTCCGACCGGAATCGCACGCCCGGGCCACCTGGTAGACATAGGCGCGAGCGGAATTGAGGGCGACATACATGTCGGCCACCTTCGCCTGCATGAGCTGGAAGCTGCCGATCGGCTTTCCGAACTGTTTGCGCTCCCGGACGTAGGGGAGAACCACGTCGAGGCAGGCCTGCATGATCCCGAGCTGAATCCCGGCGAGCACCGTGCGCTCATAGTCCAGCCCGCTCATCAAGACAGCGACTCCGCCATTGACCGGGCCCATCACATTCTCTTCGGGAACTTCGCAATCGTTGAAGATCAGCTCGGCTGTCGGGCTGCCGCGCATCCCCATTTTGTCGAGTTTCTGGCCGATCGAGAATCCCGGCATGTCCTTTTCGATGATGAAGGTGGTGATCCCGCGGCTGCCCTCGCCTGTCTTGGCGTAAACGACAAGCGTGTCGGCATAGGCGGCGTTGGTGATCCAGAACTTGGTGCCGTTCAGGACATAGCCGCCCTGAACCGCCTCGGCCTTCAGCTTCATTCCGACGACGTCGCTTCCGGCCCCGGCTTCCGACATGGCGAGGCTTCCGACATGCTCGCCGCTGATCAGCTTGGGCAAATACCTCCGCTTCTGCTCCTCATTGCCCCAGCGACGGAGCTGGTTCACGCACAGGTTGGAGTGGGCGCCATAGGAAAGCCCGATCGAGGCCGAGGCCCGCGCCACTTCCTCCTGGGCGATGACATGCTCCAGATAGCCAAGGCCGAGCCCACCATAGTCCTCTTCGACGGTAATCCCGTGAAGGCCGAGTTCGCCCATTTGCGGCCAAAGCTCCCGCGGGAACCAGTCCTTTTCGTCAATCTCCGCCGCGATCGGCGCGATCTTCTCGTCGGCGAAGCGGCGGGTGGTGTCGCGAATCGTCTCCGCCATTTCGCCGAGGGCGAAATCGAGGCCCATTTCAGACATTCATCTCTCCCTGTCGGGGAGCGGCCCTAGCAGAGCGGCCAAGCCGGCGACAAGCGCGCCGGCGGCGGCCTTGCGGCCCCTGTTGATGCGCCGAAAGCAGCGCCCTGGCTCGGCCCAGGAGCCGCCTCAAACCGACCAGCCGCGATTTGAATACGGGTTCAGAAGGACCTATGTGCGCCGGCAAAGGAGACCTGTCATGGCCAGCGCCGCATCCGACCCGATCGTCATTCTCTCCTACGCCCGGACCCCGATGGGCAGCTTCCAGGGCTGCCTAGCCGGAGCTTCCGCAACCGATCTCGGGGCAACGGCCGTCAAGGCGGCGGTCGAACGCGCCGGCGTTTCGCCGGAAAGCGTCGACAAGATCTTCATGGGCTGCGTGCTCCCCGCGGGTCTGGGACAGGCGCCGGCGCGCCAGGCGGCGATAAAGGCTGGCCTTCCACGCTCAGTGGAAGCGACCACCGTCAACAAGGTCTGCGGCTCCGGAATGCAGGCCGCCATCTTCGCCCACGACATGATCGCCGGCGGCTCGGCCGACATCATCATCGCCGGGGGCATGGAGTCGATGTCCAACGCGCCCTATCTCCTCAAGAAGCACCGTTCCGGCGCACGCATCGGCCACGACTCCATTTACGACCATATGATGCTCGACGGGCTCGAGGACGCCTACGAATCCGGGCGCGCGATGGGCACCTTCGCCGAAGATTCGGCGCGCGAGTATCAATTTACTCGCGCCATGCAGGACGAATACGCAATCGAGTCGCTGCGGCGTGCCAGCGAAGCGATCAAGTCGGGCGCCTTCGAGCGCGAGATCGTTGCCGTGACGGTGACCAGCCGAAAGGGCGAAGAACAGATCAGCGTCGACGAACAGCCCGGCAAGGCTAATCCGGAGAAGATCCCCAATCTCAAGCCGGCCTTTGCCAAGGACGGCACCATTACCGCCGCCAACGCGTCCAGCATCAGCGACGGCGCCGCCGCTCTGGTGATCAGCCGGGCCAGCGTCGCGGAACGTCTTGGGGTCAAGCCGGTCGCCCGGATCGTTGCCCATGCCGCTCATGCCCAGGAGCCCGCCAAGTTCACCAGCGCTCCGGTTCCGGCGCTTCGGAAGTTGCTCGAGAAAGCGGGCTGGCAAGCCGGTGACGTCGATCTCTACGAAGTCAACGAAGCCTTCGCCTGCGTCGCGATGATCGCGATGCGCGACCTCGATATCGAACGAGAGCGGATCAACGTCCATGGCGGCGCCACCGCTCTGGGTCACCCGATCGGCGCCAGCGGCGCCCGGATCATGGCGACCTTGCTGTCGGCCCTCGAGACGCACGGCCAGAAGCGCGGCCTTGCCTCGCTCTGCATCGGCGGCGGCGAAGCCACCGCCGTGGCCGTTGAGCTGGTGAACTGAGCTCCGACGAAGGTAGGCACGCGTTGTCGCGAAGTGCGTGACGACGCATCGCAGGCCCGCTCGGATCGCAGCTGTGGAGGGAAGCGGTCCGGTACCGCAAGCGCGGACCTGAGCCTGGAGCTGCTAGCCTGAAGTTCCTAAACTAAAAGTCACGGCGCTGGGGCGGCTGCCCGTCGGTTCGGAACCAAGCCTCGAACTCGCCAGAAGAGGTGCTCCCCGAACAGCGGATGGCGGCGGCTCCTTGCGAGACGTCGCCCAATTCGCACAGACCGGTTGCATTCTCCGTCGTCGTCGACCCGTCGCCGCTCTCAGCCATCGTGATCCGTTCGACGCGCAGCGTTTCGCGATCATCGATGATTTGCAGGGCTCCGTTGAACGAGACCATCGCCCGGTTCGGGTCGGTGAAGACGAAGGAATTTCGGCCGCTGCGATAAACCATGTGCAACAGGGTTGGGCCGCAACTGGAGCTTCGATCCTTGCCGCGCGTGAGCAGCCGCTCGCATCTGCCGCCGAAAATATCGACGCTCTGGATGTCAATGGACTGCTGTGCCGGGGAGACGGATGCTGCAAAGAGCACAGTTGCTCCAGCGCAGACGAGCGTCGCCCTCACGGTTCTGGGTCCCATTTCTCCAAGATACGCCGGTACGGGAGCCTCGTCGAGCCGGATTGTAACGCAGGTGAATCGAAGCTGCCCGCTTAGCTTGCGCGATCGTCTGGTGCCGCCCACAAGTCGGGCTCGACCGGCCTTTGCACCCGCGCCAACCGGGTCAGCCGCTCGGCGAGAAAATCCATCACGGCGCGAATGCGAGGCGCGTGGCGCAGCCGTTCGTGGGTCAGCAGCCACAATTCGGCGTCGTCGGTCGCGATCGGTTCGAGGACACGGACCAGGTCCGGATCCCGGTCGGCGACGAAGCTTGGAAGCACCGCCAGCCCGGCCCCTGCCCGAACCGCGGCGAGCAGACCGGTGCCGGAACTGTGATGAAGAGTTACGGCTTCCTCGAGCCTGTGGCGCTGAAGCCAGGCGCGATACATCGGCCACACCTTTTCGCCGCCACCGCCGATGATCGTATGCATCCTGAGGTCCGCAGCCGAACGCGGCCGCGGATGGCGGGAGGCATAATCGCGACTGCAATAAAGAGTCCAAGGGTCGGCGGCGATTCGGCGACCGACAAGGCTTGCCCCGACCGGATGTCCGCGAACACCGCGGACGGCGACGTCCGCCTCACCCGCCGCGAGATCGCGCGGCAGATCGGCCGTGTCGAGTTCGACCCGAAGGTGCGGATGAAGCTGGTGGAGATCGCGAAGGATCGGCGGCAGGATGGTGACGGCATAGATTTCCTGCATCGTCAGGCAGACCGTGCCGCTGACCTCCCGCGCCTCTGCACCCGCGGCATCGGCGAACGCCCCCGCGGCCGCCTCAACGGCTTCGGCGCGTCCAACCAGCGCCTCGCCGGCGGGAGTGAGGGCATAGCCCGCCTGCCGGCGCTCGAAGAGCGAGAGGCCGAGCGCCGCCTCGAGCGCGGCGAGCCGGCGGGTGACCGTCGTCTGGTTCACCCTCAGCGCCTTGCCCGCAGCAAGGGCACTGCCGCTTCTGGCCACGGCGAGGAAATATCTGAGATCGTTCCAGTCGATCGGCGCTGCGAGCATCGCGTTTCTCTGCACCTCCGCGAAAGCCGGGTCATTCTGCGCTTCTGCAGAATGGTCGTGCAATATCGCTGATTGCGTTTCAATATGCAACTGATCTATCTCGACGAATGCCAGCGCTGGCTGATCTTTGATCCAGGAGAACAGCCATGAGAACCATCATCATCGCCCTCGCGGCCATCCTCGCGGGTGGCTTTGCCTCCGGCCATGCCGCTGCGCAGCTGAGTGACCGTCAGCTGGTTCGAATCAGCACTTCCGGCCTCGACCTGAGCACTGCCGAAGGTCGGACAGCGCTCGACCGGCGGATCGTCCACGCCGCTCGAAGCCTGTGCGGAACGCCATCGTCCGCCGATCTGCTCGGGCGGGACAAGATCGCGTCCTGCGTGGCAGAATTCCGGTTGCAGGCCGAGGGCCAGCGCGACGTCGCGCTGGCCCGGGCGATGCGTCGAGGGGAGCCGACGCTGGCGCTTGGCCGCTAACCTGACGGGAGATCCAGCCCCGCAACTGCACCGGGCTCGCCGATCGCTTCCTTTCGACTGCGCTTCATGGCAAATTCATGTCCCAGGGTGTGTGGTGGCGTGACAAGATGCCCGAGGAGATGGGGGACATGAAGACCAGTTTGCTTGCTCTGGCGGCTGCGGCCGCGACCCTGACGGCCGTGCCGGCCACCGCCCAGTCCCGAGCCGAGGAGGACCGTTGGCAGGCGGCACAGCGGCGCTTCGAAAGCGAGCGCAACCTCTACGAGCGCGAACGCGAGCGCTACGAGGCGGCGGTTCGCCGCGACGAGGAATATCGCCGGGACGATTACCGCTACCGCGACAATTATGGCCGCTACGAGACCGACTATGACGCCGCCCGCTATTATCGCGACGACCCCCGCTATCGTGAGCGCGTGCTGACGACCGAAGACCATGTCTATCGCGGCTCCGACGGGCGATATTATTGCCGCCGCAGCGACGGCACGACAGGTCTGATCATCGGCGGAGCGGTCGGTGGAATCCTCGGCAACGTCGTCGACGGCGGCCGGCGCCGCACCGGCGGTACTCTGATTGGCGGCGCGCTCGGCGCTTTGCTCGGGCGAGGGATCGAGCGCAGCCAGGAAGTACGCTGCCGCTGATCAGGGGTCATGAGCAGCGGCGAGGTGCCTGAGCCTCGCCGTCGGCCTCTGCCCCTATTTGGATAGCGTCTGGGCGTTCGAGTCGCCGGAGGAGTCGCCGACTTGTCCGGCACTCTGGAGTGCCTCGACGAAGGCATGGCGCCACCAGACGACGTCCTCCTGTTCGATCGTGTCCATCATCGCCCGCCACCGGCGGATCCGCTCGCCGCGCGGCATGTCGAGCGCCTTGCGCAGCGCATCGCTGATCTCGTCCTTGCTGTAAGGATTGACCAGCAGGGCATCCTTCAGCTGCAAGGCCGAACCGGCAAAGCGGGAGAGGATCAGAACGCCGGGATTCTGCGGGTCCTGCGCGGCGACATATTCCTTCGACACCAGGTTCATTCCGTCGCGGAGCGGAGTGATCAGCGCAGCCTGGGAAGCGCGATAGAATCCTGCCAATTCCTCGCGCGGATAGCCCTGGTTCACATAGCGGATCGGGACCCAGTCGACCTCGGCAAACTCACCATTCACTCGGCCCGACAACTCGTCGAGATGCTCCCGAATCGTCTCGTAGGTGTGGACCTCGCCACGCGAAGGCGGTGCGATCTGAAGGAAGGTGACCTGGCCGCGGCGCTCTTCATTCTCCTCGAGGAACCGTCGATAGCCGAGAAAGCGCTCTTCCAGCCCCTTGGAATAATCAAGGCGATCCACGCCGATGATGATCTGCTTGCCCTCGACGCTCTTTTTCAGACGCTCGTACGCCTTCTTGGCGGAGTGCGACTTGACCGCTTTGGCGAAGTCCTCCGAATCGATGCCGATCGGAAAGGCGGCCGCCTTGACGCTTCGACTGCCGACTCGGACGGTGCCGTCGCTCGTCACGGTCCCGCCCATTTCCCGCTCGATATAGTGATGGAAGCTGTCGAGCCACTCCTCGGTCTGGAAACCGATCAGGTCGTAGTCCAGCATCGAGCGAACGAGCTTCTGGTGGAACGGCAGCGAGGTGATCAGGCGCTGCGGCGGCCAGGGTATGTGGAGAAAGAAACCGATCCGGTTCTTCAGGCCTCGAGCGCGAAGCCGCTGCCCCATCGGAATGAGGTGATAGTCGTGGACCCAGATGAGATCGTCTGGCTCGATCAGCGGGGCGACGGTCTCGGCGAACCGCTCGTTGACCCTTTCGTAGCCGCTGCCGAAGGTCCTGTCATACTCGGCCAGGTCGAGTCGGTAGTGGAAGAGCGGCCACAAGGTGCGGTTGGCGTAGCCATTATAATATTCCTCGACGTCCTGTTCTTCCAGGTCGATCGTCGCGGTGGTCACGCCCTCATGCCGCTGGAGATCGATATGGCCGGTAAACTCCTCAGTGCGTTCGCCGGACCAGCCGAACCAGATCCCGCGATATTCTTTCAGCGCCGCGGCCAGCGCGACCGAAAGGCCACCTTGCGACCCCGATGCGCTCCGGGATTTCGGAGCGGAAACTCGGTTGGAAATGACGATCAATCGGCTCATCGAACGGAAGTCCAGGGTTTGGAGAGGAGGCCGGCACAGTTGATCAGCCCTACCAGCGAATAGGTCTGGGGATAGTTTCCCCAGAGTTCGTCGGTTTCGAAGTCCGTGTCCTCCGAGAGCAGCCCCGCAGGCGTGAGCCGCTCAAGCATCTGCTCGTACATGGCTCGCGCTTCCTCCTCTCGGCCGACGAGGTGAAGTGCCTCGATGTACCAGAAAGTGCAGAAGTTGAAGGCGGTTTCCGGCAGGCCGAAATCGTCTTCGCTGGCATAACGAAGCATGTGCTCGCCGCGCCTGAGCCCCTTTTCGATCGCGTTGAACGTGTTGACGAAGCGCGGGTCGGCTGCATCGACGAAGCGCATGTCCAGAAGCTGGAGCAGGCTTGCGTCCAGCTCGTCACCGCCGAAGGTTGCGGCAAAGCGCTCTTCCGAAGCGAGCCAGGCTCGCTCCTCGATCGCCCCTCGAACGGTCTGCGCTCGCTGCCGCCACAGCCTGGCACGGTCCATCAAGTTGAGCGCCTCGGCGATATTGGCGAGCCTGTCGCAGCCAGCCCAGCTCATCACCGAGCTATAGGTGTGAACGCCGGTGCGGGTTCGAAATTCCCAAAGCCCGGCATCCGGTTCGTCGTGACGGGTCCAGGCGAGTTCGCCCACTCTTTCGAGGCTGATGAAATCCTCTTCCGTCGCCTTGCGCAACAGCCGTTCATCGAAGAATGCCTGCGCATTCGACAGGATGATCTGTCCATAAGCGTCATGCTGAACCTGGGTGTAGGCGGCATTGCCGACCCGCACCGGCCCCATTCCGCGATAACCCGCCAGCTTGGCCGCTTCGAACTCGTCGAGCCGGGACTCTCCGGAGACGGCGTAGAGCGGCTGAATATGCCCCTCCTTCGCCTGATCGACGATGTTGCGCAGGTAGCTGAGATAGTTTTCGAGGACGTCCAGAGCGCCCAGACGGTTCAGTGCCTGGACGGTGTAGTAGGCGTCGCGGATCCAGCAATAGCGGTAGTCCCAGTTGCGCTGGGTGGCGGGCGCTTCCGGGATGGATGTGGTGAGCGCCGCGACGATTGCCCCCGTTTCCTCATGCTGGCAGAGCTTGAGCGTGATCGCCGAACGAATGACGATGCGTTGCCATTCCAGAGGGATGGCCAATCCCCGCACCCAGTCGCGCCAATGATCGGAGGTCTGGTGGAGAAAGGAGGCGAGTACCTCCGTGACGTTGCCGACAAAGGGTTCGTCGGGCCCAAGGAAGAAATGGAGAGACTTTTCCAGCCGGAAGAAGCGGTTCTCGAGGAGATGGATGACCGGCGCGTCGGTGGTGAGCCGAAGCGGCTGAGGCTTGAGAAGATAGCGTATGTGGTTGGTGCCGCTCGTCCGCTCGGCATCGCTCGCGCCCCAGTCTTTCGCCGGATTGAGGCTGACCCGGATTCGAGCCGTACCGACCACCGGCCTGACGATCCGAACGAAGGCGACGGGCCGATACATTCGGCCGCTCCGTTCGAATCGGGGGCAGAAATCGAATATTTCGACGACCGCGCCCTGCGCGTCAGTAAGGCGGGTGGCCAGGATCGGCGTGTTCTTCAGGTAGCGCTGCTCGGAAGAGACCTGATCTTCGACGCTGATCCGCCATTCGCCCCGCGGAATGTCGCTGTCGCCGACTGGATCGAGCAGCGAGCAGAAGAGCGGATCGCCGTCGACTCGTGGTTGGCAGCCCCAGACGAAGCCCGCCTTCTGGTCGATCAGCGCGCTTACCTGGCAATTCCCGATCGGCCACAGATTCAGATTCTTCACGCTGCCTCCCTCAGCCAGTCCGCCACCGCCTTCACCGACTCGACGCGGTAGCGGGCCGCGGTTTCGCGGGCCGGGCCCACGAGAACGCCGGCACCGCCCAGCGAAGCGGCCGCATCGAAGGCATGCTCGTCGGTGAGATCGTCGCCCACGAACACAGGACGCGCACCCTCGAAGTCGGGTTCCGTCATGAAGGCGCGAAGCGCGTCGCCTTTCGTCGCGCCTTCGGGACGGAGCTCGATCACCATGTTGCCGCGCTGGACAGAGAGGCCGCGCTGCTGTGCCAGGCCCTCCATGAATTCGATCGCGCGCTGAGCCTCGAGCGGGGCGAGGCGGTAATGGAGCGCAATCCCCGCCGGCTTCTCCTCGACGAGCAGCCCGTCCACGTCGGCGGCAAACCTGGCCACCTCGTCACGCAAATCGTCGAGGCCGATCGGCACACTCAGCGGCAGATTGGTGCCGTCGGCGAGCCGCAGCTCGAGCCCGTGCGAACCGGAGAAGGCGATTCCGGATAGCGGGACATGCCGCTCGAGGTCGGCAAGCGAACGGCCGCTGATGATCGCCAGTCTCCCCTCCAGCCGCCGGCGGAGCCGCTCCAGCATCGGTCCGAGATCCGCCGATACGTGGATCGAGTCGGGCGTTTCGGCGAGCTCCACCAGAGTGCCGTCGAAATCGAGGAACAGGGCCGCGCCCTCAAGAAGGTCGGGCGGCGGCTTGGGAAGGCTCGACATGCGGACCCGTTGGCAAGGCTGGCGGCAAAGCTCAAGCGCCAGCAGGATCAGTCGACGGTTTCGTCGCGGCCCACGCCCCAGATCCGATCGGTCCGCAAGTAACCCGCGCGGTTGCCGACCGCGAATCGGCACCACCCTTCGGCGCAGCGGGATATCCTTCCCACCACCCCCGGCTCCGCCCGGTATCGAATTCGCGCCGCCTCATTCGGCTCTTCGTGCATCGCTGCCGGCTGCTCGCCGCGAACGATCGCCGTTCGGGTGTCGCTGAGGAGGCTGACGAGCATCCAGCCGGTCTCCCCGTCGGGATCGCGGATCTTGCGCCAGTTCTGATAGACCTCCACCACCTGGATCGGCAGGTCGCGCCGAACGTAGAGCCAAGTGACGGGATAGGTCTCCCCCGGTCCGGTCCGCATGTGCGCCCGGCCGGCCGAGATCGAAGCCCAGTAAGGCGTCTCGCGCTGGCGTTGAGCTTGCGCCGTCAAAGCCGATGCGGTTGCGAGAACCAACAAGGCGAGAGTCAGAAAACGCTTCATTGCTCTGCGCTCGCCCTCAATTACCGGTCTGGATCCGCTCCACGAGCTGCTTCACCGTGGGCACGAAGCCGTTCGAATAGAAGGGATCAGTCTTGAATCGAAAGGCCGAGTGGCCGGCAAACATGAGGTTGTCCTCCACTGGTCCGCCATGGGCGATATCCTGGAGCGTCTTCTGGATGCAAAAGCTTCGCGGATCGGCGAGCCTTCCAGTCGTGTTCTTCTCATTGTCCGCCCAGGAGGAGAACTGGCACTGGGAAAGGCACCCCATGCAGTCGGCCTGATCCTTGCGGATCACATGCTTTTCCTCCGGCGTGACGAAGACGAGCGTTTCGTCGGGAGTCTTCAGAGCCTCGGTGAAACCCTGAGCGAACCATTCCCGGGCATGAAGAAGGTCACCCTTGGTGACCCAGAAATTCTTCTTGGTGCCGACTCCGACGTCGAGCTGGAACTTGTGATCGCCCAAAGGCTCCTTTGTGAAGGCGATCTGCCGGTGCGACCTTGCTTCCAGCGACCGAAGGAAACGGTTGCGGACCGCTGAGGAGTAGAATCCCGTCGGTGAGAAGCGATGAAGCAGGATATCCCCTTCCTCAAGCGTCAATAACCTCTGCTTCCATTCCTCGGGGATGGGACTTTCCTTGGTCAGCAGCGGCCGAGTGCCGAACTGGAAGGCGATCTGCCCCAGTTCCGGATTGTCGATCCAATGCTCCCATTCCTTCAGGTTCCACACGCCGCCCGCCATGACGATCGGCACGTCGTCCGGAATTCCGTTGTCGCGCATCGTCTGGCGCAGCGCCGCGACTCTGGGATAGGGGTCCTGCGGCTGCAAAGGATCCTCGGCATTGGAAAGGCCATTGTGGCCGCCGGCAAGCCAGGGATCTTCATAGACGACGGCGGAAAGCCATTCTGCCGCCTTGTGATAGGCGCGCTTCCAGAGCGCCGAAAAGGCCCGTGCCGAGCTGATGATCGGCAGATAGGAAACTCCGTAGGAGGCCGCGATCTCCGAAAGCTTGTAGGGCATTCCTGCGCCGCACGTCACTCCGGCGACCAGGCCCCTGGTGCGTTCAAGAACGCCATGGAGCACGCGTTGCGCACCGCCCATTTCCCAGAGCACGTTGATGTTGATCGCCCCCCTTCCGTTGGCGATCTCGTAGGCACGCTGCACCTGTTGCACCGCACCCTCGATCGCGTAGCGGATAAGCTCCTCGTGCCGCTCGCGACGGGTAAGGGCATGGTAGACTTGGGGGATGATACGCCCTTCCGGATCGTAGCTGTCGGCATTGACTGCGGAGACAGTGCCAATTCCGCCGGCCGCAGCCCAGGCCCCCGAACTCATATGGTTGGTCGCCGACACACCCTTGCCGCCCTCGATCAGCGGAAGCACCTCACGGCCAGCATAGCGGATCGGGCTGATACCCTTGAACATTCAACCTCCCAGACGAAAGCGCGCCTATAAGCGCAATGCGCGCCCCGCGCAAAAGATCACCCGAACCGGCTAAACGCATCAGGTCGCCTCATGGCTGCACCGTAAAGGCGCGCGTAGGCAGCGATCATATCCGCTTCATGGAACTCGCGCGCCGCCTTGGCCCGGTTGGAAGCGCCGATCGCCCGGCGCAGATCGGGTCGGTCGGCGAGCGTATCGAGGGCGGCAGCAAAGGCCGCTTCGTCACCCGGATCGACGATCAGCGGCCGGTTGTCGACGGAGACCATGTCGCCGATGTCGCCAACATCCGTCGCGACGGCGGGCAGTCCTGCAGCCATCGCCTCGACAAGCGAGATCGGAAACTGCTCGCTGTCGGACGACATGGCGAAAATGTCGAAATTCCCGATCCAGAGCGCAGGGTCGCCAAGAAAACCGGGCATCAGGAGGCGCGAAGCAACCCCGAGCGCCCTCGCCTCCGCGGCGATGCGCTCGCTTTCGGGCCCTTCGCCGACGATCACCAGCCGCGAGTTCCGGTTCGTCATCGCCGCAAAGGCCCGGACGAGCCGCGGCAGGTTCTTGACCCGGCGAAGGCCGGCAACCGTTCCAATCACCACCTCCCCTGGCCGCCGCTCGAAACCGGGGATGGCGTGCGGCACGGGAGGTGCGTTGAAGCGCTCGACCGGCACGCCGTTGGCAATTCTCAACACCCGCGCCGGCGCCTGTCGCCAGGCGCTGAGCGCGATCGACTCCAGCCGCGCGGACGGAACGACGAGGCGGAAAGCGCCAGCGAGGCCGGCCCGGCGGTAGAAATTGCGATCGCTTCTCAGCCCGTCCGCCTCGTCCTCGTTGAACCCGTCCTCGTGATGAACGAGCGGCGCTCCGCCGAACAGTCGCTTGGCCATGACCGCGTCGAAAGCACCCCAATTGTAGGTCAGAACGAGATCGAATTGCCGCTGGTAGCGGGACAGACGCCACAAGCGCGATGGCGTCGGAGCGCCCGTCAGCGGCGGCGCATCGTCGGGAAAGGCGACCCTGATACCGGGGGCGACGGCTGCGCGCGCCTCGAGACGACCCGGCATTCCGCTGATCACGACATGCTCGGCGGAATCGCCGAAGGCGTTCATCAACCGCACCGAGCGCATCTCCTTGCCGCCCGCCGAGAAGGTGGAATGGCAGTGGAGGATCCGGACTCTCCGGGCCATGCCCCTAGCGTTCCGGCTTGTTCTCGATGCGCTTCAAGAGGCGATCGATCGCGGCCTGTGCCTCAGGCTCATCGAGTGTGGGCGCGTGCCCGACCCGCGGCACCGTTACGCTTTCCATCGTCGGGTTGGCCGCGACCATTCGGTCGACGGTTTCGCCGGAAAGCAGATCTGAAAGCTCCCCGTGGACGACCAGTGAAGGGACCCCCTTGAGCCCACCAAAGGCCGGCCAAAGATCGAACCCCGTTTCGCCGCCGGGCACCTTGAACGGTTCGGCGATCCGGGAATCATAGTCGAAGACGATCCGCCCCGCCGGAGTGAGCTTGCATAGCCGCTTGGCATAAACGAGCCATTGGTCGATCTCCCAGTCGGGATAGCGATCGAACTGCATGTCGCGCAGGGCTCGAGCGGCGTGGAGCCAGGTCGGCCAGTTCTGCTGCTTGCCGACATAGGCCCGGATCCGCTCTAGACCGCGTGGCTGCAACTCGGGGCCGATATCGTTGAGAAGCGCGGCCGCAATCCGATCATTGTCGCTCATCGCCAGGAGCATGGTGATGAGGCCGCCGAGCGAAGTTCCGAACAGGATGAACCGTTCGAGCCTCAATTCGCGGACCAGAGCTTCCATGTCCTGCAGATAGGTCAGCGGGACATAGGTCATGGGATCCTTGGCATAGGCGCTTTCGCCTCGTCCGCGCAGCTCGACGCAGATCAGTCGCCACTCGCCCGCGAGCCGATCGGCCACGTCCTCGAAGTCGCGTGCGTTGCGCGTCAGGCCCGGGATGCAAAGGATCGGCGGCCGATCGGACGGACCGGAATAATCGCGGTAGTGGAGACGAAGGCCGTCGTTCGACCACCAATAATTGTCGCTCCATTCCGCCATTTCGTCGCCTCCCGCACCTGCGCCTTATCGGCAGAAAGGAAGCGAGGGCAATGGCACTGCGGCGATTGGCGGAAGCCGATAGCCAGGAACCGGAAGGATGGTTAGGGCTTGTCACTGAATGGCATTCCTCCCGGAACCAGGAATCTACCGCCCCGAGCGGGTCATCCTCGAACTTGGCGGGGAATTTTACGATCCGGTGCGACCGGCCGATTTCCCCCGGACGATTCTCAGGTTCCGGAACGACCGCTGGTCGCCTGCGGTCGGCCTCGGCGATCTCGACGAGCCGCAGTGGATCCGCCACTTCGCTCGCTTCGAGCCTCTGCCCGACAACCTGGCCGAGCCACTGGCGCTCCGTTATCACGGCCACCAGTTTCGGGTCTACAATCCGGACATTGGCGACGGCCGCGGTTTCCTGTTCGCGCAGCTGCGTGACGGGTCGGGACGGCTGCTCGACCTCGGAACCAAGGGATCCGGGCAGACGCCGTACAGCCGCTTCGGCGACGGTCGGCTGACTCTCAAGGGCGGAGTCCGCGAGATACTCGCGACCGAGATGCTTGAAGCCCTCGGCGTCGAAACCAGCAAGACGTTCTCGCTGATCGAGACGGGCGAGCCGCTCGAACGCAACGACGAACCCTCGCCGACGCGCTCGGCCGTGCTCGTGCGGCTCAGCCACGGGCATATACGGATCGGCACGTTTCAGCGCCTCGCTCATCTGGGTCAGAGCGACGAAATCGCGACCCTGACGCGATATTGCCTTCGCCATTATTTCGGGGAAGAGGAAGCCGGCGACGAGGCGCCGCAGCGTCTGCTCGACCATGTCACGTCGGGCACGGCCCGGCTCGCCGCCTCCTATATCGCCGCGGGCTTCGTTCATGGCGTGCTCAACAGCGACAATATCAACGTCACCGCGGAGAGCTTCGACTACGGACCGTGGCGCTGGACGCCATTCTGGGACGGGCATTTCACCGCTGCCTATTTCGATCATGCGGGTCTTTATTCGTTCGGTCGGCAGCCGGAGGCGATCCACTGGGACCTGGTTCAGCTAGCCCTGTCGTTGCGAAGCCTCGCCTCAGCCGAAGCGCTGACGCCGGTGCTGGAAAGCTTCCCGAACCGCTTCCAGGAAGCGCTGCGCGACGCCCTGTTCGGGCGGCTTGCAATCCTTCCGACGGACTTCAGCCGGGACATGGACCTGATCGTCGCGATGGAGTCGGCGCTTGCGACGAAGAGCGTGGAAATCGACCGCTTCTTCTTCGACTGGCGAAGCGGTCGACGGCGAGCTCCGTCGCCGGCGGATGAGGCCTATCAGGCAGATACCTTTGCCGAGTTCCGGCGCCTGGTCGGCGACTATGCCCCAGCCGCCGGGGCGCTCGATCACCCCTATTGGAGCGACGAGCGGCCCTGTTCGATGCATATCGACGAGGTCGAGGCGATCTGGAGTCGGATCGACGAAGCTGACGACTGGTCCGCGCTGCACGAGAAAGTCGCGGCCGTCAGGCGCATGGGCGAAGCGATGCGGACGGGATTGCGCGGCAGTGCTTGAAAATTCCGTGCCGCCCGGCATGAGTGCGTCCGTGTCTCAGACGCTCACCTCGATCGAACCCGCGACCGGCGCGACTCTTTGGACAGGCACTGTCGGCGATCCGGAAGCCGAAGTGGCTGCAGCGCGCGCCGCCTGGGCCGGGTGGGCGGCACGACCGCTGGCAGTCCGGGTCGAGACTCTTCGGCGCTTCGCCAATCTGGCTCGAAGCCGTCTCGAACCATTCGCCGACCTGATTGCCCGGGAAACGGGCAAGCCGCTCTGGGAAGCGCGGACGGAAGTCGAGGCCGTCGTCAACAAGGTCGACATTTCGGTGGCCGCCTATGCCGAGCGTACCTCTCAACGTCGGCTCGAAGGCGCGTTGGGTGCACGCGTCGCGGTTCGCCACAAGCCCCATGGCGTTCTCGCCGTACTCGGCCCTTACAATTTTCCGGCGCACCTGCCCAACGGCCATATCGTCCCCGCACTGATCGCGGGCAATGCGATCGTCTTCAAGCCAAGCGAAAAGACTCCGGCTGTCGGCGAGTATCTCGTCAAGCTCTTCCACGAGGCAGGCGTCCCCGAGGACGTCGTTCGAGTGGTGCAGGGCGGCCCGGAAGTGGGAAAGGCGCTCGCGGCGAATGCCGGTCTTGATGGACTGCTGTTTACCGGTTCGGCTCGCGCCGGGCTGGCGCTCCACCGACAGTTCGCCGAAACACCGCACAAGATCCTGGCGCTGGAGATGGGCGGCAACAATCCCCTGGTGGTGTGGGATTCAAGGGATCTGCACGCGGCGGCGGCGATGACCGTCCAGTCGGCCTATCTGAGCGCGGGCCAGCGCTGCACGGCGGCTCGGCGGCTGATCGTCAAGGACGGCGCCCATTCCGATCTGATCGATGCGATCACTCAGATCGTCGATCGGATCATCGTCGACCATCCGCACGCCGATCCCCCGCCCTTCATGGGCCCGGTGATCGACAATGGAGCGGCCGATCAGCTTCAGGATGCCTTTCTCGAGCTGATGGGTCGGGGAGGCCGCGCCATCCGCCGGCTGGATCGACCCAATGACGATCGACCTTTCCTCACTCCGGCGATCATCGACGTAACCGACGTGGAGCGGCGATCGGATTCGGAGCTGTTCGGGCCGGTCCTCCAGGTGATCCGGGTCCCCGATTTCGATTCCGCGCTCGCGGAGGCGAACGCCACCCGCTATGGTCTCTCGGCTTCGCTGATCGGCGGCTCGCCCGAGCTTTACGACCGATTCTGGGCGAACATTCGCGCCGGGGTGATCAACTGGAACAGTCCGACGAACGGCGCTCCTTCCAAGGCGCCGTTCGGCGGCATCGGGCTTTCAGGCAATCATCGGCCGAGCGCTTATTATGCCGCCGATTATTGCGCCTATCCGGTCACCAGCTCGGAATCCGAAAATGCCCGGGCGACGATCGGTATCGGCCTCGCCGATCCGACCGTACCGGGCAATATCGAAGGTTGAGGCCCGGCGCAGAACCGCCCGGCCTCACGGAGCATTTTCAGTCAGCCAGCCGCCGCGACGCATAGGTGAATTCAAGCGCCAGTCGCCGGGCCGTTTCCTGAAGGTTGGCCGCCGCGGAATGGCCACCCTGCATGTTCTCGTAATAATAATAGGGCTGTCCAAGCTCGGCGAGCCGGGCAGCAGCCTTTCGGCCGTGCGCCGGGTGAACCCGGTCGTCCGCCGTCGAAGTGTGAATGAACGGCGTCGGATAGGTCACTCCGGGCCTGAGCAACTGGTAAGGCGAGTAGCGTTCGATCCATGCGCGCTGCTCGGCAATTCGGGGATCGCCATATTCGCCGATCCACGAAGCGCCCGCGCCAAGCAGGTGATAGCGCATCATGTCGAACAGCGGCACCTGGATGATCGCCGCGTTGAACAGATCCGGCCGCTGAGTGATGGCGGTTCCGACCAGCAGCCCGCCCTGGCTTCCTCCGATCACGCCGAGACGCTGCGGACTGGTTATGCGCCGACGGATCAGGTCCTCGGCGACGGCGATATAATCGTCCCAGGTACGCTGCTTGTTCGCGCCCTGG
Organism: Sphingosinicella sp. SM1-17; assembly: GCF_056821765.1. Lineage (NCBI taxonomy): Bacteria > Pseudomonadati > Pseudomonadota > Alphaproteobacteria > Sphingomonadales > Sphingosinicellaceae > Sphingosinicella > Sphingosinicella sp. SM1-17. The sequence goes on from NZ_JBPDIO010000001.1 coordinate 282,380, forward strand.
GCTGCCTGGTGCCATTCAGGACCGAACTCCCCGCCGCCGCGCAGATTGGCGACGACCCAGGCATTGCCCTGTTCGAGCCACAGCCGCCCGGTGGTGCCGAGATAGGCCGGCTTGAGCGCGTTCTGGAATCCACCATAGCCGTAGAGCAGGGTCGGCGTGGACCCGTCCATCCGCGCATTTCGAGGGCGGATCAGGAAATAGGGGATCTTCGTCCCGTCGCGCGAAGTCGCCTCGAACTGCTCGACGAGGTGGTTCGACGCGTCGAACCGCGGAGGGGTCGTCTTGATCCGCTCCGGTTGGCCATCGCCGGACGCATCCAGGAGATAGAGCGAGCTGGGCTCGAGGAAGTCGGTGACGGAGAACATCGCCAGATCGTCCTCGTCCGACGCGGCAGCGATGGCGATGCTTGCATTCTGGGGGAGTGCGACCGGCCGGCTGCGCCAGGTGCCGTTCTCGTAATTCCAGATCGAGGCGCGCCCGCGCACATTGTCGAGCGAGTTGATGATCAACGCGTTGCGGGTGGTCGCGATCCCGGAAAGGGTCTGGCGCGGTCCCGGCGCCCAGACGAGGCTCGGCCTCGCTCCCCTGGGATTCCGCTTCCATTCTTCGAGATCGTAGGAAACGATGGAATCTGGGGCGAAGCGCAGGTTCGGGGCCGCTTCCCAGGCCTCGTCAAGCGACACGAGGAGCCGCCCATCGACGATTCCGGCCGGCGAAGCCTTGCGCGGAATTGGCAGAACCACGTTCCCGTTCGGGGTGAACAAGGTCCACTCATTTTCGAAGAAGCTCACCGACCGCCCGGCACCGACGGCATGGACCCGCCCGGCGGAATCGCGAAGCACCAGCGGGAAGACCCGCACATCCTCGGGACGGCCACGGAACAGCTCTTCCGCCTGGTCCAGTGGCTGCCCGCGCCGGAGGCGGCGGATGGTGATCGGATAGCCTGATGTGGACATCGTGCCTTCGCCGAAGTCGCGGGCGATGAGGATCGTGTCCTGATCGACCCAGGCGACATTCTGCTTGCCTTCGGGAAGGCTGAACCCTCCCGGCACGAACCTTCGTTCGACGAGATCGAATTCCCGGACGAAATTGGCATCGCGTCCGCCATCGGAGAGAATCACAAGGCAGCGCCGTTCCTCGGGCGGAAGGCAAGCCATTCCCTGATAGACCCAGTTCGCATTTTCCTCGCGGGCGAGCGCATCGATGTCGAGCACCGTCTCCCATTCGGGATCGGCACTGCGATAGCTTTGCAGATTGGTTCGACGAACAATGCCGCGAACATGCTCCGAGTCCTGCCAGAAATTGTAGAGTCCTGAGGGCCGGATCGACACGAGCGGGATGCGGTCGCGTGCCTGAAGTATCTCCAGCGCCCGATCATGGAATTGCTGGTAACGTGGATCGGCCTGGAGCTCGCCGAGAGTGCGCTCATTTTCATTGCGCGCCCAGGCGAGTGCCCGCTCGCCCTCAATCTCCTCAAGCCAGACATAGGGATCGTCTGCCGCGGCCGTCGCCGCCGATTCCGAAGTCTGGGCCATTCCGATTCCGGCTACGCTCACCAGCAATGCTCCTGCCAACAGCTTCCAGCGGACTGCCATTCTCACCCCTCCGTCGTTTCGGACAGGGCTAGCAGGCGCTTCGAGGAAGGCAAGTTCGGCGGCTCAGCCCCGCACTTCCGGCAGATAGTCGGAATCGGCATAGTCGCTGAAGCGGGTGATCTTGGCGTCGAAACGCAGCCTCACCTTGCCCGTTGCGCCGTGACGCTGCTTGGCGACGATCATCTCCGCGAGACCGTAAGCGCGCGCCATCTCCTCCTGCCACTTCGGGAATTCGGGATGGTCGTCCGCAGGCTGCTTGGCCGCGAGATAATATTCTTCGCGATAGACGAACCAGACCATGTCGGCGTCCTGCTCGATCGAGCCCGACTCGCGAAGATCGGAAAGCTGGGGACGCTTGTCTTCGCGCTGCTCGACGGCGCGGCTGAGCTGCGACAGCGCCAGAACCGGCACTCCCAGCTCCTTCGCGAGAGTCTTGAGCCCCCGGCTGATCTCCGAAATCTCCTGGACCCGATTGTCGCCGGAGCTGCCTTTTCCCGTCCCCTGAAGCAGCTGCAGATAGTCGACGACGACGAGCCCGATCCCCCGCTGACGCTTCATCCGCCGAGCCCTTGTGCGAAGGGCGGCGATCGTCAGGCCGGGCGTGTCGTCGATATAGAATGGCAGAGTTTCCAGCTCGGCGGCGGCGCGAGCGAGATTGCGGAAATCGAGCTGGCTGATCTTGCCCATTCGAAGGGCTTCGGAACTGATTCCCGACTGTTCGGCGAGAATTCGGGTCGCCAGCTGATCGGCCGACATCTCAAGGCTGAAGAAGGCGACTCCGGCTCCGGCGCGCTTCTGCGGCGGGATTCCATCCTCTTCCTCACGAACCCAGCGTCGAGCCGCGTTGAAGGCGATGTTGGTCGCAAGCGCGGTCTTGCCCATTCCGGGACGCCCGGCAAGGATGACCAGGTCCGAGTGGTGGAGACCACCGGTCTTCGAATTGACTCCGTCCAGCCCCGTCGTGACCCCGGACAGCCCGCCACCGGAGTTCAGCGCCTTTTCCGCCATCTGCACGGCCAATCGGGTGGCCTGGGCGAAGCTCTTGACCGAGCCTTCGCCTCCCCCTTCCTCGGCCACCCGATAGAGCGCCGCCTCGGCGGCCTCGATCTGGGCCTTGGGCTGCACCTCCTCGCTCGTATCGAGCGCCTTTTCCACCATTTCCCGGCCGACCCCGACAAGCGCGCGAAGCAGCGCGAGATCGTAGATCTGCTCGGCAAAGTCGCGGGCGCCGATGATTGCCGCCCCGCTTCCGGTTAGCTGAGCGAGATAAGCGGGGCCGCCCAGCTCCTTCATCTGCTCGTCGGCTTCGAACAGGGGCCGAAGAGTGACCGGGTTCGCGATCATGTTCCGGTCGAGCAGACGCAATATCTGCTCGTAGATCCGCCCGTGCAGCGGTTCGAAGAAATGGTCCGGCTTGAGCTTGAGCTGGATGTCCTCGGCAAGGCGGTTGTCGATCATCAGAGCGCCCAGAAGGGCGGCCTCGGCCTCGATATTGTGTGGAAGCGCCTGAGTGGGCGCTGCGGGAGTCTCGATCAGGGCAAGCGTTTGAACCATGTGGGGATTCATTGGACCTTTCGGCCCGAGCACTCAAGCCAGCAAGTCTGTGGAACTGATGTGGATAAGCGTTGCCGCAGCCGCTAACACCCTCCCGTGGGCGAGCCGAGGATCATCGATATCGAGCTGGACGAACGCTCGATTCTGAAGCGCAACGCCGATATCGAGCATGAGCGGCGGGTGGCGATTTTCGACCTGCTCGAGGGTAATCGGTTCGAAGCGGTCGGCCATGATGGTCCTTACCGGGTGAGACTTCGGGTCGAGGAAAGCCGACTTGCCATTGACCTGATGGACGAGAACGGGGCTGCGCTCGACACGATCCGGATGGGGCTGACTCGGTTCCGCCGGCCGATCCGGGACTATTTCGCGATCTGCGAAAGCTATTTCAAAGCGGTTCGGTCCGAGCATCCGCACGGAATCGAAGCGATCGACATGGCTCGGCGCGGGCTTCATAACGAGGCGGCCGAACTTCTCATCGACTGTCTGGACGGGAAAGTCCGCATGGACTTCGACACGGCCCGGCGGCTGTTCACCCTGATCTGCGTTCTGCACATCAAGCAGTCGACCACGGCGGTTGACTCGTCCGGCTCCGGACACGCATCCACGAGCTGATGAAGTCTTACGCCCTCGTCGTGCCGCTTTTGGTCCTCGCCGGTTGCCAGGCCTCTCGATCGGCTCCCTACGCGCCGGTCGAGAATGTCCGCTACAATGCTCTCGGGCAGGACCCGTTCTGGATGATCGTGATCGGGGACGACCGGATCGTTCTGAGGATCGGCGATCGCGCCGGGGAGAGCCAGGAAGCCGTCTGGCCGCGAACTCTGCCGAGAACCATCGACGGCGCAAGGATCTGGGAGTCGGGAGAAGGGACGCAGGTGATTGAGATCGAAGCCAGGCCCGGTCCTTGCCGCGCCCCAGGAGGTCAGCATTTCGAAGATCGGGTCCGGGTGCGCTTGAGCGGCCGCGAGCTCACCGGTTGTGGCGGCCGGCTGATATCGGGAGGGCAGCGTTAGTGGCCATCATGTCGGATCGCTGGATTCGCGAACGCGCTTTGGGCGAGGCGATGATCGAACCGTTCGTCGAGGCGCAGCGACGCGAAAACTGCATCAGCTACGGCCTTTCCTCCTATGGCTACGACGCTCGGGTCGCGGACGAGTTCAAGATCTTCACCAATGTCGACAATGCCATCGTCGACCCGAAGGACTTCGCCCAGAACAGCTTCGTCGATCGCAAGACTGACGTGTGCATCATTCCGCCCAACAGCTTCGCCCTCGCCCGAACGGTGGAATATTTCCGGATCCCTCGTGACGTGCTCGTCATCTGCCTCGGCAAGTCGACCTATGCCCGCTGCGGCATCATCGTGAACGTGACTCCGCTGGAGCCCGGCTGGGAAGGCCATGTCACGCTGGAATTTTCCAACACGACGCCGCTTCCCGCTAAGGTCTATGCCAATGAAGGTGCCTGCCAGTTCCTCTTCCTTCAGGGTAACGAACCCTGTGAGGTGAGCTATGCCGACCGGGCCGGCAAATATATGGGACAGCGCGGCGTGACCCTGCCGAAGCTCTAGTCGACCGCCTCGGCGGCTCGCAGGCTCAAGCCATCCCTACCGCTCGATTGCCGGGTCCTGGACGCGCTCGGCACGGGCGCGAAGATAATCGTAGATCTGGGCGATCTCGGAGTCGGTGAGGTGACGAGTGTCGTTTTGGGCGATTTCGCGCATCAGGCCGAGATCGCGCCCGCTTGGGCTGGCCCCGGTCCGCATCAGCCGACGGAACTGTTCGGAATCATAGGCACCGACGATGGAAAGGCCGGGGGCATGGACATCCGGCGCAGGCTGCCCACCGCCCAAATCGGCGCCGTGGCACTCGCTGCAGACATTGGCGGCGAGCCGGCGGCCGGCGGCGTGCTGCGCGCCGGTGTCATAAGGCTGGCGCACCCGAAATTCCTCGATCCGCTGGTTGGCGGAAGGGACTCTGCCCAGCGCGAGGAGGACTCGGCCGACCGGCCCCCACTGGATCGGCGACACATCGGCGGAGTCACGTGGCTGGCTTCGGATCCAGGCGATCAGCGCCGCAACCTCCTGATCGGATAGGCGCGAATACATCGGCGAGGGCATGACAAAGAGCGGGCGTCCGTCATAGCCGATGCCCTGGCGAATGCCCTGCGCCAGTTGCTGGTCGGTCGCCCGGGCGGCGACCTGGGTGAGGTTTGGCGCCCAGACCTTCGCGAACGGACCGCCATCGAACATGAGTCGGCCCCGCAGCCCTTCGCCGTGGCAGCTGACGCAGCCGAGGATCCGCGCCTGACGTCCGGCATCGGCAAGCTGCGCCGCCGTCGGCCGTGGAAGCCGCTCGGCTTCAGCCTCCTGGGTCTGGCCGAGCACGCGGGCCGAGGCGATCCACACCCAGGCCGCAAAAACCAGCAAGAGCACCAATATGGCGCCAACGGCATAGCCGATCCAGCGCAGCAGCTTGCGCATTTTCACGATCTCCCCGGCCGGCGCACGGAGCGCCGTTCCTCAATCTTCCTTGCCGCCGAGACGGTGGCGGTCGGCGCCCTGTGGGATCGACGCGTTTCAGAGCGATGGCGCTCAGCCCGGAAAAGTGTTTCGATTGTTACAGAGTGGGATCAGGCCGCCTGAACTTCGAAAAGGAAGCTGTCGACGCGATCGCGAAGGGCGTCGGCGCGCCGGTTGAGGTCCTCGGCGACGTCGCCGAGGCGGAGCGACATCTGTCCCGCGGCCGTCGCCCGTTCGCTCATTTCGGCAATGTGAGAAGAGATGCTCGCGCTCGCCAGCGCACATTGCTCGACATTGGCGGCGATGAGCGCCGTCGCTTCGGACTGGCTGACGACGGACTCCCGGATCCCCGAAGCGACTCCATCGAGTGAAACCACCACCCCTTCGATAGCAGAATTGACGGCGGCGCTCTCGGTGGCGGCGCTTCGGACCGATCGGATCTGCGCCTCGATCTGGCCGGCTGCCGCGCCCACTTTTCCCGCCAACGACTTCACCTCCCCGGCGACGACGGCGAAGCTTCGGCCCGCAGGGCCGGCCCTGGCCGCCTCGATGGTTGCGTTGATCGCAAGCATGTTCACCCTCGCGGCGATCTCCGAAATGACTCCGACGATGCTCTCGATGGCTTCCGTCGCATCGATCAGGCCGCGCGCTTTCTCCGCTCCGCGGGCTACATGGCGGACCGCCTGTTCGACGGCGGTCTTGGCCTCCGCTGCCCGGCCCTCGATGATCCGGCTCTGGCGTGCGAGCTCGGTGCTGCTGATCGCCACCTCCGCGATACCGTCGGCGCTCTGGGTCGAAGCGGAAGCGACCTGAGCGGCCTGCATCTGGTTCATTTCGGCTCGCTCGGCTACACCGCTCGCCGTCTCGCGGATCTGAGCGGCGGCTCCGGCCAGCGCTTCGCTGAAGGCGACGGCATCCGCCTGGAAACGGCCGAAGGCGGCGCGCAAGGCGCTCGCCCGAGCGATCGCCGCCTCGGCATCGGCCACCTTGCGCGCCTGGATCCGACGCTCGCGCTCTGCGGCAAGCGCAAGCAGCTTCTGGCTCGGGAGCAGCCCGCAATAGCGGCCGTTTCGGGTCAGGATCAGTCCTTCGGCAGCGCCGGCTCCGTCATGAGCGGCGATCAGCGACTCGATCGGAGCATCCGCCTCTATGACGGGACACGGCTGGATCAGCTCGGCAAGAGTCCAGCGACAACCCGGATTGGCAAGCAAAGCATGGCCGAATGGACTGAACAGCAGGTCGCGCACGACCCGCTCGTGAACTGCGCCCAAGGGGCGGCGGTCCCTGTCCACGACGGCGAGGAAACGGGCATCGGGATTGCGGCGAAAGGCTTCGATCGCCTCCGGTAGCGGAGTGGCTTCACGAATCGCTTCGGCCGGCTCGGCGAAGGCCGCCGCTCCATCGTCGGCGTCGCGCCGCCTCGTGGGAGCCGAAACCTTCAAGCCGAAATCGAATGGTGCCATTGCCGTCCTCCTGACCGGCCCCCTAGCCGCGGAATGGTTAACGGCGACTTTGCCGAAAATGGCGGATTCGTGACACTTTTGCTCCGAAAAGGTTACCGCAGGCTAGCGCGACGCAAGCAGGGCCCTCGATTCGTGAATCAGGTGCACCCAGTCGGCAAAGGCACCGGCAAGGCCAAGGACGATGTCCCTGAGCGGGCCTTCCTTGAGGCAGCCCTCGGAATCGAAGCTGTCGTCGCCGACCCGGCCCAGATAGGCTTCGGGATGCTGCATCACCGGCATGTTCAGGAAGACGCATGACTGCCGAAGCTGATGGTTGGCGCCGAATCCCCCGATGCTGCCGGGCGACACGCTGACGATCGCCGCCGGTTTCTGGTTCCAGACGCTCTGGCCGTACGGCCGGGATCCGACGTCGATGGCATTCTTGAGGACGCCGGGAACACCGCGATTATATTCGGGAGTGACGAACAGCACGCCGTCGGCCGAGCGGATCTCGTCCCGGAAGCGGCCATAGGGAGCCGGAGAGTCCGGATCATAGTCCTGGTTGTAGAGTGGGAGATCGCCGATCTCGACGATCCGGCAATCGAGTCGATCGCCGGCGAGCGCACAGAGCGACCGCGCCACCTTGCGATTGATGCTTTCCCGACGCAGGCTGCCGACGAGGATCGCGATATCGTAGGGATGTTGCGCCACTTCTCCCTCCTCGGTTCGTCCTATGCTCTCCGTACCATCAGGCTCATGACCGTCAGAGGCTCCCCAGGCGCCCGGCCTGGTAGTCGGCGATCGCCTCCATGATCTCCTCGCGACTGTTCATCACGAAGGGCCCGTGGGCGACGATCGGCTCATCGAACGGTGTGCCGAGGCCGAAAAGGATCTTGGTCTTCCGGCCGTCCGCGGAGATACTGACCGAGTCACCGTTCCCGAGTTCGACAAGATGATGCTGGAGCACCGGCACGCCTCCGACCCGGGCAGCTCCGGCGATCACGTACAGGAAGACTGCCTTCCCCGCAGGGGCGGCAAGTTCCGCCCGAGCATCGGGCTCAAGGTCGATGAGCATCAGCTCGATGTCGGTAAGCGGCCGAACCGGCCCTTCCGTGCCCTGAAAGCGGCCGGACACCAGCTGGACCGAACCGTTGCCGTCGGCGGTCGAAAGGCTTGGCATGTCGCCGGCTTCCAGCCCGACATAGGCCGGCTCCGTCATCTTGAGCCGGCCGGGCAGGTTGACCCAGAGCTGAAGGATTTCCAGCGGTCCGCCGCGCTGTTTGAACATCTCCGGCGAGAGCTCGGCATGGACGAGACCGCGACCGGCCGTCATCCACTGAACGCCGCCGGCATGGATCACGCTCTCATGCCCGCCGCTGTCGCGATGGGCGAGCTCTCCGGAGACGATGAAGGTGACCGTTTCGAAGCCGCGATGGGGGTGCGGCCCGAACGGCAGACCGCGATTGTTCGGCGGGTAAACCTGCGGCCCGTGATGGTTCAGGAAGAGGAAGGGGTCCAGATGGTCGATCGCGGGTCCCGGGATCGGTCGTCGAGTGACGAGATCGCCGATATCGTCACGTACCGCCGGGTGCAGCCGAAGGACGGGCCGCCCGCTCATCGGCGCTTGCCCTGGTGGCGGATGTTCGCGGGGCGGCCGCGTTTGCCCTGCACCCGCTGGCGTTCCTTGCCCTCGCCGCGGCGACCGTCGCGAACCCGGCCTGGCCGCCCGACGCCCTTGGGAGAGTCCGGCAGCTCGAAACGCAAGCTGCCGCTGACCGGATCGGCTTCCGCCAGCCGCAAGGTCAGCCGCTGGCCGAGCGCATAGGTTTCGCCGCTTTCGTCTCCCGTCAGGGTCTGGCTCGACTCGTCATAGCGGAAATAATCGTGGGCGAGGGTGCCGACCGGCACAAGACCGTCCCCGCCCAGTTCCTCGACCGTCGCGAAGAAGCCGAATGGCTGGACTCCGGTGATCCGGCAGGGGACCAAAGCTCCGACATGCTCGGCGAGGTAGGCGGCAACGTAGCGGTCCAGAGTCTCGCGCTCGGCGATCATGGCGCGCCGCTCGAGGTTGGAGATGAGCTCGCCCGTTACTTCCATTGCCGCCGCCTCCTCGTCGGTGAGGCCGCCATCGCCGAGTCGGAAAGCGCGCACCAGCGAGCGGTGGACGACCAGGTCGGCATAGCGCCGGATGGGCGAGGTGAAATGCGCATAGGAGCCGAGCGCCAGCCCGAAATGGCCGTGATTCTGCGGGCCATAATAGGCTTGCGTCTGGGTACGAAGGATCTGCTCCATGATCTGCGGCCGGAAATCGGCCTCGCCGATCCGTTCGATGATCCGATTGAAGGTGGCGGGGCGGACTACCTGGCCGAGCGCGAATTCGATGTTGAAGGTCTTGAGATAATCCTTGAGCGCCACCAGCTTCTCGCGGCTTGGCGGCTCGTGAACCCGATACATGACCGGCGCCTTCTTCGCTTCCAGAGCCTTGGCCGCGGCGACATTGGCGGCGATCATATAATCTTCGATCAGCTTGTGGGCATCGAGCCGCTCACGCGGTGCAACCGAGGTGATCCGGCCCTTCTCGTCAAGCATCACCCGGCGCTCCGGCAAATCCAGCTCCAGTGGCGCCCGCTTGCCGCGCGCCGCATACATGGCGCTCCAGCAATCCCATAGCGGCCGAAGAGTCGATTCCACGATCCCCGGATCTGCCGGCGGCGCGGCCTCGATCTCCGGCATCGAACAGGGGGAGGAAGAGACTTCGACCGGGTCGATTGTCTCCCCCTTGGCTATCCCGGCCGAAGAAAGCGCATCGATCGCCGCCTGAGCATCTTCATAGGCGATGTTGGCCGCGATCCGGACTCGGGCTCGGCTGAATCGCCACGCCTTGAGCTGGCCGTCCTTCGTCACCTGCAGGTGACAGGCCAAAGCGGCGCGATCCTCCCCTTCCTTGAGCGAGCAGATTTCGGCGGACAGGATCTCCGGGAGCATCGGCACGACGCGATCCGGGAAATAGACGCTGTTGCCGCGCTTGCGGGCCTCCTTGTCGAGCGCCGAACCGGGACGGACGTAGAAGCTGACGTCGGCGATCGCGACGATTGCCTTCCATCCGCCCGGATTGGCCGGATCCTCGTCGGCAGCGGCCCAGACGGCGTCGTCATGATCGCGCGCATCGGCCGGATCGATCGCCACGATCGGGATGTGGGTGAGATCCTCGCGCTCGCCCAGCTCCTGCTTCGAAACGCGCTCAGCCTCCGCAATGACGCTGTCGGGGAATTGATGCGGGATCTCGTGCTTGTGGATCGCGATCAGGCTGAAACTGCGGGGCGCAAACGGATCTCCGAGCGTCGTGTCGACCCGCGCCGACAGCCGCGGCGGCCGGCCGGTCTTCTCGGCAAGGACGAGATCGCCCGGCCCCGCGTCGCCGAGGTCCGAAATGGGCAGTTCCCGCCTTTCTTTTTTCTCGACCGGGCGAAGCCAGAAATTGGTGCCTTCCTGATGAACCACGCCCAGGACGAGTTCGCTGCCCTTGAGCAGCTTCTTCATCGGGTGGGCGATCCAGCCGTCACGGCCTTCTTCGGTTCGTGACAGGATACGGTCGCCGACCGCCAGAGCACTTCCCCGGCCCTTGCGCTCCATTACACGCAAACGCGGCGGCTGCCCTTCCGCTTCCCACCGCTCCGGAATTGCCCAGGCGCGGCCGCTTTCGTCGACGTCGACGACGCGGAGAACCGTGACCTTTGGCACCCCGCCCATCCTGTGAAAGGCGCGGCCTGGGCCGGCATCGATCAGGCCCTCGTCGCCCATGTCGCGCAGCAGTTGCTTCAGAGTGATCTTGTCCTGGCCCTTGAGGCCGAAGGCGCGGGCGATCTCGCGCTTGCCCGCCGGCTCATCCGACGAAGCGATGAAATCGAGGATCTGCTGGCGGCTGGGCATGCCGCCCTTGGCTGAACTTCTGGCCATAGCTCCTAATGCTGCGCCGGCGGAGGTGGAGTGTAGGGACGGAACGCACCACCGGGCACGGCGGATGCAACCGGGCTTTCAGAGCCGTCGGCGGAGACGGAAGAGACGCCGAAGATCCAGTCGTCGACTCGGACGCCGGGCAGGACGGCGCCCGGACTGGTGACACGCATGCCATGCTGCCAGTCGGCTGCGTTGGTCCGCCGCCAGCGCACGACATAGGCCTCGGCGCCTGGGACGGCTTCCCAGCCCAGGGTCGTGTCGGTCGAGACCGCCCCCTCTACCATCGGTTCCGGAGGCATGGGCGCACGAGCGATGGCCGCAAGGGCTGCAACGTTGAGAGCCGTCACCTTGCGCAGATAAGGGAAATCCATCTTGTCGACGGTATCGCCATATTCGACGCCATTCTCGGTTCGAAGGTCCTGGTGCTGGTGATTGTAATTCTCGACCGCGACCGAGAAGCGCACCGCGGGGAAACCGGCATTGAGGAACTCGGTGTGGTCGCCACCGCGGCCGAAGCGATCGTTGCGCCAGATCTGGCGGACATCGAGGCCGAGGCTGAGCTCCTCGGCCAGCGAGACGAGGAACCGCGACAGGTTGCGGGACGGCGAATCATTTTCGCCGCCGAGGCTCCGCTGCCGCGCCGCGAGGTCCTCGCGCCCCTGCCAGCGTGGCCCTTCCGAGAAGACCCGGACATGGTCGTCGTCACAGACGCCGTCGGAGCCGCAGCTGTTGCCGATAATGTCGTTGTTGAGGTTGGCGATCACCTGCCAGCCCTGGGCCCGGGCATAGTCGGCGAGGATTCTGCCACCATAGAGGCCCTGCTCCTCTCCGGACAGCGCCGCGTAGACGATCGTCGCCGGGAAGCGATGTCGGGACAGCACCCGCGCCGCCTCCATCACCGCGGCGGTGCCGGAGCCGTCGTCATTGGCGCCCGGCGAGTCGGCGGTGGCGTTCATCACGTCAGAAACTCGGCTGTCGATATGACCGGTGATGATCACCACCTGGTCGGGCCGCTCGGTCCCGCGCTGGATGGCGACCACGTCTTCGACCAGAGTGGGGTTCGGGATCCGCCGGCCGGTGACCGTGTCGCCGGTGCGCACGACCTGCAGGCAGCCGCCGCAGTCACGCGAGTAGCGACGAAATTCCTCCTCGGTCCAGCGCAAGGCCGCCCCGATCCCGCGAGTCGGATGATCGCGCGACGACAGCGTGTGACGTGTGCCGAAACCCACCAGGCGTTCGACCGAAGCCTTGAGCCGCTCCTCCGAAACCTGATCCGCGAGCTGACGAAGGCTCGCCGGCGCCGCTGGCTGGCCTGTTCGCTGCGCGCCGGCCGCCGGCACAAGGAGGGACAAAGCGGCGAGCGAGACCAGCAGTTTCTTCATGACGACGTGGATGAACCTGTCGGCGGCGACTCGCAAGTTCGACGACTTCGATCGAAACGCGATCGGGCTTGGTCGAAGCCAAGCGGCGGCAGCGCTCCTGACGGCCATAGCTGCCCGTCATGCGACTCGTGATCACCGCTCTGCTCGCCTTCCTCTGGATAGCCGCCCCGCTCAACGCCCAGGCTCGCGCGCCGCAGGCAGCCGTCGACGCCTTGATCGCCGCCGATCGCGCCTTCTCGGCCGCCGCGGCCGAATCGGCGGATGCGCTTTCCGGAATTGAGCCGATGCTCGATCCGGAGGTCGTGATGCCGGTGCCTGGCATGGGCCAGGTCGTGGGTCGCGATTCGGTGATGGCCGTCTTCCGACGCAATCCCGCGTTTCGGTTGGGGCGAGTGCGCTGGACTCCGATCCGAGGCGGGATTTCGGCCGACGGAACCCACGGCTTCACCTATGGCTATCTCAGCCTTTCGGCGGGCGATCCGGAACGGCGGGAGCGGAAATATCTCGCTTACTGGATCCGGCGCCCGCAGGGTTGGCGGGTGGTGGCCTATCGCCAGAACGTGCGGCCGGCCGGCGAGGTTTCGCTCGACATGTTGCCGCCATCGCTGCCGACCTTCACCGCTCCCCCGATATTGGAACCTGCGGAGATCGCCGTCCATCAGCATAGTCTGGCCGCGGCGGAGCAGGCCTTTTCGGACCGTGCACAGCAGGTCGGCCTCCGCCGCGCCTTCGCCGAGTTCGGCCGGGAAGATGCGATGAACATGGGCCAGGGACCGACCCTGAGTATCGGCCTCGAATCGGTCACCGCCAACTTTCCCGACGAGCCGTCGAGCCCGCTGAGGTGGAGCACGGAGCGAAGCTTCGTCGCGTCCAGCGGCGACCTCGGCGTCAGCATCGGCACCATCCATGCGAACGGACCCGTGCCTGAAGGACGGCCGAACAGCCTGCCCTTCTTCACCGTCTGGAGGCGCGACCGTCCCGAAGCGCCGTGGCGCTATATCGCGGAATAAGGCTTCAGGCGGGAACGACCTGCTGTTCGATGACTCCGAAGATCGGATGGCCTTCGGGACCGTCCATCCAGATGCGAACCGAGTCGCCATGCTTGAGGAAGGGCGTCGCTGCCTGGCCGTCAAGGATCGTCTCGACCGTGCGAACTTCGGCGATGCAGCTATAGCCCCGGCCGCCCCGGCCCACCGGCTTGCCGGGTCCGCCGTCCGAGTCGCGGTTGGAGACGGTGCCCGAGCCGATGATCGAGCCAGCGCCGAGATTCCGGGTCTTCGCGAGATGGGCGATCAGGGTTCCGAAATCGAAGGTCATGTCCTCGCCGGCATCGGCGCGGCCGAACGGCTGACCGTTCAGATCCACCTTGAGTTCGCCATGCAGCTTTCCGTCGCGCCACGCCCCGCCGAGCGCGTCCGGAGTCACCAGCACCGGCGACAAAGCGGATGCGGGCTTCGACTGAAGAAAGCCGAAACCCTTCGCCAGTTCGGACGGAATCAGGTTGCGCAGAGACACGTCGTTGACCAGACCGACGAGCTTGATGTGACCGAGCGCGTCCTCACGCGAAACGCCGCGAGGGACATCGTCGGTGACGACGACGATCTCGGCTTCGAGGTCGCATCCCCAGCTCTCATCCGGCAGCGGGATGGGATCACGCGCGGCGAGCATTTCGTCCGAGGCGCCCTGGTACATGAGCGGGTCGGTCCAGAAGCTTTCCGGCATCTCGGCGCCCCGCGCCTTTCGGACCAGGGCGACATGATTCACATAGGCCGAGCCATCGGCCCATTGGTAGGCGCGCGGCAGCGGCGCGTCGGCCTGCCGCTCGTGAAAGCGCTCCTTGGGGATGGCATCGTGGGCGAGGTCCTGGGCGAGCAGCCGAAGCTGCGGCTCCATTTCCGCCCAATGGTCCAGCGCCGCCTGAAGGGTCGGCGCAATGTGCGCGGCATCCGCGCACCAGGCGAGATCGTCGCTGACGACGACCAACCGGCCGTCGCGGCCGGACTTGAGACTAGCCAGCTTCATGCCCGTCCACTGGCATTTCGCCGCCGCCTTGGCTAGGGGCTGCGGCCGAAGCGATACGACGACAACTGATCCTCAAGGGCTGCTTTCATGCGTAACATCGACCATTTCATCGGCGGCGCCGCTCATTCGTCCGGCGAGCGCCAGGGCGACATCTTCGACCCGAACAATGGCGGCGTTCAGGCGCGCGTCCGATTCGGCACCGCGGCCGATCTCGAGCAGGCGGTTGCCGTGGCCCGCAACGCCTTTCCGGCCTGGGCGGCGACCAACCCGCAGCGGCGGGCACGGGTCATGTTCAAGTTCAAGGAACTGGTCGAAAAGAATATGGAGGATCTCGCGCTCCTCCTCTCCTCCGAGCACGGCAAGGTGATCGCCGATGCCAAAGGCGACATCCAGCGGGGCCTCGAAGTGATCGAGTTCGCCTGCGGAATCCCTCATGCGCTCAAGGGAGAATATACCCAGGGCGCCGGCCCCGGCATCGACGTCTATTCGATGCGCCAGCCGCTCGGCGTCGTTGCGGGCATCACTCCGTTCAACTTCCCGGCGATGATCCCGATGTGGATGTTCGGAGTCGCGATCGCCTGCGGCAACGCCTTCATCCTGAAGCCTTCGGAGCGGGACCCCTCGGTCCCGGTGCGGCTCGCCGAACTGATGAAGGAAGCCGGGCTTCCGGACGGCATCCTCAACGTCGTTCACGGCGACAAGGAAATGGTCGACGCCATCATCGACCATGACGAGATCAAGGCGATCAGCTTCGTCGGCTCGTCGGACATCGCCCAGTACATCTACAGCCGCGGCACCGCGAACGGCAAAAGAGTGCAGGCGTTCGGCGGCGCCAAGAATCACGGCATCGTCATGCCGGACGCCGATCTCGACCAGGTGGTGAACGACCTGACCGGCGCTGCCTTTGGCTCGGCCGGCGAGCGCTGCATGGCCCTGCCGGTTGTCGTTCCGGTCGGTGAAAGGACCGCGAACGAACTTCGCGAAGCTCTGATTCCCGCCATCGAGAAGCTCCGGGTCGGAGTCTCGACCGACGCCGAAGCGCATTATGGGCCGGTGATCAACGCCGCCCACAAGCAGCGGATCGAAAGCTACATCCAGATGTGCGCCGATGAAGGCGGCGAGCTCGTCATCGACGGTCGCGGCTTCTCGCTGCAGGGTCATGAGGAAGGCTTCTTCATCGGTCCGACCTTCTTCGATCATGTGAAGCCGCATTTCCGCTCCTATCAGGAGGAGATTTTCGGACCCGTCCTGCAGATGGTCCGGGCCGACAGCTTCGAGGAAGCGCTTCGCCTTCCTTCGGACCATCAATATGGCAATGGCGTTGCCATCTTCACCCGCAACGGCCATGCCGCGCGCGAGTTCGCGGCTCGAGTCAATGTCGGCATGGTCGGGATCAACGTGCCGATCCCGGTGCCGGTCGCCTACCACACGTTCGGCGGCTGGAAGCGGAGCGGCTTCGGCGACATCGACCAGCACGGGCCGGAGGGCGTTCGCTTCTGGACGAAGTCCAAGAAGATCACTCAGCGCTGGCCCGATGGCAGCGTGACCGGCGAAAATGCCTTCGTCATTCCAACGATGGGATAAAGATGAGGACGGAGATCGTCCGCGTTGCCCTGCTCGCGAGCTTCGCCCTTACGGCCACGGCTCAGGCGAGCGTTCCGCCAAGCGGATGGCAGCCGCCGCGCTGGAAGGGTCCGGGCCTGCTCTGCGCTTCAGCCTTCACTCTCCGGCTGAACGATGGCGAGCATGCCACCCAAGGCTATCCAAGCGTCGGGGAGATCCGGTTCGCCGTGACCGGCGGCGAGTCTTCGTTCGAGGTCGTCGAAGACTGGTATTCCCGTCCTCATGATGACCGGCAGTCGGTCCGCACCCTTTCAGGTGGCAACCTTTATCTGCTCAGGATGGATCGCAACGAGAATAGTCCCGCCTTCCTCTTCGTTCCGAATGCAGAAGGGCTGCCGTTCACGCTGAACTTCACCAGCCAAGGTGGGGAAGCAGCCGCGCTTGAGCGGGTGCTTCCCCGTCTGGCCTTCGCTCATCCCGAACGCGAGGGATGTCTGGAACAAGAGCCGGAAGCCGATCCGGCCACGGAGCAGAAATGAGCCAGTTCGACCTGACCGAGGAGCAGCGCCAGATCCAGGAGATGGCGCGCCAGTTCACCGAAGCCGAGATCAGCCCCCATGCGGCGGAGTGGGACGAGAAGCACATCTTCCCGCGCGAGACCATCCGCAAGGCGGCGGAACTGGGCTTCGGCAGCATCTACGTCTCGGAGGAGAGCGGCGGGATCGGGCTCGGCCGATTGGAAGCCGCGCTCATCATGGAAGCCATGGCCTATGGCTGTCCTTCGACTTCTGCGTTCATCTCGATCCACAACATGGCGAGCTGGATGATCGACCGGTTCGGGTCGGCGCGGGTGAAGGAGAAATATCTCCCGTCGATGGTGACCATGGAGCGGATGGGCTCCTATTGCCTGACCGAACCAGGTTCCGGCTCCGACGCGGCCGCCTTGAAGACTCGGGCAGTGAAGGACGGCGAGCATTATGTTGTCACCGGGTCCAAGGCTTTCATTTCGGGCGGCGGCGAGAACGAGCTTTACGTCACCATGGTCCGGACGGGTCAGGAAGGGCCGAAAGGCATCTCCTGCCTCGTCATCGAAAAGGACATGCCCGGGGTCAGCTTCGGCGCCCAGGAGCGCAAGCTCGGCTGGCATTCGCAGCCGACCGCCCAGGTGAATTTCGACGAGGTTCGAGTACCTGCGGAAAACCTCGTCGGCGGCGAGGGCGAGGGCTTTCGGATCGCGATGATGGGCCTGGATGGGGGGCGGCTCAACATCGGCGCCTGCAGCCTGGGCGGGGCCCAGCGCTGCCTCGACGAGGCGGTCCGCTACACCAAGGAAAGGAAGCAGTTCGGGCAACCGATCGCCGACTTCCAGAATACCCAGTTCATGCTGGCGGACATGGAAACGGAGCTGCAGGCCGCCCGGATGCTGCTCTACGCCGCCGCAGTGAAGGTGACGGAGAATGCGCCGGACAAGACCCGGTTCGCGGCCATGGCCAAGCGACTCGCGACGGACACCGGCTCCTCGGTGGTGGACTGTGCGCTCCAGCTTCATGGCGGCTACGGCTATCTGATGGACTATCCGATCGAGCGCTTCTGGCGCGACCTGCGTGTCCACTCGATCCTCGAAGGCACCAACCAGGTGATGCGCGTGATCGTCGGCCGGGATCTGATCCGGCAGTGACGGAGGACGCGACGGCGGCGATGACCCAGACGGTCATCTCTCGGGTCGAGGGCTCGGCCGGACGCTTGAGCCTCAACCGACCGAAGACGATTCACGCCCTGGACCTCGACATGGTGCTGGCGATGACCGCCTCGCTGATCGAATGGCTGTACGAGCCGCGCGTGGAGGCGGTCCTGATCGACCATGCCGAGGGCCGGGGATTCTGCGCCGGCGGCGACGTGGTCACGATCGCGAAGAGCGCGAAGGGCACCGGCGCCGCCGCTCGGACCTTCTTCTTCAACGAATATCGCCTGAACCACCTGCTGTTCACCTATCCGAAGCCGACCGTCGCCTTCATGGATGGGGTGACAATGGGCGGCGGAGTCGGAATCTCGCGCCCCTGCCGCTACCGGGTCGCGACCGATCGCACCCTCTTCGCCATGCCGGAAACCTCGATCGGCCTGTTTCCCGACGTGGGCGGCGGCTGGCATCTGTCCCGACTGCTCGGACGACTGCCCCAGTTCCTGGCGCTGACCGGCGCGCGGCTGGACGGCGCGGAATGTTTCGCTCTGGGTCTTGCCACGCACTATGTTCGCCACGAAGATCTCGATCAGCTGAAGGCGGATATCGCCCGCGATCCTTATCGAATCGAAGCCCTGCTCGCCCACGCCCAGGCGGCGCCGCCGCCGGCCCGGATCAAGGAGAATCGGGATCGCATCTTCCGTCTGTTCCGGGCCGACACGCTCGAGGGGGTCCTTGCGGACCTCGAGGCGGACGGATCGGAGTGGGCGCTCAAGGAACTCGAGAGCCTCCGGCGCAAATCGCCGACCGCCTGCAAGGTCTCGCTTCGATTGCTCGAAAAGAGCGCGGCCCTTCGCGACTTCGCGGGCGAGATGGAAATGGAATATGGACTGGTCAGCCGGGTCTCCGCGCATCCCGACTTTGCCGAGGGCGTTCGCGCCTTGCTGGTCGACAAGGACAATTCTCCCCGTTGGCAGCCTGACCGGCCGGAGGCGGTGAGCGAGGAGATGGTGGAAGCGATGTTCGCGCCACTGCCGCCCGATGAGGCCTGGTCGCCGCTGCCGCTCGCGAGGAACGAATGACCGACAGCCGAGTCTTCAAGCTGCCCGAAAAGGCTCCCGATCCCGCGGAGCTTGCCGAAGCCTGGAGCCGGGTCGTCGAGAATGCGCTCCAGGCGATGCGATCGGCGGCGAATGTCCCTTCCAGCGTCTCCTACGACCCCAGCGCCCCGGCGCGCGCCTTCGCCGATTTCACCATGCAGATGTGGACCGATCCTGCCGGCGTGCTCCAGGCGAGCCAGAAGGCGGCGGCAGAGTGGATGGAGTTGTGGAGCCGTACCGCGCGAAAGGCAGCCGGCGGCGAGATCGAGCCGCTCGTCGCGCCGGACCGCGGGGACAGGCGGTTCAGCGACCCGGCCTGGTCCGAAGAGCCGCTGTTCGATTATTTGAAGCAGGCCTATCTGCTGGCCAGCCGCCAGGCCACCGAGCTGGTCGAACAGGCGGAAGGCGTCGACGAGGCGACCCGGACTCGAGCGCTCTTCTTCACCCAGGCCTATCTGAGCGCCCTGTCGCCGGCCAACTTCGCCTTCACCAATCCGGAAGCGATCCGAAAGGCGATCGACACCGGATCGATCAGCCTTCTTTCCGGCCTGGCGAACCTTCTCGCCGATGCCGCCACCGAAGCCAAGCTTCCGCAGCGGCGTACGGGTTCCGAATTCGAACTGGGCCGGGATATCGCCGCCACGCCGGGGAGCGTCGTCTATCAGAACGCGCTGATGCAGCTCATCCAATATGCGCCGACGACAGAGACGGTATACAGGCGTCCGCTTCTCTACGTGCCGCCGCTGGTGAACAAATATTATCTGCTGGACCTTCAGCCCAGATCAAGCCTGATCCGGTGGCTGGTCGAGCAGGGTCATACCGTCTTCGTCATCTCCTGGGTCAATCCCGGGCCGGAGCTCGCCGACAAGGGCTTGGCCGACTATCTCGAACTCGGGCCGATAGCCGCGCTCGACGCGATCGAAGCGGCAACAGGAGAGCACGAGGTCGACGCTTTCGGCTTCTGCATGGGCGGGACCCTGGTCGGGATCCTCGCCGCCCTGCTCGCTGCCCGCGGCCAATCCGAGCGTCTCGCTTCCGCGACGACCATTGGCGCCCTGTTCGACTTCTCGCGCCTGGGCCAGTGGGCGACCTTCGCCGAGCCGGAGCAGCTCAGGGCGATGGAGCGTCACCTCGACGCCCGCGGGATCATGACCGCCAGCGAGCTGCAGGCCCTGTTCAGCGTCGTTCGCGCCAACGACCTGATCTGGTCCTCCGTGGTGAGCCATTATCTGCTCGACCGGGAAGCCCCGCCTTCGGACATTCTCCACTGGTTCGCCGACGGCGCCCATATCCCCAGAGCGTTCCTGCTCGACTGGGTCAGCGAGATCCTCAAATCGAACAAACTGACCATGAGCGGTGCCCTCCAGGTCGGCGGGGAATCCATCGATCTCGGTGCCGTCGAGACTCCGGTCATGGTGGTTTCGCTCAAGGACGATCATGTCTCCTCCTGGGAAGCGACTTATGACGGTGCCCAGCTGCTGGGAGGGCCTGTCAGGTTCCTGCTCGGCGGGTCCGGCCACAATGCCGGCGTGATCAACCCGCCGTCGGCGAACAAGCATGGTTTCTGGACCAACGAAGCCTTGCCGGCGACCGCCGAAGAATGGATGGCTGGTGCGACCCGGCACGACGGATCCTGGTGGCCGGATTGGCAGGCTTGGCTCGTCCGAGACAAAGTCGATCGGGTCCCCGCCCGAACTCCCGGAAGCGGCAAGCTCAAGGCGATCGAGCCGGCACCCGGAAGCTATGTGCGCGTCCGCGCCTGAAATGAAGAGGTAGTCATGAGTTACGAGAATATCCTGGTCGAGCAACGCGGCGCGGTGACTCTGATGACGCTCAACCGGCCGAAAGCGCTCAACGCCCTCAACAGCCGGGTATTGGCCGAGCTGATCGACGCCTTTGCCGCCTTCGACTCCGACGAGGGCCAGCGCTGTGCCGTCCTGACAGGCAACGACAAGGCCTTCGCCGCCGGCGCCGACATCAAGGAAATGTCGGATCAGGGCTTTGCTTCGATGTATTCGAGCAACTTCTTCGCCGGATGGGAGAAGGTGACCGCGACACGCAAGCCGTGGATTGCGGCCGTCGCCGGCTATGCGCTCGGGGGCGGCTGCGAAGTGGCGATGATGGCCGATTTCATCATCGCCGCCGACACCGCAAAATTCGGGCAACCCGAGATCAAGCTGGGCGTGACCCCCGGAATGGGCGGCTCGCAACGGCTCACCCACGCCATCGGCAAGGCGAAGGCCATGGAGATGTGCCTGACCGGCCGGATGATGGACGCGCAGGAGGCGGAGCGTTCGGGGCTCGTCGCGAAGGTCGTTCCCGCGGACCGATTGCTCGAGGAGGCGTTGTCCACGGCCGAGGCAATCGCGTCGATGGCACCGCTTGCGGCGATCGCCACCAAGGAAATGGTCAACGCCGCCTTCGAGACGGGCCTGTCGCAAGGCATCCTGTTCGAGCGGCGCCTGTTCCACGGCCTGTTCGGAACCGAGGACCAGAAGGAAGGCATGGCCGCTTTCGTCGACAAGCGGCAGGCGGAGTGGAAGGGCAGGTAGAATGGCACGCGTCGCATTCATCGGGCTTGGCAATATGGGCGGCGGAATGGCCGCAAACCTGGCGAAAGCGGGACATGACGTGCGCGCTTTCGACCTTTCGGAGCCGGCGCTCGAACGCGCCAGAGAGCGCGGCTGCCTTCCCGCCGCCTCGGCAGCGGAAGCCGTTCAGGAGGCGGAAGCGGTGGTGACCATGCTCCCAGCCGGCAAGCATGTCCGCGAAGTCTATGAAAGCAGCATTCTCGGCCACGCGCCCTCGACGGCAATCTTGATGGACTGTTCGACGATCGACGTCGCGACTGCCCGCGAAGAGATCGAGAAGGCACGTTCGAAAAGCTATCTGATGGTCGATGCGCCGGTGTCGGGCGGGATCGCCGCGGCGGAAGGCGGCACGCTCACCTTCATGGTCGGCGGCACCGAGGAAGCGTTCAAGCGCGCCGAGCCCTACCTCTCGCTGATGGGCAAGGCCGTGATTCATGCCGGCGGGCCGGGCTCCGGGCAGGCAGCAAAGATCTGCAACAACATGCTGCTCGGCGCGTCGATGATCGCCACCTGCGAGACCTTCGTGCTCGCGCAGAAGCTGGGACTGAATCCGCAGACCTTCTTCGACATCGCCTCCAAGGCTTCCGGCCAATGCTGGTCGATGACCAGCTATTGCCCGGTTCCGGGAGTCGGGCCGGACACCCCTGCTGACCGCGGCTATGACGGCGGTTTCGCAGCGGCCCTGATGCTGAAGGATCTGCGCCTGGCGATGGAGGCGGCGCAAAGCGTCGATGCCTACACTCCGATGGGCGCAGGCGCAGAGGAACTCTATACCCGCTTCGCGGAATCGCTCGGCGGCGCTGGCAAGGATTTTTCCGCAATCATCAAGATGATCGACGACAGCTGGGAAAGACCCGATGGCGCGGATGCGCCGTCTCCGCCGCCCGGGGTCAAGATCGGCCGCTAGCCGATCCGATCGCACCGGGGCGGATCAAGGCTGGTCGGTGACGAGAGCGAGGGCTCGGCGCCATCCTTGGAGCCGCGCCTGGCGCACTTGCGCCGGCATGCTCGGCTCGAAAAGCTCGATTGCACCCCGCATGGCGGATGCTTCATGGAGCGAGCTGAACAGCCCGCAGCCGACGCCGGCTAACATCGCCGCTCCCAATGCCGTCGTTTCGACAAAGGCGGGGCGCTCCACCGCCAGATCGAGCACATCCGCAAGATCCTGGGCGATCCAGTTGTTGGCGACCATGCCGCCATCGACTTTCAGGCGCTCCCACCTGGCTCCATCGCTGGCAAAGGCCGTCATCAGATCGTGGGTCTGATGCGCCTGCGCTTCGAGTGCGGCGCGAACGATATGGGCTCGTCCGGTTGAAAAGCTCAGCCCCGTTATGACCGCCCGCGAATCCGGCCGCCAATGCGGCGCACCGAGACCGCACAGCGCAGGCACGATCTGGACGCCGTCGCTATCCGCCAGGCTTCGGGCGACCCGCTCTGTTTCGCCCGAACTGGCAATCAGGCCGAGATCGTCCCGAAGCCATTTGACGAGGCTCCCGGCGACGAAGATTGATCCTTCCAGTGCATAGGCGGTCTCGCCACTCAGACGCCAGGCGACGGTCGAAAGAAGGCGATGGCGGGAGATCGGCGCATGCTCACCGGTATGGGTCAGGACAAAGGCGCCGGTACCAAAGGTCGCCTTGGTCTCGCCCGGCGCGAGGCAGCCCTGTCCGATCGCCGCTGCCTGCTGGTCTCCGGCCATGCCGCAAATCGGGATCGGGGCGCCGAACAGGGACGTCTTCCCGAACCGCCCCGAACAGTCGACAATCTCCGGAAGAGCGCTCGCCGGAACGTCGAAAAGATCCAGCAGGGCCGAGTCCCACAGACCGGTGCGGATGTCCATCAGCGCCGTTCTCGACGCGTTGGTGGCGTCGGAGACGTGAAGCCCCTCGGTCAGTCGGTAAACGAGCCAGCTTTCGACGGTCCCGATGGCAAGGTCGCTGCCTGCCGCTCGAAGCTGCGGCCATTCGGCCATTGCCCAGGCGATCTTGCTGGCGCTGAAATAGGGGTCGAGCAGCAGCCCGGTCCGCTCCTGAAGGCCAGGCTCGTGCCCTTCCTCCTTCAGCCGAGCGCAGATCTCGGCGGTCCGACGATCCTGCCAGACGATGGCCGGAGCCAGGGCCCGGCCGCTGCTCCGGCTCCAGAAGACCAGAGTTTCGCGCTGGTTGCTGATCCCGATCGCCGCGACTTTATGAGCACCGCCGGCCCGCTGCAGCACCGCTCCGGCACAAGCGAGGCTGCTTTCCCATATCTCCTCCGGATCATGTTCAACCCATCCGGCGCGCGGATAATGCTGGGCAAGCTCGCGCTGCTCGCCGTCGAGACAGGTTCCGTCCGGCGCGAACAGCAGCGCTCGAGTGCTGGTCGTGCCTTCGTCGATAACGAGGATGGTGTCCGCCACGGCGCCTAGGCTAACAGACAAAGCGGCAATGGAAAGCTTCGACCTTCTCGTCGTCGGCGGCGGAATCAACGGCGCGGCCATCGCCCGCGATGCCGCCGGCCGCGGCCTGTCGGTGCTGCTCGTGGAAAAGGACGATCTCGCCGCCCACACGAGTTCCGCTTCGTCGAAGCTCGTCCATGGCGGACTTCGCTATCTTGAGCATCTAGAATTCAGGCTGGTCCGCGAATCACTCCATGAACGCGAGATATTGCTCCGGACGGCGCCTCACCTGGTCCGGCCGCTGCGCTTCGTCCTGCCGGATCCGCCAGGTGGGCGACCGACCTGGTGGGTTCGGCTCGGCCTTCTCACCTACGACCTGCTCGCCGGCCGCAACAGCCTGCCCCGATCGCGAGGCCTCGGCCGCAAGGATCCGGCGCGTATCCCACTCAAGCCGGGCTTCAAGTGCCTCAGTTATTGGGACGCCTGGGTCGACGATTCCCGCCTCGTCGTCCTCAACGCACTCGACGCGGCCGAGCGGGGAGCGGAAATCGCCACCCGCACCGAATTGCTCTCGGCCCGCCGCGAGGAAGGCCGATGGATCGCTCAGCTGTCGGGGAGCCGTCAGGTCGAGGCTGGGATGATCGTCAATGCGGCAGGCCCCTGGGTGGCTGAGGTGCTGAGCGAGCGGCTCGGTGGCTCCGGGCGGAGCGGGGTGCGGCTGGTCAAAGGCAGTCATATCGCCGTTCCTCGACTCTGGGACGGGGAACAGGCCTATATTCTTCAGCAACTGGATGGGCGCATTGTCTTTGCCCTCCCCTTCGGCGATTTCAGCCTGATCGGTACTACCGACATGCCGGTCGAAACGCCCGAAGACTCGAGTCCCTCCTCCGAGGAGGTGGACTATCTGTGCGCCGCGGCGAACCGCTATTTCCGGCGCCCGGTCGAAAAAGCGGACCTGGTCTGGTCCTATGCCGGCATCCGGGCCCTCTTCGACGACGGGGCGGCCAGCGCGAAGGACGTCACCCGCGACTATCGTCTGGAACTCGATCCTTCGCCGGGACCCAGGCTTCTGTCGGTCTTTGGCGGCAAGATCACCACGGCCCGGGCGCTCGCCACGGAAGCCCTCGACCGTCTCGAGGTCGGCGGCTTCAAGTTCACCGCGACCTCGCCGCTCCCTGGCGGGAACATCATGCCCGGGTTCAACCGCTGGCTGGAGGAGATTGGCACCTGGATGCCGGGCCCACTGCTGAACCGATTGGCGCGATCCTATGGCACCCGCCTCGATCGCCTGCTGGACGGGATCGATTCCATGAAGGGCCTCGGCCGCCATTTCGGCGCCGGACTTCATGAAGCCGAGGTCCGATACCTGCGCGATCAGGAATTCGCTCGAACCGCCGAGGACATAATGTGGCGGCGGACGAAATTGGGACTGCACCTGAGCGCGGCGGAGCAGGACGCGCTTCGCCGATATATCGGGGGCTAGGCCGGCCTATGGCCCTTCGTGAAGCGGATCGGTGCCATGCGGCGGCACCTCATCCGCCGCCTTTCGGTTGCGTTCCTGCTCCGCCTCGATTTCCCGCTGGTCTTCGTGCGGCAGATTCTCGTCGGTCCTGTTTCCGTTCATCACTGCGCTCCTCGCTCGACCAACGCCGACAGGCCGGAACGGCTCCGCCGTTCGCCGGTTGAGCCGGCATGCCCAGCGCCCGACAAGCTTTCGAGTCGCGCGGCAGCGGCGACGGCACCACGGGGTGGAAGCTGGACCGCGAGCAGCGCAAGGAACTTCTTCAGCAATTCCCGCCCCGATTCCGGAATGTCGTGGCGGATCATGTGACTCTGGCCACCAGGGCCGCGCGCGACGCACCGCTTCCGGAGGAAACCGAGGGTGAAATAATCGGCCGTGCCGATGACGGCCGCGGAGTTGAAGCTCTGGTGGTGCGGATCGACGGCAGCAGCGACCGGCCCGACGGAAGTACCTTCCACATCACCTGGTCGCTGGAGGAGGGCCGTCAAGCCAAGGAAAGCAATGACGTGCTGCGCGAACAGCCTTGGGAGGTCTTCGATCTGCCGATGCCGGTAAGGCTTCATCCGGCCCGTTGGCCCTAACGGCAATATGGCGCGCCAGCTTTATCTCGACTGTGACGGCGTGCTTGCCGATTTCGAGAAGGGCGCCACCGCGCTGCTCGGAAGTCATCCTCGCGCCTTCGAACGAAAGTACGGGCCCGGCCGCTTCTGGCAGAAGCTTGCCTCAGCGCCCGATTTCTATTTCGGCTTGCCGCTGATGACCGACGCGATGGAACTGTTCGAGGCGGTCAGACACCTTGATCCCATCATCCTCACCGGCCTGCCGCGCGGGAACTGGGCGGCTGACCAGAAAGTGCGCTGGGCCGCCAGATACTTTCCCGGAACGAGGATCATCACCACCATGGCCCGCGACAAGCGCGATCATGCCAAGGCCGGCGACGTTCTCGTCGACGATCAAGTCAAGCACCGCCACCTGTGGGAAGAGGTTGGCGGCATTTTCGTTCATCACAGGAACGCCAGGGAGACGCTGGTGGAGCTTGCAGAATTTTTCCCGCTGAAAGTCGGAGACTAGGCGGTCTCCCGGACTCGGCCTCTGCGCAGCAGAAGCGCGCCCAATCCGACTGCTGCCGCCGCAATGGCCATGGTCGCACCCGGATTGCGCGCGGCTCGGGAATAGAGGCTCGGGCGAATGATGCTGCCCTGGTGATCGCCGCGGACGCGAGCCTCAGCTCGGCCATGATAGAGATTGTCTTCCGGCGTCGCGGGCCGATCGCCAATTTCTGCGGGGAGGAGAAACTTCTCGCTGATCCAGTCGGCCATTCTCGGCGCACGGTTGCCCAGGCTGCTGAACACTCGCGCGGTGCCGCCGACGAAGGCGTCGCGGATCGGCCGCTCGCATGCGCGAAGCACCGTCGCGGCCACTTCCTCGGGCGCATAGACGGGTGGCGGGAGTTTCGGCTCGCGGCCAGTATAATCCTTGGCATGCTGCGGCAACGGCGTTCCGATCGAAGCCGGCTTCACCAGGGTTACCGAGATCGGGGCGCCGTCGGCTTCCAGTTCCATCCTCAAGGCATCGGTGAATCCCTTCACCGCATGTTTGCTGGCCGAATAGATCCCCTGGAGCGGGAAGGCCCGATCCGATTCGACCGACCCGATGTTGATCAGAGCGCCGCCTCTGCCTTTCAGGTGATCGATCGCCACTTCCGATCCGTAGACGGTTCCCCAGAAATTCGTCTCGAACAGCTTTCGCATATCGTCTTCCGAGACCTCGCCGACCTTTCCCCAGATCAGCACCCCGGCATCGTTGATCCAGGAATCGAAGCCGCCGAAGCGATCCTTCGCAGTCGCCGCGATCTTCTCCACATCTTTGCGGTCTCCAACATCGGCAACGACGAACACGGCCTCACCGCCGGCTTGCTTGATCTCGTCGACTGCCTGCGCGAGGGCGTCGCGGCTGCGTGCCGCCAGCACGACGTTCGCACCGCGACGTGCCGCCAATTTCGCTGTTGCCAGGCCGATCCCCGACGAAGCTCCGGTGATGACGATGACCTGTTCAGCGACCGGCTTGAGCATCATGACCCTGTCCTCCTGCGACCGTTCAACACTTCCTCGAGCGGAGGCGTTCCGCCGATGCGGCGAACTCGTGAACATTCCGCAAGGCCGCTCGTTTCACCTGAGCAACCCCCGACCAAAGGAGTATTCGAATGGCCAATGAGCACGACATTTCCGTTCTCAACACCCTGATCACCACGACCATCGACAGCGCCAACGGCTTTGAGCGTTCGGCTGAGGACACCGACATGCCGCAGTTCGCCGACATGTTTCGTCAGTTCGCGACCGAGCGCCGGCAAGTCGTCGGCCAACTTCAGGAACGGGTGCGCGCGCTGGGCGGGACGCCGAACGACGACGGGTCCCTCAAGGCGGATCTACACCGCCGCTGGGTCGACATGCGCGACGCGATCACCAAGGGTGGTGATCGGGAGATCATCGAAGAGGTCGAGCGCGGCGAGGACTATATCAAGGACAAGTACGAAGCCGCGCTCAAGGACAACGAGCTTTCAGCGGAGACTCTCAGTGTCATCCGCGAGGGCTATCAGTCGGTACGCGCCGGGCATGACCGGGCCAGTGCCCTGAAGCATTCGATGCAGGGTGCAACGGCCTAGCTGGCCGGGCATGCCCCGGTCGGAGTTCCCGGAACAGGGCGCGACGGCCTAGGCAACGGACGCGTCCTTCCAGGGCGGAACCGCCGCGGCGGTTCCGCCCGCTTACTGCTGGCTGGCTTCGGCTTCCAGTGGCTCACCAAGCTCGAGACGCATCCGCGAAAAGTCGATCGTATAGCTTTCAAACAGCCGCAGCAGGTCCGATCCCAGAGTACCGTAAGTATCTGGCTCGGGTCCCTGCCCCGGCAGCTCGACAGGAAGCTGCGGCCAGGTCAGCGATCGTCCGGCGACGGCAACCGGCGCGTCCGTCCAGGTCGCGATCCGCTGCTGCGCCGTCCCTCCCGCGCTTGAAGCACTGACAACTTCCGTCCCGCGGCCCACCAGTGCAGAAGGAACGGCTTGGGCATACAAGGCGGTGAGTGCGGTCCGGTTGGCACCGGTGTCGAGCAGCAGCGGGAAGTCCCGACCACCAATGGTCACCTCCACGAACAACTGGCTGCCATTGCCGTGGAGGTTTGGCCTGGCTTGCATCGACGAGGCGGGCGGCAGCAGCGTCAATCGTCCGCTTGCCTCCATTCGAACTTGGCCGAGCGCCCGCATCACCGGAAGTCCGACGATCGCCTTGATGTCGTAGCCACCGGGCACCTGTGGAAAGCTGAGTTGCGAATCCTCAATGATCAGGAAGGGCACGTTGCGGAGAGTTGCGCCGGCGATGTCGAGACTGTCGGCAATCCCAATTCTCGCCGCAACCGTGGTCCGGACGCCATTGCCAATCTCCGTCTCCTGCTTGACCACCCTTACCCGTAGCCGGCGCGCGGTTTCGACCGAAAGCACCGACAAGCCAGCGCCGGTATCGAACACCGCTTCCTGTGCCCTACCGTTGATCGCGACGTCGATACGCGGCAGCCCCACGCGGTCGATCCTGCCGGAAGTCGAGCCCTCGCCAGCGGAGCGAAGCACCGACTGCCGCGGCTGTTCACTCAGCAGGCTCGAGAGGCGCCAGGCTCGATCGGCCTCGACGGCTGCTTGGGTTTCGCCCGCAGCGGCCAGTGCCTCGGACAACATGCGGCCGGCACGCTCAGCCTCGGCAAAGTCGCCGTCGGCGAAGGCCGCCGCCGCCACGATCGAGAGCGCCGAGCGACGCATCGAGGGATCTGTCAGGGCTGGCAGCAGTGTCATCGCCATCCGTCGCGCGGTCCCGATTTCTCCCCTTCCTGCGGCCAGCTGCGCCTGGAGCAATGTCCGAAGGGCGCCCTCCGGAGCTCGATCCAGAGCCTTCCGGGCCGAACTCAAATCGCCCCTTGCCGCCGATCGACGAATTTCATCGAGGGACTCGATCGGATCGGCCTGACCAGCAGGCGCCACGAACCAGAGTGAGACAATGAAAGCCGCTCTCAGCGTGAATGATCGCAAAGTCTTCCCCTTTCCGCCGACTGACCGCTTGCCAGATGCGGACAATGGTCTAGTCTCACTGTTCGAACATAAATCATCGTAAAACGAAAAGAGATTTACGTCAAATGGTATTGTATGGCTTGTCCCGTTCCGCACGTCGACTTCGCTTCGCGACCATGATCGGAAGCGGGGCGGTGGCGCTCATGCTTCTTGTGTCGCTGTGGATTCTCCTGTCGGGGGAATTGGGAGTTGGTCAAACTCCGGTGCGTGTGGATTCGGGTGGCCTTCCGACCAGGGCTGCCGCGGGGGTGCTCGCGGTCTTTTCCGCCTTCCTCGCCATCGCCCTGCATCGGCTTTCGCAA
This sequence comes from Sphingosinicella sp. SM1-17, assembly GCF_056821765.1. Taxonomy (NCBI): domain Bacteria; kingdom Pseudomonadati; phylum Pseudomonadota; class Alphaproteobacteria; order Sphingomonadales; family Sphingosinicellaceae; genus Sphingosinicella; species Sphingosinicella sp. SM1-17. Next base: position 312,091 of record NZ_JBPDIO010000001.1, read on the forward strand.
ATGCTCAGGAGGGTTGAAGAGGGACAGCCGTTCAGGACCGCAGGCGAACTTCGCGGCTTCGCCCTCTACCTCTTCCTGGCGGTCCTCGTTACCATCTTGCTGCCGCCGATCCTCCATGCTGCGAGCGGTGTAGAACCAGGATCCAGCCGAGGGATCCAGCTCTCGCTCAGCGGCGATCAGGCGCTGATGCTCCTCGTGACCGGATTGCTGTTCCTGGTGGCGCGACTCCTCGATCAAGCCCAGGCTATCGCCGACGATGCGAGCCAGATCGTCTGAAAATGGCGATCATCGTCCGACTCGACGTCATGCTGGCGCTGCGCAAGGTGAAGTCGAAAGACCTCGCGCAGCATGTCGGGATCACCGAAACCAACCTTTCATTGCTCAAGTCGGGGCGAGTGAAGGGCATACGCTTCGAAACTCTGGATGCGATCTGCGACTATCTCGACTGCCAGCCCGGCGATCTTCTCGTCCACCAGAAGGATCCGGCCGACTGACCAGGGCCCTTCCAGCCGCCGGAAGCCTCGCCGGACGACTTGTCCGGAACCCGCTTCAACCGCTCTCGTGGGGCTGAACAAAAAAGGGCGGCCCGCAGGGACCGCCCTTCTAGATAGTCGATGGGCTGGCCGTCAGGCGGCTTCGGCCTCCAGCTCGTCACCCATTACCGGGCCGCTGTCCTGCCCCTTGGCGGCCGGATCCCGGTCAACCAGCTCGATGATCGCCATCGGCGCGGCGTCCGAAGCCCGAATGCCGGCCTTGATCACCCGGGTATAGCCGCCATTGCGATCGGCGTAGCGGGGGGCGAGAACATCGAACAGCTTGGTCAGCTGAAGCTCGTCGAGCAAGCGCGCATGGGCGAGGCGGCGGTTGGAAAGCCCGCCCTTCTTCGCGAGCGTGATCAGCTTCTCGACATAGGGACGAAGCTCCTTCGCCTTCGGAAGCGTGGTCGTGATCTGTTCGTGCTTGATCAGCGCCGCGGCCATGTTGCGGAACATGGCGATACGGTGGCTGGAGGTGCGGCCGAGTTTGCGGCCGCCGACGCGATGGCGCATGGTCTTACCTTTCGTTCGTCCCGGAGCCGTTCGAGGTACTCCGGGCCAGGCCGCCATGATGGGGGACGGCCCAAACCCCAAACAAAAAGAACGGACCCCAGGCCCGCTCCTTCACGTGGCGTGCGAAAAGCCGATCGCGGCGCAAAAGTCAAGTTCCAGAGGCCTAGCGGGAACTTGTCGCCTGTTCGATGCGGCGGCTGCCGCGCTCGACTCACTCGAGTTCGAGCAAGGAGGGCCGGCGCGGCGTGATCTTCGGTGCTCCGCAGATGTAGGAAGGTTCAGGAATCCTGCGCCCTTCGCTTGAATAGCCGGAAAGCACGGCTTCGAGCAAAGCCGGCGCCCGATCGAACGCCTCCTGCTCGCTGGACGCCACGACAACGACTTCCGGAACGTCCGGGAGCACCAGCATGACTCGTCCCTCCGGCTCGGGAATGAGCCTGGCCGGATAGCCGCGTGCGGGTTCGCCGCTCTTCTTCTCCTCTTTCCACATCTTCCTGGCACCAGGTCATTCGAGAGTTCGGAAATGGCCGGCGCCGTCGCCAGCCGTGAAGCATCCGGCATCCGGTTGCCTCAGCGGCCGTCAATACCCGATGGATCAGATGGTTCCTGCCGGAAGCCGCAACTCAGCGCGCCCTGCGCAGTTCGTCCCGAATTTCGCGCAGGAGAACGATATCGGTTGGTTCCACCGCGGGCTCAGCTTCGGCCTTGGGCCGGAGCCGGTTTGCCGTCCGCACCATCAGGAAGATGATGAAAGCGAGGATCAGGAAGTTGATCAGGACGGTGAGGAACTGGCCGTAGCCGAAGACCGGCGCTCCTGCCGCCTTGAGCGCGGCATAGTTGGAAAGCGAACCGGAATAGCCCTCAGGTACCGCTCCGAGCAGGATGAAATAACTGGAAAAATCGAGCCCGCCGAAGATCGTGCCGACCAACGGCATGATGATATCTTCGGTGAGCGAGGTGGTGATCGTGGCAAAAGCTGCACCGATGATCACCGCCACCGCCAGGTCCAGCACATTGCCGCGGGCGATGAATTCACGGAACTCCCCAAGCATTTCTTCCCCCCCTTCCGCTAAGTCCACTCGCCGGCGATGGTCGGCGAAGCGCGTGCAACGGTCATAGCAGTCCGGCTTCGGATCATCCAATCGCCGCTTGCTCAGCCACTTCGGCTCGCCTATATGGCTTCAACCTTTCTCGACATCGGAAACGAAGTTGAGGCTGGTCCCGGGGGACGGGGCCGGCACGGGAAAGCTTTAGCGTACAAGGATGGCCTGAATGGCGGATGTCGCGCGACTGACCGAGCTGATCGAACCGGAGGTCCAGGCCGAGGGATTCGAGCTCGTGCGCGTGATGATGGTCGGCGGCAAGGACGACCCGACGCTCCAGGTAATGGCCGAACGACCCGACACACGGCAGCTCGATCTTTCCGACTGCGAGCGGCTGTCGCGGCGCCTTTCCGAGATGCTCGACCGGGAGGATCTGATCGAGGAGGCCTATCGGCTCGAGGTGAGTTCACCCGGGATCGATCGGCCGCTGACCCGTCCCAGGGACTATGAGGATTGGAAGGGCCATGAAGCGCGGGTGACGCTGCGCGAACCTCTCAACGGGCGCAAGCAGTTCACCGGGGACATTCTCGGCCTCGAAGGAGAGACCGTTCTGATCGATGTCCGCGGAGTCGGTCCGACCGGGCTGCCGCTTCGCGACATCCATTCCGCCAAGCTTCTGTTGACCGACAGACTGATTGAAGCCACCGCCCCCCTTTCAGCCGAGGGCGCGGACGAGATTTTGGAAGGACAGGAATAGACTATGGCTACCGCCGCAAGCGCTCCGGGCGCCGTTTCCGCCAACAAGGCCGAGCTGCTCGCCATCGCCGATGCGGTCGCTCGGGAGAAGTTGATCGACCGCACCATCGTCATCGAAGCGATGGAGGATGCCATCCAGCGCGCCGCGCGAGCCCGCTACGGTGCCGAGAACGACATCCGTGCCAAGCTCGACCCGACCAGCGGTGACCTTCGTCTGTGGCGGGTCGTGGAGGTGGTCCAGGACGTCGAAGACTATTTCAAGCAGGTCAGCCTTGAAGACGCGCAGAAGCTCCAGCCTGGCGCCAATATCGGCGACTTCATCGTCGATCCGCTGCCGCCGATCGAATTTGGCCGGATCGCCGCTCAGGCCGCCAAGCAGGTCATCTTCCAGAAGGTGCGTGACGCCGAGCGCGAACGTCAGTTCGAGGAGTTCAAGGACCGGATCGGCGAAGTCATCACCGGCGTCGTCAAGCGCGTCGAGTTCGGCCACGTCGTCGTTGATCTCGGCCGCGCCGAGGGCGTCATCCGCCGCGACCAGCAGATCCCGCGCGAAGTGCTTCGCGTGGGCGACCGCGTCCGCTCGCTGATCCTCAATGTCCGGCGCGAGAATCGCGGACCGCAGATCTTCCTGTCCCGGGCGCATCCCGACTTCATGAAGAAGCTCTTCGCTCAGGAAGTGCCGGAAATCTACGACGGCATTATCGAGATCAAGGCCGCTGCCCGCGATCCCGGCAGCCGGGCCAAGATCGGCGTCCTTTCGCATGACAGTTCGATCGACCCGGTCGGCGCCTGCGTCGGAATGAAGGGCAGCCGAGTTCAGGCGGTGGTCCAGGAACTGCAGGGCGAGAAGATCGACATCATTCCCTGGTCGCCGGATCTGGCCACTTTCGTCGTCAACGCGCTCCAGCCGGCGACGGTCAGCCGGGTCGTCATCGACGAGGAAGAAAGCCGGATTGAAGTGGTCGTTCCGGACGATCAGCTCAGCCTGGCGATCGGCCGGCGCGGCCAGAACGTCCGCCTCGCCAGCCAGCTGACCAACTCGGCGATCGACATCATGACGGAAGCCGACGCGAGCGAGAAGCGCCAGCGCGAGTTCGTCGAGCGCTCGGAGATGTTCATGAACGAACTCGACGTCGACGAGACGCTCGCTCAGCTGCTCGTCGCCGAAGGTTTCGGCGCGCTCGAGGAAGTCGCCTATGTTGAGGCCGAGGAACTGAGCTCCATAGAAGGCTTCGACGAAGAGCTTGCCGCCGAGCTTCAGAATCGGGCCACCGAGGCATTGGAGCGACGCGAAGCGGCCGCTCGCGAGGAGCGACGCGCCCTTGGAGTCGAGGACGATCTTGCCGAAATGCCCTATCTGACCGAGCAGATGCTCGTCACTCTGGGCAAGGCGGGGATCCGTACGCTCGACGATCTGGCTGACCTTGCAACCGACGAGCTGATCGCGAAGAAGCGGGTCGAGCCGCGCCGTCGTGAGCCCAGCAACAGGACGGAAGACAAAGGCGGCATCCTCGCCGAATATGGCCTGAGCGAAGAGCAGGGCAACGAGATCATCATGGCTGCTCGTGCCCACTGGTTCGAGGACGAGGCCGGTTCCGACAATGGGGAGGACGCGGTTGCGGAAACTCCCCAATGAGACGCTAGAGCGCACTGACCATAGTCCGGAGCGCAAGTGCATCTTGAGCGGCGAGCATGCCGCTCGGGATGAGCTGATTCGGCTCGCGCTTGGCCCCGATGGCCAAGTCGCTCCGGACGTTCGCGCGCGAGCGCCCGGTCGTGGCGCCTGGATCGGCGTCGCCAGGCCTGTCCTCGAAGCGGCACAGGCGAAGGGCAAGCTGAAGGGCGCACTGGCTCGAGCGTTCAGAACAGGTGACTTTGCGATCCCGGACGACCTCGGCGCGCGGGTCGAGGCTGCGCTGAGGCAGACGGCGCTCGACCGGCTCGGACTGGAGGCGCGTTCCGGAAATCTGATTACCGGCTCTGAAAAGATCGAAGTGGCGGCCCGCCGCGGCCAGGTATGGCTGCTGATCCATGCCGCCGATGCAAGCGACGAAGGGCGGCGGCGGCTGGATCAGGCGTGGCGAGTCGGCTCAGAGCGAGAAGGCAGCGGCCTCCAAGGGTTGGTTTTTCCCGAGGGAAGGGCCATATTGTCATTGGCGCTGGGCCGCGAAAATGTGGTACATGTCGCCATCGTGGACGGGGCGGCGGCGACGCGTGTTCGCCACGCAGTCGAGCGGTGGCGCGCTTTTATCGGACGTGATGCTGAGCTAGTGGCCGCTCCGGCGGGTGCACCGGCTGCGCGCGAAATGGATGTGAGTGAAGGATTAGAATGAGCGAGACGACGGACAAGCCGAAACTCGGAGCGCGCGCGCCGCTGGGACTGAAGCGCACGGTCGAGACGGGCAAGGTGAAGCAGAGCTTCAGCCATGGCCGCTCGAACACCGTGGTGGTTGAGGTGAAGAAGCGCCGGATCCTGGGACGCCCGGGCGAAGCCGAAGCGCCGAAGCCGGAGCCGACGCCGGCCCCTGCCCCGGTGGCGCGCGCGCCGGAGCCTGCGCCCGCCCCCAAGCCGGCACCGCGGCCGATCGACGATGCCGCTGCGCGGCGCGAGCTGACCCAGCGTCTGGCCAGGGAGGCCGAGGAAGCGCGGCTGCGTGCGCTTGAGGAAGCGACTCGCCGCGAGGAACAGAAGAATCGGGCAGCGACGGAGGAGGAGCGTCGGCGCGCCGAGGAAAATCGCCGGGCCGAGGAGGAGGCCCGGGCAAAGGCCGAAGAAGAGGCGAACCGACAGGCCGAGGAAGAAGCTCGTGCCGCCGAGCCTGCTGCGCCCGCCGCTCCGGAACCGAGCACCGAGGAGGAGAGCCGCCGTCCCGCTCCCGCCCGGCCCAAGCACGGCAATGTCGCGCCGAAGCGGCCGGAGCCGGCACGGCCGACCCGTGGCCGCGACGAGCATCGCCGCGAGCGCGGCAAGCTCACCGTCACCCGGGCGCTCGACGACGAGGGCGATGCCCGCGCCCGTTCGCTGGCCGCGCTTCGCCGCGCCCGCGAAAAGGAAAAGCGCGCCCACATGCAGTCGGGACCGTCGCAGAAGCAGGTTCGCGACGTCGTGGTTCCGGAAGCGATTACCGTGCAGGAACTCGCCAACCGGATGGCCGAGCGGGCCGCCGACCTGGTCAAGGCCCTGTTCAAGATGGGCATGGTCGTCACCGTCAACCAGACGGTCGATCAGGACACGGCCGAGCTGCTCGTCACCGAGTTCGGTCACAACATCAAGCGGGTCAGCGAAAGCGACGTCGACATCCAGACCGACACGGACGTCGATCCGCCCGAGACTTTGAAGCCGCGCCCGCCGGTGGTGACGATCATGGGCCATGTCGATCATGGCAAGACGTCCCTGCTCGACGCCATCCGCGGCGCCAATGTCGTGTCCGGGGAGGCCGGCGGAATCACGCAGCATATCGGCGCCTATCAGGTCCAGCTGAAGGACAAGTCCAAGGTCACCTTCCTCGACACGCCGGGTCACGAAGCGTTCACCGAAATGCGGGCCCGCGGTGCCAATGTAACGGACATCGTCGTTCTCGTGGTCGCCGCCGATGACGGGCTGAAGCCGCAGACGATCGAGGCGATCAATCACACCAAGGCCGCGGGCGTGCCGATGATCGTGGCGATCAACAAGATCGACAAGCCGGGCGCCAATCCCCAGAAGGTCCGCGAGGAGCTGCTTCAGCACGAGATCGTCGTCGAGCAGATGGGCGGCGACGTCCAGGACGTCGAAGTCTCGGCGCTCAAGAAGACCAACCTCGACGGGCTTCTGGACGCGATCAACCTCCAGGCGGAGATCCTCGAACTCCGCGCCAATCCGGAGCGTGCGGCCGAAGGCGCGATCGTGGAAGCCAAGCTCGACAAGGGCCGTGGCCCGGTTGCGACCGTTCTCGTCCAGCGTGGCACGCTTCGAGTCGGCGACGTGTTCGTTGCTGGCCCGATCGCCGGCAAGGTCCGGGCGATGATCGACGACAAGGGTCGTCAGGTGAAGGAGGCGCCGCCCTCCTTCCCGGTCGAAGTGCTTGGTCTTTCGGGCGTCCCCTCGGCAGGCGACGTCATGACCGTGGTCGAGAACGAGGCGCGGGCGCGCGAAGTCGCCACCTATCGCCAGTCGGTTCTGGACCGGAAGCGGACGACGAGCGCGCCCGCCAGCTTCGAAGCCATGTTCGCCTCCAAGGCGAGCACGACCAAGGAGTTTCCGCTCGTCGTCAAGGCCGACGTTCAGGGATCGACCGAAGCGATCGTCAGCGCGCTCAACCGCATCTCCACCGACGAGATCAAGGTCCGGATCCTTCATTCGGGCGTGGGCGCGATCACGGAGAGCGACGTCACTCTTGCCAATGCCAGCGGCGCACCGATCATCGGCTTCAACGTTCGCCCCAATGCCAAGGCGCGCGAGGTGGCGGAGCGCAACAAGGTCGAGTTCCGTTATTACGACGTCATCTATCATCTCACCGACTGGGCGAGAGGGGCGATGGCAGGCGAGCTCGGTCCGGAGGTGATCGAGACCGTGGTCGGCCGAGCTGAGGTTCGCGAGATCTTCCCAGCCGGCAAGAAGGACAAGGCCGCCGGTCTGCTCGTCACCGAGGGCGTGATTCGCAAGGGCCTGAACGCCCGCCTCACGCGCGAGGATGTGATCGTGTCGAAGACCACCATTGCCTCGCTTCGGCGGTTCAAGGACGACGTGGCGGAAGTCCGCGCCGGCCTGGAATGCGGCGTGGTCCTGGCGGACACCAACGATATCAAGGCGGGCGACATGCTCGAGGTATTCGAGGTGGAGGAGCGCGAGCGGACGCTTTGATCCATTCCGGCCTGGGCGGTGGTCGCCAGTTCCCGAGAGGGACGCGGGACCACCGCCATTCAGGCGCAGGATCGGCTCTGGCTCGGCCTGCTGTGGTCGGCGGCTGCCGAGCGAAGCGGGCGTTTCGCCTTTACTGACGCAGTTCTGATGGGAGATCCGATGTCGGGACCCTCGCCTTCCGTATTCGATCGTTTTCCGATGCCCTCAGCTTCCAAGCTGCTCGGCTGGACCCTGCGCGCCGTCGATACGCGGGCAGGAACCATCGAAATTGGATTCACGGCCGACGAACGCTTTCTCAATCCGGCCGGAACCGTTCAGGGCGGTTTCCTTGCGGCCATGCTCGACGATACTCAGGGACCGGCGCTTTTCGCGATGACCGACGGCCGGGTCTATGCGCCGACGATCGATTTCAACATCGCCTTCATCAAGCCGGCGCGACCGGGCCGCTTCGTCGGCAAGGGCCGCGTCGTCAATCTCGGCAAGACGATCGCCTTCACAGAAGCCGAGCTGTTCGACGAAGCCGGCGATCTGGTGGCTCGTGGGACCTTTTCCGCTCGGGCGATGAAGGGCGAAATGGCAGGAGTGCCCGCCAGTGCGCCGTAACGAGACTCCCGAGGGGCGCTCGGTTCGCCTGCTCCGCGTCGGCGAGCAGGTGCGACATGCCTTGTCCGAGATCCTGATGCGCGGGGACGTGCACGATGAAATCCTGGCGAGCCACAGCGTTTCGGTCACAGAGGTCCGAATGTCGCCGGACCTCAGGCACGCCACGATTTTCGTGAAGCCACTGCTCGGCTCGGACGAGGCCGAGGTGCTCCAGGCCCTCAAGCGCAACGTTCGCTACCTCAAGGGCGAGGTCGCGCGCCGAGTGAACACCAAATATGCCGCCGACCTGAAGTTCCTCCCCGACGAAAGCTTCGACGAAGGCAGTCGAATCGATCGCCTGCTTCGCGATCCCAAGGTCGCCCAGGACCTCGAAGGGGACGAGGAGGCTTGAACCTCGCCGATCGGATGGAGGAAGGCGAAGTCAGCCTCGTTCCGCTGCGCGAGGAGCATCGGGACGCTCTCAAGGCCGCCTGCGCCGAGGATCTGGAGATCTGGCCAATCTACGCTTCCTCCTACGATCCGGACCATTTCGACGGAAGCTTCGACACCTTGATCGGCCGGCCCGACTGGGTCCCGTTCGCCATCTTCTCCGGCGACGCGCTGGTCGGGGTGAGCGCCTATATCGGAATCGACGCGGCTCGCGGCGTGCTGGAGATCGGCAACACTTATTATGTACCCCGGCTGCGCGGCACCGGCTTCAACCGACGAGTGAAGGACCTGATGCTGAAGCGCGCCTTCGGCTGCGGCTTCCGCCGTGTCGAGTTCCGGGTCGACAGCCGCAACGGCCGCTCGCAGGCGGCCATGGCGAAGCTCGGTGCGGTGCGTGAGGGAGTGATCCGCGCCGATCGGATCACCTGGACCGGCCATGTCCGGGACACGGTTCTGTTTTCGATCCTCGCGGACGAATGGCCGCCCCGCTAGAGTCGATGGCGATGGCCAAGCTCTATTTCTATTATGCGTCGATGAATGCCGGCAAGTCGACGACCTTGCTCCAGGCTGATTTCAATTATCGCGAGCGCGGCATGCAGACGATGCTCTTCACCGCCGCGCATGACGACCGGCTGGGCACTGGCCTGATCGGCTCGAGGATCGGGCTGGAGGCCGGCGCCAATACCTTCCAGGCCGACACCGACATCCGCACCGCCATCGAGGACGAGCTGAAGAAAAGGCCGGTCCACTGCATTCTCGTCGACGAGGCGCAGTTCCTGTCCCGCGCCCAGGTGCTGCAACTCGCCGGCGTTTGCGACGAGCTGGACATACCGGTGCTCGCCTACGGCCTCAGGACCGACTTCCAGGGCAACCTCTTTGAGGGAAGCGGAGCGCTGCTGGCGCTCGCCGACACCCTGGTCGAATTGAAGGCGATCTGCGAGTGCGGCCGCAAGGCGACGATGAACCTGCGCGTCGACGAGGAAGGGCGGGCGGTGCGCGCCGGCGCCCAGACCGAAATCGGAGGCAACGATCGCTATATCGCCTTGTGCCGGCGCCACTTCATGGCTCGACTGAAGGAGGCCGGGGAGCGTCAGCTGCGGCTCGGCATCGCCTGAAAGATGCATGGCTGGCTGATCATCGACAAGCCGGTGGGGCCGGGCTCGACCCAGGTCGTCTCGGCGGTCAAGCGTGCGCTTCGCGACGGCGGCTACCCGAAGGTGAAGGTCGGCCATGGCGGAACGCTCGACCCGCTCGCGAGCGGCGTGCTTCCGGTCGCCCTTGGCGAGGCGACGAAGCTCGCCGGGCGAATGCTCGACAGCGACAAGATGTACGAATTCACCATCCGGTTCGGTGAAGAGACGGACACCCTGGATTCGGAAGGGGAGGTCGTCGCCACCTCCGACAAGCTTGTCGACGATGCCGATGTGAAGGACGTGCTGGTTGGGTTTCTAGGCCCGATCCTTCAAACGCCACCCGCTTACTCTGCGCTGAAGGTTGATGGGAAAAGATCCTACGATCTTGCCCGGTCAGGCGCCGAGGTGTTGCACGACCCGCGGCAAGTGACGATCCACGCGCTCGACTATCGCGGCAGCTGGCGGAAGGACGGACTCTTGCACGCGACCCTTTGCGCCCACGTCTCCAAGGGGACCTACATTCGGTCCCTCGCCCGCGACATCGCCCGAGCCCTTGATAGCGTCGGGCACGTCACCATGTTGAGGCGACTGAAGGCCGGCCCGTTTGCGCTGGAGCAGGCGATTTCACTGGACAAATTGGCCGAACTCGCTACATCGCGCGGCCTTGAACAGGCACTCTTGCCGCTGGCGGCAGGGCTGGACGACATCCCGGCTCTTCCCGTCACACCCGATCAGGCAAGACTGCTCCGCCAGGGGCAGAAGGCGATCGGGACCGCCGCAAAGCCGGGCCTACATCTTGCGATCGACCGCTCTGTTCCGGTCGCGCTTGTGGAGGCCGAAGCCGGGGGAACACTCCGGGTGGTGCGCGGCTTCAACCTCTAGTTTGAAAGGAATGGACGATGTCGGTGACCGCTGAGCGCAAGCAGGAACTGATCAACGACAATGCCCGCAATTCGGGCGATACCGGTTCGCCGGAGGTGCAGGTCGCAATCCTCACCGAACGGATCAACAATCTTACCGAGCATTTCAAGACCCACGCGAAGGACAATCACTCCCGGCGCGGCCTTCTGATGCTCGTCAACAAGCGCCGCTCCCTCCTCGACTATCTCCGCAGGAAGGATGAAGAGCGCTACGCCGCACTGATCGCGAAGCTCGGCCTTCGCAAGTAACCGAAACGGCCCCTCGCGGGGCCGTTTCTCATATTCGCCCTCCGCAATTCGGCGGAGGCGGATGGGTCATTCGGACCCGAAAGGCGGGCAAATGCCTGCTCGAGATCGTCATGGAAGTCTGCTTCCATGGGATCTGCATAGGCCCCGAGGCGCATAGGGCGCCCGGAGTGAAGGAAACTGGAATGTTCGACATCAAGAAAGTTGAAATCGAGTGGGGCGGCAAGACGCTCTCCCTCGAAACCGGCCGCGTTGCCCGTCAAGCCGACGGCGCCGTTCTGGCCACCCTGGGCGAAACCGTCGTCCTTTGCGCCGTCACTGCGGCAAAATCGGTAAAGGAAGGGCAGGACTTCTTCCCGCTCACCGTTCACTACCAGGAAAAATTCTCGTCCGCCGGGCGGATCCCGGGCGGCTTCTTCAAGCGCGAGCGCGGCGCCACCGAAAAGGAGACGCTGACCAGCCGGCTCATCGACCGTCCGATCAGGCCGCTCTTCCCCGAAGGCTTCTACAATGAAGTCCTCGTGATCGCCCAGGTGCTGTCCTATGACGGCGAGAACGAGCCGGACATCGTCGCGATGATCGCCGCCTCTGCGGCTCTTACCCTGTCCGGCGTGCCCTTCATGGGTCCGATCGGTGCGGCGCGGGTCGGCTATGCCGATGGCGAATATCAGCTGAACCCCAGCCTCGATCAGCTCAAGGAAGGCGAGCTCGATCTCGTCGTCGCCGGCACTCGCGATGCCGTGCTGATGGTCGAATCCGAAGCCAAGGAGCTTTCGGAAGAGGTCATGCTCGGCGCCGTCATGTTTGCCCATCGCGAAAGCCAGAAGGTGGTCGACGCGATCATCCGTCTCGCCGAGCAGGCCGCCAAGGAGCCCTGGGAGCTTCCGGAGGACACGACCGGCGGAGAGATTCTCGGGAAGCTTCGTGAACTCGCCGGAACCGGCCTCGAGCAGGCCTACAAGATCGTCGGCAAGGCCGAGCGGGTCGCCGCTCTCGCCGCCGCCAAGACTCCGCTCAAGGAAGCCTATGAGGATGCCGACCCGTCGACCAAGTTGAAGGCGACCAAGCTCGGCAAGAAGCTCGAAGCGGAGATCGTCCGTACCGCCATCCTCAAGGAAGGCCGCCGGATCGACGGTCGCGACACGAAGACGGTTCGCCCGATCGAGGCAATCGTCGGTTTCCTGCCGCGTGCCCACGGTTCCGCGCTCTTCACGCGCGGCGAGACCCAGGCGATCGTCACCACCACGCTCGGCACCAAGGACGCCGAGCAGATGATCGACGGGCTCACCGGCCTCTCTTACGAGCGCTTCATGCTCCACTACAACTTCCCGCCTTATTCGGTCGGTGAAGTGGGCCGCTTCGGCCCTCCGGGGCGGCGCGAAGTCGGACACGGCAAGCTGGCCTGGCGGGCGATCCACCCGATGCTGCCCAGCCACGAGGAGTTTCCCTACACGATCCGGGTCCTGTCCGACATCACGGAGAGCAACGGCTCCTCGTCGATGGCGACGGTGTGCGGCGCCTCGCTCAGCCTCATGGACGCCGGCGTTCCGCTCAAGCGGCCGGTCGCGGGCATCGCCATGGGGCTGATCCTCGAAGGCAATGATTTCGCGGTGATCAGCGACATCCTTGGAGACGAGGACCATCTCGGCGACATGGACTTCAAGGTGGCCGGCACGTCCGAGGGCATCACTGCCCTTCAGATGGACATCAAGATCGCCGGGATCACCGAAGAGATCATGCGGACCGCTTTGGCTCAGGCGAAGGAAGGCCGGGCCCACATCCTCGGCGAGATGGCCAAGGCCCTGGGCGAAGTCCGTACCGAGCTTTCGGCGCACGCGCCGAGGATCGAGACGATGACGATCCCCAAGGAGAAGATCCGGGACGTGATCGGCACCGGAGGCAAGGTGATCCGCGAGATCGTCGCTCAGACCGGCGCCAAGGTCGACATCGACGACGAGGGCGTGATCAAGATCAGCTCGTCCGATCTTTCCCAGATCGAGGCGGCGCGCCAGTGGATCGCCGGGATCGTCGAGGAGCCGGAGGTCGGCAAGATCTATACCGGCAAGGTGGTCAATATCGTCGATTTCGGCGCGTTCGTGAACTTCATGGGCGGCCGCGACGGCCTGGTCCACGTGTCGGAGATGAAGAACGAGCGGGTCGAAAAGCCCACCGACGTCGTCTCCGAGGGCCAGGAAGTGAAGGTCAAGGTCCTCGAAATCGACCCGCGCGGCAAGGTCCGCCTGTCGATGCGGGTCGTCGACCAGGAGACCGGCGCCGAACTGGAGGACACCCGTCCTCCGCGTGAACCGCGCGAGCGCGGCGAACGGGGCGAACGTGGCCCGCGCCGCGACGGTGAAGGCCGTGGCGGTGATCGCGGCGGCCGCGACCGCGGCCGCGGCGGTCGGGATCGGGGCCCCCGCCGTGATGGCGAAGGTCGCGGCGACCGGAGCGAACGCGGCGAGGACCGCGGTGACCGGAGCCCGCGCCGGGAGAGCGGCGGCGACGAGGGCCCCGAGCCCGAATTCGCGCCCGCCTTCCTGACCCGCGACGACGATTGACGCGAAGGCTTCGGCCCAGCTGAAACAGGAAAGGCCCCGCAGCGATGCGGGGCCTTTTTTGTTGGCCCGGACAACTGAAGTCACAACTGGAAAGGAACCGGTCATCGTCGGAGCGCTGAGCGCCTCCGCAAGCGGCGGTGGCGAGGAGATGCCGAACGGGTTGGTGCAACAACCCGCCCATGTCGACAGCGGGGCGACAGTGCGTCTCCAATATGTTAGCTAGGCCCATCCAGCACGACAGTGGCTCATCTTCGCGAGGCCGGCCCATGTCCACAGTTCAAGCCTTACCGACTCACCCCCACCCGCTCAGCGAGTATGAGGCCCTGGTGGCTGCGGCCCCGAGCGCGCTGGAAGCCATTCCCGGTGCCGTCTACCTGTGTGACGCTGAAGGCTGGCTCGTCCGCTACAACTCCGAGGCGGCCGCCCTGTGGGGGCGAGAGCCGCCACTCGAGCCGCACAAGGAGCGGTTCTGCGGTTCGCATCGGCTGTATCTCGTCGACGGAACACGGCTGCCGCACGAAACCTGTCCGATGGCGGATGCCGTTCGTACGGGCAAGGATACCCGCAACGCCGAAGTCGTGATGGAGCGGCCCGACGGACAAAGAGTCACGGTGCTGGTGAACATCCGGGCGCTGCGTGACCATGAGGGCAAGATCCAGGGCGCGATCAATTGTTTCCAGGACATTAGCGACCGCAAGGCGCTCGAGGAAGAGATCCTCCGCAAGAACATGGATCTTGAGGACTTCTTCGAGAATAGCGCAGTTGGGCTCCACATCGTCGGCGGCGATGGAATCATATTGCGCGCCAATCGCGCTGAGCTCGACATGCTGGGCTATTCGGCCGAAGAATATGTCGGACGGCATATTTCGGAGATCCACGCCGATTCGGTGGTTATTGATGACATTCTCCATCGACTGTCATGCGGAAAGCAGCTCGAGCGCTATCCGGCCCGGCTCCGGGCGAAGGACGGGTCGATTCGCCACGTCCTGATCACGTCGAACAGCCGGTTCGAACATGGCGAGTTCGTGAACACCCGCTGCTTCACCATGGATGTCACGGGGCTGAGGGAAGCGGAGGAGGCTCGCCGCGAGAGCGACGAGCGACTGGCCGCCACTTATCAAGCGGCCACCGTTGGGATTGCCGAAGTCGACACGAATGGCCGCTACGCACGAGTCAATGATGCCTTCTGCGCGATCCTCGGGCGCTCGCGCGACGAACTCCTTCACACGAGCTTGCTGGAAATCACTCATCCGGAAGATCGTGCGGACGAGGGCGACAAATATGAACGGCAGGTTCGAGGGGAGCTCGCGAGCTATTCCATCGTGAAGCGAGCGTTGAAGCCGGACGGATCGGTCGTCCATCTGGAAGTGTCGAGTTCCTCCGTTCGCGATCAGGAAGGGCGCTTCAGATATGGCGTCCGGGTGATGCAGGACGTGTCCGAGCGCAATCGGATGCAGGAGGCGATCCGGTCGAACGAACGGCGCCTTCGCGAACTTCTGGAAGCTCTTCCTGCGGCGGTCTACACGACCGATGCCGAAGGCAGGGTGACCTTCTACAACCAGGCCGCCGTGGATCTGGCAGGAAGGGTGCCGGTGCTTGGGAGCGACCGATATTGCATCTCCTGGAAACTGCGCAATGCCGATGGCTCGCTACTGGCGCACGAAGATTGCTTCATGGCTCTGACATTGCAGCAGAACGCGCCCGTTCGCGGAGCGGAAGCCATCCTGGAAAGGCCGGACGGAAGCCGCGTCTTCGTTATCCCCTACCCCACTCCGCTCCGCGACCATGACGGACGCCTGGTGGGCGCGGTCAACATGCTGGTGGACATTACCGAGCGCAAGGAGGCCGAAGCTCGCCAGAAAGTGCTGATCGGCGAACTCAATCACCGGGTGAAGAATACGTTGGCGACCGTCCAGTCGCTCGCCGTCCAGACGGTCAAGCATGCGGCCGACCTCAAGGATTTCGCAGCCAAGTTCGAAGGTCGGGTGATGGCGCTCGCCCAGGCGCACGATCTGCTGACGAAGCGAAGCTGGATCGATGCACCGCTCGCAACTCTGCTCCACGACATCATCGCTCCCTACAGCAACGATCGAGCCCGACTTCAGATCGAAAGCTGCTCCCTCGACCTCAACCCGCGCGCAGCGCTTTCGTTGACGATGATCCTGAGCGAATTGGCAACGAACGCCGCCAAATATGGCGCGCTGAGCACCTCGTCGGGTGCGTTGACGGTTTCCTGCGAGGTGAGCCCGGAGCCGAATGCCACGCTCAAGCTGGAATGGATCGAAACCGGCGGGCCCGAAGTGAACCCTCCGACCCGGCGGGGCTTTGGAACTCGCCTCATCGAACGTTGCGTGCAACGGGATCTCGATGGCAAGCTCGACCTGCGCTTCGATCCGGACGGGGTCCAGTGCACACTCCTGCTGCCGATTAAATTGCTTTCGCCCCATGGGTGAGGCCGAGAAGGCGCCGGCGCTTCGGGTGCTGCTTGTTGAGGATGAAGGTGGCGTCGCCCTGTTGATCGAGGACATGCTCGAAGAGCTGGGATTCGAGGTCGTGGCCTCGGCAGCGCACCTTTCCCGAGCCTATGAAGCGACCCGGTCCACGGCGCTCGACCTTGCGGTTCTGGACGTCAACCTCGACGGCCAGCCCTCGTTTGACCTCGCCAGGACGTTGAGCGAGCTTGGTGTCCCGTTCGTGTTCAGCACGGGCTATGGCGATTCTGGTCTGCCGGAAGAGTTTCGGGATCGTCCTGTCCTGGCCAAGCCGTTCAGGATCTCGGATCTTCAACAAGCTCTCTCGGCCGCTCTCGCCCGAGCTTCATAAGGCTCGACTGCGGGCCCGGTCAAATCAACCTGCGATCAGCAATCAGCGCGTGCCGTTACCCGGATCGCTTTGGTTCGCTTCCGACTCGTTGCCGGCCACGGCGTTGAGCAGCAGGTCAGCCTCGTTCTCGAGCCTGGCTTCCAAAGCGCTCACCTCGTTTTCGACCTGGCTCTCCAGCTCGCGCGCCTTGTTTTCGATCTCCGCCTTCTGGCGTTCGAAACGATTGGCGACCGGCTCAGGCTCTTCGGTGCAGGCCGGAAGGAGGACCAGTCCGAGGACAAGGGCGATGAACGGCGCGCGCATGGGCACGTCCTTACGGCAGGTGGGGCTGCGCTGAAAAGAGGATTGGGTTTGCAGAGCTCGTATCGGCCGCGAGGATCCGAGGATCGCCTCGACATCGATCAGATCGGTGGAAGTCCAGGGGGTTCTGTTGCCCGGCCCCCCTGGCGGCCGCTGGAATCCGCTTCTGTTGCCCGGTGCGGCCCGAACCGCGCTTTTGTCTGATGTAACCTAGGCCTTAGAGGACCAGGTTACGCAGCAATCGCGAGCGCCTCGTTATCGTTGGCACTTGTGTGATGGGCCGTTGCGGTGGTCCCATTCCGGGCGAAAACAGCGCTTTTCAGCACACGTCGATCCTGGTTCGGCCCCATCATCTGATCCGCCTCCGTCGCGTTGCCGTGACGGCGCTCGGTCCAGGTGGTGGAGCCGCCGGGTACTGCCCCCGGGTCCGCTGCGCCTATTGAACGCCGCAGTTTATCGCCATAGCCGGCCGAAGCCGGCACTTCCCTATATAGGGAGGCCGCTCCCGATGTGAAGTCGGCCAGGCTCCTCGCCGATTGCGCAAGACCGCGCCCTCCCCTAAATAGGCTCAGTGAGCTTTCGCCGTCTCCTACCTTTGCTGGCCCTTCTGGCGTTGATCTGCGCGCCCTTCGGCCGAATGGCGGCAGCCGAAACGATGACCGGCAGCCACCACGCCGCTGGCGCAGCGAACATGGCCGGCCATTGCAGCGAAATGCCGGCGCCCGAGCCGGATCGGCCCGACAAGTCGATCGATTGCATGGTCGCCTGCGCCGCCATGGCCGCGACCGATGCTCCAGCGCTGCGCCCAACGGCATTCGCGGCCGCCGCGCCCGAAGGCCGGCCGATCGCCGCTTTCATCGGTCTCAACCCCGAAGCCGATCCTCCACCTCCCCGATTCTCCTGACGATCTGGAACTCAACCGACATCCAAGGAGAATCGAAATGAAGATCATCACGACCGCGATCGCATTGGCGATCGCTTCGCCCGCTGTTGCTCAAACAGCACCGGCCTCGCAGCACCAGGGTCACGGCCAGCACCAGCAGCATGGCCAGGGACACGGGCAGCACCAGCAGCACGGACAGGATCACGCCCAGCATGGTCAGGGCCACGGTCAGCACGGTCAACACGGTCAGCACGGTCAGCACGGTCAGCACGGTCAGCATGACCGCGGGTGCTGCGCAGACCGCAACGGCAACGGCCGGATGGATTGCTGTGAGGAAGGGCAGAACGGCCAGCGACCCCAATGCTGCGAAGAGCATGGTGAACAGCGCTCGGGACAGAGCGGCCAGAGCAGCGGTCGCTCCAGCTAAAGGACTGTGAAGGAGGGCGGCGGCGAAGCTGCCGCCCTTCCGACTGTCCCCTGAGACTTGCCTTCCAGTCGCGGCTCCACGGAGAGCCGAGTTGGTTCGAGGGCCAATCCAGGCGTCAAGCGGGCCGCACCCGGACAGGTTGCGCACAGCTGCCGCATCGGCAAGCATTTTCAGAAAAGACAAGGGGATGTCAGCCAGATCGCTGCTGCGGCAGAGGTCCTCTGTGGACCTTCCCCAGCCTGGCTCTACCATATCCAGGAGTAACGGCCAGTGAGCTCACCTGCGAAGATCAATCGTCGACTATTCATCGGCGGGGCGGCGGCCGCGGTCGCGACTCCGAGCCTCCACAACCTGTTTCCCGCCTGGGCGCAGACCGGATCGCACGGCCTCGTCACCAAGCTCGGACCAACGCTCACGGGCGACGAAATTCATCTCCGTATCGCCGAGGGCATGTTCGCCGTGGACGGGCGAACCGGTCATGCCATCACCATCAACGGCACTATTCCGGCACCGCTCATCCGGCTGCGCGAGGGTCAGAATGTCCGGCTGGTCGTCGAAAACCAGCTTGACGAGGATACGTCGATCCACTGGCATGGACTGATCGTCCCCTTCCAGATGGACGGCGTTCCGGGAATCAGCTTCCCGGGGATCCGGGCACGCTCCACCTTCACTTACGAGTTCCCGATCCGGCAAAGCGGGACCTACTGGTATCACAGCCATTCGGGCCTTCAGGAACAGATGGGCCATTACGGACCGATGATCATCGATCCCGCCGGAGCGGATCCGGTGTCCTATGATCGCGAACATGTGATCGTTCTCAGCGACTGGAGCTTCCTCCACCCGCACACGATCTTCTCGCGCCTGAAGCAGGAAGGCGGCTTCTTCAATCGCCGGCGGGAAACCTTGTTCGGTCAGCGCAGCGACTCGCTCAGCCAGCAGGACCGGCAGATGTTCGCCCGGATGCGAATGGATCCGGCCGACATTTCCGACGTGACGGAGGCGGCCTACACTCTGCTGATCAACGGCCACAGCCCCGACGAGAACTGGACCGGACTGTTTCGGCCGGGCGAGCGCGTGCGCCTGCGGGTGATCAATGCGGCCGCTCAGACGACTTTCAATTTCCGAATTCCGGGCCTGCCGATGACGGTCGTTGCAACCGACGGAATCGACGTGCGCCCGGTCGAAATTGACGAGTTCCAGATCGGCAATGCCGAAACCTACGACCTCGTCGTCCAGCCGGGCGATCAAGCCTATACGATCGCCGCCGAGAGCATCGACCGATCGGCAATGGCTCGCGCCACCCTCGCACCCCGCCTCGGATTGGTTGCGGCCGTTCCACCCCTACGCGAGCGGCCGACCCTCAACATGCGGGACATGGGCATGGGCGGCATGGACCATGGCAATATGGATCATGGCAGCATGGATCATGGACCTGGAGCCTCGCACTCCAGCATGACGGGCGGAATGGATCATTCGAGCATGGACATGCGCGATGAGTCCAAGGTCGATTTCCCCGTCGGGGTCGGAGTCGACATGATTGCACCCAATCCGGTCGATCGTGTCGGAGACCCAGGCATCGGGCTCGACAATGTCGGGCATCGGGTGCTGACCTACAGGGATCTCGTGTCGCTCGAGCCGAGAAGGGATCAGCGTCCGCCCACCCGCTTCATCGAGATTCATCTGACCGGCAATATGGAGCGGTTCATGTGGTCGATGGATGGCCAGCAGCTCAGCGAGAACCCCGAGCCGTACCGCTTTGCGCGCAACGAACGCGTTCGGATGCGCCTGGTCAACGACACGATGATGACCCACCCGATGCACATTCACGGCCATTTCTGGGAGATCGTGAACGGCCACGGATCGCACCAGCCGCTCAAGCACACGGTGAGGGTGCTTCCAGGCGGCTATGTCGACCTCGATCTCACCGCCGACGCGCCGGGCGACTGGGCCTTTCACTGCCATCTTCTCTACCACATGCATGCCGGCATGATGCGGGTGGTCAAGGTTCGCCCGATGGACGGAGAAGCGGCATGAAGCGGA
Organism: Sphingosinicella sp. SM1-17; assembly: GCF_056821765.1. NCBI lineage: Bacteria > Pseudomonadati > Pseudomonadota > Alphaproteobacteria > Sphingomonadales > Sphingosinicellaceae > Sphingosinicella > Sphingosinicella sp. SM1-17. Next base: position 332,144 of record NZ_JBPDIO010000001.1, read on the forward strand.
TCGTCCTGGGGCTGTTGATATCGACCGCCGCGGCTCCCTCACTCGCTCAGCATCGCGGGCATGGGGCGACCTCGCCCCCGCAGGGGCCGACCACTTGCACGCCGGAGCATGCCGCCATGGGGCATTGCACGATGGCCCCAGCGACGCCGCCGGCAGCCGCTCCCCCTGCCCCCGCCTGTCCACCGGAACATGCCGCGATGGGCCATTGCAGGGCGGAGGGCGGGCAGGCGACCGACCCCCACGCCGGCCACTCGATGCCGACGCCTGTCCCGGGGCAACCGTTATCCGATCCTCATGCCCGCCATCCCCTGACGCATCAGGAGGGTGTCTCGCCCGACCGGCAACCGCACGCCGGTCATGAACCGCCGGCGCAGCAGCCGACAGAGCAGACCGACCCCCATGCCGGCCATGAGATGCCAGGCCGGTCCTCCGCCGCGGGGGCCGATCCGCATTCGGGGCATCAGCCGGCCTCGCTTCCCCCGGCTTCTCCCCCGCCTCCGGAGGCGTTCAGCGGCCCCGAGCATGCGCAGGATCCGGTCTACGGAGCTCGCGAAGGCGCCCGCTCTCGGGCCGAAATGCTCCGGGAGCATGGCGGTCTTCCGGCCTACAAGTTGCTGATCGACCGACTGGAGATCGGGATCGGCGAAGATCGGGAAAGCTACGCCTGGGATGGTGAGTTCTGGTACGGCGGCGACATCGACAAGGTGTGGATCAAGACCGAGGGGGAGGGAGAGCTGGGCGGGCCCCTCGAAAGCGCCGAAGCACAGTTGCTCTGGAGTCGGGCCATCGATCCCTGGTTCGATCTTCAGCTCGGCATCAGGCAGGATTTCCGGCCCGACGACGCCCAGCGCACCCATCTGGTGCTCGGTCTTCAGGGACTTGCCCCCTATTGGTTCGAAGTCGATGGCGCACTCTTTCTCTCGCATGAGGGCGAAGTCACAGGCCGGTTCGAAGCGGAATATGATCTCCGATTCACCCAGCACCTCATCCTGCAGCCCCGAACCGAGCTGGATTTCTCCTTGCAGGACATTCCGGAAATCGGCGTCGGCGCCGGCCTTTCGACGGCCGAGCTCGGGGTTCGGCTTCGATACGAATTCTTTCCGGGATCGGGGCCCGCCGTGATCGCGCCCTATGTCGGGGTCCAGTATGAGCGCGCCCTTGGCGACACGGCCGAGTTCCGCCGAGCTGCCGGTGAGGAGGCGGGCGGCTGGAGCTTCGTGACCGGTATCCGGACGTCGTTTTGATCCGGTCGCTCCTCCTTGTCGGCTGGCTGGTAGCGGCGCTCGCACTGACCTGGCCGGCGGATGCCCATGAAAATCACCAGCGCGAACGGGCGAGCGCCTCCCAGTCCGCTCCGAACATGCCAATACCCGCATCCGGCGAAGGCGCGTCGGGCGAGCGGATCGAAGAAGATGTCGAAGCCGGCGAGGAACCTCGCTCCCGGTCATTCGTGCAGCGGCTCGTGAACTGGCTCGGCCGGGTTCATCCCTTCGCGGTCCATTTTCCCATCGCCTTGTTTCCGGTCGCTCTCGCCGCACTCATCCTGGCACGGCGTCGGGGAGAAAGTGTCGAACTCATCCGCGCGTTCATCATCGTCGCCGGAGCGTCGAGCGCTCTTGCCGCTCTCCTCGGCTGGTTCACCGGCGGGTTCACGCTTTCCGATCCGGACTGGGTCCATATGTGGCATCGCTGGATAGGAACCACCCTCGCCGTCGTCGGCATAGCCGTCGCCTGCTGGGCCTGGAGACGGCGGGACTCCGCTTCGAGCGGCGCGATGGTTTTGGCTTTGGCCGGGATCACCGTTCTGCTGCTCGTTCAGGGCTGGCTGGGAGCCGCATTGACTCACGGAATTGCGCATTTGGCGTTCTGAGCAGACCGCCGAGCAGGAGAAAGAGAATGAAATCGTCGAACCCGATCGTCACCGCGGCAGCGGCGCTGGCGCTTGCGGCCTGTTCGGCCGGCGAGGATGGCAACTTCGTCGAAGCCAACGGTGTTGCGATCGAGGTCGTGAACGGGACCAGTCTCCTCGACGAGGCCGCCAATGCCGCCGACCCGATCGAGGCCGCCGATCCTCCAGCAACCGATCGGGATGCTCCCGCCGGCCGGAAGGAAGCGTCACCGCCAGTCGCTCCAAGCCGGACCGAGGTGGATTCGCCGGCCCCCAGCGGACCGACCGCTACGGAGGAACCCGCCGACCCGCACGCAGGCCACGACATGAACAACATGTCTCATTAGAGGCCATGGCTGCGTCTCTGTAATCCGGGGTGGGAGGATCTGAATGTCGGTGGCGGCTCGGATGGCGGGAAAGGTCCACAAGTGGCTCGCCCTGCTGATGGCAATCCAGATCCTCTTCTGGTTCGTCAGTGGACTGTTCTTCGCGGTGGCTCCGATCGAGCGGGTTCGGAGCGAACATATGATCGCCGAGGCGCAACCGATGCCGCTTCGGCTCGATGAAGCCGGCGAAGGGCTGCGCCGGCTTGCCGCGTCGGGCGCACAATCCGGAGAAAAGATCGAGCTGCGTACCATGCTCGGCCGTCACGTCGCGATGGTGAGCGGCGGCGAAACTCGCCCTCGCTTGTACGATCTCGCCTCCGGGCGTCAGCTCTCGCCATTGCCGGCGGCTCTGGCGGTGCAGATTGCGGAGGCGGACCATGCCGGCGATCAGCGCGCGGCCAGCGTTGAAAGGGTGACCGAGGAGTCAACGGAATATCGTGGAGCCCTGCCGGCATGGCGGGTGCGGTTCGACGACGGGGCCAACCGCTCGATCTACATCGCCGCCGACACCGGCCTTGTGACGGCGCGCCGCTCGACCCTTTGGCGGGCGTTCGACTTCCTCTGGTCGCTCCACATCATGGACTTCAAGAACCATGAGGATTTCAACACGCCGCTTCTGATCATCGCCACGGCTCTCGGGCTGATCGTGATCGTGAGCGGAATCGTCCTGCTTCCGAGCCGGCTCGGCTACAATGCCTGGAAACGTCGCCGTGCCGCGCGGCGGGAGAAGGCTCCCGCATGAAGCGGGCTGCACAGGCATAGGGTACGGCCCTGACGCCTTCAGCGACTGCCCCACGGCGGAGGCGGTGCCGGAATCGGCCGCGAAAGATCGAACGCCACGCGGACATGGCGATTGGGGCGCCTCAGCTCATAGGCAAAGAGCTCCCCCGGCTTCACTTCAACCGCCCAGACGTTCGCAGCCGATTGCGCAAGGTTCTCGCGTTCGAACAGCGCCCGTGAAAAAGGGTCGGCGGGAAACTCCTGTCGCTCCGGAGAACCCGGCGCAACCGTCGTCCCTCCATATTGGGTGAGAGTGTCGAGGCTGCCGTCTTCATGGCGGTGATCGTGCTTCAAGGTCAGCCCGGCCGCGTTCCGGGTGATCACCCAGGTGCGCGAGCGGTTCTCGCCGACGTGAAAAGGGATCCGGATCTCATCGTTCGTGCAGGTGCGAACGTGCATGACGAGGCGGCTGTCGCGAAGGTCCCGGTCCGCCGCGCCGTCGGTGACCAGCCGCCCCTCATAGGCTCGGCCGCATAGCGCACTCAGTCGCGCGAAGAACTGATCCTGCGGGCTGCCCGAACCGGACGTCGTGGTGCAACCGGCGAGGCTGCAGGCGATGATCCAGAGCGACGGCGGCTTCATCCAACCGCCTTAGTCCCGGTCCGGGGGTCCGGCAACCTGACCACCTCCGGTTGACGACAGGCGCGCGGCCGCTCATTTGCGCCATGAGCCCAAGCAAGGAGATCCACTCGATGCCTGTCGTCCGTCAGATCCTGGTTCCCTTGGTCATCCTCGCCGGTTGTACCGCCAGCGACGCTCCGGACGCCAGCAATGCCTCTTCCGGGCAGGTTCAGTCGGAAACCTCCGGCCAGCCGTTCCAGATCGAGGAAATCGCCCAGTTCGACGAGCCCTGGGCGATGACGTTCCTTCCGGGCGGACAGCAGGCCCTGATCACCGAAAGGTCCGGACGCTTGCTGCTATGGACCCGGGGGAGTGAGGCCGTGCCGGTTCAGGGCGTTCCTCGGGTCGACCATGGCGGCCAGGGGGGAATGGGCGACGTCATCCTTGATCCGGATTTCGATCGCAACGGCATCGTCTATCTCAGCTGGGCCGAGGCAGGAGAAGGAAATGTCCGCGGCGCAGCCGTCGGGCGCGCCCGCCTGGTCGTCGAAGGCTCGCCCCGGTTGGAAGGGCTGCAGGTGATCTGGCGCCAGGTGCCGAAGATGGGTGGCCGCGGTCACTACGCACATCGGCTCGCTTTCTCGCCGGACGGACGTCACCTTTTCATCAGTTCCGGCGATCGCCAGGAATTCACCCCGGCGCAGGACATGAACTCCAATCTGGGGAAGATCCTCCGGCTCAACCCCGACGGCACCGTTCCGGCGGACAATCCTTTCGCAGACCGCAGCGGAGTCGCCGCTCAGATCTGGAGCCTTGGCCATCGCAACCCGCTCGGGATCGCCTTCGCTCCCGACGGTCGGCTGTGGGAGGCTGAAATGGGTCCGGCAGGCGGTGACGAATTCAACCTGATCGAGCGCGGCTCGAACTACGGCTACCCGGTCGTCTCGAACGGCGACCATTATGATGGCCGCTCCATCCCGGACCACGATACCCGCCCGGAGTTCAATGCACCTGAAATCACCTGGACTCCGGTCATTTCGCCCTCGAGCATGATCTTCTATACCGGGTCGATGTTCCCGCAATGGCGGGGCAGCGCCCTGATCGGCGCTTTGTCAGGCCAGGCCCTTGTCAGAGTAGAGATCGACGGCAGCACCGCCCGGGAGACTGAACGCTTCCCCATGGGTCAGCGCATTCGGGAGGTCGAGCAGCACCCCGACGGATCGATCTATCTGCTCGAGGACGAGCGCAACGGTTCCGGCGGAAGGCTGCTCAGGCTGACTCCGGCGCGCTAGCGCGCGACCACCTGTCGAAGCCAAGCGAGCACCGGCTGAAGGAACAGGTCGGGCCGCCGTTCGCCGCCTTCCTCGCGATAGGCAGCCTCGGCATTCGCATAGCTGACCAGGCTATGGTCAACACCTGCTAAATCGACAAAGGTGGCCGTGCCAGGACGCAGTCGATTGACCGTATCCGCGATCAGCTTGTGCCCTTCCCGCATTTCGAACTGGTCATATTCTGCGTAGATCACCAGCACCGGTGCCTCGATTCGGGTCCAGGCCTGGAGGAAGTTCCTTCGTGCCGCCTGCTGATGCCAGGCGAAGGGGCGCCCATAATGCCTCTCCGGCTCGGCGCCACGGATCGAGTCCCATACTCCGCGCAGTTCGGGTCGCTCTTCCTCGATCTGCCGCGGAGTCCGGCCACGGACGAGATAATCATAATGGAATGGAATCCGGCGAAGCATCTCGGCGTGGATCTGCTCAGGGCGGTAGCTTCCCGAACGCTCGAGAAAGAGCCGGTCGAAACTGATCATTCGCTCGAGATAGGTCTCGGCACCGCCGCCCTGGACGAAGATACCTGCAACGTCGAAGCCCTGAGCGATCAACGGCGCGGTCGTCGATCCGAGGCTGCTGCCATAGAGGACGATCCGCTGCGGATCGATCCAGGGATGATTCCGAAGCTGATCCAGCGCCTCACGGTAGTGGCGAACCTCGGTTTCGTAGTCGAGTTCGCTGCAAGGAACGCCTTCGCTATCGCCGCTTCCGGAACGCTCGACACGTATGAACACCATCTCGGATCGCTTCGCCAGCTCCAGCAAGATCGAAGGCCGCTCCGGCGGGATGTCCAGCGAGCCGCAGGACACCGCCTGGGCAAGGAAAATCGCCGGTAGCTTCGACGACGACCGCTCGGGTCGCGTTATGATGGTTCGCAGCCGTACACCCTCACTGGTGCGAACCACGCCATATTCCGTCTCCAGCCCCTCGATGTCATGAAGAGGACGGTTATCGCGCCGAGGCAGATCGCCGGTCGTCCGGACGCTTGCGGCAGTCGCCACGGGCAGCAGTAGGGATGAAATCAGTAGAAGGGTGAAGCGCATTTGGTACCTCCCGCGACCTGCTAACCGGCATAATCGAGGCAGAGGGAGCAGGATGGGACGAAGGGACGAGAATCAGCCGTCCAAGACCGATCGGTAGCGCTTGCCCGTCTTCAAACTGGTGCCGTCGTGAAGCACCACATCGGCCGATCGCACGCGTGCGATGCGGTCGCGCCGGACGAGAGTGGACCGGTGAATCCGAATGAAGCCGTAGCGGAGCAGCTCGCGCTCGGCAGCGCCCAACGAGGCGCGATGGATCAAAGTGCGGCCGCAGCCCCTGATTTCGACGTAATTGCCGGCGGCTCTGATCCATTCGATCTGCTCCGGCGCCAGCGGCAGCTCGACCCGTTCGAACTTGCGATCCCGTTGCCGCTGCTTCGCAAGCCCGGCGAGCCAAAGCAACGCTGCAGCTCCGATCAAGCCCGGAAGCCGCCTCAGCGCCTCGAAGGCAGAGACTTCGGTGCCGCTAAGCAATGCGCCGAGCAGCAGCGAAATCGCAAAGGCGGCGGCGAGCGCGGTCAGGCTTCCGCCGATACTCTCCGCACGCTTGCCTGCTTCGAAGGCGAGGAGCCAGGGAACCACATTGACGAATGCCCAGGCCAGCGCCTGCCCCACCGGCTCGGGCCGTCCAGCAAGTGCCGAATAAGCCAGGCAGTAGCTCGCGATGAAACCACAGGCTGCGACGACAACTAGCAATAACCGTGAAGCGGGCAGCGGTCGGGTCAGCGAAGCAAGCATCGCATATTTCTAACCCATCGAAGCAGGCGCGGGTAGCGGGTCAGATCCGCCGGTAGCGGAAATACCAGACCTCGTGGCCCTGCCGCCGCGCCTTGGCCTCGTAGCGAGTCTCCGGCCACCCGCCGGGGCGCGAGAGGAAATCCTCGGCACTCTCCGCCAGCCATTCGAAATCGCGGCGCTGGTTCATGACCATCATCGACCATCGGCAATAGACGGGATCGTCGGTGCCGAGTCGAAACTCGCCGCCTGGCTGGAGCTTGGCCGCGATCAGGTCGAGCGGACCGTGGTTGACCATCCGGCGCTTGGCATGTCGCGCCTTGGGCCAGGGATCGGGATGAAGGAGATAGATGAAGCGGAGCGAAGCGTCGGGAAGCCGCTCGAGCACCTCCAGGGCATCGCCCATATGGAGTCGGACGTTGCCCAAGCGCTTGTCGCGGATGTGCGCCAGCGCTCCAACCACGCCGTTGAGGAACGGCTCGGCACCGATGAAGCCATGGTCGGGCAGGAGATCGGCGCGCCAGGCAAGATGCTCGCCGCCGCCAAAGCCGATCTCGAAATGGAGCGGCCGCTGGTCTCCAAACAGGCGCTGGGAATCGATCGGGCCCTCCTCGGGCACCGAAACCGCCGGCAGCAACTGCTCCACCAAACTGGCCTGCGCCTGCCGAAGCGGCCGGCCTTTTGAACGGCCATAAAGCCTTCGAAGCGTCGTCGGATCACCCATCGGGGCGCTATCGCCGCAAAACTCCATTCAGCCAAGCCAGGACGAATGTCGGATCAGGACACCCCGCCTTTTCGGCTTAGCCAGCGTCGATCGGCCGATTCCCGCTCGAGTTTCAGCGCCGCCTCGATGTCCCGCCTGATCTGCTGGACCATCTCCTCGGCGCTGTCGAACATCTCCTCGCTCCGGATCCAGGCCAGGAAGTCGACCCGGATCCTTTGACCCCAGAGGGGCTCGTCGAAGTCGAAGATGTGAACTGCAAGCCAGAGATCCTCGCCGCCGAAGGTCGGCCGGTCACCAATGTTTGCGAGTGCCGACAGCCATCGCCCATCGGGCAAACGCACCATGGCATAATAGACGCCCATTTTCGGGATAATCGGCTCGTGATCCAGCCGAATGTTCGCGGTGGGGACTCCGATTCTGTGTCCCCTTCCCTTGTGATGAACGACCTCGCCGATGATCGTGAATGGATGGCCCATGAGGACTGCAGCTTTGGTGACCATCCCCGCCTCGATGGCGATTCTGATCTCCTCTTCGCGAGTCATGCGCACTCAACGCGGCCAAGCCGGCAGAGTTCAGATCGTCTGTGACGGAGGGGCTGATTTCGTCGATCCGAGTGACCAGGGCGATGTAATTCTTTTCGACCATTTCGCCATGATCGGCAGAGCACAGGCAAGGCGGCCTCGTTACTGGCCTGCCGGCCAGTAACCTGACCCTCTTTTCGGCGACGCCGACAGATCGAATTCTGGCCGCCCGGCCCGACTCATCTTTGAGGGACTTCAGGCCCGACGAACTGTGGGGAGGCCCCGGCTTGGCCGGGTCAGACGGCCTGCTTCAGGGCATCGACGAGGTCGGTCTTCTCCCAGGTGAACAGGTCCCCGTCCGCCTTCCGGCCGAAATGGCCATAGGCCGCGGTCGGCACATAGATCGCCCTGTTGAGGCCGAGATGGGTCCTGATCCCCTTGGGGGTCAGCCGTACCAGCTGCGGAAGCACCTCCTCGAGCCGGGCAGCGGTAGTGCCGTTCGTCTCGGTTCCGTGCAGGTCCACATAAAGCGACAGCGGCTCGGCGACTCCGATCGCGTAGGAAAGCTGGATCGTGCAGCGCCGCGCCAGGCCCGCAGCGACGACATTCTTCGCCAGATAGCGCGACACATAGGCGGCCGAGCGATCGACCTTCGTCGGGTCCTTGCCGCTGAACGCGCCGCCGCCATGGGGCGCGGCACCGCCATAGGTATCGACGATGATCTTGCGCCCCGTCAGGCCGGCATCGCCATCAGGACCGCCAATCTCGAACAGCCCGGTCGGGTTGACGAAGATGGCATCGTCGTCATTCGGCATCCACCCGGACGGGAGCACCTCGGAAAAGACGCCTTTCACATAGTCGCGAAGCTTCGCCTGGTCGTAGCCCTTGGCATGCTGGGTCGACACGACCAGCTTGACGGCACGAACCGGCTTGCCGTTCTCGTAAGCGAGAGTCACCTGGCTCTTGCTGTCCGGCTCCAGGAAGTCGGCGTCGCCGGAATGGCGATGCTCGGCCAGCTTCTCGAGGATCCGATGCGAATAGTGGATCGTCGCAGGCATCAGATCCGGGGTTTCGTCGCAGGCATAGCCGAACATGATCCCCTGATCGCCAGCGCCTTCGTCCTTGTTGCCGGATTCGTCGACGCCCTGGGCAATATCGGCAGACTGGCCGTGCAGATGGCAGGCGAAATCCGCATATTGCCAATGAAAGCCATGCTGTTCGTAGCCGATGCGCTTCACGGTTTCACGAGCGGCGGTCTCGATCTCGGCGATGGTCGGGGTCACTTCTTCGCGGCAGCGAACCTCGCCGGCCAGCACGATCCGATTCGTGGTGACCAAGGTCTCGCAGGCGACCCGGGCCTCCGGATCGCGACCGATGAAGAGATCGACCACGGCATCGGAAATCTGGTCGGCGACCTTGTCCGGATGGCCTTCGGAAACGGATTCGGACGTGAAGATGTAGTTGCTGCGCATCGAGTTAGGGGCCTTCTACGCTCGTAAGTGGATTTGCGGATATAAAGATATCCTTATATCTGCCCCGCCCCTAGCGCTCTTCGGTCGGCTTCGCAATGCCTTGTGACCGGCGACCCAGAGCGAGCGCAGCCACGGCCAGAAACAGCGCGAAGCCGAGCGGCAGCAGATTGCCGAAGCGAGCGAACACGGTCGGAGCCCGTGGCGGCGGCAAGGCGGCATCTATCGTTCCCGCGACTCCCAGCCCAACAGCCTCGAGAATACGTCCATCGGCATCGATCACTGCCGAAATCCCGGTCGGGGTCGCTCGAAGGATCGGCACGCCCTCTTCCAGCGCCCTGAGCCGCGCCTGGGCGAGATGCTGGGGTGGCCCCCAGGCGCCGAACCAGGCGTCGTTCGACGGGTTGAACAGGAAGTCCGGCCGGTCGCCTTCCTCCACTACCTGACCGGAGAAGATAATCTCATAACACAGCTGGAAACCGATCCGGCCCACTTGTGGCAGGTGTAGCGTCTGCGGCCCCGGCCCTGGCTTAAAATCGAGATCGCCGGGGGCGAGCCTCGACAGGCCAAAAGCCGAGAGCAGCGGCCGCATCGGCAGATATTCGCCATAGGGAACGAGATGGGCCTTGTCGTAGCGAGCGAGAATCCGGCCGCGACCATCGATCGCGAAGACGCTGTTGGTGGCCGCCGAAGCGCGACGGCCGTCATCGGACTGGATAGTTATCCCGCCGGTCAGGAGCAGGTCGTCGGGGCGAAGCAGGCTGCGAACTTCCGCCCGAGTCAGCGCTGCGGCGCGCTTCGCTCGCGGATGACGGCGCTCATCCTCCAGCGGCTCCGTAACCGCCGCCTCCGGCCAGATCAGCAGCCTCGGTCCGCCGCCACTCCAGCGGGAGAGCGCTCCCAGCCGCCGCAGGGCTTCCTCATGGAAGCCCGGCCGCCACTTGTCGGCCTGACTGATATTCGGCTGGACGATCCGAACCTGCGGCCCGGACGGCTTTGGCAGAGGCGCGGCTGCGACCCAGGCGAGCAGCGCCGCCGCGGCCAGGCCGGTCAGAAGGGCGGCGCCCTGAACTGCCGATCTTCTGAGGATCAGGAAAGCCGCGCCCGCGAGCAGCATTGTGACACCCGAAAGCCCGTAGGTTCCGATCCAGCGAGCGAGATAGGAGAAGGTCGTGGGGAGCAACGCCACTCCAGCCGGATTCCAGGCGAAGCCGGTGAACAGCCTTGCCCGGAGCCATTCGGTGACGATCCAGGCGGCGGCGAAGACAAGGACCAACAGGAGCGGCTTGTGCCGGCCCAGCCGCCACGCAAGACCCGAGGCCGCCGCCGGGAAGACCGACAGATAGAGCGACAGGAGCACGACCGCCACCCAGCCGAGCCAGGCCGGCATGGCCGACTGGTAGGTGAAGGCGGTGGCGATCCAGTTGAGTCCGAGCGCGAATTGGCCGAGACCGAACCACCATCCCCGCGCCAATGCGGAGCGCCGCGAGGGCGCCCTCGAAACCAGATCCAGAAGGACGGCGAAGGCGAGCAAGGTGAGCGGCCACAGGCCTACGGGTTGGAACCCGAGGGCGCTGACCAGACCGGCGAAAAAGGAATAGGCCAGGAACTTCATTCAAGCCGGCTATGGGGACGGGTCCTTACAGCGTCAACGGCCGCGGTTGACCCCTTCGGCGCGGCGCGGCTAACGGCTTCGCTTTCCCGCAACCGGAGCCTTACATGACCCAGCCCCGCCTCGACGTGCTTTGCATCGGCAATGCGATCGTGGACGTGATCGCCGACACGGATGACGCCTTCCTCGAGCGCGAGGGGCTGACCAAAGGCTCCATGCGGCTCATCGACGCTGACGAGGCGGTGCGACTCTATGGTCATATGGGGCCGGCTCGTGAGCTGAGCGGCGGCTCGGCCGGAAACACTGCGGCGGGTGTGGCGGCGCTCGGGGCGCGGGCGGCGTTCGTCGGGCAGGTGGCCCCCGACCAGCTCGGCGAATTCTATGCCCACGATCTTCGCGCCACGGGGGTCGAGTTCAGCACGGCGCCGGCGGATTTTGGAGTGCCGACGGCGCGCTCGATGATCCTGGTCACTCCGGACGGGCACCGGACCATGAACACCTTCCTTGGTGCCGCCCAGCATCTGCCGGTCGACGCCCTCGACGAACAGCAGATCCGCGAGTCCGCCATCCTCTATCTGGAGGGCTATCTGTGGGACCCGGAAACGCCTCGCTATGCGATGATCCGAGCGATCGAGATTGCGCGCACGGCGGGACGAAAGGTGGCCTTCACGCTTTCGGACACCTTCTGCATCGAACGCCACCGCGAGGGCTTCAATGCCCTGATCGATGGCGGGCGCATCGACATCCTGTTTGCCAACGAAGCCGAGATCCAGGCGCTCGCCGGAGTTCCCCATTTCGAAACTGCCGTGAAGGCGGTTCAGGACAAGGTGGAAACCTTGGTCGTGACTCGCGGCGAGAAAGGGGCCGTCGCGGTTTCAAGGGGACAGCGGGCGCAGGTCGCGGCCGAGCCGGCGGAAGTCGTCGACACGACCGGAGCCGGCGACCTTTTCGCGGCCGGCTTCCTCGCCGGCCAGGCGCAGGGTCGAGACCTTGAGCAGTCGCTCCGGATCGGCGCGATCGCGGCCGCCGAGGTGATCTCCCATTATGGTGCCCGTCCCGAACAGGACCTCAAGGTCCTGATCGCCGAACGGCTCGCCTGATCAGGCGCTGGGAGTCGCCGGCGGCGGGGCGGGCGGTGTGTCGGGCGCAGGCGCCGGCACATCGATGTCGGGCCCCGGCGGACTGATTTCCGGCGGCGACAGATCGGGCTGTCCGGGCGGAGCAGGCTGGGGCGGCAGTTCGGGTGGTGGCTGAGTAGACATCGAGCGACAACGCGCCGGCTGCCCGGCGGTTGCCGAGTCTCAGTCCTCTCGCGCCGCCGCCGGCTCGTCCAGCAGTTCGGGCGGAGTTTCCCGGCCATGGTCGGGTCCGGCCGAGCGATGCCCGCGAGCGAGGGCGAACACCACCGGCGCAAGGAACAGCAGAGCGATCAGGTTCGGCAGGGCCATCGCGGCATTCGCGATGTCGCCTAGACGCCAGACGAGCTCGAGTTCCTGGAAGGACCCGATCCAGATCATCACGCACCACAAGATCCGGAACGGGATCACCGCCCAGTCGCCAACCAGGAAGGTGATCGCCCGCTCTCCATAATAGGACCAGGTGAGCAAGGTCGTGAAGACGAACAGGAGCAACGCCACGGAAGCGATGAGCACGCCCAGCGGCAGCCCGCCGATTCCGACCGGAAAGGCGGCGGCAAAGGCGCCGGCCGTCATTTCGAAGCCACGCAGATCGGAATTCCAGGCATGCTCCTGGATGGTCACGGCCCCGGTGACCGGATCGGTGGCGGTAAAGCTGCCCTGGACGGTGAGGATGACGAGCGCCGTCATCGTGCAGACGATGATGGTGTCGATGAATGTGCCCATCATCGCGAAGCGACCCTGGAGGGCGGGATCGTTGGTCCGGGCGACGGCATGCGCCATCGGCGTCGAGCCCTGCCCCGCCTCGTTGGAGAAGAGGCCCCGCGCGACTCCGGCCCGGATCGCCACGATCATCGCCGCGCCGACGAACCCGCCGGTGGCTGCCTGCGGGTTGAAGGCGCCATGGAAGATCAGGGCGAAGGTCGCCGGGATGTCCTCGATGTTGATGATGATGGCGATCAGCGCCATGACGATATAGGCCAGCGCCATGGCCGGGACGACCTTCTCCGCCACCGCCCCGATCGACTTGATTCCGCCGATGATGACGACGAAAGTCAGGGCGGCGACGATGAGCCCTCCGATCCAAGCTTCCCAGCCGGTCAGCTGCTGGATCGAGGCACCAGCGGAATTGGCCTGGATCATGTTCCCCGTCACCAGCGCCGAAAAGACCGTGCCAATCGAGAAGACGATCGCCAGCCACTTCCACTTAGGGCCCAAGCCCAGGGCAATGTAGGTCATCGGCCCGCCGCGACGATGGCCACCCGGAAGAACCTCGCGATAGCGGATCGCCAGCGCGCCTTCGGCGAAAGCAAGCGCCATTCCGATCAGTGCGGTGATCCACATCCAGAAGATTGCGCCCGGACCGCCCAGGGCAATGGCGGTCGCGACACCGGCGAGATTGCCGGTGCCTACCTGGCCCGACAGAGCGGTCGAAAGCGCCGCGAATGGAGAAATCTCACCGGCCCCTTTGTCGCCGGATTTTCGAAACAGACCGACGAAGGAAGGCCACAGCTTGCGGATCGGATAGAAACGCAGCCCGATCATCATGTACAGGCCGATCCCAAGCAGGATCAAAACCATCGGCGGAAGCGGGATCGCCTCTTCCCCGTTCCAGGTACCGCCCCAGATGAAATCGGCAACGTTGGTGACATGGTCGACGAGTCCGACGACCGAAGACTCGTCCGCTACCGCATCCTGCTGCGCTGCCGTCATCCTCTAATTCCCCCTGGCGCTTCCGCTCGGGTCGGCCGCTAGCGGAGCCGTCACGAATCGGAAACGAAAAAGAAACATGAAAGCGTTGATCCCGCTTATCGCCGTCAGATCCCGGGCGGATGCCTCGGCGGGTCGAGCGGGTCGCGCTCGTCGACGCCGGGAATTGCCGGCTCGATATCGTGGATCTCCGGCTCGTGTACTTCGACAAGTCCGCGGCCGAGATGGCTCTTGCGATAGCCGTAGCCGAAATAGACGATGAGTCCTACCAGACCCCAGAGCGGCAGGCCGAGCAACGCCTCCCTCGGCAGATTGAGGAACAGGAAAAGACAGCCGAGAATGGTCAGTGGCGCCACCAGCCACAAAGCGGGCACCCGAAACGGGCGCCGCCGATCCGGTTCGCGACGACGGAGCATCCAAACCGCAATCGCCACCATCATGAAGGCGTAAAGCGTTCCCGCATTGGCAATGTCCGCAAGCTGCCCGACCGGGAACAAGGCCGCCAGCATGGCAATGATGGAGCCGGTGATGATCGTGACGACGTGCGGTGTCTTCCATTTCGGATGAACCGTCGAGAGACGCTCGGGCAAAAGCCCGTCGCGACCCATGACGAAGCAGATCCGCGTGAGGCCGAAGATGAGGATCAGGATCACCGAGGGCAGTGCGATGAAGGCGGCATAGCCCAGCACATTGCCGATCGTTCCGAAGCCGATCGTTCGAAGCACATGGGCGAGCGGCTCGCCGGAGCAGACCAGGGCGTCGGCATATTGCGGAAGCGCGCACTGACGAGCCAGCTCCGGAGATCCCGTAGAAAGCGGCACGCCATTGGCCCCCATGATCGGATCGCCGCCGATCGCTCCGATCGCACCTGCGGTAACCAGCATGTAGAAAATGGTGCAGATCGCAAGGCTGCCGATCAGGCCGATCGGCACGTTGCGTTGCGGATTCTTGGTCTCCTCCGCAGCGGTCGAAACGGCGTCGAACCCGATATAGGCGAAGAACATTGTCGCCGCGGCACCGAGCACGCCGACTCCGGTTCCCAGGCCGCCGAACACGCCGCCAGGCATGAACGGGCTGAAATTGTCGGCTTCGATCGCTGGCAGCGTGAGCACCACGAAGGCGGTGAGTGCGGTCACCTTGATGGCCACGAGCGCGGCGTTGACTCGAGCGCTTTCCGTGGTTCCGACGACGAGCAGAGCGGTGACCAGCAGAGCAATCAAGGCAGCGGGCAGGTTGATGAGCCCGCCCGGCTCTCCGCCGAACATAAGCGGCCCGGTCTTGAGCCAGGCTGGCAGACTTACTCCGAGCGACTCCTGGAGCACCGAATTGGTGAAATAATTGGACCAGCCAACCGACACCGCGGAGGCACCGACGGCATATTCCAGGAGCAATGCCCATCCGACCGTCCAGGCGAGGAGTTCGCCCTGGACGGCATAGCTATAGGTGTAAGCCGAACCGGAAACCGGCACCATCGAGGCGATTTCGGCATAGCAGAGCGCGGCAACGACACAGACGGCGCCAGCGACGATGAAGCTGATGACGAGCGCAGGGCCAGCCTTTTGGGCACCGACCGAAGTCAGGACGAAGATTCCGGTACCGATGATGCAGCCGACTCCGAACAAGGTCAGCTGAAGCGCACCGAGCGAGCGGTGGAGCCCCTTCTTTTCAGCGGTGGCGAGAATGGCGTCGAGAGGCTTAACGCGCCCGAAAATCATGCTCTTCCCCTTAACCCGCGGCGTCCATGGCCGTCCTTTTCGTTGGGCGCGGAGCCTAGCTGCAATATCGATCGGAGCAAGCGTTAATCAGCGGGCAAGCATCGGCCCAAGCGCGCGTCCGCCAAAGATATGGACATGAAGGTGGGGTACCTCCTGTCCGCCGGCCGGGCCGATATTTGCAAGGAGTCGATAGCCGGGCTCGACGAGCCCCTGATCTCGAGCAACATGGCCGACCGCTCGAACGAAGCCGGCAATCTCTTCCGCGGACGCTTGCTCGGAGAAATCATCCCACGAAACGTATCGGCCCTTCGGTATGACGAGGATATGCACCGGCGCGTGCGGATTGATGTCGTGGAAGGCGAGCGCATGCTCGTCCTCGAAGACTTTCTTCGCCGGAAGCTCGCCGCGAAGGATCCGGGCGAAGACGTTGCTGTCGTCATAAGGCTGAGTGGCGTCGATCGGCATTGGCGGATTCCTCCTGTCCCGCCCGATAGGATCAGTCGCTCGACCGAGCAACGTGCTTGACCCGCTTCCGGGCGGCGCTACGAGTCGGGTCATGAGCGAGCAGCCGCCCGATAGCCTGATTCCCTATGACGAAATCGTGCAGGAAGCCCTGCGGGCGGTCGTCGGCCGGGTCCTGGGCGAGGTTGAGGCAACCGGCAGCCTTCCCGGCGAGCACCATTTCTACATCACCTTCAAGACCGCGGCGGCAGGAGTAGACATTCCCCGGCACCTGTCGGAGCGTTTTCCGGACGAGATGACGATCGTCATCCAGAACCGCTTCTGGGATCTCAAGGTGCGCGAGCAGGGATTCGAAGTGGGGCTGTCGTTCAATCAGGCGCCCGCCAGGCTGTTCATTCCCTTCTCGGCGATCACCGGCTTCGTCGATCCGGCCGTCAACTTCGCGCTGCAGTTCCAGGCACAGACGGACGAGCCAGGGATCGACGAGCATGAGCATGCCGAGAATGATCCGCCGGTGGCCGAGCCGATCGAGGACGGCTCCAACGTCGTCTCGGTGGATTTCAAGCGCAAGAAATAGTAGCCGCGTCCCGACAACCGCCTGAGCGCGAACGGGGGAAGGCATGCATTCTACCACGACGACCCGCACCGAAACCGACAGCTTCGGACCGATCGAGGTTCCGGGCGACTCCTATTGGGGCGCCCAGACTCAGCGCTCGATCGAGAATTTTCCGTTCGGATCACGCGAGCAGATGCCGCTGGAAATCGTGCACGCTCTGGGTTTCGTCAAGCAGGCGGCGGCTCGGGTGAATGCCCGCGAGGGCGGCCTCGATGCGCAGCTCGCGGAAGCCATCCAGCAGGCAGCCGCGGAAGTCGCCCGGGGCGAGCATGACGATCAGTTTCCGCTCGTCATCTGGCAGACCGGATCCGGCACCCAGTCGAACATGAATGCCAACGAGGTGATTGCCGGCCGCGCCAACGAGATCCTCACGGGAAACCGCGGCGGCAAGACTCCCGTCCACCCCAACGATCATGTCAACCGCGGCCAGTCGTCCAACGACAGTTTCCCGACGGCAATGCACATCGCCGCCGCCCGAGCGGTGAACGACCGGCTGCTGCCGGCGCTCGGAACCATCCATCGCAAGCTTTCCGAACAGGCGAAGGCCTGGGATCGCATCGTGAAGATCGGCCGTACCCATCTTCAGGACGCCACGCCTCTGACCCTCGGTCAGGAGTTTTCCGGCTATGCCTACCAGATCGAGGCAGGAATCGCCCGGGTGAAGGCCGTTCTGCCGCGCGTGTACGAGCTTGCCCAGGGCGGAACGGCCGTTGGGACCGGACTCAACGCCCCGAAAGGGTTCGGCGAGAAATTTGCGGCGGAAGTGGCCAGCCTGACCCGGCTGCCCTTCGTGACGGCACCCAACAAGTTCGAGGCGCTGGCAAGCCACGACACCCTTGTCGAGCTGTCCGGAGTGCTCAATGTCCTCGCCGTTTCGCTGAGCAAGATCGCGAACGACATCCGGCTCCTCGGCTCCGGCCCGCGCTGCGGACTGGGCGAGCTCCGCCTTCCCGAGAACGAGCCCGGCAGCTCGATCATGCCGGGCAAGGTAAATCCCACCCAGGCGGAAAGCCTGACGATGGTGTGCGCTCAGGTGATGGGCAATCACGTTGCCGTCACCGTCGGCGGTCTGCAGGGTCATATGGAACTGAACGTATTCAAGCCGCTGATCGGGGCCAACGTGCTGCGTTCGATCGAGCTGCTTGCGGTCGGAATGGAAAGCTTCACGGCACGGGCGCTGGAAGGCATGGAGCCCGACGAAGGGCGGATCGCGGACCTGATGAACAAGTCGCTGATGCTGGTCACGGCGCTCGCCCCCGAGATCGGCTACGACAATGCCGCCAAGATCGCGAAGAATGCGCATGAAAAGGGCCTGACCCTCAAGGAATCGGGGCTTCAGCTCGGATTGGTCGATGAGGCGACTTTCAATCGGGTGGTCAAACCCGAGAATATGCTGGGGCGCTGAGGAACGCAGCCGCGCCTCCGAAGTTGGTCGCGCATGAGCGACCATGACATGAGCCCCGGAGACGAGGCGGCGCCGGGCACGCCCGGCACCGGTGAAAATCTCTGCCGCGAATGCAACGGCACCGGCAAGCAGGACGGCGCCCCCTGCCCCATTTGCGGCGGCACGGGCAGGATCACCGAGGGCCTCGCTGGCGGCTGAAAACCCGGCTCGTCCTCAGCGAAGCTTGTAGGTGAGCCGCAGGCCGATACTGTCCATTCCGGGATTCTGGCGGCTGAAGAGCTGGGCGTGACTGAGATGCACCCAGCTTGCTTCCACGCTGACCTGTTCGTTCACGTCCATGCCGATTCCGAGTTCGGGTTCGAAGAGGATCCGCGAGCCGAGATCGGTTCGAAGACCATCGACGGTTCCGCGGCTGCTCCGGCTGTGAATCGCGAGACCGATACCGGGACGAACGAACACTCTTCCGCCGATCTTCCAGCCCAGCCCTGCCGCGGCGAAATGGGTGTCGCCGCCCGTGTGGAGCGAACCGAAGACATAGGGCGAAGGAGCGCCGATTGCGCGAAGGGCGCCGAGGCGATCGCCCCGCCAGCCGAACTGCAGGTCTGCACCGCCTTCGAGCCCGCCCTTCGTCAGCGGCGAATCGACGTCATGTGCAAGAATGCCGCCGAACAGTTCCGACGCGTTCGCCGGTGAAGCCATGAAGGGGACAAGAAGAACTGCTCCAATCCAGATGCGCATCAGCTTGCTCCTGCCTGCCAGTCGGCGATTGCCTCCACCGGCGCTAGAAGCATCAACACATTGAGGGTCAAATTGTCCCGAATGATCAGCAGGGTCAGAAGCTCGAAGGAAAGTCCGAGGGCGACGGTCGCCCAGACGGGAAGCCGCCTGGCAATGCCGAAACCAAGGATCATCCAGCCGATGTCGGCGAGAGAATTGAGGACGCTGTCGCCATTGTAACCGAACGCCATCGTTGCCTCGCGATAGCGATCGATGATCCACTGGCTGTTCTCGAGCACTTCCCACCCCGCTTCGATCAGCACGGCGGCGAGAAGTCTGTCGCCGGGCGGATTGCGCCGCAGCACGGCCCAGCCGAGCAAGTAGAAGAGGAAGCCATGGATGATGTGGCTCGGCGTGTACCAGTCGGCAAGGTGCTGGCTGTTGCCCGGCCCGTGAACCTCTCCTACCCACAGCTTGACCTCGCCGCAGGTGCAGATCGGCGGCCGCCCCATCCAGAGCAGGACGATTGCAGCCAGGGCGATGAGGGCCATCGCCAGGAGCCAGGAGTTGCGCGGGATCGGAGGCGCAGCCTTCATTCGTCGAGCATCTCCCTTATTTTGATGACGGTCCGGTAATTGCGACTCGTCGAGGGGGAGCCGATCGCTTTGTCGATCAGCGAAGGCGTCAATTTCGAGCGACCGGACCCGGAGGGAAATCGGATCCACAAAGCGTCACCGGAACGCTTCACCTGCTCGCCGTCCGCGGCTCGAGCCTGGACAACGCACTCCGCTTCGACGAGCGGCGGTCGCTTCGACAGGTAGAGCAGCAGGCGTTGAGGCGCCTCTTCCGCCGAATCGGGCAAGGGATTGCCATCGGCATAGTCGGCCCATTGCGCCGAGCTCCGAACGAGCGTCGGAACGTCGAACCCGAACCTCTCCTTCAGCGCCGCTTCGAGGGCAGATTCGAGCTGCTGCGGCTCGTCGTCCGCCGAGAAGAGGACATTGCCACTCTGGACGTAGGTGCAAACGTCTTTCCAGCCGAGCTGCACGCATAAGGCTCGCAGTTCGGCCATGGGCACAGCGCGCCCCCCTACATTCACTGCCCGAAGCAATGCGACCAGCCGCCCCATTCCACCAGCTTAGCAGAAATGCCGAATGCGTCTTCCCTTGACGTGAGCCGCTCGCCAAAGCCAGTAGCGCGCATGGAGATAGTAAGCGCCTTCCAGCGCCGGGGCCTTCTTTACGTCCTTTCCTCCCCAAGCGGAGCCGGCAAGTCGACCATCGCGCGGATGCTGCTCGCCAGCGACGATGGCATTGCGATGTCGGTGTCGGCGACGACCCGGCCGATCCGGCCGGGCGAGGTCGACGGCGTCGATTATCATTTCGTCACCGATGAGCAGTTCGACGAGATGGTGAGAACGAGCGCGTTCCTCGAATGGGCGCACGTCTTCGGCCATCGCTATGGAACCCTGAAGAAGGAAGTGTTGAAGGTCATCGAGGGCGGGCGCGACGTGCTGCTCGACATCGACTGGCAGGGCACGCAGCAGTTGAAGCAGGTCGACCCCGATATTGTTCGGGTGTTCATCCTTCCGCCGTCGATGGAGGAGCTTGAGCGTCGCCTCCGCGCTCGCGGCACCGACAGCGAAGAGGTGATCCGCCGACGGATGGATCGGGCGGCGGCCGAGATCAGCCACTGGGCCGAATATGATTATGTGCTGATCAACAACAATGCCGAGAAGTGCCGCGAGCTGGTCCACAACATCCTGAAGGCGGAGCGGCTCAAGGCGACCCGGCGAGTCTTCCTCCACGATTTCGTGCGCGAGCTGATTAGCTGAGCTTCCACGCTCCGGGTCGATAGGCTAGGCCTCTCTCCGCAACTGGAGAAACGTCATGCCACGCGTCATCATCGGCTCCATCGTCGCGGCCCTGGCAATGTTCGTGATCGGCTTCATCTTCTTCGCCACGCCGCTCGCGAGGCTTGGAATGTCGAGCCTCGAGGACAGCCAGGCCGCAGCGGTCCAGCAGGCGATGGCGGCGAACCTGCCGCGAACCGGAACTTACTCGGTTCCCGGACTGGACTCGTCGGCCCAGACCAACATGTATTCGCGCGGACCGATCGCGACGATCCACTACAATGTCCGTGGGTTCGCGGCGACCGATTCGACCTCGCTGGCCATGGGTCTCGTCCTGAACCTCATCGTCGCCCTGCTGATCGGAGCGGCCCTGATCGGGGTGGACAGGCGGGTTTCGGACTTCAAGTCGAGGGTGCGGCTCGCCGTGTTGATTGCGGTGGCGGCGACGGCCTTCATCCGCCTCGGAGAGCCAATCTACTGGCACCATGGCTGGAGCCATTTCATCTATCTGTTCATTGCCGATGGGCTGACGCTCGCGGCGGCCGGGACGATCCTGGCCTGGTTCCTGCCCAAGCCGCGAGCCGCGCCGGCGGATGCACCGATCGACGTCTAGAGCAGCTTGAGGAAGTTGTAGCCTGCCTCAAAGTCACGCCGACGGGATTCCAGCGCCCTTGCGGCCTCGGGATCCTCGCCCCATTGCTCCACCTGCCACTGCTCGTCGAGTGTCCCCGCCGCCCAGGCGCTCTCCAGATCGATGGCACCTTCGGCCAGCGCCAGGCCGATGATGAGTGAGCCGGACACCGTCACCAGCGGCGACAGACCCGCAAGCTCGAATGGCGATCGCGCATCCACCGCCCGCGAGAGCCGGTCAACGGTTCCGGTCGGTTGCGGTCGGTGAATGACGCCGCAGACCACTTCCAGGTCGACGTCGAACCGTTGGCGAACCCAGGAAAGGATCGGGTCCCACAGCTGCGCTTGACGGTCGACCAGAGGCCGCGGCCCTTCTGCCCGGTAGCAGAGCAGGTCGCTCTCGCCGTAACGCGCGAGGCCGCGAGCGAAGGAATCCTTGTCGGGGACGATCCGGTCGATGGCCGCATTGGCGAGTCCGGTCAGCGGCATCGTCCGTGGATCGACCCGATCGCCCTGCGATCTCCATTCATCGGCAATGGCTTGCGCAAGCGCTTCGCTCGGGACCAGCAGCGCAGACCTTGCCGGAGTCCTGATCGGCCGGCCATCCAGGAGAAGCTGGAATCCGCCTTCGCCGGCTGCGACTCCGGCATCCTTGTAGAACCGCTTCATCGGCCTGGCGGGTTGCGCCAACGGCGCGAGAGCCACTTCGGGCCGTAGAAGCTGACGACGAGCGCCGCGAGAGCGAGCGGAAAGCCAACGATGCTGCCCCCTTCAACGAACAGGTCGCTCTGCCAGAGCGCAAGCGCCAGCAGCACCACGATCGTGGCTCCGATCCGCAGGAGGTTCACGAGGATGAAGCGATTCCGCCAGAGCGATTCTTCCTGAGGTGTCATGCCAAGGCCTTCATGAGTTCCAATATGTCGAGCGGGTGCGAAGCGACCTCAATCGCTCCGGCGCGCCTCAGTTCATCCGCAGGGTGATATCCCCAGGCCACTCCGATGGCGGCGACTCTCGCGGCTCTGGCCATCGCCATGTCGAAAGTCGTGTCCCCGATCATCACCGTCCCTTCGGGGGACGCGCCAGCGTCCGCCATGGCTTTTTCGATCATCGAAGGGTGGGGTTTGGAGGGATGGCGGTCCGCAGTCTGAAGGGTGACGAACCGGCCCAGCAGGCCGTGATGCTCAAGGCAGAGCGAGAGACCGCGATCCGACTTGCCCGTCGCGACCCCGAGCAGCCAGCCTTCGGCTTCGAGCCGGTCGAGAAGTTCGCTTACACCCCCGTAGAGGGGCTCGTCGGCAAGCCCCTGTCGACGCATTTCCTGGAAAGCGCGCTTGTAATCCTCGGCCAGAGTCACGTGAAGTCGCTCCTCCGCCTCCGGCACCATCTCCCGCATTGCCTCGACGAGGCTGAGACCGACGATGGACCGCGTTCGCTCCCTCGGCGGCGGCTCCAGCCCCGCGGCGGCAAAACAGGTTTCCATGGCCAGACAGATATTGTGCTGGCTGTCGACCAGGGTTCCGTCGCAGTCGAAGATGGCGAGCCGGTTCATGGTCGAATGGCCTTCGCCAATTCGAGGTCACCCCGCTCTTCCAGGGCCCGGGCGAGTCGAGAGCGCACCTCCTCCGGCTTGTCCTGATCGAGCTTCGCCGTCCCGCGCCAGTTCCTGACAATCATCTCGAAACCGCTGATCGCCTTCAACAGGCCAGCGAACCGGCCCTCGCTCATCTTGTCGCGTTTCCAGACCGGCTTCGGCACAAGCCCGGCTTCGTGATGATCCGAAAGTTCGTCGAGGAAGTGCACGAGTTCGTCCGGCTGGAGCAGGCGGACGGGGCCGTCCAGTTCGACCGCGACATAGTTCCAGGTCGGCACCCTGTCGTCGAGGCCGTACCAGTCCGGACTTACATAGCCATGAGCCCCGTTCGCGACGAACAGGGCCTCGCCCCCCTCCACCAGTGCCGCATGGACCTGATTGCCCTTGGCAACATGGAATCGCAGCCGGTCTTGCCGGAGCAGCACTGGAACGTGCACCGCCCGAAGTCCGGCGTCGGTCTGCGCGACCAGAATTCCGAAGCCCTGCTCGCGCACGAGGTCCGCCATCTGCTCGCGATTCTGGATGTGGAACTTGCGGTTGGGGTGCATCAGGATCGTCTTCGGTTCCGCCGTTCCCCTCGCCGCTCCTTGCGAACCTGCTTGGCGTGGGCGCGAGCCTTGGCCTTTATCTGGTCCCGGCTCGGTGCCTGTGGCTCGTCGAGCGACAAGTCTCCGACGGACGGATCGAAGCCGAGCGCTGCGAGACTTTCGCGAAAATGCTCGGGAGGTTCAGCCATCACGTCGATTCGCCCACCATCGGGATGGTCGATGCGAAGGCGTCGGGCGTGAAGATGAAGCTTGCGGCTGATCGAGCCGGTGAGGAACGCGTCCTGGCCACCATATTTGCCGTCGCCCACGATCGGGTGGCCGATCGCCGCCATATGTACCCGGAGCTGATGCGTTCGCCCGGTATAAGGCTGGAGCTCGACCCAGGCGGCGCGATTCCCTGCGCGCTCGATGACCCGGTACCGAGTCCGGGCAGCCTGTCCGCCTTCCTCGTCAACATGCATCTTTTCGCCGCCCGTGCCCGGCTGCTTGGCGATCGGAAGGTCTATCAGCCCATCTTCGACCGAAGGCACCCCGACGACCAGCGCCCAATAGATCTTGCGCGCGGTTCGCCCGGAGAAGGCCTTCGAGAAGAAGGCCGCGGCTCGGGGCGTCCGGGCGACCAGGAGCGCCCCGGACGTATCCTTGTCCAGTCTGTGAACCAGCTTGGGACGGGGCTGGCCTTCATCGACCAGTCCTTCCAGAAGCCGGTCGAGATGGTTGCTCGTCTTCGTACCGCCCTGGGTAGCGAGACCCGGCGGCTTGTTGACGACGATCGCCGCGGGATCCGCCTCGATGACGAGGCTCCGAACGAAATCGACTTCGTCTTCGGTGAGCGGGTCTCGCTTCGGCGAAGGACGGGCAGCCTTCTCCTCCTCGAGCGGTGGGACGCGGATCAGCTGCCCAGCCTCGATCCGATCCCCGGGCGAAGCGCGCTTGCCGTCGAGTCTGAGCTGGCCCGTGCGGGCCCAACGGGCAATGGTCCCGAAACTCGCCTCAGGCAGGTTGCGCCGAAACCAGCGGTCGAGGCGGATTCCGTCATCTTCTTCGCTGACGGTGAACTGGCGGACCTGCTCGGCGGACATCGCCGACGCATGTAGCGATAACCGCCGTGCAAAAGAAGGGTCCCGGCTTGACCAGGCGACCGGATTGGTACGCCCCTGTGGGTTGAAACACGGCAGCTCGAACTCCACGATCTCCAATCGCCTCGTGCAGAGCTTCTAAAGGCAGGCTAAGAAGCCGGAATGCGGATGCGGGATTATCTGGAGGGCATCAGCCTCAGGGGACATTCGCCGTTGCCGCCAGAAGAGTGCTCGATACGGATCAATGACGCGACCGCCTCGCTCATGAGTCCGTTCCCGTCGGCTCCTGTAGGCGGCGTATTGCACGGGCACTTGCGGCTATGGCGGCGGCGATCACCGTTCGACTACAATGGCAAACCGGTGCTCACCGGAAAGCTGTTGCCGGAAGGTGGCGGCACACGCTTCGAGCTACGCTACGGCGCTCCCGCGTCGATCTATATAAGCTACGGCTGCTTGTCGCTCTTCTCGCTATTCCTGCTATTCGTCGCACTGTTGGTAGGACAGCCCGCACCGGGTCTCAGCCATGCAAAGTTGTTCCTGATGATACTCGGGTTCGGGTGCGGCATGGCGGCGTTCATCTGGCTGATGCACCGGCTATTCACATCCGACGCGATGGAAGATTTGGACGAGCTGCTGCTCTTCCTGAGCGAGCACGCGGAGGCGAAGCCATCAAGGGCCAGGCGAGCCATCATAAGAAAAGGGCCGCCAGATGGCGACCCTTCCCATTCACCCGAAATCCTCTAATCTCAGCCGAGCAGCTCCTGCTCCAGCTTCTTGGCCATTTCCTCGATATTCTCAGGCGGCCAGCCGGGGATGTCCATGCCGAGGCGGAGGCCCATCGACGCGAGGACTTCCTTGATCTCGTTCAGAGACTTGCGGCCGAAGTTCGGGGTCCGAAGCATCTCGGCCTCGGTCTTCTGGACGAGGTCGCCGATATAGATGATGTTGTCGTTCTTGAGGCAGTTGGCGCTGCGAACGCTGAGTTCCAGCTCGTCCACCTTCTTGAGCAGATAGCGGTTGAGCTGGTTGGCGTCGGCCTCGGTCTCCATTGCGGCGACGGCCACACCGGTCGGCATGCTCGTCATCATGCCCATGCCTTCGTCGAAATGGACGAAGAGCTGGAGCTGATCCTGGAGAATCCGGGCGGCATAAGCGAGCGCGTCGTCCGGAGTAACGGTGCCGTCGGTTTCGACGGTCAGGGTGAGCTTGTCATAATCGAGTTCCTGCCCGACGCGGGTGTTCTCGACCTTGTAGCTGACCTGCCGCACCGGCGAGTAGAGCGCATCGATCGGGATCAAGCCGATCGGCGCATCGGCCGGACGATTGGCGGCCGCGGCGACATAGCCTTTTCCGGTCTCCGCCGTCAGTTCCATGTTGAGGGTCGCGCCCTCGTCGAGATGGCAGATCACCAGATTCGGGTTCATCACCTCGATGTCGCCGGTCGTGGCGATCTGGCCGGCGGTGACTTCGCCCGGGCCCGTGGCGGACAGGCTGAGCCGACGCGGCCCCTCGCCTTCCATCTTCAGCGCGATCTGCTTCACGTTGAGGACGATGTCGGTTACGTCCTCGCGAACGCCCGCGAGGCTGCTGAACTCGTGAAGCACACCTTCGATCTTGATTGCGGTGACGGCAGCTCCCTGAAGTGAGGAGAGGAGCACACGCCGGAGCGAGTTGCCGAGCGTCAGACCGAAGCCGCGCTCCAGCGGCTCCGCGACGAACGTCGCCTTGCGGCGCAAATCGCCGCCAGCCGCCTTTTTCTCAAGCGCGTTGGGCTTCTTCATTTCCTGCCAGTTCTTTGCGTTGACGGCCATGGTCTTCCCTTGGGTCGGTGGAAGGCTTGCGAGGGACCTTCCGTTTCTAACTTCAAACTTCTTCGGCCTGGCCGCGCCCCGCAGGCGCGAGACCGAGGCTTACACCCGGCGGCGCTTGGAGGGGCGGACGCCGTTATGAGGGATGGGAGTCACGTCGCGGATCGAAGTGATCGTGAAGCCAACCGCCTGAAGCGCGCGGAGCGCACTTTCACGGCCGGATCCTGGGCCCTTCACCTCGACCTCGAGCGTCCGCACGCCGTGCTCGGCCGCCTTGCGGCCCGCATCCTCGGCGGCGACCTGGGCGGCATAGGGAGTCGACTTGCGGCTTCCCTTGAAGCCCATCATGCCCGCGCTCGACCAGGCGATGGCGTTGCCCTGGGCGTCGGTGATGGTGATCATCGTGTTGTTGAAGCTGGCGTTGACATGGGCCACGCCGGCGGTGATGTTCTTGCGCTCGCGACGGCGAAGGCGCTGCGGTTCACGTGCCATTTCTCTACAATCCCTAATCTCGTTATGACGCCGGGACGGGGCTCAGCCGCGCCCCCGGCGGAGAAGCAAGCGCAGCCTGCGCTTACTTCTTCTTTCCGGCGATCGGCTTGGCCTTGCCCTTGCGGGTGCGCGCATTAGTGTGCGTGCGCTGCCCGCGGACCGGCAGTCCCTTGCGATGGCGCAGGCCGCGATAGCAGGCGAGATCCATCAGCCGCTTGATGTTCATCGCCGTCTCACGCCGAAGGTCGCCTTCGACGGTATGCTCGGCGTCGATCGTCTCGCGCAGATGAAGCACTTCCTGATCGGTCAGGTCCTGGACCCGCCGCTCAGGCGGAATGCCCAGCTGCTCGGTGATCTTCTTGGCGGTGGTTCGGCCGATGCCGTGGATGTAGGTAAGCGCGATTTCGACGCGCTTGTTGGTCGGGATGTTGACACCCGCAATACGTGCCATGAGGTTCTTTTCTCCTGCTCCACAGGCCGCCTGGCGAACGGCCCATCTCAGCGCTTCGTGGGCCCGAAACAGCGACAGCCGACGCGCGCACGCGTGCGCCGCCGGATGGCCGGTTAACGGGATGAGCCGCAAATAGGTACCTGATCCTTTTCTGTCAACTCTTCGCTCTGCCCCTCCTGCCTCGAAACTCTTCCTGGAGCAACCCTCTCGCGCGGCGCTCGTTCACCTCCGGAACTTCAGCAACGAGGATTGGAAACATGAAATCGATCTGCACGCTCGCCGCTGCCCTGGGAGCCTTCGCGCTCGTCGGATGCGGTGGTTCGGACAGTCGCGCCGAAAACGGTGCCGAGGCGCTGGAGGAAGCCGCAGAACAAAGCACGCCAAAGGCCGCCGAAGTGCTCGAGAACAGGGCCGATCAGCTTCGCGAGCAGAATGTCAGCGATCCTGCCGCGGTGCAGAACGCGCTGGAAGCTGCCGGCGACGCACAAATCACCAGCAACGCCCAATAAACGGCTGAGGCATTTCGTCGCGCCCCTGGCGCGGGTGACGGAGCCGCTGGAACCGCCGCCGGCGAAGGTCCGTTCCGTCATCTCTCAGCATTTCAATCTGGAGCAAGCCTATGTCCCACATCCCCAGTTCCGCAATGCCTCATGCCGGTTCCACGAGCCAGAATTCCGCACAGCTGGATGGCCAGAACTCGACCGGAGGCCGATTCGGTTCGCTGAAGGAGAAAGTGCGCGAATATCCCAAGACCAGCGCCGCGGCAGGGGCCGCCGTCGCCGCCGGTCTCGTAGCTGCCGCGGCGATTCCGGCGATCCGTTCACGCAGGAGCAGCAACAACGACTGATCTTCGCGGCAGGCCGATGCCTGACGCCGACGGGCGTCGAACTTTGCGGTTCGCGACTCGGCGGGAACATGGTATGAAAATCTCGGCGCGCGTGACACGGTGATTCTTGCTGCCGTAGCACGGGTTCGACCACCAGATCGACCGATGCGTGATGTGGGGAATGCAAGTCCCACCGCTCGCCAAGCCATGAGGGCCTGACCGGCTCCGCGCCGGCCAGGCTCTCTCTTTTCGCCTTCTGGTCAGGCGGCGGAGCCCTCGATCCGCACCCAGGTCGGAGCGTGGTCCGACGCTTTCTCCCGCCCTCGATAATCCTTGTCGACGCCGGCATCGAGTATCCGGTCGGCCGCTTGGGGCGACAGCAGAAGATGATCGATCCGGAATCCGGCATCACGCTGCCAGCAACCGGCCGTATAGTCCCAGAAGGTGTAGACGGCGCCGTCGGGATAGCGCGCGCGAACCGCGTCGGTGAAGCCGAGGTTGAGAATGCGTCGGAAGGCGGCGCGGCTTTCCGGCTGCATCAGGGCATCATGAGCCATGGCCCGGGCAGAGAAGACGTCGTCGGGATCGTCGGTCGGAATAACGTTCCAGTCGCCCGCCAGAATGATGGGCTTCTCTTCCGCCAGCAGTTCACGGGCGTGAGCGCGCAGCCGGTCCATCCAGGCGAGCTTGTAGTCGAACTTCTCCGTGCCCACGGGATTGCCGTTGGGCAGGTAGATGGAGGCGATGGTCAGCCCGTCCACCTCGGCTTCGATATAGCGGCTATGCGTGTCGTCCGGATCGCCGGGCAAACCCATCCGACGAAGCCGCGGGGGCTCTCCCGGGGTCAGGATCGCGACGCCGTTGAACCCCTTCTGACCGTGCCAGACGCCATCATAGCCCGCTTTTCGGATGTCCTCGATGGGGAAGGCTTCGTCGGCGCACTTCACCTCCTGAAGGCAAAGCACGTCCGGTTTCTGTTCCTCCAGATATTCGACCAGCCGGGGTAGCCGAGCGCGGATGCCGTTCAGATTGTAGGTGACGATCTTCATGCGCGGATGGAGTAGCACCGGCCCCCAGGCGGAACAAAGAAGTCTTTCGCCGCTGTTCGAAGCGGAGGGGAACCAGGCTGCCGGCAGGGCATTGGCAAAAGCAATGACCGCTCCCCAGAGAATAGGCGTTCTTACCTTTCACCGTTGCATCAACTACGGCTCATACTGGCAGGCCCGATGTCTGGTGGAGGGCCTTCGAAGTCGCGGACATGACGCCGTGCTGCTCGATCATGATTGTCCGCGCGTTCAACTCGCCGAATGGCGATGTGCCTTCCAGCCGCTGCTGCCGGAGCGGACGCCGCGCCATGAATTTCGTCATTATGCGCGCAAAGCTCGCCGGGTCCTGAACGAAATAAGGTCGCTGCCGCGCACCGACCCGTTTCCGCTAGACGAGCCGGAAAGGCTCGGAGAATTTGACCTGATCCTCGTCGGCAGCGACGAAGTATGGAATCTGCGACATCCCTGGTACGGCGGACGATCCATTTTCTACGGCGACGGACTGCGCGCGAAGCGCCTGGCATCCTATGCTGCAAGCTTCGGCAACCAGGATGCATCTGAAGGTCTGGAGCCTTGGTGGTCCGAAAAGCTCCGGCGCTTCTCGGCCATTTCGGTGCGCGACGACAATTCGCAGCGCCTGATCCGAAACGCTCTTGGGGTGGAGCCCGAGCTGGTGCTCGACCCCTGCCTCCAATTCCCGCCGCTGATCGACCGCACCACGAACCGGGAAGAGAAGCCTTACGTTGCGGTCTATGGGCACAGCTTCCCGAGCTGGTTTGCCGTAGCCGCTCGGCGCTGGGCCGCGAAGCGTGGCGTGCGCCTGATCAGCATCGGCTATCGCAACGCCTGGGCGCATGAGCAGAGGATCGGCGAGGGGCCACTCGGCTTCGCTCGGCTCATCGCCGGATCCGCCGCGGTTGCGACGAACTTCTTTCACGGCTGCGTGTTCGCGCTGGTTGCCGCCAAACCCTTCGCCGCCGCCGCTACGCCGTATCGATCGAACAAGCTGCGAGGTCTGACAAGGGCGATCGGCGCCGAACACCATCTGACTTCGGAGGAGACGATCGAGGACCGGCTCGACTCTCTCCTCGGCACCCCGCTGCACGCTTCGATATTCGAGCAGATCGGAGCCTTGCGGGCTCGATCGGATCTCTACCTTGCCAATGCGCTTGCCTGATCCGGCTCCGCAGCGGCTCAGCCGCAAGGAGGTGATCTCCTCCGGCCTCTGCATCGGCTGCGGTAGTTGTGCTGCCGGTAAGTCCGACCCGTCGGGCCGGATGGAATGGGACCGATACGGTCAGCTCAAGCCCACGGGACCGGATGATTGGCTCCGCGAGCGCAGTTCGGAAGTGGCTCTCACCTGCCCCTTCTCGCCGGCGGCACCCGATGAGGATGAACTCGCCTCGGTCCTGTTTCCAATGGCGAGCGAGCAAGATGAACGCATCGGCCGTTTTTCGGGAGCCTATGTGGGACACGCCGCCGAACAGGGCTTCCGGCCCGCCGCAAGCTCGGGAGGAATGGTCAGCTGGGTAGCGACCGAGCTGTTGCGGAAGGGACTGGTCGATGCTGTCGCCCATGTCGCTCCGGTCGATCCGCGCCGGGAAGATCGCCTGTTCGCTTATCGCCTGTCGCGCAACGAGGAGGAGGTCCGAGCCGGAGCCAAGTCACGTTACTACCCCGTCGAGCTGTCAGCGGTGATTGAGGAGATCCGGGCCGTGCCGGGCCGATATGCGGTGGTCGGAATCCCCTGCTTCATCAAGGCGGTGCAACTTCGACGCCGACAGGACGAGTTGCTGCGCGAACGAATCGCCTTCACGCTGGGCCTATTTTGCGGGCACATGAAGAGCGCTCGGATGGTGGAGAGCTTCGCCTGGCAGATGGGCGCCCCCCACGATTCGGTCGAGGCGATCGACTACCGGGTCAAGAACCCGGAACGCCCGGCAAACTGGTACACGGCTCAACTGAGCCTCCGCGATGGCCGCGCCGTTCGCGAGGATTGGTGGCATCTCGCGGACGGCGATTGGGGATCGGGATTCTTTCAGAATTCGGCTTGCGACTTTTGCGACGACGTCGTGGCCGAAACGGCCGACATCAGCTTCGGCGACGCCTGGGTCGAACCTTACGCCTCCGACGGACGCGGAACGAACGTCGTCATCGTCCGCTCGGCCGATCTGCACGAATTGGTTCGAAAGGGCATCGGCGAGGCCCGGCTTGATCTGGCTCCGGTCGACAGCGAATTCGTCGCACAGACCCAGGCCGCGGGCCTGAGGCACAGGCGCGAAGGTCTTGCGCTTCGCCTTGCGGACCGAAGGAGGGGCCTGCGCCCGATCAAGAGGGTGGCACCCGGTTCGGACCGACTTCCGTTCAAACGTCGCCTGATCTACCGGGTTCGCCGCCAGATCAGCTGGTGGAGCCACCGAGTCTTCGCGCTTGCCCGGAGGCTCGATCGACCGGCACTCTATCTGATATGGGCGAGAGCCATGCGATCCGCCTATCACCGTCTCACTTACTCCGACCGGTGGACCGGGACGAAGCGCTGAATGCGAGAGCCTAAATACTGAAGCTGGTGCCGCAGCCGCAGCCGGAAGCGGCATTGGGATTCTTCACCTGGAACGAAGCGCCGCCAAGACTTTCGACGAAATCGACCGTCGAGCCGCGGACAAGGTCGAGCGAAATCGGGTCCACGACGAGAGTCACTCCGTCACGGGACACGCTGACGTCTTCGGCATCGACATTGTCTGCCAGCCCGAACCGGTACTGAAACCCGGCGCAACCGCCCCCCTCGACCGAAAGGCGAAGAACCGCCGGCTTGCCCTGGCGTTCGGCAATGGCCGCGACACGAGCCGCGGCTGAAGGTGAAAGTGATATTCCGGGCGCGCTGTTCACATCCCGTAGATAGGGCGCCAGCCCGTCAGAAACTAGCCTTTGGTGCGATAGCCGCAGATCAATCCGAACAGGAAAGACATGAAAAGCCCGAGCTGCACCTGATTGTCGGGGTCCGACCAGCCGAACAGCTCGTGGCCGAAGGTGAACAACGTCAGGAACATCCCCAGCGCGATTCCGACCATGTCGCGGACTCCTGCTGCCAGTGGCTCCAACCTTTGTCACGATCCGGTAAAGAGCCGGTGAATGCTTGTGCGCAGCGGCTCATGCCTCCATATGGCGCGCAGCAGCCGCATCGGTGGGAACATCCATGAAAACCCGTGTCTATGTGACTCTCAAGAACGGGGTCCTCGACCCGCAAGGCAAGGCCATCCACCACGCATTGGAGGGTCTGGGCTTCTCCGGGGTCAGGGACGTCCGAGCGGGCAAGCTGATCGAACTCGATCTCGATCCGTCCGTCAGCGACACGGACATCGAGGAGATGTGCCGCAAGCTGCTCGCCAATACGGTCATCGAAAATTATCGCGTCGAACGCCTCGAGGGTCAGGGATGAGAAGCGCCGTCATCGTATTTCCGGGCTCCAATTGCGACCGGGACATGGCCGAGGCGATCCGCCTCGCCAGCGGCCGGCCACCGGAGATGATCTGGCATCGCACAAGCGACCTGCCCGAGCGGCTCGACCTGATCGCCATTCCTGGCGGCTTTTCCTACGGAGATTATCTGCGCTCCGGGGCGATGGCCGCTCAGTCCCCGGTGATGCGGGCGGTCAAGGAAGCGGCCGAGCGGGGCATACCGGTGCTTGGGGTCTGCAACGGCTTCCAGGTGCTGACGGAGGCTCATCTGCTTCCGGGCGCTCTGATGCGCAACGCCGGCATCAAGTTCGTCTGCCGAGACGTGCCCCTTCGGGTGGAGAACAGTCAATCGATCTTCACCAGCCGCTACGAGGCCGGCGAAGAGATCGTGATTCCGGTCGCTCATCATGATGGCAATTACCAGGCGGACGAAGCAACGCTGGACCGGCTGGAAGGCGAAGGGCGGGTCGTTTTCCGCTATCTCGATGCGTGCAATGGATCGGCGCGCAACATAGCCGGGATCGTCAACGAAAGCGGCAATGTCCTGGGAATGATGCCGCACCCGGAGCGAGCGGTTGAGCCCGCTCACGGTCGGCTGGATGGCCTTCGCCTGTTCGAAGGTTTGCTCGAGACGATCAGTCAGCCCGCCTGAAAAAGGGGCGGACTCTCGGCAGAAAATGCGAAAGGCCGCTCCCTGGAGGAGCGGCCTTTCCATTGTCAGCCTCAATGGAGCGGCTGTGCCTTAGGCGCGAACCCCCGTGGAGGCCGTGCCCTGCTTCACCGCATCAGGCTTAAGACAATGAGACACTCGACCACCTCCTTTCAATAGTTGACACTTTCGCGGATATGGGTCGCCATTCGGAACTTTCAAAGGTTCCTCATATATTTAGCGCCTGTGCCGAGGCCATGCCGATGCCGACCGAGTGCACTCGGGCGCCAGTGGGCGCACCGGAGGAGAACCCTCCGGAACGTTCGTGAACATCAGACGTGCCGATTGAGTCCCTGTTCGAGGGAAGCCGTCACCAGGTCGCCATCACGGCACGGAACCAACCACTACTCAGAAGGTCCGCTCCGACGGCCGGAGGTTCGTCAGCCGTGCTGGGCAATCCAATCCTCGACGACGGGAGCAATCTGATTGCGCCACTTGCTGCCGTTGAAGATTCCATAATGACCGACGCCTCGCGCGAGATGATAGCGCTTGAACCTCGCTGGAAGCTCCTTCGCGATGGAAAGAGCGGCCTTCGTCTGGCCGACTCCGCTGATGTCGTCGCGTTCGCCCTCGATGGCGAGCAGGGCCACGTCCCTGATCGCCGCAGGATCCACCCGCCGGCCGCGGTGAGTCATCTCGCCTTTCGGCAACAGGTGACGCTGGAAGACGACATCGATTGTCTGAAGGTAGAATTCGGCCGTCATGTCGCAGACGGAGCGATATTCCTCGTAGAACCGCTTGGTCGACTCGGCGCTCTCCCCGTCGCCCTGGACCAGATGCTTGAACATCTCCCAATGGCTGACGAGATGGTTGCCGAGGTTCATCGTCATGAAGCCAGCCAGCTGCAGGAAGCCCGGATAGACCTTCCGCCCAGCGCCCGGATAAAGATAGGGAACTGTGGCAATCACGTTGTTCTCGAACCAGGCAAAGGGACGCTGGGTCGCAAGCGTGTTGACCGCCGTGGGCGCCTGGCGAGTGTCGATCGGCCCACCCATCATCGTCAGCGTCTTCGGCCGGCACTTGTGCCGATCGGCGCTCATCACGGCAGCGGCGGCGTAGGCCGGAACTGACGGCTGGCACACGGCCAGCATGTGCGCGCCGGGTCCGATATGCTCGAGAAAGGCGACGAGATAGTCGATATAATCGTCGAGATCGAACGGGCCTTCGTCGGTGGGGACGAGCTTCGCATCACGCCAGTCGGTGATATAGACGTCGTGGCGTGGGAGCATTCTCTCGACGGTGCCCCGCAGCAGGGTCGCATAATGTCCGGACATCGGCGCCACCAGCAGCAGCTTCGGGCCGGCTTCCACCCCTTCCTTCCGGAATCGCTTGAGCTGTCCGAACGGCTTGCGCAGCACGATTTCTTCGATGACCGGAACCGCCTGGCCGTCGAGCATGACGGTATCGATGCCGAATTCCGGCTTGCCCCGCGGCGCCGCGGCATGCGCAAAGACATCAAGGGCCGATGCGACGATCGGCCCCATATGTGAATAGCTGAGCGGATTGACCGGATTCTGCATCCAGCCGGCGCCAATGTTCGCAAGCGTGCTGGCATGGGCAAGCAGCGAGCGCTGCATCTCATAGGCGTCGTAAAGCATCGAACCTCCACCCCCTCTTCCTTATGGGGATGGAAGGGGGATTAATCCATACCGCAATTAACCGGTCGGTCGGTCGACTGTTCCGCCCCCGGCATTGAGCGGCACTCCGGCCGCTGCTACCCACCCGGCATGGCACCGCCCCGACCAGAGCCCGCGCCGCTGAAAAAGATCGGCAATCTCGCGATGATCTGGAATCATGCGGTCCGCTACCCCGGCAAGATCGCCGCTGCGGCGCTTTCGCTGCTGATCGCCGCATCAGCCACGCTGGCGATCCCCGACGGGTTCCGGCGAGTCATCGACCAGGGATTCGGTGCCGACGGCGCCGCGGTCAGTCACCATTTCAATTACCTGCTCTTGATCGTCATCGTGCTGGCACTCGCCACGGCCAGCCGTGTCTATTTCGTCCTGATGCTCGGAGAACGCGTGGTCGCCGACGTCCGGGCGGCCGTGCACGACAATCTGTTGGGGTTGGAACCGCGCTTCTTCGAGGAGAACAGGCCGTCCGAAATCGCATCCCGGATCACTTCGGACACCGCCGTGATCGAAATGGTGGTGGGATCGACGGTCTCGGTCGCTCTGCGCAACAGCCTGCTTGGTCTGGGCGGCGTCATCTATCTGTTCACCCTCGCGCCCATGCTTACCGCCGGGCTACTGCTGGGCATCCCCTTCGTCCTTGTGCCCATCATGCTGCTCGGGCGGCGCGTCCGAACCCTGTCGCGCACCAGCCAGGATCGAATCGCGGATCTCGGCTCGATCGTGGCGGAAACGCTCGGCGCAATGAAGATCGTCCAGGCCTTTGGCCAGGAGGCGCGGGAAAGCCAGCGTTTCCGGGCGGCCGTCGAGAGGGCTTTTGCCACCGCCCGCCGCCGTATCGCGCTTCGTTCATTGCTCACCGCGATCGTCATCGCCATGCTCTTCGGCGGGATCACGATGCTGATGTGGCAGGCGACGGTCGATGTCGCCGCGGGCCGGATCAGCGGTGGAACGATCGCCGCATTCGTGATGACCGGAGCGATCGTCGCCGGGGCATTTGCAGCGCTCAGCGAAGTTTATGGTGAACTGCTCCGTGGTGCCGGCGCAGCCGGGCGGCTGGCGGAACTGCTCGCCCAGGTGCCCCAGATCAAGGCGCCCGCCCAACCGGTATCCCTGCCGCAGCCCAGCCGGGGTGCACTGGAATATGACCGGGTGACGTTTCGCTATCCCACCCGGCCCGAAGTCAGCGCACTTCACGAATTCAGCCTCAAGGTCGCGCCAGGCGAAACGCTTGCGCTGGTCGGGCCGTCGGGTGCGGGCAAGTCGACCCTGTTCCAGCTCGCTCAGCGCTTCTACGATCCAGAGTCGGGTGAAGTTCGACTGGACGGGGTCGATCTGCGCCAGGCTGACCCGGCGGAGGTGCGCTCACGAATTGCCTTCGTCCCTCAGGAAACCGTCATCTTCGCCGCCTCCGCGCGCGACAATCTGCGTTATGGCCTGTGGGAAGCGACCGACGAGCAGTTGTGGGAGGCCGCGGAAGCGGCCAATGCGGCCGATTTCCTGAAGAAGCTACCGCAGGGGCTCGATACCTATCTGGGCGAAGGGGGAGCGCGTCTGTCGGGCGGACAGCGCCAGCGGGTCGCGATCGCTCGAGCACTGCTTCGAGACGCCCCCCTCCTGCTGCTCGACGAGGCAACTTCGTCCTTGGATGCCGAGTCCGAGCGGCTCGTTCAGGGCTCCCTCGAACGATTGTTCCAGGGGCGCACGACGCTCGTCATCGCCCATCGGCTTGCGACGGTCCGGAGCGCCGACCGGATCATCGTCATGGACCATGGGCAGATTGTCGAGGAAGGCAATCACGAAGCCCTCAGCGGGCGCGGCGGCCTCTATGCGAGGCTGGCGCGCCTTCAGTTCGAAGGCATCGCCGCCTGACAAACGTCCGCCAGGAACCGCCGGCCAAGCGCAGCGTGATCCCCTGAAATCCCGACCCTGCAAGAAAATTGCGGTTTGCCCGGAACTACACCCAAAGTGGAGATCCCGTGTGGCGACAATCCGGTCCCTGGGGAGTCCTGCGCTCGATTGCGGCCGAAGTGACTATCGGCAAAGGCCCTTCGATCAAGCGATTAGTTCACCCCATGGTGCCGCCGACGCTCCGCTTACGATCCTGCAGTGAACCGCCTCTGTCGAGCGATCACGCCGATCCGCCGACTGCACTCAGGAGCAATGGCAGAGGAAAGTTCGGATAGGTCCGGGCGGGCGAGACGGGGTTGCCCCAGCACGAACCGCTGCGAGCGAGAGGCAACGCTACCGTGCACCGCCCGGGGAGCAAAGAGAAAGGGCGACGCCGCAGCGCCGCCCCCTCCTTGTCACATCCACCGATCGCGAGATCAGAAGTTCGCGAACGCTTCGTTGCCGACAAAGCCCATCGACTGGACGTTTGCGCGCTTGGTAACCGCGAGCACCTCGTCCACCGTCTCGTACCGGGCTTCCGGGTGAGGCTGCATGTGCAGCTCCGGAGTGGGCGACATGGTCGTGGTGATATCCAGATACTGACGCAGGGTCACCAGGTCGACGGGAGCGCCGTTCCAGAGGACGCTATCGTCGGGCATGACGATGATCTTGTTCTTCACCGGATCGATCGGAGGCCGCGGATTGTTCAGGCTGTCCTGCGGCAGGTCCAGCTTCACCGCGTGCGTCTGGATCGGAATGGTGATGATGAACATGATGAGCAGCACCAGCATGACGTCGATCAACGGCGTCGTGTTGATGTCCATCATCGGTTCGGCCGATTCGGGATCTGTAATCGCTGCACTCATTGGGGACTACTCCAAAACCGTTCCGATCAGGGGCGGAAGCCGCCGCGCGGCGGCGGCTCCGAGATGAAGCCTACGCGAGCGAAGCCGGCACGCTGCATCGTGAAGATCGCGCCGCCAATGCAGCGCCAGGGCGTATTGACGTCGCCACGGATGTGGGCTTCCGGCAGCTCCGTCACGTTCGCCGGGCCGCCCTGCCGCTCAATCTCGGCCTCGAGTGCCGCAACGGCCCGATCCAGCAGATCCTCGGATCCGACGCGGGTGAGGTTCCAGTAGACTTCGCACTCGCCGTTCACGGCCCGGACGGAGAGGTTCACGTTCTCGGGCTTGGTCACGGTCGGCTCGAACTCGACCTTGGGCAGCTGGACGGGCACCGTTTGCAACACGACGGGAACGGTGATGAGGAAGATGATCAGCAGCACCAGCATGACGTCCACGAGAGGCGTCGTGTTGATGTCGGACATCGGGGTGTCGCTTTCGCCGCCGCTCTCGCCGACCTGCATCGCCATAGTTCAGTTCCTATCCTCATTTCGCCGCTTGAATGCGGCGCCTCGGACACCGCGGCGGCCCTTTCGGGACCGCCGCAGCCCCCTGTCTTACGCCTTGCCGGTGGTCGAGCCGGTTGCCGTTCCGGTCGAGCCGCCGGTGGTGCCGGTGGTCGCCGAAGCGCCCGTGCTGCGGGCCGCACCGGTCGTCGCACCGGTCGTTCCGCCGCGCGGAGCCGCCGTCGCCACCACCGGACGAACCGTTCCGCCGGACATCATGTAGCCGTGCAGGTCGTTCGAGAAGCGGGCGAGTTCCTCGACCACCGCCTTGTTGCGACGCATCAGCCAGTTGTACTGCATGACGGCCGGAACCGCGACGGCGAGACCAAGGGCGGTCATGATCAGCGCCTCGCCGACCGGGCCGGCGACGGTGTCGATCGAAGCCTGGCCCGACGCACCGATACGGATCAGAGCGCGATAAATGCCGACCACGGTGCCGAACAGCCCGACGAACGGAGCGGTTGAACCGACGGTGGCGAGCAACGCCAGGCCGGTGGAAAGCTTCGAAGCGATGGCGCCCTGAGTGCGAGCGAGCGAGCCGAGCATCCAGTCATGCTGGTCGATCGGATCGGTCAGCTTGGTGTGCTGTTCCTGAGCGCGGAGACCGTCGTCGACGATCTGACGATAGGCGCCGTTCTTGTCCAGCTTGTTGGCGGCCTCGCGAAGATTGGCCGACTGCCAGAATGAGGTGCGGGCGCGCCGGCCCTCATTGATGATTTTCTGCTGCTCGATCAACTTCACGAAGAACACGTACCAGGAAGCGATCGACATGATGACCATGATGCCGAAAGTGAGCTGGGCAATGATCCCGCCCTCTTCGAGCGCGGCTACCAGGCC
Organism: Sphingosinicella sp. SM1-17; assembly: GCF_056821765.1. Taxonomy (NCBI): domain Bacteria; kingdom Pseudomonadati; phylum Pseudomonadota; class Alphaproteobacteria; order Sphingomonadales; family Sphingosinicellaceae; genus Sphingosinicella; species Sphingosinicella sp. SM1-17. Next base: position 371,202 of record NZ_JBPDIO010000001.1, read on the forward strand.
GTAAGGATTTTCGCCGCCGCCATGTGCTGGTGCTGCCATTGTTCAATTTCCTCTCATTCAAAAGCTGGAAGGGTCTAGGCCGAATCTACTCTTCCTGGATCCGCCAGGTAATCCTCGCCGAAACAGAGTCTGTCGTGGGATTGCCGTTGCTGTCGCGGGCAGGAGTGAACCTGGCGCGGCTGCGCATCAGCCGACAGGTGGTGTTGTCGAGCGCCGACGATCCGCTTGATGAGGTGACCGTGCAATTCTGCACCCGGCCGTCCGGCCCGACAGTCAGACGGAAGCCGGTGGTCCCTTCCTCCCCATTGCGAAGAGCGGAGGACGGATAATCGTCGTTCGAAACATAGGAGGCGAGGTTCGCCCGAGCGCGAGCAGGCTCGACCGTCCGCGGCGGAGGCGGAGGCGGTGGCGGCGGCGCGGGCGGTGCCGGCGGTGCCGGCGGCGCGGTCGGCGTAAAGACGGGAGGCGGTGCCTGCTGCACGGTCGTGACCGGCGGCGGCGGCGTGTTGGTCCGCACGATCGGCGGCGGTGCGACCACGGGCGGCGGCTGCACCTGCTTCGGCGTCTCGGGGGGCGGCGGCTCTTCCTCAGGAGGCGGGGGCTCCTGGACGTCGAACGTTTTCAGATCCTCCTGAACGTTCTTGACGAACTTGTAGGCGAGGCCGGTCACGAAGGCGTAACCCAGCAGAGCGTGGAGGACGGCAACGAGGACGATCGACCAGATCCGTCCCTGGCTCATTCCCTGATCAACGTAGGACATTAACCAGCCGCGCTCCCTCTCGTTCTGCCAACCCGCTGAGTCAAAACGCAGTCGGGTAATTTCGGTTCATCCACGCAACGGCATGGATGCGGTCGGTGTCTCTATAGTGACAGTTTCGCCGACGCAATCCTTCTGTGAGCCTACTGTGAGTCGTACGGTAACGACGGATTTCCGCCGCAATGCGAGGTTAATCCACTCCTCTCTAGCGCAGCCGTCCAGAATTGAATCGCGGGGACAATATGCATCACGGAATTACCGTAATAGCCGCAGGTATCGCTCTGGCAGCCAGCCAACCCGTTGAGTCTCAAAACCTTCCTCCGGCGCCCCCGCTGACCTATGCCGACCTTGCCGACCTCGCGCTGGAGGCACCCATAGTTGCTCATGTGCGCGTCGAGCGTGCGCAAAGGCTTCGGGGCGACGAGGCACCCAATGTCCCAGCCGGGCACAGCCGCTTCCTCGTCGACGCGTCGGTGACGGCACTGATTCGCAGCTCTGCGCCGCTGCCGCCGCGAATCAGCTACCTTGTCGATCTTCCCAATGATGCGCGCGGCCGTCCGGCGAGGATCCGGCGGCGAACAGAACTGCTGATCCTGGCCAGTCCGGTCCCCGGACGCCCCAACGATCTCCGTCTTGTGGCGCCGGACGCCCAGCTCGCCTTTTCGCCGCAGACGGCCGACACCCTGCGCTCGATGCTTCGCGAAGCGAGTGCGGCCGATGCGCCACCGCGGATCGTCGGGTTTGGACGCGCCTTTCACGTCCCAGGGTCACTTCCAGGCGAAAGCGAGACCCAGATCTTCCTTCAGACCGCTGACGAACGGCCGATCTCGCTCAACGTTCTGCGTCGGCCTGGGGAGCGGCCTCGCTGGTCGGTCGCCTTGAGCGAGATTGTCGATGATGCGGCGGCGCCGCCGCAGCCGTACAGCCTGCTGTGGTACCGGCTTGCCTGCACTCTGCCGCCGTCCCTGCCCGCTTCGGCGCTCCGGGAAACGGAGCGTCAGGAGGCGCAGGCCATTCAGTCGGACTACCGAGTCGTGATCCAGGGGCTCGGCCCGTGCGAGCGCAACCGGGTCGAGCGCTGAAGCGGCCTGGGGGCCGCAGCAGCAATCATGGACCAGCGCCCGTCTGACTGCCGGAATTCAGAAAGAAGCGAGCTCGACCCCAACCCCGGCGCAGTCTGGATAGATGTCGGGTTTGCGGCTGGACACCCGCAACGCCGTCACCCCTCGGCGTGCGGCCACGAGATTGTAGATCTCGCGCACCAGCGTCTCCTGAAGGTTGAACCGCCTCCCGATGACCAGCTGAGCGATCGCGGAGCGGAGGAAGTCATAGTTCCAGGCGCTGTGCGGATCGTCGCCGGAGGAGAAGGAAGGCTCATCGACCCAGACTTCGACCGTCACGAGGAACCGTTGCGGATTGCCGACCTCGAAATCGTGGAAGCCGATGTCGAGGTCGAGCTGGAAATCCTCGAGCACGATCTTGCGCGTCTTCGGGCGAAGTGCATCGGGAACCAGCCCTTCAAGATTGGCGACATTGTGCATCAGCTTGGCTCCAGGAACTGGACATCGCGCGGCAGCGACAGGAATCGCTGCCCGCCGTCAAGCGTGATCGTCTGCCCCGTCAGCGTAGGAGCTGCGATGATGAAGCGCAGCGCAGCGACGATCTCGTTCACCTCGACCCCCCGCCCGAGCGCATTCAACTTGTGCACCGCTTCGAAATTGTCACGGCTCTGCGGTCCCGACACGAGCGTCACCGAAGGTGCGATCCCGCAGACCCGGATCGAAGGCGCAAAGGCCCGGGCAGTGAGTTCGGTCAGCCCGGCCAGGCCCATCTTCGATATCGTATAGGTGAAGAAATCGGGATTGGGCGAAGCGAGCTTCGCGTCGGCGAGGTTCACGATCAGTCCCTTCCCGGCACGAAGGGCGAAGGCCTGGGACAGAAGCGCCGGCGCTCGAAGATTGATGTCGACATGCGCATTCCACCCCTCGACGGTGAAATCGCGGGCGGAATCATAGACGAAGCGGGACGCGTTGTTGACGAGCAGCCGAGGCGGGGGAAGTCCGTCCAATGCGGCCAGGATCAGGTCCGCAGCGGCAGGATCGGCAAGCTCCGCCCGGACCACGCTGGCGTTGCCAAGTTCGGCAGCCAGCGTCCGGGCCTCCGCGACCGATCTGTTGCAGTGGATCAGAACATGCCACCCGTCGGCGGCGAGGGCACGGGAGATTTCCGCTCCGATGCGACGGGCGCCGCCGGTGACGATGGCGGTGCGAGGGCCTTCGAACTCGGTCATGCGAATTCGATACCCCTGCGCCCTGCACGTGGCCAGCGCGTGTTCAGGATTTCATCGAAGCCGGAGCGATAGATCGATGGCCTCGAAGCGATCGATTTTCGAATCGCAGAACGAGCGGCTAGAGCGCGCGCTCATGGAGGATTGGAACCGCCTCGATCTGGCCGGGATCGCAAGATTGGTCGAGGCTCGCAAGCCGCCGCCCGTCGAGCGGTGGAACCCGCCCCATTGCGGCCACAGCCGCATGCGGATCGCGTCCGACGGCACCTGGTTCCATGAAGGTCGCCCGATTGCTCGTTTATCCATGGTCCGTTTGTTCGCTTCCATTCTTCGGCGGGAACCGGACGGCAGCCATGTCCTTGTCACTCCGGTCGAGAAGCTGACCATCGACGTCGACGACGCGCCCTTTCTCGCCGTAGAGGTCAGGAGCGAAGGCGAGGGCCGGGATCGCAATCTCGCATTTCGCCTGAATACCGGCGACTTCGTGCTGGCGGGACCCGAGCATCCGCTGCGCCTGCAGGACCGCCCTTACCTTTTGGTTCGCTCCGGTCTGGAGGCCTTGATCGCCCGCCCGGTATATTACGAGCTTGCGGAGATCGGCCTCAGCGAAGCCGGGACCCCGGCTGGGTTGTGGAGCAGCGGCGCCTTCTTTCCGCTGGAGCCGGAAGCGTGAGTCTCGCCGCTCGGCTGCGCGAGGCACTTGAACTCGGGGGGAGGCGCAATCCCGAGCTCATTGCCGGCGACGTTCTCGAGGGCGAGGCGATCGTATCCGGGATCACGCCTGCGGCCGTCCTGGTGCCCATTGTCGAAAGAAGCGAGCCCACCGTCATCCTGACCGTTCGACTTCAAACGATGCGAAAGCATCCCGGCCAGATCAGCTTCCCGGGCGGGCGGATCGATCCGGACGACGACGGACCCGTTGCCGCGGCCCTGCGCGAAGCCGAGGAGGAGATTGCGCTCCCTCGTTCCGCCGTTGAGGTGATCGGCACCGCCGATTCGTACCGGACGGTCACCGGCTTCGAAGTCACCCCGGTGCTCGGCATCATTCCCCCGGATCTGCCGGTCGTCCCGCATCCGGACGAGGTCGAAGCGCTCTTCGAGGTTCCGCTCGACTACTTGCTCGATCCGGCGCACCAGCAGGTTCGAAGCGCCCTTTGGCGGGGCCGCGAACGGACCTATTACGAGATAGAGTGGCAGGGACGGCGGATCTGGGGAGCGACCGCAGCAATGATCGTCAATCTCAGCCGGCGCCTGGACCTGACGCGATGAAACTGCCCGTTGCCGACTGGCAGACCCGTCCGGAGCTGGACATACTGCTCAACGCGCTCGGCGCGGCCAATGAACAAACGCGCTTCGTCGGCGGCTGCGTTCGCGATACCTTGCTTGGAATCCGGGTCAGTGACGTCGACCTGGCGACACGTTTCGTTCCCGACGAGGTACTGACGAAACTGGATTCGACCGGGATCAGGTCGGTTCCGACAGGACTTGCGCATGGCACGGTCACGGCGATCCTCCCGGACGGTCCCGTGGAAATCACGACCTTGCGCCGGGATGTTTCCACCGACGGCCGCCGGGCGACTATCGCTTACACCGAAGACTGGCGCGAAGACGCCGCGAGGCGGGATTTCACGATCAATGCGCTCAGTGCCGATCCCGTCAGCGGGGAGATCTTCGACTATTTCGAAGGGCTGGGCGACCTCGAGGCTCGCAGAGTCCGCTTCATCGGCGATCCCCTGAAGCGAATTGCCGAGGATCATCTCCGGATCCTTCGTTTCTTTCGCTTCCACGCCCGCTTCGGGCAGGGAGCAGCCGATGAGGCGGCGTTGAGCGCCTGCGCTGACCGCCGCAACGACCTGATGGCGCTCTCGAGGGAGAGGATTGCCGACGAGCTGTTGAAGCTGCTGTCGGTCGGCGATCCGGCGCCAACGGTCAGGCTGATGAAGAGCGTCGGAATCTTCGACCCGATCGTTCCGGAGATCGACGAGTGCGGCCTCACGCGACTTGAAGACCTCTGCAGGAGGGAGCGAGCGCTCGAAATCGCGCCGGACCCACTGCGACGGCTCTCGGCCGTCCTTCCTCCCAATCGGGAGATCGTTTCGGCGATCGCGAGCCGCCTGAGGCTTTCCAAACGCGCCGTAAGGCGCTTGGCGAGTGCCGCAGGACGCGGCGGCGAGCAGGACGTTCCCGTCGAAGCCCTGGCTTACCGGCTCGGGCGTGACGAAGCCATTGATCGCCTCCTCCTCCTCGGCGAAGACCGGGCGGAGGAGGTGCGTCGACTCGACCACTGGACGAAGCCGCAACTGCCCATCAGCGGCGGCGACCTGGTCGGCATGGGGCTGGACCGAGGTCCATTGGTTGCTGGAACCCTCCAGGCGATCGAGCGGGATTGGATCGCTTCAGGCTTTCCGTCCGACCCCGAGCAGGTAGAGGCGATCGTTCGGCGACATGTCGCTCAGGCGTTGCGCGAGCGCCAATAGGCCAGCGCCTCATCGGCGGTGAGTGGCTGGGCGAAGTGGAAGCCCTGGCCGTAGGTGCAGCCCAGCTCGGTGAGCATTTCGACGAGATCCTCCGAATCCACGCCCTCCGCCGTAGTCTCCATGCCAAGCGCTCGAGCCAGCGACAGCACCGCTCGGACGATTGCGGTGGAGTCGCCGTTCGCAAGCATGTCGCTGACGAAGCTTTGATCAATCTTGAGCAGGTCGATCGGCAGCTTCTGAAGCGAGGCCAGGGACGTGAAGCCGGTTCCGAAATCGTCCATGGCGATCCGAACGTCGAACTTCTTGAGAGCGCGCAGCACCTTGGCGACCCGGTCCGGGTCATGGATGATCGCGCTTTCGGTGAGTTCGACGGTCAGTCGGGCGCCGGAAATGCCGGCACCGTTGAGCGCCCCGGAGACCGCTGCGCCAATGTCGTCGCGGCTGATCTGGATCGGCGACAGGTTGACGCTCATGCCAAGCGGAAGGGTTTGGCCGGTCCGACGGTCCCAATCGGCAAGAGTTTGTGTCGCCATGTTGAGCGCCCAGCGGCCGAGTTGAACGATTAGGCCCGACTCCTCGGCCACCGGGATGAATTCGGACGGCGGAATCGGATCACCCTCGTGCTGCCATCGCGCGAGCGCCTCGAAGCCGGCGACGCGGCCGGTCTCGAGCTGGATCAGCGGCTGGAAGGCGAGTGCCAATTGGTCGGCCTCGATTGCGCAGCGAAGCTCGGTTTCGATGCTGAAACGCCGGCGCACGGCCTCGGCCTGGATCGGTTCGTAGACCTGTGTGGAACCGAGCTTTTTCGCTCGCTTGAGCGCGAACTGGGCATTTCGCAGAACCTCGTCCGCGCTGGAAACGCCGCGGTTCAGCACGGCACAGCCGATGGCACAGTCGACCCTGATTTCGAGGTCGGAAAGACGGAAGGGATGGGTCAGCACCGCCTTTATCCGCTCGGCGGCGCGAAGCGCGTCGGCCAGACCGCGGTCCAGCTTCAACAATATCCCGAATTCGTCGCCAGAGGTGCGAGCCAGCATGTCCGTTGGCCGCAAGGCCGAGACAAGCCGGCGCGCAAAGGTGATCAGAAGCTCGTCACCCGCCATCGCCCCCATACACTCATTAACCCGGCTGAACCGAGTCATGTCGACCGCCAGGACGGCGTAGCTGCCTTCACGGAACTCCGGATCGGCGAGAACCGCATCGACTCTCTCGTTGAAGGCGAAGCGGTTGGGCAGACCGGTCAGGCTGTCTCGAAGCATTTCCGAGCGAAGGCTCTTCTCGGTCTCGACCTGGGCTGTCTTGTCGATCATCGAGATGAGGCAGCGCTTCGGCTGACCCGGGAGATGGGTGAGCCGGGCGAAGCGCACGGCGAAGTGGCGGCCGCCAATGGCGCGCTCCTCGCCCGTTTCGAACTGGTAGGCCGGATCGTCGGACTGGAGGAAAGCTTTGAGACGGGCGCCGAGCATTCCGGAACGAAGCATCGGTACTTGGGAAACCCGCCTTTCGCCGAGGCGCTCGTCCCACTCCGCGAGATAGCGAAAATGTTCGTTGGCGCACTCGATGAAGGAGTCTTCGCCGGCAATGGTGAGCATCGCAGCGGCAATCGGCAGAGCGTCGAGATAGCCCTGTCGAGCAAGGCCGAGCAGCCGCTGGACTTCGGGCGCGACCTCGGCCGCCCCGGCCAGTGCATCGGCGGGGCTTTTCGGCGGCGATTTCCTTCGCCCGCGCGTCGCGGCGGCCTGCATGGTGTCGGCGTTAGCCGAACATAGTTAACGCTTGGCTACCGGCCTCCGAACGGCCTCGACGGCCGCGAGTAGAACTGCTTGCGGATCGTGATCCGGACCGATCGGCCGAGCGGATCGAGATAGTCGGGCTGGTACCCCAGCGGGACGGATCCAGTCTCATCGGTGACCCGGAGCCGACTATCGAACAGGTTGTTCACCGACACGGAAATTCGCGTTCCCCGGAGGAATGGGAAACGCTGAACCAGCGATCGCTGCTGGTTTAGATCGGCGAACAGGCGCAGGTTGAACGTGGCAAGATCCGAGAAGCGGAGGTCTCCGCTCGTTCCACCGCTCCCGTCCGGAACTCCGCTCACGATCGTTCCGCTCTGCCAAACGGCGCTCAATCGCGCGCCGAAACCGTTGCGGAAATAGCCGGCGTCGAACTCCAGTTCATGGCGGGGGCGGCCGCCGCGATTGCCGACCGCCGAACCGTCGAGCAGATCGAGCACCGGCACCCCCGGACGGATCAGAATTTCGTCCGTGAATCGCCAACTGTGGTAAAGCGACAGCTGGATCCGCCCGCCCGGACCGCCGCCTCTGAAGCCGCCCCGCCCACCGAAGCCGCGTCCGCCCCCTGGAGGTCCCGCTCGTGCTCCGTCGTTTTGAGGCTGCTGACGCATGCGTTCTCGGAAGGCGGCGCGCTGCTCGGGAGTGGGTCCCTGGGGCCCGATCGGCTTCGAGAAATTGACTCCCCAACGGAGTTCCTCACGATCCGACCGCGCGAAGTTTACGGGTCTCGAGTCGAGCAGGACAAGCTGGCCCGAATCATCGCGAACGAATCGTTCGGGGAAGGCGGCTTCGATCTCCGCCGTTACCGTCGGAAAGGAAGCGATCGGGTTCCTGATCCGGGTCTTGGTGTAATTGGCGATGATCGTCAGATCGGTGTCCGACAGCGGCCGGGCCGTGAGACGCAGGTTCAACACGTGCCGGTTGTCGGCGAGCAGATCGGGATTGCCGCCGTCGATCCGGGTGATGTCTACCGTCTCGCCGCGAACGAAGTCGAAGATTCGAACATTGGGAGTCAGCACCGTCGCGTCGCCGAGCTGCTGAATTGAGGGCGCACCGTCCTCTTCGGTAACGGACACGGCGAGGTCCAGTTGCGGGATCGGCGACCAGCGCCCTCCATAGCCGAGGGTTGTCAGTGTCCCGAAGTCGGAAAGCTCCTCCACCTCCGCGTTCAGATTCGCGGAAAGCTCGCCCAGTACCCCAAGCACATCGCGACGCCGACTGGCGATCGGAATGTCGAAACTGGCCTGGCCGGCGAGGCGGTCGCGCGAAAGATCGGTGACTCGGACGATCCCGCTGCGAACGGAGCGGCTGTCGAGTTCGCGCCTGTCCACGCTCGCTCTCAGGCTCGCGGCGAGATTGCCGGCCGGGAGCCGAACGACGGGGCCGTTGAGCACGGCGGTCGCATCGGCCGACTGGGTAGTGGAACGGGTTCGGTCGCGGTCGCGGAAAACTATGAGTTCATTCGGAAAGGGAACGAAGGGATTGGCGCCGGCATCGATCCGCGCCTGCAGCGCCGCCGGGTCGATCCCCGTGTCGGTGACGCTCACATTGCGGCTATTTTCGTAATTGGCAGTGAAATTCCAGCGCCAGGGCGAGATGTCTCCATTGAGACCGAGTCCGGCACGGACCGCGCGCCCGTCGGTTTCCCGAGCAAGCGCTCCCTCGTTCCCGACGAAGCGGAACAAGGTCACGTCGGTTCCGAAGGGGGAGAAAGCATTCGTCTCGGGGATCGTCAGTTCGACGCCTGGCAGTCCGAGGCGGCTCTGGCTCTCGTTCAGTTCCACCTCGGTGTTGAACGTCGCCGAGACATTGCCGAACAGCGTACGGTTCAGGGTTCCAGCAAGCTTCAGCCTCTCGGTTTGCGGTAGGAGCGTCCGAAATCGACCGGTATCGGTGACGTTGGGACGGTTTGCTCCGACTGCGAAGTCGCTCAGCGACGGGGGGACGTCCGCCGCCGCACCTGGCACGGCAGCGACGCTGACCGGCTCTCCGGCCACGGCGCTCAGCGCCGGATCGATTTCTGCTCCCGCCACGAACGGCGAAGGGCCGATATTGCCAATCAGGTCGAAGGGCCGGGGAGGCGCCGACTGGATCAGGTTGCGCTCGCTCTCGAGCAGAGCCGAATCGCGCGAATATTCGGCGTCCAGGCTCCAGCGCCCAGATTGGTCGATACGAAGCAGGTTGGCATCGACTTCGTAGCTGCTTCGGCCGCCGGCCGTAGGCCTTCCGAACTCGGTTTCCGCCGTTACCGCCCGGAAACGCTGGCGAAGGACGATGTTCACGACGCGTTGGTCCGCCCGATAGCCGTAACGCAAGGCCACTTCTTCGGGCAGCACTTCCACGCGCTCGATTGCCTCGGGCGGGATGTCGCGAATTTCCCGAAAGCCGGAGATCCGGCGTCCGTTGAGGAGCACGACCGGCCCGCCGCCATCGCGCCCGCGTCCGCTGCGCGTCTGCGGAGCGATGGCGTCGAGGAGTTCGGCGAGATTGCCGGCGCCATAAGCGCGAATGTCGCGCAGGCCGAGGATCAGTTCCGGCGGCGTGTTGCCGAGCACCGACCCCCGAGGCGCCTGACCGGTGACGACGATCTCCTCCCCGGTCGCCTCCTCCAGAGCATCGAATTCCTCGTCTGCCGTGGACTGCCCCTCCTCTTGCGGCGAGGTTGAGGCGTCCGGGACCGGCACTTCCTGGGCGAAGGCCGGTCGAAGACCGGTTCCGGCGAGCAACGCCACGATAAGCCACTTCGAAGACACGAGCTGGAACCCCAATCGTCATTTTCACCGCTGAACCAAGCCGGGGCTATGCCGAGCGCATGTCGCGCACCTGTGTCGGCGCGGTGACCAATTTGTCGCACATTGTCGCGGCTAGCCGCCTACGCGGCGACCGTCATCAGGTTCCGGAGAAGCGGTTGTCCCGAGGGAAGCCCATCGGCGGCATCCGCCCTGCCGCACCACGGGCGGTGCGCCAGGGGTTGAGATCGGTCTCGGTGCGAACCCTTCCGCTTTCACCGCCCATAGACCAGGAAAGCCCCTCGGCAAATCGGAAGGTCGTCGCGTCGGACAATCCTCCTTCGCGGTACCGTTGCAGCTGAACGCCCTGCCCGCGCCCCATCTCGGGAAGCTCGGCTACGGGATAGACGACCATCTTTCGATTTTCGCCGACCACAGCAACATAATCGTGATCAGGTTTTACCGGCCGAACGATCTTGAGCCGTGCCCCGGGCCGAAGATTGACGACCTGCTTGCCTTTCCGCGTTTCAGCGACGGCTGCGGCCGCAGAAGTCACGAATCCGCGCCCGTCGGACGTGGCGAGCAACAGCTTCTCGGCAGCATTTGCCGGGAAGAGCGCCACAACATTCCCTTCCCCTTCTATGTCCACCATCAGCTTGACCGGCTCGCCGAAGCCTCTCCCGCCGGGAAGCTTGTCGGCGGCAAGCGTGTAGAAGCGACCGGCAGCCGAAGCGAGCAGCAGCTTGTCGGTGGTGTAGGCGTGGAAGAAGAAGGCCGAGCTGTCGCCTTCCTTGAATTTCAGCGCCTCCGGATTGCCCAATTCGACATGTCCCTTCATCGCGCGGATCCAGCCGCGCTTGGACATGATCACGGTGATCGGTTCCCGTTCGATCATCGCCTCGAGCGGGATTTCGCGAGTGGGACCCGCTTCCTCGATCAAGGTACGCCGGCGTCCGAGCTCGGTTTCAGGCCCGTAGCGCGCCCGAAGCTCCGTCAGGTCCTTCTTGAGTCGAGTGCGTTGCCGAGCCGGAGAGTCGACCAGCTTCTGAAGCTCTTCACGTTCGGCGAGGAGCGAGTCGCGCTCGCGGCGAAGTTCCATCTCTTCCAGCCGGCGCAACTGGCGAAGCCTCATGTTGAGAATGGCCTCGGCCTGCCGATCGGTAAGCATGAACTCGGCAATCATCACCGGCTTGGGTTCATCCTCGGTCCGGATGATCTCGATCACGCGATCGAGGTTGAGGAATGCGACGATATAGCCTTCGAGCAACTCCAGCCGGTCGTCGATCTTGGCGATCCGGTGCCTTGAACGGCGAACAAGAACCTCGAACTGGAAGTCGAGCCAAGCGCCGAGCACCTCTTTGAGGTTCATCACTCGCGGTGTCCGCGTTGAATCCAGCACGTTGAGGTTCAGCGGGACCCGGACCTCAAGGTCGGTGAGCCGGAACAGGCTGTCCATCAGCAGTTGCGGATCGACGGTTCGGCTCCTTGGCTCCAGGACGATGCGGATCTCCTCCGCCGACTCATCAAGCACATCGGCAAGGATGGGGAGCTTCTTTTCGGTGATCAGAGCTGCGATCTGCTCGATCAGCTTGGCCTTGGGCACCTGGTACGGCACTTCGGTGACTATGGCGGTCCAGGTCCCCTGCGGTCCCTTCTCCACTTCCCATTTGGCGCGGACCCGGAACGCGCCACGCCCTGTGGCATAAGCGGCGGCGATCACTTCGGCACTGTCGACGATCACTCCCCCTGTCGGGAAATCCGGTCCGGCGACGAAGTCCATCAAGGCCGACGGCTCAGCTTTCGGATTGTCGATCAGGTGAATCGCTGCCTCGAGCACCTCCGCGACATTGTGCGGCGGGATCGAGGTGGCCATGCCCACAGCGATACCGCTGGCGCCGTTGGCGAGAAGGTTCGGGAACAGACCCGGAAAAACCTCCGGCTCTTCTTCCTCGCCATTATAGGTCGGCCGGAAATCGACGGTCCCTTCGTCGAGGCCCGCCATCAGCTCGTTGGCCGCCCGGGTCAGCCGCGCCTCGGTGTAACGCATTGCAGCGGCATTATCGCCGTCGACATTGCCGAAATTGCCCTGACCGTCGACGAGAGGGTATCGAAGTGAGAAATCCTGGGCCAGGCGAACCATTGCGTCATAGACGGACTGGTCGCCGTGGGGATGGTATTTGCCAATCACGTCGCCGACCACGCGCGCACATTTCTTGTAGGCGGCAGCGGGATCGAGCCGGAGAAGCCGCATGGCCCAAAGCAGGCGGCGGTGGACCGGCTTCAGCCCGTCGCGCAGGTCTGGCAGCGAGCGTGCCGTGATCGTTGAAAGAGCATAAACGAGGTAACGCTGCGAAAGGGCATCGTCGAACGGCGCCTCGACGATGTGGTCGAACTCATCCTTCATGACGATGCGTTAGCAGCCGCTTCGTCTCCAAATCTACTCTCATCGGTGCGGAACTTGCTGCGGCGGGAACCGCGGCCGATGCCAGGGCTTTGGCGATCATGGGCCACATCGTCCTGCTCGGAGACTCGATTTTCGACAATCGGCGCTACGTGCCCGGCGAGTTCGACGTCGTTGAACAGCTTCGGGCCCGACTGCCGGTGGGCTGGAAAGCGAGTCTTCGGGCGGTGGATGGTGCGGTCGCTCGAAGTGTATGCGGCCAGGTGGCGGCGCTGCCGCAAGACACGACGCACCTCGTCGTCAGTGCCGGCGGCAATGACGCGCTCGGTGCATCCTCCCTTCTCCAGGCCCCGGTGCGCAACGTCGCCGAAGCGGTTTCTGTCCTGTCTCAGGCGCAGGCGCATTTTGCCCAGGATTACAGGACGATGCTCGACACAATCCTGTCGGCTGGCCTGCCGACCGCGCTCTGTTCGATCTACGACACGCCCAGCAATGCGCCCGACCAGCCGATCGTCCGAACGGCCCTGTCCGTGTTCAACGACGTCATCGCCCGATCCGCATTCGCTCACCGCCTGACTCTGATCGACCTGCGATTGATCTGCAGCAAGGACGAGGATTACGCCAATCCTATCGAGCCTTCAGCGATCGGCGGCGCAAAGATCGCCGCCGCTCTTGCGCGGTTCGCTTCCGGAGCGTCGACCGCCTCCGTCATCGCGTGACACTATCCGGTTCGATTGCCGTTGGCAGGCCTGCAGAGACCTCGGTAAGCCGGTTGGGGTATCAGGCGGGCAGGCTGAACAGTTCCGGCGGCTCCGTCTTTGCCATTTCGTGCACCTCGTTGAGCAGCCAGTCGCGGAAAGCGACGATCTTCGCCTGGTTTCGCCGTCCCTCCGGATATACGAGCCAGTGACTGGTTCCCGGAAAATGGAGATGTTCGAACGGCTGAACGAGCCGACCAGAACCTAGCTCCGCTCGCCAGAACATCGGCGTCATCATCGCGATCCCCGCACCGGCAAAGGCGGCATTAGCCTCCATGACCTGGTTATCGAGAACCAGTCCGGGCAGCGACTCGACTTCTCGTGCCTCGACTCCGACCTCGTGCAGCCAGGATCGCCACCATCCGTCACTCGGGCTTAGCCAGATCACGTCGTGCAACTGCTCGGGATGCTCCAGCCGATGCCGGGCCGCGAATTCGGCACTGCAGATCGGCGTGACGTGCGACCGGAACAGGAAGTGGGCCTTGAGACCAGGCCAGCCGCCACGGCCGATGCGGACCGCGGCGTGGAACTCACCGGTGGAGAAGTCCACGAGACGGTTGTCGGTACTGAGTCGAACCGCAAGATCCGGATGCTTCACCTGAAAGGCACCAAGCCGGGGCGCCAGCCAGGCCGTGGCAAAGGTCTGGGCGGTGCTGATCGACAGGATCGAGCGGTCGTCGGCCACCAGTCCGGAAAAGGCATCCTCGAGCGTGTCGAACGCGGAGCCGACGAGCGGCGAAATTCGTCTTCCCGCCTCAGTGAGCGCGACCCGGCCCTTGGCGCGCGTGAACAGGGGCAGGCCAAGCCGTTCTTCCAACAAGCGGATTTGATAGCTCACCGCGGCCTGGGTCATGCCAAGCTCGACCGCGGCCTGCGTAAAATTCTGGTGGCGAGCGGCTGCCTCGAACACTCGAACGGCACTGAGCGGGGGTATCCGGCGCATCCGAAGTTCATAAGGTCTGCTTATCGTACCTGTCCAGACTTTCGTTGGCGCAGGAGCCCCCCGAGGCGCATCTTCCGAAAACCGGTTCAATCGCTCTGGAAAGGAAAACGAGATGCGCGATGAAATGGATGGCAGGCTCTGGGTCGAGAACCATGACAGCCTCGTGGAGGGCCTGGACGAATTAGCTGGAGGCGTCCGCTCGCTGTTGAATCGGCTGGCAGGCTGGGACGGGACCACTCACCAGCTTCTCGCCTTCGTCGTCGCTTTCCTGATCACCACGCTGACCTTCAAGGCCACCGTCATCTAGGATGGAACCCGCAATGCTGCACGCCCACCCACTTCGATGGCGCCTGGGACTCCTGCTTCGCCGAGCCTTGCGGTCGGCCGAGCTGACCTTCTGCAAGCTCAACCGGATCCAGTTCGCTGCTCCATGGAGTCCGCCGCAACGCGGCTGCTGAGCCTCGCTCCTATTTCGACAATCCCCTCAACCTTTGCGGCCCGTTACTCAGCCGTCCCACCCGATGCGCGCCGGGCTGCGAGTGGGCTTCGCCGATCCCGAACACGGGCTGAGCAGCTCCGCGGCGGCGCTTGAGAGCTGACAGGCGAGGCCCTGTTTCCTTCGGATCCCGTTGCGGATCGGGAGCTGGCGACTGCACACCGTACGAGCACATTGCCTGCCATGATCGGGCCATAGCGGCAGCGCCCGAAATGCGCCAAGGAGCGGCGATGATCGGCTCCAGAAAAGCGCTTGCCCTCACCCTCGCCGCCGCTCTAGCCGCTTGTAGCGTGACCACGAACGGCGATCCCGGCGCAAGCGGCCCAGAGCGAATCCCGAACGAAATGGCTTCCCCGAAGCAGAATCCGGGATCCAGGGAAGCTGGCGACTTCCCGATGGCCTGGCCGGATCTGCTGGAGCGGCCACGCCCCCAGCCGAGTGACACGATAAGCTATGGCGCCGATCCGCTGCAGATTGTCGATCTCTGGCTCCCCGAGGGGCGCGGACCGCATCCTACGGTCCTCATGGTTCATGGCGGCTGTTGGCAAACGGAGATAGCCGATCGAACGATCATGAACTGGATCGCCGAGGATCTGCGCCGACGCGGAATCGCCGTGTGGAACATCGACTATCGCGGCGTCGATCGCGGCGGCGGCTATCCCGGCACCTTCATCGATGTCGCAGCGGCCGCCGATTCGCTGCGCGATCAGGCCGCCCGGCACAATCTCGACATTTCTCGCCTCGTAGCCACCGGCCATTCCGCGGGCGGACATCTGGCGCTCTGGCTCGCAGCGCGGCCGCGCCTGTCGACCGACTCGCCGCTGCACCGGCCTGACCCCATCCCGATCCAGGCCGTGGTCAGCCTTGGTGGGCTTCCCGATCTGGAAGAAGCGGCGCGCCCACCGGGCAGTGGCTGCGGAACCGAGGTGGTCAACCGCATTTCGGGCGGCCGGTACGCCGAGACCTCGGTCCCGCGCTTGGCGCCGCTCGGCGTCGCGCAGGTTCTGATCAACGGGCTTCAGGACCGAATCATTCCGACGCATTATGCCCACGATTATGCCTCGCGCATGCGAGCGGCTGGCGACGAGGTGAGGGTGCGAATGATCGATCAGACCGGCCATGTGGAGCTGATCGCTCCTGAAACCGCAGCATGGGTGGCAGCGGTCGAGGAAATAGAAAGGGCGCTGGGCCGATGACCTTCACCCTTCCCGAGGCCAGAGCCGCGGATGCCGCCGATCCGCTGCGGTCGCTTCGTGACCGGTTCCACCTTCCCGAAAGCCTCATCTACCTCGACGGCAACTCGCTTGGCCCACTACCCAGAGCGACGGCGGCACGCCTGCAGCAGGTCGTCGCCGAGGAGTGGGGCGAGGAACTGATCCGAAGCTGGAACAGCCGCGACTGGATCGGGGCACCGCAGCGCATCGGCGCCAAGATCGCGGCGCTGATCGGTGCGAAGCCGAACGAGGTGATCGTCACCGACTCCACTTCGGTGAACCTGTTCAAGCTCCTCGTGGCGGCGGCGCGCCTGTCGGACCGGCCCGCCTTGCTCTCGGAAGCCGGCAATTTCCACACCGACCTGCACATCGCCAGCGGAGTCGCCGAGCTGATGGACCTGCGGCTCGACATCGCTCCACGCAGCGAAGTGGAAGGGCGGATTGGCCCCGACACCAATTTGCTGCTTCTCACCCATGTCCATTACAAGACCGCCGAGCGCTTCGACATGGCCGATGTCACCGCTCGGGCGAAGTCGGCCGGAGCGCGCGTCGTTTGGGATCTCAGCCACAGTGTCGGCGCCGTTCCGCTTCACCTCAACGAAGCCGGAGTCGAGCTCGCCGTCGGCTGCGGCTACAAATATCTGAACGGGGGCCCCGGCGCTCCGGCATTCCTTTACGTAGCCGAGACGCTCCAGGACCAACTGTCTTCGCCCCTCCGTGGCTGGATGGGCCATGCCGAGCCGTTCGCCTTCACCGACGATTATCGCCCCGCCCCGGGGATCGACCGGTTTCTGGCCGGCACCCCGCCCATCCTCGGGCTCATCGCGCTGGAAAGCGGAGTGGATGCCTTCGAAGACGTCACCATGGAGCGGCTATGGACCAAGTCGCGAGCGATGTTCGACGTCTTTTTCGGCCTGGTCGAGCAGCGCTGTCCGGAACTTGCCTGCATCACGCCGCGAGGCGAAGAGCAGCGCGGGAGCCATATCTCCTTCAGCCATCCTGCTGCCTTCGAGCTGTGCCAGGCGCTGATTGCGGATAACGTGATCGGCGACTTCCGCGCTCCCGACGTCATCCGTTTCGGTCTCACTCCGCTTTATCTCGGCTTCGAGGACATCTGGAACGCGGTAGAGCGGCTGTCGCGGATCCTCGAAACGGGTCGCTGGCGGGACCCGATTTATTCCGTGCGCGGCAAGGTGACGTAGGATCTTGACCGTCGCACAAGGGCCGCTGCACCGATCACGACTAGGACGGCGGCAACATCGGCCAGCCAGTCCATCCACTGTCCATCCCGATGAAGAGCGGGGATCAGTTGCAGCGATTCGATCGCTGCGCCCAAAGCGGTTAGATACAAGCCGAGGCGCAACAGCGAGATTCGCGGATAGGCCAGCAGCGCGAGCCCGGTAAGCTCGGCAAAAGCCATAATGTGCTGAATCTTGTCGCTCGGATTCCCCGGCAGATGGAGCGGGCGCGGAAGCAGCGCCATCACCAGAGCGAAAGCCGCCGCCGCCCAGAAGACGAGGCGCAGGAAAGGGCGGATCCGGTCCATCAAGCTGCCTTGGCGTCGGCACCAGGAGGAAACAAGCCGCCTGTTTGCCCAACCGAAGTCGCTCCTATATAGAGCCGGTCCTTCCAGCCTCGGTCCTTCCGGGGTGCCACTGCAGCCTGACCGGAGCTTTGACCATGTCCCGCCGACGCATGATCTACGAGGGCAAGGCCAAGATCCTCTATGAAGGTCCGGAGCCTGGCACCCTCATTCAATATTTCAAGGATGACGCTACCGCGTTCAACGCGCAGAAGCGTGGTCAGATTGCGGGCAAGGGGGTCCTCAACAACCGCATTTCGGAACATATCTTCACCCTGCTCGGGCAGATCGGAATCCCGACTCATTTCGTGCGTCGCCTGAACATGCGCGAACAGCTGATCCGGCAGGTGGAGATCGTTCCGATCGAAGTGGTGGTGAGGAATGTCGCCGCAGGATCGTTGTCGCAGCGGCTCGGGATCGAAGAAGGCACGCAGCTGCCTCGAACGATCATCGAATATTACTACAAGGACGATGCGCTCGGCGATCCGATGATTGCCGACGAGCATATCGCCTGCTTCGGCTGGGCTAGCCAGGAGGAAATGAACGACATCGCCGACATGGCGATCCGGATCAACGACTTCATGACCGGTCTGTTTGCCGGCATCGGCATTCGTCTCGTCGACTTCAAGCTCGAATTCGGGCGGCTGTGGGAGAATGATTACAGCCGCATCATTCTTGCCGACGAGATCAGCCCCGATGGCTGCCGACTGTGGGACATGAGCTCAGGCGAGAAACTCGACAAGGACCGATTCCGTCGCGACCTCGGCGGCGAGGCCGAAGCTTACCAGGAAGTGGCGCGCCGGCTGGGGCTGCTCAAGGAAGGCGAGACCAACATGGTGCTCGACCTCGACTCGCACCGCAAGATGCGCGGCAAATAGCCGACCGTTTGCCGCAGTTCCGGACCGGAGCTTGAACAACGCAAAAGGCCCCGTCCAGCCGACGGGGCCTTTCGCTTTTCTGCTGCGCTGAAGCTCAGCGCGAGCCGCCGCCCGGACCACCGATCGCCGTCGCCGCCAGCGGAGCGCCTCCCGAGCGGCGCTGCACCGCCAGCAGAACGTCGTCCGACTGCATGAACGGGATCGGGTTAACGGCCCGACCATCGATCCGGACCTCATAATGAAGGTGGCTGCCCGTCGAGCGGCCTGTCGACCCCATATAGCCGATCAGCTCACCGCGACTCACGCGCTGGCCGGCGCGAACCGCCATCCGCGACATGTGGCCGTAGCGGGTCTGGATGCCCTGGCCGTGGTTGATCTCGACCAGATTGCCGTAGGCGCCGGCATATTCGGCGCGGTTCACCAGGCCGTCGGCGGTAGCGTAAATCGGCGTTCCGACGGGCCCGGCAAGGTCGACGCCGGCGTGCATCGCCGACCGACCCCGGAAAGGGTCAGAACGCACGCCGAAGCCGCTGGTGAGATTGGCTCGGTCCCGCAGCGGCTGGGCCGAGGGAATGGCGGCAACGCCCTGCTCGAGCTGCTCGAGACGACGCCAGCTCGCAAACAGTTCGCGGAACCGGGGATCGGCATTCTCCGACTGCGAAACCGCCTCATAGGGCCCGCCGACACCGCTGGAGCGGTGGAATCGGGCGGGATTGAACCCGAGCCGTCGGATCGTCTCGACAGTCTCGCGATAGCGCTGGGTGGCCAGATCCTGGGCGCGTTCGGCGATCATCATCTGCATGCGATCGACCTGGGCATATTGCTGCGAGAGCGGATCGTGCGCTGCCGGTTGAGCTTCGGGAAGAAGCGCGGCAAGCTCATCCGCCTCAGCCTGTCCGGAAAGGACTTGAACAAGGAAAGCCTGGCGACGCTCGAGCAGCGCGGCATGCTGCCGCGCCTGAGCCTTCATGGCGTCAACATCGGCCCGCATTTGCGCCACCTGACGCTCCATCTGCACCACATCGCCGTTCATCGCGCTGACGGCCTGAAAGGTAGCGAAGACCGACCAGACGAGCAGAACAAGAGCAACAAGAGCCGCCGCCATCTGCACTCGGGCGCCGACCGTGAACCGGCGAAGGCTCTTCCCGTCGTGCAGGAAAATATCGCGTGGTTTGAAGAGGCTGCGGAACTTCACGCTTGGGTTCGCGTTGGTCGTCGAAGCAAAAGTCGTCATCATTTTCCCCGGTCGACCCACAACAGGCCGCGCAGCCGCGCATGTCGGCCGACTGATTCAGTTCCTGGGCTTTCGCCCGCTCGATTTACGTCGGAAGGTGCCCACCCCGAACGTGTGGCTGGAGAGTGTTAAACATCTCCGACCCGGGCAACCCCTTGGTAGAAATCGCGGGATAGACCGGCTTGGTCGCGCGCTGAGTCGTTGAATGGCGGCTTAAGCAAGCCCCGGAAATGCTCCCGGATCAGTTGTTGCCAGTGCGAAACGACGGCCAAATCGCGGGATTCGCAGCCGCTGCGGAACCAGTGAGTTCCCGCCGCGACGTGCCGGATTTCGTCGTTGTAGATGCGCTGCAGGATAGCAGCCGACCGGTCGTCGCCGGCCCTTTCGAGGCTCGCGATCGTCGAAGGCGTGACGTCGAGCCCCCGGGCCTCGAGTACCATCGGAACGACGGCCAATCGGGCGAGCGGATCTCCGCGCGTCTTCTCGGCGGCCTCCCACAAGCCGTCATGGGCAGGAAGCGCGCCATAAGCGGAGCCCAATGTTCGCAATCGCCGATCGAGCAGGACGAAGTGCATCGCTTCGTCCGCACCTACCGAGATCCAGTCGTCGATGAACTCGGACGGAAAATCGGCCCCGAACCTTCCGGCCATGTCGAAGGCAAGGTCGATCGCCACGAATTCGATATGCGCGAGCGCATGGATCAGGGCGACTCGGCTTCGATCGGAACCGGCTTTGCCTCGCTTCGGCATTCGTGAAGGCGGCAGCAGGATCGGCCGCTCGGGGCGAGCGGGACGATCCGGCATCGCCACGTCGAAGCGATGCTCCAATCGGCCTTGCCGCCATGATCTTGCCGCCCATCGAGCCGACTTCACTTTCGCCTGCGGCTCCGCCGAAAGCAGTACCGCACGACACGCCTGGGCGATCGAACTCACACCTCTTCCTTCCATCGATCATGGCCTGTACCGGCGTCGGTCATGACTTTCACCGCCAAAATCCTGCTGCTCGGGTCCGGCGAACTGGGCAAGGAGTTCGCCATCTCCGCCAAGCGCCTCGGCGCGTTCGTGATCGCCTGCGACTCCTACGTCGCTGCGCCGGCAATGCAGGTTGCCGACGCTTTCGAAGTCTTCCCCATGCTCGATCGGCTCCGGCTTCGTGCGGCCATCGAGAAACACCGGCCGGACTATATCGTGCCCGAAGTCGAAGCGATCCGGACGGAAGAACTTCAGGCCTTGGAATCGGAGGGCTGGAAGGTCGTCCCGTCCGCTCGCGCCACGGCGATGACGATGAACCGGGACGCGATCCGGTCCCTTGCCGCTGAACAATTGGGGCTGCGCACGTCGCGCTACCGCTTTGCCGAGAGCCTTGCCGAAGTGCGCGCCGCGGCCGAGCATACCGGCCTCCCCTGTGTGGTGAAGCCGGTCATGTCTTCGTCGGGGAAGGGCCAGAGCACCGCCACGACGGCTGCGGAACTCGACAGCGCCTGGGACCATGCCGTGGCCAACATGCGTGGCGACCGCCCACGAGTCATCGTCGAGGAGTTCATCGCCTTCGACTACGAAATCACCCTGCTGACGGTACGCACATGTGACGCTGTTCTCTTCTGTCCGCCGATCGGGCATCGGCAGGAGCGCGGCGATTATCAGGAAAGCTGGCAGCCAATGCCAATGTCTGCGCTCGCGCTCAGCCAGGCTCAGGAAATGGCACGTCGGGTCGTCGACGATCTCGGCGGGCACGGGATATTCGGCGTCGAATTCTTCGTTCGAGGCGACGAGGCGATCTTTTCCGAGCTGTCACCGCGCCCGCACGACACGGGAATGGTCACCCTGGTCTCGCAGAACCTGTCCGAGTTCGATCTCCACGCCCGCGCCGTGATGGGCCTGCCGATCCCGGCCATACGGATCGAGGGAGCCTCAGCCTCAGCCGTCATCCTGGCCGACCGGGAGGCGGACGCCTTCCGCTACCAGGGTCTTTCTGAAGCGCTTGCTTTGGGTAGCTCGGAAGCGGAAGTGGACCTTCGAATCTTTGGCAAGCCCGTTACTCGGAAAAACCGCCGAATGGGCGTGGCATTGGCTCGCGCCGGCAGTGTCGAAGAGGCACGAGCCCTGGCGAGCGCAGCCGCAAGCAAGGTCCGGATCGTCTACTCCGCATAAGCGCCGGCGCGCATCTCTTCCTCTTCTTCCGCCGAATAGGCTTGCTCTTCGACATAGACGTCGCGCGATTTGTAGTCGGGATAGTCCGACGCCTCGTCAGTGCTCACGGGATAGCGGGCGTAGCGCTCGATCCTCGCCGATGCCTCGAGCGCTCTGGGCGGAGTCTCCGCACGCTCGACTTCGGCTTGCGCAAGCACAGGCTCTGTCGGGACGGAATCATCCTCGCTTGGTCCAAAATAGGGAACGACGGCGGAATAGGCATAAGTATCGCGCGCGCTCAGCGCTTCGCAGTCGCCGCAGTCCCGAGAGAACGCTTCGTTGCCCTCTGCCCATCCATATAGATCGCCGAAGCTCGCCTCGCGTGGCAGGATCGAAACCGGATCGATCGCTGCACCGCGATCGCGGGGATGAAGGGCCGGCCCCTGAAAATGGATCGGCTTGATCAGGTCGATGGAGCTTTCGCCGAGATAGACGCCGGTTCCCGCCGCCACCAGCAACGCGGCGCCAAGCACCGGCAATGTGATGATGTTCGCCATGCAACGACAACGAAAGCGCCGGACGTGCCGTTCCCCGGCTTCCAACGCCCAGTCGAAAATCCGACGCAGACCCTCGGGTTCTGATCAGGACGGCGGCGAGTTGTCGGAATCAAGCCAGTTCGCGAGCGGCCTTCAACACTTCCTCGGCATGCCCCGGCACCTTCACCTTGCGCCAGACGCGTTTCACGACCCCATCCCGGTCGACGAGAAAGGTGGCGCGTTCGATCCCCATATATTTGCGGCCGTACATCGACTTCTCGACCCAGGTCCCGAACGCCTCGCACGCCGTTCCATCCGTGTCGCTCGCCAGCCCGACCTTGAGGTCAAATTTGTTCGCGAACTTGGCGTGACTGGTCGGACTGTCCTTGGAAACACCGAGGATCCATGTGCCTGCTTTCTCGAACTCTTCAGCCAGCGATGTGAAATCCTGCGCCTCGCGTGTGCAGCCGGACGTGTCGTCCTTGGGATAGAAATAGAGTACCAGCTTGTTGCCGCCAAAGTCCGCCGGGCTGACCGATTCTCCATTCATCGCGACGAGTTTGACGTCGGGCACCCGATCACCTTCGCTAAGCATTGATATCTCCTTCAGCCGAGCGCACCTTGTGCCACAGAGCGGATATCCTCTGCCGCGCCCCCTCATGGGCCGCAAGCAGGTCCTCCCAGTTTTCCGCCCCGCAGGAGCGCGCGACCAGCTGGCGCGAAGCTTCCGGAGGCTCGAGGGCATCCGGAGCGACCAGCCGTATCATGACGAGCATCCGGGTCAGCAATCGGAGAGCCGGATCGATCGCTTCCGGGACGAGACCTGCCCCAGCGAGCTCGGCCAGTGCCACCTCCAGATGGGGATCAAGCCCGATTCCATGACAAAGCTGCAGCGTCTGCACGGCGAATTCCAGGTCGACGAGACCACCTTCGCCGAGCTTGATGTCGAACGGCCCTCGTGGTGGCTTGTGGGTGGCGATCTCCCTTCTCATTCTTGCGGTATCGGCAATCACCTTGGGTGGATCGTGCGGCAGCCGAAGCACTCGCTTGATGATGTCGGAGAGCTCCGCTTGGCCTTCTGGAGAGCCGAAAACAGGCCGAGCCCGGAGCAGCGCCATATGCTCAAAGGTCCATGCCTTGTCACGCTGATAGCTTTCGAAGCTGTCGGTGCTGATCGCCAGCAGGCCGTCTCTTCCGGAGGGCCTCAAGCGGGTATCCACCTCGTATAGCGGTCCGGCGGCGGTCGGTACGCTCAACGCCGCACTGACGCGTGGCGCCAGACGGTTGAAATAGTCGGTCGCTCCGAGAGGCTTGGGTCCGTCGGACTCGGCTTCGTGCGTCCCGGTGAAAAGATAGATGATATCGAGGTCGGACGCATAGGTCAGAGCTTCGCCACCTAGCCTTCCAAGCCCCAGGATCAGCAGTTCCGAGCCTGGAACTCGGCCGTGCTGCTTCTCGAACTCCGCGACCGCGGCCGCGGCAAGCACATTGATCGCCGCCTCGGCGATTCGGGAATAGCCTTCAGCAGCTTCGATCGGATCAGTGCGGGCGGCGATAAGCTGGACCCCGAGTGCGAACCGGCGCTCGTTCACCCGTCGCCGAACCCGGTCGAGGACCTGCTGATAGTCCTCCTGCGCCCGCTCCCGTTGCCGGAAGTCGCGGACAAGCGCTTCCACCGGAGGGACCGGCGCGAACGCGCTGGTGTCGATCAAGCCGTCGAGAAGCTCCGGCCGGCGTCCCAGCTGCTCCGCCAGCGTCGGTGCATGGCTGAGTATCAAGCCAAGATGCTGCGTGAGCCCTGGACGCGCCTGCAGCAGCCGGTAGAAATTCACTCCGCTCGGCAGGCGATCGATGACGTCCTCGAACCGGTTCATCGCGCGAATCGGGTCTGGGGCCGCGGCGAAGGACTCGATCAGGGTCGGAAGCATCGACTCGAAAGCCTCCCGTGCCGGTGCGGTTCGAAGCGATCGGGCCCGGCCTGACCGCCAGCCGTCGATCCGCGCACGTATCGCGGCCGGCTCGGCAAAGCGAAGCCGCGCAAGTCTTTCCTCCAGGGCTTCACCCTCAGGAAGTCGATCATCCTCGTCAGACCCCAACATGTCGTAGATCAAGGCGACTCTGCTGACATGTGGTTCGACGCCGGCAAGAAGTTCGCGACCATTGGAGAAACCGTGCAGTCGAGCGACGTTGTCGAGCGCGTCGGCGTCGGTCGGCAGACGATGGGTTTGCTGGTCCTCCACCATCTGAAGCCGATGTTCCATCGTCCTGAGCAGTCGGTAGGCGTCAATCAGGACTCGAGAATCGTCGCCACCGATCCGCCCGGCTGCCGCGAGCGCTTGCAGGGCCTCCACCGTTCCGGCGACCCGGAGCTGCGGTTCCCGTCCTCCGTGGATCAACTGGTGGATTTGGGCAAAAAACTCCGTTTCGCGGATTCCACCGCGGCCCCTCTTGAGGTCATAGCCGGGGCCGAATCTCTGCCCCTGGGCATAATGGTCGCGGATCCGGCGAGTGATCGACTGGATTTCCTCGATCGCTCCGAAGTCCAGCGAACGCCTCCAAACGAATGGATGCACCGCATCGAGAAAGTAGCGGCCGAGGGCAGGATCGCCGGCAACATGTCTTGAGCGAATGAAAGCGGCGCGCTCCCACGGCAGAGCGCTCGATTCGTAGTAGCTGATCGCCGCATCGACCGGCAGAGCGATGGGCGTGACCTCTGGCGAAGGGCGAAGCCGCAAGTCGACTCGGAAGGCGTAGCCGTCCTCCGTTCGCTTTTGAAGCAGCTCGACGATCCGTTGCGCAAGTCGAAGCGCCGCCTGATCGGGCTCCTCCCTCGGGCGACGCGGAAGGGTTCCAGGATCGTGAAGGAAGATCAGATCAACGTCCGATGAATAGTTGAGCTCACGCCCGCCGAGCTTGCCGAGGGCGATGATGGCGAAGCCTTGCATCGGTTGATCGGGCGTTCTCTCGGCGAAGGCGGCGGCTAGGGCTTGTCCCAGCGAACGCTCGGCCAAATCCGAAAGTTCGGACATCGCCTGCTCCAGCGAGAACAGGCCGGCGAGATCGGCGAGGCCTATCGCAAGGGCGTGAGCGCTTCGTTCCCGGCGAAGAGCGACCATCGGCTCGCAACCTTCTCCGGCGCTCCGAGCCGCCGCGAGAGCTTGATCGACCTCGCCGCGTGCGATCAGGTCCGCGACTTCGGGAAAATGCTCGAGCTGACGGCGCAGAAAGGGGGAATAAGCGTGAGCGCGCTCAATCGAGGCCTTAACGCGTCCTTCACAATGTGTCTCATTCATGCCACGGCCACGTCACCTTTCCGTTGATCTAACGCAACATTTGCAACCCGGACCAGTGAACATTCGTTAGGGTGCCGTGGAAAAGATGGATTCGAGCAAAGAAGAGATGGCAGATTTCGCCTCCCGCCGCTTCGTGAAGGTGGCTCCGCCCACCGTTCATGCGGGCATCGGAGACGCTTTGCGCCATGCCTTCACGATGGACCGGGAGCTGCGTTCGCTCAAGCGGTTCGAGGATCTGCTCGCTCGCCTCGACTGAGGCGAAACAGTCTTATTCGACTTCCGGGTCTTCCGTGGGATCGCGGTCGCGGCTGAGTTCGTCGACCTCGCCCATAATCGTCTGAAGCGCCGAACGGTCGCTGCTCGCCTGGCTTCGCCTGGAGGGAAGCTTACCCTCGCTCAGCAGATGTTCGAGCGCCACTCGGCCGCGCGCCACCCGGCTCTTGATCGTTCCGACGGCGCACCCGCAGATCTCCGCCGCCTCCTCATAAGCGAATCCGCCGGCGCCGACGAGGAT
This sequence comes from Sphingosinicella sp. SM1-17, assembly GCF_056821765.1. NCBI lineage: Bacteria > Pseudomonadati > Pseudomonadota > Alphaproteobacteria > Sphingomonadales > Sphingosinicellaceae > Sphingosinicella > Sphingosinicella sp. SM1-17. The sequence goes on from NZ_JBPDIO010000001.1 coordinate 397,223, forward strand.
GAGCGCCTCGCGCTGAGGCTGCGGCAAGTGCAACAAGGCGCGTTGCATGTCGGAGAGCTCGATATGCCTGTCCTGGCTTGCGGGAGCGGCGAGCAGCCGGGAAGCGGTAATCTCGTCCCATTCGCCCTTGAAGCGCGCCCGACGCATCTGGCTCAGGAACAGGTTGCGAAGGATGATGAAGGTCCACGCTCGCATGTTGGTGCCGGCCTGAAAGCGCTTCCGGGCCGCCCACGCCTTGAGCAAGGTTTCCTGAACCAGATCATCGGCGAGGTCGCGGCTGCCGGATAGCGAGCGTCCGAACGCTCGAAGGTGCGGAATCACCTGAGCAAGCTGCTCCTTGAAGTCGCTATCGGAGAGCGGCACCGGCGCACCGCCGTCGCTGCTTCCTGTGGCGCGGCTTTCCTCAACTTCAGCTTCCGCCGGCTTTCCGCCCGCCATCAACATGCCCCTACCTTACCCACGCAACAAGGGATTGCGACACCAGCGCCGCTCGACGCCTGGCCGTCAAGATAGACCTCACTGCCAGACAAGCAACAAGATGCCGAAGATTATGACGATCAGACCAACACCCCAGGCAAGGATGTAGCGAGTCATGTGCGGCGTGGTGCCGGCACGCGCGCGGGTCGTGTTGATATGATCAGGTTCTTGGTTCATTGCTGCCGCCGCTCTTCAGGTTCCCTTTGTTACAGCGTGGGAACGCCCGCTCGCCCGGCGGGTTCCGAAGTTCAGGCCGGAACCGTCGCCCGGTCGAAGAACAGGGCTTGAGCGATCGCGGCCTTGACGGTCGAACGCTGGAACGGCTTGGTGATGAGGAAGGTCGGCTCTGGCCGTTCGCCGGTCAGCAGTCGCTCGGGGAAGGCGGTGATGAAAATCACCGGCACCTGAAACTCCTGAAGAATGTCCTTCACCGCATCGATTCCGGAACTGTCGTCGGCAAGTTGAATATCCGCAAGAACCAGCCCGGGGCGGCGGGCCATGGCCTGCTGAACGGCCTCATCGCGAGTCACGGCGACTCCGGTTACGTTATGGCCGAGATCGCGAACGATCGTCTCGATGTCCATGGCGATGATCGGCTCGTCCTCGATGATCAGCACTTCGGCCCGAGTCTGGCGCTCGATCTCCGCGAGAGCTTCAGCCACCAGCCGCTCGACCTCATCGGGAGAAGCCCCGATCAGGTAACCGGCATCCTCCGGCGTGAAGCCTTCCATTGCCGTCAGCAGAAGCGCCTGACGGGACAGCGGAGTGATCCGAGCAAGGCGCGCCTGAGCGATTCCCTCCGCGCCATCGACATGACCGGGCTCCTCCTCGATATTGGCGGAGGACCAGATTGCGTGAAACGTCCGGTAAAGACCGAGTCGCGGATCCACGTCGCGCGGGAAATCGTCGGGAGCAGCGACGATCGCTTCCAGCGTCGCGCGGACGAAATTGTCGCCATGAGTCTGGCTTCCGGTGAGGGCGCGCGCGTAGCGCCGAAGAAATGGAAGGTGGGGCGCGAGTTCCTGGCCAAGCGACATTCGTTGCGACTCCTATACGATCCCTGCCTGCCTATGGGATGCTGGGCAGACTCAATGCAAGCCCCGCGAATGGGGCAAAGGTGAGCGAACGACAGGCATGGGCAATCCCTCCCCGTCCTCGCAAAAGGCTGGAACCATCGTCGGACTTTTTTGTTTCCAAGTCCGCGCGGTCCCGGTAATCGGGCCGCCGTGTCTGTTGCCTGCGGGCGGGATGGCTAAACTGGCTGCTCCATTCAGACACCGGAACCAAGCTGCGGGCGCGGCACTGCAGGCCGCGAGGGGTGTGAGATCTTGAGCTTTCAGGACGACAGGGAAGGCCAGCGCAGGCGCCGAACCGATCCCGATAGCGAGACTGCCGACGCAACTCTCCCGGGAAAAAAGAAGAAGCGTTCGGCGGAAGGGCCGGTCGGGGACGCGTTGCGCTCCGCCTATCAGCGCGTGATCAACGAGGACGTACCTCCGGAAATGCTCGATTTGCTCGGAAAGCTCGGATAATCCACTGCGCTAGATGACGTCGAGGCGATCGTGACGGGCGGCAGAGGCTGGCTCGCCTCCCGGTGGAGCCGGTTACCCACCGGCGCCAAGATGCTGTTCATCCTCACTTTCGCACTGCTGCCGCTTGGTGTGGTTGCGGTTCTTGCTTCGGTTTACAGCGCTCGCGAGAACAGCGAAAACCGCGCCGAGGAAACATTGGCGCGGCTCGACGTCAAGGCTCAGCGCCTGAACGAGCTGCTGGCACGAAGCACCGACGCAATGCGCGCCGCAAGCGCCGCGATCAGCGCCGCGCCGGGCGACAACCGCCTTTGCGAGGCCGTTCTTCGCCGGCTCGCTTCGCTTCAGATCGCTCCGGGTCGCTACGCCTTGTACGGCGCCAACAACCGACTCCGTTGCGCAACCCGCCAGTTCGTTCCCGAAGTTGCTGCTCGCGGCGGTCAATCGAGGACTGACCTCGAGATCAGTCCCGATGGCGAATATCTCCGGTTGACGGTCTATGGCGACGATGGCTCGCTCGAAGGAATCGTCGAATTCGATCGCGAGGCGCTGAGCCGGCTCACCTTCATCCCTGGAACTCGCGCCGACTTCAATCTCGAGCTGGTCGGCGACAGCGGGCGAATGCTTCTTCGTTCAGACTACCGCCCCGTGCCGTTCGTCCAGACCGTGAGCGACGCCGCTCCGATCGAATCCGGCGAACTGCAGCTCCGGATCGTTCTCGGTGCCAATCCGATCCGCACCATCGACCTGCTCGTCATCCTGCTGCCGGTGCTCATGTGGTTCGCTGCGGCGATCATCGGCTGGTGGATCGTCAATCGGATGCTGCTGACGCCGCTCGCGAAGATTCAGCGCGTCGTCTCCTCCTACCAGCCTGGCGACCGGCCGCTCGAACTTCCTTCACTGGCGTCGCCGGCCCGCGAGATTGGCGAGCTCGGCGACGCGTTCGACAATGTGACCAAGACGGTCGCTCGACACGAGGCCGAGCTGGAGGCCGCGGTCGAAAGGCAGACCCGGCTCGTCCGAGAGGTCCACCACCGGGTCAAGAACAACCTTCAGGTCGTCGCCTCGCTTCTCAACCTTCACTCGCGCGGAAGCTCGAACGAAGAAGTTGCGGCGGCTTACGCTTCGATCCAGCGGCGCGTTGATGCGCTCGCGGTCGTTCATCGCAACCATTATGCGGAGCTCGAGGAGAATAAGGGCGTGGCTCTGAAGCCACTCATCTCCGAGCTCGCGGCGAACCTTCGCGCGACCGCGCCAACAATTGCCGCGGGGATGCAGATCCGGCTGGACATCGAACCGTTCCACGTAACTCAGGACACCGCCGTCTCGGTCGCCTTCCTGGTGACGGAGATATCGGAGTTCGGGATGCTGTCGGGAGCCGGCTCAATCTCGATCGTGCTCGAGGCGGAGGAGCCGGGCTATGCGCGTCTGGCGATCGAAGTCGACAGCCTTGCAGGAGAAGGCGGAAGCGACGGAGTTCTTTCCGAGCGCTTCGACCGGATCATCACGGGCCTTGCCAGACAGTTGCGCTCGACACTGGACCGGGACCCCGCCAGCGGTCGCTATTCGGTGAAAGTGAATGTCGTCGACAGGGAGCGTTAGCCCGATCGATCATCCGCGCTGTCGAACTCATCGCCATAATCGGGTTTCCCCGCCGCTTCTTGTCGCGCACGGGCGAGATCCTCGGTTGTCTGTCCCGATTCGATAGCGGCATCCGTGTTCCGCTTCGCATCCTCGTCAACTCCATCGATGTCGGAACTGGGCGGCGTTTTCGGTGGCTTGGTCACTGAACGTCTCCTTTGCCGCCTTCAACCGGTCGCCGAAGCCCAGGTTGCGACCGGACGAAATTGTATCAAAATTTTTTGCATCTCCCTGGAACCCGCTCCGTACTGCGTCGTTGAGCAGTCCGGATAGTGACCTTTTGCCCCCCCGCTCTCGCTATCCAGAACATGGGCCCGGACGCGCTAACCTCCCCCCCCCCCCGGTAGCGCATCCGGGCTCAACTTTTTTTCCGAACTCCCTCCGCCACACCTTGCGACTTCTGCCCGAGCCGTTTCGGCCCGGTCACGGAACCTATGTCCGCAGCTACGCTTTTAGCGGCATCAGCTCCGGGGCGCTGTGCTGCCCGGAGGGTTCAGGAGACGGACTATGAAGAAGCTGCTCGTCGCCGCCGTACTGGCCAGCGGTCTGGTGCTTTCCGCCTGCAATACCGTTCGTGGAGCCGCCAACGACGTCGAGTCGGTGACCGACTGCGCCGACGGCGTTGATAACAATTGCTGAAGCGAGGAAACGGATAAAGATGATCGCTTGGCGCCGCCCTTGGGGCGGCGCCTTTCTTTTCAAGCGTCGGTTCCGCTCGCTTGTCGCGCTCGCCGCCGCTCGGTGAACCAGATCGCCACCAGCGAGACTTCGTAGAGCAGCACCAGCGGGATCGCGAGCAGGAGCTGCGAAACCACGTCCGGCGGAGTCAGCACGGCAGCGATGACGAACGCGACCACTATGGCATAGCGACGTCCGCTCTTGAGCTGGAGCCGAGTCACCAGCCCGGCACGCTCCAGCAGCATGAGCAGCACCGGCAGAAGGAACGCCACGCCGAAGCCGAAGATGAACCGGGTGACGAACGACAGATAATTGCCGACCCCCGGTAGCGCCTCCTGCTGCACGCCTCCGACATCGCCTTCGAAGCCGAGCAGGAAGTGGAGGGCGACCGGCATGGCGACATAATAGGCCATCGCGGCCCCAGCGAGGAAAAGGAAGGGCGTCAACAGGAGAAACGGCGCGAAGGCTCGCTTCTCCTTCGCATACAGGCCAGGGGCGACGAACTGCCAGAGCTGGTTGGCTAGGATCGGGAAGGAGATCATCAGGGAAGCGAAGAAGGCTACCTTGATCTCCACGAAGAAGGCCTCGAAAACGGCCGTATAGATCAGCCGGTCCTGCCCGGCTTCGAGCAGCGGTTGAACGAGAAAACCGAAGATCGGCCGGGCGAAATAGAGACAGACGCCGAAGGCCACCGCGAGTGCGGCGAAACTGTACAGCAGCCGCCGTCGGAGTTCGACGAGGTGATCGAGCAGGGGCGCCTTGGTGGCGTCGAGGGACTCTTCCTCGTCCACGCTACGATTCGCGTCCGTCACGACAGGTCGCTCGCAGGAGGCGGAGCCGGAGGAATGGGAGGCGCAGAAGGTCCGGATGCCGGGATCGGCGGGGCCTTTGAGCGAGGGCCGGCCGATCCGGACTCACCCGCCGGCTCGACCGCAGCAGGCTTGCCCCAGTCGCTCTCCGGCGGCGGCAAGGGATGCTCACGCATGATCCGCTCGTTGTCGGCCTTCCACTTCTTTTCCATTTCCTCGAGTTCGGCCTCGCGCATCATTGCGTCGAGTCCGGAGCGGAAATGGCGCGCCATGCCCCGGGCACGAGCGACAAACCCGCCGACGGTGCGCATGACGCGCGGCAGGTCCTTGGGCCCGATTATCACCAGGGCCACCACAGCAATGATCAGAAGCTCGGCGGAGTCGATACCAAACATGGGCTGCCCCTTCGGGGCTGGCTCTAGTGCCGGTCGGCTTCGGAAGCGGAACCGCGCTCGGCGGGCGCCCCATCAGGCGCAGGCGCAGGACGCTGATCCACCGTCCGGCCGTCGTCAAGACGGCGCGGCGCGGCAGACGACGCTTCCTCGTCCTCCGTCATTCCCTTTTTGAAGCTTTTGATCCCCTTTGCGACGTCCCCCATCATGTCGGAAAAACGGCCTTTGCCGAACAGCAGAAGGATGACGAGTCCGACGACGAGCCAATGCCAGAGGCTGAAACCACCCATTTGAAATCTCCTAACGTCGGATGAATCTAGGCGTCTTCGCCGTCAGTTTCCAGTTCGACCTCTTCCGAGGCCTCGAGTCCGAGCCGCTCCAGCGCCGTATCAACGGGATCGAGCAGCCCGGCCGCCTTCAGATCGTCGATTCCGGGAAGGTCGCGCCGACTCCCTAACCCGAAATGGGTTAGAAATTCCTGAGTGGTGGCGAAAGTTAGCGGCCGGCCCGGGACTTCACGGCGTCCCGCCGGCCTGACCCACCCGGCTTCCATCAGTACGTCGAGAGTGCCCTTGCTGATTTGAACGCCGCGGATCGCCTCGATCTCGGCGCGACTGACCGGCTCGTGATAGGCGATGATCGCCAGGGTCTCGACCGCCGCCCGGGAAAGTTTTCGGCTTTCCTCCTTCTCCCGGCGGAGGATATGCGCCAGGTCGGCTGCCGTCTGGAAGTGCCAGCGCCGTCCACGTTCGACCAGCTCGATGCCACGACCGGAATAGTGATCTTGCAGCTCCGCCAGCGCCGCCTTCACGTCGATTCCGGCGCCGACATAGGCGGCGATATCCTCGACGCTCAGCGGCTCCTCGGCCGCGAACAACGTCGCCTCCACGGCTCGAACCGAGTCTGGAAGCTCTCTCATGCCGCCCTCACGTAAAGCGGTTCGAAACTGCCTTCCTGATCGATCTGGACCTTCCCGAGGCGCGCCAGTTCCAGCGTCGCCACGAAACTGGAAGCGAGAGCGGACTTGCGGAACTCCGAATCCTGAGTTTCGGGAAGGAAAGCTTCGAGCCGAGTCCATTCGAGCCTGGCTCCGACCATCCGTTCCAGCCTGTGAATCGCTTCGTCGAGAGTCATCACCGGGCGACGGGCAACGACATGGACGGCCGGCTCGTTGCGAGCGCGGATGATGCCGTAAGCCGCGATGAGGTCGTAAAGATCGGTCGTCCAGGCGGCACGGCGCACGACCCTCAGCCCCTCGGGCGCTCCCCTCAAGAATACGTCACGGCCAATCCGATCGCGGGCGACGAGCCGAGCCCCGGCCTCGCGCATCGCCTGCAAGCGCTGAAGTCGCAGCTGCAGGCGCATCGCCAACTCGTCCGGGCTCGGGTCGACCGTCGGGTCCTTGGGCAGTAGCAGACAGGATTTGAGATAGGCAAGCCAGGCTGCCATCACGAGATAGTCGGCGGCGATCTCTAGACGAAGCCGCTTCGCGTCGGCGATGAAGGCGAGATACTGCTCGACCAGGGCAAGGATGGAGATCTTGGTTAGATCGACTTTCTGAGCTCGCGCAAGCGTCAGAAGCAGATCGAGCGGCCCTTCCCATCCCTCGAGGTCGAGCGTCAGCCGATCCTCGCCGGAGGCGGCTGGGACGACATCGAACTGATCCTCGGATTCGCTCACGGCTCGAGCCTAAAGCCGAGCTTCGGGGGGCGCTAGCCCGGGGGCGAAGCCGGAGATAAGAGCGGCCCTCGAAATCTGGGGATAATCTGCCTTGACTGAGACTGGGGTAGCTCGCCCTCAGCTGGCGCTTGGGCTTGTCGTCACCGCGACCGTGCTGGGGCTGATGGGGACCGATCTCGTGCTTCCCGCCATCCCGTCCCTGCCGGAGACGCTTGGCGGCGGCCCGGCGGCGGCGCAGCTGGTGCTCGCCGCCTATGTCGGCGGCACCAGCATCGGACTCCTCGCCTTTGGCGCGCTTGGCGACCGCTTTGCCACCCGCAATCTCTTCATCGGTTCGCTGCTTCTGACCGGGCTCATCTCCTTTGCTTGCGCATTCGCGCCGTCCATCGAATCGCTGATCGCCATGCGCGCGCTTCAGGGCGCTGTCGCCTCGGGCCCGGCGGTCTTTGCCCCGGGCATCGTTCGAGCGATGTTCGACGAGGCCGGTGCGGTGCGCGCAATTGGCGCTCTGGCCAGCATCGAAAGCCTCGCACCGGCGCTGGCACCCATAGCGGGGCTGTGGCTTCTCCAGCTCGGCGGCTGGAAGCTGTCGTTCCAGTTGATCGGGGCGGTCGCGTTCCTTCTAGCGATCATCAACCTCCTCCTGCCGCTGATCCCGCAGACCAGCCGCCGGCCGAAGGGCAAATATATCCGCCTGGTGTCGGATCCGGTCTATCTGCGATACGCCCTCAGCCAAGCGTTCGTCCTCGGCGGCCTTCTCGTCTTCGTCTTCGGAGCGCCTGCACTGTTCGTTCGGAGCCTGGGCGGCTCACTGACGGATTTCATCGTGATGCAGGCGGCTGGGATCATGACTTTCATCCTCGCGGCCAATTTCGCCGGCCGGTTGGCGGTCCGTTTCGGCGCGGAGCAGATGATCACGTTCGGGACGCTCCTGGCCTTGGCCGGCGCCGCTTCGAACCTCGCGTACGGGCTGGCCGGAGGTCACGATCCAATCGTCATCGCCCTGCTCTTCATTCCGGTGAACAGCGGACTCGGATTTCGTGGACCCCCCGGATTCTATCGCGCGGTGCTCGCCTCCCAGGGCGACGACGCCCGTGGCAGCGCACTCGTGATCCTCGCCATCATGGGCGCGACCGCGATTGGAACCGCCGCCGTCGCTCCGTTCATCGAGCAGGGGCTGGTGCCGCTCGCTCTCGCCGCCTTTGCCCTTCAGATCGGTGCCACGCTCTGTTTGCTGATGCCGCGCCTTCAGAATTAGTGGCACGATTGATTCCAAATGTAACAATTAACGCCGATTCTGCGCCCGGGAGCCAAGGCGGGAGGCGGAGATGCACTCAGGGTTGTCGGCGGCGGGGCAAGCCCCCGATCCAATCCGCAAACTGATTTCAAAGAACGACAAGAGGATCGGCCCATCCGGAGCGCCTCGCCGGCGCTACCGAACGGTCTGGATCTCAGACATCCATCTTGGGACTCGCGGCTGCAATGACGTCCTCCTGCTCGACTTTCTCGATCATGTGGACAGCGACACGCTCTATCTCGTCGGCGACATCATCGATGGCTGGCGGATGAAGAAGCGCTTCTACTGGCCCGAGCGCCACAATGCCGTGCTTCGGCGGGTGATGAAGCGGGCGAAGCATGGAACCAAGGTCGTCTACATCCCCGGCAACCATGACGAGATGTTCCGTCAATTTGCGGGCATGAACTTCGGCGGCGTCGAGATTCGGCGCAAGGCGATCCACAAGACGGCCGACGGTCGGCGCCTCCTGGTCCTGCATGGCGATGAGTTCGACGCCGTCATGCTGGCCCACCGCTGGCTCGCCTTCCTCGGCGATGCCGCTTACGAACTGCTGATGAAGCTGAACGTCGTGGTGAACATCGTTCGCCGCCGACTGGACCTGCCTTATTGGTCGCTTTCCAAGCACGCCAAGCACAAGGTGAAGAATGCGGTCGAGTTCATCTCCCGCTTCGAAGAGACGGTCGCTCATGAAGCTCAGCGGCTCAAGGTCGACGGGGTCGTGTGCGGCCATATTCACACGGCCGAAGAGCGTCGGTTCGGCGACATCGTCTACTATAATGACGGCGATTGGGTCGAAGGCTGCACGGCTCTGGTGGAGCATCAGGACGGGCGCATGGAAATCCTTCACTGGGCAGAGGAAATTGCGGCTCGCTCGGTTTCCGAACGGCAGCTCGCTGCGGCTAAGCCGCTCAAGGTCGCCGCCTGATGCGGATCCTCATCGTTACCGACGCCTGGGCACCGCAGGTCAACGGGGTCGTTCGGACGCTGGAGTCCCTGCGACGCGAACTGCGACGGATTGGGCATCAGGTGGAGGTCATCTCGCCGGACCAGTTCGCCTCGGTGCCCTGCCCGAGCTATCCGGAGATCCGCCTCGCTCTTGCTGGCACGAGGGCCGTTGGACGGCGGATTGCCGCGGTCGCCCCCGACGCTCTTCACATCGCAACCGAAGGGCCACTCGGCCTTGCGGCCCGCCGGTGGAGCGCCAGGCAGGGCTTCCAGTTCACCACCGCCTACCACACTCAGTTCCCGGAATATCTCGCCGCGCGCACGAAACTGCCCCCGGCCTTGTTCTGGCGCTACATAAGATGGTTTCACCGTCCGGCCCGGGCGATCCTGGTCTCCACTCCAACCGTGGCCCAGCAGCTCCGCGCCCAGGGTCTGACACAGACGCGCCTGTGGGGGCGCGGCGTGGACCTCTCCTGCTTTCGGCCCCAGCAGCCGCTTCATCCCCAATTTGCGGGGCTGCCGCGACCGATCCAGCTTTATGTCGGACGAGTGGCAATCGAGAAGAATGTCGAGGCGTTTCTCGAGAGTGGATTTGACGGGTCCAAGGTCGTCGTCGGGGACGGTCCGGCGCTGGCAGCGCTCGAACGTCGCTATCCCGAAGCGCTGTTCCTCGGCGCCCTGCGCGGCGAAACGCTCGCTTCCGCTTACGCTTCGGCTGACGTTCTCGTCTTTCCTAGCCGAACCGATACGTTCGGGCTGGTGATGATCGAGGCACTCGCCTGCGGTACTCCAGTGGCGGCGTTTCCGGTCCCAGGCCCACGTGACATACTCGACGATCATGTCGGGGCCATGGACGAGGATCTCGCCACGGCCATCGGTGCGGCGCTTTCGAAGAGCCGGATCCGGTGCGAAGCCTACGGCCAGAGCTTCAGTTGGGAAGCCAGTGCTCGTCAGTTCGAGAGCGCCCTGGTGCCGTTCAAGCCCGGTTCGATCGTCCAAACCGCCCAACCGGCGACGGATGCGATTGCCTCAGCGGTCCTCTAGGGAACCGGTACCGCAAGATCCCGGGCCATGGGTCGAAGCCGCCTCGACAGGGCCAGCTTGAAACCACGCCATGCCGCAAGCAGCAGGCAGGCGCCGATCTTGGCGATCATCAGCAGCAGGCTGAACAGACCGCCTGCGAAGTCGCGTAGCATCGTCTTCCTCCATCTTCGAGGACGCGATGGAGCAATGATAGCCGGTGATTGTGTCGGTTCTGCTGCAATTCCTCAGGCGAGCGCGAGGAGTGTATCGCGCTTTGCAAGCAGGTCGTTCAGCTTGTGAGAAGGTCCCGCGGCAACAGCTAGTCGCTCCGCCACCCTCTCGAGTCGCTGCTCCGCCTCGGTTCCGATCTCAGGGAGCGCGTCGGCAATGCTGATCGACTCCTCCAGTCTTGCCGAGCAGTGAAGCGCGAGATCGCAGCCAGCACCGATCACGGCCCGGGCGCGATCGGCGGGCGACCCGCTCAGTGCATTCATGGCGATGTCATCGCTCATCAGCAGACCCTCAAATCCGATGCGTCGCCGAATGATGTCGTTGATGATGATCGGCGAAACGCTGGCGGCTCGTTCGGAGTCCCACGCCGTGAAGAGAATGTGCGCCGTCATCGCCATTGGCGCGTCCTTCAGGGCGATGAAGGGCGCCAAGTCGATCGCAAGCTCGTCCTCGGCAGCGTCGACGACGGGAAGCGCTTCGTGGCTGTCGCTGGCGGCACGCCCGTGGCCGGGAACATGCTTGATGACTCCGAGAACGCCGCCCCGCTCCAGGCCTTCGAGGATCGCCTGGCCCAAGGCGGCAACCTGCATCGGCTGATCGCCCAGAGCTCGGTCGCCGATCACCGCGTGAGCGCCGGGCTGACGGAGGTCCAGGGAGGGCCAGCAATTCACGTTGACTCCGACGCCGGCCAGCACGGCCGCCATCGCCTCGGCGTTGACGCGAGCCGCTTCGATGGCGCTGATCGGCGCCTTTTCGTAGAGTTGCGCCAAACGCGCCGGAGCGGGAAAATCGGGCCACTCAGGCGGCGCCAGCCGCGCGACTCGCCCGCCCTCCTGATCGATCAGGATTGGAACGGCGCGCCCGGAAAGATCGCGGAGCGATTCCGTCAATGCACGCAGCTGTTCGCGATTTCGGCAGTTGCGAGTGAAGAGGATGTAGCCGGCCGGATCCGCTTCGCGAAAGAAAGCGCGTTCATCCGGAGCGAGGGTCTCGCCGGCGAGGCCCAGGATTGCGGGAATCATTCTCGCGCCATAGCCAATTCAGTCGAATCCGACACAGGCTGGCGATCGCGGATCGACAGGGAACCGCCGCCGACCGAACGCATTGCTCGGATTCGCAAGTGTTTCAGCTGACGATGGTGCAATCCTCGCCGGCAACCTGCAGACGCCGGCAGATGCCCGCTGCATCCGGACCGTTGGCCCGCAAGCGATAGAGCGTGCGGCCGCCGGTCTCGACCGGGATGATCGAATGGTTCAGCGGCGCCAGATAACGGAACCGGCCCGAGAGCGCGCGCCAGGCACGGGTGGCGCTGGCCTGGCTGGAAAAAGCGCCAAGCTGAATCGTTGTCCCCGATGCGGCGGGCGCGGGACGAGGTTCGGCCCGGGAGGGCTGAGCCTTGGGCCGGGTCTGCGACGGAGTCTGAGCCGACGGCGCCGGTTGCGTACGGACCGGCGCCTCCGGCACTCCATTGACGTTCAGATTGCCTTTGGGTTCGGCGCCCTCGCTGGCCGCAAAGGCGGTATCCCCTTCCCCAGCCACGTTCATGCCGCCAGGGTCGCTGGGCTTGACCTTGTAGTCGCCTTCGGGAGCGGCGATCACCTCACCCTCGCCGCCGCCGTCGCGCGACCGGTTGCCAAGCCAGAAGAGTCCGCCGACGATCACGGCGATCGCGAGCAGACCGATGACCACGGCCGCAATCAGCTTGGCTGCCGAAGGCCCGGCGCGGTCGTCTTCCTCTTCGACGGCTTCGAGCCAGGGAAGGCGGTCCACGTCCTGCGGCTCGTCGAAAGTGCGGGAATCGCCCATCAAAGCATCTCCTCGACGGCCTTCACGCCCATCAGGCTGAGACCGTTCCGGATTATCTGCCCTATCGCATCGGCAAGTTCCAGACGCGCGCGTGTCAAATCGGGACTCTGTACCAGGAGGAAACGCTTTTCAGGGTCGTCATTCCCCTTGTTCCACTGCGCGTGGAAGGCGGCAGCAAGATCATTCAGATAGAAGGCGATCCGATGTGGCTCATGCGCCGTAGCCGCTCCTTCAACGATCCGCGGAAATTGCGCAGCGAGCTTCACCAGCGCCAGTTCGTCGTCGTCGAGCAGCGAAAGATCGGCCTTTGCGGGCAGTTCGAGCCCAGATTCGCTCGTCCGCCGATGCAGGGAACAGATCCGGGCGTGCGCATACTGGACGTAGAAGACCGGATTGTCCTTGGACGCTTCCACCACCTTGGCGAAGTCGAAGTCCATCTGCGCATCGGCCTTGCGGGTGAGCATGGTGAATCGAACCACGTCCTTGCCGACCTCGTTCACCACCTCGGCCAGGGTGACGAAGTTGCCCGCTCGCTTCGACATCTTCACCGGCTCTCCGGCGCGCAGCAGTCGAACCATCTGAACCAGTTTGACGTCGAACGGTACCTTGCCTTCCGTCAGTGCCGCGACCGCGGCCTTGATGCGTTTGACGGTTCCAGCATGGTCCGCGCCCCAGATGTCGATCAGCTGATCGGCCTTCTGCGCCTTCTGGAAGTGATAGGCCAGATCGCCGCCAAAATAGGTCCAGCTGCCATCGGACTTTCTGATCGGTCGATCCTGGTCGTCCCCGAACTCCGTTGCCCTGAACAGAGTGAGTTCGACCGGCTCCCATTCGTCGTGCGGATCAAGGCTCTTCGGCCGCTCGAGCACGCCTTCATAGACGAGACCCCGCGCCCTGAGCGTTTCCAGGGCCTGATCCGCAAGCCCCTTTTCATGAATCTCGGCTTCGGATGCGAATATGTCGTGGTGGATCCCGAGCATCGCCAGATCCGACCGGATCTGATCCATCATCATCGCCACCGCGGTCTTCCGGAAGGGCACCAGCCAGTCGCTTTCCGGCGCTCCGACGAAGCGGTCACCATGTTCAGCGGCCAGCCTCTCTCCCACCGGCTTGAGATAATCACCCGGATAAAAGCCCTCGGGGATTTCGCCAATATCCTCGCCCAGCGCTTCGCGGTAACGAAGGTGAGCCGAGCGGGCGAGCACGTCCACCTGTCCGCCGGCATCGTTCACATAATATTCGCGCACGACCTTGTGCCCGGAATATTCGAGAAGGCTTGCAAGTGCATCGCCCACCACGGCGCCGCGGCAATGCCCCATGTGCATCGGGCCCGTCGGATTCGCGGAGACATATTCGACGTTGACCCGCTGATCCCGGCCCATCCGGGATCGGCCATAATCCTCGCCTCCGGACAGGATCGCACGCAGCTCCTCCTCCCAAACCGCCCGGACGAGACGAATGTTGATGAAGCCGGGCCCCGCCAGGTCGGCCGCCTCAACCTCCTCAAGGGCCCGAAGCTTCGGAACGATCAGCTCCGCCAGCGCCCGCGGGTTGGTGCCGGCGCGCTTGGCGAGGACCATGGCCGAATTGGTCGCAAGGTCGCCATGGGCGGGATCGCGCGGCGGTTCGACGGCAACGGCCGAACGGTCCAGTCCGGGCGCCAGCGCCCCTTCTGCTTCGAGACTGTCGAGCGCCGCGTCGATATGCGCGGCGAAACGTGCGTAGAGCGTCACTGCCAGTTTCCGTCTGAAGGGACGGGCGGCTCTAGCGGATGGCCGAAGCGATTTGAAGCGGCCTAGGCCGGAGCGTCAGAATCCTTCGGGCAAGTTGACGGGGCCCAGCAGTTCAGCATGGCGATTGATCGCGTAGCGATCGGTCATCCCGGCCATGAAGTCGCCAATCGTTCGAATCACGACCCCGGGCTCCGACGATGACGGCCGCCATTCCGGCGGCAGAAGGGCCGGTTCCGCCCGGTACGCCGCGAAGAGTTGAGCGACGAGACGGCGCGCCTCCTCCTTCACAGCCCTCACGGGCGGCGCATCGTACATCCGGGCGTAGAGGAACGCCTTCAGTTGCCGCTCCTGCGGTTGCATTTCTTCCGAGAAGCCGGCCAGCGGGCCCCCGGCCCGACGCACCTCATCCACGCTCGCGATCCCCTGGGTGCGCCGCCGAGTCTCGGCAAGGACATCGTTGACCATGGCACCGATCTGCTCGCGGATCAGTTCGGGGACCAGCCGCTGGTTTGGAACGTCGGGATAACGCTCCCGGACATTCTTCCAGCATTGTCCGACCAAGGGGACATCGAGCAATTCGTCGAGGGTGAAGAGCCCGGCGCGCAAGCCGTCGTCGATATCGTGATTGTCGTAGGCGATGTCGTCAGCAATCGCTGCAACCTGCGCCTCAAGACTCGGCCAGGTTTCGAGTTCGAGCGGGAATTTCGAATCGGCCGCCGCGAGCGCCCAAGGCGCTTGCTCGACCGGACCGTTATGCTTGGCCAGGCCTTCCAACGTTTCCCAGGTCAGATTCAAGCCCTCGAAGCGAGGATAAGGGCTTTCCAGCCGCGTCAGCAGACGGATTGTATGGGCATTATGGTCGAAGCCGCCCGCTTCGGCCATCGCCGATTCGAGCGCTTCCTCCCCGGCGTGACCGAAGGGCGGGTGGCCGAGATCGTGACCGAGGCAAAGCGCTTCGGTCAGATCTTCGTTCAGCCCGAGCGCTCGCGCCATGGTGCGACCGATCTGGGCGACTTCGATGCTGTGAGTCAGACGAACCCGGAAGTGATCGCCGTCCGGAGCGACGAAGACCTGCGTCTTGTGACGCAGCCGACGGAATGGGATGGAGTGGATGATCCGGTCTCGATCGCGCTGAAAGGCGTCGCGCGGACCGCGGGTGCCACGATCCTCCTCCCCATGCTGACGTCCGCGAGAATGTCTGGGATGGGACGCGAAAGGGGAAAGGTTCATCGGCCGGTCTGCAGCCGCTCTATCTCCTGGCCAGCCGGGCTTGTCCAGGCAAATGCCGCCACATTCTTCTGGGCAAGCGCGTTGACGAACGCCTGTGCCTCCGCTGTCGTGGCGAAGGGGCCGACCAGCAGCCGATTGGTCGCCCGCAACGGAGTCGTATAGGCTGAGCGCCCGCGAAGCTGCTGAGGCGCCAACGCACGCAGCCGTTCGAACTCTCTGGGCAGGGCATTGCGGTCTGCGCCGCCAGCAATCTGAACCCAGTGACGGCTCGGATGGGCCGGAGCAGCGGCACGTGATCGGGATCGACTGGGAGTTGTCCTTGCGGCCTCGCGAACGGTTCGCGCCTGAACCGGTGCGGGAGCCGAGTTGCGGGCCGGTTCAGCCGATCGAACCGACTCCGGCTCCTGGGGGAGCGACCTGACGAGCGAGGCAATCTCGGCGAGTGAGCTAGGCCCAGCCGCTGCAGCCTCGGCAACTGGAGCAACCGCGGGCGAAACGGAATCCGGCTGCTGCTGAACCACGGAAAAGCCCGGACTGCTCGCGTCGGCCGGAGTCTGGACGGGTCGCTGAACCGTCGGTTGGGCCGGCTGCTGTGAGGCCGGGACTTCGGTCGATCTGATCCGGGAGGGTTCCGGCCGCGAAACCGAACGGGACTGCGAGCCCCCGATGGCTGGCGCGGGAGGATTTGCGAGGTTGGCCGGCGCCTGGAAACGCGCGGGCGTCGATGGCTGGGGCTGCGGCTGAGACTGAGGCGCCGCAGTTGGGGCGGTTCGGCGTGGCTCCGCGGCGGCGATCTGAACCGGGGGCCGCTGCTGCGGGCCCGTTGACCTCTGCTCGCGGCGGACCGGTGAGCGTGAGCGCGAGCCGGGGCCCACTCGCTCGGCGGTCTCCTGGCTTCCTGGTCTGCGTCGAGACGCTCGCCCGCCTTGCTCGGCTGCCGGGCGCTGAGACCGAGCCCCCGCTGCCGCCTCGGGCGCAACGCCGGCCAAAGCGAGGGCGCCGGGATAGGGGCGGGTATCGGCGCTGCTCGCCAACGCTCGGCCGTCGCTGGGAAAATGACCGAAATGCACTGCCATCGCCTTCTGGCCCGGGCTGAGACTTGGGAGGCGCGCGAGAAAAGGCGCCATCGCCTGGGCAATGGCTGGAGGCATGACGGACTGCGCGGCTCGATTGGCTCCGGCAGCGTCGCCGGTCAAAGCCAGGACGAACACTTGCGTGCGCCAGGCAGCGCGATCGTTCCGGCGCAGCTGATCGTCGATCAGCCGGGTCGCAGGGGCGCGCTGACCGCTGATGGCCAGCGACAAGGCCAGACGCCGCCGGATCTGCGGATCCTCGCGGTTGCGCAGGGCGAGGGTATAATCCTGCTGGGCACGGCGAGGATCGCCGATCATGTCGAACGCGAGGCCCCGGTCGCCGGCAATCTCCACCTCGGGGGCCCCGAGGGTCCGTGCGTCCTCAAACAGCCGCAGAGCGGCTTCCGGCTGCTCGAGGTGAACGAGCGCGGTGGCCATGCCGGCCTTCACTCGCGCCTCGCTCGGCGAGACTTCGTCCGCGCGCCCAAAGAAGGACAGCGCAGCCTGGTAATCACCGGCGTCGAGCGCAGCGCGGCCGGCGCCGATCAAGGCGGAAAGGCTGCGTGGATTCTCCGCGAGGGCGTGAAGGTGGCGCCGGAGCTCGGCCCCGCTGTCAGTCCCGAGCGGCTGAACGACAGCCCCGGGAGGAACTTGCGCGCTGACGGACGCAGGCGCGACGATTGCGCCAACGATCGCTCCCGGCGCCAGCAGCCACAAGCCGCGGCGGCTCCCCCGCATCGTCGATGAAGTCATGCCTCCGATAGACAGGCGCTTACCTGTATGAGCAATGACTCCGCTGGGCCTGCTGCGGTCAGCCGGTCAGCGGCGGCGACGAACGGGAGTTCTCCCCGCCTGGACGGCGAGAATCGCCTTACTGGTTGCCCTGACGGTTCAGGAAACGGGGGATATCCAACGGATCGCGCCCGCCGGCGCGCAACCGCGGCCCTTCTTCCTCGTCGACCTGCGCCTTGGCTGCCCCGCGAGCGATGTTGGACATCCGCTCGAACAGCGTGCCCCCTGCCTCGCGGGCCGGCCTGGGCGCCGGTTCGACGGGAGTTTCGTCCTGAGTGAGCCAGGTGCGACGCCCGGTCGGCGGCGTTTCGACCGTCTGCGCCTGCTCCGGTTCGTCCGGCGTATCAAGCAACAATTCGTCACCGGATTCGTCATCTTCAGGCTGGTCGAGCGCGAGTTCCGCGGGTGCCTGGGTCGGCTCATCGATCAGGTTGAGCGGTTCCTCAGCGGTTCCTGCCACCGACTCCGGCGGCGTGAGGGTGATCGGCGCAGCCCTGGGCGCCTCGGGAGGCGCAACCTCGGCCCTCGACCCTTCGCTGTTGCGAGCCCCCGGAAAGGCGAAGACCTTCGCCTGCAGCGGCGGCGCCTGAGTCGCTTCCTCGACATCAATGCCTGTGGCCACGACGGAAACGCGGATCTTCCCATCCAGATCGTTGTTGAAAGCCGATCCCCAGATGATGTTCGCGTCGGGGTCGACCAGTTCCTTGATGTGATTGGCGGCCTCGTCGACCTCCATCAGGCGCATGTCCTCACCGCCGGTGATCGAAATGATCACGCCCTTGGCCCCGCGCATGGAAACGCCGTCGAGCAACGGATTGGCGATCGCCTGCTCGGCTGCCTCGATCGCGCGATTGTCGCCCGAAGCTTCGCCAGTGCCCATCATCGCCTTGCCCATCTCGCTCATGACCGAGCGGACGTCCGCGAAGTCAAGGTTGATGAGACCTGGCATCACCATGAGGTCGGTAATCCCGCGAACGCCTTGTTGAAGGACCTCGTCCGCCATCATGAACGCTTCCTTGAAGGTCGTGTTCGGATTGGCGATGCGGAAGAGATTCTGGTTCGGAATAACGATCAGCGTGTCGACATGCTGCTGAAGCTCGGCGATTCCGGATTCCGCCGAGCGCGCCCGTCTTGCCCCTTCGAAGCTGAAGGGCTTCGTCACGACCCCGACGGTGAGGATCCCGCGGTCGCGAGCGGCCTTGGCGATTACCGGCGCTGCACCAGTGCCGGTGCCGCCGCCCATGCCCGCGGCGATGAAGCACATATGAGCACCCTCGATCGCCTGCTCGATCTCGTCAATGGCTTCCTCGGCGGCAGCCTTGCCGATCTCGGGACGGGAACCGGCACCTAGTCCCTGGGTGATCTTCAAGCCCAACTGGATCTTGCGGTCCGCAAGGCTGTGGTTGAGCGCCTGGGCGTCCGTGTTCGCGACGATGAAGTCGACTCCCTGGACGTCCGACTGGATCATGTTGGCGATGGCGTTTCCACCGGCACCACCAACTCCGATGACGCTGATGCGCGGGCGCAGTTCTTCCACTTCCGGACGGATGAAATCGATGCTCATGCCTTGTCTCCCCTGTGCCCAAGCGCCGTGGAACGCGTTCCCGCTAAGCCCTTTTGCACGATGCGATTCTTCGGTGCGAGTAAAAAGTTAACGCGATCCACAACATTTCCTCAGTACTGAGTCCTGAAAGCCGCTATCAGGCGCTGAACGATGTTACCGGCCGGTCTTTCCGCGGCTTCCGGCGTGGCGAATCCGACGCGCAGATCGAGCTCGTCCGAGGCTGCGAACTGCGCCAATCCGGCGAGTGTTGAAAAAGCGGGGCCGCTATGCGCTTCCGGAAGGCCCGGCATGGTCGGTCGCCCGATGCGGACGGCTCGGCCAAGCACGCCTTGCGCATAGTCGGCAATGCCCTTCAATTCGGCACCGCCGCCCGTCAGCACGACCTGGCGACCGAAGGGACCCGAAAAGCCCAGCTGCTTCAGCGCAGCTTCGATCTGGGAGATGAGCTGCTCCAGACGCTGGCGGATAACGGCGACGAGCTGGGCTCGAGCGATCCGGCTGGCTTCGATCCCTTCCTGGCCGCCGGCGATCGGCGCCAGTTCGATCATATCGTGATTGTCGCGGGGCGAGGTCATGGCCGAGCCGTAGAAGCATTTGATCCGCTCGGCTTCCGTCCGCCGGGTTCCGAAAGCGGCGGCGATGTCGTCGGTGATGTCGCTGCCGCCGACCGGAAGCGACTTCAGTCCCACCAGCATTCCACCGGCAAAGACGGAGACGTTCGTGACGCCCGCACCCAATTCGACCAACGCAACGCCCAACTCGCGTTCCTCGTCACTCAAACAGGCCTTTCCGGCAGCAACCGGAGAAGCGACAATGGCTTCAACGCCCAAATGGGCGGATCGGACGCAAAGGTCCAAATTCTTCACTGGAGCCGGATCCGCGGCGACGACATGGATGTCGACAGCCAGCTTGTCGGCGTGGAGACCGCGCGGGTTCTTGACTCCGTTCACTCCATCGATCGTGTAGAGCGCCGGCATGGCGTGAAGGATCATCCGCCCGCCCGGTTCGATCGACTGCCGGCCCGCCTCGAGCAGCTGATCGATGTCGCTGCCGGAGATTCGCTTGCCGCCGGTCGAAACCTCGACACTGGCGACGTTGCTGAGCAACCCGCCTGCCGAATAGCCAACAAACACCTGGTCGATATTGGTCCCGGCGATCCGCTCCGCCTGCTCCACCGCCTCGCGAATGGCGATCTCGCTTCTCTCCATGTCCGCGATGAATCCGCGCTTCACGCCCCGGCTTTCGCGCTGCCCCGATCCGAGGATTCGAAGGCGACCATCGCCCTCCGGCTCGGCGATCATCGCCGATACCTTCGATGAGCCGACGTCGAGGGCGGCGACGAGATTGCGGACAGGAGGCGGAGGCGTCCGGCGCATCAGGGCTTCGGCCTCATATCGTCCTCGACAGGTCTTCGCCCGGAGCGGGGGCGGGCGGCGGCGGCGCGAGTTCGGGAACGCTTCGACCGGGCTGGCGGGTCAGCCGGACGATCATCCGCCCCGGGATGCGCATGTCGATCCGAGCATAGCCTTGGCCGAGCAACGGCGATTGCTGGTCCATCAGCTGAAAGCGCTGGATCGAGCGCCGCGCGGATTCTTCGCCTTCGGGAAGGCTCAGCAGTTCGCCGCTCTGGAATCGAAGATCCCAGCGGCGGTCCCCCACCCAGGTGGCGCCGGCGAGCTGAGGCCGGAGCCGAGGGGCGGCGTCGAGCAGGGCATTCAATGTCCCGAGATGGCGATTGGCCGCGGGGCCGATGACGAGCGGGAGATCCGGCATCGCATCGATCCTCACCGGCTCCAGGACGACCCCATCGGCGTCGATCAGGCTGAGCCGTTGATTGTGTTGCCAGATTGCTGCGGGCTGGCGTTCGACGACGTCGATCACGAGGGTATCCGGAAGCCGGCGTGAAACGCGGGCCTCCTTGATCCATCCGAACTCGAGCAACCGGGCGCGGGTTCCGTCCAGATCGACGAGCGGCATCGCCATCGAGGGCTGGTCGAACGCGATATTGTAGATGGCGAGGCGAGAAACGCGCTGAGCGCCGTTGATCTCAACCCGCTTCATCGCGAAGCCGGCATTGCCGACCCCCTCGGCAAGGGCGGATCCGGCCAGCTGCGGTACCCGGAACGCCAGTGCGGCAATGACCGCGAGAATGGCGAGGATCAGCGCAAGCGTCCAGCCGCCGAACCGACGCGCCGCGCCGGCGGGCAGCCCGAGCGAAGCGCCAAGACCGCTGCCCTTGGACTTGCGAGTATTGACCGAGCGGCCGGAAGCCCGCGGCTTCTGTCGCCCCCGCGTAGGCCCACCCCTGGCGATCCGAGCGGTCATAGGGCCGCCTCGACGATTCGCTCGACGAGCTCTGCATAGCCGATGCCGCGAGCCCGCGCCTGCTCCGGCACCAGGCTGAGCGGAGTCATTCCCGGCTGAGTGTTCACCTCGAGCAGGTAGAGGCCGTCGACTCCCTTCGCCTCGTCCCAGCGGAAGTCCGACCGCGACGCCCCCCGGCAACCCAGGATCCGATGGGCCTTCTGGGCGACGCCGAGCGCCGCCTCACGAACGTCGGCGGGGATGACGGCCGGGCAGACATGCTCGGTCAGCCCGTCGGTATATTTTGCGTCATAGTCGTAGAAGCCGGACTTGGGCCTCAATTCCGTCACTTCGAGCGCTTCGTCGCCGAGCACCGCCACGGTAAGCTCCCGACCGGGGATGAACGGCTCGGCCAGCAGCCGGTCGAACTCCTGCCATGGCCCCCGCGCGTCCCGCGAGATCGGGTCGCCGTAATTGCCGCCGGAACGGACGATTGCGACCCCCACCGACGAGCCCTCGTTCACGGGCTTGAGCACATAAGGCCGCGGCAGCGGATCCTCGAGGTAGAGACTTTCCGTCGAAACCACCTTCCCCTGGGGCATCCGGATGCCGTGGGGAACGAGGACCATCTTGGTCAGCTCCTTGTCGATCGCGATGACCGAAGTCTCGACTCCGCTGTGGGTATATCTGATACCCATCAGGTCCAACATTCCCTGGACGGTGCCATCCTCGCCAGGGGTCCCGTGCAAGGCGTTGAAGACGATGTCCGGATCGGCCTCGACCAGCCGCTGGGCGATGTCGCGGCCCATGTCGATCCGGGTGACTTTATGTCCTCGGCTCTCCAGTGCCTCGGCGACGCCGTTGCCGCTGGTCAACGAAACCTGGCGTTCGGCCGACCAGCCTCCCATCAACACGACGATGTGAAGCCTATCCACGGGCGACCCCCACGCGCTGTATTTCCCACTCCAGCATGATGCCCGAATGATCCTTCACCCGTCGGCGCACTTCTTCGCCGAGGGCCTCGATGTCGGCAGCGCTGGCACTGCCCAGGTTCAGGAGGAAGTTGCAGTGTTTCTCCGACACCTGGGCATCGCCGATCCTGAGCCCGCGACAGCCGGCTTCGTCGATCAATTTCCACGCCTTCGTCCCTGGCGGGTTCTTGAAGGTGGACCCGCCAGTCCTGGAGCGAAGCGGCTGCGAAGCCTCCCGCTCCGCCGCGATCCGGTCCATTTCCGCCTGAATTGCCGCCGGATCGTCGATGTGCCCGCGGAAAGTCGCGCCGACGACGACAGCGCCCTGCGGCAGCTCGCTATTCCGATAGCTATAGCCGAGTTCCTCGAGGCCGAGGGTGATGAGCTGGCCGGAGCGCGTCACGATTTGGCAGTCGACAAGGATATCCTTGACCTCGCGTCCATAGGCGCCGCCGTTCATCCGAACGAATCCGCCCACCGTTCCGGGAATGGAACGCAGGAACTCCAGGCCGCCAATGCCGGAGTCTCGCGCTGTCGAGGAAACGAGGATCCCGCTCGCGCCTCCACCGCAACGAAGCGTCGTGGAATCGAGCCTCTCGACCTTCGCGAATGGCTTGCCGAGACGCACGACAACGCCGGGCACACCGCCGTCACGCACGATCAAGTTGGAGCCCAAGCCCAAACCCATGACCGGCACGACGGGATCGAGGCTAGCGACGAAATCCGACAGGTCGTCGACGTCCTTGGGTTCGAACAGCCACTGCGCGGGGCCACCCGCCTTGAACCAGACGAGGGGAGCCAGCGGCCCCTGCTCGGTGAGACGGCCGCGCACTCGGGGCAGGTCCGCCACCGGGCTCATTTGTTCAGCCTCGCCTGGCGAATGCCATCGGCCATTCCGGCCGCCCACTTGGTGATGTCGCCGGCGCCGAGGCAGATGATCATGTCGCCGCGAGCGGCGATATCCCGAAGCCGGCGACAGGCGTCTTCGGCGCTCTCGACGGTGCAGACCGCGCGGTGGCCGCGCTCCTTCAGCCCCTCCACCAGAGCGGCATGATCGACGCCTTCGATCGGCTCTTCGCCGGCGGCGTAAACGGGTGCCACCATCACGATATCGGCATCGTTGAATGCGCCCTGGAACTCGTCCATGAGGCTGTGAAGACGGGTGTAACGATGCGGCTGAACAAGCGCGATCACCCGTCCCTTCGCGCCCTCGCGCGCTGCCGAGAGAACAGCCCTGATCTCGACCGGGTGGTGGCCGTAATCGTCGATGATGACCGCACCGTCCACTTCGCCGACGCGAGTGAAACGGCGCTTGACGCCGTGGAATCGCTCGAAGCCACGGGCGATGACCTCATCCGCAATGCCGAGCTCGGCCGCGACTCCGATCGCCGCAAGCGCATTCTGGACATTGTGCCGTCCCGGCATCGGCAGTTCGATTCCGGAAATCGTCCGGGCCTCGCCCGAACGATCGCGGATCGACACGTCGAACCGATTCCCCCCCAGAATCGGAGTGACATTGTCGCCGCGCACGTCGGCCTGCGCGGCAAAGCCGTAGGTGACGACCCGCCGGTCCCTCAGACGAGGGATGATCGACTGGACTTCAGGATGGTCGACGCAGAGCAGGGCGGCACCGTAGAACGGCACATTCTCGACGAATTCGACGAAGGCGTCCTTGACGGCGTCGAAGCTGCCATAATGATCGAGATGTTCGGGATCGATGTTGGTCACCACCGCGATCGTTCCGTCGAGGCGGAGAAAACTCCCGTCGCTCTCGTCGGCTTCAACGACCATCCAGTCCGAGCTTCCGAGCCGGGCATTCGAGCCGTAGGCGTTGATGATTCCGCCGTTGATGACCGTGGGATCGATCCCACCGGCGTCGAGCAGAGCCGCGACCATCGAGGTCGTCGTCGTTTTTCCGTGGGTCCCGGCAACGGCGATGGTCGACTTGAGGCGCATCAGCTCGGCCAGCATTTCGGCTCTGCGGACCACCGGAATACGCCGCTCGTAGGCCGCCTGGACCTCCGGATTGTCCTTCTTCACGGCGGTCGAGATGACGACCACTGCGGCGTCGCCGAGATTTTCCGCCTTGTGGCCGATCGAGATCGGGATGCCGCGCTGCCGCAGACCCTCCACCACATAGCTCTCGGCCATGTCCGACCCCTGCACGTCATAGCCGAGAATGTGCATCACCTCGGCAATTCCGGACATGCCGATGCCGCCGATTCCAACGAAGTGGATCGTTCCGATCTCGGTTCCGACTCCCCTCATGCCGGCACCCCGTTGGGAACGTTGGGCTGCAGGATGGAATCGCGCACGAACTGCGGGTCGGCGCCCGGATGGCGGGCGATCCGCTCGACCAGATCGGCGAGCGCCTTGGCGGCTTCGGGCTTGCCGACGGCCTTGGCCCGAGCGGCGGCGTTGGCGAGTGCCTCGGGATCGAGGGCGAGCTTCTGCATCTGCTTGGCGAGCTCGACTGGAGTGAAGCGCGACTGCGGGATCATCCGGGCACCGCCGGCCTTCGCCATCTCTCTCGCATTGGCCGTCTGGTGGTCGTCGGTGGCGGAAGGCAGAGGCACGAGAATGGCCGGCCGGCCAGCGGCCGTCAGTTCGGCAATGGTCGACGCGCCCGCGCGGCCGATCACGAGATGCGCCCAGGCAAGTCGTTCCGGAAGGTCCGGCAAATAGGTGGCGAGGTCGGCCGGAATCCCGAGCTCGGCGTAGCGCGCCCTGACCTGATCGATATCTTCGGCACGGCACTGTTGGGTCACCTGCAGGCGCCGCCGAAAGTGTTCCGGCAACAGGCCCAGGCCTTCGGGAACCACGTCCGAGAGAATTGAAGCGCCCTGACTGCCGCCCGTCACCAGCAGACGGAAGATGCCGTCATCGGCAAGCGGCGGAAACGGCTGCTCGCCGATGGCGACGACTTCATCGCGAACGGGATTGCCCACGAACTCCACCCGGTCGCGGGCGCCGCCCGGCAGTCTTTCGACGTGCGGATAAGCCGTGGCAATGGCATCGACCTTTGCCGCGACAAGCCGGTTCACCCGGCCCAGCACGGCATTCTGCTCGTGGATGGCCGTGGGAATCCGGTCGCGGCGAGCGGCCAGGAGAGCGGGAAAGGCCGGATAGCCGCCGAAGCCGACGACCGCCGAAGGCTTGAACGTCTCGTACAGCCGAAGAGCCATCGCCCGGCCGGTGAGGATGCTTCGCGCGGCCCGAAACCAGCCGATCGGGCCGCCGGCCAGCCGTCCGGCGGGAAGCACATGGACCTGAACCCTGTCGAACAGCCCGGGAATGCGTGAGCCGCGATCGTCGGTGATCAAGGCCACACGATGACCGCGCAGCAGCAGCTCCTCGGCAAGCGCATGGGCGGGCATCATGTGACCGCCCGTTCCGCCGGCGGCGAGCACATAGTGGCGGGACATGCTCATTTCGGGCCGCTCCACTTCACCACATAAGGGGAGCGATGAAGGTAGGGGTTGCGACGACTGAAGGCGAGGAGCAGTCCGAAGCCGATCGACAATGCGACCATGGACGATCCGCCGTAGGAGATGAAAGGCAGCGTCATGCCCTTGGAGGGCGCGAGATGGACGTTGACGGCCATGTTGATGAGGGCTTGGAGCCCGAACTGCCCCACCAGGCCCGCAGTGGCCAAGACCAGGAACCGATCTTCCTCGTGCAGCAGGCGGATCAGCACCCGGGCAACGATCGTGATGTAAAGCAGCGCGATGGCGAGACAGGCGATGATCCCGAATTCCTCGCCGATGACCGAGTAGATATAGTCGGTATGCGGCTCGGGCAGAGTGAACTTGCGCGTACCGGCACCCGGACCGGCGCCGAACAGGCCGCCCGCCGTCAGCGTTCGCAGCGCCGCTTCGACCTGATAATTGTCACCCTCCGCGAAGAGGAAGCCATCGATCCTGACCCTTGCGACATCGTAGAAGAAATAGGCCAGAACGATGGCGGCGAGCCCGGCGACACCGAGAGCGCCGAGGATCCGAAGCGACGCGCCCGACAAGGCTAGGAGCATCACCCACGCCGCGACGAAGATGATCGTTTCGCCGAAATTGGGCTGCTGCATCAGGAGCATGGCGATCACGCCGGTAATCAGGCCGGTAAGCGGCACCACCGGCAGCGTTGGATCCTTGTCCTTCAACGAGAGCAGCCAGGCGATGGTGACGATGTAGAGCGGCTTGAGGAATTCCGATGGCTGGAACTGGGTGAAGCCGACTCCCAGCCAGCGACGGGCCCCGTTCACTTCCTGGCCAATGATCGGCACAAGAAAGAGCAAGGCGGTAAAAACGGCTGTGCCAAGGATCGACAGGCGCCGCGCCTTCGACTTGGGAAGCATCGACACGGCAATCATTACCGGGACGGCCAGCATGATCCAGACGAGCTGCCGGTAGAAATAGTGCAATGGAGCGAAGCTCATGCCCGCGCCCGAATAACGGGTCGCCGCGGCCGGCGACGCCGCCGCCACCGCGATCAGGCCGATGGAAATCAGCACCGCGACCAGGATCAGGAGGACCTTGTCGATCTCCCAGAACCAGCGGCCGATCGCACTTCGATCGGATCGGCCGAGGCGGGCCGACTTCGCCGCCGCCACCGGTCCAGCACCCATGCCTGCCACGCTCATCCCAATGCCTCCACCGCGGCTCGAAACGCTTCACCGCGCGCCTCATAATCCCTGAACTGGTCGAACGAGGCGCAAGCGGGGGAAAGCAGAACCACTTCTCCGGGCGCCGCTGCACGAGCCGCGCACCTCACCGCCTCGACGAGCAATTCGCATTGCTTTACAGGGACTTTGCCCTCAAGCAAGCGGGCAAACATAGGACCGGCCTCGCCGATCGTGTAGGCAGCGCGAACATGATCGAGATGCTGCTCGCAAGGACCGAGATCCTCGCCCTTGGGGAGGCCGCCCAAAATCCAGTGCACATTCGGAAAGGCGGCCAAGGCCGGCGCCGCAGAATCCGGATTCGTCGCCTTGCTGTCGTTGACGAACAGGACTCCGGACTTCTCGCCGACCGGCTCCATCCGATGCGGCAGCCCGCGGAAAGTGCCGAGCGCATCCAGGACCTTGTCACGCTCGATCCCCAGCGCGAGGGCGGCACGCACGGCGACGGCGGCATTGGCCAGGTTGTGCGGCCCTGACAGCGAATCGGACAGCCGGCACTCGATGTCTCGGCGCCCGACCGGGTCGGGATATTCCCTTGAACGAAGGCTCAGCATGCCGCCACGGAAGATATTGGTGAGGCTGCGCACGCCCGGTTCACGCTCGTCCCAGACGGCAAACCCGTCAGAGTCCTGCATGGCAAACAGGCGTGCTTTCGAGCGCTCATAGGCTTCGAAGCCGTCATATCTGTCGAGATGATCGGGCGTGACGTTGGTCAGGACCGCGACGTCGCAGGCAAGGCTATGGGTGAGATCAATCTGATAGGAGCTCAGCTCCAGCACGTAGACGCCATCTTCCGGCAGCGGCTCCTGGCCCATGATGGGATAGCCGATATTGCCAGCCATGGTGGCGGGGCGCCCTGCACATCGGACGATGTGGCAGATGAGGGCCGTGGTCGTCGACTTGCCGTTGGTGCCGGTCACTCCAATCACCTGGTGCGGCGGCAGGGTGGCCCGCGCCTGAGCGAACAGCTCGATGTCGCCGATGATCGGCACGCCTGAAGCCCTCGCCTTCTCGGCAATCGGATGACGGTTGAGCGGCACGCCCGGTGAGACGACCACACCGTCATAGCCGGTCAGATCGGCGCTGAGCAGGTCGCCGATCTCCGCCTTGCCGGCGACGGCAGCTCGAGCCTCCTCGCGATTGTCCCAGGCAAGTACCTTGGCGCCGCTCGCCACCAGAGCCTCGACACTGGTCAGGCCCGAACGGGCGAGGCCGAGCACCGCGAAGCGTTTGCCAGTGAAGGCAGGGCTCGTGATCACCGCAGTTTCAGAGTCGACAGGCCGGCAAGGGCGAGGACGAAGCTGATGATCCAGAAACGGATCACCACTGTCGGTTCGGACCAGCCGAGCTGTTCGAAATGGTGATGGATCGGCGCCATCCGGAAAACGCGCTTGCCGGTACGCTTGTAAACGAAGACCTGGATGATCACGCTCATCGCCTCGACGACGAACAATCCGCCGATGATGCCGAGGACGATCTCGTGCCGGGTCGCCACTGCAATCGCGCCGAGCGCTCCGCCCAGAGCCAGGCTGCCCGTATCCCCCATGAAGACCGCTGCCGGCGGCGCGTTGAACCACAGGAAGGCCAGGCCCGCGCCCACGATCGCCGAGCAGAGCACCGTCAGATCGCCAACTCCGAGGACAAACGGGATCCCCAGATACTGGGAATAGATGGCATTGCCGACGAGATAGGAGATCAGCAGAAACGCCAGACTGGCGATGATCACCGGCATGGTGGCGAGCCCGTCGAGCCCATCCGTCAGGTTCACCGCATTGCCGAACGCCACGACGACGAAGGCGGCAAAGGCGATGTAGAATGGCCCGAGATCGATAACCGGGCCATTGTAGAAGGGGATGTAGATCTCGGTTCCCGCACCCCAGGTGATGATGGCGCAGCCGACCGCTGCCACGGCAAACTCGGCAATCAGTCGCGTTCGACCTGAAACCCCCTTGTGATGGCGCTTCTTCACCTTGTCGTAATCGTCGAGGAAGCCGATGAGTCCGAAGCCGACGGTGATGAACAGACAGGCCCACAGATAGCGATTGGAGAAATCCATCCACAGCAGCATCGATACGGTGAGCGAGGTCAGGATCATCAGCCCGCCCATCGTCGGCGTACCCCGCTTGGCGAGATGGGATTGGGGGCCATCGTCGCGGATCGGCTGCCCCTTGCCCTGTCGGACTCGAAGCCAGCCGATGAAGCGGGGCCCGATCAGCAGGCCGAGAAGGAGCGCCGTTGCGGTCGCCCCGCCGGCGCGGAAGGTGATGTAACGGAAGAGGTTGAGAAGCCCGGGAAAACCCAGCTGTTCGGCGATCCAGAGAAACATCAGTCCACCCCGCCCGAAAGCGCCTCCACGACGGCGGCCAGTCCAATCGAATTGGAACCCTTGACGAGCACGACGTCGCCAGGCCCGATCACCTCGCGGGCGACCGTCAGGGCCTCGGCCGCGTCCGCGACATGGGTCACCTCCACCGTTCCAACAAGCGCCTGCGCGAGCGCTTCCATCTCTTCGCCGACCAGGATTGCACGGTCGACCCGTGCCGCGCGGACCGGATCGGCCAGAGCGGCGTGAAACTGCTCGGTCTCGGCCCCGAGCTCGCGCATCGCACCAAGCACGGCGATTCGGCGACCCGTCACCTGTTCCTCGCCGAGCACGCGCAAGGTCGCGGCCATCGAAGCGGGGTTGGCATTGTAGCTCTCGTCAATGATCAGAGCCTCGCCGCTCCCCGCGGCGGCGCGCAGCCGCTCGCCTCGGCCCTTGATCCCGCCCAGTTCGGCCAGCGCCAGCCCAGCCGCGGCAAGGTCTCCGCCGACCGCTTCGACGGCGGCGATCACCGCCAGCGCGTTGGTCACCCAATGCTCGCCGGGCTGCGCGATGGTGAAGCTAAGCTGACCTTTGGGAAGCAAAGCGGTCACCATCGTCCCGCCGGCAGGGGCTCGCAGAGCGTAGGCCGCCCGGACGTCCGCTCCGTCGCCGAGGCCGAAGGTGACGATGTTCGCGGCATAGGGCCGCGCCGCCGCGATCAGCCGGTCGCGGTGTCGACTGTCAAAGGGCACGATCGCGGTCCCGCCCGGTTCCAATCCCTGGAAGATCTCGCCCTTGGCGTCGGCGATGCCCTCCTCGCTGGAGAAGAATTCGCGATGCGCGGAGGCGATCGCGGTGATTACCGCGACGTGGGGGCGCACCAGCCGGGTCAGCGCCGCGAGCTCCCCGGCCTGGCTCATCCCCATTTCGAACACGCCGAAACGCGTTTCGCGGCCCATCCGAGCAAGGCTCAAGGGCACTCCGGTATGATTGTTGTAGCTCTTCACGGAGCGATGGGCCTGGTCCGGAGCGGCGCGGTCGAGCGCCGCGTACAAAGCCTCCTTTGTGCTGGTCTTGCCAACCGAACCCGTAACTCCGATCACTCGAGCCTTGGCACGGGCGCGCGAAGTACGCCCAAGCTCGTTGAGAGCAGCGGTCGTGTCCGCCACGCGTACGTGCGGTCCCTGGATCTCCTCGGACACCAAAGCACCGGCGGCGCCGGACGCGAAGGCCTGTTCGACGAAGCGATGCCCGTCGGTCGTTTCGCCCTTCATCGCCACGAACAGGTCGCCGGGACCGATCTCCCGCGAGTCGAAGGCAACGCCGCCGGCTTCGAAGTCCCCGTTCACCCTTCCGCCCGTTGCGGCGGCGATCTCCCCGGCGGTCCAGAGCGGGGTCATGCTGCACACTCCCGTGCAACGCTGACGTCGTCGAACGGCAGAATCGAGTCGCCGATGATCTGGCCCTGCTCATGGCCCTTGCCGGCGAGCAGGATGATGTCGCCCGCTCTGGCTTCCGCGACAGCCTTCTGGATCGCTTCCCTTCGCCCCGCCACCTCGAGCGCTTTCGGCGCACCTTCGAGAATGTTGCGGCGAATGACGGCGGGATCCTCGCTACGCGGATTGTCGTCCGTGACAATGACGAGGTCGGCCAACCGGGCCGCGACCGCGCCCATCTCGGCACGCTTGCCGACATCCCGATCGCCGCCAGCGCCGAAGACGATGATCAGTCGTCCTGGCGTGTGCGGCCGAAGCGCGTCGATCGCTGACTCGATCGCATCGGGAGTGTGGGCATAGTCCACGTAGATCGGGGCTCCCTCGCGAGTGATCACGGCCCGCTCGAGCCGCCCGCGAACCGGGTGGACCCGGGAAAGATTGGCCAGTGTTTCTTGGAGACCACCGCCGCTGGCGATGACCAGCCCGGCGGCCGTCAGCGCGTTGGCGGCCTGATAGGCTCCGATCAGCGACAAACTCACCTGATGAATCTTGCCGCCCGCTTCGATCGTCAGCTTCTGACCCAATTCGGTCGTCTGCCGGTCGACCAGCTTGAGCGCCTCGCCGAGCCTGCCGACGGTCATCACCTTCAGGCCGCGCCGCCGCGCCCTTCGCGCCACCTCTTCCGATTTCGGATCGTCGGTCCAGATCACAGCGGTGCCGTCGGGCTCGACCACTTCTTCGAACAACCGCATCTTCGCCTCGAAATAGGCGTCCATCGTGCCGTGATAATCGAGATGATCGCGGCTGAAATTGGTGAAGGCGGCAGCTCGAACGGGCAAACCCTCGGTTCGATACTGGGCGAGTCCGTGGCTGGATGCTTCGAATGCCGCATGGGTGATCCCCATCCGCTTGAGGCCGGCCATGTTCGACAGAAAGGTGACGATATCCGGGGTCGTCAGACCGGTCGTCACCTGGTCGTCGGCGGTTGTCACCCCCAGAGTTCCAATGCTGGCGGAAGGGTGGCCCGACATTCGCCAGAGCTGACGGCAGAGCTCGACATTGGAGGTCTTGCCGTTTGTCCCTGTGACCGCGACCACGATTTCCGGAAAGGGCTGGAAGAATTGTGCCGCAAGCCTTGCAAACTCCCGCCGCGGTTCATCAGCGACGATGTGGGCAGCCCTCTCGACCTTGGCCTGGGGCCGAGCCACAACCGCAATCGCTCCAGCGTCGACCGCCGCCGGAATGAAATCCTCACCGTTGAAGCGTGCGCCATTGAACGCGCCGAAGACCGTTCCTGGAGCGACTTTCCGATGGTCGATGGCGAAGCCGGTGACGGTGGGTCCGTCCTCACTTCCGGTCAGCGTGCCCAGGCGCATCACTGTCCCCGGTCGTCGGCGACGAGGGGCACCAGCTGCGAAGTGTCGATGTCGCGGCTGTCGTCCGGGATCACCCCGAGCAGCGGTCCGGTGCGCGAGATCACTCGCGAGACCACCGGTGCCGCCGTCCAGGCGGCAGTGGTCAGAAAGAAAGTTTCCTGATTGCCTCGGGGAGCGTCCATCATGACGAGCACCACATAGCGCGGCGAGTCCATCGGGAAAGCGGCTGCGAAGGTGGAAACATTGACTCGTCGCGAATAACCGCCGCCTGCCGCAACTTTCTCCGCGGTTCCGGTCTTGCCGCCGACCCGAAAACCGGGCGCCTCTCCGCGCCGGCCCGTGCCGTGCTGAACGATCATGCGCAGAAGCTGGCGCATCCGAAAACTGGTTTCCGGCGAATAGACCCTTCGCCCCTGCGGCGCGCGCCCGGGAGGAACGCGGAGCAAGGTCGCCGGGCGCCACACTCCCCCGTTGACCAGCGCCGCATAGGCGCTTGCAAGATGGAGCGGAGTGACGGCGACACCGTGGCCGAAGCCGCTGGTGAGAACGGTCGCTCGGCTCCACTCGCGCGGCCAGAGGGTGCGGGTACGTTCGCGCAGCTCGATATGGGCAGGTTCGTGGAAGCCCAGCGCCCGGAAGGCGGCCTGCATTCGCTCGGGTCCCATCTCGTCGGCGATGCGGGCCGTGGCGATGTTCGAGGAGTGAACAAGAAGCTCGGGAACGGTGATCGAGCGGCCAAGCGGGTGGTCGTCGCTGATCCGGAAGCGACCGATCGCCACCGGCGAGGCCGCGTCCCAGCGCTGGGCCATGGAGGTAACGACCCCTGCTTCCATCGCCGCGGCAACGGTGATCGGCTTGAAGACCGAGCCGAGCTCGTAAACCCCCATCGTCGCGCGATTGTAAAGAGCGCTCGAATCGGAGCGGCCGGCGGCATTGGGGTTGAAGGTCGGGGCGGAAGCCATGGCGACGATCTCGCCGGTATGGACGTCCAGCACGATCCCGGTGCCGCCTTCCGCCTGAAGCGAGCTTACGGCGGCACCCAGCTCCGATTCCATGGCAGCCTGGACTCGGCTGTCGATCGACAGGGCGAGCGGCTGGGCCCGAGTCGTCGGGTCCGTCAGCCGATCCTCCATCACCCGCTCGATTCCGGCAACGCCACGGCCGTCAAAGTCGGTCCAGCCGAGAATGTGGCCCGCCATGGCGGTCTGCGGATAGAGCCGCTCCGGCTCGCGGTTGAAGACGATTCCGGGCTCGCCGAGTGCGTTCACCGCCGCGACCAGCTCAGGCACGGCGCGGCGGGCAAGGTAACGATAATTGCTGTCGGCGCTGAGGATTTGTCGGTATTCGGCGACGCTGCGTTCGGGCATCAGCTCGTTCAGCCTTACCGCCAGTTCGTTTCGGTCGCCGATGATCCGGCGCGGATGAACGCCGATCGTCCACGCGTCGATCGTCCTTGCGAGCGTGACTCCGTTACGGTCGACGATGTCCGCGCGCGGCGGGATCAACGGATTGACCAGAGCCGACGTCCCGGAGCGATCCGTAGAAACCTGGAGATAGCCCAGCCGAAGCACGATCAGCGCGGTCACGCCGGCAAACAGCAGCAGCATCAGCATCAGCCGCTGGTAAGTCAGGGTCAGGGCTTCCGGGCTCTCTCCATGGGCTGCCGGGCGTTGAAGTTGCGCGGCGATTGTTGCCATCAGTTGCGCTGGCCTCCGGAATCCTCGGCTCGCGCCTCTTCGCGAAGCTCACGCAGTGTCTGTTCGCCGATCAGGCTCGAAGAACGCGCCTGAACCGCCGATCGGACCGGCGCAGGAGCGACTTCCGCGGGAAGCTGGAGACTGGCCCGGCGCAGGAGCGGCTGAGCCGGGGCTGGCGGCGGATTCTCCACTGCGGCGGTTCGGACCCTCGGCGCCTGAGCAGAAGGCACAGCGGGCCCATCCGTCGTGGCCGAAGCCATGCGCACCTGACGTCGATTGTCCAGGGCATCACCCTGGACGTCGAATCGCGCGAGACTGACGCTGCTCTCCAGGAACTGATCCGCCACCGGCGCGGACAGCGCCAGCACCTCGGCATTCCACTGCTCGAGCTGCGAAAGGCGACCGCGCGTCGCGAGTTCGGTCTGAAGCGCCCGGATCGACTGCTGAGTGGCAACGATCCGCCGTTCGACACTCGCCAGCTCCGCGCGTTCAGCGGCGACCTGAAGCGACAGCATATAGCAGCAGAGGGCCGCGGTTCCCACGGCGCCTACCCATGCGACAGGCTTGAAGCCCCTGGCGATCATTCTCGACTTCCTTCCGGTCTGCCGGACCAGGCCGGCGCAGATGTTCGTCGCGCCGCCCGCAATGTGGCGGACCGGGCGCGGGGATTGGCGGCGATCTCGGCCTCGCCCGGGCGAACGGGCCTTGCGACCGCCTCGAAACTTGGGACCGGACCGATTTCTCTGGGAGCCGGCAGGTGCCGCGAAGCCGAAGGCAGCGCACCGCTGCGCGCCCTCAGGAAACGCTTAACGATCCGATCCTCGAGGCTATGGAATGTGACGACGGCTAGGCGGCCGCCCGGCTTCAATACCTGTTCTGCGGCCGCCAGCCCGCCCTCGAGCTCCTGAAGCTCCTCGTTTATGTAGATTCGAATGGCCTGAAAGGTTCGCGTTGCCGGATCTTTCTTTACCCCCGGATGGTGGCCCGCCGCCCGGCGGACGATCTCGGCAAGCTGGCTCGTTCGCTCGATCGGGCGCCCGGCGACGATCGCTCGGGCGATCCGGCGAGCCTTCGGCTCCTCGCCATAATGAAAGAGGACGTCGGCGATTTCACCTTCGTCCGCCTGGTTGAGAAACTCGGCGGCGCTTCGTCCCTCCTGGGACATGCGCATGTCGACCGGGCCATCCGCCGCGAAGGAGAATCCGCGCTCCGGTTGATCGAGCTGCATCGACGAGACGCCGATGTCGAGAGTCACGCCGTCGACGGCTTCAACGCCGCGGGCGGCCAGCGCCTGACGCATCCGGGAAAAACGCTCCGGAACTAGCGTCAGGCGCCCCCCGCTCGAGGCGACCAGCGCTTCGCCGCATCGGATCGCATCGGGATCACGATCGAAGGCGAAAACGCGGGCCGCCCCTCTTTCGAGAATGGCCTGGGAATAGCCGCCTGCGCCGAAGGTGCCGTCGACATGGGTCTCGCCGGGGGCAACGGCGAGAGCGTCAACGACTTCGTCGCGCAGCACGGGAATGTGCGGTGGGTTGATTGCAGCCGGGCTCACGCCGCGAGCCCCTTCTCTTCGAGGCGATAGGCCGCGATCTCGCGCAGATCCTCGTCGCCACTTTCGAGCGCTCGCCTGGGGTTCCAGAGCTCGAAAGTCTCGCCGGCACCGATGAACAGGGCAAGATCCTCGATCTGGGCCAGCTTGCGCATCACCGGGGGCAGGATGATTCGGCCGCTGGTGTCGTAGGGGGCGGACTCGGTGAGGCCGAAGGTGCGGCGAGCGCGGCTGTAATGTGCACGAACGTCGACTCCGCGCTCTTCGTCGCGCAGGCGGCGACGGCGGACGTCTTCCAGGAGAGTCGCCTTGTAGGCCGAATCGTAGCCGACGAGGCAGGGTTCCGTTTCGTGCTTGCCCAGGACGATCAGCTTTTCCGGCGAACGGCGCTCGACGATCGAACGCACGAAGGACGGCACGGAGAGACGCCCCTTGGCGTCTACCGCGTTGAGCGCGCTCCCATTGAAGAGGTGCTCGAGTTCCAACTCAGGTCCGTCCCCAAACGCAGACCTTCCCTGTTCACCGGTGCGCGTCGACGCGCCGGCGTGGTGTCGCGGCTGAACAGGAAATGCCCCTAACTAGGCCTCGGTGGATAACCCAAAGACCTTGGGATTGGAAGGGATTTTCATGCCATTTTCGGGGATTTCATGCCACGAGATGGATATTCGCGGTCTGTTCTGGTCTTTGTACGATATTTGTTCCGTGCTTAGGGGCTGTGGATAAGTCGGTGGGTTGAGCCAGCAGCAGGATCTGCAGGCGAATCCTTCAGCGAGATTAGCGGGCAGGCTCTTGGTCTGAGGGCGGAGCGGGTTCGGGAGCTGCCGAATTGGTCTCCGCCTTGCCGGGGGCGACGCCAAGCTCGGCGAGCGGCTCCGCTTCTGCCTTTGGAGCGGGCGGAACCGGCGTTTCGGCAGGCGCACCGGCTTCCTGTTGCTCGATCAGATTGGCCGTGATCGGTTCCTCGACAGCGGGCTGGCTCGTGAAAACGGCTGCCATCAGAACGGCGAGAAAGACAAAGGCCAGGCCGGTCAGCCCGATCCTTACCCGCTGCATCGTCGCTGTCATCTTTCCACGCACTCTGTTACCAGATTTAGTCGGTGCCAAAGCATTTGTCGAACCCCCGACCCGGGTTCGTCGAAGAAATCGCTGCGGCGCGACAATTCGCCACAAAGTCGCGCTTGACGTGGCATGCTGCACCCGCGAAGGGGCTCGTCCATGGAGAAGACCCGTTTCCTCGCCGCCGCTGCCATCGCGGCGTCCGCCACCCTCGCGGCCTGCAACAGCGAGCCGGAGGCGATTTCCGTCAACCAATATGACCCGCAGGCTGAGGCACTCAAGAATGCGGCCCCGGTCGAGGCGCCGCCGATCATCCAGGCGAGCCGGACCTATCGTTGCGCCGACAATAGTCTCGTCTACATCGACTTCCTGTCGAACAACACGGCCAACGTCCGAACGGACCGCGGCGGTGTGCCGGTTGCCGTGCTCACCGCCGAGGGCGGCAACCCGCCTTATACGGGCTCCGGCTATTCGGTCAGCGCCAATGACGAGCGGATCACCTTCACCACTCCGGACAAGCCGGCGCAGACCTGCCGCGCCTGATTTCTGACGATCAACATCGAGGGCCGGCGACGCCGCGCCGGCCCCGGTCCTTCCGCCCCTTAGCTCAGACCGGCTTCGGCTGCGGGCCGAACACGATCTCCATCCGACGCTGGATCTCCTCGCCGCCAACGTCTTCGATATGGGTGGCGAGGCTCCAGCGATGACCGAACGGATCCCTCAGGGTCCCCATCCGATCACCCCAGAATTGATCCTCGGGCGGCCGCTCCTCGATGGCCCCCGCCTCGATCGCTCGGGAATAAGCGGAATCCACATCGGGAAGGTAGATCAGCAGGCTGGCGGTCGCTCCGCCTCGCTTCACCGGACCGAGCAACTCCATGTCCGGAAACTCATCCGCAAGCATCACGTGTGAGTCGCCGATCCTGATCTCGGCATGCGCGATCCTGCCGGAATCACCCATCGGCATCCGCAGCACCTCCGTCGCGCCGAATGCACGTTCATAGAACCGAATCGCCTCGGCGGCTCCGTCGACGATCAGGTAAGGCGTAACACTGTGATAACCCTCGGGTATCGGGCGGACGTTCATGGGACCCTCCTTCCATGTGAACAAAAGGTGATCCCCATAGTGTCGCGGAGTTTCTTCGACAAACCGAATTCGATGAAATAGAGGCGCGCGCATGCCGAACAGCATCACCCCTGAGACCGTCGCCGAGCATGGCCTTTCACCGGAAGAATATGAGCGCGTCCTTCACGCTCTCGGACGCGAGCCGAACCTGACCGAGCTCGGGATTTTCTCGGTGATGTGGTCGGAGCACTGCTCCTACAAGAGTTCCCGGATCCACCTGAGGAAGCTTCCGACCAAGGCCTCGTGGGTCATCCAGGGTCCAGGCGAGAATGCCGGAGTCATCGACATTGGTGATGGTCAGGCGGCGATCTTCAAAATGGAGAGCCATAACCACCCCTCCTATATCGAACCCTATCAAGGCGCGGCGACCGGGGTCGGCGGAATCCTGCGCGACGTTTTCACCATGGGCGCCCGGCCGGTGGCTAACCTCAATGCGCTGCGCTTCGGCCGGCCGGACCATCCCAAGATGCGGCATCTCATCGCCGGAGTCGTCGCCGGGATTGGCGGCTACGGCAATTGTGTCGGCGTTCCGACAGTCGGCGGCGAAGTCAATTTCCATCGCGCCTATGACGGCAATATCCTTGTCAACGCCATGACGGTGGGGATCGCCGACTCGGACAAGATATTCTATTCGGCCGCCGCAGGCGTGGGGAACCCGGTCGTCTACGTCGGCTCCAAGACCGGCCGAGACGGGATCCATGGCGCGACAATGGCCAGCGCCGACTTTTCCGAAGACAGCGAGGAGAAGCGTCCGACCGTTCAGGTCGGCGATCCGTTCACCGAAAAGCTGCTGATCGAAGCCTGTCTCGAACTGATGGCATCCGACGCCATCGTCGCCATTCAGGACATGGGCGCCGCCGGACTGACTTCGTCGAGCGTCGAGATGGCGAGCAAGGGCGGCGTGGGCATCGAACTCGACATGAATGCGGTTCCGTGCCGCGAAGAAGGAATGACGCCCTACGAGATGATGCTTTCCGAAAGCCAGGAACGCATGTTGATGGTGCTGAAGCCTGGCCGGGAGGCCGAGGCGGAAGCGATCTTCCGCAAGTGGGAACTGGATTTCGCGGTGATCGGGCGGGTGACGGACACCGGTCGGCTGGTCCTCAAGTGGAACGGGGAAACGGCCGCCGATATCCCGCTGGGGCCGCTCGGGGACGATGCGCCCTGCTATGATCGCCCCCATGTGAGGACCGAGCCGCCGGCACCGCTCGCTCGTGCCCCCGAGTGCCACAATATCGCCACCGACCTGCTGAAGCTGATGGCGACGCCGGACCTCGCGTCCCGCCGGTGGATCTGGCAGCAATATGATCAGAAAGTTGGCGGCGACACGCTCCAACCTCCGGGCGGGGATGCCGCCTTGGTCCGGGTCCACAACACGAAGAAGGCGCTGGCCCTGACCACCGACGTCACTCCGCGCTACTGCTATGCCGACCCCTATGAAGGGGGCAAGCAAGCCATCGCGGAAGCCT
Organism: Sphingosinicella sp. SM1-17; assembly: GCF_056821765.1. Classification (NCBI taxonomy): domain Bacteria; kingdom Pseudomonadati; phylum Pseudomonadota; class Alphaproteobacteria; order Sphingomonadales; family Sphingosinicellaceae; genus Sphingosinicella; species Sphingosinicella sp. SM1-17. Next base: position 436,090 of record NZ_JBPDIO010000001.1, read on the forward strand.
ACCGCAACATCAGTGCGACGGGCGCACGCCCGCTTGCCGCCACCGACTGCATGAACTTCGGTAACCCGCAGCGGCCGGAAATCATGGGGCAGTTCGTCGGATGCATCGAAGGCATGGCCGAGGCCTGTGCCGCTCTCGAATTCCCGATCGTGAGCGGGAACGTATCGCTCTACAACGAAACCAAGAATGAAGACGGAAGCGGCAGCGCCATCCTTCCCACCCCGGCAATAGGTGGGGTCGGGCTGATCAAGGATTGGGAGAGCGCCGTCGGAATCGCCTTCAGGGGCGTGGGCGACGTGATCGTCGTCATCGGCGAGCCCAAGGGTCATCTCGGGCAGTCCCTCTGGTTGCGCGAGCTTCATGGCCAGGAGGGGAAGGACGCCGGCCCGCCGCCACCCGTGGACCTCGAAGTCGAGGGAAGAGTCGGCGCGTTCGTCCGGGCGGCCATCGCCGGCGGAGCGATTACTGCCTGTCACGACGTGTCCGATGGCGGGATCGCGGTGACGCTCGCCGAAATGGCTCTCGCCTCGAATATCGGCGCCCTGATCAACAAGGCCCTCCCCGGCGGGCGCGCCGCCTATTTCGCCGAGGACCAGGCGCTTTACGTCGCAACCATCTGCGACAATTGCCTGCTTACCTTCCTTGCTCGAGCCCATGCCGCAGGCGTGGAAGTGGAAGCGATCGGGCGCACCGTCGGCACGCGATTGATCTTCGAGTTGCCCGATGGCGACGATTGCGTGTCGATCGAGGAGCTTCGTTCAGCGCACGAGAGCTTCTTTCCGCAACTCATGGGCGCGAGCCTGGCGGCGGCCTAGTCGCCAACGGCGCTTCAAGGAAGGTCCGGATCTTCGCAATGTCGGCGGCTCCCGAGCTTCGCGGCCCTCTGGCACCTTCCCACGGCTTGGCGATTGAACAGCGGCCAAGTGTCTTCAGGCTATAGCGGCACTCCGCTTGCCCGGAAGCTGTCGCTCAAGCCGGGTCTTCGGATCTGGTGGGACGGGATGCCGCATTCGGTTCAGGAGGAGATCCGGCGCGACGGCCTTGAATTGACCCTTCTGGATCGCCCGGAGGCGCCGATCGATTGCGCCCATATCTTCGTCAGCGCCCGAGTCGAGATGAAGCGCAAGCTGGCTGCGCTGAGGCCGCTACTGTCATCCGCAGGCTTTATCTGGGTCAGCTGGCCCAAGAAGGCATCCAAGCGGCCGACTGACATCAGCGAGAACGCCATTCGCGACTTCGTTCTGCCGCACACCGACATGGTGGATATCAAGGTCTGCGCCATCGACTCGATCTGGTCCGGCTTGAAGCTCGTCGTTCGTCGGGAGCGACGCTAGGCGATTCTTCTTTGCCATTCGGCAACGGCGCTATTGCGAGCCAGTCGCATTATCGATACATCCGATCTCCATGATCGTCTGCGTCTGTAACGCGATTCGCGAATCCGAAGTGCGCAACGCCGCGCGCAGCGGCGCCTCATGCCCGACCAGCGCCTACAAGCTGTGCGGCCGCAAGCCGCGTTGTGGCCAATGCTTCTCATTCGCACGCGAAATCATCGCCGCGGAGCGGAACGCGGCTTGAAAATCCTTTTCATTATCGGCTAATTTTTCGCAGTTTTCTGCCGTTTTTGCGGTGCTTTCCGGTTTCGCCTGCGTTATAGGCTCAGGCGAAAAGGAGACCCGCAATGAAGGGCGACGAACAAGTCATCCAGCATCTCAACGAGACGCTCAAGAACGAGCTCACCGCGGTCAATCAATATTGGCTGCACTATCGGATGCTCGACAATTGGGGGATTGCGCGCCTCGCCGAATTCGAGCGCCACGAATCGATCGACGAGATGAAGCATGCCGACCGTCTGGCAGAGCGCATCCTCTTCCTCGAGGGGCTGCCGAACTTCCAGATGCTCGGGCGGCTTCGTGTCGGTGAGAATGTCCAAGAGATATTGCGGGCCGATCTCGAACTCGAACGGGAGGCGATCGTTCAGCTCAAGGGAGCGATCGCGCATGCGGAAAGCGTGCGCGACTATGTAAGTCGCGACCTCTTCTCCGAAATCCTGGAAAATGAGGAAGATCATGTCGACATGCTCGAAAAGCAGTTCGACATGATCGAACAGATGGGGCTGCAGAATTATATCCAGTTGCAGAGCAAGCCCGCCGAAGACTGAGCCGCTGGCCAGCACCCCTCCTGTCTGATGGCCGATCCCTCATGGTCGGTCACCGGGACCGGGTTTCCACAGGGCTTGCCTTGAGTCGGCGCTAGCGTTTAGCCTGATCTCCGATGCGGCCCTTTCCTTTGGGGCGGCAACCTCAATCTCGTACCAGGAGACGCAATGACCTTCCGCAAGCTTTTCCTCGCCTCCGCCGCCGCGGCGGGCCTGTTCCTTTCCGTCCCGGCCTCGGCCGAACTGCGCGTTGGCGCGACCGTTACCGATCCGCAGGGCGGGCAGGTCGGCACCATCACCGCGATCCAGGGCGAACATCTCGTTCTGCGTACCGACAAGCACGAGGTCCGGCTGCCCGTGTCTTCCTTCACCGCCACTGACAGCGCCATTCTGTTTGCGCTTACCCGCGATCAGCTCAACGCTCAGGTCGATCAGGCCCTCGCCCAGGCACAGCAAGCGATTGCGGTCGGCGTCGTTCTTCACGATCGCAATGGCGCCGTCGTTGGGCCGGTCGAAGCCGCTGACGCCGAGACGATCACGGTCCGCCTCGGCGAACAGCAGATCCGGCTGCCGCGTACCGCCGTCGCCCCCGCTCCGAACGGTATCGTCGTTGGCGCGACCCTGGCCGAGCTCCAGGCCAGTCTCAACACTGCCGAAGGCAGCGGCAACTAAGGCTAGGATCCGAAGAAGGAGGCACGGGCATCGCTCGCGCCTCCTTCTTCACCATCCCGTCCGCCTGCCGAATCGCAACGGTCGAGCGCGATCAGACCTGTTCTGGGCCATTGACGGCCGCTCTTCAGTCAGCCCATCGGCACCAGCCAAATTGCTCCGATCAGCGCGAGAGTGCCGGCTGCCATGGCGGCGGTGATCAGCTTGAGGTTCATCGCCCGAGCGCTTTCCACGACATGAGGACTCAGCCGGTCGCGGACTGTGCAGGCGCGCCGCTCGGCGGCGACGACGACCGCAAGCCCGATGACGAGGAACAAGGTTGCGATGGCCTTCGGCACCCACGAAGGCTCCATTCGCAGAAACAGAGCATGAAAGCCGACCCCGATCCCGACCGTCGCCAGACCCGTCCGCATCCATCCGGCAAAGGTCCGCTCGTTGGCGAGCAGGGTCCGATCCTCGGCAAGCTCGACCCGACTGTTTCCGCTCTCGCCGTCCACATCCGACACCTTCGCCTCCTGACCGCGGCGGCTCAACCGGCCTGCTCCGATCCGGGATAAGGCCGCTCCTTGAGAAGCCGTGCCAGGTGCGCCGCATTGCTGGCAGCCATGGCAACCGTCTGCTCGATCGTGTCAGGCACCTTTGCCAGCGCCTTGAAATCGGTCTTCTGCATCGCCTTGCCAACCCAATAGCAAGCCGGGGAGGCAGGCAGGGTCCAACCGGGTGTCGAGCAGAGCCTGGGCAAGGTGGGCGGTGACTCCGTGCGCCCCATCCTCATTGCCGACGATTGCCAGCAGGGCCACCTTGCCGAAACTCGGCATCCGACCTGCTGAGTCGATTTCCGAGAGAAAGCCATCCATTCGCTCGACCACTCGCTTTGCGACGCTCGACATCTGCCCCAGCCATATCGGTGTCCCGAAGACGAGAAGGTCGCAGGCGAGGATTCGGCGGCGAAGATCGGGCCAAGCGTCGGTCTCTCCTTCATCGGAGGTAACCCCCGGACGGACATCATGATCCGCGACCCGAATCGTCCCGGCGAAAGCGACTCCATGCCGGTCGAGCGCGGCTGCGATCATGCTGATCATTCTGTCGGTGGAGCTGTCCTCCTCGACGCTTCGCCTGAGGCTGCAATTGAGCGCGATCGCGGTCAGCGCCATCCGTCTCTCCCGCACCGATAGGTCCAGGTTCAGGACTCCTCACCGCACCTCATGTTCCAGCGCCCGGCGGTTCCCGCAGGCCGGCAACGCGTCCAGCCCGAATTCGGCCGGAGTCGCTTGGTCGCGGCTAGCCGATCACCGACTGCTTTGCCCGCTCGATCGATTCCCGAACGACCCGCCGGGCGTCGTCGGCACCGCCCCAATGGCCGACCCGGACCCACTTCTGAGCTTCCAAGTCCTTGTAATGGGTGAAGAAGTGCTCAATCTGCTGCATGACGATCGATGGCAGGTCGGCCCGTTCGGAAACATCGGAATAATAAGGAAAGGTGGTGTCGACCGGCACCGTCAGCAGCTTTTCGTCGCCGCCCGCTTCGTCTTCAAGAAACAATACCCCAATCGGGCGCGCGCGAACGACCGATCCCGGAATGAAAGGTGAACGGGAGATCACGAGCGCGTCCAGCGGATCGCCATCCGGCGAAAGCGTGTGCGGAATGAAGCCGTAATTGGCGGGATAACGCATAGGCGTGTGGAGGATCCGGTCCACGAACAAGGCGCCCGACTTCTTGTCGAACTCATATTTGACGGGTTCCCCGCCCACCGGCACTTCGATGATGACGTTGAGGCTTTCGGGCGGATTGTCGCCGACGGAGATCAGGTCGATATTCATGGAAAAGACTACACCGCTTGAAGTTGGATAGGTGACGAACGGGCCGAGGCTGAGGCCGTTGCGCCTCCCTTAGCGAGAGCATGGCACAGGGCAAGGCGGATCGAAGCGCCTATCAAGAGGGCTCTGAATAGGATAGTCTCGGCGACCTGACATTCCGATGGGGGGGCAGTCCGGAATGAGTGCAGCGACCGAGGCTCAACCGCGCATCGTCACTCTCGACGTGGTCCGAGGCATCGCGGTGATGGGCATCCTGGCGATGAACATCATCGCCTTCACCATGCCGTTCCAGGCCTATATGAACCCTGCGGTCTACGGGCTGGAAACGAGCGCAGACTTCGTTTCCTGGCTTTTCAGCTTCGTCTTCATCGACGGACGGATGCGCGGCCTTTTCTCCTTCCTTTTCGGCGCAAGCATGCTTCTGGTGATCCAGCGCGCCCAGGCAAAAGGGGAACCAGCGGGCAAGGTTCATTTCAGCCGGATGTTCTGGCTGCTGCTGTTCGGACTGTTCCACCTTTACTTCATCTGGTTCGGCGACATCCTCAGCCTCTATGCCCCGATCGGGATGATCGCCTGGTTCTATCGCGACCAGGGACCGCGCACTCTGATCAGGTGGGGAATCGGGCTGGTCATCTTTCAGACGCTCCTCTTCGGACTGATGACGGCGGGCTTTTTTGCGGTGGCCGCTCAGGCAAGCCAGCCGAATGCCGATCCGGCCGCAATCCAGCAGTGGCAGGAAATGGCCGCCGAATTCGCCGCTACGCCGCAACAGGTCGCGGCCGATATCGCCATCTTCCGGGGCGACTATGGGGGGATCGTTTCCCATCGGCTGAACGAGATGGCCTTCGCGCCGATCTTCAACCTGTTCATGTTCGGCTGGGAGACGCTCGGCTACATGCTGTTCGGAATGGCGGCCCTGAAAACCGGTTTCCTGACCGGCGAATGGGACGATCGGCGTTATCGTCGGGCCTTGCTGATCGGCTTTGGCATCGGCGTTCCTCTCTATCTCCTGCTGGCGTGGGTGCTGGTCCGCGACGACTATTCGGTGCCGATGGTGCTGGCGGCGATGACTGGGACCACTCTTGTTCGACCGTTGATGATCCTTGCCACCGCGGCCCTGATCATCCTGCTGACCCGATCCGGCGGTGCACTGGTGGCCCGGATCGCTGCGGCAGGTCGGGCCGCGTTCACCAACTATCTCGGAACCAGCCTGATCATGACCACCTTGTTCTACGGCTATGGCGGCGGTCTCTACGGTTCCATGGGACGGGCCGAAGTGTGGCTTCCAGTCGTGGCGATGTGGGTTCTGATGCTGCTCTGGTCCAAGCCCTGGCTTGATCGCTTCCTTTATGGCCCCTTCGAGTGGCTGTGGCGCAGTCTCTCCCGCGGGAAGCTCCAGCCGATGCGTCGCCCCTCGGGTCCGACGGCCGCAGTCGCCGCGGAATAGGCTCAGCCTGACGGCGGCTCCGGTCTGTCGACCGGCGGCGGCACCAGCAGTCGATCCAGCGGAGCGGCCGGAACGATCAGGGTGATCCCCTCATCATTGAGTTCCGGAAGCTCCGTTCCGTCGGGCAGGAAGAGGCGACTGCGATAGCCGCTCGTGCCGTCCCCTTCCGAACGTACACAAATTTCCTGTCCCTCCATGGCCAGGTTGATCAGCCGGAACATCACCGGGATGGTTTCGTCATTCGGGCTCGCTGGGGCGTCGGGCACTTCGTAGAGCAAGGCGCTGCTGGTGCCAGACGTGCAATCGACATCCGACCGACGCGTGAACTGCGTTCGAGTCGCGATCACGTATCGCGCCGACACCGCAATGAAGTCGAGCTGCGGGCTGGGCAATTCTTCGCGCGACGAGCCATAACTGTCGACGATCCGCCAGTGTCGAGGCGCAAAATCGGAGAAAGGCCGGTCGGTGATGATGCCGACGCTGGTGCCTCCCTCGCTTTGGTTCAGGAAGTAGAAGCGGTCGGCTCCGCGGGCGCGAAGCTCGGCGTCAGGGTCGTCGCCGCCGCGATCCCAGTCCGGAACGCGTTCGCCCGGACGCAAGAGATTGGCCCGAATCTCGGCTACTGCGCGCCGAAGAACGTCGACATCTGCAATCTGCAGATCCTGCTCGACGCCCGGCTGCGCGTTCAGAGCCGCTGGGACCGCCGCCAGGATCAGGCCTGCAGCCAGGAGCTTCAGTTGCTTCATTGCCGTGCCTCCATGTCCGGAAGCTAGGCCTGCCAGCTTGATCGGCGCAAACGAAATCAGGGGCTGTTCAGAGCCGCCCGAACTCTTGGTTGCTTGGCGCTCGATCGTTCTGCCGGCGGGAAACGAGCGGATTGGCTTCGCGTTCGAGCAGATCGATGGTTTTGGCGTAGAGCGGCCGCAGTCGAGCCACTTCGGGGATCATGTGATCCGGGAAGATGCGCGACTCGACCGCTCGTCGACCCGCCGTTTCGATCTCCTCGGCCAAGTCGGCGAGGACGAACGCACCGAACTGGCGCGCCTCCGACTTCATCGTGTGCGCGGGAATGACGAGATCTGCGGAGACTCGACGGTGCATGGCGTCCTCGATCCTGGCAACGGCTTTCTCTCCATCCTCGCGGAAATAGCCAAGGATTCGGACGAAGCTCGCGCCAAGCTGGGCGCGCATATCCGAGAATAGCGCCCAATCAACCAGATTGTCGGAGTTGCCGTCCATGACCTCCTCTCGCCGCACCTCTCATTCCGCAAGGTATCCGTTCTGGGTAAACGGCAAGTTGACGATCGATTTGGGGTGCGACTTAAGCGCCTTTATTGTCGAAGGGATTGCCGCGTCCACGAAGCGCAAGCCGCACCGGAACCGCACCGAAGCCGAGCTCGCGGCGAAGCCCGTTCACCAGATAGCGCCGATAGCTCTCCGGAAGCATCTCCGTCCGATTGCCGAATACGACGAAGCTTGGCGGTCGAGCGCCGACCTGAGTGATATAGCGCAGCTTGATCCTCTTGCCGCCCGGCGCCGGCGGCGGATTCTTCTCGATCGCTTCCTCGAACCAGCGGTTGAGCTGACCTGTCGGCACCCGGCGCGACCAATCCTCGCGAAGCTCGAAGGCAGCCGCAAGCAAGGTATCGATGCCCTTCCCTGTCCTTCCGGAGACGGTCAGCAAGGGAAGTCCCCGCACCTGTGAGAGCCCTTCATCAAGCGCGGCCTTGATGCCGTTGAACAATTGACTCTGGTTTTCGGCCACGTCCCATTTGTTGATCGCGGCAATCAGCGCCCGTCCCTCCTCCAGGACGTTGTCGGCAATGCGCAGGTCCTGCGCCTCCAATCCCCGCGTTCCGTCGAGCAGAAGAACGACCACTTCCGCAAAATCGACGGCCCTGCGCGCATCGGCAACGGACAGCCTCTCGAGCTTGTCCTCCACCTTCGCCTTTTTGCGCATTCCGGCCGTGTCGATCAGCCGCACCGGCCGCCCATTCCAGGTCCAGTCGATGGCAATGGAGTCGCGCGTTATTCCGGCTTCGGGCCCGGTGATCAGTCGCTCCTGCTCGATTATCCGGTTGATCAAGGTCGACTTGCCGGCATTGGGACGGCCTACGATTGCCAGTTTGAGCGGGGCTTCGGCGTCGGGATCGCCTTCTTCCTCCTCGCCCTGGCCGCCTTCGATGATCGGTCGAAGATGCTCGAACAGATCCACGATCCCCTCGGCATGTTCGGCGCTCATCGCGATCGGCTCCCCCAGCCCGAGACCGAAGGCTTCCAGGATTCCTGCTTCGCCGGCTCGACCCTCGGCCTTGTTGGCGGCGAGGATCACCGGAGTGCTTTCCGATCTGAGCCAGCGGGCGATTTCCTCATCGAGCGGAGTGACGCCCGCCCTTGCGTCGATCAGGAACAGGGCCGCGTCGGCTTCCCGAACGGCCGCCATGGTCTGAGCCCGCATTCGCCCGGGCAGCGTTTCGGGATCCTCATCCTCGTAGCCGGCCGTGTCGATCACTCGGAAGTCGAGCCCGAGCAGGCTCGCATCACCCTCGCGGCGATCTCGAGTGACTCCGGGACGATCATCGACCAGCGCCAGCTTCTTGCCAACCAAGCGGTTGAACAGAGTAGACTTGCCGACGTTCGGGCGGCCGACGATTGCGACGGTAGGCAGGTTCGGCATGGCGCCGCTGCCCTGCCCTCTTACCTCCAGGCGGTCAACCGGCCCTCGTCCGTCAGGACATAGAGGGTGTTGTTTGCGACGACCGGCGGAAGCGAGATCGGCGTTCGCGTCTGGATCGTCGAAAGGACACTGCCGTCAGTCGGCGAAACGAAGACGATGTCACCCCTGGAACTGGTCAGGACGAGCCGGTTGCCGGCCAGGACCGGACCGCGCCAGAACACCTGTCCCTTCCGATCCTCCTCGTCCCGATAGCGGGCGAGCTGGGAAATCCAGCGGATTCGGCCCGAAGCGCGGGCGATCGCCAGCAGCTGGGCCCGATCCGTCACCACGAACAGCCAGTCCCCAGCCACCCAAGGAGTAGAAATGCCGGCGATGTTGACTTCCCAGGCCCGCTGGCCGGTGATGAGTTCGACCGCGACCATTCGCCCGCCCTGACCCACGGCGAAGACTCGGCCGTTGTCGATGACCGGATCGGCATCGATATCCGAGATATTGCCGACGACTGTGCTGATCCCGGTGCGGGTCAGAGCATCCTGCCAGACCACCTGGCCGTTCTCGTAGCGATAGGCGGTGAGTTCGCCCGACGAAAAGCCGGCAACGACTGTGCTCTGGGCGAAAGCCGGCGAAGCCGTCCCGAAAACGCCCGCCAGTTCGAAAGTGCCCGCGCCGGTCCAGCGTGTTTCGCCATTGGCCTGGTTCAGGGCGTAAAGCTGATTGTCCTGGCTGACCACATAGACATTTTCGTTGCCGATGGTCGGGGCTCCGCGGAGCGGCCCGCCCGGCTTGACCTGCCAGACGATGGCACCCGTCGCGGCGTCCAGCGCAGCGGCGTCTCCGGCGCCATTCGTGGCATAGACACGACCAGCGTCGAAGCTGACGCCGCCGCCGAACAGAGTCGCACTGGGCGAGTTCTCGCCGCGCAGCTGGGTCGACCAGATCTGGGCGCCCGTATTGGCGTCGAACGCCCGCACATTGGCCCGGGTGTCGATCGTATAGACGCGCCCGGCGGCGACGACCGGCTCCGACGCCAATCGCGCTCTCGTGCTGCTTCCGGTTCCGATGCTGACGCTCCAGGCCTGCGCCGGAGCGTCGCCAAGAGCGACATGCCCCATGGACTTGGAGGCATTGCCGCCCGACTGTGCCCACTCGGTGTTCACGAAGGGAGCCGGCACAGTGACCGGAATGTCGGCAAGCGCCGGGTCCACCTCGACCTGAGTCTCGCGCCCCAGCACCGGGATCCGTTCGCCGACTGTGGGCGTAGTCGGACGGCTCGAGCCGCGAAGCATGTCGCAGCCGCCTAGCAGGGTGACGATCGCGATCGCTACGACAACACGCTTCATTCGGCTTTTTCCCTCGCTTCTGCCGGCGCGGCCGAGTTGGTGGCTGCAGCACCGCCGCCCTCCGGCTCATCCATGGCATTGACTCCTAGAGAGCCTGCCATCTGAATGGCCCTTGTACGGATGGACGGCGGAACGTTTTCATCGCGACCGATCTGACCAAAAAGTGGCCCGGCGAGGTCGGGCCGGCGCATCTTCAGATGGGCAACGCCGACCATCTCGCCAGCTGTCCCGAACCAAGGTTGGCCGGGACGGGCGAGCGGCGCAAGCCGCTGGATCACCTGCTGGGGTTGAAGCCGGTCGAACTCCAATGCCGTCTGCCGCACCAGAGCGGCATGACGATAGGGCTCCGCCACCTCTTCGTTGGCAGCGATTTCCCGGAGCGTCGTGATCGCCGCGGCTTCGTCGCCGGCGGCAATCTGCGCATTGGCCCGTGAGAACAGAGCCGCCAGCCGATAACCCTCGATTTCGCTGCCCGCAAGTTCATCGATTTTCGGCATTGCGGCGTTCCGATTGCCGCTTTCGAGATTCTCCAGCGCCTCGAGGAGCTGCTCGCCCTGCGCAGCCGCCTTCTCCTGCTGGCGATTTTGCCACCAGATGAAGCCGCCAATGGCGCCGAGGACGAGCACGATGGCGGCGATGATCGCCCAGCCGTAGCGTTTGACGAACCGGTCAAGGCGCTCCTTGCGCAGCTCCTCGTCTACTTCCCGAAGGAAAGTCTCGCCGTCATTCGGCTTGATCGCCACTTAACTCTCCACGTTCAGGGGAACTGCGCCCGCGCCGCCCCACAATGACATTGTCGGCGCCGGCCTGACGCGCTCGAGCGAGGCACGCCTCACGCGCTCCTTAACCGGCCACCTGCGCAAGGGAAAGACCCTCACGTCTTGGCGTGGTAGGTCTGGTCCGGAGTGGGAAACTTCCGGCTCTTCACATCGGCCGCATATGTCTCGGCGGCGGCGGCGATCTCTCCGGCAAGATTGCCGAAGCGCTTCACGAAGCGCGGAGTTCGCTCGAACAGGCCCATCATGTCCTCGGTCACGAGTATCTGGCCGTCACATTGTGCCGAAGCGCCAATGCCGATCGTCGGACAGGGAACGAGACGCGTCGCTTCGATGGCGATCTCCTCCATCACGCCTTCCAGCACCAGGGCGAAACAGCCAGCCTGGGCCACAGCCTTCGAATCGGCCAGGATCTTGCCGGCTTCGGCGTCGTCGCGGCCGCGGGCGCGATAGCCGCCGAGCGCGTTGACGGCCTGGGGGGTGAGGCCGACATGACCAATCACCGGAATGCCGCGCCCGACGAGAAACGCCACGGTCTCGGCCATCGCTTCGCCGCCTTCCAGTTTGACCGCCGCGGCGCCCGTCTCCTTGAGAACGCGCGCAGCGTTGCGAAACGCCTGCTGCGGACTCTCCTCATAGGATCCGAACGGCATGTCGACGGCGACCAGCGCATGCCAGGAGCCACGAACGACGGCTGCGCCATGAGCGCACATCATGTCCAGGCTGACCGGGATGGTGGAAGGGAGCCCGTAGATGACCTGGCCGAGGCTGTCGCCCACCAGCAGCAGGTCGCAATGCGGATCGAGGAGCTGCGCCATCCGCATTGTGTAGGCAGTCAGGGCGACGATCGGTTCGCCGCCCTTCCGAGCCATGACGGCGGGTGCCGTCAGCCTCTTCATCGGAGCGGGCGTTGGAGTCGCGCGGCTCGTCGCGGTGTCGATCGTGTAGGTGGACATGCCGAATGCTTAATCGAACACGTCGCGGTGGCAAAGCCCGGTCCCGGCTCCAAGCCGCTGAAGCCGCTTCGCCGGCGCGGGGGCGGGTTGATCGTCCGCGTGCTAGCGATGCCTCGGTTCCGCGACCTCGCTCGCCATCGTTGCCTCCTTCATGCGGCTCACGAACCGGGCCACTTCCTGGGCGTCTCCAGTCGCCGCGAGCGACACGATCGCCGATCCGCAAATCACACCCGACGCACCTGCCGAAATCGCCGCCGCCACATGATCCGGTCGCGAAATGCCGAAGCCGAAGACGGGCGGCGGAGCACCGGCTGCGGCGAGAGCCTCGATCATGGCCGAATGGTCGAAGCGGACTTGATCCCCCGCTCCGGTTACTCCGGCCCTGGTAACGCAATAAGTATATCCCGAGCCCAGCTCCGCAATGCGGCGCAGACGATGAGCCGGCGTGTTGGCGGCGGCGATGAGCACTGCGGCGACTCCGCTTTTCCGCGCGGACTGCAGGAACGGTTCGGATTCGATGACCGGAACATCGGCCACCAGCACGCTGTCGACACCGGCGAGCGCGGCGGTCCGATAGAATTCGTCCCGTCCGCGGGCGACGACGAGGTTCGCATAAGTGAGGATTCCGAGCGGCACTTCCGGGTGCCGCGAGCGAAACTCCGCCAGCAGGTCGAAACAGTCGGACGATTGAACGCCAGCGGCAAGCGCGCGCGACGCTGAAGCCTGGATCACCGGGCCGTCGGCCACCGGGTCGGAAAACGGGATGCCGACTTCCAGCATGTCGGCGCCGCTCGTTGCAATCAGGTCGAGAAGCCGCGCACTCGTCGCGAGATCCGGATCTCCGAGAGTGAGAAAGGCACCAAATGCCCCTTCGCGGCGAGCCGAGAGCCGCTCGAACATGTCCCGATAGCGATCCATCAGACGAGCTCCAGTAGGTCGCGCGCCTGCGCCATGTCCTTGTCGCCGCGCCCGGAGATGTTGACGACGATCACGCTCTCCCGATCGAGGGTCTCAGCAAGCTTCAAGGCCTCTGCAAGTGCGTGCGCCGATTCGAACGCGCAGACGATCCCCTCCGATCGCGCCAGAGCGGCAAAGGCGGAAAGTGCCTCCGAATCCGTCACCCCGACATATTCCGCCCGACCCGTTTCCTTGAGATGGGCATGCTCCGGACCAACCGCGGGATAATCCAGGCCGGCCGAGACCGACCAACTGTTGCTGACCTGCCCGTCTTCGTCCTGAAGCACATAGGTCTCGGCTCCGTGAAGAATCCCGGGACGTCCGCGAAGCAGCGTGGCTCCATGTTCGCGCCCGTCTAGCCCCTTGCCCGCCGGTTCGACACCGATCAGCCTGACTTCGGAATCGTCGAGAAAATCGGCAAAGATCCCGATGGCGTTGGAGCCGCCGCCGACGCAGGCGACCACCGCATCGGGCAGCCGTCCCTCCTCCTCCAGAATCTGGGCGCGCGCTTCGCGTCCGATCACCCGCTGGAATTCGCGAACCATCGTCGGGAAGGGGTGAGGTCCGGCCGCGGTTCCGAGCAGATAATGGGTGTCTTCGAAGCTCGCCGACCAGTCGCGCAGCGCTTCGTTGATCGCATCCTTGAGGCCGCGCCCGCCGCTTTCCACCGGCACGACCTCGGCTCCCATCAATTGCATCCTGAAGACGTTGAGCTGTTGCCGCTCGACATCGTGCGCGCCCATGTAGATTCGGGTCTGAAGGCCGAACAGCGCCCCCGCCATCGCGGTGGCGACTCCGTGCTGGCCGGCACCGGTCTCGGCGATCAGCCGGGTCTTGCCCATTCGCCGCGCGAGCAGCCCCTGCCCCAGCACCTGATTGGTCTTGTGGGCGCCGCCATGGAGGAGGTCCTCGCGTTTGAGATAGATTCTTGGTCCGTCCGGCGCGAGATTCCGGCATCGGGTCAGTGGCGTCGGCCTCCCGGCATATCGGGTCAGCAAGCTCGCGAGCTCGGAATTGAAGCCTTCATCCTCGGTTGCCCTCAGGAACGCCGCTTCGAGTTGTTCGAGCGCGGGAACGAGGATTTCCGGCACATAGCAGCCACCGAAGGCGCCGAAGCGTCCAGGGCTCAGCATGAGGAAATCTCGGCGCGAACCGGCGTTCGCAATGCTTCGAAGAAATTCCTCATCTTCTCCCGATCCTTGACTCCCGGCGCCGCCTCCACGCCGGAGCCGACGTCCAGTGCCCAGGCTCCGACTGCTGCGGCGGCGCGCGCATTTCCCGGACCAAGGCCGCCCGCGAGCAGGCCCTGGAGGAGGTCGCCGCGCCCGCGCAGACGGCTCCAGTCGAACGCCTGGCCGGTGCCGCCGGATCGGCCCGCGACCTTGCTGTCGAACAAGGTACGATCGACGCCCGGACGAGGCGCCGGCACTTCCACGTCGACCGCGGCGGCGGCCCAGATTTCGACCTCTTCGGGCAGAGAGCGGCGGAGTGCGTGAATATAATCCGCTCCTTCCTCGCCATGCAGTTGAACCGCATCGAGGCCAAGACGTCGCGCCCTCAGCGCCACCTGCGCCAGTTCCTCGTTGCGAAAAACGCCGACCAGACCCATTCCGCTCCGCCGCGCTTCCTCCGCAACTGCCGCTGCGATGGGCGGCGAGGCGGCACGGGGCGTGTTCGGCACCATCACCACACCGGCATAGCTGGCCCCGATCCCGCCGGCGGTGGCGGCATCCGACGGCCGGGTGAGGCCGCAGACCTTGACTCGGCCGAACGCCAGCGCGCGCGCTGCCCGGGCAGGCTGGGACGATCGCATCAAGGCGGAACCGATCAGGAAAGCGTCGGCATGAGGCGCAAGCCGCTCCACGTCGCCGCGCCCCGCCAAACCCGACTCGGAAACGACGAGCCGGTCCGGCGGAACGAGAGGTGAAAGCCTCTCGGTCGTTGCAAGATCGACGGCGAGGGTTCGAAGGTCGCGATTGTTGATCCCGATGATTTCGGCGCCAAGCGCCACCGCGCGGCGCACTTCTTCGGGATCGTGCGTTTCGACGAGCACGTCCATGCCGAACCGGTCAGCCTCGCGGATCACCTCGGCGGCCTCGCTATCGTCGAGCAGGGCAAGGATGACGAGCACGGCGTCGGCGCCCGCCAGGCGCGCTTCGATCACCTGTCGAACGTCGACAATGAAATCCTTCGCCAGGATCGGCACATCGGTGACCGCTCTGACCTGCCTCAGATCCTCCAGCGAGCCGCCGAAGAAGGGCTGGTCGGTCAGGACGCTGATCGCCGAAGCGGCACCGGCATAAGCCCGTGCCTGCGAAACCGGATCCGCGTCCGCCCGGATCACTCCGCCGGAAGGAGACGCCTTCTTCACCTCCAGGATGAAGCGGGCCCCGGGCTGGCGCAGGACGGCGAGTAGGCTGCGCCGGGTCGACCTCGCCCGGTTTCGAAGATCGGACAGGCTGGTCCCCTCCAGTCGCGCGGCAACGTCCACGCGCTTGCGCTTGGCGATTTCGCCGAGAATGCCGCCCGCTTCACGCATGGCTGATCTCGACCAGAGCCTGAAGAAGGCGATAGGACCGGCCCGACGCCAGCGTGTCGAGCGCCAGGTCAGCACCTTCCTTGAGGCTGGTCGCCTTACCGGCGGTGAGAAGCAGCGCTGCGGCGTTCAGCGCGACGGCGTTGCGCTCCGCACTCGTGCCGTGACCGAGCAGCAGCGCCTTGAGCCGCTCGGCATTCTCTTCCGGGCCGCCGCCCCGCAACACGGCGAGGGGCGCCCGCTCCAGACCCGCATCTTCGGGAGTCAGAACCAGCTGCTGGAAGCTAGCCCCTTCGATGCGCACTGCAATGGTCTCTCCGTGAAGCGCGACCTCGTCGAGACCGCCGCCGTGAACGACCATGGCTCGCCGGACCCCGAGTGCCGCCAGTGTCCGGGCGATCGGCTCGACCAGACGCGGCTCGGCTACGCCAAGCAGCTGGACCGGAGGCTCAGCCGGATTGAGGCAAGGTCCAAGCAAGTTCATGATCGTTCGAACCTTGAGTGCCCGACGAACCGGGCCGGCATGTCGAAGACCGGGATGGTAAGCGGGCGCAAACAGGAAACAGAGCCCGATCTCATCCAGCGCGCGGCGCGCGAGAGCCGCGGGAACTTCGATCCGGACGCCGAGCTGCTCGAGAACGTCCGCCGAGCCGCAACGAGAGGTGACCGAGCGGTTGCCGTGCTTGGCGACCGGAAGGCCCGCCGCCGCCGCAACAAAGGCAACCGCCGTCGAGAGGTTGATGGTCCCCGAAGCATCGCCACCCGTGCCGCAGCTGTCGGCGAACAGATAATCGGGCCGCTCGAACGGCAAGTCGGCCGCTCGCAACGCCTGAGCGGCGCCCGTCAGCTCGTCGACCGTCTCGCCCTTGATCTTCAGAGCGATCAGAATGGCGGCAAGGGTCGGTTCGTCGAGGCGCCCGTCGACGAGGTCGCCGAACAACTCCCGTGCTTCGAGTCGCGAAAGCGAGCGACCGGCGAACAGCTGGGTCAGTGCGCCTTCATGCTGCGGAGCGGACAGCCGGTCGCGAGTCGTCGAGTGGTCGAACTGTGAGGTCATGTACATGATGAGGTCCTGGAAGGTGCGGCAAAGAAAAAGCCCGCCGAAATCGGCGGGCTTGCGATCGTCGGATTTGGGCTATTCTGCCGTCACCATCGATGCTCGCGCGCCGCATCCTGCGGGTTCACCCACCACCAATGCCAGGCCGGCGCAGCGACGCACGCCACCCGATCCGTCGAAAGGACGGCCAGGTCACAGGTCGGGGCTGCGCTCGGAATCATTGCGATCCAAGTGTCAGATCTGTTGCCCGCCCGTCAAGCCCGTGTTTTCCCTCGCGCCGCTCAACTGATCGAGGCTCTCGTCGCGCCGACGGCGCGTTGGATCGCCGCAATGTCGATCTTGCGCATTCCGAGCATGGCTTCCATCGCGCGTTTCGCCGACTGCCGGTCGGCGCCGTTCACCGCAGCGAGCAGCGCGCGCGGCGTGATCTGCCAGGAAAAGCCCCAACGATCCCTGCACCAACCGCATTGACTTTCACTGCCACCATTGCCGACGATCGCCTCCCAATAGCGGTCCGCTTCGACCTGGTCCTCGGTAAGGACCTGGAAGCTCACCGATTCGTTCGGTTTGAAATCAGGTCCTCCGTTCAGGCCCAGGAAGGAACGGCCGAGAACCGTGAATTCGACCGTCAGTTCCTGGCCTTGGCTTCCCCCGGGGAAATCCGCGGCAGCTTCTTGGACTGCGCCGACATGACTGTCGGGAAAGGTGGCGGCGTAGAATTCCGCCGCCGCACGGGCCTGCCCATGGTCGAACCACAAGCAGGTGACGAGCTTGTTTCCGGTCATCCGCTTGCTCCTCAGCGCCGTTGCGACACGAGCGCGAAATGGGCGCCCTGAGGATCCTTTGCCTGCACGATCCAGCTGCCTCCCGGCACTTCGATCGGACCCATCAGCACCTCGCCGTCATTCGCCTTGATTCGAACGATCGCAGAGTCGATCCCATCGACGGTAAAGTAGAAGGCCCAGGCCGACACCGGCATCTGTTCAGGCCGGTCCATCATTCCCCCGATGGCGCGGCCATCCTTGCTGAACAGCCGGTACTTGCCCATCGCGCCCATGTCCATTTCGCCATCGGTCGCCCAGCCGAACTGGTCGGAGTAGAAGGCAAAGGCCGAATCCTGCCCCTGGCCGGCATAGAGCTCGTGCCAGCCGATGCCGCCTGGCGCCTGCGGGTCAAGCGGTGTTGGCTCATCGCCCCTCGGCGCCGGGGTCATCAGTTCGAAAACGGCCCCGCCGGGATCGGCAACGATGGCAAACCGGCCGACATTGGGAACATCATCGGGCGCCCTGAGCTGGGTCCCACCCGCGGCCACCAGGCGATTTACCGCTTCGTCCGTGTCCGCGACGCCGATGATTCCGAGCCAGCCGGCTTGAGCACCCAACTGGCACATTTCCGGCGTGAGCTGCATAAGCCCAGCCACCGGCCGTCCGGCGATCGACAGAAGCGTATAGCGAAAGTCGCCGAGGTCGGCGATCGTCTGATCCGCGGCCTCCCAGCCAACCACCGCTTTGTAGAAGTCGATTGCGGCGTCCTGGTCGCTGGTCATCAGTTCGTACCAGATGAAGCTGCCGTGCCAGGATGGCAGGGGCCTGGGCCCGGCGGTCGTCACAGTGGAGGAAAGTTCGGACATCGGAGAACTCCTGTTCAGGGGCGATGGGTTCGTGACTGCCGGGATCAGGCGGGCACCCTCTGCAGGTTCGCGGGGCCCGTCTCGGCAGTGTCCACGATCGGCGCAAATCCGCCCCAGAACATGCGCATGCCGTCGAACGGCATGTTGGCATGGTCGGGCTGCATTTCCGGATCCTTCATCATCTTCTCCCAGGCGGCATCCCGGACCGCCTTGTCCGGCCATTCGATCCAGGAAAAGACGATCGCCTCCCCCGGCTCCGCCTTCACCGCCCGGCGGTAATCGGTGACCTTGCCCTCCCGGACATCGTCACCCCAGGCTTCCACGACGCGCAGCGCTCCATATTGTCGAAACTTGGCCGCCGCCTTGGACGCCATGTCGTGATAAGCCTGCCGGTTGGCTTCGGGCACCGGAAGGATGAAGCCGTCGATATAGCCGGAGCGGCCATCGGCACGTTCGTCGACGAAACTTTCGAAGCCGCTGAAGATCATCCGCATTCCGTCGAACGGCATCTGGCCGCCCATCTCCTCCATGCGCGGATCGTTCATCATCTTCTCGTTGGCGGAGTCCCGGGTGGCCCGGTCCGGATATTCGAACCAGGAAAAGACGACCGTCTCGTCTTCCTTGGCGTGAACTGCGCCATAAAAGTCCGTCACCTTTCCACGCTGAACGTCGTCGCCCCAGGCTTCCACCATCCGAAGAGCGCCATATTCCCGGAACAGGGGTGCGGCATCGGCCGCATGGCGCCGATAGGCCTCCTTGTTGGCGGTCGGAACGGGTACCACGAATCCTTCAACATAGGTCATTTCGTCTCTCCCTTTTGAAGTCGGCGCGGCCGTTTCAGGCCGCCTGTTTCTCCCGAAAATCTGCAAGCTGGGCACTGAGGGCACGCTCGAAGGCCGGCCGGGCCTCGCAGCGGGCGACATAGGCTGCGAGCCCTGCCTGCTCCGCGACAAGATCGGTGTGCCGGAGGATTCGGAGCACCGTCGTCATCATCAGGTCGCCGGCGGTGAACCGCCCTTCCAGATACTCCCGATCGCCGAGACGGGCGGCGAGCTGCGCCAGACGCTGGCGTACCGCTTGTTCCACCTGGGGCCGGCGCTGCTCCGTCCAGTCCTCACCCGCATGGAAGAGGTCGATGGCCGCGAGCTCCTGAACAGCAGGCTCGATGCTGTTGAGTGCAGCAATCAGCCAGCTGATGGCCCGAGCACGGGAAGCCCCGTCGCTCGGAAGCAGGTTCTCGCAGCCCTCGCCGATGTGGAGCACGATCGCGCCCGTTTCGAACAGGGAGAGGGCCCCTTCGGTGTACACCGGCACCTGGCCGAATGGCTGCTCGAAGAAGTAGCTCTCGGGCCGGGGCATCCTCCCGTCGAGGAGGCGCACGCGGTAGTCAAACCCCGCCTCCTCGAGCGCCCAGCGAACACGCAGGTCGCGGACTAGGCCCCTGGCAAAATCGGGTACCCAGTTGAAGGCCGTGATCTCGACTTCGGCTGCAGATGGTGAAGCCATGGTCCCGCTCCTTGCCGTCAGCCGTTCAGGAAGGGTTGATTGCCGCCTGGGCGCACATCCCCGATCGAGCGGCCTGGCGAAGCTCGTCCTCTCCCATCACGGCATCGCTTAGACGGTGGGCGATGGACCATGAATGGCCGAACGGGTCGCGTATCTGGCCGTAGCGATCGCCCCAGAAGGCGTCGTGAGCCGCCAGGGTGACGGTTGCGCCGGCCGCGGCGGCGCGTTCGATCGCGGCATCGGCATCGGCAACGTTCAGGTGCAGGGTCACCGGCGATCCGCCAAGGGTCTCGGGCGAAAGAGCGCCATGTTCCTTCATCTCGTCGACGAGCATCAGCATGTTGCCGTCGATCGCGATCGCCGCATGCATCAGCCGCCCATCGCGTCCGGGAAGACGAACCAGTTCCTCCGCGCCGAATGCCTTTTTGTAGAACTCGATGGCATCGGCGGCGCCAGCGCAGACGAGGTGGGGAACGAGGGTTCGGGCGGAAGTCGATTGTTCGGTCATCGTCTATCTCCTCGAAGGCGGCAATTCAGGCGGAGAGGGTTTCGGTCCGGGCTTCCGGGCCCGCAGCCAGCGCCGCCTGTGGATCCATCCAGAACGGTTCCCAGATATGACCGTCCAGGTCCTCGAAGCTCCGCGAGTACATGAAGCCATGATCCTGCTTCTCCCGAGGCTCCCGGCCTCCCGCCGCGAGGGCTCTTCGGGTCATGTCGTCGACGGCTTCCCTGCTTTGCTCGGAGATAGCGATCAGGATCTCGCTCGTTTGGCGAGCATCGGCAATTCGCTTCGGAGTGAATTGAGCGAACTTGTCGTGAGTCAGCAGCATCACGTGGATGGTGTCGGAAAAGACCATGCAGGCCGCGGTGTCGTCGGTGAACTGCGGATTGTTGACCGCTCCGATCGCCTCGTAGAAGGCCTTGGCAGTGGCGAGGTTGGCCACCGGCAAATTCACGAAAATGAGCTTCGACATCTTCCCCTCCTCGATCTGGATCAGCGAATCGACGTTTGACCGTGATGCGCCCATAAGTTAGAAAATGCAACTGTGACGTTAGAAAAAGTAACTACGAAAGAACACGGCTCGTCGCGGCGGCGCTACGACGATGCCTGCGCAGCCACCCACGGAATGGACATCATCGGCGAACGATGGGCGCTTCCCGTCATGCGCGAGCTGATGCTCGGGCCGCGCCGCTTCGGCGAACTCAGGGCGAGCCTGCCCGGGATCAGCGCCAACGTTCTGACGCAGCGGCTCGAAGGTCTCGAGGCGGCAGGCGTTCTGAAGCGGACGCGATTGCCCCCGCCGGCATCGGTGCAAGTGTACGAGCTTACTCGCTGGGGCTATGAGGCGGGACCGATCTTCCAGGCGATAGGTCGATGGGCCGTGAAATCCCCTGCCCATGATCCCACTCGCCCTTTCAGTGCCGTTTCGCTGATGCTGTCCTTCCGGACCATGATGGACATGAGCAGGGCACAGGGAATCGAGGCCCGCATCGGGTTCCGGATCGGCGAGGATCGTTTCGTTCTTGGGCTTTCCGGCGGACAGGTCGACCTGGGGCGCGGAGACCCGGAAGGATGCGACCTGCTCTTTTCCGGAACGACTTCCGCGCTCGCCGCAGCGACTTATGGTGGAGTCCCGCTCGAAAGCCTGGAAGCGGAAGGCAGGCTTTCGATCGTCGGTGACCGGGAACTCGCCCGCCGGTTCACAACGCTCTTCCCGCTCCCGCCGAAGGCCAACCAGGTCTAGGCCGCCGAGGGGTGCAACTCTCCCATCCTGCGGCTAAGAGGATGCGAACTCGCCTCGGCAGGAAAGGTCCGGAATGATTCGTCTCGCTTTGCCCCTCGCTTTGGTCTTGCTCGCCGGTTGCGCCCGTTCCGAGGATGCGAGCAATGCGCCGGTCGACACCAATGCGCTGGCGGTGGAGCGGGTGCGCTCGCTGGACCAGAATGACGAAGAGGTGGCAATCGGCGAATGGCGGGATTCGCTTCAGGACGAATTCGCTGCGCTTGAATTCGGGCCGGCCGGTGCCCCACCCATTTTCAGCCTTCGCTGCGACGAACGGCGCGGAGTGCTTCTCCAGCGTCACGGCACGGCCCCGGTCGGCGACCTGCCGATGATGCTGGTCACGATCGGAAGCGAAACCCGCCGACTGGCCGTCGCCAGCACTGGCGGGACCATCCCAATGCTGCGTGCGTCGCTGCCGCCGCAGGATCCGATGCTCGAGCGTCTCGCGGACATCGCCACTCCGATGATCATCCGGATCGGCGACGCCCCGCCTCTGGTGCTTCCGCCCAGCCCGGCAATCGGCACCTTCATCGGCCGTTGCGCCTCCGCCGAGCGGCGGCGATCCCAGGCTGAAGCCGACAATGTCGTCGAAGCCAATGCAACCGAGCCGGTCACCAACGGTTCGGCCAACGAATAGAACAGCCGGGACGAGTATATGCGCGTGCGGACTTTCATAGCGACCGGAGCGGCCTTGTCGCTGATGGCGCTGGCAGGCTGTGTACCTCGGCCGACCACGCCCCCGCCGACACCGCCACCGGCGCCCGCCGCCCCGGCTCCAACGCCCGCTCCGCCTCCACCGCCAGCGGCGGTTGCCTGGGAAGATGCACCAGTCACACCCGGCGACTGGTCCTATCGCGACGATGGCCGTGGAAGCGTCGCCAGCTACGGCAATGTCTTCACCATCCGCTGCGAACCGAGCCGTCAGCTGTCGCTGGCCCATCAGGGCGGCAGCGGCAACGCCTTGATCGTCCGGACGACGTTCGGTGACCGGAGCTTGCCGGCAGGCCGCTCGCAAAACGCTCTTGTCGCCAGCCTCGCCCCGTCCGACCCGCTGCTCGACCAGATCGCGTTCAGTCGCGGTCGGTTCGCCGTCGAGGCACCAGGCGCAGCGCGCCTGATCCTCCCGGCCTGGCCGGAGGTCGCGCGCGTCGTCGAGGATTGCCGCGGATAAGAAAGGCGGCCGGGAGGGCCGCCGCGCGAAGCATGGAATCCTATCCAGAAAAAAGTTCAGTTCAAGTCTTGATCGCGGATTCTCGCCGACTCATACAGGTGTCAACTTCAACAAGCGAAAGGAGGTGATCCGATGTCTCATGGTTCAGCAGAGAGGTCGGTCAAGTCCGTTCGGGAGCTGAAAGCCTAGGCTTTCCAAAGGCTTCCGGGCTGGAGACTTCCGGCCGCTGACCATGTCGAAGAGGCCGTCGGGCAGGTCCCGGCGGCCTTTCGCCTGTTCGGGCCAAGGAACGGCCCGCCACCCCGGTTCGTTGGCTCGGACAGCAGCGAAAGGGAAGGCGATGGACCGCCAGCAAGGCAATGAAGAAGACACCGAACGCGGCAAGCCGGCCAGTTTCGATCCGCGCACCGGTGAAGTTCATGGCAGTGGCTCTGGAGCGGGCGGATCGGGCAATCCCGACGAGGATTACGACTCCGATCCGATGGGCGGCGGCGGCGCCGAGCCGATGACAGGCCCGCGCCCGTTTGAGGAGGCCGAGCAAGGGCCGCGGGACCGGCTCGACGGAATCCACTCATGAACGGCGAAGGACACCCGCTTCCCGGCAGCGAGGAAGCTCGTCACAACGAGATCCCCGAACGCACCGAAAAGGCCAAAGGACATGGCGACGATCCGCCGGCCGTCCTTCAGCCGGACGGCGCCGTCGCGCCGGATGGCGGGTCCTATCGCTACGATGATCTGGGGCGCGGCCCCGTTTCCGAAGAGGAGAGTTCGAGATGACCGACGGAATTGGGCGGGACGAGCTGAACAAGGATGCCAATGATCAGCAGCGGGTCGAAGGTGGCCGCCAGCTCGGCGGTGGTCCAAACTCCAGCGACATGGCTCCACCCGGTGGCAGCAGCGGCACGGGCGGCTATGGCAACGCCCAGAACCAGCAATTCCACCAAGG
Source organism: Sphingosinicella sp. SM1-17 (assembly GCF_056821765.1). Classification (NCBI taxonomy): domain Bacteria; kingdom Pseudomonadati; phylum Pseudomonadota; class Alphaproteobacteria; order Sphingomonadales; family Sphingosinicellaceae; genus Sphingosinicella; species Sphingosinicella sp. SM1-17. Next base: position 459,515 of record NZ_JBPDIO010000001.1, read on the forward strand.
TCAACAGCGTGACGGAGCGACCGTCCGCCACGAGGAAGGACAATCCCGGGGCGAACGCTTCGACGAGGCTCAGGGCGGGGGGCGGGACTTCGGCTCGGTCAGCCTGACCGCGGAGGATCTGCGCGACGACCAGGAAGCGCACCAGGATCGCGGTCAGAGCGTCGCAGCGGAAGAATCGGACCGCGACTGAAGCTGGCGCGCCTCAGTCCCAAGCCCCGTTGGGAACTGTTCGCCTCCTCATGTGTCTGTTACGCAGGAGATACGAACAGCAGGAGCCTGGTTTATGCCGAGCAAGGGATCTTCGGACGGCAACGGCAATGCGAAGCGGCAAGGCCGCACCGAGAGCGACGCACTTCCCGACGCGCTCAAGGAAGCGGGGCGACGAGCCGCAGAGCTTGCCCAGAATCCGGTCGCGCGCAGTCTGCTTGCAGCCGGACTGGTAACAGCGGCAGCCGCGCTCGCGGCCAACAAGTCGGTTCGCGACAGCGCCCGGCGCGGAGCGCGTGAGGCGCAACAGGCTGCGGAAGCCGCCGCCGACGCTGCTGCCGAAAGCGCGAGCAAGATTGGCGCGGCGATGATCAATGCCGCGACCGACGCGGTACGCCGGATGATGTCGATTGGCGAAATGTCCGGTGACGCATCGAGCGCAAGCGGCAGCGATGACGCCGCAAAGCCCAGCGGCCAACCCTCGAGCAGCGGGCGCAAGGCGCGGTCGGGGTCGACTTCGGCTTCCAGCCGCTCCTCCGGATCGGGGAAAGGCGCTGCGCGCAGCAAATCCTCGGCGAGCGGCAAAGCAAGCGCGACGAAGTCGAGCGGCACTACTTCCCGTTCCAGCCGGTCGGGGTCGGGAACCGGTGGGTCGAAGAGTGGCAACAGCCGAAAGTCCGGGTCTGGGGCCAAGTCGTCGGCTTCGACCGGCGGCGGTCGCGGCCGCAAGGGGACCGGTTCGTCGACCAGCTCCGCCTCGACGGACGGAAACTCCACTGGTGGTAACGAAGGCGCCGGCAGCTGACGGGCGATCAGGCTGACCCAACCGGATATCGTCATTGCTTCAACGGAAAGGGCGTCGCGAAGCGACGCCCTTTCTTTTGATCGATGATTGACTGCGCTGATCAGCGGCAGCGTCGGCGGCTGCCCCGGTCTATTTCACGGCCAATCAGCGCACCCGCGGCAGCGCCGATGATCGTCCCGGCAGTGCGATCGCGACCGCCGTCTATCTCGCGGCCGATCAGCGCGCCCGCCGCGCCGCCGATGAGCAATCCGGTCGTGCCGTTCGGACGGCGGCAATAGGTACGACCATCGCGCCCACGCCAGGTCGGTCCGTAATAATAGCCGTCGCGATAGTAGCGACTTTGCGCCTCCGCCGATTCAACCGGCAGCGCCATCGACACGGGGACGGCCATCGCCGTCGCCGAGACCGCCAGAATGAGCTTACGCATGACTTCTCCCTCCTTTGCGAGACTTGGCCTACCAACGCCGACCTTGTCGGATCAGTTTCATTAACCCTGCACAACGAACTGGCCGATCAGCCTTGTGCCGTGCCTGACGCACGGTCGGTCGCATAAGGGGAACTCCGGACGGACGTCTGCACAACTCGGCCGCCATTGCGGGCGTGGCGCTCACGTCCTAGAGCCGGCTCCTCTCAATCGGGGAAAAAGCGTGGCAAACGTCACCGTCATCGGCGGTCAGTGGGGGGATGAAGGCAAGGGCAAGATCGTCGACTGGCTGGCAAGCCGGGCGAACCTCGTCGTGCGCTTCCAGGGCGGGCACAATGCGGGCCATACGCTCGTTATCGGTGATCAGACCTACAAGCTTTCACTGCTTCCGTCGGGAATCGTTCGAGGCACCCTTTCGGTCATCGGCAATGGCGTTGTCCTGGACCCGTGGGCGCTCAAGGCCGAAGTGGAGAAGCTGATCGCCCAGGGAGTGGCGGTCACTCCGGAAACGCTTCGGATCGCCGATACCTGCCCGCTGATCCTTCCCTTTCACCGCGACCTCGATGCGCTGCGCGAAGATGCCAGCGGTCAGGGCAAGATTGGAACGACCCGGCGCGGCATCGGTCCGGCCTATGAGGACAAGGTGGGGCGCCGGGCGATCCGGGTGTGCGACCTCGCCCATCTGGGCGAACTTGGCCCCCTGCTCGATCGGCTTTGCGCCCATCATGACGCGCTCCGGGCCGGCTTCAACGAGCCGCCGATCGATCGGGCGCGGCTCGAGCGAGATCTTGGTGAGATCGCCGAATTCGTCCTTCAATTCGCTGGGCCGGTCTGGAAGACGCTCAATGAAGCTCGGCTGCGCGGCGATCGCATCCTTTTCGAGGGCGCTCAGGGCGTCCTTCTCGACGTCGATCATGGCACCTATCCGTTCGTGACATCTTCCAACACCGTCGCCGGCACGGCCGCAGGTGGTACCGGGCTCGGCCCTTCTGCCGCCGGTTTCGTCCTCGGCATCGTCAAGGCTTATACGACCCGGGTCGGGTCGGGCCCGTTTCCGACCGAACTCGACGATGAAATCGGTCAGCGTCTCGGCGAGCGCGGTCGGGAGTTCGGAACCGTAACCGGCCGGAAGCGCCGCTGCGGCTGGTTCGACGCCGTCCTGGTGCGCCAATCCATGGCGGTTTCGGGCGTCACCGGAATTGCCCTGACCAAGCTCGACGTGCTCGACGGGCTGGACCAAATACGCATCTGCACCGCCTACCGGCTCGATGGCGAGCTCCTCGATCATCTCCCTGCCCATGCCCGGGATCAGGCACGAGTCGAACCCGTCTACGAGACGATCGACGGCTGGCCGGAATCGACTGCCGGCGCGCGCAGCTGGGCACAGCTCCCCGCCCAGGCCATCAAGTACATCCGCCGGATAGAGGAACTGATCGCCTGTCCCGTCGCTTTGGTGTCGACGAGCCCGGAACGGGAGGACACCATCCTGGTTCGCGACCCGTTTGCAGATTGACCCATTGGTAGCGTACGAGAGGGCCATGACAACGCGCGAAGCTACCAGTCTCCTGCCCCGGTCCGGCGACGACGCGGCGATCATCGGCGATTACGCGCGATCCGCTTCCGACCGGCTGGCGGTGATGATTTTCGGCGCGATCCAGTGGCCCTGGCTGCTGCGGAGCCTTCACGGCGGCCGTTTGAAGGACAAGCACGCGCTGCTCGACAAGCTGGGGCTTCCCTATGATGCGCTTCCCTATCTGGGCAGCTGGAAGGCGGATACCGGGCTACTCACGCTGCTCGTCGATCATATTCTGGAGCGCAAGCCACAGCTCGTGGTCGAATTCGGCACGGGGGCCTCGACGCTGGTGCTGGCCCGGGCCCTCCGGCTGGCGGGGGGCGGAGCCCTGATCAGCTTCGATCAGCATGGCGACTTCGTTGACGCGACTCGCCAATGGTTGGCCGATTATGGTCTGGAAGCGGATCTTCGTTCGGCGCCGCTGAAGCCCTCGCCTGACGGATGGCCGGGCCTGTGGTACGACCATGGCCCGCTGCCGCACGGGATCGACCTCATGCTGATCGATGGCCCCCCCTGGTCCGTTCATCCGCTGACCCGCGGCGCCGCGGCGTCCCTGTTCGACCACATCTCGCCGGGCGGTACGGTGATGCTCGACGACGCCGCCCGCCCTGGGGAGCGGCTGGTCGCCCGGCGCTGGCGCAAGATGCACCCGGAGTTCAGCTTCCGTCTGGACAAGAGTGGCACCAAGGGGACCCTGATCGGCCGGAAGCGGGACTAGACGGTAGGCCGCGTTTCGAATCCCGCCGGGGCTTCCTCCTCCGTCGCTTCGATATCGATCCTGTCCACCCGGGCGGCGGGCGGGCCCTGACGACAAGACTCGACCATGTTCTGAACAGAGACGGGCGCACCGCGCAGGAGCATCTCGACACTGCCGTCCGCCCGGTTGCGAACCCACCCCTTCAATCCGAGCGACTGCGCCGTCTCGACGCACCAGGCACGATAGAACACGCCCTGTACCCGGCCGTGGATCCGGAGCTTGTTGGAAATCTCGCTCATCTCATTCCGCACTGCGCTCGATGGAGCAGCTTGTGGTCGGCAAGGAGGAGGGCCACCATTGTCTCGACGACGGACGCGCCGCGGATCCCGACGCACGGATCGTGACGACCGGTCACGCCGGAGCTGGCAAGGGCTGCGGTCGGAACCGCGCGATGGCTTTCGCTCAAAGGGGTGCACGGAAAAAGGAAACCGAAGCTGGTGAGGCTCATGGTTCAATCCAGTCCGGCAAAGGCTGGCGCATATTCGGCGCGCCCTTCCTGAGGCAGTTCGAGGCTGCCGAGCGCCCGGGCCATGAGGTGCGGTCCGGCATAAGGCGAGACGAAGGGCGCCGCGGCCTCCGCGGAGAAGCCGAACCGGCGATAATATTCGGGGTCGCCAAGGACGAAGACCAGTTCCTCGCCCCGCTGGCGCGCCGCCGACAGCGCATGGTCGATGAGCGCACTGCCGATCCCCTGTCGCTGCCGGCTGGGGACCACGGCCACCGGACCCAGTCCAAGAGCTCGATAGATGCGGTCCGCACCTTCGACCGCCATCCGGCTCATCATCAGGTGACCGAGGACTTCGCCATCCTGGTCGGCCACAAGCGAGATTTCGGCGTCGGAGTCCAGACGCAGGCGCTCGACCAGGCTGGCCTCCACCTCCGATGGAAAGGCGGCGAGCAGGACCTGCCGGATCGCGCTCCGATCCTCAGCCCGCTCCGCCCTGATCAGCAAACTCATACGACGCTGATGTCGGGCGCGTCCTCCGCCTTCATGCCGATCACGTTGTAGCCCGCGTCGACGTGGTGGATCTCTCCGGTCACGCCGGACGCCAGATCCGAAAGCAGATAAAGGGCGGCACCGCCGACATCCTCGATCGTCACGTTGCGACGAAGCGGCGAATTATACTCGTTCCACTTCATGATGTAGCGAAAGTCGCCGATGCCGCTGGCCGCCAGCGTCTTGATCGGTCCGGCCGAGACCGCATTGACGCGGATTTTCTCCGGACCAAGATCCATCGCCAGATATTTCACGCTGGTCTCCAGCGCGGCCTTGGCGACGCCCATCACATTGTAATGGGGAATGACCTTCTCGGCGCCATAATAAGATAGAGTCAGAAGCGATCCGCCGTGCGGCATCATCGCCCGGGCGCGTTGGGCCACCGCGACGAAGCTGTAGGCCGAGATGTTCATGGTGAGCAGGAAATTGTCGAGGCTGGTGTCGACAAACTTGCCGCGAAGCTCGTTCTTGTCGGAGAAGCCGATGGCGTGAACGAGGAAGTCGATCGTTTCCCACCGTTCCCTGAGAGCGGCAAAGGTGCGGTCGAGATTGGCCATGTCGGCGACGTCGCACTCAACCAGGAAATCCGAGCCGAGCTGGCCGGCGAGCGGCCGGACCCGCCGCTCCAGGGCCTCGCCCTGGTAGGAGAAAGCCAGCTCCGCCCCGTGGGCGGCAAGCGCCTGCGAGATCCCCCAGGCGAGCGAGCGGTCGTTGGCGAGGCCCATGATCAGCCCGCGCTTTCCTTCCATCAAGCCCGTCATCATTCCTCCTGTCCGGCCTTCTGAACCGCCTTTTCGACCGACTGCTGCTCGGCCTCTTCGGCGGCCTCCTCATGCAGCACGGCCTCGACGTCCTCTTGGCTGGGCGCCGGCGTCTCCGCAAGGGCGGCGTTGAGTTCGGCGCCGATCACCAGGCCCAGGCCAATGATGAAAAAGAAGATCAGGGCAATGATCACTCCGGCCAGGCTGCCATAGGTCAGGTCGTAACCGCCCAGGGTGGACAAGGCGACGGGCAGAAGCGCCGTCGTCAGCACCCACCAAGCCGCGACAAAAGCGGCGCCGGGCCATTTCGGACAGTCGCTCGACCGATACCGCTTCGGCGTCAGCATGTAGAAAAGGAGATAGAGGGCGGCGAACAGCATCAGGCCCGGCGCCGCACGGAGCAGCGTCAGAAGCCCGACCAGTTCGTCCGCTCCGGGAATGAGGTCGACCAGGAATGCCTGGAGGCTCGACAGAAAGATGGACAGGCCGAAAGCGATCATCGCCAGGAGCACGGCGCCGATGATCATCCCTGCCGAGCCGAGCCGATATTCCCAAAAGGGGCGGCTGAACGTGACTCCATAAGCGCGACGGATGATGTCGCGGATCGTCTCGATGAAGCTGCCCGTAGTCCAGAGGCCGACGATCGCTCCGAGCCAGAGCAAGCTCCCCGACCTCGCCTCGATCACGTCCTGGATCGGACGTCGAAGCACGGATGCGACGTCGGGCGGCATGGTCTGGAGGAGCCCGCTGACGGCCGCCATTCCCTCTTCGGTTTGGCCGAACAATCGGGCGATCGCCGCCGCGACAATGACGAAGGGGAAGATCGACAGAAGCGCCAGATAAGCGAGGTTGCCGGCGTGGATGAACCCATCCGAATAGACCCCGATCGCCACTCGCTTGGTCACTTCCCAGGTCCGAGCGCCCTTGCCGAAATTTCCCCGGACGTGGCCGAAGCGAGCCTTGACCCGGGCGAGCCGCTTGCGCCTGGCCTCGGGGGACTCGGGGGAAATGTCACGCACGGAAGTTCAGACGCCCAACGAGGTCCTCGGGTTTCCTTGGCCCCTGCGGCTCCAGCCTTCGAGGAAGCGAACCAGGTCGGGATCGTCGGGAACGTCGACCTGCAAAGTAACCAGCTGATCGCCCCGGACGCCGTTCCGACCCGTGAAGCCCTTGCCCTTGAGGCGCAATGTCTTGCCCGAGCTCGAACCCTTCGGGATGTTCAGCATGACGGGTCCATCGACCGTTGGCACCCGGACCTTGCCGCCGAGCACGGCTTCGTCGAGGGTAACCGGAAGATCGAGCCGAATATTGTCGCCATCGCGGCGATAGAAGCGATGGGGCATCACACAGATGGTGACGATCGCATCGCCATTCCCGCCCGGCCCCTTCTGACCCTGGCCGGCCAGCCGGATCTTGGCTCCGTCCTCCACTCCGGCCGGAAGTTTGATGTCGATCGTCTTGCCGCTGCCGAGCGTCACCCGCTGGTCCTTCAGAGTTGCCGCATCCTCGAAGGGAACCTCCAATCGGTAGGAGACATCGGCGCCGCGCTGCGGCGGAGCGCTCCGACGGCCGAATCCCGAAAAGGGACCGCCCCCGCGCCGGGTGGAACCGCCGAACAGACCCTCGAACAAGTCGGACAGGTCGGCCGCTTCCCCCCCGAACTCAAATTCCTGGCCATTGCCGCCGCGCCGGAATCCGCCTCTGCCCATGTCCGGGCCGCCACCGCCAAAACCGAAAGGCGCTCGGGGATTGCCATCCTCGTCTATCTCGCCCCGGTCATACTGGGCGCGCTTGTCCTTGTCCGTCAGGATGTCATAGGCCTGAGTGACCTTCGAGAAACGCTCTGCGGCTGCGGGATTGTCCTTGTTGCGATCCGGGTGGAGCTCCTTGGCAAGCTTGCGATAGGCCTTCTTGATATCGGCTTCGCTCGCTCCTCGAGCCACTCCCAGGGTCGAATAGAGATCGGCCATTCCGCTTTGATCCTGTCCCCTGTCGCACTGAACACGTTGCAACCCTGCAACAGGTGGAGAAATGGGCCGCTTCGGCGGCAGGCGCAAGGGGCTCGTCCCCCTCTTGTCCCATCCGGGCGACGCGGCGTAGAGCCCAGCATGATGGAAGCCGCCCCGACAGACCCGCACGCCTTGTTCGAGCAATGGTTGGCAGAAGCGCGCATCAGCGAGCCGAACGATCCGGAAGCGATGGTCTTGGCGACGGCCGATGCCCAGGGCAGGCCCTCGGCCCGCATGGTATTGCTGAAAGGCCATGACGAACGCGGGTTCGTCTTCTACACCAACAGCCGAAGCCGCAAAGGCAGCGAACTCTCGGCCAATCCAAGCGCGGCCTTGCTCTTCCACTGGAAGTCGCTTCGCCGACAGGTTCGAGCCGAGGGGGCGGTGGAGGCTGTGACCGAGGCCGAAGCGGACGTCTATTTCGCAACTCGAGCGCGCGAATCCCAGCTCGGAGCCTGGGCGTCGGATCAGTCGCAGCCGCTCGCAAGCCGCGCCGGGTTCGAGAGCCGATTTCGGGCTCTGAGCGCCGAATATGCGGGGCGCGACGTGCCGCGGCCGCCACATTGGCGCGGTTTCCGGATCCTGGCGCAGCGGATCGAGTTCTGGAGCGATCGCCCCTATCGACTCCATGATCGGCGCCTCTTCGAACGGTGCGGCGACCGCTGGTCGGAAACCCTGCTCTATCCATGAGCGCGATCGCTACCGATCAGCGCGGATCGCTGACGAAGAAGGCGGCCGTTGCGAGCCTCGCAACAGCGCTTCTGCTGTTGGCCTTGAAGACCTATGCGGCGGCACAAACCGGATCGGTGGCGATGCTCGCGTCGCTGGCGGATACAGCGCTGGACGCCATTGCCTCGCTGGTCACGTTGGTAGGAGTTCGGCTTGCGGCAATGCCGGCCGACTATGACCATCGCTTCGGCCACGGCAAGGCTGAGTCGCTTGCAGCCCTGATCCAGGTTGGGATCATCGGCGTTTCGGCACTCGGGATCGGTTGGCGCGCGGTCGAACGGCTGATTGAAGGCGAAAGCACCGCCCGGGCTGAATATGGAATTGCGGTCTCGGCGATTGCGATCGCCGCCACCTTTGCCCTTCTCTCCTACCAGCGTTTCGTCATTCGCCGGACCGGATCGGTAGCCATCCGCACCGACAGCGTTCACTACCAGAGCGACCTGCTGCTCAACCTATCGGTCATCCTCGCGCTCGCGCTCGATCAATATGCCGGATTGACCGGTGCCGATCCCCTGTTCGGGATCGCCATCGCCGGCTGGCTGCTCTACGGTGCCTGGCGCGCGTCGGGCCAGGCCGTCGACCAGTTGATGGACAAGGAGTGGCCGCAGGAGCGGCGCAGGCACTTTCTTGCCGTGACCGCCCGCCATCCGGCAAATCGCGGCACCCACGATCTCCGGACCCGGAGCAGCGGCACGCAGGATTTCGCCCAGTTCCACATCTGGGTTGATCCCACGATGACGGTAGCCGCTGCTCATCAGGTGGTGGAAGAGATCGAAGCCGAGATCGCCGGCGAATTCCCGGAGGTCCAGGTGCTGATCCATGTCGATCCGGAGGGTCAGGTCGACGAGCCAGACAACCCGCTCGCCGAGACCGACGAAATGAAGGAGCTGAAATGACCGAGTTGCGCCTCGTCCAGGTAGACGCTTTCGCTGACCGCCCCTTCAGCGGAAACCCTGCCGCCGTGATCCCACTGAAGGAATGGCTTCCCGACGAGCTGCTCCAGGCGATCGCCATGGAGAACAACCTCAGCGAAACCGCCTTCACCGTGGAGGATCCGACCGGCGAGGCCGACTTCGAACTTCGCTGGTTCACTCCAACGACGGAGGTGGTGCTTTGCGGTCACGCCACGCTCGCCAGCGGTCATGTTCTCATGAGCGGCGATCGGGTCCGCTTCCGTACCCGCCGAGCAGGAGTTCTGGAGGTCTCTCGAGCGGACAGCGGTTACGCCATGTCGCTCCCGGCGTGGAAGCCCGAACCCAAGGGGCTGCCGCGAATCGTCGAGGCGCTCGGCTGCATTGCGGCCGAGACGTTGTGGCACCCGCAGCGTTATGCCGTCGTCGTCGTCGAGAGCGAGGAGGAAGTCCGGTCTGTCCGACCGGACTTCCGCAAGCTCGCCGAAGAAGGCGACGTGCTCACCATCGTCACGGCTCCCGGAAATTCGACCGACATCGTCAGCCGGGTTTTTGCGACCGGCGCCGGGATTGACGAGGATCCGGTGACGGGCTCCGCCCATGCGGTGCTCGTGCCCTATTGGACCGAGCGGCTGTCCCGGGACACGATCACGGCCTATCAGGCCAGCCGGCGCGGCGGGCATCTCGCCGGCCGTCAGCAGGGCGATCGGGTCATCCTTCAGGGTGAATGCGTGACGGTCATCGAAGGCGTGATGCGGATCTGATCGTTTCGCCGCTGCCACGGAATCGCTGGTCGCAAATTTCGCGGCCGGGGCTTTTCTTCTCGCTTGTTTCGGCAAAGACTTCGCCGGTTCGGAGGGGTCGATGTTCAACATCCTCATCGTCGAGGACGAGCCGCTGTTCGCGCAGACGCTGCGGCACCTGATCGAACTCAATCCCTGCTATCTCGTCACCGACATCGCCGACGATTGCGCCAGTGCCGTTTCGACGGTCGCGCGTCGAAGGCCGGATCTCGCACTGGTGGACCTGCAGCTGGCGCGCGGCTCGACCGGCTTTTCGGTCGCAGCGAAATTCACCGAAATGCGCGTCCCCTGCTTGTTCGTGAGCGGAAAGGCTCCAGCCTTCCCGATCGCCGATCTGGCGCTGGGCTGCCTGATCAAGCCTTTCACCGAGGAGGATCTGGTGCGAGCGCTGAAAACCGCGGAGGACATCGTCCGGGGCCGAGAACGGCTTCGGCCGAGCCGGCCGGATAATCTTCGGCTTTATGCCGAAGAGGAGATGAACGGCTCCGAGCCAAAGCGAGCGCGCGGAAGGCAGGTGCCGGTCGACGGCCCGCTGGTCAGGTGGCTGAGCTCCAGATGGGGCAACAGCTTCGGCTGAGCGATCTCAGTCGCCTCGCCGGCTGCCGCTGCGCTCCTGCTCCCACTCGGCTCGTGTCTTGCAGGTTCTGATCGTCCGGTGGCGTTGACCGATGCGTTCGGACGGCACGATTCGCCGACGGCAGATAAGCTCTTCCTGCGGATCCTCGGCCTGAGCTTCCTGGTTCTCCGCCGGCGGTTCGGCGGGCGCGGCCACAAGCATCAGGGCAAGCACAGAAGCGATCATCGACAATCTCCGGTACCGTGAAAACCGCAGGAAAGCGCAATGCCGACAAGAGCGCAAGTGCGAAGAATTCACGCTGGTGTCGAGAACCACGCGCGCTGGTCGGCCGGCAAGCCCTCAAGATCTTCGCTGCTCGGACCTCGGCAAAGCGAGTGGAACGGGACCCCGCAATTGCCGTTCCTTAGGCAAGGAGGAGCGGATGAGCGACAATATCTACAAGGTCGTCGAAGTCGTCGGCAGTTCGGCAAGCAGCGTCGAGGATGCCATCCAGGGCGCGATCGGTCGCGCGGCTCAGACCCTGAGGGAAATACGCTGGTTCGAGGTGGTCAGCACCCGCGGGCACGTCGAGGACGGCCGAATTGCTCACTATCAAGTGACGCTTCGGATCGGCTTCACCCTGGAATAGTTCCGGTCGGTCAGCGAGTTGCTGGGGCCTGCTGGATCAGCGGGCGTCGTGGAAAATGAGTCCGAGCGTGAACCTGTGTCCGGACCGGACTCGGCTGACTCCGTGACGAACCGCCCTGCGATGCCAGCCGCGACTCCCTCGAACCGGTCGTTCGACAACCGGAAAGATCACCGCGTCGCCACGGCGAAGGGGCACGACTTGCGCTCGCGACTGCATGCGCGGGCGCTGCTCGGTGAGGATGAACTCGCCGCCGGTGAAGGCGCGTTCCGGCTCCGTGAGAAGAATTGCCACCTGCAGCGGGAAGACCTGGTCGCCGTACCGGTCCTGATGGAGGGCGTTCCAATCGCCTGTCCCGTAGCGGAGGAGCAGAGGCGTCGGCCGCGTCTGCCCAGCTCTGTGGCAACGCTCGAGGAACTCGTCATGATCGGCGGGGTAGCGGAGACCGGTTCCAAGCGCGTCCGCCCAGCGATTGGCGATGCCGGCTAGGGGAGCGTAGAATCGCGTCCTCAGATCCTGGACCAGAGTCGGCAGCGGATAGGCGAAGTAGCGGTAAGCGCCCGCCCCATAGCCATGCCTTGCCATGACCACTTCGGAACGGAATGTTCCGGCTTCCGACCAGCTTCCCATCAGGGTCTCGCAGGCAAGTGGATCGACGAGCCGAGGCAGCAGCGCGTAGCCAAGTTCATCGAGTTCGGTTTCGGCGGCAGTCCAGTCGATTGACATCATCAGCCGTTCTTAGCCGAACCAGGCTCGAGGCCTTCCCGCGGCTTGCGCTTGAACCTCTATCGCCCTCTTGCCCGGCGTCCCATTCGAATCGACTGCTGCTTGCCAAAACGGGTCTTGCGAGTGCCAGGCTTGCCTTCGGTGGAATTTCCCAGCAGCGGCGCCTTCCTTTGCGCGTCCGGAAGGCCGAGTTCGTCATTCTCCAATCGTCGGATCTCGTCGCGCAAGCGAGCGGCTTCCTCGAACTCGAGATCGGCTGCAGCCTTCCGCATCCGCGCTTCCAGATCCTCGACATAGGCCCGAAGGTTGTGGCCGACGAGGTGCGGCGCCTCTTCGTCGCCTGTATCGACGAGCACCGCATCGCGCTGGGACACGTCGGCAAGGATGTCAGAGATGTTCCGCTTGATCGTGGTCGGTGTGATGCCGTGCTGAGCATTGTAGGCCAGCTGCTTTTCGCGGCGGCGATCGGTTTCGTTGAGTGCGCGCTCGATCGATCCGGTGATCGTGTCGGCATAGAGAATCACCTTGCCCTCGACGTTGCGCGCGGCACGGCCGATCGTCTGGATCAGTGAAGTCTCGGAGCGCAGGAACCCTTCCTTGTCGGCGTCGAGAATGGCGACCAGGCCGCACTCGGGAATATCCAGGCCCTCGCGCAGCAGGTTGATCCCGACCAGCACGTCGTAGACTCCAAGCCGGAGGTCGCGGATCAGTTCAATCCGCTCCAGAGTCTCCACGTCGGAATGCATGTAGCGGACCCTGAGGCCGGCCTCGTGCAGGAATTCGGTGAGATCCTCCGCCATTCGCTTGGTGAGGGTGGTGACGAGAGTCCGATAGCCCTTGCGTGCCGTCTCCTTGGCCTCCGCAATCAGATCGTCCACCTGGTCTTCGACCGGCTTGATCTCGACCGGCGGGTCGATCAGTCCTGTTGGCCGGATCACCTGCTCGACGAACACTCCGCCGGACTGTTCCATCTCCCACGACCCCGGTGTCGCCGAGACGCAGACCGTCTGCGGACGCATCGCGTCCCACTCGTTGAAGCGAAGCGGCCGGTTGTCGATGCAGCTCGGAAGCCGGAAGCCATATTCGGCAAGAGTGATCTTCCGACGATGATCGCCCCGCGCCATGGCGCCGATCTGGGGCACCGTCTGATGGCTCTCGTCGACGAACAACAAGGCGTTTTCGGGGAGGAACTCGAACAAGGTGGGGGGCGGCTCGCCGGGAAGCCGGCCGGTCAGAAAGCGACTGTAATTCTCGATCCCAGCGCACGAGCCGGTGGCTGCGATCATCTCCAGATCGAAATTGGTCCGCTGCTCAAGCCGCTGGGCTTCGAGCAGCTTGCCCTCGGCCTGAAGCTCCTTCAGCCGTTCATCCAGCTCGTGGCGGATCGCCTCCATCGCCTGCTTCAGAGTCGGCCCCGGAGTCACGTAGTGCGAATTGGGATAGACCTTCACATAGTCGAGACTCGCAATCTTCTTGCCGGTCAGCGGGTCGAACTCGACGATCTCCTCAATCTCGTCTCCGAAAAAGCCGATCCGCCAGGCCATGTCCTCATAGTGGGACGGGAAGATTTCGAGATTGTCGCCCCGGACCCGGAAATTGCCGCGGGCGAACGCCTGGTCGTTGCGCTTGTACTGGAGCGCGACGAGCTTGCGCACGATCTCCCGCTGGTCGACCGACTGTCCCTTCTTGAGGCTGAAGGTCATGGCCGAGTAGGTCTCGACCGAGCCAATGCCGTAAAGGCACGAAACGGAAGCGACGATGATGACATCGTCCCGTTCAAGCAGCGACCGGGTGGCCGAATGGCGCATCCTATCGATCGCCTCGTTCACGCTCGACTCCTTCTCGATATAGGTGTCGGAGCGCGGCACATAGGCCTCGGGCTGGTAATAATCGTAATAGCTGACGAAATATTCCACGGCATTGTCGGGGAAGAAGCTCTTGAACTCCCCGTAAAGCTGGGCGGCAAGGATCTTGTTCGGGGCAAGCACCAGAGCCGGGCGCTGAAGCGCTTCGATGACCTTCGCCATGGTGAAGGTTTTGCCCGAGCCGGTGACTCCGAGCAGGACCTGGGTGCGCTCGTCCTGTCGGATCTGCTCGACCAGTTCGGCGATCGCCTGAGGCTGGTCGCCCGCCGGTTCATAGTCGGACTCGATCCTTAACCTCTTGCCCCCTTCGGCCTTTTCCGGGCGCTGCGGGCGGTGAGGGACGAAAAGCTCGCCGCCGTCGGGTTCTGCGAGGCTGGTGCGGATGGCGATACCCATGGTTTGCATATGGTCATTGGCGCGGCGGAACGCTAGCGTTGGATGGGCGGGTGCCGGTTGCCGCCGTCGCGGTGCGCCTTCCATTGCCACGCAGAAAGGGAGGAATGGGATGAGGCAAGCAATAGCTGCGACAGCGGCTCTGCTGCTGGCCGCCTGCGGTAGCCAGAATGGCAACGAACAAGCTGGCGGCGGAGGAGGAGGAGGCTCGGTCGCGCTCCAGCCGGGCCAGTGGGAAACGACGATCCAGTTCAGCGAGATCGACGTTCCCGGAATGCCACCGGAAGTCGCCAATCAGATGCAGCAGATGATGGGGCAGCCGCAGACAAACCGTTCGTGCATGACGCCGGAGGACGCCGCCAATCCCGCCCGGGACATGGTCAGCGGCGAAGGCAATCAGAATTGCGAGTTCAGCGAGAACACCTTCTCCGGCGGAACCATCCGCTTGAGGGGCACCTGCAGCGGACCCGGTGGAGCGACCTCTCAGATGACGATGGAAGGAAGCTACACGTCGAATTCGATGCAGGCCCGGATCAGCACGGAGCAGCAGGGTGGTCCCGGAGCCGCTGGAAATCAGGCAATGCGGATGACCGGCAACCTGACCGCTCGCCGGGTGGGGGACTGCCCCGCCGGCGGTTGATCGTTCCCGCCTGAAGAAAGAGGCGTCGGGGCGGTCCCGGCGCCTTTTCTTTGCTGTAGAGATTCCCGACCGGCCGAGTTACGCTCGCTGGATAACAGCAGAGGGGGTGTCGATATGCGAATTCTTGGCTTGATCCCGTTGCTCCTTGTGACAGCCTGCGGTGGGGCAGGCGGCGGCGAGAAGAACGAGGCGATGACGAGCACTGCCGCTCCGGAACCGGGCCAGTGGGATCTTGCCACCGAGGTGACTGCATTCCGATCAGTCGACGAGGGCGAGCCCAGGATCAGCGCCGCGGTCGGAGACCGAGCCACCGAGAGCCTTTGCGTCGGCCCGGGCGACCGGCTCCCGCCGGCCTTTTTCGCAGGCGAAGGCTATGACTGCGACTATGGCACCTATTATGTGCGAAATGGGCGAGTGAACGTCACTCTCGACTGCAGGCGCGAGGGGCTGGACGGAATGATCGCCATCGCCACCGAAGGTCAGTCGCAAGGTTCGACGGCAGAGTTCACTCGAAACGTTCGAACGGCCCTGTCAGCCGATGGAGATGTGGAGATTGCTTCCCGCGTAACGGCAAGGCGCACGGGCGAATGTTCGCCCGCAGGCGAAGGCGCCAACCAGAGCGAAACACCGGTCGGCTAGTGCGCCTGGTCGGTGCCTTCGCTGCCGCCGCAGCCTTGGTCTCGGGTTGTGGCGGCGGCGAGGAGCCGCGCAACATGTCCGTCGAAGAAGTGGCCGCCGAACTCGGCGGACTGCAGATCGAGCCAGGCCTCTGGGAGGTGAGGAGCGAAGTTCTGGACGTGAGCGCGCCAAACCTGCCGATCGAGGTCAGGAATCGAATGGTCGGGCCCCGAACCTCGATGCGCCACTGCATTTCACCCGAGCAAGCGGAGCGGCCGAGCGCCAACTTCCTGGCCGCACAGCAGAGCAGCGAATGCCAGTATCGCGATTTCCAGATGCTCGAGGGCCGGCTGACCGGGACGATGATCTGCCCGAACGCCACCGCAAACATGATCGGCCGCTACGGCCCGGCCAGCTACGAGATGCGCATGAACATGCGCAGCCCCATGCCCGACGGGGCTACGATGACGCTCCAGCTCCGCTCGAGCGGCCGCAAGGTGGGCGAATGTGAGGGAGGGGAAGAATGATCGGCTATGCGACTCTGGGCACCAACGACATCGAGAAGGCGCGCGAATATTATGATGCCCTGCTCGGCTCGATCGGGGCTCGGCGGCTGATGGAATTCGGCGAGGAAGCCGGAGGCTTCACCTTGTGGGGCACGGATTGGGGCCGTCCCGGTCTGGCGCTCACTCGCCCCTATGATCGCGAGCCTGCCGTCGCCGGCAATGGCAACATGATCGCCCTCGTCATGGACAGCCGCGAAAAGGTCGATGCCCTTCACGCCAGGGCGCTGGAGCTGGGCGGAACCGACGAAGGGGCGCCGGGTCTCCGCTCGCCGGAGGGGCCGCGGGCCTTTTACGGCGCCTATTTCCGCGACCTTGAAGGCAACAAGATCTGCGCCTTTCGGGTCGGGCCGGCCTAGCGGCCGAGCGGCGGAACCGCGAAGGTCTGCCCGGCCTCCGTGGCGATGAAGCGGTCGGGCGCGATCCCGCGCTCGAGTCGGAGCGCGGCCAGTCTCTGGCGCGGCTCGTCGATCGGCTCGAAGGTCAGCTGAAACGTGCCCCAATGCATTCCAAGCGCGCGCACGGGATCGAGGATCCGGAAGACTTCGACGGCTTCCTCAGGGTTGATATGGTGGCTGCGCATGAAGTCCCGCGGCTCGTAGGCGCCGATCGGAATGATCGCGAGCCGGAACGGACCATTGCGCGCCGCCTCATGGACCCAGGAGCCGTCGCCCCAGCCGGTGTCCCCGGCGAAAAAGATGTTGCCGCCGGACAGACGCACGGTGAAGGCCGACCACAGCGCTCGGTTGCGATCGGTGAACCAGCGTGAGCCCCAATGGTGGTTGCGCTCGACGATCACTTCGGTACGCGCGCCGCAATCGGCTGTCCCGGATCGAGGATCGCAGGGTCGCGGGACGGCAACGGTTTCGCCCCAGTCGGCTGCCCGGGCTTCGATCCCGGCGTTGCGCAGGATAGTGTCGTTGCCGAGGCTGGTGACGACCAGCGGCCGATCGCGTTCCCAGAGCCGGCGGAGGGTCGGCAGGTCCAGATGGTCGTAATGGTTGTGACTGACCAGGACGAGGTCGATCTTCGGGAGGTCGTCGAAGCGAACGCCCGGCGCTCGAACCCGGTTCGGGCCGATCGGCGGAAAGGGGGAAGCGATCTCGCTCCAGATCGGGTCGGTAAGGATGTTGAGACCGGCCGTCTGCACCAGCACGGTCGCGTGGCCGATCCAGGTGACGCGCATCTCCTCGCCCTCGACCCGCCGGGGCGGGACGCTGGGCGTGACCGGCACATGATCCGGCCAGACGGCACGTTCCTGCGACGTGGACCAGCGGCTGAAGAAGTTGCGGCGGCCCCGGCTCGTCGGCGGCGCCGGGCCGTCCGGATTGAAGAAGCGCTCGCCATCGAAATGGTCGCTCGCCGGGCCTTCATAATAGATTCGGTCGAGGAAAGGCGGAACCACGGTCGGCGCGAAGCAGAGCGCTGCCGCGAGGAACAACATGCCTGTACCAAGCCATCGCAGCGCCGCCCACATCGGGCCTGTCATAGCGGCGGGCCGAAGCGGGACAAGCGCTCAGCGCACGACGGTGAAACCCGCAGGCGCTCGAGTCTCGACATATTCTTCCTGGTACATGTCGAAGACGATCCGGCCCGACCGGCCGGCGCAGGCGACCTCATAGGCAGCGACCACCGAACCGAAAGCCCCGATTCCGGCCGAGCTTCGCGTCCCGATCCGGACGGGCGAGCCGTCGGCGCAACGCAGCCGCGCGAGATAGGCGCGTTCGCCTTCGGGGCCGGCGACCCGGACGGGATTCTCGGTGGTTCCGAGCGGATGCGCTTCCGCTGCGGCGATCAGCTGCCGCATTTCCTCCTCCGGCGAGCTGTTGCGCATCTGCGCCGCCATGTCGGCTGGGGATGTCGTGCGCTCGCCCAGACGCTGGGCGCCAGCGGGAGCGGCGAGGGCGACGATGATCAGGAACAGGACGGGGGAACGCATTTCACTCTCCAGGATCTTCGGGGCGACACTGCCCGCTTATCAATGAACGGATTCGCCGTCAGATGGAAGCTCTTGGGGTATCAATGAAAATCACGGGATTTCAGGCGCATGCCGCCATCCCGACTCGGCAGGGCCGGGGGCGCAGGACTATTCCGATGGCGCGGGTCGAAGCCGTTGCGAGCTCCGTCGCCGCGGCCGGTGCGGTGCGGAAATGGACGCTCGCCGACCTGGCGAAGAAGCCCGGATAGATCCTCGATCCTGTCGGCGACGATATGCGTCACCTGTCCCTCGCGCTGCAAGGTGCCGAACACCGCGATCATCGGCGAGGCCAGGATGATCCGGCGGTGGCGCTCGAAAATGCGCTGCCAGACGATCGCATTGGCAATTCCCGATTCGTCCTCGATCGTCAGGAAAGTAACGTTGCCTTCGCCCGGCCGCTGGCGAATCAGCACGATCCCGGCAACGGCGACTTTCGCCCCGTCCTTCAGTTCCTGGAACCGGGCGGCCGGGACGACGCCCTGCCGCTCCAGTTCGACACGAACGAAAGCGACCGGGTGATTGCGCAGCGAGAGCTGTACGGCGCGATAGTCCTCGATCACCTCGCGTCCCTCGGTCAGGGGATTGAGAGCCACCGCCGGTTCGTTGTCCCGCGCCTCGGCCGCCGCGAACAGAGGCAGCGGCGCCTGTCCCAATCCCCGCACCCGCCATAGCGCCTGGCGTCGATCGAGTCCGAGCGAATGAAAGGCATCGGCGTCGGCCAGCTTCTCGAGCGCCGCCACCGGCACGCCAGATCGACGCCACACGTCCTCGACCGACTGGAAAGGCGAGTCCATGGCGGCGGCGGCAATCCTCGCACCATGATCGTTGGACAGTCCCCTGACCATTCGGAGACCGAGGCGAAGCGGAAGATATTTTCCTTCGCCTCGTTCGAGCGTGCAGTCCCAGCGGCTGGAACTCACGCAGACCGGACGCACCTCGACGCCATGATCGAGGGCGTCGCGGACGAGCTGGGCCGGGGCGTAAAAGCCCATTGGCTGGGCATTGAGCAGTGCGGCACAGAAGATTTCCGGATGGTAATGCTTCATCCAGGACGAAGCGTAGGCGATCTTGGCGAAGCTGGCGGCATGGCTTTCCGGGAAACCGTAGCTGCCGAAGCCTTCGATCTGCTTGAACGTTCGCTCGGCGAAGTCTCGGTCATAGCCGTTCCGGACCATTCCTTCGACCATCTCGTCGTGAAAATGACTGACTCCGCCGGTCGTCTTGAACGTGGCCATCGAGCGGCGCAGCGCGTCGGCCTTGGCCGGTGAAAAGCCGGCTCCGACGATCGCCACCTTCATCGCCTGCTCCTGAAAAAGCGGCACGCCTTTGGTCCTGTGGAGGACCTCGTACAATTGCCTTGAAGGATATTCCTCGGCCTCCTTTCCCTCCCGGCGGCGGAGATAGGGATGAACCATGTTGCCCTGGATCGGCCCGGGCCGGACGATCGCCACCTGAATGACGATGTCGTAAAATTCCTTGGGCCTGAGGCGCGGCAGCATCGCTATCTGCGCCCGGCTCTCGATCTGGAAGACGCCGATCGTGTCGGCGTTGGAGATCATTTCGAAGACAGCCGGATCGTCCTTCTGCATCTCGGGCGAAGCGAGGGTCAGGCGCTGCCCCTTATGCTCGGCGAGCAGATCGAAGGCGCGCCGCATGCAGCCGAGCATGCCCAATCCAAGAACGTCGAGCTTCATGATCTTCAATTCTTCGAGATCGTCCTTCTCCCATTCGACGACCTGGCGGTCTTCCATCGCCGCCGGTTCGATCGGGACGAGCTCGTCGAGCCGGTCGCGAGTCAGAACGAATCCCCCGGGATGCTGGGAAAGATGCCTGGGCGTGCCGATCAGCTGCCGACTGAGTTCGAGCGTCAAGGCGAGCCGCGGATCGTCCCTGTCGAGGCCAAGTTCGGCGACATGCCGTTCAGCGATCCCTTCATTGGACCAGCCCCAGACCTGCCCCGACAATGAAGCCGTCAGATCTTCGGACAGGCCCAGGACCTTGCCGACCTCGCGAACCGCGCCGCGGGTGCGGTAGCGGCTCACCACCGCGGCCAGGGCGGCATGATTGTGGCCGTAGGTTTCGTAGATCCACTGGATCACTTCCTCGCGTCGTTCATGCTCGAAATCGACGTCGATGTCCGGCGGCTCGTCGCGGTCGTCGGACAGGAAGCGCTCGAACAACAGCTTGTGATCGACGGGGTCGATCGAGGTGATTCCGAGGACGTAGCAGATGACCGAGTTGGCGGCCGAACCCCGGCCCTGGCAAAGTATCTTCTGGCTGCGCGCATATTGAACGACCGAATGAACGGTCAGGAAGTAAGGCGCATAGCGCCAGCGCTCGACCAGCTTCAGCTCATGGGTCAGGAGCTTGCGATAGGCTTGCGGCGGCCTGCCTTCGAACAGGCCGTTCAGCGCCATCCAGGACAGCCGTTCGAGCGCCTTCTGCGGCGAGCGGTGAGTCATCACGATCTCGTCGGGATATTGGTAGCTCAACTCCCTCAGCGAGAAGGTGCACCGTTCGGCGATCTCGGCGGTGGCCCGGATCGCGTCGGGAAAGTCTCTGAACCGGCGCTCCATCTCCTTCGGGCTCTTGAGATGGCGGTCGGCGAAGCGTTCGCGTCGGAAGCCGAGCTCGTCGATCGTGACATGCTCCCGGATTGCGGTGACGACGTCCTGGAGCATGCGCTTGGCGGGACTGTCGTAAAGGACGTCACCGGTTGCGAGGCCGCGCAGTCCGTAGCGACGGGCGAGCCGGTCCAGCGCGTGCAGGCGCTTCACCTCACCCGGGCGGCGCCGATGGGTGAGTGCGAGATGGCCGCGAGGTCCGAAAATGTCGGCCATCTGGGCGAGCGCCGTTTCGGTGACCTGGTCGGCTTCGTCGGGAACGAGCGCGGCGATCAGCCCCTCGCTCCAGGCGGCGACATCCTCCCAGTGGAGGAAGCATTGCCCCTTTTCACCCTTTTTCCGGTCCACCCGATTCTTGCCGGTGGTAAGCAGCCGGGTAAGGCGCGACCAGGCGCCGCGGTCCTCCGGCCAGACCAGAAGCGAGTTGCCGTCCATCAGGTCGAGGCGGCATCCGGCAACGAGCCTCACTCCGGTGGCATCGGATGCCCTAAGCGCCTTGACGAGTCCGCCGACCGTGTTGCGATCGACGATTCCGAGCGCCGGATAACCGAGCAGAGCCGCAGCCGAGAACAGTTCCTCCGCGCTGGAAACCCCGCGCAAGAAGCTGAAATGCGTTGCAGCCTGGAGCTCGACATAGGTCATGCGAACACTCCGTGCATGTGCCAGCTCATCGCTCCGGTCACGGGATTCTCGCCATCGCCCTTGCGGAAGAGCCAGAAGCGAGCGCCCTCTTCGGCCTCGACCTGAAAATAGTCCCGCACGGAATCCCGCTCGGTCGGGCTTCGCCACCATTCGCCGTAAAGGCGCTCGGGCCCGTCAGCGGCAGTGACCCGATAGGCCTTGCCGCGCCACCGGAAGCGCAAGGGAGCGCCGTCGGGGAGAACGGACAGGACCTGATCGACCGGCTCCGGCGGCGAAATGAGGCGAATGGGACGAGGCCAGTCGGGCCAGCTTGCCGTCTCCGCCAGCGGGCCGGCGCGGGTGACGCTTCGCTCCGGAAGGTCGCTTTCGAGCGCGGTCAGTCGAAACAGGCGATTCTGACCGAGGCGAACGACGAGGCGATCGACCAGCAGACTGAGGTCCGGCGGCTGGTCCTCGCCGGCGAGCGCGCTTTCGATCGCCTGCGGCGCCAGCGGCTCGACTCGCTCAGCCAGCAGCCGAAGACGCTCGATCCCGAAGCCGGGTTCGATCTTCTCGATCCTGGCACACAAAAGCCGGTGCAGGTGATCGCCGTCCCGGCTTGCGCGGGCGAGACTGACGGTCTGGTGCTGTTCGCTATTGTCGAGCCGCTGGCAGGCGAAGGCCAGGCGCCGGACACCGAGCCCTGCTTCTGAAAGCAGGGGAACGAGGCGGCGGACGGCTTCGCCGAGCGCCTCGGCAATGGCTTCGGCGGTGGCGATCGGCTCCATGAAGCGCAACAGGACCGAGGGAGGCTCTTCCGGAACGATTGGATCGAACGGCTCCGGCGCTCGGCCGAGAGCCTGATCGAGGCGCCGAAGAAGCGTTGCGCCGAAGCGGCGCTGCAACGGCGCTCGAGGCATCGAAAGCAGCTCGCTCACTCTTTCCAGACCGAGCCGATGAGCGGCGTTGAGCACCGACTCGTCGAGACGAAGCGCCGCCAGCGGCATGGACGCGATCGCCTCGGCTTCGCGTCCCGAAGGGCAGAGGATGAGCGGATCGCCGCCGAAACGGGCGAGCGCGTGCGCAGCGGCGGGCGTACCGGCGACGGCGATCCGGGCGGTGAACCCGAGCCGATTCACGAAAGCGAGGATGCGTTCGGACATGCGCCGTTCGCCGCCGAACAAATGGGTGACCCCGGTCAGGTCGAGCCAGAGCCCGTCGGCGCCCGACAGAGCCGCGCGAGGAGTCCAGCGGCGCGCCGCGAACAGTCCGAGCCGAGCGAGCCAGGCGGCGTCACCCTCGGGGTCGGCCGGCCGAACGTCGAGGCCGGGAACCAGGATTCGGGCCTTGCTTAGCGGCATGGCCGGAGCGAGGCCCAGTGAACGAGGGTGCGGCGATACCGCGGCGAGCACGTCCTGATTTCCCTGCCGATGCGCTGTCACGAGCGCTCCGGCACCATCTGCCCGCGGCAGGAGAGCCTCGCTCTCCTTTTCCCTTGCCCAGCGCGCCCCCGGCCGCCAGCCGCCGCCGCGGGGGCAGGAACAATCGGCGATCCGGTCACCCGACGGCAGATCCTGAATGGCGAAGAGCCGTGCGGCCTTGGCTGGCTTGGGTTCAGGCGGCGATGGCGGCCGCTCCATCCGCCTGATCCGGTCGATTGCCAGATCGGGCAGGAAGAGCGAGGCGAGCCTCGGCATCGGGAGCCTCCAATATCCATTCATGACCCGGCCCGCCGCGCTGACGGGCGAGAGTGACGCGCCATCGGGCACGGCCGAACTCGACGTCCGCCGCCCCGCCCGCCTGGTCGAAGACGGGATGGTCCTCGCCTTCCGACATCTTCGACGCAAGCGGCCGGCTCGGAGCGAAACCGATCCGCCAGCGGGTCATGGCGTTCGACGGAGCAGCGAGCGGATCGCCTCCTGCCTTGCGCCAGTGGCGGAGCAGCAAGGCAGTGGTGCCCCCCTCCTCCGCGGCGAGCTGGAGCCTGCGCGCGCACGCCATGGCGGCGCGCGAGACTTCGCCGACGACCGCGCAGAGACTGCCGTGGCGAAGCGATTCCTCCATCACGTTCAGAACCTCCGAATCGTCGCGGCACTCGGCATAAAGCACGCGGTCGGGAGTCAGCCCGGCCTGGGCCAGCGCCGGCGCGAACAGACCGCGCCGCGAAAGTACCCAGAGCACCTGTCCCTTTCCTTCCGCCCGCGACAGGCGCGCGGCAAGGCCGGCGAGGAACAGGGTTGCCGCTGCCTCGTCGCCGAGCACGGGGGCCGCCGGCGCCGCCTCGTGAAGGGCATTCAATGGCAGCCCACCCTGGGCAAGTCGGCTGTCCACCGCCTCCAGACCGAAGGGCAGGTTCGGCCGATCCGACTTGCGGCCAGCATTTTCGATGGCGTGAATCTGAGCCCGCAAGCGGGCGAGACGATCGTCGGTGACAGGTGAAGCGGACATGCGACTCGGACTCATTTGTTCGCAATATGTTCCGCTTCCATTCAGCCCGAGTCAAGGCTGGCGCGGCTTATTCCCCGTCCAATTCGCCGCCGCCGGACCGGCGGCCTTCGGCCGCTAAAAATCCCCTGCCTCACCTCCGAGGTTGAACGCCTCAGACGAACAGGCTCTAGAAGGTGCAATGATCCTGCTGCTGCGTTCGCTCCTGCTCGCCTTCGCCCTGCTCCTCACCGCTCCCGCTTTCGCCCAGAGCGGAGGCGAGGACTGGCTTTACCGCGACAGCGATATCGCCCGCGATCCGGCCTGGCGGTTCGGCACCCTGCCGAACGGCTTGCGCTATGCGGTCCGCCGCAATCCCCTGCCCGCCGGCCAGGTCTCGATCCGGATCCGGATCGACGCCGGTGCGCTTCACGAGCAGGACCATGAACGAGGCTGGGCTCACTTCGTCGAACATATGCTGTTCCGCGGAACCGAGAATTATCCCGACAGCCGAGCGCGCCAGATCTGGCAGGAACTCGGTGCCAATTTCGGCAGCGACAGCAATGCCCGGACCACGCCGACCGAGACGGTCTACATCCTCAACCTGCCCCAGTCGGCGCGCGAACCGCTCGACACCAGCCTCGGGATCCTCGCAGAGATGATGTCGAGCGCCCGGTTCGATCCCGCCGCAGTGGCGGCCGAGCGTCCTGTGGTGCTCGCCGAAAAGGCGCGCCGGCCCGAACTCAGCCAGCGCATCTTCGACTTGAGCCGAACGCTCTTCTATTCGGGCCTGCGGTTCGCCGATCGCGATACGATCGGCACCGAAGAGACACTCCGTGCAGCGACGGCCGACGGCCTGAAAGCCTTCTACCATCGCTGGTACCGCCCCGATCGAGCCACCATCGTCATGGTCGGCGATGCCGATCCCGACCTGATGGAAGCGCTGATCCGCGCCCGCTTCGGAAACTGGCAATCGCGAGCACCGGAGCCGGAGGAGCCAGATTATGGGCGGATCGCCGAAGCCTCCAGGCCTGTCGCCAACCTGGCTTATCCCGGAACTCCGGCGACGGCGTCCATCCTGTGGCTTCGCCCATATCGCCACGAACCGCATACGACCGAGCGCGAGCGCCGATCGCTCGAGCAATTGCTCGCGTCGCGAATCATCAACCGACGCCTGGAGGCCCATGCGCGAGGTGAATCGGCGTTCATCAACGCCTCAGTCGGATCGAGCCGGTCGCGCAACATCGCGGACACCACCCAGCTCTCGGTCGTGGCTCGAAACGGCAGCTGGCGCCCGGCGCTAGAACAAAGCTTCGCCATCATCAGCGACGCCTTGCGCGCCCCGCCAAGTCCGGCCGAGATCGAGCGCGAGCTCCGCAACCTGCGCACCGCCGCAACCGCCGCCGTTCAGGGCGAAGCCACCGTTCAGTCACAGGTGCATGCCGACCGGCTGATCAATGCCGTCGACGATCTCAACGTGGTCGCCACCGCGGAGACGGTGCTCGCCAATTTCGAGCGCAATGTTCCCCTGATGACTCCGGAACGGGTCCAGGCGGCCATGCGGGCGCTGTTCGAGGGCTCCGGCCCGCGCATGCTGCTGATAACTCCGCAGCCGGTGGAGGGCGGCGAGGAGGCGATGATTGAGGCATTGGCCGCGGCTCAGTCGGCCGCCCCCGCCACTCGCCGAATCGAACGAAGCGTCAGCTTCGACGACCTGCCGCCTTTGGGCTCTCCGGGACGGGAAGTTTCGCGCCAGCGGATCGAGGATCTCGACGTCACCATCGTCCGCTTCGCGAACGGGTCGACGCTTACGTTCAAACGGACCGAGTTTGACCGGGGGTCGGTGCTGGTTCGACTTCGCTTCGGCAGCGGCCTGAGCGGAGTCGCTCCGGATCAGCCCTCGCTGACCTGGCTTGCCGGCCTGGTCGGTCCGTCCGGACTGGCGGATCTCAATCTCGATGCCATGGAGCGACTCCTGACCGGCCGCCGTATGGGGCTGGCCTTCGGGGTGGACGAAGACGCTTTCGTTCTCAGCGGCCAGACCAACCCGGCAGACCTGTCCGACCAGTTGCGCCTGCTCGTCACCAAGCTCACTCACCCGCGCTGGGATGCCGCCTTGTTCGAGCGGTTCCGAACCGCCGCCGTGGAGAGCTTCGACCTCCATTTCACGTCCGCCTCGGCGCGCGCCCAGCGGGAAATGGGCGGAGTGATCCGGCCCAATGACGAGCGCTGGCGTCCTATCGGGCGGGAGGAGATGGCGAGCGTCTCGGTCGATCAGTTCCGCGATTTCTTCGCTCCGCGGCTTGCCGCCGGCCCCGTTCACGCGATCATCGTCGGCGACATCCAGCTGGATTCAGCCGTCGCCGCTATGCTCCCCACCGTGGCCGCCCTGCCGACTCGTCCGGAAGCGGCCGCAGCCGCTGACCCCGCGGCGCTCCGACCTCCGGCCGCCGATTCCGAGCCGCGCCGGTTCACGCACGAGGGCGATCCGAACCAGGCCTTCGCGATGATCGGCTGGTCCACTCTCGGCGGCCTTGATCGCATCCGGGAAAGGCGGGCGCTCGCCTTGGCAGGCAATCTGTTCCAAGCGCGGCTGTTCGATCGCCTGCGAGAGGCCGAAGGCGCCACTTACTCGCCGAGCGCTGCGCATCTGAGCTCCGAGACCTTTTCGAACTGGGGCATCTTTTACGCGTCGGCCGAAGTGCGGCCGGAAAACGTCCCTGCTTTTTTCCGGGCGGCTCGCGAGATCGTCGCCGATCTTGGCGCCCGGCCCGTCTCGCAGGAGGAGTTCATCCGCTCACAAGCGCCCGTGATCCGTGGCATCGAACGCCGATTGGCGACAAACGCCTACTGGATCGAGGCGCTGGAAAACTGGATCGACAGCCCGCAGGAGATCGAGTCCGTGCGCTCCTATCTTGCCGACTACCGGTCCCTTGCTCCGGCCGATGTGCAGCGGGCGATCGCCACCTATGTAACCGACGAGGGCGACTGGTCGATGGTCGTCCTTCCGGCTAGAGAGAGCGTGGCAAGAGAAGGAAATGGTGCCCGATAGCGCGATACAGGTGGCCGCGCCCGCTCCGCGCCAGGCCTCGGGAAAGTGGAACCCCTTGGGGCTTCGCGGCCGCCCCTTCTTCGAGGACAAGAACCGGGCCTTCTGGACGCTACAGTCGGTCGGCTGGGCAGGCTATTTCGTGCTTCGCACCCTGTCCGGCATCGGCAACGCGATGGGCTGGGCCTATCTGCTCCACACCTTGCTGCTTACCGCCACCGGCTATTCGATCACTCTCCTGATGGCAGCCGCCTATCGCCGGCTGATCCGAATGAGGCCGCTCTACACCTGGGTCGGAACCATCCTGATCGTGATCGTCGCCGCCGCCGCCTTTTCGATGATCGAGACGTGGAGCGTGGCCACGTTCGTCGATCCGGAAATCAAGATCGGCGGCCTCCGATTCCTTGGCGCCATCCTGTTCACCGTCTCGCTGCTCGTCGCCTGGTCGGCACTCTACTACAGCATCAACTTCTACCTGCTTCTCGAGGAACAATCGGACCGGCTGCTCCGGCTGGAAAGCCAGGCCTCGAACGCCCAGCTCGCCATGCTGCGCTACCAGCTCAACCCCCACTTCCTCTTCAACACGCTCAACTCCATCTCGACGCTGGTCCTCCTGAAGCAGACCGAGCGGGCCAATGCGATGCTGTCCCGCCTTTCCTCCTTCCTGCGCTATACCTTGGTCAACGAATCGACCGGGCTGGTCACGATCGAACAGGAGATCGAGACCCTGAAGCTCTACCTCGAGATCGAGAAGATGCGATTCGAGGATCGCCTTCGGCCGCATTTCCACATCGACCCGAGCTGCAACCGGGCGCTGCTGCCGTCGTTGTTGCTCCAGCCGCTGATCGAAAATGCCATCAAATATGCGGTGACTCCCCAGGAGGAGGGGGCGGACATATCGATCGAAGTGCACCGAAGGGTGGATCGGGTGATGATCAGCGTCTCCGACACGGGTCCTGGCGCCGATGCGCAGTACAGGAAGCGGGCCGCGGAATCGACCGGCGTCGGCCTGGCGAACATAAGGGACCGCCTGGCTCAGGCCTATGGCGAGAACCACCGCTTCGAGACACAGTCAGAGATCACAGGGGGCTTCCGCGTTTTCATCGAGATACCGTTTCAAGTACAAGAGTTCGAGGAGCCGAAATGACCATTCGCACTATCCTGGTCGATGACGAACCGCTTGCCATCCAGGGTCTTCAGCTGCGCCTGCAGGCACATGAGGATGTCGAGATCGTCGACACCTGCTCGAACGGGCGCGAGGCGATCCGAAGCATCAAGACTCACAAGCCGGACCTCGCCTTTCTCGATATCCAGATGCCCGGATTCGACGGCTTTTCCGTGATCCAGGGGCTGATGGAGATCGAACCGCCCTTGTTCGTCTTCGTCACCGCTTATTCCGACCATGCGCTTCGCGCCTTCGAGGCTCAGGCCGTCGACTATCTGATGAAGCCGGTGGAGGAATCGCGGCTTGCGGACACGCTCGACCGGGTTCGGCAGCGCCTCACCGAGAAACGCGGAGTCGAGGAGGTCGATCGACTGAAGGAAGTGCTCGCCGAGGTGGCGCCCGAGGCGATGGAGAATGTCGAGGCGGGCGAAGATGCCCTTTCGTCGAACCGCTACGAGAAGATGATCAACATCAAGGATCGCGGTCAGATCTTCCGGGTGGATGTCGATTCGATCGAACAGGTGGAAGCCGCGGGCGACTATATGTGCATCAAGACCGCGGACAATACGCTGATCCTTCGCGAGACGATGAAGGACCTGGAGAAGCGCCTTGATCCGCGAAGATTCCAGCGGGTTCACCGCTCCACCATCGTCAATCTGGATCAGGTGAAGCAGGTGAAGCCGCACACCAATGGCGAATGCTTCCTCGTGCTCGACAGCGGAGCCCAGGTGAAGGTCAGCCGTTCCTATCGCGACGTTGTCGCTCGGTTCGTTCACTAAGGGAGGTCCAATGTTCCTGTCGATCCTGATCCTGGCCGTCGGTCAAGCAGCGGCGCCTGACATTCAGCTCAACGCTCGAGTCAGCGCTCGGGACGTCAGGATCGAACGGAGCGGCGAGGCTTCGCTGGAGGTGCGCGGCGGACCGGGAAGCGAGGTCCGGGTGGACAAGCCCGCGGGCAATGCGCGGCAGCGCTATCGGAACGTCGACCTCCGGGTTGTGGCCGAGGCGCGAGTTGCGGATCCCCGCCAAAATCCGCAACCGCCGGAAACCGCCGACCCGCAACGACGTTGAGGCTCCGAAACAGGGAGGAGTCCATGCTTATGAAACAGGTTGCCGTGGCAGCGGCCGCCGCCGCTTTGTTGATCGCCACGCCCGCCGCCGCCCAGCGCAATCAGCAGCGCGACGCTCAGCAGCCTTCGCCCCCCTCGCCGCTCGCGCAGCAGGCGATGAGTTCGGGCGATCAGCCGGACGTGCTGCTCGACGTTCCCAACCTGTCCGTCGAGCAGCTCACGATCGAGGTCAACAACCTCCAGGTCGACCTGGCGCTCGACGCCAGGCTCGCCAATCTCCTTCAGCTCACCGCCGGAGCCAATGCCCGGATCGACAATGTGAAGATCGACATTCGCGGCGTCCGAGCTCAGGCGACGTTGATCGTCCGCCTCGACAATGTGCGGGCGATCATCGAGCGCACTCTGCAGACACTCGACAACAATCCGCAGATCGTCACCCAGCTGCTCTCCACTGTCGACAACACGGTGAACACCGTGGGCGGAGTGGCCAACAACACCGTCAGCACGGTCGGCGGAGTGGCCAGCAACCTGCTTCAGAACGGCCAGGTGCTCGACCTCGCCCGGGCCGGATTGACCGAGGTTTCGCGAACGGTGAACAGCGCCGGTCAGACGGTTCGTCGAGTAACCGATCGAAGCGGAAACCTGCTCGAGGTGGTGACCGACGCCGCCAACCGGATCGTCTCCTCGCGTCGGATCGCTCAGCAATAGGCGAATGTTGATCGCAAGGAACGGGAGGACGACGGCGACCGAGCGCGCTAGAAAGCACCATGCCTACGCGATCCGACAAAGCCGCCGCCTTCGCTTCGCTCCACCGCAAAGGGGAACCCGTCATCCTCTACAATGCCTGGGATCCAGGCAGCGCGAAGGTCGTGGCCGAGGCAGGCGCGAAAGCGATCGCCAGCGGAAGTGCTTCGGTCGCCGCCGCCTTTGGCTTTGACGATTCCGAGGCGCTTCCGATCGAACTCGCTTTGGCAAACGCTGCCCGGATCGCCGCAGCGGTGGATTTGCCCGTCAGCGTCGACTTCGAGGGCGGCTATGCGGCCGAGCCAGAAGAGCTTGCCGCCAACATGATGCGGCTTGCCCAATCCGGGGCGATCGGCTGCAATTTCGAGGACCAGATTGTCGGCGGCGAAGGACTGTACCCGATCGAGCGGCAGCAGGCGCGCCTTCGCGCTGCCCGGTCTGCCGTCGGACCTGACTTCTTCATCAACGCGCGCACCGACATCTTCCTGAAGTCCAGGGCCGACACCCATGACGAAGCCAAGGTGAACGAAGCACTCGAGCGGGCGCAAGCCTATGCCGAAGCGGGGGCAAGCGGCTTCTTCGTGCCCGGCCTGGCGGATCTTACCCTTCTCGAGCGGATCTGCTCCCTTTCGACTCTGCCCGTCAATTTCATGGCCTTCCCTGGCGCTCCGTCCACAGCCCAGGTGGCGGCAGTGGGTGTTGCCCGTATCAGTCACGGCCCCTTCCCCTACAGGCTCGCAATGAAGGCGCTCGATGAAGCGGCGCGGCAGATCTACTCCACCTGACCCCTCCCCTTCGGCGCTCCCATTTCGCGACTCCTATGATGGGCTCCGCCGACATCGACCATTGGACTGAGCGCTAAGGCAGGTTTAAGAGTCGAACAGGAGCGCGAACGTGCGCCCGCGACGTGAGGAGGCGCTTCATGGCGAAGGTCACCGGTCTCGGAGGAATCTTCTACAAGGTCGCGGACCCTGATCGTACCCAGAGATGGTACGAGGACATGCTCGGCATCGGCAGCGACTATGGCGCGGTGTTTCCCTGGAGCCTCGAGGCTGGCAACGATGCCTACAGCCTTCTGAGCCCCTTTGCTGCGACGACCGAATACATGCAGCCTTCGACGGCCGAGTTCATGATCAACCTGCGCGTCGACGATCTCGACGCGATGATCAGCAAGCTTCGGGAAAAGGGAATCGAGATCCTGGGACGGCAGGACGAGGACTATGGCAGGTTCGCCTGGATACTCGACTGCGACGGGATCAAGATCGAACTGTGGCAGCAGATCGGCCCGGTTCCACCCGAGCCCTGATCATTCGGCAGCGGCGCTGCGGCGTTCCTGCTTCTTCTTGAGACCGAAAAAGGCTCCGCCCGAAGAGGATTTCAGGACCGTCCGACGAAACAGGCGTGACGATATGCGGATGATCAGGACAACCCAAAGCGCCTGCCACGCGAGCGCGAGCAGGTGTGGCCAGAGCATCTCATACTGGGCTGCATAGGCGATCATCGTCATCGGTGAGCTGAACGGGAACAGGTGGCCGAACCAGACGAGCAGGTCATTCTCCGAGCCCGCGGCCGTCATCGCGAGCAGGAACACGCCGACCTGCAGCAGGGTGACCGGCATCGACACGGTCTGGATCTCGCGAATGTTGCTTGCCTGGCCGCCAATACCCAGGAAGAGCGAGCCCAGGAGCATGAAATTGGTGCCGTAATAAAGCAGGATCAGGAGGATGAAGACAGGCCAGCCTACGGCCGGAGAGACATCGGGGACGAGCATCCAATCCTGGATCACCTGAACGAAGAGATAGGCAAGAGCCAGCATTCCGCCCCACAGCAGCAATCCCACGCTCGAGACTCCGAGCATGGCGATCAGCTTGCCGAGAAAGACCGAATCGAGCGGTATCGATGCCGCGAGCACCTCGATCACCTTGTTGGACTTCTCCTCCACGAGGTTCGACAGAAGCAGCGTCGCGAGCATCAATGTGACCGCGAAGATCAGGCCCTGGCCGAGAGCGGCGAGCTGGCGCCGAAGCATCTGCAGGCTGCCTGCGGCTTGGTGGGTCACGACCCGCTCAGCCGGCGCGGCGGCAACGCTCAGCCCGGCACCTTCAAGCGCCTGCGTTCGCCGGGCCTCGTCGATGATGAGCTGCAGGCGCCGACCGAGCCCGTTGTCCACACGTGACGGGCCGGTGATCACCGGCCGCTCGATCGTGCCGCTCAGAACAGCCGAATAGCCTGCGCTTTCCTCGGCAAGCAGATGGCCCGCCTGAACAGGGACATTCTCGGCTGGCTGAACCGGCCGGAGCCTCGGGAGCGCCTGAGGCGAGAGACTTGCAGTCAGCCGCTGCCGAGCCTCTTCGAGCCGCTCCACCGTTTCGCTATCGCCGACGACGGCCACCACCGGTTGGGACGCGCTTCGCTCCGCATCCTCGACCATCTGCCCGAAGCCGAAGACGAAGACCAGCATCACCACCGGTGCCAGCAGGAAGAGGAGAAAGCTGCGCGAGTAGACGCTCGCGACGAAGTCCCGGCGGGCAATCACCCAGGCGGCTTCGAACACGCTCATCATGCCGCCTCTCCCCATTCGAGCTGACTTTCCTGCATCTGGCGAGCGGCGGCCTCGCCCGCAATCGAGACGAACGCGTCGTGGAGACCGCGACGTTCGATCGACAATTCCTCGATTCCGGCGCCGCCTTCGATCAGCGCTTTCAACAAGGGTTCGATACCCTCTTTCGGCAGCTCGAATTCCCAGAAGCCTTGAAGGAGCTGCGAGTCGGCCGGAAGCGCCGAGCGCCATGGACCATCGACGCTGCGCGTTCGCAGCCGGACCTGCGGCCGGAGCCGGTCGCGGGCCTCGGCGACCGAGCCTTCGAACCGAATCTGTCCCCCGGCGATGATCGCGACTCGCTCGCACAGCCGCTCGGCATGGTGAATGACGTGCGTGGAGAAGATGATGGTCGTTCCGGCCGCTGCTTCCTCCCGGATCAGCTGCTCGAGCCGCCCCTGATTGATGGCATCGAGTCCGGAAAAAGGCTCGTCGAGGACGACCAGCTTCGGCCGGTGGACGATCGTTCCGAACAGCTGGATCGTCTGAGCCATCCCCTTGGACAGGCTCCTGATCGGCTTCTCGACATAATCGCCCAGGCCGTTGTCCCGGAGCAGGATTTCGGCTCGCTTGCGGCCAATGTCGAGCGGAAGGCCGCGCAGTGCGCCCATGAAGGCGATCGCCTCTCTCGTCGTCATGGCCGGGTAAAGCCCTCGCTCCTCGGGCAGGTAGCCGACGATCTTCGCCGCCTCGAGCGGCCGCTCATGTCCGAGGAGAGTTCGGCTTCCCTCGTCCGGCTCGATGATCCCGAGCAGCATCCTGAGGGTGGTCGTCTTGCCAGCGCCGTTGGGGCCGAGAATTCCGTAAATGCTGCCTTCGGGAACGGCGACGTCGATGCCGCGGACAGCCGGCTTGCCGTCGAACGCCTTGAAAAGGCCCTTGGCCTCTATAGCTAGCTGCACTCGGCCCTCCCCCATGGACGGCTGAGGTGGTAGAGCGAGAAAGTGTTGAAAGGCAAGCCAAACCTGCGGGAACTACTGGAGGAGAAAGCCGTCGAACTGGGCTTTTCCAGTGTCGGTGTGGCGCCCGCCGACGCAGCTCCGCTTGCCGGTGAGCGACTTCGGGAATGGCTGGACTCGGGGGCTCATGGCGACATGCTGTGGATGGAGGAAACAGCGGTTCGCCGGAGCTCTCCGGCTTCGCTTTGGCCCGAGGTGAAGAGCGTCATCTCCCTCGGAATGAGCTATGCACCCGCCGGCGATCCGCTGGCGCTCGCAGGCAGTCCGGAGCACGGCCGAATCTCCGTCTATGCGAAGGGCGCCGATTATCACGACGTCGTCAAAAAGGCCCTGAAGGCGCTTGCTCGCTGGCTCGTCGACGCGGCGAAGTGCGAGCTCAAGGTCTTCGTGGATACGGCCCCGGTCATGGAAAAACCGCTGGCGGCCGCTGCGGGCCTCGGCTGGCAAGGCAAGCACACCAATCTAGTCAGCCGGCAACATGGCAGCTGGCTCTTCCTCGGAGCGATCTACACGACCCTGGAGCTCGAGCCGGACGAGGTCCACGACAGTCATTGCGGAAATTGCCGCCGCTGCCTGAACGCCTGCCCGACAGACGCTTTCCCGGCACCTTTCCGGCTCGATGCCCGACGTTGCATCTCCTACCTCACGATCGAGCATAAGGGGCGGATCCCGGAGGAATTCCGATCGGCGATAGGCAATCGCATCTATGGCTGCGACGACTGCCTTGCAGTTTGTCCCTGGAACCGCTTCGCCGATGCCGCCAAAGCGAACAAGGCCTTCCTGCCGCGCGCCGAACTGGCCGCTCCGGAACTTGGAGACCTGCTACGCTTGGACGATGCCGCCTTTCGAAGGGTTTTTGCCGGCTCACCTATCAAGCGGATCGGCCGCAACCGGATGGTCCGCAACGCGGCCATCGCTGCCGGCAATAGCGGCCTGCCCGACCTGATCCCGCCGCTTCAAGCTCTGGTCCACGATCCCGATCCCGTCGTCGCCGAAGCGGCGCAATGGGCTCTTAATCGGATCAGCGCGACCGACGCCCCGCATTGAGCGCGGCCACGCACGAGGCCCGGTCCATCGCCCGGCCGTCCGGCAATCGGGCGTCGACATGGGTCACCACCGGCTCGGCGCTGCCGCGGGGATAGAGATAGGCATCGAGAACGCAGACCGGGGCCAGGAACTGGAGCTTGCGTGCGCTGCCTTCCCTCACGTCCAGATCCGGCGTGCCGAACTGCGCGATCAGGGCGCGCGCGGTGCTGCCCATGACCGTTTCGAGGCCCACCGTGGTATAGCTGGGCGGGGGTGCGGCCGGCCCGGTCGGAGACGGTCCCTGGGTCGTGCGCGGTACGCAGCCGGAAACCAGTGCTCCGCACAGGACAATGATCGCGACGATCCTCGACTGACTGCGCCCCGCTTCCATCCCCATGCCTCCAGGAATCACCAATTCGCCGCAACCTCAAGCCCGAGCGCCGCAGAGCGGCCACGGCTGGCCGCAAGCTTGGGCTCCCTTCCGGCCTCGCGGAGCGCTATGGAGGGCCCATGTCGCTGCCGCCCTTTCACCTCGCCTTTCCGGTTCACGATCTCGAAGCCGCGCGTCATTTCTACGGCACCCTGCTTGGTTGTCCGGAAGGACGGAGCGCCGACGAGTGGATCGACTTCGATTTCTTCGGTCACCAGATCGTGGCTCATCTGGCTCCCGGCATGGAGCCGCGCCGGCACTCCAACCCTGTCGACGGCCACGATGTTCCGGTTCCCCATTTTGGTGCCGTCCTGCCGATGGCGGAATGGGAAAGCCTCGCCGGGCGCCTGAAGAGCGCCGGCGTGGATTTCGTGATCGAGCCGAACATCCGCTTCCGAGGTCAGCCCGGCGAGCAGGCGACCATGTTCTTCCTTGATCCCTCCGGCAACGCGCTCGAAATCAAGGCGATGAGCGATCCCGGCAAGCTGTTCGCCAAGTAGGTTCATCCGTTCGCGCCGCAATAGCGGCCGTCAAGGTAGATGAGCGGGTCGATACCGTCCCGAGCGGTTGCCTCCTCGACGAGGCCGATGAAGATGCTGTGAGTTCCGAAGCTGTGGCTGTCGATCCGGCGACACAGGATCGTCGCCTGAGCCTCCGTCAGAAGCGGCGCTCCCGGCGCGTCGATGTCCCATCCCGAAAGGAACCGAAGCGCGTGTCGGCTCCGGTCGGCGAAGAGCTGCGCCACATCCTCCTGCTCGCGGTGAAGCACATTGACCCGGAAGTGAGTCACGCCCTCCATCGAGCCATGGACCGAGGCGGCCCGATTGATGCAGACGAGAAGGCTCGCCGGATCCATCGAAATCGGGGAAACCGCGGTTGCGGTGATCCCCATCGGCTGACCTTCGACGCAGATGCTGATGACGTTGACGGTCGACGCCACCCGACGCATCGCCTTTCGAAAGGCGTGAGTAAGCCCGTCGGCCTGAATCATGGGCGTGCAAATGAAGCAGCCGTTCGGCCGTGGCAATCCCGGATCATTGCAGAAGAGCTGGTAACGGGGCCAACGGTCCGATCCGACTAGGTAATTTCGCGTAATTTGAGTAGAGTGCGATTCGTCGGAGGGGGCGTGCTCGATTTCTTCTTCTTGCCGGAGAATCTGCCTTTCTCCGTCGCATTGATTCTCATGCTGATGATCGGCGGTGCCGAAGCGATCGGTCTTGGCGCCGGCGCGGTTCACCTCGACGGCGCTGGAGACATCCAGGCTGAAGGAGGCGATCTCCTCACCTGGCTCGGTATCGGGACCGTTCCGCTCCTGATCCTGCTCGTCGTTCTTCTCGCCCTGTTCGGGCTCACCGGACTCGCGATTCAGCAGCTGGCGGAGGCTCTCGCTGGCGCGCCGCTCTCACCCTGGCTGGCAGCGGCGGGTGCCCTCGCGGGATCGCTGCCGCTGACCGGGATCTGCGCTCGAGGGCTCGCGCAGGTTCTTCCCAGAGACGAGACCACCGCCGTCAGCCTCGACAATCTGCTGGGAAAGCGTGCCGAAATCGTCGTCGGGCTGGCTCGGCGCGGATCGCCCGCGCGAGGGCGGGTCCGCGACGTTCATGGCCAGGTTCACTACGTGATGATCGAGCCGACCAACGATGACGAATCGATCGCCGCCGGCGCGACGGCACTACTCGTCCGGCGTGAGGGAGAGACGTTCTTCGGTCTTCCCGACGTCAATCCGCTGCTTGCCCCGGCCGAGGATCGACCGGCGCTGAGCCGCTAGAAGGAGAAGTTCGGATGATGGAGATCGGGATCTACGCAGGCATCATCTTTGCCGCACTGCTGACCATCGGATTGATATTCACCCGGCTCTACAGACGGGCAACCAAGGAAATCGGTTTCGTTCGAACCGGCTTCGGCGGCGAGAAGGTCGTGATCAACGGCGGCGCTCTCGTTCTTCCCGTCCTTCACGAGACCATGCCCGTCAATCTCAACACCGTTCGGCTCGCGGTGGAGCGAAAGAATAATGATGCCCTGATCACCTCCGACAGGATGCGGATCGACGTGAAGGCCGAATTCTATGTTCGGGTCCGGCCGGATCGCGACAGCATCGCCATTGCGGCCCAGACGCTCGGCCTTCGCACTATGCAGCCGGAGAGTTTGAAGGAATTGATCGAGGGCAAGTTCGTCGACGCGCTTCGCTCGGTCGCGGCCGGGATGACGATGAGCCAGTTGCACGAGCAGCGATCCGAGTTCGTTCAGAAGGTTCAGCAGGTCTCGTCAGCCGACCTGGCGATGAACGGCCTCGAGCTCGAGTCGGTATCGCTGACCGGCCTCGACCAGACTTCGATCGAGCATTTCAATGCCAACAACGCCTTCGACGCGGAAGGATTGACGAAACTCACCGAGCAGATCGAGCTCCGCAAGAAGACGCGCAACGACATCGAACAGGAAACTCGGGTTCAGATCGAAGCCAAGAACCTGGACGCTGAGCGGCGCAGCCTGGAGATTGCCCGCGAGGTTGAGTTCGCCCGACTGGAACAGGAGCGCGAGGTCGAAGTCCGCCGCGCCGCCCAGGTGGCGGAAGTTGCTCAGGAGCAGGCGGCGAGGCAGCGTGAAGCCGAAGAGGCCCGAATCTCAGCCAAGCAGAAGATCGATTCCGCCCAGATCGAGGCCAGCCGACTCGTCGAGCAGGCGAAGATTGCGCAGGCGCAAGCCGTCGAGATTGCCCGCCAGGAGCAGCAGATCGCCGTCCAGAACAAGAGCCGCGAGGAAAGCCAGGCCAAGGCCGAAGCCGACAAGGCGCGGGCGGAGGCGGTTGCGGCGGAGGAACGCGTCGCCACCGCCCGTGAAACCGAAATCGCCGATCGCGCGAAGCGGATCGAGCTGATCGAAGCCGCCAAGGAGGCCGAGCGCCAGGCGATCGCCCTTCGAGTGCAGGCCGAGGCGGAAAAGCAGGCCGCGGCGGACCGGGCCGAAGCCGCGCGCGAGGAGGCCCGCGGACAGTCGGAAGCCGAAAAGCTGCGTGCGGAGGCCGCTCGGGTCCGGTTCGAAGTCGAAGCGGCTGGCCAGCGGGCAATCAACGAGGCCGCCAACCTGCTCTCGTCCGAGCAGATTTCGCTTCAGACCAAGCTCGCTCTGCTCAAGGTGCTCCCCGAAGTGGTTCGGGAGGCCGCCAAGCCGCTGGAGGCCATCGACAGCATCAAGATCGTTCAGGTGGACGGCCTCACCGGGGGTGGGGGTGCAAGCGGCGGTGGGGACGAAGCGGCGAACGGCAATCTCGCATCCAGCGCGGTGGCCGCCGCTCTGCGCTACCGGGCGCAGGCGCCGATCGTGGATGGTCTGATGAAGGAGTTGGGTTTCGATGGCTCAACGCTCGAGAGCCTCGTCGCTGGAGCGGCGCCGGCGGCCGCGGGGTCGAAGTCCAAAGCGACGGCCAGTGACAAGGCGCCGACCGTAACGGTCGTGACGGCCGAGCCGATCGAGCCGGAGAATCCGGCCTAACGCACTCGGGACGCGTAGCCGGCCAGGATTTCGCAGACCCAGCGGCCGGCCGTCAGCGCCGTGATGTCGCTGAGGTCGAGGCTGGGATCGAATTCGGTCAGGTCGACCAGCTTCACCTGCGGACGGGACGCAAGCCGGCGCGCCGCTTCGAAGAACATGTCGACCGGCATTCCCCCTGGGCGGGCCCCCGGGGCGCCGGGGCATTGGGAACGGTCGATCACGTCGATGTCGAAGTCGACCATCACGGCGTCGACATGGGCGAGCCGCCCGAGCGCCTGATCGAGGACGGGAGCAATCCCCTGCTTCCGACAGTCGGCGATGGTCCAGACGCCGATTCCGGCCGCCATCGCATCGGCGTGCATCTTGGCGGTATTCGCATAAGGCGCCAGGCCGACCTGGCAGATGTTCGCTCCGGGCAGGCCGTCTTCCAGAAGCGCCCGAACCGGATTGCCGTTGAGCAATCCGCCATCGGTCTCGCGCAGGTCGAAATGAGCATCCAGGGTGATCAGGCCGACCTTGTCCAGCGGCACACCCAGAGCGTGGGCCGCCGGCCGGGTGACGGCGTTGTTGCCGCCCAGCAGCAGGGTGAGCGGGTGATCGGTCGTGCAGCGCGCCACGGCGTTCATGATCGCCCCGAAGCCTTCGGCCGGCATGACCCCGCGAACATCCGCATCGCCCGCGTCGAGGAGTCGAAGGTCGAGTTCACGGCCGGTCTCGACGTCATAAGTGCTGAAGCGCCGCAAAGTCCGGCGGATCGTCTTGGGGGCGAGGTCGCAGCGGCCGGGAGTCACCGACCCCGCCTCCATCGGCGCCCCCACCAGCGCCAGGTCGGCGCTGCCCTCCGCGATTAGATCGGCGATGGATTTCCAGCTCATGCTTTGCCCTTACACCGGCATCGCCCTAGAAGGCGAGCCATGTGGGACCGGCTTCTGATCGACTGCCATGTCGCGACCATGGACCCTTCCGTTCCGGCGCCGTTCGGAGCGATCGAGAATGGCGCCATCGGCATCCAGGACGGCAAGGTCGTCCGGGTCGGACGCCGAACCGAGCTTGCCGGTTATCAGGCGCGGCAGATCGAGAAGCTGGACGGCGCCTGGGTGACCCCCGGTCTCGTCGACTGCCACACCCACCTGGTGTTCGGAGGCAATCGCGCGGGCGAGTTCGAGCAGCGGCTGCAAGGCGTGACCTATGAGGAGATTGCCCGGGCCGGGGGTGGAATCGTGTCAACCGTGAAGGCGACGCGCGAGGCCTCGCTCGATGGCCTCGTCGAAGCCTCGCGCCCGCGGCTGAAGGCGCTGATGAGCGGCGGAGTCACGACCGTCGAAATCAAGTCCGGCTACGGTCTCGACGTCGAATCCGAGCTAAAGATGCTTCGGGCGGCAAGGGCGCTCGGCGAGACCGAGTCGGTGCGGGTCGAAAGGACCCTCCTCGCCCTCCATGCGCTGCCTCCCGAGTTTCGCGAGCGTCGGGCGGCGTTCGTCCGGCTGGCGGTGGAGGAGTTGCTCCCGGCGGTCGCTCGCGAGAGTCTGGCGAGCGCCGTCGACGCCTTCTGCGAAGGGATCGGATTCACCCGCGAAGAGGTGCGATCGCTGTTCGAGGCGGCGGCAGCGCTGGACCTGAAGATCAAGCTCCATGCCGAGCAGCTCAGCAATCTGAGCGGAGCGGCGCTCGCCGCCGAATATAGCGCTTTGTCGGCCGATCATCTCGAACATGTCGACGAGGCCGGCATCCAGGCGATGGCCAGCGCCGGAATGGTTGCCGTGCTTCTTCCCGGCGCCTTCTACGCGCTCAAGGAGACCCGAAGGCCTCCGGTCGAGCGGCTTCGCCGCCATGGCGTGCCGATGGCAGTGGCGACCGACTGCAATCCGGGCACGTCGCCGGTCCTTTCGCCGACCTTGATGATGAGCATGGCCTGCACCTTGTTCGGGCTTACTCCGGAGGAAGCGCTGGCCGGAATGACGCGCAACGCCGCCATGGCGCTGGGCTTGGCAAACCAGGTCGGCACGATTAGCGCCGGCATGGCCGCCGACCTTTGCGTCTGGCGCGTGAATCGGCCGGCCGAGCTCTGCTACTGGATCGGCCTGCCCGGTCCGGATCGCCGGATCTTCGCCGGAATCGACACCTGACGGGGGGAAGCCTTGCCTTCAAGACTCGACAATAGCCGCCACATCCAGGCGCCTATCGGCGCCGAGATCAGCTGCCGGAGCTGGACGAGCGAGGCGGCAATGCGGATGCTGATGAACAATCTCGATCCGCGCGTTGCCGAGGCGCCCGAGGAACTCGTCGTTTATGGCGGAATCGGACGAGCGGCGCGCGACTGGGAGAGCTTCGATGCGATCGTCGCGACCCTCCGGCGGCTTGAGGAGGACCAGACGCTCCTGGTCCAGTCGGGGAAGCCGGTTGGAGTCTTCCGCACCCACGCCGATGCGCCGCGGGTCCTGATCGCCAATTCCAACCTCGTTCCGAAATGGGCGTCCTGGGAGCATTTCAACGAGCTCGATCGCAAGGGGCTCATGATGTACGGCCAGATGACGGCCGGCTCCTGGATCTACATCGGCACCCAGGGAATCGTTCAGGGCACGTACGAGACATTCGCCGAAATGGGACGCCAGCATTATGGCGGCGACCTGAAGGGGCGGTGGATCCTCACCGCCGGGCTTGGCGGGATGGGCGGAGCCCAGCCGCTCGCCGCGGTGATGGCCGGGGCGCACTGCATCGCGATCGAGTGCCAGGAAAGCCGGATCGAAAAGCGGCTCGAGACCCGCTATCTCGATCGCCGCGCCACCAGCATCGACGAAGCGCTGGAGATCATCAGCAAGGCGGACGCGCCGCTCTCCGTCGGCTTGCTCGGGAACGCCGCCGAGATCCTGCCGGAAATGGTCGAGCGCGGGATCCGTCCCGACGCGCTGACCGATCAAACCTCCGCTCACGATCCCGTCAACGGCTATTTGCCGATCGGCTGGAGCGTCGAGCAGTGGCGCGAAATGCGCGAGCGCGATCCAAGCGCCGTGGAACGTGCCGCCCGGGCTTCGATGGCGGTCCATGTGGAAGCGATGCTCGCTTATCGCGAGATGGGCGTTCCGACCTTCGACTATGGCAACAACATCCGCCAGGTCGCGAAGGACGAGGGAGTCGCCCGGGCCTTCGACTTTCCGGGCTTCGTGCCCGCTTATGTCCGGCCGCTCTTCTGCCGGGGGATCGGCCCGTTTCGCTGGTGCGCCCTGTCCGGCGATCCGGAGGACATCTACCGCACCGATGCCAAGGTGAAGGAGCTCATCCCCGACGATCCGCACCTCCATCGCTGGCTCGACATGGCCGCTGAGCGGATCGCCTTCCAGGGACTGCCGGCCCGGATCTGCTGGGTTGGCCTGGGCCAGCGCCATCGGCTCGGCCTGGCCTTCAACGAAATGGTGGCGAGCGGCGAACTCAAGGCGCCGGTCGTGATCGGCCGCGACCATCTCGATTCAGGCTCGGTCGCCAGTCCGAACCGGGAAACGGAAGCGATGAAGGACGGCTCCGATGCGGTTTCCGACTGGCCCCTCCTCAACGCGCTGCTCAACACCGCTTCCGGAGCGACCTGGGTTTCGCTCCACCATGGCGGCGGAGTGGGCATGGGCTATTCGCAGCATGCCGGAATGGTGATCGTCGCCGACGGAACGCCCGAGGCCGCCCGACGGCTCGAACGGGTGCTCTGGAACGACCCCGGGAGCGGAGTGATGCGCCACGCCGATGCCGGCTACGAAATCGCGATCGACTGCGCGCGCGAGCAGGGCCTCGACCTGCCAATGGTGGGCCGATGATCGAGCTCAAGCCGGGAAGCATCGGCCTGGCCGAGCTTCGCCAGATCTGGAGCGGTGCGCTCTTCGGCCTCGACCAGGGATCATGGGAAGCGATCGAGGCCTCGGCGGCGAGCGTCGACCGGATCGTCGAAGGTGGCCGAACCGTCTACGGGGTCAATACCGGCTTCGGTCTGCTGGCCCAGACCCGGATTCCGGGAAACCGGCTCGAGGAGCTTCAGCGCAACCTGATCCTGTCGCACAGCGCCGGCCTCGGCGAGCCGCTTGCGGCGCGCATCGTCCGGCTGATGATCGCGCTGAAGGTGATCGGCCTGGCCCGCGGGCATAGCGGCGTTCGGCGCCGGGTGGTCGAGCAGTTGCTTGCGCTCATCGAACGCGACGCCCTTCCGGTGATCCCGAGCCAGGGATCGGTGGGTGCCTCGGGCGACCTGGCCCCGCTCGCCCATTTGAGCGCGGCTTTGATCGGCGAGGGCAGCCTTTCCGTCGCGGGCGAGACTCTGCCCTCGGCGGATGCCCTGGCGCGGCTCGGGCTAGAGCCGCTGGTGCTTGGTCCCAAGGAAGGACTGGCGCTGATCAACGGCACCCAGGCATCGACGGCGATCGCTCTGGATGTCCTGTTCACGGCCGAACGCCTGTTCGGGACGGCGCTGGTCAGCGGCGCTTTGTCGACCGACGCCCTCAAGGGGACCGACATCGCCTTCGATGCGCGGATCCATGAAGCCCGAGGACAGCCGGGGCAGATTGCCGTGGCAGGCGTTCTGCGGCAGCTGCTGAGCGGGAGCGAGATCCGCCAGTCCCATGTCGGGTGCGAACGAGTCCAGGATCCCTACAGCTTCCGCTGCCAGCCGCAGGTGATGGGGGCCGCGCTCGACCTGATCCGCAATTCCGCGCGGACGCTCGAGATCGAAGCCAATGCCGTCAGCGACAATCCTCTCCTGTTCGGCGAGGAGGCGCTTTCGGGCGGCAACTTCCATGCCCAGCCGGTCGCCTTTGCCGCCGACATCCTCGCCCTCGCGCTTTGCGAGATCGGCTCGATCGCCGAGCGTCGCGTCGCCGTTCTGATCGATCCGAAGATGAGCGGCCTTCCGCCCTTCCTGATCGAGGACAGCGGGGTCAATTCGGGCTTCATGATCGCCCAGGTCACCGCCGCCGCTTTGGTTTCGGAGAATAAGAGCCTGGCTCACCCGGCAAGCGTCGACACCATCCCGACCTCCGCCGGACAGGAAGATCATGTATCGATGGCCACGCATGGCGCGCTCAAGGCCCGGCGCATCGCCGCCAATGCGGCCGGGGTGATCGGCGTCGAATTGCTGGCAGCGGCGCAAGGCGTGGATTTTCACGCGCCGCTGAAGACATCGCCGGGACTTCGGCCGGCTCATGAGGCGATCAGGGCCGCCATACCCTTCTACGACCGGGACCGGTACCTGGCGGACGATCTCGCCTGGCTCAGGAAGGCGGTCCTGGACGGCGTCCTTTCAGACGCCGTCCAGGCTCAGCTCTTTCAGTAGGTGACAGTCGGGGCGCCGGTCATGGCGCCAAGCCCGAAGAAGCTCGCCACCAGGGCGGCAACGATCATGCTGATGACGAAGTAGAGCACGATCTGAACGACGATCACGACGACGGTATAGCCGACCGCCTTGTCTTCCGGCACGCGCATCAGGCGCGGAAGACCGAGATAGAGCAGATACAAGCTGTAGATCACGCCGATCAGCCCGAGAATCCCGAGCATCGGAATGATCCCGAAGATTCCGGCAACCCATGCTGCGGTCATCGAATAGGCCGCAACCTGGAAGGCCTTCACCATATTCTTGGTGCCGTTGAAGCTCGGGGCGAGGGCGTCGATGATCAGGGCCGCGACATAGACGCTGACGAGGGACAGGATGTAGCTGAAAATCGCGGTGCCGAGCGAATAGCCGATCGACGGCTTCCAGGTGATCCCGAAGGCGCCGATTCCGAACACCTGCTGGCCGATCAGGCTGGCGATCGGACCGATCGCGGCGAGGATCATCACATAGCCGGTATAGAGACCCGCGATCGTTGCCGGCTCGGCATCGATGCGCGCCCATTCCGTCTTCGGAGTGGTCAGGATGTTCTTCACTCGCTCGACCAGCGAAGCCGGAGTGCCTGGCACGCCCCCCGGCGTGGGGTTGGTTGGCCCGTCTGTCATTGAATTGCCCTCCCTGTTGGATCGGCCGACTGAAGCATGTCCGGGCGTGAATCTCAAGGCGGAGCGGGCAAGCCTCGCCACATTCGCCGTCCATTGACCTCAACCTAAGTTGAGGAACTAGGCTGCGGCGAATCGAACCTGCGTGAAAGGAAGCGCGATGAGCAAAGGCCTGTTGGAGCATGTG
This sequence comes from Sphingosinicella sp. SM1-17, assembly GCF_056821765.1. NCBI lineage: Bacteria > Pseudomonadati > Pseudomonadota > Alphaproteobacteria > Sphingomonadales > Sphingosinicellaceae > Sphingosinicella > Sphingosinicella sp. SM1-17. The sequence goes on from NZ_JBPDIO010000001.1 coordinate 503,824, forward strand.
AACGTCACCGTCAGCGATCCGAACGGGACCGCCGACCTGTTGTGCCGACTGTTCGGCTGGCACGTTCGTTGGGAAGGTCCGGCCAAGCTGAACGGCCGGACCGTCCATGTCGGCACCGATGACGGCTATGTCGCCTTGTGGTCGCCGCCGCCGGGAGTGCGGTTCGGCGAGGAGGACAGCCGGCTCAACCATATCGGTGTGGTTGTTGACGATCTCGACGCCGCCGAGCGACGGGTGATCGAAGCGGGCTACAAGCCCCATTCGCATGCCGACTACGAACCCGGCCGCCGCTTCTATTTCGATCATGAGGACGGGATCGAATTCGAGGTTGTCAGCTACGCCTGAGCGACGGGAGACCGGAGGCTCTGCGCCGCGACCCGTGAGCGAATTCGAAAGACTCGATCGAAATCCAAGTTGGCAAACCGGGGCGATCCGAAAGGACAGGCGCCGCTCGGCGGCGGCTACTGTTTCCGAAAAGCCAGCCGGCCAAGCGCGAGCTGCGCCTCTGGCAGGCATCCTGTCTCGAGCGCAGATCGCGATGCGGATCGAAAAGCGACAATCGAATGGGCACCTGCTTCCCGCTGATGACCGCCGAGGGAGACTGAAGGTTGGCTCTTTGTCCGAGCGGCCAACCTTCGCTAGCCGAAGAATCCCTCGCCGTCCGACAAGGACTCGGCCAGCGCTCGCGCGATCGTGAGGGCCTCATTCGGCTCGATGTTCGAGATGGACAGGCGGACTCCGGGAGGTGCCGAGAGTCGGAAGGGTTCGCCTGCCTGTACCGCCATCCCCCGCGCCGCCATGGCCTGCACCGTTCGAGATTCTCGTCGTACCGGGAGCCACAGGTGGATCCCGGATCCTCCATGGGCGACCAGCCCTTCTCCCGCGAGGGCAGCGCTGAGAGCCTCTCTCCGGTCGCGATAGGCTTCTCGAGCCTTGGCGAGCAGCGCCTCGGTTTCGCGGGACGTCCACAGGGCGTGCACGATGCGCTGCAGCAGCCGGCTGACCCAGCGCGGGCCGAGCGACTGCTGACGACGGATCCGACCGATCGTCACCGGATCGCCTAGCGTTACTCCCAGCCGATAGTCGGGTCCCAGGAACTTCGACACCGATCGCACAAACAGCCAGCGGCTCGTGCCGCCCGGTTTCAGCTCCAGGTCGCCCTCGGCCAGCGGACCCCAGTGATCGTCGAGAGCGAGCATCGTGTCCGGATGGCGCTTGAGAATGGAATCGATCTCGCCGGCTCGCCCCGCCTTTATGTCGCAGCCGAACGGGTTCTGAGCCCGCGGGGTCAGGACCACGGCCGCGGCACCGGCCTCGAGCCCGCGCGCGAGCGCCTCCGGGTCGGGACCCGAATCGTCCAGAGGCAAAGGCCGAAGCTTGAATCCCATTGACCTGAGAAGGTCCAGCAGCGGCGGGAATCCAGGGTCTTCGACCAGGACGCTCGATCCGGGACGCAGCTGAGCCCGCATCCCTCTTTCGATGGCGTCCAGGGCACCCGACATGAAGCATATGTGCCGTGGGTCCAGACCCTCTGCCGCCAGGCGTTCCTGGGCGAGGGCGACAAGGGCGGGCTCGTCGCCTTCCGAATCATAGCCAGTCGGCGTCAGGTCCACCCGATCGATGGCCCGCCGGAGGTCCGGGAGGAAGCGGACATCGACATTGCCGCTGGCAAGATCGCGCAGGCCCGGTGGCAAGGCGGTACCTCGGCCCTCGAAGACGTCCAGGCTCGCCACCCGCATTCCGCTCCGCCCGCCGTCGGTGGTCAGCACGCCGCTGTCCCGCAACCTCGCATAGGCAGCGGCCACCGTGTTTCGGTTGAGGCCCAGTTGCGCGGCGGCATCGCGGATACTGGGCAGGCGGTCGCCGGAACGAAGCAATCCCTCGCGGATCGCAGCTTCGACCGACTCCGCGACCTTGACGGCCGTATGTCCGCTCAGGTAGTTATGTCTCATGCATAACTATTTATGTCATAGGACACAAGAAAACAAGGGGATTTCTGCTGATGTTCCGAGCGCACTCGATCACTCATTCACGAGATGGATCAGCGATGACCGGCCCGCCCGGAGGATCTTCAAGCTGGCGCAGGAACCATGATCTTGATTGCCGAGCCTGAAGCTCCACCGGAAGAGCTGAGCGGCAAAGCCATGGAGAGCGGCCCATGCTGAAGACGGCCGTCGCGATCCGTCATGTCGACTTCGAGGATCTGGGCGCATTCGAGCGACCGCTCGTCCGCGCCGGCTACAAGATCCATTATTATCAGATCGGCGAAGACGAGCTGTGGACGCTGGACCCGCTCCGCACCCCGCTGCTCATCGTGCTCGGCGGCCCGATGGGCGCCTACGAGGAGGATCGCTTTCCGTTTCTTGCCGAAGAACTGGCAATCCTGGAGGATCGGATCGCTGCCGAGAAGCCGACTTTGGGTGTCTGTCTCGGCGCTCAGCTGATCGCCCGGGCGAGCGGCGCGAAAGTTTATCCCGGCGGTTCGGCGGAGATCGGTTTCGCTCCAGTCCGTCTGACCGATGCCGGACGCGCTTCACCGCTCGGCGCCCTGCCGGAGGGTCGGCCGGTGCTTCATTGGCACAGCGACACTTTCGACCTTCCCCTCCGAGCCGAGCGCTTGGCGGAGACGGACACCTGCCCCAACCAGGCCTTTGCCCTTGGACCCAATCTCCTCGCGCTGCAGTTCCACCTCGAAGCGGGCGGATCAGGCCTGGACCGGTGGCTGGCGGGCCATTCCCGTGAGCTCGTTCAGGCGGGGATCGACCCCGGGGAGCTCAGCCGACAGGCGGCCGTTCACGGGCCGGGCCTGCCCGACGTGGCGGATGCGGTACTCACCCGCTGGCTGGCGGGCCTGCGGGAATGATCGACCAGCCCGGAGGGACGCAGCTGCTCCGGAAGCGGCTTGAAGCGGTAAGGCTTCGGATCAGGGAGGCGTGCCGCCGCGCCGGCCGAGACGAAGCTTCCGTTCGCCTCCTCCCGGTGTCGAAGACGGTTCCGGCGGAGCGTCTCCGACGGGCCGTGGAGGCCGGCATCGTCGAATTCGGCGAGAACAAGGTGCAGGAGGCGCGCGAGAAGGCGGCCGCGCTTTCCGACCTCCCGGTGCGCTGGAGCATCATCGGTAACCTGCAGACGAACAAGGCGAAGTACGTCGCCCGCTTCGCGCATGAATTCCAGGCCCTGGACAGCCTGAAAGTGGCCGAAGCGCTCGACCGGCGCCTGCAGATCGAAGGGCGCGGGCTGGACGTCTTCATCCAGGTCAACAGCTCCGGGGAGCCGAGCAAGTTCGGCCTGCCCCCCGATCGGATCTTGGAATTTGCGCGCGCATTGCCGGCCTTCACGGCCCTGCGTGTCCGTGGCCTGATGACCCTTGCCGTCTTTTCCTTCGATCCGGCGCGGGTGCGGCCCTGCTTTCGATGCATGCGCGCCCTGCGCGACCGGCTCCGACAGGATGGCCCTGATGGATGTACGTTCGACGAACTGTCGATGGGCATGTCGGGCGACTTCGAGCTGGCGATCGAGGAGGGGGCGACGGTGGTTCGGGTCGGCCAGGCGATCTTCGGCCCCCGCCCGCTCCCCGACAGCCACTACTGGCCCGCAGTACCCTCGATCGGAGCGGCGACATGACCGTGATCACCATCCAGAGCCACGTCGTCCACGGCAAGGTCGGCAACAGCGCCGCCGTGCCCGTTCTGCAGGCTTACGGTCTGACGGCCGTGCCGGTGCCGACGACCTTGCTCTCCAACCACCCCCACTATCCCACAATGCGCGGCCAGGTGCTCGCTGCGGACCTCGTGGCCGACCTGCTTCGCGGCGTCGAGGAACGCAGCATTCTCGACAGCGCCTCGGCCGTGATCACCGGATATCTCGGCTCGATCGACATCGGCCAGGTGGTAGCCGATTTCATCGAGCGCGCAAAACGGCGGAGACCGGAACTCCTCTACGTCTGCGATCCCGTGTGCGGCGACGAAGATCTGGACCTGTTCGTCGATCCCTCCCTCCAGCACCTGTTCACGGAACGGCTGCTCCCGGTCGCGGACGTGGCCACGCCAAACGCCTGGGAGCTTCGCACGCTTGCCGGCGAGGCGGACATCATGGCTGCCGCTCGCGCCCTTCAGCGACTCGGAACACGGGAACTGGTGGTGACCGGAGGAGATATCCGGGCCGCCGAGCTGAACATTCTGGTCTTCGACGAAGCCGGCGTTGCCCGGATCCAAACGCCGCGACTGCCGGCCCGCCCGGCTGGAACCGGCGACCTGTTCACGGCGACGCTTGCCGCCGAGCTTGTCAACGGGCGCCGATTGCGCGCGGCAACAGCGCATGCGGTCGCGGCCGCTTATACAGTGCTGGCGCAAACGCCGCCCGAGCCCTGGTCCGAAATGCCCATTGAAGCCTGCCTGCCGAGCATCCTCGCTCCGCCGCAACTCTTCGCCATCGAGCCAATCGATGCCTGACACCAGGCGCTACAGGGTGGAAGTGATGCGATGAGGACGTTGGTGGATGGAGGTGATCCTCGACGGACCGGAAAAAGAGGCGGCGCTGTCAGACCTGCTCGCGCGGCTGCCCCATCATGACGGCTTTTCCTGCAATGTCGTCGAGGAGCAGGAGGTTTCGCGCATTGTCGAAATTGGCGACAACACACGCGTGCTGAGCCGGCAGTTCGATCCCAGATAAGCTACGACCTTGTCTCCAAGCCATCACCCTCGGGCTAGGATTTGTTGAGTCGAGTTCGATGTCCTTGGCGCCAGCTCGCGTTGCGGACTCGAGGATCCTCGGCGCAGATGGGAGGAGCTGCGGCCAACCTGTTTCGATATGGCCGACAAGAGAGTGGTCGGAGCGAGCAGCCGAAGACCCAATTCAGGTCGAGCTGACGATCGAACTCGAGGGGAAATCATCCAGCGGAAGGGATGCCTGAATCTCGCCATCCTTGAGCAACACCGTCTCGACGCCCAGCAGACCCGATCGCACCGCCTGCATCACCATGTGCGGTCGATTGCGGGCCCGCATCTTCATCCGGACATTCTCCGTATGCCGTTCCACGGTCCTCGGTGCGATCCCCAGGGCGCTTGCCACCTCCTTTGCGGAATAGCCGTTGGCGACGAGCGCCAATATCTCGGCTTCGCGCGGAGTCAGCTTCAGTTGAGCTTCCCGTTCTTTCATGTTCGCCCCCCCAGTTGCGAACTTCAGGGCTTCAGTACGCGAGTCCCGATATGATACACGAGAAGGGGCGCAAAGTCCCTTGGTAATTCTACCTACATCCGGGTTCGGGGGATCTTGGATCGAAGCTCAAGATAACAGGGGAAAAAGACCAGATATATTCTGCAAGGAATAAGCACTAGCGAACTTTTCCTCCGTTTTCGCATCAATAGCGACTCGCATCCTTTGTCTGGGATAGTCCTGTCCATCACACAGATTGGGGGGCTCAGGTGATTACGCTCTATCCCGCTGATCCATCCTCTGACGGCAGACGCGCTGGACAGAATATCCGCTACGGGAAGGGCGATTGCATCTATCTCGAAGGTGATCCGGCGCGCTTCTGGTTTGAAGTGGAAACGGGGATCGTTCGCACCTGCCGGTTCCACTCGGACGGTCAGCGCCAGCTCACCGGTTTCTTCTATTCGGGCGACGTATTCGGCGTGGAGGACGGCTGCCGCTTGGAATCGGCCGAAGCCGTGACCGACACCATCGTTCGGAGGCACAGAAGGATCGAGGATCCGCAAGGCTCCGCCGGCGGCACAAGCCGGGACACGGGCTTCCTGCTGCGCCAAGCGCTGGAGCACGCTCATGGATGCATCTTCCTGCTGGGTCGCAAAACGGCGACGCAGCGGCTGGCGGCCTTTCTGCTGGCCGTGGCAAGGCGTGCGAACGGCCGGCGCGAGTTCGACCTACTGATGTCGCGAAGCGACATCGCCGATCATCTGGGACTCACGATTCATACCGTCAGCCGCACCATTTCCAGCCTGGCGCGCGACGGCCTCATCGAACTCCGCGGCCGGCAGCACGTCCGGATCAGGAATTTCGACGGTCTGGAGCGGATCGCCGGCGACGGGCCGGAGCGTTTCACGACCCCGACCGCCACCGACCTGGCCGTACAGGCCGCTGAGTGAGTCGCGCCGGGCGAGCCAAGACCAAGACAGCCGCACTTGAAGCAAGGGGGTCAACGCCATGCACCATTGGAGGATCCATCGCGTACTGATTGCCGGCTCGGCATCCGGCCTGCTCATGCTCTGGCCGGCCGCTGCTGCGGCACAGACGAGGCCGCAGCTCGCCTACGAGATTCAGGCGCTTCGGGACGAGCTGGTGGCCCAGCGCGGCCTGATCCAGCAGCAGCAAGCGTTGATCGAGGAACAGCAGCGCAGGATTGACGACCTCGAGCGGCAGATCTCGGACGAGTCGCGCTTGTACGACCTTCGCGGCACCGGCCTGGCACTCGCCCAATCTCCCGGCGCCGTTCAGACGCCGGCAACGGATCTGCCGGATCAGCCGGTCGGGGAAGCGCCGCCCGAGCCTGATCTGGGCCGGCGCACGGAGGTGCAGGCCGTGCCGGAAGGCCAGGGCGTGCTGACTCCGCGCGGCCATCTCGTCTTCGACCCGCAGATCGAATATGTGAACTCTTCCGCCAATCGCCTGGTGTTCCGCGGTATCGAGCTGGTGCCCGGTATCCAGATCGGGCTTATCGAAGCAAGCGATGCCGACCGTCATACATTCGTCGCGACCGCCGCCCTCAGGTACGGCATCACCAACCGGTTGGAGGCGGAGGTACGTATCCCCTATCTCAGCCGCAGCGACCGGATCGAAGTGGTACAGCTGCGCGACGAAGGGATCGTCCGAGCGATCGAGCTGGAGGAAAGCAATATCGGCGATATCGAGTTCGGCCTGCGCTACCAGTTCAACCAGCCGCGCCCGCTTCGGCCGATCCTGGTCGGGCAGTTGCGGGTGAAATCGGATACAGGCCTTGGGCCGTTCGATGTCGATTACGATGAGTTCGGAGTTGCGACCAACCTCGCCACCGGCTCCGGCTTCTGGGGCATCCAGCCCGGCCTCAGCTTTCTGCTGCCGTCCGATCCGGTGGTGATCTATGGCGGCCTGAGCTATTTGTACCACATCCCGCGCAACATCGACCGAGTCATTGGGGAGGCGCCGATCGGAAGAGTCGATCCGGGCGATGCGATCACCGCGAATCTGGGCTTCGGCTTCGCCCTCAACCCGCGCTTCTCCTATTCGCTGGGCTACCGACACAATTACATCCTTCCGACCGAAACGGAGATTGGATCGGTAGTGGAAAGATCGAACCGGCTTCACGTCGGCAGCCTTACCCTGGGCCTGTCGTACCGGCTAACCGAGCGGCAGACGATAAATATCGGGTTCAACTTCGGCGTGACGGAGGACGCACCGGACCTCAACGTTTCTCTAAGGATGCCTTTCGAGATCGTCTCAGCCCGGCGGCGCTGACGGTTCAGCGGCCGAGACCGCCGGACAGGGCGCTGTGGATCACGCCTTCGACCTGCGACAGGATCCGGGCGTTCAGGGCATCGGCCCGGAACGTCTCATAGCTGTCGAGCTCGAGCGTCGCCTCCAGTTCCTGGCGCGCCGAGACATTGCTGGCCGTGTTGACGAGCACGTTCTGGATGCCGCCTTCGGTACGGTGGATGAGCGCCGTCTGGCCCTCATTCGCGAGAAACACGCTTGCCTCGCCGACGCTGATCGTCATCTGCCCACTGCTCAGGACTCCGGCACGAAGCTGCTCGGCTGACGCTTCCGTGAGCGCACCAAGCACAATCTGATGTGTTTCGTAGTCCTTGCCGTTCCAGCTGATATTCGTCTGCAGCGCCAACTCATCGTTCAGGTAAGTGCGGACTTCTGCGCCGAAACTGATGGTCATCCCACCAAAAGTGAAGCCGGCTCGCTCCTCAGACAGTTCCTGCTCGGGAACAGTGGCCGCTTGGGCGAAGTCGAACTCCTGCGCATCCAGGGGCAGGCGGTTGCCGAGAATCAGGACGCTGAGAATCGTCAATGTGCGAAGTCGGAAGGTCGCATTCATAGCGTCACCTCACGGTCCCGACGCGCACGTCGAGATGGATCAGGGGATAGACCTGATAAGTCGGCGGCAGGTGCGTCGTCAGGTCGCCGGTCGCGACCCGAAGAGCGCCTTCGTTTTCCAGCGGCGCCTGCGACCAAGGGCCCCAGTCGCTCGCCAGATTATAGGCTGGTCGCAGCGGCCGCCCGGGTTGATGGATCGCAAGTGCGATTCCGTTCCACATGCGACCGAAGTCGGCCCGACTGTAGGTGCTAAGGCCCAGCATCGGGTCGCCGACCAGCACACGGTCGCCCCGAACGCCCTTCACGACGACGAAATGCTTGAATCCGTTCAAGTCGAGCAGAACGATGGAGGGACGGCGCACCTGGGCGAGTTGCTCGACGGTCAGCCGGAAACCTTCCGCCGGAAACCCGATGCCGTGGAGGAAATTGCGCATTTCCAGCATCGAAAAGCCAACCTGCCGGATCGCCACTTGGTCGCCGTTCCGCCACATCCAGGTGAACGCTTCGCGTTCCGAGGTCGGCCGCCCGTAATGATAGGTGAGCAGGGTCGCCACGGCCGCTGAGCCGCAGCTGAAATCATGCTGCTGGCGCAGCACCGAACGGAAGGGTATCTCCCACCAGCTCATGACGTTGACTCGGTAGTCGCCGTCGGCCTCGCGGCTGAGGCGTACCTGGGCGGGAGCCGGCGCCGGGGCGAACGCCTGAAAGCCCGTTGCAAGAGCCAAGGCTGCTCCCAGCAAGGCGCGTCGGCGCCTTCGATGCTGCCCGCCGCCCATCGGTGGATCCCCTATTCCTTGAACACGATGGTGAGGCTCATGCCCGTCTGCAGGCTGACCTGCGCACCCGTGTTGATGAGAAGATTGCCGATGCCATTGAAGCTCGACAGCGCGTTGTCGCTCAAGGACACCGCCCCTGCGACAAAATCGCCGTTAAGGACGTTGCCGGATGTGATCGCCGTCAGCGTCTGGTTGGTAACCGCGATGGTCTGGCCGCCGCGCTCGTCCGCCAGCATGTTTTCTTGCAGCAGCGCTTCGTCCTCCACCGGTTCGGCGGCCGTGACGCTCAGCGCGGGCGGCTGCGGTTCCGGCGTGGATTGCTGCGGCGGTGGCAAGGCGGGATCCGCCGCGGCAAATGCGATAAGGGCAATCAGCGGAGTCATCTGTCCAGCTCCTTCACGAGAAAGGAGAGCTGGACCGCAAAACGCGGTCCAGCTCCGGAGGAGTCGATCAATCGCCTCCGCCGCCTCCGCCATTGCCATCGCCGGCACCGTTGGCGCCGAAATTGACGGTACCCTGCGCAGCGATGTTGGTGGCTGCCTGCGCGTTGGAGTTGATGCCGGTGTTCCAGGCCTGGTTCAGGATTCCGGCATAGGCCGCGAAGGCGTTGCCGCGAACATATTGTTCGCCGCTATTGTAGCCGACCGCGGTGTCGGTGTTGTCCTCGCCGTCGAGATCGACGACTTCGTCCAGCTGCTGGTTGACGTTGATGGCCGCCAGGGTCTGGTTGGCGGTGATGAAGTTGCTGCTGAAGATGCTGCCGATGTTGGAACCGCTGACATTTTCGCGGTTGTCGCCATTGGCATTGTTGGACAGCAGGTCGAGGAAGTCGTTGGCGGTATCGTCGACAATCACGTTTCCGTCAGCGGAACCGGGGCCGTCCTCGTCGACGCTGGAGGTTTGCGCCAGCGCGGGCGAAGCAATGCCGAGAATTGCAGCAGTCGTAGCGGTGAGAAGCAAGCTCTTGAAGCGCATGAGTCATCTCCTGTCTTTCGCCCCCGAAAGTCGCCTCGAAGGCTTTGTCGTTCGACAAATCGAACAGGACGATGCTTAAGCGCGTGTCGATCAGCTTGTTTTGCGATTGCGCAAAGATTTCGCCGGAACCGCTTTTTTTTGCCAAGGTCAGCTAGGCATCCTAGCTGCCGAACGCGTCCTTCAGCGGCGGGAAACGATCAGCGGAGCGAATTCCCGGCTCCCGGCCCGGTTTGCTCCGCTTGCGCGAGCGTCCGGTACGCTCCTTCGATGTATACAAGAAGGCTTCGGCGACGGCGGCCGGTGCGGCAGCGAAGCTCGATCAGGGCTGCGCAATTAGGTACTGTGTCCCCGGATTTCTCAAGCTGTCGCTCGGTTCTGCAGTTTTCTGTGATCAGGTGGTAATCACGGAAGAGGTACGAACTCTCATAGCAGAGTTGGACATAAAGCCTCGGCCCCTCAGAAGCGCGGGCCGAAGCCGAAGATAAGGGCGATTTAGTGAACTGCCACCGTGATTCCTTCAGCGACTCGGGACACAGGAACTGGTGGTGACTGGAGGAGATGTTAGGGCTCGCGAGCTGAACATTCTGGTCTTCGACGAAGGCGGCGTTGCCGAATCCAAACGCCGCGACTGCCCGCGGCTGGGTTGGATATCAGGCGGCTTGGTTTGCCGGCGCGCTCGTGATCTGGAATCGCCTACTCTGCCGGCTTCGCCGACCCGGCGGGCCGCTGCCGGGAACAGCTGAGATTGTTTCGATAGCGCCGGCTGCCGCCGATTCGCGTTCCGCTTGCGAGGATGAGCTCGAAATCCCCGCTGGGGCGGGTCTCGATCTCGATCACTGCGGCCCTCCGGACGGCGCGCGAGCGTTGAACCCGAATGAAGCCGTGGGGCGCCAAGGCCTGCTGCAGGGCCGCGAGAGACTGGCGGTGCAGCACCGAACCGAAGGCGCCGTTGAGTTCCACATAATTGCCAGCGGCTTGCACCCATTCGATGTCGTCCGGCTTCAGCCATAGAATACGGTTGCCGTCGCGAACTTCGATCGGTGCAGGTTCGGGTTTACCAGGGTCGATGGACGCCGGCCCGGGGCGGATGACCCGTTCGAAAAGCATGAAGAACAGGACCACGAGGACGTACGTTACGAGGTCCTTGCGATACTCGTAGACGAAGGTACCGACGATCGTCTCGCCATATTCGTCTCCGGCAAGCCAATAGACGAGCTTTCGCTGCGCCTGCATCAAGGCAACGTGACAGATCGACACGGCGAAGCTTGCGGCCAGATGCGCGGCAACGACCTGAAACACATTGAAGCGGGGCGCACGCAGCCGCAGCGCGGCGAGGAACATAGCGGGCGCGATCACCATCCAGGCTGCAATGCTGGTGAGCTCCCAGGTCCAAGGTTCCCAGGAGGCGACTGGCCGGCCAGCCAGCTCTCGCTCCTCGAGTTCAGTGAGAGCATTGACGACCGCCTGGAGCAGGGCGATCCCCGCGAACACCGACCAGGCTACGACCAAGCGGCCGCGGGCCCTGCTTCGCCAACCGCCTGTCAGCCTAGCCCAACCGTTTGTCACAAGCGCGTCCCAATCCGTCCCTCCTGCCCCGCCCTCTGTCACCGCAGGATGGCGCGCGGGCAACTGGCTCGGCAGGTGTTGGCGGACATGACAGCAATGGACGAAAGCATGCAAGCAACGGCTTATGTGAGTGGTCGGCGGTACGGACTGGACTGGCTCAGGATCGCGGCGTTCGGCCTCCTCATCATCTATCATATCGGCATGTTCTTCGTGCCCTGGGACTGGCACGTGAAAACTGGCGAACCGGTGGACTGGGTCGCCGTGCCGATGCTCGCGATCAGTCCCTGGCGCCTAGCGCTGCTTTTCCTGATCTCGGGCGTCGCCTCGCGCGTCCTGCTTTCCAAGCTTCAGGATCGAGGCCGCTTTGCGCGCCAGCGTTCGATCCGGCTGCTAATCCCGCTGGCCGCCGGGATGGCGCTGTTCGTGGCACCGCAGGCCTGGGTCGAGCTGCGTGAGACGAGCGGCTACCCGGCCAGCTTCTGGACATTCTGGACGACCGATTATTTCGAGTTGGGTGCAAGTCGCGGGCTCACCCTACCGACCTGGAACCATCTATGGTTCGTCGCCTATCTCTGGGCCTATACGATGATCCTGGGAATTGGTGCACTCGCGCGGCCGGAATGGCGCAAGGTTGCCCAGCGCTGCTTCGAGCGCCTGTTCGGCGGCTGGCGGCTGCTTGCGCTCCCGGTCCTCTGGCTGTTCATCGCGCGGACGCTGCTCTACCCCATCTTCGGCGAGACTCACGCCCTGGTCGACGATCTTTACGCCCATAGCGTCTATGCCTTCGCCTTCTTCTTCGGAGTGGGGCTCGCCCGGTCCGAGGTGCTCTGGACACAGATTGTGAAATGGTGGAAGGTCGCAGCGGTCGCGGCAGTCTTCGCTTATCTGTGGTTCGCGCTTTCCTACATCATCTACGATATCATGATCGATGCGGCGAGGCCGACGCCGACCTCCCTGGTGCTCGCGCGCCTGGCACGCTGCGTTCAGGCCTGGAGTGCGATCCTCGCTCTGCTTGGCGGAGCGCAGCTCTTTCTCCACCATGACGGGCCGGTGCGCCGCTACCTGACCGACGCGATCTTTCCTTATTACATCGCGCACCAGACGATCATCGTACTTGTCGGTCACTGGCTGAAGCCGCTCGAGCTCGGACCAGGCGCGGAGTTCGGCATTCTGCTTGTTGCAACCCTTGCTGGCTGCGCGCTCGCTTACGAACTCGCGCGACGCTCCTCCTGGGCCCGGCCGTTGTTCGGCCTCAAAGTGGGTCGCCAAGCCGCGACAGGGTGGCTGGGACAATTGAACCTGGCATGGCAACCCCACACCCCGAGCAATGCGCCGCAGCGCCGCGGTTAGCCGAAGAATGACAGGGCAAGGCACTCTGACCCCGGCTGGACAGGTCGCCCCCTGCCGTTTGGGGCTATCGTTCAGGCTGAACGACTACCCCTTCCTTCACGCGCCGCGACCCTGCAGCGCGGCGATGCGGGTGCTTGGCCTGTCCGGATGGGGGTCTGCTTCCTGAGGGCTAGGGCGGATCGTTCGAGATTCGCCCGGTGCTTCACAGCATGAGATGCTATTGCCCCGATTTCTCGCGTACCCCGGTCCTTCGCCTTGGCGGTCGGGACGCGCCGGCCCCGAACTGCGGCCGCGGACCTCACAAACACATCAGACGAGATGCCCAGAAGCCAAGGCTTCTAAGCTTGGGGTCGCAGGTCAGAATCCTGCCAAGCGCCAGTTTTCCGCCGTTTTCTGTTACCTGGATCGGGGTCAGGAAACGCATAGGTAGCGTGCGAGCGGCATAGGACGACATCTAACGATACCCTTTATCACGCTGCCGCCGATCGAGCGGATGGTCCACCGACCGTTGCCCCTCGGTTCCAGCGACTCAACAGGGATCGTGTGAACGCATCGGCTGGGTACCAAAGTTCGATCCGGTGCGAGGCGGCATTCACGTCCTGCGGCAAGCCGGGCACGAGCTGAACTGCGTAGAAGCCGACAACGCCGACTGGCGTATCAAAGCACAGGCTCAAACCGGGCGTGCCGGGATCCCTTCCAGGCGGGAGCAACGGTCCGTAGCGGGCCTCAAGCGCTTCGCTGCATTTGACAACGCGCGAGCAAAGGGAGGGACGCACCCAGACCTCCGTCCAGAATTGAGCAAGCAGACTGGAGGCCGCGCGCTCCGGGTTTCGGGCCAAAGACAGCAGACCGGCGGGATCCGCGACGGCGCCTATCATGTCGAACGAGCCGTCCGGCGACCTTGCCGGACCAGCTTCGGGCAGGAGCAGGGAGCAGAGCCGCCGGGCACTGCGGTTCAATCGCCGGCAGATCCAGTCCGGGTCGAAGAGAAGCGCGGGAAGCGGCTCATGCGCCTCAAGCAATGCCGAAAGCGCCTCGAACGTCTCCGGGCCCAGTCGTGCCGGAGCGGGGAGATCAGGCGAAAAGCCTGCGGCCAGCAACGTGGCGTTCCTGACCGATCGTGGAGCGGCGAGAGCGTCGAGGATAGACAGCAACATGCCACGACTGGGACGTGCCCGACCGGTCTCGAGAAAGCCGAGATGGCGCTGCGATACGCCCAGGCGAAGTGCCAACTCAAGCTGGGAAAGGCCACGGGCCGCTCGTGCTGACTTGAGCAGGCCCCCGAGATTTCCGGTTGGCATCGCTTCAGGCGATTCCCCAGGGTCGCCCGAATGCGCAATCACGCGCCCGATATGGGCTTCAAAAGCTGCAAGATCGTGGCGTGGGGAACGCGTCTCCTCATCCATGGGCGCACCGACTCCCGACGACAGGGCTTGACCTGGCGGCTCGCAACGAGCCGCTCGGTGCGATCGTCGCCCCGCGGCGGATGGGCTTGATGCGGCGCGGACATCCGTCCTGCCCGTTCCAGCCAAGTCTCCCTTGCAAGGGGTACCCCGCCCGAACGCTGTTCATCCCGCCAGATCGCCCGTGAACGAACGGTGCCAGTCCCATCACTCCGCCCCATGGTTGTACGCCAGCACCAATCCATTAATATCCGGGTCGCCGTTAGCCTCCCTGCGACGAATGGCGGCTGGGAGCGACAAACGTCGGGTCCATCACCGCGCTTTGCGGTCAGTTGGAAGGCCTATGGAGAAACAGGGAGAGGTCGATCCGCGGACGGCGCTCACGGTGCTGGTGGGCTACTGGACCGCTTTCACCGTCTTGTTTCTGGTCCGGAGCTATACCGAGGATTGGGGGAGCCGGCTGGCGTCGCTCACGCGGCGCGTGCCACTGGCCGTGCTCGGGATCCTGCTCTGCTGGCTGATGGCCCGGCTGCTGGAGCGAGCAAGGCCGACCAGCACTCTGGCACGGCTCGCCTGGGTGCTCGGTCTCAGCATTCCGGCTGCCTGCATTTTCTCCATTGTGAACGCCGCAGCCCTTTACTGGCTTGCGCCGGTGGCCGGGGAGGGCTGCGGCTTCGGTGCTCCTTGCACAGCCACTTTCGCCATCGCGCTGGCGGTGGAATATGCGGTCAACTTCATCTTCGTCTTCGCGGCTTGGGGCCTGCTCTATCTCGGGATGCGCGACGCGGCCACGGCCATAGCCTCCGAACGCCGGGCAAGTCAGGCTCGAGAGGCGGCTCGGCAGGCCGAGCTGCGAGCGCTCCGCTACCAGGTCAATCCACATTTCCTCTTCAACTCGCTCAACGCCCTGTCTGCACTGGTCGATCGAGGCGATTCTGCCGCGGCGCGCGACATGATTGGCGAGATGAGCGCTTTCCTGCGCTATGGGCTCGCGGCCGATCCGGTGGCGGACGTCGAGCTTGCCGACGAGATCGAGATGGAGCGCCGCTATCTGGCGCTGGAGCGCCGGCGTTTCGGCCACAGGCTGTCGGTTCGCATCGACGTCGCTGACGAGGTACGCCGTGCCCGGGTTCCGGCGCTGATCTTGCAGCCGCTGGTCGAGAACGCCATCAAGCATGGCGTCTCGGTGACCTCGGAGCCGGTCAGCGTGGAGATCACGGCCCAGCTATCACCGGCAGGCGAACTGGAGCTGACGGTCGCAGACGACGCCCCGCCACAATCTCGACGCGAAAAGGCCGGTGCCGGCATCGGCCTTCGCAATGTCTCGGAGCGGCTCCAGTCACGGTTCGGCGGCGCTGCCCGTCTTGAGGCGGGCTCCAGCGACCGCGGCTTCAAGGCCGAGCTCTCGATGCCCTTCGAGACCGCGTGACATGGGACTGACCGCGATCATCGTCGACGACGAGCCGCTCGCGGCAGACAATATGAAGCGAATGTGCGGCCGCTCGGGCCGGATCGAGGTTCTCGGCATCGCAGCCAATGCCGCTGCTGCGCTGCGCTTGATCGAGGTCGAGCACCCCCAGGCGGCTTTCATCGACATCGCCATGCCTGGACTGTCCGGCCTCGACATGGTGGCCGCCCTGTCTCAGATCCCCGGTGCACCTCGGGTGGTCCTCGTCACGGCGCATGACAATTTCGCGACCGAGGCCTTCGATCTGTCGGTGGTGGACTATGTCCTCAAACCGGTAGACCCAGAGCGTCTCGGGCGGGCGATCGACAGGCTTGAGTCGGCGATAGGACTTGAAGCAGTCGATCGCAGTCTCCACCGGGACCTATGGGTGCCTCATCGCGGCACGATGAAGCGCCTCCCGGTAGCCGACATTGAACGGATCGAGGCCGAGCAAGACTATGTGCGCTTGCACGTCGCCGACCATTCCTATCTCCTCAGATCCACGTTCGCGGGGCTTCTGGACCGCCTCGGCCCCGACTTTGCCCGCGTCCATCGTTCGCTCGCACTGCCCCTGAATCGGATAAGCGGACTGCGGCATGTCGGAAATGGCGCCTGGGCGGTGATCGATACGGACGGCCGTCCAAGCCCGGTGGGCAGACGCTATCTGGACACGCTGCGGGCGCGAACGGGCTTCCGTTGAAGCGGCGAGTCGCTGCTTCTGAATTGCGGTGCCAGCTTACTAGATAGCTCAAATTCGCTCACGCTGCCGGAATGGTTGCCTGCCTCGGCTCGTGCTTCCAGGCCACCCCTATCACGTGACGCAGCGGCAACCGTCGGCAGCAGACCTTCTTCGAGTATGGCGCCGAGATCTGGTGCTATTGCCTGATGCCGAATCACGTTCACGTTATCGTGGTCCCATCGTGCGCACTCTGGTCAAACGGGCGGGCGAGCTCGGGCTCGCCGTTCTCATCGACAATGCCAAGATCCTTGCAAGCGAGAGCGAAACGCTCTTCAATCTCGCGCTGGCCGAGCCCGGCACGACGTTCATTTTCGCGCATATGGGCGGGATGAACTTTCGCTTCTGGAACGTGCTCAAGGCGGCGCGTACCGCCGAGAACCTGGTCGGCAACAACATCTATTTCGACATTTCTGCGATCGTGACGCTGGCTGCAGACTCCCCGATCGAGGATGAGTTCGTCTGGACGATCCGCAATGTCGGCATCGAGAATGTCCTGCTCGGCTCGGATTATCCCCGATATTCGCTCGAGCAGAACCTGACGCCTTGGACAGGCTTTCCCTTACCGAAACCGAGATGACGAAGATGCGCTATGAGAATGCGCGGCGGCTCTTCGGTCTTTCTCAGGCGCGAGACTAGTAAATCGTCGAAGCCGCCTTCCTTACCTGTCCCTGCGGCAAGACCTGGCTTGAGTTGCGCGTGAGCCTGAGTCCTCGTCACCAAGTGCCTTTGCAACGGTTGCCGGGCAGCGGATAGGCGGCCTCGAGCAACGCGCAGTGGCAGGCCAGCCGCGAGAACTTCACCGCCAGCTGCGCGCCCAAGCAGGCGTCGTGCCGAAGTCCCGTGCTCAGTCGACCGAGCCGCTTGCGATGTGTTAGGGCACGCTCCCGGTGCCATCGCCACGGGTCGAAGCAAGCGCCCGCGCCACGCTCTCGCGCAGCCAAGCGGTGCGCGCAAATCCGCGGTTTGACAGCACGATCAGGATCGCATTGAATTCGGGGAACCGCTGGAAATCGCTGATGAAGCCATTCGTCCCGCCGGTATGTCCGTGGAGTATGACGCCCCCGATATCGGTCACCATCACGCCCAAACCAAAGTGCCTGTTCGCTGGCTGCCGGTCACCGGAAGGGGGCACGACCGGATCGGCGATCATCACGGTCCAGGTTTCCGGGCGGACCAGGCGACCGGTGGAAAGAGACTCATCCAGACGGATGAAATCGTCTGCGGCAGCATGGATCGCTCCTGCCCCAAGCTGGACGAAGGCGTAGTTGATCGCCTGTTCGAGCTGGCCAGGCGCACCATTATATCCGTAGGCCAGTCCGGCCTCGGCAACGAGGTGGGGATGACCAGCAACTATTCGGGGTGCCTCGACACGGGCTGCCGTCATTCCGGCGGGCTTGAAGACCAGTTCTTCGATCAGGACGCCGAAGGGCTTCCCGGCGGCATTGGCGGCGCTGCTTGCAAGCAGCTCGTATCCGAAATTGTTGTAGGCGAACGTGCGGCCGGGCTCGGATGTCAGCCTGCGTTGCGATGGCGTCATCGCGCGCAACGTTGCACGAAGAGCCGTGGGATGATCGAGCGTGAAATTGGCGAAGAGCTGCTCCGTCAGATCGGGAATGCCGGATGTGTGGTTAAGCAGCTGTCGCAGCGTGACGGTGCGCCATTCGCTTGGCAAGCCGGCGATATAAGTGGCGACGGTCGCATCCAGTTGCAGCCTGCCCTGCTCAACTAGGCGCATCACCGTGAGTGCAGTGATCAGCTTGCTTGTGGAATAGATTTTGAACCGAGTATCACGCGTCATCGGCACCGCGTTGATGATGTCCGCCTCGCCGCACACATGCTGCAGCAGGTCGGAACCGGAGCGTCGAACCAGAACTACGCCCGAAAACTGACCCGACGCGCATTGCCGCTCCAATTCCTGCCGCACCGGTTCAAGATCGAGTGCCGCCGAACCTGGTGCAGCAGTCGACACCGCTCCCGCGACCAACAGGCCGTAAACGCTCGCGATCCGCATGACATTCCAGCACATGCCCATGTTCCGCCCGTTCCCCTTTGCTTCGCTTGTGCCCGCCAGGGCCCGGTCGGATAAGGTTGCAGCGTCAAGCACCACAATTACCGGGCAGGTAGTTGCGGCGGATGCGACTACCGCCTCCATGAGCCCGGAGGGACGGCGCGCTGGCCGTGACCAGGAGACCAGTTCGTCGGTCAGGCTCAACTGGAAGGCAATTCACGGCTCAAGACAGGCTGACGATCGACGAGCGCGTCAAATGCGGAGACTGACACGATGCTGCCTACGGCCTGCAATCTTCCCAACTTTTTCGGAGTTACGGCGCCAGTTCACTAATAGTATAAATTCGTTACGCTGCCGGAATGATTCCGCCTTCCTCGCCTGGTGCTCCCGGGCCATCCGTACCATGTGACGCAGCGGGGCAGTCGCCGGCAGCAGACGTTCTTCGAGCAGGCTGACTACGCGCTCTACCGCGATCTCTTGAGCGAGGCGGCCGCCAGGGCCGGCGCCGAGGTCTGGTGCTATTGCCTGATGCCCATCCATGTGCACGTGATCTCGGTTCCATCGGATGAGGAGGCCTTCGGCGGAATTTCGCCGACGCGCATCGGCGCTACACGGGTTTCATCAACGCCCGGCATCGCTGGATCGGTCACCTATGGCAGGGGCGCTTCGGCGCTTCCGTGATGGACGAACTCCATCTTGGTCACGCCATGCGTTACGTCTCACTGGATCCCGTGCGGGCGTGGCTGGTCGAGCGGGCGCAGGACTTTGTCCCGGCAAGTTCAGGGTTGGAGAGAACGATCACTCCGCGCATGGGCCGACGTGCGATCCATGGCGCACCTCGAAGGTTCGAATCGACCACAGCCAGTTGCCCCGTGTGAATTCGACCCACGAGCGGCGGGATTCAGAGCGCGTCAGGTAGATCCGACAGAGTTTACACAACACAGCTAAGTTACTGATCCACAAGGGCGCGAATTTGAGTTAGTTTACAGCGCTTGATGCGGATTTCTGCGGTTTCTACTAGCTTCGGGAGTTCCGGGGACACATCACCTAACTTCTTTGCATCTTCGTTCGGGCTCAGCTCGCCGCCCGCTCCTGCGGCCGGACAGCTTCAACCACAATCTGGCGGACAGCTCGGCCGACCAGAGTATTTGGCTGGCCTATAATCCGGCCTCGCAGGTCCCAGGAGATTCCGGCGCCAGTTTCTAGATACCGAGAAATCGCTACGCTTGCGGAATGGTTCGCCTGCCTCGGCTTGTGCTTCCACGCCAACCTATCACGTGACGCAGCGCGGCAATCGCCGGCAGCACAGGTTCTTCGAGCATGCTGACTAGAACTCTACGGCGATCTGCGGAGCGCGCGCCGGAATTCCCGCGAAGGAACCCGCGGCTGGAGCGCCGCGTCGGAAAAGCTGGATGCCCCGCGTGGATTCGAACCACGATTGACGGAGTCAGAGTCAGTCCCTTCGCCGCAGAATTCCACAGATTTCGCCTAGCATGTTGCATCCATGATGCATCTAGCAAGGGCGCCGGTGCACCGAATTGTGGGTGGAAAGCGGACGTTGGTAGCCTGAGCCACCGAGCCGCGCCGCTCAGGTGGCCATTGCCAAAGTGAGTTTTCGATGCAGCTCTTCGGCAAACTGATTGGCATTCGGGTAAAGGCCGCGGTCCATCCAGGCAGTCGTTTCGTGCTCCTGTCGTGCGTTCTTTAGGACCGGTCCTGTTTCCCCGGCCCAAGCGAATGACGTGAGAAGAATGCGGCTATCCCTTCCCTCTGGATGCTCTAACAGCTTGTTGCGAACGTTGCGGACACCGACAGCCTCGAAGCTCTTCATCCCCGGCAACTCGCGAATGACTGATCTGGTCCTCCCCGCGATCCAGTAAAATGCTTCCGTAAGAGTCTCCATGGGCTCAGAAACGGCTGCGATATATTGGAACATCGCCCCTATTTCCGGCTGCATGTGTTCGCGCCAGCCTTCGGTCGGGATACCGGACCCTAAGAGCGAGCTAGCTTTCGTCAGCACAGCGTCCAATGCGTCGCCATCACTGAGTTTGTCGATCTCTGAGAGTAACCAGATCATTTGTTTTAGTCGTTTACGCGCTTCGACTCCCCACTCGCTGAAGGCGCCGTTGTGAGCTCGGTCGAGCTTGCTACAATATTCGTCGAGCGCCGTGTGGGCACGGTCGAGCGCGCTGATGCAATCTGCTGGTTTCATCTGATGAAGTTGCTCCACTCAGTCAATGTCCGCAAAGGGTCGAAAGCGGACATTCGCTCTAGGGGTAAGTTTCGAGCTGCGCTTCTAGCCCCTCGCTGAGAAGATCGCCTTCGACAGCCGCCGCAACCGCTGCGTCGCGGCTCGCATCGTTGAATAAGTGTCCGTAGGTATCGAACGTCACTTGGATCGAACTATGGCCCATCCAATGCTGGATGCGCTTGGGGCTCACATGTTGCTCGATCCAGAGCGAAGCTGCGGCGTGGCGAAAGTCATGCAGCGTGTATCGTCCGCGCTCTAAAGGCCCTGAACAGTCAGCCACCAGGCCGGCCGCCCGCTGCACCGGATCCAAGAGGTTTAGCGTCATATACCTGTGGCTCATGACTGCGCCGGAGAGCGACGGGAAAACCAGATCGAGGCCCGTCGGCGGGCAGGCAAGCTTCCACTCTCTCAGCAACCGCACCACCAGCGACGCTAGTGGCACTGTGCGATAACCTGACTCGCTCTTAGGCGGGCCAATGGTGTTTCGTTGATCCGCGCGTTGGCGAACGGTGACGGTTGCTTTGCGCAAATCGACGTCGCGCCACGTTAGCCCTCGCAGCTCGGATGCGCGCAGCCCACTGAACATGACCAACGCCACGAGGCTCGCACATGATTTATCCGGGAAGCTCATCGTAGCCCGCGCAAGCCGACGAAGCTCGCGCTTCGTTGGGATAATCACCTTGGCTTCGCGCTTGGATCGTTTCACACGAACGCCAGCACAGACGTTTTGCGCAACCATACCTTTCCGTTGAGCTTCGCCCACAATCGCGGTGAGCGCGCGCATTGCACGGCCGGCCATTGCGCGTGACCGAGTAGCCACAAGCCTATCTCTCAGAGTTTCCGCCAAGGGCTTCGTCAGCTGACTGAGCTTGAGCTTTCCGCACATAGGGACAATGTGAAGCCGAACCTGTTGCTCGTAAGCAGCGATGGTCGTTGGTTCGAGGTCTTCCGCTCGGCAACGGTCGAGCCAAAGCTGAGCGGCTTCCGCAATGGTGACGGATTTTGAGTCAGGGGTGTGGATGCCCTGTTTGACCTCCCATGATGCACCGACGAGCCACGCATCGGCATCTTTCTTGCGCTGGAACTGCTTCGAGCGACGTTCGCCCGCGCCGTCGCGATAATCCACCAACCACGCCATCTTCTTCTCACCAGACGGCGTTTTCCACTCTCGTTTGCGCACCTTTGCCATCGTTAGCTCGCCTCGTCCTCATTGGCCCATTCACCGAACCAGCCAATGAGACTGGCCGCCGTCTGAAGCGGTTCAAGCCCTGCCCTTCGACCAACGAGCTGCGCGATCAGCATCAATCGGGACCCCAGGTCGATGTATGCGCCCGCCGGCTCAAATGCGGGGTCCTCTGTCATTCTTTGGAGGAACTCCGGGCCAGCCCACGTCACGACATAGACACGGTCATCGCTCCATTGAGGGAAGGTAAGGGCAGCCGCTGAAGCGACGACAATCTGGGTTTTCGAGAATGGACAACGCGCCTTCTTAAGCGCCTTCGCGAGGGCCGCTGGCGTTTCAAACTCGAGAAGGATTTTCTGTGCCGCACCCAGGATCCGGCCGGTGCCGTGCTTCACGCCCTTGGCTGCAACTTCCGGTGTAAGTCCGAGGTCGAGCAGATCGAGCGCAACCATCACCTGAATGATTTGCTTCCAGCCATAGGCGGCTTTCTTCCCGCGCCCCGTCCTTGAGCCCTCAGGAAGCTCCATGCGCTGTAGGTGCTGTAAGCGCCCTCTAAACGCCACAGCGCGGTCAGGCGGGATACCGAACCTTTCCGAAAACACGGCCTCCAGCTGGCTAAACGTGAGATCCACAGCACCCTCCCTAGGACAATAACGTTATTGTTCTATTGACAGGCCAGGAAACGGGCGTCAATAGGCCAGCGTCACGAGAACGGTAACATTATTATTTGTTGAAGGAGCAACCATGCATACCCATCGAAGGCGCATCCAGCGCTGCTGCATTCACCGGACTGACACGGCGCAAGATCTATCGAATGGCCGAGCAGGGCCACGTCCCCGTGATTCGCAAGGGCCGACGCCTCTACTTCCGCAAGTCGGAACTGGAGCGTGCCTTCCAAGCTGAGGGACAGCCGAGGTGAACAGACCAGATAGCTGGGCTGCGATTGCGGCGTTCGAAGCCATGTCACACGAGGCGAAGTCCTTCCATTGGGCGAAGGACAAGCCGTGGATGTTTAGGGGCCAGGTAGTCAGGCTACCACGATGCCCAGAAATCGATCCCCAGAAAGTTCTGGTAGATCGATCCACGGGCGACATCTGGCGAATGCCCGAGCTTGGCGGTCGACCGTGCTTCGGACAGGTTACCGCGTTTGTGCGCCATGGAGAGTGGAAGCACCTCATAATCCGAGGCCATCCTCGAACGACCCGTTGTATGCGATGCAATGCTCGTGAGGCGTGTAAGAAAGTAGTTCGCGCGCGGATCAGGTCTTCCAAGGTGGTCTTTGATGCTCACGGCGCTTTCATGGGCCATGGCGGTGTCCATGGTCTCGAAAACCCGCGCGAGTTCGGCCGCGCGCGGAGCTATTGGACTCGCTTCGTCCAGGCAGTCGTCGACCATGGGCCATGGGCGAGCTGCAACGACGGCTATGCACGCTCATGGGTAGAATTCCAGATCGTCGAACAACGACGCAAGGATCGGGAGCGCAAAGCGGCCCAGAGGAGAAAGAAGATTCAGGCAGGAGAACTGGACCCCGAATTCATCGCCGGCATGAAAGCGCAAGCGATGCACAGGGCAAATCTCTTGAAGCAGGCACTCGGCAGACCCGACGCTCCGCGGTGTATCAGGCAGATGCCCGCTTCAAAGGTTAGGATCACCGCCGACGTGTGGATGGCGGATCGCCTCCTTCGTATTCGGGGAGACAATCCGAACGCCTCGAGCATTGCGACCTTGATGATCGACCTTGGCTGCCATCATGGGAAAGCTCACAACCCGCTACGTCAGCGGGTCGCAACCGATCTCCGCCGAATCCGTGTGCTGGAAGCCTTTGGACCAGACGGTTCCCCCCCAATCTGGCCAGTGTTTAAGCTTGAAGACGCGCTGCCGTATGACATCTGACCCCCTACACAACTTGGCTGTCGCAGCGCGATGTCGAGGCACCTGATCGGCACCTTCCTCCCTACATGTGGAGCCTCGCCCGTCACTGACGTACGATCAACGCCGGGGAGATAATTGTTTCAATCCAAAGGTTAAACCCCCTACCGATGGCGTCCATGAAGACCGCAAGTTTCTCTTAGAAGAAACTTACCCGACCTCGCTCGAGAGCGAGGATCGGGGTGGAGGGTGAATACTATTTTCCTCTCGGCGTGCACCTGCGGCGTGCTGGATCAAGTGGTACCGGCGTCATCCCATCACCAAGCTAGCGAATGCCACCCGCGGTGCTCGCTACAGAATCACGGTCGTAAAACATCGATGAGGGAGTTTTGCATCGGCTGTATCGTCTCATCAGCGATGCACCTTGCTTTGTCCTCGATAGGAAAGCATGACGAAGCGTCCAGCTCCCTGATCCTGTACCACTCTGAACGAATGCTTCCCAGTTTCGGATCTGAGGGATTACGATGTCCAACCTGACGCGCATGATTGGCTGACCGGGAGCTCACAGGCGTGCATCGCCAGGGCTCACGCAGCTGAAGCAGCGGGCCCTGTCTCGAAGCGCTCAACAGCGCCCACCGTCAGCCTGCCGACACGGTTTACAGGTTGTTGTCGATTCGTTGACGGGATCAAACCTTTTTAGCGCCTAACGGTAGATCTTCAGAAGAAGCGCCGATCTCGGACTTGTTCAGGAAACTAGCCGTTCGTTCGGGTTATCGCGTCGGCGGCGAAAACCTCCGCAGAAAATTCTCTGCCCTACATGTGCGGAACGCAAAGGCCGGCGATCGCAAGGCTTTACGGTATCAAACGAAGATCAATGCGGTTGACCACGTCAACTATCAGCGTGCGCATCGACCGTTGAACCATCCTGGTTGAGCCGGACATGGGAAGGGCTCCCGGCTGCTATCAACTATTGGTCGGGGCGACCGAGCTGTGCACGGCTAGGCTCCCACGGATCAGGCGATGTATGGTTCTTAGTGCCGTCATAGGCCGGGAGGGCTTTCCCGCGCTGAGACGTGATAAGCCTTCCTCATGTGTCGAACGCCCCGGATACGGCTGAGCCCCGACCTAAGGGGCTAGGCGCCCGGCCAACAGGCACCTAGCCCCCGTACCTCGCTTTCGCTCGGCGGCCCGAACCTGCCGCAACGCGGCGGACCACTCAACTCGTCTCAAGTATTTCAGCCGACCTTCACGATGCCACCCGCATGCCATCACAGTGCATGCAACAGCTGACCTCATCGTCAACGAGCAAATGAGGTCACACAATGAAACTGTTCAATGCCCAGATAGCCCTCACCGGAGAGGAGCTCTGCGTCGTCGCCCAAACCCCAACTCATGCAGCAGAAGTGCTAGTCACCTTTTGGATAGCCAGGACCGGCGATGCGCCCGGTGAGTTCAGCATCGGGATCGGCGCACCATCAGTCTTCAAAAACCATCCACTCGTGCAGGACATTGCCGAGGGCTTAGTCTCCGGCGTCATCGTGCGCCAGCTGGACGGTTCGATGGTCTTCGAGCCGGCGTTTGGATAAACGCGATGCCTCCGAACAAGTCCAAGCCTTCGCGCCGGCGGGCTATTTACAAGGCGTACCGCGTCACCAGTCCCGATCACCGCTCGAAGATCGTCTTTGCCGAAGACATAGAGAGCGCTGTCCGTGTGATCCTGGACTGGCGAACTGTGAACGGAATCCCTGAGGATGTGCCACTCACGATCGATCCCAGCTGGGCCAAGAGCCTGACCGGCGTCGCCCGCGAGCATATCAACGCGGCATGCGGCTGGTGTAGCTGGCCTGGCATCGGTGCGTACTACAGGGCTGATGCCGGATGGGGAATTGAGCGTCCCTGCGACGAGCGGAACCGGTCACCCTGAAAGTGCGAAAAACCTCGCTCCCGCTGCTGTGGTTGCGCTTAGGCGCAGGGCGATAATGCGGAGCATTCGGCACAAGGATTGGGCAGACGCGGACAGCTTAGGTTGAAAGCTGCCTGAAATAGCTACGGCACTGGTGGAACACTACCGTCCAGATGTGGCGACTTGCCATCGATTGTGTCGAGGTTGGGGGTCGCATCGTGCAGGTGGCAAATCAGCGTCGCTTCCGCTCGCACCAGTAGCGCGGCGCGTTGGCCCGCTGGTGCATCAGCATGTCGGCAACCGCATGGCAGCTTTCTCGGTTGAACTCGCCCGCTGCGGTGCCGTCAAACGTGGCTGTCTGCACGTTACTCGGTCCGTCCGCGCGATAGAGGATCCACGGCTCAGACCGCGAAACGGAGGCAAGCCCATCGCTCGGCGCGGCTTGATTCCGCAGCACACCATTCAGTGCGGCACCCGATCCGGTGATAAACAGCGCAAGTGCAGCGACTACTAACAAAATGCCGGCCAACTCGAATCCAACTGCCAAGTTTTGCCTGCCGGCATATGAGCCAGATTGGCTGAAATAGCCGCTAATCGTGGCGGCTAACGTCGCTGCCAAGCCGCCCGCAAACGAAGCGAAGGCCCACCACAGCAATGTGGTATCGAACTCGGATCCGGTGTTGCCAATGAACGTGAACAGCGCGACGATTGCGCCGCCGTTGGCGATGGTAAGACCTCGCAGAATAGCGAATGCGTAGTCGTTGGCGAGTTTCAGATGCTGATCTTCGACGTCCAACTGTCAACTCACTTTCACAAGTGCCGCCCGGCCATCGGCCCCGCGCGCGAACCGAGCCGGTGTCGGGAGAACGGAACGGCTGGCCGGACTATTCGCCTCTGACATACTAGTGGCGGATGTGCTGCGCCTTGTCGATCCGTTCGGATGGCTGGCGGGGAAGGTAGACGTCCTCAGAAGGGGATACCTTATCCGGCCCGTGCCTGCCCCCGTGCCAGCGCCGACGCGCTATAAGTGCACTTCGCATCTCATTAGCCGACGGAGGACCCCCCGCTCCGCACAAGAGAACTTCGCCAGAGTTCGGTGCCGTCCCCCGCCAAGCCAAGTCGGCTCAATTCCTGGACCACCTCAAGCGCACAATCTATGGCTGCCGCGCTCGCGTCATCGCGCAACCCGCGCCGTTGCTTGTTGATGAGGGGAGCGCCCGCAAAGGCGGCGCTCGAGATGAGCAGGCACTCAACCTCTTCGATCAGCGTGCTCGCCGCCTCCGTTGCAACAAGGAGAAGGTGGCTCGTCTTTCGGAGGAGCCGCGCAACCTGCAAATGGCTGTCGACATAGTTTGAACCGGTCCCCGGCAGCGCCGTCACGAGCCGCGCTTCGATGACGCGGCGTTGCTCGTCTTCTGGCAAGCCATCGAGCTGAATGTCCAAGCAATTGTCGTCCTTAAACCTATCCGCAATCCTCCTGGCTATAGGTCGCCGAGAGGTTTTCGCGATGCCGATGTATCTAAGGCCATTCAGGTCATCCGTGACACTCAGATCCGCGAAAACATACCAGCCGGCGAAGCCACCGACCGGCTGTGGCACATGCTTCAACGCGAGCGCCTGCATCAGCCGGCGTGCACGCTTCGCTCCCTGCTGATCTCGCTGGGCGACGCTCTCATCCCACAACCTGAAGCCCGATCGAAACTGCTCTCGCATTTGGCGGATGCCAATGGCTCCGCTGGCGGTGATACCCATCTGATATGAACCTCTGGGCGCCGCTTTCATGCGGCCGCGGTCAATCCAAGCGACAGCTTGCGATGCAGCACACGGTGGCAGCTCGCGCAGAGGCATTTCAAATCCTCGGTAACGGTAATGTGGCCTGCTTCCATGTTTGCGACGTGCACCCGGTGATGGTGAACCTCAATGCACGCGGGGCCGGCCTCCGCGCCGTATCTCTCGACGGGGTCTAACTTGCAGTCTTCGCAGAAGAGCCGACCGTGTTTCTCGATGAACTCTGCCCGCTTTTGCTTGGCAAGGCCCGGCTGTCGCTCGCGCTTTAGGTGAGAGGCGATCTTCGGGTTCCCCTCAATCCACGATCGCTCTTCCTCGGTCGGGGTGAGGCCTGCCGTTTCTGAGTCGATCTTCGACGGTGAAGGCTTCGGTCGAGGGTCGGCCCCGGTTTTCGGTACGATCCACAGCCCGGCAGCTTCGAGCAGGTCGAAACAAACCTGGCTCCAGCCCGCGCTGAAATGACCTGGATAGGTCTCGATTCCCAGTGCCTCTTCGAGAGCGAGCCCAAACACCTTCTTGGGCGCTAGCGATGTGCCGTCATCGGTCAGCGCATCGTATTCACGCGATTCGGCAAAGTTCGGAGCGTCCTCGCCTGCTAGCAAACGAGCGACGGCTCTGTGAATGTGGGCGCTAGTCACCTGCCGCAGCCGTGAGGCCGGGAGTCGCTTTACGGAGGTGCCCCGAGCATCACCCTTCAGAACGCTGAGGACATGCGTGGAGCTTGTGCCTGGGGTGGTGATGAGCAAGCGCCGCCACGCTCCATGACTGGAGCTGCCAGCGTTCATGGCTTGGACGAGTTGACCGAAGCGCTGCGAAACCGGAGCGCGATGATCAAACGCTAGGCGGCGTTGCGCTAGCGGGCGGTGTTGGACTGGACGGCTATCGAGATAGATCTCGTAGCAAATGTGCGATTGATCCAGGCGCTCCATGATGAGCTCCAGCGCCTGGCGGTAATCGCGATTGCGATCGAGGCCGCTTCTGCTGTGCACATTGATCCCGCCGGATCCCACCTCCACGGTCTGGTTCAGCGGGGAGCCTTCGGAGGTGAAGAGAGTTACACGGGTGCTCATTCGGCAAGATGATCACTTGGCGGTTTCATTGTCCAGACCACCTGAGCGCATCCCGATTCCAGCTTGCTCTCTGATGCGCGATTTGTTCACTTCAGGGTGTCGCTCTCAGCGCATCTCGCAGCGGAGCATCGCTCACTCAGGACGTTGTCCCTACTCTCTTTGATTTCTACATCTCTGCACCTTGGCTTCCCATGATGCTGGGTTCGACGTTTTTTGAAACGCAAGCACCGGGCGGGGGTTGTCTGATGCTGGTCCTCAGAGGGTATACCCCCGCGAGGTCGCGGAGTTCGAGACTGACATCCGACGCGAGCGTCACCGCGAAGGCATCGACGAGGCAAGGCGGCCGGTTTCAACAACTGCCGTAAACCGTCTGTAGACGCCGCTGCGGTGCGTTCTCTGCGGGATCAGGGACTCGGGGGCATCGAGATCGCCAAAATCCTCGGGATCGGCCGTGCGAGCGTTTATCGGGCGCTGAGCGGGTGGGCGCGAGCTCCACGCCGATTCAGCGAATTGGAAGGAGAGAAGTCCTAGGATTTTCTGCGTTTAATCATCCCGGATCGAGCCTAACAGGCGCTCATCCGACAAGCTGTCCCATCCACCAGCGGAATGTCCGCAACGGGTGGAAGCGAACGTTCTAGACGTGTCATCCGGTCCCGTTGAACCAGGGGTTTGGCTACAATGCGATGCTCCGCAGGCAAAATGGCCTATCAGCCCACCTTCATGGCGTGCCACGAACCTCGTCTCCTCGGCCCATTCACTTTCGAGGAGATACGCCTTCACGTTTGAAGACTCGGGGGCCTCGGCCGAACGTTTGCCGTCCTTTGCTATAGAGGGTCCAGGTCACCCGCTATTCCCTTCCGGCAAGGGTCGCGAATGGGCTCATGGAAGAGAAATCCCTAGCTTACCCGCTAACGAGCCAGCAAAACGCTTTGCAGCCGAACGCTTTCCAGGTCCTTTGAGCCAGTGCGCAAACGAGGTTCGTGCAAGCGTATCATTGGAAACTCCCAATGCAGCTGAAAGCTGGTGAAACCGGTCGTGAGACTCGACGCCATGGCTCAAATTCAGTTGCTCGTGAACCTGATCAGGCGACCGGTTGATTGCCTGGGCGAACGTGTTCGTCCGCGATATGATAGCTTCAATAAACTCGCTCTCCATTGTGTTCGCGAACGGCAGGAACACAAGTCGCTCTTCCAGTTCCCACGCTGCGGCAGCGGCACGCATGTCGCCATCAAGCACACCGAGAAATACGAAAGACGCGATGCCGTCGGGAAGACCCTGTAAAGCATTCCTGATGCCTCCCGCGCCGTTACTGACCACAATTTCAATGGAGGTGGAGACAGCGAATTCATATATCCCTAAGCATTCCTCAAGGACTGTCTTTGCGAGTTCGTCCTCAACGAAGAGAACAGAGGCTTTCTGAGGGCCAAGGCCAAGTCGCGACAGCACTCGCTGCTTCGACTCCGCCGTCACGGGTATGAGGGACTGACCACCCTGTGTTTTTATGGAGATTAGATTTCCTTGTGGGATATGCGATGCTATTTCGGCCGAATGGGTGGTGATAATCAATCCTAGTCGCCTCTTGACCGTCGCCGCGCAGATCATCCCAAAAGCCGCAGCGTGACTAGACGGCGGCAAGTACGCCTCAGGTTCCTCAATAAGGACTATTGAAAGTGGCTGCAAACGATTCATCGTCCATGCAAGGAAAAGAACTGACAGTTCCCCGCTTGCCATTGTTCGGCTATCGTACGTTGATGATGACGTCTCTACCTCAAAGAAGGGTGCTATAACGTCGTTCTCGGCTTCTATTTCGAAGACATTGACTCGAGAGAAGTCTTTCCGGCAGATCATCGAGACCAGTGCCCGGACCTCCTCATTTAGCTCCCCGCTGGCAGCTCCTTCTTTCGCCACCGACATGTCTTGGGACCAGAACAGCGCCTGGAGGTCAGAGGTCCTATCGCCCAGACCCACAATCTGGACTTCCGGGCCGTACCCTTCCCACTCATCTTCAAGATTAGCTAGGTCGAGATTTCGCTGGTAGTTCCCCCCGGGGAAGGTGACAGTTAGCTGGACCTGTGCGGTGCCCAAACGCGGTGCGGGTCGCGAGGGGGCAGTCTCGGGCAGCGAGGCGAGGGCGCTGTAAAATAGTTCCAGTACGGCTGTTTTGCCGACGCCTGTGCCGCCGCAAATTGCCAAGAAGCTAGCGTTGGGCTGGATGGCTGCGTCGACGAACCCCGGAAGGCTACTGAAAGCGAATGACTTGACGCAGGGAACTGTGCTGAGATTGCGAGTCTCAAGCGCCCTGCGCAGGTCATTTAGCTTGGCGAGCTTCACGGTGCATCTGCCAAGCGTTCACAAGATCAATTTCCAACCCAGCTCGTGCGGCGACATCGTCGATCGGAGAACGGAGATAGGCTGACAACGTCTGGACAACGCTCCATCGCCCTCGAGCAATCTCGAGCTGCCGAATGTTGGCAGGCGCAGACTCATACGCGGTGACATTCAGACAAAGATCACGCAGTATCACTGAGCTAACATCGTTGACTCGCGACGAGGCCCGGTCATTGAAAATGTTAACAGCTTCACGCACGACTGCTGTGTGGAAATGCTTCAGCATGACACTCGCTCCGTCTGGCGTGACATAGTCTAATTTCACCGCCTCACCTGAACGGTAGCTCTCAAAGACGTTAATGAGCCGATTGAAGAACGAACGATGTTCCTCGGACCCTGTCCATCGATTGTCTGTGATGAAAAACAGCCAAGAGAACAATGTTGCCTTATTGTGTTTCCAAGGCACTTCCTCTGTTGCGGCGTTCGCAAGCACACGGATCGCGGATGAAATTTGGTCAATGCTCTGACGAGAAAAACCACGACCGTCACGATAGCGCCGCTCCAGTGATGCAGCAGTGATTTTCGCTCGGAGACTTCCTTCCTCAAGTGTAACGGCAAGCCTCGCAAGAACATCGTCGTAGTTCATCCGCGCATTGGAAAAACCAAGCGTCTTCTTCGCGAAAGCACGCTCTAGGTCTTCCCCAAGACGGCGTATCTGGTTTCGTGGTTCACCGATAAGAGCGTTACGATGCTCCGCTGCGGTGAGAGCAGTCAGAGTATTGAGCCTAAAGAACAATTCTCCGGGCTCTTCTGGAAGGTACTCGCGCAGCCTAACTGTACCGATCGGGTATCTTCTGAAGCGGGAGCGCACCGCATCGGGCAAATTAGAATAAGTGAGATCATGCAAGGCTTCGATCTTCTCATCACGCGGCTCTATTCTACCGTCCACCGCAAATCGATCATCCATGAAATCCAGAATAGCTCTAAGTCGCTGCTGTCCATCCAGGACCTCTTCTCTGTCTAGATCGTCATTGACGACAATGTGAACGGCAGGAACATACCATTGTCTCAGTATTGTATCGATTAACTTCTTCTTCTTAGGCTCTGCCCACACCTGACCGCGTTGGAAGTCTGGTTGCAGATCAAGCTCGTTGTTCTTGACCTTCTCAGCAAGTGTCGAGATATCCATTGAAGACTGGTCGAGCCGCATCGTGACACCCATATTTCGGAACGGGGCCACTTGCAACGCGAAGCGGGATTCGAAGACTAAGGGAGAATTACCCGGCGCATTCAGAACCCGCTTCTGATGCACTGCCTCGTCGCCCTCGTCGTGCAAACCTGACAAACCTGAATCTCATGGAGTGAAACTTCGGGTTGCCTCCGCGAAGGCGAGGCTGAGGCGCAAGAGTTGCGGCTCTGAACGTCCGCAATGGGTCGAAAGCGGACACTCGAACGAACGCTAATTGATCTTGTCCGCCGCGGTAGGTGCGCGGCTCAGCTCGTTGATGCGCTCGAGGATCAGCAACCAAGTCTCCGCGCCGGTCGTATCCCCTTGTTGGCGAAACTCGCGCTGACGTTGCACGGCATGAGCAACTGCGCCGCTGCCCTTTTGGCGGATCAGCTCATTGGCGCAGGCCCAGAGTTCCCAATGGCTAATCGACACTCCTCGCGATCCTTTCCGGCGGGTCAATGCCGTGGCATGTCGTCGCATCGACGGCTCCGTCAGTAGCGCTTCCAACTCCTGCGTGTGGTTGCCCCCCTGAGGCTTCATCCCTGACTACTGCGCAGCCAACACTTGACGCTCATCGCGCCGGCACAGATGCCCCCGCATAGGGGTCCCACGGCTCAGCCGGCGGGGGCGGGGGACTTGGCTCTGGTGGAGGAGGAAGATCGTAAGCGACAGGTTCGCCAACCTCGACCGCACCTGAGAACGTGCCCTGAATACCCGCGGCGATGGCCGAGGCGCCGAACAGAATGAAGCTTCCCAGGATCATCCTGATCCCGCGACGAAGGTCCAGGTGCCCGGCGAGCATCATCAGACCGATGGAGGCGACAGCAATGGTGGCCACCGTCGTCGCAACAGTACCCAGAAGCACGCCTTGGACCCAAGACAGCGCTGCAACGACCGAGCTTGCGCCATTCGGGTCAGACAATGACGCGCTTTGCATTGCTGTCATTCCCGAAAGACGATTTCGGAGACAGCGCGGCGGCCGGCGACGCGGTTCAGCTGCACGAAGATGTCAACCGTGCTCTGGACATAATAGCGCACGTCCTCGCGCCCAAGCTGAGTACCCGACTGGAGCACCAGCAGCACGATCTGCTCAATGGCGCGCGCGGCGCTGTCGGCATGGACGGTGGTCATCGAGCCGGGATGCCCTGTGTTTATGGCACGAAGGAACGCGAACGCCTCCGGCCCCCGAAGCTCGCCGAGGATGATCCGGTCCGGCCGCATGCGCAGCGAAGCCGCGACGAGGTCATTGGCGCTGACCTGCGCCTCGCCCAGCGCGCTTCGAGCCGCGAGCAGCCCCACGACATTTTCGTGCCGGACTTGGAGTTCAGGCGTGTCCTCGATCAGGATCAGCCGCTCCTCGGCTGGGACTTCGCGAAGCAGCGCATTCAGTAAAGTGGTCTTGCCGGTCGACGTTCCGCCCGAAACGAGGATATTCTTCCGCGCTCGAACCGCCGCGGCCAGCATGCCCGCCACGTCCCCGGAGTCCCGTTGCGCGACAAGGGCGCGATCCCCATCGGAAGATCCAAAGCCCTCCTTGCGCGCCACGCCTTCAAAGGCTCCGGAGTCGAGATAATCCTGAAGCGAGAGATCCTGAGCGATGTGCTTTCGGATCGCCAAGGCGAGCGGTCCTCGGGTTGCTGGCGGAGCGACGATCTGCACTCGGGCGCCGTCCGGCAGGGTCGCCGACAGGAGCGGGTGCTCGCGGCTGATACCCTGGTGCGAGATGGCCGCAATCTGCCGGGCGAGTCGGGCCAAGGTCGCCTGGTCGAGCTCCGGCGCATCGTGCCGCTCAACCATGCCGGCCTGGGTTTCAGCCCATATCTCCCCCGGCCGATTGACATAGATGTCCGTGACGTCTGGCCGGGCAAGCACCCCCGCCAGCGGCGCAAGATAAGCGTGAAGATAGACGGGCCCGGACGATTCGGCCGCAGCGTTCATCTCGCGTTGACGCCGGTAAAATCGAGGTCGCGGGCGACGAAGATGCTGATGCTCGTGCCCTGGCGCACCGTGAGGGTCGGAGTCACCTGCCTCGGCTGGGCGCCTTGGCGCATCTGTCCCTGCACGGCTCCGGGCAACAGGATCACCGCCCCGCTCCCGGCCTCAGCCGCGGCGAGGTTGACGCCCACATCAAGCGCCGTCTGGAGGATGGCGTCGGCGAAACGCTCCCAGAAGTGGGTGTTGACCCGCGCCCGAATCCCGCCGCGGCCGAGCGGGTCGCCGGCAGGCGATCCGATCGCGATCGTCGCTCCGTCGGGTCGGATCAGTCGGAACCAGTTTACCAACGCTCTTTTCTGCCCCGGCTGAGCCTCCGAACGATACTCGCCGATCAGGCGGCTTCCGCGGGGGATCAGGATCTGGCTGCCGTCGAAGCCGCGAACGTCACGCGACACGATTGCGCGCGCGAGACCCGGCCGAGTGGAATCGAGCGCCGTTTCAAGCACCGCTGGAATCAACGTACCCTGCGGGACAGTGGTCGAACGGTTGGCGAGTGCCCCGGCACGGGCCCGCGGACCCGCCACCGTCGAGCCAGCGGATCCAGGAGGCGCAGCGACCTCGGCTTCTCCTCCCGCCTGACCCGTCGCCGGAGAGGTCCGGGGAGCGCCGGTGTCGAGGACCAGCGCCGGTCCGGCCGAAACGCGAGACGGCTGCGCCGACGGCTCGGCCTGCGGAGCGGTCGGCACCGGTTGAGGAACATAGACGGTCTGCACCGGTGCAGACGCGGGCGCAGCGGTTGGCGCCGGGTTTGGCTGTCGCAATGGCGATGGCGCCGCCGGCTGCGGGGGCGCCACGACCCGCGGCTCCGGCGGAATGAAGAGCGGCGGCGGAGGCGTCGCTGGGAGGGCGTCCGCCGCCCGCGGAACGACCGAAGGCGCGGTGGCCGCGCGCCGACGCGCATCAAGAATGCTGAACAGAAGCACGCCGGCGAGCAGCACCAAGGCGAGCAGCATCCACACCGGAATCCCACCTTTCGGAAGCGCGACGACTGGCCGGATATCCTCGATTGTCTCGACGGCAAGCGAGGCGCGCGGATCAGAGTTCGGCTTGCGCGCCATCAGGGTAGATCCTCCGGCATGATTCGATCGGCCCGAGCCACCCGCCGATCGATCCGGAAGACGAGCCGCGGCAGGACGCTGTCGATGACATAGAGACCCTCGCGCATGTAACCGTTGACAAGCGCTTCGCGGCCCTGGCCGTCGGGCGTATAGACAGCTGGAAGGGCGCGATCCTCCGGCCATTCGATATAGGTGCGAACACCGTCATCCCCAATCCGGCTCGGTCTCAGCGCCCGTGCGCCGCTGAGCCGATAGCGGGCTTCCGATAGGGCGGCGGGCTCAGCGTCGGCGGCTGCCTCCGGCGCCGGCGTCGGGTAGCGGAACCGGACCATGAAAGGCGGGCTGGAAGAGCCGCCATAGGCCGACGACAATTCGAACGCGTAGAGGCGTGCGTCCGTAGCGACGGTGAGGTTGGTGGAGACTCCGTCCTGGACCGGCTTCACGAACAGCAAATCGCCCCGTTGATTGGCGCTGACCTGCCAGGCGGCGCTGTCGCCCACCGCGACATTCTCGATCCGCTCGTCCGAACCGAACTGGAGTGTCACCTGGTAGCCTTGTGCCGCCTGGATCAGGATGACCCGATCGGGATCGTAGTCGACGATCTGGATGCGAGGATCTGTGCCGACGGGTTGCGGCTGCACCTGCGCCGCGATCGGTACCGCCGCGACAAGCAGGATCATGGCCGCAATGCTTCTCATTGCGCGGGCCCCTCGCGCACCGGGGCGGCCGGAGCGACGGACGCGCGGACCTGAGCCGGAACAGGCCCCGGCACGGCGGGCGCAGGGGCGGCAGCGACAATCGGATCGGCGGTCTCGACCGGCATCGCCTCCTGGTCGCGGCGATAGCGAAGCACCTGGAAACCGAGCGGATTGACGAACCGGTCCTCGAGCCGCATCGGCTCGCCCGAATAGCGGTAGCGGATCATTGCTACCCACGCCTGGGGCGGATGCGCCTGGCCGCCGAGGTCGCGGCGCTGCGTGTCGAAGCGGACCATCGCCACATTGCGCCCAAGCGACGAGACGCTCTTCACCCGGACATCGACGGTGGAGGAACGCGGGTAGCGAACCAGCGGGCTTTGCGGATTGGTCACCTGCATCCCGGCGACATAGGAAGAGCGCGCCGTCTCCGCGGACCAGAGGCCGACCTTGCGATAGTTGGACTGGAGCGAGGCGATGTCGAAGCCCTCGCGGGCGATGACATATTGGACGAGGAAGCTCTGGGTAAGGGCGGTGTCGCCGCTGACTCTCGCCGGATCGAGCGGCTCGAGCGCCTGGACGAAGCCGGTATGGCGATCAACCAGCAGTGTATAGGGCTCGACCGTCTTCAGCGGCAGAAGAACGATCAGGGCGATCGCCAGAAGCACCGCAACGAAGGTCGCCGCGGCGGCGATGATCCAGGCGACACGGCGTGACTGGCGGAGCGAGTCCTCGCGGTCCCGGCCCCAGCTTGCCGCCTCCCGATAATAAGCGTCGAGCGTTTCGCGTGAGGGCTTGTTCATGCGCCCCGGTCCCTGCGCGTGGCACTGGCGGAGATCCGGCCGCGGGTGCGCCGCCGCTGGCTCTGCCCGAGCGGCTGACGGGAGGACGGAGATACCGCTTCCCGCCCGGCACCGTGCGGTTCGGCGCGCCGGGAGGCCGATTCATAGCCGGTGCCGCCCGCCGCCATCGACTCGCGTCGCTGGGTCGCGGCCACTGCCTCGGAAACCGCGGCTGCCCGTGAGCGGTCAGCCGGCGCCGCCGAGCTTGCGTCCCTCGACACTGCTGCAAACTGCGGCTCCTGTCTGCGCATCGCCTCGACCAGACGCGCCGGAGCCGATCTCCAAGCGGCGGGGAGTCCGAAGCCGACGGTCAGTCGCCAGGCGGCAATCAAGGTGGCGAGGATGACGAGCGAGAAGACGAGGCTGACGACGAACAGCTCGGTCGGAGCTCCGGGAACGGAATAGCCGGCGCTTCGCCAGGCGATCAGCTCGGCGAGCCAAGGCTCGATCAAGGCGAGCTCGACCCCGAGTATGACAGATGTCCCGAGGGCGCCGAGCGCTGCCCCGGCAAGCACTCGGATCCAGCCTTCGAACAGGCCCCGCATCCCCTCGAACAGAAGGAAGGCGATGAAGAAGGGGCCGAGCGCGAGCATGAGCCCCGCAATCAGCCGCATCGCGGCGAGCGCGCCGACGGCACTGACAAGATAGAATATCCGCGCACCGCCGAGCGCGATCGGGTCGAAGGCGGAGCCGGACTGCTGCGGCTGGCCGGCGACCTGTGCTCCGGCCGCCGCCGCCGTCGGCCCAAAGCCGGTGCCGAGCTGGCCGAGCTGGACGAAGGCGCGGTCCGCATAGTCCAGGCGCTGGACCAACCCTCCCGCAGAGCCGGGCAAGGCGGCCGGTCGACCGACCTCCGCAGCAAGCTCGGCGGGACCCTTGAGCGCGACATCATAGATGAGTGTTCGATAGGCGGGCCAGCTGAACGCCAGTGCCAGAACGATCCCGACCTTGGCGGCGGCGAGCACCCCGTCACGAAGTCCGGGAGTTTCGCCGAGGAGCATTCGGTAGCCGAACAGGGCAACGAAAAGCGTGAGCAAGGCCGTCATCGCCAGCGACAGCGTCGACCCCGGCGCGCCGAGCGCCTGATAGGCGCCGGCACCAATCGCCTGTGCCTGGCAGTCGGCATAATCGAGCAGGCCGCTGGCGAAACCCGCGCCGGGATTGCCCTGGCAGGCCATAGCGATCATGCCACCTCCAGCAGGCGGGGGATCCAATCCGCCGGATCGTCGCCCTTTTCGGCGCGAATTTCGTCAAGCAGCCGCACCGTCCGCTCGCGTCCCGACAGAATGGTGAGGAGATCGCGCTCGCCAGAAAGGTCGAGCCGCGCGACGACGCTCTCGCCGCCATGTTTGACCAGGAAGCAGCGGGCATTGTCGGGAAGCGTCCGGACCAGCTCATATTCGTGTGGCGTGAGGCCGAAGCCCTCGACATAGTCGGAGGCGCGCGCCTTGGGATTGGCCATGAAAATTTGGGTCGCGGCCTGCTCGATGATGGCGCTCGCGATCCGGCTTTCGAGCGCATCCTGGGCGCTCTGGGTGGCAAAGCCGACGATGCCGTTGCGCTTTCGGATCGTCTTCTCCCAATCCTTGATCCGGCGGACGAACACTTCGTCGTCGAGCGCCTTCCACCCTTCGTCGACGACGATGATCGCCGGCGATCCGTCGAGCCGCTCCTCGACCCGGTGGAACAGGTACATCATCGCCGGCGTGCGAAGTGCCGGCGCATCAAGGGTCTGGGTCATGTCGAACCCGACCGCCTCGGCGGAAAGGTCGGTTCGGTCCTCCCCATTGTCGAACAGCCAGGCGCGCTCGCCCTCGCCCCACCAGGGGCGGAGCCGCGCCCAGAGATCCGCGGCGTGCGGGCGGTGCCCGCCTCGGAACAGCTCGACGAGATGACGAAGTCGGCGGTGGCGCCTGGGCTGCTGGAAGCTGGCGTCGACCGCGTCCTTGATCCGGGCGACCTCGTCGATGTCGGCGCCCCCGGCGAGGATGGCGAGCCAGTCGATCAGGAATTCGCGGTTGGCGGCCGTGTCGGGCAGTTGAAGCGGGTTCAACCCGGAGGCCGAGCCGGCCCGCAACTGATCGTAGCGGCCGCCGATCGCCCGGATGAACAGCTCGGCGCCGCGATCCTTGTCGAAAAAGATGATTCTCGGCCGGTATTTGCGGGCCTGGGCAAGCAGGAAGTTGAGAACGACCGTCTTGCCCGATCCCGACGGGCCGATGATCGTGAAATTGCCGAGATCGCCCTGATGGAAGTTGAAATGATAGGGTCCCGCGGCGGTGGTCTCCAGCAAAGTGACCGCCTCGCCCCAATGATTGCCCTCCGCCTGTCCTTGCGGAAAATTGTGACCGCTGGCGAGGCTCGCAAAATTGCTCGTCGACACCAAACCGCGCCGCGCAATATATTTGAAATTTCCGGGAAACTGCGCCCAGAAGGCGGGCTCGAGTGCGATCTCCTCGCGCACCGAGATGATTCCGAGATCGGCGAGCGTCGCCTGCGCCTCGGCCACACCTTCGTCGACTTCGGCCGGCGTATCGGCGCGAATGGCGATGGTCATGTGATGCTCGCCGAAGCCGGCGCGACCAGCCGCGACATCGTCCTTGGCGGTCGCAAGATCGGCGCGAAGGCTGACCGCCTCGTCCTCGGCCGAACGCATCCGCCGAAGCGCCAGGTTCATCCGCGACAAGGCCGTCTGCCGATCGACGAAGGCGAAGCTTTGCGACACGACGAGCTCGAACGGGAGGCGAAGCAGCTCGTCGAGCATTCCAGGGGCGGTCTGTCCGGGATAGTCCTTGATCGAGACGAGGCCGAGGAAGGAACGCGGCGCCGGCCCCGTCGGACCGAGCTCGACCGTCTCCTGTCCGAAGCTGATCCGGCGATAGGGCAGGTAGGTGCCGAGATCCTGGGTCGGCAGAAGCACTGGCCGAAGCTCGGCATTGAAGAGGGTCGACAGGAATTCGAGCGGCTCGGAACAGGGCCCTTGGCGCGTACGATAGACGCCGAGAAGGCGCGGCGAGTAATTGCCCAAGGCGGCGATGAGGGCGTCGCGTGCGGCGTCGAGCTGGCGCAGATCCTGAGCGACGGCGGCTTCCCCTTCTGCCGCCGACCTGCCGAGAAAGGCCCGAAGCCGCTCCAGACCGCCGATGCGGCCCTGCAAGGGCCTGCGCACCAGGGTGAGGAAGAGGTCATTGACGTAGAGCTGCTTGGTCGCGAGTCGCCTCCGCCATGCCGCATCGAGGCGGCGCGAGAAGTCGTCAGAAAAGTCGGCGGACAGTTCGGCGTCGATCCGCCGCCTGACGATGTGGTGATAGACGGCGAAGCGCGGCGATCCGATCGCCTGAAGCATCGCGTCGCGAAGCCGCTTGCGATAGTTGATCTCGTCACTGTCGGCGGTCTCGAACAGGAAGCCGCGCAGGTGGATCACCTGCATCAGCATGCCGTCGCGAGTCGCGATCGTATGATCGTCGACATGGCGGGCATAGGGCAGATGATGCCCGGCCGGCCGCTCGCGTGCGATCGTCTTCGGATCGCGGGTCAGGGCCGGTAGGAGTTGCACCGCCAGATCGCATGGTTGCGCACCCGCGGGCAGCGGCCGACGCGGGTAAGCCAAAGGTCGAAGAATCGCGGCTCGCGAAGGCAGAGCAGGACGCCGGCAAAATGAACCAGGAGCGCCGCCGCCAGAACCCAGGCCGACCGAAAGATCAGGAAGCCTTCGGTGGCAAGAACGAGATTGGCGATGAAATAGCTGTAGGTGACTCCGGCGAACATTTGTGGGCGGGTCAAGGCCACGAAAAGGGGATCACGCTCGAGCCCGTTCACTTCTTACTGGCCGAATGTCGCAGTGGACTGGATACCAGCAACGATGCTCGCCGCACCGAAGAGGATGAAGCAGCCGAGGATTACCGTCGCGCCGTAGCGCCAGTTGATCCGTCCGGTGAGCATCAATAGGCCGACGGCGGCTACAGCAATTACCGCCACCACGGTGGCGATGGTGCCAAGCAGAGTCCCCTCGAGCCAGCGCACCGCGGCAACGATTACTCCGGAACCCTGAGGATCCGCGAGCGCCACATCCGCCGCGGCCCCACCCGACCAGAGGAGAAGGGCAAATGTGCCAACCGCAATTCTGGTGAATTTCATGTTCGGCACGCCTCCCCCACAACAGCGATTCGCCATCAGGAAGATAGTGTCGCCTATTGACTGTCTTGCCAAGCCCTTAAGCTGAATGAATGCCCTCTCGCCCCGATACCGTAGCTATACGGCATCGATCGGCAAAATAGACTGATTCTGTTGGATTAACATGTGCGGGATTGCGGTGGAGAAGTTGCGCGTTCTAGACCCTGCTTGCCAGGCTGAAAACCTAGAGTTACGAATAGCGACTCGAAGCACCTGTAGATTTCGAGTCAAGCCGAAGATTTATTCGGAAGCATGATGTGTCTGCGTACAAGCCGGATGGCTGAACTACGGCCTACATCCGGTAGCCATGGTATTTTGTCTTCGGGGGGCAAGTAATGAATCGCAAGGCCGCTTACCTGCTCGGGGCCTCGGCTGGAGCACTGGTGCTGAGCGGGACCAGTCTCGCCAGCGAGACTCAGACCTATACCTATGACGCGCTCGGGCGGCTGGTGTCGGTGCAATATTCGGGCACGGTGAATAACGGGCAGGCGCATTCCCTGTGTTACGATCCGGCTGGCAACCGCACGCTGTACAAGTCGAACTCAACCGGAGCACTGGCGACCTGCGGCGGTGGCGGCGGCACTCCGCCTCCACCGCCACCACCAGGCAACCAGCCGCCGGTGGCAAATCCCGATTCACTGACCTCGCCCAAGTGCGTTCAGCGGTCGGTGAACGTTATCTCGAACGACACCGACCCGGAGGGGCACTATCCGCTTGCTCTGACAGCCGTGAACGAATCTTGGGTGTGGGTCGAAAGCAGCACCAATGTCGGCATGCAAACCCCCGACGCGAATGGCACCTACGTCATCACCTACACGGTGCAGGATACTTTGGGTGCGACGGCGAACGGCACACTGACCGTCACCGTGAGCGGGACTCAGCAATGCTACTGAGGGCAATGAGACGGGCGCATCAGGACCGAAGGCCGCTGTCCGGGATGATGGCGCTTGGTGGCCAATTCGGAGGAGCGCTTTTCAGACAATCGAACCAGCATGTCGGGGGCATAAGCATGCGCTTCAAAACCTTCGTTGTGAGTATCCTCTTGGTCATTGCCGCGGCTTCGGCGGGAACCGCAAACTCGCAGGTGATCAAGCCCTTGGATGTGGAGCGCGATCCGAACGGAGTCGACCTGCTTTCCGGGCAGGTGGCGACTCGCCTGCCGGTGCTCTCGGTTCCCGGATCGGGCAATCTGCGCTTCCAGATGCTCAGCGAGCTGGTGCCGTTTCTCAGCGGCATGCTGATTCCCAACACCTTCGGCGAGGCGACTTACGACGTCAATGTCGGCGCGACCTCCGAGCATTTCGATTGCGACGAGCAGGGCGACTGCCGCCCGAAGAGGCGCGGGGGCGCGGTGATGATCCCACAGCCCTGGTCCCACCAGTTCGAATATTATGAGGGCGGCACTGGCAAGCTGATCTTCTTCAGCCTTCAGAACGGGCCACAGGGAACGATCACGTCGGGCCAGGGCTTCAGCTTCTATCCCTCTTACATTCGCTATCCCAATGGCGAGCAGCTAAGCTTCGCCTACCAGGCGTTCACCACCAGCACTGGCCAAGTGTGGCGGCGGCCGGTCACGGTAACAAGCAACCTCGGCTATACGCTTACGATCGCCTATAAGGGGGATACCTATGGTCAGCCCGGTTGGTCGGAGGTGGCCCAGGCGACGATCTACCGCACGGCCGACATGGCGACACCGCTCGCCCGGCTCACTTATTCCGGCAACACCATCACCGATCTCGCAGGCCGGGTGTGGACCTGCAACTGGTGCCAGAACGCGCTGGCGACGCCCTCGACGACGACCACCACCTCTCTTCGGCTGCCTGGGGAGTCGGTGGACACCTTCCAAGCTCAGAGTTCGTCCTGCCCCTATGGGGGGACGCCACGAATCTCCAGCGTCACGACCGACGGAGTAACGTACAGCTACAATTTCGTGCCGACCTCGACCACCTGCCAATATGTCCAGCAGGTGCAGATCACGGCGCCGCTCGGCTTCTCCCGAACTGTCAACATCCAGTCGGGATACAATGTCCGGCCGCGAATCACCTCGATCAGCGGCTCCGGCGGAACGACCCAGTACCAGTACGACAATGACGTGCGGGTGACCCGCATCACCCATCCGGAAGGCAATGCCGAGGCGGTGGTCTACGACATGCTCGGCAACATCATTGAGCGGCGGCGCATCGCCAAACCCGGCAGCGGCCTGCCCGATCTGGTTGAAACCGCTGGCTTCACCGGCAGCGGCTATCTCTGCTCGCAACCGACCTGCTTCCTGCCTGTCTGGACCCGCGACGCCAGAGGCAACCAAACCGACTATACCTGGAGCTCGAGCCATGGCGGCCTGCTGACCAGGCTCGAGCCGGTCGACAATAACGGCCAGCGGCGCAAGACGATCAACGAATATTCAGGCGGCCGCCTGGTCCGCGAGCGCGTCTGCCTGACCAATTCGGCCGGCGTCGAGCTCACCTGCGGCACCGCTGCCGAGCAGGTCCGCGAGATCACCTATTGGGGCAGCACGTTCCTGCCACTGACGGAGACGCTCACCGACGGGGCGGGCAGCCAGGCGCTGACCACGACCTACAGTTACGACGCCGCCGGGCGCGTGCTTTCTGTCGATGGTCCGCTCCCCGGCACCGACGACGCTACCTATCATCGCTACGACATCGCCGGGCGCCGAACCTGGGAAATCGGGCCGCTCGGCACCAACGGGGTAAGGAGCACGCGGCGTATCACTTACCGCGGCGACGACCAGGTGCAGTTCGTTGAAGAAGGTACGTTGCCGGATCCCAACAGCACCAATCTGACGGTCCTCACACGCACCGATTACACCCATGACGGCCGACGGCTTGTCACTCGGGAGGCGGTCTCCGCCGGCGGCACGACCTACACTTTGCTTCAGCGCTCCTACGATGCCCGCAACCGAGTGGAGTGCGAGGCACGGCGGATGAACCCGGCGGCCTTCGCCTCGCTGCCCTCGAGCGCCTGCAGCTTGGGCACCCAGGGAAGCCACGGGCCGGATCGCATCACGTTCAATGTCTACGATGCGGAAAGCCGGGTCACGCAGGTGCAACGCGCCTACGGCACGAACCTTCAGCAGAATTACGCGAGCTACAGCTACAGCGGAAACGGTCAGCGCACGAGCGTCACCGACGCCAACGGCAACCGGGCGGACCTACGCTATGACGGGCACGATCGGCAAGTGCGTTGGGTGTTCCCGCACCCGACCAGCACCGGCGCGGTCAACGAAGGCG
The DNA here is from genome assembly GCF_056821765.1 of Sphingosinicella sp. SM1-17. NCBI lineage: Bacteria > Pseudomonadati > Pseudomonadota > Alphaproteobacteria > Sphingomonadales > Sphingosinicellaceae > Sphingosinicella > Sphingosinicella sp. SM1-17. Next base: position 547,759 of record NZ_JBPDIO010000001.1, read on the forward strand.
ATTACGAGGCCTATGGCTACGACGCCAACGGCAACCGGACGAGCCTGAGGAAGCGCGACGGCTCGACGCTGACATTCCAGTACGACAATCTCAACCGGATGATCGTCAAGGTGGTGCCGGAACGCTCCGGCCTATCCTCCACCCACACGCGCGACGTCTATTACGGCTATGACATCGGCAATCGTCAGCTCTACGCCCGATTCGACGGCCATGGAGGCGAAGGCGTCACGAACAGCTACGACAGCCTTGGCCGACCACTGAACGCAACGCTGACGATGGACGGCGTGGCGAGGACGATCTCCTACCAGCATGATCCGGGTGGTCGCCGCACGCGCATCACCCACCCAGATGGAGGGAATGCCTACTTCAACTACTACTATGACGCCGCAAGTCGGCTGACTGCGGTCCGCGAATGGGATAACGATACCTTGGCAGCGATTGGCTACCAAACACACGGTGGCCGTGCTTCGCTGACTCGATTCGGCTACAGCTCGAACCAGTCCAACTACGGCTACGACGCGATATTGCGGCCCGACAGCTTCAACCACGATCTCGCCGGCACCGGCTACGACCACAGTATCTGGATGGCCTTCAATCCAGCATCACAGATCTACCAACGTCAGAACTCGAACGATGTCTATGCCTGGACCGGGCACGCGAATGTCGACCGCGCCTACACGATCAATGGCCTCAATCAATATACCGCGGCCGGCCCGGCGTCGTTCACCTACGATCCGAACGGCAACCTGACTTCGGACGGCTCGACGACGTTCACCTACGACGTCGAGAACCGGCTGGTCGTGGCGAGCGGGGCGCGCAACGCGACTCTGCGTTACGATCCGCTGGGGCGGCTCTACGAGGTTAGCGGCAACTCTGGTACAACCCGCTTCCTCTATGACGGCGATGCGCTTGTGCTGGAGTATGGCAGCGGCGGTAACGTCCTGCGCCGGTACGTCCACGGCTCCGGTGTCGACGAACCGCTGGTCTCGTACGAAGGTGGGATCCGCCGCTATCATCTGGCGGACCATCAAGGCTCGATCATCGCACTCACCGGCGACAGTGGGAACATCCTCGCGATTAACAGCTATGACGAATATGGCATCCCCGGCGCCAACAATCAGGGGCGGTTCCAGTATACCGGCCAGGCATGGATCCCCGAGCTCGGCATGTATCACTACAAAGCGAGGGTCTATTCGCCGACGCTTGGGCGGTTCCTGCAAACGGATCCGATTGGGTACGATGATCAGATCAATCTGTACGCTTATGTGGCGAATGATCCAATCAACCACACTGATCCAGACGGCCTTGAGTCCGCGCATTTCGCGAATGGTCGGGTACCGGAGATGGGGCAGCCGAACACCGAGAATTTCATGCGGGGCATGTTCTCCTATCCACGGGATCTGTATGCTGAGGCTCGGCACGCGGTTCGGCAGAGTGGCGCAGTCGGCAGGGAGGCTCAGAATCGGGCGTTACTCCTCAATCGCATGGCCGAGCGTGGTTTGCATTGGATGAATCAGAACCCAGGACGAACTTGGGAGCACGCCAGGAATTTCCTATCTAACAACAAAGCTTTCATAGCTGGAAGGTTTGTTGCAGGTGGAGTCGTCGGCTCGCGCACTGGGCCAATGGCGGGAGGTGCTCTTACCGTAGCTGCCTTAACCGGCGGAGCCATGAGAGCATTAGAGGGTCTGGGAAGAGCGCTTGAGTCGAATCGCATCAGCCCTGATACACTCTCTGATCGCACCCTTGGGGCCGTCTACATGGCGGGGGCGATGGGAGCGCAAGTCGGTTTTGATGCGCGTACCGGAAACATAACCGCAACGACAAAAGTGCCGGAAACTGGGTCAAGGATTGACCGAAATGTGACGAGAGTAATTTGCAACGTTCGAACAACTTGTGGGGAGTAGCGTGCGACGCAAAGCCAAAAAAGCAAGCAATTGGTTAAGAAACCTGGCTATCACACTCATCATTTTGCCGCCGATCATGCTACCTTTCTTGGTTTACCCGGTTTTCTACAACCCCCGGCTCGTGTTGGAGGGATGGGACGTATATCTGGTGTTCTTTGGCATCCCGTGGATTACGTCGATCGTGATACTCACATATCTAAGGCGAACCCGGACAAACGATGAGTGAAGCGATTGCTAGGAGGAAGAATCAAATTAGGGGATTTCCGCGACATGGCGTCCTCGAGGTAGGCCCATCCTCCTGCTGATACGAAGTTGGTGTTGCAACCGCTTCAAGGATCACGGTGCCAGTTGACCAAATATGCGACTCCTCTGCTGGCGGAATGGCTCGACTGCCTCAGCTTGTGCTTCCAGGCCATATTCATCACGTGAAGCAGCGCGGCGCCGGTAGCAGACCTTCTTTCAAGACGGCGACTATGAACTCTTCCGCGATCTGCTGAGCGAGGCGGCCGCCAAGGGCGCGCCGAGATCCGCTGCAACTTCTGGATTGCCGCCCTCGAGGCGAGAACCGGCGAATTCAGGGAAACGATAGTTGATTCCTCAGCGCCTTCGGCCACCCTCCCGGCTCGCGCCGCCTGGATGTGCGGCCGGTATGCTCCTCCACCGCTTCTTATGGAGACCTCCTCGCCGAGCGAACGGTCGATGCGGATGCGTAACTCCTCGTCCCTGCTTCGACTTCGCCCGGATCTCCAGCTTAGGCGAAGCATCGCGCGCGGCTATTCTGCGTATTCGTCTGCATAGACCTGAATGCGTTAGATACGGTGAATAAACAGTTTTTCATCCAAGCAAAGCAACGGCATTTACGCACGGGCTTAGTTTATTCGCCAAGAGAATGCAGATGTCTTGAACGAAATAGTCTTCGATGTTACGCCTTGCGAATCAACAAGCATAGACGGGTTTCAGTAGACTGGTTCTATGTGCAAGTTGACATCGGGACCGTTCGGCCTAGGAGACTGCAAGATGACAGTTGTCGCAAGGTAGTGTGTCTTTGTATTCGAGGGGGATAGGCTTGATGAAGCGGATAATCGGGACAGCTGCGGCCGTATTGGGCGTGGCGGCAGCGGCGACGGCTGCGGCCTGGGCCACTGAGACCATCACCTACACCTACGACGCCCGCGGCCGGCTGGTGAAGGTGGAGCGAACTGGAACGGTCAACAACAACGTCAAGGCCGAGTACAAGTATGACAAGGCCGACAACCGAACGAACGTTACGGTAACTTCGCCCAACCCGTCGCCATAGGTCAAGCGAGGGGCAACCGCCTCAGGCGCGCTGCACAGTCATAACGTTCCAGTCCATCACTCAAAATCGGGGGTTCACGATGAAGACGTCCGCATTGCGGGCGGGCGCGCTCGGCTGCGCCCTGCTTGCCACCACCTTTCTCACCGCGCCCGCTTTCGCTCAGACCGCACCCCCGCCCCGCTTCAACCAGGTCGACGAGAATGGCGTGGATCTCGTCACAGGGGACTTCTTCTTCTCGCTGGTGGAAGGATCGATCGGCTCGGGCGAAGGCGCGGTGAGCCTGGTGCGGCACTGGGCCGGCCCACGAGGTTGGACCGACAACTGGAGCGGCGCGCTCTACCGCCGCAACTCGCAGATGGTGGTCGAGTTCGGATCCTATTCGGACACCTTCACCATCTCCGGCTCGAGTTACACATCGACGAAGGCGGACGGTGCCACGTTGGTGAGCCTGGGCGGCGGTGCTCTCCGCTATACCGCGGCCGACGGCACCCGGATCGACTTCGCCACTCATCTCGAGGATCCGTTTTCGTTCGAGACTTATCCGGTGAGCGGACCGCAGTGCCAACTCGCCGATGCCGGCACCTGCGCCATTCCGCTCTCGATGCGTCGTCCGAACGGAATGACGTTCACTATCAACTGGGACCTAGTTGGACGCTGCAACCAGTATGACTGGCAATTCAACTGCATCGAAGGCTATACCTTCTTCCGCTTTGACGGTGTCATCAGCAGCGGGAACTACAGCTTCACGGTCAACTATCTCACCGATGATCCCGGCAACTTCTCGGTTCCGCAGAGCAACTGGTACAAGAAGACTTCGGTTCAGTTCACCAATCTGGCCGGGGCGCCATCCCCCCTGCCGACCGTAACCTATTCCGAAGTCTCCTCAACCGTGCTCGATGTGACTGACACGGGCGGACGAACCTGGCGGTTGACCAACGGCTCGGCGGGTCGGTTGACGGGAATCCGTAGGCCCGGCGCTTCGTCGGACACGACGACCGTCAGCTACGGCACCGGCGGCGTTTCGTCCGTGGCCAGAGATGGCGCCACGACGAGCTATTCCCGGAGCGATAACGCCTCGACTCGCACCACGACCATCACCAATGCCCTGAGCCAGCAGACCGTGGTGGTTTCTAACCTCACCACTGGCCGACCCACCGCGGTCACCGATCCCCTGAATCGCACAACCAGCTTCCAATATGACAGCAACGGTCGTCTCACCCGGACAACTTGGCCCGAGGGCAACTATACCCAGCTCACCTACGACGCGCGCGGCAACGTCACAGAGACCCGCAACGTGGCGAAGTCAGGAACCGGTTTGCCGGACATCGTCGCAACCGCGAGCTTCGACTCGTCGTGCAGCAATATCATCACCTGCAACCGGCCGAACAGCACGACCGATCCGCGCGGGAACATCACAAACTATACCTATGACAGCAGCCATGGCGGCGTACTGACCGTGACCGCACCGGCGGCAACAGCCAATGCGACGCGTCCGCAAACGCGCTACACCTACAACCAGGTAACGGCGGTAAGCGGTCAGCCTGTCTGGCTCCCGACCGCTATTTCCGCCTGCCAGACTCAATCAAGCTGCTCGGACCTAGCGGACGAGGTGAAAACCACGATCAGCTACGCCAACAACAGCAATCTGCTTCCGACCAGCGTCTCGAACGGCAACGGCAACGGCACGCTGACCGCGACGAACGCAATGACTTACGACGCCGTCGGCAACCTCCTTACTGTCGACGGGCCGCTCGCCGGTATCGCGGACACGACCCGCTACCGATACAATTCGGCTCGGCAGGTCATCGGTGTCATTGGAGCTGATCCCGACGCGCTGCCCGGGCAACCGAACGGGCCCCTCAAGCATCGCGCCCAGCGGCGCACCTACACCAACGGGCTTCTCACCAGGATCGAGCGAGGCACTGTCAACAGCCAGTCCGACGCCGACTGGAATAACTTCGCCAGCCTCGAAGAGGTGCAGACCGAATATGATGCCAACGCGCGCCCCTTCGTTCAGCGGCTGGTGTCCGGCGGTGCTACCCACGCCCTCATGCAGACGAGCTATGACGCGCTCGGCCGAGTGCAATGCGTGGCGCAGCGGATGAACCCGAGCGAGTTTGCGACGAGCTCATTGCCTTCCAGCGCCTGCACGGTCGACACACAAGGCAGCTTCGGCCCGGATCGGATCACCCACGCGAGCTACACCTCCGCGGGGCAAGTGAGTGTGGTGCAGACCGGCTACGGCACGGCAGCGCAAGCCAGTGAAGTAGCAACGACCTACACTGCTAACGGACAGGTGGAGACCGTCACCGATGGCGAGAACAACCGAACGACCTACGTCTACGACGGTCACGATCGCCTGAGCCAGACCCGCTTCCCCAACCCGGCACAAGGCGCCGGCAGCAGCAATGCGGGTGACTATGAGCAGCTCAGCTACGATGCGGCGGGAAATGTCACATCTCGACGGCTTCGTGACGGGCAGGTCATCGGCTACACGTACGACGCGCTCAACCGTCTCACCTCCAAGGACGTGCCGAATGTCGCGCTATGGGATTTCGACGCAAGCTATACCTATGACCTGCTCGGCAGACTGACGTCAGCGGTGGACACGAACACCCATGCGGTCCGGTTCACGTACGATGCTCTGGGTCGCGTGCTGAGCGAAGGTAGTGACCATTATGGGGCCAAGACCTTCCAGTATGATCTTGCCGGACGGCGGACGCGGCTCACCTGGCGAGACGGGTTCTACGTGACCTACGATTATCTTCTAACGGGTGAAGTGAGCCACATCCGGGAGAACGGAGCCGCCTCGGGTGTAGGCGTTCTCGCCGCGTATACCTACGACAACTTGGGACTTCGCACCAATCTTACTCGCGGCAATGGAACATTCACCGCCTACGGCTATGATCCGGTAAGCCGCCTCAATGCGTTTTCGCATGATCTGGCCGGCACCAGCAATGACATAGCCTTCTCGCTGTCATACAATCCGGCAAACCAGATCACGATCAACAGCCGGTCGAACGATGCTTATGCTTGGACGGGGCACTACGAGGTCAACCGCAACTACACGGCGAACGGGCTGAACCAGTATACGGCATCGGGCAATATATCGCCTACCTATGATGGTCGCGGCAATCTCACCTCCGCCGGCACTACGATCTATGGCTACACGGCCGAGAACCGCCTCGCGACGGGAGCGGGCTCAGGCTTGGCCTACGACCCACTCGGCCGACTCTACTACCGCAGCAGCGTGAATGCCTGGGAGGACTATGCGGGACACATGCTGGTCGCGGAGATCTATCACCCCACCAACACTATCACCCGCCGCTATGTCCCCGGCCCAAACATCGACGAGCCGATCGTCTGGTACGAGGGCGCGGGCACGAGCGACCGGCGCTGGTTCCATGCAGACGAGCGCGGCAGCATCATCGCGGTTAGCGACAACTCGGGGAACCTGATTGGGGGAGCGCCCAACCGCTACGACGAATATGGCGTGCCCCAGACACCGCTGACCGGCAGGTTCGGCTATACGGGGCAGCTCTGGCTGCCTGAGATCGGGCTCTATTATTACCGGGCGCGCATGTACTCTCCGACACTAGGCAGGTTCATGCAGACGGATCCGATCGAATACGGTGACGGCATGAACCTCTATGCTTATGTACGGAACGATCCACTGAACTTCACTGATCCATCTGGACTCACCGGATGCGATGCGGACGCCTGCCTAACTGGGAGCCGGCGCCGTGCGGATGGGCCGGGCGGGGGAGCCTTTTCAACCCATGGGGGCATCCCTACTCCTCAGGGGCAGGGCGGCTATGGTGATGAACAAGTGATACTCGTCGAAGGAAGGGTCCGAAGAAGAAGGAACCCCAACCCTAGCGGCAGCGGAAGCAACGGGTCAAGAGAGGGGCGGCAGAACGATCCCTGTGCGGCTCCCGGCCCCCGGAATGTCTTGAATAGAGCTATTCGGGAGGCGGAAGCGAGGCGCGCCAGCGATGTTAGAAGGATAAATAACGCTATCCGTCAGTTCGGAACTAGAGAGGCATACCCAATCGTGATGGGTATTCAGGCTCAAACGAGGAACTGGTTTATATCGAGGGTTCGTGATAACGGAGTGTGGGATTTCAAGAACCAGCCAGGCACTCTAGGCAATCGGGACTTTGGCAACTTTGCATTCGGAGCAACGGCTGGAGCGCTGGGTTATGGCGATTTTGCACACATAGGTGCTGATCTCTATTCCCTTGGGAGAAACGGCACCTTCGAGGACCAGGATGCCCGTATCGATGATGGTCAAGCTTATTACAATAATAATTGCCACGGACGGTGACTATGAGAGCGATGCTAGCAGTTCTGGCGTTTGTCGCGCTATCTGGATGCGAAAAACGAGATGATCCGACCAGAATCATTGTGTCACCGGAGGGAGATTATCGTGTCTCGCTGTTCGGCAGCGACTTGGGCGCATGTTGTTCATCAACTATATCAGCTCGGCTGACCTCTAGCGACAGAGGGTTTGGTGAACTGGACGAGGAATTGTTTGAGGTACGTGGAGCAAGCGATGTTAAACTCTCATGGCGGAAGCCGTACGAGATAGAAATCCGCGTCTGCAACGCCAGCAGAGTGTCATATCGGTCTGACTTCCCGAGTGCTGACTTCACGAAGCACATCCACGTCAATCTGGTTAACATCTTACCAGAACGCTCGGGGGGGCGGGTAATTTGCCCCGAGATGAGCACGAGATAGATAGCAAGCACCAGTTGCGCGATTGCTGCGCCAGTTCTTAGGGAGCTACTGTGCCAGTTTACTTATCCATTTGAACTCGCTACGCTCGCGAAATGGTTCGCCAGCGTCGGCACATGCTTCCGGGCTATGCCACCCACGTGACGCAACGCGGCAACGGCCGGCAGCAGACCTTCTATGAAATCGTCGACTATGATCTCTACCGCGATCTGCTGAGCGAGGCGGCCGCTAAAGGTCGGGGCCACGTTGTCGTAGGAACCTTTCCTCCCACCGATCAGTGCTTCTGGCACTGCAATAAGCGTGGGGATCGCCTGCATTTGTTCCCACATCGCTCCGCACCCGCATCGCGGCCCGTCAAGGAAGAAGCCCTAGGATCTGACGCCGATCTTGACCCGGATGGTGCCGAACAGTCGGCCTCCGAAATGGTGTTCCCATCCACCCCCAGTGCACACAAAGGGGAATGCAGGGGCGGCGCTCTCCTGCGCACTAACACCGATTGAAGCCGGAACCGGTCCGGTGGAAAGGCCGCCGCATCATGGCGAAGACTGTTCACCACTATCACCAGTGGGGCCCGTCACCGGGAGGGAAGCTTCTAAAGATGCTGTTGCTGGGGGGGGTGGCGCGCTGTTCATACTGGGTAAGCTGCTGGAGTTCGCCATCACGTTCGCGGTTGTGCTCGGTGCGGCTGCCCTGGTGGGCGCTATTGCGTGGATCGTCTTGAAGAGCGTGCTCGCGATTTTCGAAGCGATTGGATTGACCCTGCTTCGACCCCGCAAGGTTGATAGCGGTTCGGCGCTCCGCATTACATGGGAGTGACGGACCAAGAACTCGCGGCAAGATTATCGCCACTGGCGCGGGCGGTGGACGATCCGGCGCTCAGCCATCCAACGCGAGCCGAGGCGGAGAAGGTCTTGCGCAACCTGAAAGCGCTGCAACGGATGCGTCAGCACCGCGCTAATTGATCTTGTCCGCCGCGGTCGGTGCGCGGCTCAGTTCGTTGATGCGCTCGAGGATGAGCAGCCAGGTCTCCGCGCCGACCGTGTCTCCTTGCTGGCGAAGCTCGCGCTGACGCTGCACCGCATGAGCAACCGCGCCGCTGCCCTTTTGGCGGATCAGCTCATTGGCGCAGGCCCAGAGCTCCCACTTCGAGACGGGGTCACCTCGGCCCGTCGCGATCCAACAGCAGGTCTGACCGCAGGTGCTGTCCGCGGACGATGGCCTTTTCTAAAGCAGCTCGGAGTTCCTGAATGTCAGCTTCCTCCACGGTCTTGTGCGCCTGAACCTCAGAACTGGAGGTCATGAGGAACAGTCGGTGCACCGCCGAAGGTTGGCTACCACGATATAGCAGGAAGGCTATGCCGCCGAGGATGCCTGAACCGATCAGCACCTCTATCGTACTTGAAACGTCTCGTGCGTTCGCGATACCTAGCATCAGGAGCAACACCGCCGCTGAGCCCACAAACAGCCATGCAATCGAGGCGGGTCTGTGCTCAGTCCGAACCTCAACCGAGTTTATTTGATTGATAGCAAACGCCTTTGCTCCGAAGCGCGCGAAATGCTCGTCCACTCGGACTCCGCCCTTGTCATACAGCAACGCCTAACCCTTTTCCTCGGCAGAAGAACTAACACTTATGGCTGCCCCAATAGCGAGGCCAGCGCAAAGCATACCCACTCGCGACCATCGCGCATGAAAGGTCCGTCCCGTCAGCACGAATGCACCAAGCGGCCGTCCTCGAGCCTCCTCCCGAACCATCCGACCTACAACGCATCGGGGCGCCTCGAACTAGGACGTGTCCTTGAGGACTGCGCCCTATCGGCTGGCCTACGAGGCGCACCAGGTGGTCTCGGGCTTGTGCTGCGGTGGCTTGGGGGCACGGCTGGTTCAGACGGCAACTTCCATCAGCTTCGCGCGCTGCGATACCGGCAAGCCTGATCCTCGGGCCTTCGGCGCACCAGATTGGCCCATCACCGTCCCAGACGCGGGTAGGTGTGCAAGTGAATGTCTCGCCAGCGGCGACCACCTGGAGCGCGAGTAGCAGGTGCATTGAGGAAGTCTATTTCGGAAAAGGAGATGCCCGCAACGGTGAACACGGCTTCCAAAGCTGTTGCCGCAGCAGCATCGGTCGTTGCCGGTGACGTTACAGCTTACGCAGCAGTGCCAAGGGTGGGAATCTGCCCCGTGAAAGACACAAATCGCTCCGCGCCTGCTGCACGGCCGGTCAAGCAGGAAGTCTTAGGACGCCTGCACCAGACTGACCCGGATACTGCCAATCAGGCGCGGTCGTGGAGGTGCGTGCCATCCACTGGCAGGCCGGACGGCGCTTTGTTGACCAATTTTCGTTACAGTAATAGCCATACGCGACCGGCCGGTGTCGGCGCTCTGCATTGAGGCTCCGATGGAACCCACCGTCTATATTTTTCGCATCGACGCCTTCACGCCAGACAGCATGCCAATGGCGCGCCTAGCCGAATATATGGCCACGCTGGCGAAGCTCATCGGCTACCCTGAGCACACCCATTTCGTGAGGTTGGACGAAGGCAGCGCAAAGCTTGTCCACAAGGTCGACCCGGTTGACGCGCCAAAAGTAGCAGAGCGCGTTCGGGGAGCGGCCCGTGGCGAAGGCCCTCTCGATGTGCTCGCGGCGAAGGAAAAGCTCGACCAATTACTGGCAAACGACAACGCCGTGGGAGAGCTGACGCAAGAGGACGGCCAAGTCATCATCCCCTTCCCCGGTAGAACACGACCAAAACCGCTCACCTTCCCGGCCTTTCGCCAGGACGGTTCGATTGAGGGCCAGGTCGTCAGTATCGGCGGCAGGGACGCGACTGCACACGCGATCCTTCAGGACGGAGCAATTACCTACACTGGCCTCACTATGGCACGCGACATAGCGAGGGACCTCGCTCACCACCTTTACGGTCAAAAGCTACGCCTCGTAGGAAATGGCCGGTGGGAACGTCGACCGGACGGTGCTTGGAAGCTGTTGGAGTTCAGGGTCGACCGATTTGTGCTTCTCGATGAGAGCCCAATTGACGACGTGCTGCGCGACATACGGGGCATTCCCGGCAATCACCTTATGCAGAAATCGGCTTATCCCGATGTCCTCGACTTCGGCTCGGACGATGAGGCCCTGCATTGATCGTCGCCGTTGACGCGAGCACGCTAACGCTTCTGGTGAACCCAGAGTCGGATCCACCCTTGGATCCAAGCACGGGTCAACCGCTAACGCACGCGGCAGACAGACTCGCCAAGCTCGTTGGCGAGGTTGAGCGGGTCAAAGGAACCATCCTCATCCCCACGCCCGCACTCGCGGAGGTGCTGGTCAGGGCCGAGGATGCCGGGCCGGCCATCTTGGAGCAATTGAACGCCTCGGCGCGCTTCAAAATCGCGGACTTCGATCAACGCGCAGCTGTCGAGGTAGCTGCGATGATGCGCGACGCGGTCCGCGCCGGTGACAAGTTCGGCGGGGTCTCAGAGCCTTGGCAGAAGGTGAAATATGACCGTCAGATTGTCGCGATCGCGCGCGTGAATGGCGCTTCGGCGATCTACGCCGACGACAATGGGGTAGCCACGTTCGGCGAGGCCATTGGCCTAAAGGTGATACGGACCTGGGAGCTGCCTCTGCCGGAGACTGAAGAGAACCTATTTACGCTCGCAGGGCTGGATCCTACCGGCGCAGCACCAGAGACAGCACAGACTTCCAACTTGGACACCCTAGAGTAGCTTGCGAATGCAAACGAGCCTGGTGCGGGTTCCTAGGCGTGCTGCATCCTTGTCGCATGGAGCTGCCGAGCTACCGCGAGAAATCGCAGAAATCTGCGGAAATCAACGAAAATGCCGCGAACGTGACGCTAAGCGACCCGCTTGGCGCTAAACTCCTCTAACTTCAGGAAAAAAATGGATGCCCCGCGTGGATTCGAACCACGATTGACGGAGTCAGAGTCCGTAGTCTTACCATTAGACGACGGGGCAAGAGGCGGGCGAGATAAGAAGACCCGCCTCTCCTGTCAACGCTGCCGGTCGACGGCGGCCGGCCCTCGCCTTGCCGCAACACCCGCCTTTGTGTAGAACGGAGTCAAGTCAATGGGCGGCTCGATCGCCCGCAACGAAAACAGAATGAGAAGTCGGGTCATGCCGCAGCAAGCCGCCTCGGCGGAGCAAATGCCGGCCTCGGAGCCGCCCGCCGCAATATCCCCCCTTTCCGTACCGTCGCGCCGGTTCGCCCGAAACACTTATGGGGCGATCGACCTGGGCACGAACAATTGCCGGCTGCTCGTCGCCCGCCCCACCGAGGACGGATTCACGGTCATTGACGCCTTTTCCCGAGTCGTCAGGCTCGGCGAGGGCATGGCGACCAGCGGCAAGATCAGCGAGGCGGCCATGGACCGGGCGATCGCCGCCCTCTCCGTCTGCGCCGAAAAGCTTCGCCGCCGCCGCGTCGGCCTCGCCCGATCGGTGGCCACGGAAGCGTGCCGGCGCGCCGTCAACGGCCGCCAGTTCGTCGAGCGGGTCCGGCGCGAGACCGGCATCTGCCTGGAGATCATCTCCCCGGAGGAGGAGGCGCGGCTCGCCATGCTCGGCTGCCACCGGCTGCTGGAGCCGGGCGACGGGCCGGCGCTGATCTTCGACATTGGCGGCGGATCGACCGAACTGGTCCTGATCGACACGGACGACGAGACCCCAAGGATCAAGTGCTGGTGGAGCGCGCCCTGGGGCGTCTATTCGCTGACCGAGAGCGAAGGCCGGGCCTTCGCCACAGCCGACGAGCGGCTGGCCGCCTATGGCCGGATGCGCGAGCGGGTCCGGCACGCCTTCCGCCGCTTCCTCGATCTGCTTCCCGCCGACAAGGAGAATATCCGGCTGATGGGAACGAGCGGCACGGTCACGACGCTCGCCAGCGTCCACCTTGCTTTGCCGAGCTACGACCGGCGCGCCGTTGACGGCCTTCGGATGCCGACGGCGGCGATGCGCGACATCAGCCGGATGCTGTCCCGGATGAGCCATGAGGAACGCGCCCAGCTTCCCTGCATCGGCCATGAGCGGGCCGATCTGGTGGTCGCCGGCTGCGCGATCCTGGAAGCGATCATGGACATCTGGCCGGCAGAAACCCTCGGAGTCGCCGATCGCGGAATCCGGGAAGGCATATTGCGTTCGCTGATGGCCCGCGACGGCTGGCCGATATGATCCGGGGCGCAAGCCCGGCCCGGGCGGACCGGAGCCGTTCCCGGAGGATGGCGGCGCTGCGATGAGAGGCGCGGGTGGCGGCAAGACCCGAGTCCGAACCGCGAAGGGCCGAAAGATCGGTTCGACCCGCTGGCTCGAGCGGCAGCTCAACGATCCTTATGTCAAACGGGCGAAGGCCGAGGGCTATCGCTCCCGGGCCGCCTACAAGCTGATCGAACTCGACGAGCGGTTCGGCTTCCTCAAGGGCGTGAAGCGGGTCGTCGATCTCGGAATCGCGCCGGGCGGCTGGACCCAGGTGGTTCGGCAGAAGGCGCCGCAGGCGAGCGTGGTCGGGATCGATCTCCTCCCCACCGACCCGATCGACGGCGTCGAGATCCTGCAGATGGATTTCATGGACGAAGCGGCGCCGGAGCGGCTGAAGGAGGCGCTTGGCGGCCCGGCCGACCTCGTCCTGTCCGACATGGCCGCCAATACGGTCGGCCATCCGCAGACCGACCATCTTCGGACCATGGCCCTGGTCGAAACCGCGCTTCACTTCGCAGCCGAAGTGCTTCGGCCCGGCGGCGCCTTCGTCGCCAAGGTGCTCGCTGGCGGCGCCGACGCCAATCTCGTCGCCGAGCTCAAGCGGCGCTTCGCCAACGTGAAGCATGCCAAGCCGCCGGCCAGCCGCAAGGGGTCGTCCGAATGGTATGTCGTCGCGCAGGGATTCAAGTCGGCGGATTGACCTTCGCCCGACGGAGGATCCGGCGCGTTGCTAGCGACGGCCCCCGGCAGCCCTTGCCTCGGCGATGGCGTCGCGAAGGGCCTCGTAGCCGACCGCCCCCTGCAGGACCCGGTTGCCGACCACGAAGGTCGGAGTCCCGCTCGCGCCGATGGCACGGCCCACCTCGAAATTGCGCTCGAGCTCGGCCCGGAACTCCGGCGTAAGCTCCGGCTCCCCGACCCCGAGCGTGGAGCGCGCCTGAGCGACCGCAGCCTCGGTCGGGCGGGCGGTGGCGAAGAGGCGGTCATGGAAGGCCCGGAACCGACCGGCTTTGGCCGCCGCAAGGCTGGCGATGGCGGCGCGCTCGCTGTCGGGACCGAGCACCGGATATTCGCGCCACACCACCTTCAGCCTCGGATCTTCGCGCAGCAGCCGCTCGACGTCGGGATTGGCGGCACGGCAGAAGCCGCAGGCATAATCGAAGAATTCGACGAGAACGACATCCCCGTCCTCGGCGCCCGCCCAGGCGCTGTGGAACGGCGTTTCAAGGATGGTTCGATGCCGCTCCACCGCGATCGCCGCCTCGCGATCGCGAAGCCGCTCCATCGCCTCCGGAATGACTTCCGGATGCTCGAGCAGATAGGAGCGGATGAAATAGCCATTGGCCGCCAGCATGGCGCCGGCACCGAGCACGGCGCCGAGCAGCGCCGCAACCAGGGTGGTCTTCCAGCCGCCCGCGGCCGGGCGCGACATTTCGGGCATCAGCGGTTCCGCCGTCGTTCGAGGGCGCTTCGCGAAACCATGGCGATGTCCTGGGCCCTGAGCCAGTCCGGCGTGTTGGCCGGGATGCCCATCATCGCCTGTTCGGCACTGACGAGAGCGAGCTGCGGCTGGCCGGTGAGATTGTAGCGTTCTGCCGTGGCGAGAGCGGCGCGCGCCTGATCGCCTTCGCGATCATAGACGATGCCGAGCTGGTACCAGGCAAAGGGATTGCTGTTGTCGCGCTGGACGGCCAGTCGAAGAACGCGCTTGGCCTCCTCAAAATTTTCCGGATTCTCGGTGGCGATCAGCGCATGGCCGAGCATGGCGCTGATCAGCGGCTGGTCCGGTGCCTGTTCCACGGCCTCGCGGAGCGAACCGAGGGCCTCCTGCGGCCGCCCCGATTCGAGCAGGATCTGGCCCTTGAGCTCGAGGAAATAGGGATCGTTCGGCCGCTCGCGAAGGAGGCTGTCCGCCTCGGCGAGAGCACGCTCCGGATGAGCGCCACGATGATAGGCATAGGCCCGGGCGTAACGCGCCGGAACCGAGCGGTCGCTCTCCGGATAGCGGGTCATCACCTGCCGCGGATCCTCGACATAGCCGATCAGCTTGGCCCGGACCCGCTGGAAGCGTTCCTCGACCCCGGGATCGGTTGGCCGATCCCAGGCCGGATCGTTCTGGTAGATATTCTCGAGCCTCGAGATGCGTTCGGAGGTGAGCGGGTGGGTCCGGGCGTAGCCATTGTCCTGGGGTATGTTGAGCCGGAATTCCAGATTCTGCAGCCGCCGGAAGAAAGCGAGCGAACCACGGCCGCTGATTCCGGCACGGGTCAGGTAACTGGCGCCGGCCTGGTCGGCGCTGTTTTCCTGGACCCGCGAAAAAGCGAGGAACTGGCCCAGCGCCGCCTGCTGCCCGGCCGCCAATATGCCCATTCCGGCTTCGCCTGCGCCCGCCGCCATCGCCGCCGCTCCGAGGATGAGCGACAGGATGGCGATGCTGCTCGCCTGGCGCGCCCCATCCTGGAGGCGGATGATGTGGCCGCCGGTGATATGGCCGAGCTCGTGAGCGATCACGCCCTGGACTTCATTGGCATTGTCGGCCGAAGTGATCAGGCCGGAATGGATGTAGACGATCTGTCCGCCGGCGACGAACGCGTTGATTTCGGGATTGTTGATCAGGACGATCTGCACGTCCTGCGGCCGGAGCCCCGCTGCCTCGATCAGCGGCCGGGAGATTTCCCGGAACATCGCCTCTGTTTCCGCGTCACGAAGCACCGTCTGGGCCGCCGCCGGCTGAACCCAAAGGGCGAAGCTCAGCGCAACAAGCATCAACAGTCGGGCAACGAACGCGCTCGGATGAATGCTTCTCGAAACCGCGTCAGCCATCGCCGCCTATTCCTTCCGAGCGCCTGAACCAAGGATGAGCGGCCCCTTGCGGGGCCGCTCCAGGTCAGGCGCCAAAGGTCCGCTGCCACCAGCCGCGCCGGGGCGGTCCGGACGGCTGGGCTTCCGCTTCGGCCGGAACGGCGGGCTCCGCCGGCTCGGCCGGCTCGGGACCGCTGTCGTTGGCCGGTTCGCGCGCCGGCTCGGGCGCAACAGCCTCGGCCGGTTCGACGGCCGTTTCGGCCTCGGCCGGCTCGGGCGTCGGCTCGACGGCGGCTGCGGCCTTCTTGCGGCGAGTGCGCTTCGGCTTGGCCGGCGACTCTTCAGCCGGGGGCGCCTGCTCGACGACGGGGGCCTCCTCGGCTTGGGGAGCGGCAGCCAGGGCCGGCTCGGGCTCGGCCTCGGGCTGCGAAAGGGATTCCGCCTGAGCTTCGGCTGCCGGCGGGCTCGTCTCCTCGCCCCGCTTGCGGGCCCGCGGCCGGCGGCGGCTCTTGCGCGGCTCGGCGGCTTCCTCGGCCGCGGGTTCGGCGGCCTCCTCGATCAGGGGTTCGGCCGGCGCCGATTCGACCGTGGCTTCGGTTTCTGCGGCTAAAGGCTGGTCTGCCGGTTCCTCGCCGCCCGCTTCGCCGGCGACCTCGCCCTCGCGCTCGCGACGACGGCCGCCGCGACGTCCGCGACGGCGACGACGGCGACGCCCTTCCGCCCGCTCCTCGCGAGTCTCACGCTCCTCGCGCGGCTGGCGAGGATCCTCGGCTTCCTCGGCCTCTTCCTCTTCGGATTCTTCCTCGAAGGGCTCGTCCTCTTCCACCGGCACCGGTGCGGGCGGCGCGAGGCGAGGCCGATCGGCCGGCGGCGGTCCGACCGACTCGACCGCCATCTTGGCGCCCTCGAAACTCTCTTCGATCAGCACTTCGACGGCGACTCCGTAACGCTGCTCGACGTCGACAATCTCGTCCCGCTTGCGATTGAGCAGGTAGATGGCGGCGTCGCGCCCGGCGCGCAGGATGATACGGGAGCCGCGGCCCCGAGCCGCTTCGTCTTCGATCATTCGAAGGGCCGACAGTCCCGCCGAGGCGGCGGTCCGCATCAGGCCGGTTCCCTCGCAATGGGGGCACGGCTTGGTCGAGGCCTCGAGAACGCCGGTTCGCAACCGCTGGCGGCTCATCTCCATCAGTCCGAACGAGGAAATCCGGCCGACCTGGATCCGGGCGCGGTCGTTCTTCAGCGCCTCTTTCATCGCCTTTTCGACTTTGCGGATGTGGCTGTTCGACTCCATGTCGATGAAGTCGATGACCACCAGGCCCGCCATGTCGCGCAGCCGAAGCTGCCGGGCGATCTCGTGCGCCGCTTCGATGTTCGTGCTGTAGGCGGTCTGCTCGATATTGTGCTCGCGCGTCGAACGCCCGGAATTGATGTCGATCGAGACCAGCGCCTCGGTCGGATTGATAACGATATAGCCGCCCGACTTCAGCTGCACGACCGGCTGGTACATGGCCGAAAGCTGATCCTCGGCGCCATAGCGCTGGAACAGCGGAACCGGATCGACATATTGCTTCACCCGCCGGACATGGCTGGGCATCAGCAGCTTCATGAAGTTGCGGGCGTCGCGATAGCCTTCCTCGCCCTCGACGATCACTTCGTCGATTTCGCGATTGTAGATGTCGCGGATGGCGCGCTTGATGAGATCGCTGTCCTGGTAGATGAGCGCCGGAGCCGACGACCCTAACGTCTTCTCCCGTATCTCGTCCCAGAGGCGGGCGAGATAGTCGAAGTCGCGCTTGATTTCGGTCTTGGTCCGGGACAGCCCGGCCGTCCGGACGATCAGGCCCATGCTCGACGGCAGGCTCAGCTCCGCCATGATCTGCTTGAGCCGCTTGCGGTCCGAGCCGTTGGAAATCTTGCGGCTGATCCCGCCGCCGTGCGACGTGTTCGGCATCAGGACGCAATAACGTCCCGCAAGGCTCAGATAGGTGGTGAGAGCGGCGCCCTTGTTGCCGCGTTCCTCCTTGACGACCTGGACCAGCAGCACCTGCCGCCGCCGGATCACGTCCTGGATCTTGTAGCGGCGACGAAGCGCCTGGCGCTTGCGCCGCAAGGTCTCGGCCGCGCTCTCCTCCGAACCGTTCTCGGCCTCCTCCGGCGCCGGCGGCGGCACGTCGTCGCCGCCTTCCTCGTCGGCATCGGCAGACATCGGCTCGTCGTCGACCTCGACGACGCCACCGTCGGTTCCGTCCTCGCGATCGAACTCGGCGGCACGGAGCCGCGCCTCCTCCTCCGCATGCTCGGCTTCCTCGCGAAGCAGGGCCTCGCGATCCTCCTTCGGGATCTGGTAATAATCCGGATGGATTTCCGAGAAAGCGAGGAAACCGTGGCGGTTGCCGCCATAATCGACGAACGCCGCCTGAAGCGACGGCTCGACCCGCGTAACCTTGGCTAGATAGATATTTCCCTTGAGCTGCTTGTGCTCGGCGGATTCGAAATCAAACTCCTCGATCCGATTTCCCTTGAGCACGGCCACCCGGGTCTCCTCCTGGTGGCGCGCGTCGATCAACATGCGCATTGTCATCAAAATCACTCCACGCGCGCGGCACTAGGCTGTCGAGCAGCGGCCGGGCGCGATCGAAAATGGACGGCCGCGCGGACGGGCTTCGCCGCCGCGCGTCATATGTCCGGGTTGAAAGTAAATTCGTTGCGTCTGCTGCCCCAGGCAGGCCGGTCACCAGAGCCGGCCGAAAACTCCGTCGACGCAAGCCGTCACCGACGAGGTGCCGGGTCAGCCTGACGGAAAATTGCCACATGCAGCGTCAACCTAGAAGGCCGGCGATCAATGCCGGCGAAAGCCCCCGCGCCGGAGGGAACAAGGTCCCCGAAGGCTCGGCGCGAATATAAGGCTGCTAGCACCCCCTGTCACCAGCGGCAACCACCCGGCTCGAAAAAGCGCATTTTGCTGGACCGTTACGCGCAATGCGGGCCAGGTTGGCGGCATGGAATGGTTGCTGTTGCTGTTGCTGGCGCTGCTGGCTCCCGGACCCGGGCCCTTGCCTGCGGGCCGGGAAGAGGCCCCGGCCGGCGGAGGCGGAGTGACGATCCCGCTCGCCCCGGCGAAAGGCGAGACGGTTCGGGAACTGCCCGCGGTGACGCCCGCCCGAGGCACCAATCCGCCATTGGTCGTGATCGATCCCGGCCATGGCGGCCAGGACCCGGGCGCCCTTTCCCCCTTTGACGGGACTCGGGAGAAGAATGTGACGCTCGCGCTTGCCCGAGCGGTGCGCGACGAGCTTGCCCGGTCCGGGCGAGTTCGGGCAGCGCTGACTCGCGACGAGGACCGCTACCTTCCGCTCGACGAACGCTATGCGATCGCGCGCCGGCTTGGAGCGGACCTGTTCATTTCCATCCACGCCGATGCCGCGCCCTCCAACGACCAGGCGCATGGCGCCACCATCTACACCCTCTCGGAAGTGGCCTCGGACCGGGAGGCGGCGCAGCTCGCCGCCCGGGAGAATGCTTCCGACCTCCTCGGCGGAGCGCGACTCAGCAACGATCCCGCCGTCAACCTCATCCTGATCGACCTTGCCCAGCGGGAAAGCATGGAGATTTCCGCCAACTTCGCGCAATTGCTCTACCGCGAGGCGGCGCCGATCTTTCCGTTCCGGCCGCAATGGCACCGATTTGCCGCTTTCGTCGTCCTGAAGGCCCCGGACATTCCCTCCGTCCTGTTCGAATCCGGCTATCTGACCAACGAGCGGGACGCCGCCTACATCCAGTCCACCGAGGGCCGCGCCCAGATTGCGAGCGGCATGCGCCGGGCGATCGAGGCCCATTTTGCCCGGCGCTTCCTCCCGCCGCAAAGTTGAGGCGGAACGCTTCACCCCCATCGCCGCTTGGGCTAGACGGCAGGTCAATGAGTACGGAACAAGCCGCCGAGCGTATCACCCTTCGCCGCGACCAGAACGGACTTTCCCGCTTCGCCGGCGCGGCGCGGCAGGCGTGGCGAAAAAGGTGGGTCAAGGTCGTGGCGGCGCTTCTGGCGCTGCCGATCCTGGCTTATTTCATCCTCTGGCTGCTGTTCGCCCGGGGGCTCCCTTCGGCCGAATCGCTGCTGACCTACGAGCCGGTGCTTCCTACCCATGTGCGCGACATCAACGGCGAGCCGGTTCAGACCTATGCGCGCGAGCGACGGGTACAGCTCACCTACGACGAATTCCCGACCCAGCTGATCAATGCCTTTCTTGCCGCCGAGGACCGGACCTTCTTCGAACATGGAGGACTGGACTATCCCGGACTCGTCGGGGCGGTGTTCGACTATATTTCCAAGACCGGGACGGGCGAGAGGGCCCGGGGAGGATCGACGATCACTCAGCAGGTGGCGAAGATCTTCTTCACCGGCGACGAATATTCCATCACCCGAAAGATACGC
This sequence comes from Sphingosinicella sp. SM1-17, assembly GCF_056821765.1. Lineage (NCBI taxonomy): Bacteria > Pseudomonadati > Pseudomonadota > Alphaproteobacteria > Sphingomonadales > Sphingosinicellaceae > Sphingosinicella > Sphingosinicella sp. SM1-17. Next base: position 568,146 of record NZ_JBPDIO010000001.1, read on the forward strand.
GAGGCCTTTCTCGCCCGGCGGATCGAGTCGGTGCTCACCAAGGAGCAGATCCTCGAACTCTATCTCAACCAGATCTTCCTCGGCCGGAACGCTTATGGCGTCCAGGCCGCGGCTCGGGCCTATTTCGGCAAGGACGTGGACGAGCTGACTCTGGCGGAAACGGCCTATCTCGCCGTGCTTCCCAAGGCGCCGTCCAATTACGACCCGGTCCGTCGCCGGGAGCGCGCCCTGGAACGGCGCAACTGGGTGCTGAGCGAGATGGCCCGGAACCGCTTCATCACCGAGGCGCAGCGCGCCGAAGCCGCCGCTCAGCCCCTGGCGGTGGTGCGCGGCGGAAGCAGCGACATCAGCCGCAGCGTCGGCGGCTATTTCATGGAAGAAGTTCGGCGCCAGCTGATCGAACGTTATGGCGACAATGCCGAAAGCGGGCCGAACAGCGTCTATGCCGGCGGGCTCTGGGTTCGAAGCTCCTACGATCCGGTGATGCAGCGCGCGGCCGAAACGGCGCTTCGCGACGGCCTGACCCGCTATGAGCGGGGCCGCGGCTGGCGCGACCCCGGCCTCAGCGTCGACATGTCCGGGGACTGGCGCTCGCAATTGGCCCTCGCGCCGTTCGGCGCAGGCTATCCGGAGTGGCGCGAAGCGGTCGTGCTTTCCAAGGAAGGCGGAAGCGCGACGATCGGGTTTGTCGACGGAAGCACCGGCACCCTGTCCGCTTCGCTCGCCGCCATGCCTCGGCGAGGCACGGGCGGGCGGGCGTTCGATTCGCTTCGGCCAGGGATGATCATCGCCGTCGAGCAGGAGGGCGGCGCCTGGGCTCTTCGGAGCGTTCCGGAGATCTCGGGAGCGATTGTCGCCGAGGAAGTGGCGACCGGCCGAGTGCGGGCGATGCAGGGCGGGTTCGACGTGCGTCTGTCGGATTTCAACCGCGCCACCCAGGCGCTCCGCCAGCCCGGTTCGGCCTTCAAGCCGATCGTCTATGCCGCCGCGCTCGACAACGGAATGACGCCCGCCTCGATCATCATCGACGGTCCCTTCTGCGTGAACCAGGGCACGCCGACGGCGAAGTGCTTCCGGAACTTCTCCGGCGGCTATGCGGGACCGCAGACGATGCGGTGGGGGCTTGAACAGTCCCGCAACCTGATGACGATCCGGGCGGCGAACCAGGTTGGGATGGACCAGGTCGTCCGACTGGCGCTTCGCACCGGAGTCGGCGACTATCGCGAGATTCCCTATCTGCCGATTTCCCTCGGCGCCGGCGACACGACGGCGCTTCGCCTGACCAACGCCTTCGCGATCATGGCCAATCAGGGGCGGGCCGTCACTCCGACCCTGATCGATTATGTCCAGGACCGGCGCGGCCGGGTGATCTGGCGAGCCGACAGCCGCTGCGAGGTCATGGACGGCTGCAATGCGCCGGACTGGAACGGACGGCCGATGCCGCGTCCGCCGCTGCGCACGCGCCAGGTGATGGATCCGATGACCGCCTATCAGGTCGTCCACATGCTCGAAGGCGTCGTCCAGCGCGGCACCGCGACGATCCTTCGCGATCTCGGGCGGCCGCTGTTCGGAAAGACGGGCACGTCGACCGGTCCGACCAATGTCTGGTTCGTCGGCGGATCGGCCGACATCGTCGCCGGAGTCTATATGGGTTTCGACCGGCCGCGGCCGATGGGCGGCTATGCCCAGGGTGGAACGCTGGCCGCTCCGATCTTCCGTCAGTTCGCCCGCGCCGCATTCGAGGGCATGCCGGTGGTGCCGTTCCGGGCGCCCCAGGGCATCAGAATGGTCCGGATCGACCGCCGCTCCGGTCGGCGGGTGTTCGGCGAGTGGCCGAGCGGCGATCCGCGCGCGGCGGTGATCTGGGAAGCGTTCAAGCCGGAAAGCGAGCCTCGCCGCACCGTCGCTCGCGACCAGATCGACTATTCCGCCCAGGCGCGCCGTCCGCGTCGATCCGCGACGACCAACAGCCAGCAGCCGCGCGACAGCGAATTCTTGCAAAGAGAGGGCGGGATTTACTAGGCCTGCACGCAAATGAAGGCCGCGTCCAAGCCCAGGCAGCCGGCAAGTCGTTTTCGACGGCCGGCCCACGGCAAGGACCGGCCGACCCAGAAATGTTCTGACCGGGCCCAGCCCGGGCCCAGAGATTGGAGACCAAGTCCATGCGCGCCGAAGCGCAATCATCTATCGACCAGATCCGGTCGGCCCTCGACCTGCTGCGCCGGTTCCTGGATTGGGATCGCGCCCTGAAGCGGCTCGATGAACTCAATGCCCGAGTCGAGGATCCGAAGCTCTGGGACGATCCCAAGGCCGCCCAGGACGTGATGCGCGAGCGCCGCCGGCTCGAGGAAGCGATCGGCGCCACCCGAGCCATTGAAAAGGAGCTGGGGGACACGGTCGAGCTGATGGAAATGGCCGAAGCCGAAGGCGACGAATCGCTCGTCGACGACGCCGTGCGCTCCCTCGCCGAGCTCGCCGAACGGGCCGAGCGCGACAAGGTGGCCGCCTTGCTTGCCGGCGAGGCCGACGCCAACGACACCTATATCGAAATCAATGCCGGAGCCGGCGGCACCGAAAGCCAGGACTGGGCCGAAATGCTCCAGCGCATGTATTCGCGCTGGGCCGAACGGCATGGCTACAAGGTGGAGCTGGTCGACCATCATTCCGGCGAGCAGGCCGGGATCAAGTCGGCGACCCTGCTGGTGAAAGGCGAAAATGCCTATGGCTATGCCAAGACCGAAAGCGGCGTTCACCGGCTGGTCCGGATCAGCCCTTATGATTCGAACGCCCGCCGCCACACGAGTTTCTCGAGCGTCTGGGTCTATCCGGTGGTGGATGACGATATCGACATCGAGGTCAACGAAAGCGACCTGAAGATCGACACTTACCGCTCCTCCGGCGCCGGCGGACAGCATGTCAACACGACCGACAGCGCGGTCAGGATCACCCACCTGCCGACCGGGATCATCGTCGCCTGCCAGAACCAGCGCTCCCAGCACAAGAACCGGGCCGAAGCGATGAAGATGCTCAAGGCCCGGCTGTACGAGGCCGAGCTCCAGCGGCGCGAGGCGGAAGCGAGCGCCCAGCACGCCGCCAAGACCGACATCGGCTGGGGCCATCAGATCCGATCCTACGTGCTTCAGCCCTATCAGCTGGTGAAGGATCTTCGAACCGGAGTGACGTCCACTGCTCCAAGCGACGTTCTCGACGGCGACCTCGACCGGTTCATGGCCGCCGCCCTTTCGCAGCGAGTGACGGGCGAGAAGGTCGAAGTGGAAGATGTGGACTAGGGGCGCCTTCGCTCGAGCGGCGCTGATCGGTTTGGCGCTGATCGGCGGCTGCCGACAATCGCCGTCGGAGCAGAGCTCCCGATTTCCGGCGCCGCGCCGGCCGGTGGCGCCGATCGAGTCCCCTCGTTATTCCAACGAGGACGCCCGCGACAGCCTGGGCGAGTTCGAGACGGTCACTCGGCTTGCCGAGATCCGGCCGGGCATGTCGGTTGCCGACATCGGCGCCGGCGAAGGCTATTATACGGTGCGATTGTCGCCGATGGTCGGGGAGGACGGCCGAGTGCTCGCCCAGGACATCGTGCCCCAGACCATCCGGGCGCTCGGCCAGCGAGTCCAGCGCGAGCGGCTCGACAATGTCGCGCTCAAGCTCGGCGAACCCAACAATCCCCAGCTTCCGGACGCTTCCTTCGACCGGGTCCTGATGATCCACATGTATCATGAGATCGCTCAGCCGTTCGAATTCCTGTGGCACCTCCACGACGACCTCAAGAGCGGCGGAAGCGTCGTCGTCGTCGACGCCGATCGGCCCACCAGCCGCCACGGCACTCCGCCGCGCCTGCTCGTCTGCGAGTTCAATGCGGTCGGCTTCGAGCTCACCCGGTTCGAGCGGTTGCCCGACAGCGAATCCTATTTCGCGATGTTCCAGCCGCGCGGCCCCAAGCCGGACCCGGGCCGGATCGAAGTCTGCAATCCCTGATGGGCGGGATCTTCGCGGAACCGAGCGCAGGCAACGGGAGGAATCGGGTGGCGCTTCGAAGGCCGTGGCGCCATAAGCTGGGACCATGCAGCCCTATCTCGATCTCCTGAAAACGATCCTCGAGGAAGGGGTCGAGCAGAAGGATCGGACGGGCGTGGGCACGCTCAGCGTGTTCGGCCACCAGATGCGCTTCGACCTTTCCCAGGGCTTTCCGCTGGTCACGACCAAGAAGCTGCACCTGCGTTCGATCATCATCGAGCTGCTCTGGTTCCTGAAGGGCGATACCAACGTGCGCTGGCTCCAGGAAAACAAGGTCAGCATCTGGGACGAATGGGCGGACGAGCAGGGCGATCTTGGCCCCGTCTACGGCAAGCAATGGCGCCGCTGGCTCGCGCCCGATGGGCGCGAGATCGACCAGATCGCCGAGCTGATCGCGCTGATAAAGCGGGATCCGGCGTCGCGCCGGCAGATCGTCACCGCCTGGAACCCCGCCGAAACCCACCTGATGGCGCTTGCCCCCTGCCATTGCCTGTTCCAGACTCAGGTCGCCGGCGGCAAGCTGAACCTCCAGCTCTATCAGCGAAGCGCTGACGTCTTTCTGGGCGTTCCGTTCAACATCGCCAGCTACGCCCTGCTCACCCACCTGCTCGCCCAGCAATGCGGGCTCGAGCCCGGCACCTTCGTCTGGACCGGCGGCGATTGCCATCTCTACCTCAACCATCTTGACCAGGCGCGCGAGCAGCTGAAGCGCGAGCCGCGCAAGCTGCCCAAGCTGACCATCCTTCGCCGGCCGGAGGCGATCGACCAGTATCGCTACGAGGATTTCGAGATCAGCGGCTACGATCCGCATCCGCACATCAAGGCCGAGGTGGCGGTTTGAACCGACCGATCGTCGAGATCGTCGTCGCCCGGGCCGACAATGGCGTGATCGGCAAGGACGGGGGCTTGCCCTGGCACCTTCCCAGCGATCTCAGGCATTTCAAGATCACGACGATGGGCGCGCCGATGATCATGGGCCGGAAGACGTTCGAAAGCCTTCCGGGGCTTCTGCCCGGCCGGGAACATATCGTCCTGACCCGCGATCCTTCCTGGTCGGCGGACGGGGTGAAGGTCGCTCATTCGCGCGACCAGGCGCTGTCGTTGGCGGCGGGGGACCGCGTTTCGATCATCGGCGGCGCGGAAATCTATCGCGAGTTCCTCCCGATCACCGACCGGATCCACCTGACCGAAGTCCATGTCGACGCCGAAGGCGACACCTGGTTTCCGCAGCTCAACGGCCGCGATTGGTCGACGAGGCGCGGGGACAGGATTCCTTCGAAGGACGGTCACCCGGCTCACACCTTCGTCACCCTCACGCGACGGGAGCCCGGCGCTCGCTGACCTTGGCGACTCGCGATTGTCCCCCTGCTCGGCCTTGCCTATACGCGGCAGGATGGAGCGCCTTGACGGGGGCTCGGCGGTTCCGGCCCACCTTCGCGGCGGCATCGTCGCGCTCGGCAATTTCGACGGGTTTCACAAAGGTCACCAGGCCGTGGTCGGCCGTGCCGTCAGTCGCGCTCATGCCGAAGGCAAGCCGGCGCTGGTCGCCACCTTCGACCCCCACCCGGTCCGCTTCTTCAGGCCCGACATTGCGCCCTTCCGGCTGACGACTCTCGACCAGCGGGAACGGCTGTTCTCCGAGGCGGGTGCGGACGCGATGCTCGTGTTCAATTTCAATGCCGAGCTGGCCTCGGTGACGGCCAGCGAATTCGTCACCGATTTCCTGGTCAACCGGATCGGCGCTTCCGGAGTGGTGACGGGCGAGGATTTCACCTTCGGCAAGGGTCGGGGCGGAAATGTCGACGTTCTGAAGCTCGTCGGCAAGGCCAACCGGATTTCCGTCGATTCCGTAAGCCAGATTCAGGAGGGCGAGGAGCCCGTCTCGTCCAGCCGGATCCGGGAAGCACTGCAGGCCGGAGATTGCGAGACGGCGACCCGGCTGCTGACCCGCCCGTTCGCGATCGAGGGACCGGTCGAGCATGGCGACAAGCGCGGCCGCGAACTCGGCTATCCGACGGCCAATGTCGCCCTCGGCAACTATCTTCGGCCACGCTTCGGCGTCTACGCGGTTCGCGGCCGGCTCGCGGACGGACGGTTGCTCGACGGAGTCGCCAATCTCGGCACCCGGCCGATGTTCGATCCGCCGCGCGAGCTGCTCGAGCCCTGGTTCTTCGATTTTGACGGCGATCTTTACGGGAAGACGATTGAAGTCCAGCTCATCTCCTTCATCCGCGACGAGCGCCTGTTCGACGACGTTGAGGGGCTCAAGGTCCAGATCGCCAGGGACGCGCAAGAGGCTCGGCTTCGGCTGACGGCATGAGGAAGGGTCGGCTCGTCCTGCTCCTGATCGCAGCCGCAGCGGTGGCGCTGTCGCTGATGAACGCGTCCTGGATCGCTCCGGCACCGCAAGGCCGGCTGATCCTGATCGCCCATCGCGGCATCGCCCAGCCGATCGAGGGCGCCGGTCCCGACGAAGCCTGTCCGGCCCGCCGGCTCCGCGCTTCGGGCCACAATTTCATCGAGAACACGCTCTTCTCGCTTCAGAATGCCGTCCGGTTCGGCGCAAGCGGCTTCGCCCTCGACGTCCGACCGACCGCGGACGGGCGAGCCGTCATCTTCCGCGATGAGAGCCTCGAGTGCCGAACCGACGGAAGTGGCGCGGTGCGCGATCGGCCGCTCCAATATCTGAAGAGGCTTGACGTCGGCCATGGCTATAGCCGCGATGGCGGAGTCAGCTTTCCTCTTCGTGGCCGCGGCGTTGGCGGCATGTTGACCGTCGAGGAGGTCGTCCGCGCCTATCCGCGGCAGACGATCCTTTTCCACCTCCACGAGCCGGCCGCTGCGGACGCCCTGGTCGCCGACTTCGGCCGAGCGGGCGCGCCGATCGGCGATCACCACGTCTTCGCCGGGTCGCCGGAAGCGCTGGCGAGGCTTCGACGGCTCACTCCAGCCGGCTGGGTGCTCGATCGGAAATCGAGCCGGTCCTGCCTGGACGATTATCGCCGGACCGGGTGGCTCGGCCTCGTTCCCGACAGCTGCCGAAACATCCTGCTGGCCCTGCCGCGGCAGGGCGGTTGGACGCTCTGGGGCTGGCCCTACCGGTTCCTCGACCGGCTCGGGAAGGCCGGTGCGCGCTTCCTCATCGCCGGCGACGGCGGCGACGATCTGGTCGGGCTCGACACTCCGGAGCAACTCGGCGAGGTTCCGCGCCACTATCGCGGCATGCTCCTGATCGAGGACATGTGGGAGGTCGGCCGCTCGCTTGAACGGTAGCCATTCGTCATCGCGCCCGCTAAGTCCGCCGCCCATGTCCGACAAGAGCGAAGCCCCGAAACAGGATTGGCGCGACACGGTCTTCCTGCCGAGGACCGAATTCCCGATGAAGGCCGGCCTTGCAAGCAAGGAACCGGCGATCCTCGAGCGCTGGGCGGAGGAGAAGCTCTACCAGCGAGTTCGCGAGGCCCGGCAGGGGCGCGAGCGATTCATCCTCCATGATGGCCCGCCCTACGCCAATGGCGATCTCCACATGGGCCATGCGATGAACAAGATCCTGAAGGACATCATCGTCCGGTCGCAGTCGCTGCTCGGCAAGGACGCGCCCTACATTCCGGGCTGGGACTGCCACGGCCTTCCGATCGAATGGAAGGTCGAGGAGGAGTATCGGAAGAAGAAGCTCGACAAGGACGAGGTGCCAAGGCCCCAGTTCCGAGCCGAATGCCGGGCCTATGCCGAGAAGTGGGTCGCGGTTCAGAGCGAGCAGTTCCAGCGCCTTGGAGTGATGGGCGAGTGGGACGATCCCTACCTCACGATGAAATACGAGGCCGAGGCGAAGATCGTCGAGGAGCTTCTGAAGTTCGCCGAAAGCGGCCAGCTTTATCGCGGCGCCAAGCCGGTGATGTGGAGCCCGGTCGAAAAGACCGCGCTGGCCGAGGCCGAGGTCGAATATGAGGAGATCACGTCGACCCAGATCGACGTAGGTTTCGAAATCGTCGACAGTCCGATTCCGGAGCTGGTCGGCGCCCTTGCGGTGATCTGGACGACGACGCCGTGGACGATCCCGGTGAACCAGGCGATCGCTTATGGCGAGCAGATTGAATATGTCCTCGTGCGTGGCAATCGCGGGCAATTTCTGCTGGCGGAGAACCTGATCGATGAATTCGCGCGGCGGGCCGGCGCGGCTTTGTCCGGATCCGTCGAAGAGGCCAGCGCAGGCATAGTCTGGCGAGGAACCGGCGCCGATCTCGCCGGCACCATTGCCCGCCACCCGATGCATCATCTCGGCGGCTTCTTCGCCAGGTCCCGCCCTTTCCTTCCGGGGGAGCATGTCACCACCGACGCCGGTACCGGGCTCGTCCACATGGCGCCGGACCATGGCGAGGAGGATTTCCTCGTCTGCAAGGCGGCGGGAATCGATCCGGTGTTCGCCGTCGACGATGCCGGCTTCTACCGCTCCGACTGGGAATGGCTCGGCGGCCAGGGAAGCGTCATCAACAACAAGTTCAACTCGCCCGAGGGGCCGATCTGTTCGGACCTGCGCGAGGTCGGCGCGCTGCTCGCCGCAAGCCAGGACTTCCGCCACTCCTATCCGCATTCATGGCGATCCAAGGCGAAGATCGTCTATCGCTGCACGCCGCAATGGTTCATCCCGATGGACCGACCGATCGGCGAAGCTGCACCGGCCATCGGGATCGATCCCGAAGAGCGCGAGGTTGGCCATGGCGAGCCCATTCCCAATTCCTTGCGCGAGCAGGCTTTGAACGCGATCGACGACACGCGCTGGGTCCCGGACAAGGCGAAGAACCGGATCCGCGCGATGGTCGAGGGGCGGCCCGACTGGGTGATCAGCCGGCAGCGGGCCTGGGGCGTTCCGATCGCCCTCTACGTCAACCGTCGGACCGGCGAATATCTCAGGGATCCGGCGGTCAACTCGCGAATCATTCACGCCTTCCATGAAGGCGGCGCCGACGCCTGGTTCCAGGCGGACCATCAGCTGCTGCTCGGCAACGGCTACAGCCTCGACGAGTATGAGCCGGTGTTGGACATTCTCGACGTTTGGTTCGACAGCGGATCGACCCATTCCTATGTCGTCGAGGCGCGTTACGGCGAAGGCGTTCGAGCCGACCTTTATGTCGAGGGCTCGGACCAGCATCGCGGCTGGTTCCAGTCCTCCTTGCTCGAAAGCTGCGGGACCCGCGGCCGCGCTCCTTATGAAAGCGTCCTGACCCACGGCTTCGCGCTAGACAGCCAAGGCCGGAAAATGTCCAAGTCGATCGGCAATGTCGTCGATCCGCTCGCGATCATCCGCGACAATGGCGCCGACATCCTTCGCCTGTGGGTCGCGTCCACGGACTATTTCGAGGACGTGCGTATCGGCAAGGAAGTGCTCGCCACCACCACCGACGCCTATCGCAAGCTCAGGAACAGCTTCCGTTACCTGCTCGGCGCGCTTGACGGATTCAGCGCCGACGAGGAAGTGCCGGTCGGCGAAATGCCGGAACTGGAGCGCTGGGTGCTCCACCGCCTCGCAACGATCGACGCCGAGCTTCGAGCGGTGACCGAAGCCTTCGAGTTCAATCGCTACATTCGGCTGATCACCAGCTTCGCCAATGACGACCTGTCGGCCTTCTTCTTCGACATTCGCAAGGATGCGCTCTATTGCGATGTCGGCCCGCAGCTTCCGGAAGGAACTCTGAAGCGACGCGCCTACCGGACGGTGCTCGACCGGATCTTCCATGCGCTGGTGCGCTGGGCGAGCCCGATCCTCTGCTTCACCGCGGAAGAAGTGTGGAGCACTCGCTATCCGCAATCGGGCTCGGTCCACCTGCTCGAATGGCCCGAGATCGACCGGGCGTGGCGCAACGAGGCGCTCGCCGCCAAATGGGACCTGATCCGAGCCACGCGCGAGCGGGTCACCGAAAGCATCGAGCCGCTTCGCAAGGAAAAGGTGATCGGCTCCAGCCTCGAAGCGAAGGTCCTTTATCCCAATCTGGAACTCGACCTTGCCGACTCGGACTTGGCCGAGCTGGCGGAAATCTTCATCGTCTCGGAAGTCGCGCCGGGATTGGGAGAGCAGATCGAAGTGACTCGGACCGAATATGACAAATGCGGCCGTTGCTGGCGCTATTTGCCGGACGTGGCGGAGGACGGAAGCCTGTGCGGACGGTGCGAACAGGTCGTGAATGGCTGAAATGCAAACCCGAAAGGCCGCGCTCTCGCCCGAGCCGAGGCTGAAGCGCAACCGCGCCGTCGCCATGGTTATCTCCCTGCTCGTCTTCATCTTCGACCAGGCGACGAAATGGGTCGTCACCTATCCGCTCAACCTTCAGGGGCAACCGGATCGGACGATCACGATCACCTCCTTCTTCAACCTGCACTGGGTCGAGAATAGAGGCGTTTCGCTGGGTCTGCTGAGCGCCGGCTCGGAAATGGGACGCTGGCTGCTCGTCGCCCTGACTGCCGGAATCGCGCTGTTCGTCGGCGCCTGGATGTGGCGCGAGAAGAGGCGCGACGATTCGGCGGCACTCGCCCTCGTCCTCGGCGGGGCGCTCGGCAACATCGTCGATCGCGTGCGCTACGGCTATGTGGTCGACTTCGCCGACCTTCATTTCGGCGATTGGCGACCTTTTTTGGTCTTCAATGTCGCCGACGCCGCGATTACCATCGGCGTGCTGCTTTTGCTTGTCCGGGCGCTGTTGATGCGCGATGGCAAGGCGCCCAAGAAGGAATCCTGATGATGCGTCTGTCCCACCTCGTCCTCGTCGGCTCTGCCGCCGCCCTGCTCGCCGGCTGCGCCAGCAATCCGTTCGATCGGGACCGTCCGGACGAGTTCGCCGTCGCCCGCAACGCGCCGCTGGTGGTGCCGCCCGACTTCAGCCTGACGCCGCCTCGCCCTGGTGAACCGGACGCCGGACCGGACCCGCGCGCCCAGGCTCTCCAGGCCCTGTTCGGAGGCCCCCAGGAGCGCAGCGCCGTCGAGCGGAGCCTGCTCCAGTCGGCCGGCGCGGACACCGCCGTGCTCGGCGCCCGCTCGGTTGCGGCCGATCCGGAGACGAACGTGGTGAACCGCGGCGCACTGGTCCAGACCATCCTTCAGCTGCCGCAGGGCGATGGGCAGGAAGCCTCGGTCCAGGTCCCGCAATAAGGCTCAGAAGCTGAAACGAAGCGAGGCGACCAGGCCCGCATCCTGGCCGGAAACGGACGGCAGGTCGGTATCCACGTAGCGAAGCCCGACATGGGTGTCGGGCATGCCCCCCATTCGAAGCTGGTGTTCGACTCCCAACGACCAGTTCCAGTAGCTGCCATAGCGTCCCCAATCCTGATGGCCGAACTGAGCGCTGAAGCTCCACGGCCTGAAGGGAATGGCGACGTCCACCTGTCCGAACAGATAGAGCATGTCCTCGTCACCGGTCGCACGCTGATCCGGCGCATATTTGGCGCCCAAAGTCGCATAGACCGGACCGATCAGGTACGACAGCGAAGCATAAGGCTCCACATAGTCGGTCGGCCCGGCACCGCCGACGAAGGCGTAGTAAAGCAGCCCCGTGTCCAGGTCGAAGCCTCGCCCGAGGTCGCTTCGGTAACCGACAAAGAGATCGAGCTCGACATCGCCGAGGTCCCCGAAGGCGGGATCACGGGATCGAAAGCTGTCGAGCCCCTTCAGGGTCGTACCGCGAAATCCCGCGTAGAGGCCGCTATCATGGCCGAGCGTGAGTTGGGCCTGAAGCGCCGGATCCTCGTCGGAGCGCGAAACGCCCCGGAAGCGATAGTCGGAAAGCAGCGATATTTCGCCACTGATGTCCAACCCGGTCGATCCGGTTTCCAGAAGCTCGACCGGCACCTCCGGCAGCGGCTCCTGCTGGGCGAAAGCGGGGGCTGCGCCGAGCAAGGCGGCGGCGAAGACGACGGACTTGATCATCCGGCCGGCCTGCCCCAGCCGCGGCGCCAGCGCAATGCCGTTAGGCTTTCCTTAGGCGCTGGAGGGTAGCGGTTGGCCGCATGACGCACCAGGCGCCCCCTTCTTCGGCCCCGTCGGGCGCAGACCCGGGCCAGCAGATCGCCCAGCTTCGGGAAGCTCTGCGCCTCGTTGAGCAGATCGCCGGGGTTGAGGGTAATGCGGGAGGAAGCGAAGCCCGACTCGACGAGGCCGCCCGGATCAGCATCGCTTATGACAGCGCGCTGCCGGTGGTCCAGCGTCGCTTCGAAGCGCTCGTCGCCGAAACGACCGATTGGGCAGCGGCAGGAGTCGAGGCCCTGCTGGTTGCCGCCGACAAGGCGCCGCCCAAGGCCGCCGCCGCCCGGCTCGCGGTTCAGCTCGAACGCGCGCTCAACGAGATGACGGATCTGATTCGTCCCTGACGGGCGTACCGCCGAAACCCGGCGGCAAGGTTCGTAGATTGACGTCGCGCTGGGGGAACGGGATCTCGATCCCATTCTCCTTGAACAGCAGCCACAGCCGGTTCAGAATCTCGGACTGGATGTTCCCGACCCCGGCCTCGGGATCCGAAATCCAGACCAGGATTTCGTGCTCTACCGAGCTGTCACCGAAAGCACGCAGCCAGACGTTCGGCCTGGGAGATTTGAGCGCACGCGGCGAAGCGCTCGCCGCTTCGATCATTAATCGCTGCGCCAGCGGCAGGTCGCAGTCATAAGCGACGCCGACCGGAATGTGCACCCGGACGTTCGAATTGGAATAGGACCAATTCTCGACTTCGCGGGTCATGAGGTCTTCGTTGGGGATCAGATGCTCCTTGCCGTCACGGGTGACGACGGAAACCGCCCGAACGCCGATCTTGCTGACCGACCCGAAACTGTCGCCGACGACGATCACGTCGCCCGGCTTGATCGACCGGTCCATCAGCAGGATGATCCCGGCGAACAGATTGCCGACAGTCTTCTGAAGGCCGAAGCCGACGGCCAGTCCCAGAGCCCCCGAAAAAACCGCAAGCGCGGTTAGGTCGATCCCGGCCAGGTCGATCCCGACGAAGAAGGCGAGCGCGACGATCGCGATCCCGGCGAGCTTCTGGGCGAGCAGCTGCTGCGTCGGATCCAGTCCCTTGGCCCGCTTGATCGACTGGCTGACGAGTCGGTTGGCGAGCCGGACGAGCAGATAGAGACCCAAGAGAGCGACGCCGATCTGGATCAGAAGAAGCAGCGACAATCGCCGCCGGCCGATCGTGAACGCCAGGCTGTCGAGCGCGTCCCTGATCTTCTCGAGCCCGCCGACCGCGTCGGCGAGCGTGGCGACGAACAGGAAGGCAGCCAGGAACCAGGCGATCCAAGCGGACAGATGAAGACCGAGCACGACATTCCTCGCCAGCGACGCGACGGCGACGGCGGCGACGAGCCCCAGCAGCAGGGAGGCGATCGGGGGCCAGGAATAGACGGCGAGGGCCAGCGTCAGTACCAGCCAAAGGGTGAGATAGCGGACCATCGCGCACATGCGCGGAGCAATGCCTTCCGCCCGGGTGCCGGCCCTGCGCTCCCAGAAACCGGCCAGCCGCGGTCCCAGCCACTTGCCCGCGGCCCAGCCGAGACCAGCCGCGATGAGGATCGCACCGGTGGCGGCCAAAGCAGCGACGAGATCGGGCGTTTCGGGAATGACGATCCCGAAACCGCTCGCCGCCTGCCTCACGCCGCCGCTCCATAGCCGGCCAGCGCCTGCTCCAGATCGGCGATCAGATCGTCCGGATGCTCCAGCCCCACATGAAGCCGGACGAGCGGTCCTTCGAAGTCGAGCCGGGTAGCGGTGCGAACCGGGTCCGCGGGCACGGCGAGGCTTTCGAAGCCGCCCCAGCTATAGCCAATTCCGAACAGTTCCAGAGAGTCGATGAGCCGCGCCCGCGCCGCCTCATCGCCGCCGTTCAGGACGACGGAGAAGAGGCCGGTCGCGCCCCTGAAGTCGCGAAGCCAATGTTCGTGACCAGGACAGTCCGGGAGAGCCGGATGAAGCATCCGCGCGACTTGCGGCTGGGCGCCGAGCCAGCGAGCGACCTTCAGACCGTTTTCCTGGTGGCGCCGAAGCCGAACGTCCAGGGTGCGAAGTCCGCGAAGGGCCAGCCAGCAATCGTCGGGACTCGCGGTCTGGCCGAGGACTCGTCGGCTCTGCTCCAGCCGCTCGGCATAATCGCCGGTGGCGGTGACCGTGCCCAGCATCACGTCGGCGTGACCGCCAATATATTTGGTGCAGGCAAGGATCGACAGATCGACTCCGGCGGCGATGGCCGGGAAGAAGAGCGGCGTTGCCCAGGTATTGTCGAGCAAGGTCGCAATCCCGCGCGCCTTCGCCACCGCACAGATTGCGGGCACGTCCTGCACCTCGAACGTGTGGGTTCCGGGACTCTCCATGAAGATCGCCCGGGTTCGCTCGCCGATCAGCTGCTCGATGCCCGCACCGATGAGCGGATCGTAATAGCGGGTGACGACGCCCAACCGCTTGAGCAGAGTCTGGCAGAAGGCGCGGGTCGGACCATAAACGCTGTCGACCATCAGCAGTTCGTCGCCCGTTTCCAGCACCGACAGCAGGGCCGAGGCGACGGCGGCGGAACCGGACGGGTAGAGACGGGTCAGCGCCGCACCGGGCTCGAGCTCGGTCAGCGCCTCGCACAAGGCCCAGCTCGTCGGCGTCCCGTTGCGCCCGTAATGAAGATGTCCGTCGCGGGGCGGATTGGCCAACTCCATCGCCTCGATGCTGTCGAACAGGATGGTCGAGGCGCGCCAGACGGGAGGGTTGACGATTCCTCCGGTCCATTCCTCGCGGCGACCTGCCGCGACCAGCTTCGTCTCCGGCCGCTTGTCGCTCATCGAGCGGCGGTCGCCTTGGGAGTAGCGGGATCCGCGCCCCATTCCGACCAGCTGCCATCGTAAAGGCGAACGTCTTCCTTGCCGAGCAGGCGCGCTCCAAACAGAATCACGGCCGCCGTGACTCCCGATCCGCAGGTCGTCACCATCGGCCGCCTCAGGTCGATTCCCGCCGCTTCGAAGGCGGAGCGCAATTCCTCGCCCCTCTTCCAACTATTGTCGGGCTTGAAGAGCTGACCTTGCGGGAGGTTGCGCGACCCGGGGATGTGACCGGAGGCCAGGCCGGGCCTCGGCTCCGGGTCGGTTCCGGCGAAACGCGGCGCCGGTCGCGCGTCGACGATCTCGTGAGTGCCCGCCTGGATGATCTCAAGCATGAACTCCTTGTCCGCAACGGCTGTCGGGTCGAGAAATGGTGTGAAATGCCCATGGCGATTCTGGGTTCGGCCATGCTCGACCGGCCGCCCCTCCGCCTTCCATTTCTGAAAGCCGCCATCGAGAATTGCGACATAATGCGCGCCGAAGCTCTTCAGCATCCACCAGAGGCGGGCGGCGGTATGGCTCGGCGAGTTGTCGTAGACGACAATGCGCGCACCGTCGCGCACGCCCAGCGACTGCATCCGGCTGGCAAATCTGTCCTCGGAAGGCATCATATGGGGGAACGGACTGTCGCTGTCGCTGATCTCTTCGATATCCGAAAAGACCGCACCGGGAATGTGCTCGACCTCGAACTCCGAGCGAGCGTCGCGGCCGGAATTGGGTAGGAACGAAGTGGCGTCGACGATCCGGAGGTCTTCAGCGCCGAGCGCATTTTCCAGCCAATCCGTCGAGACCAGCGCTTCCATCACCCCGAACCTCCTGCTGCACGCCCTGGCCTTAACGCCTTTCGGACCGAAAAGGGAATCCACCCTGGACGCAATGCGCGCGCCCGGACGGTCGCGCGTTCGCGGGCCGGCGAGGCGCCGCAGCCATCATCCCGACGCTCAGAGGATCCCGCGAAACGCGCCGCCGTCGATCAGCAGGCTTTGACCGGTGATGTATCCGGCCTGAGCCGAGCAGAGGAAGGCGCAGGCGGCGCCGAACTCGGCTGGGTCGCCGAAGCGTTTCGCCGGGATCGCCTGCTCCCGCTGGCGGCGAAGCTCGTCGGGCTTGCGTCCGGTTTCGAGCGACTGGTTCTGGATGAGGGCGGCGATCCGATCGGTGTCGAACGCGCCCGGTAGCAGATTGTTGATCGTGACGTTGGCGTGAGCGATCGATCGCGCCACGCCCGCAACGAAGCCCGTCAGCCCGGCACGGGCTCCGCTGGACAGATCCAACCCGGCGAGCGGCGCCTTCACCGAGCCGGAGGTGATGTTGACGATCCGTCCGAAGCGGCATTCGACCATCGAGTCGATTACTGCCTGGATCAGCGCGATCGGAGCGATCATGTTCGCTTCCAGGCCGGCAAGCAGCGCTTCGCGGCCAACCTTGCGGAAATCGCGCGGCGGCGGACCGCCATTGTTGTTCACCAGAATGTCGATTCGAGGCACCGCCTTGAGCAGCGCCTCGCGTCCGCTTTCCGTCGAAAGGTCGGCGGGGACCGCGATCAATTCCGACCCCGTTTCTCCGGCAATCTCGTCGCGGGTAAGTGCCAGCCGATCGGGATCCCGACCGTTGATCACCACCGTTGCGCCCGCCTTTGCCAGCGCCTCGGCGCAGGCCCGCCCGAGTCCCCGGCTCGACGCGCAAACGACGGCGTTCCGGCCGGCGATACCGAGGTCCATCCTACCTCCCGCGGATGAACGCGCGAACGTCGCGGCTCAGTTTCACCCGATCCTCGTCGCGCACATACATCATGTGGCCCGATCCATAATATTCATAGTGGATCCGGTCCTGCGGAATGCCGGTGCGCGAAAGGGCATATTCGGCCGCGAAGAAGGGGGTGGCGAAGTCGTAATAGCCCTGGCCAACAAAGACCCTGAGGCCGCTATTTTCGCGCAGCGCCCGGCCGATATAGGGCGTGACATTGACGTAGACGTCATTGTCGCGGCCGCCGCCGAGCCGCCAGTCCCATTGGCCGCCAAGGCCGCCGATCGTGACGTAGGAGCGGCTGGTTCGGAAGCCGAGCGTCTCCCGGACGTGCTGGTTGACGGCGGCGGTGTATCCGGCATCGATTCCGTAGAAGCTGGGATCGTTGTCGGGCGTTTCGCCGGCATTGTCATAGTCCCGCCCGGTATAGCGACTGTCGAGCCGGCCGATGGTGAGCCCGCGGTCGCGAAGAAGCTCCTTGTAGAAGCGCGAGGGCGCGACTCGAAGATCCGCCTGCTCGAGATAGGCTTCCGACAGGCCGGTGAAGCGGGCGAGCTCGCGGCGCACGGACGCCCGCTCCTCAGCGCCCAGCGCGGCGCCCTGAAGCAGGGCATGCGCATAGGGGCCGATGGCGAAGCGGCGCGCCTCCTCGACGAACTGCTCGGTCGAAGCCGCCTGGGCCTTTCCATGATAGAGTGCCGTCGCTGCCATCGACGGCAGGTTGAGGATGTGGGTGATCTCGTTCCCGGGCGTATCGGCACCGGCGCCGAAATCGAGCACGGTGGAAATGAGAATGATGCCGTTCAACGCGACATCGTTATAGGCGCCCTCGAGCTGGTTCAGCACCGCCGCCGTCCGCGTCGTGCCGTAGCTCTCGCCGCCCAAATATTTGGGCGAGTTCCAGCGATCATTCTCGTTGAGCCACAGCCGGATGAACTGGGCAATCGACTGGGCATCCCGAGTGACCCCATAGAAATCGCTCGGATTGGTCTCGCCAAGCGCGTGGCTGAAGCCGGTACCAACCGGATCGATGAAGACGATGTCGGTGACGTCGAGCAGGCTGTCGGGATTGTCGACGATCGGGTAAGGCGGCGCCCCGTCGTCGGTGCCGTCCGAAGGAATGGCGACTCGGCGGGGACCGAATGCGCCCATGTGAAGCCAGACCGAGCCGGAGCCGGGTCCGCCGTTGAACAAAAAGGTCACCGGCCGGTTCGGGTCGCGCGGTTCGCGAACATAGGACACGGAGAAGATCGCGGCGCGCGGTGTCCCGTCTTCGGCGCGGAGGAAGGTTTCGCCAGCCGTCGCGCTGTAGTTGATCCGCTGGCCGCCAAAGACTCCGCTATGGCGAGTGACTGAGACGTTCGGCTCGCGGTCGGCCGGCGGCCCCTTCGGACGTTCGGCCGCAGGACGTTCCTGGGCGGCGACGCTGCCGGCCAGACCGGCGGCGAGAGCGAAAGCGGAGAGGATGGCGAGTTTGCGTACGGACAAGTTTCAGTTCCCCCGGAAAGCTTCAATCGGCAACACCTAACCCGCTGCCCGCTCCCGCGCCAGCGGGCGCTTGAGATAGAATTCACTGTAGAAGGCCGAGAAGAAGGCGGCGGCCGGAGTGGCGACAATCGCTCCCAGGAGACCGAAGGCGAGCGCGAAGGCCAGGGTGAAGAAGATCAGCAGCACCGGATGGAGCTGCATTTGCGAGCCGCGGATCTTCGGAGCGACGATGCTTCCCAGTATTTCGTTGCTGATGAGGTAGAAGAGCAGCACCCAGAGCGCCGTCAGCGGGCTCATGGTCAGCGACAGCACGACCGGCGGAAAGGCCATGACATAGCCGCCGATGCGCGGGATGAAATCGGCGAAGAAGGCCAGCGCCGCCCAAACCAGCGCTCCGGGAATCTCCATGAAGGTAAGGAAGGTGAAGGTTGCAAGCGACTGGATGAGGCCGATCACGAGGCTCGCCTTCGTCCAACCGATCACCGCTCGAGTGGCGCGGCGATAGGCGCGCATCCCCGCGGCTCGGGAACTCCTCGGCAGGCTGCCCAGATAACCGCGAAGGATCGGCCGCGGGTCGAGCAGGATATACGCAATCGTGCTGAAGAAGATGATGGTGAGCGCAATCCCGCCAATCAGCGAAAGGGAAAAGGCGCCGACGCCCGTGAAGATGTTCACGATGTCCTGGCCGTTGCCGCCCGACCCGACGAACTGTTGAAGCTGGGGATGGTCCGCGAGCAGTGCGGCAAGCTGGCTCTGAAGTCCGGCGACAATGTCCGGAAGACTGTTCACCAGCAGCACCACCTGGGCCACCAGCCGCGGTATTACCAGCCAGCCGATCAGGGCGATCGAACCGAAGAAGAGCAGCAGGGTGACGATCGCCGACCAATGGCGCGAAAGGCCCCGGCGGACGAACCAGCCGACCGGCGCCGACAAGGCGATGGCGACCACCATGGCGAAGAAGAGCAGCAGGATCGCGACTGCCACTTCGTAGAGGAACCAGAGGACGATGACCGCCGATCCCACCGCGAGCGCGAGGCTGACCGCAAGCGCCGGTCCGCGGGCAAGCGATATCCGGGTCGGCGGTCGGCTCAGGCTCTCGTTTGCCATGCCGCAGGATTAGCCGAAGCCATGGCCGCCGCCATCCCCTTCCTTGCCGTTCCCTTCCTTGACAGTGCAGGCTCTGGCTTCCACATCACCATCATGGCGACCGAAGGAATGCTTTGCCCGATCGATCGTACCGCTCTGATCATGTCGGAGCGGCAGGGGATCGAGATCGACTATTGTCCCACTTGTCGGGGCGTGTGGCTCGACCGTGGCGAGCTCGACAAGATCATCGAGCGGAGCGCTGCGCCGCCGCCTCCGCCACAGCCGGAGCCGCGCCATCACCGCGAACCACCACGCGGCTATGATGATCGTCGGCATCACTATCCGAAGCGGCGCAAGTCCTTCCTCGAGGAACTCTTCGACTGATCAGCGGTCGGCGAAGCGGTCCGTTGCCCGAATCAGCCGGTCGAGGATCCCAGGCTCGTTGAAAAGATGGCTGGCGTCCGGAACGATGTGCAGTTCGGCTTCGGGCCAGGCCTTGTGAAGGTCCCAGGCGGTAATCGGCGGCGTGCAGCAGTCGTAGCGGCCCTGGACGATAACCCCCGGGATTTGCCGGATCAGGTGCGCGTTGGCGAGAAGCTGCCCCTCCTCGAGCCAGCCCCTGTTGATCATGTAGTGATTTTCGATCCGGGCGATCGCCACCGCGAAATCGTCGCTGGTGAACTCCTCAATGACGTGCGGATTGGGCAGCAGGGTGACGGTCTCCGCCTCCCATTTGCTCCAGGCCTTCGCCGCCCGTAGCTGTTCGGCGCGATCCGACCCGGTCAGGCGGCGATGATAGGCCGCGACGAGGTCGTCGCGTTCGGCCTCCGGGATAGGATCAAGAAATTCTTCCCACTTGTCGGGGAAGATTTCCGAGGCCCCGCTGCGATAAAGCCAGTCGAGCTCGGAGCGGCGAAAGGTGAAGATTCCGCGGAGCACCAGCTCGGTGACTCGCTGGGGATGGGACTGAGCATAGGCCAAAGCGAGCGTCGAGCCCCACGAGCCACCATAGACCATCCAACGGTCCGCTCCGACCAGCGCCCGCAGCCGCTCAATATCTTCGACCAGGTGCCAGGTCGTATTGGCTTCGAGCGACGCGTGGGGAGTCGAGCGCCCGCAGCCGCGCTGGTCGAACAGGAGGATGTTGTAACGCTCCGGATCGAACTGGCGGCGATGATCGGCGCTGCAGCCGGCGCCGGGGCCGCCATGAAGGAAGACCACCGGCTTGCCCGAAGGATTGCCGCACAATTCCCAATAGAGCTCGTGGCCGTCGCCGACGTCGAGCCTTCCCGTGCGATAGGGCTCGATCGGCGGATAAAGGCCTCGGCGCTGTGATGGACCTTCGTCGCGCATGCTTAGAAGCTTTCTTCTTCGTAGACGTGGCGGACGTCACCGTCCCACTCGCCGCGGTAGCGGTCAAGCAGGCGTTCCGCCGGGGTCCGTCCCGATGCGAGGATGTCGCGGAGGGGGTCGAGGAAGCCGGACTCATTGTCCCCGGAAGCGTTGACCTTTTCGCGAGCATTCAGGCCCGCCTCGGCGATCGCAAGGATCCGCCGTCCGAGTTCCAGCAACGGCTCGCCTCTGGGCGTCTCAGCGGCAAGCCCAAGCTTCGGCACGGAGTCGCGCAGTCGCTGCCGCTCCTCGATCGACCAGTCCTTCACCTCGTCCCAGGCGGCGCCCAGAGCGCCCTGATCGTAGAGAAGCCCGACCCAGAGTGCCGGCAGGGCACAGATCCGACTCCAGGGACCGCCGTCGGCGCCGCGCATCTCGAGGAAGCTTTTCAGCCGGACCTCGGGAAAGATGGTCGACAGATGATCGGTGAAGTCGGACACCAGCGGCTTCTCTCCGGGAAGCGCTTCGAGCCGAGCTTCGAGAAAGTCGCGAAAGCATTGCCCGGCGACGTCGATGTAGCGGCCGTCGCGGTAGACGAAGTACATCGGCACATCGAGCGCATAGTCGAGATAGCGTTCGTAGCCGAACCCGTCTTCGAACACGAACGGCAGCATTCCGGTCCGGTCCGCATCGGTATCCGACCAGATGTGGCTTCGGAACGAAAGGAAGCCGTTGGGCTTGCCTTCGGTGAAGGGCGAGTTCGCGAACAGAGCGGTCGCCAGCGGCTGAAGCGCCAGGCCCACCCGGAACTTCATCGCCATGTCGGCTTCGGAGGAATAATCGAGATTGGTCTGGATGGTGCAGGTGCGCAGCATCATGTCGAGGCCGAGGCTGCCAACCTTCGGCATATAGTCCAGCATGATTCGGTAGCGGCCCTTGGGCATGATCGGCAGGTCGGAACGCTTCTTGTCGGGCCACATTCCCAGCCCGAGAAAGCCGATCCCCAATTCTTCGCCAATCTCCTTCACCTGGACGAGATGACGCCCGGCCTCCACGCACGTCTGATGGAGATGTTCGCGCGGCGCTCCGGACAGCTCGAGCTGTCCGGCAGGCTCGAGGCTGATCGCGCCGTCCGGACCGGTAAGGGCGATGACCTGGCCATTCTCCTCGACCGGTTTCCAGCCGAAGCGAGTCATCGCGTTCAGAAGGTCGCGGATCCCCCCGGGCTCGTCATAGGAGGGCGCCTTATGGTCGGCGCGTCGATAGACGAACTTCTCATGCTCGGTGCCGATCCGCCACTCCGAGCGTGGCTTCTCGCCCTTCGCAAACACTTCGAGCAGGTCGCGCCGGCTCTCGATTCTGTGATCACCCTTTGCGGGCCCGGTACGGGTCGTCATGACCGGCCCTTAGCGATGGCCTGCAAACGCCGCCAGCGGGTTTCGCATTGCTACCGAACCGGCGCTTGCGACCAGTCGCCCGCGCCGGCCATCCAGACGCTGATTGCGGCAAGCGCGGCAGTATCGGCGCGCAGGATTCGCGGTCCCAGGGAAACTGCCCGGGCCTGCGGAAGGGCGCGAATCCGCTCGCGCTCCTCCTGAGTGAAGCCGCCCTCCGGGCCGATGAGGATGGCTGCCGGGCCCGGCGAGATGCGGGCGCCGATCGCTTCGCCTCCGGCTTCGTCGGCAAAGTAAAGAGCGCGTTCCTGAGGCCAGTCGAGGAGCAGAGCTTCCAGCCGTTCCGGCTCCGACAGATCGGGCAATGCGGTACGTTCGCACTGCTCCGCGGCTTCGACGCTGTGAGCGCGCAGCCGCTCCAGATTGATCCGGTCGACGATCGTTCGACGAGTCAGGACCGGGACGAGTCGGGCAACCCCCAGTTCGGTCGCCTTTTCGACCAGCCAGTCGATACGGCCGCGTTTGATCGGTGCGAAGAGCAGCCACAGGTCCGGCACCGGCTCGACGGGACGCAGATGAGCTTCGAGTTCGAGGATCGTTCGCTTCTTTCCGGCCTCGACGATCTGCGCGAGCCACTCGCCGGTCCGGTTGTCGAAAAGCTTCACCTTGTCGCCCGGTCCAAGCCGAAGCACGGCGCCGAGATAGGTGCCCTCGACCGTCACACGGGCACCTTCCGACAAGCCGTGATCGACGAAGAGTCGCGGAAGACTGTGCGGCGGCCAGGCGGGGGTTGCAGGCATGAAGTCGAAGTCTCCGGAACGAAGCCTTGATCGGCCACTGGCAATGGCGGCTTCCCGTCGCGGTGACGGAGCCGGCGATCAAAGTGCCTGTGCCTGGCCGCAACGACAAGCTTCACATGGCGATCGGGAGCGGTAAGGGGATGGCCATGCGGCCGGCCGACCAGGACATCGTCCCCGACAGCGAACGGAAGGGCCTGATCGGCGCCTTGCCCGGGGCGTGGCGTCCGCTCGCATCCTTGATCAGGCTGGACCGCCCGATCGGCGCTTGGCTGCTATTCTGGCCCGGGGCATGGAGCGTGGCGCTGGCGGGAATGGCCGGAGGTCCGACGAGCGGGAACGGCTGGGCGCTGATCGCCTGGCTTGGCCTGGGCGCCTGGGCCATGCGCAGCGCCGGCTGCGTCTACAATGACATCGTCGACCGCGACCTCGACCGACAGGTCGAACGCACCCGGCTTCGCCCGCTCGCGAGCGGGCGGGTCTCGCTTCGGGGCGCCTGGGCGCTGCTTGTCGCCCTGAGTCTGATCGGCCTCTTCGTTCTGCTTCAGCTCCGCTTCGCCGCCCAGCTGATTGCGCTCGTCAGTCTCGCCCTGGTTGCCGCCTATCCCTTCATGAAACGGATCACCTGGTGGCCCCAGGCCTGGCTCGGGCTCGTCTTTTCCTGGGCGGCGCTGGTCGGCTGGCCCGCTGCGACGGGCGAAATCGAACTTCCCGCCTTGCTCCTGTACGCCGGCTCGATCTTCTGGGTGATCGGCTATGACACGATCTACGCGCTCCAGGATCGGGAGGACGACGCGCTTGTCGGGGTAAAGTCCTCCGCCAGGGCGCTGGGCCGACATGCGCGATCGGGCGTGGCTATCTGCTATCTGCTGGCGCTGCTGCTGTGGGCCGGCGCGGTCCAGGCTGTCCGGCCGGAAGACCTCGCATTGCTGGGACTGCTGCCGATGGCGCTGCACCTGTTGTGGCAAGTCGCCACACTCAAGCCCGACGAGGGCGCTGATGCGCTGGCGAAGTTCCGCTCGAACCGATTCGCCGGGCTGCTGATGTTCCTCGCCTGCTTCGTGGCTGGAACCGCCTAGGCTTGCTTTTGCCACTCCGGCCTCTAACTGCCGGACATGCTTAGCGTCAGTGATGCCGAAGGGCGGGTTGCCGCCCTGATCGAAGCCGCCCTCCGGGCCGGCGCGGATTGTGCGGACGCACTCTATTTCGGAGATTCGTCGACGAGCATTCAGGTGCGTCTCGGCGAGCTTGAGGACGTCACCCGCTCGGAAGGCGAGGAAATCGGCCTCAGGCTGTTCGTCGGCCGCCGGTCGGCCAGCGTATCCTCGTCCGACCTGTCGAGCGAAGCGCTCGATGCCCTGGTGGAACGGGCTGTCGCGATGGCGCGCGAAGCGCCGGAAGATCCCTATTCGGGGCTCGCACCAGAAGAACGGCTGTTCCGCGGCGAGTTGCCCGATCTCGAGGCGGATGACGGGGCCGATCCCTCGCCCACGGAGCTGAAGGCGAAGGCGCTTGCGGCCGAGGATTCGGCCCGGGCGATCGAGGGCGTCAGCAACAGCGAAGGCGCGGGAATGAGTGCGGGGCGAACCGTCGTGGCCCTGGCCACGAGCCACGGCTTCGTGCGCGGATATACGACGAGCGGCTATGGCGGCTGGGCGAGCGTCATTGCCGGAACGGGTAGCGACATGCAGCGCGACCATGCCAGCCACAGCACCCGGCACTATGCCGACCTCGACGCTCCGGAGGCGATCGGGCGACTCGCCGCCGAACGAACGGTTAGGCGACTCCGGCCGGAGCGTCTGCCGAGCGGAACCATGCCCGTGCTGTTCGATCCGCGGGTCGGCGGAAGCCTTCTGGGGCATCTGCTGGGCGCCATGGCCGGTCCGGCCATCGCGAGGAAGACGAGCTTCCTGCTCGGCCGCGAAAAGGATGCGCTCTTCAATGAGAGCATCAAGGTGATCGACGATCCCCACCGAAAGCGGGGGCTGAAGTCCAAGCCTTTCGACGGCGAAGGCGTGGCGACCCAGCCGCGCACCCTGATCGAAGGCGGAAGACTTACCGGCTGGCTGCTCAACGCGGCCTCGGCGCGGCAGCTGGGGCTGGAGACGACCGGACATGCCACGCGCGGCGGAAGCGGGGCTCCGGGTGCCGGTGCGAGCAATGTCCATCTGGAGCCTGGCTCGATGAGTCGAGCCGAGCTGATGGCCGACATCAAGCGCGGCCTCTACGTTACCGAACTGATCGGCCACGGCGTCAATCCGGTCACCGGCGACTATAGCCGGGGCGCCTCGGGCTTCATCATCGAGAATGGCGAGATTGCCGCTCCGGTGGCCGAGATCACCATCGCCGGCAATCTTCTGGACATGTATCGATCGCTGCTTCCGGCGAACGACCTGGAACATCGCCGCACCGTCAATGTTCCAACCCTGCGGGTCGAAGGAATGACGGTCGCTGGTGCTTGAAGAGGTTTCGCGGATCACTGAAGAAGCCGGTCGGATCGCGGCCGCGCGGTGCGGGACCGATTACCGGCGCTGGGAGAAGTCGCCGGGACATCCGGTCTGCGACGTGGACCTGGAGGTCGATGCCTTTCTGCGCGAGCGGCTTCTCGCGCTCGATCCCCAGGCCGGCTGGCTGTCCGAAGAGACGCTCGATCTGTCCGACCGCTACGAGCGGCGAAGGATCTGGGTAATCGACCCGATCGACGGCACCCGCGACTATCTTCGGAACCGGCCCGGCTGGGCCGTGTCGGTGGCTCTGGTCGAGGACCGGGTCCCGGTTTTCGGAGTCCTGGCCGCTCCTCAGCGCGGCGAATTGTGGTCGGGCGAGCGCGGGCGCGGCAGCTGGCGCAACGGCGAGCGTCTCCAAGTGAGCCGGCGCATCGAACTGGTCGGCGCCCGAGTCCCGGCCGAGCAGCTTCCACCCGACGATCGCGACCTTGTTCCCGTGCCGAAACCCAATTCGATCGCCCTCAGGATCGCGCTGGTGGCGTCCGGGGAAGCCGATCTCGTCGCAACTCTCCGCTGGGGCTTCGAGTGGGACATCGCCGCCGCCGCCCTGATCGCACGCGAGGCAGGAGCGACGGTGACCGGGGCGCTCGGGCAGCCGCTCGCGTTCAACACCGCATCGGGCGAAGCCTTCGGCGTTCTCGTCGCGGCGCCCGGAATCCATGCCGCCGCCGTCGAGCGGTTGCGCGACAGGGCCATGGCGGTGGTCTGATCTTCCGGCTGCCGGGGAGCCAATGATCCTTGCGAGAGCGCCCGCTCCCGGCGGAGCGCTAGGCCACCGGCGGCACGCCGAGACGCGGTATCTCGAGCTTGGGACAGCGATCCATCACGACCTCGAGTCCGGCCGCCTCGGCGCGCTCGGCAGCCTCCTCGTTGACCACGCCGATCTGCAGCCACACCGACTTGGCGCCCGCGGCGATGGCCTCATCGACCGCCTCGCCAGCGGCGGCCGGTCGCCGGAAGATGTCGACCATGTCGATCGGCTCGCCGATCTGGGCGAGCTCGCGCCAGACATATTCGCCATGAACATGCTGGCCGGTGATTTGAGGGTTCACCGGCAGGACCCGATAGCCGCGGCTCTGGAGATAGGCCATCACGCCATAGCTCGGGCGGTCCGGCCGGTCCGACGCGCCGATCATCGCGATGGTCCGGGTTTGCGCCAGGATCCGGTAAATGTCTTCATCGCGGGTCAGCGGCATGGATCGTCTCCTACGGTCCAGAAAACCGTCAGCCGGCCGTCTGGTTCACCCGCTCGAGTAGGCTCGCGGCGAGCTGAAGGAAGATGGCGGCATCCTCGCCTTCACCGGCAGCCGGCGGCAGGCCCGCATCGGAAGCGCGGCGGATCGACAGGGTGAGCGGGATGCGGCCGAGAAAGGCGATGTCCATCACCCGAGCCGCGGCCTCCGCGCCGCCAGAACCGAAGGGATCGCTGATCTCGCCGCAATGCGGACAGGCATAGCCGGCCATGTTCTCGACAAGCCCGAGGATCGGCACGTCCATCTTTCGGAACAGGTCGATGGCCCTGGTGGCGTCGATCAGCGACAGGTCCTGGGGCGTCGAGACGATCACGGCCCCTGCCGGCTTCCACTTCTGGATCAGAGTCATCTGCACGTCGCCAGTGCCAGGGGGAAGATCGACGACCAGCAGTTCGCAATCGCCCCAGTCGCCCTCCATCAGGCTGGACAGGGCGCTGGCCGTCATCGGGCCGCGCCACGCGACGGCGGTTCCGGGCTCGATCAGCTGCCCGATCGAGAGCATTCGCACCCCGTGCGCCGGAACGGGGACAATCTGCTCGTCGACAAGTTCGGGCCGTTCGTGACGGCCCATGATCCGGGTCTGGGACGGACCGTAAATATCGGCATCGACCAGGCCGACCTTCTTCCCGAGCCGCGACAGGGCGACTGCAAGATTGGCGGAGACGGTGGACTTGCCGACTCCGCCTTTGCCACTTCCAACCGCGATGATTTTCCGCTCCGCCTTCTCCGCGGTCATGGCGATCCGCGTTTCGGAGATACCCGGAATTCCGATCGTGGCGGCGCGCACCTGCCGCTCGAGCGTCGCGCGCTGCTCGGCCGAAAGGCCCGTCGCCTCGACCATCACCGTCGCGACGCCGTCCTTGACCTTGCTCATTGCCACTCGCCCGGCGCCGATCAGATCGCCTTTGCCGGCAGGGTCCGCGATCCGGCCCAGCGCTACCTTCAGTTTCTCGATCTCGTCGCTCATTGCTCAGCCGATAGATAAAGCCGACGGGCTTGGCACTGTTTTTCCGCACAGGCGCCTTATATAGGGCAGGCATGAGACGAATTTTTGGGTGGGTCCTGAGCGACAATCGTGGGGGCCCATGGGGCCCCGGCGGGGGCAGTGGTGGAGGATCCGGCGGCGACGATGGCGGCGGGCCGCGCAATCCGTGGGGGCAGCCCGGCAAGCGGCGCAGGCCCGGCACTGGCGAGGTCACCTCGCTCGACGAATTCCTGAAGAAGAGTCGGGCGCGCTTCGGCGGGCGGCTACCGCAGGACGGCCGTCCCTACTGGCTGTACGGCCTTATCGCCTTTCTCCTGCTTTGGGTCGTCTTCACGAGCATTCACCGAATCGGCCCTCAGGAACGGGGCGTCGTCACTACGTTCGGCTGGTATACGGGCACGCTTCAGCCCGGCATCGGCTTTTCCTGGCCGGCCCCGATCGGTCGGGTCCAGAAGGTGGACGTGGAGAATATCCGAACCATCACCATTCCCGACAATAGCGGCACCGAGAATCTGATCCTCACCGGCGATCAGAACGTCATCGACCTGGCCTATTCCGTGCGCTGGAACATCAAGGAGCCGAGCCTCTACGTATTCCAGATCGCCGAGCCCGAAGCGACCATCCGCGAAGTCGCGGAAAGCGCGATGCGGGCGATCGTCGCCCGAGTTTCGCTCGACGATGCGATCGGCGCCGGACGCTCGCAGATCGAGCAGAGCGTCGAGCAGGCGATGCAGCAGATCCTCGACGATTATGGGGCCGGCGTGCGAATCCAGGGCATCGCCATCAACCAGTCGGTACCTCCGGCGGCGGTCAACGAAGCCTTCCTCCAGGTTTCGGCAGCCCAGCAGCAGGCGCAAAGCTATATGAACGACGCTCGCGCTTATGCCCTTCAGATCACCGCCAAAGCGCAGGGCGACGCGGCCGCCTTCGAGAAGGTCTATGCCGAATATCGTGCAGCTCCGGAGGTTACCCGCCGGCGCATGTATTATGAGACGATGGAGCGGATCCTGTCGCGGGTCGATACGACCATCGTCGAGGCGCCCGGCGTGACGCCCTATCTGCCACTGCCGGAAATCCAGCGGCGCCAGAATGCGCAGCCGCAGGCGCAGGGAGCCGAGTCGAGATGAAGATGATCCTTCGCAATCCGATCGCCTTGCTGGTCCTGGCGATCATCGCCCTGTTCATCGTCGGCAGCACCTTTGCAATCATTCCGGAAACGAAGCAGGCGGTGATCGTCCGGTTTGGCGAACCGCAACGCATTCTCAACCGCTATCAGCGGAACGGAACCTACGGCGTCACCGGCGGGGCCGGCCTTGCCGCACGGATTCCCTTCCTCGAGCAGATCGTCTGGATCGACAAGCGGATCCTCTCCATCGACATGGAGAACCAGCAGGTGCTCTCGACCGACCAGCTCCGGCTTCAGGTCGACGCTTATGCGCGCTATCGGATTGTCGATCCGCTGCGCATGTACATCTCCGCGCGAACCGAGCAGAGGGTGAGCGACCAGCTGCGACCGATCCTCGGATCGGCCCTGCGCAACGAGCTCGGTCGACGTCCCTTCGCCGCCTTGCTCAGTCCCGAGCGCGGCCAGATGATGGACAATATCCAGAACGCGCTCAATCGCGTTGCCACCCAATATGGCGCGCAGATCGTTGACGTCCGGATAAAGCGGGCCGATCTCCCCGACGGCACTCCGCTCGAATCGGCCTATCAGCGGATGCGCACGGCGCGCGAGCAGGAGGCCCGATCGATTCAGGCCCAGGGGCTCAAGCAGGCCCAGATCATCCGCGCCGAGGCCGACGCCGAGGCGGCCGCAACCTATGCTCGGGCCTTCAGCCAGGATCCCGATTTCTACGATTTCTACCGCGCCATGCAGTCCTACGAAGCGAGCTTCATTTCGAACGGAAGCGCCGAAAATCCCCGGGGGCGCACCAACATCATCCTGTCTCCGAACAACGAGTATCTGCAACAATTCCGGGGAGGCCGGTAGGCTGGCAGGAACGGCTCCATTCAATGTCCGTTCAGCCGGTCAACCTAGCGTGACCGTCACCGACGACCCGGCGTTGGAGCGCCCCGCCTTTCCGGCGGCTTCGCCGGGAGAGTTATGAGGAGGATAAGGAACGTGCGTTACGTCTATGGCATCACCGCCGCCATCCTGTTCGGCGGCGCGGCCGCGACCCTCACCCTGAACCCGGTCGGCGCCCAGGTCGCACAGAATGAGCCGGGGGCGATCCAAGTCGCTGCCCCTCGAGCTGGAGCTCCAATGAGCTTCGCGGATCTCGTCGAGCGACTTCAGCCGGCGGTGGTCAACATCTCCACCCGCCAGAGCGTTCAGGTCCAGCAGCGGCGACTGCCACCGGGCTTTGAGGAATTCTTCCGCCGCTTCGGCCAGGAGGTTCCGGGCGGAGACGGCGGCACCGTCACCCAGCGGGGCGGCTCGCTCGGCTCCGGCTTCATCATCTCGCCCGACGGCTATATCGTCACCAACAATCACGTCGTCGCTCCGGCGAGGGCCGATGCAGTGGTCGAGCAGATCACCGTCACCCTCTCCGACCGCACCGAATATGAAGCCGAGGTGGTCGGACGAGACACGGTTTCCGACGTTGCGGTGCTGAAGATCAATCCGCGCGGGCGCCTGCCCTTCGTTCGGTTCGGCGACTCGCGTCAGGTACGGGTCGGCGACTGGATCGTCGCCGTCGGCAATCCTTTCGGGCTCGGCGGCACCGTCACCGCGGGCATCGTGTCCGCGCTCCATCGCAATATCGGCGCGACCAGTTACGATCGCTTCATCCAGACCGACGCTTCGATCAACTCGGGCAATTCGGGCGGACCGATGTTCGACCTCCAGGGCAATGTCATCGGAATCAACACCGCGCTGATCTCACCGACCGGCGGCAATGTCGGTATCGGCTTCGCCATTCCGGCCGAACAGGTCGCGCCGATCGTCGAGACGCTGAGGCGGGGCGAGCGGTTCCGCCGGGGTTATATCGGGGTGAGCCTGCAGTCGATCGATGCCAGTCTCGCGGCGGCGCTTCGGATCGAGCGAAATCGCGGCGAACTGATCAACAGCGTCACCCCGGGTGGTCCGGCGGATCGGGCCGGAGTGGAGCAAGGCGACGTCGTGATCAGCGTCGCGGGCCAGCCCGTCACTCCCGACCAGACGCTTGCCTATCTGGTTTCGCAGCAGCCCGTCGGCTCGCGCGTTCCGCTCGAGATCATCCGCAACGGCCAGCGGCGAACGGTAACGGTGACGATCGCCGAACGCCCGAGCGAGGAGGAATTGGCACGTCTCAGTGGCGCTGCTCCCGCGGAGCCGGCAGCACCGGGCAAGGAAGAGCCTTCCAGTGGCCAGCGTTCCACCCGCAGTGGGCTCGGCCTTTCGGTCCGCGCGCTGACCCCTGACGAGGCTCGTCAGTTGCAGCAAATCGGCGGCAATGCACGCGGCGTAGTGGTCACCGACGTGGAAGGCAGCAGCGATGCCGGATTCAAGGGGATCCGGCCGGGCGACATCATCCTGTCGATCGATCGCGCTCCGACTCCGACCCCCGAAGCAGCCGCTTCGGCGATCGAGGCAGCCCGAAGGGCCGGCCGGGAAACCGTGCTGCTGCTGGTCAGGCGCGGAAGCGGGCCTCCTGCTTATCTTGGCGTCGATCTGATCAGGCCCTGACGGTTGTTCCGCGCCTTGCCGGCAAGGCGCGGGGCTACTCCGCCCCGATAAAGTGCTGGTCATGAGCCCTTCGGGCTTGCTGGAACGACATCGTCCTGATGCCGGGGCGCCATCCTCGCGAGCAATGCCGCGAGGGCATTTCGGGGCCCGTCGACCGATTCAATCCTGCCGGAATCAGTATCCGAAACCCGGCACAGCTCGACCTTCGAGGACGTAGCCGCGAAGGTCCCTGGCGCTCCACTCCAGCTGGACTCCGGCCTCCGCCTGCTTGACCAGCGAAACGATCTTCTCGTTGATCGGCGCCCGCTGCCCGATCGATCGGGCAAGCCTCACCACCTCGCCGTTGAGATGGTCGATCTCGGTGGGGCGGCCTGCAGCGAAATCGTCGGCCATCGAGGAGCGCGCGTCGGCATCGATCTTCTGGACCTTGAGCACGGTGTTGCGGAAAACGAGATCGGGCGCTCCGATCACATGCGGCAGAAGCTTTGGCGGCACAGGACCGATCTGGGCAGGCTGGATCCCTGCGGCTTCCAATATCGCCAATGCCTCGACCTGCGACGCGGCGACGACCCGACGGTAGTCGCGGTCGCTGAGTTGCTCGAGCAGGGTCTTGCCCGACAGAGCGTTGACGGCGTTGTTGAGGTTGATCAGGAGCTTGCCCCAGAGCACGCCCTTCATTTCGGAGGAGAGGCGCAACTTGCCGGGCCGCTCGCCGATCCGCTGGTTGAGCTCGCGCGTGACCTCATGATCGTCGGCCCACAAATCGCCGGACACCCCCTTGTGCCAGCGACCGTTGCCCATTGCCGCGATGTTGAACGGAACCATGCCGCGCAGGATGGTGAAGCCGGGCAGCTTCGCTTCCAGTCGCTCGACGTTCCCCACCCCGTTCTGAAAGCTGATGATCGTCGTGCCCTTTCGACCGTGCCTTCGGATCTCCTCGGCCGCCGAGTCCGTCGAAGGGCTCTTCACGCACAGGACGATGATGTCGGCTTTCGCCAGCGGCCTCGACCCGGTGAAGAAGGGCACTTCGTCCGGTCGAAGCTCGATCCGACGCCTGTCGCTGTCCGTCACCGTCAGTCCGTTGGCGGCGATCTCGTCCTTGATCCTCTGGCGACCCACCAGGGTGACGTCGAGCCCCGCGGCCGACCATACCGCGCCGACATAGCAGCCGATTGATCCGGCGCCGTGGACGACCACTTTCGACATCTCGGGCAGCGTCACCCCCTTCCGCGATAGGTGGCGACACCCTGGTCGGGCACCCACAGGCCGACGGGCGGCTCGCCCGATTGCCAGAAGACGTCGATCGGGATTCCACCTCGCGGATACCAATAGCCACCGATCCTTATCCAGAGCGGCTTCATCTCCTCAGCCAGGCGCTCGGCGATGCCGACGGTGACGGCCTCGTGAAAACCGCAATGATTCCGGAAGGCGCCGAGGAACAGCTTCAGCGACTTCGATTCGACGATCAGTTCGTCCGGCGCATAATCGATGACGAGATGGGCGAAATCGGGTTGCCCCGTGACCGGGCACAAGGAGGTGAATTCGGGGGCGGTGAAGCGCACAAGATAGGGTCGGCCCGGACGCGGGTTCGGCACATAATCGAGCTTCGCTTCCTCCGGAGAAGCGGGAAGACCGCTGTTGCGGCCCAAATGGGTCAGATCCATGCTCCCCCTTTTAGTGAGCGCCGGCTTGCCCGTTAAGTGCACTTGGCTCTTGCCCCGAAACGATACGGCACCGAACCGGTTTGCGCCTGGACCGCCCAGCAGCCATAGAGGATGGCGGGGGCTCGGTCGTCGAGATCTCGTCCCGTGAATCTCCGATCCGCGAACGGAAGGTTCAAGACTGTCGCTTGAGGAGGAAATATATGTCCCGCCGCACCCTGTTGCTCGCTGCTCCGATCGCCCTTCTGCTAATCCCGCCAGCGGCGGCGCAGCCAGAGGAAATGGCGTTCCAGGGCACCGTTGGGGGCTGCGCCAATGGCCATCAGGTCCGCCTCGAAGGCTCCAGACGCTATGTCGTCGGCGCTTCTTCGGAGGCATTCGACACGGTGCTCAGCATCTATCGCGCCGCCGGCGACGGGGAGGCTCTGGCCGAGGATGACGATGGCGGCGAGGGTACCAACTCCCGAATCGAATTCCTGCCGCCGGAAACCGGCGACTATCGAATCTGCGTCGCCAGCTTCCGCGGCAGCGGCGGTGGATCCTACAATGTGTCGGTTCGTCCCGCTGCACCGCTGCCGCCGCCGGTGAGCCGACCGAACCGGACCGAGCAGGCCAGCTGGCAGGTGTTCGAAGGGGCGCTGACAGGAAGCGACCAGCCGGCTGACGCGGCGTTCGACGATTATGAGGTCAGGCTCGGCGCAGGTGAGCGGGCGCTGATCAGCCTGGAAAGTTCGGAATTCGACCCGGTCGTCGAAGTTTATGCCGCTGATCGAAGGGGCGCCGAGCCTCTCGCCAGTGACGATGATGGCGGCGGAGCGCTCAATGCCTTCCTGGTGCTGGCGCCTCAGGAACCTGGCACCTTCGTGATCCGGGTTCGGGCTTTCTCGGCCGGAGAAACGGGGGCCTACCGGCTGCGGGTGTCGACCGGCGCTATTCCGCAGCGACGGGAGTCGTCCGCCACGGCGAGCGAGACGTCAGCCGGCTGAGCAACCGGGTGATCGGACCGTTGCGCTCCATCCACTCGGCATATTCCCGGTAGGCGGGGTCCGCCATGAGGTGCCGTTCTTCGGTTCGAGCGCGCCAGTAATAAACTCCGGTGACGATCGCGAGCAAAGCGGTGTTGCGGATCATGTCGACCGGATTGCCGCTCGTCGCGAGGAAGGGCAGGACAGCGAACCACCAGAAAAGGTTCTTCGAGACATAGGCGGGATGCTTGGTCCAGGAATAGGGCCCGTGGGTGAGGATCCCCCGGTGGGTAAGGTTGGAGAACCGAAACCCGAAGGCGACGGTCGCCCAGGCGTAGACGCCCGTCAGGAAAACCAGCCACGCACCATTGAGCGCGGTCAGCAGCGGATAATCCTGGAGCCAGTGGATCCACCCGTCATGGCCGGCGGTTCCGGGATGGTAGTCGAGCGGCCCGCCAGGGTTCATCAGGATGAAGGGCGGATAGCAGATCAAGGCCGCCGCCCAACCGGCCGCATGCGGATTGGCATTGCGTATGTGCGCGTCGAGCGGCTTCATCGTCAGGACATAACCGACGGTCGCGAAAGTGACGTCGATCATGAACATCACCCAGATCAGCCAAAGCGACAAGTTGATCGGACTTGCGGCAATCCATTCGGACTCGGCTCGAATGGTATCGGCCCAATTGCCTGGGACGATTGAGATCATGAAGGCGAGGAAGAAGCCCTTCACGGTCCAAACGCGAAGGAACTCGAAGACCTGCTCGCGATCGGCAAGATCGGCCCGGCCGATCAGCAGCTGACCGAAATGCCAGGCGCCGTCTTTCGGCTCGCGAAGTCGCCGGTCCAGCCAGATGACATAGGGGATCGACAGGACCAGCATCGGCACCGATGCCGCGCCGAGGACATACATTGAGAAGAGATAGGGGCCGTCCCAATAATAGCGGGCGATGCAGTAGACCGAAGCGATCGCCGCCCAGATTCCCCAAAGCCCGGCGATCTTGGCAAGGCTGATGTCGAGGACCGCCTTCAGTGGACGCGGCGGCGAGTCCCAATCGATACCCGTACTGGCGTTGCGATGCACCTTGTCGACGAAGATCGACCAAAGCACCATCGGCAGGCCGCAAGCGAGCGTCGCCACAAGCGCGGCAAGCGGCCCCTCCATTCCATAAGCTCGGGAAAGGACGGTCCAGGAAAGCAGCCCAACCAGTCCCACCAGACCGACGGCGGTGCTGACGGCCGATCGGGGGCGCGGATCCCTCGTTTCCGATTCAGGCATTGCGCTGCTTTCCATGCGCCGGCGGCGTAACGCAGAGTGGTAAGCAAGCCATGAAGATCGGCCGGCAATGTGGAAATACCGGTGTCTCGCGTAAGCACTTCTTAAGGCGATTTGCGCGAATATTTCGGTGGTGGGATAGGTGGGGGTTCAGCAACTTGTTCGAAGGGCACACCGAAGAAACCAGCTTTTCCTTCTCGAGGACCGTTCCTCAGCCGCGCGATCGTCGCGAAGGTGAGCGGCACCTCAAGATCCTGCGGGTTGGAGTGCTCATCATCGAGGGCAGGCGCGAACTGTGCCTGATCCGCAACATCTCCGCGGGCGGGCTCATGGTCCATGTTTACAGCAGCGTTCAGCCGGGGCTGCGAGTGACGATCGAGCTCAAGTCGAACCAGCAGGTGTCTGGTCGCATCGTCTGGACCCGTGAGCCCAATGCGGGGATCGCCTTCGATTCACCGGTGGACATTGCTGAACTGCTCGCCAATCCGCCTGTCCTGGACAATGGCTGGCGCGCCCGAGCGCCACGGGTGGAAGTCGATCGTCCCGCAACCTTGCGCGCCGGCGCACAGACCCATCGCGCCCGTACGATCGACATTTCTCAGCGAGGAGCGAAGCTTGCCGTCGAGCAGACGCTCGAGGTTGGAAGCGAAGTCGTGGTCCGCCTCGAAGACTTTCCGCCGCTTCCCGGAGTCGTTCGCTGGCAAGGCGGAGGAAATTGCGGCATCGCCTTCAACGAGATGATCCCGTTCGGCGACCTGGTCCACTGGCTGAAGCAGAAGAGCTGACACCGAGGCCCATTTTCAGGCGTTCATCGGAAACGGCGCAAGAACGGCTCCCTACCGGCCGAGAATCCAGGCTTGGAACTCGGAAGTCGACTTATGCCCCGATGCAGTCGCGCTGCCCGCAATCGCCCACCCGCCATGTCCGGCATTGGCTTCGGTGAAGCCGGATCCCGAGTCGTCGAGTCTCGCCCAAGTCTCATCCGTAGAGTTCCGAAGTTGCGGTGGCGAAGCGAGCCATTCTAAGGTACGCGGCTGTTATATCTCAAATTTCACAGACGACTTTCACCGTGGACCGAAGACGATGGCGAGTGCGGTTCTACCGACCCGTGACGATTTTGAGCATTACCGCTTCGCCTTCGAAGCAAGCCCGCAAGTCCCTTGGACAGCCGACCCTGGAGGAGGAATCCTCGAAGTAGGGCCGCAATGGGAGGAGCTGACGGGCCTTCCTTTGGAAAACGCCCTCGACGGCGGCTGGGCGGAAATCCTCCATCCGGATGATCTTCAGCCGACCCTCGACCACTGGCAGCATTGCCTGGAGTCGGGTCAGCCCGTCGACATACGTTACCGGATCAAGGGCCGTGAAGGGGGATGGCGGTGGATGCGAGCGCGCGCTGCGGCTCGGCGCCAGGACGATGGAACAATCCTGCGCTGGTACGGAGTGCTCGAGGATATAGACGAGCAGGTCAGAACGGAAATCGCTCTGCAGGAAGCCAGTGAGCGACTGCGCTTCGCGTTCAAGGCGACTCGGGAGGTGATCTGGGACTGGGATCTCGCGACGGACGGGACCTTGTGGAGCGAAAACGCCGTCGATCTTTTTGGGGTTGAACCGGAACCCACCGAAGCCTGGTGGGCAGCACGCGTGCACAAGGAGGATCTCGACCGAGTCAAGCGCGGCGTCAGTCAGTTCCTGAACGGTGATGTCGAGCATTGGGAGGACGAGTATCGCCTGGTTCGCGCCGACGGCTCGATCGCCTGGGTGCTCGATCGCGCTTATTTGATTCGCTCCGCGGATGGAAAGCCGACGAGGGTGATCGGAGCGACCGTCGACCGGACCGAGCAGCACGAATCCGAGGCAAGGATCCGGAGGATGCAGGCCGAGCTCATCCAGGTGGCCCGGGCGAGCGCAATGGGTGCAATGGGAACGACCATCGCCCACGAGATCAATCAGCCGCTCGCGGCCGCTTCCAACTGGCTCGGAACCGCGATCCGCCTGATCGACAATGGAGCTCCGCCGGATTCAGTCAAGGAAACGCTGACGAGTTGCGAAGAGGCCGTTCACCTGGCGGGGGATA
This sequence comes from Sphingosinicella sp. SM1-17, assembly GCF_056821765.1. Classification (NCBI taxonomy): domain Bacteria; kingdom Pseudomonadati; phylum Pseudomonadota; class Alphaproteobacteria; order Sphingomonadales; family Sphingosinicellaceae; genus Sphingosinicella; species Sphingosinicella sp. SM1-17. Next base: position 605,236 of record NZ_JBPDIO010000001.1, read on the forward strand.
TCATCCGGAAGCTGCGCCGGCTGCTCGCTCAGGGAAGCGTCCTGACCGACACCGTGGACCTCCGGTCGCTTGTCAAGGAAGCTGTGACCATGGCTCTGACCGGCTTTCCGAACCGGAGCATCGACGTTCAGATCGATATTCCGGATTTCAAGGTCTTCGCCGAGCGCATCCAGATCCAGCAGGTCGTCATCAACCTCGTGCGGAATGCCGCCGAAGCGATGATGGGAATGGCAAAGCGCGAGCTTGTAGTAAGCGCGGAAGCGATCGACGGTTATGCACGGATCTCGGTCAAGGACACGGGTCCCGGGCTCCAGGGGATCGATCCTGCAAAACTGTTCATGCCCTTCACCACCACCAAGCCCGGTGGCCTTGGAGTGGGGCTTTCGATCTGCCGCTCGATCATCGAGGCCCATGGCGGGAGGATCGAGGCTTGCTCGGCGGAGGACGGCGGAGCGATCATGAGCTTCACCGTTCCGCTCGCACGAGCCTCGGAGCGCCCGTCATCGAGTCGATGAGCCCGAAGGCGGAAAGCTTCGGCGGCTTCGACGGCTTCGGCCTAATCTCCTGAATCTTCGCTGTCGGACCTGGTTTCCGGCTGAAGACCGGCAAGCGTGCCGATCCGAACGGCCTCGGCCGTGTTCGTCGCCCCGATTCGAAGGAGCATGTTGGCGCGGTGCATCTCCACCGTTCGTGGGCTGAGGCCCAGTTGCGAGGCAATTTCCTTGCCGCTGCTTCCGCTCATGATGTGCTGAAGAATCAGCTTTTCGCGGGGCCGGAGCGACTCCACCCGCTGAAGCGCTTCGCGCCGCTCGCGATTGGTGCCTTCCCTGACTTCGAGCAACCGGACGGCCGCCGTCAAGGCTGTGAGCAGATCCTCGCTGCGGAAAGGCTTCTCGACGAAGTCCACCGCGCCCAGTCTCATCGTTCGGACCGCGGCCGGAACGTCGCCGTGCGCTGTAACGATGATCACGGGCCAGTCCGGACAACGCGCAGACAATTGCTCGAGCACGGCGAACCCGTCCACATCGGGCATTCTGAGGTCGAGCAGGATCGGCCCAGGATGGAGCGAATCGAGCGCCGCCAGGAAATCGGTTCCGGAAGAGAATGGACGGCTCTGGATCCCGGCGGACGCGAGCAGCGCGCTGACCGAGACGCGAACCTGCCTGTCATCGTCGACGACATAAACAGGAATCGCTGAGCTCCGCCCGGACGGCGGCGCCGCGGCCCGATCTTGCGGCTGCATGGACATCCCCTAACTCACCAAATCATTCAATAAGCAGCACTTTTCATATCTGCGAGACAGTATAAACACCGTCGAAATATTCCTGTAACCAAAGCGGTGTTCATGCAAGTTTGTTCCGCCACAAGGCGGCTCCTGCAGGATCGTTACCGATGGAACGGATCAAGGCGCACTATCGATCCCGGGCGGACAAGTGGCGGGCCGTGGCGATGGACATGCCGGAAGCGAAGCGCAGGGCCTGTCTCGAACTGGCCGAAATTTTCGAGGAGCGGGCGCGCGGGCTGGAGCTTCAGCCCTCGCCTTCCAACCCATCGCAGCCCTGATCGGCCGTTCCACGGCTTGGCGAAGCGGATCTGCGACTGCCTAGTCGCCATCATCACGGCTCGGGCTGCTCTCGCCGCCGGATCGCTGGAGCGGGTAGCGGGAATCGAACCCGCATCACAAGCTTGGAAGGCTAGTGCTCTACCATTGAGCTATACCCGCCCGATCGATGACCTAGCTGATCATTCCCGACCGGTTTTGCAACCCCGGTTCGGTCCGCAAAGTCGCGGCTGCGCTTGGCATAGCAACGGCCGTCCGGTCAACAGGCTGGAACGATCGAGCCGCTGACCGGCCTCTTTGCAGGCAAGGCGATCCCGTCAGAGAAACAGGAGTGCCAGCAGATAGGCGACGCCGCCTGCGCCGGCGATCGCTGCTGCCCAGAGAAGAATGTCGTGAAGGGTGACGTCGCAGAATCCCGAGTCGAATTGCAGATCTTCGCCGATGGCCATGATGACGCCGCCCAGGGCGGCATAGAAAAGGAGACCGAGCGGCGGGATGTGGACGAAGCCCATGTAGAGCGGGATCAACAGGACGGCGGCCAGAAAGGCAGCTGACTCGATCCAGAGTTCGATCCAGCCCATGTTCGACCCGAAGCGGCGGCCGGTCTTCGTCGTCATTCCGTCCACCAGCCGCTGTCCTGGTTGGCAAGCCACTCCGGCCCGCCTTCATAGAAGGCTCCCGCCAACCACAGGATGGTCGCGCCGGCAGCGAGCAGCAGCAACAGGGAAGCCAGGATCGCGGTAATGACGGCCGCGTCCCTTCCGCTTCGGCTTTGCAATCGATTGTTCATTCCGCTCCTGCTCGTCATCAACGGTTCCATTCGCGTCGGTTACGGCTCTGGAGAGCCTTGAAACTGCGCCAGGCGGTTCGCGCAGCCTCGATCAGGCTCGAGTCGACGCCTCGTCCGACCAGATAGGCGTGGAGTTCGCGCCACGAGCGCGCATTCGGAAATTCGGGATCGCCCCTGGCAAAGGCGATGAACGTCCAGGCGGACGCGGTTCCACGGCCGAAATCATATCTCCGAGTCAGAACATAGTCCCGAAACGTTCCCGACGCCGTCCGCCCGGGGAATATGCGCAACTCCGCGGTGGCACTGATCGGGCTGACGCGAACCGCGGAATCAGACATCGAGCCGGTATCCAACGCCTGGCTCGGTGACGATCAGCCGAGGTTCGGAAGGATCCTCTTCCAGCTTCTGGCGGAGCAGGGCGATGTAGGTCCGAAGATATTGCGGGTCCGCGCCCGGATCGCCCCAGCCCGCCAGCAACAGCCGTTTCTGAGTGACGACCTGTCCCGCACGTTCGGCGAGGAGCCGGAGAAGATCGAACTCTTTCGGCGAAAGCCTGATCTCCTCGTTCAGCAGCGCGACCTTGCGACGCTGAACCTCCACGGCGAGCGGACCGGCCTCGATCGTTCCGGCAGCGGCGGTACCGACTGCGCGGCGCTGGGCAGCCCGCACCCGAGCCATCAGCTCGTCAATCCCGAACGGCTTGTCGACATAATCGTCTGCACCGGCATCCAGAGCGGCGACCTTTTCCGCCTCCTGATGCCGTGCCGAGATGACGATGATCGAGGCACCGCTTCGGCTTCTGATCTCCGGGATGAGATCCTTCCCGTCGGCATCGGGCAGACCGAGATCGAGCAGCACCAGGTCCACCGCTTGCTGGTGGGCGATCCGGACGCCCTCTGCGCCACGAAGGGCCGCAAATACATGCCACCCCTGCGAGGTGAGCACCGGTTCGAGCGCTCGGGCGATAGCCGCTTCGTCATCGACGATCAGGATTCTTGGCCTCACGACCGCGACTTCCCCGAAGCGACGAGCGCCAGTTCGACGGTGACGATGGTTCCCGCACCGCCGTCACTCGGCACGCCCGCCCAGATGCGTCCCCCGAAGGCCTCGGTGAATCCCTTGGCGATTGCGAGGCCCAGGCCGCTACCCTCCTGCCCCTTCGTAGCCCGCGCGCGATAGAAACGTTCGAAGATCCGGCCGAACTCCGAGGGTGGTATCCCGCATCCGAAGTCGCGGATCGACACCAGGACGCAGCCCTTGCGAATCCGGGCGAGAACATGAATGGGCGAACCGGGGTCGCTGTAGCGGACGCTATTCTCGAGCAGGTTGTAGAAGACCTGCTCGAGCATCACCGGATCGGCCCGAACCAGGGCTTCGGCGGGTTCGATCTCCTTGTGGATCGGATGATCTCCACCGAGCGTCCTCGTCTGGACGATTGCGGATCCAAGGACCTCGATCGCATCGCACGGCATGAACCGATCGCGGTCGAGACCCGCCTGAAGGCGGCCGAGACTCAGCAGCTTGGTGGTATAGGTATTCAGACGGCCGCATTGTTCCTGGATCGTGTTCAGCAGATCGGCCCGGGAACTCTCGGGAAGCAAGGCGCCATAGCTCGCGAGACTGGTCGCGGACGCGGAGATGGCGCTCAGCGGAGTGCGCATGTCGTGGGAAACGGACGAGAGCAGGGCCGTCTTGAACTCCTCCGACTTGCGGATCAGCTCTGCCTCGGAAAGGCGCTGCAGCAACAGACATCGCTCCATCGCGATGCTTGTCAGATTGATCATGGCCGCCAATCCGTCGCCCTCAGAAGCTTCTTCGTCAGGGAGGCTCCACTCGAAGACGACAACGCCCAAAGGCCTGGAGGCGCTGGAAAGGAGAAAGCCCGAACATCGGCCCTCCCGCAAATGGGGCACTGAAGCGGCGACCAGCTTGGCGGCGAAACCTGAATGCCGGGTCGACCGGCCTATCGGATCGAGGCCCGAATCGGCGACGACATAAAGCTCGACCAGAAGAGCGCTTTCGCCGACGCAGGCGCTGACCGCATCGAGCACGTCCGTCAGATCCACCGCAGACTGCAGGCGCTCGCTCAGGGCGAGCATCGCCGAGGCCTTTCGGCTCGCCCGTTCGGCGGCCATGGCCCGGTCCTTGAGCCGGCCGGTCAGCATCCCCGCGGCGACCGCTCCGGCGTTGAATGCAAGGATCGGGACATAGTCCTCGAGGCTTGCGAGACTGAATCGGAAGGCGGGCTCGATCAGGAACACGTTGTAGATCACCGACGCGGCGAGGGCCGCCAGGATCCCGCCCCAGACACCCTCGACCGCGCCGGCGAGAATGACGCCGATCAGGAAGATGATCGCTGCCGTGATCGGTCGACCAGCCGATTGGGCCAGCGCCGAAGCCGCGGCCGATGCGACGAAGGCGGCAACCGCCGCGGCATGGATGGCCGGACTTCGGGAAGGCAGGCGCCAAACCTGACCCAGGTGCGGGCTTCGAACGCTGCCGGCCCGGGGGAGCCAACGGGTCAAATTTGCAGGCAAGTCCAAGGGCCACGGCCTTTTCGCATCGCTCACGCCCATCATAGCAGACTCGTTCCGCCCTGACCCTCGTGGCAGCGGCGGAAGGGTCCGCCGGGAAGGCCATTCAGGGCGGCCCGGTCTTCATCGTGGACGAAAGTCGCTCCGCTTGACGCGAACTTGCGGCCGATCGAGGAAGACTGGGCGTGAAGGTACCACCGCCCAGTTTCGGTCGTCACGAGCACTCGTCCATCCTCGTAGCGAACCATGAAGGACCGGCCCTGGTCGCAGACGAAAGCAACCGTTCGCTCGGTTGTCCGCGACGCGCACGCATTGGCTCCACAAAGGAGAATGGTTGTCGCCAGCGCTTGGATGCCGGACATTGGTCGCATGTCGTCCAGCTAGAGGCCTGCCGGCGCGGACGTTACCATGACTTTTATATGAGTGGCTCTGCGGACTTCCCATTCGTGGAGCGCCGGAGGGCTGACCGGTTTCAAGTCAGGGTCGAATCGGCCGACATCGACCGCTCCGGACCAGCGCCGCCGCGGTCATGGCGGCTTCGCCCATCGGGTGAGGGAGATAGGATCTTGGAAAATGCGGTCGGAAGAGGCTAGTCGGGGCGCCTCGACCAGTCCGATCCGGTGCCCGCCGGAACATCCACGACTATCCTGGACCCTTCTGTCAGCGAGAGGAGCTGGAATGACGTCCCGACCATCTGCACTTCGGCATTTTCTGAAGAGCGAGGCGGCGGGCGGAGTCCTCTTGATGGCTGCTGCAGCGCTTGCGCTGATCGTCGCCAATAGCGGCTTTGCCGACGCCTACCATCACTTCATCCATGCCGAAACCGGTCCGGTGCTGGCGCCGAAGCTCGGCCCGATGACCGTGCATCTCTGGATCAACGATGCCTTGATGGCGCTGTTCTTCCTGCTGGTCGGACTCGAGATCAAGCGCGAGTTCGTCGACGGCCGCCTGGCGACCTGGCAACAGCGCCGGCTGCCGGTGATCGCGGCGGCAGCGGGCATGGTCGTTCCCGCCCTCATCTACCTTTTCGTCGTCGCTGACGAGCCCGGCCTCGCCGACGGCTGGGCGATCCCGGCCGCGACCGATATCGCCTTTGCGATCGGAGTCCTCGCTCTGCTGGGCAAGCGCGCGCCGACCTCGCTGAAGCTCTTCCTCACGACCGTCGCCATTGTCGACGACATGGGCGCGGTCGCGATCATCGCGCTTGCCTATACTGCCGAGATCAACACCCTGGCGATCGGTGCGGCGGCCGCGATCCTGTTCGTCATGTACGTAATGGGTAAGAGCGGCGTCACTCGCCTGTCGATCTACATGATCGCTGCCGCCGCTTTATGGTATGCGGTCCTGCTTTCGGGCGTCCATGCGACGATCGCCGGGGTTCTTGCCGCGATGACGATCCCGGTCGTCAAGTCGCCCGGAGCGCCCGATTCGGAAAGCTCGCCACTGCACCGGCTCGAGCATGCGCTCGCCCCCTGGGTGGCTTTCCTGATCGTCCCCCTGTTCGGCTTCGCCAATGCCGGAGTATCGTTCGGAGTCCTCGGCCTGAACGCGATTCTTGCTCCGCTGCCGCTCGGCATCGCCGCCGGCCTCTTCATCGGCAAGCAGCTGGGTATCTTCGCGGCAATCTGGCTGACGGTGAAGGCCGGCCTTGCCAGCCCGCTTCGGGGAGCCACCTGGCTGCAGGTCTATGCCGTTTCGCTGCTGTGCGGCATCGGCTTCACGATGAGCCTGTTCATCGGCGCCCTCGCCTTTCCGGGCGATCCGCTGCTCGTGGAGGAGGCAAAGATCGGCACCTTGCTCGGCTCCTTCCTGTCCGCGATCACCGGCTATCTCATCCTCCGATTCGCCCCTTCGCATGCTCGGCAGGAGGAGGTCGAACAGCGGGTCTGGAGCGAAATTCGCGCCGATGGCGACGTTGAACGGCTCGAATCCGCCTCCGAATGATTACTTTCGGCAAAGCTTAGCCTAGCAATACTAAGCCCCCGAGATTAAACGGGCTTTGGCCTGAGCGGGGATCGTGCGGACTTTATCGGAACTTGTTGCCTGCGCCTTCTGCGTGATGGCTTCCTCGACTGCGCTTGCGCAGACCCCTCTGCCTGCGCCGACCGGCCGGCCGCTCGACATCGACTTCAGCCGCGACCCGGTTCTTCAGCTTCGGCGAGAGCAGGCTTCCTTCACCGAGTTCCGGGCGATCATCGGAGCCGCGGTCGAGCGACATCCCGGGACAGCCGAAATCGCCGCCAACGAGGACGAGGCGCTGGCCGTTCTCGAGGAAGCGCGCTCCGCGCAGCTGCCGACGGTCGACACCACCGTCACCTCCTATCGAGTGATTGCTCGCGACTTTTCGAACGATCAAAGCAACATCATCGAGCGCTCCCGCCCGGAGCAGCGCACCGACGCCATCCTTTCGGTCCAGCAGCTGCTCTTCGATTTTGGCGCCACGAACCGGCGTATCCAGGCGGCGGGAGCGCGACTGCGCGCGGCGGGCGCCGAGCTGGAAAGCGCGGCCGACCGGATTGCGCTCAACGCCGTCGCCGCCTGGTACGACGTGTTCGGCTACCGCTCGCTTCTCGCTCTCACCGACGCCTTCCTCGCCAGTCAGCGCGAGCTACGCGAAGCGGTTCAGCTCAGGATTCGCGAAGGCGTTTCGGCGGAGGGCGACCTTGCGCGTGTGGATTCCTACATCGCCCAGGCCGAGACTCGACTAGCCCGCTTTCGGCGGCTGCTGGCCAATGCCGAGGCGCGTTTCACCGAACTCACCGGTTCACCGCCTCCACTGGATCTCGAGCGCGCCCCTACCCCGCAGCTGATCGTGGCCAGCCGGGACGAAGCGGCAATGTCCGCGCAGGATTCGGCACCGGTGCGGTCGGCTCAGGCGCTGGCGGACGCGGCTCGCCACGAATCGCGCGCAAGCCGCGCCGAGCGCTTGCCGCAGCTCAGCGCCGGAGTCGACGCGGGACGCTATGGCGTGTTCGAGAATGAGCGGGACTACGACATTCGCGGGCGGATCGCCCTTCGATATCGGCTCTTCGGCGGAGCGGATGCGCGCTCGGAACAGGCCGAGGCGCGGGCCCGCGCCGCCGACGCTCGAGCGACCCGAGTGATGGAGGAAGCCGAGAGGGACGCGGCCATCGCCTGGTCGGACGTTCGGGCGCTGGAAGAGCAGCTCGATGCGATCGAGGCGGCCTATATTGCGAGCCGGCGATCGCGAGACGTGATCGCCGAACGTTTCCGGGTCGCTAGAGGAACGCTGTTCGACGTCGTTGCCGCCGAAGATGCCTATTTCGAATCGGCCACGTCCTATATCCAGTCGCTGACGGAATTGGACGCCGCTCGCTACATCCTGCTATCAAGGATCGGTCGTCTCCTCGACGTGCTTCAGATCCAGCCCGACCAGTTGCGAGGTGAAGTTGAACGCTGAACCTCTGGTCAAGATTCCGAAGCCGCGGCTCGCGACCTGGCTGATGGAGCCGATGCGCCGCAATCGCGCGACCTACTGGAAGGTTGCCGTGGCTGCCGTGTTCATCAACATCTTCGGCTTGCTCACGGCGCTGTTCACGATGACGGTCTACGACCGGGTCGTTCCCAACAACGCCATGTCCTCGCTGGTGGCGCTTTCGATCGGGCTCGGCATCGTCATCATCTTCGATTTCATCCTGAAGATGCTGCGCGCCTATTTCGTCGATCATGCGGGAGCACAGATCGACCGCGAAATCGGCGAAAGCGTGTTCGAGCGACTTCTGGCGATCCGGCTGGATCTGAAGAAGGGCTCCACCGGAGCGCTGGCCGGAATGATGCGCGAACTCGAGGCGCTGCGCGACTTTTTCGCTTCGGCGACGCTGACGGCGGTTGTCGACGTGCCGTTCATCCTCCTGACCCTGCTCGTCGTCGGCCTGATCGGCGGCCCGGTGGTGATCGTCCCCGCGCTGATGGTGCCGCTCGTAATCCTGATCGGCTGGCTGACGCATCCGGCGATGGAGCGCCTGTCGGCCCGGGCCATGGGCGAAGGGCTCCTGAAACAATCCGTCCTGGTCGAGGCGATCGGCGGACTCGAGACGGTCAAGACGTCCGGTGCCGCACCGCTTCTCTCCCGGCGCTGGCTGAAGGCGGTGGAGCAGCATTCGGACAGCTCGCTTCGGCAGCGACTGGTGGCGTCGATCGGGGTGACCTTCGCCACTTCGGCGGGAACCATTTCCTATGCGGGCGTCGTGATCGTCGGAGTCAATCTGATTGCCGAGCAGCAATTGACAATGGGCGGACTGATCGCCTGCTCGATCCTCGCCGGCCGAGCGATCGCTCCGCTTGCCCAAATCTCCCAGCTCCTGTCGCGGATCACGTCGACTCGCACGGCCTACCGGCAGATCGACGAAATGATGCAGCTCGCCCCGGAAGGGCCGGAGGGCGAACCGCTTAAGCTCAGCCGGATCGAAGGCCGGATCGAGTTCCGCAACGTCGGGTTTCGCTACCCCGGAGCTCCGGAGCGCGCGCTCGACGGGCTGAGCTTCACGATCGAGCCGGGCGAGCATGTCGCCCTGCTCGGCAGGGTCGGCTCCGGGAAGTCGACCATCGCCCGGCTGGTTCTTGGCCTTTACCCGCCGGAGGAAGGACTGATCCTGGTTGACGGCACCGACCTTCGCCAGCTCGATCCGGCCGACCTGCGGGCAAGCATCGGTGCAGCCATGCAGGAAAGCGTCCTGCTGACTGGCTCGGTGCGCGAGAATATCGTTCTCGACCGACCGGGCGTGGACGATGAAGAGCTGATCCGCGCCGCCACCATCTCCGGAACGCACCAGTTCATGGGGCAGATCGCCAACGGCTACGATCTTCGCCTGGCGGATCGCGGCGAAGGCCTTTCGGGCGGGCAGCGTCAGTCGATCGCCATTGCTCGAGCGATTGCCGGCCGACCCCCGATCCTGATTATGGACGAACCGACGAGCGCGATGGATGCGCAGACCGAAGCGGGGCTGATCCAGCGTCTCCAGAGCGAGCTGAAGGGCCGCACCCTGATCCTGATCACTCACCGACCGCCACTGCTTCAGCTGGTCCAGCGGATCATTCTGCTCGACAAGGGCAAGGTCGTCGCCGATGGACCCCGGGATTCGGTGCTGAAGCAGATCATGCGCCCGAAGGCCGCCTGAACGATGCACGGAACGCCCCTCGAAGATCTCACCACCCGCCTGAAGCCGCGTGCGGCCTCGAACCTCCTGCTCTGGGGCGTGACCGCCTTCGTCCTCGTCTTCTTCGTCTGGGCAGCCCTTACCGAGCTGGAGCGAACCGTCCGCGGCATGGGCCGAGTCATTCCAAGCTCGCAGCTTCAGGTGGTCTCCAACCTTGAGGGGGGAATCGTCGAGGAGATCCTGGTCCGCGCTGGACAGCTGGTCCAGGCCGGCGATCCGCTCGTCCGGCTCGACCAGACCGCGACCTCCGCCGAATTCGGAAGCGGCGAAGCGACCGTTTCCGCGCTGAGGGTGAAGATCGCCCGGCTCCAGGCGGAGGTGGACGGACGCCAGCCCGTCTATCCGGCCGCCACCGACCCCGTCATCGCCGACCAGATCCGGATCGAGCAGGCGCTCCATGCCTCGCGCCTGTCCGATCTCTCGAGTGCGGTCAGCGGGGCGCAGGCGCGGCTGGTTCAGGCACAGCGCGCGGTCGCCGAGGCCGACGCGGCTTATCAGGCGAGGATTTCCGCCCGCGATGCGCGCCAATCGGAAGCGCAGCTCCTTCGACCGCTCGTCGAACGCGGGATCGAACCGCGGCTCAGCCTGGTCCAGGCCGAAAGCGCCGCCGCCGTCGCCGCCAGCGAGGCGCAGGCGGCCGCCGCCGCCGCCGCTCGCGCCCGCTCGGCCGTCGCCGAGGCGAGTGCCGCACTTGCACGGATCCGTCAGGAATGGCGCGCTCTGGCCGCCAACGAGCTTGCCGCAGCCCAGGCCGAGCTCGCCGCCCGCCGCCGCTCTCTTCCCGCCCTCGCCGATCGGGTCGACCGGACCGTGGTTCGCGCGCCGCTGGCGGGCAGGGTCAACCGGGTCCTCGTCACCACTCGGGGCGGATCGGTTGCCCCGGGAGCGCCGCTGGTCGAGATCGTTCCGTCCGAGGAAAGCCTGCTCGTCGAAGCGCGCATCCGGCCGGAAGACATTGCCTTTGTTCGAATGAACCAGGAAGCGAGAGTCGCCATCACGGCTTATGACCGCGCCGTTTACGGCACGCTCGAGGGACGGGTCGTGGCCATCTCGCCCGATGCGGTTCTGGAGGAGCGGACGGGCGAGACCTTCTACGTCGTGCGTGTCCGCACCAGCGAAAATGCCTTGCGCGACCAGAACGGCCGTCGGCTTCCGATCGGCCCTGGAATGGTGGCCGAAGTCGACCTGCTGGGCGACAGCCGGACGGTGCTTCAATATATCCTTTCGCCGATCACCAAGCTGAGCGAGACAGCCCTTCGCGAGCAGTAGCTACTCGGCGGCGATCGAGGCGGGGCTTTGATCCCGGGCCACGGCAAAGAGGAAGTCGTTCAGTGCCTCGTCGAACGGCCGAAGCATCTGGCCGCGCGAACTGGCAAGCACGGTGCTGCGCTGCTCCGATGCCGGCGCTTCCACGACGAGCGAAGGATCATGGCCCGCCCCCTCCGCCAGCCGGCGGGCGAATTCATACCAGCTCACCTCTCCCTGACTGGCGAGATGCCAGACACCCGTCTCTCCGTCCACGAGCAGATCGAGGGTCGCGTGGCAGAGATCAGGCACGTAAGTCGGGCTGACGATCGTGCGCGGACAGGCTTCGACGGCCTCCCCTTCCGCGAGCCGCCGAAGAACGTGCCAGGCGAAATTATGCTCGTCCCAAGGGCCGAAGAAGGCCGAGGTCCGGACGACGAGCGCTCGCCCTCCGGCGCGTCGAACGAGCCGTTCCGCTTCCGCCTTGCTTTGCCCGTAGAGGCCTTCAGGGCATGTTTCGTCCTGCTCGACATAGGCTCGGCGGGCGCGGCCGTCGAACACCAGATCCGATGAGAAGGTAACCAGCGGGATGTCCGCCTGAGCGCAGACGCGAGCGAGATTGCCGGCCCCGGTCGCATTCCAGGCCAGGCACGCTTCCGCTTCCCGCTCGGCGTCGGCAACCCGAACGAAGCCGGCCGTGTTGATCACGGCCCAGGGCCGGTGAGTCGCCATGGCGCGGGCAATCGAGGCCTCGTCGCAAATGTCGAGTTCGGCTCGGGCCGTGAGGCAGAAAGGCAGCGCCCTTTCCTCGCAGATCCGCGCAAAGGCCCGACCGAGAGTACCCGAAGCGCCGGTGATGAGCAGCTTGCGCCCTTCCCAGGCCAGCGGTCTGCAACTGCCGCTCCAGGGATAAAGCCGGGGCGGGCGGCGCCACCAACCAGGAGAATCGAGCACCGGGTGATCGAAGGCCTCTCCCTTCGCGAAGGCGCAGGCCGCCCGGGCGACGATGGTCCGGCGCGGTTCCGGGCCACGCACGTCGAACGCACCCGTGTCGTAGAATCCGTTGCGCTGGGTGAGCAGGAACCGCCAGTCGACATTGCCGAATAGCGACCACAGCGTGACGGCCCGAAGATCCATGCCTTCGGAGCGAAGCGAACGGGCGGTTTCCCAGACCTCCACGAACCAGCGCAGTTGCTCGTCGCGATGGCAGCCATGATGGACCTCGGTGATCGCCACCGGCAGCCCATAACGGCGCCAGGCCTCGCGAAGCTGGGGACCTATTCCGGTATCGTCCTCGAGTCGTTTCACCCGCACCGCCTCGGCATCGACATAGGTATCGCGGCCGTTTCCGCCCGGTTCGTGTTCCGGATAGAGATGGAGGCGATGGTCGAGGAAGCGTTCGCTGGTGAGATAGTGATTGATCCCGATCAGGTCGGGGGTCCCCTCGCCGGATTCGAACCGTTCCACCTCGTCCCAGCCGATTCCCGCACCGAGCAGGATGTTTCGCCAGGGATGTTTCGCGGTCACTCGACCACAGAGCAGGTCAAGGCTGAGCCATCGCCGCTCATTTTCATGCGCGGCCTGATATCTCAGCGGCGCCGTCGAGAAAGTCTTGCCGAGATCTTCCGTCTGGACGAGCCGAGCTCCCGGGACGACATTCCGGATGGCGGCCATAGCCTCGACCACGCCCCGACACTGATTGACCAGTGCTCGAAGGAAGGTGGGATAGTCGCGGCCATGCGGGTACCAATGGCCATAAAGACCTGAGAAGCGGGCCGTCGTCAGCGGCTCGTTGACCGGAGTCCACAACTCGATCCACGGATAGCGCTCGGCCACGACGGCAGCATAGTCGGCAAGTTTTCGCGGGAAATCGCGGTCGAGCAGGCTGGTATAATGCGGCCCGGAACCGTGGTGGAGCAAACCGCCGATGACCCTTATGCCGCGCTCGCGGAGCATGGCGAGCCGTTCGTCCGTCCAGGAAAAATCGAACCGGTCAGGCGATTCCGGCGCAACGGCCTCCCACAGGATCGGGTAGCGAAGGGTGCGTATACCCAGCTGCTCGATAAGGTCGATATCCCCGGGGCGGTCGTGGTGCCCCGTTTCGACCGTCTGGTTGCGCCAGTCCTCCCCAACCCTGGCAATAGTGCATTCCACGCCCCCCCACAGCTCGAGCGGGAATGTATCCACCGTCCTGACTTCCCTGTTACGCCCCACGGGCCGAGTAGGAGGCAAACATTGTGGGGGTGCAACGGTTCCGGAGAAATGCCCTAAAGCAGATCAACGCAGCCGCCCCCGACCGCCTCAATCGATCGGGAGCACAGCAATCCGCATGTCGAGCGCCATCGACTCCCCCGGTTGAAGAACGCGCAGTCCAAGCTCCGCCCACGCCTCTTCAGGTTCGTTCAGCGCCGCATTGGCATGGCTGACCGGCTCCGCTGCAATGTACTCGCCCGACGCCGGGGAATAGATCTGGAAGAAGTGTGCGGTCGAAGAGGCCATTTCCGTGAGAAAGGGGATTCCGGGAGTCGAGAGCCGCGCAACGCCCTTCCAGCCGCCAAAGCCGTTGTCGAGACCCTGGCCGCAGATCAGGCGATCCTTGAGATCATAGCGCCCCTCGGCGGCGACCCGCTCGACCGGAAGAACCTTCTCGTCGACGGTCCAGACGCAATCGACTCCCGTTTCGAGTCGCGTTTCCCCCGAGCAAGGGAAATAGGGATGTTGGCCGAGGCCGCAGGGCATCGGCGCGTCGGAAAGATTGCGGCAGCTGAGGTTCAGGGAGAGCCCGTCAGGATCAAGCCGGAAATGCTGGCGCGATTCGTAGCGCCACGGCCACTCGCCAGGCTCGTGGCCATGCACCAGTTCGGCCTCGTCCCGGCTTGCCCGCTCCACCTGCCACTGTGCGAGCCAGCCTTGCCCGTGAAGCGGGCTGGGATCGCCGGCCATGTTCGGTGCAAGGCGCACTTCGATTCCGCGGAACTGGAAAACTCCGCCGCGGATCCGGTTGCAATAAGGGACGAGTGGGAAGCAGCCCGTCGCCAGAACGCTTTCCGGCACTCCGGAACAGCCCCGCAGTACCGGGAAACTCCTGAGTGGCGTTTGCCGGTCGAAGCGGACAATGCTTCCCCCCACTCGCGGTGCCAGCACCAGCTGGAGCGAGTCGGCTTCGAGGACGAGGAGGTCCGAATGATCCATAGGCTGAACCAGCCCATACGGATCCATTCAGAGCTTTGAAACCCGGCTGTGGGTAAATGGAGATTAAGCGCTTGCGTCGAGATTCGGGCGCAAGTTATGTCGCCCGTGGGGAATACCGGGAGGGGTGGTGATGAGCAGGATGGTTAAGGACTATGTCGAGATCGGCGACCACACGTCGCTCGACACTTTGATTGCGCGGCTGACCGAGCTTCGCGACAGCTTGCCGCAAGGCACGGAAGCAGAGATCAGGATGCGGGGCGACGACGTGTTCGGCCGGCATCTGTCGATCGCTTTTCTTCGCCCGCAGACCGCGGAGGAAGCGGAATGCGAGGCGCGCTATGCCCATGCCTATGAGGAATCGCGCCAGCGCGTGAAGGCCGAATTGCAGGACGAGATCGGCGATCTCGCGGCGTCGAACCGCGGGAAATTGCGGGCGGTCGCCTGAATCGCTGACGGAGCGCCTTCCCGAACGGGAGGCGTTGAGACCCTGATGATCCGCCCCTGGAGGCCCAACGGCCCCCGGGGCGATCGTCACTGGCGGCGCACTTGCCTTTTCACCACTCGGCGAAACTGCCGTCCCGCTGGCGCCAGATCGGGTTGCGCCAGCGATGGCCTTCGCCGTGCGCCTCGCGAACAGCCTCTTCGTTGATCACCACTCCAAGACCCGGGCCGGTCGGAATCGGCAGGAAGCCGTCGACCGGAGTCAGCGGTGCGGGGTCGCTGCAATAGCTGTAAAGGTCGGCGCCGACATTGTAATGGATGCCGAGCGACATCTCCTGGAGCGCGACGTTCGGCGCACAGGCGGCTAGCTGGAGGCAGGAGGCCAGCGCCAGCGGTCCAAGCGGACAATGAGGCGCCACCGCAACGTCATAGGCCTCCGCCATGGCCGCAATCCTTCGGCATTCGGAAATGCCGCCGGCATGGCTGAGGTCCGGCTGGATGATGTCGACCGCATCCCGTTCGAAGAAGGGCTTGAAGTCCCAGCGCGAATAGAGCCGTTCGCCGAGCGCGATGGGAGTCGAGACGAGCTGGGCGATCTGCGCCAGCCCTTCCGGATTTTCGGACAGCAACGGTTCCTCGATGAACAGCAGTCCGAGCGGCTCGACCACCTTGGCAAGCTGCTTCGCCATCGGCCGGTGAACCCGGCCGTGAAAGTCGAGTCCGACCTCCACCCCTTCCGCCTGAGCGGCCTCGACCCGAGCGACGACGTCGTCGAACAGCCTGGGAGTCCCGATCCAGTCCGTTTCCGGCGTGGCGTTCATCTTGACCGCCGAGAAACCCTGGGCCCGGCGTGCTTTCGCCGCCTCCCCGATGTCGTTCGGCCGGTCGCCGCCGATCCAGGCATAAGCGCGCACCCGGTCGCGCACCCTGCCGCCCAGCAATTCCCAGACCGGAAGGCCGAGAGCCTTGCCCTTGAGATCCCAAAGCGCCTGATCGAGCCCCGACAGCGCCGACATCAGGACGGGACCGCCGCGATAGAAGCCGCCGCGATAGGCGACCTGCCAGATGTCCTCGATCCGCCACGGATCGTGACCGACGAAGCGATCGCGAATCACTTCAAAGGCCCCGACCACTGCCTCGGCATGGCCTTCGAGGCTCGCTTCCCCCCAGCCGACAGCCCCCTCGTCCGACTCGACCCTGACGAAGAGCCAGCGCGGGGGCACGAGGAAAGTCTCGATCCGGGCAATCTTCATGAGCCGACTTCCGATTCCGCGCTTTCGGTCGGAACCGCTCTCAGCCGGCGGGCGGCCTCCTCCTTCTGCTCGCGGGCATGCATTCCGCCCGAATGGGATGGCGAAACGACCGGGACGACAAGGCACAGACTCGAGGCCGGGAGGATTTCGCGCCAGTCGGCGATCAGCTTCTTGTAGGCCCGGCCGACGTTACGGATGTTGCGATCGAGATCGTACAGGCCGACCGGGTGGACCCGGTTGTTCTGCTCGCGGAGCGCCGTGTCCCAGTCGATCTGGTCGGTGAGCGAGTACCAGGTGAAACCGACGGTCGGGATTCCGACATTGCGGATTCGGAGGACATTGGCCCATTCCTTCCAGAGCCAATGGACCGCCTCCTGACCGGTGGCCCCTTCGCGCATGTTGGTTTCGGTGTGCATGATCGGCAGACCGTAGCGCTCGAAATACTGGCGCGTGATCTCCGAATAGCCGAACACCTCACCCGACGCTTCGGTGTGGCCGTCGGCGAAGACCCGATGCTCGTTGGTCAGATAATAATCGTTGCCGAGGATGCAGTGCTGCTTGAGGCGGTGCTTCAGGAACCAGTGATACTCCTCCTTGGTCATGCCATTGTCGAGGAGATATTCGTACATGTCGCTGTTGACCCGATTGCCGTAGTTCAGATCGAGCGACAGGAAGCGCCAGCGGTTGCGAACCTCCGCCGGCCCGATCGCGGCCGGGCTGTCCGCGTGGAAATATTCCGAGGATTCGGACTGGATGAAGATGGCATCCGGACGCCGCTTCAAGATCTCCGTCATCGCCATGACGTTCGCCTTGACGATGTTCTTGAGCGCGGTGACGAAGCCGAGGTCGGTCGTCAGCTGCTCGTTCCACCAGCCATATTTGGCCGAGAAAACGGCGCAGATGAACATCTCGTTCACCGGCGTGTAGAGCTGGACCCAGGGATAGCGCTCGGCGAATTCGGCCGCATAGCGGGCGAAGAGCAGCGGAAAATCGGGATTCTGGAAATTGCCGATCCAGTCGGGGACCCCGAAATGGCACAGGTCCACGATCGGCGTGATATCGCGCCGCCTCAGATCCTCGAGCGTGAGATCGGCGAATTCCCAGTCGAAGCGATCGGGCGCAAGAAAGGTTCGATGGAGCGGCGGCCCGAAGCGCAGATAGTGGATCCCCAGCTCTTCGACGCAGTCGAAGTCGGTTCGCCAATGCTTGTAGTGACCGCAGGATTCCATCTGGTCGATCCGGGTACGGCCGCCATTGATGGTGGGGATGCTGTTCTCGATCCCCGTTGCGAACATGAAGTGGGCGATGCTGTCCTCCCTCGCTCGGCCGAAGCGCTTGCGGTTTAACCCCGAAAGGGTACTTCCGGCACCCCTTTGACTCCAGGTACCGTCATAAACAGCCCGCCCGCATTAGGTTGCAGTTTCAGTTCATCGGCGGTCAGGTCGCGGCTTGCCGAGGTGATGAAAAGCCGGTCCATTTCCGCGCCTCCAAACGCGCAGCTGGTCGGCCTCTGGACCGGAAGCTCCAGCTCCTCCACCACCTCCCCCTGCGGCGAAAGCCGGCGCAGGCACCAGCCGTCCCAAAAAGCGATCCAAAGGCAATCTTCCGAATCGACCGTCATCCCGTCGGGATAGCCTTCGCCCGCTCCGAATTGTCGGAACAGGCGCCGGTTGGTGGCCGAACCCTCCGAGTCGAGATCGAAGGCATAAACCCGCTGAAGTGCCGAATCGGTATGATACAAGGTCCGACCGTCGAGGCTGAAGGCGGGCCCGTTGGTCACTCGATAGCCGCTGTCGATCCGGCTCCAGCCCAGACCGAAATCGAGCCGGTACAGCGAACCCGAGGCTTCCCGCTCGTGCCGGTCCATCGTCCCGGCCCAGAACCGTCCCTGGCGGTCGGTCTTGCCATCGTTGAACCGGTTGGACGAGAGCTCCGGCTCGGGATCCCCGATCACTCGAAAGTGGCCGCCGTCAGGATCGACTTCGAGAAATCCATCATAGCCGCCGCCGATGAAGCCGCCGCCTTCGCGCGGGACCAGCGAGCAGACGTGCATCG
This sequence comes from Sphingosinicella sp. SM1-17, assembly GCF_056821765.1. NCBI lineage: Bacteria > Pseudomonadati > Pseudomonadota > Alphaproteobacteria > Sphingomonadales > Sphingosinicellaceae > Sphingosinicella > Sphingosinicella sp. SM1-17. The sequence continues at coordinate 623,484 of NZ_JBPDIO010000001.1, forward strand.
GAGGCTCGATCCTCTTCAGCCCGCTCTGTTCGCACCAGCGGAAGATTCGCTTTTCGGGTATGTCCACCCAATAGACCGCCTGCTCGCGTTCGACCCAGACCGGGCCCTCTCCGAGCACGGCCTTCACGTCTGCGACGCAGCTGATTTCGCGGCTCATGATCTGGCGATAGCCGGAAAGGTCTTGCGCGCAAGAGCCTAGCGACCCAAGGGCCGACCGGACGTTTGAAGCTGCGGAAGGAGCGGGATGCACTGGCCGGAGGGTTTCATCGCCGTCGACTGGGGAACGACCAACCGCCGCGCCTATCGCCTTGGTAGCGACGGCGCCTTGGCCGACGAGTTCGAAGACGGGCGCGGTATCCTGTCGGTCCCGCCGTCCGGTTTCGCCGAGGCGGTGGCGGAGATCCGCTCCAAACTCGGTGACCTGCCGATGCTGATGGGCGGGATGATCGGCTCGAATCGCGGCTGGGTCGAAGCTCCCTACGCCTCCTGCCCTGCAGGGCTGGCCGAGCTGGCGACGAAGCTTTGCTGGGTGGAGCCCGGCCGACTCGCCATCATTCCGGGAGTCGCCTTCGACGAGGGCGATGGTGCCGACGTGATGCGCGGCGAGGAAGTCCAGATCCTCGGCGCCGCGGCGAGCGGGCTCGTCCCTCAGGATGCCCTGGTCTGTCATCCGGGCACGCACAACAAATGGGTTCGGGTGGAGGGCGGCCGGATCGTCGCCTTCCGGACGGTGATGACCGGCGAATTGTTCAACCTGCTCGGGGAACATAGCATCCTTGCCGACCTGCTCCAGGAGCCAGTCGAACCGGACGAAAGGTTCGCTGCCGGAGTTCGGCGCGGGCTCGACCATGACGATCTCACCGCGGAGCTCTTTTCCGTTCGAGCCCGCGTCCTGCTCGGCAAGGCCGATCCCGGCGACGCCGCGAACTATACAAGCGGATTGCTGATTGGCAGCGATCTCCGGATCGGGCTTCGCACGGCCGGGGTCGGCGAAGTCATCGTGATGGCCCGGCCGGAACTGACGCGCCTCTATGCGGCGGCGCTTGCCGAAGCAGGGGTGGCGAGTAGGCAGGTGGATGGCGAAGAGGCGTTCCTGGCTGGAGCTCGGCAACTGGCGGAGATTGCGCAATGAAGGCGGGCGAGGAACTGAAACGGCGGCTCGGCGAGTGCCCGCTGGTCGCCATCATTCGCGGGGTAACGCCCGACGAGGTGGAGGCGATCGGCGAGGCACTGGTCGAGGCCGGAATCCGGATCATCGAAGTCCCGCTCAATTCGCCCCAGCCGCTGGAAAGCATCGCCCGCCTCGCCCGCTCGCTGAGCGACAAGGCACTGATCGGAGCAGGAACCGTCCTCGATCCCACGCAGGTCAGCCAGATCAAGGAGGCGGGGGGCCGGATCATTGTTTCGCCGAACACGAATCCAGAAGTCATCGCGGCGAGCGCGGCCGCCGGGCTGGTCTCGGCTCCCGGCTATTTCACCCCCTCCGAAGCCTTCCAGGCGCTCGAGGCCGGAGCCCACGCTCTCAAATTCTTCCCGGCAGAAGCGGCGACTCCGGCGGTGGTGAAGGCCCAGAAGGCCGTCCTTCCCGCCGAAGTGCCGCTGCTCGTCGTCGGCGGAGTGAAGCCGGAGACGATGCAGTCCTGGCAGGAAGCCGGCGCGGACGGCTTCGGGCTTGGGAGCGGCGTCTACCGGCCCGGGCAAAGCCCGGCCGAAACGCTCGCCAGGGCCCGCGCCTATGTCGAGGCACTGGGCGGCTGACATGACGCTCAGCATCGGCATCGTCGGCTACGGCAATATCGCCCGCCACCAGCACGAACCCGCAATCGCAGGCGAGCCGGCTTTCAGGCTTTGCGCCGTCGTCAGCCCCAGTCACCGCGGCCCGGAGGAAGTGCCGAGCTTCGCCACGCATCAGGAGATGCTGGCAGCGCTCCCGCAACTCGATGCGGTGGCGATCTGCACGCCACCGGCGGTTCGCTACGAAGTCGCGCGCGACTGCATCGCCGCCGGCTGTCACGCCTTGCTCGAAAAGCCCCCAGGCATCTCGCTCGGCGAAGTAGGGGAGCTCGAGCGGCTCGCCGAGGAGCAGGGAACAACCCTCTTCACAACCTGGCATGCGCAGGAAAATCCTGCCGTCGCCGAAGCAAAGGCGCGCCTTCGGGGCCGTCGGATCGGGGGGATGCGGGTTCGCTGGGAGGAGGACGTGCGCAAGTGGCACCCAGGCCAGCAATGGATCTGGGAGGCCGGCGGGTTCGGAGTGTTCGACACGGGAATCAACGCCCTTTCGGTCGCGACCCGGATCTTCCCCGGAACCCTGATCCTTCGGTCTGCCGAACTGCTGTTCCCGGCGAACCGCCAGACTCCGATCGCGGCGAACCTGGAGCTCGCCAGTCCGGCCGCCTCGGGTGGCCTCCATTGCCGATTCGATTGGCGCCACAGCGGGGAAGAATGCTGGTCCATCGAAGTGGACGTGGAGGAGGGCGAGCGACTGTGCCTCAGCGAGGGTGGCAGCCACCTGACGGTGAACGGCGAAAAGGTCGTCACCGAGGGGCGCAACGAATATCCCGAGCTCTACCGCCGATTCGCCGAGCTGATCGCGGAGAGGCGCTCGCACGTGGACCTGGAGCCGCTTCGGCTGACCGCCGACGCCTTCATGCTCGGCCACCGAACCGAGGTCGAGCCGTTCGAGGATTGAACCGGTCGAACAAGAGGCTTGAACGAGCCGCCAGGCTGGTCTTTGCTGGCCGCAACCAGGGAAGGACATCCATGAAGCTCAGCCGTCTCATCGCCGCCGCGGCGGTCCTCGCACTCGCCGCTCCGGCTTGGGCCCAGCCGCAGGCCGCCACCGCCCAGACCCAGCAGGAGCCGGTGACCGTGATCCACGCCGGAACCCTGCTCGCCGTTCCGGGCGAAGCGCCTCGGCGGGAACAGAGCGTCATCATCCGCGGCCGGCGAATCGCCGAGGTTCGGCCCGGCTATGTCGAGCTTCCGGGCGCACGCGTGGTCGACCTTCGCGACAGCTTCGTTCTTCCCGGGCTGATCGACATGCACGTCCATCTCGAAGGCCTCGACGATCGCCTGCAGGCACGGCTGCAGGCGCCGTTCCGCGACTATGAGGACGAGGCCTATACCGCCCTGCTCAATGCCCGGCGGACCCTGCTCGCCGGCTTCACCACGGTCCGCGATCTCGGCGCCGACCCGCGAACGATCATGTCGCTTCGCGATGCCATCAATGCCGACCAGTTTGCCGGGCCGACGATCGTGCCGGCAGGCACGATGATTTCGGTTTCCGGCGGCCATGGCGACGCCAACGGGCTCAACCGCGATCTCACCGGGATTTACGAGCCGCAGATGATCAACGTGTGCAACGGACCGGACGATTGTCGCCGAGCCGTTCGCGAGCAGATTTCGCGAGGCGCCGAGGTGATCAAGTTCGCAGCGACGGGCGGGGTCCTCAGCAATGTCCCTGGCGGCCTCGCCCAGCAGATGCTGTCGGACGAGATGCGCGCTGTGGTCGAGACCGCCCGCAGCTTCGGCCGGCGGGTTGCCGCGCACGCACACGGCGTCGACGGAATCAACGCCGCACTCGAAGCCGGCGTGAATTCGATCGAGCATGGCACCTTCACCAACGAGCGCACATTCGAACTTTATCGTCGAACGGGCGCTTATTATGTCCCGACCCTGCTCGCCCCCGCCGCCGCTCTGGCCGACGGCGAGCGCGGCGCGCTTACCCCGGCACAGCTCCAGAAGGCGCGTGAAGCGGCAGGCAATGCCGAGCGAAGCTTCGCCCAGGCGGTCAGGGAGCGCGTGAACATTGCCTTCGGTACCGATACCGGAGTCAGCCGGCACGGCGACAATGCCCAGGAATTCGCGCTGATGGTTCGCAACGGAATGACGCCGATGGCGGCGATCCGCTCAGCGACGGTGAATGCGGCAACCCTGCTCGGGCGTGAGGATAGGCTCGGCACGATCGAAGCCGGCAAGGACGCGGACATCGTCGCGGTTCGCGGCGATCCGACGGAGAATGTCAGACTGCTCGAAAATGTCGGGTTCGTGATGCGCCACGGCCGGGTCCACAAGCTCAATGGCGAACGGCAGCTGACCGAAGTCGACTGAGACGATCGGGTCGCTTCTAGCCGTCGCTGACCCGCTCGATATCGGCGCCCACGCCCTGGAGCTTCTCCTCCAGCCGTTCATAGCCCCGGTCGAGATGGTAGACGCGGTGGACCTGGGTTTCGCCCTCGGCGGCGAGTCCAGCGAGAACGAGGCTCATCGAGGCACGCAGATCGGTCGCCATGACCGGCGCCCCGATCAGCCGCTCGACTCCGCGCACCACCGCCGAGCGGCCGCGAACCTCGATCTCGGCGCCCATGCGATTGAGCTCGGGAACGTGCATGTAGCGGTTTTCGAAGATGGTCTCGGTCAGCAGGCTGGTTCCCTGGGCGAGAGTCAGCATCGCCATGAACTGCGCCTGCATGTCGGTCGGGAATGCCGGAAAGGGCGCCGTCGAGATCGACAGCGGGCGGATCCCGCCGTCGGCGCTCACCTTGAGCCCGCCCCTGACGTCCTCGAGGATTGCACCGGCATCCTGAAGCCCGGAAAGGATTGACGGCATCGTTTCGCGCCGAGCGCCGACGAGCTCGAGCGAACCGCCGGTGATCATCGCCGCACAGGCATAGCTGCCCGCCTCGATCCGGTCCGGCATCACCGCATAAGTGGCGCCGTGAAGCCGATCCTGTCCCTCGATCGTCAGCGTATCGGTGCGAAGTCCGCTAATTTTTGCGCCCATCGCGTTCAGGCATTGCGCCAGATCGGTGATCTCCGGTTCGCGGGCCGCATTCTCGATGACCGTCGTGCCCTTGGCGAGCACCGCCGCCATCAGCGCATTTTCGGTCGCCCCGACCGAAACGATCGGGAAGCTGATCCGGCCACCGGTCAGCCCCCCCTTCGGTGCGATCGCCTTCACATAGCCGGCCGCGAGCTCGATCTCGGCCCCGAGCGCCTGAAGCGCCCGAAGATGAAGGTCGATCGGTCGATTGCCGATCGCGCAGCCGCCTGGCAGCGACACCGTCGCCTCGCCGGCGCGGGCAAGCATCGGCCCAAGCACGAGGATCGAGGCGCGCATCTTGCGAACGATGTCGTAGGGCGCGACTGTCGACGTGACATTGGCCGCTCGAAGAGTCATCACCCGCCCGAACTCGTCCGGCTTGGCGCCTTCCACCGTGGTGGAGACTCCGAGCTGGTTGAGCAGGTGCATGAAGCTGTCGACGTCGGCGAGCCTTGGAAGGTTTCGCAAAGTCAGCGGCTCGTCGGTGAGCAGGGCGCATGGCATCAGCGTCAACGCCGCATTCTTCGCGCCGGAGATCGCGATCCTGCCCTGGAGGGCCTTGCCGCCCCTGATGATGATCCTGTCCATTGGAGCGCCGCATTAAGCCATATCCGATCCGGCGCAAGCACCGGCGCCGCCTCGGCAAAAATGAAACTCGGCCGCTATCCGCTTGATTTCGATCAGAGCGTTCCGCGCAAATCCCACATAAGGTCCGCCAAGAAGTACGAAAGCGTACCGGGGGAGCATAGAAGTTGGGGGGATCGTGTCTAGCTGAGCGCCTCAGCCATTACGTGCGCCTGTCCTCGGCGGAACAGGCCGCGCTCGAGCGACTGGAAGAACAGCATCGACATTATCGACGCGGAACCGTCGTCATCAGCGAGAATGACAGTTCGCGCGAGCTGTTCATCGTTCGGGAGGGCTGGCTTCACAGCAGCGTCGTGCTCGGCAACGGCAGCCGTCAGATCATGCGCTTCCATTTTCAGGGAGACATTCTGGGCCTGCCCTTGCTCGCCTTCCCGGACTCGCCCGAGACTCTCACCGCCGTCACCGAGGCGACCCTGTGCCCGTTCAGCCGGGAGCGGCTGGCGGCCCTCGTGACCGATCATCCGCGCCTGGCGGCGCTCATCCTCTCGCTGACCGTCGCCGAGCGGGTGTCGTTGGCCGACCGGCTTGCCTCGATCGGTCGAACCTCGGCCCGGGCGCGCGTGTCCTCGCTGCTTTGCGACATCTACCGGCGCCTGAGAATTCTCGGCCTGGCGGAGAATGGATCGCTCCAGCTCCCCCTCACCCAGGAGGATATCGGCGACGCCACCGGCCTTACCGCCGTCCACGTCAACCGAATGATGCGCGGTCTCGTCGAGATGGGAATCATCGAGCGGAGCGGCAGTCATCTGCGCGTGCTCGACGAGGAACGCCTCTGCGTCGAAGCCAATTTCGTCGACAGGACCGGCCTGGAAACAAGCTGGCTTCCGCCGGCCAGCTGATCAGTATTCGAGCCGCGTGCTCAGGCCTTTTCCAGGGTGCACTGAAGCGGGTGCTGGTTCTGCCGAGCGAAGTCGATCACCTGCGCCACCTTCGTTTCCGCCACCTCGTAAGGAAAGATCCCGCACACGCCGACACCGCGCTGGTGGACGTGCAGCATCACCCGAGTCGCGTCCTCGATCCCCATCTTGAAGAAGCGTTGCAGCACATGAACGACGAACTCCATCGGGGTATAATCGTCGTTCAGCATCAGCACCTTGTAGGGCGACGGCGTCTTCGTCCGCGTGCGCGTACGGGTGGCGAGGCCGAGGCCGGGACCTTCATCGTCCCCGCGGTCGGCATCGGAAGCAAGAATCACTCGATCGGACATGTCCATATCAACGCCCTAAATATGGCATGGTGCCCGGCTTCGACAAGAGTGTCGCGGCCCATCCTGCCGATCCGCCCGCGCCGGCCGCCGCAGATACGGGCAGATACAAAAAGGGCGGCCGCTCCGAGGAGGGCCGCCCTTTTCCACGGTCGGCGGTGCCGACCCTCGAAAGCTTACGCAGCGAGGGTCTTCACGCGCTCGGCCGCGACGGTGTAGCGGCTGGTGATCGGCTCGGCGACATCGCCGGCGATCTTCAGAACGGTCTCGCTGAGACGGGCGCTCTCGGCCACGGCATTGTCGAACGCAGCGCGGGCATAGTCGCTCTGAAGCTTGAAGAAGTCGGTGGCCGACTTGACTTCGGCAAGGCTCTTGAGGGCCTGAGAAGCTTCCTCGAACGACTTGCGGCTATACTCGGCGGCTTCCTGGCTCAGAGTCTCGACGCCCTTGGCGGCGATCTTCGAGGAAGCGACAAACGCCTCGACATTGCCGCGGGTCAGCTCGGCGAGCTCCTCGGCAACCTTGGCCGAACGCTCGGCCGCGACCTTGGCGCGCTCGTTGACGTCACCGAAAACGTTGCGGAACTGGTCGGCGGCGAACAGGCCGCTGTCGACCGCTTCACGGGTCTGCTTGTTCATGGATTCTGCTCCTTTGATTTTCTTGATGCCGGCGCTGACCGGCTTCGCGGCCGCCGCGGCGATCGCCGCCGTCACAGCCAGTTTCTTTACGCTCTTCACTTTGCGGGCCGTCTTCGGCGCGGGCGCCGCGACAGCCTTCTCGATCTTCTGTTCCGCGGCCGCACGGACGGACCGCTTCGCCTTGGTTGCGGCCGGCTTGGCCGCGGCCGGCGCAGGCTTCGCCTCGGCGGGTTCCGCTTTCACTTCAGCGGGGGCCACCTTCGGCTGAGCGGGCGCCTCGACGGTCGCCGCCTGCACCTTGTCCGCTGCTTCGGGAGTGTCCGATTGGGCGGTCTGGTCAGCCATTTGCTACGCTCCTGCTAATGTTGCAGTGCAGCAAATAGGCCAAGGGCAACCGATTTTCAAGGGAATTTTGTGCGGTGCAACAAAACGTTCAACGCGCTTTCACATAGCTGCCGGGCGCGTCCTCGATCGCCTTCAGCCTGCCCCTCCCGGGGACTCGCGATCCTTTGGCCGGCACGCGCTTTCCGGACAGGCCTTCGATCCAGCGGATCCAGTCCGGCCACCAGCTGCCCTTATGCTCCGTGGCTCCGGCAATGAACCGGTCGAGGGAATCGACCTTCTCCTCGTTGGTCCAATACTGATATTTCTGGGCTTCCGGTGGATTGACCACGCCGGCGATATGGCCTGATCCGGCAAGAACGAAGCGCAGCGGCCCCTGGAAGTGGTGGGTGATCTTCCACACGCTTTGCGGCGGCGCGATATGATCCTCGCGTCCCGCCTGGACATAAGCGGGGACGGTCACCTTGCGAAGGTCGATGGGCGTGCCGTCCACCTGGATCGCGCCGGGCTGGACGAGCCTGTTCTCGCGGTAGAGCTGCTGGAGATAGGCCTGGTGCCAGCCGGCCGGCAGGTTGGTGGTGTCCGAATTCCAGTGGAGCAGGTCGAACTGCGGATAATCCTCGCCCAGCAGATAGTTGTTGGTGACATAGTTCCAGATCAGGTCGCGGCCGCGAAGCAGGTTGAAGGTCGCGGCCATGTAGCGGCCGTCGAGATAGCCTTTCTCGGCGGCAAGCTGGCGGATCAGCTCCATCTGCTCGTCGCCGAGGAAGAATTTGAGATCGCCGGCTTCCGAGAAATCCACCTGGGCGGTGAAGAAGGTGGCGCTGGCGACCCTGTCCTGCTGCCCCCGCGCCGCAAGCAGCGCCAGGGTGGCGGCGAGGTAGGTGCCGGCGACACAATAGCCGATCGCATGCACCTGCTCGACGCCAAGCGTGTCGCGGACCGAGTCCAACGCCTCGATCTGGGCCTGGACATAGTCCTCGAAGTCGACATCGGCGAGGCTCTCGTCCGCGGACTTCCAGGAAACGACGAACACGGTCAGGCCCTGATCGACGGCCCAGCGGATGAAGCTCTTCTTCGGATTGAGATCGAGGATGTAGAATCGGTTTATCCAGGGCGGGAAGATGATCAGCGGAGTCTCGAACACCGTGTCGGTCGTGGGGCTGTACTGGATGAGCTGGTAGAGGCGAGTCTGCTTGACCACCTTTCCGGGCGTGGTCGCGATGTTCCGGCCGAGCTCGAAAGCCTGCGGATCGGTATGGGTGAGCTGTCCCTTGGCAAGGTCCTTGAGCATGTGCTCGAGGCCCTTGAGCAGGCTCTCCCCCCTGGTTTCGATCGCCCGCTCGATCACCTGGGGATTGGTGAGCGCGAAGTTGGACGGCGACATGGCGTCGACGAAACTACGGGTCATGAAACGGATCCGCTCGCGCGCCGCGTCGTCCACCCCCTCGATCGCGTCGACCGAACCGAGCAGCCGCTCCGAAACGAGCAGATAGGTCTGGCGGATCATGTCGAACAGCGGATGTTCCCGCCATTCGGGAGCGGCAAAGCGCTTGTCCCGGTCCGCTTTCTCCTCAAGCGCGCTTCGCTCGCTGCGATGGCCCAGCGCGCGCTGCCAGATGGCGAGCCCTTCGCTCCACAGCTCGGCCTGCTGCCGGGCCACCTTTGCCGGATCGGCGAACCAGTTCATTGCCGGCCACTGGGCCGCGGCCCGCGCCGGATCGGCCGGGCCCGATGCCGCAGCGCCGCTCCACTGGGCGGCAAGATGCTCCATCATCAGCTGCTGGGCGCGCCCCATGACCCAGGTCCAATGCTGCATTTCTTCAAGCGACGGCAAAGTCAGGCCTGGAACCGTTTCCGGCTTCTGCTCGCTGCTGTGCTGGTCGGCCATGGCTTCCTCGATCGTCCCCGTTTCCTATCGAACGCTCGGCCGCTGCGAAAGATCGCCGTTCAGCGGCGAAGCGCCCGAAGCAGGATCCAGGCAAGGCCCCAGGCGATCACGGCCGCAAGCAGTGACAGGCCGATGGCGAACAAGACGATCAGGGCCTTCCCGCCAGGCGTCGGTCCCTCGACCTCCGGGGAGGAACCCAGAAGCGCAACGGCGATCGCCACCGGTCCGACCAGGAGCAAGGCGGCGAGGCCGGCGACGGCGCCAAGGATCAGCGGCAGGCGGCGGAGCATTTCGCCCCATTAGAGGATGCCGGTTGCCCGCGCGACCTGCAGAGTGTCGGTATATTGCTGGAACTGGACGGCCGTGCCGTCGTGGACTCGCCATAGGTGAACGAACTGAGCCCCGATCTCTTTGCCCGTGGCCTTGAAAGTGCCTCGGTAACGGCCAAGCACCACCACCGTGTCGCCCGCGTCGAGATATTCTTCGGGCAAAGCGGCGAAACCCTCCCAGTCCGTCGCCAGCCGGCCGAAGATTCCGGTCAGAACCGCTTCGGGCCCGCGATAGGGATTGTTGTCGGCATAAGGGAAGTTCTCGGCCTCGTTCCACTCGATGTCCGGACTCATGCGGTCCAGCACGGCCTCGATGTCGCCCTCGGCAAACGCGTCGTAAATGCTTCGGATCAAGTCGACATTCTGCTCTGACATGGCGAATCGTCTCCCTTTCCAGACTAGATGCGCCAAGTAGCGGCCGAGAGCGAGTCCGAACAGATTGGGATTCTGGACTGGTACTTTCCTGTATGGACACGTCATGGGCGGAGATGAAGCCAGTTATCACCTTCTACTTGCCGAACCAAGGCATATCGAAAGCAGTGCGGGCGGCTTAACTTTGTTCGGTCATCGTGGCAGAAGAGCGGCTTCGGAAGGAGCGGCCATGTCCCTCGTCCTGTTTCTTGCCGCCCAGGCGGCCGCGCCGGCGCTTCCTCGGGAGGTGATTGCGAGCGATTTCGACCTCGGACGGGTCCGCCCGACGGAAGGCAACGACCGCAACTGCCGCGGCGAAGGCGATACGGAGATCGTGGTCTGCGGCATCCGGAGGCGCGGCGGCGACTATCCCTATGACCGGGTCGCCCGGGACTATGCGGAGCGGCCGATTCGGGCCGAGGTCGATCTTGGCGGCGATGCCGTCGGCAGCCTCTTTCTCCAGCAGCAGGAATTTCCCCGCGGAGAGGTCAGCAACCGGATCATGTTTGGAATCCGATGGCCATTCTGAGCGCAAGCCGCCTGACCCCCTCGCCCTGGCTGCGAACCGGAGTAGAAGTGACCGATCGACGGGAGATGAGGGGGCGAGTGATGAAGCTGCTGTTCGCATTGGTTCTGGCGCTGGCACCGGCCGCCGCTGCGGCCCAGGAAACACGAGTCGCTGCACCGGGGCAGACGTCGCCGACAGCTCGGCTGGCGGAGCTTTCCTGGCTCGCCGGAGCCTGGGAAGGCGACGGGATCGCCGGTCCGGCGCGCGAAGTTTATTCGCCGCCCATGGGTGGGCAGATTGTCGGCCACTTCGCCCAGACCCGCAATGGCGCCATCTGGTTCTACGAGATCCTGTCCATCGCCCAGGTGGGCGACAGCCTCGAATACCGGCTGAAGCATTTCAACGCCGACCTTACCGGATGGGAGGAGAAGGACGAGGTGAAGCGGTTCCCGCTGGTCGCCGTTGAACGGGACGCCTGGTATTTCGACGGGCTCACCATCCGGCGGGACGGCCCGGACGGAATGATCGCTGCCGTCAGGATCGGCAATCAGGACGGCACCAGCCGCGAGGCGGTGTTTCGCTATCGGCGCGTTCCCTAGGAACGTCTGCCGCAAAGGCAGCGCCGGCAGGGGAATGCCGACGGGTTGCTGAGCGAGTCTTGATCTGGCGGCGCCCTCGACCGCCAAGCGGCGGATCGAGGCTATCCCCCGTGCTCGTCCGCCGGTCTAGGCGGCCGCGTCCAGAATCAAGGCCAGCGCCTCTTCCGGCGAGTCCCAGACGGAATAATGGCCCGCCTGCTCGAACCAGTGAAGTCGAGCCTGCGGAAAGGCGGCAAGTGCCCGCCCCGCCTGGACGGGCAGGCAGAGGCGGTCGTGCCGCCCCCAGCCAATCGTCACCGGCCCGCTTTCCGACGCCTCGGGACCGCCCTGCATCGGCGCAAGGGCCAGATTCTGGATGAGCGCGTCGATGGTCGTCGTTCCGGCGAAGGAGTCGAGCTCCTTGGCGACGAGTTCGCCGTCCAGCAGCCACGGATTGGCAGAAAGTTGGGCCAGGATCATCGCCCGGCTCCCCGGAAGGCGGGCGAGCATCGGCAAGGCTGGGCGGAGACCCCGGAGCATCCAGACCGAGGCTTCGAGGCTCGACTTGATGTAGCCGCGCTCCCAGCCCGCCCAGAAGCCGCCGGGAGAGAGCGCCACGGCCGCGCCGGCCCTGCCCCGTCGGGCCATTTCGAGCACCAATTGCCCGCCGAGCGAGGTCCCGGCCATGTCGACTCCGGCGAGGTCTTCCCAATCCAGCAGCTCCTCAAGGCTGCGGACCAGCCCTGCGAAGGTGCCGCTGTCGGCTTCGGCCGGAGTGCCGTTATGGCCCGGCAGGTCGACGGCGATCACTTCGCGGCGGGCGGCGAGTCCGTCCAGGATCGGGTTCCACGCCGCCCGGCTGTTACCCAGGCCATGGATGAGGAGGAGCGGCCGGCCGCGGCCGGTGCGGGTGATCTGCATGTTTCGCCCTGGCTTTGAAAACCCACAACGCCGCCGCGGCGCAGGGGTTCAGACCGGACGCGGTCCCGGGGCAATGGTGGCGGTCCGAGCCTCCTCGCAGAGCGCACGCAGCTGCCGATTGATGGACGATCCGGCAAGATGCGCCTCGACCTGGTCGTATCGTTCACGCTTCAGCTGCTGGCGGATGTCGTTGACGGAGGCGCAAGTACCGGAGCGGGCGAGCTCGAAGGCGCGTTCGAGCGTGGTTAAGGCTGTCATGCCTCCAATATGGGGATTGCGGCGTGAAATTCCATTCACAAGTGCCTGACATGGATCAGGCCGATCTTGCAGCGGACGGATTGGCGCGGGTCGAGGCGCAGGAGACGTCTTGAACTCGTCTCTCGAGAAGCTAGTTTTTCGAGTGCCAGGTCGGTGCGCCGATCCGGCCGGGCCGGAGGAGCAAGCTCTCCCGGCGCCCCTCCAGCCCATCTGTCGTGCAACTTGAGCGGAGGAGAAACCATGCGACTGACCCGAAAGGCCGCTTTGGCCGCTCTCGCGTCGATCGCCTTGACGGGCGCGGCATCGGCCGCCGAGGCGTCACGCCTCAACGTCGTCAACGTGAACCTTCCGGACGGATCCGTGGCTCGGATCCACTATGCCGGCAATACGCCGCCACGAATCGTGGTGGCGCCCACGCCCGGTACCCGATTGTCCTGGCCCGGCTGGAGCTTTCATCGGATGCAGAGGATGCCCGCGCCTTTCGAGCGGCTGTTCGCCGAGATGGAGCGCCGCTTCGCACTCGCCATGCGGCAGCTCGAAATGGCGGCTCCGAACGCGCTGGTCACGGGACCGCGCTTCGCCTCGGCCGGGAATTCGTCGCTTCCGCCGGGAACGATCGGCTACAGCCTCGTCTCGCAGGTGAATGCCGACGGCTCCAGCTGCACTCGAAGCGTGGAGGTGACCCGCGATGCGCCGAATCTCAAACCGAAGGTGGTGACTCGCGTTTCCGGCGATTGCGCCGCCGACCGAAGCGGCGAGTCCGGACAAGCGTCGGCGCGAAGTTCCGCTCCAGCCGCCGGCAAGGGGGCGAGCAAGGAAGCGCCGGTGCCGCCGAGCCTTGCCATCTGAACCGAACCGGGAAGTTCGGGCGCGGCGGCCAGGGCGCCGCCGCGCCGTCTCCGGTCGCATGAACGATCGAGAGCGCCGTGAAACAATAGACACAAAGCCGTTCCCGAGGCGGCATCAAGCGGACACAGGGGCTTGCCATTTGCCGCATCCGAGGCGGTGGGCGCCGGTGCCCTGATCGACAGGCGCTTCGTCACCGCCGCAACATTGCAAACCAAAGGAACGAAGCGAAATGGCGACACTCCAAGCTCAGCTCAAACCGGCTCCCGCTGCTTCTTCTTCCGTGGCCAACGACAAGGCGGCCCCAGGCTCGCTGCACGAGGCAGCCCTGATCGAGATCAGCCGCCCCTCGCCAGCGTCCATTCTCCAGGTCGGCTTCGGCTTCTGGCCGTCGAAGGTGCTTCTGAGCGCGGTCGAGCTTGGCCTGTTCACCTTTCTCTCGGCGGGCCCGAAGACGGGTGCCGAGATCGAGCAAGCGCTCGGGCTCCATCCACGCGGCACCTGGGATTTCCTGGACACTCTGGTTGCCACCGGGCTGCTCGCCCGCGACGGCGACGGCGAGGCGGCGCTGTATTCGAACACGGCGGAGACCGGCCTTTATCTCGACCGCGCCAAGCCGACCTATGTCGGCGGAATCCTCGAAATGGCCAATGCCCGACTGTACCGCTTCTGGGGCGACCTCACCGAGGCGCTCCGAACCGGCCGACCCCAGAACGAGATCAAGCATTCGGGCAAGCCGATGTTCGACGAGCTTTATGCCGACGAAGGCCGGCTCGAACAGTTCATGGAAGCGATGGCCGGCGTCTCGCTGGCCAATTTCGAGGCATTCGCCCAGAAGTTCGATTTCTCGCCTTATCAGAGCATGGCGGATCTCGGCGGAGCGACGGGACAGCTCGCCTCGATCGTCGCTCGCGATCATCCGCACCTCGCCTGCGCCACCTACGACCTGCCGGTGGTGAAGCCGATCGCCGAGCGGAAGATCCGGGCCGCAGGCCTCGAGGGCCGAGTGGCGGTTGGCGAGATTGACTTCCACCTCGACGAGTTCCCCAAGGCGGATCTCATCACCATGGGAATGATCCTCCACGACTGGAATCTCGAGAACAAGAAGAGGCTGATCGCCAAGGCCTATCGGGCGCTTCCGCCGGGCGGCGCCCTGGTCGCGATCGAGAATATCATCGACGATGCCCGCCGCGAGAATGCGTTCGGACTGATGATGTCGCTGAACATGCTGATCGAGTTCGGCGACGCCTTCGACTTCACCGGCGCGCAATATCGCGAATGGTGCCTGGCCGCCGGCTTCAAGCGGGTCGAAATCCTTCCGCTCCAGGGCCCGGCAAGCGCGGCGATCGCCTATAAATAAGCATCCCGAATGTCACGCGACTGCCCTCTCCCCGCGGGGAGAGGGCGTTTTTTCGGGCGCCTTGCTGAAAGGGCGCATCCCGGCTCCAGGATTGGCAGATGCCGGATGGGAAAAAGCTGAGGGTTCGAAGAGGGGTGAGGCTCGGCCGAAACACCGACTTGACGAGGTCATAAGGTGCCGCTCCCTTCCTACACACGATTGGAGCTGGGGGATTCCATGGCACCAGCAAGGCAAGCAGGTTCCGCCAAGTGACGCGCTTCGCGAACAGACTCGCCTCGCTCTGGGTTGCGGGCGTGGTCCTGTTCATTCTGCTCGCACCCTGGCGGATCGGGCCTGTGGCCTGGCTGGAATCCTGGATAGCGGTCCGCACCGGATATCTGTTGCTGGGCGCTACGACCGTTCAAGCCCTCTTTTTCCTGTCGCTGCCCGGCGTCATGATTCTGTTCCACAACGCCAACCGGCCGGAGCAGATGGCGGCCGGGACACGCGACAGCATTGGCCGGCTACGGCGAAGCGGCCTCGCACTGCTGGCCCTCTCCACCGGCTTCTTCGCCATGGCGGCTGTCGCCTGGACTTTGGCAGAGCGTACGCCCGATCGAAGCGAGCCGGCCGCGGCGCTTACGGAAGCCGACTTGGCGCAGGCGGCATCGTCGGGTCGGCGGGTTGCGCTGACCGGCGCTCCGATCGAGCGCGCGGAGGCTCAGTTCGCAGAACTGACGCGATATGGCTCGACCGTCTGGACCTACAGAGGCTTCTGGACCGGGCCGTCCCACACTCGCCCGATGGCGGAAGCTGGCAACGTTCCGATCGCGCTATTCACCGAACGGGTCGGGAGTCGCAATGCCGCCGCTCTCGTCAGGGATCTGTCGCAAGACACCGTGGAGGGCCATCTGGTCAAGAATGGCCTGCCGGATCATGCTCGGGTGGTGCTGAGACGAGAAGGGATAGAGATTGCCGCTCCACATTATGTGCTGCGAGCCCTCAGCCCAGCCAAAGCGTATGAAACGCCGCTGGTCCTAGGCCTGCTCGTCGGCTTCGTCCTGGCTTTGTCCGGTGCCACCCACATGTGGAGGGCGCGGGTAAGTGCACGATTAGAAGCCATCCGTCGGCAGGACCAACCGCTTGCGCCCAAGCCGAATCGCCGAGGCAATGGTCGGCGGCGATCCTGATCGCTTCGGCGTGAGCGGTCTATCTTTTCGCGTTCCCGTCTTCTTCGAACGCCGCCTGCGTACCGGCGGAGGGCCTGACGAGGTCGTGATCACTGTGACTTGCAGTGCCGCGGCCGGATTGCACGCCGCCCCCGCCCGAAATTCGGGCCATGAACGATCCCCGATTCAGCTTTCGGCTCGGCTTCATCTCGACTCCCCTCCCGCGCCACGATGAAAGAATCGATCCGGCGCGGCAAGCCGGGGAGCGGCCAGCCCAGGATCGATGGTGTAGGTCGAGGGAGCCGACAGGGTCCGGGAAATGGTGGGATTGCGAGCATCCCACTCCGGCCTATGGCCGGAGGAAGGCCAGCAGATAGGCGCCGACCGCCGCCAGTCCGAGCAGGCTGCGCACGGAGTGAAGCCCGCCCCAGCGCCGGAGCAGGAGACGAGTTTCAGGACCGGCTGCAGCCGGTTCGACCGACTCCAGCCGGCGGTTGGTGGGGAAGATCACGAACAGGGTGAAGGGCACCACCGCCCCGATCAGCAGCGCCCCGCCGAGGAGCCACGGATCGCCGGTCTTCCACCACGCCCACAGGCCGAAAAGCAGGGACAGGAGCGCCAGCCCCGCCTGTATCGGAGTCGCGCGCTTGTAGCTCGGTTGCCACTGGGCCAGCGCGGCGCGATCCTCGAGCCGCTGCCGCGCGGGATGCTCGGCAATATTGATGTAGAGCGCGGCCCCGGCGAACAAAGCCGCGGCGACCAGGGCGAGGAGAGCGGCGAACATGGCGCATTCTTGCCTGTGGAAGACATGCGCACAAGGACGAAGGGGCCTGAACGGCCCACGTGAAAATCTTCTCGCCGTCGCGAGGGCACTTCCGTCATGTGACAATCAAGTCGAACTTGAAATCCTGAGCAGGGTCAACGCTTCGATATTTCTCGCTTTTTCCGGCAAACTTGAAAAATCGCCGAATTCAAGAACAAGGCAGCGGGAACGCGCAGGTCGGCGCTTCGGGCGGCAATAAGGCGCCGCCGCCTTCGCCGCTTTCATGCGCTGGCTCTCGTCCAGCGTCTCGTCGCGCATCGCCCGCAGGAGATATTCCAGCGGCGCAAGGCCGTCGCCAAGCGCCGCGACGACGCCCTGGCTTCGCCAGCCGGGCTTGCGCCCGCCCCTCGGCCTAGCGCCGCCGTGCGCCATCGGCCCCACCCGGGTGAAGAATGGGCATGAAGCTTCGCTTTCCATCTGGCCCGGACTGGGCTGCGTTTGTCGTGCTGGATTTCGTGCGCTTGTCTGACTCGGGGCCGACTTTTCAGATTGGAGGGCGAAATTCGCGGGCCAGGCCGATCGCCGGAATCAAAAGAGCCGCCCCATTGGGCGGCCCTGCTACAAAGCCGGCAATCGCGGCGGATGTGGTTCGCTCGACTGTGGCAGGATTACAACAGGCTCTGTTACGTGTCAAGATGGCGTGGCGACGCGGAAGCCATCGCCCACTTTCCTAGCGCCATTCGCTGGCCATCGCCGCCTTCGAGGCGGGCTTTCAATCTAGGGCGATCGGCGCGGATGCGACCTCGATCAGACGAGTTTCGCCCTGGCAATCATGGCAAAGGCTTAATCGAAGGCGGCGCCCAGCACCCATTGCTGCTCATCCACGTCCCACTCCGCCCATGCGTCTCGGGTCACCGTGTTTCCGCCGCACAGATTCCAGATGTACGTCACGCGCTTGCGGCGGTCTCCGATTGGGCTAGGTTACTACTGGGCGGGAGGAGATCCAAGAGTGCCGGGCAAGAGTTGGTCCGAAGCCGTCGCGAACGCGGCCCGCCGGCATGTCGCCAAGACCGGCTCTGCCGTCTTCACCCGTCAGGCTCTCATCGATGCCGAGCTTGATGCGATTGTCGCCGATACGGGTTCGGCGGGTGGGACGCCGCAACAGACGCTCAGCCGTGAGTTGCAGCAGCTGCGGGACGCGGGAATCATCGAGTTCGTCGACCACGGCACCTATCGCTGGATCGGGTTTCCATTCGAGACGCAGCGGCAAGGCACGAGCAAAGGCGTCTTTGTGGTCGGATCGCACTCCATCTACGAAGACGAACCCGAGCGCTTCTATCGGTTTCCGCCGCGCTGGCTGGCGAACGCCTCCAAGGTCGTCGGCAACTGGATCATTTATCAGGAGCCTCGGCGGGCCGGACGGCGGGGCTATTACGCGGTCGCCAAGGTCGAGAAGATCGTTCCCGATCCGGCCCATGGTGCCATGTATCTCGCCCTGATCGAGCCCGGCAGCTATCTGGAGTTCGGTCGCGACGTGCCGTTTCAGCTCGACGGCAAGGCGGTCGAGCGCGGACTTTTGAATGCGGACGGCCGCCTGAACAATGGTCGAGCCATCCAGTCAATCCGACCCATCTCGAACGAGGATTTCAACCGCATCGTGGACCTCGGGCTGGTCGAGGAGGATGAAATCCTGCCACGGATCGACCAGCACGAGCCGGCCCAGCCGCGGTTTCAGGAAGAGCAGCCCGATTGGGCGGGCGCCGTCGATCGGGCGACCATGCTGGTCAGCCGCACCGTTCGCAATCGACAGTTCCGGAAGCGTGTGCTGGACGCTTATGAGTCCCGCTGCGCTCTCACCGGGATGAAGCTTATCAACGGCCGGGGCCGAGCCGAGACCCAGGCGGCGCACATCATGAGCGTGGAAGCGGGCGGGCCCGACGTCGTGGCCAACGGCATCGCGCTTTCCGGCACTGTCCACTGGATGTTCGATCGGGGCCTGATTTCCCTCAGCGACGAGGGCGACATCCTGCTCTCGACCAAGATCAACGATATCGAAGGCGTTCAAAAGCTCATCTACGGCGATCGCAAAGCCCGGCTTCCGGCTTCAGCTGCCCACCGACCGCATACTCGCTACCTTCACTGGCATCGAACAGTGTGCTTCCACTAACCAAGTCGGCGGAAAGGCGGGGAAGCGCCGCTGCCTAGTTCAGGAGCCAACTGGCGCCGCGGCAATCTTCGGTTCGAATCGAGCCTAGTGTCCCCGGAATTTCAAGCCGGCACGCGACGACGCTCTCCCAGACCTCGCCGCAGTTCGCTCACTCAGCTGCCACGCCTGCCCGAGTGAACATGTCGTCACCGTCGCCCGGCGCGGCGGTGACAGGGTCGTTCGCCGCCTTGGCCGCCTTGCGCCGATCGAAATTATCCCAGACCTCGCCCCAATTCCCGCGGGTGGCGGCCTTGGAATATTCCGTTGCCCGGGTCTCGAAGAAGTTGGCGTGCTCGACGCCGTTGAGCAGAGGCGCCAGCCAGGGGAGCGGGTGCTCGTCGATCATGTAGATCGGCTGGAAGCCGAGCTGCCCCAGGCGCCAGTCGGCGATGTAGCGGATATATTTCTTGATCTCCTTGGGCGTCATTCCGGGCACCGGTCCCATCTCGAACGCCAGGTCGATGAAGGCGTCCTCGAGCCGGACCGTCTTCTGGCAGACGTCGAGAATGTCCTCGCGAACGCTCTTGGTCAGGCAGTCGCGCTCCTTGACGAAAGCGTGGAACAGGCGGGTAATGCCCTCGCAATGGAGGCTTTCGTCGCGGACGCTCCAGCTGACGATCTGGCCCATGCCCTTCATCTTGTTGAAGCGCGGGAAGTTCATCAGCATCGCGAAGCTGGCGAACAGCTGAAGCCCCTCGGTGAAGCCGCCGAACATGGCCAGCGTCTTGGCGATGTCCTCGTCGCTGTCGACGCCGAAGGTGGCGAGATAGTCGTGCTTGTCCTTCATCTCCTTGTACTGGAGGAAGGCGCTATATTCGCTTTCCGGCATGCCGATCGTGTCGAGCAGGTGCGAATAAGCGGCGATGTGGACCGTCTCCATGTTGGAGAAGGCGGTCAGCATCATCTTCACTTCGGTCGGCTTGAACACCCGGCCATATTTGTCGTGGTAGCAATCCTGAACCTCGACGTCCGCCTGGGTGAAGAAGCGGAAGATCTGGGTCAGCAAGTTGCGCTCGTGATCGGTCAGCTTCTGCGCCCAGTCGCGGCAATCCTCGCCGAGCGGCACCTCCTCCGGCATCCAGTGGATCTGCTGCTGGCGCTTCCAATAGTCGAACGCCCAGGGATATTCGAACGGCTTGTACTGACGTGAGGCTTCGAGAAGGGGCATCAGACTGACTCCAACCGGAGGTTGACCGACCCTCCCTCTCCCTGTGTGGGAGAGGGCCGGGGTGAGGGGCTGCCGGCTTCTCCCCTTGAGGGGAGAGGGCCGGCGACGAGGGGTGAGCGGCCGAGACCGCTCGATTGGGGGTCGGGCGCTGCAGGAGCGAGACTCTGCTCGGCCGCGGACGCGGCCGGCCCCTCACCCAACCCTCTCCCACAAGGGGAGAGGGCCCTGGCTATGATTTCAACGACGCCATCGATGTTCGACAGAATTTCATTGTTCCAGAAGCGGAGCACCCGATAGCCTTCGCCATTGAGAAAGCGGGTGCGGGCGGCGTCATGATCCGCCGCCTCGATATGGTGACTGCCATCCACTTCGACAACGAGCTTGGCCGAGTGCGACGCGAAGTCGGCCGTATAGGGGCCGAGAGGCACTTGCCGCCGAAATTTCGCCCCCGGAAGCCGAACGCGCAAAGCCTTCCAGAGGCGCTGTTCGCAGTCCGTGGCATTCTGCCGCAAATGTCGGGCGCGAGCCACGGCTCCAGCTGGAAGATATTCGCGCCGCATCATTCGCGAACCTTTCGCTCGACGACCCGGTCGCGATAGACGACATGACTTTTCCTCGCGCCGACGCCGAAGACGACGATCCCGAGGAAATAGCCGAAATCGTACCAGCCGCCATTGTTGGGCACGGCATAGATGGCGACGTCGGGCATGAAGAGGCTCAGGATCCAGGCGATCGGAAAGATGAAGCCATGCCAAAGCCCGAACAGGAAACCGGGTGCCTGCGGCTCGACGGCCGTCGCAGCCTGGTTCGCGCAGGCGGCGAGCCCGGCGAGAAGGAGGGCGGCGACGATCGGGCGAGCCGGGTTCATGCCGCGGCGCCTCCGGTGAAGGCGAGATCCGACAGCGGCGTGAAGGCGCCGACGACGAACAGAAGCGCTGCAGCGAGAAGGGCATAGGCCGCCGCTCGGCGGGCATCGCGGGCGCGCGCATATTGCGGCGTGCCACGGCCATAGCCGCGATGACGCGCCATGGTGAGGAGCGAAACGAGCGCCCACAGCAAAGCGAGCAGCCCTGCCGCCATCAGCGCATGTCCGATCGTGAAGGAATCCGGCACCTTCCCCTCCCCTACAGGTCCACCAGGCCGAGCCCGATCGCGACGAACAGGACCGCCGCGACCAGGAACAAGGCGCCGGCCTGCTTGCGCTGGCCGAAACCGCGCGAGCCGCGCGCGGTCCACAACAGGCCCGAGCCGACGACCGCAAAGACGATGCCGATCGCGAACTTGGCCGAATCGACGATTTCCATCAGATCCTCTCCCGCAACCGGCGGAGCGGTGCGCGCCTCGCGCCACGCCGCTCCGCCGGTCCCCCCGCCAGCCCGTTGCTCACAGAAGGACTATCCCGATCATCACGAGGCCCGCGCCCAGAAAGAAGGGCGCGGCCCTGCGCAAGAACTGGCCATGCTCCGATCCATATTCGACCTTTTCGGGACGATATTCGGCCGGATCCTCGTCCATCATGAACAGGCGCCTCGGCCTGGCCATGACATAGGCCCCGACCACCGCCAGCGACACGCCGAGGGCGAGGAGGAAACCCGTCCTGTCGATCACTGGCACGCCAGACATTCGTCATAATCGGTCGTCTGGACTTCGATCTTCTTGAGCTCGGGCGTGTTGTCGGCCTCGACCCCGCCGGCGAAGCCGGCGCGCTGGACGCTCTTGGAGCGCAGATAATAAAGCGATTTGATGCCGAGCTCCCAGGCGCGATAGTGGAGCATCAGCAGGTCCCATTTGTCGACGTCGGCCGGAATGAACAGGTTCAGCGACTGGGCCTGGTCGATATAGGGCGTGCGATCGGCGGCGAGCTCGAGCAGCCAGCGCTGGTCAATCTCGAAGCTGGTCTTGAACACGTCCTTCTCCTCGGGGGTGAGGAAGTCGAGATGCTGGACCGAGCCGCCCCGCTCGAGGATCGAGGACCACACCCCTTCGCTGTTCTTGGACTTTTCGATCAACAGCTTCTCGAGATGCGGATTGCGGATCGAGAAGGAGCCGGACAGCGTTTTGTGGGTGTAGATGTTGGCCGGGATCGGCTCGATGCAGGCCGAAGTGCCGCCGGCGATGATGCTGATCGACGCGGTCGGAGCGATCGCCATCTTGCAGGAAAAGCGCTCCATCACTCCCATGTCGGCCGCGTCCGGGCAGGGGCCGCGCTCGTTGGCGAGAAGCATCGAGGCTTCATCGACCTGCGCCCGGATATGCTTGAAGATGCGAAGGTTCCACGACTTGGCCATCGCCCCTTCGAACGGGATTCCGCGGGCCTGAAGGAAGGAGTGGAAACCCATCACGCCGAGACCGACGCTGCGCTCGCGGCTGGCGCTATATTTGGCGCGCGCCATTTCGTCCGGCGCCCGCTCGATATAGTCGGTCAGCACATTGTCGAGGAAGCGCATCACGTCCTCGATGAACATCTTGTCGCCGTTCCACTCGTCCCACGTTTCGAGATTGAGGGAGGAAAGGCAGCAGACCGCCGTCCGGTCCTGGCCCAGATGATCGGTGCCGGTCGGAAGCGTGATCTCCGAACACAGGTTGGAGGTCGTGACCTTGAGCCCCAGGTCGCGATGATGCTTGGGCATCGACCGGTTCACCTGGTCGATGAAGATGATGTAGGGCTCGCCGGTCGCGAGCCGGGTTTCGACCAGCTTCTGGAAGAGCGACCGGGCATCGACGGTGCTGCGCTCGGAGCCGTCCTTGGGCGAGCGAAGAGTCCATTCGGTGCCGTCCCGAACCGCTTCCATGAACGCGTCAGTGACGAGGACGCCATGGTGGAGGTTGAGCGCCTTGCGGTTGAAATCGCCGGACGGCTTGCGGATTTCGAGAAACTCCTCGATCTCCGGATGGCTGATGTCGAGATAGCAGGCGGCCGAGCCGCGCCGGAGCGAACCCTGACTGATCGCCAGAGTCAGCGAATCCATCACCCGAACGAAGGGAATGATGCCGCTGGTCTTGCCGTTGAGCCCGACCGCTTCGCCGATTCCGCGGACATTGCCCCAATAGGTGCCGATCCCGCCGCCGCGCGCGGCGAGCCAGACATTCTCGTTCCAGGTGTTGACGATGCCTTCGAGGCTGTCGGAAACGCTGTTGAGATAGCAGGAAATGGGCAGTCCGCGGCCCGTTCCGCCGTTCGACAGGACCGGCGTGGCCGGCATGAACCAGAGCCGGGAAATATAGTCGTAGAGCCGCTGGGCGTGTTCGGCATCGTCGGCATAGGCCGAGGCGACTCGGACGAACAGGTCCTGATAGGATTCGCCCGGAAGCAGATAGCGATCGCGCAGAGTCTCCTTGCCGAATTCGGTCAGCAGCGAATCGCGGCTGTGATCGACCTGGACCGGATAGGCGATCGGATTCACCGACTTCGAATCCGCCTTGGCCGGCTTTGCCGAGCCGGCCTGGGCCGAAGGCTTCTTCGGCGCGTCGGTGGTGGCCAGGGTCACGTCGCTCGCGCTCACTTCGCTGCTGCCAGACAGGTCCATAACTCTACCTCATGTTCTCAAAACGTTCCAGCGGGCTTAAACCCAGTCTAGGCCTTTCGGAAGGGGAGCGGTGGGTTATTCGCGGCTTGTCCCCGATATCCACAAAGGACGAGTCCACCGGTTCGGCGGCACAGCCTGCCGAGCCACGATCCCACAACCTCTAGTGCTCCCCCTGAGAAGCGCCACTATTGATAGTGTTTGAATCGGGATTCGCGCGCAAGAGGGTAAATTCGACTTAACCCCAGATTTTCGCCGGATCCGCAGTTTCGCAGACATCGTTACGGAGGTGAAAAGTTGGGGATGCCGGAAACGCGGAAAGAGGCGTGCGCCGACGCTTCGGCCTTCGAACAGGCGTGACTTCGGAGCGACTCGGGCCGT
The DNA here is from genome assembly GCF_056821765.1 of Sphingosinicella sp. SM1-17. Lineage (NCBI taxonomy): Bacteria > Pseudomonadati > Pseudomonadota > Alphaproteobacteria > Sphingomonadales > Sphingosinicellaceae > Sphingosinicella > Sphingosinicella sp. SM1-17. The sequence continues at coordinate 647,430 of NZ_JBPDIO010000001.1, forward strand.
CGGCGCGGCCGCGGGTGCGACGTTCGGCAGGAGGTCGATCCGGTGGAGCGCCGAAGCGCCGCGGCCGGAACCAAGCGGCGGCCTAGGCGGCGCGCTCCATCACGTCCTCGGACATTTCGTAATTGCCCCAGACGGTCTGGACGTCGTCATCATCCTCGAGCGCCTCGACCAGCTTGATCAGCTGCTCGGCCTCGTCGCCGCCGATCTCGACCGACGTCTGCGGCCGCCAGGCAAGGCCGATGCTCTCCGGAGACTTGCCGAGCGCCTGTTCGAGCGCCCGGGCCACTTCGTGGAGGCCGTCCAGGCTGGTCCAGATCTCGTGGATCTCCTCGCCCGATTCCACGTCCTCGGCGCCCGCCTCGATCGCCGCTTCGAGAAGGGCATCGGCCGAACCGGCCGACGCCGAATAAGTGATCAGGCCGAGCCGATCGAAGCCGTGGGTGACCGATCCGGAGGCGCCAAGATTGCCGCCATTCTTGGAGAAGATGGTCCGCACGTTGGTGGCGGTGCGATTGCGATTGTCGGTCAGCGCCTCGACCACGAGCGACACTCCGCCCGGTCCGAAGCCTTCATAGCGGATTTCCTCGTAATTCTCGCCTTCGCCGCCGGCGGCCTTGTCGATCGCCCGCTGGATATTGTCCTTGGGCATCGACTGGGCCCGAGCCGCGAGCACCGCCGCCCGAAGCCGCGGATTGGCATCCGGGTCAGGCAGGCCCATCTTGGCCGCGACGGTGATTTCGCGGCTCAGCTTGGAAAACATCGCCGAGCGCTTTTTGTCCTGAGCGCCCTTGCGATGCATGATGTTCTTGAACTTGCTGTGGCCGGCCATCGTCGCTCGATTTCATGGGTGATTGGGATCGAGGCTTCCTAGCGCGCTCCGCCGCCAGGGCGCAACCGGAGCCTCGGCGGCGCCGTCAGCCGCCGAGGAACGAACCGGTCATCCCAAATTGTCAGGCGAGGCCGAGCGCGGCCTTGTAGGTTTCCAGAAGCGCTTCCGCCTCGTCGCGCGCATTCTTCTCCATCTTGCGAAGTCGAACGATGGTGCGCATCGTCTTGGGGTCGTAGCCCCGGGCCTTGGCTTCGGCGTAGACGTCCTTGACGTCGTCGGCGATTCCCTTCTTCTCCTCTTCGAGTCGTTCGATCCGCTCGATCAGCAGCCGCAATTCGTCGGCCGCGACGCTTCCCTCCGCCACTTCATGCTCCATCAATTGGGGGTACGAGCGCTGCCTCTAGGCCGCCCCATTCGCGCGCTCAAGCGGGTTGAACTGTCATCACGAGTGATTATGGGCCGAAGACATGTCGAGCGAAGAGACGCAGCAGAGCCGGTTCGTTCCCCGAAGCCGCAAGGTCCGGATCCTGGCGACGCTCGGCCCTGCCAGCGCCGATCAGGACATGATCCGCCAACTGGCCGAGTCAGGAGCCGATGCCTTCCGGATCAACATGAGCCATGGCAGCCATGCCGATCACAAGAAGCTGATCGAGGCCATTCGCGGTCTCGAAACGCTGCTCGAGCGGCCGACGACGATCCTTGCCGACCTGCAGGGGCCGAAGCTCAGGGTCGGTCGCTTCGAAGGCGACCGGGTCAAGGTCAGCAACGGCCAGAGCTTCGTCTTCGATCGCGACTCCAAACTGGGCGACTCGACCCGGGTGAACCTTCCGCACCGCGAGATTTTCGAGGCGGTGGAGCCCGGCGCCCGACTGCTCGTCGACGACGGCAAGCTGGTCTTCCGGATCACCGATGCCCAGCCCGACCGGATCGAGACGGTGGTCGAGGTCGGCGGAATGATCTCCAACAACAAGGGCCTCAACCTTCCCGACGTGCTCCTTCCGCTCGCCGCGCTGACGGAAAAGGACCGGTCGGACCTTGCCTTCGCGCTCGAGAACGGAGTCGACTGGATCGCCCTTTCCTTCGTCCAAAGGCCGGAGGACGTGGCCGAGGCGCGCCGGCTGATCGGCGGCAAGGCGGCGCTTCTCGCCAAGATCGAGAAGCCGGCGGCGATCGATCGGCTGGAAGGCATATTGGAGCTGGCCGACGCCGTCATGGTCGCCCGCGGCGACCTCGGCGTCGAGCTTCCGCCCGAACAGGTGCCGCCGCTCCAGAAACGGATCGTCGAGGCGGCTCGGAGGCTCGGCCGTCCGGTGGTCGTGGCGACGCAAATGCTCGAATCGATGATCACCGGCCCCTCGCCGACCCGGGCCGAAGTTTCCGACGTCGCGACCGCGGTCTATGACGGCGCCGACGCGATCATGCTTTCGGCGGAAAGCGCTTCCGGCCAGTTCCCGCGCGAGGCCGTGGCGATGATGAACCGGATCGCCACCAGCGTCGAGAACGATCCCACCCATTATGCCCGGGTCCATTTCACCGAAACGCTGCCGGACGCGACCACCAACGACGCGATCGCGCGGGCGGCGGGCGACATGACCCGGACCGTCGGCGCCTCGGCGATCGTCTGCTTCACCAGCTCCGGATCGACCGCTCGGCGAGTCGCCCGCGAACGGCCGACCGTTCCGCTGCTGGTGCTCACCCCGTCGCTCAAGACGGCCCGCCGAATGGGCCTGCTCTGGGGCGCCCATGCGGTCCGCACCCGCGACGTCCACAGCTTCGAGGAAATGGTCGGCAAGTCCAAGCGGATGGCGCTCCGCCACTGCCTTGCCAAGGGCGGCGACCGCATCATCGTCACTGCCGGGGTGCCGTTCGGGACTCCGGGTTCGACCAACGTCATCCACGTCGCCCGGCTGATCGGCGACGAACTGGAGCGCCACCGGCCGAGCTGAGTCTAGAGGGCCGGGGCGCCGGAGCGGCGCTCGCCAGCGGCCCGGATCAATTGTCCGGCAGAAGCGCAGGGACCAGATCGGGCAGTTCGCGCGCCAGGAAGCCGATCCTGCCGATCCTCCGGGTCAGGATTCGCCCCGCCTCGCCGTGCAGCCAGACTCCCCAAAGCAAGGCGGTGAGCGGATCGGCGCCTCGGGCACAAAGGCCGCCGACGATCCCGGAAAGCACGTCGCCGCTTCCGGAGGTGGCAAGCCCGACGCCGCCGCCGCGGAAAGCGAAGGCCCGACCGTCGGGTGCCGCGATGAAGCTGCAGGCGCCCTTGACCAGAGCGAAGGCGTTGAAGCGTTCCGAGGCTTCGCGGACGGCGGCCAGCGGATCGGCCTCGATCTCCTCACGCTCGCGCCCAAGCAGCCTGGCCATCTCGCCCGCATGGGGAAGGAGGATCGTTCCTCCTCCCCAGGCGCGAAGCTCGTCCTTCAGCGGCGCCAGGCAATCGAGCACGGCCGCGTCGAGGACCAGGGGAAAGCAGGCGCCGCAGGCGAGCAGTTCGGCCAGGAGCTTCTCGAGCGGCGGACCTTGCTGCATCCCGCAGCCGACCGAGACGGCCTGAGCGGCCTTGGCCCAGCGCACCAGCGGCGCGATCCCCTCCTCGTCGATGCAGCCATTCGCGTTCTCCGGATAGCCGATCACCCGCGCCTCCGGAACCGCCACCGCGAGCGCCGTCGAGATGCTCCTGGCGGTGCCGATCTGAAGCTTGCCCGCGCCGGCGCGGAGAGCGGCGATTCCGGCCAGAAGGGCGGCGCCCGCAAGCTCGCGGCTGCCGGCAATGACGAGCAGCCGGCCCCGGTCCTCCTTGCTCGAATCCTCGGCCACTTTCGGAAGCGGGAAGTCGCCGAGAAGCTTGGAATCGAGGCACGAGGTGTCGCTCATCGCGCCCCGGTAATCTGCTCGGGTTCGGCGGTGACCGCGGCCTGCTCCTCGACCAGGGGTGCGGCGAAATTGTAGCGCACGAGCCGGGGTGCACAGAGCCGCTCGTCATCGGGCTCGAACCCATATTCGCACACGCCGCAATTGAGGACGTTGCTTTCGCGCCCGATCGCCAGCACGCCCGCTTCGTCAAGCTCCTCCAATATGTAGCGGAAACAGAGCACGACCACCTGGTGGCAGACGATCAGCACCCGCCGGTCGGCATGATGGAGGCTGATCGTGTCGAGGGCGCTGCGAAGACGGAGGATCACATCGGCCCAGCTCTCGCCGCCGGGAGCGCGATGGTAGAATTTGCCGAGCAATGCGCGATGTTCGGCCAGTTCCGGATATTTCTCGCGGACCCCGATCGTCGTCAGCCTGTCGAAAATCCCGAACTCGCGCTCGCGAAGGCGCTCGTCGACGATCAGCCGCTCGACCGTGGCGGCCACTCCGCCCGACCGGCAGATCGCCTCCGCCGTCTGCCGCGCCCGGACGTAAGGCGAGGAGATCACAACCTCCGGACGCTCCTCTTCGGGCATCCGGGCGAACCAATGGCCGAGCGCCTGCGCCTGGCGCTGCCCAAGCTCGCTGAGAGGCACGTCCATGTCCCGCACCGGCAGGTCGATCACCCGATGCCCGGCCGCATCCGCCACCTCGCGAGCGACATTGCCGGCGCTCTGGCCGTGGCGGACCAGCCAGAGCCGGGAGGGCCATCTTTGTCTCACGGGCGAAACAAAGCCTGAAGCGGCGCGGGGTTTCCCGCGGGCGGGAAGAAAGCCTCGATTCGCCCGAAATCACCTGCCGCCGAAGGCAAGCGGAACGCGCCGGAGGCTGAACTAAAGGAGCCCTTCGCCTTGCAGGCGCTCGCGCAGATCCTCGGCGCTCGTGAAGAGGTGTGCCCGGATCCCCACCGCCTCGGCGCCCTCGACGTTGATCGCCCGGTCGTCGATGAACAGGGCGTCCTGGGGCTTCAGGCCGAACCGGTCGAGGGCGAGATAATAGATGGCCGGATCGGGCTTCAGCAGCTTCACCTCGCCGGACACGACGATGTCCCGGAACCGGCTGAAGAAGGCGCGTTCCCGGTCATGAAAGGGCGGCCAGAAATCGGCCGAAAAGTTGGTGATCGCGAACAGCGGAACGCCGCGCGAGTCGAGGGCCTCGACAATTTCGGGCATTCCCGGAACCGGATCGCTGATCGTCTCGCCGAACCGCTCGCCCCAGGCGGCGATCAGGTGTGCATATTCCGGAAACTTCTGGCTGAGATCGGCCGCGGCCTCGGCATAAGGACGGCCGCCGTCGAGCCGCTCGTGCCAGTCCCAGAGGCCGACATCCTCGATGAACTTCAGACGCTCGGAATCGTCCGCAACCTGGCGGGCGAGAAAGGATTCGGGATCCCAGCCGTAAAGGACGTTGCCGACGTCGAAAATGACGGCGGCCGGAGCGCTGTCCAGCTTGGGGTCCAGAGCCTTAGCCCTGGCGCGCCTTGAACCGGCGGTTCGTCTTGTTGATGACGTAGGTGCGGCCCCGACGACGGATCACGCGACAGTCGCGGTGGCGCGACTTGAGGGACTTCAGAGAGTTGCGGATCTTCATGGCCTGGGACGCCCTGCCTGTTTCTAATCGATGCTGTTGCTGAAAACGAGGCGCTCACCTAGTGGGCGGCCGCATTCAAGTCAAGCGCCGCGCAGTGCGCCGGCGGTCGGGCGAGGCCTGGCCAGCCTCAGGAAAAATCCTGCTCTTGCCCGGCTTCGATTTGCCCATAAAGAGAAGAAAATTCTCTCTGGAAAGCATCGGCCATGGACCGCACCGACCTCAAGATCCTCGCCATCCTTCAGGAGGACGCCTCCCTGCCGGTGGCCGAGGTCGCCGCTCGGGTGAACCTCTCCCAGACCCCCTGCTGGCGGCGGATCCAGCGGCTCGAAGCCCAGGGCGTCATCCAGCGGCGGGTGGCGATCCTCGACCCGGAAGCGATCGGCTTTGCCATCTCCGTGTTCGTCGAGATCGAGGCGGCCGATCATTCGCCGGACTGGCTTTCCGGTTTCGCGACCGCCGTGTCGGAGATGCCCGAAGTGATGGAGGTCTACCGGATGGCCGGCGACGTCGATTATCTGCTCCGGGTCGCGGTCGGCAGCATGGCCGAATATGATGATTTCTACCGGGGCCTCATCGACCGGGTCCCGCTCAAGAACGTCACGTCGCGATTCGCCATGGAACGGGTGAAGAGCACCACCGCCTATCCCCTGCAGCGCGACCTCAGAGCAAGCCAGCCATAAAAATGCCCCCGGCCGCTGGCCGGGGGCAGTTGACCGCTTCAACCTAGGGAGACCTCAGCGGTAATCGGGTTCGCCTTATTGCGCGTTCGTGCCGGAATCGGCCGAATTGGATTCCGAGCCGAGATCGGTGGCCGAGCCGTTGTCGGCTCCGACTTCGTTGCCGAACGTGTCGTTTCCGAACGCCTCGTTGCCGAGCAGATTCTCGGCGCCGAGATCATCCGGAGCGACGTTGTACAGGTCCTCGGTGCCGGTGTTGGTGACCGCGCTATTCTCTTCGGCGCCGCCGCCGCAGGCGCTGAGCGCCACCAGGCCGGCCGCGAGAAAGGCTTTGGACAGAAGTTTCATTGAGCATTCCCCCTGTTGTTCGAATCGTGGGCGCGGCGAAAAGACCATCACCGAACGCAGGCCGCAATGTACGAACGTCGCCGCAAGCAAATTCGCACGATCCGTCTCCGCCAGGCCGGCACCGCGAAACGCTGCTGCCAAGCCCGGCCGGACTTTTGGAGGATTTTGCCGCCTGTCCTAGCCCCGTTCGGCGAGCTTTCGCTCCCACGCCAGCGCATCGGCGACGATCGTGTCGAGATCGTCGCGGCGCGGACGCCAGGGGAGAGTTGCGAGGATCCTGGCATTGTCGGCGGTGAGTGCGGGAGGATCGCCGGCGCGTCGAGGCGACATCCGCCGCTCGATCTTCATGTTGGTGACCCGGTCGACGGCGTCGAGCACCTCCAGCACCGAGAAGCCCCGTCCATAACCGCAATTCAGGATGTAGCTCGACTGCGGTTCGGCGATCAGCTTCTCCAGGGCATCGACATGGGCCGCGGCAAGGTCGCTGACATGGATATAGTCGCGGATCCCGGTGCCATCCGGAGTGTCATAGTCGGTGCCGTAGACCGCGACATGGTCGCGCTTCCCGGTCGCGGCCTCAACCGCCACCTTGATCAAGTGGGTCGCTCCGGCGGTCGACTGGCCGGACCGCCCCGCCGGGTCGGCCCCGGCGACGTTGAAGTAGCGAAGCGCGCAAAAGTTGAGCGGGTAGGCGGCCGCCGTGTCGACGAGCATCCGCTCCGTCATCAGCTTCGACCAGCCATAGGGGTTGATCGGCTCGGTTCGAGCCTCCTCGCGGATCGGAACCTGGTCGGGAATTCCGTAGGTCGCCGCGGTCGAGGAGAAGATGAAGTGGCGAACGCCGCCTTCGACGGCGCTCTCGATCAGGGCCCGGCTCTTGGCCGTATTGTTCAGATAATATTTGAGCGGCTTTTCCACCGACTCCGGAACGACGATCGATCCGGCGAAATGCATGATCGCGCCAATGCCATGTTCGGCGATCAGCCCGGCCACAAGCGCCTGGTCCGCAATGTCGCCGCGCACGAAGACGGCCTCCTTCGGCACCGCCCATTCGAAGCCGGTGGACAGATTGTCGATGACGACCACCGACCAGCCGGAGTCGAGCAGCGCCAGTACGGCGTGGCTCCCGATATAGCCCGCGCCACCGGTGACCAGCACCGGCAGTTTCTTGCCTTGTTGGTTCATTCTCTCGCTCTCATGATCGGATGCAGCAAATCGCCGCGGTTTTCGTTACAGCCCCTATACGGATTCCTTGCTCGGGACGAGGTGGTGATGAACAAATACGCATTTCGCGGCGGAGCGCTCCTTCTGGCCGTGCTTCTCGCCGGATGTCAGACAGGTCCGCAGGGTTCGGGAGTCCAGCCCGGCGCCAGCGTCACCCGATTCCACCTCGGCCAACCGATCGCGCGGGGCGAGATCCGGGTCGAGCCGGCCGACCCCGCGGAGGCGAACAGCCTTTCCTTCGCCCAGATTTCCGCACCGATCGAACGGGAACTCGCAAGGCTCGGCTGGAGAGTGGCTCAAGGCAATGCCCGCTCCGAGCAGGTGGCGCTGGTGCGTGTCGAGCAGGGAAGCCGGGAAGCGATGCGGCGCGGCCCGGCGATCAGCGTCGGAGTCGGCGGTGGCACCGGCGGCTGGCGAAGCGGAGTCGGCGGCGGCGTGAGTGCAAGCGTCCCGATCGGCGGCGGCTCGGGCGAGATCGTCGTGACGGAGCTTGGAGTGCGAATCCAGCGCCGCTCCGACGCGACCGTTGCCTGGGAGGGCCGGGCGGAGCTCGAAGCCCGCGCCAATTCGGAACTGGCGGATCGTCGCGCGGCCGTGGATAGGCTTGCGACAGCGCTCTTTCAAGACTTTCCCGGGGAGTCGGGCCGGACTATCAGGGTTCGGTAATCTCCTTTCGAATTGGGTTCGATGACACTTTCAGTTTCAAGCGCCTTCGACGGCGGCAATATTCGTCTGGTCGCCGCCGAAGGCGACCGCCTCGACCTTGAAATCGTCAAGGATCATCAGTCCGACTTCTACCAATGGTTCTACTTCCGGGTGAGCGGCGCGGCCGGTCGCGCGATCGAGATCAACATCCTCAATTGCGCCGGCTCCGCCTATCCGCACGGATGGGAGAATTACCGCACCTGCATGTCCTACGATCGCGAGGAATGGGAGCGGATCGACACAGCCTATGAGAATGGCGTCCTGAAAATGCGGGTCACCCCCGCCTCGGATACCGTCTGGTTCGCCTATTTCGCGCCTTATTCGATGGAGCGCCATCTCGATCTCGTCGCTTCGGTCGCGGCTCAGCCTGGCGTCGAATATCGCTCGCTCGGCCAGACTCTGGACGGGCAGGAGATCGACTATTTTCGGCTTCCCGGCGGGCCGCTGCAGGTCTGGCTCTATGCCCGCCAGCATCCGGGCGAGACGATGGCCGAATGGTGGATGGAAGGCGCTCTCGAAAAGCTTCTCGACGAGGCCGATCCGATTTCCCGCCGGCTTCGGCAGAAGGCGACCTTTCACATCGTCCCGAACATGAACCCGGACGGGTCGCGGCGCGGCCATCTGCGCACCAATGCCGTCGGAGTGAATCTCAACCGGGAATGGCACGCGCCGAGCCTCGAGCGGAGCCCGGAAGTCCTTTATGTGCTCGAGGAAATGAAGAAGACGGGCGTCGACTTCGCCATGGACATTCACGGCGATGAGGCGATCGCCGCCAACTTCCTCGCCGGGTTCGAGGGCATTCCGGGATGGCGCAAGGAGCAGCAGGCGCTGTTCGACGCCTTCAGCGAGGCGCTGGTGCGGATCTCGCCCGATTTCCAGACGGAGAAAGGGTATGAGATCCCTTCGCCGGGGATGGCCAACCTTTCCATGTCGACGGCCCAGCTTGCGGAGCGGTTCGGGGCGGTGTCGATGACGCTGGAAATGCCCTTCAAGGACAATGACGACCTGCCCGACCCGGTCTATGGCTGGTCGCCCGATCGCTGCCAGCTGCTCGCCCGATCCTGCCTGGACGCAATCCATGCCGTGATCGACCGCGTCGCGGAATATCGCGGCCGCTGAGTTCGAGTGCAGATCCGGAAGGACGATCTTTCGGGCCCCGAAATCCAGGCGCTGCTTCGGCTGCATCTGGACGGCATGCACGCCGTTTCACCGGCCGAAAGCGTTCATGCCCTCGATCTCGATGCGCTCCGGGCGCCCGAAATCACCTTCTGGAGCGTCTGGGACGAACAGGCGCTGCTTGGCTGCGGAGCCCTGAAGGCGCTCGGTCCCCAGGAGGGGGAGATCAAGTCGATGCGTACGGCGCCCGAGCATCTGCGAAAGGGCGTCGCGGCGAACCTTCTGACCCATATCATCGCCGTGGCGCGCGAGCGTGGCTATCGCCGTCTCCTGCTGGAAACCGGTTCGGGGCCGAACTTTGCTCCGGCACACCGGCTCTATGGCGGGTTCGGCTTCGCGTTCTGCGGACCCTTCGGCACGTATCGCGCGGACGACCCGTTCAGCCGCTTCATGTCGCTCGACCTTTAGTCTAGGCGCCGCAAGACCCTTCCCGAAAGGAGGTAGAAGTGCCGCAACTTGTCCTTATTCGTCACGGCCAGTCGGCCTGGAACCTGGAGAACCGATTCACCGGCTGGTGGGACGTCGATCTCACCGACCAGGGTGAACGCGAGGCGCGCGAGGCCGGCGAAATGCTTGCCGCCCGCGGCTTCGACTTCGACCTCTGCTTCACCAGCCTCCAGACCCGCGCCATCCGGACCTTGCACATCGCTCTTGCCGCGATGGGGCGCCTGTGGCTGCCAGAGGAGAAGCATTGGCGGCTCAACGAACGTCATTATGGCGGGCTGACGGGGCTCAACAAGGCCGAAACGGCGGCCAAGCATGGCGACGAGCAGGTCCATGTCTGGCGGCGTTCCTTCGACATCCCGCCGCCGGCGATGGAGCCGGGAGGAGAATTCGATCTCACCAACGACCGCCGCTATGCCGGGGTGACGGTGCCGCGGACCGAAAGCCTGAAGGACACGATCGGGCGGGTTCTGCCCTATTGGGAAGAGCGGATCGCGCCCGCGCTGCAGTCCGGTCAGAGGGTACTCATCTCCGCCCACGGCAATTCGCTGCGGGCGCTGGTCAAGCACCTGTCGAAGATCGCCGACGACGAGATTACCGGACTCGAAATCCCGACCGGCCAGCCGATCGTCTACAGCCTCGACGACAGTCTCGCCGCCATCGAGCGCTACTATCTTCGCGACCGGGCCTAGAACTCCTTCACTCGCGCAAGATTGCGGCGAACCCGGGCCAGGATCCCGTCCGGGTCGTCACCCGGGAAGATCGAGGCGATTCCGATCGTCGCCTCGAGCCGGACCTGGCCGCGCCCGAGTTCGAGCGGCTGCTCGGCAACGAACCGGACGATCCGCTCGCCCGTTTCGATGGCCGACGCGGAATCGAGATGGTCGAGGATCAGCGCGAAGCCGCCGTCCAGTCGAGCGACGACGTCGCTGCTTCGGACGAGGCCGCGCAACAGCCGTCCGACATGAATCAAAGCGGCGTCGCCCGCCACCTGGCCATGTCGTTCGTTGATCTGCCGGAGGCCGCGAATGTCGATGGACAGCAGGGCCGCCGGCGTTCCGTACCGTTCTGCCTGGCCGACCACCCGATCGAGCTGGCGTCGGACCTCGCGCTCGTTGGGAAGGCCGGTGAGCGGGTCGCTGTCGGCGCTGTCTTCAAGCAAGCCGATCCGTTCGCGCATTTCGGCCAGTGCCGCTCGGAGCAGGGCATTTTCATCCGCCAGCCGAGCCAAGGCATGGTCGGGAGCGTCCCCGAAATGCTCGGTCGGGATGCTTCGTGCGAAGCCGGGCTGTGCCGTCACCGTTCCACCTTCACCAGTCGCGCCAGAGGGACATTGTACAGCGCCACTGGTTAACAAGCCGCGAAGCACCTCCCCCGGATCGACCAGACCCGTGCCCCCTTCTGCCCCGAAGCCACCGGATGCCCGCCCTTGGGCACATCTCGGCCATTGCCGGTTCGAAGTCGGAACCGTAAGGAGTGGCGCTTCGCCGGTCCAAGCAGATCAGGAACGAAATGGCAGACGAAGCGCCGCGCATCGGCATCATCATGGGCAGTCGCTCCGATTGGGAGACGATGCGCCATGCCGCGGAGATCCTGAGCGTGCTGGAAGTGCCGCACGAGACTCGGATCGTCTCCGCCCATCGAACCCCGGAACGGCTCTTCGAATATGCCCGAAGCGCTGCCGGGCGAGGCCTCAAGGCGATCATTGCCGGTGCCGGCGGGGCGGCGCACCTGCCGGGAATGGCGGCGTCGATGACCCGGCTTCCAGTGCTCGGCGTGCCCGTCGAATCCAAGGCGCTGGGCGGGCTCGACAGCCTTCTTTCGATCGTTCAGATGCCTGCCGGCGTGCCGGTCGGAACGCTCGCCATCGGCCCGGCCGGAGCGACCAATGCCGGGCTGCTTGCCGCCGCCATCCTTGCAGGCAGCGACGAGGCCCTCGCGGCGCGGCTCGAGGCCTGGCGGGCGCGGCAGACCGAAAGCGTGGCTCAGCAGCCGGAATGACGATCCCGCCCGGCTCCACCATCGGCATCGTCGGCGGCGGCCAGCTGGGGCGGATGCTGGCCATGGCCGCCGCGCAGCTCGGCTACAAATGCCATATCTACGCGCCGGACGAGTTTCCGCCGGCGGCGGAAGTGGCCGCTCATTTCACCCGCGGAGCCTATGATGACGAGGAAGCGCTCAGGCGCTTCGGCGAACAGGTGGACGTGGCGACCTACGAGTTCGAAAATATCGCTGCCGGTCCGCTCAGCGCGCTGACCGGCAAGGCGCCGCTCTACCCGCCACGACAGGCGCTGGAGATCGCGCAGGACCGGCTGAGCGAGAAGAACTTCGTTCTGAACCATGGTGGGCGCCCGGCACCGTTCGCCCGGGTGGACAGCCTTTCGGATCTCGAGGCGGCTCTCGACGCGATCGGCACGCCCGCCATCCTGAAGACCCGCCGCTTCGGCTATGACGGAAAGGGGCAGGTCCGGATCGCGGATGGCGGCAGCGCCGCCGAGGCCTGGGAGGCGGTGCAAGGCGCGCCCAGTGTCCTGGAGGGCTTCGTTGCGTTTGAAGCGGAATTCTCGATCCTGCTGTGCCGCTCGGCCAGCGGTGAGATGGTTCTCTGGGACTCGCCGAGAAACGTTCACCGGCGAGGCATTCTCGACCGATCCATCGCACCGGCCGAGGCAAGTCTCGCACCGGCGATCCGAGCTGCGGAGGATCTGGCACGACGGCTCGCCCAGGCTCTCGACTATGTCGGGACATTGGCGCTGGAATTCTTCGCACTGGGCGAGGACGCCCTGTTCAACGAGATGGCACCACGGGTGCACAATAGCGGCCACTGGACGATCGAAGGCGCACTGACCTCCCAGTTCGAAAACCATATCCGGGCGATCTGCGGGCTTCCGCTGGGCGCCACCGACCGGACGGCGAGGAGCGTCGAAATGCGCAACCTGATCGGCGACGAGGCCGGCCAGTGGCCGACTCTGCTCACCGACCGGACGGCGCATCTCCACCTCTACGGCAAGAGCGAGGCCCGGCCTGGCCGCAAGATGGGTCATGTCACCCGGCTGATCGGCCGGATGGAGGACTAGCCTCGATCCGGCCGCCGCAACATCAGCGCGGCTGCATCACCTCGATCGGAAGTCCGAGGCTCTCAAGCTGGGGCCGAATGCGCTGAGCGTCGCCGACCACCACCCAGACGAAATTGTCGGGATCGATCGTCGCCCGGGCACGCTGGTCCAGTTCCTGGGCCGTCATCCGCCGGTAACGGTCCGCCACCGTCTCCCAATAATTGTCGGGGCGGCGGAACAGCGCGTTGCTGCGAAGAGCGCCGAGAACGGCCGGCGAAGTCTCGAACTGTCCCGGCAGCTGACCGGTATTGCCCGCAATGGTTCGAGCGAGTTCGGCCGCGGTGACTCCGTTGGTGGTGAGGAACCCGCGAACCTGCTCCTGAATCGCCCGGATCGAGTCACCGGTACGGTCGGCCTGCACCGGCGCCTGGATGATATAGGGCACCTGATGTTCGCGTAGCGAGGTCGATCCGAAGGCTCCGTAAGACCAGCCACGCCGCTCGCGCAGATCCATGTTGATTCGGGCCAGGAAGTTCCCGCCGAGCACTTCGTTGGCGGTCGTGAGCGTCAGCAGATCCTGAGTGCCCTGAACCGGAAGCAGCTGGCCCGCCAGGATGAAGCTTTGCGGCGACTGCGGGCGATCGATCAGGACGATGCGCGGCCGGTCGGTTTGCGCCGGGGCGCCGAACTGCTTCGTTCCGCGAGGCACCGAAGGCGGAGTCCAGTTGCCGAAGCGAGCCTCGAGTTGCGGAACGAGCTCATTCAGAGGCAGGTCGCCGACTGCGAAGATCGTGGCATTGTCCGGGCGGATCCAGCTTTGATGAAACCGGATCAGCTCGTCGCGGGTGACCGCCCGGACAGCGGCCGGATCGCCACTGCCGGTGCCCGGCTTCCCATATGGGTGCTGGGCCCCATAGAGCACCAGCGGCAGCGCCCGAGCGGCGATCGCACCGGGCTGAGTCAGTTCCTGAGCAATGCTGGCAAGCTGCTGCTGACGCAGCCGCTCCACTTCCGCGGGGGCGAAAGCCGGGTTGCGGATGACGTCGGCGAGCAGATCGAGCGAGGCTCCAAGGTTCGGAGTCAGGGCCGTCAGAGTGACGGCGGTCCGGTCCAGCGAAGCCTGGGTACCGATTGCGGCACCGAGTCGCTCCTGCGCTTCCGCAAGCTGGATCGAATTGAGGCTCGTCGTCCCCTCTTCGAGCAGATTCAGCATGAGCTGCTGAGTTCCGAGGCGGTCCGCCGGATCGGCGGCTATCCCGGCGTCGAACTCGACTGCGACCCGGGTGACCGGGACGACGTTGCGACGCGCATAAACGACCTGGATTCCGTTCGACAGGCGCGCCCGCTCGACCTCCGGAAAGTCGAGATTGGGGGTCTGGCCAAGCGGCGGCATCGGCCGCTGGCCGCCCGCTCCACCTTCCGACTGCTGCGTATAGGGGAGCGGCGCGAGCGGCTGCTCGCCCGCTTCCGGGGTGCGGTAATAACGCGGCCGCTGGCTTGGCGCCGCCATGGCCAGAGTGGCCGAGCGGCTGCCGGTCACTCCCGGCGCCTCCTCATAGGCCGGGCGCTCGCCCGGTTCGACCTTGAGTGCATAAACGGGGCGGGTCAGCCAGCGCTGCATGGCCGAGCGCACCTGTTCGGGCGTGGTCGCCGCGAGCTGCTCGAGGCGGCGCCGATAGAAAGCGGGATCGTCCGCGTAGAGCATGCCTTCGGCCAGCGCGACGGCCTTTCCGCCGAAGCCGCCGACCTGCTCGAGCCCCTGAATCCGGCTCGAAAGCGTGCGCATCACGGTTCGCCGAACCTCATCCTCGGTCGGGCCGCTGCGGACGAATTCGTCGATGATCTCGTCAAGTCGACGGGAAACCGCGTCGGCGTCTTCCCCGGGCTTCACGTCGACGGTAACCTCGAAGATGCCCACCCGCTGAAATGGCTGCAGGTTTGCCGTGACCCTGACGGCGGTCTGGGCGCCGCGGACCAGCTCATTGTCGAGCCGCGAACTCGCCAGCCCGCCGAGCACCGCCGCACCGACCGACAAGGGGACGACATCCTCGTGGGTCAGGCCGGGAACGGCCCAGCTGCGATAAAGTCGAACATTGGCGACGCGATCCTGCATCACCTGGTCGACTCGACGCTCGAGGGTGGGGACATCGGCCTGCGCGGGCACGTTCTGCGGGCCCCTCGGGATCGGGCCGAAGTAGCGCTCGACCAGTGGACGCGCTTCGGCGGCATCGATGTCGCCGGCGAGGACCAGCACCGCATTGTTGGGACCGTAATTGTCGCGGAACCACTCCCGGACCGTGTCGAGAGTCGCGGCGGAAAGATCGGCCATCGAGCCGATCGTCGAATGCCGATAAGGGTGGCCTTCCGGAAAAAGCGCCTCGAGCTGCGCATATTCGACGAGCCCGAACGGCTGGTTGTCGCCCTGCCTCTTCTCGTTCTGAACGACCCCGATCTGGTTGGTCAGGTTTTCCTGGGTGACGGCGCCGAGAAGGTGGCCCATCCGGTCGCTCTCGAGGAAGAGCGCCCGCTCGAGCGCCGAGCGCGGAACGGTCTGGAAATAATTGGTCCGGTCGAACCAGGTGGTACCGTTGAGATCGGTCGCCCCCATGGCGCGGGTATATTCGAAATATTCGCCCGGCGCGTTTTCCGAACCATTGAACATGATGTGCTCGAAGAGATGGGCGAAACCCGTCCGACCCGGCGGCTCATCCTTCGACCCGACATTGTACCAGATGGACACCGCCACGACCGGCGCCTTGCGATCCTCGTGAACGACGACCCTGAGGCCATTGTCGAGGGTAAAGGTTTCGAACGGAACGTTCACCCGATCGAGCAGCTGCTGAGTCGCAGGGTCCAGAGCGGCGGCCGAGCTCGACATAGGCGCTTCGGAGGCGGCTGGAACTTGCGCTGTCGTGGTTGCGCAGCCGGCCAGCGTGAAACCGGCGGCAATGGCCAAGGCAGTGAGAATCCGGCGCATATCACCTCCCCGTTTCTTGTCGTCAGGAGTCATAGCGCGTGGAAGGCGCAAGGCAAGGCGGGCCCGAGCATGACTCGAGCGGAGGACGGGCAAGGGTCCGTCGATCGACGCCGCATGAGCTCGGGCGGCAATGCCGCGGTGCCGGTGGCTTGCAGGGCTCCATTTCCCCGCTTCGGCGTTGCAAGGCTGGTCGCAGCCGCTCGACCGCCGAAGCGGCAACAAACCGGGAGCACGGGCCAACCTCTTGTGTTGCACATCGGCAACACTACATTTCCGACGCAAACGATAGGGGCAGGAGAGTATGAACCTCGAGAAATTTACCGATCGCGCGCGTGGCTTCCTCCAGGCGGCCCAGACCGTCGCCTTGCGTCTCAACCATCAACGCATTGCGCCCGTCCATCTGCTCAAGGCCCTGCTCGAGGACGATCAGGGCATGGCTTCGGGCCTGATCGCCCGCGCGGGCGGCAGCGCCGAGGCGGCCCGCCGAGGGACCGATCAGGCGCTGGCCAGGATTCCGGCCGTTTCCGGAAGCGGCGCGAACACCCCGCCATCGCTGGATGGCGAGACGATCCGGATCCTCGATCAGGCGGAGCAGATCGCGCAGAAGGCCGGCGATTCCTATGTCACGGTCGAACGGCTGCTTCTCGCTCTGGTGCTCGCCACGAGCAGCGACGCCGGCAAGGCGCTCGCCGATGCGGGAGTGAAGGCCGAGGCCCTCAATGCAGCAATCAACGAGCTTCGAGGTGGCCGGACCGCGGACACTCAGACCGCCGAAGACCGCTATGATGCGCTCAAGAAGTTCGCGCGCGACCTGACCCAGGCGGCGCGCGACGGCAAGCTCGACCCGGTGATCGGCCGTGACGAGGAAATCCGCCGAACCGTTCAGATCCTTGCCCGCCGCACCAAGAACAATCCGGTCCTCATCGGCGATCCCGGAGTGGGCAAGACGGCCATCGCCGAAGGCCTCGCGCTCCGGATCGCCAATGGCGACGTGCCGGACAGCCTCAAGGACCGCCGGCTGATGGCGCTCGACATGGGCGCTCTGATCGCCGGAGCCAAATATCGCGGCGAGTTCGAGGAGCGGCTGAAGGGGGTGCTCGACGAGGTGAAGCAGGCCGAAGGCGACATCGTCCTGTTCATCGACGAGATGCATACCCTGATCGGCGCCGGCAAGAGCGAGGGGGCGATGGATGCCTCCAACCTGCTCAAGCCGGCGCTCGCCCGGGGCGAGCTGCACTGCATCGGCGCCACCACGCTGGACGAATATCGCAAGCATGTTGAGAAGGATCCGGCACTTCAGCGGCGGTTCCAGCCGGTCTTCATCGGCGAGCCCACCGTCGAAGACACGATCTCGATCCTTCGCGGCCTGAAGGAGAAATACGAGCTTCACCATGGCGTGCGGATCACCGATTCCGCGCTTGTCTCGGCGGCGACCCTGTCCAACCGCTACATCACCGACCGATTCCTGCCCGACAAGGCGATCGATCTCATGGACGAGGCGGCCTCGCGGATCCGGATGGAGGTGGAGAGCAAGCCGGAGGAGATCGAAACGCTCGATCGGCGGATCATCCAGCTGAAGATCGAGCGGGAGGCTCTGAAGAAGGAAAGCGACGTGGCTTCGAGGGAGCGCCTCACCGCCCTTGAAGAGGAGCTCGCCAATCTCGAGCAGCAGTCGTCCGAGCTCACTCAGCGCTGGCAGGCGGAAAAGGAGAAGATCCACGCCGAGGCGAAGATCAAGGAGCAGCTCGACCAGGCCCGGCTCCAGCTCGAGCAGGCGCAGCGCAGCGGCGACCTCGCCAAGGCGGGCGAGCTCTCCTACGGAGTCATTCCGACGCTGGAAAGGCAGCTTTCCGAAGCTCAGGCCGCCAGCGAACATGCCATGCTGCGCGAGGAAGTCACGAGCGAGGACATCGCCGCGGTCGTCTCGCGCTGGACCGGAATCCCGGTCGACAGGATGCTCGAAGGAGAGCGCGAGAAGCTGCTGGCGATGGAGGCCCAGCTCGGCAAGCGGGTGATCGGTCAGGAGCAGGCGGTCGACGCGGTCAGTCGCGCCATCCGCCGAGCGCGCGCCGGGCTGCAGGATCCGAACCGGCCGATGGGATCGTTCCTGTTTCTCGGCCCGACCGGGGTCGGCAAGACGGAGCTGACCAAGGCGCTGGCCGAATTCCTGTTCGACGACGCGCACGCCATGGTCCGGATCGACATGTCCGAATTCATGGAAAAGCACAGCGTCGCCCGGCTGATCGGCGCGCCTCCGGGCTATGTCGGCTATGAAGAAGGCGGCGTACTGACGGAATCGGTTCGTCGGCGCCCCTATCAGGTCGTTCTCTTCGACGAGGTCGAGAAGGCGCATAACGACGTCTTCAACGTCCTTCTGCAGGTGCTCGACGACGGACGACTTACCGACGGCCAGGGGCGGACGGTCGACTTCACCAACACGATCATCATCCTGACGTCGAATCTCGGCAGCCATTTCCTGTCCAGCCTTTCGGACGGTCAGAAGGTCGAGGACGTCGA
Source organism: Sphingosinicella sp. SM1-17 (assembly GCF_056821765.1). Taxonomy (NCBI): domain Bacteria; kingdom Pseudomonadati; phylum Pseudomonadota; class Alphaproteobacteria; order Sphingomonadales; family Sphingosinicellaceae; genus Sphingosinicella; species Sphingosinicella sp. SM1-17. Next base: position 665,886 of record NZ_JBPDIO010000001.1, read on the forward strand.
GCCTCAGGTGATGGAGGTCGTCCGGGCCCATTTCCGGCCCGAATTCCTCAACCGGCTGGACGAGATCATCCTGTTCCACCGGCTCGCCCAGGAACATATGGGGCCGATCGTCGACATTCAGGTGGGCCGGGTCCAGGCGCTGCTGAAGGACCGCAAGATCCGGCTGGAGCTCACCGACGGCGCTCGAGCCTGGCTCGGCCGAGTCGGCTACGATCCCGTCTATGGCGCTCGGCCGTTGAAGCGCTCAGTGCAGAAGCACCTTCAGGACCCGCTCGCCGAAGCCATCCTTCGTGGCGAGATCCGCGATGGCCAGACCGTGCGGATCGACGAAGGCGACGGCGCGCTCGTGCTTGACGTCGCCGAGCAGCGCGCCGCCGCCTGAAGGTTCGCGAAAGCCGGGCGCAAAGAGAGGGGCGGAGCCGAAGCTCCGCCCCACAGTAGCGCTGCTAGGGGTAAATGCAGCGAATGGGATTCTAGAAGCGCACCTGAACGCCGGCGTGGAATCGACGGCCGAACGGATCGTAAATGTCCGCTGCTGTTTCGGTGCCGGTCGGCGACAGAACGAACGGGGTGCCTGGCAGGAACGGCGGCTTCGAGTCGAACAGATTGTCCACGCCGACGTAGAAGCTGTAGCGCCGGTCCGGCCCGACATCCCAGCGGATTTGCGCGTCGTGATAGAAGCGCCCATCGACATTGTTCAGCGGTTCGGCATCCGGATCCCCGACGAGGTCGATGTCGGCAGTACCGCCGCTCAGATAGTTGACCTGCCAACTCAGGCTGAACGGACCATTCTGATAAGTCGCGCGGGCGCTCGCCTTATGCTCCGGATAGTAGATGCTGTCCGCAAACTCCTGGACCGGCGCCGAAGGATTGGCCTGGCTCTTATAGTCGATCAGATAGGTATAGTTGACGTTCAGGTCGATCCGATCATCGCCAGCCAATCCGAGGCGGCGTCCGTAACGCAGCCCGAAGTCGATTCCGCGGGTGCGAAGCTCTGCAACGTTGATCAGCTGGGCGTCGACACGCGTGACGAAGCCGGTGGCTCCGCTGCGGAAGACATTGTCGCAGAAGACGGGATCCGAGGTCAGCAGGCACTGCTGAATCGACAGATTGCGGCTGATCGTGCTGATCGCATCGTCCACCCGGATGTCGAAATAGTCGGCCGTGAGGCTGAGGCCCCGAACGAAACGTGGCGTGAAGACCGCACCGATGGTTATCGTCTCGGCCTGCTCTTCGCGAAGGTCCGGGTTGCCGCCGACGAAGCCGTTGATCCCCTGGATATCCGCCAGCGTGTATTCGAACGCACCATTGGCCGCGATAGCCGCTGCGATGGCGGGGATGGCACGGCACGCAGCATCATACTGCCCGGTGCTCGTTGCCGTCACTCCGTCGCAGGGATCGTTGACACCCGCGAAAGTCTCCGAGGGCGCCGAGGCGAATTCGGAGATGTTCGGAGCACGATTCGCTCGTGCATAAACACCGCGCAGTCGAAGGCCGTCGAACGGTTCGAGCTCGGCTCCGACGTTCCAGCTCAGCACGCCTCCCACCTGTGGCTGGCTGTAGTCGGAGTAGCGGACGGCTCCAGTCACCCCGAAATAGTTGACGAAGGTGTCGCGCAGGATCGGAACGTTGAGCTCGCCATAGACCTCCCACACGTCGAACTCGCCGACTGTGTCCGGAATCTGATTGCCTGAATTGCCACCGGTGTTGGTAAGGATGTCGAGATCGTCGACACTCCTTTCCTTGCGATATTCCGCACCGATCGCAATCCCGACGCCCCCGGCAGGAAGCTGGAACAGGTTCGAGTTGGCCAGGCTGACCGAAACAACCTGCTGTTCATTGACGATATCCTCCGACTTGGGGACGACAGCCTGGACGTAGGCCGAGGCCTCTGGCGAAGCCGTGCCGAAGCCGAAGATGTTGATCGGAACGCAGCCTTCGGCGCGAGCCGCTTCGCTGCGGCAGATAATGCTGCCGTCGGCGAGCTGGATCGCGTCGAGCGCGTTGCGATAGCGATTATTGTCGATGTCCTCGGACGAGGTGAAGTCGTGCAGTCGCCCGTAAACGTAGCTCGCTTCCCAGTTCCAATCCTCGGCAATGGTGCCCCGAAGGCCCGCCGCGACTCGCCAGGTGTCGCGCTGATTCACGTTTGAACGATCGAAAACTTCATTCTGCCGGCGCCGGAAACCGATATAGGCGACATCGTTCGCCGGATCGGCGTCGCTGTTCCGGGCAGCAATGGCCGCCCGAACCACTGCTGGGATGAACGGATTGTCGATGCTGATGCCGATGCCCTGCTGCGGCGAGCCGTCATAGATGTCGGTGTAATCAAGGGCGAGCGGCTCGATCTGCGAGCTTGAACGCACATTGCTGTAGGTGACCTCTGCGAATGCGCGAACGTTCTCGCTGATGTCGTAACCGAAGATACCGGCAGCAAGGTAACGCTCGAGCGGAGTGGAAATCCGACGCACTGCGTTCCGGTTGTAGCCCGCACCTCCGCCAGCAATCACGCTGTTGCTGGTGTCGAACGAGAAGAGACTTCCACCTTGGAAGGCATCCTGACCTGCGCCGTTCGCGTCGAGCAGCTGGAAGCGGCCCTGTGGCGAATAGCTCGAATAGGCGGCGGGGCCGCAAATGTCGTAGAAGCAGTCTTCCCGAGAAATTTCACGGGCCGCAGAAAGGAGTCCCTCATCGCGGTCGTATGAGAAGTGTCCGATGAAGGATCCGCGGTCGTCGGCACCAAAGCTGGTGCCGGCGGTGATCGCCGCCAGGTAGCGCGCATTGTCGCCGCGCTCCGTAATGCCATACTGGGCCCGTGCCTGGATGCCGTCGAACCGATCCTTCAGAATGAAGTTGACGACGCCGGCAATGGCCTCCGATCCGTAAACGGCGGAGGCGCCCCCAGTGACGATCTCGACCCGCTCGATGAAGTCGGTCGGGATGTTGTTCAAGTCGACTGCCGACGTGCCGGCCAGGCCGGCAACGAAGCGACGTCCATTGACCAGGACCAGCGTCCGATTGGACGACAGGTTGCGCAGGTTGACCGTTGCTACGCCGTTGCCCGATGTCAGAAAGTTCGTGTTGGTTCGGGTGAAGCCGGTCCCGACCTGCGGAAGCTCATTCAATGTGTCCTGAATGTTGATCGCCGCGTCGCGCTGCAGATCCTCACTGCCGAGGACGGCAACCGGCACGATCGAGTTCAGCTCCTGGCGAGAAATGCGCGAGCCGGTCACGACGATTGCTTCGCCTTCAGGCGCAAGCGGCGGCTCAGTAGCCGGGGCCCCGTCCTGCGACGAAGCGGCGCCTTGCGCAGGGGCCGACGACTCCGACTGGGCCATTGCGGGCGCGGCCATTCCGGCCAGCCCGATGAGCAGGGTGGATGAAAGCAGACGAGTGCGAACAGGATTGAACATCAGGATGGCCTTCTCCGCTGAGGGCTACGCACGAATGACGAGGTCTGCGTCAGGTGCGCGACGCGGCTTGAGTAGAAGCGGCAATAAAGCTGCAACAATCTGGGAAAGTTACGGTGGCGCAACGTGCGGGTTTCCGCAGATCGGCGACGCCTGCCTTCCTTCGGCTCAACGACTGGACAGTGGAACTACTGCAAGGCATCAACGGCAGCGTGCCGACGGACGTCAACAGCCTCTTTGCCCGCGCCGAACAGGCTTTCCTCGGCCAGCGATTCGACGCAGCCCGGACCGACCTTGCTCAGGTACGGAAACTTGCCGGCGACCATCCAGCGGTTCTCCATCTTCTTGCATTAGTCGAGAAGAAGCTGGGAAACCTCGCCGGCTCCCGCCAGGCCTTTCTGCGGGCCACGGCACTGGCTCCTGGTGACGCTCAGTTGCTCGGCAACTATGCGAACCTGCTTGGCGAGATCGGCGAATGGGACGAGGCGCTTGAGCTCTACGGTCGTGCGCTCGCCATCAAGCCTTCATTCCGTGACGCTCGCTACAACCGTGCCATCCTGTTGCAGAAACTCGGCCGCCTGGAGGAGGCACTGACCGACCTGGACCAGCTTGTCGCAACCGCTTCAAACGACGCGCGCGTCCATTCGGCGCGTGGCAGCGTCCTGAAGAAGCTCGGCCGCTTGGCCGAAGCGGCTGAGGCGTTCGAAGCGGCATTGAGGAATGACCCAAACCGGAGAGTGGCGCTCCACGGTCGGGCTCGGATTGCCGTAGAACGGGGAGAGGAAGGCGCATCGGCCTTCTATGCCCGCGCTCTGGAGCAAGCGCCCGGAGAGCCCGACCTGATCTTGGGACTGGCCGAGGCATTGGAAGCCGAGGGGGATCCGCGCGGCATAAGGCTGATGGAAGACGCCGTAGTCCGGGATCCCTCCTGGGTCTCCGGGCACGAAGTGCTTGCGCGAATGCGTTCCGAAGCGGGGCAAGGCGAGGATTTCGCCGACCATTATGTCCGTTCGCTGGAACAGCGTCCATACGATCGAGCCCTTCATTATTCCTACTGGCAAACGCTCGCCCGTGCCGAAAGGCATTCTGATGCCCTTGCCGCTTTGAAGGGGGCCCGCGCCCTGCTCGGCGAGGATCGGCACATGCTTTTGATGGAGGCGATCTTCACCAGCGAGTCCGGCAATCCCCGAAGCGCGCTGGCGATCCTCGACCGGTTGGGCAACGAAGCAACATCCGATTCGGCGTTTGCCCGAGCGCGTATCTTGCTCCGGCTGGGGGATGCATCGAGTGCGGCTGAACGATTCGAGCAGGTAACGCGGATCGACCCTTCCTCGATCAATGGCTGGGCCCATCTCGACCTTGCGTGGCGTCTCGTCGGGGACGATCGGCACGACTGGCTATCCGGGCAGCCGGGCCTTTTCGGGGTTCGCGACATCGGCCTTGCGCCCGACGAGCTGGAGGAGACTGCCGACCTGTTGCGTCGCCTTCACATCACCCGGGCCCATCCGATCGGCCAGTCGCTTCGGGGGGGAACGCAGACCCGGGGGCGCCTTTTCTCCCGCACCGAGCGCCCGATCGCTCGGTTGCACGAGGCGTTGCTGACAGCGGTTCGCGATCATATGGCCGCTCTTCCTCCAGTCGACCCCGCGCATCCCTTGTTGCGACATCGCGATGAGCCGATGGCGATCGAGGGATCCTGGTCGGTGCGACTGACAAGCCAGGGCTTCCATGTGAACCATGTCCATCCAGAGGGGATATTGAGTTCGGCCTGCTACATCAGCCTCCCTCCGACGATCGGCTCCAGGGAGACGCGAGACGGTTGGCTCGAGCTCGGTCGCCCGCCGATCGAACTCGGACTGCCGCTCGAAGCGCTGGCGACGATCGAGCCGAAACCGGGTCGGCTGGCCCTCTTCCCGAGCTATCTCTTCCACGGCACTCGCCCATTCGCCGAGGGGGAACGGCTGACCGTGGCCTTCGATGTTGTCGCACAATGAGCGGAACACGAAGCGAAGCCGCTTGGTCGGATTTCTGGAAGACCGGCGGCGTTGGGCCAGAAAGCGGCTGCCTGCCCGAAGGTCTGGCAAAGATCGACGCCGCTCAGGCGCGGGTCTGGCAGGATATTGTCCGTGGCCTCCGGCCCGGCGCACGCGTCCTGGACCTTGCCACCGGAGACGGCGCCGTACTTGGCAAGATGTTGCGAGCGCGCAAGGACCTGGTGCTCATTGGCGTCGACAGCTCGGCGGCACTTCCTCCCGGTCCCAAGGGCGCGACGCTGAAATGCGGCGTGCCGATGGAGGATCTTCCCTTCGACGAAGGATCCTTCCATCTGGTGTCGAGCCAGTTCGGATTCGAATATGGCGACACCGAGCGGATCAGTGGCGAGGTTTGCCGCGTTCTGCGCCCCAGCGGGCAATGCTGCTTCATCATCCACCATGCAAATGGGCCGATCGTCGCCCACAATGCCGGGCGCGCCGAGGCGCTGCAGTGGGCTTCCGAAGCCAGCGGTCTCCTCGAGAAGGCTTCTGCCTTGGCCAAGGCCCGGCAGATGACGAGCCTACCGACGCCTCCGCTCTTCCGATCCGCACCGAGTGAAGCGCGATCGCGCTTCCCAGCCCAGAATGTGGCTGAAGAGTTTGCCACAGCGATCCTGCACACGCTCGAAATGGGGCGAAGCCGACCGCCGATCGAAACTCTGGAGGTTCTGGCGACGCTGAAGAGCAAAGCGGAGAATGAGATCGCCAGGATCCATGCGCTTCGCGCCGCAGCCCGCGACTCGGCTGGCATCGCTCTGCTGGAGAAGCAGCTTTCTTCCGCCGGGCTGGTTCTGGACCCGACGCGGGCGATCGCGGAGGAGGGATCCGATCGACCCTTTGCCTGGTTAGTGGCGGGTCGCAAGCCGGAATAGCGACGGCGGACTCAGGTCCAGCCGATACCCCTTGAACCCGCTCACCCCTTGAACCCGGTCATAGAGAAGGGGCGGCGAGCCTGTGGCCCACCGCCCCCATTTCTGCCTCGGTTCTGGCTTAGAAGCGCAGGTTTGCCGAGATGAAGAAGTCTCGCCCGAGCACGTCATAAGTGCCGGGATAGGTGTTCGACTGCTCCTGATTGTCACCGAGGACCGGCGGCTGCTTGTCGAACAGGTTGTTGACGCCCAGGTTCACGGTCAGGTTGTCATTGACGTTGAACGCGAAGGCCAAGTCGAAGAGGTCATAAGAGCCGATCTCTTCAACGATGAAGTCCGTGTCGTCATCGTCGTCACGAACCGAGTTGATGTGGCGCCAGCGCAAGGTGCTGGTGATTGGGCCGTCCGACCAGGTCAGTCGGGTAGACCATTTCCACTTCGCCGTGGGATCGCCGCAGTCCAAGCCGAAACGGCCAGCACATTCGTTGACGTCGTCGGGCAGATCGACGAGCGGAGTGAAGCTGTTCTCCCACTGGTAGTTGCCGAGGAAGAAGAAGCTCAGCCGCGATTCGCCGGCACCCGTCAGGCTCCATCCAACCGGCATGCTGTAGTCGACCTGGAAGTCGATGCCCTCCGTCGCGAACGACGCCAGGTTGGCATTGTTGGCCGTGACGATGAACGGAGGACCAGAGATGATACCCTGCGGATCGCGAGCGATCAGCTGACAGATGTTACTGTCCGCATCCTGGATCACGTTATAGCAGAGGTTCAGGATATTGTTGACCCCGCCGGCGGCAGCAGCGATCGCGTTGTCGATTTGGATGTCGTACCAGTCGACCGCGATGTTGAGCCGAGGGATAAAGCTCGGGCGCAACACCACGCCGGCCGTCCAAGTATCGCCGACTTCTTCCTCGAGATTCGGGTTTCCGCCGAACGAGCCCTGGATCTGGGCATTAGGCTGAAGGAAGGCCTGGCCGACGTTCGCCTGCGGCACACCGGTCGCGATGCAGAGATCCCTGATGGTCGCGTTGGTCGCGGCCGATGCGAGAGCGCAGGGATCGGTTGCGGGCGGGAAGCCAACCTGCTGTCCGCCGAAGAGCTCCTGAACGTTCGGGGCACGGACCGCGCGCTGATACTGACCGCGGAAGGTGATGTCCCGGATCGGCGCGAGCTCGGCCCCGGCCGCATAGGTCCAAACTCCGCCGACCGCGTCGAGCGAATAGTCCGAATAACGCGCCGCGCCGTTCAGCTCGAATCGGCTGATGAACCCGTCCTGGATGATCGGGATCCGAACCTCAGCGAACACTTCCTTCACGTCGTAACCGCCAGCGGTCGGTTGCCCGGCGTTGAAGCCGACGACGTCGCCAGACGAAAGCGCAGTGTCGGGGATGAACTCGCCCCGCATGCTGCGCCATTCGACACCGGCTGCGAATGCCACCGGATCATTAGCCCAACCGAAGGTGAACAAGGGGCCTGAGATGCTCGCTTGCGCCACTTGAAGCTGAGAAATGTCCTGGTTTTGCGCCAGGATCGAAATGCCATCGACGCAGGCAGCGCTCAGCTGATTCGCACCGAAGACGTTGCAGGTGCCGTTCCCCGCCAGCCGGGTGAAAGCCGAACGAGAAACGTTGCCGAGCTGCACCGAGGCATTCCGCGTCCGGGCAAACAAATAGTAGACGTCATAGGTCAGCGTGTCGGTGAGATCGCCCCTCAGTCCCGCGAGCACGCGGAAGGCGTTGCGATCGTCGGTGTTATTCCGCGGACCGATGCTGGTGGTGCGCGAGTTCACCTGCAGGCGAACCGCTGTACAGGTCGCGGGGTCAGCCAGCGCGGGGCCAGCGCCATCCGGATCGACACACCCGGTCGTCAAGGCCGGGAATGCCGAGGTTCCAGCATTGAATCCGGGGAAGGGGTTGGGCGCGTCGTCGACACCGTCGCCATTCACATCGCCGATCGAGTTGGCGAGGTTGATGGCCTGTTGCTGACGCGCCGCAATGGCGCGCAGCTGGGCTTCGTCCGCATCCGAGATGAACGGGTCGATCGCAGCGAGATTGAAGTCGACATTCTGAGTGATCGGCGTCGGCGCGAGCTCGTTGGCGACCCGATTGTTGATGAAGGTCACCTCGGTATAGGCATTGATGCCTTCCGCCACTTCGTACTCGGCATAGCCGCCGAGGAGCCAACGCTCCTGCGGAACCATCAAGTAGTTCGACGGCGCATAATTGTAGCTGTTCGCGCCGGTGTACGGCGTGCTTGTGCCAGGAGTGCCGAAGAAGGCGCCGGCACCAGGATAGTTCGTTCCTGCAGCGATCGTCTGGGTAACCGCGGCCTCGCCGGGATCGGTGATGTCACCGTCGCCGTTCAGGTCAAAAGCGGGCCGAACGGTGATCTGCGACGCAGCGACCAGACGCCCCTGCGGAACACCCGCGGAGCCGAGCGGCCCAAGGCCGGTTACAGGCTCGCCGAACTCAGCGCGCTGGCCGGTCTGAGTACCCACGTCACCGAGAGCGAAACGCGAGAAGTCGCGGTCGCCCTGCATGATCTGACCGCGCTTGTAATATTCGCCATAAGCCGAGACGTAGCCACGACCGTCCGCAAACTGGGTGCCGATAGCGATGAAGCTGTTGAAGCGCCGACCATCGCCCTCCTCGGTGATCGAGTATTGACCGCCCGCAATGACGCCATCGAGATCCGTCCGAAGGCGGAAGTTCACGACACCCGCGAGAGCGTCCGAGCCGTAGACGGCCGAGGCACCGCCGGTGACCACATCGACGCTGTCGATCAGGAATTGCGGGATCGAGTTGAGGTCGACGATCTGGTTCGTATCGAAGAAGATGTACCGACGGCCGTTGACCAGCACGAGGTTCCGCTGCGAGCCGAGACCGCGAAGGTTCAAAGTGGCGACACCGCCACCCGGATTGTTCGAGAAGGCGGTCGAACCCGGAATGACCTGAGGCAGCGTGTTGATCACCTGCTCGACGTTGACCGCGCCGGAAAGGGTGAACTCTTCGTCCTGAACCACAGCCAACGGGCTCGTCGAGGTCAGGTCGCGACGCGCAATGCGCGATCCCGTGACGACGATGGCTTCGCCACCCTGGTCCTGAGCATCCGGGGCGGTGTCCTGGACCGCCTGGACCGGCGGCGAGTCTCGAGTTTCATCCTGCGACTGCGCGTAGGCCGGAGTGGCGACCGCGGCCGCACCGACGAAAAGCGTCGAAGTGAGAAGGCGCTGACGAAGAGTCGTCTTCATTGTGATAAGTCCCCTAGCAAGCGACGGAAAGGATCCGCCCGATAGTTCCAGTCGAAACGCCGCCCGTTTTCCGGGTCAATCATTTCGACCGCAAACACACCAAAAACGGCCAGAGAGCCGCTTCCAGAATGCGTTTAGGCCACTGACGAAGGGCAAGGCAATCAGCCGGGCGGTCGATTGGGTCAGTTGTGCCGCGCCTGTAGCAAAAAGGTCACAGAAGGCGCGATCTGCGCCAGCCGCCAGGGGTTTGACGGAAGCGGCTTGCCACCATCGCCACCCGGCCGCTAAGCCTTGGAGAAAGCTCGGGAGCCGTCATGAAGAAGCGCTATCTCTTTCTCTTCGCTCTGGCCTTCGCAGCGCCCGCTGGCGCTCAAGACCGTGTCCCGCAGGAGCGCCCGGAGGCGCTGACCAGAGTGCTGAACTGTCGCACCCTTGCAGCCGCAGAGGACCGGCTCGCCTGCTATGATCGTGAAGTAACCGCGCTTCAACAGGCAGAAGAGTCACGTCAGCTCGTGGTGATGGACAGGCAGCAGGTTCGGCAAACTCGCCGCACTTTGTTCGGGCTGATGCTGCCGAATCTCGATCTTTTCGGCGATCACAACGAGGACGAGGAGGGCGTATCCGAAATTCAAAGCACGATTCGGAGCGCGGTCCAGAATGCGTATGGCAAGTGGATCCTGACGCTCGAGGACGGAGCGCGGTGGATCCAGCTCGATGGCCGAGACCTTGCTCGTGAACCTCGATCTGGGCACCCCATCCGGATTCGCCGGGCCGCCATGGGCTCTTATCTCGCGAACATCGACAACCAGATCGCAATCAGGGTAAGACGGGAGCGATAGGCAGAAAGCCGAGCTACCAACGTCAGGTTGCGATCGGCAGTCATGAGACAGAATCTGCACATGCGGCCGTGCTCCAGCCGCACCGAAGCAACCAGGTGAGCCGGCCAGGCCGCGCGAGAGCCGGTTGATGCCGCGCCTTCAGGGTGGATCGGCGATTGTGCCGATCACCTGTCCGGCGAGACTTTCTGCGCAAACCTTGTCAGGACGCACAGCAAAGCCGGTTCAACCTCTTCAACTGGCGACAAGCAAGCCGAGAGCACTGTCGTGTCCGGCGATGACCTCACCCCGCTCTAGAGCCAGTCTGGTCAGAAATCCCTTCCGCCGCGAGCGAGGCTTCGGCGGTCGCATAAGCCTCCTGCCGCTCCACGCTCCAATATCTCAGTTCCGTCAGCGGGATCGGCTGATGCGTCACGGCGCAGATCACATGGTCGCCGGGCGCGAGCATTCGGAACGTGCCGGGAAGAAAATGGATTCGCGCCAATCGGCCCTTGTTCGACATCAACATGGCCAGTCCTTTAGTCACAACAGCTTGGGCTGTTCAACCTTCCCGATCGACGGGCTCCGCCGACCAGGCGCGCCCGGATCGCCGACTGCGGCATCGAGGGTTCCATCCGCAAAGACGAGCCGGAGCAGCCTGGCTTGGCGCGCCGCTGCCGCCGAGATCAGCGTGTTCCCCGATCGATCTTCCACCCGCGCATAGCCGCGCTGCAGAGGCCGGTTCGGGTGGGCGAGTTCGGCGACCCGCCAAAGCGCCTGGAGACGCTCCACCCCCCGACGGTGCGCGGCCACGAGCAGACCCGGGCGAAGCGCTCCGCCGGCGTGGCCGAGTTCACCCCGGGCTCGATCCAGCCTTCCCTTCAGCGCCCTCGGCAGTCGCTCCGCCAGTTCATCAAGCCGCTGCTGCTGCGGAGCGAGAAGGCTTTCCCGCTCCGGCCAGTGGCGAAGGCAGTGATCCAGCTGCTCGCTCGCGCGCTCCAGCGAGCGGCGGGCGCAGCGCTCCGTTCGAGCTCCAAGTTCGCGCACGTGCGCTGCCAGCTCGCTGCGTACGGGGACGGCCAGTTCGGCGGCGGCGGTCGGGGTCGGCGCTCGAACGTCGGCGGCAAAGTCGCACAGCGACGTGTCCGTCTCGTGCCCCACCGCCGAGATGATCGGAATGGCGGACGCCGCCACGGCGCGGACCACGTCTTCCTCGTTGAACGCCCACAGATCCTCGATCGAGCCGCCGCCGCGAGCGACGACCAGCAGGTCCGGCCGGGGAACTGGCCCGTCGGGAGCCAGAGCGTTGAACCCGGAAATCGCGGCGGCGACCTTCGCAGCCGAGCCTTCGCCCTGGACCGGCACCGGCCAGAGCAGGACATGGCTGGGGAAGCGGTCCGCAAGCCGATGGAGGATGTCGCGGATCACCGCCCCGGTCGGCGAAGTGACCACGCCGATCACTTTTGGCGCGAATGGAAGCCTCTTCTTTCGCGCCGGGTCGAACAGGCCTTCGGCGGCAAGCTGCCTTCGCCTCTTGTCGAGCAGGGCCATCAGCGCGCCTTGTCCCGCCAGTTCCAGCCGTTCGACGACGATCTGATAGCGCGAACGGGCGGGGTAGGTGGTGAGCCGGCCCGTTGCCACGACTTCGATCCCATCTTCCGGAGCGAAGCGCAAAGCCGCCGCGCTGCCGCGCCAGATCACCGCGTCGATGCAAGCGGAATCGTCCTTGAGCGTGAAGTAGCAATGTCCCGACCCGTGCCGCTTGAATCCGGAAATCTCGCCGCGGACCCGAATATGGTCGAACGCGCCTTCGACGGTCCGCTTGAGCGCGGAAGAGAGTTCGGAGACGCTGAGGGCCGGCGCGTTGTCGCCCACGGCCTGGGTTGCTAACAGCCCGGCGTCGCTTGAAGGAAAATCACTCATGAATGTGCTGCTCATCGGTTCGGGCGGACGCGAACATGCGCTTGCCTGGAAAATCGCGCAATCGCCGCGGATGGGCAAGCTCTATGCCGCGCCGGGCAATCCCGGAATAGCGGAACAGGCGGAACTGGCACCGCTCAACCCGGGCGACCACCGAGCCATCATCGACTTCTGCCGCCGTCATGCGATCGGGCTTGTCGTGATCGGTCCCGAAGCACCGCTCGTCGACGGGCTGGCGGACAATTTGCGGGCGATGGGAATACTCGTCTTCGGACCGAACCGGATCCCCGCCCAGCTTGAAGGGTCGAAAGCCTTCACCAAGGAACTGTGCGCCCGCCACGGGATTCCCACGGCGCGATACGTTCGGGCTTCGGACCGGCTTGCCGCCGAAGCGGCGCTCGAGGATTTCGGTTTTCCGGCAGTGATCAAGGCTGACGGTCTCGCTTCCGGCAAGGGCGTGATCATCGCCGCCGATCGCGCGGAAGCCGAATCGGCCCTTTCCGCCATGTTCGACGGAAGTTTCGGCGCCGCCGGTGATTGCATCATCATCGAAGAATTCATGGAAGGCGAGGAAGTCAGCTTTTTCGCGCTGGTCGACGGCGAGACCGTGGTCGCGCTCGGCTCGGCGCAGGATCACAAGCGGGTCGGCGACGGCGATACCGGTCCGAATACCGGCGGGATGGGCGCCTATAGTCCAGCCTCGATCTTCACACCTGAGCTGGAGCGTCGGACTCTCGAGGAGATTGTCGGCCCGACGGCGCGAGCGCTGGCGCAGGCTGGGACACCTTATTCGGGCATTCTCTACGCTGGGCTGATGCTGACGGCGCAGGGGCCGAAGTTGGTGGAATATAACGCCCGCTTCGGCGATCCGGAATGCCAGGTGCTGATGATGCGCCTGGAAAGCGACCTGCTCGAACTCATGCTCGCGACGGCGCGGGGCGAACTTGCCGCGGCGGAGCCCCCTCGCCTCTCCTCGCAAGCGGCCTTGACGGTCGTGATGGCGGCGCGCGGCTACCCGGCGGCGCCCGAAAAGGGAGGCGAGATTTCGGGCCTGGCGGATTCCGAGCAGGAGGGCGTCAAGATCTTCCACGCGGGCACGGCTCGCGAACGGGACAGACTGGTCGCCGCGGGCGGGCGGGTCCTCAACGTCACCGCCGTCGGGAGCACGCTGCTGGAAGCTCAGCGGGCCGCCTATCGAGCGGTGGATTCGATCCATTTCCCTTCCGGATTCTGCCGGCGCGACATCGGATGGCGCGAAGCGGCTCGGCTCAAGGGCTGACGCGCGGCCCGCCAGCCGGTAAGGTGAGGCTCGAAAAGGAGTTGAAACGTCGAGATGCGGACCTCCTACAAGGCAGCCATCGGCCTGGTGGCCACTCTGATCGCGGGATGGATCAGTCACGGACCGCTCGGTCGCGGCGAAGCGTTCGTCGACAGGCTCCAGCGCAGTGCGGAAGCGCAGATCGCGCAAGCGGAACTCACCGGAGTTCAGGTCCGCTTTTCGCGCGATCCCCTTGCGAGACAGGCAATACTCTCCGGTCCTGCAAACGATTTCCAGAAGGAAGGCCAGGGACTTTTCCCGGGCATCAACGACCGGGTCGAGGCCATTCCGGGAGTTTCCGGAATCCGTTGGGAGGAAGAGTGACGTGCCGCTGCTGATCGAGACCGAACTGCTGGCGATTGGCGCCTATCTGATAGGTGTGGGGCTCGGCTGCTGGCTGTTCCGCCCCCGCCGCGAGACTTATCTCTAGGAGGCCGATGCCGATGATGGCCCTGCTTCAGTTCAACTATCCGGTGCTGCTCGCGGCCCTTCTGATCGGGATCGCCACCGGCGCCTGGATCGTTCGCGGCCGCGGACGATCATCCGAAACTTCCCGTCCGCCGGAGGAACGAACGCCATGAACTTCGACACCACCACCATTGCCGTGATCATCGCCGTCCTGGCGGTATTGGTGATCGCGTTCCTGGTCCTGCGCCCGCGCAAGCCGGCGCGGGTGGAGCGCAAGCCCGAGCAACCCTATGTCGCGAGCAAGGAGCGCCCCTATATGCGGGCACGCAGCGACGGGCCCGAAGGCAATGGAGTCGCCGACGAGGTCGCCGCAGCGACGACCGACGTTGCAGGCGAGGTACTGAGCGTCGATTCGCACCGCGAGCTTGCACGGGAGGCCGCTGCAAGTCAGCCGGACGATCTCACCCGATTGAAGGGGGTTGGCCCCAAATTCGTCGCCCGACTGCACGAACTGGGGATCACGCGTTACGATCAGCTGGCCGGCTTCAGCGAAAGCGAACTCGCCCATCTCGACGATCGGCTTGGCCCTTTCCGAGGGCGTCTCGCGCGGGACCGGATATCCGAGCAGGCCTCTTATCTGGCGCGCAACGATATCGAAGGCTTCGAAGAGAAGTTCGGCAAGCTCGGCAGCTAAGCTCTAGGCGCGGCGCTTCTGACTCATTTCGGACGCCAGCAGCTTGTCGATCTTCCGTCCGTCCATGTCGACGACTTCGAAGCGCCAGCCGTCGAAAGTGAACCGCTCGCCGATTTCCGGCAGATGCTTCAGCACCGAGAGCGCGAAGCCCGCCGCGGTGGCGTAGTCGCGATCTTCGGGCAGGCGAAGGCCGAGGCGGTCGGAGAGCAAGTCGGCGGAAACGGATCCTGATACCCACCAGCTGCCGTCGTCACGCTCGAAAAGCGGCGGGTCGGTGTCCAAGTCCTGATCGGAAGCGAATTCCCCGGCCAGAGCGATCAGCAGGTCGGCGGGAGTCACGATGCCTTCGAAATGGCCATATTCGTCGTGGACGAAGGCCATCGGCACCTCGGCTTCACGAAGCACGTTGAGGGCGTCCATCGCATCCATCTGGTCCGGAACGATCGGCGCGGGCCGCATCAGCTCGCGAAGGTTGAGCGGCTGGCCCTCGATCGAGGCCAGGACGATGTCGCGGGCCTGGACCACGCCGACCAGCTGGTCCACCGAGCCTTCGGCGACCGGGATCCGGCTGTGGGGGGTTTGGAGCAGGGCCTGGCGGATGGCCGACGCGTCCGCTTCGATGTCGATCCAGTCGACATCCGTTCGCGGAGTCATCACTTCGCGGGTCGGCCGATCCGCCAGCCTGACTACGCCGGAGATGATCGCCCGTTCGCTTTCTTCCAGAACGCCGGCAGTGGTGGCTTCGGCGACGACCAGGTGCAGGTCCTCCGCGGTGACATGGTCGGCCGATTCGCGTCTCAGCCCGAGCAATCGAAATATCAGAGCGCTGGTGCGATCGAGCAGCCACACGAACGGCGCGGTGGCCTTGGAAAGCCAGAACATCGGCGCCGCGACCACCAGCGCAATCGTCTCGGGCGCACGAAGGGCGAACTGCTTCGGCACGAGCTCGCCGATCACCAGCGACGCGTAGGTCGTCAGGATGATGACTGTTGTGAAGCCCGCCGTCTGGGCCGTCTCCGGCGCCAGACCGAAAAACATCAGCCGTTCCGCGACCGGACCGCCCAGGCTTGCGCCCGAATAGGCTCCCGCAAGGATGCCGATCAGCGTGATCCCGATCTGTACCGTCGATAGGAAGCGGCTGGGATCGGCGGCCAGGTCCAGCGCGGTTTGGGCGCCCCTGCGTCCCACCTTGGCCATGGCCTTGAGTCGGGGACGGCGCGACGAAACGATCGCCAGCTCCGACATGGCGAACAGGCCATTCAGCGCCACCAGCAGAAGGATGATGACGACGTCGAGCCAGGGAAAGGGCGTGGGAGGGAGCGGCGCAGGCATGGCGGCGCGCCTGCTCTAGCCGCTCTCCGCCACCCCGGACAACAGATTAGCGATACGCCGGTTCGGAGCGGAGCTGGAACAATCGCGGAGGAAGGGCGCTTGTCCAGTCGTTCCTGAATTGGAGCCCTCCGCAGAAAGGAATGCGTATGCCTGTGTCCAAGCGATTCACCCTGGCGGCCGCCATGGCCGTCCTTCTGTCGACGACCGCCGCCTGCGTCACCGACCCGGAAACGGGCGAGCGGCGCATCTCCAAGGCTGCGATCGGCGCCGGCGCCGGCGCCATTGGCGGCTATCTGCTCGGCGACCTGGTCGGGGGGCGGAGGGACCGCACCGAACGGATCGTCGGAACCGGGATCGGTGCGATCGCCGGCGGCGCCATTGGCGCCTATATGGATCGTCAGGAAAGAGAATTGCGTGAGCGCACCGCCGGAACCGGAGTCGAGGTCGAGCGACAGGGCAATGAACTGGTTCTTACCATGCCTTCGGGAATCACCTTCGCCTTCGATCGCTACGATATTCAGCCGCAGTTTCGACCGACTCTCGACGAGATCGCTCAGACTCTTACCACCTATCCCCAGACGATGATCGACATCTATGGTCATACCGACAGCACCGGGTCCGAGGCCTACAATCAGACCCTTTCGGAGAACCGGGCCCGGGCGGTGCACGACTATCTCGCCGGGCGCGGCGTCCAGCCGGTTCGGATGGCGACGCGCGGCTTCGGCGAAACCCAGCTGCTTCGCACTCCGGAACGAACCGAAGCCGATCGCCAGGCCAACCGCCGGGTGGAGATCCGGATCGTGCCGGTGGAGCAGCAAGGCTAGCTGACCAGGGCTAGGCGCGGCGTTCCCTGAAGAACGCCCGGAGCATGTCGCCGGCCTCGCTTTCGCCGATGCTGGAGTAGATTTCGGGCGAATGGTGACAAGTCGGCTGAGCGAAAAGCCGAGGACCGTGAAGGACGGCGCCGCCCTTGGGATCGGCGGCGCCGAAATAGAGGCGACTGAGCCGGGCCAGAGCAATGGCTCCGGCGCACATCGCGCAAGGCTCAAGCGTTACCCATAGGTCGCACCCGTCCAGCCGCGAATTTCCCAGCGCGGCGGCGGCCGAACGGATTGCGACCATCTCGGCATGCGCGGTGGGATCATGGCCGGCGCGCATCCGATTGCGGCCGACCGCAACGATCTCGGTTCCCCTGGTCACCACCGCGCCGACCGGCACTTCACCGTCCTTCATCGCGGCGAAAGCCTCGTCGAGCGCGCGACGCATCGGCTCGGGTAGCGGAAAGGTCATGGCTTTCGCTAACCCGAGCCGACCCAGGCTGGAAGCTATTGCGTGTTCGGCTGTTCGCCTTCGCCAAGCTGGTTCGGAACGTCGGAGCCGGCATCTTCGAGCCGAACCACCGGCAGCTCGACATTGGTCGTCGTGGTTCCGACCTCGACATCCCGGGTCTCGATCGACACGCTGCCGTCGCTGCCGCGATTGAGGTTGACGACTCCCGATCCCACCAGCGCAATGGCGATCACGATGAGCAAAGCGACAAGGAGCAGGAGCTTGCGCAGCATGGCGAATCCTCGATTCTAGGGCGATTGCCAGCTGCAACGACGGGACGGCGAAATGGTTGCCGAGGCGCAACGACCACCGCACTGAACAGCGGTTGACGAATCTCCTCATCGCCTCTATCTGCGCCGGGTTTTCCGGGAACCGCCGGTTCCCATTCCAGGAAGAGATTGAAATGTCGCGGATTTGCGAACTGACCGGCAAGGGCCGGCAGGTGGGACACAATGTTTCCCACGCCAACAACAAGACCAAGCGGACCTTTCTGCCCAATCTGCAGAACGTGACGCTGATCTCGGACGCGCTCGGTCGTCAGGTGAGGCTGCGTGTCTCAACGGCGGGCCTGCGTTCGGTGGAGCATGTCGGCGGGCTCGACAACTGGCTTGCGAAGACCAGCGACGAAAAGCTCAGCCTGAAGGCTCGCCGGCTGAAGCGTGAGATCGCGAAGAAGCAGACGGAAAGCGCAGCGGCTTAGTCTCGCTCCTGCAGCAGCTCGAACTCGAGCAGCAGGGTCCTCTGCATCCTCATGAAATTGTCGTCGGAGGCGATCCGGACGATCGTTCGGCCGCCTTCGCGAGTCGCGCTCAGCGCCTCCATATTGTCGACCGACAATGGAGACTCGAGCTCGGCAATGGCTTGTCCTTCCAAGGTCGCTCCGCCCGACAGTCCGCGCAAATCGGCGATGCTGAGCTTGGCCGACAGGCCGCCCAGCAAGGCCAGGCGCCGATGGAGTATCAGCAGTCGGCCATCGGGAAGCCGGGCCGCATCGGTGACTCGATAGCCGCTCGGCCGGCGATAGCGCAGCGGCATCGGTCGCGCCCCGGGCTGAGTCGGGTCGCCCGAGAAGAGCAAGGCTTCGCTCTGGTCGCCCTCGGTCGGCCCCTCGGCGAAGACGAGGAAGCGGCCGTCGTCGAGCCGGACGATCGCCTCGGCTCCGCTGTTGGATCGCCATCGCTTCATCGCCGAAGGACTGGCCACGGCTTCCAGGCGCCAGCCCGGCAGGCGGTAGCGGCCGATTCGATGGCTTCGTTCGAAGGCGATCC
The DNA here is from genome assembly GCF_056821765.1 of Sphingosinicella sp. SM1-17. Classification (NCBI taxonomy): domain Bacteria; kingdom Pseudomonadati; phylum Pseudomonadota; class Alphaproteobacteria; order Sphingomonadales; family Sphingosinicellaceae; genus Sphingosinicella; species Sphingosinicella sp. SM1-17. The sequence goes on from NZ_JBPDIO010000001.1 coordinate 684,532, forward strand.
ACGCCCGTGATCCCGCCACCACGAGAGCCTCGCTGTCCAGGCCCGATTTGGTCGGCCCGCCCGAGGACAAGCGAGGCAGTGGCCTGATCGACACCTCGGACATCTGCGCCCCGCTGGGAAGATCGAACTCGATGATGTCGCCGATATCGCTGATGGCGAGAACCCTGCCATTATCGACATGCATCGCGGAGATTCCGCCGAAACGGGCCAGCGAACTGGTCAGCTGCCAGCCGCGTAGGAAATGCAATCGGCCGATCCGCCGTTGCCGTGGGTCCTCGGGGTTCAAGAAAATCGGATCGGCATTCAGCCTTCCCTGAACCCTCTCCAGGGGAACGCCGGAATAGTGAGGCGGGACAAAGGTGGCGAGCGCCAGCAGAGCCATCGGCAGCAAGGCGATCCGCAGCTTCCGGTTCAGAATTCTCGCCGCTTTCATGAACGATCGCTGACGGCGGCATTCAGCACGGGCTTAAGCGAATCGTGCGAAAGGAAGGACATGCGGACGGCGCGCTGGCGTGCCCTCCGGCAGCCCTTGTCGGGGCTGCACAAAGCTTCCCTCGCGTAGCGTATCGAGGGCGGGGCCGGCCATCTCCCCAGGTGGCCGGCCCTTGTTCGTTCATGGCCAAACCGATCTCATGGCTTGTCGAACAGCTCGGCGAGCTGTCCGATCATCGTTCCGCCGAGCTGCTCCGCGTCCATGATCGTGACGGCGCGGCTGTAATAGCGGGTGACGTCGTGGCCGATCCCGATCGCGATCAGTTCGACCGGCGAGCGGGCCTCGATCCAGCCGATCACCTGCCGGAGATGGCGCTCCAGATAGGTTCCGCTGTTCACCGAAAGGGTGGAATCGTCGACGGGCGCGCCGTCGGAGATCACCATCAGGATCTTCCGCTCTTCGACTCGGGAAATCAGCCGGCCGTGCGCCCACAGCAGCGCCTCGCCGTCGATATTCTCCTTGAGCAGGCCCTCGCGCATCATCAGGCCGAGATTCCGTCGCGCATGCCGCCACGGTTCGTCGGCCTTCTTGTAGACGATGTGACGAAGATCGTTGAGGCGGCCCGGCTGCGGCGGCCGTCCCTCGGCGAGCCATTTCTCGCGGCTTTGGCCGCCCTTCCAGGCGCGGGTCGTGAATCCGAGTATCTCGACCTTCACGCCGCAACGCTCGAGGGTGCGGGCGAGGATGTCGGCCGAAATGGCGGCAATGGAAATCGGCCTTCCCCGCATCGACCCGGAATTGTCGAGCAGCAAGGTCACGACCGTGTCGCGAAACTCGGTATCCTTCTCGACCTTGTAGGAAAGCGAATACATCGGGTTGACGACGACTCGCGCGAGCCGTGCAACGTCGAGCAGCCCCTCCTCCTGGTCGAAGTCCCAGGACCGGGACTGCTGCGCCATCAACCGGCGCTGCAGCCGGTTGGCAAGCTTGGTCACTGCCCCCTGGAGATGGACGAGCTGCTGGTCGAGATAGGCGCGCAGGCGCCCAAGCTCTTCTTCATCGCACAGCTCCGCCGCTTCGACGACTTCGTCATACTGTTCGGTGAAGATCCGGTAATCGAACTGCGGTGGAAGGTCGGAAAGGGGGCGGTTCGGGCGAACCGGCATGACGCCTTCCTCGCCTTCCTCGCCCAGGCCTTCGGAAGCCTCCGACATCTCCTCTTCGGACCAGTCCCGGTCGGCCTGCTCGCCGCCTTCCTCCTGCTCGCCTCGGATTTCGGCTTCGCCGCGACCGCCGCTCTCCTCCGCCTGGTCTTCCTCGCCTTCATCGCCGCCCTCGGCCTGGTCGCCGCCCTCGCCTTCATCACCCTGCTCGGGATCCGCGGGCGAGTGCGGCTCGGCATCGACCAGTTCGAGATCCCTGAGCAGCTTGCCGACGAGGGAGGCGAATGCGGCCTGGTCATCCAGCGCCAGAGCGAGCGCGTCGAGATCGGTGCCCGCCTTCTGCTCGATCCACTCAGCGACCAGCCTCAACCCGCCTTCCGCTTCCGGTGGCGGTCGCTCCCCGGTCAGCCGCTCGCGCACCATCAGGCCGATGGCCGAGGCGAGCGGAACCTCGTCGCGGTTGCGCGCCCGGGTAAGCGGATCGGTCCGGAGACGAAGCTCGGTAAGTCGAGCGAGATTGTGCCGGACCCCGGCCATGCTTCGCGCTCCGAGCGCTTCGCAGCGCGCCTGCTCGGCGGCGTCGAAAACCGCTCGCGCAATCTCGTCGGCGGGTTGGCCGCGAGCGTGAAGACGCGGATTGTGATGCCGAAGCTTCAGCGCCGCCGAATCGGCGAAGCCCCGGGCCTCGGCCACTTCGCGGGCGGTGAGCGTTCGGGACGGCATCGGCGCCTTGATGGCCTTGCCCGATGCCGAAGGTGAGTCGCTGGTGAGGCTCACCTCCACCTCGGGATCACGCGCGATCGCGCGAGTCGCCCCGGCCAACGCCTGTCGAAAAGCTTCGATCGGATTGTCCTCGGCCATGGCGTGCAGCGCGTCAGTCCGCCTTGCCTACCACGCTTTCGGGAAGATCGCGGCCGAACACCCGCTGGTAATATTCCGCCACCAGCGGCCGCTCCGCCTCGTCGCAGCGATTGAGGAAGGAGACCCGGAAAGCGAAACCGACATCCCCCAGGATCAAGGCGTTCTCGGCCCAGCTGATCACCGTCCGCGGGCTCATAACGGTCGAGATGTCGCCGTTGATGAAGCCTTGGCGGGTCAGTTCGGCGACCCGGATCATCCTTTCGACCTCGGTCCGTCCGCCCTCATGATCATATTCCCCGGACTTGGCGAGGACGATCCGGGCCTCCGTCTCGGCCGGCAGATAGTTGAGCGTGACCACCATGTTCCAGCGGTCCATCTGCGCCTGGTTGATCTGCTGGGTGCCATGATAAAGGCCGGTCGTATCGCCGAGCCCGACCGTGTTGGTGGTCGCAAAGAGGCGGAAATAGGGATTGGGCCGGATCACCCGGTTCTGGTCGAGCAAGGTCAGCTTGCCCTCCGTTTCCAGAACGCGCTGGATGACGAACATCACGTCCGGACGGCCGGCATCATATTCGTCGAAGACGAGCGCGACCGGATGCTGCAGAGCCCAGGGCAGGAGTCCTTCGCGAAACTCGGTAACCTGCTGCCCATCGCGAAGAACGATGGCATCGCGCCCGACCAGATCGATTCGGCTGATATGGGCATCCAAGTTGATCCGGATCATCGGCCAGTTGAGCCGGGCCGCCACCTGCTCGATATGCGTGGACTTTCCGGTGCCGTGATAGCCCTGAACCATCACTCGGCGATTCTTCGCGAAGCCGGCGCAGATGGCGAGCGTCGTGTCCGGATCGAACACATAAGCGGGGTCGAGATCCGGGACTCGCTCATCGGCTTCGGAGAAGGCCGGCACCTCCATGTCGCTGTCGATGCCGAACAGGTCCCGGACCTTGAGGAGGCGGTCAGGCGCCGCCAGCGCGGTATCGGCGCGGCTTTCCGGATTGACGTTGGATAGATCTGCCATGAATGTCTCTCTTACGCGAAGGCCGGACGGCCCTTGAGGGCCGTATAAGCCTCGATCACCGCCTGCAATGCTTTCTCGTGGCTTCGGTCGCCGCCATTCTTGTCGGGATGATAGCGCCGGACGAGATCGAGATAGCGCTGCCGAAGCGCGCGCCGGTCGGCGTCGACTTCAAGCCCGAGGACTCGAAGCGCCTTTCGGTCTCCTTCGCTGAGTTCCCGTCCGTCCTTGCGCTGTTCCGGCCGACGTGGCCGGTAGCGGGCGCCGATCGCGTCGAGCGGATCGACGAAGTCGGCCCATCGAGGCGTCGGAGAGGCACCGGCGCTCGAGAAGGCCCGGGTTTCCCGTTCCCAGCCGCCATAGGGACCCTGCGACTCCGCAATCTCGTCAGGGCTCATCCCCTCGAAATAATTGTAGTCGGCATTGAACTCCCGGACATGGTCGAGGCACATCCATCGCCATTCGCCCGGCCCGTCGAAACTGGGACGACGAGATCCGGGCGCGCGAAATTCTCCGGCCGATTCGCAGCCGGGATGGGCACAAGGGCGCCCTTCCGCTTCGACCCGGCCGTGGAACCGGGTCTGCCTTTTGCCCGAACTCGCCACTCCCAACTCCCTTTGCCTTTCTCTTCCGCTATATAGGCGGCATGACGACTGCTTTCACCGGCCCCGTTGCCGCCGAGATCGAGAAACGCCTGCGCGAAACGCTCGCTCCCACCCGGCTTTCCGTCGTCAATGACAGCGCCCGGCATCGCGGCCATGCCGGCGACGACGGCAGCGGCGAAAGCCACTTCACCGTCGAGATCGAAGCCCCGGCCTTTGCCGGAATGAGTCGCCTCGCCCGGCAGCGGGCGGTGAATTCCGCCCTGGGGGATCTGCTTCGGGACAGGATTCATGCCCTGGCGATCCGGGCTCGCGCGCCCGGCGAGGACTGACCCGCCTTTCCGCTTCCCGCTTGCGACCGTCAGGCTTTTTGCACCGCCAGAGTTCCGGCCGGACTGGGGCGAAGGACCTCCTTGGCGGGGTAAGCCGGATCGAGCCAGTGGCTCCAGTCGCGGCTTGTGAGAACCACGACCTGCCGGTCGTGGTAGGGCGCGACATCGGGCCCGGGTGCGGTCGTCAGCATTGCAAAGGCTTCGCCGATGCCGGGCTGTTCCCGGATGATCCCGGCGATGGCGAACCAATCCTCCCCCGGGATCGTGAACAACCAGCGATCCTTGCGCTTCTGCTCCGGGTCGGCCGGCGCGGTGAACTCGTAGAAGCCGTCCGTCGGGATCAGACATCGGCCGGTGCGGAATTCCCGGCCTTCCGAGCGGAAGTTGTAAACCGGCTTGCCCTTGGAGCCGGGCCAGCTCCATCGGCGCTCGACCAGTTCGAGACCCTCCGTTCCGAGCCTGATGATGGGAGCGCGATCGGTGATCCTTACGTCGCGTGGCTGGAAGTTGGGAATGCCTTCGGGGAAGAGCAACGGCTCGCGAAACGCGGCTCGGATCGAATCGGGGGATTTCTCCAGGCGGTAAAGATTGCACATGGCCCAACCATAGCGGCGGCAAGCCGGCGAGGCACCCAGCCTGAGTGGACTCGCCGGCTTGAATCAGCCCGGCGCGCCGGAATGTCGCTCTGGACGCTTGCACTGCGAACGGTAAAAGCGAGGCACCACAATCGAGCGAGGGATCATGTCTACTTCTCCCTGGGGCACACCGCGCCATCACGCGCGGGAAGGCAATGACGATATCGACTTCGAGATCAGAGGTCAGGAGCTGCAGTTCGTCGAAGTCGAGCTGGACCCAGGAGAAAGCGCGATCGCGGAAGCCGGCGCGATGGTCTGGAAGGATTCCAGCATCGCCATGACGACCGTGTTCGGCGACGGCCGCGGCCAGGAAGGGGGCTTCATGGGCAAGCTGCTTTCCGCAGGCAAGCGACTGGTGACCGGCGAAAGCCTGTTCACCACCGTCTTCACCCACAACGGATCGGGCAAGGCACGAGTCGCCTTTGGCGCTCCGATCCCCGGTGCGATCATCCCGGTACGCCTCGCGGAAATTGGCGGCAGCCTGATCTGCCAGAAGGACAGCTTCCTCGCCGCCGCGAAGGGCGTCACGATCGGAATCCACTTCCAGCGCAAGGTTCTCACCGGTCTGTTCGGCGGCGAAGGCTTCATCATGCAGAAGCTCGAAGGCGACGGTTGGGTGTTCGTGCAGATGGGCGGCACCGTTATCGAACGCGACCTTCGCCCGGGCGAGGAACTTCACGTCGATACCGGCTGCATCGCCGCCTTCATGCCGACCGTCCAGTTCGACCTGGTGGGCGCCGGTGGAGTGAAGAGTGCCCTGTTCGGCGGAGAAGGCCTGTTCTTCGCCCGGCTGACCGGCCCGGGCAAGGTCTGGATCCAGTCGCTGCCCTTTGCGCGGCTTGCCGGCCGGATGCTCCAGGCCGCGATGCCGGCAGGCGGCGGCAATCGTGGCGAAGGATCGCTCCTGGGTCCGTTCGGCGAGCTGATCCAGGGCAACTGAGTCGATCCAAGGGCCGGGCTGCCGCTTCGTAACGGCGGCAGCAAACCCGCTTCCAGATCATCGGCTCTAGCCCAATGCGCCGATGCCGAGCAGAATCACGAAGAACAGGCTTGCGGTGACGAAACAGAAGTTCACCAGCAGGAAGGTGCGGAACAAAGCGCCGAAGCGTCCGAGCCCATAGGCCTGCTTGAGCTGGCGGTACATGTGAAGCGGCGGAATGAAGATTCCGGCGATCGCAATGGCGTTTTCATGGACTCCCGCGAACCCCAGGATCGTCAGGATGACCGCTAGCAGCGACATGAAGGCGAGCGAGTAAGTGACGAATACGGTGTGGTCGTAGAACCGAAAGCGGCGCGTCCAGAAAAAGAGCAACCACACGAACGGAACCGATATCGGGATCAGCAGCCACGAAAATTTGTAGCCGTTGGCCTGCAGCTTGTAGAGAGCGAGGCCGGGATTGTCGTTCAGCTTGCGCAATCCCTTGTCGAGACGCTCCCAGCCCGTCTTGATCCCGGTGTCGTTGTTCTGGCCGATCCCGAGCCGGCTCGTCTGGCTTCGGACCTGTTCGAATTCGGCGAGCTCACGTTCGGCTTCGGCAATTCGCGCGTCGATCTGGGCGACGGTCTGAGGTTGGCCGCGATGCCGCACGACCTCGCCTCGCTCCGCCTCGAGGCGATCTTCGCGCAACTCGGCGAGATCGCTCACCATTTCCGCGCGGGCCTGATCCATTCCCCGCTGGATCTGGGCGGCGGTGACGGTGTCGAGGCTGGAGAGCGACAGGCCGTAAATCTGCAGCACGGCAAACATCAGGAAGATCGAGAAAAGGAACATCCCCAGGGGAGACACGAACTTGGCGCGCTCGCCATGAACGTATCGGCGAGTCAGCTCCCCCGGGCGCCAGGCCAATAGCGGAAGTGTCCGCCAGAACTTGCCGTCCAGATGGAGGACTCCATGGATCAGGTCGTGACCTATGGCCGAAAGAGTGCGATGAACATGGCCCTTCTGGCCGCACATGCGGCAATAAGGGCCGGCAAGATCGGCCCCGCAGTTCAGGCACTTGCCTTCCGCTCCATGGGTCGATTCGCCTGCTGCCGGCTCGGCCACGCGAGCGAACATGCCCCCGGTCACCGCTTCGCCGACCCCTTCGATACCGCTCATCCTTGCCCCTCGCGGCCAATTTATGGCGCCGAACTCACGTTCCGTCGAGAGCGTTCGCGTCGCCGCCTGCCCATGCTATCGCGAGCGGATGACGCGTACTGGCCTGCTCGGCGGCTCCTTCAATCCGGCCCATGGCGGGCATCGGCGGCTCAGCCTCGGCGCGGCCCGCCGGCTGGAGCTCGAGGAAGTCTGGTGGCTGGTTTCGCCAGGCAATCCGCTGAAGGAAAGCGAGAGCATGGCTCCCTTGCCGGCCCGGCTCCGTTCGGCTCAGCGGGAGGCTCGCAAGGCGCCCATCCGTCCGACGATCATCGAAGAAGAAATGGGCACCCGCTATACGGTCGACACTCTCCGGGCGCTCATCCGTCGGTTCCCCCGGCGCCAGTTCATCTGGCTGATGGGCACCGACAATCTCACCCAGTTCCACCGCTGGCGCGAGTGGCGCAAGATTGCCGCCATCGTTCCGATTGCGGTCGTGACTCGGCCGGGTTATCATGGCGACGCCCTCAAGGCACCCGCCATGGGCTGGCTGCGGCGATTCGTCCGGCCCGCAGCCGATGCAAGGCATTGGACGAGGTGGAGATTGCCGTCGCTCGTGCTGCTCGAATTGCCGCCCGATCCGACTTCCGCCACTGCCGTTCGCGCCGCCGATCCGCGATGGCACGAACCTTTAACAAAATCGTTTCACCCACAGGCTATGCGCGATCCAGTGACGCACAAGCCTTTGTTCGGAAGGAGGCCGTTTGCCCGCAACCGCACCCGCTCCCCATGATGGCGGAGCCGACGCTAAGGCCGAGGCGCTGCATAGCCTCGTCCTCAGTTCCCTCGACGACGACAAGGCGCTCGACGTCGTTTCAATCCCGCTCGGCGGCAAGTCCAACATCGCCGACTATATGGTCATCGCCAGCGGCCGATCGACCCGTCAGGTGGCCTCGATGGCCCAGAAGCTCAGCGAGAAGATCAAGCAGGAGCTCGGACGCAACACGCGCGTCGAAGGCCTGCCCGTCGCCGACTGGGTGCTGATCGACGCCGACGACGTCATCGTCCACCTATTCCGGCCCGAGGTGCGAAGCTTCTACAATCTGGAAAGGATGTGGGCGTTCGAAAGCGGGTCGGAAGCGACTGCCGCTGCCGCGGCAAGCCGGTAACCGCCGAAGCTCGATTTGCTGCTTCACATCATCGCTCGCGGCAAGATCGGTCGCAGCCCCGAGGCCGAACTGGTCGAGCGCTACCTGAAACGCCTGGCCTGGCCGTGGAAGCTGTCGGAGATGCCCGACCAAGGCGGGCGGCTGCCCGAACGACCAGCCCAGGCCGTCACGATCCTTCTCGACGAAAAGGGCGAGCAGCTATCCTCGGTCGAGCTGGCGCGAAGGCTGGAGCGCTGGCGCGACGAGGGCAAGCGGGAAGCGCGCTTCCTCATCGGCGCTGCTGACGGATTCGGTGATGAGGAGCGAAGCTCGGCGGACCTTCTGCTGGCCTTCGGCCGAGCGACCTGGCCGCATCTCCTTGCGCGGGCGATGGTTGCCGAACAATTGTGGCGAGCCACGAGCATTCTTGCGAACCATCCCTATCATCGCGAAGGTTAGGCATGCGCGGCCTGCTGATCCTCTGCTCCCTTGCCTTGTGCACGATCGGCTTTGCCGCCGACGCTTCGCGGGGCGCCGATGCCGAAGCGCTGGCGAAGGCCAGACGCGAGGCCGAGCAGGCCAATGCGCGGGTGCGGCAGTTCGAACAGCGGGCCCGGCAGGCGACCGGGGCCGCGGCTCGTGCCCGGGCCGAAAGCGAGGCGCTGGTGGCGCGGATCGCCGCCGCGGAAGCCGAGCTGACAGAAGCCGAGCGACGGATCGCGCTGATCGAGAGAATGCGGGAGGCGCAGCGCGCGCGCGTCGCCGAGCGTGAACAGCCGCTGATCCGGTTGACCGCGGCGCTCCAGACGATGTCGCGCCGGCCGGCCGCTCTTGCTCTCGTCCAGCCCGGGTCGGTCGAAGAAACGCTTCGCTTGCGCTCCCTCCTCGCTTCGACCCTGCCCGAAATCAGGCGCCGAACCCAGGCGCTCAGGGCCGAGGTCGTGCGCAGTGATCGGCTTCGCGAGCAGTCGGACCGGGCTCGGCAGGCGCTGGCGGCTCGACGGCAGGAACTGCAGCAGCGCCGGGTCGAGCTCGCGCGATTCGAGGCGGCCCAGCTTGCCCGATCCGAACAGCTGGCTGGCCTTGCAATCGCCGAATCCGACCGCGCCCTGGCGCTGGACGAGGAAGCTCGGGCGCTTGCCCGGATCGTCGGAACGCGCCAATTCCAGTCCCGTCTGGAAGAAAGCCTCGCCTCGCTTCCCGGCCCATTGCCTCGCCCGCAAGGCGCCGAGGATGGTTCGCCGCAGCCGCGACTGGCCTACCGGCTTCCGGTTCAGGGTCGAGTGCTGACGGGGGTCGGGGAGATTTCCGATTCAGGCGTCCACGCGCGCGGCATCACCTTCGCAACCGAAGCCGAGACGCCGGTGATCTCGCCGGCTGCCGGACGCATTGCCTATGCTGCGCCTTTCCGAAGCTACGGCTATGTCGTCATCCTCGATCATGGTCGCGGCTGGTCCACCGTAGTCACGAATCTGCGATCACTGCAGGTCCAGCCCGGCCAGACGGTTCGGCCGGGCGAGGTCCTCGGCCGGACGGGGAGGAGTCAGTCCAACCCGACCGTCGAATTGAGGCGCAACGGCCAGCCCGTTCCCTTTGCGCAGCTCATCGCAAGGTGAGCCGTTAATCCGCCGTTGCTTTTCCCGGGCCTAGAATGGCGGTACAAGTCGCCTACATTGCGCTCCAGCAGGATATTCATGGCCAACAACCTATTCCGATCCGTCGCCCTCCTCGGCGCCGTCGCCTTCATCCCGGCGACGACGGCGAGCCTCGCCCAGGTCGATGTCGGCGCCTATCGCGAGCTCGACCAGCTGATGAGCGTGATGGAACGGGTGAAGGCGGAATATGTCGACCAGGTCGACGACGCGACTCTGATCCGCGGCGCGATCGACGGAATGCTTGCCAGCCTCGATCCGCATTCTTCCTATCTGGACGAGCGCGGCTTCCAGAGCCTGATGACGACCACCGACGGCAATTATGGCGGGCTCGGGCTGACGGTTTCGATGGAAGACGGAGCGGTCAAGGTCATTGCCGCCACCCGGGGCACGCCGGCCGACCGGGCCGGGATCAAGCCGGGCGACTTCATCACCCATATTGACGGGCGCTTCTTCTACGGCGGAACTCTCGACGAGGCGGTCGAAAAGATGCGCGGTCAGCCGGGCACCGACGTCCGGCTGACGATCATCCGCCCGGGCCGCGACCGGCCGTTCGACGTGAACATCACCCGAGCGATCATCGACATACCCGCGGTTCGTTCGGAGGTGCGCGACCGGGTCGGAATTCTCACCGTCACCACCTTCAACCGGAACACGACCGAGGCGACTCAGCGGGCCATGGCCGACATTGAGCGCCAGCTCGGTGGTCCGCCGCTCGGCTGGGTCCTCGACCTGCGATCCAATCCGGGCGGACTGCTCGATCAGGCGGTGGGTCTTTCCGATCTCTTCCTCGAGCGCGGCGAAGTGGTTTCGCAGCGTGGACGCCGCCGGACCGACATCGAGCGCTATTATGCGCGGCCCGGCGACGCGGCCCGCGGCGCTCCGGTCATCGTCCTCGTCGACGCGGGCAGCGCCTCGGCGGCCGAGATCGTCGCCGCGGCGCTCCAGGATCATCGCCGCGCCGTCGTCATGGGCGAACGCACGTTCGGCAAGGGCTCGGTTCAGACACTGCTTCCGCTCGGCCGCGGCAATACCGCCCTTCGGCTGACGACCGCGCGCTACTTCACCCCCTCGGGCCGGTCGGTCCAGGAAGGCGGAGTGACGCCCGACATCATCGTTCCGCAGCTTTCGGACCCGGATCATCGCTCGCGGACTCGCGTTCGCGAATCCGATCTTCGACGGCACCTTGTCAACGAGACCGGCGTGCGCGACGAACTGATCCAGGACGACGGACGTCCCGACCCCCGGTTCGCGGCAAGCGCCGAAGAGCTTAGCGAGCGAGGGATCGAGGATTATCAGCTTCACTACGCGCTTCAGACGATCGCCCGCCTCGGCCGGATCCAGACCGCTGGCGGCGGCAATCGCGGCAGTCGCTGACCGGCATGGCCGCAAGCCTTGCTTCGCAGCGCGGCGGCCCTTCGCCGCTTGAGCTTGGCCGACTCCTCAGCCTGATCGTTCCGGCGGGTTTGCTCGCCGGCGCCTATGGCTTCCAGCACCTTGGCGGGCTGGCGCCCTGCGAAATGTGCTATTGGCAGCGTTATGCCCACTGGGCCGCGCTCGCCTTCGCGATCGTGTCGCTGGCCGCCCGGTGGAGGCTCCCGGACCGCGGCCGAAGCTTCGTCTGGCTGGCCGCGCTGGCAATCCTGGTCAGCGGCGGAATCGGCGCCTATCATGCCGGTGTCGAAGCCGGAATCTTCGAGGGCTTCACTCAGTGCACCGCGACGGTGGGCGGGTCGGGTGAGGATGCGCTGGCGCGAATCCTGTCGGCGCCCCTCATTCGCTGCGACCAGGTCCAATGGGAGCTGCTCGGAATCTCGATGGCGGGATGGAATGCGATCCTTTCGATCGTTGCTGCGTTGGTGATCCTATGGCTCAGCCTGAAACCGTCTCGCATCCGGACCTGAGCGCCGAATCGCCGGGTTGGCGCCCGGGCGAAGAGCGGCCCGACGTCGAATCGATCGTGCGGGTCGACCAGGCCGGCGAATATGGCGCAACCCGTATCTATGCGGGGCAGCTCGCCGTCCTCGGCGACAGCCACCCGACTTCGCGGCTCATCGCCCGGATGGCCGCGCAGGAACAGCACCATCTGAAGCATTTCGACGAACTGCTCGTCGCTCGCGGAGTCCGGCCGACTCTCCTGCAGCCGGTCTGGAGCGTGGCGGGTCATGCCCTTGGCGCCGTCACGGCCTTGATCAGTCCGCAAGCGGCCATGGCCTGCACGGCCGCCGTGGAAGACGAAATCGACCAGCATTATTCCGAGCAGCTGCAGGCGCTGCGCAACGAAGATCCGCCTCTGTCGGCCACCATAGCGGAGTTTCAGGCGGACGAGCGCGAACATCGCGATCAGGCGCTCGAAGCCGGCGCGGAAGACAGTTTCGGCTACCCGATCTTATATTCCGCGATCCGGGCAGGCTGCCGAATCGCGATCGAGCTTTCGAAAAGGATCTGAACCATGCGCCACGTCATCCTGCTCTTCTCCGCCGCCCTGCTGGCCGGCCCGGTCTCGGCGCAGCAGCCCGGAGTGCCCGCTCCGGAAGCCGCCGCCGCCGCCCCCGCGCCGGGCGAGCCGCGAGTCAATCAGCTCATCGTCTATGGCAACGATCCCTGCCCGCAAGGCAGTGACGACGAGATCATCGTCTGCGCCCGACTGCCGGAGGACGATCGATTCCGAATTCCCCCGAATCTTCGCAACAGCGGCAATGATCCGGCGAGCCAGAGCTGGGCCAATCGCGCCATCGAACTGAGCTATGCCGGCCGCACCGGAGCGGAGAGCTGCTCGCCGGTCGGCGCCGGCGGCTTCACCGGCTGCTTCAATCAGCTCGTTCAGCAGGCTCGGGCGGAACGCGGCGGAAGCGGCGAGTGGAGCCGGATGATCCAGGAGGCGCGCGAGGAGAGGCTGCGCCGGATCGGAGAAGCGGAACTCGAAGAGGCGGAGGCCGAACGCAACCAGCCGGAATGATGGCTGCCAGCCTGAAGCGCTTGCCGGCAAGCGCCTGATCGCCCAACCTGGGGCGATGAGAAGGGACGAGGACAGGCCGCTGCGGCGGGACATCGGCTTTTTCGGGTCTGCTTTCCTTTCCTTCAACGGGATCGTGGGAGCCGGCATCTTCGCGCTGCCGGCTCTCCTTCACGTCCAGTTCGGGTCGTTCAGCCCCTGGCTGTTTCCCGCTTTCGGATTGCTGATCCTGCTGATCGCGATTCCCTTCGCCCGACTGGCGGCTCTTCACCCCCAGTCCGGGGGCCCGGTCGCCTACACCCTCGCCTTCGGTCCGCTCGTCTCGTTTCAGGCGGGCTGGCTTTATTATCTTGCCCGCACGGCTGCCCTGGCCGCAAACGCCAACGTCTTCGCGATCTATGCGGGCGCGCTGTGGGCCCCCTTGGGGGAGGGAACGGGGCGAGCCGCGACGATCCTGCTTCTGGTCGGCACGCTCACCTGGATCAACGTCATCGGGGTACGCCGCGCGATTCAGTTGCTGGACGCGCTCACCTTGCTGAAGGCGACGCCCCTGCTGGCGCTCGCACTCTGGGGACTGATCGAGACGGCGGGAGCCCTGCCGGCCCCCGGCGGGGTGCCGCAACTGGGCACGATCGAGGCCGCCGCGCTGATCATCCTTTACGCGTTCATCGGCTTCGAGAATTCGACGGTGCCAGCGGGGGAAACGAGCGATCCGCGGCGGACCATCCCGCGGGCCCTGATCGCCACCGTGGCCGCCACGGCCGGAATCTATTTCCTGATTCAGCTCGCTTATGTTGCAGTGATGCCGCCCGGGTCTGCCCCGGAGGCTCCGCTCGCCGCCTTCGCCGCGACACTCGTGGGTCCGGTCGGTGCGATCCTCATCACCGGAACGGTGCTCGCCTCCGTCGCAGGCAATGCGTCCAGCGCCATCACCTCGACGTCGCGGGTCACCTTCGCCCTGACCGAGCAGGGCTCGATGCCCCGCTGGTTCGGCCGAATCCACCATCGCTTCGATACGCCCGCCAATTCGGTGCTGTTCATGGGCACAGTGGTCGCCGCGCTCGCTTTGTCGGGAAGCTTCGTCTGGCTTGCCGTGCTGAGCACCCTCGCCCGGCTTGCGGTCTACGGCTTCAGCATCGCCGCACTGCACAAGGCGCCGGTTCGGCGTCTTTCCGCCTGGGCGATCACCGTGCCCGGGCTGCTGGTCTGCATCTGGGCCGCCAGCCAGTCCAACCTTCAGTCCTGGGCCGGACTGGTAGCGGCGATCCTGATCGGACTGATCCTCTACGCGCTTGCGAGGCGTCAGGCCGGCTCGAGTTCCGCAGAAACGGTTTCCTCGATCCAGCCGCCGCCAAGCACCCGGTCGCCGTCGTAGAGCACGGCCGCCTGGCCCGGGGCGACGCCATATTCCGGCCGCTCGAACTCCACGCGCTCGCCGTCGAAGCGAGCCGGCGCCGGCTTCGCCAGCGAGCGTACCTTGACGGTCAGCTGGTCACGCTGGCTTTCGCCGAGCCAGTTCACCCCGCTCAGCCGAGCCGAGCGCACCGCCAGCGCGCTCTTCGGCCCGACCACGACTCGGCGGCTCTGCGGCTCCAGCCGCAGGACGTAGAGCGGCTCCGGCTGTCCGCCGATCTCGAGCCCCCGGCGCTGCCCGATCGTGAAGTGGATCAAGCCCCGATGCTCGCCAAGGACTCGCCCGCTCCTGTCGACGATCTCGCCGCCCTGGATTGCCTCCGGCCGCACCTTTTCCACGATTCGGGCATAGTCCCCGTCGGGTACGAAGCAGATGTCCTGGCTGTCGGGCTTGTCGGCGACGGCAAGCGCAAGCTCCCTGGCCACGTCACGCACTTCCGACTTCGGCATCGAGCCGAGCGGAAAGCGAAGGAAGTCGAGCTGATCCCGGGTCGTCGCGAACAGGAAATAGCTCTGGTCGCGAGCCGGGTCGATGGCCCGGTGAAGCTGGGGACCGCTGGGCCCGACGACGCGTCGCACATAATGGCCGGTGGCGAGACAATCGGCGCCGAGGTCGCGAGCGAGGCTGAACAGGTCGGTGAACTTCACGCCCTGGTTGCAACTGATGCAGGGGATCGGCGTGCGGCCGTTCACATATTCATCGGCGAAGCGTTCGATCACGCTGTCGCGGAAGCGGCTTTCATAATCGAAGACATAGTGAGCGATGCCCAGCCGATCCGCCACGGCGCGCGCGTCGTAGATGTCGCGGCCGGCGCAGCAGCTCCTCGATCGGCCGATCGCCTCGCCATGATCATAGAGCTGCAAAGTCACTCCGATCACTTCCGCTCCGCTGCGCGCGGCAAGGGCGGCCACCACCGAGCTGTCGACGCCGCCGGACATGGCGACGACGATCCGTGCCCCCGCGAGCGGCCGGTCGAGCTGGAAGTCTGCAAGTGTCATCGAGCGCTAGATAGGAGGTGATCGACGCTTCGCCCACCCCGGGGGCGAGGCTTTACCGCCTCTTCACCCTCTTCCGCTAAGCCTCGCCCATGGACATGGCCTTTCTTCGCCGTGCGGAGCGGATGCTCGACGACCGCGAGCCCGCGCGGATCGATCATTCGGTCCTGCTTGCCACGCTCGCCGCCCAGCATTCGGCGGCGATGGTTCGGCTGCAGGCGTGCCGCTCCCAGGATCAAGGCTCGGGTCAGGACGAGCCTCTGGTGGAGTTGCTTCTCGCCGGCCCGGGCTGGCGGCGGGCGGCATCGGTGCAGCGCGGCTGTTTCAGCCGTGCCGAAGCGGGACGCGAGCTCAATGGCCTGTAAACCCTGCTCACCACGGCGTTTACCGTCGCATTTCAGCCTTCCTTCAAGGCTTGCTCGGTACACGGGGCCACGCCGAGGGGAGGCGGGCCGAAGCGCCGCCGATCGCCTGCCCGACGCGAGTGCAGTTTTGAGGTACGAATGATCGAGAACCAGAAAATCCGCCCCGCACAGGTGATCGGCCCGCTCGGCGAGCCGCTGACCATCGATTCGCTGCCGCCGCCGACGACCACGCGTTGGGTCGTCCGCCGCAAGGCGGAAGTCGTTTCGGCCGTGAATGGCGGGCTGCTTTCCGTCGACGAGGCCTGCGAGCGTTACGGGCTCACCCTCGAGGAATTTGCCGGCTGGCAGCGGGCGGTCGACCGTTCCGGAATGCCGGGGCTGCGAGTCACCCGGATTCAGCATTACCGATCGCTCTACGAGCGGCAGCAGAAATATTGATCGGCTGCCCGCGGCGGAGGTCCGCCGCGGGACGCGCCTCATTCGAGTTCGAAGCTTACCGTCAGATTGGTCGAGAGCGTCTGTTCTCCCGGAACGATCTGGGTCGATGCGCTCTGGGCCGCATCCATGGCCCGCATCATCACCGGCTGAGGCGGCATGTGCATCACGCCCGCTTCGCTGACCGACAGGATTCGCTTCACGCGCATGCCGAGCGAACGGGCATAGAGATCGGCCCGGGCGCGGGCGTTGCGCAGCGCGAGCTGCCTCGCCTCGTCCAGCCCCTCCTCCGGCCGTTCGATCATGAACATGGGGCCATCGATCTGGTTGGCCCCTGCGGCCACCAGGGCGTCGAGGATCCGGCCGGAATTGCGGATATCGCGGAAGCGCACGCTGACCTGGTTGTTGGCACGGTAGCCGATCAGCTCGGGGGTGCGGTTCTCGGCATGGCGCCAGTCGGGATGGAGATTGATCGAACTCGTCTGGATGTCCCTCTCCGCGACCCCGGCGCGCTGAAGCGCCGCGCGCAGACTCTCCATCTGCTGGGCATTCTGTCGAATCGCCTCGGTCGCGGTCGGCGCCTGGGTCATCACCCCGGCATTGATTCGGACGATGTCCGGAACCCGGTTGACCTCGCCCGTTGCAACGACGTCGAGGCGGGTTCCGGTGACCGGCGCCACCTGCGGCTGCTGCGCCGCCGCCGGCACCGCCGCCACGGTCAGCAACCCGGCCATCATCATCGATCGGATCATCTTTCACTCCCTTCCGTAGGTGGCCGATTGCAGCGGCCCGACCCGCGCATAACGCACCGGCGGCTGCACCGTTGCTGAACCGAAAGGAATGGTCAGCGCCGCCCGGAAATCAGTCGGAAAGCGAACAGGATCAGGATGGCACCGATAATGGCGGCGAGAAAGCCCGCGCCCTCGCCCGCTTCGTACCATCCCAGCTCCCGACCAAGAAATCCGGCCAGGACAGCCCCCGCTACGCCAAGCAAAATCGTCATCAAACAGCCGCTTGGTCCGCGGCCGGGTGTAATCAAACGGGCAATCGCCCCCGCAATCAGGCCGATAATTATCCAGCCGAGCCAGCCATAGTCGGCCATATATTCAGAAGGCATCGTTCCGCTCCTTGTCCAGGCCGCCCTCGGCCCCACATTCAGCCTTGGTAAAGGGACTCGACTGCTTGTAAAGCGCCGTTCCCGCGCGCCGATCGGGAAACTGGGCGCCGCTTATTTTGGCTTGTTCCAAGTGATATATTCATATAACACAGCCGTAAAGCTTACGGCGCGTGCCGTGCGGTGTGAGTGGGGACGATGAAAGCGATGAACTTCGAATCGACGAAATGGCGCCGCGAGGCCCTCGACGACGTGGTCGTGGACGAGCAGACTCTGATCGTCCGCCGGCGCCGCCGGCGCAACATCATCATTGCCGCAGTGGTCGCCCTGCTGGCCATCGTCCTTGCCGTCTTCCTGTTTGGCGGAAGCGGCGAGAAGGCCGTTCCTCCGCCGGGCACTCAGGGGCAATCTCTTCCGGCGGTGACGGTCATCGTTCCCGGACGCCAGGACATTCCGTCGACGATCTCGGCGACCGGCAACCTTGCGGCCCGCCGTGACCTTCCGGTCGGCGTTCCCGGCGAAGGCGGCCAGGTCGTTCGGGTTCTCGTCGAGCCGGGCCAGTGGGTCAGGGCCGGCCAGACTCTCGCCATCATCGATCGCCAGGTCCAGTCGCAGGAAGCGGCCCAGCTTGCCGCCCAGATCGAAGTCAATCGCGCCGATCTGCGGCTTGCCCAGCAGGAGCTGGATCGCGCTTTGTCGCTGGTCGACCGCGGCTTCGTCAGCCAGGCCGACGTCGATCGCAAGCGCGCGACCCGCGACGCCGCGGCCGCTCGCGTTCGAGTCGCGGAAGCCCAGCTGGCGGCGACTCGCGCCAGGATCGGCCGGCTCAACGTGACGGCGCCCGCCGCTGGCCTCGTCCTCGACCGCAATGTCGAGGCCGGACAGGTGGTCGGCGCAGGATCGGGCTGGCTGTTCCGGATCGCCCAGGCCGGCGAGATGGAAGTGCTGGCGCGGCTGCCGCAGACCGATCTGGCGCGTCTCAGCGTCGGCGTACCCGCCACCGTGACTCCGGTGGGTTCCGATGAAAGCTATCAGGGCCAGGTCTGGCAGATCTCGCCGGTCATCGATCCGCAGACCCGGCAGGGCGAAGCGCGAGTCCTGGTGCCCTACAATCGCGACCTGAGGCCGGGCGGTTTCGCCACCGTCGTCATTCGCGCCGGTTCGATGACCGCGCCGCTGCTGCCCGA
The DNA here is from genome assembly GCF_056821765.1 of Sphingosinicella sp. SM1-17. Classification (NCBI taxonomy): domain Bacteria; kingdom Pseudomonadati; phylum Pseudomonadota; class Alphaproteobacteria; order Sphingomonadales; family Sphingosinicellaceae; genus Sphingosinicella; species Sphingosinicella sp. SM1-17. Next base: position 702,916 of record NZ_JBPDIO010000001.1, read on the forward strand.
ATCGGCGGTCCTGACGGACGACGAGGGGCAGTATGTGATGATCGTCGGTCCCAACAATACGGTGCAGCGGCGCGCCGTCCGGATCGCGACGGTTACCGACCGCGGCGCCGTCATCGCCGAGGGCCTGACCGGGAACGAGCAGGTGGTCGAGTCGGCGGGCGCGTTCCTCAACCCCGGCGAGCGGGTTCGCCCCGAGCGGCGGGTACGGCGCTGATCCGCGGCGTCACGGAAGATAGGTTCTAGCCATGCGCAACATTTCAGCCTGGGCAATCCGCAATCCGGTGATCCCGATCGTCCTGTTCACCGCCTTGCTGGCGATGGGCGTGATCGCCTTCATGCGGATGGACGTGAACCTCAATCCGGACATCAGCGCGCCCGCGGCGACCGTGAATATCAGCCAGCCCGGCGCCGCTCCGCCCGAACTGGAGATCCAGATCACCCGCCGGGTCGAAGCGGCGGTCCGAGCCATCAACGGCGTCAACGAGATCAACTCGACGATCCGCGAAGGCAACAGCAACACGTTCATCAGCTTCGAGATCGGAACGCCGGAAGAGCGGGCCATTTCGGACGTCCGCGACGCGATCGCCCGGATCCGCGGCGACCTTCCCGAGGGAATCCTCGAGCCCCAGGTGAGCCGGGTCGACTTCGCGGACGAGCCGATCGGCTATTTCTCCGCCGAGAGCACGGCGATGACGGTGGAGCAGCTGAGCTGGTTCATCGACGACCGGCTCAGCCGCCGGCTGATGCAGATCGAGGGAGTCTCGATCGTCAGCCGGACCGGCGGAGTGACCCGTGAGATCCGGGTGGAGCTCGATCCGGCGCGGATGCAGGCCCAGGGCGTGACCGCTTCGCAGATCAATCAGCAGCTTCGCGCCAGCAACCTGAACGCTGCCGGCGGGCGCGCGGAGATTGCCGGATCCGAACAATCGGTCCGGGTGCTGGGAAGCGCGATCACCGCCCGGGACCTGGGCCAGACCCAGATCTCGCTGGGTGGCGGAAGAACGATCCGGCTCAATTCGGTCGCCAATGTTCGCGACCAGTGGGCGGAGCAGACCTCATACGGGATCCAGAACGGCCGGCAGGTCGTCAGCTTCATGGTCCAGAAGGCGAAGGGTTATTCCGACGTCACCGTCTACCACCGGGTGAAGGAAGCTCTGGAAGAGCTGGAGCGCGAAGATCCGCGAGTCCATTACGCCGAGCTGTTCACGCCGGTGAAGTATATCGAGATGCAGTACGAATCGTCGATGCGGATGCTCGTCGAGGGCGCTCTGCTCGCGGTTGTCGTCGTGTTCCTGTTCCTTCGCGACTGGCGAGCGACGATCATCTCCGCCATCGCCATTCCGCTGTCGGCCATCCCGGCCTTCTGGTTCATGGACCTGATGGGCTTCACCCTGAACATGGTGACCCTGCTCTCGCTGAGCCTGGTCGCGGGCGTTCTCGTCGACGACGCCATCGTCGAGATCGAAAATATCGTCCGCCACATGCGGATGGGCAAATCGGCCTATCAGGCGTCGATCGACGCTGCCGACGAGATCGGCCTTCCGGTCGTCGCGACCACTTTCTCGATCGTGGCCGTCTTCCTGCCGGTGTCCTTCATGAGCGGGATCATCGGCCAGTTCTTCATCAGCTTCGGGCTGACGATCGTCGTGACCGTGCTGATCAGTCTGGCGGTGGCGCGATTGATCACTCCGATGATCGCCGCCTATTTCCTCAAGGCGAAGGGCCATGCCTCGCACGGCGAGGGCTGGCTGATGGACCGCTATCTCGACATCCTGCGCTGGACCCTCCGCCACCGCTGGAAGACGATGGGCGTCGGCGCGCTCGCCTTCATCGCGACGATCGGCGCCTTCATCACCCTGCCCTTCACCTTCCAGCCGAATACCGACGACGATACCGTTCAGGTATCGGTGGAGATGCCGCCGGGAGTGACGCTCGACCAGACGCGCGTGGTCGTCGACCGGGCCACCGCGGTCGTTCGCCAGCAGCCGGACGTGGAATCCGCCTTTGCCTCGGTGAGGGCCGGCAACGCCACCGTCTATGTGTCGCTGAAGGACCGCAACGAGGGCCGCGAACGCACCAGCACCGAATTCACCCGGCAGGTCGCGCCGCTTCTCCAGAACATTCCCGATGCGCGAGTCTTCTTCCGAAACTCGCAGCGGGTCGGCGGTCGCGACGTTTCCGTCCTTCTCACCTCGTCCGATCCGCAGAAGCTCCAGCAGGCCGCCCTGGCGCTGGTCGAGGACATGCGTCAGCGCCCCGAACTGCGCGCACCGCGGATTGCCGGCGACCTGCGCCGCCCGGAAATCACCATCCGGCCGCGCCTGAACCTGATGGCCGACATGGGGATCACCACGGCGGCGATGAGTCAGGCGATCCGGGTCGCGACGATGGGCGAGATCGACCAGGCCAGCGCCCGCTTCTCCTTGTCCGACCGCCAGGTTCCGATCCGGGTGACGCTCGACGAAAGTTCGCGCCAGAACCTGTCGACGATCGAGAACATGCCCGTTCCGACCGCGTCGGGAACGACGGTTCCGCTCAAGGTCGTCGCCGACATCAGCTTCGGCGCCGGGCCTTCCATCATCCAGCGAATCAACCAGGAGCGGCGGGTGATGGTCGGCGCCGACCTTGCCCCGGGCGTGGTCGACTATGACGCCGTCGTGGACCAGTTGCCGACGCTCCAGAACCTGCCCGAGGGCGTCGAGCGGGCCCGGTCCGGCCAGCAGCGGGAGGAAGCGAAGCTCGTTTCCGAGTTCATGACCGCGCTCGTTTCCGGTACCTTCCTGGTCTTCGCGGTTCTGGTGCTGCTCTACAAGCGGCTGATGGCGCCCTTCGTGAACATGGGCTCGCTCCTGCTGGCTCCGCTCGGCGGCGCCATCGCGCTCCATATTTCCGGCCATGCCGTTTCGATGCCCGTCTTCATCGGCATCCTCATGCTCTTCGGGATCGTCGCCAAGAACTCGATCCTGCTGCTCGACTTCACGATCGAGGAAATGGCCAAGGGCGTGCCGAAGAACGAGGCGATCATGGACGCCGGGCACAAGCGCGCCCAGCCGATCGTGATGACGACGATGGCGATGGTGGCGGGAATGGTGCCGACGGCCCTGTCGCTGGAAGGCGATGCGAGCTGGCGGGCGCCAATGGCGGTGGTCGTGATCGGCGGCCTGCTCCTGTCGACGCTGCTGACCCTGGTCCTCGTGCCGGCCACGTTCAGCCTGGCCGACAGCTTCGAGAAGTGGCTCGCGCCCAAATTCCGCCGGGTGATTACCTATCGCGGGCCGCAGGACCATGGTCCCGCGCACCCGGCGCCGCAGCCAGCCGAGTGAGTTCAATCGGCGGCGGGTTTGAACCAAGCCCGCCGCCGTCTATTTTCCCTCCGCATGAGCGGACCGCTTAACTATCGCTTCAGCCCGGCCCAGCGGGGCGCGCGGGGCATGCGGGCCCTCGCCACCGCCATGCTCGCGGGCATGGCGGCGCTGTTCATCGCCACCACCGGCCTTCTCGACCAGCATCCCGCCTGGGGCTTTGTCCGGGCCTTCGCGGAAGCGGCGATGGTGGGCGGAATCGCGGACTGGTTCGCCGTGACCGCCTTGTTCCGCCATCCGCTTGGCTTGCCGATACCCCACACGGCGATCATTCCGCGCAACAAGGACCGGATCGGCGACACTCTGGCCGTCTTTCTTCGCGAAAACTTCCTCACCCCCTCCGTCGTCGCCCGGCGGATGCGCCAGGTAGACGTCGCCGGAGCCGTCGGTCGGTTCCTGGCCCAGCCTCCCGCGGAAGGGCGGCTTCGCCAGGGCGCTTCCCGTCTCCTTGCCGACATCCTCGAGGCGCTGGACGATGAGCAGCTCGGCGGAATGGTCAGAAATGCCGTCGCCGCCCGGATGAAGGCGATCGACGTCGCGCCCTTGCTGGGCCAGACGCTCGAAGCCGCGATGACCGAGGATCGGCACGTGCCGATGGTCGACGCCATCGTCACCTGGGCCGGCCGGACGCTCGACGCCAACGAGGACCTGATCCGCAACATGGTCCACCAGCGCGCCGGCTGGATCCTCCGCCTGGCCGGACTGGACGAGAAGCTGGCGGAGGCGATCATCGACGGCCTCAGGCGGCTGACGATCGACATGGCGGTGGATCCCGACCACCCGCTTCGCGCCAAGGCCGAGGAAGGCCTCGCCCGGCTGGCGGCGAATCTGCAGGCCGATGCCGAGACCCGGGCGAAAGTCGAGGCCTGGAAGAACGAGATGATCGAGAACAAGGCCGTGACCGACTGGCTGGGCGGGATCTGGGAAAATAGCCGGGCAGGACTGCTGAAGGCCGCGCGCGATCCCGACGCGGCGATGGCCGGCAAGTTCGGCGAGGCCCTTCGGCAACTCGGCGACACGTTGCAGAAGGAACCGCAGCTCAGGAAGGCGATCAACCAGTTCGCAAGGCGGGCGGCGGGCGGAATCGTCGCTTCCTATGGCGATGGAATCGTCAAGCTCGTCTCGGAGACCGTCCGCGCCTGGGATGCGCGCACCGTCACCGACAGGCTGGAATCGGCGGTCGGGCGCGACCTGCAATATATCCGGATCAACGGCACGCTCGTCGGCGGCCTTGTCGGCCTGACCATCCACACGGTCGAACATTTCGTCTGACGCGGCTGCGGCGCAAGGATCTTGCTGGCCGGTTGGCTGCCGGGCATGTTTCTTGCGAAGAATCGCCTGTTGGTTGTCTGGTCCGAACCGCAACGTATCTGAGGCGCCCATGAGCGCCGATCTCGCCATTCTCTTCGAACATCCCAGCTGGTTCCGACCGCTTTTCGAGGCGCTGGAGCGCCGCGGCATCTCCTTCGAAGCCGTGCGGCTGTCGGACCACAGCTTCGATCCCGAATCGAAGACGGTTCCGGCGCCGCTCGTCCTCAGCCGGGTGGCCATGTCCAGCTTCCTGCGCGAGGCCGAACATGGGATCTTCTATGCCGGGGCCCTGCTCGACCATTGGGCGCAAAACGGTGCGACCGTGCTCAATGGGGCGGAGGTGATCGCGCTCGATTCCTCCAAGGCACGGCAGCTCTCGCTGATCTCCCGGCTGGGCTATGCAATTCCGAAGACGCGGGTGGTGCACCGGGCCGCGGATCTGCTGCCGGCTTGCGAGGGTCTGACCTATCCCCTGCTGGTGAAGGCGAATATCGGCGGCTCCGGCGCCGGTATCGTGCGCTATTCCAGCGAGTCGGAGCTGGCCCGGTCCGTCGCCGACGGAACCATTCCGGAAAGTCCCGACAAGGTCCTGCTTCTTCAGGACTATGTTCCGGCGCGCGGCGGAACGATCGTCCGGATCGAGACCCTGGCCGGCAAATATCTTTATGCCATCGAAGTCGAAAGCGGCGGCGATTCGTTCGATCTCTGCCCCGCCGACGCCTGCATCGCCCAGCCGGGCCGAGCGGCCATCCGGATGACCGCGATCGAGCCGCCCGCCGGGATCATCGAAGCGGCGGAGCGGATCGCCCAGGCTGCCGGCCTCGACGTCGGCGGAGTCGAACTGATGATCGACGATCGCGACGGCACGCCCCGTTTCTACGACATCAATGCCCTTTCGAACTTCGTCGCCGATCCATTGGCCGTGCTCGGCTGGGACCCGCACGAGCGGCTGGTCGACCACCTGCAAACCCTGATCCCGGGAAACAACTAGAATGCGCTACGGTTACTGGGCCCCCGTCTTCGGCGGCTGGCTCCGCAATGTGAAAGACGAGGGAATGGAGGCGAGCTGGGACTATCTCTCCCGCCTCGTCCGTCGGTCGGAGGAGATCGGCTACGACCTCACCCTGATCGCCGAGCTCAACATGAACGACATCAAGGGCGTCGAGGCGCCGGCGCTCGATGCCTGGTCGACGGCGGCCGCACTGGCTGCCGTCACCCGATCGATCGAACTGATGGTCGCGGTTCGCCCGAACTTCCACCACCCGGCGCTCTTCGCCAAGCAATCCTCCAATATCGACCGGATCAGCAACGGCCGACTGGCGCTCAACGTCGTTTCGTCGTGGTGGGCTGCGGAAGCCCAGCAATATGGGCTCCAGTTCGACCAGCATGACGATCGCTACGCCCGTACGTCCGAATGGCTGAAGGTCGTCGACGGCCTCTGGACGGAGCCCCGCTTCAGCTTCGAAGGGCAATTCTACCGCACCGATTCGGCGGTCAACGAACCGAAGCCGAGCCGCAAGCCGGTCATCTATGCCGGCGGCGAGTCCGAAGCGGCCAAGACGATGATCACCCAGCAGTGCGACGCCTATGTGATGCACGGCGACTCGGTGGACGTGATCCGGGGCAAGATCGCCGACATGCGGGAGCGTCGCGAACGCGCGGGCAAGCCGCCGATGATTTTCGGCATGGCCGCCTATGCGATCGTCCGCGACAGCGAGGCCGAGGCGCAGTCGGAAGTGGACCGGATCACCGACATGGGCGGCACTCCGCCGCCCGGCTTTGCCAATTTCGACCAGTGGCTTTCCGGCACCCAGCTGGAGCGCGAACTGAAGATCCAGGAATATAGCGTCAGCAATCGCGGCCTCCGGCCCCGCCTGATCGGAACGCCCGAGCAGATCCGGGAGAAGATCGCCGCCTATGAGGAAGCTGGTCTCGACCTTCTGCTCCTCCAGATGAGCCCACAGGCGGAGGAGATGGAGCGTTTCTCCGCCCAGGTGATCCGTCCCGAGGCCTGAAACGCCCTGGACCGACCGAACGGATCGGGCCGCACAGGATCGGATCGATATCTGCGCCGGGCGGGATCGCCAGATGCGGGGGCGGAGTTGTCGTCTATGGGGGGCGCTTCGGTCGTCGAGTCGACGACCCTGATGCAATGGAGTTCAGATGGCCGGCTTCAAGAGCCCCGATTTCAACGAGCGCATCGCGGCCGCCCGGGCTGCGAAGCAGGACGCGCTCGAAAAGCTGCGCAACAAGCCCGCGCCCGACCCCGGAGTGATCGCCGAACGGCAAGCGGTCCGGGCCGCGCGCGACGCTGCCGCCGCCGACCGGCGCGCGGCCCGGCAGAAGGCTGCCGAAGAGGCCAAGGCGGCCAAGGCGGCCGCCGGGGTGCCGGCTCAGCAGAAGAGCGATCCTGAGGCCCCAGCGGAACGTCCGCAGGCCAGCGAAGCCGAACGGAAGGCCGCACGCGACGCGCGCTATGCGGCCCGGAAGGCCCGGAAGAAGAAGTGAAGCCACGGGAGCTGATCGGAGTCGCCGAAGTGCCGGGCGGGCCACCGCTCCGGTTGGTCCGCCACGCCGACGACTTCATCATCATGCTGGAGCGCAACGAGCTGATGAGCAGCCGGATGAGCGGATCCGAAACCGCCCTCGGCGCCCTCGCCTGTCAGCGGCTTCGCGATCCGGCCGGCGCCCGGATCCTGATCGGCGGCTATGGGATGGGCTTCACCCTTCGTGCCGTGCTGCAGGCGCTCGGCCCCGCCGGGCGCGTCGTGGTGGCGGAACTCGTCCCCGAAATCCTCGAATGGGCACGCGGGCCGATGGCCGCGCTGACCGGGGACTGCCTCGACGACCCGCGAGTCGAGATCAGGATCGACGACGTCGCCAGGCTGATCGAAGCCGGCAAGAGCGACTTCGACGCGATCCTGCTCGATGTCGACAATGGTCCCGACGGGCTGACCCGGGAGGGCAATGATGCCCTTTATTCCGCGCTCGGCCTGGAGCGCGCCCGTGCCGCCCTGAGGCCGCGGGGAATCCTTGCTGTCTGGTCGGCCGGCGCCGACCCGGCTTTCACGAAACGCTTGAAGCAGGCGGGCTTCGCGGTGGACGAGGTCCGGATCCGGGCCCGGGAGAACGGCAAGGGCCCGATGCACACGATCTGGTTCGCCACGCGCGCCTGAGCCGAACGGCGGCTAGGCCGCGATCCCCTCCAGCGCCTCGCTGGCTTCGAGCCAGGCCTGCTCGGCCCTGCCGATCTGCCGTTCGATGTCCGCCCGACGTTTCATGAGGTCCGTCATCGTCAGCTTCGACAGCTCCGAGTCCGCGGCCGAGGGATCGAACATCGCCCGTTCGATCTCGGCGCGAAGGCGGGTCAGGCGAGCAACCTCCGCCTCAGACTCCTTCGCCCGCTTGCGCAGATTCGCCCCCTTCTCGCGAGCCTCGGCGGCAAGCCGACGCGCTTCCTTCTTGTTGACCTTGTCGCTCTTGCCGGGTGCCTTGTCGTCGCCGGCGAGCACCAGTCGGATATAGTCGTCGATGCTGCCGTCATATTCCCGGGCGGTGCCGTCATGGACCAGCACCAGGCGGTCCGCCGTCGTTTCGAGCATGTGGCGGTCGTGGCTGACGATCACCACCGCGCCGGTATAGGCGTTGAGGGCCTGGATCAGAGCCTCGCGCGCGTCGACGTCCAGATGGTTGGTCGGCTCGTCGAGGATCAGCAGATGCGGCGCCTGGCGCGTGATCAGCGCCAGCGCCAGCCGGGCGCGCTCGCCACCGGAAAGCTTGCCGACCTTGGTGGTGGCCTTGTCTCCGGAAAAGCCGAAGCGGCCGAGCTGGGCGCGAACGGCGGCCGGCTTCTCGTCCCGCATCAGCCGGGTCATATGTTCCAGCGGGGTATCGTCGCTGCTCAGTTCCTCGACCTGATACTGGGTGAAATAGCCGACCCGCATCCTGGAGGTCGCCGCCATCTCGCCTTCCATGGGCTTGAGCTGCGCCGCGAGCAGGCGGGCGAGCGTGGTCTTGCCGTTGCCGTTGCGGCCGAGCAGGGCGACCCGGTCCTGCGGGTCCAGCCGGAGGTTGAGCCGGGTGAGGATCGGCCGGTCGCCATAGCCGACGCTCGCCATGTCGAGGGTGATCAGCGGCGGACGCAGTTCGTCCGGCTTCGGGAAATCGAACGAAAGGGACGGATCGTCGATCACGGCGGCGATCGGCTGCATTCGCGCCAGCGCCTTCACCCGCGACTGCGCCTGCTTCGCGGTCGAAGCGCGGGCACTGTTGCGGGCGACATAATCCTGAAGCTTGGCGCGCTCGGCGAGCTGCTTCTCGCGGGCTGCCGCCTGCTGCGCCTGGCGCTCCGCGCGCTGCCGTTCGAAGGCGTCGTAGCCGCCTGGATAGAGCGTCAGCTTGCCCCTTTCGAGGTGAAGGATGTGATCGACGACATTGTTCAGGAAGTCGCGTTCGTGGCTGACGATCAGGATCGTCGCCGGATAGGCTTTGAGGAAGTCCTCGAGCCAGAGCACCGCCTCGAGATCGAGGTGGTTTGACGGCTCGTCGAGGAGCAGAAGATCGGGCTCGGAGAAGAGCAGGGAGGCCAAGGCGACCCGCATCCGCCAGCCGCCGGAGAAGCTTTCGAGCTCGCGATGCTGCATCTCCTCGTCGAAGCCGAGCCCGACCAGGATCCGCGCCGCCCGGGATGGCGCCGAATGGGCGTCGATCGCGTTCAGCCGCTCGTGGATCTCGCCCAGCCGGTCGGGATCGTGGCTGTGCTCGGCCTCCGCGAGCAAGGCGGTGCGTTCGGTGTCGGCGGCGAGCACCGTTTCGAACGGGGTCGCGGTGCCGCTCGGCGCTTCCTGGGCGATATAGCCGAGACGGGCGGAACGCGGCATTTCGACGCTGCCGAGGTCGGGATCGAGCATCCCGGCGATGACGCGCACGAGCGTCGATTTGCCGGCGCCGTTGCGGCCGATCAGCCCGATCCGCCCACGCGGCGGCAAGGCCGCGCTGGCGCCGTCAAGGATCGTTCGCCCGCCAAGGCGGACCGTGATGTCCCTCAGATTCAGCATGCGGGCCTGTAACAGGATCGGGTCGCCAGCCCAAGGGGCGGCTCGTAAGGGCCGAAGGACCGACCTGGTTGCATCCACTTCGCGCCCGAAGCAGCCATTCAAAGGTCGGCATCAATCTTTCGAAAGCGGCCGCTGGAAGCCTCTGAGCCCGACGAGAGCAGGCCGGGCAGATCATCCATCCCCGGCCGTGTCAAGCAGGTGACCGCCTTGCCTGAAGCAGCAGGGAGGATTTGCCGGGTCAGACTCATTTTCCTGCCGCCCCTCCTCCAGACCTGAAACTTGCGGGATCGGCCGCTTTCGGCTGCGCTCGCCGCTAGCGATCGAGAATCTGGCGCACCTTCGCCGCGAGGGCGGCGAAGGTGAACGGCTTGCTGATAAGGTCCACGCCCTGATCCAGCCGCCCGTTGTGTACGATGGCGTTGCGCGTGTAGCCGGTCGTGAAGAGCACCTTGAGGTCGGGGCGGACCCGCAACGCCTGATCGGCAAGTTGACGTCCATTCAGCCCCGGCAGGACGACATCGGTGAACAGCAGCTGCACATCCTGCCGCGTCTTCAGCAGTTCCAGCGCCTGGTCGCCCTCGGGCGCTTCAAGCACCTGATAGCCGAGCTCGCGCAGAACCGAGGTCGAATATTCGCGCAGTCCATCATGGTCCTCGACGACCAGGATGGTCTCGGACCCGCCGTCCGCGGCAATCTCGAGCTGCGGCCGTGAAGCCTCGGCGTTCGGATCGACTTCTCGAGGGAGATAGAGCTTGATGGCGGTGCCCGCTCCCGGCTCGCTGTAGATCCGTATATGTCCTCCCGACTGCCTGACGAAACCATAGACCTGGCTCAATCCCAGCCCGGTACCCTTGCCGATCCCCTTGGTCGTGAAGAACGGCTCGAAGACGCGATCCAGCGTCTGCCGGTCCATGCCATGACCGGTGTCCGTGACCGCAAGCATCACATATTGACCGGGTGGCACCGGCTCGGTGAGTGCCGTGACATACTTCTCGTCCAGCCACACGTTCGCGGTCTCGATCGTCAGCTTTCCGCCATCCGGCATTGCGTCACGCGCATTGATGGCGACGTTCACCAGCGCGCTTTCGAGCTCGGCGGGGTCCGCCTTCGCCAGCCACAGCCCGGGCGTGGAGACCGTCTCCAGCGCGATCCTCTCGCCCAATGTTCTCCGCAGCAGATCGGTGAGGCCGATTGCCAGCTTGTTGATGTCGATCGCTTCCGGCTTCAGCGGTTGACGACGGGCGAAGGCGAGCAGCCTTGAGGTGAGGGTCGAAGCCCGCTCGGCACTCTGAAACGCCATGCTCTGCAGGCGGCGAAGGTGGTTGATGTCCAGCTCTTTTGCGGGATCATCCAGCTGACGCCGGATGCTGTCGAGGCTGCCCATGATCACCGTGAGCAGGTTGTTGAAGTCATGTGCCACTCCGCCGGTCAGCTGCCCGATCGCTTCCATTTTCTGGGCCTGGCGGAGCGCCTGCTCGACCTCCATCCTTTCCGTTATTTCGTCCGCGACCCGCTGCTCCAGAGTCTCATTGAGCCGGGTGAGCTCGCGGTTAAGATGATCGGCTCGGGAGAGAGCGGCGGATAGCTCGATCGCCTTGTTGCCAATCTCCGCTCGCGCACGATCCAGGGCGCCGGCCAGAGTCTTGGCACGCTCTGTGGCCTCGCGCGCGGCGCGGACGAGGCCGCTGCTCGCCAACTGCGCCGCCTCCGCTTGCAGCAGCGCCGGCAGCAAGGGGGCATCGGCGAAACGCTCGATCGGCAGCCGGCACCCTCCGCCAATCAGCAGAAAGACGACTGGGCCATAGGCGAAGCACTGCGCCGGCTTGAGCGTGTCCTGATCGGGAAAGGGGAGCTGCAACGTGCACGGGGTGCCGGGAGCCGGGCGCTCCTTCAGAAAGGCACGCCACAACGGCCCGCCGGGTAGTGTTTGCGGGAATCCGGGTGCGACTGTCAGTGCGCCGATCTCCGGATCGTGCACAAAGACGAGGAAGGCTTCGGCCCCATGCTCGCACGCAATGCGCTTCGCCTCCTGGGCACGTGTGTCCGGCCTTGCGAGCCGGCTGGCAAGATCATTGATGTCGAACAGCACCGATCAATCCGCGAACACGCACACGACCGCAGTGCAATTGTGAAATCCTTCGAACTGCCCTTCAGCCCGGGCAATCTGCCCGTGGGTGTTGCAGCCCGCGAGCGCAGCGTCCCCGATCCGGCTCGTGACCGCATCGACTTCAGCTTTGAAATGATCGCCGCATCTCAGCCGCGTGGCGACGCAGTCGAAGAACAACGCGGCCTTTGGCCGGTTGGGACCGATTTTAGCGAGCGCCGCATCGGTGGCGCGTTCAGCCGCCTCGGCCGCCGACTCGTGTGGGCTCTTCATGATGCGAACGAGGCTGCCGGTGGGAATTTCCGCAGCACAGTGAACCGAGCCGTCCTTGTTGACAGCGAGGGGTACACGCAGCCGATAACCGCTGCCTGTGTCGATGCCTATGATATTCTGCAGAAAGAACGGAATGGGTGCGGCACGGTCGATATGCTCGCCCTTGGCCCGGGCATGTTCCTCGAAGGCCTCCACTGCCGGCAGTCCGTTCAAGCTGATGAGCTTCAGACCGGTCGCTTCGGTGACCCGGTAGGGTTCGGATGCCGGTTCCCAGCCATGACTGACGCCGATTCCCAGCGGCTTGTGCGACAGGATCTCCAGAGCGATCGCGGCATTCGAAAGCACCTGTGTTCCACAAAAGACTGTGGTGCGCTCGAAGCTGGCATTGTCGCCGGCGCCGCCACCGAAGAACTGATACTCGCCCGCGGTTTCGATCGTGAGGGCATCGGTCAGTGCATCGGCATAGCCTGCCAAGGCATCGGTAAGGATCAAAGCGGATCGGTGAGGATAGGAGTGATCTCCACAGCCTGCGAACCCCCGAACGATCTCTTTAGCCGCCGCGGCGGGATCCTGCCGCAAGCTATGGCCGATCTGCGCGGTGAATTTCGACTCCTCGTCATGGATCGCAAGGGCGGTGGCCAGCCCCACTCCTACCGTGTCGTTCGTGAACTCTCCGGCGGACGACGCTCCGACAATGATTGCGGAAGGCGCTCCGTCTCGAAGGGCCTGAAGCAAAAGCTGGTGATCGTAAGTAGGCGCTGCGAAGACGATGATCACGTGCGGGGGCAGCGGGAGCGCAGCATTTATCTGCTCCGCAAGGGCGGCGCCTGCTGCCGCGCTGTCCATCTGCGCCGTCGAAACTGCGACCGTTTCCATGGACCTCACCTCTGACGCCCCCCGTCTGAAGCATTAACGGGTGGCTTAGGCTGGTCAACGTCCGAACCTGTCAATGCCTGTTGGCCACTGTTGCGGCTTCTGCGGCGGATTTCGGGGCATAGAGCGCGCGCGCCCACAGGGCAGTCGATCCCCAGCTGGCTGATTGCTAGGCGTCGGCTTGGCGCCAGACGCCAGCCGAGGGGCGGACGTGAGGCGGGAGAGAGGCGCCGAGGTCCGACCGATCCCTGTTGAAAAACCCGCGGTGAAATCAAAATCCGAGCCCTCAAGAGAGGCGCCCTGGCGAGCTTTGAAAAATCGGGGCCGGAAATCAAAGAGCCGCAAGTCGGGCGACCCATGCCGGGGCGCGGCGGCATCCTCACTCTCCGGATGCAGCCCTCGCGAGTGTTGCCGAGATAACACAGTCGACGTTACAAGTCAATTTGGCCCGCCCTTCTCGACCGTCCTGCGCCGTGCGAGGTACAACCTCCTCCCGTCCGGTCGGTCTGCGGCTGTACCAGGGCCGAAACAGCTGGAGCGTTTGCTGTCTGCAAGGCTATGAGGTCGGAGCCCGCTCGCGCGGTCATCGAGGGAGGACATCATGAAAATGCCTGTCGCACTCGCCGTCCTGTTCGCCGTTACGCCGGTCGCCGCCGTCCATGCCCATCATGGCTGGAGTTCCTATGACGAGACGCGGCCGATCACCCTGACCGGTTCGCTCCGCAACGTGTCCTGGAGCAATCCGCACGGCACCGCGCAGATGACGTGGCAGGGCAAGCAGTGGGATGTCGTTCTTGCTCCGGTCCGGCGCATGGAAGCGCGCGGCCTTTCGGCCGACATGATCTCGAACGGCCAGACCGTGACGATCACCGGCTATGCCCGCAGCGACGGAACCCCCGAGATGCGACTGGAACGCCTGCGGGTTGGCGAGCGCACCGTCGAGTTCCGCTGACGGCGAATGGAAGCCGCGCTGTCGGCCGCCGCCGGATGGCTGCAGGCCATCGGCTATAGCGACTGGGCGCGCTTTTCGCCCCTGGTCTACCCGATCGCCAACGTGGTTCACCTGCTGGGCCTGGTCATGCTGGTCGGCGGGATCGGAATCGTCGATCTGCGGACGGTCGGGTTGTGGCGTTCCCTTCCGCTGGCCGAGCTGTCACGCGCGCTGACGCCGATCGCGGTCGCCGGGCTGGCGATCCTGGCGGCGAGCGGAAGCCTGCTGTTCGCGGCAGACGGACCGGCGCTCGCTACTTCCGGAATGTTTCACCTGAAGCTCATCCTGATTCTTATCGCGCTAGGCAACGTGGCGTTGTTCCATCTGCTTCGGCGTCCCCATGGCGGCAAAAGACGGGGAGAGGCAGCACCGCTGGAGCGCGCGGTGGCTGCGGCCTCCTTGTTGCTATGGCTTGGAGTCGCGGCCGCCGGACGGATGATCGCCTATAGCTGATGACGGGAGCCATGGCCCAGCAGTTCGAACCGCTTGTCCAGGGTTCCAGGCTTGGTGCGGAGGCGACAAACCGCCATGAAGTGAGCAGGCCGCCAAGAAGGCGAAGCTCATGGCCTACCTGGCTTCGCACCTGCCTCCCGACTTCGCGAAAGCAGCGGAGCGAAAGTGGATTTGGCGGGAGCAGGCCGAGCGCGCGGGAATGCTTAAGCACTATGAATTCCTGTACCGGCTTACGAGTAAGCTTCTTCATTCGACACCGCTCAATATTCTCACTGAGAAGGTGCTCAGCCCCTCCGAGAGGGTGATCGTGATGGACTACATCGTCGTGGCCTCGCTCGATCTTCTCAAAGAGATAGGGCGATTTGACCATCCTGGACGTATGAAGGCATTGTTGATCAGTGGGTAACCGACCAAGCTCCTTTTGCTGAACGACCATCGTTTTTCGGGACATGAGGAGTCATTTGTGCAATCGCGCGGGCGGTTTCACTCGCGCTGAAATACGCAGATGTTCCCGATGCAATGAGAGCGTGAAAGGAAGGCGAGGAAGCGATGAGCGTCACTCTTGATCGACTTATTCGTCACCCCCGCTGAACGGCTAGTCGTAATCGAGGCGCCAGAGGTAGAACCATTTTCATGCGCTCAGAGGACCTTCTCTTGGCCTGAGTTTCACCGCCTTCAGCATTAGGGTATCATCCGGCCTGCCTCTCCGGAGACCTATGCCGGTGAGGTGGCAGGTTCTTGGAAGCTATCATTCTTTGGCCTCGTCGTTCGGGCTGCTTTGCAACGCGCGCCTGAATGATCGTTGGCATTCCGGGCTTTGAGATCGCCTTGATTCAGAGTCGCAGCATCGGCAGTCGTTCGCCAATCTCGGCCATTCATTCCGATCGCGTGCTGTCCTGGAGCTGCCATTCGCTCAGTATGTATCTGGCGACCTCTATCGGGGCCGAGCGGGTCATTCCTGCAGAAGTGCTTTACAACATTTTTCGTGAGGCATAGCGTTCACAAGGTTGTGAGGCTGGGGGGACGCTTCATTACGAGACGGGGGAGCACTATCGCTTCGAGCTATAATGCAACCGGGTCGATGCTCGGGTATCTGTACCAGTGTCGTGAGGCGCTGCTACTTGCCATTTTGGAGACAAAAACACAGCCAAGCCTTTCGGTCTCGATCGAGCGCTTCGACGATGTCACCTTTGAGCAGCACGGCACGGCGACAGAACAACTTCAGCTCAAGCACCACGTAAACCCGTCGAGCCTGACCGACATGAGCGTCGACCTGTGGAAGACGCTAAGGATCTGGAGCGAACTAGTCGCCGCAGATCCGCAATTGCCATTCGAACGGCGGTTCACCATCATCACCACCGCCCAGGCTCCAGCCGGCTCGGCTGCTGAATTGCTGAGAGCAGCGCGGCCATCCGAAGACGCAGAGAAGACGGCGCTCCGTCTTCTCCAGGCAGCTGCCGCAGACTCAACCAACCAGGAATCGGCCGCGGGGCGAAAGGCCTTCCTTGCGTTGTCCGAGCAAGACCAGAGCAACCTGCTTGCGGCTATGCGTATCCACGACAACGCGCCCAGCATCACCAATGCGCGAAGCGAGATTGAGGAGCAGCTCTACTTCTCGGCGCCAGATGGCAAGGTCTCGGACCTCGTCGATCATCTTGAGGGGTGGTGGTTCGCGCAAGTCGTCACATCGCTCGCCGAACCGGGCGCACTCGCAATATCGCTCCTCGCGTTACGCGCGAAGATAGATGAGATCGGCAGGGCTTTTCGCAACAGCGAGCTGCTGATCAACCCGGAAACGCTGGCGGTCTCCGCCGAAGATCTGCCCAACTCCGATGACCGAATATTCGTCCAGCAGATGCGCTGTGTCGACGTAGCGGAGGAGTCGATCGAGCTCGCGAAGCTCGACTTTTATCGGGCAACAGCGCAACGTTCGAGCTGGGCGCGGGAAAATGCGCTGCTCGACGGCGAGGCGGCCCGTTACGATGCCGATCTGGTCGAACGGTGGAAGCGGGAGCGCCTTGCCCGCGAAAGCAGCGTTAAACCTTCGACTGAAGACGAGAAGAAACTGTTCGGCCGCGACCTGTTCCACTGGGCCAACCGCATGCAGGCACCGTTCCGCAACCGCCATGAACAATGGCTGTGCACGGGGTCCTATCAGATCCTTGCCGACGGCGTGACGGTCGGCTGGCATCCCGATCACAGTACGATGTTCGGCACTCGCGCCAAGGACAAGGCCGCATGAGCCTGCTGGCGTGGGATAAACGTCCGCGCGAAGAAGCGCATCTGTTCAACCCCGCCTTCTGCGCTGCGGCGCTGCACGAGTTCGTAAAGGAGTATCAGAAGGCGAAGGGAGCGGCCGCCCCTTATGCCCTGCTGTTCTGTGTTCTTTCGATCGCGCTCCATTGCAAGACTCGGCGCGCTCTGCCGGGCTCGACGCTCACGTCACTCTATTCATGGCGTGAGCGCAATCCGCAGGTGCTAGTCGGCTTCGCGGAACGCGCCCGCTCGCTACGGCCGGTCGCGCAGGAAGCGCTGCGCTTCGCGATCGATCGCGGCGCAATCGCTTTCGCCGACGATGGCGGGGTCACGCTCGGCTCAAAGCCGCTGGTCGTCGCGAAAAGCTTCGAGGATGCTCTCACCGACGACGCCCGCGAGTGCATCGCCGCGACGCGCTTGCTTGGACGCTGGTTTGCAAAGGCTGGCACGACATCGACGATCATGGCCGCCTGGGGGGTCAAACCATGAGCATGAGCATAGGGGCGATCGTACTCTATTCGCATTCGGGCGAGCAGCGCGAGCTCACTTTCAAGAGCGGCTGCCTCAACGTCATCACCGGCGACTCCAAGACCGGTAAGTCCGCAATCATCGACATCATCGATTATTGCCTTGGCCGGAGCAGCTGCAACGTGGCCGAGGGCGTCATCCGGCGCAGCATCTCTTGGTTCGCGGTGCGCTTGCTGAAAGGCGACGATGAGCTGTTCGTCGCCCGCAAGAATCCGGGTCCCGGCACGGATACTGGCGGCGATATCTATGTCCGCCGCGGTACGTTCGACGCGGCGCCGGCGTTCGACGAACTCGCGCGAAACATGGTCGAGGCCGAGCTCATCTCCCTGTTGTCGCGTTTCGTCGGCATCTCGGAGAATGAACACAGGCCGCAGAGCGGTACGCGGCTGCCGTTGCAGGCAACGATCCGGCACGCCTTGTTCCTCTGCTTCCAGAAACAGGATGAAATCGATAACCGCGACCGGCTCTTCCATCGACAGGGCGATCAATTCATCCCGCAGGCGATCAAGGATACTCTGCCGTATTTTGTGGGCGCGGTTGATGAACAGCACTTCCTGCGGCAGCACGAGCTCGATCTCGCGCGGGAAGCCTTGCGCGAACTTGAGCAGCGCGCCCAGCGGCAAAATGAGGGACGCAACGTTGACATGGCCCGCATCCGCAGGCTGGTCACGGACGGCAAACGTGTCGGTTTGATCGTGCCTGAGTATGAGCCGGTCGAGATAGATACCGCGCTGGAAGTACTCGACCGCGCTACGCGCACCGATCTAACCACCACAGCGGCGCTGCCCGACTTCGGGGATTCCATCAATCGGCTGCGGGGCGAACAGGCTACTCTCAGGAGCGGTCTCGAACGGGTGAACGAAGAAATTCGGGCCTCGAGGCTCATGCTGTCGGAACAGAGCGCCTATTCGCGCGAAGGCCATGAACAGCGGGCTCGCCTCAGTTCGATCGGCTTGTTCAAGGTCGAAGCCGACGGTCATCGCTGTCCGTTGTGCGACACGACGCTCGATGTGCCGACACCGGGCGCCGCACAGGTCGCCAATGCGCTGCGCTTGGTGGGCGATCAGCTCGCAGCGGTCGAAGTCGAGCAGCCGCACCTTCAACGTCACATTGAAAGGCTGGAGCAGCGAAAGGGAGAACTTGAACGTGAACTGGTCGAGGCGCAGAACTCGCTGTCGCGGCTGATCGCGGACGACGCCCGGGCCAAGGCTCAGCAGGATTTGTTGGTGGACCAAGCACGCGTCATCGGCCGGATCGGTGCCTTTCTGGATGCGGTACGCCCAAGCGAGAGTGACTCCGATCTGGGGCCGATGATCGAGACGGCGAAGCGCAAGGTCGAGACGCTTGAGACCGCCGTCAATGCCGACGACGTCGCCCAGCGCCTTGACACCTATCTCAACCTAATCAGCAAGCAGATGTCAGCCTTCGCCGAATCCCTCGATCTCGAGCATAGCGGCAGCGAGCTTCGGCTCGACATCAAGAAGCTCACCGTGGTCGCCGACACGCTCGACGGCCCAATACCGCTCAATCGGATGGGAAGCGGCGAGAACTGGGTAGGCTATCATGTGCTCACTTATCTCGCGCTGCACTGGTGGTTCAGAAAGCGCAATCGGCCGGTGCCGGCAACGCTGATCTTTGACCAGCCGAGCCAAGCCCATTATCCTGCCGAGCGCGATCAGGAGGGCAGTCTTGATCCCCTTGACGACAAGGACCGTCACGCTGTGCAGGCCTTGTTCGAACTAATGCACCGCGCCTGTCAGGAGATCGAAGGTCTGCAATTGATCGTGCTCGATCACGCCCATCTCGCCAATGACTGGTTTGAGGCTTCGATCGTCGAGGAATGGCGTCGCAACCGCTTCCTCGTGCCGCCCGCATGGGACGAGCGTAACATCTGACGCCTTTGTTTTACCGAGTGCGGGAGTCACGTAGCTGCGTGCGACCGCTAATGCCTTGGCAACCCAACGGCCGCCGGTCGGCTGACGGCCAGAAGCCGACATTTAACTGGCTCGAAAACTCGGCTCCTGCTTAGCGCGGGCACGGCGCGCGCGACTGATTCCGCCGGCTCTCCTGAATGAACGGCGTATCCGCTCCTCCAGCGTCGGCAGCGGCACCGAGCCCAATTGGATGATCGCTTCGTGGAACTTGCGCTGGTCGAAGCGGGGGCCGAGATCGCGCTCCGCCTCGGCGCGCGGCGGCGGGATACGCTGCGAACGGCCCAGCCTCGTCAACCGCGCTTCGGATGCACTTTCAATTCGCCAATGATGCACTCCATCCAAGCTCGGTAAGGTCGACCTGGTCGGCGCGGAACTGCTCCTCGAAATCTTGATCCCAGGGAAACCTGTCGAGACTGTCGGGCCAAACGAGCTGCAGGCAGGCGAAGTCGCTGTCCTGGTAGAACCATTTCGACGAGAGAAGCCACTCGTCGCGATGGGTTGAACTCACCGGAAAGAAGGCGACACGAACGCCGTCGGCGATCCCCTCGACAGGGCGGCCGACCGGGAGAGTGTTACCAGCCACGCCCCCCCTGAAGATGTCCCAGAAAATGGAATGGGCGGTCCGTCCTGGAAGCCCAAAGACGATGATTTCGGGAGCGCCTGCAGTCAGGCAGAAGCCGGTGGTATAGGTAAAGCTCGGCTGCCCATTGTCAGCGACAACGTGCGTGCAGAACCATCCGTGTTCGCGAACGTCTGCAACGATCGTGCGTTCGTAAGCGCTCAGCGCTTTGGCCGGCAGGTCGAGCGCCGTGGCCGGTGGAGCTCCATGCGTTTCAGCCCGGGCTCGGCTGCCCATCTTGCGGAAGGGGTCAAGCCAACTCATTCGGTCCTCCACTCGGTTACCTATCCGCAAGTATACCCACCGCCTGCGCGCCCCTGGACGCGAGGCGCAGGCATCCAGCAGCCGCTACGCTACTGACCCCGCCGGCTCTCCGCGATGAACTGCCGGATCCGCTCCTCCAGCGTCGGCAGCGGCACCGAGCCGAGCTCCAGGATCGCGTCGTGGAACTTGCGCTGGTCGAAGCGCGGGCCGAGCTCGCGTTCGGCCTCGGCGCGGAGGCGGCGGATCTGGAGCTCGCCGAGCTTGTAGGCGACCGCCTGGCCGGGCCAGGAAATGTAGCGGTCGACCTCGTTGACGATCTCCAGCTCCGACAAGGCGGTATTGTCGCGCAGATATTGGAGGGCCTGGTCGCGGGTCCAGCCATAGGCATGGATGCCGGTGTCGATGACCAGCCGGGCGGCGCGCCACATCTCGTAGCTCAGCCGGCCGAAATCCTCATAGGGCGTCTCGTAGATGCCCATGACGGTGCCGAGCCATTCGACATAGAGGCCCCAGCCTTCGCCATAGCCGGAGAAATAGGTCTGCTGCCGGAATTCGGGCCGATCGGGGCCTTCCAGGGCCAGCGCCGCCTGGAAGCTGTGCCCGGGCGTGCATTCGTGAAGCGCGAGCGCCGGCAGCTGGTAGAGCGGACGGGTCGGCAGGTTGTAGGTGTTGAACATGCAGTTTTCGAGGCCGCCCCGGCCGCTGGTGTAGATCGGCGCGATCTCGTCCGGAACCGGGACGATGCCGTGGCGGTAGCGCGGCAGCGTGCCGATCGTCTCGCCGAGCACGCCGTCCGCCTTCTTCACCACATAAGCGGCGGCGGCGAGAAGCTCGCGCGGGGTGCGCGCATAGAATTGCGGATCGGTCCGGAGGAACTGGATGAACTCGGGCAAGGTGCCCTGGAAGTTCGCCCGCCGCATCACCTGTTCCATCTCGGCGCGGATGCGCGCGACCTCGCCAAGACCGATATCGTGGATCTCGCGCGGGGAGAGATCGAGCGTCGAATATTTGCGGATCATCGCCCGGTAATAGGCTTCGCCGTTCGGCATCTGGTGAGCGCCGAGACTGGTCCGGGCGCGGGTCATATATTCCTCGCGGAACATGGTGTGGAGCTGGCGGTAGGCGGGGATCGCCGCTTCGCGAATCGCGGCCATGCCCTCGGCGCGAAGCCGCGCCTGTTCATCCGCCGGGATGGTCGAGGGCATGTTCGCGAAGGGCGCGTAAAGCGGGTTGCCTTCGCCCTCGGCGAGGAACGGCTCCATCGTCCGTTCCCGGCCCGGCAGGGTCACGCGCGGGATCGAGAAGCCGCGCTCCAGCCCGGCGCGCATGTTGGCGATATGCTCCCCGAAATAGCGCGGCAGGTCCCGAAGCCGGCCGATATAGCGGCGATATTCCTCGGCATTGGCGAAGCCGGTCCGCGGCGCGAGATAGGTCCAGAAGAAGGAATCCGAAGTGAACGGCGCCTCGTAGGTTCGAAAGCGGACGTCGTTCGCATCCTCCTCGATGATCGCCCGGAACACGGCCGCATTCACCCGCTCCTCGGGAGAAAGCGCGTTCACGGGGATCCGGTCCAGCTCGGCGAGAACCCGTTCCCAATAAGCGAGCCGTTCCTGCTGGGCGGCGGGGGCGACGCTCGGCCAGCGATCGGCCAGAGCGCCCGGACCATGGCCGGGCAGCCGCCCGAACTGTTCGCGCCGCCATTCCCATTCCGCATTGTAGAGCTGGCGCAGCCGCTCGTCGGCGGAGTTTCGCGAGGCGGTCGCCGCCGCCGGCTGCTGCGCCGCAGCGGCGGGAGACAGCGCGCAGGCAGCGGCGGTGGCAAAAGCGAGGCGGTGAAGGGTGGAGCGCATCGGCAACTTTCTGGCTGGCGGGCTTGGGACGGGCGCAATATCGTATACGAAATTCCTCCGAGTCAATCGAGGCGCCCGTGGATGCACTGAAGCTTAGCCGTCGAACCCTGCTCGCAAGCGCCGCCGCCGCGGCGATCCTGCCGAAATCGGCGTTGGCCGAGGCGGCGTCGCTGCCAGGCGCGGTACGGCCGCTTCCGCTGACTTCCGTCCGGCTCCTGCCGTCGCTGTTTTTCGACGCGCTCGAAGCGAACCGGCTTTACCTGTTGAGGCTCGAGCCGGACCGGCTCCTCCACAACTTCCGAACGAGCGCCGGACTCGAACCCAGAGGTGCGGCCTATGGCGGCTGGGAAGCGGACACGATCGCCGGCCACAGCCTTGGCCATTATCTGAGCGCGCTGGCCCTGATGCATGCCCAGACCGGCGACGAGGAATGCCGCCGTCGCGCGTCCCATATCGTTGCGGAGCTGGCCCGGTGCCAGGAGGCGCATGGTGACGGCTATGTCGCCGGCTTCACCCGCCGCCGCGGCGAGACGATCGAGGACGGCAAAGCGCTCTTCGCGGAACTGGTGCGGGGCGACATCCGGTCGATGCCGTTCGACCTCAACGGCTGCTGGGTGCCTTTCTACAACTGGCACAAATTGTTCGCCGGCCTGTTCGACGCCCAGGCCCATTGCGGCATCGCGCAGGCCCTGAGCGTAGCGAGCGGCCTTGGCGGCTATATCGAGCGGGTGTTCGCGGCGCTGGACGAGGACCAGGTGCAGCGCGTGCTCGACTGCGAACATGGCGGGATCAACGAGAGCTTCGCCGAGCTCCACGCCCGCACCGGCGATCCTCGCTGGCTCCGGCTCGCCGAGCGCCTTCGCCACCGGCGGATCCTCGATCCCCTGTCCGAGCGTCGCGATGTCCTGCCCTGGATCCATGCCAACACGCAGATCCCGAAGCTGATCGGGCTCGCCCGGCTGCACGAGATCAGCGGCACCGCGGCGCATGCCGAGGCTGCCCGCTTCTTCTGGGAAACGGTGACCCGCGATTATTCCTATGTGATCGGCGGCAATGCCGACCGGGAATATTTCCCGGAGCCGCGCACCGTTTCGCGCCATATCACCGAGCAGACCTGCGAAAGCTGCAACAGCTACAACATGCTGAAGCTGACCCGGCACCTGTACGGCTGGCGTCCGGAGGCTCGCCTGTTCGACTATTACGAACGGACGCACATCAACCATATCCTCGCCCAGCAGGACCCGGCGAGCGGCATGTTCGCCTATATGGTGCCGTTGATGTCGGGCAGCCATCGGGAATATTCGACGCCGTTCGACAGCTTCTGGTGCTGCGTCGGCACGGGAATGGAAAGCCATTCGAAACATGGCGATTCGATCTGGTGGCAGAGCAACGACACTTTGATCGCCAATCTCTACATCCCCTCCGTCGCCGAGTGGAGCGCGCGCGGCGCCACCGTCCGGATGGATACCGCCTATCCGTTCGGCGAACAGGTGATGCTGAGCCTCGACCGGCTCGAACGGCCGTCACGCTTCACGCTTGCCCTGCGCGTTCCGGGCTGGTGCGAAGGGGCGCGGGTCAGGATCAACGGGCGCGCCGATCCGGCACCCGCGCGCGACGGCTACTTCCGGATCGACCGGGAATGGCGGCAAGGCGACCGGATCGCGCTCGACCTGCCGATGCGGCTGCGCACCGAGGCGACGGTCGACGACCCGTCCGTGGTCGCGCTCCTGCACGGACCGGTCGTGCTCGCGGCCGACCTCGGCGCCACCGACGCGCCGTTCGAGGGCCCGGCCCCCGCTTTGGTCGCGGCCGAGCCGCTCACCGGGTTCGTCGCCGTCGATCGATCGCGGGGCCGATTCCGAACCAGCGGCATCGGCCGGCCGGCCGATCTCGATTTCGCGCCCTTCTTCGAGCAGCGGCAGCGGCGGACCGCCGTCTATTTCGAGACCTTCGACGAAACGGGCTGGGCCGCCGAGCAGTCGGAGCGGTCGGCCGAGGCGGCGCGCCTTCGCGCGCTCGACGCCCGATCCGTCGACATCATCGCGCTCGGCGACGAGGAGTCCGAGCGTGCGCACGACCTCGAATCGCTTCGCAGCTATGCGGTCGTCTATCGCGGGCGCCGCGGTCGCGACGCCCGCAGCGAAGGCCATTTCGAGTTCACCGCGAATGTACGGCCGGGCCCGCTCAGTCTCCACGCCACCTATTGGGGCGACGAGCGCGACAAGCTGTTCGACATCCTCGTCGAGGGGCGGAAGATCGCCACCCAGCGGCTTCACGCAGAGCGGCCGGGCGAGTTCTTCGACGTGGAATATCCGATTCCCCCGGAGCTGACCGACGGCAAGGATCGGGTCCGGATCCGGGTGGAGCCTTCGACCCCGACCGCGCGCGGCGGGCCCGTCTTCGGCCTTCGCCTGCTGCGGCCCGAGACCGTCTAGACGCCCTCACGATTGAAAGTACCTAGATTAAGTTCGCCCTGAGCTTGTCGAAGGGCTTCCCTTCTTCTTCCGGGAAATAGGGGAAGTCGGGTTTCGAC
The DNA here is from genome assembly GCF_056821765.1 of Sphingosinicella sp. SM1-17. Classification (NCBI taxonomy): domain Bacteria; kingdom Pseudomonadati; phylum Pseudomonadota; class Alphaproteobacteria; order Sphingomonadales; family Sphingosinicellaceae; genus Sphingosinicella; species Sphingosinicella sp. SM1-17. Next base: position 727,324 of record NZ_JBPDIO010000001.1, read on the forward strand.
AATGACCCGGTGCGAACGTCCCCCGGAAATTCGCAGCCAAGCCGGGGGCCCGGCGCCCGGGTCATCAGCCCGAACGGTTCAAGGAGAATCCGGCAGCGTCTAGATTCCGGTCACCGGCCGATCCTTCGCGGCAAGGCTGCGCGACCGGCTGTAAAGGAAATAGACGGCAAGCCCGATCAGGTTCCAGATCAGGAACCGGACCAGGGTCAGGCCCGGAAGGCTGAAAAGAAGATAGAGACAGCCGAGGATGGTCAGAGATCCGACCAGATAGGGGGCGGGGCATCGGAACACCCGCGGCAGGTCGGGACGGGTGCGCCGGAGCGCCATCATGCAGGCGCCCACCGCGATGAAGGCGGCCAGCGTTCCGGCATTGGCGAGTTCGGCAATCTGGGCGAGCGGGAAGAAGCCGGCGACCAGAGCGATCGCGACTCCGGTCACTGCGGTCATCAGGGTCGGCGTTCCGCTGCGCGGCGAAACCCGGCTGAAGGCGCGGGGGAGCAGGCCGTCGCGCGCCATCACGAAGAAGATCCGGCTTTGGCCATACATCATCACCAGGATCACCGAGGGCAGGGCGACGAGCGCGGCGATCGCCACGGCCCAGGCGGCGAAGGGCTGGTCGAGAGTCCGAAGCACCAGCGCCAGCGGCTCGGCAGAATCGCCGAGCTGGCGGTAGTCGAGCGCTCCCACCGCGGCGAGCGCGACAGCCATGTAGATGATCGTGCAGATCATCATCGATCCGATGATTCCGATGGTGAGGTCGCGGCCGGGATTCTTGGCCTCCTCGGCCGAGGTCGCGACCGCGTCGAAGCCGTAAAAGGCGAAAAAGACGATCGCAGCCGCCGCCATCACCCCCCGGGTCGTTCCTTCGGCATCCACCGTGCTTCCGAAGCCATAGGGCATGAAGGGGGTGAAATTGGCGCCGTTGAACGCCGGCAGGGCCAGAACGACGAAGGCGGCGAGCGCGGTGAGCTTGATGATCACGAGGATGATGTTGAGGGTCGCGCTTTCCCTGGTGCCGGCGATCAGCATTCCGGCCACGGCGAGCGACACCAGGACGGCGGGAAGATTGATCAGGCCCGGACTGGAATCGGCCAGCGGTCCGGCGAGCAGGGCCGGCGGCAAGCCGATTCCGATCGATTGCAGCCATCCCACCAGATAGCCGGCCCAGCCCACCGCGACGGCGCTGCAGGCCACCGAATATTCAAGGATGAGGCTCCACCCCACCACCCAGGCCAGAGTCTCGCCGGCCACCGAATAGGTGTAGGTGTAGGCGCTTCCGGAGGTAGGAATCAGGGTGGCCAGTTCCGCATAGGCCAGCGCGGCGCAGGCGCAGACCGCACCGGCAATCAGGAAGGCGAGGATCACCGCCGGGCCGGCCCGGTCGGCGCCGACGCCGGTCAAGGTATAGATGCCGGTACCGACAATGGCGCCCACCCCGAGCGCAACGAGATGCGGCCAGCTGAGCGATTTACGAAGTCGGTGATGCTCGGCAAGCGTGGCGTGCGTGTCGATGGGCTTTATCGGTCCGAGCAGCGATCCAGTCATCCTCATTCCCCCCGTTTCGTTTTTTTTCATTCGGCCGGCAGTTGCCGTCGCAAATCTTCCAGTGCCTGGCGGATATGCGCTTCCACCAGGCGCTCGACCTCGTCCTGGTCGCGTCTGCACCAGGCGTCGAACAAGGCGCGATGCTCCGCGCTCGCGCGCTCGTCGCGGCCGAGCGGCTCCAGATGCTTGCGCACGTAGCGCTCCGAAAGGAGGTGAAGCCGCTCGAGTATGTCGCAGGTAATCGGCTGGCGCCCCGGCCGAAGCAGAGCGAGGTGGAACGCCCGGTTCGCGAACCCGACGCCCTCGCCATGGCCGCCGATGATCCTGTCGAGCTGGTCGAGGCGATCGCGCGCCTGCCGATGGTCGCCGGCATCGGCCAGTGACGCGGCGAGGGCGGCCGCGGCAGGCTCGAGCTTGAGCCGGAGCTCGAACACCTCGGTCGCCTCCTCGGCACTGAGCGGGCTGACGAAATAGCCGCGATTGGCCTCGGAGCGGATCAGCCCGTCGCTTTCGAGCCGAGCCATGGCTTCGCGAAGCGGGATCTTGCTGACCCCGAGCTCGGCGGCGAGCGCATCCTGCCGGAGCGGCCGTCCCGGAGCGACGATCCCGGCGAGGATCCGCTCGCGCAGCCGATCGACCAGGCTGTCAGACAACGGAGAAGCCCGCGTGGAAGGGGTCGGCGCGGTCTATCCAGACCGTGTTGAAGCCGGTCGCGATGGCCGATCCCTCGATCGATGGAATGATTGCCGGCCGGTCGCCGACCCGGGTTTCCGCCTCGATCCGGCCGATGAACCGGCTGCCAATATAGCTTTCATGGACGAAGCGATCGCCCGGCTGCAGCCGGCCGGTTCCGGCGAGATGGGCGAGCCGGGCGGACGTGCCGGTCCCGCACGGACTGCGATCGATCGCGCGCTCGCCGTAGAAGACGGCGTTGCGGCCGTCGGCGCCTTCCCCCTTGGGCGAATCCGCCCACAGGACATGAGTGACGCCTCGGATCGTCGGGTCGAGCGGATGGACCGGCTCGAAGCGATCGCGGACGAGCTGGCGAACGGTCCGGCTGAGCTCGACGATCCGCGAGGCGCCGAGAGCGTCGAGCCCGCCATAGGGGCCCTGCGGCTCGATGATCGCATAGAAGTTGCCGCCATAAGCGACGTCCACCGCCAGAACACCGAAACCCGGCACCTCGATCTCCAGGCCGCGCTCGGCGATGAAGGAGGGAACGTTGCGGATCCGGACGGAAGTCACCTTCTCGCCGGCCGTTTCATAGTCGATGTCGATCAGGCCGGCAGGAACCTCGATCCGAAGCCTTCCCGGAGTGCGCGGTTCGACCAGCCCATGTTCGAGCGCGAACGTGACCATTCCGATCGTGCCATGGCCGCACATCGGCAGGCAGCCGCTCGTCTCGATGAACAGGATTCCGCAATCGGCTTCCTCGCGGGTGGGCGGGTAGAGGAAGCCGCCCGACATCATGTCGTGGCCGCGCGGTTCGAAGCAGAGCCCGGTGCGGATCCAGTCGAACCGCGCCAGGAAGTCCTGCCGTCGCTCGGCCATGGTGGCTCCGCGGAGCAGAGGCGCTCCGCCGGCGACGAGCCGCACCGGATTGCCGGCCGTATGGCCATCGATGCAGAAGAAGGTATGGCGCATCAGGCGGCGTCTTGAGCCTGTCGAAGGGCGGCGTCGGCCTGGGACAGCGTCGGACGGGTCGCGGCCGCCTCCTCGACCATCGCGATCACCTGGGATCGGCGGGCGCCGCTGAGCGGCAGGCGGGGCATCCTGACCCGTTCCGAGCCCCGGCCCATCACCTGTTCGGCCAGCTTGATCGACTGGACCAGATCATGTTCGGCATCGAGATGGAGCAGCGGCATGAACCAGCGGTAGATCCGGCGCGCCTCGTCCAGGTCGCCGCGTTCCACGGCCGCGAAAAGGGCGACCGATTCGCGCGGGAAGGCGCTGGTCAGGCCGGAAACCCAGCCCGAAGCGCCCAGGACCAGTCCCTCGAGGGCGACATCGTCCAGGCCGGCCATCAGAGTGTAGCGGTCCCCGAAACGGTTGATGATGTCGGTGAAGCGCCTCGGATCCGGCGCGCTTTCCTTGATCGCGACGATGTTGGGCACGTCCGCCAGCCGCTCGAGGACGGCCAGGTCGATCGTCACCCGGTAGGCCGGGGGATTGTTGTAGAGCATGATCGGCAGCGAAGTCGCCTCGGCCACCGCGCGAAGATGGACTTCAAGCTCTTCCGGCCTGGGAACATAGACCATCGCCGGCAGCACCATCAGGGCGTTCACGCCGATCGACTCGGCATCCCGGGCAAAAGCGACCGCGCGGGACGTGGTCAGTTCGGAAACTCCGGCCACCAGCGGAACCCGCCCGCCGACGGCGTCGACGGCCGCTTCGAGCACGGCGCGCTTTTCTTCAGGCTCGAGCGAATTGTTCTCACCGCACGTGCCGAGCAGGACGAGTCCGTCGACGCCGTCGTCGACGAGCGCCTTCTGCACCTGCCGGGTTTCGGAAAGGGAGACCGAAAGGTCTTCCGCGAACTGGGTCGTGGCGGCGGGATAGACTCCGTGCCACAGCGGCCTTGCACTCAAGCGTTCCTCCATTGCTGCGCCGAATCGTATACGATATGAACTCGGCAATGTCAGCCCGCGATGCGATCGTAATCGGCGGCGGGGTGATCGGGATGAACTGCGCGTTGAGCCTTCAGGATCGCGGGCTCGGAGTCGTCCTGGTCGACCCCTGCTCCACCCGTGCCGCGTCGGTCGGCAATGCCGGCCACGTCGCGGTTGAACAGGTCGAGCCCCTGGCTTCGCTGGCAACGCTGCGCGCTTTGCCGGCCCAGCTCTACTGGCGAGGCGGTCCGGTATCGCTGCCGCTGGCGGAGATCGGCGCCTGGCTGCCCTTCGCCCTTCGCTTCCTCGCTTGCTCCGGACCCCGCCGCTTTGCCGCCGGCAAGGCCGCCTTGACGGGGTTGATGGCCAGCGCGATCCCGGCCTGGAAGCGGCAGCTCGCTCGGCTCGGCTCCCCCGACCTCCTGATCGAGAACGGCCATTATGTGGTCTGGGAGAGCGTCCGGGCGGCCGAAGCGGGACGACGGCGCTGGAGCGAGACCGACACGGGGACGGTGACCTTTCGGGAGGCGAGCGCCGATGAACTGGCGAGGCTCGCCGAACGCCTGAGCGTGAAGCTGGCGGGCGGCCTGCGCTTTTCCGGAAGCGCCCAGATCGCCGATCTCGACGCGCTGGCGGGCGCCCTCGGCCAGGGCTTCGAACGGCAGGGCGGAAAATTTCTCCGCGCCTCGGCGTCGAGCCTGAGCGAGGAGGGCGGCGAGATCGAGGTCCGACTCGACAATGGCGAACGACTCCGTTCCCGCCAGGTCGTCGTCGCAGCAGGCGTTGAGTCGGCCAGCCTGCTTGCTCCGCTCGGCTATCGAGTCCCCCTGATCGCCGAGCGCGGCTATCATCTGCAGGCGGCACATAGCGACTGGCCGATCGATCTTCCGCCGGTCGTCTTCGAGGAGCGGGCGATGATCGTCACCCGCTTTCGCTCCGGTCTTCGGGCCGCCGGTCTGTTCGAGTTCGGCCGCGCCGAGCGCGGTGCCGACCCGCGAAAATGGGCGCGGTTGAGCGGCCATCTCGAGGCGCTGGGAATCGCCTTTGCCGAGCCGGTCAGATGGATGGGGGCCCGGCCGACTTTGCCCGATTATCTGCCGGCGATCGGACGAAGCCGGCGAATGCCCTCGCTCCACTACGCCTTCGGCCACCAGCATCTCGGCCTCACCCTGTCGGCCGCCACCGGCGAAGCGATCGCCGCCCTGGTCGCCGGGGAGCCGCCGGAGCTCGACCTGACTCCCTTTGCGATCGAGCGGTTCTGAGCCCGGCGCGGGCGACCGAACAAGGGCCTTTACCGGTCATTCACTCCCCTTCGTCATGCTTGCGCGCCATGGCTGACAATGACGATGCCCATCGCGACCTGATCGCCACCCTGGAAGCCTGCGGCGAGCGGCTGAACGGCATCCAGAAGGAGGCCGGCCTGGCAGCGACCCTGCTCGAGATGGCGGTGACGACGCTTCGGCAGTCCGCGGAGAGCGTCTCGATCGACGATCGTCTCGAGTCCATCCTCGCTCGCCATCATGACCGGCTGGTCGCCGCGGTGGTCCAGAAGCTGAGTAGCGCCGAAGGCCTTGGCGAGGCGCGCTATCACTTCCGGATGGATCCCGCCGGCCGGACGGCAAGGATCGGCCGGCGCCGGATTCCGCTGACGGAAAGCGAATATAAGGTGCTCGAGCTGCTCTGGGAGCAGATGCCCGCGCCCGTTTCCCGCGCCGCCTTGCTCCACCATCTCTACGGGGCCGATCACGACCATACCGATACCGTGATCGACATGTTCATCCTGAGGATCCGGCAGAAGCTGAAAAATGCCGGCTGCACCGACGCGTCGATCATTGCCGTGCGCGGCCAGGGCTGGGTGCTCGAGCTTGCCCCGGCGGCGGAGGCCGGAGCGGACGCGAAGGACAGGAAGGTCGAATCGCGCGACTAACGCTGCGGGGTTCGGACGGACGGAGCGTCCCGGGTCCCGGACGACGGACCGCCGGCCGCGATCCGGGGCCAGCCGCCCCGCCATTCCATCCTGTCGAGCAGCATGACCCGGCGCGTGTTGACGTCGTCGGCCGGAAGGCTCCGCGGCTGGCGGGTGTCCACCGCATGATAAAGCATCCAGTGCTGGCCGGAATCGTCCTCGACCACCGAATTGTGTCCGGGAGCGAGCCATCGGTCCCGCGCCTCGAGAATCACGCTGCTCGGTTCACCAGCGGCCTGCTGAAGCGTCTCGTAAGGTCCCGTCGCGCTTCGGGACCGGGCGACCATCACCGCATAATGGGCGTTCGGGCCACAGCAATTGTCCCCTGAATAGAAGAGATAGTACCAGCCGTCGCGAAGGATGACCCAGGCGCCTTCGACGAGACGCTGGTAGTTGGCGGGATCGTCCCCGCCTGCCGCCGGAATGAGATCGATCGCCTGGCTTCCCGGCGCGAACGACACACGGTCGGGGCCGAGTTCCCGAACCTTTATCGGGCCGAAGCCCGAGCCCCAGTAGAGCCATTGCCGGCCTGTGGCAGGGTCGTCATAGGCCATCGGATCGATGTTGACGAAGCCTTCGCCGCACTGGAGCGGGCGGCCGATGTCGGTGAAGGGTCCTTCGGGCCGGTCGGCGGTGGCTACCGCGAGACAAAGGCCGCGGCCGGGATCGGTCAGGGCCTCGTCGGGCCTGGCCGAGTAATAGAGATAATAGCGCCCCTCATGCTCGGAGACGTGGGGAGCCCAGAAATCCTGGGTCCGGCTGGCCCAGGCCGGCTTTGCGGGCAAGGCGTCGCCAAGCCGCTCCCAGTTCACCAGGTCCGAAGAGCGAGCGACCTGGACGTTGAGCATTCGTCCGTCATGCCGCCCCTGCGTGGCATAAGCGTAGAAATAGCCGTCGGCGGCGCGAAGCACTGCCGGGTCGGGAAAGTCGCTGTCGAGCACCGGATTGCCGTAGGTGGCGGAAAGCTCGGACAGGGCCGCCGGCGTGGCGCAGCCGGCGAGCGCGAAGGTTCCGGCGACCAGGAGGATGAGGGCGCGCATGTCACGCTCCTTTCGTGCGCTGATTTATATGATAATAGCCGGTTCAGGTTCATTGTGGCAGCCGTCGCGGCGCGCCTTCGGAAGGAAAGCTGTGCGTAAACTCGTCCTGGCCCTGGTCGCCGCCCTCACCCTTCTTGGCCCGGCTTCGGCCCGGCAGCCCCACCCCTTCGTGCCGGTGTTCAGCACGAATTTCCCCGATCCCTTCATCCTTCCGAACGATGGCGAATATCTCGCTTATGCGACCAACCCCGAAGGGGGGCGTGCGAACGTGCAGATGGCCCGTTCGCGCAATCTCGTCGACTGGGACTTCGTTCGCGATGGTTCCCGGCTGCATGATGCGATGCCGAACCTTCCGCCCTGGGCGCGCGAAGGCTGGACCTGGGCGCCGGAAGTGATCCGCCACGACGGCCGCTATATCATCTACTTCACGGCCAAGGAGCGCCGAAGCGAGCTTCAGTGCGTCGGAGTGGCGACGGCCGACAGCCCGTTCGGGCCGTTCACCAGCGATTCGAGCGAGCCCCTCGTCTGCCAGCGCGAAATCGGGGGAACGATCGATCCGACCGCCTTTCGCGATTCGGACGGCCAGCTCTACCTCTATTACAAGAATGACGGTAACCATCCCGACTTCCGCCGACCGACCGACATCTTCGTTCAGCGCCTGTCGCCGGACGGCCTCTCGCTGACCGGCGAGCCGGTGGCTCTGCTTCGCAACGACAAGGAATGGGAAGCCCATGTCATCGAATCGCCGACGATGGTCCGGCAGGGCGACCGCTATGTGCTCTTCTTCTCGGCGAACCATTTCGGATGGGAGGAGCATCAGCGGCTTTCTCCCTATGCGATGGGCTATGCCCGCTGCGAGGGGCCGATGGGTCCCTGCACGGATGCGCCCGAGAACCCCATCCTTTACAGCTACAATGACCGCGAGGCGGGTTGCCTGAGCGGCCCGGGGCACCAGGCCATATTCGAAGCCGGGGGGCGCCAGTATATCGTCTTTCACGCGCACGGCGCCGCCTCCGGCTGCCGAAGGGCGCAGCTTGGCCGCTACATGTACATCGCCCCCCTGTTCTGGCGCGACGGAACGCCGCAGATCGGAACCAGCCTTCGTCCCGCCGGGCGGGGGGAGCGAGGCTGAAACCCGGCGGCGCCAGGCCCGCCTGACGGAAATTTCACGGGCTGCCGATGAATTGATCCGGTCCAGCCATAATGCTGCGGGCCGGAGCCGGAACGACAGGAACGATAATCGGCCTGATTCTTTGCTTTGTCCTCAACCCAGGCGAGGACCGGCAAATGTTCATGCACAACAAGCGACTTCAATATACTGTTCGAGTGTCGGAGCCGAACCCCAAGCTGGCCTGCATGCTGCTGGAGCAGTTCGGCGGCGCTGACGGCGAACTGGCGGCAGCGATGCGCTACTTCACCCAGGGCCTCACCGAAGAGGATCCCGGGCGGAAGGACATGCTGCTCGACATCGCCACCGAGGAGCTCAGCCATCTCGAGGTGATCGGGTCCATCATCGCGATGTTGAACAAGGGCGCCCGGGCCCAGCTGACGGAGCAGCAGCTCGCCGAGGCCGAACTTTACCAGATGGTCGGATCGAGCGGAACGAGCGTCAAGGAATCGATCCTGTTCGGCGGCAGCGTCGGCCTGATCGATTCCGCCGGCATTCCGTGGAACGCCGACTATATCGACAGCCGGGGCGAACCGACGGTGGATCTGCGATCCAACATTGCGGCCGAAAGCCGGGCGAAGATCGTCTACGAGCGGCTGATCGCGATCACCGACGATCCCGGGATCAAGGAAGCGCTGGGCTTTCTGATGACGCGCGAGATCGCTCACCAGAAGTCGTTCGAGAAGGCGCTGTATGCGATCGAGGACAATTTCCCGCCCGGAAAGCTTCCCGGAGTGGAGCGATACGCTAACATGTATGTCAACGCTTCCCAGGGCGAGGGCGACATGAGCGGCCCCTGGAACAGCGGCGATCAATGGCAGGTCGTCGACGACCTCAACGAAGTGCTTCCGGCAGACGAAGGCGGCGATGGGTCGGCGAGCGTCAAGCTCGGGCCAAGCGACACGGCGGCGCTCACGAAGATGATGTCGCGGCTGAAGTCCGACCCCAAATCCGACCCGACGACCGGTGCCGATCTCGGTGCCGGACCAGGCGCGGGCAGGACCGGTGCCGGCGACAAGGGCGGCGCCGCAGACATCCACGCCGCCGCCCGCGAGGCGGATGCGCTTGCGCCGAGTTGAGGCCCTTGGGAACGGAGAGAAGGATGCGCAGGGAATATCCGATCTGGGGCGGCCTGATCGCGGCGGGGATCGTCGCCGGAATGTGGCTGCCGAAGATCCTGCCCAGGGCCCGAATGGCCATGCGCAGGATCGGCGCCGTCACCTATCGGAGCGGTGGCGGCCAGGCCAACGTCAGGGCCACCGCCGATCCGGCGCGCGGCCTTCCGGCCTGATCTAGGCCCGATCGGCGGATCCGCTACGGCCTGCATTCGCCGCGCCCGGAGCAGGAGGCCGGACGGGACGTCGTCAGCCGCCCGATCCGATTTCGGGGCCGCTTATCCGCCGAAATTGAATCGCACGCCGAGCGACAGGGTGCTTTCGTCGTAGCGGCGGTAGCGGATGAACTCTGCCAGCGGCGCGCCGTTTCGGGCCGACGTGAAATCCTGCCGGAAGGTGGTGCGGGTGATGTTCGTCCAGTCCCCGAAGATGGTGAACCGGTCGCTGAGGTCATAGTTGATCGACAGGTCCAGCCGGTCCGCCGGGCGCGCCCATTCGGTATAGACGTCGGTGAACTCGCCGCCGCCCCGGAACTGCTGCGTCGCGCGATACCTGGAACGGCCATTATAGGTGAGGCGCACGGCCAGGCCGTAGCGCTCATAGATGCCGACGAGATTGTAGTTCCACTTGGAGACGCCGTTCAGCTGGTCGGTAATCGGCTGGAAGGAAAGGCCGCCCTGGCCGTCCGGCTGCTCGGTCTCGGCATCGAGATAGGTGAGGTTCGCCTGAACCCCGAAGCCGCGCGCCCATTCCGGAACCCAGTCGAAATCGGCGAAGACCTGACCCTGCAGCTCGACACCGCTGATCCGGCCCTTGCCGGTGTTGACCGGACCGGTGATCTCGACGACTCCGAGATTGGGATCGTCGACCCGGAAGGTCGACTGCTGGATGAAGCCCCTGAGCTCCCGATGGAAGGCGGTGATCGAGGCGAAGCCGTTGCCGGGGAAATAGAATTCCGCCGCGGCATCGAAATTCCATGAGGTGAACGGCCTCAGGAATGGATTGCCGCCCGACCCTCGGCGAGGATCGCTGGGCGTCCCGACACCGCCAGGAGGGGGCGGCCCCAGGACGAGAGCCGGATTGAGGTCGGCGAAGTTGGGCAAGGTACGTGTCTTCGAGACCGCGGCTCGAAGCTGAACGATCCGGCTGACGCGCGAGCGGATGCTCGCGTTCGGAAGCACCGACGTCTGCTCGCTGCCTTCGTCGATTTCCGGAATGCCGGTCGGCTGAGGCCCGGCAACCCGAGTCTCGACCCGGGTCACCCGCAGGCCGAGGGTGCCGTCCGTGTCCCCGGTGCCGAGGTTGAGCTGTCCATATCCGGCGAGATTGCGCTCGTCAGCCGTGTAGAGAAGGAAGTCTTCGACCGGGCTGGTGCTGAACCCGACCAGCTGCCGAAGCTCCTCGACATTTCGCCGGATGCTCGAATAGGTCGGAGCCGCCCAAACGGTGGTTCCACCGAAATTGACGCCGTTGAAGACTTCGAAGTCCAGCGGCAACTGGGAGGCATTCACCACCCCCGGCGGCCTTGCGAACCGGTTGCCGAAGCGGCGCTCTGCGTCGCGGTCGGTGTAGCGGACTCCGAATTCGATGCTCCTCAGAAGCGGTCCGCCGAACTCATATTCGGCGTCGGCGCGGAGCTGCCAGTCATCGCCGGCCGATTTCTGATTTTCTTCATAGAGGCCGTCGAAAAACTGTTCGGACGGGTCGCTGAAGTCGATCCCGGTAATCTCGAATCGCGGCGCGCTGGTGTTGAAGTTGATCGTCGGAGCGCCGGTCCAGCGGCGATCGACGGACTCGGTCGAGCCCCTGAAGGTCGAGGTGGTCCGGGCGATGTCGATAACCAGACTGAGCCGGTCGCGGGTGATCCTGGTTCCGCCGGCGAACTGGTAGGTGTTGGTGCGGTTGTAGGTCCCGCCCTGGAAGGAGAAGAGCGAGCCCGGCGGGGCCGTCACGGTACCGGCCGTCGCCAGGTTCGTGCCCTCGCGGAACTGGAGCGACGAGAAGCTGGCGCCGTTGAACAGTTCGGCCGCGAGCAGCCGGTCGTCGATCTTGTTGCGGAAGCCCTGCCACAAGAATTCCGCATAGAATTCCAGGTCGGGGTTCGGCCGATATTGGGCAACGGCGTTGACCGACGGCCGGATCCGGCGGCCGGAACGGTAGAAGAGGCGCTGAATGTCGGGAAACCGCGCCGCCTGCCCGTTCGCCGGATCGGCGACCAGCGTGTCGCCTTCCCGGCGGAAAGTCTGGAGGAAATCGGTGTTGGAGATTTCCGCGTCCAGATAGCGCATTTCCGTCCGCGAAACGTTGAGCAGCAGGCCGAACTCGCCGTCGCCGACGTCCCAGCGATCGGTCGCGAGCAGGTTGAAGTTCGGCGTGATGTCGTCGCCCTGGCGGGTGTAGAGCCCCCAGACCGAGCCGGCGATCTGGCCGTCGGTGAAGTCGAAGGGACGGCGCGAGCGGACGTTCACGAGGCCGGCAAGACCCGGCTCCACCAGGTCCGCCGACGAGGTCTTGAACACTTCGAGAGCGGCGATGTTGGACGAGGGGAAGTCCTGAAGCGCGACGATCCGCGTTTCCGCGGTGAAGATCTCGCGGCCATTGTAGGTGGTGGTGAAATTCGGGAGACCGCGGACGAGCACGTTCTGAGCTTCGCCGCCCTGGCGGTAGACCTGCACGCCCGGAATTCGGGCCGCCGTCTGAGCGGTATTCAGGTCGGGCAGCTTGCCAATATCCTCGGCCACGATCGCGTCGACGATCTGCTCGGAGTTTCGGCGGATATTCTCGGCGGACCGGAGGCTGCGCCGAATGCCGGTGACGACGATTCCCTCTTCGGCCTGGGCGAGCTGCGTCGGTTCAGCGGGACCGGTCTGAGCCGTCTCGCCGCCGGCGGCGCCCTGCTGCTGAGCGGCGCTGTCCTGAGTGGCGGTGCCCGACTGGGCAAGAGCCGGTGACGCGGCGGCGAGAGCCAGAGCCGCAACGGAAGCCGAACAGCGGACAAGAGTTCTCGAGCGCATCAGCGATCCTCCCCATGTTTATCGACCGCCCAAGGCGGCTTTTTATCCGGTCGTTATAGGTCTGGCACGAGCGGGGTGACAAGCCATTTATATGATTTATCCTACAGCCGTGTCGTCGGCGGCACACCGCTTCGGAGCGGAGGCGCCTGAGGGGAGAAGGCCTCTTTCACCGAGACCCGAACTGTGATTGATCGGATAGAAAAGAGGCCGATCGAGGGAGAGGACGGCAAGTGGCGAGTGAGCGGTCGGAGCTGCAGCCTTCCAGCGGAACGGGCCGCAATCTGACTTATGCCCTGCTCGACAGCCTTGGACGAGCGATCGTCACCGGCCACTATGACGGGCGCCCCTTCCCAACCGAGGCGGAACTCGCCCGCGAGCATTCGGTAAGCCGGTCCGTCACTCGCGAGGCCGTGAAGATGCTCACCGCCAAGGGGCTGCTCACGGCCCGCCCGCGCAAGGGCACGAGCGTCCAGCCCTCGTCGAGCTGGAACCTGTTCGATGCCGACGTGCTCCGCTGGCTGCTCGAGCGCAAATTCTCGCTCGAACTCCTGCGCCAGTTCACCGAACTGCGGATCGCGATCGAGCCGGCCGCCGCTGCGCTGGCGGCACGTGCGGCCGACGAGGCCGGGCTCGGCGCGATCAAAGACGGCTATGCGCGGATGCAAGCCGCCGAGAGCGGCAACGACGATCCGCTGGAAGCGGACATCGCCTTCCACATCGCCATCATGCAGGCGTCAGCCAACCCTTTTTACATGCAGTTTCGCGACGTCGTGGAAACGGCGCTGAGAACCTCGATCCGGTTCACCAACCGCTTCAAGGGCCGGACCGCCAGCCTTCCCCAACATCATGCCGTTCTTGCCGCCATTCTTGGCCATGAACCCGATGCCGCACGGGCAACCATGACGGAGCTGATCGCCGACGTCATGGTCCTGATCGACGAGGCCGGCTCCAGAAGCTGAGCTAGAGCGCCTGCCCAAGCAGTTCGTTGACCCGCCGCTCGGCGTCGGCGAGCGCTTGTTCTACCGGCTTGATCCCGGTCACCGCCGCCTCAAGCTCCTCACCGATCAGGCCCTGGATCGCCGACTGGCGCTGGACGTAATCGGGCAATTGCCTGCCGGTCGCCGCCATCGCCGCAATGTCACTTCGATGAGGCAGGGCGCGAAACTGCGGCATCCGAAGCACCGCTTCGAAGGCCGGCAGGTGGCCGGTGCGGGTCCATTCATAATTGTGGCGCGCGAGGAAGCGAAGGAAGCGGGCGATGGCCTCCCTTTCCCGAGCCGATCGCTCGGCACTCGGCATGACCCAGGCATGGCCGTCGACGAATGCGGCCTCCCGGCCCCAGAGCCGCGGGAATGGAAGCACGGCATAACCCTGGCTGAGCGGCCGCCCCGGCTTCGCCGCCTCTTCGTCATAAGGCCCGATCATCCAGGTGCCGGTCGGAAAGATCCCGCCGTCGCCGTTCATGAACGCCGCCGTGGCGGCCGGGAAATCCTGGTTGCGGGTGGTGAGCCCTTCGGCGTTCAACTGCCTGTAGAGTTCGACGATTTCGCGCGCCTGGGGCGTGTTGATCCGGATGTGCCGCTCGTCGGGGAAGATGACGGCGTCCTGGGCAAGCAGATAGGTGTAGAGATTGGCGACGAAATAATCGGGGGCATTGACCTGGGCCTGGATGAGATAGGGCTTTCCGGTCGCCTCCCTGAAGCGGCGCGCGTGCTGAAGAAGCTCCTGCGGCGAATCGGGAAGGATCGGACGATCGCCGTCCATCAGCCCGGCCTGGCGCATCAGGCCGGTGTTGATATGCCAGAGGCGGCCGATCGTATCCCAGGGCATGCCATAGGCCCTGCCCTCCTTGATCACTCCAGCCCGCCCGGCCTCGGTGAACGTCTCCGGACCGAACCCGGCCTCGCGAAGCAAGGGGTCCATCGGCTCCAGCAGGCCCCTGCCCTGATAGTCCGAGATGACCGACTGGTGCATGGTGACGAGGTCCGGCGGATCACCCGCGGCGATCTGCGCCGACAGCTGCGGATATCCTGGCCAGGCGACCACGTTCACCCGAAGGCGGATATCCGGATTTTCCGCCTGGAACTTGTTGATGAGGGTGGTGAGGATGCCGCATTCGCCCTCGGCGGCGCGAACGTCGGTGCTCTGGCCGTAGAGCGCGCCGCACTCGCCGAAGAAGCGCTGGACGACGATCTCGGTTCTGCCGTCGCTGTCGCCGCAGCCGGCGAGCGAGAGCGCGGCGAGGAACAGCAAGAAGATCCGCTTCATCGAACCGCCGCCCCGGCCATCGCCCGAACGATCTGCTTCTGGAAGATGATGTAGACGATCAGGATCGGAATGGAGGCGAACACCGCCTGCGCCATCAGGAAGCCGAGCCCGCTCGTCTGGGCATAGTTCATCTGGGCCGAGGCGAGACCGACGGTAAGCGTGAACATCTCGCTCGTCGTCGCCGAGATGAGCGGCCACCAATAATCGTTCCACGCCGCGAGAAAGGTGAACACGCCGAGAGTGGCCTGGGCGGGGATGGTCAGCGGCAGAAGCACCTTCCAGAACAGAGTGAACCGCGATGCCCCGTCCAGCATCGCCGCCTCGTCCAGGTCGCGCGGGATGGCGCGGAAATATTGGGTCATGAAGAAGACTCCGAAGGAGCCGGTCAGACCGGGCAGGATCAGTCCTGGATAGCTGTTGTGAAGGCCAAGGTCGGCAAAGAACTGGTGACGCGGCAGGATCACCGCCTGCTCGGGAATGGCCAGGCCGAGCAGCACGAACACGAACAGGGTCCGGCGGAACGGGAAGTCGAGCCGAGCGAAGCCGAAGCCCGCAAGCGAGCACAGCACCAGCACTCCGACCGTCGTTCCGAGCGACACGATCAGGCTGTTGAGAAGCCAGCGAGTGACGGACGAGCCGACCAGGATCGCCCGATAATTTTCGAGCGTGTACGGAGCCGAGAAGGCGGTTGCGCTGTCGCGCATCAGTTCCGAATTGCTCTTGAACGACAGCAGCAGCGTCCACAGCAGCGGAGTCAGCATGATCGCTGCGCCGATCGTGACTCCGACCAGCGCCGGCAGCGACAGTCGATCGCTCGACGAACGGGAACTCATCGCTCCGACTCCTTCCGGGTGACGGCCCAATATTGGAACAGGGTCACCGTCAGAATGAGCAGGAACAGCAGTTCCGCCGCCGCCACGGCATAGCCGAGCTCCCACCGGCCGAACGACACTTCGTAGATGAACAGGACGACCGTTCGCGACGCTCCGCTGGGCCCGCCGGCGGTGAGAAGCTGCGCCTGACCGAAGAGCTGCAGCTGAGCCGCCGTCTGCAGCATGATGACGAGGATCAACGTCCGCCGGAGCGAGGGCAAGGTGATCCGCCAGAAGGTGGTCCAGCGACCGGCGCCGTCAAGCGCGGCGGCTTCGTACATGTCCCTGGGGATCTGCTGGAGCCCGGCAAGGAACAGCATGATCGGGAAGCCGAGCGACCACCAGATGGTGGCGATCGCAAGCGAGGGGATGGCGAGATCCGGATCGCTGAGGAACGGCACCGGCTCATGGCCGAGGGCGGTGAGGATCTCCGCGACCAGTCCGGCATCGGGCGTCAGGATGAAGCGCCAGATCAGGGTGACGATGGTCACCGAAAGGACCGAGGAAGAAAAGAAGATCCCGCGAAACACCGCTGCCGTGCGTGAAGCGCTGTTGAGCGCCAGCGCCAGGAGCAGGGCGATGATCGTCAGCGGCGGAACGATCAGCAAGGCCACCTTGAAGGTGTTGATCAGTGCCTGATGAAAGACCGGATCGGCGAGGAGCCGGCCATAATTGTCGAACCCCACCCACTGGCGGGCCCCGAACAGGTCGGCCTTGTGGAAGCTGATGCCGATGCCGAGCAGCAGCGGATAGATCAGGACGACGACATAGAGGAAAAGGAAGGGTCCGACATAGAGGAAGCCGCCCAGGTCACGCGAACGGCCGCCGGCCCTCACCGCCCCTCCTCCGAATGGTGGCCGCTTCCGTCCGGCCCGAACAGATGCGCGGATCGACCGTCGATGGCCAGCGGCACGGTGTCGCCGATCCTCACCCGGCTGGTGCCCGTATCTTCGGCAGTGATCGCCTCGCCGTCCGACAGCGTCCCGTAGACGAGCGTTCGCTCGCCGAGCCGCTCGACCAGGACGACCTTTGCCGATGTCGATCCCTCCCCGTCCGCCGCGACTCGAACCGCTTCCGGCCGAAGCCCGAGCTGGAGCCCGTCTGCGGGGAGACCGGCGCGGGGAACGCGGGTTTCGACGGTGGCGCCGTCGCCGAGCCTGACGGACGCCAGGGCCGATCCGCCGTCGACGAGCGTCGCCGGCAGCAGGTTCATTGCCGGCGAGCCGACGAATCGCGCCACGAAGGTGTTGGCGGGGCGGCTGTAGATTTCCATCGGCGGGCCGATCTGCTGGATCCGGCGGTCGTTCATGACGACGATCCGGTCCGCCAGAGTCATCGCCTCGGCCTGGTCGTGAGTGACCATGATCACCGCCGCATCGACCCGCTGGCGCAGCTGGGCAAGCTCGAGGCGGGTACGCATCCGAAGCGCCGCATCGAGATTGGACAAGGGTTCGTCGAGCAGGAAGAGCCGGGGCTGCTTGACGATGGCTCGACCGATCGCAACCCGTTGACGCTGCCCGCCGGACATCTGGCCGGGCTTCTTGTCGAGCTGCTCCTCGATTTCGAGCACCTGCGCCGCTTCCAGAACGCGGCGCTCGATCTCGTCCGCGGCCACGCCGGCATTCTTCAGCCCGAACGCCATATTCTCGCGCACGGTCATGTGCGGGTAGAGCGCATAATGCTGGAACACCATGGCGACTCCGCGCCGCCCGGGCGGCAGCTGGTCGATCCGCTCTCCGTCCAGCTTCACTTCACCGCCATCGAGCCCTTCAAGGCCGGCGATGATCCGAAGAAGCGTGGACTTGCCGCTTCCCGACGGTCCCAGGAAGGCGATGAATTCCCGCGGCGCCATGGTCAGCGAAACGTCGTCGAGGACGAGCGTCCGCCCATAGGCCTTGCGAATATGGCTGAGCTCGAGGCTTACCGGGGCATCCTGCATTTATCTTTTCGTTTCCATCTGTGCGGGAGCAGTCGGGCGGCGTCAATCAGCGTCAATAGGCCGGCTCGAGCAGCCCGGTGATGACGTGGTGCTGGACCACCGGTTCAAGCTTGTCGACGAGGCGATAGGTGAGGTGTTCGAGCACCCGCGCCGGAAGCGTCTCGGCATAAGTGCGCGTGACCTGCAGGTCATGGTGGGCGGCGTTCGTCGCGTCCGGCGCATCGACCCCGACGACAACCACCGGACGCGCCTCGTTCGACCGGTTGGCCGTGCCCCGATGGATGGTCAGCGCCGAACGGGCCGAGATGTCGCCTCTTTGCGGCAGCTTCTGGACGGCTCGTTCGACATAACGGGGCCAGAGCGTCTTCGGCGGAAACATGCCCTTGGGGCAGCCTTCGAACTGATCCCATTGCGTTCCAGGCGCGACTTCGAACGGGCCGTGCTCCGGCCTGGTGTCGATCGTCGTCAGGTTGAAGGCGAGCGAATTCAGCCTCCGGCCCTTGGTGGTTGCCTCCGGAACGGCGAAGTCGCGGTGCCACGGCTGATCGGCGGCACCCGGAAAGGGAATGTCGAAGCCGACTTCGACGATCCTGTAGTTCGGGCCGAGCACCGCCTCGCAGACGGCGACGAACCAGGGATGGGTGGCGATCTCGACGAAACCCCGGATCCGCTCGGGCTGCACTTCCACGTACCAGCGCTCCGGTCCGCGCGGGAGCGCTCCGCCGGGTATCTGGCGGGCCTCCTCGAAAAGTTGCTCGACATCCTCCCTCAGCCGGTCGGCGAAGTCGCAGCTGAAGGCGCCCTTCAGGCCGATTATCCCATCGCCGTACAGGCCGCCCATGATCTCCGCGGGCTCGTACACGGTCCTCTCCACCGTGGGGGCGGTTGCCATCAGGCCCTCCCATTCTATTTATATTACAAATATGGTCTAACCTGCTTTCGACCATTTGGCGAGGAGGCTAATCGCGCCGACATGACCGCGACTCAACCTTTCGATGTCGAGGCCGTTGCCGACGGCGCTGCGACCGAGTTCACCGTAACCCGGGACGGCGAGAGCCGCCGGTATCGGATCCCGACGGGCGAACATCACGACTATCTGGAGTTCTTCCGGACTCTTGCGAGGGATTTCGGGACCCGCACGCCCCATGTCTATGAGGGACCAGCGCCAAGCGAGGGTACCGAGCCCGACTGGCGCCCACTGATCGTCGAGAATCTGAGCCCGCGAACAACGGCCGGCTATGGCGATCCCGCCGTCCTCAAGACGGACGAGGGCTATATCCTGACGGCGACGTCCAACGATGCCCCCGACGCTTTCCCGATCCTTCGCTCCTACGACCTGGAATCCTGGACTCACGAAGGATTCGTCTTTCCCGAGGGCCATGCCCCCGAATGGACCGCGCACGGCACCAGGATCGGCGACTTCTGGGCACCGGAGATGGCCAAGGTCGGCGACGAATATTGGCTCGTCTATACGGCGCGCCAGCGTTCGAACGCGCTCGCCATCGGCCTCGCCAAGAGCGACAGTCCGCTGGGTCCGTGGCGCGATCTCGGCCGGCCGTTGCTGAGCGGACACGCCGTCAACACGACCGGCCTTCCCGATCATCCGGACCAGCCCGTGCTGAGCGGCGGAGTGATCGATTCCCACATCTTCATCGATTCGGACGGCACCCGCTATCTGTTCTGGAAGCGCGACACGAACGGAGTCTGGCCGCGCCCTCTCGCCGGCCTGATGCGGCAACGGCCGGAGCTGATCGACCGGCTCTTTTCGGCAGAACCGGACCGTCGCACCGCCGCCTTCGCCGCGGCGATCCAGCCCTGGGCGAATGCGCGCCGTCCGATGGAGCGCTTTTTCCTGATGCAGCCGCTGATCGAGGCGGTGCTCGACAGCTGGCGCCACGTGAAGACGGTGCTCGCCGACTATCCCGAAGCGTCGGCGATCGTCGACGCCATGACCACGCCGATTCATGCCCAGCGCATGTCGGAAACGGGAGAGCTGATCGGCGAGGACAAGCTGGTCCTGGCCAACGACCTCGACTGGGAGGGCCATCTGATCGAGGGGCCCTGGGTGACCAGGCAGCAGGGGCGCTACTGGATCTTCTACGCCGGCAATGATTTCGGGACGCCCGCTTACGGCATCGGCGTTGCCGTCGCCGACCATCCGCTCGGCCCCTATGTCAAGCAGCCCGAGCCGTTGCTGAAGACGACCCCGAGCTGGTGGGCGCCGGGCCATGCTTCGGTCGCGCCGGGGCTCGACGGCGAACCGCAGCTCTTCTTCCACGCCTTCTTCCCGAAGACCGGCGGCTACAACGCCTTCCGAGCCCTGCTGACGACCAAGCTTCACTTCACCCGCGACCAGGTCGAGCTGGCGCCGCTCCCGGCACCGGTCCAGCGAACCGGCACCGAACTGAGCTGAACGCCCAGGCGGATCGAATGGGCGCCGTCGGCGGCGGCGCGCCTTTGCGGCGCTAGAGCGAGATCCGCTTCTGCCGTCCCCCGGCACCGCCAGGGGAGGTATCGGATGCCAGATTCCGGGTCCGGGTGCCTCCCGCCGAATCGTTGGCCACGGCCTCGGGTCCGTGGAGGTTCATCAGCGAGTTCATCAGGCTCTCGTCGGCGCTCGAGCAGATTCCGATCACCGTCGCTTCAGAGCAACCGTCCGCGACGACGTAGGCATGGCCCATGTTCGAATCGAGGTAGATGGACTCCCCCTTCTCGAGAACGACCGGATCGTAGAATTCGGTGTGCACCTCGATCCGGCCATCGAGCACGAAGATGAACTCCTCGCCCGGGTGACGGACGAGATCCCCGAATTCCTCCACCGTCTTCGCACGGATGTTGGTGATGATCGGAATCATCCGCTTGCGACGCAGTTCCGGGCACAGATAGTGATAGTCGTAATTGGGCGTCGTGACCTGGATCGCCCGGTCGAGCCGGCCGATGCTCCGCCGGGCGGTCACGGCCTCCGGGCCTTCCGGCGATTCGGCAAAAAGCTCCGACATCCGCATCCCGAGCCGCTGGCTGAGCTGCTGGAGCTTGTCGTAGGTGAGCGTCAGCCGGTCATGCTCGACCTTGGAGAGGGTCGAGACCGGGATACCGCTGCGCTCGCTCATTTCGCGCAGAGTCCAGCCATTTCTGGCCCGGAGCCCCTTCAGCAGCTTGCCCAGGGTGGGCTGTTCCGAAGTCATCCGATCGCAGTCCCCTCATCTCATGTTTGACATTTTTCCGATCAGGATCATTATGTCCTGATCAGACATAGATCGTCGTCCTGTTCAAACAATAGTCCGGCCGAGCCGGAGAGGCAAACGATCGTGAACATGGGAGGGGTGAGATGCGATCAGCGAAGTTCCTGACAATCGGGCTGATGGCGCTCGCCGGCCTCGCCGCGGCGGCTCAACAGGTACAACCGGTCGGCCCCACCGTGGTGCCAACGGAACCGACCGCGACAATCGCGGCTCCACCCCCAACCCAGCCGCGCCAACCCACGCCCGGCGCTCGCGAACTCACGGCGGAGGACGTGAACGCCTGGCTTGACGGCTTCATCCCCTATGCGCTCGGCACCGGCGACATTGCCGGCGGCGTGATCGTGATCGTCCGGGACGGCCAGGTCCTCACGCAACGGGGCTTCGGCTTCGCCGATGTCGAGCGGCGCACCCCGGTCGACCCGGAGCGGACCCTGTTTCGTCCGGGATCGGTCTCGAAACTGTTCACCTGGACGGCGGTGATGCAGCTCGTCGAGCAGGGGCGGCTCGATCTCGACGCCGACATCAACCGCTATCTCGATTTCGAGATCCCGCCGCGGGACGGGCAGCCGGTCACCTTGCGCAACATCATGACCCACACAGCGGGCTTCGAGGAGACGCTCAAGAATCTGCTGGCGACCGAGCCCAACACGACTCCGCCCTACGAGGAGCTGCTGAAGGCGTGGGTGCCCGAACGGGTGTTCGCTCCGGGAACCACCCCAGCCTATTCCAATTATGCCACGAGCCTGGCCGGCTACATCGTCCAGCGGGTTTCCGGTCAGCCGTTCGATGACTATGTCGAACAGCACATTTTCGCACCGCTCGGGATGCGCAGTTCGACCTTTCGGCAGCCGCTGCCGCCGCACCTTCGGCCGCGAATGGCACAGGGCTATCGGCTCGGCTCCGGCGATCCGGTGGGGTACGAATATGTCGGGCCGCGCCCGGCCGGCTCCCTGGCCGCCACCGGCGCCGACATGGCGCAATTCATGATCGCGCACCTCAATCAAGGCGCAGGCCTGCTGAGGCCGCAAACGGCACGGCTCATGCACACCACCGCCCATCCGAGCGTCGGCCCGCTCAACCGGATGATGCTGGGGTTCTACGAAACGACCGTCAACGGCCGTCGCGCCATCGCTCACGGCGGCGACACGGTCGGGTTCCATTCCGACCTCCAGCTCTTCCTGGACGACAATGTCGGCATCTTCGTCTCGTTCAACTCCGGCGGCCGCGAGGGCGCCGTCGGTGGGCTGAGGGCCGCGATCGTCGACCAGTTCGCCGATCGCTATCTTCCCGGTCCGAGTGACACGCGCCGAGTGCCGGCGGATCAATCTGCCGAACATGCGCGAATGCTTGCCGGAACCTATACCAATTCGCGCGGCGCCTTTTCGAGTTTCATGAACGTGCTCGAGCTGGTCGGGCAAGTGAAGATCGGCGTGGACAAGGAGGGCCGTCCCGTGGTCCCCCTGCTGCTCGGCCTGAATGGCCAGCCGCGTCGCTGGGTCGAAGTGGCGCCGTTCGTGTGGGACGATCCCGACAGCCACGAGCGGCTCGCGGCCGTCGTCGAGAACGGACGCGTGGTGCGCTTCAGCCTCGACACCATTTCGCCCTTCATGGTGTTCGACCGCACTCCCTGGCACCGGGATTCCGCCTGGCTGCTTCCCGCCTTGCTGCTGGCGCTCGCCATCCTTGCGGTCACGGCCCTGTTCTGGCCGGTCCGATGGCTGGTCCGGCGGCGGTTCGGCGCGAGCCTGGCGCTCGAGAAGCGCGAGCTGATGAGCTACCGGCTCGTTCGCGGCGCCTCCTGGCTGATCCTGCTTACCCTGCTCGGCTGGACGGCGGCGATCGCCACGATGATGACTGACTTCAACAATCTCAGCGGCGCTTTCGACCCGATCATCTACGCCCTGCAGATCCTGAGCTTCATCGCCTTCCTGGGTGGCCTGGGAGTCATGCTTTGGGACGCCTGGCTGGTTTGGCGGGCCCGGCGGGGCTGGAAGGCGAAGGTCTGGAGCCTGGCCCTGGTCTTCGCGGCGATCATCGTGGTTTGGGTAGGCGTGGCCTTCAACCTGCTGAGCTTCGGCGCGAACTACTGATGCCGGCCCGCAGCCTGGCCGTGCGGTCGGAAAAGCTCCGCCTGCAGTTCCCATTCCGAATCTCCGGCTACGTCTTCGAGCATATGGAGGCGGTCCTCGTGACGATCCGCGAGGGCCGCCACGAGGGACGCGGCGAAGCTTCGGGAGTCTATTATCTCGGCGACGACCTCGGCCAAATGCTGGCTGGGCTCGAGGCCGCCCGGAAGAGTGTCGAAGCGGGGATCAGCCGGTTGGAGCTGCAGGCGCTGATGCCCGCGGGCGGTGCCCGCAACGCGCTGGATTGCGCCCTTTGGGAACTCGAGGCGGCGATGGCGGGGCGGCCGGTCTGGCAGCTTGCCGGACTGTCGGCGCCAGAACCGCTCGTCACCACCTTCACCCTCAGCGCGGACGACCCTGAAAGTGTCGCTGCCGCAGCCCGTCGCCTCGTCGATGCCCGGGCCATCAAGCTCAAGCTGACCGGTGAGATGGAAGCGGATCTCGCCAGGATCCAGGCGGTGCGCGAAGCCCGGCCGGAGGCCTGGCTCGGGGTCGATGCCAATCAGGGCTATCGTCGCGAAGAACTCGACCGGCTCATCGAAGCGCTGGTCCAGGCGCGAGTCTCGCTGCTCGAGCAACCGCTTGCCCGGGGGAAGGAAGCCGATCTCGAAGGCTATCGGTCCCCGATCCCGATCGCGGCCGACGAGAGCGCGCTCACGCTCGCGGATCTTCGCAGCCTCGTCGGCCGCTTCGACGTGGTCAACATCAAGCTCGACAAGTGTGGCGGCCTCACCGAGGGCCTTCGCATGGCCGCCGAAGCGCGCCGGCTCGGCCTCAAGGTGATGGTCGGCAACATGGTCGGGACGAGTCTCGCAATGGCGCCGGCCTTCCTGCTCGGCCAGCTGTGCGATTTCGTCGATCTGGACGGTCCGGCCTTCCTGGCCCGGGACCGCAGCCCCGGCGCCGTTTATCGCGACGGCTTCATTTCGGTCGGCGAAGAGGTCTGGGGCGGAGCGGGCAGGCTGGCGGCGTGAGCGGGACAACGGACGGAGCGCCGACCTGGTTCGGACAGCCGCGCGGACTCACCATCCTGTTCCTGACCAACATGTGGGAGCAGTTTTCCTATTTCGGAATGCGCGCGCTGCTCGTCTACTACATGACGACGACGCTGCTGATGGAGCAGCAGGCTTCGTCGACGATCTACGGCTTCTACACCGCCTTCGCCTATTTCACCCCGATCATCGGCGGGACGATCGCCGACCGGTGGCTCGGCAAGCGTCGCGCCGTGATCATCGGCGCCTCGATCATGGCCGCTGGTCATTTCATGATGGCCTTCGAGCCTGCATTCTACTTCGCGCTGGCAACGATCGCGCTCGGCAACGGCCTGTTCCTGCCGACGCTTCCCAGCCAGATCAACGACCTCTACGAGGCGGGTGACCCGCGTCGGCCCTGGGCGTACAACGTCTATTATGTGGGCGTGAATCTCGGCGCCTTCCTGGCGCCTCTGGTGTGCGGAGGACTGGGGGAAACATTCGGCTGGCATTACGGCTTCGGCGCGGCCGGTGTCGGAATGCTGCTCGGACTCCTCGTCTATCTTGCAGGCGGAAAATATCTCCCGCGGGAAGCCCGCGCCGTCGAAGCCGAGGCACTCTCCCCGACCCGGCGGCGGCCGGGGCGCGAAACCGCCCTGCTGCTGCTCGGGATCGGCCTCGCGGTGACAATCTTCCGCGGTGCCTACGAGCAGATCGGCAACACCATCGCGCTGTGGATGCGGGATGATGTCGACCGCCTCGTCGGCGGCTTCGAGCTGAGGGCCACCTGGTTCTTCTCGCTGAACCCGCTGCTGGTCATCGCCGTGACGCCCGTCCTGCTCGCCTGGTGGAAGCGGCAGGCCGCCCGCGGACGGGAGCGCTCGCCGATCCAGAAGATGGCGGCCGGCGCGCTTCTGGTCTCCCTGGCCTACCTCCTGTGCGCCGCCGCCGAACAGATTTCGGGCGATGGCCCGGTCAGCTGGCTTTGGCTGCTCGCCTTCTTCGTCGTCTTCACACTGGGGGAGCTCTACATCCTGCCGAACGGCCTCGGCATCTTCGCCCGGCTCGCACCGCCAAGGCTCGGCGCAAGCACCGTCGCCGCCTGGTACCTCGCCATCTTCGCTGGAAGCCTTGCGGCCGGACAGGTCGGCCGATTGTGGAGCTTGCTCAGCCAGACGGCCTTCTTCCTCCTCCTGGCGGCGATCGCCGCCATCGCTTCGGGAGTCCTGCTGATGCTCGACCGGCCCGCACGACGGGTGATCGGGGAAGCTGGCGACAGACACGGCCCGAGCGGCGAGGCTCAGCCGAAAAGTCGGGTTTGACATTTTTCTGTTTAGGACATTAGTGTCCTTATCAGAACAAAAGAATCCAGGAGAGGAGCGGTTGGTCTTGAGCCCGACAAGACGGCAGATGCTGCAGGGTGCTGCAGCGGCGAGCCTGGTCGCCTTTCCGATGGTCAATTTCGGCCGTTACGCCGTGGCTGGCGCTCAGGAGCGAACCTATTCCGCGCGGGCGGTTGGGCTGGTCGAATCTTCGCTGGTGATCGACATGCTGGCGGTCCCGCGGATCGACTTTCGCCCGTCCTCGTACAGCGAGCCTCTGACCGAGGCGGAGGTGGCGCAATTCCGAGCCTCCGGGATCAATGCGATTCACAATGCGCAGGGGATCGGCACCCGTGAGCAGGCGCTGGAGTTTCTTGCTGCGTGGCAGGGCTTTGCCGGCCGCCAGCCCGATCTGTTCGCACTGGTCGACACGGCCGCGGACCTCGACCGGGCCAAGAGCCAGGGCCGGATCGGGATGATCATCGGCCTTCAGAACGCGTCGCACTTCAACACTCCGGAAGATGTCGCTTATTTCTATGGACTCGGCCTGCGCTGCGCCCAGCTCACCTACAACAGCCAGAACCGGATCGGTTCGGGAAGCACCGACCGGGTCGATGGCGGGGTCAGCAGCTTCGGCGAGCAGATCGTCCGGGCGATGAACGAGGCCGGGATGCTGATCGACGTTTCGCATTGCGGCGACCGCACCACCCTCGATGCGATCGAGCTTTCGAGCAAGCCGATCGCGATCACCCATTCGAACTGCAGGGCGCTCAACAGCCACCCCCGGAACAAGACCGACGAGGCGATACGGGCGCTCGCCCGGAAGGGCGGAGTGATGGGCATCACCGGAGTCCGCAATTTCGTGAGGGATCGCGATCCAACCCATGTCGGCCACATCGTCGACCATATCGAACATGTCGCCCGGCTGGTCGGCATCGAGCATGTCGGAATCGGCTCCGATGCCGACCTCAACGGCTATGACGACATGCCGTCCGACCAATATGAGCAGCTGAAGGGCCTTTACGCTTCGAGCTACGCCTTTCGCGACAAGCTCGACACGGACGGCTTCGATCACCCGCGCAAGATCTACGATCTGACCGAGGCGCTGATCCGGCGTCGGCACAGCGATTCCGACATCGCGCTCATCCTTGGCGGCAATTTCAGGCGCCTGCTCGGCGCAACATGGCGGTGACCGCAACAGCGGCGCTCGAAACACGGGAAGGGGAGTAGGGGAGATGAAGTCGAGAAAGGTACGGGGGGCGCTGCTGACCGCCGCGGCAGTGGCAGCCTTGACCGCCGCCAGCACCGCCCAGGCGCAGGATCGGTCGCTCGTTCAGGAATCGACCGACCCGCAGGCGGCGGGCGCGGCGGGGAACCAGGATGATCAGGTGATCCTCGTCACCGCTCAGAAGCGCCAGGAAGACCAGCAGGACGTACCGATCTCCATCAGTGTGATCGGCGGCGAGGATCTGGTCGAAAGCGGCGCAACCCAGCTGACCGAAATCGCCGGCTATGTTCCGGGACTTCATGTCGGCAATCTCGGAGCGCCGGGCCAGACCCTGGTCTCGCTGCGCGGAATCGCGCCGCTCGGCGCTGGGGCGAGCGTCGGCACCTATGTCGACGACGCGCCCGTGGGATCGAGCACGGTCTATACCGAGAGCGCCGGATTCACCGTCGACCTGCTCCCTTATGATCTCGCCCGCATCGAAGTCCTGAGGGGCCCGCAAGGCACGCTTTATGGCGCCAGCACGATCGGCGGACTGCTCAAATATGTGACGGTCGCGCCCGATCTCGACGAATTCAGCGCCCGCGCCGGCGTGGAAGCCTTCAACATCCGATATTCGGGAGACATCGGCTTCGCCGCTCAGGCGCTGATCAACGTGCCGATCGTCGTCGATCGCCTGGCCATGACCGCCAGCTTTGCGCATCGCCGCACACCCGGCTGGATCGACAACAGCCAGACCGGCGATCGGGACCAGAACGGGTTCGATCAGACGGGCTTCCGCGCCAGCCTTCTTTGGCAGGCGACCGACCGACTGCGCGTGCGCCTTTCCGCTCTCTACCAGGAGATCGACTCCGACAGCAGCGGGATCATCGCCCAGGACCTTGCCGGAACGCCCGTCGGCAATGGCCGCTCCAACTTCAACTTCGTGCCGGAACCGTTCGAATCCGAGTTCCAGAACTATGCCGCGATGGTCGAATATGATCTCGGCTTCGCCACCCTTTCGTCGACGACGACCTATACGGATGCGGAGCGGCTCGAGGCGGTCGATGCGAGCCGTATCTTCGGCGTGCTGTTTCCGCTCCTGACCGGCGGAGCCATCGGTCCGGGGATCACGCCTTTCGACAATCGGATCACCATGGAGAAGATCACCGAAGAGGTCAGGCTGACCTCGCCTGGCGGAGGCCGGTTCGAATGGCTGCTCGGCTTCTTCTACACGGACGAGGAAGCCAATAACCGGCAGATCGTCAACAGCTTCGATCTCGACGGCAACGTCATTGCGCCGCTCGATCCGCTCGCCACGGTCGCGCTGCCGTCGACCTACAAGGAATATGCCCTGTTCGGCAACGCCACCTGGCGAATCAGCGACCAGTTCTGGCTCAGCGGCGGCCTTCGCTGGGCCCGCAACGAACAGACCTTCCGCCAGATATCCTCCGGCGCGATCGTTCCCACCGCCGACGATCCCGGTGAATCGGAGGAGGATGTCTTCACCTTCAGCCTCAGCCCCCAATATCACTTCAACAGGGACACGATGATCTATGCCCGGGTAGCGACGGGCTATCGTCCGGGCGGTCCGAACGTGACCTTGCCGGGCGTTCCCCCGACCTTCGACGCCGATACGGTGACCAATTACGAGCTGGGCCTCAAGACGCGGCTCGCCAATCGGACGGTTTCGCTCGACGTCGCGCTGTTCAGAATGGACTGGGACGACATCCAGATCACCCAGGCGTTCGGCGGAACGTCCGGCCTCGCCAATGGCGGAACGGCACGAAGCCAGGGAGTCGAAGCGGCGCTGTTGTGGGAACCGGTCGACGGCCTGACGCTTGGCGCCAACGGCGCTTATACCGACTCCGAACTGACCGAGGATGCGCCGGCGATCGGCGGTCTCGACGGCGATCGGCTCGCGCTCGTTCCGAAGTTCAGCGGCGCATTGACCGCCAATTATCGATTCCCGATCGGCGCCACCACGGATGCCGAAATCGGCGGCGGAATCCGTCATACCGGCCGCCGCTTCTCGGCCGTCGAAAGCGATCCCGATGCGCTTCCGGTCGGCTCCTATACGGCCATAGACCTCAACGCGTCGATAACCTTCAGCGACCGGTACACACTCCGATTCTATGTTCGCAATCTGACCGACGATTCAGGTCCGATCTCCCGATCGCTGATCAACAATGGCCTCAACCAACCCAGCCACATCAACGTCGTGCCGTTGCAGCCCCGAACGATCGGCGCCGCTCTCGACGTGAGATTCTGATCTTGGGAAGGGGCAAAGCCGCGGTCGACCTCCACCGTCTCGGAAAGTGAAGTGCTGTCCAATCGCCTCGACCAACAGCCGGAGAAGGGGCTGGCCGGCACGGAGAAGCGTGCCGGGCAGCTCGATCTCCCCACACCTTACCTCCTGTTTCTCGGGGACGTCAGCGAGGCGGCCTTCGCGAAGACGGCGTTCGGACTGAAGGACTGGGCCGCCGACAAATGCGTCGGCGAGTTCGCCCTGGCCGGAGCAAGGATATCGACAGGGCTGCCTTTCCTGCCCCCAAAGGCGGCGGCCGAGCGGGGAGCCCGATCGATGGTGATCGGAGTGGCCAATGCCGGCGGTGTTCTCGCTGCGGCCTGGCTTCCCGCTTTGGTCGAAGCGCTCGAGGCTGGGCTGGACATCGTCAGCGGAATGCACATGCGCCTGCTCGACCACCCGCTGCTGAGGGACAAGGCGGCCGAGTTGGGCCGGCGGCTGATCGACGTTCGGACGCCGCCCGCCGCAATTCCGGTGGCGACCGGGCGCAAGCGCAGCGGCAAAAGATTGCTCACCGTCGGCACCGACTGCGCGCTTGGGAAGAAGTATAGCGCCCTGGCGATCGAGCGCGGCTTCAGAGCGCGCGGGATCGACAGCGATTTTCGAGCGACGGGACAGACCGGCATCATGATCGCCGGCGCCGGGATCCCGCTCGACGCCGTGATATCCGACTTTGCGGCCGGTGCCGCCGAGATGCTGAGCCCGGACTCGGAGCCTGAGCATTGGGACGTGATCGAAGGCCAGGGTTCGCTGTTCCATCCGGCTTATGCCGGCGTGTCGCTGGCTCTGCTCCATGGCAGCCAGCCCGACGTGATCGTCGTCTGCCACGACGCCTCGCGCCATCGCATCCTCGGCAATTCAGAGTTCGCCCTTCCCAGCCTGGAGGAGACGATCGAGACCAACCTCCGGCTCGGTGCGCGGACCAACCCCAAGATCCGATGTGGCGGCGTCGCGATCAACACGTCGACGCTTCCCGTCGGTCAGGCGGAGGCGTTGCTCGATCGGGAAGCCGACCGGATCGGGTTGCCGGTCGCGGACCCGATCCGCCGGGGCGAGCGCTTCGAGCGGCTGCTCGATCGCTGCCTGGGCTGATGGCTGGGAAGGCGCCTTCGCAATCCACCTTCTTCCAGCGCTTCCTGCTGCCTGGTCTCGCGTTCAAGGCGGTCGTGATCGGCGGCGGCTATGCCACCGGCCGCGAGATTGCCGAATTCTTCCTGGCCAGCGGTCCGCTGGGCGGACTTTGGGGGATGTTGCTGGCGATGGGGCTCTGGAGCGGGGTTTGCGCCCTCACCTTCCTGTTCGCCCGGACTGTCGCGGCGGCCGATTATCGCACCTTCTTCCAGGCGCTGCTCGGGCCCTTCTGGATCCTGTTCGAGATCGTCTACATCCTCTTCCTCGTGCTTGTTCTGGCGGTGGTGACGGCGTCGGCCGGAACCATCGGCACGGCGACGTTCGGGCTCCCACAATGGGCTGGCGGCGGCGCGCTGATGGCCGCCATCATCGCCGTTTCGGGGTTCGGGACGGACGCGGCGGAGCGGCTGTTCCGCTATTCGTCGCTCTACATCTACGCCATCTACGCGGCTTTCCTTCTGCTCGCCTTGCTGAGCTTCGGCGGCCGCATCGCCCCGCAACTGGCCGAAGCGCCGGCCGGCCCTGGCTGGGCGATCGGCGGCGTGACCTATGCCGGCTACAATGTCGTCGCGGCGGTCGCGATCCTGCCCTTCCTGCGTCACCTGACAAGCGACCGCGATGCCATTGCCGCGGGGCTTCTCAGCGGACCCCTTGCCATGGTTCCGGCGCTGCTCTTCTTCCTGTGCATGGTGGCCTGGTACCCCGAGGTCGGTGCCGAGGCGCTGCCCTCCGACTTCCTGCTCCGCCGGCTCGACGCGCCCTGGTTCCACTGGCTGTTCCAGGCGATGATCCTGTGCGCGCTGCTGGAAACCGGGATCGGAATCGTCAACGCGATCAACGAGCGCCTGGCCGCGGGCGCGAAACGGAACCGCCGGACCTTCCCACCAGGTCGCCGGCTGGCGGTCAGCGCGATCCTCGTCGTCGGTTCGGGCGCGCTCGCCGCCCGGTTCGGCCTGATCGAGCTGATCGCCCAGGGCTATGGTGCCTTCGGCTACGTCATTCTGGCCGTCTTCGTCCTTCCGCTGTTCACGATCGGAATCGCCCGCATCCTCAGCTCCCGGTCCGGAGGTCACCATGCTTAAGCGACTCGTCCTTTGCCTTTTCCTGTTCGTCCCGGGACCGGCACTCGCCGATCCCCCGGCCGGTTTCGTCGAGCGGGTCGAGAGCTTGAGGCAAAGCTTCGGAAGTCCGGGAGCGACGGTGGCGATCGTGGAAAACGGCCGAACGACCTTCGCCCGGGGTTTCGGTGCCACCCGCCTGTCGGGCGGGCGTCCGGTCGATGCCGACACCAATTTCTTCACCGGCTCCACGGGCAAGGCTTTCACCGCCGCGGCACTGGCCATTCTCGTCGACCAGGGCCGACTGAACTGGGACGACAAGGTGATCGACCACATGCCCGACTTCCGGATGTACGATCCGTGGGTCACCCGCGAAATGACGGTGCGCGACCTGCTCGTCCATCGGTCCGGTCTGGGTCTCGGCGCCGGCGACCTGCTGTTCGTTCCCCGTTCCGATCTCAGCCGGCGAGAAGTGATGCGCCGGCTACGCCATATCCGCCCCGCCACCAGCTTTCGAAGCGGCTATGCCTATGACAACGTGCTCTACATCGTCGCCGGCCAGCTGATCGAGGAGGTCAGCGGCACGAGCTGGGAGCAGTTCATTCGGCGCAACCTGCTTCGTCCGGCGGGAATGGACCGTGTGACCCTCGACCCCGAAGGACGCCGCTCGGACCGGAATCATGCCCATCCTCACGCCCGGATCAGCGGGCCTGTCCGCGGCCTCGGCGCTATCGAGCCGCTCGGGCCCGATGCCGTCATCGCCCAGGTTGCGGCTCCGGCCGGCGGATTATCCGTCAGCGCGAACGACATGTCGCGCTGGATCGCGCTTCAGCTCGCCCGCGGCGCCCTTCCGGGCGAGCGCCGATTGTTCAGCGAAGCACAGTCCCGGCAGATGTGGAGCCCGGCCGTGCTGATTCCGCCGCAATCCCTTCCCGAGCCGCTTCGCGGCATCCAGCCCTTGTTCAACACTTATGCGCTCGGCTGGAACGTGCGCGATTATCGCGGCGAGCGGATCGTCATGCACAGCGGCGGCGTCTTCGGGTCGGTCGCGATGGTGGTGCTCATTCCCGAGCGCAATGTCGGCTTCTTCATCGCCCTCAACAGCGAAGAAAGCGCGATGCTTGCCGGGCTCACCTGGGAGCTGATCGACCATTATCTCGGCCAGCCCCGCGCCGACTGGCCCGATCGGTTCCGTGGCTTCCTCCATTCGCGACTTCAGGCCGCGGCCGCCGCCCTCGCGGCGCCGGCCGCTCAACCCGCGCAGGTCGGGCCTTCACTGCCGCTCGGTCGCTATGCCGGCGACTATAATGATCCCTGGTTCGGAACGATCGAAATCCGCGAGCAGGCCGGGCGGCTGAACGTGAGCTTCCCGCATTGGCCGGGCCTGACCGCCACGCTCGAGCACTGGCAGTATGACACCTTCCGAACCCGCTTCAACGATCCGTCGATGGAGCCGGCCTATGTGACCTTCCAGCTCGACGCCAACGGACAGGTGGAGCGGATCACGATGCGCGCCGTGTCGCCGGCCGCGGACTTCAGCTATGACTATCACGACCTGCTGTTCACACCGGTGCAGGATGGCCGCAGCGGGTAGCGTTCAAGGTCGAACCCCCGACTGACAGCAGATTCCAACACGCTGCGGTCCGTCAAGAACTTCGCCGGCTCACATCATTCCTAGTCACCGGGCTGCCGATCACCTTCGCCAGCGCGACGCCTGCGATTGCCGCGCCGGCGGTTCCCGCTCTCCATCCGGATCTGCATCAGGGCGGCCTCGGTGAGGCGTCCAGTTCGAGCGGTGTCAAGCAAGGTGAACCGACGCCCGGCCGCGGCATCGAACTCCTCCCGCGAGACGCCCCGGTTGAAGTTGGTATCGGCCTCCATCAGTGGGTGAGGGATGGCCAGCAGGCCGAAGCGCGCCGCACCTGCCATGGCGGTGGCCGGTCCGGCCCTTCCTTCACCTCTTGCGCGCCCACCACCACGCGGGCGCCCACCGCCGCCGCCCCGGCCCCGGCGCATCTGTCCTGCGTTCTGCGTGAACGCGCCTGTGCCAAGCGCTCCGCGGTTTGAAATTTCGGGGAAGACGTTGGTCTCGTAATGCGTGATTTCCAGAGGCTCGAGTTCGCCGTCTTGATCAAGGTCGAACGCAACGAAAGCCTGCGCGAAATCGGCGCGGAACTCGGCAAGGCTGAGGGCGCCATCGCCGTCGGCGTCCGCTTGGCGGAACCAGCTGCTCATGGGGTGCAGGCCGCCACCGCCGGGGCGGAACACCTGGCCGGCAGGACTGACGAACAGCCGCATTCCGAGGCCGCGCGTCGCGGCTTCGTCTTGATCGGCAGCTGGCTGAGCTTGCGCGTCGGCTACCCTGCCGATGAGAACCAACAGCGCAACGGCGCCCACTCGCAACGATCTGAATCTCACCTTGGCGCCTCCATGCTGCGCCTGGCGCACCTAGCTGCTTGCCGCTTGCGGCGCCCGCTCAAAGATGTCTCGATTTGTCGTGAACTGTCGCAGATAAACGCTCCGGGATGCACGGAATGCTGCACATCGGTCTGCTGAGGTTCGCAATGCCACGCTGGCGCAGAAGAAGGGGACGCTCCGACGATGGGAGCGCCCCTGCTTCGTCAAACTGCCTCAGCGCCGACGGTTGTTGCTCGCTGCCGCGGTCTGGATCTCCTGGCGCAGCCTTCGAATGCGCTGCTGAAGCGAGCGCCGCTCGTTCGCGGTGAAGCCGCCTCGCGCATATTGGCGTTCCAGACGTGTAAGAGCGCTCAGCTGGTTGCGCAGCGGCTGGGCTTCGTTCCGCGAGATCGTCCCGCGTTGAAGGCCGCGGTCGAACTGCTGTTGCAGACTCCCGATCTGACTGTCGAATCCGCTTTCACGGGATTGTGCCATGGCGGGCGCGGCTCCGGCAGACAGAGCGGCAGCGGCGGCGATGCTCAGGATCATCTTCTTCACGTTGGTTCCTCCTCCAAGCCCGCACTGGGGCGATGAGGATAAAGTGAGGCTCACCTGTCGCTAGAATATACCCGCACCCGCGGAGATTTGTCGCCAGAGGTGTCGATACATCTCACGACAAAACACCTCTGCTGAAGACAAACCTTCGCGACAAGACGTTCCCATGTCAGCTCATCGAAGGCGCGAGATTGCCGCCCATTCAATGAGGTTTGAACCATGTCTATTTCCCGCCGCCTGATTACTGCCGGCCTGCTTGCCGGCACCCTCCCAATGCCGCTCCATGCCCAGGATCCAACCGCACCGGCCGCTACACCTCAGCCGGTTGAGGAGGAGCCGGAGGCTCTCGAAGTGCCGGCAGAGGGCCAGGCCGAGGAGATCATCGTCACCGGCACGCGACTTCGCGGCCAAGTAGACAGCGACATACCGCCCGAGGTTCAGCTCAACGAGGAAGATATCCAGGCCTATGGCCTCGGATCTATCTCTGAGCTGCTCGAAGCGCTCGAGCCGCTCACTCGTAGCGCACGGGGCCGTGGGCAGGGCCGTCCGGTCATCCTCCTCAACGGACAGCGCATCTCGGGCTTCTCCGAAGTGCGCAACCTGCCGACGGAAGCGATCGAGCGGGTAGACATACTGCCGGAGGAAGTGGCCCTCCGCTACGGCTACAGGGCTGACCAGCGGGTGGTGAACTTCGTGCTCAAGGCGAACTTCAGCGCCGTCACCACCGAGATCGAGGGCGGCCTCGCCACTGACGGCGGCCGTTCGACTTATGGGGCGGAAGCCAACATCCTCAACATCAACGATGCCGGACGCTGGAATGTCGAGGCGGAATATCAGCACCAGACACCCCTTTTCGAAAGCGAGCGCGACATCCTCCTGCCCGAGGGTGCGCTCGACGAACGGGAGTTCCGGACGCTTCTGTCCGAAAGCGACGAACTCTCGATCGGCGGAACATTCAACCGCATGATCGGGGAGGTCGGAGCAACGATCAACGGCCGGCTCGACGTCAATTCCAGCCGAGGCTTCATCGGCTTGGCGCCCTCGGGCGAAGCGACTGCCCTTACCCGAGAGACGGACACTCGAAACGCCCATGTCGGGGTAGTGCTAAACGGCGCCGTCCAGCCAGTCCGCTGGTCCTTCACCGCCAACTTCGACCGCGGCCATTCCGAGTCGGTGATCGAGACCGACACGGTGCCAAACACGTCGCAGACCTTCACCCAGGTGGCCAATGCGGAACTGGTCGCGAATACGCCCCTGTTCGATCTTCCCGCAGGCGAGGTGTCGACCACCTTGCGCCTCGGCGCGGAGCACCAGGGGCTTCGCGGCGAGTCGATGCGGGGCGGCATCTTCGAGACGAGCGAGCTTTCGCGCAGCCGCGGCAACGTCCAGGTGAGCCTGGACGTGCCGATCGCCAGCCGGCGCCAGGGCGTGCTGGATGCCATCGGCGACCTTTCGTTGAACCTCAACGGCCAGGTCGAACAGCTCTCCGACTTCGGTACGCTCACCAGCATCGGCGCAGGCCTGAACTGGTCGCCGATCCAGCAGGTGCGGGTGATCGCGTCCTTCACGAATGAGGACGGCGCCCCCTCGATGCAGCAGCTCGGCGATCCGTCGGTGCTGGTTCCCAACGTGCGCGTCTTCGACTTCCTGCGCGGCACGACCGTGGATATCGCGCGGCTCGAGGGCGGCAACCCCGACCTGCTCGCCGACAACCGTCAGGTTTGGAAGCTCGGCGTGACCGTGCGGCCGATCGAAGAGACCGACCTCGTGTTGCGCGCGGATTATGCCAACAGCCGGATCCGTAACCCGATCGCCTCGTTCCCGACGGCCACGCCCGAGATCGAAGCGGCCTTTGCGGATCGGTTCGTCCGCGATGCCGAGGGCAATCTCATCAGCATCGACGCCCGGCCGGTGAACTTCGCCAGCTCCGAGCGCAGCGAGCTGCGCTGGGGCTTCAATTACTCGCGCTCGCTGGGCCAGCAGGATGCCCGGCGAGGCGGCGGCGAAGGCGGGGACGGAGAAGGTCCGGCTGCCGGGGCGGGACAGCGCGGCGGCGGGATGGCCCGCGGCCGCGGCGGCGGGACCCGCCTTCAGTTCGGGCTCTTCCACACCTGGCATTTCACGGACGAGATCCTGATCCGCGAAGGGGTGCCGGTGCTCGACCTGCTGAATGGCTCGGCGGTCGGCAGCAGCGGCGGGCAGCCGCGCCACGAGATCGAGGCGCAGGCGGGGATCTCCGGCGGCGGACTGGGCGCCCGCCTCTCGGCGCAATGGCGCAGCGGGACGACCGTGAACGGAACGGCCGATGGGCTCGGCGGCACGACCGGCGATCTGGACTTCTCCGGCCTGGCGACGGTGAACCTCCGGCTCTTCGCCAACCTCGATCAGCAGGAGGCACTGATCAGGAACGCGCCGTGGCTGAGCAACACACGGGTGACTTTGTCCGTCAACAACCTGTTCAACAGCCGGCTGCGGGTCACGGATGCGAGCGGCCTGACGCCGATCAGCTACCAGCCCGATTATCTCGACCCGCTGGGACGCTCGGTGATGATCGGGATTCGCAAGCAATTCTGATTTCGGCGCATCCGTTCCCCGGTTCGGAGCCGCGCCCTCTTGGCAGGGAAATGACACATGCAAGAACCGCACATCTCCTCGCGTTCGTCACCCATCCACGCCGGGTGCTGACTCGCGACCAGCTGCTGGACCTCAGCCAGGAGCGTGAGCTTGCCGCGTTCGATCGGCCGATCGGCAACCATATCTCGCGCCTCTGGACGAAGATCGAGGAGAATCCATCCGATCCGAAGCTGGGCAAGACGGTGTGGGGCGGCGGCTACATTATGGGAAATGGCGGACAAATCGACGCGACAAGCGGAGGCCATGAATGCAATTCAGTCTAGGCAGAGGAGCCACCATGAAGAGGATCATACTCACGAGCGTCGCTGCATTGGCTGTCGCCCGCGGCGTCTCGGCTCAGCAGCCGGGGCCGGCGCAGTCCGGGGACATATACCGTGCGGCGGCCGTCGCCGACGCCGAGCGGCGCTTTGCCGCACTCGACACTGACGGCAATGGGGAGCTCAGCCAGGCTGAGAAGCAGCAGATTCTCGAGCAGCGCCGGGCGCAGCGCCTGGCGCAGCTGAGTCCGCAGGACCGCGCACGCTTCCAGCAGCGCCTGGCCGAACGCGGCGACGCCCAAGGCCGCGGGAACCGCGGCATGCGCGGCGGACGAGGTGGCGACCGCGGTCCAATCACCTTCGCTCAGTTCCGCGCGCAGGCCGAGCAACGCTTCGACCGGCTTGACCTGTCGGGAACGGGGTCATCGATCGGGCGGAGCAGGAGCAGCTTCGTGCCCAGCGGGCCGACCGGCGCGCCGATTGAGGTTTACACTGGCTGATTCAGCTGATGCCTGCCGTTCCGAGCCGACCGCCGTAATTTCAGGATCACGGCGGGCGGCCGCCCTTTACGGATATCCTTGCGGCGTCCGGGTTCCTGCACTTGAGGCACGTCGGCACGCGGGGCAGACCCTGGACCCGTAATGCGATCGCCAGAGGGAACCCAAGAGCTCTTCGGGAAATCCCTAGCCAATCGATCTTTTGGAGGATGGTGGACAGGGCTTCCGCCTAGTCGTTCGAGTTAAGTGTCACAGATAACATCAGAGTTATAAAGCGAGTGGCCGTCGTTCCCACACCCATTCCCACAGCTTCGCCCGCTGGAGCCAACAACGAGGTCAACTTACTGGCGCTGAGGAGGGCGACGCCCGACGCCATGGACTTTGCCACTAACGTTCACCATGAACACACGTACCCCGAGTGGCCAATCGCCTGCAGGTCCTTTGGCTTGCAACTCTCGCGCTTTAGCGGAGCCCTGCGCCGTGTAGAATCTCCGGCCGCGAGGGTCCCGTGGCCGATACGGGAAGGAGCCACCACGGGAACTAACTTCGGTGTAGCGCGTCTCACCAATCAATCTGGAGCGCAAGCAGGAGAGGCGCTTGGACCGGCACACCATAGCCTACTTGCTCATCGCCCTGCTACTCATCGCAGCCGCCGCGGCGATCGCACTCACCATGTACTATTCACGGGAGCGAGTGTACCGGCGTCAACTCCGTCGTCAGCGTTCCGCCACCGACGCCCGTCTCGATTATCGGCGGTAGCGAAGACGCCGGCTTGGACGTACTATTCCTGTGCTGAGCGAGCCATAGAGGCCGCCTCAAGGCCGCTCGGGGACCGCGCCCGCCGAAATGGCAATCTCTGAGCCGACCGATGAAGGCGATCGCCTCTGTGCATCCGCCTGCTCTTCCACTGCCGACGGCGCGCTTTCTTCAACGAACGGGTCCGACGCCAATCTTCGGTCAACACCCAGACCAGTGCCCCAGCCACGGCTAGTACTCCGATGGCACCCAGGGAAATCATCAACATCGCGATCTCCAGATGAGGTGTGTGCAGCAATGATAGTTGAGCCACGACTCCTGCGAGGAGCCATGAGTTGACCAGATCCTGTCAGGTCATTCTTCCTCCGGCGGGGGCGGGATATCCGAGAAGTCGACGAGCTTCGCGGTCTTGATCGTGCCCCCGGAGTTGATGGTGACCATTAGGTCGCCGTCGTCGTCGGTGTCGTTCTCGCGTTGCCATAAGATGAAACTGTCTTCGTCGGGCACCGGCGCTTCCGCACGTGCCTTGATCTGAATACCGCGCTGATCGTAGCGGGCGATCTCCACCCGATTCACTGCAAAGCCCCAAGCGCGCCAATTCAGCCAAAGGATCTGAGGCGCCTCCGGAATGTCCTCGAACACTGTGATTTGGGGAAATGACTCATCCTGAGAGTTGATACCGAAGCCCCACAGGTCGTCGCCGGAGCGAGTCTGGATGGCCGAGCCGTAACCGGCTCGTCCCATGCGATCTCGGACCGACAGGAACGGCTTGCGATCAGGATCAGTGTCGGAGCTCAGCTGAAGCTCGAAAGTGTCACCGAAGTCGCCCCACCCCCTGAACGCCGCACCGTATTGGTAGGTGGTGAAGTCGTAACGCGAGTCGTGGACTACGCCGTGCACGCGAATAAACCCGGCACCGGGATCCTGATCGTCCACGTTCTGAAGGCCAGCTTCGATGCGGGTATCGAGCTCCTGTCGCACCTTGAGCACCAAGGAGTCGTAGCCAGTGGGCGCAGCCGCCTGCACCACCTCAGGCAGAGGGCTCCTCAACGCCACATGATCTACTGTCACTCGCAGTTCGATTCTGGAAGATGTGCTTACGTCGGCGTCCGTGAAAGTGGATGCGTCTCCGGGAGCGTAGTACCAGCCAGGATTATCCTCGATCGCGGAATTGTAGCATCGGACACCATTCGGCGCATATGAACCTATATACTCGCCGCCTTTAACCTCCCAGTTGAGGCCGTCGAACGTGTTCAGTGTCTCCTTCACAACAGTTAGCGATAGCGCAGTTCCAACCTGCGTGAATGTGTCTCCGGCACGGGAATAGCGGCGAATTTGCAGAGTGCCGTTAGCACTGCCGCCAAACACTTCTACCTTCGAGATTATTCCGTTCGCGGGAACGACCTGAGCGAAGACCAACGTTGAGCCTATATCAAGCCCAGCAACTGGCGTTTGCTCCCGACCTATCGATGACTGCCTGGTTGTGAGCAGACTCAAGACATCATCCAAGTTGTAAGACATTAGCCCCCCCTTCTGATGGCTGTGGCTTCTCTACACACGAGACTCGCACTGGCAAGGGTGAGCCCAGCCATGTGCGCCGTGTTCAGCCGGGCTGAAGACCTTGGACCGTAGCCCGCCCTCTTCGAACCTTTCCCGCCAATGACCAATCTGTTCAGGTGCTGAAGCGCAGCGCGTGGTATCCTTCAGGCCATGCGGAAAGCTCTTATCCTCGGCGGAATCGCCCTCGCCCTGCTTGACTCAGCGGCTTATTCGACTGCGCCGCCAGCGAGCGAGTGGGAGATTGGACCGGTCATCCGGGGCAGGAACTACTCGGTCGGGATGCCATTGCGTCCGGCACAAGCGGGGAACGGGTGGTTCTTCGACTTTCCCGTTGGCTGCGACACCGGCCATGTACACTACGTCACTTTCGAACCGGGACCACTGACCAACGCAAGACGTCTCGTCGTGCGCTATCGAGTGGACGCGCCATCCGGAACCAGGTTCATTCCCCAGGAGGCACCACAGTTGCCCGGCACAGTGTCGTTCGTGATCCAACGTCGGGGCGATAACTGGAGTGCGCGGGGAAGGCACGAACACTATCGGTGGTATGCTCCGATAGATTCAATACGTGAGATCGCGCGTGGCGAGCACGAGGTCACACTCCGGCTAGACGATCCGGCGTGGGGCTCGGTGATGGGGCGGACAGCAGCCGAGCTTCCGGATCAGTTCCGAGAGGCTCTCGCTAATGCTTCGCGTATTGGCTTAGTTTTTGGATCCCGCTCCGGCCGCGGACATGGTGTCTGCGCCACAAGGCCAGCGCGATTCACGCTGATCAGTTTCTCCATTCTTTGAGGGGAGCTGTCACCACCAGGCTCTCAGCGGCGTCCGCAATGACCCGAACGCGAAACTCGCTCAATGACGAACTGACCCTGCGCGCGGCTCTTCAAGCAGCTTCACCACGCGCTCCAGAATTCCCCTGAAGGTTTCCGCGCCTCGCTTGTCCCCCGCGTCGCCAAGCTCCTGAACTCGCTTCGCAGCATGGACGATGGCGCCGCGACCATACCTTTGAACCAGCGCGTTCGCGCAGGCCCAGAGTTCCCAGTCCGAGATCACGTCAGGACTTTCACCGCCGCCGCGAAGAGTAGGCAGACGACACCCATCGTCATCAGGCCCCACTCACCGACTTTGATAGGGCCGGCGTCCTTCTTCACGGGCCTTCGAATGCGCACGACTAGGCCGCCGGCGCAGCGTCAGACCGACGCCTGATCCAGGGATCGCTGGTCCGCTCCATCTCCATCAGGTCTTCGGGAAAGCAGCGCCCCTGGAACGACAGCACCTCATCGAGAGAGCCGCGGAGCCAGAGGTCGTAATCCTCCTCGTGCAGAAGCACCGGCATGCGATTGTGGACTGGGCGGACGAACTCGTTGCAGTCGGTCATCAGGCCTGAATAGACCGGTCCCCATTCGTCAGAGTTCTTCCACATACCGGCTCAGGCGAAGATCGGCCGATCGCGCAGGGTGAACCACGTCCGCGTCTTCGATCCCTTCTCGCCCTCCGCCTCGCAGAATCCGCTCAGCGGGATGATGCAGCGATGCTCCGGCTTGCCGGCGATGAAGCGCCACATGAAGCTCGTGAGGTCGGCGATGTTGTTGACCGGCTTGGGCTTCGTTCCCGGCTTCATCGACTTGAGCTTGAGTGGGAAGCCCCAAGTCATCGACTGGAGGATTCGGTCGCCGCCTTCCTCCCGAACGACCATTCCCTGGCCGCTGGGGTAGACCTCCCCCGCGCCGGCGTTGAAGTTGAGCGGCATTTGGGCTCGAAAATGAGCAGCCACCTCGGAGGGACTCGATCGGGTCGTATAGAGGTTGCACATCAGGGCGCAGATAGCACGAGGGCCAAGTCTGCCAAGCGCCGAGCTATGTTTGTCGCCGCTCCGGGTAGAGTGGCAGCGGTTGTGCACTCGTGGTGAGGATCGCGCGTTGGCCCCTCTGCCACTCGAACATGCCCAACTCCGCGTGATAGGCGTCGCGTCATAGAGAGGGCGATTCCGTCCCTGCCGTGGGAAAAGGTGTGGGATAACGTTACTATAGCCACGAATTACCTTGTTTAACCCGTTACTTAGTGGGCAATTTCGGCGGAGAATTCCTCCACCAAGGAAGATCTCAGTGTCTCAAGTGGACGCCAAGGACAGCGGGCTGCGGCAGCATTGCGCCCATACCGTACTATCAGACTGACCCCCGCTACCGGCAGCATCGACCCACTTGCGTACGTTCACGGGCGCTTGGGGGACCTCAGTTCCGGACGCTTGTTCATCATGCAGCGGGGCCAAGAGGCGCCATCTTCCTCGCCGGGTCCGGCGAAGCGGCCGAGTGCCCCGATCTGGGCTGTAGAGAAAGTCGGAATTGACGCTTTGGGCGCGGTCTCGTCATGATCTGTGCCGAACGCGTTAACCGTCAGCCTGCGGTGAGTGCGCGCATTTCTCTTGCGCCGGCGATCTTGATCGACGATCGTCGTCCTATGGCTCTTCACGATCCCGAGCGAGACGAGGAACGTCCGTCCTACACGCCTCTAAGAATCGTGGACCTTTTTTGCGGAACGGGTGGGTTTTCGCGCGGAGCGCACGCCGCAGGGCTCGAGGTCGTAGCCGCCTACGACCGCGATCCGATCCTTACTTCGTCGTTCCGGGCCAACTTTCCGGATACGCCGCTTCACCTTCGGAACCTCGCCTGGATCACGGGCGAGCGGCTGAAGCGAGACGTCGGCGGACCCATAGACGGCGTCATTGGCGGCCCGCCTTGCCAAGGGTTCAGCGAGATGGGCCTGAGATCGCACGACGATCCGCGGCGCCTGCTCTTGCGTCACTTCTTCAGGCTCGTGGCCGAGGTCAAGCCGAGCTTCTTCGTCATGGAAAACGTGCGCGGGCTGGGCTTCGCATCCGCCAGGCCGACCCTCGATTGTGCGCTCGATCTGGTCCGCGCGGACTACGATCTGCTCGGCCCGATCGTGTGGGATGCCGCGTCGTTCGGCGCGGCCACGACGCGCCCCCGGCTGTTCGTGATCGGCACTCGAAAGGAGCTGCGCCGACCGCTGCGTGCTATCGATGTCGAGAAGCGCCGCAAGGAGCCGGCGACAGTCGAGGACGCGATCGCCGACCTCGTCGGAGCTCGCAGGATCGGAGAAGACGCGGACGGGTTCGACCTATGGAAGACCACGCGGCCGTGCCGTCCTTCGACTTACGCCATCGGGTTACGGCGTGGCGGCACGTTCACGGGTCATCGGCCGACAGAGCACGCAGCGACCGTCGTTACCCGCTTCGCGTCGATCCCGCAGGGCGGCTTCGACAAGGTCGGCCGACACCCGCG
The DNA here is from genome assembly GCF_056821765.1 of Sphingosinicella sp. SM1-17. Lineage (NCBI taxonomy): Bacteria > Pseudomonadati > Pseudomonadota > Alphaproteobacteria > Sphingomonadales > Sphingosinicellaceae > Sphingosinicella > Sphingosinicella sp. SM1-17. The sequence goes on from NZ_JBPDIO010000001.1 coordinate 770,180, forward strand.
CCTCGCCTGGAATGGGCGTTGTCCAACCCTTCGGGCTGGAACAGGCGCGGATCGAGGCAGCTTCCAGTCCGTTCGACCCATCCATCCCGAGGAGGACCGCGTCATCACGGTTCGGGAAGCAGCGCGCCTGCAGGGCTTTCCGGACGATCATCGCTTCCACCCGACCGTCTGGCACAGCTTCCGCATGATCGGGAACAGCGTCTCACCAATCGTCGGCGAGGCGGTGCTGGCGGCGATCCGAGACCGGCTGCGCGGGCCAGCCGATGGCGTCGAGGCCCAGACGCGGTCGATCGAGGTTGCGCCGGCATAGGCATAGCGGATGGTCGACCGCCTGACCCCGGAACGGCGATCATGGCTCATGTCGCGCGTGAAGGACAAGCACACCGGCCCAGAGATGATTGTACGGCGAGCGGCGCACATGCTCGGGCTCAGGTTCCGGCTGCACCGCAAGGATCTGCCCGGCCGCCCCGATCTCGTGTTCCCGCGCCACGAGGTCGCGCTGTTCGTCCACGGATGCTTCTGGCATCGCCATCCGGGCTGCCGGCTCGCCAGCACGCCAAAGAGCCGGGTCGACTATTGGCAGGCCAAGTTCGACGCCAACGTCGCTCGGGACGCGGCGGCCGAACAGGCTCTACGCGACGCGGGCTGGCGGGTCGTAACGATTTGGGAATGCGAGACGCGCAAGGAATATTCCTTGCGGGTGCGATTGGCGGAAGTCGTCGGTCTTGAAGACGCGACTATTAGCGGGCAGTCAGATGCCGCTTGCAGGGAGGGGGAGCTTGATGGCGACTAGCGTGGACGAACGACAGGGAGCGAACGCGCTGCCTAGCAAGCGGTTTTTCGTGAACATGCTCGTCAGGGACATCGAGTTGAAGGACGCTATCCTCGATCTGCTCGACAACTGCGTTGACGGCATTCTTCGATCCCGGCGCCCAGACCTGTCACAACCCAAGCCTTATGCGGGCTGTCGCGCCGTCATCTCGATTAGCGCCGACGGCTTCAGGATCGTCGACAACTGCGGCGGCATCCCTTTCCAAGTGGCGAAAGACAAAGCCTTCGCGATCGGCAACCCCGATCCCATCACGGGCGACGACGCGGTCGCCACCGTTGGCATGTACGGGATCGGCATGAAGCGCGCGATCTTCAAGTTCGGCGAGAGCGCGCTCGTTCGGTCATACTCCGACATTCCCTTCGAGGTGCGGATCGATCGGGAGTGGCTCGGCAACAACGCTTGGTCCGATCTACCTATGGACGTTCTGCCGGAAGCGGACTTCGCCGAAAAGGGAACGATGGTGGAGGTGCGCGATCTCTACGGGCCAGTCGCTTCCGAGTTCGGGCGCGATGGCTTCGTCGACGATGTGCGGGACGCGATTGCTCGTCAGTATTCGATCATCCTGGGCAAGGGGTTCGAGGTTTCGATCGCGCGACAAATGGATCTCGATGCAGCAGCCGTCCCAGTGCAGGCCGAGGAATTCAGACTGCTGGCGACCCCTGACGGCAGTGGCCCGCATATCGCTCCCTACGTCTTCAAGGGGAAAATCGACGGCGTGACGGTCGAGATCTATGCGGGCCTGTATCGCGAACTTCCCGACGAAGCCGAACAGGAGGAGGCAGAAGAGACCAGCGGCAGCGCCGACGACGCCGGTTGGGTGGTCGCCTGCAACGATCGGGTCGTGATCTGGAAAGATCGTTCGCGACTGACCGGCTGGGGAGAAGCAGGCACGCCGAGCTTCCATGGACAATTCATCGCGATCACCGGCATCGTTCTGATGCATTCCACCGATCCAAGCCTTTTGCCCCTCACGACCACGAAGCGGGGCGTCGATGCGGGCTCCGAGGTCTACTCGAAGGCAAAGGATCTGATGCGCACGGCGACACAAGGGCTGGCGTCGTTCACGAACAAGTGGAAGAAATTCCCTGCTGATCTCGACAAGCTTTATCTGGGCTCCGAAACGCTCAATCTGCCCGCGCTGCAGGCTCGGTCACCAGCGATGCGTGCGGTCCACAACATGCCGACAATGCAGCGTGCCGTTCCGACGCTGCCCGTGCCGGCGGCGATGACCACAGATGCGAGGATCAGCTTCGCCGCGCCGAAGATGAAGGTCGCTCGCCTGGCCGAAATCTATTTCGGAGATCGCAACGTCAAGGCGTCGAAAGTCGGGGAGCACGCCTTCCATCAGGAATACGCTCGCCTCGCCGAAGCCGCCGAATGAGTGGGGCGATCCTTCCATACCGTCTGCGTCCCCACAAGGCGGTCGACCGGCGACTCTTTCTCGAGTTGCTCAATCGCTACGAACGTTGGCGGAGCTTGGAGGACCATGCCTACGTGAGCATGGCTGCCTTCGCGATGGAGGATCAGAGGCTGGTTCACCGGCTGCTCGGAATCGAGCGACTGCTGGCCTTCGACATGGATCCGGACATCGTTGGCCGGCAGCTTTTCAATCGGCCGACCGAGTTGGCGAAGTGTGTCGCGTCGACGGCGACAGACATGGTGAAGGACATAGTGTGGAGCGTGGAGGCCGCCGGGATACCGGACGCCGAAGGTTATATTGTATGGCTGGACTACACCGACCCGAAGCAGATCGGCGCGCAGGTTACCGATTTCCACAAGTTGCTGGGCCAGCTTGGTCCTAATGATATCGTCAGGATCACCGTCAACGCCAACTACGACTGGTGGGCGGGGAGAAGCTACCCCAGCAACCCCGTTCCGATCGAAGAGAGACAGCGCCGCGCTTTCGTCAAGCTGCAGTCGGAACTGAAGACCTATCTTCCAACGAGCATCAAGGCCGACGATTTGGGGGAAGAGGGCATCGCAGTGGCTCTCGCCCAGACGTTCGGGCGAGCCGCAGGAAAAGCGGTGAAGGGACACCGGATCTTCGAACCCCTATCGATCGTGCGGTATGCGGACGGGCAGCAGATGCTAACCATGACCGGCGCCATAGTAGAACTTGCGGAACGTGCCGATCTGCGAGCCAAGCTCGGTTTGGCAAATTGGCCGTTCGCCTCGACGAGCTGGTCAGACGTCAAGTACCTCGCGGTTCCCGATCTGACCGCGCGTGAACGGCTATACCTAGAACGTAACGCCCATCTGGGCGCCGCGGCGCTTGCAACGTCCCTGCACTTCGATTTCGAAGCGGCAGCCCAAATGCCTGGCTTCGTCGACAACTTCCGGCGCTACTACCGGCACTATCCCGCCTTCACCGCCGTAGAGCTTTGATCGCACGGCATCGCGCCAGCTGCAGGCAATTTACGGACTTAGGCGGTGCCATAGCTGCCCGCTGGCGGCGCTTGGACAAGCATCCGCTTGCGCGGTCGGGGCACCAGTCATCGGACGGTATGCTCTCCCGCCGACTAAGGACTTTATGCTAATCGGCGTCTTTCGGCAGAGATGAGCGCAATTCAGACGTTGAAGGCAAGCCATACGAGCCACTCAGTGGGATAAGCTGTGGGAAGCGAGATAGAGACGACTGCCTAAATTACTGCGCTGCAAGGGGGTACGGTCCATAATGCGGAGGATGATGTGTCCGCCGAACCGCCTTTTCAGCTTCGCGCGCGATGCCGATGCGCGATCCGTTCGATCAGCGCGACGACGTCGGGATCGTCGAGAGGATCGGCAGCGACCGAGGTCTCTCCTAGCTTCTTGATGAGCTCGGCCTGTCGATAATCAGGCACTGAACCATAACTGGTCAGCGTTGTGAGAACTCCGGCGTGCCCCAGGTTTTGCGAACAAGCCTTAAAGGCTTCAGGGGATCGGCACTGTCGCTCTGCCCACCTCGCCAGCATGTCTCTGAGGCAATGAGGGTTGAAGTAGGGTAGCCCAGCGGCGTTGCAGGCTTCTCGAAACACCGCTCGGATTGGCGACGAGGAACTCCAGAAATGCCTCCGCACGCCCGCTGCTCGGAAACCGCCATCCGTCCCGACGACCAAAGCCGTCGCTGGAAACAGCGGATCTTCGTCGCCCCAGCCCAACTTGTCTCTGAGGTAATGGATCCACTCCTCGACCACTTCGAAGGCCACGCCGCCGATCGGGAAAAACCAAGTCGCAAAGGTTTTACTCCGCTTGGTGTTCACCTCGCGGGCATCCTGAAGGAAGACCTGGTCATCCAGGCGGACGTGCTTGAGCCTCGCTGAGGCGAGTGCTCCGTCCCGCGCCCCGGTCAGCATGGCGAACGCCACGAGCGCTCGGTTCCGGTCCGCCACAGGGTCGCCCGCCGGCATCATCGTAAGCACCCGATGCATTTGCTCAAGGGTCGGAACAGCCTTCGGGCGGGTGGCCCGCGCTATGGCAGCCTCCTTCTCTGACAAGTTGAAGTAGTCTGCGTCACTATAATGGATACGCGCACGATAGCCGGGCTGCCCAGCCAGCCACAGGAAGAACTCTCGGAGCGCACGGAGAATTCCGTTTATCGTGGATTTGCTGAGCGGCCTGCGGGTCCCTGAGTGCAGCTGCTCTGCCAAGTGCCTCTTGAACGCAACTGCCTGCTGGCGGTGAAACTTGCTGAAGCAGCGATTCTTGGTAGACTGCTCAAAGCGGTGGATCGCCGCGGCTGCCGCATCGATGGTGGACACACTCTGTCGCCGGGCCTCCTTCAGGTACTGGAAGTAGTCCCGCTTGATGCGAGCATTTTTGGCGTTGGTCCGAGCCATAGTCAGCTAGCCTTTCGCAAGTCACAGTTCAGGGGAGGAGATGCAGTTCTTCCTAATGGTGGATCCGCCTCCGGAAGCTGGACTTCGATTCCCGGCATTACCGTCGCGACGTCGTTCCGGCGCACGCGTCGATGCATCAGCGACTCGCACGTGTTACAAACAGCGCGAAGGTTGCCGGTCGATAGGTTGATCGAGATGAACTCAACCAACCCAAGAGCCGGCGCCCGCGCCGCCCGACATCCGAAGCAGTACATGGAACCCGGTGGGCAAGGCTGCTTCCGCGCCGCGCGCTCCCGCTCCAAAAAGACCTTAAGGACCTTTCCGGCGAACAACAGCGGGCGCCCCCCGTCGACCGTTTCCAATCCTCTGCTTCGCCATGCCAGGACCGTGTTCTTGTGGACCTTCAGTAGCCGGGCAACTTCGCCAACTGTGTAGCTGTGATGCTGCTTTACGAGGCGCGGGTTAATACGCTTTTGGCCCATGACCGGCTCACAGGTCGTTCGCGTTGGCGATGGCTTTGACGCTGGCCACTCTGACGAGCCTGCGTCGCCCAATCGAAATCGTCTCAAGACGCCCGGTTGTGATCAGCTCATAAATCTTGGAGCGTCCCAGGCCCAAGACTTTGCCGGCGTCGTGAATAGACATGAGAAGCGCTTCCATGGTTCCTCCAAGGTCGGCACGAGTGACAACAGGCCACCGCGCACCTTGAGGGGTACGGGAGAACGTCAGCGGGCACTATGGAATTGGTTTTACGAAATGATTCCGGAAAAGGTAGGGCTTAGCTTCTCCCACCGCGCTCGGCTTGCCAAGCCTGCCAGTACGCCAGCCCATCCTCTTCGACACGAGATCGCCACTGGTGCGGTGGATAGTCCATCCACTGCGGCTGGGCTGCTAGGCTGAGTTCGGAAACGACCGCGTCGCGGCCAAGTACGTCCTCGCATGATCCCCGCCACTTTCTGATGGCGTCCCAAGCTGTTCTGTAGGCACCCGCAATCGAGGGTTGGCGCTCGGCAGCCGATATGCCCCGTCGCTTGAGATGTTCGTTCCACGCCAAAGCCTGCAGACGCAGATGAGCTATCCACATCGGTCGACGGCTTTGCCCGCGTGACCGCGCCGGCGGCGCGAAGATTCTAGGTTGATCTCCACCGCGAAGGCAGGTGAGTTCCATTATGACCTCACGATAGCGGCGGTTCCACGCGGGAGGCACTCCTATCATGGCTTCCAGGATGCGAAGACGGGTCAGCAGATCCTCGCGCACCTGCTCCGAGCTCTCGCCCACCGTAGGGAAAGCTAGCTCCATCATCGTGAACCCGGCCAGCCTTGCCGCCACCTCCGAAACACCGCGGTAGAAGTACAAGGCGCGCCGTCGAAGCGAATATTCCCATGTCTCAGTTGACCAAGAGTCGTCGGGAGGCCCGTTTCGCCAATCGTGCTCGATCGCCTCTCTCGCAGTCATAAGGGCATGGACATTCGCGACGACGTCATGTCGGTCGTCGACTGATAACGGACGGCGCGGCCCGAGAATCTGGGCGGCCAAATCTTGCAGATCGCGGCCAGACATCGCCGCCATAACGTACCCTGCGAGTCCTTGTGTTGTGCGACAACCGACTTGCCAACGGCAGGCGGGATCGGACGACCGTCACGACACTGGAACAATGAACGACGCCGTGTTCGGTTCAACCCACCATCCGGACAACCTCGGCGTCCGCGCCATCGCAATAGCGCCCCCAAGCCTCCATGAGGTTGCGCCTCTTCTCGAGCAGATTGCCCCTTCGATACGCGGCTTCAGTCTTGTTCTCGATGGCGTGGGCCAGCGCACACCCAATCCCGGAAGCTGGACCGGAAACCAACCGTGCAATCCGCACCAAGGTCGCGCACGACCTTCAGCAAGGTCATGTCACTCATGGGCTTCTCAACGCGAGCTCCTTGAAAGACATAGCGAGTCCGTGGCGTGCGCAATTCGGTTGCGCGCTCAAACACGCGTCGCGCCGCCTGTGAGAGCGGAACGACGTGAGCCTTTCCAGCCTTCATTCTCTCGGGTGGCACCGTCCAGACACCGGCCTGTAAATCTAACTCGTCCCAAGTGGCGCCTCTAATCTCGCCGCTGCGCGCAGCCGTCAGAATCGCCGCCTCAAGCGCGAGGCGCCCCCATGTCTCCTTCTCGCGCAGATGGGAGACGAACGTCGGTAGATCTGCGAAAGGCATGGCAGCGTGGTGGCCCACCTTTCGGGGCTGCCGAGGCAAGCCTCTGGTGATAGCGCGCATAGGCGCTTCATTTTCGCGATACCCTTTGGAGTGTCCCCAATCGAGCACCATGCCGATCCGCTGCCGCACCCGCCGCGCGGTTTCGGGCTTTTCGAGCCAAATCGCTGCGAGCACGTCGTGCACTTGCGAAGCTGTGATCTCGTTCAGCTTGAGGTCGCCCAGTGCAGGGAACGCGAACATCTCCAAACTGCGCATCCACTGCCACTGATGCTTTCCGTTGCGCCACGTTTTCCGAATCGACCCGAACACGTGCGCCGCAGCTTCCTCAAAGGTGGGAATCCCCTCGGCCTTCTTTCGCTCGGCAACTGGGTCAATGCCGGCATCGATTTGAGAGCGCACCAGCGCAGCTTTTTCTCGCGCCCTAGCCAGTGAAACCTTCTTGACGCTCCCGAGCCCGATATCGCGCCTCTTTCCAGCTTTCTGGACACGGACCATCCATGAAGCCGTCCCGCTTCGACCGACCATTAGGAAAAGGCCGTCGCCGTCTCCATACCGGCCAGGCTTCTTCGCTGCCCTAACTGACGCTGCGGATAGCTTACCCACGCAGAGCCTCTTCCCACATTCTTTCCCACACTATGCCGCAGCTTCTGGCGAATGGCAACGGATGACTACGGTAGCAAAGACCAAGGAATCGCGGGAGGATTGGGCCTCCAGCGGCTTCTGGTGGACGCAAAAAAATGTGAGGGTGGTGGACAGGGCTGGATTCGAACCAGCGTACGGGAAACCCGGGCAGATTTACAGTCTGCTGCCTTTAACCACTCGGCCACCTGTCCGTGGGAGCGCCATATAAGAAGGCGGCGCCCTAGGCGGAAGGGGCGGTTTCTGTCAACGCGTCACCCCGACGCGGCGCGAACGACCGATCGGCCGCAGTCACGCCGCAAGGAGTCGTGACGGGATCCGGGGCTCCGATGAGCCGGCGCGCTGGGCGCCGAAGCTCATGCCGCGAGGCGAATTTCCTCCTTCGAGAGCAGCGCAAGGAGCGAGATCCGGTTGAAGAACCACATCTGTTCGATGTTGAAGCGGCTATATTTTCGGATCGTGTTAGCGAAGGTGTAGGGCGTGTACCAGGCATTGTGGTCGGGGTGCACGACCTCGACGAAGGTCTGGCTGTCTTCCACATAATCGAAATGGCGGCCGCGGCACTGGAAGGCATCCGGAACCGAGATCAACCAGGTGGTGGCATCCACATTCTGAAGCTGCGCCAGGAAATCGGAAACATTGGGAACATGCTCCATCACCTCGGGAACGAGGACGATGTCGTAGGAGTCGGTCACTTCCTCCAGGCTCGAGTAAAGCCGGCCAGACGCAAAGGGCGCCAGCTGTTCGAGCGCTTCCACGTGCGGATCGACGCCGTCGAGCACGGCACAGCACGGCTCCAGCGCCAGATGGAGCGAGGTAGCGGGATCGGTGATCGGCCAGTCGGCACAACCCACATGGAGCACGCGCTTGCCCTGGCAGAGGCTTCGGAAGACCTCGATCCGGCCGACTCCCACCAGTTCGCTGCTGATCGCGACGCGCTGGACGAAATAGGGATCGTGAAGCGATTCCAGCTTGGAGCCGGCCGCCGGCGCGGCCGCAACGGCGGGAAGCTCGTCGATTGTGACGCTGCCTGCGGAAGGTTCCGCTCGGCCGGCCGGCTGCGGGACCTCCTGATCGGCGGCCCCTGGAACAGCTTCCGCCACGACGGGAACGTCGAGCTTGTGAAGCTCGTCATAGGCGCGCCGGGTCGAGCCCCAAAGCTGGTGGGCATAGATCGGATCGCTGCCTTCATAGGTGAGCCCGGTGAAGTGCTGCGGAATGAAATAGTGGCTGGGGTAGATGCGAAGCTTGGTATAGCCATATTTGCGATAGCTGTCGGTCAGCCTTTGCGGGCCGACCGTCTTCCACGCCATGTCGTGAGTCACCGACGGTTCGGCCTCGATGTCGCGGATGATCTGCTCGACGAAGGGATTGCCCGGCTCGCAGCCGAAATAGCCGGCGGCGATCAGGCCGGGCCGGACCACCTCATTCTCCCAGCAGGCGAAGGCCTCGCAATCGAGCAGGTGATCGTCGAGCGGCCGAAGGGCGATGCTGTCGGCATCGACGACGATTCCCCCGGTCGCGTGAAGAATCTCCCAGCGCATCATGTCGGCGACGCCGTTCAGCTCCTTGCCGTACATCGCCTTCATGTGCGCGGCGTTGAACCAGTCCTGGCCCTCAAGCTCCGAATTGCCCCAAAGAACGAACTCATAATCGGGGTTGAGCGCCCGCCACGTATCCATGCAGTTGGTTGGGCACTTGCTTTCGTCGCCAACCCAGATGAAATGAATGAGCTTCGGGATCATTATCCTGCCCCCCGCATGGATCGTGGTGGAGCATGAGGTAAAGCGTGATGGTTAACTATGGCTTACCGCTCCGCTTCCGCTCTGGGTACGTCATGGTTAACGATTTGTTGGCAAGTTAACCGCAATCTGGGCCTTCGACATTGGCGGAGGCCTTTCCATGCGCAGGCACGTTTCCAATCGGCCGAGGATTGCCGCAACGCTGATCGTGCGCGACGAGGCACGATGCATCGTCCGCTGCCTGGAAAGCCTGCGGCCCTTTGTCGACCGGATGGTGGTACTCGACACCGGCTCGACCGACGGCACGCCTGCCCTTGCGGCCGGCTGCGGTGCCGAAGTCCATCACCTGCCCTGGCCCAATGATTTCTCGGCCGCCCGCAATCATGTTCTGGATCTCGCCGACGCCGACTGGAATCTCGTGCTCGACGCCGACGAATGGATCGTCTCCGGCGGCGAGCGGCTGCGCCAATGGTGCCGAGGACCGGCCCGCCTCGGGAAGGTCTGCGTCCGAAGCGCGATGGATGGGAATGACTCGCCGGGGGCCGAGCGGCGCAACTGGATCACCCGACTTCTGCCGCGCGGCGTCCGTTATGAAGGGCGGGTCCACGAACAGCCGGTCTCGCCGCTTCCGCGACTGCGGATCGATCTTCACGTCGCCCATGACGGCTATCTCGAGGACCAGCTTGCCCGAAAGCGCGACCGCAACGGGCCGCTCCTCCTGCGCGATCTCGAAGAGCGGCCGGGGGACCCCTACCTCCTGTACCAGCTCGGCAAGGACGCCGAGCTCCACGGCGACCTCGATTCCGCTTGCGGGCGCTATGCCGCGGCGATCGAGGGGACGGAGCCGGGGGCCAATTGGCGCCACGGCCTGGTCGTCAGGCAGATGCATTGCCTGGGCAAGACCGGACGCCTGGAGGAAGCGATGCTGCTCGCCCAGGACGAAATGCCGAACTGGACCGACTCCCCGGACTTCTTCTTCGTTCTGGGGAACCTGGCGCTCGACAAGGCACTCGCCGATCCGGCGAATGCGCTGGGCGAATGGCTTCCTCTCGCCGAAAGCGCCTGGGAGCGTTGCCTCGCCATCGGCGAGCGCCCGGACCTGGAAGGCAGCATGCAGGGTTGCGGCAGCCATCTCGCACGCCACAATCTGGAAGCGCTCCGAACCCAGACGGCGCTCTACGCGGCCCGGGACGAACTTTCCCGAATCTCCGGCTGACGCCTTCCGCTTCGATGCGCTGAACCCTTGCCTCCCGACGATCGGGGGAGGATTGCGCTCGACCTCGCCGCGACACGGAGCCGGACCGGTCAAACGTCGCTGACAGAAAGCGGCTTCGTTCGACCGATCCGGAACCGGTTTTCGCCGCGCATTCCAGCGGCCGGCATGAAGTCGAATAAAAAGCCGATTAAAGCTGTTCGGAAATCAGCCGTTACTGCTCTCGTGGCACGCTTGGGGACGGCCCGGCAGCCTCGATTGAGCGGGAAAGGAACCCACTATGACTGTGATCAACACCAACACCTCTGCGCTTCGCGCGCAGAATGGCGGCCGGGTTGCCAATCAGGCCCTGCGCACCGCCATGGAGCGTCTGTCGACCGGCAAGCGCATCAACTCCGCGAAGGACGACGCCGCCGGCCTCGCCATCGCTTCGTCGATGACCTCGCAGATCCGCGGCATGAACCAGGCGATCCGCAACGCCAATGACGGCATTTCCTTCGCCCAGACGGCGGAAGGCGCTCTCAACGAAGTCAGCAACATGCTTCAGCGCGTCCGCGAACTCGCGGTGCAGAGCAAGAGCGGCACCTACAGCTCGACCGACCGCACCAATCTGAATGCCGAAGCTTCGCAGCTGCAGGCCCAGATCAGCGACATTCTCACGAACACCAAGTTCAACGGCGTCGCCGTGTTCGACTATGCCTCGGCCGACACCGCCAGCGACGACATCGTCATCCAGGCGGGTTCGGACGCGTCCGTGGTCGTCAACGTGTCGAAGGCGTACCTCAACAGCAGCAACTTCGAGGCCGCCGACTTCGCGGTCGACTCGGTCGCCAATGCCACGGCGACGATCGCCAATGTCGACACCAATCTCGGTGCGATCAACACCGCCCGAGCCACGCTCGGTGCCGCTCAGAGCCGCCTCGGCTCGGTCGTGAACAACCTGACCAACAACGTCACCAACCTGGCCGACGCGCGGTCGCGGATCGAGGACGCCGATTATTCGTCCGAAACGACCAACCTCGCCAAGGCGCAGATCCTGAGCCAGGCTTCCACCGCGATGCTGGCCCAGGCCAACCAAAGCGGCCAGGACGTCCTGAGCCTGCTCCGTTAATCTCTGATCCCGTAGGACAGAGAGCGTAGGAGCCCCGGCGCGAGATTCGCGCCGGGGCTTTCCGTTTCAGTCGAAGCCGGCGAGAGCGCCGCGAACGCGATCCAGCGCGGCCTTCTTGATCTGGCAGATGCGCGCGGCGCCGACGCCGAGCGTTTGACCGATCTCCTCGAGATTCATTTCCTCGACGAAGTAGAGCTGGAGCACCATCGCATCGCGCTGCGGCAGCGATCGGATCGCTTCGGCGATGGCGCCCTTGAGCCGGGCCCGGTCGATCGCCTCGTCGGCGCGCTCCTCCAGGTCGGCGAACCACATCGAATGATCCGAATAGATTTCGTCGATCGACTCGTGGTGAATGGCCTGGCTGCCGTCGACCAGCTCGCGATAGCTTGCCGGATCGAGTCCCATCTCCTCCGCCATCTCCGAATCGGTCGGAGCTCGTCCGATCCGACTCTCGATCCGTTGCCGGGCGGCCGCCAGTTCGCGCCGTCGCGCCATGGCCGATCGACAGATGGCGGCGTGCCGGCGCAGATGGTCGATCATGGCGCCGCGGATCCGGACCGACGCGTAAGTCGCGAAGGCATGACCGCGATCCTCGAAGCCGTTCGCCGCTTCCACGAGGGCGACCATGCCGATCTGGACCAGATCCTCGACTTCGATCGCCGAGGCGACCCGGCCGTGCACGTGCCAGGCGATCCGTCGCACCAGCGGCATGTGCGTGCGTATCAGCGCCTCCGGTGAGGGCCTGGCCCGGCGCTCATAGACGCCGGGGCTCATTTGTGGCTCAGCAAGCCCCATCGAGCACCTCCATCGCCCGAACCGGGATCCCGGCCGGCTCCGTCATCAGACGGGCGAGGCGGGTGAAGGCGCGGCCGGCGCGCGAGCTAGGATAGGCCTCGACGCAGCAGCGCTTTCTCACCACCGCCTGCTTCAGATAAGGATCCTGCGGGACGGAGCCGAGATGGGTCAGCTCCACGTCCAGGAACCGGCCGATGATCGCGTGGAAATGATCGAACAGTTCGCGGCCGGCCTCCTCGCTTTCGACCATGTTGGTGACGATGGAAAAGGCCTTCCGCCCATGGCCGACGGCAAGTCCCTTCACGATCGCATAGGCATCCATGAAGGAGGTCGGCTCGGGGACCAGCACGATCAGGATCGTGTCGGCGGCCGCGACCAGGCTGAGGCCGTCGCTGCCGATGCCGCTGCCGGTATCGATGACGATCTCCTCGAAGCCGCGGGCTTCTTCCCGAAGCGCTTCGATCAGCCGGTGCCGCTCGCGGTCGGAGAGGCTCGAACCGATTCCGGTTCCGCTGTGGCCCGGGACTAGGCACACGCCCCCGGGGCCGGGCTGGACGATGTCGCCAAGCTCGCAATGTCGCGCCAGCACGTCGGCCAAGGTCCAGTTGGAATCCAGGCCCATCAGAATGCCTGCATTGGCCAGGCCCATGTCGCAGTCGGCGAGAAGCGTCCGGCGTCCGCTCCTGGCCATCGCAACGGCAAGGTTCACGGAGATATTGGTCTTTCCAACTCCGCCCTTTCCGCTTGCAACGGCGGTGACACGGGCGGTTGGAGAAATTTTGGAGTTCACGCAGCTACCTCCGTTCCGAGCATGGGTCGTTCAGTTTCGCCGCCGACGATGGCGACGACCTCGACGGCCTTGCCGTCGGGAATTTCCAGGAAGGACAGGACCGGCACGTCCGGCAGATGCGGCGCGAGCAGTCGCGACAAGGGTCTCCGGGCGATCGGCGAAGTGACCACGGCGAAGCGGCGCCCCTGGCCGAGCAACGGCCCCGACACCTCGCCGACGGCCTTGACCAGCCGCTGGCCCAGGCCCGGCTCGATCGGGTGGACGGCGTCCCGGCCGGTCCGGATCGCCTGGTTGAGCAGGCTTTCCAGGCTGGCGTCGAGAGTGACCACCGGCAAAGGCATTTTCACCGGAACGATGGTCTGGACGATCAGTGCCCCGATGCGCTGGCGCACCGCTTCCACCAGCTGAACCGGATCGCTTTCCTCGCGCGCCGCGTCGGCCATGGCTTCCGCCAGCCGACGGAAGTCCTTGAGAGGCACGCCTTCGGAAAGCAGCGCCCGACACAGAGCCGCGATCGAGGCGAGCGAAAGCGGCTGCGGAGTGAGGTTCGCGACCAGCTGCGGCGCGGTCTCCTTCAGCGCGTCGAGAAGCTTTTGCGCCTCGTCCATTCCGAACAGGTCGGCGGCGACGGTCTGGATGATCTGGTTGAGATGGGTAGCGACCACGGTCGCCGGATCGACCACCGTATAGCCCGCCACCACCGCCTCCGCCCGTTGCGACGGAGCAATCCAGACGGCGTCGAGGCCGAACGTGGGGTCTTTCACCTGGCGGCCGTCCACGCGATCGAGAAGATCGCCGGAATCCAGCGCCAGAAGCTCGTCGGGGAAGATTTCGTCCTCGGCAACGACGACTCCGGCAACGGTGATCCGGTAGGTGTTCGGCGAAAGGCTCATGTCGTCCCGCACCCGGACCAGAGGCACGACGAAGCCGAGCTCGCGCGAAAGCTGCCGGCGGATGCCGGTGATCCGAGTCATCAGCGGCGCGCCCTTGCGCTCGTCGACGAGCCCGACCAGGCCGAAGCCGAGCTCGAGGCCCAGCGATGCATCGTCGCTGACTTCGTCCCAGCCGATCGCGCTCGGCGGCGGCGCCGAGACAGCGGGAACCTCGGCCGCCTGAGCCTTTGCCGCAGCCGCCTTGCGCAGCTTCCAGGCAACATAAGCGGAAAGGCCTGCGGCAGGGAGGATCACCAGGTGAGGCATGCCCGGGAGGATGCCGAGGAAGAACAGGATGGCGGCAACTGGAGTCCAGGCCTTGGCGGATCCGAACTGACTCGAAATCTGGCCCGACAGGTCTAGCGGCGAATTGACCCGGGTGACGATCGACGCGGCCGCGATCGAGAGCAGAAGCGCCGGCACCTGAGCGACAAGAGCGTCGCCGATGGCGAGCAGGACGTAGGTCGAGGCAGCGTCGCCGAGCGACATTCCATGGCTGATCGTTCCGAGGACGAGGCCGCCGATGATGTTGATGACGAGGATAAGGACGCCGGCAACGGCGTCGCCCTTCACGAACTTGGAAGCGCCGTCCATCGATCCGTAGAAATCGGCCTCGGTAGCCACTTCCTGGCGCCGGGCCTTGGCTTCGTCAGGCGTCAGCAGGCCGGCATTGAGATCGGCATCGATCGCCATCTGCTTGCCCGGCATTGCATCGAGGGTGAAGCGGGCGGAAACTTCCGACACGCGTCCCGCGCCCTTGGTGATCACCACCAGGTTGATGATCATCAGGATCAGGAAGACGAAGAGTCCGACCGCATAGTCACCGCCGATGAGGAAGCTTCCGAAAGCTTCGATCACATGGCCGGCGGCGCCGGTGCCTTCATGACCCTTCACCAGGACGACCCGAGTCGAGGCCACGTTGAGTGCCAGTCGAAGCAGCGTCGCGAACAGAAGAACGGTCGGAAAGGAGGAAAAATCGAGCGGCCGGGCGACGTTCAGAGCCACCATCAGCACCGCCAGGCTGATCATGATGTTGGTGATGAAGCCGACGTCGAGCAGGAAGGCCGGAATCGGGACGATCATCAGCGCGACGAGCAGCAGGGTGGCGATCGGGAGCACCGCTCCGCGTCCACTGCTGAGCCAGACTTTCCTGTTGAGAGCGATCTGACTCATGGCTCAGCCGCCGAGGTTCGCGAGCATGAGATAGGCAAGCCGCGCATATTCGGGTGAAGGGCCGGCGATCGGCTGGCTCGGCCCCTCCTGGAGCGCCGCCATTCGAAACGGGGTCAGCCTCTCGTCAGCCGATGGCCGGCTTGGCGGCAACGGGCCGCTGCCCCCGATCCGCTCGGCGAAGCGCTGCCGGATCTCGGCAAAGCTGCGCGGCTCGCCATTGCGCTCGTAGAAGATCGGACGATTGGCTCGAGCGGCCTGCGGCAACAGGGCGGCCGCCGCGGCGTCGGGATTGGAGTCGTGGGCGCGAAGGAAGCGCGCGGCTCCGGCGGGCCCGAGAAAATGGGCGAGATAGAGGTCCACGGGTTCGACCGGGCGGCCGAGACGCTGTTCCAGATACTGGCGATTGTCCGCAGCAAATTCCGCCGCCATTGCCGAGGCGGCCTCAGGCTGGCGCCGAAGATCGAGGATCGACTGGCGGAGACCTGGATCGGCGACATGATAGCGGCCCGTTGGCCCCTGACGGATCGCTTCGGCGGCCCAGCCGAGCCCATGTTGCGCGCCGTGGCGCTTTACCGTCGCGAGCCAGGTCTGTTCGATGAACTGGAAGAGACCGGTCGCGCTGGACGTACGGGCGCGCGCGTCGGGATTGAGCCCGCTCTCGATCCGAGCCTGATTGAAGAGATAGGAGAAGTCGACTCCGGTTCGTGCCGCAGCGAGCTGGATCGCGCTTCCGACCCGGCTTCGTCCCCCGAGCCCGGCTAGGTCGTTGATCGTCGGATTCATGACGCCCCTTTCCATTCAGGGGCATGGTAGCAAGCCTCGTGCCAGACGACGCCGGGCGGCTATCGGCCGCTGGCCTGGTAAGTGGCGCCTACCTCACCGCGCGCTGCCGCCAGGCCGGCGGTCCTGCGTTTGAGCGCGTCCGTCAGAAAATTGACTCGGGTCTGGGCGGCATGGCCAAGCGCAACAAGGCGCGACAAGGCCGCGCGAGCCGCGGGATCGGCGGCCGGATCGGCCAGGCGCAACTGTTCGACGGCCTCGGCCAGATCGACCGAAGCCTTTTCGATCCCGACGGGATCAGAGCCGTCAAGGGCACGGATCAGCGTCTCGTAGGACGCCGTCAGCCGATCGATAGCCGCCTCGCTCATGCTCAACGAGGCGGAAAGTCGAGCGCGATCATCCGCTCGGCGATCTTCTCCGGGTCGACGGGATAGCGGCCCTCGGCAATGGCGGCACGGATTGCGGACACCTTGGCGCTGTCGACCGGCGGCCCGTCGGCAACCAGGCCAAAGACGGAGCTTTCGATCGCTCCGCCGCTGCCGCGGGTAACCGCGTCATTGGCCGGAGCAATGGCTGCCGTTCCCTCGACCGATCCGCGCACCGGATCGATCCGGCCCTGATTCAACTTTCCGATACCGTCGATCATTTCCAAACCCTTTCGCGGCGCGAGGCCCGATCTCGCAGAGAGTGTAACGGCACCATTAGCAATTAATTAAATCCCGGCAGAGCGACACGCCCGTCGACCGTCACCTGTCCGATCACGGGGGAGCTGCGCCGCTCGGTGCGAACGCGGATCCGGTCGCCAGGAGCGCCGTCCTGTTCGGCAACGCCGCTGGTGCTGACGGTGAAGCTGCTCGTCATTGCCACCACCTCCACCTGGTCGCCGCGGCGGATGATCGGTTCCACCCGGACCGGAGCGGCAACGGCCGCTGCTGCCTGGACGCTTGCACCGACGATCGGAACTCGAATCCGCCAGCCCAGCGGCTCGCAGCGTATCGCGACGGCACCAAGCGCCGGAGCGTCGACGGTTACCGGCTGCGGGCAGGCGGCTAGCCGAAGCCGACGATCGATCGGCCGCGCCGGTCCGCCCGGCTCGCCGATTCCCGCTCCCAAGGCCGCAGCCACGCGCGCCTCAAGCGCCTCCAGATCCTCGAACGGCTGGGCAAGGGCCGGCGCCGCGAAAGCCGCGCTGACCAGGATGAAGCGTCGAAAAATTGGCACCATCGTCATCACTCCGTCGATTCGGCGGGAGCGAAGCAACTGCCGTGCCAAGTGGGGTCAGTATCGGACGATGTCGATCCGTTGCCCGCCGGATCCGGCGTCCTGCTGCAGGTTGAGGCTGAGCCGGCGCTCCTCCACTCCGGCACTGCGGAGGGCTCGAGCGACCGCGGCGCTGCGCGCGGCGGCCAACTCGAACCGATCGAACCGGCTGCCGCCTTCGCTGGTTCCGCTGCTGACGATCCGGACATCCTTCCCGACCGAATTGCGGCCGAGCCTTTCCAGCCTTTGCCGACCCTGTCGAGTGAGCCGGGCTTCGCCGGGCTCGAACAGGTCCGAAGCGGCATAAACTACGCCCCCGCCACTGCTCGTCGAAGCGGCAGGCTGGTTCGGCTTCGCGGCTTCGATGGCGTGAAGAAGAATGAAGCAGCCGAGCAGCAGCAGGCCGAGATCGGCGAAGCTGATCGCCCAGCGCGGCGCCGCACCGGTCATTGTGCCACATTCAATCGCTGGCCGACCCAGGGCTTTCTCGCTTCAACCTCTTCGCGCGCGAGCGCCTGCAGGCGCGCGACCACCTTTTGCTGCCAGTGCCGCTCGGCTCGGGACAGTCGCTCGAGCCTGGTCGCGATCGGGCCGGCCACACCGGCGGCGATGAACAGGCCGTAAAAGGTCGTGAGCATTGCCACCGCCATGGCGGGTCCCATTTCCGCTGGATCGCTCATCCGGGCGAACATGCCGATCAGCGCGAGCACCGTTCCGATCATGCCCATGGCGGGGGCCGTTTCGGCTGCCGAACGCCACACCGCAATCGCGCCGTCGTGGCGGGCGCGGCGATCGTCCAGCTCCTCGCGCGCCCAGGCCGCAAAGCGCTCGACTCCGTCGGCGTCGGCAAGCCGACAGGCGGCCCGGCGGACAAATTCCACCGGAGTCTTCACCCGGTCGACGAAGACGATCCCCTTATACTCCGACAGGCGCTGAATCTGCCGGACGGCATGCTCGGCCACCGTTCCGTCCTCGCTCGGCCGGGCAAGGAGAAGCGGTTTCAAGGCCGCCAGGGCCCGCCCCAGATCGTGCCGAGTGGAAGTGACGACGGTAGCGACGGCGGTTCCCCCGGCGACGATGAGGAGCGAGAGGGGATCGAACAGACTTCCCGCCAAGCCGTTCATTCCCATTCTCCCGCCCACCGGCAAAGATTTGCCGGGTCCGGCAAAATCCTGCCGGTCCTCATTCGTCTGCTTCGAGGTCAAGGACGGCCGGCCCTGCCACAACAGGTTGGCACGATCATTGCAGCCATCGGACCGGACGCCCTTGCCTGTCAGAATAACGGCGGGTTCGGGCAAAGCTTTAGGGGGCTTGCAATGGCTCAAGGTGAAGGTCTTTTCGGGGTCCATGGGACGGCGCTGGCGTTGCGCTCCCAGCGCCTTTCGCTGCTCGCGTCCAACATCGCGAACGCGGCGACGCCGGGCTACAAGGCCCGGGATATCGATTTCGGGCGTGCGCTCGAGCTCGCCGGCCGCGGCTATGATGCCGATCAGGCGGCTCAGGGCGCCGTCGCCTATCGGGTTCCGGTGACGCCCTCGCTCGACGGCAACACGGTCGAGCTTTCCACCGAGCAGACGCTCTTCGCTGAGAATGCGGTCCAGTACCGGACCACGCTCGCCTTCCTCGAAGGCCGGATCAGCACGATCAAACGCGCCCTGAAGGGAGAATAAGTCATGGAACGGCCACTTTCCGTCTTTGACATTGCCGGGCGCGCCATGTCGGCCCAGCTCGTCCGGCTGAACGCCACCGCATCGAACCTCGCCAATGCCGGATCGGTCGCCAACAGCCGCGAGAATGCCTTTCGCGCCATGCGACCGGTGTTCCGAACGGTCGAGGCGGAGCCGGGGATTGCCACGGTCTCCGTCGAGCGCGTGGTTCGATCCGATATCGAGCCGACTCGGCGTCACGATCCCAACCACCCGCTCGCGGACGAGAATGGCGATGTCTGGGTCGCCGGCGTCGACACCGCCGCGGAGCTGATCGAAATGGTCGAGACGGCACGCCAGTACCAGAACAACGTCCAGGTCCTGCAGACCGCCAAAACTTTGACTCTGGACACGCTGAGGCTCGGCCAATGACGACCATCCCGAATCTGGGCGGATCGCCCACCAACCCATCCACGTCGACTTCGTCGGCAGCGGCCATGATGAATCAGAACGACTTCCTGCGGCTGATGACGACTCAGCTCACCACCCAGGATCCGTTCAACCCGGTCGACAATACGCAGATGGTCGCCCAGATGGCACAGTTCAGCCAGGTGGCCGGCATCGCCGAGATGAACAACAGCCTCAAGGCGATCGTCGATTCCCTCGGCGGCGGCCGCTTTGCCGACGCGGCAAGCTGGATCGGCCGCTCGATGCTGGTGGAATCCGACGTCGCCACTCCGCTTCGCGACGGCAGCTATGCCGGCGAGATCGATCTTCCGGCCTCGGCCGACGAGGTCACCGTCAACTATCTCGATGCCAACGGCGCCGTCGTTCACAGCCAGACTCTGGGACCGCAGGCGTCGGGAAATATCGGTTTCGGCTGGGACGGCAAGAATTCGGCCGGTGAGACGGTCGCCAATGGTCCACTTCAGATCGTGGTGACGGCTCGTACCGCTGGAGTCGCTTCCAACCCCGCCACGGCCACCTGGACCACGATCGGCGGGATCCAGTCGCCGGCAAGCGGCGGCGCCAGCCGCCTCGTCACCGGCCTCGGCCTTCTTCCACCCGAAGCGGCGATCCGCCTCGCCTGATCCTTCCTCAACAGGAGCAACTCCATGTCCTTCTACACCTCGCTGTCGGGCCTTCGCGGCGCCCAAACCGACCTGTCGACGACCGCCAACAATATCGCCAATGTCGGCTCGATCGGGTTCAAGAAGAGCCGCGCCCAGTTCGGCGACATCATGCCCGCGTCGAGCACGACCGCCGGGCAGGGCACGCGTCTCAAGGGCATCAGCCAGCAATTCACCCAGGGCGGGTTCGAAACCTCAGCGCGCGAGCTCGATCTTGCCATCAGCGGCGCCGGTTTCTTCGTCACCCGCGACAGCCTGACCGGCGGCACCACCTATTTCACCCGCAATGGCTCGCTCGCCATCGATGCGCAGCGCTACCTGGTCGACTCGAACGGTGCCTATGTGCAGGTCCTCCCGGTCGATACCGAGGGCAATGTCACGGCGAACACCTTGGCGGCCGCTCGCAACCTCCAGCTTCCGCTCACTTCCGGTACGCCGCAGGCGACCACCGCCATCGATCTTTCGGTCAGTCTGCCGAGCAACGCCGACAAGCCTTCGGCTCGTCCAACCTACAGCGCCTCGAACCCCTATGCTTTCGACCGGCTCGACCCGAACAGCTACAATTATTCGCAACAGACGACGGTCTATGACAGCGCTGGCCAGCCCGTTACCGCCACCCTGTATTTCGTCCGAACCGAGTCGACCGCCGCTGGCGATCCCGACAATCGGTGGGAGGTGCGGGCCTTCCTCGGCAACGAGGACGCCACCGCGACTCCGATCGAGCTGCAATTCGACTCGAGCGGTGCGCTCGTCTCCCCGACCGGGCCCGTCGCGCTGGACACGGTGACGCCATCAGGCGCTTCCGCTCCCTTGGCGATAAGTCTCGATTTCGGCGCCGCCACCGAACAGGCATCGGGAACGTTCAGCGTCGGCTCGCTCGACCAGAACGGTGTCGCCTCCTCCAAGCTCAACGACCTGTCGATCGGTGACGACGGGCTGGTCACCGCCACCTTCTCCGACGGCAGCACGCAGAAGCTCGGCAAGCTGCTGATCGCCAATTTCTCCAATCCCGAGGGGCTTCGCCAGCAGGGCGACGGGCGCTGGACCGTGACCGGCGACAGCGGCCCGGCCCAGATCGGCACGGCGAACAGCGAGGGCTTCGGACGGATCCAGTCCGGAACACTCGAGCGCGCCAATGTCGACATCACGGAAGAGCTTGTGTCGCTGATCTCGGCACAGCGCAACTTCCAGGCCAACGCCAAGGCGATCGAAACCGCCAATGCGATGACCCAGTCGATCATGAATCTCCGGAGCTAAAGGACCTTAGTCGATGGACCGGCTGATCCACACCTCGCTTTCCGCGCTCCGCGGCGCGATGTCGCGCCAGGCGACGACGGCGAACAATCTCGCGAACGCCAACACGGTCGGCTTTCGCGGGGAGCTGTCGACGGCACGCGCCCTGTGGATCCGGGGCGAGGGCCTCAACGCCCGTGCTCAGGCCGCTCAGGAAGTCACCGCCGCGGACATGCGCTCCGGCACCGTCTACCAAACCGGTCGCGACCTCGACATCGCCATGGAAGGGGACGCACTGCTCGCCGTCCAGGCGCGCGACGGCGACGAAGCCTATACCCGGCGAGGCGATCTCAGGCTGAGCGAAACCGGCCTGCTGACCACCGGCGACGGAAGGCCGGTGCTGGGCGAACAGGGACCGATCACTCTTCCACCGGCCGATTCCGTCCGGATCGACCGCGACGGCGCGATCTGGATCGTGCCTCAAGGCGGCGATCCCAACGTTCCGCAGCAGGTCGACCGGCTGAAGCTGACGAGCCCGGCAGGCTCGCGCGTCCTGAAGGGGATTGACGGCCTGTTCCGGGTCGAAAATGACGGTGCCCTGCCGGCCGATCCCCAGGCGCGGGTGACTCCGCGGAGCCTGGAAGGCTCCAACGTGCAGACCACTCAGGCGCTGATCGACATGATCGAGGCGAGCCGCGCCTGGGACACGCAACTGAACCTCATTTCCGCCGCTCGCGAAATCGACACTTCCGCCGCCGAACTGATGCGGCTGCCCAGCTGATCCTGAAGGAGTTACCGGCATGTCCAACGCAGCTCTCCACGTCGCACGAACCGGGCTCGATGCCCAGCAGATGCGGATGCGGGTGATCGCCAACAACCTCGCCAACGTGAACACGACCGGGTTCAAGCGGGACCGCGCGGAGTTCGAGACCCTGGCCTACCAGATGATGACCGCCGCCGGCGCGATCGCGGCGGGCGACAATCAATATGCGGTCGGCCTCAATCTCGGCAGCGGCGTCCAGGTCGTCGGCACCGCTCGAGTCACGACCCAGGGATCGATCAACACCACGGACAATCCCTTCGACCTCGCCATCGAAGGCGATGGCTACTTCCAGGTCGTCCGACCGGACGGAAGCACCGCCTATACCCGGGCGGGCAACTTCCACCTTTCCTCCGAAGGCAAGATCGTCACTTCGGACGGTCTGCCGCTTCAGCCGGAGATCCAGATCCCCGAGGGCGCGGAGTCGGTGACGATCGGGGCCGACGGCACCGTGTCGGCGACGCTCGCCGGCCAGAGCGCCGCAACCGAGGTCGGCAAGATCGAGATTGCGCGCTTCGTCAACCCGGCAGGGCTGCAGGCGCTCGGCGGCAACCTTTATGCCGAAACGGCGGCGAGCGGCGCGGCTCAGGTGGGACAGGCCGGGATCGAGGGCCGCGGCTCGATCCGTCAGGGTTCGCTGGAAGGCTCCAACGTCAATGTGGTCCAGGAACTGGTCGACATGATCGAGACTCAGCGGGCCTACGAGGTCAATTCGAAGATGATCTCGGCCACCGACGAGATGCTCCGCAATGCCAACCAGCAGCTATAAGATGAGAATCGGCCTTCTCGTTCCTGCCGCTGTTCTGCTCTGCGCTGCCGCTCGGCCGCAGGAGCACCGGCCGACCTATGCGCCGGCTCCGCCGCCTGCCCCGGCGAACGGCGCGATCTTCCAGGTCGATCAGGGCTATGCGCCGCTGACCAGCGGCCAGCGCGCCGGATCGGTCGGCGACGTTCTGACGATCGTGCTGGTGGAGCGGACCCAGGGCGTCTCGTCGAGCACCTCGGCAACCGATCGCGGCGGCAATATCGGCCTCACGCCGCCTGCCACGGGGCCGCTTTCGGTCTTCCGTCCCTCCGATGTCTCCATGGGCGGCAGTTCGGAATTTGCCGGTCGAGGACAGACGGAACAATCCAACCGTCTGTTCGGCGAGATCAGCGTAACCGTCGCCGAAGTCTATCCCAACGGCACGATGCTCGTTCGCGGCGAAAAGCAGCTTCGAATCAATCGCGGAAACGAGTTCATCCGGCTGTCCGGGATCGTCCGGTCGGCCGACATCGGACCCGACAACCGGGTCCCGTCCACGCGAGTCGCGGACGCAGACATCGATTATGTCGGCCGGGGCGAGATCGCCAGGGCCAGCCGCCAGGGCTGGCTGCAGCGCTTCTTCTCGATCCTGAGCCCGTTTTGAGGTGACAGCATGATCAGCCGAATCCTTCTTTTCCTGATGATCCTGCTGGCCTTCGCCGCGCCCGCCGAGGCGGCGCGGATCAAGGATCTCGGCACGTTCCAGGGCGTTCGACCCAACCAGCTGATCGGCTACGGCATCGTCGTCGGTCTCGCCGGGACGGGCGACGACAATCTCGAATATGCGACCCAGGGCATGAATGGCGTCGCGTCGCGCTTCGGCCTGACTCTGCCGCCCGGGGTCAATCCGGCCCTGAAAAATGCCGCGGCGGTGATGATCACTGCCGATCTCCCGGCGTTCGCCCGGCCGGGCCAGCGGCTCGACATCACCGTGTCGGCGATCGGGCGGGCCCGGTCGCTCCGCGGCGGTACCCTGATCCTGACTCCGCTTCGCGGCGCCGACAACGAGATCTATGCCATGGCTCAGGGGAATCTCGTCGTCGGCGGGCTGGGCGTCTCGGCTCAGGACGGGTCGCAGGTGTCGGTCAACGTTCCTTCGGCGGGGCGAATCCCGGGTGGAGCCACCGTCGAGCGGGCGGTCGATGCGGGCTTTGCGAGTTCGCCCTTCCTCACCTTCAATCTTTCGGAGACCGACTTCACCACCGCCCAGCGGGTCGCCAACGCCATCAATGCCGAGTTCGGCCAGCCGCTGGCCCGAGCCATTGACGGCGTTTCAGTGACGATCGAAGCGCCGGACGGCGCCGAAGCCCGAACGGCGCTGGTCAGCCGGATCGAGAATATCTCGGTGACTCCGGGGGATGCGCCGGCCCGGGTGGTGGTCAACGCCCGAACCGGAACCGTCGTGATCAATGGTGCCGTCCGAATCAGCCCGGCCGCGGTAAGCCATGGCCGACTGACGGTTGCGGTTCAGGAGAATCCGACGGTCGTCCAGCCGGCGCCCTTCTCGCGCGGCCGGACCGCGCTCGAACCGTCGAGCGACATCGAAGTGACGGAAGAGCGTTCGCCCATGTTCAACTTCGCGCCCGGCGCCTCGCTTTCCGAGATCGTTCGAGCCGTCAACGCGATCGGAGCCTCGCCGTCGGACCTGGTCGCCATTCTCGAGGCGCTGAAGCAGGCGGGCGCGCTTCGCGCGGAACTGGTGGTGTTATGATCAACGCACTTCCTCCGGCCGCGTCCGGCGCCGGCGCCGCCGATCCGCAGCAGCGCGAGCAAATGCGTGCCGCGGCGGAGGCGTTCGAAGCGGTGTTCCTGCGCCAGGTGATCGGGTCGATGCGTCAGGCTCGGCTGGCCGAGGATCCGTTCGGAAGCGCCGCGACCGAACAGTTCCGCGACATGTCCGACGCCCAGCTCGCCGACAACATGTCGCGCCAGGGCAGCTTCGGGATCGCCGAGATGCTGCTTGCCCAGTTCGAGGGCCGGAGTCCGAGACGGTGAGCGATCTGCTGAACATCGGCTCGTCAGGGCTTCGCGCCTATCGCGCGGCCTTGAACGTGACCGGCGAGAATGTCGCCAATGCCGAAACGCCCGGCTATGCTCGCCGTTCGGTCAGGCTCGAACAGGCGCAGGCGAGCGGCGGCGCCAGTGTCATCTACCGCGACTCGATCACCTTCAACGGCGTCACCGCTGCCGGGGTGCAGCGCGCCTGGGACAATTTCCGGGCCTCGGAAGCCCGCTTTGCCGCTTCCGCCGCCGGACGGAGCGAAGTTCGCCAGCAGTGGCTCACCGCTGCCGAGGGCGCACTCAACGATGGTCCGGGAAGCGTCGGAGTCGCGCTGAGCAGTTTCTACGCGGCCGCGGCGCAGCTCGCGCCGACCCCGAACGACCGGCTTGGCCGCTCGGCCATGCTGATGGCGCTGCAAGATGCGGCGGGCGCTTTCCGCCGAACGGGCGAGACGCTCGAAAGGGTTGCCGATGGCGTCGCGGACGCCGCAGCGATCGAAGTCCAGGGCGTCAACAATGCGCTTCAGGCGCTCCACAATCTCAACGGAACGATGCGCGCGACTCCCAACGGGGGAAGCGCCCGCGCCTCCCTGGAGGACGAACGCGATCGGCTGATCGACTATATCGCCGAACGCGTCGACGTCAGCGTGTCGATCGGCGGCGACGGCACCACCGAGCTCCGCCTCGGCAGTTCGGCCGCAACGCCGCTGCTGACCGGGGCCGGACCGGGTTACATCACCATGGTTCAGGCGGCGGATGGTCGGCTCTCGCTTCAGCTGTCTTCCAACGGAACAACGACTCCCCTGCCGGTCGCGGACGGACGGCTCGCCGGCCTGGTGGAAGTGGCGAGCTCGACCGCCGACCGACGCTCCGCGCTCGACGCGCTTGCGACCGACTTCGTCAACAGCCTGAACGGCTGGTCCGCTGCCGGTGAGGACGCCAACGGCAATCCCGGAACCAATCTGCTCGAAGCCCCGTCCGGAGCGAAATCGGTCCGACTCCTCGTCAGCGACCCCGACCTGATCGCCGCAGCGACGCCGCTCGGTGCCGCGAACGGCAATCTCCTGGCCCTGGAAGCCTTGCGCTCTTCCAGCGGGATCGAGAGCCGCTGGAGCGGCCTGGTTTCCGGAAATGCACAGGCCCTGGCCTCGGCGAAATCCGAGGCTTCTGCGGCCGCGCGCTGGCGCGACGACAGCTATGCCTCGCTCGACGAAGTGACTGGGGTCGATCTCGATCGCGAAGCCGCCGAAATGCTCCGTTACCAGCAAGCCTATAATGCCGCTTCGAGGATCATCCAGGTCGCCCGTGAAACGCTCAACGAGATATTCGGCCTCTTCTAGGAGTTTGAAGAATGATCACCGGAACGCGCTACCGCCTGACGATGGAGATCAATCGCCAGCTTTCGCTGCAGCGGGAGATCGAGCGCGCCCAGATCGAGATATCCACCGGCAAGCGCATCCAGGCACCATCGGACGACCCCGTCGGCGCCGCCCGAGTGTCGGACATCGCCCGGAGCCAGGCCCGAGAAGCGGCGTGGAAACGGAATCTGGATACCGCCTACGCGTTATCGTCTCGCGCCGACACGGTGCTGACGTCGGTCGCCGCCGGAATCACTCGAGCCAATGAACTGATGGTCTCCGGCGCGAACGGGACGATGTCGGCGGAGAATCGCGCAACGATCGCCATCGAGCTTCGGGCGATTGCCGAGGAACTGGTCGCTCTCAAGGATTCCAAGGATGCCCGAGGCGAGCCGCTTTTCCCGGTTTCGGCGGCGCTGGACATACCGGTGGGCGACGGCATCACGATCAATGCGGTCGGGACCCGCGGCGCCGTTTTCGAGTCGGTCCAGACCGGAATGGGACCGCGCGACATCGCGGCGATCGTGTTTGCCGCGGCGGATGCGTTGCTCGAACCCGATCCAGACACGCGCGCGGCTGCGATCGTCGCTTCGCGAGAGGAACTCAACGCGGCCGATCGCCACATTGCGGCGGCCCGCGGCGAGCAGGGGGCGCGCGGCAATCGGATCGACAATCTGATCGAAAGCCTGGCCAATACCGGGCTTCAGCTCGAAGAGGAGCGCAAAGGCCTGGAAAGCTCGGACGTCACCGCGATCGTCGCTCGTCTTCAGGCGCGCCAGCTTACGCTGCAGGCGGCTCAGGCCGTCTTCGCCCGAGTGAATCAGAACACATTGTTCGACATTCTGCGCTGAACTCCGCGGTCGCGGCGGAGAAAACATAGTCTAAGCCCCCTTAACCATAAAGTCTCGCCACCGCTGCCGTTAATCCCTTCGGGAGGCGGGCCACCGCTCCCCCTGGCCAGCTTCGGGGATGATGGATGTTTGCAGCCGTCGGTATAATCGTCGTCATCGTGATGGTGTTCGGCGGTTTCATCATCAGCGGCGGAAGCATCGGGGTCATCCTCCACGCGCTGCCGCTGGAGATGCTCATCATCGGCGGCTCCGCCGTCGGCGCGACGATCGCCGGCAACTCGTCCCGGGAACTGAAGTCCTTGCTCGGCGGTCTGTCGAAGGTCTTCAAGGGCCCGAAATACGGGAAGCAGGATTTCCTCGAGACGATCTTTCTCGTGTCGCGGCTGATGAAGATGCTGCGGACCGACGGGCCGGTAGCGGTCGAACCGCATATCGAAGACCCCAAGGCCAGTTCGATCTTCGCCGACTATCCCAAGCTTCTGAAGGACGAGACGCTCGTTCACCTGATCTGCGACACCTTGCGGCTCGTCGTCGTTTCGTCCGGAACGCTCGACCCGCATGCCGTCGAGGAGGTGATGGACAATGCGATCAAGACCCACCATCACGACGCCATCCGTCCGGCCAACAGCCTGCAGACGCTCGCCGACGCCCTGCCCGCGCTCGGCATCGTGGCCGCCGTGCTGGGCGTGGTGAAGACGATGTCGTCGATCGACCAGCCCCCCTCCATCCTCGGAGAAATGATCGGATCGGCGCTGGTCGGTACCTTCCTGGGCGTTCTCCTCGCCTACGGCTTCGTGGGTCCCTTTGCCAATCGCGCCAAGCAGGTGATCGAAGCGGACTCGGCAATCTATCATGTCGCCAAGCAGATCATCATCGCTTCGCTTCAAGGCCATCCGCTGCCATTGGTGATCGAAGCCGCGCGTTCGGGCATCAGCCACGCGAACCAGCCCGCCTTCGCCGACGTGTTCGACGGAATGCGGGGCCGCTGAGCCATGGCGAGCGCAGCCAAGCGCGGACGCAACGAGCCGGAGCCGCGGCCGATCATCGTCAAGAAAGTGATCGAAGAAAGCCATGACGCTCATCATGGCGGCGCATGGAAGATCGCTTATGCCGACTTCGTGACGGCGATGATGGCCTTCTTCCTGCTGCTCTGGCTGCTCGGAGCAACCGACGAGGACCAGAAGAAGGGTCTCGCCGATTATTTCACTCCGACCCTGATCGAGTACAAGCAGGACAGTGCGGGATCCGACGGCATATTGGGCGGCGAATCGATCATCTCGGCCGACAACTATCCGCATCGGGCGACCCAGACGGGTTCCCGGGCCATCGTCATTCCGCGCGACGTGACCGGGGGCATCCGCGAAGGCGAGGCTGCGCGCCGACTGGAGGACCGGGCCCGGTTCGAGCAGCTTCGGCGCCAGCTGATGCAGCGGATCATGAGCTCGCCCGACCTGCGCCAGCTGCGCAACCACATCCGCTTCTCCGAAAGCGAGGAAGGGCTTCGGATCGATCTGATGGACGAGGCCGACTTCTCGATGTTCAGGGTCGGCACCGATCAGCTGCTGCCTCAGGCGCAGCGTCTCGTTCGCGAAGTCGCGCAGGTGCTGACGGCGGTGCCCAATGCCGTGATCGTTCGCGGTCACACCGACTCGCTACCTTATGCGAGCGGCCGCTCGATGAACAATTGGATGCTGTCGACCGCGCGCGCCGAGAGTACGCGAGCGACCCTTCAGGGGTCGGGCGTTCCGATCGAACGGATCGCCCGGATCGAAGGCGTCGCCGATCGGGATCCGTTCGTTCCGGAGGACCAATATGATCCCCGCAACCGAAGGATTTCGATCACGCTTGCTTGGCGGGACGCGCCGCCGGTGCGCACAGCGCTTCGTCAGCAGAGACCGCCCGAAACGGCGGCGCGCCCTTAGGCTCCGTTAACCATTTCCGACTAGCGAGAAGGGACAGTTCGGAGCAGCGTGAGGCGGACAAGGGCAGGTGGACAGGGATACGCTCTACCACAATATCGGCACCTTCCTGGCCCAGCATAGTCTCTGGCCCGGTCCCGAAAACTATGCGCTCGTCTATCAGCTCTTCGTCGAGCAACACTCCCCTGCAGCCCGGGCGATCAAAGCGGCGACCGGCGACGGCGTCCGGCTGACCCAGCGCGAGGCGAACGAGATCATGAAGGCGCACGGGCTCCAGCCCTCGCCACCGCGTCAGCAGGAGCAGAGCGCGGCCCTGCTCCTGAACGCACGCCGACAGCTTGAAGAATTCGTTTCGATCCTCGAGTCCTCGCAGGCCGAAACGGAGCGTTACGGCCGCGACCTCGCCGAAGGCGCGGCGAAGCTCGAAACGGCGGAAGGCGCAAAGGGATCGGTCGCCAAGCTGATCGAGATCACCCGAACCATGGTCGAACGCACCCGGGAAGCCGAGCAACAGCTCAGCGCCGCCAATGAAGAGGCGAAGTCGCTTCGGATGAAGCTGGCGGAGGTCGAATCGGAGGCGCGAAGCGACCCCCTTACCCGGCTGCCCAACCGTCGCGCGTTCGAGGAACGGTTCGCCGAGCTGAAGGAGCAGGGCAACCAGCATAGCGTCGCCATTTGCGACATCGACCGGTTCAAGCGGATCAACGATCAGTACGGCCACGGCGTCGGCGATCGGGTGCTTCGGACCGTTGCGGAACTGCTACAGGCGAGTTGCGCCGGCCATATGGTGGCCAGGCTCGGCGGCGAGGAGTTCGTCGTCCTCTTCGAAGGACTTGAGCCGCCACAGGCTGCGACCATACTCGACGAAGCGCGCGAACTCCTGGCCGCCAAGCATTTCCGAGTTCGCGAAACGGACGCTCCGCTGGGCAAGGTAACCTTTTCCGCCGGGATTGCCTGCTGCCTAAGGCCGGCCGATGCGGGTCCGATGCATCGGGCCGATGCCCTGCTCTATCAGGCCAAGAATTCCGGCCGGAACCAGATCTGCTTCGAGACCTGCTAGGCCCGTCGTCGGTTCTTCGGCAGATTGAACCAGAATGAGGACGAAAGCGCCGAGTCGGAGTTGCTGGCGTCCTCCCCGACAGCTCCCGATTTCGAGGCACCGGCGCCCAGAGAGGAGAGGCTCATGTTCGTGGCCGTCTATTGGTGGCGGGTCCACCCCGGCAAGGAAGAGCAGTTCCGAGCTGCCTGGCGACGGGGCACCGATCATATCACGCGCATCTATGGAAGCTACGGATCACGCCTCCATCGCGAGCGGGACGGCCGCTTCGTCGCCTATGCGGAATGGCCCAGCGAGGAAGTGTGGCAGAAGGCCTTTGACGCGAAAATGATCTATGACGATCCCGAGACGCGTGCCATGTTCGTCGATGCGATCGCCGAGACACCGCCAGGCAACAAGCCCGCCTTCACGATGACGGTCACGGACGATCTGCTGTCACTGCGCAGGGCGCCGGAGGGGGATCGGGGATGACAAGGCTTTTCACCCTCTGCTCAACGGGCCTGGCACTGCTGCTCGCCGGCAGCGCAACGGCGCAAGCCGGTCCGGCCGGCGGCGACGCTGCGCTCGATGCCCTTGCCGAGCGGATGGTTGCAGAGCAGGTCGCCTACGATCCGACCTCCGCCTACTTCATCGGGGTGCCGGCGCCCGATCATCGCCGCTGGGCGGATCGAAGTCCCGAAGCCCTGGCGGCCTTCGAACGCCAGGAGGATGCCCTCGTGGCGGATCTGCGCCGGATCGATCCCACCCGGCTGTCGCCCCGAAACCGATTCATCCATGCAGGAATGGTCGAACGACTTGAAGCGAGCCGAGAGGAGCGCGTCTGTCGTTTCGAGCTGTGGGGCGTGAACCATATGGGAGGCTGGCACCTGGGGCTCGCCAGCGTCGCCCGCGATCAACCGGTGGACACGCCCGAACTTCGTTCGCAGGCGCTTGAGCGGTGGGGAGCGCTGCCGACCCTCGTCGACCAGGAGATCGCCAATCTCCGCCGCGGCCTCGCCGAAGGCTATTCCGCGCCCAAGGCCGTGGTCGCGCGGGTCATCCGCCAGATTGACGGCCTGGCGTCCGCCGAGCCGGAAAGCCTGCCCTTCTATGCGATGGCCCAGCGAACGGAGGATGCCGACTTCAAGGCACGGCTTCGCGAGATCCTGGCAGGACCGGTCCGCGAGGCGTTCCGCCGCTTCGGCCGGTTCCTCCGCGAGGAATATCAGCCGCAGGCTCGCGAGGCCCTCGGAGTCAGCGCCAACCCCGATGGCGCGCAATGCTACCAGGCCTCCTTGCGGAGCTATACCACCCTCCAGCGCTCGCCGCAGGAGGTGTTCGAGCTTGGGCGGCGCACGGTGGAGGGAAATCTCGCCCGAGTGCGCGGCCTCGGCCGTGAATATCTCGGAACCGATGACCTGGTCGAAATCGTTCGGCGAATCCCGCAGGCTCCGGACAACCGATTCGGCTCGGAGGATGCGCTGATCCAGTTCTCGCGGGAGGTCGTAGCGCGCTCTCGAGAGCTGAGCGAACCGCTGTTCCTGGCGATGCCGAACCAGGAGATGCGGGTGGAACCGTTTCACGCCTATCGGCGCGGTTCGGGCGGAAGCTCCTATTACGAGCGGCAAATCGATCCCAACCTGCCCGCCTTCTACCGGATCAACAGCGAGGCCTGGGAGACGGAGACGCGCGGCGGCGCCGAAATCACAGCCGTCCACGAAGGCTATCCGGGCCACCACATGCAGATCAGCCTTGCCACCTCGACGGCAGCCAGTCCGATCGCCAACCTGCTGTTCAACTCCGCCTATGTCGAAGGATGGGCTCGTTATT
Organism: Sphingosinicella sp. SM1-17; assembly: GCF_056821765.1. Taxonomy (NCBI): domain Bacteria; kingdom Pseudomonadati; phylum Pseudomonadota; class Alphaproteobacteria; order Sphingomonadales; family Sphingosinicellaceae; genus Sphingosinicella; species Sphingosinicella sp. SM1-17. The sequence continues at coordinate 802,096 of NZ_JBPDIO010000001.1, forward strand.
CGGAAGCGCTCGCCGAGGATGCGGGGATTTACCGAACCCCTTATGCGCTGATGACTCGGCGGCTGTGGCCCGCACGCGGAATGGTGGTCGATCCTGGGCTGCATGTCCTCGGCTGGACTCGCCAGCAGGTGATCGATTTCATCCGGGCCTCCGGTCGCTTCGGCGGTTCCGAAGCCGACGATCTCGTCGACCGGATTGCCATTCTTCCGGGCCAGCTAACCGCCTACGATTCGGGCGGGCTGGAGATCATGGCGCTTCGCCGCGAGGCGGAGGAGGCGCTCGGCTCGCGATTCGACCTGCGCCAGTTCCATCAGCGGATCCTCGAAAACGGAGTGCTGCCGCTGCGGACCCTTCGCGCTCACGTCGAAGCCTGGGTGGAGGCCGAACGCAGCAGGCTGCGCTAGACGGCCCCTTCCGGAACCGGTTCAGTAATCCTTCGAGTAGCGGAGGTTCACGTTGCTGCCGGCGGTGCCGCCGAACTGGGACAAGAGGCTCAACGTCCGCGACAGGGCGATTTCGAGCTGGGTGGCCGTGAAGCCCCGCGCATCGGTGATGATCTCGATATAGATATCGTCGCTGAGATACATTCCAGCCGCCAAAGCCGTCCCGCGTCCCGTCGTCTGGTCGGCGCCAAGGATCCGGATCCGACTGAAGCCTGTCGCCGAGCGAAGCTGCCCCAGCGGGTTGAGCCCGCCGCCGCCGCCGCCGCGCAGGGTGTTCAGCGAGGCGGCAAGCTGCACCGCCTGCAGCGCCGATATCTCGGTCACCGAACTGCCGAACAGGATCCGGGAAACGACTTCGTCTTGCGGCAGGTTCGGAGTTGAGGTGAAGGCAATCTGCGGGTTGGTCGAGCTGCCCGTGACCACGATCGCCACCTCGACTCCCTCGATATCGCTGACCGCTTCAAGGTCGATGCGCGGGTTGGGCGGACGTGCGCCGGTGAAGGAAACATGCCCGCGCCGCACCTCGAAGCGGCGGCCCGCAAGATTGAGATCACCACGGATCAGGTCCAGTTCGCCGAGGATCCGCGGAGTCGCCGTCGTTCCTTCGACCCGAAGGTCGGCCGACCATTCCGATTCAAGCCCCATGCCGTAGACGAACACCCGATTGTCGGCTCGTACCCGCAGGTCGAGCTGCCAGATGCTGGGGACTGCGCCTTCCTCCTGCTGGTCGCCGGGTTGGGCGATCGGATCGCCGCGACGGCGAACACCGGCCAGCTGACGAACTTCGGCCGCGGCCTGGCGAACGAACTGGTAGCGGACCTCGCCAAGTTCCAGCTCGCCGGACACCCGGGCGCCATCCCGCCCGTTGACGATGGCGACCGTGCCGGTCGCCCGCGCCCCGATATCGTCGCTTCGGGCGAGCTGGGCATCGTCGAACCGGAGCCTGAGGTCGACGGGGAAGCCCGCCGCAGAGGCAAGGCCGATCGTCCCGCGGCCGCTGATGCTGCCCTCTCCGGCACGTCCGGCAAGCTGAACGATCTCCAGCCTTGAAGCATCGAACCGCCCGGTGAGCGCGAGATTGGTGATTCGGGTTCCGTATTGCTCGTTCACATAAGTGAGATTGTTGGCCCGAACGAGACCGACGAACTGCGGATCCTGAACCCGGCCGCGGAAGTCGGCGCCGACGCCGATCGGACCTGCAAGCTGGTGCCCGGGCAGATTGACGAAGGACATCAGCACGTCTGCCGGGCCGTTGTAGCGGATCCCGCCCGCGAGCGGAGCGGCGAAAAGCCGAGCCGTCCAGGAACCGGCCTGAGGCCCCAGCGGCTGAAGGCGAGCCTGGATGCGACCCAGGATGGCGCCGCCACGGCGAATGACGGCGGCGGCCTGTCCGCCTTCGGGGCGAAGGGCGCCGGCGAAGGCGAGGTTCACCGGTACCGACCGCATGGCAAGGCCGGTCCGAGTGAAATTCTCGACATTGAGCCGTGCCTCGGCGCGCGGGAACGAGCCGTCGGCGGGCTGGGCGAAGTCCAGGCTTCCGGTGGCGCGTCCGCCAAGCCCCAGCCCCGGAGAGAAGGCATTGAGCACCGACAGATCGAGCGCGTCGAGCCGGGATTGGACGATGAGGCCGTCGCCGTACCGGCCCGCAAGTCGGATTCGGCCCTGCTCGAGAGCCACGGTCACCGGCTCCAGCCGCCATCCGTCGGCTTCGCGACGAATCCGTGCCGGTTGGGCGAAACGGAATGGCAAGTCGTTCACATGCCCCTGGACCGCGGCGCGAACGAGCTCGGGCGCAAGCGCCGCATTGGCGGCGACCCGGAAGGAAACACCTCGGCGGCCTTCGGCGAGCAGCTGTACCTGGCCGTTGCCACCTTGATAGTCGATCCTTGCCCGCGCGCGCTGGATGATCAGATCGCCGCTGGCGAGACCGGCGAGTTGGGCGTCGCCAACGATCGAAGGTGTCGGGGTGAGAATGGCGGTCGCGCGGATGATCCCACGCTGGATCAGGATCGGCACGTCGCCAGGCGTACGAAGCCCGTTCGCGTTGGCCGCGACGTCGATCCTCTGATAGCGCCCGGCGGCGCTCAGCCGAGCGCTGCCGCTGAGCCCCGGCCCGTCCATCGTCAGAGTCCCGACGAAGGGCCCGGCGGCGGTTCGCACCACGCGGCCACGCATGTCGATCCCGGCGAGGGTCAGACGGCTGATGTCGATCGTCAGCGGTCCGCGGCCGCTGAGAATCGTGACGTCGGCGTCGAACGGACCGTAGGCCGATTGACCGCTCGCCTGGATCGCCCAGCCGGCCGCCGTCGAACGAACCGTCGCGTCGACGTCGCTGAGGCCGATCCCCAGCCCCGGATTGGCGGCGTTCAGGCGAATCTGCGGAGCGCCGGCCGTACCGGTGACGAAGACGGTAAGCGCTCCATAGGTCTCGCTGATCCCCGCAAGCTGAATATCCAGCGCTCCGCCGGGACGATAAACACCCCTGCCGGAAGTTATCCGGAGCAGCGGCGAGGCGACCCTGACATTGTCCACTCGGATGAGGCCGGATGGCTCGACGGCAAGGCCGGCCGTGATCGTCGCGGGTCCTCCAAGCAGACCGGCCACCGTTTCATTGTCGATCCTGCGACTGCGAGCCGCGATCCGGCCGCTGAGTCCGAGGCCACCGCGCCGATTGGTGACGTCCAGATTGGTGGTGATATCGAACAGGCCGACGCCGTCGACGAGATAGTTGTTCACCCGGCCGTTGACGCCGGCGAGGTAGGTGCCCGTCGAAAAGTCGAAGGCCAGCGCCAGAGTGGCGTCGATCCGGTCGGAACGGAGCCGCAGATTGTCGGAAACCATCCGGCTCCCCGCGAGGCCGAGTTCGCCGTCCAGCCGGACGTTCGCAATCGTGCCGCCGGCGACCGCATCGAATCCCATGATCCGCGTGGCCCGGGCGGAAACGGGGATGACGATGTCTTCCGAGCGGATGCGGGCGCTTCCGACCGCCCGCAGTCCCTCCACGGTCGTCGTCGCGAAGGTGAGGCTGTCCGCACGCAGATCGTAGGCGACCCCCGGCGTGGCAAAGGGTCCGTTCAGGATCAGGGCAAGCTGGAGGTTGCGACCGCTCAGGTCGGGGGCGATGGCCGTTGGCCGTAGCAGCCGCGCCGCGACCCGCAGATCCTGGAACCGGTTCTGCCCCAGATCCACCAGTCCCTCGGCGGCCACCGCAGCCGCGCGGCTGGCGAGGCGGAGCCGCATGTCTGCGCGGCGATCCTGCCAGGTGGTGACGAGCTCCACCATCGTCAGTGGACCAAGCAGCCGCTGAACAGGCCCCTCCACGAGCAGGTCAGGGCGGACTGGCCCCTGCAGCCTGAACGTGCCGCTTCGGGCGCTCACCGCGAGATCGGCCAATCCCTCTCCGCCCAGGGACGCACGGGCGCGCCCGCTCCAGTCCCTCCAGTCCCCACGTCCTTCGAGGTGGACGGCGACTGGCCGCTCGACTCCGGCGAGGCCCGCCAGGAAGCCGTCCGCCGGACCGCGAAGCGCGAGCGCAAGGTCGAGCCTGTTGCTTTCCGGCACGGCGTCGAGGCGCATGACGAGGCGATCGCCGCCCGCAAGGCCCGGGGCGGCGAGCGTTCCGAGGTTCAGCCCGACTTGCGCCCGCCCGTCGGCGATCTCGATCCGGCTGTCGAAAGTGAGAAGATGTCGCCTTCCCGTCACCGCAGGATCGACCAGCATCCGCCCCACGCGGAGTCGGCCGACGTCAATGTCGATGTCGGGAAGCAGCGGAGCTTGGGGGTCGCCCGGGCGAAGCTGGGGAAGGCGGTGCAGTCGCGCTTCGGGGATTACAAGGGAACGGATGTCGATATGGTTGCGCAGATATGCCAGCGGGCGGTAGTCGAGCTCGGCCCGGCGCGCCCGGAAGAAGATTCCGCGGGGATCGCTCAGCGCCACGTCATGAAGCGTCATTTCGCCGAAGATCGACCCTTCGATCCGCCCGACATGGACCTGCAGCCCAGACGCCGCCTCGAAATTGTTGATCTGTCGCACGATGAACCGGCGCCCGGGATCGCTATTGATCCAGACCAGCAGCCCTCCGACCAGGAGCAGGAGGCCAATAAGGCCGAAGCCGACCCATTTCGCCGCCGTCTGGACCGGATGGCGACGGACCACGTCCAGTTCCTGCTCGGTGGAAGGCGCTCGGGTCGCCATCAGAATGCCTGCCCGATCGAGACGTAGATCGAGACCCGCGATTCTCCCCGCCGGCGATTGAGCGGCGTCGCCACATCGACTCGGATCGGGCCGAAGTTCGTGTAAAGGCGTCCGCCGATGCCTACTCCGAAGCGAAGGTCACTGAGCCGCGGATACTCGCTTTCATAAACTTGACCGGCATCCACAAAAGCGACGACGCCATAATTGCCGAAGCGATAGCGGCCCTCGATCGCGAACTCGTTGAGGCTTCGCCCACCGAGCGGGATCGAACGCGTCTCAGGCTCGTCTTCCGGATTCTCCGGGTCGAAATCGGGGTTTGGCACGATCTCGCGAGGGCCGAGTTCCTGAAAGCCGAAGCCGCGCACCGAGCCGCCGCCGCCGGCATAGAATCGCCGCGACGGCGCAAGATCGTTTCGAGGGATGCCATAGATGGAGCCGAAGCGCGCTCGGCCCGCAATGACCAGCTGCTCGCTTACCGGATAGTAGACGCTGCCCTCGACGAGGTTGCGGAGATAGAAGTCGGTCCCGTCGCGAAGCGAAGCTTCCGGGTTGACCCGGGCGAGCAGCCGGAACCCCCGCGTCGGATCGAGAAGGCTGTTGGATCGATCGTAGCCGACCTGGCCGATCAAGCCGCCGATGAAGTAGGCGTCGCTCAAGGAAATCCGCGCCCGGCCGGTTCGGTTCTCATTCGTCGCAAGGAGCTCGGCCCCATAAGCGTAGGTCCAGACCTTCTGCCAAATCGGTGTCGACTCGCGCGTGATCAGGCCCTGGAGGCGAACGGTGTAGCCCTGGAACGCCTCGAAATCGCGTGCCCCTCCCTCCACCTGAACAAGCAGCGCGCGATCGCGTTGGCCCCAATTGCTGCGGCGGAAGCGGACCAGCAGGTTCTGCTCCGCGGTGCCGGCGATCGCCGCGATCCGAAGCGATCCCTCAGGCGGGAAAAGGTTGCGATGCTCCCAGGCGCCTTCCAGCCGCAGGCCTTCCCCGGTACTGTAGCCGGCATTGGCATCGAACGAGCGAGGCGGCCCTGCATCCTGGCGAACCAGGATGTTCACATATTCGCTGCCGTCCGGAGCGGTCTGGCCGGTAAGGACCGGCTCAGCCGAAACGCTGTCGAAAAGCCTGGTCGCCACCATGGCTTCGCGCAGATCGTCGACCTTGCGCCGATCGTAGAGCTCACCGCGGCGGAACCGCGCAAGCACCTCGACATGATCGGAATCGAACGCCAGGTCGCCCTCGGTGGTGAACCCGGCGAAGGTCGCACGCGGTCCCGGATCGACCGGAAGCGTATAGTCTCCGAGAGTCGTTTCGGGATCGAGCAGGATGTCCCTGAGGCCGATTTCGGGGAAGGGATAGCCCTGCTGCGGCAGGCGCAGCAGAACGTTCGCCTCGGCCGCTTCGACATCCTCTGCGACGATCGGGACGCCGGACTGGAGCAGCAACGCTTCGCGGGCGATCCCGGGCGGCACCGTTTCCGGGCCTTCGATCCTGATGTCGCCGAACCGGTAGCGCTCGCCCGGTACCGCGGTGATCGTCACTCGAAGCCTTCCGGGCTGCCCGTCCTCCCCGGGCAGCTGTTCGATCGACGAGGTGGCGACGGCGTCGTAATAGCCTTCCGATCGAAGCAGTCGGACGGCCAAGGCTTCGTCTTCCTCCGCTCGGGCGGCGATCATCGCACCGTTCACGGCTTCGCCCTGAGCGTCCTCGAGGGCGGAAAGGTCGCGGAAACGGTCCTCGAGTTCGACCTCAGCCAGTCCGGCGACCTCGATCGAGTAGCGGATCGGCACAGGTTCGCCGGCTTCGGCGGCAGACTGCGTTTCCTGCAGGGGTTCGACTTCGAAGCTCGAAAGCGGCGGCAGCGGCTCGGCCAAGGCTGGATCGCCGAGCGGCGCATCCTCGACCGGGCCCGGCACCGGCGGAAAGGGCGGCGAGTCCGGCTCGATATCGTCAAGCGGCTCGAGCGGCTCAGTCAAGGCCGGATCGAGCGGCGGAAGCGCTTCCTCGAACGCCGAGTCGGAGATGATCGGCTCAACTTCCCTTGGCGACTGCGGAAGGCCTGTCTGTTGGGCGTGCGCCACCAGCGGCGCCGCCAACGCACCGCCCGCCACCGCCGCCAGAAGCCCTATTCTGATCTTGCTCAATAAACCCCGCTCCGCCGCGGCAGGACACCGCGACGGCAACGAAACGACCGACGAGCCGGAAAGTTCAACGCGCGCCCGGACGAGGGCGGAACCTATTCAGCCAAAGTACCGAAAAATCTCAGTTTCCACTGGAAGCGGCTCAATCGAGAGGGTTGCGGCTCTGGCGATCCTCATTGCCGGTGCCGGTCACCGGCTCGTCGATGATCTCCTGGTCCGGGGTTGACGGCGGTCCGATCAGCGAGGTCGGCGGAACCTGCCATTGATCCTCGTTGCCGGTGCCGGTCACCGGCTCGTCTATCACCGGTTGGAACGGATATCCGAGGAGCCGAATCAGCGAGGCCAGGCGGACCAGCGGCGGCCGTCCAAGGCCTTCGGATTCCTCATCTTCTTCCTTCTCGTCGACCAACTCGCGAACAATGTCCTGGACGACAGGCGTTTCGCTGAACTCGAGGCTGCAGCCGGCTCCACCGATGAGGCAGCCATTGATGGTCGATCCGCGAGCGAACTCGCCGTCGACTTCAACCCGGCCGACCAGATCGCGCCCGGTGACGAAGACTCCTGCGCTACCCTCCTGGCGGCCATTGACGATGATCTCCACCGGCCCGTTTCCAGTGCCGAGCAGGGTGATTCCAGCCGGTCCGGCAGTGATTCCCCGACGATCCCCGGTCTGGCTCGAAGCGCCGCTATTCTGCACCCAAATTCGATCGGAGGCCGCGAGAGTCACGCCGTTGGCCCGGATATAGCCGGCGTCATTTGCCGGTCCGTCATTCTGCCCGAGTCGAAAATCTCGGTTCGCCGTCGTGGTTGCGGTCCTTGCCTGGTCCGCGGCGGCGCGGCTGGCGACGACGATCGAATCGGCTTCGATCCTGAGTTCGCCCGCAAGAGCGCTGCCGTTGGTCACCGAAATGTCGGCCGCTCCGGCGTCAGCGAAGAATTCGTTTGCTGCGACGAAGCTGAGCACATTGTCGCTCGTCGCATCGTTCAAGGCGACGGTCCCGGCAATCTCGATATTGTTGGCGCTCTCGATGGTGAGTTGCTGAGTGACACTGGCATTCTGTCCCTGGCCACCGCGGGCAGCGAAATCCTCGACCCGCAAAGTCCCGCCCTGGATGTCGCTCCGGAAGCTGATGTTGCGCGCTGCAAAGGCACCAAACTCGCCATTGTCGAGCCGATAGCCGCTACCGCCCGGATTCCCGCCCAGGACGACGGTGCCTCCATTCGCCCCAGTCGCGACGATGCCGATCCGGCTGGTCCCGCTGAGGGATCCGATCCGCGCGGGCGAGGCGATGGCGAGGTCCTGCGAGGCCAGATCGATCTGCTGCCCGGAGATGCTGCCGGTGACGGTCAGAACAGCGCCAGAGCTGGCGGCGACATTGCCGGTGGCGATGACGTTCTGGATGGAGAGATTGCCGCCGCTGCTGAGCGCGGCATTCCCCCCGGTGGCGTTGACGAAGGCCAAGCTGAGCGGTCCCGTTGCATTGAGCGTTACCGACCGGCCTACGGCCTCGATCGGCCCGCCCGCTGCCAGGTCGGTGGACACGAGAATGTCGCCGATGGAGTTCAGCCGGATCGACCCTCCTGCCGCGAGCCGGGTTGAATCGATGCCGCCATCTGCCTCGAGATCGAGGTCGCTCCCAGCGCTCAGGCGGTCGGCGCTCAATATGCGTCCGCCGGAGGATACCAGTTCGATCCGGTCGGCGGCATTGCCATTGTCCAGCCGGATATCGCCCGAAGCCTGAACCTGGATGTTGCTGCCCGACTCGCCGGCCGCCTGAGCGACGGACTTGAGCTCCAGCGCCTCGCCCTCGCTGGAGTCGTCCTCGCCGAGGCCGGTCGTGACGACTGTGTCGCCGGTGAAGGCGCCGCTTGCGGTCGCGATGAAATCGTCACCCGCCTCGGCAAAGCCGACACTGATGTCGGCGCCGCTCTCGAGCAGGATGTCCCGTCCGGCAGTGCCGCTGGTAAGCGCGATCCCGGCCGCCGTCACGACAAGGTCGCTCGCGACGTCGAGATTCCCGAGTGTCGCCGACCCGCCGGCGCTGACGATCATGGACTCTCCGGCCGAAGCGTTCTCAATCGTCGTATCGGCGCCCGACGAGGCAAGGACGAAGCCGTTGGCGTTCAGTGATCCAGCCGTGAGCTGATTGCCGGCAGAAAGGTTCATGTCGCTTCCGGACTGCGCGCTTCCGATCGTCGCGTCGCCATCCAGTGCCGTAGCGAAAAGGCCGCCGCCGGCGCTCAGTGCCTCGGCGCTGATATTACCGGCGTCCGTAAACAGGTAGATCTCACCGGTGGAGGTCGCGGTCCGAACGTCGACGCCGGTCGCTGCAAACAGGTCGATCAATGCCCCGGCCACGAGATCACGGGCCGTTGCAGTCCCCCCGGAGTCGATAAGTATCGAGTTGGACGCCCGAGCGTCGTTGATCGCGACATCGCCGAGCGCCACGACCTGAACCCCATCGCCCGCGCGGAGCAGGCCGTCGCTACGAACGACGCCGTCGGACGAAAGCTCGAGCCGGTCGGCGGCAGTGCCATTGTCGAGCCGTGCATCGCCGGAAGCCGCGATCACGATGTTGCTGCCGGCCGGACCGCCAAAGGCCGCCGGCCCCTTGCCGTTGGCCAGGAGTTCGCTGCTCGAGCTGTCGTCTTCACCAAGGCCGGTTGTGACGATCGTGGTTCCACTGAAGGAGCCGCCCGAATCGGCGAGAAAATCGTCGCCAGCCTCAGCGAAAGTCACATCGATGTTGCCGCTGCTCGTCAGACCGACATCCCGTCCCGCTCGGCCTTCGGCCAGCGAGATCGCCACGGCGTTGACGTCGATGTCGACGGCCGCTTCCAGAGTGCCGAGACTGGCCGTGCCATCGGCCTGAACGACGATCGAGCCACCACTGGTCGCCCCGTCGATGATCGTGTTGCCGCCAGAGCGGGCGAACACTTCATCGGCTGCCACGAGGTTGCCGACATCAATGTCGCCATTGGCGACAAGGTTGAGAATCCCGCCTGCGTCGGCGCTGGCAAGGACGATATTGTCCGAGGAATCGAGAAGGATGCTTCTTTCACTGTTGAAACTGTTGCCGCTGATCGAGCCATTCGTCGTGGTCAAAGCGAGGCTGTTGACGACGGCGACGTCATTGAGAGCGAAATCGAGTGCCGCACTGGCAACCAGTCCGGTGGCGGAAAGCGTGCCTGAGCTCAGAATGCTGCCGTCCGAAGAGACCAGGTCGATCAGGTCCGCTGCGGTTCCGGTGTCGAGCCGAAGGTCACCGCCGGAGCGAACGACGATGTTCGAGCCATCGCTGCCATAGCCGGCCTCGGTATCTTCTGCGAGGCCGGTCGCGGCGATGTCGGTGCCGGTGAAAGTGCCGGCGGCTGTTGCCCGGAAATCGTCGCCGGCCTCGGCCGTGCCGACGACAATGTCACCGTCGCTGTCGAGCGTGATGTCGACGCTCGCCGAAATCTCCCCAAGCGTGATGCCGCCTGTGGAGTTCAGGACAACGTCACCCTCGCTGGCGAAACTGTTGCCGCTGATCGAGCCGTTGGTCGCGGTCAGAGCCAGGCTGTCGACGACGGTGACGTTGCTGAGCGCGAAATCGAGGGCGGCACTGGCAACCAGTCCGGTTGCGGAAAGCGTGCCCGAGCTCAGAATGCTGCCGTCCGAAGAGACCAGATCGATCAGGTCCGCCGCGGTCCCGTCGTCGAGCCGGAGGTCGCCGCCGGAGCGTACGACGATGTTCGACCCATCGCCGCCATAGCCGGCCTCGGTATCTTCTCCGAGGCCGGTCGCGGCGATGTCGGTGCCGGTGAAGGTGCCGACGGCATTTGCCCGGAAATCGTCGCCAGCCTCGGCTGTGCCAACGACGATGTCACCATCGCTGTCGAGCGTGATATCGTCCCCGGCCGAAGCTTCGTCGACAGTGATTCCATTCGCACTGACGCTGATACCCGACTCGGATTGGACTGCCCCCAGTTCGGCGGCACCCGAACCCGAAATGAAGATCGAGGCACCGGTCGCCGAGTCGATGGCGATGTCGCCGAACCCGCTGACGGCGACGAGCGTGCCCCCGGAGGACAGGTTACGAGCGGTGACTTCCTCGCCGTCGATGAACATGAAAGTGCCGGCGTCCGCGTCATTGATCGCGACCGCTTCATTGGCGCTGAGGAACAAATCCGACCCGGCCCGCAGCAGCCCGACACTGACGATCCGGCCCTCCGAAGAGTCAAGATCGATCCGGTCGGCGGCATCGGCATTGTCCAGGTCGATATCTTCTCCCGCGGCGACGAGGATGTTGCTGCCCGCCGGGCCACCGGCGGCCGGCGGCCCGTCTTTGAGCAAAGCAAGCCCGTCCCCGCCGATGTCATCCTCGCCAAGACCGGTGGTGATGATGGTGCCGCCGGTGAATCCGCCTCCGACGGTGGCAAGGAAATCGTCGCCGGCCTCGGCGAAGGCGACGCTTGCGTCACCGTCGGCGAAGAGCGACACGTCGCGGCCGGCGACGGCAGACTGAATGCCGATCGACTGGGCACTGGCATAGATGTCCCGAGTCGCAGTCACTCGCCCGACATCCACGGTTTCGGCGATAAGATCGACATCGCCGTCAGTAGCCGCGATGAGGCTGTCCGGATTCCCGGAGATCGAGTCGGTGGCCAGCAGCGAGACCGTGCCCCCGGCAAGGGTTCTCGCGCCGGTCGCAGGCGCGGCATGGGTCAGAATGATGTTCCGACCGGCGTCGATCGAGACGAAGCCCGAGCCCTCGAGCCCGCCGCTCCCTTCGGCGCTGATCGCCGCATCGCCGCTCACCGAGATGAACGCGCTTCCGGTTCTGACCGGGCCCGCCGTGCTTCGAAGCTCGAAAGCTGGCCCGTCCTCCGAAGGCGAGCCGACCGCCGAAACGTCCAGGCTCGCAAATTCCAGACCGCCCGCGACGGTACCCAGATCCTCGATCAGAACTCGTCCTGAGCCACCGCCGAAGTCGGGCTCGCCGAACTCGTTCAGGCCCTGGGATTCGATGATTGCGGCACCGAGCGAAGCGTTGCCGGAGACCCCATTGGCGTCGGCCACGAGGATGCGGCTGAGTCCGCCGGAGGCGGCCCCGACACTCCCCTGAGCGCCACCCGAGCCGAGATCGTCGCCACCAGCCCCGCCCGCACCTCCGGTGCCGTTGCTCTGAATGCGGGTGTCGGGTGCACTGACGCTTCCGCCCTGGACATTCAGAAAAGCGGTGCCGCCACGGCCATTGCCGCCGTTACCGCCGGCGCCGCCGACTCCACTATCGTTGGAAGCCAAACCCCCATCTCCGCCACGACCGCCTCGGCCATTGGCGATGAGCTCGAGCCCGGCCTCACCCGTTGCGGTGAGTATCCCACCGGTGGTGCGAACCTCGAAGATTCCGCCGGTGCCGTCCCCGCCGGCTCCGCCGGCGCCGCCATCCTGACTCAGCGCATTGCCGAAATTCAGGCTGCCGTAGCCGCCCTCACCGCCCTGACCGCTGACATCGATGAAGGAATCGAGCAAGTCGAGCGCTCCACCGGAGCCGATCTCCACCAGGACGTTTCCGCCGAGCCCCGCGCCGCCCGCGCCAGCGACCCCCGGCCCGTCACCTTCTGCGGTATCCGCATCGCCGCCGAGGCCGCCCGTCCCGGTAGCGTAGATGGCAAGTCCGCCAAGCTCCGGAGATCCCGACGCCACTGCCAGCGTGACGCTTCCTCCTTGGCCGGTTCCGCCGGCCCCGCCATTCACGCCGAAACCGCCTTCACCACCGGTGCCGCGAACATCGACGGTCAGCGGAAGGATTGCTGCATCGGTCTGACCGATAGTCACGGTGACATTGCCGCCGGTGCCGTCATAACCGCGCCCGCCGTCAGCGGCGCCGAAAAAGCCGGTTTCTCCGTCGCCGCCCGCACCTCGAGCGGCAGCGAGGAGCTCGACCCCGGTGACACTTCCGCCCTGAATGGTGACGTTTACATCGCCGCCGCTACCGTCGGCGCTCGGACCATAATCCTCGGAGAAGCCAGCGAAGCCGCCATCGGCAAGCACTTCGATACCCTCTCCCGATGAGATGTCGCCGCCCACTCCACCCACGGCGATCGCCTCGAAGGTCGCAGTGCCGCCGAAAGAATCGCCGTCCGACCCGTAGCCAACCTCGCTTCCACCATAACCGCCGGCGTTGAGGCGAACGCTCGATGCGGCCGAGATGGAGCCGCCGATCGAGGACAATCGCACCTCTCCGCCACGGCCGATGCCGCCGCTGTCGCCGCTTCCGCCGACACCGATCGCCGACACCTCTATGCCGCCGCCGACGTCGATCGCTCCGCCCTCGGCTTCGATGGTCGCCGACCCGGCAGTGCCGTTGCCGCCCAGAACGATTCCGAAGCCGGCCGTGGCGTCCGCTGAAACGGTCAGTTCGTCGCCAATGCTGATCGAGCTGCCGTTGCGCGCGATCACGGCTGCGCTTCCGCCCTGGGCATTGATGCCATTGTCGGAGTCGCCGGAATCGAACACCAGCGCATCCGCCGACACGGAGGCGCCTCCGACGATCGTGATCGTGCTGTCCGCCCCGGCCTCGAGAGTGGCGCTGCCCGCGCTGCCGGCAGCGCCGTCGGCGCCAAGGAACAGGTCGCCGGCGATCGACGCGCTGCCGCCGGAGGTGGTTCGAAGCGCGGCCTCGGCAGCCGCCTGAAGGCTGAGCGAGCTGGCGAACTGAAGCGAGCCGCCCTCGGCCACGGCGCTTCCCGTCGCCTGCCCGACCAACTCCGCATTGGCGGCGATGTCGCCGATCCGGACGTCGGCCGCGGCCGCCGTCGAGGTGGCCCGCGAACCGATGGTCGAGCCGCCGACATTGTAGCCGGCCGAAAGGATGATCCGGCCGCCCGACAGGGAGGCCGAACTGGCCTGCTCGTAGCCGAGATTGCCGGTCACCAGCATGGTGACCGCATTGTTCTTGGGAACGGCGACCATGACGACCTGGCGAGGCTCGCTGCCATAGCCCGACTCCGGCTCGTCGGTGATCGTGGTGCCGCTATGTTCGAGAGTCGTCCCTCCCGGCTGGTCGGCGTCCGAGCCGATCCCGACATTGATGTCGAACAAGGTGCCGTTGATCGTGAGATCGACCTGCTCGGCAGCGACATAGGCGGCGGAGCCGTTGACCTGAACCGTTCCGGCCTGGCGCACGCGCGGAGCGATCAGGGCAACATAGGCATCGCTCCCACCGGCGCTGATCCGGCCCTGATTGACGACGCTTGCCGTGCTTCCGGGCGCCGCGCTGAATCGGAAAGTACCGTCGCCAATGTCGATCGGGTCGTTGGCGGTAAGCAGCAGGCTGCCGACGTCGAACACGGCGGTGGAGCCGACGAGGATGCCGCCCGGGGCGTAGAACCAGATCCGTCCGCCGGTCTGGCCGTCAATCTGGCTTAGAACGGTGCCGTAGAAGTCGACGCGAGGCGTGGAGGTGGGGTTGGTCGCGATGATCCGGTTGATGACGAGATAGTCGCCAACGCCGTCGCCGTTGGTGAAGGTCGCAGTGTTCCCTTCCGGCAGAAAATTGTAGGTCGCGCCCGTCGACGTGATCCGCCATTCGACTGTCGTCCGTGGTGCGTTGACGGTGATCGTTTCCGTCCCGGCCGGACCGCTCGTGTCGCGGGTAACGTTGCCCGACACAATGCTCCCCTGGAAGGCCTGGGCACGGGCCGATTGCGGCTGGAGCGAGACGGCCGCGAGCGCCGCCCAGGCGCAGGTGGACAGCAGGAAGCTTGAACGCCCGGGACGATGGGCGCTTCCGTCATGCTGCATCAGGCGGGGCATAAACCGATCCTTCCTTAGCGGCGGGTCCAGGGCAGAAGTCTGGTCGTGAGCGAAACGAGGATCCGCGGGTCCGGCCGCTCGTCGAGCAGACCGATCCGGGTCAGCGGCACGGCCAGAGCGACGTCGATCCGGGCTCGATCGCCATAAGCGGCGCGAACGCCGCCGCCGATCGAATGAAGCTCTTCCGATCCCCGCAGGCCGTCGTCATTGTTCCACAGCCAGACGGCGTCGTAGAAAATGAACGGCTGCAAGGCGAAGCCATCCAGGGTGCGCGGGTAGATGTTGCCGAACCTGAACTCCGCCTGGAATCCAGCTCCGCTGTCGCCGACCAGCGAACCGGGGTCGTAGCCGCGCCCGATCGTGTAGTTGCCCGCCGAGAATTCCTCGAACGCGAGCAGGGCGTCGGGGCTGTACTGGATGCGCGGCGAAAGGCTGAACGCCACCTTCGGCACGGGCCGGAATTCGAGCAGGCCCGAGGCGCGGAACACGGTCCCTTCGGCAGTTCCGGGCACACGGCTCGGCTGCACGGGACAGGCGGCACAGAACTCCGTCGCTCCGAGCACGTCGAGACCCTGCCGCATCTCGACGCTTCCCGCCACGCGCCAGCGCGGCACGAGTCCGGTATAGCCGGGGCGGCGGCCGAGGCTGGCCTGGTCGACGGCGTCGAAATCGGCCCGGGCGAAAATGATCCGCAACTGATCCCGGTTCGTCAGCGTCTCCAGCAGGTCGATCTCCTGATCGATCGCCTCGAACCCGGCGGTGCCGAAGAGGTTGGCCGACTGGGTTCGGAGGAACGGATAGGTCAGGTCAACGCCCGCGATCATCGTTCGAGCACGAATTCCGAGATCGGGATCCGTTTCCGGCCGGCTCCAGGCATAAGTGAAGCGGCCGCCGAGCCTGAGCCCGTCATAACCCAGTGCGAAATCGTGCGACAGCTGCAGCACCTGCTGCTCCTCGAAATCCGCCGTGGTGTAGCCGCTGACCACCGTCCGGTCGCCGAGGCCGGTGAGGCCGTTGAACTGCGCGCGAAGAAGGCCGCCCCAGCGGCCAACGCTCTGCGACCCGTAATTCTGCACGTTGAGGTCGACCTCGACCGGAGTGTGGACGACCGTCACTTCGCCGATCACCTCGCCAACCGCCGTTCCGGCAGGCCGAAGCGTCAGGCGAACGTCGTAGCCGGGAAGATCGCGCAGCAGCAGCAGGTGGCGCTCGGCCTCAATCTCGTTGAACACCGGCATGTCCTGGATGCCGCGCAAGATTCCGGCGATCATTCCTTCGGAGCGGCCGACATCGCCGCGGACCTGAACGGCGACCACGCGCGCCATCAGCACGTCCAGTCTGACCACTCCGTTCTCGATCTCCTGCGGCGGGACCTGCACAGCGGCCAGATAGCCGCGCTCGCGCAGAATGGTGGCGGCGCGGTCGCGTATTTCGCAGATCGTCGCGAGCGGCACCGTTCGCCCAGCAAATTCCGACCAGGCCGGCCGCAGTTCGTCAGACGTCACTGCCCGAAGCTCGTTGAACACCACGTCGGACAGAGTGAAAGTGAGAGCGCCATATTCCGGCGCCGCAAGCGGACAGGGGGCCCGCTCGACTTCACCCTCGATCGTGACTCGCCGCGGCTGCGGCCGGGTCGACTGAACGGGGATCCGCTCCAGCTCCTCCCGCGTGGGAACCGGGACGTTGGGCGTCTGCTGCGCCAGCACCGGCGCTTCCAGCACCAGCATCGAAGCCGCTGCGAGCAGCATGCACTTCATCACCACTTTCACCCCCCCGGCTTTCATCAGCGCGTCCTCAGCACGGGACGGCTGCCGTCGCCGATCACGGCGAAGCCGGCCCAGTAATAAGGATGCGACGTTTCTGCGCGGTCCATGAGCTCGATCTGGGCCTGCCTGAGCGCCGCCGCTGTCGAGGTTCCGGCCGGCGATGAGAACAGGCCGCCGATCAATCGCTCGGTCGCGTTGAAATCGTCGGGCGCCGGCCAATGGCTGGCGACGATCGAACGGCCGCCTGCGCCGATGAAGGCGCGCACCAGTCCGTCGAGAGCGAAGTCGCCGCCGGTCGACAGACCGGCCGCCCGGGTCGCCTCGCTCGTTGCTGCCGCCGCCGTGTCGCAGGCCGAGAGAATGACGAGATCGGCGTCGAGCCGAAGGTCGAAAATCTCCCGGAAGCTGAGCAGCCCGTCGGACTGGCCGGCCGCCGCCGGATTGGCCGGGAACGAGGTGAGCAGAGCCGGTTCGGCCGGACAATCGGGTCGCGGCCCGGTGACCAGCCCATGCGTCGCGAAATGCAAGATGCGATATTGGGACAGGTCCTGCCGCCGCTTGAGGGCGACGTCCGAAAATTCGTCCTCGACCAGCAGTTCCGAGCCCTCCGCGCCGATCACGGAGCGAGCGGTGAACAGTTCGCGCGCCGAAATCGGCCGGTTCCATGCCGCCGCCGGCCAGGAACAATCATTGGCGCCGCCCTCGATCCCCCTGAACGCGGCGATCTGCGTCACCCGTGCCGGGTTGAGCGGCGTGTTCTGGCCGGCGCCGAAATATTCCTTCGGAGCGTTGGACGGCGGAGCGGAGCGCATGTCGCGGAAGGCCCGTGCCGAAACGGCGGTCGAGATGTCGTGGGTCCGCCCCAGCCATGCAATGCCTCGGAAATCGAAGTCGTCGACGACGTTCATGGAGGCGTTCCGCGGCGCCGGATCCTCTGTCACCAGCAGGTTCGGCGGCAGCTGAAGCATCGCTCCGGCGGGCTCGAAGATCAGATGCCGGGCCGAGCCAAAGCGAGGCGCGACCGGCCCGAACAGGTCGACGTAGAGACGGCGAGCACTAGCCACGTCAAAAGGATAGGTCAGAACCTGGTCGTTTCGAACCGTGTAGAGCGTACTCCGGATCGTCCGAACAGCCTCATCAAGTTCCGGCGCGGAAAGATCCGACCGGTGGACGATCGCCGATTCCGGTGTGATCACCATGGCATAGATGGCTTCGCCCACCTGCGACATCTTCACATAGGCTTCGGCCGGACGCAGCGTCGACTGGAGGTCCTGCAGAGTCAGCGCCTGAGTCGACAGCGCCCGGTAGCGGGGGAAGTCGGCCAGCTTGGCCTGAGTTGCCGACTGCTCGCGCTCGAGCGTTTCGAGCTCCTGACGGAGCAGTTGCGCAGCCTCGCGCTGTGCTGGGGCCGCCTCACCGTCCGCGGTGACTCGGGCGAGATTGATCCGCGCCTGCTCGACCTGGCGGGAAAGATTGACCGCCTGACGGAACAGCCGAGCGGCTTCGTCCTCGCCGGCGCTCAACTCACGCGCGAGCACCGCCTGAGTGCTGGCCACACCCGGCCGGGCCAGGGTCTCGGCCGCAAGGAAGAAGTCCGCCGCCAACTCGGGCCGCCGGACGACTTCGCGTGCCAAGAGATCGAAATAAGGGGCGAGAATGTCGCTTGAAAGACCGCTTCCGAGCACCCCCTCGGAAGCCCTCCCGACGATTCCCCGGTAAAGATCGATGGCTTCATCGTTCCGGCCGCGGCGGGCGAAATAGGCCGCCAGGCGCGCGGAAGCCGAGGCAGTGGCAATGGAGCCGGGATATTCGATGGCAAGGACTTCAACCGCCTCGCGCAACAGGCGGTCCGCCTGCTCGTGATCATTTCGCGCCTCGGCGATCAGCGCCAGTTCGCTCAGCCCCTGCGAGCGCAGGCGCGCGATCGACGTGACCCGGCCGCCGCGGATGCTGAGCAGATCGGCAAGCGCGGCGGATATATGGGTTTCGGCCTGCTCCGGGCGCCCTTGGGCCCGGTCGATGGTTCCACGAAGGAGCAGCGCCTGGTCGTCGAGAATGGCGGATCGCTCTTCGGGCGTCAGTGGTGCCACGCGTCCGGTCAGCTGCTGCGCCAGCGGGTCCGCGCTGTTGATGGCTTCAGCCGCCTCCGGAGTGATCGCCGCCCGAGCGAGGGCTCCGCCGCTCAGCGTCGAAGAGCCCTGGAGCGGTCGTTCGAGGAGGGCCTGCGCCTCGTCGAACCTGCGCTGATTCATCAGATGAAGCGCTCGGAAGTTGCGCCGCAACCGGAGCTGAACCGGATCGGAGGTCGGCAGGGCCTCGGCCTGCGCGAACAGGACATCGGCCTCGTCATAGGCACCGAGATTGGAGCGCTGAAGCGCGCGGTTGATCAGGAACTCGCCGAGCTCGCGCCGGCTTTGATCCGAGCTGCTACGCTGAAGCAATGCTTCGAAGAATTCGGCCGCCTCGGCATAATTGCCGCTATTATTGCGGCGATAGCCTTCCTGTAGCGCCTGCGCGGCATCGAGACTGCCCGCCTGGACGCGGGCAAAGGCGACCGGATCGCCGACGCCGGTAGACGCTATCTCCACTTCGCCCGGAACTATCCGGTCGGCAACGATGGTGCGAAGACCAAGTCGAAGCGCCGAATCGTAGCCCGCAAGACCTTCCGCGACATAGAGGGTGCGGCCGCTTTCATGCGCATAAACCAGGTAACGGACATCAGCCTGGCTGAGCCGGCATTCGGCTCGGCTGACCTCGCTCAACTCCTCCAGCTCGACCGTCGAGGCGGCGCCGTCGCAGTTGGCGAGCTGCGAGCGCAAGCGAGCAAGCCGGCCTTGCGGATCGTCGCCCGATTTCCTCAGCGCATAGATTCGGCCGACGGGCTGGGCGGCGTCGCGGCAGACGATCGCATAGGCGCGATCGAAGATCGTCTCGACGGCCGGATCGATGCCGCTGTTCTGCACCTGGCACTGAGCCACGCCGCCCGTGCCGAGCGGAAAGCTGTTCTGAAGCGAGGGCCGGATCTCCTGGGCACCGAGTTGGGAGGTACCGGAAAGCACCAAAGCCGCGGCAATAATCGCCTGATAGCCTCGCATCGCTCGCCCCCATTCCTGCTGCGCGTCGGCATGACCGGATCGCTTCTATAGGGCCAACCGACTCAGCCTGAAAGCCTACAGCGTTTCGTAAGCGAGTCCACAGGCTTAGCTAGCAATCGGATCAACGAGCTGCGGTCTGCCCCGATTCGAGCCGGCCGGGATTGGCCTCGCGAACCGCGACGAGGAAGGACCGTGGCCGCTTCATCAGTCGCTGCGCGGACGGGATCCGCAGCCCGAGCGCCTGGGCAATCTCGCCCACGAAATGGACGCAGTTTCGGCGATTGAGATTGTAGGACGGTTGCGGCCGGTTGCGCCACCGTTCGACGACCGCCATCACGGCTGCATATTGTCGGTCATTGACCACGAGCGAGAATTGGCGATCGCTGCGCGCAATCTGTCGAGGCCCTTCGACGATGACCTCACCCGCGACCGATCCCAGAAGGATGGCAGGCGTGATCGTCTTTGCGGTGAATCCATAGCTCGTATCCACGCGCTCCCCAGTGCCGTCGAGAGTCCCTCGAAGAGTCACGAAAGCATGGGGAAAATTGTTCCCGCCCAGTTCGCGCGAATAGAAGGCGACCTCGACAGCCGCCAGGGCGGCACCCTGGAAGCCGAAGACGAACAGCCAGAGGAGGAGCAGCCGGCCCGCTGCTCGCCTTGAGCGCAGGATCACCAAGAGGCTAGCGCCGAAGAGCTTTCGGGGACCCCTCACGACCATTCGCCGGCCGATGCTTCGGTCGGCGAGCGATCGCCTCCATTCGCCGCCGACGGAGAAAGGCGAACAATTCGAAAGCTCCGAAAAGGAGAAAAGGCACAGCGCAGATCGCCGCCGCCAGAAGCCATTCTGTCTTCAAACTGATCTTACCCAAATCAACGGCACGAGCCGTCCCACGCCCGAGCCTTTGATAATGGCCTGACGCTTCCGGTCAAGTTTCGCCCGAGCGCTTCAATCGCAATTGAACCCGCGCTTGACCCCGCCTATCTCAAGCGCCCCCCGCCACATGAGACGGCTGTTTCGAGTGCCCGTTCGAGCTCTACTGAACCTGATGTCGCGCCGACCCGCGCCACTCGCTGTCCCGGATGGCCGGCGAATCTATGCCGTGGGCGACATTCATGGCCGGCTCGACCTGCTCGAGGACTTGCTCCAGAAGATCGAAGCGGACGGGGCCGAGCGCGGCACGATGGACACGCTGATCATCTTTCTGGGTGATCTCGTGGATCGCGGACCGGACTCCCGCGGCGTCGTGGAGCGCCTGATCTCGTTCAGCCGCGGACCGGTTGCAGCACGATTTCTGATGGGCAATCATGAGGAAGTTTTCCTTCGCGCCCTCAGGGGAGAACGGGGCGCCATGCGCTTCTTCGTCCGGATCGGCGGTCGCGAAACCATTCTCAGCTACGGGATCAGCGAAGCGGAGTATCGGAGCCTCGATTTCGACGATCTGACTTCGCTGCTTCGGGAGCGCGTGCCTTCCGAGCATGTCGCCTTCCTCTCGTCGTTCGAGGAGTGGATCGAGGTCGGGGACTATCTCTTCGTCCATGCAGGGATCCGGCCCGGAGTGAGTCTCCAGGAGCAATCCGCCTCCGACCTGCGATGGATTCGGGAAGATTTCCTTTCCCACCGCGACAGCTTCGGCAAGCTGGTGATCCACGGGCACACGATCACCGACGATATCGATCTTCGCCCCAACCGGATCGGCATCGACACCGGCGCCTATGCCACGGGTCGTCTCACGGCCATCGGGCTCGAGGGCGACCAGCGCTGGTTCCTGTCCACCTAGTCGGCGTCGGCGGGGTTTCGGTTCGGCAGGAAATCGGGGAACGGCTTTCGCCCCGCGGCACGGGCCAGCCTGATCCTCTCGATTTCGGCCTCGAACATGGCGATGCGCCGGCGCCAGTTCGGATGCGTCGCACTGCCCAGGAAATTGAGGCCGCGACGGCCGAAACGTGACCAGAAGCGGACGGCCGCACCCGGATCGTAGCCGGCCCTTTCGAGCAGATAGATGCTGAGACGATCGGCCTCGATCTCGGTTTCGCGGATCAGACGGGCATTACGGCCAAAATTGCCGAGAAACCCCCGCTCGACATTCGCTTCGTCGAGCCGCGCCCGATGCGCCAGGATATTGTGGGCGAATTCGTGAGCAAGAACGGCGGCCAGTTCGTCGTCGTCGCGAACATAAGTGGCTATCGCCGTCGTCACCTGAACGTAGCGCCCGTCCGCAAGCGCGTTGAGCTTGGTCGACGGGACCAGCTGGAAGCGGCTGGCGCAGCCTTGCTCCGCCTGCAAGGTCAGCGAAAGCGGCTGGCCGTTCCGGTCGATCGCGAGCTCTGCGGTTCCATCGGCGAAGGCGGACTCAACTATGGCGAGGATTCGCTCCATCTGGTCGAAGGAGCGCTCGCGGTCGGGAGCCCCGCGCGGCAGCACAATCCGATCCAGCGCGACAACAACATCATCGAGCCGGAGCCCGGATCGCTCCGCCGGACCATCCGCGGCCAAGGCCAGAACCGCAGGGCCGCGGTCGAGACGAAAGGACCGAATCGCGGCCGGGCGATAGTCCGCGCCATATTGCGAAAGATCGTGAAGGGCGAATCCGGGGAGCCACTGATTCGCTCGGCAAAGGTCGAGATTCGCCGTCGCAAGGCGATGGCCGATCGTGGCGACTCGTCCGTCGAGTTCCCGCATTCCGAGGAGCGACTGCTCCACCGGTCCCTGCGCGGCAGCGGACGGGAAAACGCACCACGACAATGAGGCGCCAATGAAGATGCGAAGAAAGGCACGTCTGATCAAGGGCTTCTCACGCAATTCGTCGAGCCTGGAAGGGCGGTAAGCCTCTCTTAAGGGATTTGGCGGATGAACTGGCAACCATTTTCCGGGCCGCTGGTTTACGGCACCGCGGGTGCAAATGCGCAACACCGCGCATGCCAACAATCGGCCGCGGAAATTGGGGGTTGTCATAGATAGATAGCTGTGGCAGTCGAGCTACGGCCAGCTCAACAGGGAGTTCGATAATGAGTTTGAAGAAGGCATCTTTGGTGGCGATGCTCGCGGCCTCGATGGCCGGCACGCCGGTTCTGGCGCAGTCCGCCAATCCTGCCTCGAGCCTGTCGGTTGCGGCGGCTACTGCCGAGCGCAGCGGCGCTGAAATGGACGAGGCCAGCGCTCTGAACGGCGGCTTCATCATCCCGCTGCTCGCGATCGTGGCAGTCGTGGCCGGTGTTCTCGCCGCGACCAGTGGCGGTGACGGCCCCGACAGCCCCTGATCGGATTGCCACTTGGAACAGAATAGCGGCCTTCGGGCCGCTATTTTTTTGCGTCTCGGTTCCGGACTTTATTTTCGTTTCGAATGCAGTCGTTCAGCGCCTCCGGATCTGCAGGGAATCAAGCCAAGGGTGATGCGCAGGGCGGTCGAGCACTCCGCGCACAGCAATGCGCAACCATTGCACCGGGCAACCCACGGGCACGTCAAACCGGGTTTCGAAGCTCCGACCCTCGTTGCCGGCGGCAGGCATATCGAACCTAAGGAGCAGTGGTTCGCCGCGCCCCGCGCAACTGATCAAGACATAGGGTCGCCCGGCAGGGTCCTCTGGCACTTCGCCGGCTACTCCCGTGAAAACATAGCGGCCCGCCGGGAGCCGGATGAGTTGGCGGGCCAGCTCGCCACCACGACCGGCCTCGGACGTCAGGAAGAGCGCATAGCCACCGTCGGGTCGAGCTCCAGGACCGGGAAGTGCTGCGAGATCCGGCTCGCTTGCTAGCTGCCAATCGATCGGCGGGTACAGAGCCTGCTCTTCGAATTCGCCATCTCTAAGCAGGCCCGGGTTGCGCCCGCTCATACGCCGGTATAGCGCAAAGGCGGCGTCGAAGTCACTGGCAGCCGCCAACCTAGCCATCAAAGACTGGGCCAGGTCATGGAACTGCGGATCACGCCGTGGCGTGACTGTTTGCAAGAGTATGATCGCGACGTTGCGAAGGTTACTACCCTCACTTACTAGGCTCTGAAGAAAAGCAAGCCGCCATGGAGGATCCGTTTTCAGGAGGTCGACAATTTCCTCGACCACATCGTCATCTCGAGTCGCGCCTACCAAGACTGGAAACAACACGCTAGCGGCATCACGTGACGAGCGGAGGGCCATGTCGTAATGGTCGAGGGCACCGGCTATGTTGTTAGCTCGAACGTTTGCCTCGATGAACCAGAGCTGTGTCGGCAAATCGCGCTTGGTAAGCATCAGTGCATAGGATAGCAGCCGATGAGCTGCGGCTTCGTTGCCGCTGGCAGCTTGAGCCACTCCGAGAACGCGGGCGCCTTTAGAAGACAATGGGCTTCGTTTTAGTGACGCCTCGGCAAGGAGAGCGGCACGCGCCCTCGCTGCGGCATCCCCGGTGACTGCTTGCTCGGCCAGCTCAGCAAGCGCCTCGGAATCCGACGAGTTCCAGCGAAGAGCGTGCTCCGGTCTAGAGGAACGGGTGACGCCAACAAAGCTAACGACGAGGACGCCCCAGGTCAGCACGGTGGCTGACAGAACTACTGCCAAGCTCCGAAGCAAAACACTTGGTCGAACGGTCAGAGCCAATGATCTTGCCCCGCTAGGCCCCTTCGGTAGTTGCTTTGGAGCCATAGCTATACTCGTAAGCATAGCTGTAGCCATACCCCGACTGCTTGGCATCGAACTTGGTCACAACAGCTCCGAGCACCCTAGCACGGGCGTTCGCAAGCCGGTTGAGCGCCACTTTAGCAAGCCCCGCCTTGGTGGAGTTGGACTCAAGAACGAAGATGGCACCTTCGACTTGGCTGGCCAGAAGCGGAGCATCGGCAAGTCCCATCACGGGGGGACCATCGATCACTACATGATCGAAGCTAT
This sequence comes from Sphingosinicella sp. SM1-17, assembly GCF_056821765.1. NCBI lineage: Bacteria > Pseudomonadati > Pseudomonadota > Alphaproteobacteria > Sphingomonadales > Sphingosinicellaceae > Sphingosinicella > Sphingosinicella sp. SM1-17. The sequence goes on from NZ_JBPDIO010000001.1 coordinate 826,390, forward strand.
CGCGTAGCTCGCGGAGCAACTCGACCAGTCGGGGACTAGTTAGAAGCTCAGCGGCATTCGGCGGTAGTGGACCGGCTGACATCGCCGCTAATCCCGGAGTTGGCAAAGCGTGGAGGGTCGAACGCCAGTCGTCATGGCCGGCAAGGTAGTTGCTCAGCCCGTGAGCATTCTGGAGATTGAGCAGACGATGAACCGAGGGGTTGCGCATATCTCCGTCAACGAGGAGGACGCGCTTTCCACTTCGAGCCAAAGACTTGGCGAGAGCGTAGGAGCTAGTCGATTTACCCTCTCCCGGCCGTGAGCTTGTCACAACAAGGGCGCTCGGAACGCCGTGATCGGTCGCGAAAGCGAGGCTGGTCTGCACCGACAGATAAGCCTCGGTGAGCGCCGACTTCGGATCCTCCAGTTCGTTAACAGGGTCTACGCCGGAAATCTTCGGTACGGCGCCGAGTAGCGGAATCTGGAGCCTCTCCCTGACCTCGACCGGATCCTTCAGCGCCTCGTCGAGGTGCTCAAGAACAAGCGCTAAAGCCACTCCAAGACCAACACCTGCAACGAGAGCTATGAGAAGATTGACGAGGAGGATCGGGCTCGACGGCCCACCGGGAACCTCCGCGCGGTCGACTATAGCGATATTGTTCACGCCGACACCACCGGCAACGCCAATCTCTTTGTAACGCTGGAGGAGCCCGTCGTAGAGTTGCCGGTTTGTATCCACGTCGCGCTGGAAGATGTTATACTGGATCGATCGGTTACGGAGGTCGAGCATCTCAGATTGGGCCGCGTTGACTCGCGCCCGAAGTGCTGTCTCGCGCGCGGCGCTTGCCTGATATGCGGCCTGAAGGCTGCTGGTTACTCGGCCCACCTCGCGGGTGATCAGATTATCGAGCTCCCGAACTTGCGCCTCCAAGGCTTGGGCAGGCGGATAGCCGGGTTCAAAGTTGACGAGCATGCTGGCGTGCTGCGCCGCAAGCTCCGCCCGACGCGCACGGAGCGAGGCAATCGCCTGGTTCTCTAGGGCCTCGGCAATATTGCCGCCGCCGGAGGTGCGTAGGCGACTTTCGGCCCTGACGCGATCCGCCGTTGCTCGAGCGAGTTCCTGGTTCAAAGCAGCGAGATCCTCAGCTGCAAGGGGCCTTTCAGGGGCGGCGGCGCCCCCTTCTGAAGGCCCGGTCGGCACACTGATGATCCCTTGTCGCGCCGCATAGGCGACCGCCTGTCGCTCGGACTCTTCCAGTCGCTGCCGCAGCTGCTGAAGACGCTGCTCAAGGAAGCTGCGAGCGTAAGATGTTGCCTCGAACCGACGTGCAAGGGTTGCTTGAATAAAGTGAGCACCCCAAGCGTTAGCGATCTGAGCCGAGAGCACCGGATCGGGGCTGGTGAACTTGATCTCGACGAGACGCGAAAATGGCACCGGCGCAATGGCGACATTCTCGAGCAATATCCCGGCTGCGGTGCTAATACGATCCCGCCGCGTTCCGGCCGCCGCGCGGGTTGGACGGCCATTCTGGAACTGATCCTCGTAGGAGGTGATGCCGAATGTTCGGAAAAAAGTCGGGTTGTCGTGGAGGCGCAAATCCTCGGCCACTCTCTCTGCCAGCGAGCGAGCTTTCAGCAAGCCATACTGAGTCTGATAGAACTCCATGTCGACGGCGTTCGGCTCTGGCTCGACGCCGTTGACGGCGACGATATCCAAGCCTTCGCGTTTGATCTCAATGGTGGCGGATGAGCTGTACAGCGGAGTAGTAAGCAAGGTGACGATTAAGCCCACGATCAGTGCTGCCGCAGTAATGCCGAGGATCAGCCACTTCCGCCTGTGCGCGATCTTCAAGTAGCGAGAAAGCACCGGCTCTGTACGTGGCGAGACAATCCCCGGCTCGCCTTCGTATTGGACGAGCGCGGCCGCGCTTGAGCTCTGAGATCCTTCAGGAACAAAAATTCGGTTCATTTCTCAATCAATCACTAAACTATTGACGACTCACCACTGCAACTAGGGGCGTCGTCAGGACACCGGATGCCTGAATCAGATCCCTGAACAGACGCCGCGCGTGCGATTCGCCTACGACGACGACGTCATTGGCGTAAATTTCGGGGTCGGAATAAACGCCTTGGCGGATCTGCCCGAGGTTATACAAAGCTGCCAGCTCACGCCCCTCTGCGCGACGGAACACCACGACGTGACTTTCTCGAGCAAACTCAGTGGTTCCACCAGCCGCTGCGACTGCACGCATCAAAGTCATCCTGCCTCTGACAGGATAGGGACCAGGGCGCGTTACTTGGCCATCCACCGTGACGTTTTGGCTGAACATCTCGACTAGGTTAACAGTAACCTCCGGATTACGAACATAGCGCCCCCTCAACCGATCTTGGATGAGCTGAGCAAGCTCCTGAGGGGTTCGTCCTGCAGCTTCGACTTCTCCGACAAGCGGGTACGCAATGCGGCCGCTGGCGTCCGCTTGAACGGTCTTGCTCAGATCGGGAGCTCCGAACACGTCCACACTCAGCCGATCATAAGGGCCGATCAGGTATGGCTGAACTCCCGCGGTTAAGTCTGAACGAGTCGGTGGCGGAAGCTCTGACGCCGGCACGACTTTCAAATTCTCATTGCCGACCAGCCGCTGCGACGCACAGGCGGCGACCATCAGCGCCATCAGGACGATGAACCAACGCATCGAGCTAACCTCTCGTAATCCGATCAGGCGCGATTTCGCGCTTAGCCGCCAGATACCAACCGGCTACCAGTCACCGTTTAGGCATAGCGTCATTCTTAGTAAAGCACTTAAGGCGCGTCATCGAGGCCTCGCGAATCCATGCTCCGGTCGGACTCTGTCACTGAGCCAGCCGGAACAAAGCGCGAACACAGATGCCATCAATGGCGTCCGCAGCGGGTAATCGACCACACTTGCCAACAGGATGAGCAGGATCACGATCGATCCTGCGCGGGCGCGCCCGGCGGAAGCCGAGCGGCTGTCGGCGCGGAACACCGACACGGTTCGAACGCCCCACCACAGGAGGAACGCGAACAGAACCAAGGCCGCCGGGAGCCCGCCGGTTATCACTAGTTCGAGCGCATCATTGTGCGCGTGATTGAGATAGGTCGGCCGCAAATCCTCGATCTGCTCGTAGGTTCGCCACAGCGGATCGAACGAGCCGAAGCCCGAGCCGGTCGGGAAAAAATCGGCTGCCATTTGGAGATAGGTGCCGACATTTTTCAGCCGCGCCTCAGCCCTTTGGTCGGAGCTAAGCAGCCGCTCCCAAGCCTGCGCCCGGGAGAGCAGAACCGCGGCCAGAACGACAAGCGCAGCGACACCAACGAATAGGTACCTCGCCAGCCGATGGTCGCGCGAGCTCCAGCGTGAGTCGACAAGAAAATCTCGGAAGGCGAGCCAAGTCGCTACCACGGAAACCGAAGCGATGACCAGCCCTGCCCTCGATCCAGCGACCAGGACGGTCGGCACCAGCAGCAAAGCTAGAACAGCGGCCGACCACCACCGCACCTGCGATTGTCTTTGGCTGGGCTGCGTTGCCCATACAGCGAGCAGTGGGAACCCAGCCGCTATGAAGACTGCTTGGTGGTTCCGATTCGCGAAAAAGCCAACGGCAGAATCGAGATTGGTGATTCGGTAGAGATAGAGAGGGCTGTCCGTTCCACCGCTTATCTGGGCAACGCCGAGCACGGCGCTGCCCACCACTCCAATCACGAGTAATGCTGGAAGCATCATCCGTTCGCCAGGCCCCAAAGCCGCGTAGCCAAGTAGAACCGCTGCCGGCACGACCAGTCCCGTCAAGCTGGCGAGGGTAAGATCAGGGGTCAGACTGAGCGGCCCCGCGGGCGGTGCAAGACCGGACTGAACGGCGGCCTCGGAAAAGCGACCGTGACCAGGCAGTGCCGCCCAGGTCTCGGCAGCTAGCGGCACCAACTGGATGAGGTGGGCGAGGATAAGCCCCGCCAACAGCAGCAGCGGGGCACGGATCGACCGCCAGTCAACATCACCGGGAACGAGGAGGATCAGCGCAGTGAGCACCACCGCGGCGGGCTGGAGATAGAGAAGGGACTGAATATCGTTACGACTGCCGCCGCCGCCGACCAGGCAGAGCAGAAGCAGAAACACGAACAATCCGAAGCGCAGCCTAGCGGTTGCTGCCGAGTGTTGGAGCGGGCGCACCGCTGATCTTCCCCATGGCCATGCGTTTTGAACGGGTCAAATCTCGGCAAAAACCGTCGACGTCAAGTGCTAGATACCGCGCCCGTCGGGCGAGCGGCCGTTCAGCGCAGGTTCCGGTCTCGACCGCCACTAGCATGGCGGTCGCGGCTGAGTTGTTCTGCACAGCCGCCGAAGTTACGGAAGTGAAGATGACTCCGCTGATCACCAGGCGATCACTGATCGCAGGCGCGCTCGCCCTGCCGCTGGCGGAGGGATGTGGCGCCCAGTCGCCGCCCACAGCACCTTCGGTGCTCGACACCATTCCGTCACGCCTGCAGGCAGAGATACGCCGCGGCCGCGTCCAGACCGACCTGACCCGCTATTTCGAAGAGGCGCTGAGGGTTCACGACCGGTTGCATGTGCCGGCGGGCCTGTATTCGATGACCAGCCTTCGTATCCCGGCCGGGAAGACCGTGCTGACCGATGGTTTTTCCACCCGCTTCCGACAGCTTCCCACGGCCATGTTTGACGATAGCCTGCTGCTGATCGAAGGCAGCGACGTTACTATCGGCGACTGTTCGATCGAAGGCATCATCCGATTGTTCAGGCCCGGCGGCTCCGAGTTCAACCATGGCCTCCAAGTGCGTGCCCGTCGCGGCGAGCAGCCCGTCCGCAACGTGCGGATCGGAAACATTCGCGGGCGCGACATACGCGGCGATCTCGTTATGATCCATTGCCAAGTGGGAGCGACGCTGGAGGGAGTCAGGCTGGGCAGTGTCCATGGCGAGAACATACTTCGCAACATTGTCGCAGTAGTCGGAGGTCGGAACATCGACATCGACCGGATCGACGGTGGAGCTTGTGGCTACGCCTCGCTCGATCTGGAACCCGAGGGGGCCTATTCGGCACCGGTCGAATCGGTGCGGGTCGGATCGGTGCGTGGCGGTACTTGCGCTCTTCAGGCAGATCCGCGAAGCTACGTTCGCGACGTAAGAATCGGCAGCCTCGATACGGACCCCGCTTACGCCCCCGATTCAAGCCCGCCTTATGTCGACAGAAATGGACGCTCGCTGCACCTGGGCGAAAGCGGGCTGGTACTGCGCAACGCGGCCGGTGTGTTCATCGGCAGCCACCGCGCCCGTGGTCATCGATCCCACGCCGTGAATTCGGTGAACGACCCGGTGCGCCGCTCGACAAGGCCCCGAAGCATTGAGATCGGCCGCATCGACTATGCCGGCATCGGAAGAGACGAGCGCACGTACCTTGCCCTGATCAATGCCGTCGCCCTCGAATCCGTCACCGTTCGCGGCGGAACGGCGGCGACCGCACATGACGGCCAGTCGCTGATACTCGGCAACAGCGAGACCGGCACCACCCGCTGTCGAGTGGAGTCGGTGCAGATCGACGGCCTCGTCGCTCGCCATGTCACCAACAGCGAGTTCGTGGCCATCCACGTAGATACTGTGTCGGCGCGGGGCGCCTTCCAGAACGTGCGCGGCAGCCGAATTGCCCGCGCGAGCATCCGGTCCGGCTATCTCGGCTACAATCTATCAGACACCGTGGTTGAGGATTCAACCATCACCCGGCTTGGCGGCAGTCCCTATTTGCTCGGCGGCCAATCGCGACGGGTGACTTTGCGCGCGGCGACGCTGAACGGCCGTCGGCTGAATTATCGGGTGCTCAGCGCGGCGGAGGAATGATCCGCCGAGCGTGCAACGTCAGGCGAACGACTCATCCGGCGGAGCCAGATCAATCAGCCCGACGCCCACGCCCCCGGCTTATCTGCTCGCGTTCGCGACGAGCAGTTTCTGCCAATGCATGACGCGGGTGCCGGATGATGAACAGATCATAAGCTTCCACTGTGCCCGCTCGACGCGCCGCGTCGAGCTCTTCCTGGATCGCAATGTTGCCGTCCCGAGCGGGCGGCAGCCCGTTTCCAGTCATCTCAGCCTTTCTCAGGCACGCGGAGCCAGTCGACGCGATGAGGATCAGCGGCAGCACCGAGTAACGTTTCATGGCGCATCCTAGAGGTGGAAATCACTGGCCGAAAGGCTGGAGGTGTTGTTCACGAAGATCTCCATGTCAGCGATGCCGTTGCCGTCCAGGTCCGCCTGAACCCGTACCGAACTACCTTCGATTTGGTAGCGGAGCTGTCCGGCGACGTTGCTGAAGGCACTGGTCCCGATGAAGCTGAAGGCGTCATTGGCTTCCGTTTCGGCAATAGCGTCGATCGCACTGAGGTCGATCCGGTCCGTACCTCGCAGAAAATCGGCGATCGTGTCCGCAAAATTGCCGGTTCCGGCGTCGCTGCTCGACCGCCAGGCGAAGGTGTCGGATCCGCCGTTGCCGGTCAGCCGGTTCGCCGCCTGGTTGGCGATGAGCGTGTCGTTGCCGGAACCGCCGATCGCATTCTCGATCAGCGAGCGCGTGTCGCCGTTGAATAACAATGCATTGGCGACGTTGCCGCTCGCCAAATTTCCCGCGCCTAGGTTGGCGAGCTGAACCGGGGAAGTGGTGGTCCATCCCCCCGGCCGTAGATCAATGATTACGGCATTGCTGTAGTTGGACAGGTTGTACGTATCTTTGCCGCCGCCGTCCCAGATGGTCATGAACACCCGGTTGGCACCCGGGATCGCCTGCCCCAGGCCATTGATCGACATCTGGCCGGTCGACGTGTTCCAGCTGTAAGTCGTGTCGCCGGAATTGTGACTGAAATTGGCGCCGTAGATGCGCTGAAGCGCGGCGATATCGAGCATCATCAGCGACTGCGGAAAACCCCACGTCTCATTCGTGTAGCCGCCCCCCGGTCCGGTCGGGGCGCCGCGATAGCTCCGATAGGTCATCACCGTATATTCCAGCGTGTCCCGCTCGAAGCTGATCGCGGGAAGCTCGTGCCCGTGCTTCAGCCCAAGCGCGTGCCCAGTCTCGTGCAGGATGCCCATCCAAGCATAGTTGCCGGACGCCGGATTGGCGAAGCGTCCGCTATTGCCATTGTTGAACCAAGCCGTTCCGCCGAGACCCCCGCCTGGATAATAGGCATAAGCGACATCGGGCTCGCTGCTCAGCGCGTAACGCAGGTTGGCAGGGCCGGGTGGCAAGAGACTGAAGGTCAGATCGGCGACCTGCGATATCAGTTGCAGCTGTTGGGTCACGACCTGCTGCTGGACGGACGTGAATGGTGCGAAATTGTTCTCGGCGGTCGCTTCCGACGTGCCCGCCGGATAATGGCTGGCCAGCGTCGGAAAGCTGTAGGTGATCGAATTGCCGGGCCACCTCGCACCGCTGATCAGCGCCTGGATGTCCTCCTCGAGGAGTTCGGCGGGGCTCGCTTTGGGCCCGATGCTGACGTGCAGGTTATAGGATCCGGACGAATCTCCGGTTCCCGGCCCGTTTTCGAGGCCTGGACCATAGGATTCCACCGAGAAATAATAGGTTCCGCTGGTCGGTGCCCGGAAGGTGGCGAATGAATCCAGCGTCGCTCCGGCGATGTTGGGATGCGGCGCCGAGCCGGAGTCGAGCGGAGCATCATCCACATGTCCGATTTCAGCGCCGCTCGAATCATAGATGCGGATGACGGTATCGAGGCCACCGGTCACCCCGTCGATGTCGAGAATCAGCAGCTCGCCCGCCTGAAGCGTCATCGAGTAGAAGTCGATGTCCGACGCGGGCGCCACCGAGCCTTGTATGGTTACGGTTGGGAAGTCGTCATTGGAGAGGTTGGGATTGGACGACGGAGCGAGAACGCCTCGATTGATCACCTGGGCTTCGAACCGGCTGTTGTTCGAGCCGCTCGTCTCCGCATTGATCGGGGTTGGTCCGGTCCCGTCTTCGGCGACGTCGGTGACGTTGAGCGTGACCGTCTGACTCGCGCCGTTGCCAGATGAATCAGCTGCCATGGCGGTGAACTGATACGACTGCAGAGTTTCATAATCGGCCGGCGTGCGAAGGCGAACAGCACCCAACTGGTCCACGGTGAACCTGTCGGCGTTAAGGCCGCCGATGAAATAGCTGATTGTATCCCCGTCGGGATCGTTGGCCACGATCTGGTAGACGATCGTCGATGTCGGACTGTTCTCCGCCACGCTGGCCGTCGTGGCGGAGGTGATGATCGCCGGGCGGTTTTCCGGACCAGATATCGTGAAGCTGCTCGCGTTCAGAGCGAGCCCGGCGGACAAGGTGGCGAATTGCACCGCCGCGCCCGCGCCATTGCCGTCGGCGTCGTAAAAAAGCGCCCCGGTGGCGGAGTTGTAGATGATGTAATGGTTCGGTTGAGTCGCGGCCGTGCCGGTGGTGAACGAACCTGGGCCGAGAAGGCCGGAGGCAAGAGCCGCGAAGGGTTGGCCGCTTTCTCCCCCAAGCAGAATCCTGTCTTCGCCGACGGTGAAGTCGCCGATTATGTCGACATTCGCTAACCCGAGGGAGGAGGTGAACGCGAACGTGTCGGCACCGCCATTGCCGAACAGGGTGTCGGCACCGCTGCCGCCATCGATGACGTTGCTGCCGGCGTTGCCGTAGATGACGTTGTTGAGATCGTTTCCGGTGAGATCGATGGCGGTGAGCGCAGTGCCATCATAGGCCTGGAGCGCCTCGACCTTGGCGGAGAGGGTGTAGCTGACGCTGGTGATCACGCGATCGAAGCCGCCATTGGCCTGCTCAATGACAATGTCGCCGCTTTGATCGACATAGTAATCGTCATTGCCACCGAAGCCTGTCATCTGGTCGATGCCGCCGCCGCCAAAGATGAAGTTGTCGCCGGCATTGCCGTAGATGATGTTGGCAAGATCGTTGCCGACCAGGCGCAGCGCCGTC
>NZ_JBPDIO010000001.1:835473-1342973 GCF_056821765.1 Sphingosinicella sp. SM1-17
AGTCGTCGTCTCCGCCGAACCCGGCCATGAAGTCGCCGCCGCCGCCGCCGAAGATGAAATTGTCGCCGGCATTGCCGTAGATGATGTTGGCAAGATCGTTGCCGACCAGGCGCAGCGCCGTCGTGCTCGCGGGATCGAACACTTGCAGCATCTCGATATTGTTCGACAGAATGTGGCTTACCGTCGTGATCACCCGGTCGAAGCCGGCATTGGCCTGCTCGAGGACCGAATCGGCGGCATTGTCGACATAATAGTCGTCGTCTCCGCCGAACCCGGCCATGAAGTCGCCGCCGCCGCCGCCGAAGATGAAATTGTTGCCGGCATTGCCGTAGATGATGTTGGCAAGATCGTTGCCGACCAGCCGAAGTGGAGAGGTCGACTCGGGATTTGCCGCCTCAAGCTGTTCGACATGAGCGGAGAGGGCGTGGCTGAGCGAGGTGATCACCCGATCATAACCCTCGTTCGCCCGCTCGAACACAGAATCGCCGGCATCGTCGACATGATATTCATCGTCGCCACCGAAGCCGCCCATGAAATCCGCGCCGCCGCCGCCGCGAATGACATTGGTGCCGGCATTGCCGTAGATGACATTCGCCAATTCGTTCCCGACCAACGTCAAAGGCGATGTCGCGGCAAGGTCGCCTGCCTGCAGATGCTCGACGTGCGGGCCAAGAGCGTAGCTGACGCTGGTCATCACCCGGTCATAGCCTTCATTCGCCAACTCGATCGCAACGTCACCGACATTGTCGACAAAGTGCGTGTCGTCGCCAGGCCCACCCTCCGTTCGATCGGCCCCGCCACGTCCGTCCAGAGTGTCATTCCCGGCGCCACCGATCAGGACGTCGTCGCCCGAGTCGCCCACGAGGGTGTCGTCGCCAGGACCACCATTCACCAGGATCGAAGAAGGAGCCGAATTCTTCACTTTTCACCCGCCCGCGCTGCAAGATTATTAGATGATACCGCCGATCCGTCGCCAAGAACCGCGTCGATGGATCGCCCCGTTATCATGTTGGACCTGAACAAAGGCTAATCATTTCAACGTTAGCACGCGCAAGCGAGCGGAACGCCCCTTAGGTGGAAATACCGGTTGCGGTTGATTTCGAGGACCAGGTCGGCCATGCCGTCGCATCGAGCTTGCTGTGCTCTGCCGCTCCTTTGGTCACTACCGGTCAAGAAAGCAGGCGGTCAGGTGGCCCGATGGCTGGCACAGCCGTTTCGTTGGTGCGGGGTGAAGATGCGACGAGTCGGGCCTGGGGAGTGGGTGGAGGAACCGACAATCGAAACTGATCAAGACGCTCCTCCCGCACTATGACGAACCGCGCTTACGTCACGCTCGACGGCCTCAGGGGCGTGGCCGCGCTCTCGATCGTCGTGCTCCACGCTTATCGCTATATCGGCGACATGACCTGGAGTTCGGCCGCCTTGGCGGTGGACCTGTTCTTTGTCCTGTCTGGCTTCGTCATGGCCTATGCGTATGCCGACAGGCTGGCCGCAGGGATGACTGCGGGCGAATTCATAAAAGCGCGCATCATCCGCTTTTACCCGCTTTATCTGCTCGGCATCCTTCTCGGGGTCGTCGAGGCCATGGTCACGATCCGTCTCGGCCAGGGATCGCTCGACTGGTCGTGGGAGAAGTTGCTCGCCACGCTGCCGTTTGCGCTTTTGATGCTCCCGACACCAGGAGGGAATACGCTCTACCCGCTGAACGGAGTAATGTGGTCGATAGGCTTCGAGCTACTCATCAACATCGTCTGGGCCTTCTTCTGGCGGCCGCTCGGTGCGCTTCGAACATTGATAACCGTCATTGCGCTGTCTGCGCTCGGGCTTGCGGTCAGCGTGTTCTATTGGAACTCGCTGGTCGGGCTCGGCACCTCTTGGCATACCTTCGTTGGCGGCGTGTTCCGAGTGAGCTACTCCTTCTGCCTAGGTCTGCTCCTTTACCGGTTCCACAAGGTCTGGGCATTGCCCAACCTGCCTCCGCTGCTGCTGATTGCAGCGCTGCCGGCCCTGCTCTTCCTTCCCTTGGCCCCCGTGACCGAATTGCTGGTCGTCCTGTTCGTTCTTCCGTGGTTCGTGCTCCTCGGTTCGCGCGTACAGCCGGGACAGGTGCTCGGCTGGATCTGCGACAAGCTAGGCGCCGCTTCCTATGCCCTCTACACCGTGCATAATCGCCTTTACCGGCTCAGCTATGGCGGCCTTCTCTATCTAGGGATCGACCTCCAACCCCTCGCCCCCTGGCCTGGCATTGCCTTCATCCTGCTGCTCATCGGGCTCAGCCTTGCTCTGGAATATTATTTCCATGCCCCGATAAGAAGATGGATGCTCGGCCGAGCCAAGCGTCAGGTTCCTGCAACCGTGCCCTGACCCGAGCACCGACTGCTCATGTCAAGCGTGGGGCCGACGATCGCAAAAGCGCGCGCTGCGCGTTTGCGGCGCGAGGCTAAGCGGGCTTGCGCCCGGTGACGAGATGTCGGGTCGTGCTGTGACCGCGTCTCGGCCGGTCCAGTCGGTCGACAATCTGGCGAAGAGGGAAGCGATCGATCAGGCGGATCAGTGGGGTCGATCTGATTCTGAACTCAAGCGGTCCATCCAAAGGCTGCACCTGAAGCTCGATCAGGCTTGAAAATAGCCGCTCCAGCCCCTGATGGGTGAAGCGCCAGAAGTCGGGATAGTCATCATGGGCTCCGGACGCGGACGTCAGCGACCCGTGATAACCGGTAAGGAACGGCACCGTCAAAAACAGGGTTCCACCCGGCCGAAGGATGCGCACGAGCTCCGTCGCCGCTGCGAACGGATCGGCGCAGTGCTCGAGCACTTCCAGGCAGATGACGCAATCATACGAGCTATCCGGCTGATCGATCCGGCATATGTCGAGGTCGAGGTCGCAATTATAGGCTCCGTAGCGGTCGCTCGGCCGATAACCGGCTGCCTTGTACGCCTTGCCGGCGAAAAGTGACTCCAGCGGGCGCAGCTCCTTGCTGAAACGCTGGTCGGTGCCGATGTCGAGCACATCCACGGCATCTTTTACCGCCCATTCGAGCTTGCTCCTGAAAGTCTTCCACGGCCGGCCCGCTTTGATCACCTGACACCTCCTGCTCGGCGGGGCTGATGGCCGTCGCTCAGTCTAGGGTCAAGCGCCGCCGATCGCCACAAGGGCTTGCCTTCGCCCATCCGCGGGCGAGCGAACTCAGGGTTGAGCTTGGCATGCGTCTCGGGTAGCTGCAGCCTGGACTTCGAAGTGGATTTACAGCATGATTGGTCGGGGTAGTAGAGTTCTAGTCACCGGGTCAGCCGGTTTCGTCGGTTTCCACGTATCGACAAGACTTCTGCAAGCCGGATGCGAAGTTCTGGGTGTAGACAACTTTTCAGATTATTATGACGTTCAGCTGAAAGAGCGCCGCACCGACTATCTGTCAAACCACCCTGGATTCTATTTGTCGCGGATATCCATAGAGAACCAGGAAGCCTTGTCAGCGGCGTGGACAGGTTTCGAGCCGGATATCGTCATCCACCTCGCCGCACAAGCGGGCGTGCGTTATTCCATCGACCATCCGGAAAGCTATATCGGTGCTAATCTGATCGGCACCTTCAACCTTCTCGAGCTTGCCCGGCGCCATCGGCTGAGGCACCTCCTGGCCGCGTCGACGAGCTCCGTCTACGGAGCCAATCGCGACATGCCGTTCCGCGAAACCGAGCCTTGCGCCACTCCGCTCTCGCTCTACGCGGCAACGAAGGGCGCGACCGAATTGATGGGCCACAGCTATTCGCATCTGTTCGACATCCCGATGACGTTTTTCAGATTCTTCACGGTCTATGGGCCGTGGGGGCGTCCTGACATGGCGCTCTTCAAATTCACTCGAGCGATCCTGGCGGGAGAGCCGATCGACGTCTACAATCGTGGCGACATGATGCGCGACTTCACCTTCGTCGAGGATCTGGCGGAGGCGGTGGTCCGGCTGACAGAGGCCGTTCCCGGCAAGGTCAGGGTTGCCGAAGTCGACAGCCTGTCTCCTGTCGCTCCGTTTCGAGTGGTGAACATCGGCCAAGGCAGCCCGGTGAAACTCACCGATTTCATCAAGGAGATCGAGCGGGTTACGGGAAGGGCGGCGGTTCTCAACTTACTCCCTATGCAGCCGGGGGACGTGCCGATGACCGAAGCCTCGTCCGATCTCTTGCGAGCGCTGACGGGCTACGCTCCGGAGACCCCTGTCTCAAAAGGCGTTCCGGCGTTCGTCCAGTGGTATCGGGAACATTATGCAGGATGAGGATCGGTCGAAGACGGCGGTCTTCCTTGGGGCAGACGCCGACTATATGTATCGGTTCCGCTTGCCGCTGATGAATGAACTGCACAAGCGCGGCTACCGGATCGTCGCCGTCGCGACAGCGCCGACGGGCTTCCATCCGGAGCTGTTTCGAAGCGCTGGCTTCGAGTTCGTGGACTGGCCCCTGAAGCGCGGGGGCTTCAATCCCTTGTCGGACCTCGTCAACCTCGCCGTGCCCTGGCGCGTGCTACGCAACGAGCGCCCCCAGCTACTGTTCGTACACACGCTAAAGCCCGTGATTTACGGCACCCTGCTCGGTTGGCTCGCCGGCATACCGAGGCGGACCGCGATGATCCCGGGGCTGGGTTACGCGTTCATCGGAGGCGAGGGCGTCAAGCGCAAGCTTGCATCCTTGCTCGCTTCGCTCGGCTATCGCCTCGCACTGGGCCGGGCACACACCGTTATCTTCCAGAATCCCGACGATCGGGACGCGCTGATCCAACGAGGCGCGCTCCCTCGCACAATAGAGACAAAGGTCGTCAATGGCTCCGGGATTGACCTGAACCGATTCTCGCCCGCGCCCTTGCCGCCATTGCCACTGACTTACCTGATGGTTGCTCGGCTCCTGCGCGACAAAGGCGTTCGCGAGTTTGTCGAGGCGGCGCGGCGGGTCAAGGCTGTCCTTCCCGAAGCCCGCTTCGTCCTCGTCGGCGACAGCGATCCGCACAATCCCGCGGCGATCACCGCTGAGGAGGTGGCCGCCTGGCGGAATGAAGGTCTTGTCGAGATTCGAGGCCGCCTGGCCGATCCGAGGGAGGAGTTCGCCGCCTGCCACGTCTTCGTTCTTCCCTCCTATCGGGAAGGCATTCCTCGAACCAATCTGGAAGCGATGGCTACCGGCCGGGCGGTCATCACGACGAACGTCGCCGGATGCAGGCAGACCGTCACGCCGGGCGTGAACGGGTTGCTCGTGCCGCCACGTGATCCGCAAGCGCTCGCTGCGGCGATGATCGAGCTAGGCGGAGATCTCGATCGGGTACGTCGCCTGGGCGAGAAGGGGTTGCAGCGTTGCCGGGAGCAATACGAACTCGGAACCGTCGCCAGAGTCACTGCTGACGCCGTGGAGGGCCGCTGCTCCAAGGGCGGGGGACCCGCCGATGTCCAATGGGGGAAGCTACGAGATCGCTCCACGGCGCAGGTGATGTGAATGTTCTCGATCGATTTCCTGGATGAGCTGAGGCGAGAGGAACTCCTCGTCGCGGCAAAGCATCTGCCGGCGGGCGCCAAGCTGCTCGAGTTCGGCGCCGGGACTGGCCTGCAGGCGAAGCGACTGTCCGAATTGGGTTTTGACGTTATCGCCGTCGACCTCCCGTCGTCAGGTTACGCGCAATCGCGCGTTTTCCCGATCACCGACTATGACGGCGAGAACATCCCACTCGCCGATCGATCGGTGGACGTGATCTTCTCGTCTAACGTTCTTGAGCATGTCGACAACTTTCCAGCCATCTCCCGGGAGTTCCACAGGATATGCCGCCCCGGAGGAATCGGCATTCACATCATGCCGTCGGTTGCGTGGCGGGCGTGGACCTTTCTGTCGGGCTATCCTAACGCCGCCATGATAGCGGCCACAGCTGCTGGTCGGATGCTGCGGCCGACGCCCGGTCACTCCCGCTTGGCGGTCATCAAGGAACAGACCAAGGCATTTGCCGGATCGATCCTTCCGATCGGCCACGGCACCTCGCCGGAGGGCCTCTCGGAGCTTTGGACCTTCTCGAGCGCCTATTGGCGACGTCGCTTCAGAAAGCATGGCTTCCGGGTGATCGAAGAGCATCCGATCGGGCTCTTCCACACCGGCCACATGCTGTTCGCCAATCGGCTTTCGATCCAACATCGCCGCCATCTGTCGCGTCTCATCGGAAGCGCGGCAAACCTTTTCGTGGTGACTGCGGAAACGCCCGAGTGCGCCGGCTCGCATTAGCCCATGGCCGACTGCACTCAGGTATAACGGGGCGGCCCGGCGGCAGGATGAACGGGGGCACGAAACAGGCGGGGCTCCGCCGAATGCATAAAAGCGGACGCCCTTCCGACGACGATGCCGCCGGCGACGAACACTAACGGGCTGAGCAGCGACGAAGGCAACAACCAAGCGGCGCTGTGATTGAACAGAAGGAACGCTATGAACCAGGCGGCAAGGCCCATCAGGGCACGCGCTTCACGATCACTCCGTCGAACCCGTAGAGTCCGCACGCACGTCCAGAGACAAACGAGAGTCCACAGCACGAACGGGACGAAGGCAACGATTCCACCGTCGGCAAGAATCTGCGCCCAGCTGCTAACGGGGGTGGCCCAGAGCTGCTGAGTATAATTGACCGCAGGCTGGATCGGGCGGAAGAAATAGGTGTGGGAGTTGTAGCCAGATCCGAAAATCTCGCTCTGCTCAAATACCCGAAGGGTGAAGGCGATCGTCCGGGTTCTATCGTTTTCGAGTAGATTGAGGCCGTAGAGGCGTTCCATGAATGCAGTTATCGCGTCTTGGAATATGAACCAGGCGGCGGTGCCGATCAGCAGGGTGCCAAAGCGGATCCAGAAGGTCCTAAGATCGACCGTGCGAGTGAACAGGACCTGGAAGGCAATTCCGATCAACACGATCAGGAGGGGAGCTCGCGAAAGCGTCGCGAACAGCAGCACAAGGCAGGCGGCGAACCAGATGAGCTTGCCGCGCACGAAACAGTAAACCGCGAGGAACGAGACGATCCAGGCGACCTGATCCCCAACGAAGCCGAAATAGCGCGAGCCGAACGCCTCGTACTGTGCGAACCCGAGCATTTCGAGGCCGATCGATGCAGCGCACACCGCGAGCAGGATGTCGGCGCCCCGGTCGATGGCGCCAACGCTGAATGAAGTGACGGCCCAGGCGCGAGCACCCCAAAACAGGACCGCAGGAAGCAAGGCAAGGAAGAGCTGCCGCCACATGGCGTCGTGATCAAGGCGGACATCCACCAACTGTGCTCGTAGGGTCGTGGCGGTCATGGCGAGCAAGAATAGGCCGAGGAGCAAACTTGCCGCGCCTCCCGATTCCATCCTAGGCGCAGGCATTGCGGCCGGGCGAAGAAGAACGCCGGCAATCGCTACCGTTGCAGGAATGAAGAGCAGCGGGAAGGTCCCGATCGCCAGAGCGAAATATGCCGCGATAGCGACGATCAATGGACCATAGCCGATTGCCAATGACATCGCCCAGCCGGAAAGGTCGAGCGCCCAGACCCTCTGCCGTTCATTGCACATTGAAGGGTTCACCGTGAGTTCGATCCGATCATTCAGGCTTTGGACGAGCGCCGAGTCAACCAAGCGCACGCGACACGATATACAGACTCGGCCATTGCAATCCTGTCGAAGAGTGGTGCCTGAGCGTTCGAGCCTCGACGCCGTAAAAAACGGCGCTCGAGGGCGCTCTGGTAGCATCTGTTGGACCGCGCGCCTACCCCAGGTTCGGTCGGGTCTCCAAGGCGTTAGAGCGAGTCGACCGCAATCCGCGGCAGGCCGCGATTGCGAATGCGCGACCGCGACCCTATACCCCGGCCGTCGCTATCGCAGCGATGACCCACAGCGTCCCAATGTCCGACTGGAGCCGTGCCGGATGTGTTCCTCAGTTCCAGAGATGCCGATGACCAGGCGGATGGCGCACGTCCTCAAGCTGTATCCCGACGTTCGCCGCCTTCCGGTCCTGGACGTCGGGTGCGGGGTACGCGTCCCACATTTGCGGCATTTCGCAGACGGGTCCGTCGGGATCGACGGTGAGGACGTGAAAGTCCCTCCAGGCAAACACTTCGCCCGCTGGAACTTTCAGAATGACATCGTCGCGATGCTCGAGGAGAAGGGGCTTCAATCGCGCTTTGATTACGTATGGTGCAGCGATGTCTTCGAGCACGTTCTAAATCCCCACGAGTTCCTTCTCAACCTGCGTCGGACCCTCAGATCGAATGGCATCCTGTTCCTTGGGGTGCCGCTGGTTAACCTGTTGGGAAGGCTACCGGTGGCTCGTCGCACCTTCCTGAATTACTTCTACGGTTATCTTTCGCAGGATCACGTCAACTTCTTCACCTTTGCGACATTGAAATATACGGTGGAATTCGCCGGGTACGAACTCGTCGATTGGTACTCGCCGTTCCTGGCGGGCGTCCGTCGTCCGCTGCGCACGGGTCTTGAGCCGGTAACCGTCATGATGCTTCGTCCCATCCCCGATTTTCAATATGGGCCGAAGGCTTATAAGGAGCTGGTAGACGGGAAGCTCACCTGGAAGGGCCACATCGCCGCTCATTGACGGCCTTCTTTACCGGCGCGCCGATCCGGCGGCTGCAACGTAGATTTCTCCGTGCAGGTCCGCGACACGCTGGAGGGAATAGTTCACGCGGCCGAAGGCATGGAGGCGACGACCCCTCTCAATGGCGGCTTGCGGGTCCGCCGCCGCTCGACGAAGCGCCTCCGCGAACTGCGCAGGCTCGGCAAGATAACCGCGCCCATCGGCAAGCATATCGGCGACGGACCCGACCGGCGTTGCCACCACCGGCATGGCCTCAGCCGCCGCTTCGAGCAAAGCCATGGGCATTCCTTCATATTTCGAATGCATGACCATCAAGTCTGCAGCGCGCATCAGCTCGGCGACATCGGACCGGACACCATGGAAGCTGACGGCGTCATCGATCCCCAATCGCTTCGCGAGCGCTTTGGCTTGCTGCAGGAGCGGGCCATCGCCGACGAATTCGAGCGTTGCGCCAGCAATCGAAGCCCGCCAAAAGCTCTCCAGCATTCCTAGCGGATCTTTCTGATCGGCGATGCGTCCAACTGCCAAAAGCCTTGGCCCACGATCCTGCCACTCCCGGCGCGGGGATGCGTCTCCGAAGAGCACTCCATTCGGGACGACAAGCGTTCGATCGGCGTTCAACTCCGGATGCTGGCCTTCTACGAAAATGATGTCGGTGTGGCGCCAGCGTCGGAGCGCTCGGACGATCGCCGCTCGCGGTGGGCTGTAGCGGTTGAGGTGACTGGTGAAGCAAACGGCCGCAGCCGGGGAGCGGGGAGCGCTTGCCAGGAACGTCGCAGCGAGCGCGTGAAACATGTGTGCGTGGATGACGTCCGGCCGGAACGCATCGATGTATCGGCGCATCCGCGACGCAGCGCTTAGCTTCTTCATCCCCCGGAAGTCGAAAACCTCGACGGGACGATGTCCGTGACCATAGGTGGTCAGGCCACTGAGATCGGGAAGCAGAGCAGCTATGCGAATCTCGAACCGGTCCGGATCCAGATGCGAGACCAAGTTGAGCAGCATGCGTTCGGCGCCGCCAGTGCCGAGGCCGGTAATCACTTGGAGGACTCGAATCGGCCGGTCAGCCACGATGATGCCTTCGAAGCCGTTCGTCCATCGATCGGGTGACGAGAAGCGCCTTCTGCTTCCAGCTGTGTTTCGCCGCCTCGACGCTGGCGCATTTTCCCATGGCGCGCCTGCGCCCTTCGTCACAGAGAATGTCGTCGATCCTTGCGACCAATTCCCTCGCGTCCCAGCCGTTGGTGATGAATCCGTTGCAGCCGTCGCGAATAAGCCAGCGATAATCGTTTGATGGGGTCAGCACGACTGGCAGACCCACCGCCATGGCTTCAAGCGCAGCCGTAGGCGTCCCCTCCAGCAACGCCGTGGAGAGGAACAGGCGTGATGTCCGCAAAATGGCGATCACTTCCTCGACGGAGCGTCGGCCAGGAAGATCGACATTGGCGATGCCCTCGGTCCTGATCCGCTCTGCAACCGAGCAGAGAAGCTCGCCGTCGCCGACGAGCGCAAAGCGGAGGTCCGGTCGCAGCCTGGCGCAATCGAGCACCAGCTGCGGCGCCTTTTTCGGCACAAGGCTTCCGACGCTCACCACATCGTAGCGGTGGCTGCGGGCCGCCGGGGCCGCCGAGAAAAACAGATCCCGGGGCGCGCTCGACAAATGAGTTACCGGGCGGCCGAGCAATTCCTCAAGGAAGGACTGGTCGCTCTTTCCGGTCGTGAAGATGGGATCGCAGCCGCGCAGCGCCCAGCGGTAAAGCCGTCCTCTCGATCGGGCAATCCGGTCGTGCAGCGAGGCGGCCACGGCCGCCGCTCCGATCCGCCTGGCTAGCCGCTTCGCCAGAATGAAGTCGCTCCAGTCGCCATGGGCATGCAGGATCGTTGGATGAGCGGAGCGCATTTCGGCATGATGGCGAAAGGCCGCGCCGTAGAACAGGAGGTTACGCAGCGGCCCCGGTCGCACCGAGAGCAGATCGCGGCCGGGAAGCACCCGGACGGAGGGTCCGGACGCCTGCCCCGAACTGAAGAGATTGATGACAGCGACCCCAAGCTCGCGCTGAGCTTGAGTGAGCTGGGCAATATGCTCCTCCATGCCGCCGGGTTCCGGCGGCAGGCGGAAGTAGCTTCGCACGACGGTGAAGGCGAAAGGGCCGGGAGGAGCGGTCACGGTGAGTGAAACCGACCTTCGCCCGTGGCCGTCTCGCGGATCAACCGGCGGTAGGACTCGAAGACAGTGGCGGCATCGAAGTCCTGGAGCACCCGGCGTCGCCCACTCCTCCCCAATCTAGCCCGTAATCCGACATCCTGCGTCAGTCTTCCAAGTCGGTCGACAAGCTGTTCGGATGAATCGACCTCGATTACCAGACCCTCAATGCCGTCGCTGACCAAGTCCGCGCAGAAGCCCGCGTTCGTCGTCACGACCGGCAGACCGACCGCCATAGCCTCCAGAAGGGCCCGCGGGGTTGCTTCCCGCCGAGAGTATTGGACGAGGAAGTCGGCCTGTGGGAGCCACTCCGCCAGCTGCTCGTGACTGACCGACCCGAAGAAGCGGACCCTATTCTCGGCGCCGCTGCGATGAACCTCCGCTCGACACGCCTCAAGCTGCGGCCCCTCACCGAAGATCCATATCTCTATCTCAAGCCCGGCTTCCAGCACGGCGCGGATCAGACGCAGCTGACCCTTATTGTCGTTCACCGCGCCACTCATCGCCAGCTTCGGTGGTCCGCTAAGGGCGTAGTCCTGCTTCTGGTACCTGAAGCGGGTGAGATCGACACGCGGCGGGACGATAGCGACCTTGCCCGCGAGCGCCTCGCCGTAGCGGTCGAGCAGCCGCCCCCGCATCCCGTAGCTGAGAACCCGGATACGGTCGGCTCGCGCGAGGACGTAAGCGCTGATCTTCTGGGTCAACCAATCCGAAGATCCTGGCGAGGCGTCGCTGAAATAGTGAAGGCCATGGAGTTCAACCAAAAGTCTGGCCCCCTGGCGCTGCCGAACGGCCAAGCCAGCCAGTCCTCCCAGCATTGGGCACTGAGCGACAACAATCTCGGCGGCGCTCTCCCGAGCGATTGGAACGGCGCGAAACTGGGTAGCAAGGAACTCGCGCTCGCGGCTGGTCCGGCTTGGCAGCAAGCGGATGTCCAAACTGCCCTCGGTCATTCTCGAGCGCCGCTTCTCGGTGCTTCGCCCAACCACGGTGTATCGTGCAAAGCCTCTTGCCAGTTCGCGCCAAATGGCAAAAGTCGAGTGATCACGGTCGCCCGGACGATAACGACCGGCGCCGATGTGCAGCACGCTTAGTGGAGCAAGATCTGCCCTGTGCACTGCTGCTTCGCTCACCTCCCTAGCGCACCCTATTGAGTTCCGCAGTCAGCAGCGCGTCGAGCATTTCGGCTACCGCTTCCGTCGAGTAACGAGTGACCCATTGCCGATTCTCCTCGCCGACGCGACGGCGTGTCGCGGGGTCGCCGATCAGCTCGAGCAGGCGATCGGCAAACGCCTCTGGATCGTCCCGCGACACGACGAATTCCCTTTGCAGAGGCCCCACCATGTCGGCGCTGCCTCCAGCGTCCGTCGAGACGACTGGCAATCCGGCCGCCATCGCTTCCATCAGTGCTCTGGGCATTCCTTCCCGATAGGTCGGCATGATGAAGATGTCGGCGGCCGCATAATGGTTGGGGAGTTCGAGATTGGCGACGCTGCCCCTGAAGTTCACAGTCACTCCATCCGCGGCGAAGGACGCCTGCGACTGCAACAACTCTCGCTCTGGTCCATCACCAATCATTTCGAGAATTGTCCGCTGGCCAGCCGAAGCCGCCCGATTGAGGCGCTCAAGGATGGCAGGGAAATAGAAGAGACTTCGCCGAACCGGCGAAAAACGGTGAACGAAAAGAATTCGAACCTCGCCCCGCTCTCCGGTGTCAGCCGGCTTGAAGCGGTCCAGATCGATATCGTTGTACAGAAGCCGAAGCCTGCTTTCGGCCACCCCATAATGCTGCCGATAATAATCGAGCATAGATTCCGGGCCGGTAACGAAGGCACTCGACAAGCGAGTGATCACCCACATCATCAAGTCATCGAAGGCTCGCTTGTGGAAGGGCCGGGCACGATCAAAGTCACGAATCGTGCCACTTTGCCAGTAAAGCGACCGGATTCCCAGCAGCCATGTGAGAAGGGCGGAAAGAACCGCGGGCGGCTTGGATATCCGAACGAAGACCAGTCGAACACCTGCCCTGCGCAACGAATAGAGCTGATAGACGAAGCGTAACAGCCTTATCGGGCCGCCGCTCTCCGACAGATATCTGACTTCGAGACCGAATACATTTCTGGTCCCCTTACCGCCCTTTTCGCTGAGAAGGACGACCGACCAGCCATGCGCAGCGGTCAACCGGTTCAGCAGGTGAAAAACGTGGACGAAGTGTTGGCTGTCATTCGGGCTGACATAATTGAGCACGTAGACGAGCTTCTTGCCTGGGTCGGCTGCCGCGCGGCGGCTTCGGGTACTCCACGCCACAACTGTCATTCCGGTTTGCCTTCTGATGATCCCACGTTCGACCGCGGCTCCGGCGAGGCCGGCAGAAGGTCGATTTCCGGCCACAGGCGAATTGCCAATTCGAACCTGCTGGCGAGGCACGCCAGCGGACGAGCGGGGCTTAGCAAAAACAGTCCTGAATACAAGCGGGCGCGGCTTTGCGCTTGCCATGCGCTGTCGGTCTGCGTAGGTCCCCGACTCCTCATGAAGCGACAGCAAGCACACCGATAACCGCATGTGCGGGATCGCAGGACTCTGGTCGGTCGAGCGGATGTCACATACCGCACTTGCCGCCGTTGGGGGCCGGATGCAGCGGGCTATAGCTCATCGTGGCCCCGACGGCGAAGGCGTATGGGCCGATGCGGAATGCGGGGTTGCGCTCTCCCATCGCCGGCTGGCCATTATCGATCTTAGCGAGGCCGGAGCCCAGCCGATGGCGAGCGCGTCAGGGCGTTATGTCATCACCTATAATGGCGAAATCTACAACTATAGGGAGTTGCGCGAAGAGCTTCGCGCGGGGGGCTGGAGCCATCCCTGGCGCGGCGGCTCCGACACCGAGGTGCTGCTCGCGGCAGTCGAACATTGGGGTTTAGAGGCAGCACTCACTCGGCTTGACGGAATGTTGGCTCTGGCCCTTTGGGATCGAGTCGAGAGACGCCTGACGCTGGCTCGTGATCGGTTCGGCGAAAAGCCGCTTTACTACGGGCTTATCGGCAGGCGTCTGCTTTTCGGGTCCGAGCTTCGGGCCTTGCGTGCCGCGGCTCCCGACGGATTGGGCGATTGGGACCGCGAGTCCCTCAACTATCTGGTTCGAGAACTTTGCATTCCGGCGCCACTATCAATCTATCGCTCGGTGAAAAAGCTGCAGCCCGGCCACTGCATCTCCATTTCGAGCGAGGACCTGCTCGCCGGCCGACTAAATGCACCGGAAAGCTACTGGTCACCTAGCTCGATCGCGGCGGAAGGAGTCGCCAATCCGTTTCGAGGAACGACCGATGACGCGGCCCGACGTCTCGCTGAACTCCTAAAAGAATCCGTGCGGCGGCGGCTGGTGGCGGACGTTCCCGTGGGAGCGATGCTATCGGGCGGCATCGACAGCTCGACGATTTGCGCTTTCGCCCAAGCCGCTTCGCCCACTCCGCTGCGAACGTTCACGATCGGCTTTGAGGACCGGCAGTACGACGAGGCCCCCTATGCGGCCAAGGTGGCCGAGCATCTTGAAACCTGTCACTCCACAATTCGTCTCGGAGCGGCGGAGATCGTCGAGGCCGTGCCGCAGATGGCGCATGTCTACGACGAACCATTTGCCGACTCGAGCCAGATCAACGCCACAATCCTGTCGCGCGCGCTTCGAGGCGAGGTGGCCGTCGCGCTTTCCGGCGACGCAGGCGACGAGCTTTTCGGTGGCTATGTCCGCTACCGAGCAGGTCCAGCCATTTGGAACCGGCTGCGTGCCGTCCCGCGTCCGCTCCGCCGGGCGGCTGCCGGAGCGGTCCGAGCGCTCGGCCAAGCGAGACTTGCCGATCTGGTGAGCCGGATCACGGCTGCGGGCGGGGAAAGGACTGGGAGAATTGAGAAGGCGCTCGGGCTGGTGGATTGCGACACCCCAGCGGACCTGTATGCTCGGCTGTTGTCGGTGCGGCCTGCCGCCGCAGGCGGTCGTGCCCGGAATGCCGAGTTGCCGGGTGCGGAAGAGTTATCCTTTGCTCGGCGAATGATGCTGGGCGACACGCTGGGCTATCTTCCAAACGATATCCTCACTAAGGTTGACCGGGCAGCCATGTCGGTTGCTCTCGAAACCCGAATTCCGTTCCTCAGCCCCGAAGTCTTCGCCTTCGCCTGGTCGTTGCCTGACTCTGCGCTACTCGATCGAAACCGGGGCAAAATCCTGCTCCGCCACGCCGTGGCACCGTTGCTTCCGCCGGAACTGATCGATCGCCCCAAGCAAGGCTTCGCAATCCCCCTTTCGTCTTGGCTGCGAGGCCCGCTGCGGGATTGGGCAGAGGCGCTCCTGGCTGATGAGCAGCTCTCGACTCTCGGAGTTCTCGACTCCGCGCTGATCAAATCCACTTGGCAGTCCCATTGCTCGGGTCGCTCTGACGAGACTTCGCGGCTTTGGCCGGTGCTGATGTTCGAAGCGTGGCGGCACGCCGAGCGAAGCGGCGCTGCCGCGCTAGCCGCCTGAGCGGTTGACGCTCACTAGCGCGATGTCCCTACTCGCCCTATTTCGCCAAAGCATCGGCTATTCGGCGGCGGCGTCGCTGCTTCAGCTTGCCACCACGCTGTTGATCGTCCGCCTTGCCGGCCCCGTCGTTTACGCGGACTTCACTGTCGATTTCTACAAACTGTCGATCATCATCGTCTGCCTCGAGGTGGTGCCAAGCCCACATTCGATCTTCCAGTCGCAGCGTAGGCCGGAACTGACCGCCGATCTCGCCACCTTCGCTCTGGTCAGCGCGATCTTTTGCCTCATAGCTTGGGCGGCGATGGCGGCCACCGACTTCTTTTCACGATATTCGCCTTGGATGGCCGCCTATGCCATTTACGTGGCAGCTCAGCGCTATCTCGACATAAAGCTTCAGGCCGAGAATCGTATCAAGGAATTCTATCAGCTGATGGCGCTGTCGGCAGGACTACGGCTTGGCCTCACAACGGCCGGGCTGACCCTCCTCGCGCTGCCGCAGATCGATGTTCTGTGGGCATCGATCGCGATCGGATCGCTCGTCCCGGTGCTCGGATGGTTGCTGCTGATGCGCGGCGAGGCACGGCTGTTCGTCCGACGCGGCCATTTCGCGTCTCTGGCGGCGCTTTACGCTCGTCGCTCTGAATATTATGGTTACTACCCGAATACCGTTCTAAAACGGCTGCGCGACGCGTTCATGCCGATCGCTGCCTCGTTCGCGATCGCAGATCGGGTGGAGCTCGCCCGCTATCTGCTGGCGATGCGCGGGGTCGAAGCCGTGATGGGGCAGCTCAGAACGGTCGAAGCGATTCTAGCCAATTTCGAGAACCGCGCACGGGCGGCAGCGCAGCGCACTCGCCACCTCATCCTGCTCGCGGTCCTCGCACAGGCGGCGGTCTTCGTCGCCAGTCTGCTGCTGACCTTCCAAACCGGGATCGACGGCGCGACCGTGCTGCTTTGCTTCGTCGCCAGCCTGTTCGCTTATCCCTATGTAGTGGAGATCGGCTATCGTTCGGACGCCTATGCAGCAAACGTTCCTGCTCGAGTTACGATCTCTCTGGCCTCATTCCTGCTAACTCTCGTCGCCGTCTTCCTCCTCCTCGAGACTCTGAAGATCGATTTCGCTCCCGCTTACGTTTTGGCGCACGTGCTGGCCCAGACCGTTGCGGCGCTGACCTATCGGCTCCGCCGCGGACAGTAGTCCGTTTGATCCCCGCCATACTCGAGCGGTCTTTGATGGCTCGCGGATGCTGCGCTTCCGCGGGTTGACCGCAGCTACGTCGTCAGCCAACCGGCTTGGAGAAGACAGCGATGACCGTCGATGTGGTGAGAGAACGTGGAAGCAGCCGCGCAGCAAGCCGTCCGATACACCCGGTGAGCGTCAGGTTTCCGCTCGACCCGTATGTCAGTGCTCGAACCTCAACCTGCATGGCCAATTCGGCCGCCTTGCGTTGAAAGAACTGGTTGATCTCGCGAAAGTTCATGATCCAGCGATGTCGATCAAGTGGGTCCGACCCGTCGAAATCATACTTTCCTCCCAGTCGGCCCTCCCGCAGAAACCGAACTCGTGTCTGGAGATCCGCGCAATTCGGCAGGCTGACTATAAGAAACTTGTCTGCCAGTCCCGCCAGCCTATCGAAATTGGCGGAAAGCTTCTCAGTGTGCTCAAGAATGTCCAGCGCGACCACTGCTGAAAAGGTCCTCCTGAAATCAACTGTTGCGAAGTCACCAACATACTTCACCTTGTCAGTCGTCGCGACCAAGTCAGCACCATAATAGTCAATGCCTGCAGGGATGATATCCGCAAGCTTGGCATCGCGACACCCCACATCCAAGAGGCTCTCTACACCCTGGAGCCCCCAGATGATCTGCGCACCGAAACCTATTCTGTCCATATATTTCCTGTTCGTAGTATCAATGAAGTTCGGCGGGCCAGTGTCTACGGATTGCCGAAACTGAAGTTACTCGCGAGGACCCTCATTTGCAATCGATGCACGTAGCCGACCTGCTTGGATATAGCGCGGATCATTCTACTTCTTGATCATTGTCCTGAAACCAATTGATCACAGCCTATGCTTTCTGAGAAATAGCCCGCATCTCTTGGCGACGATACCGGAAAGCGACTCTTGCTTAAGATATAATTAGGTTTGCGGACGTTACCTTGCGCCAAAGCCCGTCAGGATGGTGGTGATCGTTCGGATTGCAATAATGATATCAAGCCATGGTGAGAAGTTCTTAATATAGTAAAAGTCGTACTGCAGTTTCCAATGTATCTCCGTGACTTCCGCTACATGGCCTTGATTGACCTGCGCCCAGCCGGAGATGCCTGGTCGTACGATATGACGATATCGATAGAATGGTATTTCGGCCTCGTACCAGCTGGAGAGCACTTCCGCTTCGGGACGCGGTCCGATCCAGCTCATTTCTCCGCGCACGATGTTGATAATTTGCGGCAGCTCGTCCACCCGGGTACGCCTGAGGATCCGACCGATCCGGGTCACTCTCGGATCGTCTTGACTAGTTATAGCTTCACGGCGGTTGCCAGCGTCGCCGGTTCCAGAATGATACATAGTTCTGAACTTGTAGACGTTGAACACGTTCCCTCTGTAACCGACCCGCCTCTGCCTGAAGAGGACTGGTCCGGGGGAGTCGTACTTGATCAGCGCGCTTACAAGAAGCAAGAACGGTAACAGCAACGGCAAAATGGCAACGACTGCAATGATGTCAAGCAGACGTTTGACTTTGTTATACATAAGTGCCGGCACAAGCGAGCCGAAGTTGTTCTCCGACAGATGGTCTATTTGCACGCGACCCGTTAGCGATTCCCGCAACTGCTTCACGTGGTAGACAGCTATTCCGGATAGGGCACTGTCAGCAAGGAGCCTCTCCCAATTGCTTGGAAGGTCCGCCTGGAAATCTGCCACCACAGCGCCACAGAAACTGACCGGCGCGAGCTCTGGTCTTCGCAGTTCGATCCACTCAACCTGCCTGATGTCACGAAGACTTCCTGTGTCACCAAAGGGCACGACGGCAATGCGAAGCCTCCTTGTCCGGCTTGAAAACGCGACCAGCGCGAAGAACCAGATCAAGCTACCGGCGTACCCGGCGACAAGGAGGAAGCGGCTGTAGTCGGATCGAGTCATCAAGAAGAACGCCAGCACGAGTGCCCATCCGATGGAGAATGCCGGCAGAATGAAGTTGCTGGAGCGCAGCCCTGGATAGACGGTAAGATTTCTGTAGGCATATGTGCCGAGCGCCAGTGCAAACGCGTTTGCGGCGCTCGTGGTCCAGATGATCTCGGCCTCGGTCAGCGACGGTTGAAGAACGACGCGCATGAGCAACGGCAGTGCGACTGCGCAGAGGAAACCTCCGCCAAGCTGAACTCGTAGACGCTGGCTTAGCGGTCGGGCAGGCATGCTGCTCCGTGCGCCATTCATGATTGTACGCTGATACAGACTTATCCCTTTCCTATCCTGGCGGGGGACAGGGGCGGCAACCTAGCTCATCGCGTCCGGGCCCACCAGTCGCCATCGGCTCGATCAACATAAGGGGCGTAGGCCGAAGCCGTCAGCGAAGCCAGGGGATGCTGACCGTTAGAGGCAGTCAGCAGGATATAGTTCATCAGTGCGCCTGCAATCGAAATCAAAACGTCCATTGCCGGACGCCAATTCCAAAGTCATGTTGTCGCCAAATCCCTTTCAGATCGGCGATGCAACCGTCAGTGCGCACGAGTCGCCGTATCTCCTCAGCGCGCAGATTTCGGTATTCCCGATGGGGCACTGCGACGACAACAAGATCATAACTCCGCTGTAAGGCAGTCTGGTCCACCTCGAGAGCATATTCGTGCAAGGCCTCGCCTGGGTCAGCCCTGGGATCATGAACTGTTACGCCATGACCGAGTTCGCTCAGACGACGAACTACATCCACAACTTTGCTGTTCCGGAGATCCGGCACATCCTCCTTAAAGGTGAGCCCCAAAACAAGCGCCTCGCCAGCCTTGCCTCCACACTGCTCGTGAAGCCGGTCAGCCACCCAACGGCTCATGCCGTCGTTGATGGATCGCCCCGCTAGGATCACCTCGGGCTGATGACCGAGTTCCTGCGCCCTATAGCTCAAATAGTAGGGATCAACCCCAATGCAGTGTCCACCCACCAAACCAGGCTGAAACTTAAGGAAATTCCACTTAGTTCCAGCGGCTTCTAATACATCCCAGATCGAGATGTCCAATTTCGAGAAGATCTGAGTGATTTCGTTCATGAAAGCGATGTTGATATCCCGTTGCGCATTCTCGATCACCTTGGCCGCTTCGGCTGTTTTGATCGAAGCCGCGCAGAAGACCCCGGCCGTTGTCACTGCTCCGTAAACTTCTGCCAAGCGACTGGTGACCGCTTCTGTTTGCCCTGCAACCACTTTGATTATGCGGTCAATCGTATGTTCACGGTCGCCAGGATTGATTCGCTCCGGCGAATAGCCAAGGAAGAAGTCACGGCCCATCGCTAGGCCGGAGACTTGCTCGAGAACAGGACCGCATATTTCCTCAGTCACACCGGGATAAACGGTGCTCTCATACACGACAATCTGTTCCCGGGCACCTTGAAGCAGGCGGCCGACCGCTTCTGAAGCGGCCAGCAGCGGCGTCAGATCAGGACGATTGCCTGCATCTACCGGTGTAGGGACTGTTATGATGTAGAGGTCAGCACCCCTACAGTCTTCGAGATTGCTTGATAACATAATCGAAGAACGTTTGAGCGCCTCAGCATCAATCTCGCCGGTGCGATCTTCGTGGCGACGCAACTGCTCGATCCGTTCAGGATTTATATCAAATCCGACAACCCTGAACTGCCTTGCAAGTGCCACAGCGAGGGGCAATCCCACGTACCCTAACCCTACGACAACTATCTTAGTCTGGCCCAATCTCGCTACTTATCCCCGTTCATTGGTGTGTCAGTACCTTGGACGCCATCGCCTGCGAAGTGAAGCGGCGCGTCGACTAGCCAAGTCGATGCTCCGCGGCAACCTGCATGGTTCAAACCACTCTTGTATCGGCGTTCGGACGTTCAACAGCATTGAGGACAGGATGCGCCCGGCCGATCTAAAGATTGCTTCTGAGCCGCCATAACTCGGGAAAGGCACGTTTGGAGAGGGTAGACTCAAGGTAAGGAACTCCCGGAGTTCCGCCTGTGCCTCGCTTGAGTCCGATCACGCGCTCAACTGTCACAACATGTTTGTGTCGCCAAACTGCGAGTGCATCGTCGATGTCCATCAGCTTCTCGGCCAATTGATATAGCGGCCAATGTCGATCCGTGTGACGATAGACCTCGGCCCACGATTGCTCGACCGCCTCGCTCGGCTGGTACGCCAAGCTCCAATCCCGCTCAAGTACGCCTACTGGGAGGTCAAAACCCGACCGAGCAAGTGCGGCATTAGCCACATCCCAGAGCCCCGGACGCTTCAGAGCTTCGGAAAGCGATTCGTGAGCCTTCGACGTCTCCGCCTGCCACGTTAGATGACGGCTATCCTTCAGTCCAAGCAAGAATTCCATCAGCCGGAACTGAGCGGATTGGAAGCCACTCGACTTACCGAGCACGCTTCGAAACCTGAGGTAATCCGCCGGCGTAAGCGTCGAGAGTACATCCCAGCTCAAGGTCATCACCGCCTGGATCCGCGACACGCGGGACAAGTTCTTGTGAACTTCGATCAAATTGTCCCGGCGGATCAGGTCGATCGCCAACCTTAGTTCGTGAATGATCTGCTTGAGCCAGAGCTCCTTGGTCTGATGGATGATGATGAACAGCATCTCGTCGTGATGCCTGGAGATGGGATGCTGTGCCGTGAGAAGCGTATCCAGGTCGAGATAGCCCCCATAGGTCATATTGCTGGCGTCGCTCATAGGGGCGCTCTAACACGCGGCTCGGGGAGCGAGAAATGTAAGTTGTGGATCATAAGCCCCTTCCGGCGTCGCGGCGGTCAGCGCTCGAGGATTCCCTTCCGGGGATATAGGCTGCCGAACTGGAGAGTCGGGCGGGCACGACCTCCGGCGGCTGGCTCCCGTCTCAGTTCGAAGCCGCTCGGCGGCGCAGGTCCTCGATGCAGCGTTCCGCGGTTCTTCCGTCCCAGCGGTCAGGTTTGCGATCGCTCCGCCCGCGATCGAGAGCTTCGCGCAACGCATGGATCAGCGAGTGAGGCTGCACAAGCCGGTTCGTCCCCTCCGTAATCGTGATCGGCCGCTCTGTGTTCTCGCGCAAAGTCAGGCAGGGAATTCCGAGATAGGTCGTTTCCTCCTGGATTCCGCCGCTGTCCGTTATCACTGCGGCCGCCCCCATCACCAGGTTCATGAACCTGATGTAGGGCAGCGGCTCGGCCGTCTTCACTCCGGCACGCCGAAGCCGATCCGCGCTTTTGGATCGGGCGAGCCGCTCGGCGGTCCTCGGGTGAACCGGAAAGACGATCGGCAGCTCCGCCTGCAACCGACAGAGCGCTTCTACCAGCATCTCGAGCTTGGCAGGATCGTCGACATTGGAGGGCCGGTGCAGAGTCACGACCGCATAGGAGCCTCTTGCCAGGCCAAGTTCTTCGGCAATGCGCTGCGCTTCGATTCGCGGGCGGACCATCTCGAAACTGTCGATCATGATATTCCCGACACGGCTGATCCGCTCGTCCGGAACGCCTTCGGCGCCCAGATTCGCATCGGCATCGGGCGACGGCGTCCAGAGCACGTCCGCAATGGCATCCGTGACAAGCCGATTGATCTCTTCGGGCATCGAGCGGTCGCCACTTCGGAGCCCGGCCTCAAGGTGGACGACACGGATGCCGAGCTTGGCTCCGACCATGGCCGCAGCCACCGTGGCATTGACGTCACCGACGACGACGATCCAGTCTGGTCGATCCTCGGCGGCGATGCGTTCGTAGGCGATCATCGTCCGGCCGGTCTGCTCGGCGTGGGTTCCCGAGCCGACGCCCAGATGGTGATCGGGTTGCGGAAGGCCGAGATCGACGAAGATCTGCTCCGACATGTTCGCGTCGTAATGCTGCCCGGTATGAATGAGCACCGGCTTGAAATCGCTCGTCCGCGACAGGGCATGCCAAAGGGGTGCCACCTTCATGAAGTTCGGACGCGCGGCAGCGATGAGGTGGACGAACTGGGCCATCTGGTCGCGTTCAGCCGTGCCGCGCAAAGACGGAGCGTCGTCCGTCGGCAGCGAAGGCAATGACCTGATAGGGATCACGCCGCTCGTGACCCACGTCCATCCCCGGCGAGCCCATCGGCATCCCCGGAACAGCCAGGCCCCTGATCGCGCGGTTGCGGCTTCGGATCAGGCGCTGGATGTCGGCCGGGGGAACATGACCCTCAATGACATAGCCCGCCACGAGAGCGGTATGGCAGCTCTGGAGATCGGCGGGCACGCCCCGCGCCCGCTTGATCGCGGTCATGTCGTCCGCCTGAACGACAGAGGGCGTCACACCGAACGCGGCGCGAATCCGCCGCACCCATTCGAGGCAGCAGCCGCAGCCCGGCGCATGCCACATGACGATGCCGCGGGAACCTTGAGCGAACCCCACGCTCGGAACCGCGATGGCCGCCGCCCCAAGCGTGACCAGAAAGGTTCTGCGATCCATTTCTTCTCCTAAAGCCGTTCGGCGGTGGCGACCACGTCGGTTGCCCGAAGCGCGGCGAGGATCCGCATCAGATGTTGCAGATCGTGCACCTCGATGTCGAGATGGAAGGTGTGGAAGGAGCCGTCGCGGGCGGTCTGGTCCATGCTCACGATGTTGGCGCCGTGGCTTCCGAGAATCCCGGCGACGATGGCGAGCGAGCCGGGCTGGTTCTTGATGACGATGGCGAGGCGAGCCGTTCCGCCATCGGTCTCGTCCCCCCAGGCGAGATCGACCCAATCGGCATCGACTCCGTTCGCCAGAGTGTCGCAACCGATCACATGGACTTCGATCCCCTCCCCCTCGCGGCGCAGACCGACGATCCGGTCGCCGGGGATGGGGTGGCAGCATTCGGCCAGCTGAAAGGCGACTCCCGGAGTCAGCCCCTTGATGGAGATGGCAGTACGCTGCGGCGGCGGCTTCACGCCCTCGGTCGTTGCGGAGCCGGGCATCAGAGCCTCCATCACCGCCATGTCGTCGATCCGCTTGAGCGCGATCGCCTCCATCAAAGCGGCGTCGTCGGGCAGGTGCAGCCGGCGAAGGGCCTCCGTCATCGCCTCCCAGCCGAGCGGCGCCGGAAGGCGCTGCACGATCTCGTCGAAGATCTTGCGGCCCAGGGCGATCGTCTCCTCACGCTCCTTCGACTTCACCCAGCGCCGGATCTTCGCTCGCGCCTTGCCGGTGACGACATAGCTGAGCCAGGCCGGCTGCGGGTGCTGAGCCTTGGAAACGAGGATTTCCACCTGATCGCCATTGTTCAGCGGCGTTCGCAGCGGCATCACCCGGCCATTGATCTTCGCGCCGACGGTCTGGTCGCCAAGATCGGTATGGACGGCATAGGCGAAATCGATCGGCGTCGCGCCTTTCGGCAACTGGATCAATTCGCCCTTGGGAGTGAAGGCGAAGATCCGGTCCTGGTACATGGCCATCCGGGTATGCTCGAGCAGTTCCTCGGCGGTTCCCGCATGATCGAGTATCTCGATGAGATCGGCGATCCATGGATGGTCCGAGCTCGCTTCGACCACGCCTTCCTTGTAGGCCCAGTGGGCGGCGAGACCATGCTCGGCCTGGGCATGCATCTCGCTCGTTCGGATCTGGATCTCGATCCGCATCTGCTCGTCGTGAATGATCGTCGTGTGAAGCGAGCGATAGCCGTTGCGCTTGGGGGTAGAGATGAAATCCTTGAATCTTCCGGGGACCATCGGCCAGCGCTGATGGACGAGGCCTAGAGTGCGATAGCAGTCCTCCACCGAGTCCACGATCGCCCGGAAGGCCATGACGTCGGACAGCTGCTCGAAGCTGACGTGACGTTCGGCCATCTTGCGCCAAATGGAATAAGGATGCTTCTCCCGGCCCTGAACCTCCGCTGCGATTCCGTTCGCCTCGAGATGAGCCTTTATACCCCGGCCGATTCGCTGGATCAGGTCTCCACCTCCGCCCTCGTGCAGCCGTTCGAGGCGCTTGGTGATCGACTCGTACGCGTCGGGCTCGAGCTCGCGGAAGGCGAGCGTCTGCATCTCCGTCATGAATTCGTACATGCCGATCCGCTCGGCGAGCGGCGCATAGATGTCCATCGTCTCACGAGCGATGCGACGGCGCTTTTCCTCATTCCTGATGAAGTGGAGCGTTCGCATGTTGTGCAGCCGGTCGGCGAGCTTGACGAGCAGCACTCGAATGTCGTCCGACATGGCGAGCAGGAACTTGCGGAGATTCTCGGCGGCGCGCTGGCTCTCGCTCTGGGCCTCAATCTTGGACAGCTTGGTAACGCCGTCGACCAGTCGGGCGACACTCGGCCCGAAGTGACTTCTTATCTCCTCGGGCGTCGCGAGCGTGTCCTCGATCGTGTCGTGGAGAATGGCGGTAACGATCGTTTCATCGTCTAGGCGAAGGTCGGTGAGGATTCCCGCCACCTCGATCGGATGGCTGAAATAGGGGTCGCCCGAAGCACGGGTCTGGCTGCCATGGGCCTTCATCGAAAACACATAGGCGCGGTTGATCAGCGCCTCGTCCGCCTCGGGATCGTAGCTCTTCACCTTTTCGACAAGTTCGTACTGACGAAGCACAGCATCAAGATGGGGTGCGGGAGCCGCTCCATGCAACAGGAAATCCGCCCTGGCGAAGCAATGTCCTCCAGTTTCTGTTTGAAACCTTGGCTCAGGACCTTATCGTGCAATCCGGAGAGGCACAGAACCGCCAATGCTGGACGTCGAACACCATCGGCAACTACTGCGGCAATGTTCGATCGCGGCAGCGCTTGAAGCTGTCGGGGAAAGATGGTCCTTCCTGATCCTTCGCGGCGCCTTCAACGGGCTGCATCATTTCGAAGAGTTTCATTCGACGCTGGGGATCGCCAGAAACATCCTTTCGAACCGGCTGGCGAGGCTGGTCGAGAACGGAATCCTGGCTCGAGAGCAGGATTGCTCGGACCGACGAAAGATCGCCTATCACCTGACCGAGAAGGGTCGTGACCTTCTGCCTGTGCTCGTTTCACTTCGTCAATGGGGAGAACGCTGGGTGTCGGACTCACCTGGCGATATCGTGCTGGTAGACCGTCAAAACCGGCAGCCGATCGCACCGATGGCCGTTCGCTCGGCGGACGGTCGGCGGCTTTCCCTGGATGAACTGGAATGGCTCGAGCGGAGCGAACTCAGCCACGACTAGATATGAAAAGCGCCTCCGTACGGACCCGAACGGAGGCGCTCACCATTTCGCAATCCCTCGAAATCAGGGGCTGGTTGGCCGATCGACCTCGTCGCCGCCTGAGACTGCGACGGCAATGATCGCAACCACGATCAGGAAGCCGAGCGCGATGGAAGCGGTCCTGTTCAGTTCGTTGGAGTCGGTCATCGCGGCTCCCGCTCGAACATCGGCGGCCTGAGCGACGCTCAACGATGATGCGGCCTGAGCGGCCGCAGGAGCGATCGCCAAGGCGCCCGCCGTCAATAGAGTTGTAAGTTTCCTGGCGTTCAATTCTGCCTCCCTGTCTCGGCAAAAAGTGTCTGCTGAGAATCGTGACGTACCATCATGTGTTCGGGCCGCCAAGTCCTAGCAAAGAATCAACAAGCAAAGGCCGATCTAGGCGTCGTAATCGCCGCCGGCATTGTTGTTGCGTTGCGGCGCGGCGGCAGTGAGTCGGAGAGCCTCCGCCGACTGGCTGAGTGAGCCGACTTCGTCGGCCACATCATCCTCGTCGACCTGGACGCGCTGCAGGCTGGAAACGAGAGCCTCTTCCAGCTCGCGCGGCTTCACCGTTTCCTCGGCGATCTCACGCAGAGCAACAACGGGGTTCTTGTCGCGATCGCGATCAAGAGTCAGTTCGGCGCCACCGGAAATCTGTCGGGCGCGCTGCGCGGAAAGCAGCACCAGCTCGAAACGGTTGGGGACCTTGTCGACGCAATCCTCGACGGTAACGCGCGCCATGGCGGCAGCTCCAATCTGAAATAAACCTGCGGGAAGGCCAGCGGACGTAGTTACACAGGGGGCAATTGTCAATGAAGGCCGGCTGCAGGCGCGGATCAGACTCGCATCGGCATCAGCACGTAAAGCGCTGGAGCCTTGTCGTTTTCGCGCAGCAGAGTCGGCGCAGCGGCATCGGCGAGGTGGACTTCGACCGTGTCGCCCTCGATCTGCCCGAGTATGTCGAGCAGGTAACGAGCGTTGAACCCGATCTCGAAATTGTCCGCCGAATACTCCGCCGGCACTTCCTCGGCCGCGGTGCCGTTTTCCGGTGAAGTAACCGACAGCGTCACCCGGTCCCGGTCGAGCGCCATCTTCACCGCCCGAGTGCGTTCGCTGGCGATGGTCGAGACCCGGTCCACGCCTTCCTCGAAGCCGCGGGGATCGAGCTTGAGCAATTTGTCGTTGGCGGTCGGAATTACCCGGCTGTAGTCGGGGAAGGTCCCGTCGATCAGCTTCGACGTCAGCACGGCATTGCCAAGCCCGAAACGTATTTTCGATTCCGACAGGGAGACCTGAACACTGCCGTCCACCTCGTCGAGCAGCTTGCGAAGTTCGCCTACGCATTTGCGCGGGATAATCACTCCCGGCATGCCTTGCGCGCCCTCGGGCCTCGCCACCGTCACCCGGGCGAGTCGGTGACCGTCGGTTGCGGCGGCTTTTAGCACCGGCTGGGCTTCGTCGGAGACATGAAGGTAGATTCCGTTGAGGTAGTAGCGAGTCTCTTCGGTGGAGATGGCGAAGCGCGTCTTGTCGATGATCTGGCGAAGCGTCGCCGCGGGCAACTCGAATCGCGTCGGCAGGTCGCCCTCGGCGATGACCGGAAAGTCGTCGCGCGGCAGCGTCGCCAGCGTGAAGCGGGCTCGGCCGGCATTGACCTGCATCCGGCCTTCAGCGGCGATGAGCTCGACCTGGCTTCCTTCCGGCAGCTTGCGAACGATGTCGAACAGAGTGTGCGCCGGAACGGTTGTCGCTCCTGGATCGGTAACGTTTGCGTCGACGGTTTCGTTGATCTGAAGATCGAGATCGGTTGCCATCAACCGCAGCCCGCCTTCCTCTCCCGCCTCGATGAGGACGTTCGACAGGATCGGGATCGTGTTCCTGCGCTCCACTACCGAATGGACGTGGCCCAATCCCTTGAGGAGCGTGGCCCGTTCGATCGTCGCTTTCATGAGATCCCCCGAAAGTCCTACTTTGGCCGAGTCTTAGAGCGGGTTATCCTCCCCCGCTAGAGGGTGCGCGCCGCCGCCGCACGAAAAAAGGGCCGGGACGCTGTCGCCCCGGCCCCCTCCTCAGCCGACGCTCAGAAGCGGAAGCCGAACCCCGCCACGACCTGATGTCGGTCGAAACCGTCCTCATAGTTGGAGTAGCGATACTCCGCCTTGGTGTAGCTGTTCGGACCGAGCGCGAATTCGAGGCCGCCACCGACGCGGATCCCGTCAAGGTTGCGACTGATGTCGTAGTCCGGAGCCGTGGCCGCGGTTCCGTCTTCATACTCCAAACCCACCCGGCCGTTGGTATAACCGGCCTTGGCGTAGAGAAGCACATTTCGGCTGACGGCAGCGCCGATCCGACCGCCGATGTAGAGGTCTCGGCCAGCCCGGGCGCACAGTTCGTCCGTTGCAACAGCGACGCCGGTCACGCATTCATCGACGGTGGAGTCGGTGACTTCGCCTTCAACACCGAAAACGAGGTTGCCGCGCTGGATATCGTAGCCGACCTGGGCGCCATAGACGACACCATCCGCGCCTTCGTCCTCCACGTCGGTTCGATCGTAACCGACGATCCCCTCGACGCGAAGGCCGGAAAAGGGCGCGGCCTCCTGGGCGGCCGCCGGCGAGACAATCGTGCCGGCGAGAAGGACTGCCAAAAGATACTTACGCATGCTACAAACTCCCTATTCTCTTGCTTGGACCCCCTGTTTCAGGGTCCTGATGGACACGCCTCCCACGCGTCGCCCTGGGAAAGGTTTCATGAACCGTACCTAAATGAGGATCGCCGTTGCTGCGGCGCAACATCTGGAAGCGATCGAGCGGGTTCGATGCGGTTGCGTAACTTTCTATTGTTTTTCGGTGCCTTGGCAGTGCCTGCTGCAGCGCAGCAACAGTCGCTGGGAATTTTTGGTGTCTGGGGCGCTTTCCGGGACGCGGGGCGCTGTTATGCCATCGCCCAGCCCTTGGGACGATCCCCAGCAGAAGGATCTCGCCCCTTCATCGCGGTCGGCTACTGGCCGGGCAGGGCGGCTGGCGGCCAACTTCATGTGAGACTCGGCTGGCAGAAGCGCGAGGGATCGGCGGTGCTGCTGCGGATCAACGGCAGGAGCTTTCAGCTGAGCGGGTCTGGCCGGGATGCCTGGGCACCCAACTCGCGTTCCGACGCTGAGATCCAAGCGGCAATGCGAACCGGACTCGACCTCGTCGTCGAGACGAGATCGGACCGTGGGAGCCTGGTCAGGAACATCTATCGGCTGCAAGGCGCGGCGACGGCGATGGACGCCGCGGCCATCGCCTGCCTCCCCGACGATCGGTGAGTATCCCAGCCTTCCGGGTCGATCTACTCGCCAAACCCTGCCTTCTCCAAAAGGTGGTGGCTCTTGATAACAATCGGACGTCGCCAGAAATGGAGGTTGCTTGGCATCTCTGGGGCGCGGCCACGCGGATCGGGGGCGAGAGATGAAGAAGACCGTGCTAGTTACCGGCGGCGCCGGTTTCATCGGCTCCGCGGCATGCCGGCACCTGATCAGTGTCGGGGGATACCGGGTCATCGCTCTCGATTTGCTCACCTATGCGGGCAATCTCGAATCCCTTCGGGAGGTGGAGCGCAGCGCCGATTACCGGTTCGTTCATTTGGACATAGCCGATCAGCCAGCCGTTCGCCGACTGCTCGCAGAGGAGCGGGTAGGCTTTGTCATGCATCTGGCCGCAGAGAGTCACGTCGACCGCTCGATCGACGGTCCAGCCGCGTTCGTCGAAACCAACGTCGTTGGCACGTTCCGACTGCTCAACGCCGCACTTGACTACTGGCGCTCGCTCCAGGGCGACCAGAAAGGGACATTTCGGTTCCACCACGTCTCCACCGACGAGGTTTTCGGTGACCTTCCCTACGATGGCGGCGTCTTTACCGAGTCTACACCTTATGCGCCTTCTTCGCCGTACGCGGCATCAAAGGCCGCTTCCGATCATTTCGTCAGAGCCTGGCACGAAACCTGTGGCTTGCCAGTGGTACTCTCCAACTGCAGCAACAATTACGGACCCTATCATTTCCCCGAGAAGCTGATCCCGTTGACGATTCTCAATGCGCTCGAGGGCAAGCCGCTGCCAGTCTATGGTCGGGGCCAGAACGTGCGCGACTGGCTCTATGTCGAGGACCACGCTCGCGCGCTCGAGTCGATCATGACGGCAGGAAAAGTCGGCGAAAGCTACAATGTCGGCGGCCGCCAGGAGCGTACGAATCTTCAGGTCGTCGAGATGATTTGCGATATGCTTGATGAGCGGGTGCCGCTGCCGAGCGTCGGGATCCGACGCGACTTGATCCAGTTCGTATCTGACCGGCCTGGACATGACCGACGCTACGCGATCGATCCTAGCAAGATTGAATCCGAACTCGGATGGCGTGCCACCGAAAGTTTCGAGACGGGGCTGACTAAAACCATCGACTGGTACCTTGCCAACGAATGGTGGTGGCGCCCGATCCGCGACCAGCGCTATGCCGGTCAAAGGCTCGGCGCTCTCTAACAAGATGAGGATAGTTGTCACCGGTCGCTCAGGCCAACCCGCCTCGGCATTGGCGGAGCCCTCTGCCGCTCGGTCCAGCTTTAGGCAGATTCTCCAGCATGTTCCGCTACGCAGCGCCACCGTGGCAAGAGTCATTGGAGGAAGTCGTCGCGAGACTCGTTCGCCCGAGCTGAGCAGCTCTTACTCAGGGCTCTGCATAGTATCGGGGCTACCGGATCCCAGCACCATCACGATTGGCCGGTTCCGAGCTCGAGATGACCTGCGCCTAGCAAAACGGCGCAATTTCCCTACATGGGCTGGCTATGACTGCAGCAATGACGATTCCCGGGCACATCGACCCGGTGCCGGTGCCGCGCCCCGCCGGCGCAACCGACGGGGTGCGCGTGGACCTGGTCGGGCTTACTCGGGACCGCATTCGCGCCGCCCTCGCTGAAGCCGGGATGGAGGAACGCCAGGCGAAGCTGCGGGCGAAGCAGCTGTGGCACCAGATCTATAGTCGCGGGGCGACCAACTTCGATGCGATGAGCGACATCGCCAAGCCGCTCCGCACCTGGCTTGCCGATCGATTCATGATCGGCCGCCCGGAGGTGGTCGTTCAGCAGGTATCGACCGACGGCACTCGCAAATGGCTGTTGAAGACGCGCGACGGCCATGATTTCGAGATGGTCTTCATCCCCGATGCGGACCGGGGAACGCTCTGCGTCTCGAGCCAGGTGGGCTGCACGCTCAATTGCCGCTTCTGCCACACGGGAACCATGCGGCTGGTCCGCAATCTTGAGCCTGGCGAGATCGTCGGGCAGGTGATGCTCGCCAGGGACGCGCTCGGCGAATGGCCCAGCCAGCCGGAAGGTCGGATGCTCTCCAACATCGTCATGATGGGCATGGGCGAGCCGCTCTACAATTTCGACAATGTCCGAGATGCGCTGAAGATCGTCATGGACGGCGATGGCCTGGGCCTGTCGCGGCGGCGCATCACCCTTTCCACTTCCGGCGTGGTGCCGATGATGGCCAGGGCCGGAGAAGAGATCGGAGTCAATCTGGCGGTCTCCCTCCACGCCGTCACCAAAAAGGTCCGCGACGAGATCGTCCCGCTCAATCGCAAATATGGCATCGACGAGTTGCTGCAGGCCTGTGCCGCCTATCCCGGTGCCAACAATGCCCGCCGGATCACCTTCGAATATGTCATGCTCAAGGACAAGAATGACAGCGACGAAGATGCTCGGGAGCTGGTGCGATTGATCCGCAGGTACAGGCTGCCCGCCAAGGTAAACCTGATTCCTTTCAATCCGTGGCCGGGAGCGCCCTACGAATGCTCTTCGGAAGAGCGGGTCCAGCGCTTTTCGGAGATCATTTTCGAGGCGGGGATTTCGGCACCGATCCGACGGCCCCGTGGGCGCGACATCATGGCCGCCTGCGGTCAGCTGAAGTCCGCTGCCGAAAAGAAGAGTCGGGCCGAGCTTGACCGAATTGCGGCGGAGAAGCAGGCGGCTCTCGAACATTCGTCCGACGACGCCGCTGCGGTGGCCGCCTGAGCGTAAATCGCGGACGGTCCGGAATGTTTCAACTCAACCCGAATCTCGACAGCCGCCGGCTTGCCCGTGAGTTCGCGGCCGTCGGCCGAGTGCAGATACGCGACTTCCTTGAGCCTGACGGTGCCGCCGCGCTTCACGCCGAAATGCGCCGTCGCGAGGACTGGAAGCAGGTGGTCAACAGCGGTGAGAAGGTCTTCGACCTGGATCGAACAACCCGCGCCAGCATGTCGGCCAAGCAGCGACAAGCTCTGGATGACGCCGTCTATGCCGGCGCCCGCGAAGGCTTTCAGCATCGATACGAGGCGATCCGAGTTCCCGACGATGAGCGGAGTCGCCGGGCCTCCAGCGATCTGTTTGCGCAATTCGCGTTGTGGCTGTCCACGGACGAGCCTCGCCAACTGCTGAGATCGGTCATCGGCCGACCGGAATTGGAATTCGCCGATGCTCAGGCAACCGCCTATTCGCCTGGGGACTTTCTGACGGCGCACGACGACGCCGTCGCCGGGAAGAATCGGCTTGCCGCCTATGTCTTCGGCCTGACCCCGCGCTGGCGGACGGAATGGGGTGGACTCCTTCTTTTCCACGATCCGGAGGGGGATGTGGAGCGGGCCCTGTTGCCGCGATTCAATAGCCTGAACCTGTTCGCCGTGCCTCAGCTCCACAGCGTATCCGAGGTCTCGCGAGCCGCACCCCATCGCCGTTATTCGATCACCGGTTGGCTGAGGCGTTACTGAACCTGAAGGAAGGCCCGGGTTCGGTCAGCAAAAGCCGGAATGGCCCAATTCGACCAGAGATCGTATCGGAAACCAAGACGGGACAAGTGCACCAGCGGCTCGTCGCTCTTTGTTCCTTGCTCTTGGGTGCCTGTTGTTTATCCTCCACGCCCATGTGGCTGCTCGACAAAATGCTCCGCCCGCTCATCCGCAAGGGTGAGCTGACCGTCATCGATCATGATGGGAAGGCGTATCGCTACGGCTCACCCGACCCCAATCATGGACCGGTGCGAGTTCGGCTGACGGACCGCGGCGCGGCTTTCCACATTGCCAAGGATCCCCGGGTCGGCGCCGGCGAAGCCTTCATGGACGGGCGCATCGTCATGGAGGAAGGCGATATTCGCGATCTCGTCCTTCTGATCCGCTACAACGCGCCGGTCGAAAGGCAGGGCGCCCTGAAGCCCAGAGGACCCGTCCGAAGGACGGTGAACCATCTCGCGGCGCGGCTGGATCAGATCAATTGGAAAACCCGCTCTCGCCGCAACGCCGAGCATACCTATAATCTTACCCGACGGCTCTACGAACTGTTCCTCGACGAGGACCGCCAATATACGATGGCCTATTATCGGGACGTCCGGAACAGTCTCGAGCAAGCACAGCTCGACAAGAAGGCGCACCTCGCCGCCAAGCTTCACCTCAAGCCGGGAATGCGCGTTCTCGACATTGGCTGCGGCTGGGGCGGCCTCGCTCTGTATCTCAACCGCCACTATGACGTCGACGTCCTCGGCATTGCTCTGGCGCCGGACCAGATCGAGTTCTGCCGCGAGCGAGCCGCCGAAGCCGGCGTCGCCGATCGCGTGAAGTTCGAACTGATGGACTATCGCGACGTCGAAGGACCGTTCGACCGGATCATCAATGTCGGACTGATCGAGCATCTCGGAACGCCGCATTATCCCGGCTTCTTCCGCAAGTGCCACGATCTGCTTTCACCCGACGGAGTCATGGTCTCGCATTGCTGTGGCCGGATGGGGGAGCCCGGCGTCACCGACAAATGGACCCGCAAGTACATATTTCCCGGCGGCTACATTCCGGCTCTTTCGGAGATCGTCACCGAGGCGGAGAAGAACCATCTGATCGTCGCCGACGTCGAAGCCATGCGTTACCACTACGCCCATACGCTCGAGGAGTGGTACCGTCGCACCGTCGCTCACCGGGACGAGATTGTCGAACTCTATGACGAGCGCTTCTACCGGATGTGGCTTTTCTACCTCGCCGGTGCGGAAGCGGCGTTCCGCTATGGCGGACTGGTCAATTGGCAGGTCCAGTATCTTCGCCGGCGGGATTCCGTGCCGATGACTCGCGAGTACATGTTCGAGGAGGAAGCGCGGCTGCGTGGGCTGGAAGAACCACCCCGCTGGCATCTTGCGGCCGAATAGCCGCCAAGCTCCAACAGCCTGTTAACCATCCTTTAGAACTTCTCGGTCACTCCTGCCGCTGTCACGATCGGGGGCAGCGATGCAGAAATCAAGTCAAGCCGTGGACGTCGCCATCATCGGCGCTGGCCCCGCAGGGCTTACGGCGGCCTATTTGCTGACGAAATCCGGCTATTCCGTCACCGTCATCGAGAAAGACCCGGTCTACGTCGGCGGAATCAGCCGAACGGTCGAGCATGAGGGTTTCCGCTTCGACATTGGCGGGCACCGCTTCTTCTCCAAATCGCGCGAGGTCGTGGATCTCTGGAACGAGATCCTGCCCGACGACTTCATCCAGCGCCCGCGGATGAGCCGCATCTATTATGACGGCAAGTTCTACTCCTATCCGCTGCGGGGCTTCGAAGCGCTCCGAAACCTCGGTCTGTGGCGCTCGGCCCGGTGCATGGCCTCCTATGGATGGGCCCGGCTCTTCCCGAGGAAGGAAGTGAAATCGTTCCGCGACTGGACGATCAACCAGTTCGGCGAACAGCTCTTCTCCATATTTTTCAAGACCTACACCGAGAAAGTGTGGGGGATGCCCTGCGACGAGATCTCGGCCGACTGGGCAGCGCAGAGGATCAAGGGTCTGAGCCTGGGTGCCGCCGTGATCGACGGTTTGAAGCGATCGCTTCGGCTCAACAGGCGTCCGAACGACGGCATGGGTGCGAAGACTCTGCTGGAATCGTTCCGCTATCCGAGGCGAGGCCCCGGAATGATGTGGGAAGCCGCGCGCGACTTCGTTGTCGCCGGCGGCAATCGGGTCCTCATGGATCACGCGCTCCAACAACTATCGTTCGACGGCGCCACTCAGCGCTGGCGAGTCGCCGCAAAGACCGGTTCGGGCGAAAGCGTCGTCATCAACGCCGCGCACGTCATTTCCTCCGCCCCCATCCGTGAACTCGTCGGGCGGATCCATCCCCTTCCCGAAGCGGCGGGCCGAGCCCTAGACTTGCGTTACCGCGATTTCCTCACCGTCTCCCTGATGATCCGCTCCAAGGATCTCTTCCCCGACAACTGGATCTACATCCACGACCCGAAGGTGAAGGTCGGCCGGATCCAAAATTTCCGGAGCTGGTCGCCCGAAATGGTCCCGGATCCCGATCTCGCCTGCGTTGGCCTCGAATATTTCTGCTTCGAAGGTGACGGGCTCTGGAATGCGCCGGATGACGAGCTCGTGGAGCTTGCCAGGAAGGAAATGGAGATTCTGGGCCTTTGTGATCCGGCATCCATCGAAGGGGGCGTGGTCGTGCGGCAGGAGAAGGCCTATCCCGTTTACGACGACCGCTACAAGGACAATGTCGAGGCGATCCGGGCGGAGCTCGAGGAATCCTACGAGACGCTTCACCTGGTCGGGCGCAACGGAATGCATCGCTACAACAATCAGGACCATGCGATGATGACGGCGATGTTGACGGTCCGCAACATCGAGGCGGGTCGCCGAGTCTATGACATCTGGGCCGTCAACGAAGATGCCGAATATCACGAGGCAGGGGAGGAAGGCGCCGCCGCAGCTCTGGCCTCGCAAAGGCTCGTGCCTCGCCGCCTC
This sequence comes from Sphingosinicella sp. SM1-17, assembly GCF_056821765.1. NCBI lineage: Bacteria > Pseudomonadati > Pseudomonadota > Alphaproteobacteria > Sphingomonadales > Sphingosinicellaceae > Sphingosinicella > Sphingosinicella sp. SM1-17. The sequence continues at coordinate 870,870 of NZ_JBPDIO010000001.1, forward strand.
AAGGCAGCCTGAGCACGCGATGCACCGGCTCCTCTACGCGCGTTATGTCGTCGCCAGCGCCGGAGCACTCGGCCTCGACATGGCTGTCTTCCTGGCCGCGCTCAGCCTGGGTATCGCTCCGATAAGCGCTGCCGCATTCGGTTATTCGACGGGCCTCGTCGCGCACTGGTTCCTGTCGAGCCGAGCGGTATTCGTAGGGCGGCTTGCTGACAAAGGCGCGCAACGTCGCCAGCAACAGATCTTGTTCGTCGGTTCCGCGCTCGTCGGGCTTGGACTCACCACCGGGATCGTCGGCTTTGGCGACTTGATGGGGGCAGATCCGCGGCTCGCCAAGCTGGCGGCAATCGCGATCAGCTTCCAGGTTACTTATCTTTTGCGCCGAAAGATCGTCTTCTCATGCTGAGCGACAAAGCGCGCCTGGTCAGGTCCAAGGAGATCGGGATCTTCCTGATCGCCTGGATCCTCGCCTGCTGCATCTTGGTGCTGCTCAACAGAACGGCGATCGAGCAGCGCCTGTTTCCCGATCCTGACGACACTTTGCGACTGCTTCAGGTTCGCGACTGGCTGGCAGGACAAAGCTGGTTCGACGTCACTCAATACCGAATGAACCCTCCGCACGGAGTCGCCATGCACTGGTCGCGGCTGGTGGACGTGCCGATCGCTGCGGTGATCCTGCTGCTCCAGCCGCTGATTGGAGGGCCGAGCGCGGAGCTTGCCGCCCTCATCGCCGTGCCGCTGCTTACCCTCGGCTTCGTGATGGCGCTGACCGGCCTGCTTGCCCGGCAACTGCTGAGCCCGCGACTCGCGCTTCTGGCACTGAGCGCGGTTCCCCTCTCGATCGCTGCCCTCAGCCAGCTGCGGCCGATGCGGATCGACCATCATGGCTGGCAGATCGTGCTGGCGCTCGTCGCTGTGACGGCGGCGCTCGACGAACGGCCGCGGCGCTCCGGGCTCCTGGCCGGCGGTGCCGCGGCGATTTGGCTCGCCATATCGATCGAGGGGCTTCCCGTGACGGTCTCGCTCGGCGCCTTGTTCGCCCTTCGCTGGCTGGCCGACCCCTCGGAGGCGGAGCGGCTTCGGACCTATGTCGCCGCCCTGGCGGGTGGCAGCCTGCTCCTCTTTCTGGCGACTCGCGAACCATCCGCCTGGGCCTTCCCGGCCTGCGACATCGTCTCGCCGGTCCACCTGGCGGCATTCGGTGCGGCCGCTCTTGCCTGTCTCGCCGGTGTAAGATCCGACATTAGCGGGCCGTGGAGCCGCTTCGGCATATTGGCGGCCAGCGGCGGAATAGCTTTGGTTACGATGCTGTCGATCGATGGCCAGTGCGCTCGCGATCCCTTTGCGGCGCTGGATCCAATGGTTCGGGCCCACTGGTACGAGCGAGTGCTGGAAGGCCTTCCGATCTGGCGCCAAGAATTCGTCGCGGCCGCCTCATTCCTGGCTCTGCCGGTCACGGGCCTGGCGGGAGGAGCGATAGCGTGGCGTCGCGCAGACGAGGGGCATCGGATTCGCTGGGGGATTTATCTCTTTCTTCTCGCCGCCGCGACGCTCGCTTCGCTGTTCGTGCTGAGGGCCGGAAGCGTGGCGAACATCCTGGGCCTTCCCGGATCGGCTTTCCTGTGCGGGGCAGCGTTGCTCCGAGCGAGACGCCTCCCGCTGATGCCGATGCGGGCGGTTGCGACCGCCGCGGCCTTCTTCACGGTCATGCCGGCCTATGCGATCGTCCTCGCCGCCGACGCCAGCGGAGTCGGCAACGAGGGAGTTTCGGCGGCCGACAATAGCTGCGTCTCGGCGGCGGAGATGAGTCGCCTTGTCGCGCTTCCCGCCAGCGACATCGCTACTCCGCTCGACATCGGTCCGGCCGTGCTCGTCCACACTTCGCACCGGGTCGTTGCCAGCGGTCACCATCGCAACCGCGACGGCATGCGAGACGTGATCCGCCTTTTCACCGCTCCGGAGCGTGAAGGACGGGAGATCGTCCGTCATCGAGATGTCGAGTATCTCGCCGTCTGTCCCGACCTGTCGGAGCCTGCCCACTATGCAACCGACAACCCTGATGGGCTCTGGTCGCTGCTCGCAGCCGGTCACACCCCGGCCTGGCTCGAACCCGTGCAGGTACCGGGTGTCCGGCGTCTTCAGCTATGGAAAGTACGGAAGGATCGCCTTGGAACGGCCGGCTGAATGACTCCGCGACACGGAAAGGCTTGAAATCCCGCCCCGACTGCGGAAGGCAACTCCCTCTCGAAGGGGGGTCATGCAGGAAGGGCACAACCGGAACTTGACGGGAGGCACGGACGCCCGGTGGTGGGAAACCCGCGCCTTCGCGATCGTGCTGGTGCTCGCCAGCGCGATCCCTTTGCTCTGGCCCGACGTCGCCCCCCTCGTCGATCTCCCCGGCCACATGGGACGCTATCGCGTGCAGCTCGACATCGAGAGCTCGCCGATTCTCCAGCAATATTACCGGTTTGAATGGGCGCTGATCGGCAATCTCGGTGTCGATCTTCTCGTCGAAATGCTGGCCCCGCTCCTTGGGCTGGAGCTTGCGGTCAAGCTGATCGTCCTGTCGATCCCGCCGCTGACGGCAGGAGGGCTGCTCTGGGTCGCCTATGAGGTTCACGGGCGAGTCCCTCCGACGACGATCTTTGCCCTGCCCTTCGCCTACAATTTCCCCTTCTTCTTCGGCTTCGTGAACTTTGCCCTCGCCATGGGCCTGGCGATGCTCGCCTTCGCCTTCTGGCTACGGCTGGGACGGCTCGAACGGGTCTGGGTTCGAGCCGCCCTATTCGTTCCGATCTCGGCCCTGCTCTGGCTGGTCCATGCATTTGGCTGGGGCACGCTTGGCGTTCTCGCCTTCTCCGCCGAACTAGTGCGGCAGTTCGATCATGGCCGCAACCTGGTTGCTTCCGGTCTTCGTTCCGGCATCCATTGTCTGGCGCTCACGCCGCCCGTCGCACTCGTACTGATCTGGCGAAGCGAAGCGGCAGGACGGACCACCGACTTCTTCAACTGGAACCGCAAGTGGGATTGGCTGACCATGGTCCTGCGCGATCGGTGGGAGCTGTTCGATCTCGCCTCGCTTGCCCTCGTCTGCCTGCTGCTCGCATCGGCAGCCTTCAGCCGGCGGATGACCTACTCACGCAATCTCCTCGCTTCCGCCCTGTTCCTTTCGCTCGTCTTCGTTCTCCTGCCGCGGATCGTCTTTGGATCCGCTTATGCCGACATGCGATTGGCGCCGTACCTGTTCGCCATCGCTCTTGTCGGAATCCGGCTCCGACCGGAGGCAGGCGAGCGCTTCGCGCGCGGGCTTGCCGTTGCGGGTCTCGCATTCTTCCTGGTTCGAACCGGCGGAACCACGTTGAGCCTATGGCTCTACGACCGCAGCTACGATCGCGAATTGGCGGCGCTCGACCACGTACCCCACGGCGCGCGAATGGTGAGCTTTGTCGGCCGCTCCTGCCGGGAACCCTGGGCCATGTCGCGCTTGCTCCACCTTCCCGGACTGGCGATCGTTCGGCGTCATGCCTTCTCCAATGATCAGTGGACCATGGCCGGAGCGCAACTGCTGGAGGTCCGCTATTGGGCAGGATGGCCGTTCATGCGCGACGCCACCCAGATCGTTACCTTGCGTCGCTGCCGAGGCGAATCCTGGCGAACCATCGACAGGGCGCTCGCCTCCTTCCCCCGCCACGCGTTCGATTATGTCTGGCTGATCACTCCGCCACCCTACGACCCGGCCCTGACCGCCGGACTTCAGCCGGTCTGGCGCAGCGGGAGCAGCGTCCTCTATAGGGTCGTCGACCGCACGCCCCCGGCGGCGGCCGAGGGGATCAAATGACTTGCGTGTCACTGTCGATCGTCGTTCCCTGTTACAATGAGGAAGCGTGCCTCGAGGAGCTTCATAGCCGACTCTCGAAGGCGGCGCGCTCGGTCGTCGGCGACGACCACGAAATCGTCCTCGTCAATGACGGCTCGCGCGATCGAAGCTGGGAGATGATGCAAGCCCTGGCCGCTTCCGACCCGCGCGTCGTGGCGATCAACCTGTCGCGCAACCATGGCCACCAGCTTGCACTCACCGCGGGTCTCGATCTCTGTTCTGGGGAACGTGTCCTGATCATCGACGCCGATCTTCAGGATCCTCCCGAACTCCTGCCCGAGATGATGTCCGAAATGGACCGGCAGGAAGCCGATGTCGTCTATGCGGTGCGTCGGGCGCGCGCCGGCGAGACGGCCTTCAAGCGAACCACCGCCAAGCTCTTCTATCGGCTACTGACGCGGTTGGCCGAGATCGAGATCCCGCTCGACACGGGCGACTTCCGGCTGATGAGTCGTCGTGCCCTCGACGCGCTCCTGAGCCTGCCCGAGCAGGCCCGCTTCATTCGCGGAATGGTCGCCTGGGTCGGTTTTCGCCAGGTCCCGATCGTCTATGACCGGGCCGAGCGCCATGCCGGACAGAGCAAATATCCTCTCGCCAAGATGATGCGGTTCGCGCTCGATGCCGTCACCGGCTTCTCGACCGCCCCCCTCAGAATGGCGAGCCATATCGGCCTATGGCTGGTTGCGGCCTCGGTACTGCTGCTGGGCTATATCGCCGTCGGCTTCTTCACCGGGAGCGCAATCCAGGGCTGGACCTCGTTGATGCTGGTGGTCGTGGTCCTGGGCGCTGTTCAGATGTTCGTGCTGGGCATGATCGGCGAGTATCTGGGCCGTCTCTATATCGAGGCCAAGCGTCGCCCCCTGTACATCGTTTCGGATCTGGCGGGCCGTCCGGGAGGCAGAGCGAGCCTCGGTCACGTCGCTCACGAAGCGGAAGCGATCGCCACCAGCGAAACTCCGGGCGGAAACGGCACCCGGCCGAGGCCGTAGCGTTCAAGCCCGAAAATGGTTTCGAACAGCTTGTTGATCGGCCGAGGCGGCAACTTGTCGTCGCTTTCCTCCTTGCCGGTCAGCCGTCCGGCAAGCCGGGCGGCAGCAGCGACCGGGAAAAGAAGGCTGTTGAACCAGCTCATCATCTCCAGCGTGAGGCCCGCCTCTCCGACCAGATCCCGCAGGGACGCGCGAGTATAGCGCCTCTTGTGATGGTTCACGACGTCGTGAGCGCTCCACAGCCAGGGAAAGGCAGGCACGGTGATCAGTATCCTGCCCTGGGGCTTCAGCTTTCGCGACAAGCTCGCCAGGCCCTCCACGTCACGCTCGACATGCTCGATCACGTCGAGGAGCGCGATCAGGTCGTAGGCTTGGTCGGGAATGCCCGGCAGATCGGGAAGAGGGGCATTCAGCACCGCATGTCCGAGACGCCGGCTTGCAATCTCTCGAGCGGCGGCGTCGACCTCGATCGCGTCGACTCGGCCGAAGCCTTTCAGCATGGCCAGATTGTGGCCCGTGCCACAGCCCACTTCGAGGATGCGCGCATCTCCGGGAAGAGGAATCTGCCGCCGGATCAGGGTGGCCAGGATTTCCCGTCTTGCACGATACCACCAGTGAAGCTCGTCCAGCTCGGCCATTCGATCGTAAACGATACGTTCCATCAGCCGAACACCCATTGGCGATTGAGATAGAAGGTGACGAGCGGAGTCACGAACAGCATCGGAATTACCGGCCACCAGGTCGGCCCCTGCAATGGACCGGTCAGGATCCCGACGAAAAGGCTGTTGAGGCCCAGGCTGACCAGGCTGACGATGAAGAAGCGCACCGTTCGTTGCGCCGGATTGTCACGACGGCCGTGGCCGCGAAAACTGACCTTGCTGTGCAGCACATAGCCGAACAGCATGGCGACCGAGTAACCGAGCAGATTGGCGAGCAGCGGCGGCACCCCGAAATAGGTGGCGGGCACCCAGTAGACCGCGACTCCGAGCACGGTCACGAAACCGCCCACCAGCCCGAAGCGGATCAGCTGTCCCAGCAGCGTGGAAAGAGAGCTGTCCTGCCCCATGATCAGCCCCTTGTCTCCCGCTGCGCTTGCCCTTTGTCGGGCAGCGACTAATGGCCGGACAGGGGCTTGAAAAGGGGCGGCAGGTGGCGAAGTGGCTCGACTGGCTGGAAAGGCACTGGCGTTGGCCGGTGCTGCTTTTCTGGCTCGGGCTGGCCGCCTGGCTCATCTCGAGCCGATGGGGCCTCATTCTGGGCTTCGGCCTCGGCGACACCGACGACAACATGCGGATGATGCAGGTCCGCGACCTTCTCCGGGGGCAGGACTGGTACGACCTGCGTCAGTATCGACTTAATCCTCCTTTTGGTGCCGACATCCACTGGTCTCGCCTGGTCGATCTACCGATTGCCGGATTGAAGCTCCTTCTGACTCCCGTCTTCGGCGGCCGGCAGGCGGAACTGGCAGCGGTTGCGGCCGCACCCTTGATTCCGATGCTGGTCGCGATGGCCGCTCTCGCGGTCGCCGCCAAGCGGCTGATCGGGCCCGGTGCGTATCTTCTTGCCGTCGCACTGCTCGCCTGCGGTGGTTCGGTGCGCGGGATGTGGTCACCGCTTCGCATCGACCATCATGGTTGGCAGCTGGCGATGCTCGCTTTGGTCGTGGCGGCCCTCAGCGATCCGAAGCGCGGCCGTGGCGGAGTCCTGCTTGGACTGGCGACCGCTCTTTCACTGGCGATCGGCCTCGAAATGCTCCTCTACCTGGCCGGGGCCGGCGCCATCACCGTGCTTCGCTGGGTTTGGCAACGGGAGCAAGCAAAACGCCTCGCCGCTTTTGGCTTCACTCTCGCCGGAGGCTCCACACTCGCCTTTCTGCTTTTCGCCTCCCACGCCAACCGAGCGCCAGTGTGCGATGCCCTGTCGCCGGTCTGGCTCTCGGCCATGCTGCTGGCCGGTGCCGCCTCGGTTAGCCTGGCGATGGTCAATCCCGCTTCCCTGAAGGCGCGAATGGGAGCCGCGGCCATGGCGGGCATCGGCATCGCGGCGGCTTTCGCGCTTGCCTGGCCGGATTGCATCGGCCGACTCGAGCAATTCTCTCCCGAACTGGAGCGGCTCTGGCTGAGCAAGGTGCGCGAGGCGATGCCGATCTACCGTCACGGGCTTCAGACGGCAGTCCTCATCGCCTGGCTGCCGCTTCTTGGTTTGCTCGGCTATGGCCTGATGCTTTGGCGCGAGCGCGGCAAGTCCGGACGCCTGATTCCGCTGGCAGGGATAGCCGCCCTCGCGCTTCTCGCTGCCGCTTTGCTGCTGTGGCAGACTCGAGCCGCTCCTGCGGCGCAGCTTCTCTCGATCATCGGAGCGGCCGGCCTCGCCTGGCAGCTGTTGGTCTGGGTCTGGAAATATCCGGTTCCGGTGCGGGCGCTCGGAGTCCTGCTCGTCGTCGGCGTGGGTGCCGGAATGGCGTCGGGACTGCCCTCTCATGTCTTCAAAGACCGGGTCAGCGACTTCCGACGGCAGGTCAACATCGCCAACGGGCGCTGCCCGTCGCTTGCGGCGCTTCGGCCGGTTGCCCGTCAGCCCCGCGGCAACGTTCTCACGTTCGTCGACCTTGGTCCTCGGCTGATCACCGTCACCCACCACAATGCGGTGATCGGACCCTACCATCGCAACGGCACGCAGATCATCGACGTGATGCGGGCCTGGCGCGGCTCACCCGAAAACGCGCGGGAAACGATCGAACGCTACCGCATCGATTACGTGCTGATCTGCCCCAACCTTTCGGAGTCGACCATCTATCGCGCCGAGGCGCCGAACGGCTTCTATGCCCGGCTCGCCCGAGGCGAAGTGCCCGACTGGTTGGAACCCGTGAGGCTGCCGACGGGATCGCCCTATCGAATGTGGCGCGTCGTCAGCTGAAGCTTCGCTCGATCCCGTCGATCACGAACTGAGCCGCAAGAGCGGCGAGAATGACGCCAAGGATGCGAGTGATCATGGCCTCCATCTTGTGGCCGAGCAGGCGCATCAGCGGCCCCGCCGCGAGAAGGGCGGCCAGAGTCAGCAACAGCGTCAGGCCGAGAGCCGCGAACACGGCCAGAGTTTCGGAGGGACCGCTGCTTCTGGCCGTCAGAAGCATGACGGAGGCAATTGAGCCGGGCCCGGCAATCATCGGGATCGCCATGGGAAAGACCGACACGTCGTCGACTTCGCTGGCACTTACCTCCTGAGCGCGATTCTCCCGTCGCTCGGTGCGCCGTTCGAAGACCATCTCCAGAGCGATCAGGAACAGCATGATCCCGCCGGCGATCCTGAAGGCACTCAGGGAAATGCCGAGCGCCCTCATAAGGTCCTCGCCCAGGAGCCCGAAGAAGAGCAGGATGCCGGCCGCGACCAGCACCGCACGGATGGCCATCGCCCGGCGGTGAACCGCGCTGGCATCCTTGGTCAGGCCGGCGAAGATCGGCGCACAGCCTGGCGGATCGATCACCACCAGAAAGGTCACGAAAGCGGAAATGAACAATTCGCTCACAAGCCAGCCGGCTCCGGCAGCCCTGCCCGGGCATGGGCCGCGACCAGCGTATTCCGGAGGAGGACGGCGATGGTCATGGGCCCGACACCGCCCGGCACCGGAGTGATCGCCGACGCTACCCGGCTCGCTCCTTCAAAGTCCACATCGCCGACAAGCCGGCCTTCGACGCGATTGATGCCGACGTCGATCACCGTTGCCCCGGGTTTCAGCCAGTCGCGCTTCACCATGGCCGGCCGCCCCACGGCGGCAACGACGATGTCGGCCCGGGCAACCACCGCAGCGAGGTCGCGCGTTCGGCTGTGAGCGATGGTGACGGTGCAATTTTCACGCAGGAGAAGCTGCGCCATCGGCTTGCCGACAATGTTGGAACGCCCGATGACGACGGCTTCCAGACCGGACAGGTCGCCAAGCCGGTCCTTGAGCAACATGAGACAGCCCAGCGGCGTACAGGGAACGAGCGCTTCTTCTCCAACGGCAAGCCGCCCCGCGTTGACGACATGGAAGCCGTCAACGTCCTTTGCCGGATCGATCGCGGCGATCACCGAATTCTCGTCGACTTGCGGCGGCAAGGGCAGCTGGACGAGGATGCCGTCGACCTTGTCGTCCTTGTTGAGCCGCTCAACCAGCGCGATCAGTTCGTCCTGATTCGTCGTCTCGGCAAGCCGGTGTTCGAAACTCTCCAGACCCGCCGCCACGGTGGCCTTGCCCTTGGAGCGGACATAGACCTGGCTCGCCGCATCCTCGCCGACGAGAACCACCGCCAAGCCAGGCTTGCGGCCGACCTGCTCGACGAAGTTCGGAACGGCCGCGGCGACTCGGTTCCTCAATCCCTCGGCGAACGCCTTTCCGTCGATGATCGCCGCGGTCACGGCCACCTCACTGCATGGCTGAGAGATAGGCTGCGGGAAGCAGATAGTCCTTCACGATGATGATCAGAAGCAGGACGATCAGCGGCGAGAAGTCGAGCCCGCCGAAATCCGGAAGGATCCTTCGAAACGGCCGATAGAGCGGCTCGGTGATTCGATCCAGGGCCCGAAGGAAGGAGCGAACGAAATCGTTGTAGGTGTTGATGACATTGAAGGCGACCAGCCAGGAAAGGATCGCCTGGATGATGATTATGTACATCAATACGCGAAGCAGAAGCTCCGCGATGCCGAACAGGGCCTGACCCATAGCTACTCCGTTGACCGTCGAGCTCGCATGTAGCGACGGTGGGCCGACCCGGCAATGCCGCCTTCCGCCGGGCGCGATTGCGGAATAGGCTGAAGCATGCTGCTCTCGATCCTCCTGGCGCTGCAGGCACCTCCGGCCCTGACCGCGCAGGCCCCCGTTCCCCGTGAGGTCCACGTCTTCCACGACTGGGTGATCGCCTGCGACAATGGCCGGCGCTGTCAGGCGGTGGGAGTCCGGCCTGAAGATTCGGAGTTCGAGGGCGACGGCGTGATCCTGATGGAGCGAGGCCCTGAGCCTGAGGCGCAGCTGACTCTGCGGATTGCTCAGGTCGAAGGCTCGCCCGCTCGCCTGACGGTTCACGGCGAGGTCTTGCCGGTACGGATCGTGCCATCGGACGAGGGCTTCATCGTCGAGGTTGAGGACCGGTCGGCCTTGCTGGAGCGCATCCTCTACGCCGACAAGATCGAGATGGCGGATTCGGGCGGATCCGTGATGGGCTCCTATTCGATGAAAGGGCTCAGACACGCCTTGCTCTACATGGACGAGGCGCAAGGGCGACTCCACACGCCCACGGCGTTGATCCGCACGGGCAGCCGTCCTGTCAGCGAGATTCCTCCGCCACCGCGACTTCCAAGCGTCCAGATCGCTCCGGTCGCCCGCGGGGCGCCGCTCGCCCTTTCCCGCGATCGGATCGCACAGCTTCGGCGAGAATCGGGATGCACGCTCGACGAGGTCGGGGGACCTGACGAAGCGGACAGCCACGCGCTCGGCGGAGGACGGTCGCTGATCCTGCTCGCCTGCGGCACCGGCGCCTACAATCTCAGCGTCGTACCTTTCATCGCGAGCCGCGCCGGAGGGACCATCCGGATCGATCCGGCGCCGTTCGACCTGCCCATGGAGGATTGGGAAGAGCAGGAAGGACTTCGAGTCCTCATCAATGGCTATTGGGACCCGGACAACATGACGATCGGCGACTTCTCCAAGGGTCGCGGTCTCGGCGACTGCGGCAGCCGTTCCACTTATGGGTGGGATGGCGAACGATTTCGGCTGGTCGCCCGTGAGGAAATGCCGGAATGCCGGGGCTCCGTCACGTATGTCACCACATGGCGGACGGAGATCCTGCGCTGATCAGGGCGCGCTTCGCGGGGGCTCCGCTTCTGCGAGCAGGATGGAGAACCACTCCTGGTCGTCGGTCCACTCCTGGAGGACGGCCCAGCCGCCGGCGCGAAGCAGGAGGCGGCTGTCTCGATGACCATATTTGTGGCTATTCTCCGTGTGAATGGTCTCGCCGGCCGCGAACCGAAACCGCGCTCCGGAAACCGTGAACTCCACCGTGCGCAGGGCCTCCAGGTGCATCTCGATCCGGCTCAGCGCATCGTTCCAGACAGCCCGGTGGCGGAACGCCTCGATCGGAATGTCTGCCTCGAGCTCGGAATTGATCCGGTGGAGCAGGTTGAGATTGAATTCAGCCGTCACGCCGGCCGGGTCGTTATAGGCGCTGAGCAAGACCTCGACGTCCTTGATCCGGTCGATCCCGATAACCAGTCGGGAACCCACGCCCAGCGTTTGCTTCATCGCGCGCAGCAGGTCGACGGCGGTGGCCGGGACCATGTTTCCGATCGTCGAACCCGGGAAGAAGCCCAGCTTCGGCATGGCTGCGACTTCGTCCGGAAGGTCGATCCGGCGCATGAAATCGGCTTCGACCGGATGAACGGCAAGCTCGGGAAACTGCCGTTGAACGGATTGCGCGGATTCCCGAAGGAAGTCGCCGCTAATGTCGATCGGCACGTAAGCGGCAGGCTTGATCGCCCGCAGGAGGATAGGAGTCTTGGCCGAGGAACCGGAGCCGAACTCAACCACCGCTTCATCGGGGTCCAGCCGCGCGGCGAGCTCAGCGCTGCAAGCCTGCAGCAAAGCGGTCTCCGTCCGGGTAGGATAATATTCGGGCAGTTGGGTAATCTGTTCGAACAGCTCCGAGCCTCGTCGGTCATAGAACCAGCGAGCGGGGACGGCCGGGACAGCGGCGGCAAGGCCGGCGAGGACATCGGATCGAAAGGCAGGGTCGGCGGCCGGACGCGGTGCGTAGATGTCCACTACTGATCCTTCGCCAGGCGGAGGCCGGAGAACATCCAGCGTTGATGTGGATAGAAGAAGTTGCGGTAGCTCGCCCGCACGTGGCCGCGCGGAGTCGCGCAGCTGCCGCCGCGCAGCACCATCTGGGAGATCATGAACTTGCCGTTATACTCGCCCACAGTGCCTTCGGCCGGACGAAAGCCAGGATAGGGGAGATAGGCGCTCGCCGTCCATTCCCAGACATCGCCGAACAGCTGCCGAGCCCGACAAGGGCTAGGCGCCAATTCCTTCTGCGCGGTTTCGCCGGCGGGAGAGGGGCGAACCGGTCCCGCGAAATCCAGCTGGTTGCCCGACGCCGGATCGATGCCCGCGGCCGCACTCTCCCATTCCGCCTCGGTAGGCAGCCGGGCGCCGGCCCAGCGGGCAAAGGCGTCCGCTTCGAAATAGCTGATGTGGCATACCGGATCGGCCAGTCGAACCGGCCGAAGCCCGTCCAGCCCAAAGCAGACCCATCCCTCCGCTCCACGGCTCCAGTAGAGCGGTGCCTCGATGCGGTTCTCCCGAACCCAGGACCAGCCATCCGACAGCCATAGTTTCGGGTCCGAATAGGCACCTGAATCGATGAAGCTCAGCCACTCCGAATTGGTCACGAGGCGATCCGCCAAAGCGTGAGGATGAAGCCACACCTTGTGGCGCGGGGTCTCGCAATCGAAGGCGAAACTGCCGCCGGCGTGGCCGACCTCGACCGGCCCAACCGCTCCGTCGATCCACTCGATCGATGGCGGCAGGACGGCTGGAAGGGCTGGCGAAGGAGAATCCCAGCAGGCCGGGCGGAGCGGATTTTCCGCGAAGGCGGCAAGGATATCCATGAGCATCAATTCCTGATGCTGCTGCTCATGGTTGAGCCCGAGCTCCAAAAGATCGGCGGGAAGGTCGTCGAACGCCTCCAGGACCGCGTCGTCGACGGCGGCGCGATAGTCGAGCACCTCTTCCAGCGATGGGCGGCTCAGCATCCCGCGGCGCGGTCGCGAATGCCGCTCGCCCTCGCCCTCATAGTAGGAGTTGAACAGATAGGCCCAGCGATCGTCATGCAGGCGGTAGCCGCGAACGTGATCGCGCAGCAGAAAGGTCTCGAAGAACCAGGTCGTATGCGCGAGATGCCATTTGGCCGGCGAAGCGTCCGGCATCGGCTGGATGGTCGCGTCAGCATCGGAGAGCGGCGCGACAATGTCGAGGCTGAGTCGCCGGACTTCGCGAAACCGCTCCGTCAGGTCCAACTCTCCGCCGGTTCGGCTCAGCGTTGCCATCCTCCGCCTCCGCCTCCGGACTAACTCAGGATAAGGCACAAAACAAGAACAACTAACCCTGTCGGGTGGCTCCCGGTTGCCACAATATGTCGCCTCCCTGATTTTTGGCGACCAGCCGAGCCAGGACGAACAGGAGATCGGACAAGCGGTTCAGATAGACAAGCGCGAGAGGGTTGACCGGAACGTCGCGCGCGCAGGCAACGGCACTCCGTTCCGCTCGGCGAACGATGGCACGGGCGAGGTGAAGCTCCGCAGCGCCGCCGACTGCCCCCGGCAGGATGAAGCTGCGCAGCGGCTCGAGTTCCGAGTTGGTCTCGTCGATTTCGCGCTCCAGCCGGTCGATCTGCTCCTGCACGATACGCAGGGTCATCTCGCCCGGGGAGAAATCCTCGCCCGGCGTTGCCAGATCGGCTCCGAGATCGAACATTTCGTTCTGGATGCGCCCGAGCATCGCCCGGAGGCGCTCCTCCTCCAGCTTGAGAAGCGCAACTCCGATGGCGCTGTTCGCCTCGTCCACGTCGCCGATGGCCTGGCTGCGCGGATGGGACTTGGAGATCCGGGAGCCGTCGGCGAGCCCGGTCTCCCCGGAGTCGCCGGTGCGGGTGTAGATCTTGTTCAGTCGAACCAGAACAGCCTCCTCAGCGGCCACCGCTGGCGAGAAGCAGCAGCACCACGGCGATCAATATCGCGACCGCCTGAAACATCACTCGCTTGCGCATGAGATCCTGCGAACGCTGGCCGCTAATGTCCTTTTGCTGAGCCATTCCGATCACACCCCTGATGAGGACGTACAGAGTCGCGCCGGCGGCAAGGACGAGCATGATGGCGAGGATCGTTTGCATGCTTCCTCTCTACCCCTGCGCAAGCGAATATCCAGCCGGCATTTGCCCTTTTCGAAGCCCCTCCAACAGCCGGGCGGGATCGGCACCTCCAGAGCGCAATTCGGCGAGCGTCGGCGCCCCGTGGCGCTTGGCCAGCCGTCTTCCCTCGGCGTCGGTCAGGAGAGGATGGTGGTGATAGCTCGGAGTCGGCAGGCCGAGCAGCGCCTGAAGCAGTCGGTGCACGTGGGTCGAGGAAAGCAGATCCTCGCCGCGGACGATGTCGGTAATGCCCTGCCAGGAATCGTCGACCGTCGCGGCAAGGTGGTAGCTCGTGGGGATGTCCTTGCGGGCCAGGACGACATCGCCGAACAGGCCCGGCTCGGCCTTCATCTCCCGTCCTTTATCGGTCCACGTCAGTGGTCCGGCGACGGCCTGGGCCCGAGTCATGTCGAGGCGCCAGGCATGCGGCTTCTGGGAGAGCAGGATCTTCCGCTCGTCTTCCGAGAGCCGGCGGCAGGTGCCGGGATAGACCGGGCCGTCCGGCCCATGCGGCGCGGAAGCGCTGGCGGCAATCTCTGCGGCGATTTCTGACCGAGTGCAGAAGCAGGGATAGAGAAGGCGCCTGCGCATCAGCCTCTCGAGAGCATCGGCATGGCCCGCCAGTCGCTCGGATTGATACACGATCTCGCCATCCCATTGCAGCCCAAGCCAGAGCAGATCTTCGATGATCCCGTCGACGAACTCGGGTTTCGCCCTGCCGCCGTCGATATCCTCGATCCGGAGAAGGAACGCGCCCTCCCGTTCGCGGGCGAAATCATGAGCCTGAAGCGCCGAGAAAGCGTGACCGAGATGCAACCGACCGGTCGGACTTGGCGCAAAGCGGGTGACGGGCTGCATTCGAAAAGGCCTTTTGGCTTGACGCTGAGTCGCTACCTATGGTGTCATCATGACGTCACGCGGGGCAGCCATTGCGTGGCGGAACACAGGAGAAGACGGCCGCGGCGCCCGATTTCTCCCTCGTTCTGGGTGCGACAGGCTCGAGGGCGGCGTTTCGAGGAGGTGTTCTCCGAGAGACGGGAGCGTTTTGAGCCTTGTACCACCCCGACCTCCTTCGAAATCCGGAAAGCTGCCCTGCTTTGGTGCTGAACGCGGACTATACTCCGCTCAGCTACTACCCCTTGAGCCTGTGGCCATGGCAGACCGCCGTCAAGGCGGTCTTTCTGGAGCGGGTCGACATTGTCGCCCAGTATCAGCGCAAGGTGCACAGCCCCAATATGGAAATGAGTCTGCCGAGCGTCATTGCGCTTCGGCAGTATGTGCGGCCATCCGAATATCCGGCCTTCACCCGTTTCAACCTGTTCCTTCGCGATCGCTTCTCCTGCCAATATTGCGGCGACCTCAGCGAGCTGACTTTCGATCATGTTGTCCCGCGCGCGCAGGGGGGCCGGACCACCTGGGAGAATGTCACCACTGCCTGCGCCCCCTGCAATCTTCGCAAGGGAGGCCGAACTCCGGTCCAGGCCCATATGCACCTTCGCCGGCATCCGTTCCGGCCGACAAGCTGGCAGTTGCAGGAGCACGGCCGAAGCTTCCCGCCCAACTATCTCCACGATAGCTGGCGCGACTATCTCTACTGGGACATCGAACTGGAAGCCTAGCGTCGCCGACGCGTCGGAGCGTGGAAGTCGGGATCCTTGTTGCGGATCCAGCGAACGAACCTGGCAAGCTCCGGGTGCGAGCGAAGCGAAGCCGGATCGGCATAGCCGCGCTCCAGTTCCTTGTTGGAAAGGGTGGCATGGATCGTCCGATGGCAGATTGGATGGATTGGCACCGTTTCGCGACCGCCGCGACTCTTCGGCACCGGGTGGTGCCATTCGATCCGGCTTCCGAGCGGTCGGCCGCACAGGAAGCAGAGCGGCGGATCGCTCACCGCCCCAGCCAGTGCCTCCGGCTGAACCAGGCCAGCACGACCGCGCCGATGAGGAAACAGAAGCCCACCACGCCCCAGAAGGCCCAGGGCTCCGCCGCATAGGGAATGCCTTCGACATTCATGCCGAGCAGGCCGGTGACGAAGGTCAGCGGCAGAAAGATGAACGCGACGATCGAGATGAGCAGTGCGCGCTGGTCGATCTGCTCCGAGCGAAGGTCGGTAAGCTGTTCATGCAGCAGAGCAGCGCGCTCGCGAACCGCCTCCAATTCCTCGGCCATTCGGGCGAAGCGGTCCGCCGCTTCATGGATGTGCAGTCGGTCCTGCTCCTCAAGCCAGTCGACATCCATGCCGCCGAGCGTGTTGAGCGCGTCGCGATTCGGAGCCACGAAGCGCCGGAACGAGATCGCCTCGGATCGCAGTTCGGCAATCTTCATCCGCAGCCGATAGATGTTCCGGGTGTCGAGCTGACTCTCGCATTCGTCGAGCGCATCGCCAAGCCCGGCCACCTGCGGATCCAGCTCCCGGCTGATTTCGCGGGCAAAAGCGGCCACGAGATCGCCCGGGTCGAGGATCCTGCCAGCTTCGACGAGGGTGTAGACCTGCGCCGTTGCGTTCATCGGACGCCGGCTCAGCGACGTGACCCGATTGCGTCGCACCCACAGCCGGATCGATACGAGCAGATCCGAATCCACCGGGTCGAGTGCGCCCGGCCCGCGCAGATTGACGATCGCGCCTTCTTCGATGCGGTCGCAGCGCGGCCGGGTTTCGGTCGCCACGAGAGCGCTTGCCGCAATGTCGGGAATGTCGCTCTGACGCTTGATGAAGACGACGTCCTGCTCGTCCTTGCCCTCGAGATGAACCCAGAGGAAGCCCAATCCCTGATATTCCGCCGCCTCATCGATCGTCAGCCGGCGCACCGGCCCGTCATTGATGAGAAAGGCGCCCTGCATCAGAGCTCCGCGATGAACGCCCGGACCGCCGGAGCGACATCGTCGCGGCGCAGGGCCAGTGCGAGATTGGCAAGAACGAAGCCCGTCTTGTCCCCGCAATCGTAGCGCTCACCCTCGAAAGTCACGCCGTGAAAGGACTGTCGCCCGATCAACGCGGCCATTCCATCGGTCAGCTGGATCTCGCCTCCGGCGCCCCGGCCGATCGTTCCGAGAATTCCCAGGATCTCGGGCTGCAGAATGTAGCGACCGACGACGGCGAGCGTGGAGGGGGCCTCTTCCGGCTTCGGCTTCTCGACCAGGCCTTTGACTTCGGTCAGCCGACCGTCGCGTGTCCCCGGGGTGATGATGCCGTAGCTGGCGGTCCGCTCCGGAGCCACTTCCTGCGCACAGACGATGTTCCCGCCGACCTTGTTATAGGCTTCGACCATCTGCGCGACGCAACCCGGCCGACCAACCATCAGATCATCGGGAAGAAGCACCGCGAAAGGCTCGTCGCCGACAATGTCGCGGGCACACCAGACGGCGTGGCCGAGGCCCAGCGGCTCCTGCTGCCGTACCGAAACGACGCTTCCGGGAACGCTGCGGGTGGATTCCAGTATGTCGAGCGACTTGCCCCGGCCTTTCATCGTCGTTTCGAGTTCGAAGCCGAGGTCGAAATGGTCCTCGAGCGCACCCTTGCCGCGCCCGGTCACGAAGATCATCTGCTCTATGCCGGCTTCACGCGCTTCTTCGACGGCATATTGGATCAGTGGCCGGTCAACGATCGTGAGCATCTCCTTCGGAATGGCCTTGGTGGCTGGAAGGAAGCGGGTGCCGAGTCCGGCGACGGGGAAGACGGCCTTGCGGACGGGTTTCATTCGCGATCTTCACTCTCTTCAGGAAAAAGGGGCTGAGTTCAGTCGAAAAGCGCCCGGTCGAACGCCGGGCAGAGTCATTCGGGTTCATCTTCCAATTCGACTTCATTGCCGCCAACCCGGTCGGGCGGCGGCAGGTCGAACCGGTCGTCTTCGCGCTGCTCGGATCGACGCAACAGCTCGTCGACCCGCTCGGGCCGAGCGATGGGCGGCGGGGTGAGCAGCTCCTGTGAATTCATCGGTCGGCTCGCCATTGGCGCCGCCGAGGGCAAACTTCCGCCCGGCGGCGGCTCGAGCGGCTCCTTGAGGCCGCAACCTGCGAGCAAGGCCGCGACAATCAGCAGAGCGTCTCGCCTCATTCGCTCATCCCGAGGATCTTCTTCGCGGCCTCGACCCGCTTCTTCACCTGCGAAGGTGCCGTGCCGCCGAAGCTGGTCCGGCTTCTAACGGAAGCATCAAGCGAAAGAACATCGAAAACGCCCGTTCCGATCCGGGGATCGATTCCGCGCAACGAGTCGATCGGAAGCTCCCAAAGGGGGACACCCTGTTCGTCGGCCATCCGGACCGCGCGGCCGGTGATGTGGTGCGCTTCGCGGAAGGGCACCCCCGCTTCGCGCACCAGCCAGTCAGCAAAGTCGGTCGCGGTGGGATGGCCCGCCTCGGCGGAAGCCCTCATCCGATTGGTGTCGAACTCGCTCGTTTCGACCATTCCGGCCATGGCCGCGATGGAGAGCGTGAGCAGGTCATGCGCCTCGAGCACCGGCTCCTTGTCGTTCTGCATGTCCTTGGAATAAGCGAGCGGCAGTCCCTTCATCACTCCCATCAGAGCCACGAGCGTGCCGACGATCCGCCCGGAATGACCGCGAACGAGCTCGGCGGCGTCGGGATTGCGCTTCTGCGGCATGATCGACGAACCGGTCGAGAAGCTGTCGGACAGTCGGACGAAGCCGAAGGGCTGACTTGCCCAGAGGATGAATTCCTCGGCAAGTCGGGACAAGTGAAGGGCGCACTGAGCCGAAGCCGAAAGATAGTCGATCGCGAAGTCACGGTCGGACACCGAGTCGAGCGAATTGGCGGTCGGTCGGTCGAAGCCGAGCGCCAGAGCGACCGCTTCGCGATCAAGCGGGAAAGAGGTGCCGGCGAGTGCCGCCGACCCGAGCGGGCATTCGTTCATTCTCGCGCGCGCATCGGCAAAGCGCGACCGGTCGCGCCGGAGCATCTCGTAATAGGCCATCAAATGATGGCCGAGGGTGACCGGCTGAGCTGCCTGCAGGTGCGTATAGCCAGGCATGACGCTCGCGGAATGTTCCTCGGCGCGAAGGACGAGCGTACGCTGCAATGCCGCAAGCTGCTTGTCCACCGTGTCGATGGCCTCGCGAACCCAGAGGCGGAAGTCGGTCGCCACCTGGTCGTTGCGCGAGCGCGCGGTATGAAGCCGGCCCGCTGGCGGGCCGATCAACTGGGCAAGCCGATGCTCGACATGCATATGAATGTCTTCGAGCGCGGGGTCTTCCGGAACACCCTCCGCTTCATATTCGTCGGCGACTCGGTCGAGGCCTTCTTCGATCGCGTCCGCATCCTCCTGGGAGACGATCCCCTGCGTGGCCAGCATGGCAATATGGGCGCGGCTCGCTTCGATGTCCTGCCGCCACAACCGCTTGTCGAAGGAGATGGAGGCATTTATCTCGCGCATCAGGGCCGAGGGTCCCTCGGCGAACCGACCACCCCACATGGCATTGGAGTCTGTTTCCTTGCGGCCGTTGATTGCCTCTCTCCTCAGCCTGGTTCTTGGCCTCGCGCTGGCTGGTTGCGATAGGCAAAAGGGGGCTGAGCCGCAAGGCGAGGCCGCAGCGGTCACCAATGCCCTGGCGCCGGCCCGGACCTATCCCACCGGTCGCCTCGACCGCTCTCATGCCGGCACACTGACTCCGGCCGTTCCGTTCGAGGATCCGCAGGGTCGGCCCGTCAATCTCACAGCCTTTCGAGGGCGGCCGCTATTGCTCAATCTGTGGGCGACCTGGTGTGCGCCTTGCGTCGTCGAGATGCCGGCCCTCGACTCGCTCGCTCGCCGCGAGGGCGACAATCTTCGCGTTCTGACCGTCAGCCAGGATCTGAACGGCCGGCAAAAGGTGACCGACTTCTTTCGGGAGCATCGATTCGGGCGCCTCGAAGCCTTCCTCGATCCCGAAATGCGGATCATGACGGAGCTTCGCCTCGACACGTTGCCGACCACCATCCTTTACGACGCGCAGGGGCGCGAAGTCTGGCGAATGACCGGCATGGCCGAGTGGGGCGACGAACGCACGACTCGGCTCCTGGCGGAAGCGCGCTAGGCGGTCCTTGTCTGACCGCGTCTGAGCAGCCGCCCGTCGATCGCCGCCAGACCCACTGCAATCAGGCCCAGACCGACGAAATGTCTCGGCGCCAGCAGCTCGCCCAGTATCGTGGCGCCCAGGATCACGGCCGTTACCGGATTGAGGAAGGTGACAAGGAGCGCGTTGGTGGCGCCGGCGGCCTCGATCAGCCGGAAGTAGAGGATGTAGGCCAGGGCGGTGGAAAAGACGGCCAGAGCGAGGATGGCAGCGGCAGCCTCGGGGGCGGGCGCCGAAGAGCGCCAGGGCGGCTCGAAGATCAGGACGAGGGGCAGCATGACCACGGCCGTCAGGCTGAGCTGTCCGGCCGAGACGGCGATCGGAGCCACCCCCATCCGGCGGAACCGGCGGGCATGAACGCCGGCCAAGGCGTAGCAGAAAGTCGCCGCGAGGCAGGCGAATTGCGCGAGCAGATCGGCTTTGCCAATCTCGAGAAGAAGATCGCCACCGATCATCACCGCCACTCCGGAAAAGCCGATCGCCACGCCGATCAGCTTGAGCGGCGTCGCCTTCTCGTCAGGAGTGAAGCCATGGGCAACGAGGACTCCCCAGAGCGGCGTGGTGGCTGCGAGGATCGAGGCCAGTCCGCCGGCAATATGCTGCTGGCCCCAGGCGAATAGCGAAAAAGGAATGGCGTTGTTCAGCAGCGCCAGCACCAGCAGTGGCCCCAGAATCCTTCGCTCGAAAGGCAGGTTCCGGCCGCTCACTTGCAGGACGAGGAGCAGGATCGCTGCGGCGATCGTCACCCGGACCAACACCAAGGAGAAGGGCCGCACGGTTTCGACGGCGATGTCGATAAAGAAGAATGAGCCGCCCCACAGGATGGACAGGAAGGCGAGCGTCGCCCAATCGCGTCCGCTCATTCGAAGGCTGATCCCGGAGTTCATGGCCGCCACTCTAGTCGACGGTACCGCCGGATCCGTCACGAAACTTGCGGCCGATTCCATAAGCCGCATTTATCGTTCAGTCGCGGAGCAGGTCGTTGATTCCGGTCTTGGCGCGGGTGCGAGCGTCGACTCGCTTGACGATGACGGCGCAGGCGAGATTCGGGCCGCCATCCTTGCCCGGCAGGGTTCCGGGAACCACCACGGAATAAGCCGGAACCCGGCCGTAGCTTATCTCTCCGGTGGCACGGTCGACGATCTTGGTCGACGCGCCGAGAAACACCCCCATCGACAGAACCGCACCCTCTTCCACGATAACGCCTTCGGCGACTTCCGAGCGAGCACCGATGAAGCAATCATCCTCGATGATCACCGGTTCGGCCTGGAGCGGCTCGAGGACGCCGCCAATTCCGGCGCCGCCGGATATATGGACGTTGCGGCCGATCTGGGCGCAACTGCCGACCGTCGCCCAGGTATCGACCATCGTTCCTTCACCCACATGAGCGCCGATATTGACGAAGCTCGGCATCAGCACCGCTCCCCTGCCGATATAGGCGCCGCGCCGAACGATCGCGCCCGGCACGGCGCGGAATCCCGCCGAAGCGAAGTTGTTCTCGCTCCAGCCGACGAATTTCGAAGCCACCTTGTCCCACCAGGCGGCGCCGCCCGGACCACCTGCAATGGCTTCCATCGGGCTCAGTCGAAAGGAGAGGAGGACGGCCTTCTTGAGCCACTGATTGACTCGCCAGCCCGCCGCCTCCTTCTCGGCGACCCGGGCCTCGCCGGAGTCCAGCCGCCGAATGACCTCCTCGACGGCCGAAGCCACGTCGGTGTCGCCGGCGCTGATCGTATCCCGCCGCTCCCAGGCGGAGTCGATCGTCTGTTGCAGGGCCTCGCTCATTGCGCCTCTTCCTTTGTGATCGCGTTCAGCCATTCGCCGATATCGGCGATGCGGAAATCGATAAAGGCGAGATCGGCCTGGTGGCTTGCCTGGTCCGAACCATTGTCGACCCACACGGTCGTCATTCCGAGCGCCTTTGCCGGCACGAGATTGCGCGCCATGTCCTCCGCGAACAGGGCCCGATTGGGATCGATGCCATGTCGCTCGCACAAGGCCGCATAAGCGCGGGCGTTGGGTTTCGGCACATATTCCATGGCGTGAATGTCGTGCATTCCGTCAAAGGCGTTGGCGAGTCCCAGGCGGTCGAGAACGCGTCGAGCATAAGCGCCGTCGCCATTGGTGAAGACGAACTTCCGGCCGGGTAGCTGGTCCATTGCGGCCACCAAAGCGGGGTCTGCGGTTATCCGGGCCAGATCGATGTCGTGAACGAAGTCGAGAAACTCACTCGGCGAAATGCCCTGTTCCGCCATGAGTCCGGCCAGGGTGGTGCCATGATCGCGGAAGTGCTGCTTCTGGATCCTGCGCGCTTCGACCGGGTCGACTCCGAGCAGCCGCTGAATGAACTCGCCGATCCTGCGGTCGATCAGCTCGAACAGGTTGCTCGATGCCGGATAGAGACAATTGTCGAGATCGAAAATCCAGGTTTCGACATGGGCCAGATCGGAACGCATGGCCGCCGACCTAGCCGGCTTTGCACCGTCAGGAAATTGAAAGGATGAATCGGATAAGTAGCGGCTGAAAATCACATATAATAGAGTATCTTAGGAGAGTGGGATGGCTGTTAGGGCGACCCGTACACGATTGATCCTGTCCGTCTGCGTGGCGGCGATCGCGCTTGCCGGCTGCGGCGGGGGCGGGTCCGGGCCCCGTCCCGAGCCGGTTCCCTTGGCGCCGCCGGCTCCACCTCCTCCGCCACCGCCACCGCCACCGCCTCCTCCCCCACCTCCGCCGCCCGCTCCGGCCGCGGTCAACTATGACGACTCCGAATATCGGCGCTCCAATGGCGCCGTGTCCTCGGGGGCGATCCAGGGCTGGAATGCGGGCGGCCGCGGCCAGGGCGTGACCGTCGGCGTGGTCGACAGCGGTATCAACCCGAATCTTGCGGAATTTGCCGGTCGAATCCATCCCGCGAGCCGGGACATTGCCGGCAACCGCGGCGTCAGCGACAGCGAGGGCCACGGCACCGCCGTCTCCGGAGTGATCGCCGCCAATCGCAACGGCTCGGGATCGGCCGGAGTCGCTTTCGAATCGCTGATCCTGTCGCTCAACACGGCGGATCCGAACAATTGCGATCCCAATGACGGCTGCAAGCATTCGGACACGGCGCTCGGACAGGCGATCGACTATGCCCGTCTCAATGGCGCCAAGGTAATCAACCTTTCGCTCGGCGGCGACGGGGTCGGCTCGGCGGTTCTGAACGCTGCCCGACGCGCCGCAGCGGCCGGGATCGTCGTCGTCATCTCCGCTGGCAATGAGGCAAAGCCCGATCCCAGCGCGTTCGCTCTCGGGACCGCGAACAATGCAAGCGGCCACGTGATCATCGCCGGGGCCATGGACGACAGCCGCAACATGGCGAGCTTCTCCAATCAGGCGGGCGCGGGCGCCGCGCACTATCTCGTCGCGCTTGGCAGTCGGGTACGCACGATCGACGAGAACGGGACCGCCACGCTCTGGTCCGGCACCTCATTCTCGGCGCCGGTGATCAGCGGCGCCGCAGCCCTGCTCGCCAGTGCCTTTCCGAACCTGACCGGAGCGCAGATCGTCCAGCTCCTTCTTTCCACCGCCGACGATGCGGGCGCAACGGGACGCGACCCGGTCTTCGGCAATGGAATCCTCAACATCGCTCGGGCCTTTGAGCCCCAGGGCAAGCTGGCAATGGCCGGGAGCGGAACTCCGGTTTCCGACGCCGGCGAAGGCGATGCATCGGAACCGATGGGCGATGCCGGCGGACAGATGAAAGGTGTGATCATCCTTGACGGCTATTCGCGCGCTTATGCCGTGGACCTCGCCGACAGGATCAGCCGGGCTCCGCAGCAAAGACCGCTCGAGCAGGGCTTGCAGGCCGATCTGTCGACCGGCTTCGCTTCCGCCGGTCACACGATGGTTTCGGTAACGGTGCGCCGCAACCTCGGTGGCCAGCCCTGGGTCGGAGTGGCTCAGACCGGACTGACCTATGAGGATGCCAGCGCTGCGCGCGCCGTCGCCGGTTACGCGGTCAGTCGACTCACTCCGCGAACCGCCCTCGCTCTCGGTTTTTCCGAAAGCGGACGAACCTTGCAGCAGAGGCTGGCGAACGAAGGCGGCACGCCCTTCCTTGTCGCGCGCGATCCGATGGGCCGAGCCGGTTTCTTCGCGGACAGCGGAGCGAGCATGGGCGTACGCCACGATCTCGGCCCGGTCGCTCTGACCGTCACTGGCGAACGCGGTCGCGTGCACCGGACCGGCCCGCGCGTTGGCCGGGAAGAGCCGGGCTACAGCCTCTCCTCCGTCACCGCCGATCGGCGATTCGGCGCGGCCAATCTCTCGCTCGGCCTGACTCGCCTCGGCGAGGAGGAGACGGTGCTGGGCGGACGGTTCGCTTTCGCCCCCGGCGGATCGACCAGCTGGTTCCTCGACGCCGGCGCTCGTTACGATTTCGGCTCAGGATGGGCCGCTGGTCTGGGCTATCGACGGGGCTGGACCTCCATGACCGCCGGAAACGGTCTCGTCGCCGGGGGAAAACTCGCCACCGATGCCTGGTCATTGGACCTGCAGCGGGAGGGCGCCTTCGCGCCCGGAGACCGGCTCGCTTTTCGAGTCATGCAGCCGCTGCGGGTCCGCTCGGGCGGCTATCTGCTGAACGTCCCCGTATCCTACGATTATTCCACGCTCGGTGTCGGCTATGAGCTGCGCAATTTCAGCCTGGCGCCGACCGGCCGGGAGATCGATTTCGAGGCGGCGTACGGCATCGGCATTCTCGGCGGCGCGGGGCATCTGAGCGCCAATGCCTTCCTTCGGCGCGAGCCCGGCCATATCGAGGCGGCAAGGAACGACCTGGGGGCGGCGATCAGGCTGAGCCTGGGCTTCTAGACGGTGAAGCTTTCGCCGCAGCCGCAGGCGCCCTTGGCGTTGGGGTTGTCGAAAACGAAGCCAGCCGTGAAATCGTCCTCGCGCCAGTCCATCGTCGAGCCGATCAGGTACAGCACCGAGGCGCCGTCGATGAAGAAGGTACCGCCCGGCGTCTCGATCTTCTCGTCGAAAGGCTGCTCTTCGGTGACATAGTCGACCGAATAGGCCAGGCCCGAACAGCCTCGCCGGGGAGTCGACAATTTCACGCCGATCGTCCCTTCCGGCGCTCGCGCCATGAGATCGGCGATTCGCGCCTCCGCGGCCGACGTCAACCGAACCGGAGCCGGCCGAGCCCTGATCTTCGTTTCCACCGTCATAGCATTCCCAATTCTAGCTTCGCCTCGTCGCTCATTTTCTGCGGGTCCCAAGGCGGATCCCAGACCAGCTCCACTTCCGCGTCGCCGACACCCGGGACCGCGCCTACTCGAAGCTCGACCTCGCCGGGCATGGATTCGGCGACGGGGCAGTGCGGCGTCGTCAGCGTCATCTTGATCCGGGCATGATGCTCCGGAGTGATCTGGACGTCGTAGATGAGGCCGAGATCGTAGATGTTCACCGGGATCTCCGGGTCGTAGATTTCCTTCAGCGCTTCGATCACCTGCTCGTAGAGGTCGCCCCCAGGCTCAACCGGCTCCGGTTCGGCCGGCCGCGGCTGCTGGGCCAGGAAGCCTTCCAGATAATCCTTCTTCCGTTCGAAGCCTTCGCGCACGTCGGCGACGCGCGCCTTGGGCGGCGGCGCCACGCTCTGAACTTCCTCGGTCTCGATCTTCCGCTGCTCGTTCACTCGAAGATCCTATCCAAAAATCCGTGTCACTCGCTCGATGCCGCGAACCAGCGCCTCGACATCCTGCCGGCCGTTATAAACGCCGAAGCTCGCCCGCGCGGTCGCGTCCACGCCCAGCGCCGCCATCAGCGGCTGGGCACAATGGTGACCGGCGCGGATCGCGACCTTGCTCTCATCCAATATGGTACCGACGTCGTGCGGATGCACCCCCTCGACGGCGAAGCTGACGATGCCGGCGCTGTCCTCCGGCCCGAAAAGGCGAACGCTGTTGAGGCTCGACAGCGCCTGACGCGCTTCGCGAACCAGTGCCGCCTCATGTGCGGCAATCGCCTCGAGTCCGATTCCGGTCACGTAATCGATCGCCGCATGAAGCCCGAGCACCCCCACGACATGAGGGGTACCCGCCTCGAAACGCGCCGGCGGTGGAGCGTAGCTGCTTCGCTGGAAAGTCACTTTCTCGATCATTGCCCCGCCACCCTGCCAAGGCGGCATGGCTTCAAGGATTTCCAAGCGACTCCAAAGAACGCCGATTCCCGTCGGGCCGTAGAGCTTGTGACCGGAGAAGACGTAGAAATCGCAGCCGAGATCCTGCACATCGACCGGCATTCGCGGAACCGCCTGACAGCCGTCGAGAAGCAGCTTGGCGCCGACGCCGTGAGCGATTTCGGCGGCTCGCCTGGCATCGACCACGGAACCGAGCACGTTCGACACGTGGCCGAGCGCCACGAGCTTGTGTCGCGGCCCGATCATCGCCGCCATCGCATCGAGATCGATGCGATGATCCGGAGTCAGCGGAACCACATCTATCTCGGCGCCAATCAGCTGCCAGGGGACAATATTGCTATGGTGCTCGAGCTCCGAAAGCAGGATCCTGTCGCCCGGCTTCAGATTGGCTCGTCCCCAGCTTTGCGCCACGAGGTTGATGCCTTCCGTCGCTCCGCGAACGAAGACTATCTCCTCCGGTCCGGCCGCACCGATGAACTCGGCGGCGCGGCGGCGGCTTGCTTCGAAAGCCAGGGTCATGTCGGCCGACCGCTGGTAGACGCCACGATGCACGGTGGCATAGGTCTCGGAATAGGCACGATCGATGGCCTCGATCACCGTCCGTGGCTTCTGAGCGGTAGCGGCGCTGTCGAGATAAGCCCAACCTTCAGGGATCGCCGGGAAGTCGGCGAGCCAGTCGAGAGGGCGAGCGGACATGATGGCGTCCATCAGGCGAACCACCCTTCCGAATCCGCATAAAATGCCGTGCGAACCTCTTCCTCGCCGATTCGGTCGAGAGCGTCGGCAACGAAGGCCCGGGTCAGGAGAGCCCTGGCCTCCTCCGGCGAGACGCCTCGGCTCTCCAGATAGAAGAGGGCGTTGCGGTCGAGCTCACCGACGGTCGCGCCATGAGCGCATTTCACGTCGTCGGCGAAGATTTCCAGCTCCGGCTTGGCGTTGATGGTGGCACCCCGGTCGAGGAGGATCCCCTTCAGGGACTGCTCGCCGTCCGTCTTTTGCGCGCCTCGCGCGACTTCCACCCGAGCAGCGACCGAGCAGATGGCGCGATCGTCGGCGACGGAGCGCCAGAGCTGTCGGCTCATTCCGGAAGGCTGCTCGTGACGGATGACATAATTGGAATCGTGCCGCTGGCGACCGCGTGCGAGCAGGGCTCCGGCCGCTTCCGCATAAGCCTCGGCGCCCGCGAGGCGGATCGAGCCGTCGAAGCGCGTGTCGGTTCCCCCTGCGGCGAGGGCCGCTACGACCAGGCTGGCCCCCTCGCCGACCGTGGCACGATCGGTCAGGCTGACGAAGCCGCTGGTCCCAAGCAGCCGACGGCTGAGCATCAGCCGAGCGCCCTTGAACAGCGTGATCGCCGTTAGCCGGTTGGCCCAGCCGTCACCGACGAACGTCTCCACCACCGAAGCCTGGGAGTTCACGTCCAGTTCGATCTCCGCAGCGAGATGATCCGCTGCGCCGGTCGAGACATGGACAAGCTGGACAGGCTGACCGGTCGCATGATCACGGCCGAGCTTGAGCTTCCAGCCGGATCGCCCGGCGAGCCGGCCGAGCGGATGGTCGGCGGCGCTGACCGAAACGCTGCCGATCTCCACCGGGCCGGGCGTGCTTCGGGCCTCATCGAAGCGGCCGTCGACGAAAAGCAGTCGAGGTCCCTCCGATTCGATCCATGGCAGGGCCTCCGGAACCCGGCCGGTGGGTGCACGACCGGCCAGCTCCGGAAGGGGCGAAAGGTCGCTCCAGCGCCAGCCCTCCGCCCGGTTCGAAGGCAGGTCGAGCAGAGTCATGCCGCAACCGCTCCATAGCCTTCGCGCTCGAGCTCCAGGGCGAGCTCGGCACCGCCGGAGCGGACGATCCGGCCGCCGGCGAGCACATGGACGAAGTCGGGCTCGACCAGGTCGAGCAGGCGCTGATAGTGGGTGATCAGGAGCACGGCCTTGCCCGGCGAGCGCATGATCCTGTTGATGCCGTCGCCGACCACGCGCAGGGCATCGATGTCGAGCCCGGAATCCGTCTCGTCGAGAATGGCGAGCCGAGGATCGATGATCCCCATCTGAACCATCTCGTTGCGCTTCTTCTCGCCGCCGGAAAAGCCGACATTCACGCCGCGCTTCATCATTTCCATGTCAAAGCCGAGCCGCTGCGCCTGCTCACGGGCAAGGCGCAGGAACTCTCCGGCGGACAGCTCCGGCTCGCCGCGCGCCCGGCGCTGCGCGTTCAAGGCGGTGCGCAGGAACTGGACGTTGGACACGCCCGGAATCTCGACCGGATATTGGAAGCCGAGGAACATGCCCCTGGCGGCCCGTTCGTGCGGCTCCAGTTCGAGCAAGTCCTGCCCGTCGAGCGTGACCGAGCCCTTGGTCACCTCATAGCCCGGCCGGCCGGCGAGCACATAAGAGAGGGTCGACTTGCCGGACCCGTTGGGTCCCATGATGGCGTGGATCTCGCCGCTGCGGACGGTCAGGCTGACTCCCTTTAGGATCTCCTTGCCATCGACCTCGGCGTGGATGTCTTCGATCTGCAGCATCAGATTATCGCGGCCTCCTCCGCCGCACAGTTTGAAACCGTCAGGTAGCGATCACCGGACTTCGAAAGCCTTCGCTTTTGCGCTCAGGCGCACCAATATCATCGACAAGGCCGACCACGTGATGAGGGCGAGCGGCCGGACCGCCAACCGGCCCGGTGCGGAGGGCCGGAATGATCCCGTCTGATCCGCCATCGCCAAACTCAGCGGTCGGCATCTACGCCTCCCGACCGGGCTTGGAAGCGCCGGTCTGCCAGTTGGGCGACGAGCGCGTCGTGCTGACGACCAAAGCAGGCGCCGACCTCCCGGTCGACGGTCGCCTGCAGGGCACGCCGCTCGGCCCGCCGCCGGGCCGCCGCCATGGCGACGATCTGCCCGCGATGTTCGCCGACGCACTGAAGCATGGCACTGCAGCCGATCTGGTCGACATCGGGGTCGCCGCTCGACGTCGTCGTGATGCAGTTGATCTCCCAGCCTTGCTCGCTCACCCGGCCACGCCAGGTCTTGAGGCGTTCGCCGATCACGTGAATCTCCTCCGACGCCTCCGGGGTCGGCGCCGCAGGGTTCTGGGCGATGGCCAAGGCGATCAACAGCGCAGCTGTCATCCCACGCTTCCTTCCAGGCTGATCCCCAGCAGCTTCTGCGCCTCGACGGCGAACTCCATCGGCAGTTGCTGGAGGACTTCGCGGGCGAAGCCGTTGACGATCAGGGCGACGGCGTCCTCCTGGGAGAGGCCGCGGCTCATCGCGTAGAAGAGCTGGTCGTCGCTGATCTTCGACGTGGTCGCCTCATGCTCGATCTGCGCGGTCGGATTCCTGACCTCGATATAGGGCACGGTATGGGCGCCGCACCGGTCGCCGAGCAGCAGGCTGTCGCACTGGGTGAAGTTGCGGACATTCTCGGCGCCGCCATTGACTCGCACCAGCCCCCGATAAGTGTTGTTGGACTGGCCGGCGCTGATCCCCTTCGAGACAATGGTCGAGCGGCTGCCGGCGCCGATATGAACCATCTTGGTGCCGGTGTCGGCCTGCTGGCGGTTGTTGGTGAGCGCGACCGAGTAGAATTCGCCGACGCTGTTCTCGCCCTTGAGGATGCAGGACGGATATTTCCAGGTGATCGCCGATCCGGTCTCGACCTGGGTCCAGCTCACCTTCGATCGAGCGCCGGCGCACATCGCCCGCTTGGTGACGAAATTGTAGATCCCGCCTCGGCCCTCCGAGTCTCCGGGATACCAGTTCTGCACCGTGCTGTATTTGATCTCCGAATCCTCATGGGCGTAGAGTTCGACCACGGCGGCGTGGAGCTGGTTCTCGTCCCGCATCGGCGCGGTGCAGCCTTCCAGATAGGAAACATAGCTGCCCTTGTCGGCGACGATGAGGGTGCGCTCGAACTGGCCGGTATTGGCCGCATTGATCCGGAAATAGGTGCTGAGCTCCATCGGGCAGCGGACGCCCTCCGGCACATAGACGAAGGTCCCATCGGAGAAGACCGCACTGTTGAGGCAGGCGTAATAATTGTCGCGCTGCGGAACCACGCTGCCGAGATATTTGCGCACCAGTTCAGGATGCTCGCGGATCGCCTCCGAGATGGAAAGAAAGATGACTCCGGCTCGCTTCAGCTCTTCCCGAAACGTCGTCGCCACGGAGACGCTGTCGAAAACGGCATCGACCGCCACCTTGCGCGCGCCCTCGACTCCGGCGAGCACTTTCTGCTCCTCGATCGGAATCCCAAGCTTCTCGTAGGTGCGGCGGATTTCGGGATCGAGCTCGTCGAGGCTCTTGAGCGTCGGCTTCTGCTTCGGCTCGGCATAATAATAGGCATCCTGGAAATCGATCGGGGGGATGTCGAGCTTGGCCCAGTCGACCTCCTCCATCGTCAGCCAGGCGCGATAGGCCTTCAGCCGCCATTCGAGCATCCATTCCGGCTCGTTCTTCTTGGCCGAGATATAGCGAACGGTTTCCTCGCTCAGCCCCTTGGGCGCGAATTCCTGCTCCACCTCCGAACTGAAGCCCCATTCATATTTGGCGGCCCGCTCGGCGGCTTCCAGCGCTTCGCGATTACGTACGTCTTCCATCATTTCACCTCGGCGAGGCTGGACAGGCTGACGCTTTGCAGCGCCCCCCGAACCGCCCCGTTCACTAGACCCATGTGCGGCCTCACCTGGCAGGCGCCTTCGAGCGCGCAGTCATGCCGCTCGGAATCGACGCAGCTCGTCATGACGATCGGCCCCTCGACCGCTTCGACAATGTCGGCGAGGCTGATCTCGCCGGCTTGCCGGGCGAGCCGAAAGCCGCCGCCGGTCCCGCGAGCGGTTTCGAGCAGGCCGGCCGCGGCCAGGCGACCGGTCAGCTTCTGCGCCGTCGGCAGGGGAACGCCCGTTTCTTCCGCGAGCAGGGTTGCGGAAAGGCGGGCGCCCGATTGATGTCGGGCGGCGGCGGCCATCATTACGACCGCATAATCGGCAAGGGAGGTAAGGCGCATGTCAATCGGACCGATTCGTTCCGATTGGGCATGTGGGCGCGCCGGCGACGTAAATCAACCCGCGCTTTGACCCCTATCGGAGGGGCTGCCATAGGCAGGTCCATGGCGCTTTACCCCCTTGTGCGGCCGATCGCCTTTGCGCTCGACGCGGAGGCAGCTCACCGACTGACGGTCAGGATTCTCAAGCGGCTGCCGGCCAGCCCTCCGCCCGCTCCGGATCCGCGGCTCACCAGCCAGGTTGCCGGCCTCACATTTCCGAACCCGGTGGGGCTCGCCGCCGGCTTTGACAAGGATGCGGAAGTTTGGCGGCAGATGCTCGGCTTCGGCTTCGGCTTCGTCGAAGTGGGTACGCTCACTCCAAGACCGCAGTCCGGAAATCCGAGGCCGCGCCTTTTCCGCTTGGTCGAGGATCGGGCCGTGATCAACCGGATGGGCTTCAACAATCGTGGTCAGGCGGACGCTCTTCCGCGCCTCCAGTCGAGCGGCATCGGTCCCGTCGGCGTGAATATTGGCGCGAACAAGGACAGCCCGGACCGGATCGCGGACTATGTCGCGGGCGTGGTCGCGATGACAGGGGTCGCAGACTATCTGACGGTCAACATCTCCTCTCCGAATACGCCCGGGCTTCGTGCGCTCCAGGACAAGGCAGCCCTCGACGAACTGCTCGCGGCAGTGGCGGAGGCGCGCGGGGTCGGGCCGCCCATCTTCCTCAAGGTGGCGCCCGATCTCACCGTCGCCGATATCGACGACATCACCCGGATCGTCGCCGAGCGAAAGCTGGACGGCCTGATCGTCGCCAATACGACGGTCAGTCGTCCGGTGCTGAGATCCAGCCACCGCGACGAGGCGGGCGGCCTTTCCGGCGCTCCGCTCAAGGCCCTTGCGTTGCAACGGCTGCGCGATTTCGCGCGCGCAACCGGCGGAACGATGCCGCTGATCGCGGCGGGCGGGATCGAGAATGGCGTCGATGTCTTCGAGCGAATTCGTGCCGGAGCCAGCCTGGTGCAGCTATACACCGGCCTCGTCTATGAAGGGCCGGGCTTGGCCAAACGGATCAATGCCGAGCTTCTTCGCCTGCTCAAACTCCACGGCTTCGGATCGATCACCGAGGCGAGAGGCACTTCCGACCGATCAGTGTGAACGGGAAATTCCGTTGGAACTCCGACGGCTTGCCACTCATTTGATGGGTTGGAGATGCCCATGCCGCGCGAGCTCATCAAGACTTTGACCTATTTGGCGCTTCACCTGACCGTCGCCTTCACGATCGGCTATCTGCTGACCGGATCGGTGGCGATCGCCGGCGGCTTCGCCCTGATCGAGCCTGGCTGCAACGCCATCGCCTATTTCTTCCACGAAAGGGCCTGGAACGGTCGGCTTCGCCTGTTCGGCCGGCGCACGAGCCCGGTCTAGGGTCACTCGATCGCGACAACGCCCTCGCGACGGCGATCGGCGCCGCCGTCGAAACGGCCCTGACGCAGGAAGATCCCGTGAAGACCGGAGTCCTCTCCCTGACCCGGGCGAAGCAGGATCTGACGGGTGCGCAGGCCCTCGATCACTGGTGCCGGGAACTTGTCCACTTCGCCGTTGAAGGTTCCGCCGCGCGCGATCAGGTTCGGGAGATCGATCGCCTGCTGCATCGACAGGTCCCAGTCGATCACTCCGACCAGCGCCTTGCCGACATAGGCCAGAATGGCATTGCCGCCCGGCGAGCCGACTGCCCCGGCAAAGCGGCCGTCCGCGAGCAGGATGGCGGGAGTCATGGATGAGCGCGGCCTTTTCCCGGGGGCGATCGCGTTGGCTGCCGGGCGTCCCTGAGTGTCGCGCGGCTGGAAGGAAAAGTCCGTCATCTGATTGTTGAGGAAGAAGCCGTCGACCATCCGGCCCGAGCCGAAGATGGACTCGACGGTGGTGGTCATCGAGACGACGTTGCCGTAGGCGTCGCCCACCACGAAGTGCGACGTTCCCGCGGGCTCCCGAGTGGAATCGCGTGCCGCCTGCGGGGCGCCTTGCGGATTGCCAGGAAGTGGCGGCTCGCCCGCTCGTTCGCCGATCAGCCTCGCTCGCGCAGCGACATAAGCCGGATCGAGCAGGCCCTCGACGGGAACCGAAACGAAGGCGGGGTCGCCGACATAGCGGTCCCGATCGGCATACATCAGCCGGCTTGCCTCGGCGAAAAGATACCAGGCCTGCGGATCGGAGGGCGACCGAGCGCCGATATCCGTCCGCTCCAGCATCAGCATGAGCTGCAGCAGGGCGACTCCGCTCGAAGGCGGAGGCGGAACGCAGATCAGGTAGAGCCGGTAGGTCCGGCAAAGCGGCTCCCGCTTGACCGGCCGATAGGCGGCCAAGTCTGCCAGAGTCATCGAGCCGGGCAAGGGTCCCGCTCGGGTCCGCTCGACGATTCGCTGGGCGGTCGGACCGCGATAAAGCGCGTCAGGTCCTTCCGCGGCCAACCTGCGGAGGAAATCGGCATAAGCCGGGTTGCGGAGGCGGTCGCCGACATCGAGCAGGCTCCCGTCCGGCTCGGTGAAATAGGCGCGAACGTCAGGCGCATGGTTCTGCGGCCCGTTGCCCGCAATCATCCGGCCGAGCCGGGGGCTGACGGTGAACCCCTCGCGAGCGGTTCGCTCGGAATCGCCGAAGAGGCTGTTCCAGGGCAGGCGGCCATGCTCGTCATGAGCGAGATGGAGCATCCGCACCACTCCGGGCACGCCGGTTGCGCGGCCGCTGACCACGGCCTCGCGGAAGGGCAGAGGCTGGCCATTGTCGTCGAGGAACATGTCGGGCGTCGCCCCGGCCGGTGCGGTCTCGCGGCCGTCATAGACCGTCACCCGACGCTCGGAGGCGTCATAATAGGTCATGAAGGCGCCGCCGCCGATTCCGGAGCTCTGCGGCTCGACCAGCGAAAGCATCGCCTGGACGGCGATGGCGGCATCGACGGCACTGCCGCCGCGGCGAAGCACGTCCATGCCCGCTTCGACGGCGAGAGGATTGGCGGCCGTCACATAGATCGACGGCTTCGGCTCGGCAGGGACGGTCGGAGTGGGAGTCGCGCAGCTCGCTATGGCGGCGGCGGCGATCAGCCATAACAAACGCAGTGACGCTCCCATCTTCGATCCCTTCGCGCGTTTCGGGAAAGGTGCCCTAGCCAATGCGCGCAAAGCCGTCCACGTTCGCTCGGGCGTGGCGCGCTTCGGACAAGCCCGCTAGGAATGCGGGCAACGACGCGGCAAAC
Organism: Sphingosinicella sp. SM1-17; assembly: GCF_056821765.1. Taxonomy (NCBI): domain Bacteria; kingdom Pseudomonadati; phylum Pseudomonadota; class Alphaproteobacteria; order Sphingomonadales; family Sphingosinicellaceae; genus Sphingosinicella; species Sphingosinicella sp. SM1-17. Next base: position 905,157 of record NZ_JBPDIO010000001.1, read on the forward strand.
CGTGCGATCTGGGGAGGGGCGATGCGTCAGCTCGAGCAATTTCCGAATCTGGTAACCATGTTCTTCACTCGCGCTCGAGAGAAGGGCGATGCGCCCTTCCTCTGGGCCAAGCAGAAGGGCCAATGGAGCTCGATCAGCTGGAAGGAATCGGCGCGGCAGGTGTCGCGCCTCGCCGCTGCGTTGAAGCGCCTTGGCCTGGAGAAAGGCGATCGAGTGATGCTGGTGTCGGAGAACAGGCCGGAATGGCTGATCTCCGATCTCGCCATCATGGCGGCTGGCTGCGTGACCGTGCCAACCTACACCACCAACACCGAGCGCGACCACCAGCACATTCTGGACGACAGCGGCGCCCGAGCGGTGATCGTTTCCACGCAGAAGCTCGCCCGGGCCCTCTTGCCGGCGGCCGTTCGCTCCAACAGCTGCGAGCATGCGATCGGGCTGGAGCCGCTGCCGGGCGGCCAGACCGGCAACGTCGCCTTTCACGACTGGGTGAGCCTGATTCAGGCGGAAAAGGCGGATAGCGAAGGCTGCGCGGCCGAAGCGGACTTCCGCCGCGAGGATCTTGCCTGCCTCATCTACACGTCAGGCACTGGCGGCGCCCCGCGCGGGGTGAAACAGCATCATGGCGCCATCCTCCACAATATCGAGGGCTGCACGGCGATCATCTCCGAGGATTTCGGCTGGGACGACGAGATCTTCCTTTCCTTTCTCCCCGCCAGCCACGCCTATGAGCATACTGGCGGGCAGATGTTCCCGATCGGGCTTGGGGCGCAAATCTATTATTCGGAAGGTCTGGAGAAGCTTGCCTCGAATATCGAGGAGGTCCGCCCAACCATCATGGTGGTCGTGCCACGCTTGTTCGAGGTTCTTCGGCAGCGGATCCTCAAGGCGGTCGAGAAGGAAGGGAAGTTCAAGAACTACCTTCTCGATCGGGCCCTCAGCATCGGCGCCAAATCCTATTCCGGGTCGGTCCCGCTCTGGGATCGGCCGATGGACTTCTTTCTGCGCCGAACCTTGAGGCCGAAGATCGCTGCCCGCTTCGGCGGCCGGATCAAGGCGATGGTGTCCGGCGGAGCGCCTCTGAACCCGGACGTGGGGATCTTCTTCCATTCGCTGGGACTGACCCTGCTTCAGGGCTACGGCCAGACCGAAGCGGCTCCGGTGATCAGCTGCAACCGTCCCAATTCGGGCCTCAAGATGGATACGGTCGGTCCTCCGCTGAAGAATACGGAAGTGAGGATTGCCGACGATGGCGAGATTCTGGTCCGCGGCGAGCTGGTCATGCACGGCTATTGGCGCAACGATCCGGAGACCGCCCGAGCCCTGCAGGACGGCTGGCTTCACACCGGTGACGTCGGCCATATCGACGAGAAGGGGCGGATCGTCATCACCGACCGCAAGAAGGACATCATCGTTCTCGACAAGGGCGACAATGTCGCTCCGGCCAAGATCGAGGGGATGCTGACGCTCCAGCCGGAGATTCTCCAGGCCATGGTCGTCGGCGACAAGCGGCCCTATGTGGTCGGGCTGATCGTTCCTGACCCCGAATGGAGTGCGGACTGGTGCGCCTCCAATCGCCGGAGCTGCGACTTCGACCGGATGAAGACCGACCCCGACTTCATCCGCGCGGTCGCGGCGGCCGTGGACCGGGTGAATGCCGAGCTCTCGGTAATCGAGAAGGTGCGGCGCTTCATCATCGCCGACGAGCCGTTCAGCGTCGAGAACGAGCAGCTGACGCCGTCTATCAAGATTCGCCGGCACGTGATCAAGCAAGTCTATGGCGAGCGGCTGGATTCGCTCTACAAACGCTAGCCTGAGCGGCTGTAGGGCGTGAACTCGCCGAGAGTGCAGCCGCCATATTCGATACCGGCGTTCGGATCGAATCCGATCACCAGGTCGCCCTCGCACAGGGAGGTGCCAAGCGTTCGGGTGCGCAAGGCGTGCCACGGGCGAAGGCCAGGACAGGCGTTGCGGGTGCGGTTGACATAGACCCGCCCGCCAGTGGTCTCGAACAGGATCGTGCCCTCGTCGATGATCCGTCGACCGGTGATCTGCCGCTGCTGGATGCATGCGACCGGAGACTCGGCCGTTCGGCCGCCGATCGCCTCCTGAAGCCGGGCCTGCGCTTCCGGGCTGGACCGGACCTCCGTGCCTGCAGATGCGGTGCAGGCGGCAAGCGAGACGAAAGTGATCGCGGTCAGGCTTCTCATGGCGGTCCTCCTGCCGCTGCAACGATCGCCGACGATATATTCTCCGTCCGCCGCCGGACCGGGTCAGCCGCGGAAGCTGTCCTTGCCGCTGCGGCGCTCGGCAAATTGTTCGACCGAGTCGGCGCGCATGAACGGATTGGTGGCGAGCTCCAGGCCGATCGTCGTCGGAACCGTCGCCTCGCCAGCCGCGCGGGCGGTTTCCACCTCGGCCATCCGAGCGGCGAGGTCCGGATTGTCCGGCTCGACCGTCAGGGCGAACCGGCCGTTCGAAAGCGTATATTCGTGAGCGCAATAGACTCGGGTTTCCGGCGGAAGAGTCGCGAGACGCTGGAGATTGGCATGCATCTGAGCCGCGCTCCCCTCGAAGAGGCGGCCGCAGCCCATCGCGAACAAGGTATCGCCGACGAAGATCAGGCCTTCGCCAGGCAGATGATAGGCGATGTGACCCGCGGTATGGGCCGGCACCTCGAGGATGTCGGCGGCGACCCCGCCGAGAAAGACCCGGTCACCCTCGCGGACGGATCGATCAAGCGTCGGGATCCGGTCCCCTTCGGCGGCCGGGGCCGTGACCAGGCAGCCGGTCGCCGACTTGATCGCCGCATTGCCGCCGGTGTGATCGGGATGCCCATGCGTGTTCCAGATCTGGCTGATGCGCCATCCGCGCCGGTCCGCCTCCTCGAGCACGGGATCGGCGACAGCGGGATCGACGACGACGGTCTCGCCCGATTCCGGCTCGTGAGCAAGCCAGACATAATTGTCGCTGAGAACGGGGATGCGGGCGATTTCGAGCATCGAGCCTTCCTAGACCTGGACACGCAACAAGGCCAGCGCAGCCCGGCCGAGCCGCTCAGTCAGGATCCGGGCGGGAACCGCCTCGCCCAGCCGCGCCGCCTGGCCCGACCACATCGGTCTGAACCCCTCCTCGCCGATTGCATCCGCCGCCCGTGCCAGCGGCATCAGCGCCGCCGTCGCGAAGGGGAATGGCGGTGCCTCGGCCCTGACCGGCCCAAGCGAGTCCATCGGCGGCGTGACCAGGCCGCGAGCGAGTCGGCCGCTGAACAGATTGGTGAACATCGTCCTTTCGGCCCGATCGGAGCGCAGCGCGGCACGATGGACGGGCGTGATCAGGCTTTCGGGACAATGCAGATAGGCGGTGCCGATCTGAACCGCCGCGGCGCCAAGCGCGAAGGCGGCCGCAATCCCGCGCCGGTCGGCGATCCCGCCCGCAGCGATGACCGGCACCTCCACCGCGTCGACGATCTGGGGGAGAAGGGCCATGAGACCCATCTGCGCCTCGGGCGGGTCGGCAAGGAAGCGACCGGAATGACCTCCCGCTTCCCAAGCCTGGGCGACGATGGCGTCGACCTTGCGATCCGCGAGCCAACGGGCTTCGTCGATCGTCGTGGCGGTTGCGATGATCCTTGCCCCGGCAGCGCGGGTTCGCTCGAGAAGGCGCGGCTCGGGAAGGCCGAAATAAAAGCTGACGATTTCCGGCCTGACCTTTTCCACCGCCGTGCACGCGGAGTCGTCGAACGGCCGGCGGATCGGACCCTCTCCGTCAGAGCCTGCGATGCCGAAGCGGCTGTAAAAGGGCGCGAGCAGTTCGCGCCAAGAGCGATCGTCACGCGGTTCCGGCATGGCGTGACAGAAGAAGTTGAGGTTGAGCGGTCCGGCGCAACGCTGGCGAACCTCCTCCGCCTGAGCGACGATCTGATCGGGCGTGAGCATGGCGCAAGGCAGCGAACCGACGGCGCCTCCCTCAATCGCAGCGACAGCCAGTTCCACTCCGCCAGCGCCTGCCATCGGCGCCTGGATGATCGGCAGCCGGCTCCCGAGCACGGCCGCGAAGCTCGGCTCGTCAGGTCGCAAGCGAATCATGGCCGTCGGCGTTGAACTCTATCAGGCAGAAGCCGTGGCCGAACGGATCGGCAAACATGGCGATCCGGCCATAAGGGGCTTCGCCCGCCGGAGCTTCGAGGGTTGTGCCCAAGGCGAGCACGCGCGCCGTCGCCTCGTCGAGATCGTCGACGGCTATGTCGAGATGGATCGGGCTCCAGTGGCGGGAATAATGGCGCTCCCCCATTGCGCTGAGCGTCGCCCTGGTGCCGGCCGGCTTGCGCAGCAGGTAGATCGGCGCATCGAGTCCGAGCAGTTCAAGGACGTCGGCCCCCATCCGGCGCCCCACGGTGAGCCCGAAGGCCTGGATGTAGAAGGCTTCGCCGGCGGCTAGGTCGGGCACGTCGATGTTGACCAGCAGCACGGCCATCCGGAGTCACCAATGGCCCGTGTTCGGCATGGATGCCCAGGGCTCCTCGATCGGCAGGTTGGGACCCTTTTGCAGCAACTCGATCGAAATATTGTCCGGTGTGCGGACGAACGCCATTCGCCCCTCGCGGGGCGGTCGGTTGATCGTCACGCCTGCATCCATCAGTCGCCGGCACGTCTCGTAGACATCGTCGACCTCATAAGCGATGTGGCCGAAATTGCGGCCTTCGCCATAGCCCCTCTCGTCCCAGTTATGGGTGAGTTCGATCTGGGCATCCTCGTTGCCGGGGGCAGCGAGAAAGATGAGCGTGAAGCGTCCCTGCTCATTCTCGATCCGGCGCAGCTCGCGCAGCCCGAGCAGCTCGAAGAAGCGGACCGTCGCATCGGGATCGGAGACCCGGATCATGGTATGAAGATATTTCACAACGCTCTACCTTCGTCTCGGACCTGAGATGCAGTCAGATAGGGCGATTGCCGGCCTCGTTCCAGAAGGGGGATGGCGATCCTCGATATTCTTGTTCTGCGCACATGTTCGCGACGGTTCCCCCCCTGCCGTGGAGGTGTGCAGGATGGACCCTTCCGGTCTGCGGGCGGGATTTACGACGAGGCCCTCCAACAATCTTCGACTCGTCGCTATAAATGCACGGTTCATCAGCTTCATGTGAAATGATCGGGTCGGCTGGGCGAGCCGGCTGAGGAGGCTGTATGGCTGAAGGCTCGATCGTTACGCGCAATGCCACTCTGGTCGCAGCCCTGGTGCTTGCGCTTGGTATCATCGTCGGCGGATATCTGCTCGGGGACGGATTGCGCAGGGCACGAATGGCGGATCGGGCGGTGACCGTCCGCGGGCTCGCAGAACGCGACGTCACGGCCGACCTGGCCACCTGGACGCTCACCTTCAGCGCCCAGGGGACGGAACTTGCCGCCGTCCAGGCCGAGGTCGACCGCGACGCTCGAGCGGTCGCCGAATTCTTCCGGACGGCAGGCTTTCCCGCCGATTCGATCAGCGACGCCGGCGGATCGGTAAGCCAGTATTTCGACAGCAGTCGCGGCGAGAATAATGTGACCATCAACCGCCGCGTTCAGCTGCGCACCAGCGACATCGCCCGCGCCCGCCGCGCCCATGCGCGCCAGTTCGACCTGATCCGCGGCGGAGTCGCGATCCAGGAGGGATCGGGGATCCAGTACGTCTTCACCCGGCTCAACGACATCAAGCCGGAGATGATCGCCCAGGCAACGGGCAATGCCAGGGAAAGCGCCGAACAGTTCGCCCGCGATTCAGGCACCGGTGTCGGTGGAATCCGTTCGGCGACCCAGGGCTATTTCTCGATCGGACCGAGGGACGGAGATTCGACGGAGGAAGGCTTTGGCGGCCGGGACTCGCCCTTTCAGAAGGTGCGGGTCGTAACCACGATCGAATTCTACCTGGATTGAGGCGCGGAGGAAGCCGGCGAGACCGGTTCCTCCACCTGCCGGAGAGTGGCCAGGCTTTCCCTGGCCGCTCGGCCGGCATCGCTGTCGGGCGCTGATTCAGCGACCCGGCGATAGAGCCGTTCAGCCTCCTCCATATTGCCGGCGAGGCCGTGCAGCGTACCGGAAAGCAAGAGGAAGTCCGGGTTTGCCGGTGCGATCTGCAGAGCTCGGTCGATGTCGGCCCGGGCGCGGCCCAGATCATCCTCGCGGCGGGCCAGCGCGGCCGACAGGTACCAGGCGAACGGATCGGTCGGAACCAGCGCAAGCGCCCGGTTCAGGGCCTCGCGCGCTCCGGCCAGGTTGTCGAGCGCGACCAGTGCGCGGGCCCGGTCGAGATGGACCTCCCCGCGCAGTTCGTCAGTCAGCGCGGGCGCGGCGAGCGCCGCATCCAGCGCATGGATCGCCTTGGTCGGTTCGCCGGCCGCAAGCCAGGCATTTCCCGCCTGAACCCAATAATCGCCCTGGCGAACGTCGCGAGCCGCTTCGGCGTCCCGCGCGGCCTGTTCGTAAACCGTCGCCGCCGGTGCCCAGCGCTCAAGAGTGACATAAGCCAGCCCCAGGCATTGCCGGGCGAGGATGCCGCCTCCGGCAAGCCGCCAGGCATTGGCCTGCTCCACCGCCTGGTCGGGGCTCGACCGGGCGAGTGTCGCGCACTCGCGAAATCGCGCTTCCGCCGCCGGATCGGCCGGAGCGGCAATCTGGGTGGCGGCGAGCGCCAGCAGGATCGAAATCACAATCGCTCCATCAGCGTGCTTACCGTCGCAATCAGAAGCGCAAGATCCGACTCGCGCGACAGACGGTGATCGCCATCCTTGACCAGAGCCATCTGCACGTCGGCTGAACGGAGCCGGTTGAGGATTTCGAGGGACCAAGTCCAGGGCACGTCGGTGTCGGCCTGCCCGTGCAGCAGCCGAACGGGGCAGTCGAGGTCGACCGGTCCGTGCAGCAGCCGCAATGCCTCGCCGCTTTCCCAGAAGGCTCGCGTGGTGACGTAAGGCTGGTCGCCATAGGGACTGTCTTCGACGAGCTTGCCGAAACTGAGAATGGTCAGCTTCTGATCCTCGCTATAGCCCCAGCTCGTGAAGTCGGGCGCCGCGGCAATGCCGACAAGGGCGGCGACCCTGTCCGGGCGAGCCAGCGCCGCCAGCAACATCAGCCAGCCGCCCATCGACGAGCCGACGAGTACCACCCGTTCCGGCGCGACATGGTCGATCATCGCCAGAACATCGTCGCGCCAGCCGTGCAGGGTCTGGACGTCGAAATCGCCGGGACTTGAGCCGCAGCCGGCATAATCGAAGCGAAGCATGGCTCGCCCCTCGGCCTCTGCCCAGCGATCGAGTGCGGTCGCTTTGCTGCCCTCCATGTCCGACATGTAGCCGGGCAGGAAGATCAGAACCGGGCCGCGACCGGGCCTGAAGCGATAGGCCAGGCGCCGGCTCTCGTCGATCTCGAGGAAGGAAGGATCGTTCATGACCGCGGCCTTACCAAGGCCGCTGCGCCGAAGCGAGCGGGCGTACCCGTGCGACGACACGCTCCGACCTCGCATCGGGTTTCCTTGACGCGGTCGCGCTCCTATCTATGGCCCCGACCATGACGCAGCTCATCAAGATCGCCCTCCCCGACGGCTCCATCCGCGAAGTGCAGCCCGGAACGACTCCGGCCGAGGTGGCGGCGGCGATCGGGCCTGGCCTGGCGAAGGCCGCTCTGGCGGCGCGGGTCGACGGCGAAGTTCGCGACCTCGGCCGCCCGCTCGAGCGCGACTCCGAGCTCGCCATCGTCACTGCGCGCGACGAGAAGGATGCGCTCGAGCTTGTCCGCCACGATTATGCCCATGTGCTCGCCGAGGCGGTGCAGAATCTGTTTCCGGGTACCCAGATCACCTTCGGACCGGCGACGGACGACGGCTTCTACTACGATTTTGCACCTCCGCCCGGCCGCGGCCCGTTCACCGACGAGGACCTACCGGCGATCGAAGAGGAGATGCGGCGAGTCATCAGAGCCGACAAGCCGCTGACTCGCGAAGTCTGGACCAGGGACCAGCTGATCGCCTGGTTCCGGGAGCATGGCGAGAGCTTCAAGGCCGAGTGGGCCGCCGAATTGCCGGAAGGCGAGGAACTGACCGTCTATCGGTCCGGCGACGACTGGCTCGACATGTGCCGGGGACCTCATCTCGCTTCGACCGGCAAGCTCGACCCCAATGCGTTCAAGCTGACCCGGGTTTCGGGCGCCTATTGGCGAGGCGACCAGAAGAACGCGATGCTTTCGCGCATCTATGGTACCGGCTGGCTCAACAAGAAGCAGCTGGACGAGCATCTCCAGCGGCTGGAGGAAGCGGCCAAGCGCGACCATCGCAAGATCGGCCAGGAAATGGACCTGTTCCACCTCCAGGCCGAGGCGCATGGCTCCGTCTTCTGGCACCCGAAGGGCTATATGCTCTGGCGGCAGCTGGAGGCCTATATGCGCCGGCGGCTGGATTCGGCCGATTATCTCGAGGTGAAGACGCCGCAGCTGATGGATGCGCGCCAGTGGGAGCAATCCGGCCACTGGGGCAAGTATCGCGAGAACATGTTCATCGTGCCGGACGAGATTCCCGGTACGGAGGAAGGAGATCCGGTCCTTTCCGGCGACGCCGACCTGATGGCGCTCAAGCCGATGAACTGCCCGGCCCACGTCCTGATCTTCCGGCAGGGTATCAAGTCCTATCGCGATCTGCCGCTTCGGCTGGCCGAATTCGGCTGCTGCCATCGCAACGAGCCGCATGGCGCGCTCCACGGTATCCTTCGGGTTCGCCAGTTCACCCAGGACGACGCCCACATCTTCTGCCGCGAAGACCAGATCGTCGAGGAGACTCGGCGCTTCTGCGACCTGCTCGACCTGATCTACCGCGATCTCGGGTTCGAGAAATATGCGATCAAGCTCGCTCTTCGGCCGGAGAAGCGATTCGGCTCGGACGAGATGTGGGACAAGGCCGAGAGCGACCTTCGCGAAGCGGTAAGGCTGACCGGCCGAGCGACTCCCGAATATGAATGGGAGGAGTTGCCGGGCGAGGGCGCCTTCTATTCGCCCAAGCTCGAATTCCATCTCACCGACGCGATCGGCCGCACCTGGCAGTGCGGGACACTTCAGCTCGACTATGTTTTGCCCGAACGGCTCGACGCTTCCTATGTCGGCGAGGATGGCGAACGGCATCGGCCGGTAATGTTCCACCGTGCGATCCTCGGCACGTTCGAGCGATTCATCGGCATATTGATCGAGCATCATGCCGGACGCTTCCCGCTCTGGCTTGCCCCCGTTCAGGCCGTCGTCGCGACGATCGTCTCCGATGCCGACGATTATGCCCGGGAAGTGACCGAGAAGCTGATCGCGGCCGGGCTTCGCGCCGAATCCGATCTTCGCAACGAGAAGATCAACTACAAGGTGCGCGAGCACAGCCTTGCCAAAGTTCCCTATCTGCTGGTGATCGGCAAGCGCGAAGCGGAGGAGCGCACGGTCGCGCTTCGGCCGCTCGGCGTCGACGCCCGCCAGGAAGTGCTTCCGCTCGACCATCTGGTGGAACGGCTCAAAGCGGAGGCGTTGCCCCCCGACCTTCGCGGCTGATCCGCCACAGAGCGCGATGAAATGCGGTCGCCGTCGCGGCGGCGTCTTTCAATCCGTGCCTTTGTCCACTAACTGGGGGCAGTTTTTCGACTTCAGGAGATTCAAACATACGTCCGCCTCTCAACCGGCGTCCCAGCGCCCCGCCGCTCAGCGGCCCACGCTTCAACGAATTCATCTCCGTGCCGCGCGTGCGCGTGATCGATGAAAATGGCGAAAATCTCGGAGTGATGCTGACCGCGGAGGCCATCGAGCAGGCCGCGGAAGCCGGGCTCGACCTGGTCGAAGTGTCGCCCAACGCCGACCCGCCGGTCTGCAAGTTCCTCGATGTCGGCAAGTACAAGTACGAGGCGCAGAAGAAGGCCAATCTTGCCCGCAAGTCGCAGAAGACGCAGGAGATCAAGGAGATCAAAATGCGTCCGAACATCGACGATCACGATTATGGCGTGAAGATGCGCAAGATCCACGAGTTCATCGAGGAAGGCGACAAGGTGAAGGTCACTTTGCGCTTCCGCGGCCGCGAACTGGCCCATGGCGAGCTCGGGATGCAGCTGCTCCAGCGGGTGCAGGCGGACGTCGCCGAAACCGCCAAGGTCGAGCAGCATCCCCGAATGGAAGGCCGCCAGATGCTGATGGTGCTGGCGCCGCGCTGATAATCGCAAATCCGCAGCCTCCGGCGAAATCCAGCTTTCCGTAGCGGAAGCTGGATTTGCCCGTTGCAAGTTGCAACTATTCTGTTGCGGATTTGCCATAAAACTCCGCAAAGCTACGGGAAACTGCGGTTTTTCCGCTGGCGGAAAGGTCACATCCGGGTTAGCTTTTTCCCAAACAAACCAATTTGGGAGGGGTAGGATGAAGACCATTTGGCTGCTGTCTGCCAGCTTTGCCGCCATTGCCGCGCCGGCTTATGCGCAACCCGGAACCGGCCCTGAAGAGCCGCCGACCTCTTCCAGTCCGACCGAGGACGCAGCGGTCCAGAATGCCGATCCCGACCAGGGGCAGGGCCAGAACATCGTCATCACGGCGCAGGGCCGTCGGCAGTTGCTTCAGGACGTTCCGCTCGCGGTCCAGGCGGTGGGGGGCGAGCAGCTGCAGAATTCCGGTGCGAACGACATCCGGCAGCTCAACCAGCTTGCGCCCTCCCTTCTGGTCTCGTCGACCGGCAGCGAAGGCAACGGCTCCGCCCGGATCCGCGGCATCGGCACGGTGGGCGACAATCCGGGTCTCGAAAGCTCGGTCGCCGTGTTCATCGACGGTGTCTACCGCTCACGCTCCGGAATCGGTCTCAACGAGCTTGGCGAAGTCGAGCGGATCGAGGTGCTTCGCGGTCCGCAGGGCACATTGTTCGGGCGCAACGCGTCTGCCGGTCTGATCCATGTCATCACCCGCCGCCCCGAATTCCAGTTTGGCGGCTTCGCCGAGCTTTCCTACGGCAATTACGACTATGTCCGGGCGTCTGGAGCGGTTACCGGACCGATATCCGAAAGTCTCGCCTTCCGGCTCGATGCTGTCTACGCGCGCCGTGACGGCTTCTACGATGTCGTCAATGCCGCCGGCGGGACCGAAGAACGAGTCAACGACCGTAATCGCATCTTCACGCGCGGACAGTTGCTCTTCGAGCCCAACGACGCCCTGAGCATGCGCCTGATCGGCGACTTCTCGACCCGAAGCGAATCCTGCTGCGGTGCCGTCTTCGTGGAAACCCGGGAGACCTATGATCCCACCCCCGGCGTCCCGGGAGATTTTGCCTATCGCCAGCCGGGCGAAGGCGGCTCGCCGACCGGCAACCGAATCCTCGACGTGCTGCAGAGCCTGGGCGGCGTCTTCCCGTCGATCGGCGACCCGTACAACCGCCAGATCGCCATCACCCCGGGGACGACCTACGAAGGCGAGACCACGGACTGGGGTATCTCGCTTCAGATCGACTATGATCTCGGTCCCGCGACTCTGACCTCGATCACCGCCTATCGCGACTATATCAACTATTTCCCCTCGGACACCGACTATACCAATGTCGACATCCTGCGGCGCGACGATGACGACAACGCCTTCCGCGAGTTCCGCACCTTCACTCAGGAGATCCGCCTTCAGGGCTCCGCCTTCGACGGGTTCCTCGACTGGCTCGTCGGCGGCTATTTCGCCAACGAGGACCTGCACGTCCGCGACAACCTTCGTTTCGGCTCGCAATATGGCGCCTTCGCCTCCTGCCGCCTTGTCGCCACCGTCAACCCCAACCCGGCACTCCGCAACCCTGCCAATCCAGGCTGCCTCAGCACCGGTTTGGTGGCCCCCGGAGTAACCGCACGCCAGGCGTTTGCGGCCGGCTTCGGTGCTGCGGCGCCCCTCGTGCTTGCCGGGTTGGACCGGCTGAGCACCGTCAACAATGTCGGCGACAATGTTTCAAACTATTTCCAGGACAGCACCAATTGGGCGCTGTTCACCCACAACATCTTCAACATCACGGACAATTTCAGCCTGACGATCGGCCTCAGGTACACCAACGAAAACAAGGATTTCTCGGCCAATTTCAACAACACCAATACGGCCTGTCCGGTCCAGCAGGCCTTCTACGCTCCGTTCCTGACCGGCGGCGCGACGCCGCTGCCGGCGCAGCTCCAGCCGCTGATCGCCGGAATCGTCAACCTGACCTGCCAGGGCAACTCGTCCAGCGCCCTCAGCTCGCTCAACCTCTCCGATTCCCGCGACGAGAGCGAATGGACCGGAACCGGCGTGCTCTCCTATCAGCCGGATCCCGACTTCCTGCTCTATGGAAGCTATTCGCGCGGCTACAAGGCGGGCGGCTTCAATCTCGATCGCTCGGCGCTCGGTCAGCCGATCTTCGCGCCCGGCGATCCCCGCCAGTTCGGCGGCCGGGGCCCCGGATTCGGCACGGCCAATCTCCAGTTCGACCCGGAAATCGTCAACGCCTTCGAAGTCGGCTTCAAGTGGACCGAGCGGCGTTTCCTGGTCAACGTCGCGGCGTTCCACCAGCGCTTCAGCAATTTCCAGCTGAACACGTTCAACGGCTCGGTCTTCCTGGTCCAGAACATCAATGGCTGCAGCGCCGACCTGGGCACCACCGATTCCGATCTGAGTGGAGCCACCGGAAGGTGCGACCCGGACGACGTTAACGCGGGTGTGACGACCACCGGCGTCGAAGTCGAGGCTGCCATCTACCCGCGCCGGGACCTGCAGATGACTGCCGGCTTCACTTATGCCGACACTCGCTACGCCGATGATCTCGTCGGCCAGGACACGGGTTCACCGCTGGATCCGGCGCTGTTCCTGCTGCCCGGGGACAATCTGTCGAACGCCCCGGAGATCGTCGCGACCGCTTCCGTCACCTGGACTCCGGAAATCGGCGGCTCGGGGCTGACGGGTCTGGTCTATGTCGATGGCCGCCTGACCTCCGACTTCAATACCGGTTCCGACCTGTTCCCCGAAAAGGAGCAGGATTCCTTCGCGGTCATCAATGCGCGTCTCGGAATCCGCGGCCCCGGCCAGCGCTGGGCTGTCGAGCTCTGGGCGCAGAACCTGTTCAACACCGATTATCAGCAGGTCGCGTTCAATGCCCCATTCCAGGGCTCCAACAGCCGCGCTCAGGTCCAGGCCTTCGGCGGAACGGCCAATCAGCTCTTTACCAGCTATCTTGCCGAGCCGCGGACCTATGGGATCACCGGTCGCTTCCGCTTCTAATCGTCACGGAAGCGGTTGAAGGGGGCGGGCCCCTGCCGGCGACGGCGGGGGCCTTTCCTTTCTGGGTTGGGCGTTTGGCGGCGCTGTCTCCGGCCGCCGCTTTCAGCAGGCGCGCTTGAAGCGTCTTCAGCTTGCCGGGCTTGTCGATCTTGGCGCCGTCCAGGTCGGCAAGGTAGAAGACATCGACCGCTCGCTCTCCATAGGTGGCGATGTGAGCGCTTCGGATCGTGACCTTCGACCGGTAGATCGCCTGCGCCAGCTCGGAAAGGAGGGCCGCGCGATCCCGGGCATTTACTTCGACGACGGTGTAGCGGCTTGAAGCCTGGTTATCGATGAACACCGCCGGCTGGATCGAAAAGGCTTCCGCCCGGCGACGCGGCAGCGGCCGAGCCGCCAGCCTGTCCGACTGCGGCTCCTGTCCACCCACCGCTGCGAGAACGGCCTGCTCCAGCCGCTCCAGCTGACGCGGATCCTCGAACAGGCTGCCGGTCATGTCCTGGACGAGGAAATTGTCGAGCGCCATGCCGTCGTCGGTGGTGTGGATTCGGGCATCGATGATATTGCCGCCCACCAGACTTATCGCCCCGGCCACGCGATAGAAGAGACCGGGACGATCCTTCGCATAGATCGTCACCAGGGTCGCACCGCGCTCCCCGACGGCCCGCAATTCCACCGGCTTCACCCGATCAGGATGGCGATCGGCGGAATCGATCAGCCGGGCGTTGGCGTCGATCACCTCGGCAGGTTCCGCCAGCCAGTAGCTGTCCGGCAGCCGCCAGGTCAGCCGGGCAAAGCGGCTTTCCTCCCAGCCGAGCCGCTCCGCCAATCCGTCCTGGACCGCCCCAATCCGTTCCTTGCGCCCCTTCTGCTTGTGGCCGAGCCGAAGGACCTCTTCGGCGCGTTCGAACAGCTCCCGGAGCAGCTGCGATTTCCAGCTGTTCCAGGTACCGGGACCAACGGCGCGAATGTCGACCACGGTAAGGATGAACAACAAGCGCAATCGCTCCAGGCTTTTGACCCGATCGGCGAAGTCCTGGATCGTCTTGGGATCGGCGAGATCCCGTTTGAAGGCGGCCGCCGACATCAGGAGGTGCCAGCGCACCAGCCAGGCGACGGTCTCGGTCTCCGCGTCGGTGAGACCCAGCCTGGGGCAAAGGGAGCGGGCGACTTCGGCGCCGAGCTGGCTGTGGTCGCCGCCTCGACCCTTGGCAATGTCGTGAAGAAGAACGGCAACGTACAGGACCCGGCGGGAAGAGATCCGCTTGATCAGCGCGGTCGCGAGTGGGTGGTCCGCCTTCAGCTCCCCCCGCTCGATCCGCGAAAGCAGACCGATGGCCCGGATCGAATGCTCGTCCACCGTGTAATGATGGTACATGTCGAACTGCATCCGGGCGACCACACGGCCGAAATCGGGAATGAAGCGCCCGAACACGCCGGCTTCGTTCATCCAGCGCAGGACGGTTTCCGGGTCGCGCGGGCTGGTCAGCACATCGAGGAAGAATGCATTGGCCCGAGGATCGGACCGCACCGCCGAATCGATCAACTTTGCGTGCCGAGCGGCCGAACGCATTGCGAGCGGATGGGTCTCCAGCTCATAGCGGTCCGCGAGAGCGAACATCTGGATCAGCCGAACCGGATCTTCGGCGAGGAAGTCCTCGTCCGGAACGGCAAGCCGGCCGCGATCGAGCATGAAGCCTTCGAGTCGCCTCGGCCGCCGTCTCAGCGCGGGCAGGTAGAAGAGCCGCTGCCCTCGGCGCGCGAACTTCTCGTCGAGATGCGCGAGAAACACTCCCGTGAGGTCGCCGACCGTCTTGGCGTGGAGGAAGTAGTGCCGCATGAATCGCTCGACCGGCGATTTGCCTGGTCGGTCGGCATAGTTCATCCGCGCCGCAATCTCGCGCTGATAGTCGAACGTCAGGCGTTCCTCGGCACGGCCGGCAATGACGTGCAGATGGCAGCGTACCGCCCACAGGAACCGCTCGGCCCGCTGAAACTGACCCAACTCCACCGAAGACAGCAGGCCGACATCGACCAGGCCGGCGACGGATTCGAGGCGATAGGCGAACTTGCCGATCCAGAAGAGGGCGTGGAGATCACGGAGGCCGCCTTTGCCTTCCTTGACGTTCGGCTCGACGACGTAGCGGCTGTCGCCCATCCGCTGGTGGCGCGAATCGCGTTCGTCGAGCTTCTCCTTTGCGAAGGCCCGGATGTTGCCGGAAGCGACATCGTTCCAGAAGCGCGCCTGAACCTCGTCGAAAAGCAGCTCGTCTCCCCAGACGAACCGCGACTCGAGCAAGGCCGTTCGGACGGTGTGGTCGGCTGCGGCGATCCGGACCAGTTCCTCGACACTGCGCGTCGACTGACCCACTTTGAGGCCAAGGTCCCACAGAAGATAAAGGATCGCTTCGACGACGCTTTCGGTCCAGTGATTGGGCTTCCAGGGAGTGACGAAGGCGATGTCGACGTCGGAGTGAAGCGCCATCTCGCCTCGCCCGTAGCCGCCCACCGCCATCAGCAGCAGGCGCTCGGTCGTGGTCGGATTTGCCAGCGGGTGCAGCCGCTCGGTGACATAGTCGTAGACAAGGCGAAGGATCTGGTCCGTCAGAAAAGCGTAAGCCGCGGCCGTCTCGGTTCCCGCATAAGGCTTTTCCTCCAGCCGTCGGGCGATTTCGGCTCGGCCGGAGGCCAGCGCTTCCTTCAGAAGGGCCGCTGCGGAACCGCGGTCGGCGCTCGCCATATGTTCGGCCAGAGCGCGTCGATCGATGATCTGGCGCCGGTTCGGAATGGCAGCCAGAGGACCCGCCATCAGCCTTTCTCCGCCTGGAGCCGCTTGAGCCGGTAGACCAGCTCCAGCGCTTCCCGCGGCGACAGCGAATCGGGTTCCACTTCGTTCAGAGCCATGTGGACCGGATCGGGCTCGGCCGCCTCAGGACCGGCGGCGGCGGCAAAAAGCGGAAGATCATCAAGCCCTGCGGCTATCCCGCCGGTCGCGGCCCGGCCCTGCTCGAGCTTTGCAAGCACTGCCTTGGCCCGCGCCAGCACGTCCGCGGGTAGCCCCGCCAGCTTCGCGACGGCAATCCCGTAGCTTCGGTCGGCGGGGCCGCTCGCAAGCTCGTGAAGCAGGACAAGATCGCCGCGCCATTCGCGGGCCCGAACATGATGAAGCGACAAGCCATCGAGCCGCTCCGCCAGCCGGGTCAGTTCATGATAATGGGTCGCGAACAGGCAACGACAACGGCACTTGTCATGGATTGCCTCGACCACGGCCCAGGCGATCGCAAGTCCATCATAGGTGGAGGTGCCGCGCCCCACTTCGTCGAGGATGACGAGGCTGCGATCGGTGGCTTGAGAGAGGATCGCGGCGGTCTCGACCATTTCGACCATGAAGGTCGAACGGCCCCGGGCGAGATTGTCCGAGGCCCCGACCCGGCTGAACAGCCGGTCGACGAGGCCCAGGGTTGCACTGGCCGCGGGAACATAGGAACCCGCCTGGGCAAGGATGGCGATCAAGGCGTTCTGGCGAAGGAAGGTGGACTTGCCGCCCATGTTCGGCCCAGTGACGAGCCACAGCCTCTTGTCCGCGCCGAGGCGGCAGTCGTTGGCCACGAAACGCTCGCCGGCGGAGGCGAGCGCTTCCTCGACCACGGGATGGCGGCCGGCGGCGACGTCGAAGCAATTCTCCTCGGTGAAGAGGGGTCGGCACCAGCCGCCTTCGACGGCCCGCTCGGCCAGCGCCGCGGCGACGTCGAGGCCGGCGAGGGCGTCGGCCGTTGCGGCAATCGCCTCGGCCCGGACAAGCGCGGTTCCGACCAGCGCCTCGAAATGGGTGGACTCGGCGGCGAGGGCGTTTGCGCTCGCCTGACCGACCCGCATCGCCTGCTCATGGAGGTCGGCCGCGTTGAAGCGAACGACCCCGGCAAGGGTCTGGCGGTGGGTGAAGCCGGAATCGGCCGCCATCAGCTTGTCGGCATTCCGGGCCGGAACCTCGACATGATAGCCGAGCACGTTGTTGTGCCTGATCTTGAGCGAGGCGATCCCCGTTTCGGCCCGGTACCGCGCCTCGAGTGCGGCAATGGCCCGGCGTCCTTCGCCTCCGGTTGCCCGCAAGGCATCGAGAGCGGCGTCATAGCCCTCGGCGATATAGCCGCCTTGCGAAGCGTCGATCGGGGGGACCGGCACCAGCGCGCGCGACAGGAGGTCGACCAGTTCGCCGTGGCCGGTCAGATTGGCGAGATGGTTGCCGAGCAAGCTTGGCTTGACCGGCGTGCGGTTCAAAAGATCATGCAGCCGCTGCGCGCCATCCAGGCCGTCCCGGAGTTGGCCAAGGTCCCGAGGGCCGCCGCGACCGGCGACCAGTCGCCCGAGGGCGCGCCCGATATCGGGCAGGGCCCGAAGCTGTCGGCGCAATCCTTCCCGAAGCCCCCCCTCCCGCTCGAACAGGGAAACAAGCTCGAGGCGAGCCTCGATCCGGCCCCGGTCGAGCAGCGGTGCCGCGAGTTCGGCGGCAAGGCGCCGGGCACCGGCCCCCGTGACCGTCCGGTCGACCGAGGCGAGCAGGCTGCCGCCCCGGGTTCCGGAAGCGGAGACGGTGAGCTCGAGGCTTTCCCTCGTGGCAGCGTCGATCATCATATGATCGGCGGCCGAAACCGGCACCGGCGGTCGAATGAAGGGGAGCGAATCCCGCGCCACTTCGTCGAGATAGGCGAGCAGGCCGCCGGCTGCGCACAAAGCGGGCCGATCGAACTGACCGAAGCCGTCGAGCGTGAGGACTCCGAACCGCTGTTTCAAACGCCGCTCCGCGACCAGGCTGTCGAACCCGGTCTTGCGCTCCTGGGCGCCCGCAATCGGCTCTGGGGAGACGATCTCCGCAGCCGAAAGACGGGCGAGTTCGGCATCGAGAGTCGCCAGCGGGATGGAGCTCAGCTCGAAGCGGCCGGTGGAAATGTCGGCTGCGGCAATGCCGTAGCGATCGCCGGCTTTTGCGACCGCGACGAGCCAGTTGGCGGCGCGCGAGTCCAGCAGTGACTCTTCGGTCAGCGTGCCGGCCGTCACCACCCGGACGATCGCCCGGTTCACAACCGATTTGGAGCCTCGCTTCTTTGCTTCCGCCGGGCTTTCGGTCTGCTCGGCAATGGCGACTCGGTGGCCGGCCCTGATCAGCCGGGCAAGATAGGATTCCGCGGCGTGGATGGGCACGCCGCACATCGGCACCGGCTCGCCTTCATGTTCGCCACGTGCCGTCAAGGCGATGTCGAGGCACTGTGCCGCCACCTTGGCATCATCAAAGAAGAGCTCGAAAAAGTCCCCCATCCGATAGAAGAGCAGGCAGTCCGGAGCCTCGGCCTTGAGCGCAAGATACTGCGCCATCATCGGCGTAGGCGCCGAGCCCGACTTCAACTGAGTTGCCATGCGCCATCGATAAGGCTTCCCGACCAGGAGCGGAACGCCCTTTCCGCGGCTTGCGAGCGGGTGTGCCCTGCCATTATCGAACCTGCTGATGGACCCGACCCTTGCCCTCGTCGCGTTCGGCCTCGCGCTGGTGGTCGGACCGGCCGCTCTTCGACTCGCCGGGCCGCTGCACCGGCCGCCGCCAAGTAGGGCCGTCCTGGACTGGCGGCTGAGCGCTGCCTCGACGCTCGCTTATGTCCTCGCCTTCAATCTCACCTTCTTCGTCCAGGAGGTCTTTCTCGTCCTTCCAAAGGCTCTCACTCCGGGTCTCACCCCGACATTGTTCCACAACAATCACGATTGGGAAGGCGAGCACCCGCTCGCCGAACTCTTCCAAGGGACCGGCGCCTTCGCCATCCTGTTGACGGGCCTGGGCTTTCTCTTCTGGCTGCGCACCGCGCGATCGGGCAATCAGGGCTTCCGATTGTTCGCGATCTGGATGGCCTATCACGGGCTTGCCCAGTCGCTGCCCCAGTTCACGCTCGGCGCCGCGCTGCCGCAGAATGATACCGGTCGGGCAATGGACTTTCTGGGACTTGATACCGGTTCCAAGACCCTGATCGGACTCGCCGCACTGGCGGCCCTCCCGCCATCGGTTCTGTGGCTCAGAAGAACCTTCCTGGCGCTGTTGCCCGACGGGCTCGACCCCAGGCGATTCCTGCTCAGGTCGGCCACCCTGCCGGCGTTGATCGGACTGCCTTTGATCATCCCATATCGAATCCCGCGGGAGCCGGTGGAGGTCCTGTTCTGGCCACTGCTTGCAAGCTGGTTCGCCGCCGCCTGGCTGCAAGCGGGCGCCTGGCGGCCGACCGCCCCAGCGGGCGGGCCTCCCCGGCCGGGGGCCGCGCTGCCTTGGCTCGGCGCCGGAGCCCTGCTCCTCCTCGCATTCTTCCAGCTGGTCCTCCGTCCGGGGATCAGTTTCTAGACAGCAATCGGCGCAGGCTTGCCCCCGCGTCGCCTGACGGCCTACAGCGGCTGCAGAACAAGGAGGGCGCCGGTGAGCGAGGGAAGCAACGTCAAATTTTCCGAAGCCGAGGCGCTGGAGTTTCACGCCGGCGGCCGGCCCGGCAAGATCGAGATCATCGCCTCCAAGCCGATGGCGACCCAGCGCGACCTCAGCCTCGCTTATTCGCCGGGAGTCGCGGTCCCGGTTCGAGCGATCGCCGAGAATCCCGCCAGTGCCTACGATTATACCGCCAAGGGCAATCTCGTTGCGGTGATTTCCAACGGCACCGCCATTCTCGGCCTCGGCAATCTCGGCGCCCTTGCCTCGAAGCCGGTGATGGAAGGCAAGGCGGTGCTGTTCAAGCGCTTCGCCGATGTCGATTCGATCGACCTCGAGCTCGCGACCGAAGACGTCGACGCCTTCATCAACGCCGTGGCGTTGCTGGAGCCGAGCTTCGGCGGGATCAACCTGGAGGACATTGCCGCTCCGGCCTGCTTCATCATCGAACAGAGTCTTCGCGAGCGGATGAACATCCCGGTGTTCCACGACGACCAGCATGGAACCGCGATCATCACCGCTGCCGGTCTGATCAACGCCTGTTACCTCACCGGCCGCGACCTCAAGGACGTTCGAGTGGTCGTCAACGGCGCCGGAGCGGCAGCGATCGCCTGCACCGAACTGATCAAGGCAATGGGCGTCCGCCACGACCATGTCATCATGTGCGACCGCAAGGGCGTCATTTATCAGGGGCGCGAGGACGGGATGGACCAGTGGAAGTCCGCCCATGCCGCCAGTACGGAGGCGCGCACGCTGGCGGAGGCGCTGGTCGGCGCCGACGTCTTCCTCGGCCTTTCCGCCGCCGGCGCGCTGCAGCCGGAAATGGTGAAGGACATGGCGCCCAGGCCGATCATCTTCGCCATGGCCAATCCCGATCCGGAGATCACCCCCCCCGATGCCAAGGCGGCGCGGCCCGACGCCATCATCGCCACCGGCCGGTCCGACTATCCGAACCAGGTCAACAACGTGCTCGGCTTCCCATTCATCTTCCGCGGCGCGCTCGACGTTCGAGCGACCACCATCAACGACGAGATGAAGATCGCGGCGGCCCAGGCTCTCGCCGATCTCGCGCGGCAGCAAGTGCCGGAAGAAGTCGCTGCAGCCTATGGCGGCCGCGCCCAGAGCTTCGGCGCCGATTACATCATTCCCGCCCCCTTCGATCCCCGCCTGATGGAAGTCGTCCCGGCGGCCGTCGCCCAGGCGGCGATGGACAGCGGAGTCGCGCAAAAGCCGATCGAGGACATGGAGGCCTACCGCACCACGCTGCGCGCCCGCCTCAATCCGACGACGTCGGTGCTGACCCTCGCCTACGAAGCGGCCCGGGCCAATCCGCGCCGCGTCCTGTTCGCCGAGGGCGAGGAAGATGTGGTGCTTCGAGCGGCGATCGCCTTCCGCGACGGCGGTTATGGCGTTCCGGTGCTGGTCGGCCGCGACGATGTTCACGACCGGCTGCGCGCGCTCGGGGTCGAAGATCCGGAATCGTACGAGGTTCTCAACAGCCGCAACTATCCGCGCGTTCCGGAGCTTGCCGACCTGCTTTACCGGCGGCTCCAGCGCCGCGGCTATCTGGCTCGCGAGGCCGATCGGATGGTGAAGCAGGACCGGAACATCTTCGCGGCTTCGCTACTCGCGATCGGCGAGGCCGATGCGATGATCACCGGCGTCACCCGCACCTACGCCCAGAGCCTGCGCGAAGTTCGGCGGGTTCTGGATTCGAAGGACGGAGTGACGCCGTTCGGGATCCACGTCCTCGTCGGACAGAGCCATACCGTGTTCATTGCGGACACCACCGTGACCGAAAGGCCGACTCCGGAGCAACTCGTCGAGATTGCGATTCACACCGCCCAGGTGGCGCGGCGAATGGGTCATGAGCCGCGAGTCGCGTTCCTGTCCTACTCCAACTTCGGCAATCCCGAAGGCAATTATCTGGACCGGATCCGCGAAGGCGTGAAGCTGATGGACCGCCGGTCGGACGTCGATTTCGAATATGAGGGCGAGATGGCGCCGGACGTTGCGCTGAACCCCTCGCTTCAGCGAGTCTATTCGTTCAGCCGGCTGACCGGCCCCGCCAATGTCCTCATCATGCCGGGCCTGCAGACCGCGAACATCTCCGCCAAGCTGGTCAAGGAACTCGGCGGAGACGCCGTGATCGGGCCGATGCTGGTCGGCATGAAGCAGAATGTTCAGATCGCCCCGATGACGGCGACGGCTTCGGACCTGGTGACTCTTGCGGTGCTCGCCGCCGGCCGGATCGTTCAGTAGCCGAGAACGACGTTATTGCGGGTTGTCGGCGGTCTGGCCGCCGCGACCGGCCTGACCGACTGCGCCGATATTGCCGAACAGCTCTTCGAACAGGCTGCGCCGTCGGCCAAGCGTCGGCGTCCTTTCGTTGCTTGGGTCGATCCGGGTGACCAGCTCGAGCCCTGTACGATTGACCTGCTGGACGTTGCCGGCCTCGTCGAATCGGATGTGGAGAACGGTCTGCTCGGTCGGGCGAGGCATGTTGAACGCCAGTTGCTTCGTCTCGCGCGAAACATAGTACCAGTCGCGCTGGTCGAACTGCCCGACGAAGGTGGGCCGACCGAGCGTCCCGGCTACGGAATCGCGATTATCGACGCCAGGCTGGATCGCCGTCACCAGCGTTTCGTCGAGCACATGACCCTGATGATCGCGGATCGAGGCGCAACCGCCCAGCAAGGCGGCACCGAAAATGGCCGCGAGGGCGACGCGTGATCCTTGCCGGAAGCTCATCTTGGTCGATTCTCCTGATCGTGCTGCCGGCCCGACGGGGCGCCGCACTTGACTAGCCCTTCCAATATGAACATCGCCTAACCGGCGCAAGCCGCCCCATTTTCCAACGGGAAGTCCCTTGTCCCTCTTGCAGCGCATTTTCGGCGAAACGAAGCAGCGCGAAGCGCTCCAGCCCCTCTACCGGGCGATTGTTTCCGCTGGCCGGGATCCCCTCTGGTATCGGGAAGGCCAGGTGCCGGACTCGCTTGACGGCCGTTTCGACATATTGGCCGCGCTGACCGCGCTGGTGCTCATCCGGCTGGAGGCCGAAGGCGAAGCGGGCAAGGGCCCGTCCGTTCTCCTGACGGAAGTCTTCATCGACGACATGGATGGAACCCTGCGACAGATTGGAATCGGCGACTATGTCGTGGGAAAGCATCTGGGGAAGATGGTCAGCGCGCTTGGCGGAAGGCTGTCGGCGTTTCGCGGTGCCGAGCCCGGCAGCGAGGCCTTCGCCACGGCGGTTCGACGCAACATTTTTCACGAGTCGCCGCCCACCGAGGAAGCCGTCGAACGGGTGAGCGAAGCTCTCGGCCGGTTTCAACAGGCGCTTTATGCCCGCTCCCTCGCTCAGTTGATGAAGGGCGAGTTGTGACCGTCCCCGAGTTCAGCCGCAGGATCCGGGTAGACACTCTGGGTGAAACGCCGCGACAGATGACGATCGAGGCCGGTGAAGAGGAGCGGGTCGCACTCGCCCGGCGGTTCGGGCTGCAGTCGATCGCGCAGCTCAAGGCCGAAGCCTCGCTGAAGCGCAGGGGCAGCGAAGTCATCGCACAAGGCCGGCTCGAAGCCGAAGTCGTTCAAAGCTGCGTCGCCACTTCGGAGCCGGTCGAGGACCGCCTGGACGAGCCGTTCGACATCGTCTTTCGGCCGCATCCCGAGGGGACGAGCTCCGACGAGGAAGTGGAGCTCAGCGAAAGCGAGATGGACGTCGTCTTCTATGACGAAGCGGCGGTCGATCTCGGTGAAGCCGTCGCCGAGACTTTGGCTCTGAGCCTCAATCCTTATCCTCGCTCGCCCGGGGCGGAAGAAGCCCTCCGCAAGGCCGGGGTCAAAACGGAGGAAGAAGCCGGGCCGTTCGGTTCCCTGGCTGCACTGAGGGACAAGCTCAAAGGATCGTAGACAGGTTCAAGCGCCGCCAGTCGGCGCAAGATCCTGCCCGAGTCCATGCAGTTCGCACGTCCTTAGAAGGGAACGTCGTCGTCCAGGTCGGTATCGAACGCTGGCTGCGGCCGTGACGGCTGCCGCGAAGGCGCGCCGAACTCGTTCGAGCCACCGCCGAAGCTGTCGCCATAATCATCGCCGAAGCCCGCACCGCCGCCGCCGCCTCCCCCACCGCCACGGCTGTCGAGCAGGACGAGTTCGCCGCGGAAGCGCTGGAGGACGACTTCGGTCGAATAACGGTCCTGGCCCGAATTGTCGGTCCACTTGCGGGTCTGAAGCTGCCCTTCAAGATAGACTTTGGAGCCCTTGCGAAGGAATTGCTTCGCGACTCGGCCGAGATTCTCGTTGAAGATGACCACTCGGTGCCACTCGGTCCGTTCCTGGCGGTTGCCGTCACGGTCCTTCCAATTCTCCGAAGTGGCGACTCGAAGGTTCACGACCTCGCCGCCATTGTTGAGGGAGCGCACCTCCGGGTCGTCGCCGAGATTGCCGACCAGGATGACCTTGTTCACGCCCGCCATTTCATTCTCCTCGATCCAGGCTCACCGCATAGGACAACCGTTCCCCGCCGCCAAGCGGGTCAAGCCATGGCGGCGGCGGCAGCACGGCGCGAGCGCAGGAACCCCATGGCAAGGAGAAGCGCGGTGACGAGCTGCGCGACCACCGTTTCGAGCGTGGGATAGAGCCCGAGGATCTCGCTCCGCGGGAAGGCGAGCAGCGGAGTGACGCCGATCAGCCCCGCCTCCTGAAGGGCGGCGAACCCTTTCCCCGCGAGGATGACGGCGAGAACGGCGATCAGCACCGAGCTGTACTGGAAGAATTTGGTTATGGGCAGTCGCTTGCTGTAGCGAAGCATCGCCCAGGCGATGAGGGCCAGCAGAGCGGCGGCGACGGCAATCCCGCCGAGCATCGCGCCTTCCTGCCCCTGAGCCCCGAGTGCGGCGTAAAAGATGATGGTTTCGAACACTTCGCGATAGACCGCAACGAAGGCCAAGCCGAACAACAGCCAGGCCGAGCCCCGGCTGAGCGCGCGATCGAGCTTCTCCTGGACGTAGCGCTGCCAGGCACCGGCCTGGGCCTTGCCGTGCATCCAGATCCCGACGAAGAGCAGCACGACCGCCGCGAGCAAGGCTCCGAAGCCTTCGGTCACTTCGCGGTCGGCGCCGCTGATCGTGAAGAGATGGCTTGCCGCCCACCAGGTCGCAATTCCGGCGACGAGCGCCGCGGCCCAGCCGGCGTGAACGTAGCGCAGCAATTCCCGGCGCTCCGCCTTGATGAGGAAAGTGATCATCGCGATCACGATCAGCAGGGCTTCGAGCCCTTCGCGGAGAAGAATCGCGAAGGCGCCGAGGAAGGTCGATGCGCTGCTCCCCGCTTCCGGCGCAAGCGCAGCATCCGCCTGGCCGAACAGGGCCAGCAGCCGCTCCGTCCGGGCGGCCACATCCTCCGCAGGCGAATGGCGGCCAATGGCTGCCCGCAGCGCGCCCATCTCGCGCTCGACGTCGGCGACCAGCTGCGGGTCGCGAGCATTGAGCAGGGCCTCGACCGGCTCCACCCCTTCAAGATAGGAAGCGAGTATCAGTTCCTGCGCCTGGCTACGATCGCCGGCTCGATAGGCGGCGAGACCGCGACGAAGCAGGTCGCGGGCCACGGCGAGCGGCTGGCCGCCGCTCGTTCGGGATACGACCTCCGGATTCGCGCGCAAATAGGCGATCACGGCATTTGCCCGATCCTCGCCGATCGCGGCGGCGAGGGTCGCGGGCGTCAATCCGGCGAGCGCTTCGAGATCGGGGATTTGGTCGCGAATGGCAGCCTCTGCTTCCCAGATCTGCCGGCCTTGCTCCGCCAGGGCCTCGGGATAGGCGAAGCGGCCCGAATGAAGGGCCAGCGCCCATTTGTCCTCGGCCGGCAGATGGCCGAAGCTTTGCATCGCCGTTCCTTCAAGCCCCTGATCGATCACCTGGTACAGCGCAAAAAGACTGCGCTCGCTCGCCCGTTCGCGGTCGGTAAAGGCGATTGGGGGCGGATCCATGCCTTCGGCCAGCGGCGTTCGGGCGCTTCCGTCGGCACCGTGGCAGGAGGCGCATTGCTGGGCGTAAAGCTCGGCACCTCGGGCCGGATCCGGCGCTGTCGCCGGAGCGAGAGGCACCGGATAGGCGGCGAGAAGCCGAGCGGCGAGGCTTCGCGCCCGTTGCTCGACGTCAGCCGGCGCGGCGCGTCGCTCAACCGCGGTTTGAAGCTGCTCCGCTTCCGCGATGAGTGTCGGCCGCTGCGCATGCTGGGGCAGTTGAGTCAGCCGCTCGCGCACCGAACCGGTGAATTCCAGCATCTCGTCATATTCCAGCTGGCTGATCACCCGGCCGTCCTGAACGGCACCGCGATAATCGACGGCGATATAGTCGAGCAGGCGCCATGTCGTCTGAACCGCCGAGCTGTCGGCCCTGGCGGCTGACGCAAGACACAGGGCGGCGAGAAGACAGAGCGGCATGAGGCGCCGAGTCAGCGAGAGCAGGCGAAGAGGCATCCGTCCCCCAGGCAGGAATGAGGGGTTGGCCTAACGTTCTTGCGAACGATTATCAATAGAGGTCTAAACGACGGGGTAGCGAAGTCGCCCGAGGAACCGGCTCAGCGAAGGCAGGCGTTCGCCGGTTCCGCGCCAGCCTGCCTTGAACTTCTCGAACCGCATGACGTCGTCGATCCGGCGGTTCAGGAAAGCGCGGCTATCGGCGAGATCCTCCTTGTCGTCGTCGAGGAAGACCAGAGTGGCGGATCCGTAAACGCCGATCAGAATCGCTCGCTTGGAATAATGATTGAAGTCGGTCGCGCTGTCCCCGGCGACTCTCCAGATCCGATCGGCCGATCGCCACGCGAGCCGGGCGCCGTCGAGCGCGTTCTGCGGCATGGCGAGAATGGACAATCCTCGCCGAAGCGCCTCGCGGTGCGGCCGCATCCTTTCGAAGCGGAACAGGATCAGCTCGCGAATCCGTTCGCGGATCTTCATCGCCGCAATCCGCTCGGGCGGAAAGGCGTCGAGCATGGCCTTGTCGATCCAGTCGAACCAGCCGTCGATCATTTGCGGCTGCCCGCCCGGAAAGGCGAGCCGCGCCCGTTCAGGTGGAACCCCGAGCTCGTTCGCGGCCATGGCAAGCGCTTCGTCCGACCAGCCGTCGAACGTCGCATGGCCGGGGATCAGCGGCGCAAGAGCGGAACGCAGCTCGTCGAGGGTCATTTCGCGCGGATCGAGCATCAGCGCCTCAATGAGCCGGTGGGGCGTTGGTTGCAACCTTTCCGGACGGCAACCGAATGAGGACGAGGGCCGCGCAGATCAGGAGGGCGCCAGCGCCGTCCATTGCGGACAGGCGCTCGTCATAGACGATCCAGCCGATCAGGGCCGAAGCCATAGGCTGGGTGAGGAAGCAGAGGCCCACCACGACCGGCGAAAGATAGCCCATGGCGTAGACGAGCAGTCCCTGGCCGACGAGCTGGCTGCTGAGCGACAGCAGCAGGACCGGGGTCCAGTTGCCCGGGAGCACCTGTTCGCCGAGCGCGATCGAGAAAAGGAGAAGCGGGAGCGCCCCCGCCGCGGTCGAGACGGCGAGTACCTGCCAGGCACCCATCGCTCGGCGGGCGCGGTCGACCATCACCAGGTAGAGCGCGTAGAAGAAGGCCGCGAGCAGCGAAAAGAGGTCGCCGGTGAAATGGTCGCGGGAGAGCTCGAAGCTCGTTCCGAGCAGGAGCACGGCCCCACTCACGGCCAGGAATAGCGCCACGCCCTGAGTCGCGGCCGGGAGCCGACGCAGAAGAATGAAGCCGTAGATGGCGAAGAGGAAGCTGGCGAAGTTGCCGAACAACGTCGCATTGGCCAGCTTGGTTCTCTCGATCCCCTCGTGCCAGGCGGCGAGATCGGCGGCGAAGAAGAGGCCGCCGAGGGCAACGGCGGCGATCAGCCCCCAGCCGGGATAGGGCCCGCTCCGGCTCTGGCGAAGCGCCAACAGGCCGAGGACGGGGATCGCCAGCGACAGACGCCAGAAGCCGGCGGCAACCGGCCCCACATCCGTCATCCGAACCAGCCACGGCCCGAGTGCCAGAACGAGATTGGCAAGCAGGAGCGCCGGAAATGCGAAGCGGGGTGGAGCGGCGCCGGGCATGGTCGCGCGCTTGGAACCGGCCAGGCCTGGGGTCAAGCGAGCCGGTCGCGCAGCTCCAGCATCGCCAAGGCCGCCTTCGCCGCCTCGCCGCCCTTGTTCTTGTCGTTGGGGCTGGCGCGGGCGATCGCCTGGGCTTCGTTCTCGACGGTAAGAATGCCGTTGCCGATGGCGACGCCGTCGAGGGTCAGCGCCATCAGCCCCCGGGCGCTTTCGCCAGCGACGATCTCGAAATGATAGGTTTCGCCGCGGATCACCACACCCAGCGCGACATAGGCGTCGAACCGCCCGCTCTCGACCGCGATCGCGACAGCCCCGGGGATTTCAAGCGCACCCGGCACGGTCACGGTTTCGTGGCTGTGGCCCGCCGCTTCGATGACTTCGCGCGCCCCCTGCAGGAGCATGTCATTGAGATGCCCGTAGAAGCGGGCCTCGACGATCAGGATCCGCGCCATTTCAGCAGACCGTCGGGATCGGCCGTTCGCCGACGATAGTCAGTCCGTAGCCGGCCAGCGCCACCGGGGTGTGATGGCTGTTGGTCAGGAGGATCATGTCGTGAACTCCGAGCGCTGCGAGGATCTGGGCGCCTACGCCATAGTCGCGGAGCTGCTCGGTGTCGCGCTGTGCCGCCTGGCCGGACCGGACCTTGAGCGCCTGGCTGAGGGCGTCCGGCATCGGCCGATTGATGACGACGATGACTCCCGAACCTTCGGCCGCGATCGCCTTCATCGATCCTTCGAGCAATCCGCTGCGCTCATTGGCCTCCGCAAAGGCGTCGGCAAACAGGCTCAGCGAGTGCATCCGGACGAGCGTCGGCTGCTCGGCATCGATCCGTCCCTTCACCAGGGCGATCTGTTCGGTGCCCGAAGCCTTGTTGAGAAAGGTCTTGGCCGTCCAAAGCCCGCCCCAGCGGCTTTCGAACTGCGCTTCGGCAACCTGCTCGACCAGGCGATCCTTCTTGAGCCGATAGGCGATCAGGTCGCGAATCGTCCCGATCTTCAGATTGTGCAGCTGGGCGAAGGCGATCAGGTCATCCATCCTGGCCATGCTTCCGTCGTCGCCCATGATCTCGCAGATCACGCCCGAGGGATTGAGACCGGCGAGACGGGAAACATCCACCGCCGCTTCCGTGTGGCCGGCGCGAACCAGTACCCCGCCGTCGCGGGCAACCAGCGGGAAAACGTGTCCCGGAGTGACGAGATGCTCCGGGCCCTTCGAAGCGTCGATCGCAACCGAGATGGTCCGAGCGCGATCGGCCGCGGATATGCCGGTGGTCACCCCTTCCTTCGCCTCGACGGAGATGGTGAAAGCGGTCTCCAGCCGGCTGTCGTTGTGGCGTGGCATCAACGGAAGACCGAGCTGGTCGATGCGCTGCTTCGTGAGCGCAAGGCAGATCAGCCCACGGCCATGGCGCGCCATGAAGTTGATCGCCTCGGGCGTCGCCATCTGGGCGGGAATGACCAGGTCGCCTTCATTCTCCCGATCCTCGTCATCGACGAGGATGAACATGCGTCCGTTCCGCGCCTCGTCGATGATCTGTTCGGCCGTTGCCATGACTCCCCGGCTTCCATTGGCAAGGAAGCGCTCCAGCTTCAGCAGGGTGTCGGCGGTGGGATTCCAGTCGTCTTCGCCGAGCCTGCGCAGCGAATTGGGGTGGAGGCCGGCGGCGCGGGCAAGGCCGGCCCGGCTCATCTCACCGGTCGAGACGATTTCGACCAGGCGCTCGATCAGAATGGTGCTCATGGGCGGCGCCTATCACATTCGCGTGTGATGCCGCAACAGGCAATCACATCGAAGCGTTGCGAACCTCAAGCATTCGCCCGATATAGCGGGCCAGTACGTCGATCTCGATGTTGAGCTGCCGTCCAGGCCGCACATCGTCGAAGGTCGTCTGAGCGGCCGTGTGGGGGATGATATTGACTCCGAAGCGCACGCCCTGCCGGTCCGACTCGACGCGATTGACCGTCAGCGACACGCCGTCGAGGGCGATTGATCCCTTCTGCGCCACATAAGGGGCGATGTCCCCTGCCGCAGCGATGCTGAGCGACAATGAGTCGCCGACAGGCTCGACTCCCTCGACCTGGCCGATACCGTCAACGTGGCCCGTGACAATATGACCGCCCAATTCGTCGCCGAGCCGAAGCGCCCGCTCGAGATTGAGGCGCGCGCCCTGCACCCACATGCCCGGCGCGGCGCGGCTCTGCGTTTCGGCCGAAACATCGACGGCGAACCAGCGGTCCCCCTTGTCGACGACGGTCAGGCAGACTCCGGAACAAGCAATCGAAGCCCCAAGATCGACGGTCGCCATGTCATAGCCGCAGCCGATGCGCAGTCGCAGATCGCCGCGAGCCTCGACGGATTCGATCCGTCCCACATCGGTGATGATCCCGGTAAACATGCACTTCGCCCTTTGTCGTTGTGATCGCTGTAGGGGGCGTCAGACCCGATCGCGCTCGTAGACTTCGAGCCGGTCGATGCCAAGCAGCCGAGTTTCCGTCAGTCGCCACCGCCGGTGGGCATCGGCAAGGCTGTCGAGACCGATATAGCCGACCGACGATTTGCCCGCACCGATCAGGATTGGCGCTCGGTAGATCAGCATCCGGTCGACCAGGTCCGCGGCGAGAAAGGCGGTCGCCGTCGCCGAGCCGCCCTCGACGAGCAGGTCGTTGACGTCGGCAAGATCGAAGACTTCTTCCGGAGCGCCGAGCCGGGTCCAACCTTCCACCGCTTCTCCCCGGGTCAACAGCGCGCGGCGAGGCGACCGATCCTCCAGTCCGGGGAGCCGGACATCAAGGCGGGGTGAGTCGGTCAGGTAGGTGCCGCGTCCGACCAGGATCATGTCCGACCGCGCGCGCTCCAGGTGGACATGGGCACGCGCATCCTCGCCGGTGATCCAGCGGCTTTCACCAGACGGAAGCGCGATCTTGCCGTCCAGTGACATGGCGAGCTTCAAGGTGATGTACGGACGCCTCCGGCGGACCCGGCTCAGGAATCCGGCCAGCGAACGTTCCGCAGCGTCGGCGAGGATCCCGACGGCGACCTCCGTTCCGGTCGACCGCAGCCGCTCCAGCCCGCGCCCGTTGGTTCGCGGATCCGGATCGACGACAGCGACGACGATCCGCGCCGGGGCGGCCGCGGCCAGCAGTCCGGCGCAATCCGGACCGCGCCGGCTTTCGTGCGCACAGGGCTCGAGAGTCACGTAAACAGTGGAGTTTCGGGCCGAGTCGCCGGCTTGTTCCAACGCCACGGCCTCCGCGTGAGGTCGCCCGCCCGGCTGGGTCCAGCCGCGGCCGACCACCTCCCCGTCTCTGACGATAACGCAGCCGACATGGGGATTGGGCGCCGTCCGCCCTCTACCGCGCTCGCCGAGCGCGATCGCCGCCTCCATCCAGCGCTCGTCCTCGCTGACGGCCTCGCTCAAATTCCGAGCCGATTGAGATTTTCGTCAAGCCGCTGGAATTCGCGGCGCCTTTGCTCTTCCCTCGCCCGGCGCGCCTCCATGTCCGCTTTCTGCTTGGCCTTGATCTCCTCGTCCGAGCGATCCGCGGGCCAGCTCTCGACATAATAGATGGTCTGACGCGGCGTGAGATTGGTCTGGCCGTCCACATAGAAGGCGACGAGAATTCCGATCGGCATCAGCACCGAAAGCAGCGCCGCGATCCATTGGTGCCGCGGCCTCTCCTTCCAAAAGGCGCGTAGGTCGTTCCAAAGAACGCGCGGAGAGGCGGGGCGGGGCAGGGGCATGACGGCAAAGATAATGCGCCCCCGCGGCCACCGCCACCCCTTGCCCGGAGATCAGAGGTCCTGAAGCCGGAACGTCAAGGTGAGGACCTTCCGGCTCTCGACCGGACGACCGTCCAGCATTGCCGGCCGGAACCGCCAGCGGGCCCGGGCGTGGCGCTCGCTCGCCTGCCAGAAGGCATCGCTGGTCGCGCTCAGCTTCTCCACCGCCTTGACCCGTCCATCGGCGCCGATCGTCACTCTGAGCCGAACAACGCCTTCACGCTCGGCCCGCTGTTCGGAAGGCGGATAGGGCGGCTGCAGATCGTCGATGTAGCGGGGATCGAATTCGGCCTCGGTCCTGACCGGCGGCGGCGGCAGCGGCCGCTCGGCGGGTGGGGAAGGCACGATCTGGTCGCCGACCTCTCCAACCGGAGGGAGTGGCGGAAGTGGACGATCGTCGAAGGCAGGTTGATCGCTGGGTCGATCGATCACCCGTGGCGTGAGGTCGACCAGGCTTGGCTGTTGCGGTTGACGCTGGTCTTTCGGCTGCGGCTGCGGCTCTGGTCTCGGCTCAGGGTCCCGTGGCACGGGAACGTCGTAGATGATTGTGGGATCCGACTTGCGGACGAACTCGGGGCCCTTGATCATGATGACGGTTCCGAGCACTCCCGCATGCAAAAGCACCACCAGCGCCAGGCTGCTGGGGCTCATTCGCTTGGGCTGATAATATCCTCCTTCGGCCATCGCTCTTCTCCTCAGTGCATTACCGACGGGCCGAACGCCGACCCAGCGGCTGCTCTGATGATATACCATCACGTCATGTTATTCTATAACCGATTTCTCGGCGCTGGATCGATCGAGAGCGAATGTCAGGGCCGGGCGGCTGCAGCGCGAAGGCGCTCCACCGATTCGGCCTTGCCGATCAGCGGCAGCAGCACGGCCATTTCCGGCCCGCTGTCACGGCCGGTCAGGGCCCGGCGAAGCGGCAGGAACAAGGCCTTGCCTGACCGACCGCTCGCTTCCTTCAGCCGGGCGACGAGGTCCTGCCACGGCCGTTCGGACCATTCGATCGCCGAAGCCGTCTCCGCCGCCAGAGCCAGGAAGTCGCGATCTTCCTCGCTGGCTGCCTGCTCGACATGGCCGTGCAGGATTTCCCACCATTGGCCCGCCTCCGCGACGGTCTTGAGATTGGGGCGGATGGCCGACCAGTCCGCCTCGCCCATGCCTTGCGGGAGGCGGTCCCGGACCCGATCAAAGGGCAGCAGGTGAACGATCCGGGCATTGAGCGCGCCCAGCTCGTCGAGATCGAACCGGGCCGGCGCTCGGCCGAACGTCGCGAAATCGAAGGTTTCGATGAGCGGCTCCGGCTCGATGACCGGCTCGACCGGAAGGCTGGTTCCGATTCGCGCCAGCTTCGCCAGCAGCGCGATCGGCTCGATTCCGGATTCCCTCAGGGACTCCACGCCGAGCGAGCCCAGCCGCTTCGAAAGCTTGCCTTCCGAGCCGGTGAGGAGCGCCTCGTGAGCGAAGACCGGAGGCTCCGCCTCAAGCGCCGTGAACATCTGCAGCTGAAGACCGGTATTGGTGACATGATCCTCACCGCGGACGACATGGGTGACTCCCATTTCGATATCGTCGACGGTGCTTGGCAGCATGTAGAGCCAGCTGCCGTCCTCGCGGCGAATGACGGGATCGCTCAACAGGGTCGGATCGAGCTGCTGGTGGCCGCGGACAAGATCGTTCCACTCGATCGCGGAATCATGGTCGAGCTTGAAGCGCCAGTGCGGCCGCCTGCCCTCGGCCTCGAGCCGCGCCCGGTCCGAGTCGCTGAGCGCAAGCGCCGCCCGATCATAGACGGGCGGCTTGCCTCGGCCGAGAAGCACCTTGCGCTTGAGCTCCAGCTCCTGGGCCATCTCATAGGCCGGATAAGCCCGCCCGGCGGCGACCAGCCGTTCGAGTGCCGAATCGTAGCGGTCGAAGCGCGCCGACTGGCGATGCACCTCGTCCGGGTCGAGCCCGAGCCAGTGGAGATCCGAATGAATGGCGACGACATTTTCCTCGCTCGAGCGCTCCCGGTCGGTGTCGTCGAGGCGGAGGATGAACCTGCCGCCATGCTTGCGCGCCCAAAGCCAGTTGTGCAGCGCCGTCCGAATGTTGCCGACATGGAGCCGGCCGGTCGGCGATGGGGCGAAGCGAGTGATCACGGTCATATCCTCGGCCTCTAGGCAAGGCGGGCCCGAGCGGCAATGTCAGCTGGAAAGGGCAATGCTGCCGCGCGCCGATCGGACAGGACCGCTTCCGTGCCTCGGCTCTGCCATCGGTCGGCCCCTCATCGTCGCTCCCGCCGCCTGCCCCCTTTCCCGCGCCGCCCCGCCTCTCTAAGGGGTGTCACAGCAAAGTCTTAGAGCGGACCAAGGCATGAAACTCCTTTCGGGCAATTCGAACCAGCCTCTCGTCGAGGCGATCGCCAAATATCTCGAATTGCCGATCACCCAGGCGAGCGTGCGCCGGTTCGCGGACGAAGAGATCTTCGTCGAGATTCACGAGAATGTGCGCGGCGAGGACGTCTTCGTCGTCCAGTCGACCGCCTATCCCGCCAACGACAATCTGATGGAGTTGCTGATCTGCATCGATGCGCTGAGACGCGCGTCGGCAAAGCGGATCACCGCAGTGCTGCCTTATTTCGGCTACGCCCGTCAGGATCGCAAGCCCGGGCCGCGCACGCCGATCTCCGCAAAGCTGGTAGCCAATCTGATTACCGTCGCCGGCGCCAATCGCGTGCTTTCCGTCGATCTCCATGCGGGCCAGATCCAGGGCTTTTTCGACATTCCGACCGACAATCTCTACGCGGCGCCGGTGATGTCGGCCGACATCCAGGCCCGTTTCGCAGGACGGCCGATCACCGTGGTTTCGCCCGACGTCGGCGGCGTTGTTCGGGCTCGCGCCCTTGCGAAGCGGCTCGACAATGCGCCGCTCGCCATCGTCGACAAGCGGCGCGAGCGGCCCGGCGAGTCCGAAGTGATGAACATCATCGGCGATGTTTCAGGCCGCTTCTGCATCCTGATCGACGACATCGTCGATTCGGCCGGCACCCTCTGCAACGCGGCTGCGGCCCTCCGTGAAGGCGGCGCCGAGGATGTCGTGGCCTATTGCACGCACGGGGTCCTGTCCGGCGGCGCGGTGGCCCGGGTCGACAAGTCGGTGCTGAGCGAGCTCGTCATCACCGACTCGATTGCGGCTTATGATGCGGTCCAGGCCACGAACAAGCTCCGGATCCTGACGATCGCGCCGCTGCTCGCGGAGGCCATCAGGCGAATCGCCGACGAGAGTTCGGTTTCCAGCCTGTTCGACTGATCGAGGAGGCGCGCCGTCAACGCCGCACGGCTGCTCGCGGTCGACGGTCCGAGCGCTCGTCGTGCGTGACGTCTTCTGCTCAATCGCGACCGCGCCTGAAACTCGTCAGGCGGCAAGCGCGTCCAACGGCCTTGATTGTGCTTCATCGTTGACGTTTGCGGCGGAATCGGCCGGACTCCCGGCGACGAGCGTCGCGGCTGTCGGCATCGGTTCGGGAACGAGCCAGCGCGAAACCGCGACGAGCGTTCCGACCGCCGCATATAGAGCGATCGCTCCCACCGGACTCCAGAACAGACCCACGCCGAACAGCACCCTCAGGAGGGTGGGGCTGAAGCCGAAATCCTGCCCGAGCGCCTCGCACACGCCGAAGATCGTATCGTCGCGGGCAAACACTTCCTGACCTGCCATGACTCACTCCACTCCACTGCACTCGCCTCGTCCGGATCGCAGCCCGGGCTCGATGGCGCCCTTACCGGCAGCGCTTTTCTGTTCGATGCCGCCGCGGTCGCGGGATTGTTTCAATTGTCAGTGGATCGCGCGCGTTCGGAATCAACCGCGGGATGTCGCAATGGGCGTCACCGAGGGGGCGTGGCCGCACCTTGCTTTTCGGCGTCCCTCCCCATATAGGCGCCTGCTTTCCAGCCTTGGAAAATTGACGAACGGTCCGGCCGAAAGGGCTGCCGTGGCTGTTCCTGAATGTCGCAAAGGAGACGAAATGCCCAAGCTCAAGACGAAGAGCGGCGTCAAGAAGCGCTTCAAGCTCACCGCCACCGGCAAGGTGAAGCATGGTGTGGCCGGCAAGCGCCACCGCCTGATCAGCCACAATGCCAAATATATCCGCCAGAACCGCGGCACCACCGTCCTGTCCGACGCGGACACGAAGACGGTGAAGCTGTGGGCGCCCTACGGCCTGAAATAAGGAGGATATAGACCATGGCACGAATCAAGCGCGGCACGACCACGCGCGCCAAGCACAAGCGGATCCTCGATCAGGCGAAGGGCTATTACGGCCGCCGCAAGAATACGATCCGGATCGCCCGCCAGGCGGTCGAGAAGGCCGGCCAGTACGCCTATCGCGACCGCAAGGTGAAGAAGCGCTCTTTCCGGGCGCTCTGGATCCAGCGAATCAACGCCGCGGTTCGGGCCGAAGGCCTTACCTACGGCCAGTTCATGCACGGCCTGAAGCTCGCCGGAGTCGATCTCGACCGCAAGGTCCTGGCCGACATCGCGATGCACGAGGGTGATGCCTTCAAGGCGATCGTCGCCCAGGCGCGCGGCGCACTGCCTCAGCAGGGCTGACGCCGGACCCGTCGTGAAGGGGGCGCTGCGGAGCGATCCGCGGCGCCCTTTTCATTTCAGGCGCTGATAGGCGGGCAGGGTAAGGAACTCGGTGAGCTCTTCAGCAGTGACGAGTTGCGCGAACAGGCTTTGTGCCTCCTCCAGATGTTCTCCGGCGGCAGCCGCGAGCGACTCCATCTCCTCGCCGAGCAGCCGATCGAACAGTTCCCGGGTCAGGCGGCGTCCGTCGTCCAGCACTGCTTCGAATCGGAGCCACTGCCAAAGCTGGGTGCGGCAGATTTCCGCCGTCGCGGCATCCTCCATCAGGTTGTAGAGCGGGACCGCCCCGCGGCCGCCGAGCCAGGCGGCGAGATACTGAACGCCAACCCGGATATTCTCCCGGACACCCGCTTCGGTGCGCGGCCCGTCGTGCAGCTGAAGCATGTCCGGGCGCGTCACGCCGCTGTCGGTCCTGCGGTGGAGCTGGTTCGGTCCGTCGATCGCAGCGAAGGCCTCGAGCGCAACGGGCACCAGCGCCGGATGCGCGACCCAGGTGCCGTCATGACCATTGCGGACCTCGCGGATCTTGTCGGCTCGGACCTTTTCGAACGCCGCCACATTCGCCGCTTCGTCACCCTTGACCGGGATCTGCGCCGCCATCCCGCCCATCGCAAAGGCGCCGCGCCGGTGACACGTCTCGACGAGCTTCAGCGAATAAGCGGCGAGGAAGGCCTTATCCATGGTCATGGCGGACCGATCCGGAGTCAGTCGATCGGGTGAGCGGCCCAGTCGCTTGATGTAGGAAAAGATATAGTCCCAGCGCCCGCAGTTGAGGCCAACGACATTCTCCTTCAGGGCATGAAGAATTTCGTCCATTTCGAAAGCCGCGGTTATGGTCTCGATCAGCACCGTTGCCTTGATCGTTCCTCGCGCCAGCCCGAGCCTTTCCTCGGCAAAGGCGAAGACGTCGCTCCACAAGGCGGCCTCTTGGTGGCTTTCCATCTTGGGGAGGTAGAAATAGGGGCCGGAGCCGGCGGCAAGCGCTGCCTTGGCATTGTTCCAGAAATAGAGGCCGAAATCGAACAATCCGCCGGAGACCGGATCGCCCTCCACCGTGACGTGCCGCTCGTCGAGGTGCCACCCGCGCGGCCGGACGATCAGCACTGCCGGCGAAGCCCCAAGCGCATAGCGCCTGCCGCTGACCGGATCGTCGAAGTGGAGACGGCCTTGCCAGCGGTCCTTCAGGTTCACCTGGCCCTCGACCAGGTTCTTCCAGGTGGGAGCGGTCGCATCCTCGAAGTCGGCCATGAAGACCTTGGCTCCGGAGTTGAGCGCGTTGATCACCATCTTGCGATCGGTGGGACCGGTAATCTCGACGCGCCGATCGAGCAGATCGGCAGGGATCTCGCCCACCGTCCAATCGCCGGCACGGATGGCCGCGGTATCGGCGGGAAAGTCCGGCAGCTCCCCGGCGTCGAACGCCTTCTGCCGCTCCCTCCTTGCCGCCAGCAGGGCCCTTCGCCTGTCGTCGAATTGCCGATGGAGCTCGGCAACGAACGCCAGCGCCTCCTCAGTCAGCACCTCTTCGGATCGGTCCACGTCCGACGCTGTAACCCGGGCCGGTGGTTCGGCCAAACCCGACTCGATCATCGAAAGGCCTCGGCAGCGATGCTGTAGCGAGTCGTGGCCGAACTGGTTTGGGGGCCGTAGGTCAGCCGGATCCACTCGTTGCGGGCCTTCCTCTCATCCTCGAACGGACCCACCATCTTCTCGGTGCCGGGAATCAGGGAGCGAAACTCCGGACCCTCATATTCCCCGCCGACCACCCAATAGCGCTTGCTCATGTCAATCTCCTCACTCTGCCGCGATGGCGGCGATGAACTGATCGGCCTCGGTCGAACCCGCGAGTGCCGTGGTCGACGCTTCCCCGCCCGAAACGGCCTGTGCGACCAGATCGAAATAGCCGGTCCCAACTTCCCGCTGGTGGCGGGTGGCACTGTAACCCCGCGCCTCGGCCGCGAACTCGGCCTGCTGGAGGTCGGAATAGGCGGCCATTCCCCGGTCGCGATAGCCGCTCGCCAGGTCGAACATGGACAGGTTCAGGCTGTGGAATCCGGCAAGGGTGACAAACTGAAACTTGTAGCCCATCGCTCCGAGCTCGCGCTGGAACCTGGCGATCGTCGCCTTGTCCAGCTTGGCCTCCCAGTTGAAGCTTGGCGAGCAATTATAGGCCATCATCTTGCCAGGAAATTCCCGCTGGACCGCCTCGGCAAAGATGCGCGCTTCCTCCAGATTGGGGTGGCTCGTTTCCCACCAGAGCAGGTCCGCGTGGGGCGCGAAAGCGAGCCCTCGCTTGATACAATGTTTCAGACCCGTTCCCTCCTTGAGCCGGAAGAATCCTTCGGCGGTGCGCTCGCCGATCAGGAATTCATGGTCGCGCTCGTCGACGTCGGAGGTGATCAGCTTCGCGCTTTCGGCATCGGTGCGAGCGATAAGAATCGACGGCACGCCGCAGACGTCCGCCGCGAGCCGGGCGGAATCGAGGTTGCGGATATGCGCCTGGGTCGGGATCAGTACCTTGCCGCCGAGATGGCCGCATTTCTTCTCGGCCGCGAGCTGGTCCTCGAAATGGACTCCGGCGGCACCCGCCTCGATATAGGCCTTCATGATTTCGAAGCAGTTGAGCGGGCCACCGAAACCCGCTTCGGCGTCGGCGACGATCGGTGCGAACCAGTCGTGTCGGACACCGCCCTCGCTATGCTCGATCTGGTCGGCCCGCTGCAGGGTCCTGTTGATCCGACGGCAAAGCTCGGGGCCGGCATTGGCCGGGTAAAGCGACTGGTCCGGATACATGGCGCCGGCCGTGTTGGCGTCCGCAGCGACCTGCCAGCCCGACAGGTAGATGGCCTTCAGGCCCGCGCGAACCATCTGCATCGCCTGGTTGCCGGTGACGGCGCCCAGAGCATGGACATAGGATTCGCTGTTCAAGAGTTCCCACAACCGCTCGGCGCCTCGCCGGGCAAGGCTGTACTCGATAGTTGTCGATCCGCGCAGCCGCTCGACATCGGCGGGTGCGTAGGGACGGGTGATACCCGCAAACCGGCCCTCGGGCGCTTGGACGATTGTTTCGAATCCGCTCATATCTGCCTCACTTTCTGCAGCGAGGAGAACGCGGGTTCGCCGCCATGGCACCGGTGAAAAGGGTCGAGCAGTCGCAGCTTGTCTTGCTACCTTTGTAAAGTTGTGACAGAGTTACAAGCCGTGGCTGAGCGCAAACTCTATCTTGGCGGACGGATCCGGCGCCTGCGACGCGAGCTCGGCCTCAACCAGAGCGCCATGGCCGCCGAGATCGGCGTTTCCCCCTCCTACCTCAACCATTTGGAACGCAATCAGCGACCGGTCACGGCACAGGTCCTGCTTCGCCTCGCCGAGGCTTATGACGTGGACCTCAAGAGCTTTGCCGCGGAAGGGGCCGAGGCCACCGGTCCGGAGCAGCTTGCGGAGATCTTTTCCGATCCGATGTTCGCCGATCTGGGGATACCGCGGTTCGAACTGCTCGAGGTCACCGACAACGCGCCATCGGTCGCGGACGCGGTTTCGCGGCTCTATTCCGCTTTCACCGAATTGCGTCGCCAACCTCCGATCGAGGGAGAGCGGGAGGGCAATTCACCGCTGACTCCGGAAAGCTGGGTGAGGGATTTCATCCAGGCCCAGCGCAATCACTTCCCCTATCTGGAAGAGGCGGCCGAAACCCTGGCCGGCGCACTGGGCAATCCCCTCGCCATCGCCGAACCGCTCCGGCGGCGCCTCAAGGAAGGTTTCGGGGTGGAAGCCCGGATCGTTCCGCCCGAACTTCTCGACGGCGCCAGCCAGCATTTCGACCTTCATCGCAAGCGGCTGATGCTTTCGGCGCTGCTTCGACCGGAAAGCCGAACCTTCGGCCTCGCCTACCAGCTCGCCTTGCTGGAATTCCGGCCGCTGATCGCCCGAATGATCGAGGCAGCAACGCCCCCGGACGCTCCGACCCGTCGGCTGCTGCACATGAGCTTCGCCAATTATGCGGCGGGCGCGATCATGATGCCGTACCAGCCTTTCCTCGAGTCGGCCGAGCGACACCGTTATGCGATCGACCGCCTGTGCGCCGAATTCGGCGCCAGCGTGGAGCAGGTTGCCCACCGGCTCACCACGCTGGGGCGGACCAGCGCCAAGGGCGTACCCTTCTTCATGCTCAGGGTCGACGCCGCCGGGAACATCTCCAAGCGGTTTGCCGGTGAGAGTTTCCCCTTTTCCCGATTTGGCGGCACCTGCCCGCGCTGGAACCTTCACGCCGCCTTTCAGACTCCCGGCCGGATCGTCACTCAGGTCGTCGAAACCCCCGATGGCCAGCGCTTCTTCACCCTCAGCCGGACCGTCGAGCGAGCTGTCCGGCTCGACCCGCGCGAGGACAGTTCGCTCGCGGTCGGGCTGGGCTGCGACGTTCGCCACGCTACCCGGATCGCCTATGCCGACGGGCTCGACCTTTCCGATCCGCTGGTCACGCCGATCGGCCCGGCCTGCACCGTCTGCCCGCGCATCCGCTGCCCGCAACGGGCCGCTGCTCCGGCCGGTCGCACCCTCACCGTGAACGAGATGCGCAAGACGGTGTCTCCCTTCCCCTTCCTTGGTGGGTGAGTCGTCAGAGCGCCTTGAAATTGAAGAACGCATTCAGGAAGAAGACGAGGATTCCGGCCACCGCGGAGGCGACCAGTCGCGCCACCAAGTAGTGGAGGCCCACCAGCTCCACCAGCGAGGCGAAGGCGAGCATGGTGACGACCAGCCCGATTCCGGCATTGGCCAGGAAATAGACGTAGCCGCTCGCGAGTCCACGTTCGGTGCCTCGGAACACCCAAATCCGGCAAAGGAGATAATGGACGCTCATCGCGACCAGGAAGGCCGCCGCCGCGGCGGGATAATAGCTGAAGCCGGCCTGCTCGACCGCGACCCAGAGCAGGCCGAGATCGAGGGCGAAGGCCAGGATGCTCGCAAGCGTGTTTCGCCCGAACAACCGCGCTGCCTGCGCCGGCTGGCTGCCGGCGCGGCAGCGGGATGTCTCATAGAACATGGAGGGATCAACGCGCAGAGGCCGATCCGTTCCCGGGAAGAATTGCTCGGCCGGTCTTCACGGCTCCAGCCGGAGAAGAGTTAGTCTCACGCGTACGGGCGCGCCTTCAGAAGCGGCCGAAGCCGCCCATTCCGCGTCCGCCGATCGAGCGGCGGCCGGCAAAACGGCGGAAGAGATAGCCGATACCGGCGGCGAAAAGCAGTCTCCTGAGCATGACGTCCTCACTTCTTGTTGTACGGACCGCGAAGCCATGGCCGCCAGGAAGGTTCCGCCGGCAAGCCGAGCGGAGGGCTTTTATCGGCAGCCCGGACTCGTCTAAGGCCGCCGGTCATGAGTGACCTTGAACAGCTGCGCTCCGTCATCCTGGCCCGAATTGCCGACGCCGCCGATCTTTCCGCACTCGAGGCGGAGCGAGTCGCAGCGCTCGGAAAACAGGGGTCAGTGACCCAGCGACTGAAGACGCTCGGCGGCATGACGCCAGAAGAGCGGCAGTCGCAAGGGCCGCAGATCCACGGCCTTCGCGAAGCAGTGACTCAGGCCATCGCCGAGCGCAAGGCGGCCCTGGAAGCGGCCGAACTCGAGCGGCGGCTCGCGACCGAGACGCTCGACATGACCCTGCCTGTCGACACCGGCCCGCAGGGAAGTGTTCACCCGGTCAGTCAGGTGATGGACGAGCTGTCGGAAATTTTCGCGGACCTCGGCTTTTCCGTCGCAACGGGGCCGGAAATCGAAGACGACTGGCACAATTTCACGGCCCTCAACTTCCCGCCCGACCATCCGGCGAAGGCCATGCACGACACCTTCTACTTCGAGCAGACCGATCCGAACGGACTGCCGATGCTGCTTCGCACCCATACTTCGCCGGTGCAGATCCGAACCATGGTCGACCAGAAGCCGCCCATCTACGTGATCGCTCCCGGCCGAACCTATCGATCCGACAGCGACGCCACCCACACGCCGATGTTCCATCAGGTGGAAGGGCTGGTGATCGATCGCGGGATCACGCTCGGCCATCTCAAATGGACTTTGGAAACCTTCCTCAAGGCCTATTTCGAGCGCGACGACATCGTCCTTCGACTTCGCCCGAGCTACTTCCCCTTCACCGAGCCCTCGGCCGAGGTCGACGTCGGCTACCATATGGAGAATGGCCGCCGTGTTCTGGGCGGGACCGAGCGCTGGATGGAACTGCTCGGCTCCGGAATGGTCCATCCCAATGTCATCCGCAATTGCGGCCTCGACCCGGACGAATGGCAGGGCTTCGCCTTCGGCTGCGGGATCGACCGACTGGCCATGCTGAAATATGGAATGGACGACCTTCGCGCCTTCTTCGACGGCGACATACGCTGGCTGAAGCATTACGGCTTCTCCGCGCTGGACGTGCCGACCTTGAGCGGAGGAGTCGGCGCATGAAGTTCACCCTTTCCTGGCTCAAGGACCATCTCGAAACGACGGCAGGCGTCGACGAGGTGGTCGAGGCGCTCACAGCGGTCGGGCTCGAAGTCGAGGGCGTCGAAAATCCGGCGGACCGGCTGAAGCCGTTCGTCATCGCCGAGATACTGACCGCACAGCCGCATCCGCAGGCCGACAAGCTGCAGGTGCTGACCGTCGACGCAGGCACCGGCGAAGCGATCCAGGTCGTCTGCGGCGCCCCCAATGCGCGCGCTGGCCTCAAGGGCGTGTTCGGTCCGCCCGGTGCCTATGTCCCGGGAAGCGACCTGACCTTGAAGGTCGCCGCGATCCGGGGAGTCGAAAGCCGCGGGATGATGTGCTCGATCCGCGAGCTGGAGCTAGGCGAGGAGCATAGCGGGATCATCGAACTGGCGGAGGATTCGCCGGTCGGTGCGAGCTTCGCCCAGCATGCCGGTCTCGACGATCCGGTGATCGACGTCGCCATCACGCCGAACCGGCAGGACGCGATGGGAGTCTATGGCATTGCCCGCGATCTCGCTGCAGTCGGGCTGGGGAGGTTGAAGCCGATCGACGTCCCGGCGATCGAGAGTCGCTTTCCCTGCCCGATCGAAATCCGCACCGATGACCCGGAGGGTTGTCCGGCCTTTTACGGCCGAGTCGTTCGCGGCGTCCGCAACGGCCCATCGCCGGCCTGGCTTCAGCA
Organism: Sphingosinicella sp. SM1-17; assembly: GCF_056821765.1. Classification (NCBI taxonomy): domain Bacteria; kingdom Pseudomonadati; phylum Pseudomonadota; class Alphaproteobacteria; order Sphingomonadales; family Sphingosinicellaceae; genus Sphingosinicella; species Sphingosinicella sp. SM1-17. Next base: position 948,514 of record NZ_JBPDIO010000001.1, read on the forward strand.
GCGGCTCAAGGCGGCCGGCCAGCGGCCGATCAGCGCCCTGGTCGACATGACCAACTATATCATGCTGTTATTCGGCCGGCCGCTCCACGTCTATGACCTTGGCAAGCTCAGCGGCGCGATTGTCGCCCGCCGCGCCCGCGCGGGCGAGGAAGTGCTGGCGTTGAACGGCAAGACCTATCGGCTCGATCCCGCAATGACCGTGATCGCCGATGATCGCGAAGTGCACGACATTGGCGGGATCATGGGCGGCGAGCATAGCGGAGTCACCGAAGAGACGACGGATGTTCTGATCGAGTGCGCCTATTTCGATCCGACCCATATCGCCCGCACCGGACAGAAGCTGGCGCTGGCGTCGGATGCCCGAACCCGGTTCGAGCGGGGGGTCGATCCGGACTTCCTGGTGCCGGGGCTCGAGATCGCCACCGCGATGGCTCTGGACCTGGTTGGCGGCGAACCGTCGGAGCTGGTCCGTGCCGGAAAGCCGCCGAAGCTGGAACGGACGATCGCCTACCGGCCGCAGCGCTGCGCCGAACTTGCCGGCCTGGACGTCCCCGCCGAACGGCAGGCCGACATTCTCCGCCGACTGGGATTCGAAGTGAGCGGCTCGGACATTCTTCAGGTTGGCGTGCCGTCATGGCGTCGCGATGTCGAAGGCAGCGCCGACATCGTCGAGGAAGTCGCTCGAATTGAAGGGTTCGACAAGATTCCTTCGACCGCGCTGCCCCGCGCCGCTGGCGTTGCGAAGCCCACCGCCACTCCGGATCAGTTGATCGAACGCAAGGCACGGCGCACCGCCGCGGTTCGAGGGCTCCACGAAGCCGTCACCTGGAGCTTCATTTCCGAGGCCGAGGCCGAGCCGTTCGGTGGTTCCGCCTGGGTGCTGACGAACCCGATCAGCGAAGAGCTGAAGGTCATGCGCCCGTCGCTCCTGCCGGGCCTGCTCGGAGCCGTCGCCCGGAACCTCGCCCGGGGAGCCGAAAGCGTCCGCCTGTTCGAGCTCGGACGCCGCTATTTTGGCGATGGCGAGCGGCCGACGATGAGCCTGGTGCTCGCCGGCGACAAGTCCGCGCGGCATTGGCGGCGGGGGCCGGCACAGCTTTTCGATGCCTTCGAAGCCAAGGCGGAAGCACTGGCGATCCTCGCGGCGATCGGTGCTCCGGTCGACAATCTCCAGGTGCTGGGCGGCGCCTCCGCCACCTACCATCCCGGCCGATCCGGCCGGCTGGGCCTCGGCCCGAAAACCATCCTCGCCGAGTTCGGCGCCCTTCACCCGCGCGTGCTCAAGGCGTTCGACCTGAACGGCCCCGCGGTCGCCGCCGAGATCTTCCTCGATTCGATCCCGCGCAAGCGTTCGAGCGGACATATGCGGACGGCTTATGCCCCGCCGCCACTTCAGGCGGTGAAGCGGGACTTCGCCTTCCTCGTTCCGGAGCAGCTCGCGGCCGACCAGCTTATCCGAGCCGTCCGGGGCGCCGACAAGACCGCCATCACGGACATAAGCCTGTTCGACGTCTTCACCGGCCAGGGCGTCCCGGAAGGTCAGAAGTCGCTTGCGGTCGAGGTCACTCTTCAGCCCGGCGAGAAGAGCTTTTCCCATGAGGAGCTGGAGGCGATTTCCTCGCGAATCGTCGCTGCCGCGGCTAAGCTCGGCGCGGTCCTCAGGGCCTGAGGCGGACAAGCGGGCGCCGACTCGCTTGGATTGCAGCCGCGAAGTTCTCGCTGCCGATCCATTGCCTTGCAAGGTGCCAGCGCCGAAGCCCTTCGGCGTATCTACTGGGTCTGGACGAGTTCGTCCGTCACCTCCCAATGGCCGTCGAGCCAGGCGACAATCTCGCGTGCTGCCGGGTGATCGAAAGCCGAATAACGCTCGCGCAGGCTGGCGCGGCGATCGCCGAGACGATCCAGCCCCCGGTCCTGAAGGACAATCAGGTCGCGCTGAATGCGCTGCGCCAGCTCGCCCCCGAGCACCTCGACCGCCGCTCGGGAGAAGGCCGCGCCATATTCGTAATGCTCGGCCGCGGCATAGCTTTCCACCAGAGTGAGAGCCGGGATCAGGCTAAGCACCGGCTGGGAAGCCGGGTTGATGCCATGGCCCGACAGGTGGGCACCGATCGCTGCGGGACGACCGGTGAAGGCGCGCAGATGGAGGTGCCTCGACATTCGCGCGCCGTCATTCACGGGGTAGTTGTCCCAGAGAAACGGTTTGCGGCCGAGCAAATCGGCAATCCGATCGAGATGACCGGGCGAAAATTCCCGGCTCACCACTTCCTCGCCCGTCCACATGATCTCGATCGAAGGATCGAGGAGCCGGCCGAGCTGTTCGAGATACTGGTCGGGTCGACGACCGAAGGCGACGTCCAGGACCGGATCGTCGGAATAATATGAAGGGCAGACGAGGATCCGCGTTGCGGCGCTGCGTTCGGCGGCGAACTGGACAATCGCCGCCTGCCGTTCGGCAAGATCCGGCACGTCGCCCCGCATGTCGTCGAAGAGAATGGCAAGATCGTCGAACTCGAGAGCGTTCAGTTCGGCCACTTTCCGGGCGATCAGGTCCTGCCATCCCGTCCCGGTCTGAAGGTGCAGTTCGAACGGCGTCAATCCGATTCCGAAGCGCATGCCGGCTTCCCGGCAGAACCGGCCGAACTCCGTCAGCCGTTCCAGCTCTTCCACCGGATGCGGCTCCTGCCATCGACGGCGCAGCCAGGGATCCGCCTTGGGGGCGTAAAGATAGAAGCGATAGCCGCGCGGCGCGAGAAACCCCACGGCGTGGCGCCGATCGTCCCAGCTCCACGGCCTGCCGAAAAAGCCTTCGATCAAGCCGAGCTCAGGAGTCACGCGCTCGGCTCCAGACCATTGATCGCCTGATGCACCGCCGCTTCGATTTCCTTCCTGGGTAGCCCCGGCGGGAGCGCCGGACCGAAGCGGAACGTCACGATACCCGGCCGTTTGACCACACGGCCGCGCGGCCACAGCCGGCCGCTGTCCAACGCGACCGGCACGACCGGCAGCTTGAGGGCGCGATAAAGGCCGGCAAAGCCGGGCTGGAGCGGTGGCTGCTCACCCGGAGGTACTCGGGTGCCTTCGGGAAAGATGACGATCGGCCGTCCTTCGCCGATCGCCGCCTCGGCCGCGCGCATCATCCGCCTCAGCGCTGGGGCGCCCGCCGAGCGGTCGACCGGGATCACGCCGTACCGCTTCACGACCCAGCCCCACAACGGGATGTCGGCCAGTTCCCGCTTCAGCACGATCGCGGGTTCCCTGAGCATCAGAAGGATTTCCAGCGTCTCGAACATCGATTGGTGCTTGGGCGCAACCAGCACGGCCCCTTCCGGCGGCCGGCCTTCGACCCGGCTTCGAATTCCGAGCAGCCATTTGGCGCACCAGCGGTGGAAACGGGCCCAGCCGTGCGCCCAGGCGCGGACCGCCCGAGTGCCGAACAGGCTGATCGGAAAGGACAGCAGCACGGCAATCACGGTCCAGGAATAGAAGACGAGGGCAAAAGCCGCCGAACGGATGAAGTGGACCAACTTTGGAGCCATGATCCTATATGCCGATCAGGTCCGCGGCGCGGCCAAGCAGATATTTGTTATATTCGGTGAAGATCTGCGAGAAGCTGGGATCGGTCGGGACCGCATCGGTGATGATCGTCACCTCTTGGCCGATCCGCTTGCGCAGTTCGTAGCCCGCGCGCGGCATGTGCAGATCGTTCGTGACGAGACGCATGGAGCCGAGCCTTCGCCGCTCCATCCAGCGCGCCACCTCATCGGCATTCGATCGAGTGTCGAACGCCTCCCGCCCCAGAGTCACGCAACAGTCGAGCAGCCCTTCGTCCACCTCGTAGGCGGCGGCGAGTTCCTGCGCTCGAACGGTTCGGGCGACGCCGGAGATCAGCATCCGGTCGGCCCGCTGCTGCTCAAGCAGCTCGAACCCCCGTTCGAGCCGCCCCTTGCCACCGGTGAGGACCACGATGGCGTCGGTTCGCTCGTTTCCGGCGGGTCGCGGCAGCAGCGCTGCGAAGGCGGCGTAGCCGAGCACATAGGCCAGCAGAATGAAGGCGGTGAATCGGCCCAGGTATCGGATCATAGCATTCGGCCCAATGCGCGCAGGATGGTGAGGCGTGCAACCAGCATGGCGAGAATAACGCCGAACAGGGGCAGAGCGATCAACGCTCCCCAGGCCTCGCGCGGGAGGGCAGCCGAGCCAAGCAGCTCCGATCCTAGCGCCGAGACCCTGTCTCCTATCGCGATCAGAACCGCCCCGGCAAGAATGAAGCCGATCAATCCTCCGAACAATGCATCGAGCGCGATCCGCCGCTGGAAGAGCCGCGCCACCTGGACGTCGGTCGCTCCCATCAGGTGAAGGATCTCGATCGTGTTGCGGTGGGTGTCGAGCGCCGCGCGTGCGGCAAGGACGACCGTCGCCGCAGTGGCCCCGATCATCAGCAGCACGAGACCGCCTGCAAGCCATTGCAGCGCCGTGATCAGCGAGGCGACGGGAGCGAGCCAACGCGCACTGTCGTCCACTCGGGCCGCGGGCGCCACTTCGGCGACGGCCGTACGCAATCGATCCAGGTCTGCCGCCTCGGTGCCGGAGGCGAGGTCGACGTCGATCAGAGCAGGCACGGGGAGATCGCCTTCGAGACCGCCGGCGCCGATCCAGGGTTCGAGCAGGGCCTGGATCTCCTCGTCGGGAACCTGGCGGACCTCGGCCACGCCGGGCTGGCTCCGGAGCATCTCCGCGGCGGCCTCGGCTTGGGCCCGACGGAGACTCGGATTGGCCTCGATCACCTGAACCGTCACGCGCTGGTCGATCTGGTCTTCGAGGCGCGAGGCGGCGCCGGAAAGGCCGAGGCCAGCGGCGGCGGCGAGGATCGTGAGGAACATCATGATCGCAATCACCCAGGGCATCGGACCGGCCATCCGACCTTCGGGAAGCAGTCCTCGCTCCGCCGCTCCGAATCTGCGGATGCCGCCCCTCATGGCTCCGCTCTCCGCGGCGGATTGCGCAGGGCTCCGGTCGGATCCGCGATCTGGCCCCGATCCAGCCGGAGCATCTCCGCCCGCTGTATCCGAGCGAGCAGGTGGAGATCATGGGTGGCGACGATCACCGTCGTGCCGAGCTTGTTCAGGGAATCGAAGAGATGGAGGAGGCGCAGGGCCATTTCCGGGTCGACATTGCCGGTCGGTTCGTCGGCGACGAGCAGTTCCGGCCGGCCGATGACGGCGCGGGCGATGGCCACTCGTTGCTGCTCTCCCCCCGAGAGCGTCGCCGGGCGGGCGCTGGCCCGATCGCCGAGCCCGACCCAGGCCAGCATCTCGCGCACCGGAGTTTCCAGGTCCCGGTCCTCGACTCCCGCAACCCGGAGCGGAAGAGCGACATTGTCGAAGGCCGACAGGTGCTGGACCAGCCGGAAATCCTGAAAGACGACTCCGATCCGTCTCCGGAATCCGGGAAGGCGCGCGCGGGGCATGGTAACGATGTCCTGTCCGAACAGTCGGATCAGTCCCCGGCTCGGCCGCAAGGCGAGATAAAGCAGCTTCAGCAGGGAGGTCTTGCCTGCACCCGAGGGTCCGGTGAGGAAATAGAAGCCGCCTTCCTTCAGCGAGAAGGTGAGATCGGACAGGGTCTCGGCCCCGGTCCCATAGCGCAGCCCCACATTTTCGAACTGGACGATCGATCCGGTCGCGTTCAGACCCGCCTCCCACCGCTAGCCGGCACCCGACCAATGGCACGGCGGGAGCATCCGCTTCAAGCGGATCGCCTCGCAAATACCTGCATTTGCTTGCACCCGCGCCCTCAGACATGCTTAGAGTCCGCGAAATCTTGCCGGGACGCCCGTATCGATGATCCTTACCTGTCCGTCGTGCCAGAGCCGCTATGTCGTGCCGGACAGCGCGATCGGCCCCACCGGACGAAAGGTTCGCTGCGCCAACTGCCGCTACAGCTGGTTCCAGGAACCCACGCCGCTGGAGCTCAGGCCGGAACGCGAACAGGCGTCATCGCCACCGGTCGCTCCGCCGCAGAGACCGGATCCCGAGCCCCCGATCCCCGCTCCCGCCGCTGTCGAGGCTCCTCCGCCACCGGTCGAGGAGGCGCCCGCCAGACGCCCTCGGCGCAATCCGGCCAGGCTGTGGACCATCGCTGCAATTGTCGCGGCGGCGCTGATGCTGGCGGCCGTCTTCGCGATCCAGAAGTGGGGGCTGCCGCAGATCGGCAATGTCGGCATCCCGATCCAGGGCAGCCATGCGTTGACGATCCAGAACCAGAGTGCGGACCGCCGGCGCCTCGAGAGCGGCAACGAACTGCTCGAGGTCCGGGGAGAGATCGTGAACCAGACCGAGGAGATCCAGCGCGTGCCCCAGATCCGCGCGGAACTCAGGGACGCTCAGGGCCGGGTCATCTACGCCTGGTCGATCGCGCCTCCCGTGTCTCGGCTTCAGCCTCGGGCTCGGGTGACATTCAACAGCGCGAATGTCGACGTTCCACGCGGCGGTGCGAACGTCAAACTCGAGTTCGGACCCGGAACCTGATCCGATTTCAAGTTCTAGAAGGCGCCTGAACCTCCTCGTTCAAGCGACTCGGGCTTCCTCAGCACCCAGGCAAGCCGTCCGAATTGCAGCACCGCGCAGACCAGCATCCCGATCCCGGCTGCAAGGGCAAGTCCTTCTGCTGACCAGCCTGATTCGACGAGCAGCCATCCCAGCCCCCCGGTCACGACAAAGAACCCGACGATTCCGTTGAGAGCGGCCCAGACCTGTTCTCCGATCGAGCGAAGAGCGGATCCGAAGACATATTGAAGGCCGTCGAAAATCAGGAAGGCGCCCATGATCGACAACATGGTTGCCGCGAGCGCAAGGACCTGGGGATCGTCCGAAAAGGGCCAGACTAGATAAGGCGAGGCAAGGACGAGCAGCACCGACCCGAAGCCAAGGATCAGTGCCGTCAGGCCGCCGGCTATCATCGCCCGGGTCCAGGCCGCCTCCGGCTCACCGGCGCCGATCGCATTGCCGACTCGGACGCCCGCCGCGGAGCCCAAACCCATCGAGCAGGCGAAGGCAATGTTGTGCACCGCCAGCATCGCCTGGAAGGCTCCCGCGGCGGCAAAGCCCAGTTGGGTGGACAGCGCCATCAGCCAGGCGAAGCCCGCCAGCTCCAGGCTGGCCCCGATCGCGGGCATCAGGCCGAATCGCGCGAGCCTCGGAACACCTCCAAGCGCTCGGCGAATCGCCTCCGGCGACCAGTCGCGCACGCGGCGCGGCCCCGCCCGCGGCAACCGCCAGATCAGCACAATCATCAGGACGGCTCCAGCCGCGGAGGCGGTGGCGGTGGCATAAGCGGCGCCAACCGCGCCCAGTTCAGGCAGGCCTAGATGGCCGTCGACCCATGCCCAGGCGAGCAGCGCGTTCAGGGGAAGCATGGAAAGATTGACCGCCATCACCCGCTTCGGACGGGCGATTCCTTCCAGAAAGAATGAGCTGGCGGCGAGCACGAACTGGAAGGGAAAGGCGAGCGCCATGGCTTCGACGACCTCGGCCCCAGGAGTCAGCAGGCTCGGTTCGACACCAACCGTGTCGAGCAGTTCATAGGCTGCCAGTCCGAGTATGGCTGCAACGATCAGCCCGAGCGTCACCGCGAGGATCAGTCCTGAGCGCATCACGTCGCCGGTTTCTGCGAGACTGCCGGCTCCGTCGGCGCGCGCGGTAAAGACCAGGATGCCGGTGAGCCCCGCGAAGCCGAGGACGATGGCAAGGAAGGTGAGAGTCCGGCTGGCGGCAAAGGCGGCGAGTTCCGCAGTCCCGTACTGACCGACGACGACGACGTCGATCATGTGCATCAGGGTCCAGTTGAGACTTGTCAGCATGATCGGCCAAGCCAGGCCCATAATGCGCCTCGCCTCGGCGGCGATCTCTGCCCGGTTGTAGCGCATCGCCGCCGTCGATAGACCGACAATATGAGGATCGGAATACTCACCGGCGGCGGCGATGTGCCGGGGCTCAATCCCTGCATCCGCTCGGTCGTCCTTTCGGCCGACGATCTCGGCTGGGATGTGATCGGCTTCAGGCGCGGCTGGGAAGGGGTGATGGCGATCGACCCGCTGGACCCCGAAAGCATCGCGTCCAACTCGATACCGCTCAGCCGCGAAAGCGTGCGGGGGATCGACCGGATGGGCGGCACGATCCTGCACACCTCCCGCCGCGATCCGCGAACCCACAAGGACGGGGACAAGACGCGCCATGTGCTTCACGTTCTCGAGCGACTCGGGGTCGACGCGATGATCACCTTGGGCGGGGACGGAACGCTCCGATTCTCCGCCCACTTGGCGGCTCAGGGGGTGCCGGTCATTTCCATTCCCAAGACGATGGACAATGACGTTTTCGGGACGGACTATTGCATCGGCTTTTCCACCGCGGTCAGCCGATCCGTGGAAGCGATCAACGCGCTTCGCACCACGATCGAAAGTCACGAGCGGATCGGGGTCGTCGAGCTGTTCGGTCGGCGCAGCGGCGAAACCGCTCTGCTGGCGGGCTTTCTCGCGCAGGTGGATCGCACCATCATCGCCGAAGTGCCGGCGGATCTCGACGTGCTCCTGCCTTTGCTCGCGGAGGACAAGGCGTCCAATCCGGCGCGCTATGCGATCAGCGTCATATCCGAAGGGGCAAGGATCAAGGGCGAGGAAGCGGGAGCCGAAGGCGATATCGCCAAGTCGGCGATCCACCGTCAGGATCTGGGCGTGGGTCAGAGGCTCGGCCGAGCCATCACCGAGCGGCTCGGAAGCGGCGCGGTCGTCCAGGAACTGGCCTATCTGATGCGCGCCGGAGAGCCCGACGCCATGGACCGGATGGTCGGCTTCGCCTTTGGCGGCCTTGCCGTCCAGCTGCTCCAGCGCGGCGAAAAGGCGCGGATGGTCGCCCTCGCCGACGGCAATTACAGCCATGTGCCGGCCGACACCCTGCTCCAGGGCTGCAAGGCCGTCGACGTGAGCTCGCTCTACGATCGGCCCACTTATCGGGCGCGCTTGATCCGAGTCGAAGGTATGCCCATGTTCCTGTACTGAGAGGCGTTGCCTGGCGGCGATTCCGTTGCTAGACGCGCCGCTCCTACCGGCCCGGTCCTTCCGGGCGATCACGTGCGGTCGTGGCGGAACTGGTAGACGCGCAGCGTTGAGGTCGCTGTGGCCGAAAGGCCGTGGAAGTTCGAGTCTTCTCGACCGCACCATGATTTGCTCGCCATGCTCTCCGGGCATGGCTCGAAGCCAGGCACTCGCAGCCTGCTTTCTCCGCGATTTGCCTTTTCGGTCCGAATCGGGAAAGCTCCGGCTCGAAGGAGCCGCGGATGACCTTGTCCGTCCTTGCCGCCGCGACCTTGACGGCGGCTTCGCCGGTCGGGTTCGTGGATCAGCCCTGCACCGATCCTCGGCTCGAAGCGGTAGCACGCTGTGGGAGGATCGAAGTCCCCGAAGATCGGGCGATTCCGTCCGGTCGAACTCTGGCCCTCAACATCATCATCCTTCCCGCCGACTCGGCACGGCCCGATCTGCCCCCGCTGTTCGATTTGGAAGGGGGCCCCGGACTTCCGGCGACCAAGAATGCCGGCTTCTATCTGACGGCAGGTGCCGGCTACCGCGCCCGCCGGCCGATCATTCTTCTCGATCAACGCGGAACCGGCGGATCCAATCCGCTCGACTGCCCGGAGCTTGACGATAGCGCGGATCCGTATCGCGAGATGTTGCCGGTGGCTGCGGTCATCGCTTGCCGCGATCGACTGGCCGGCCGGGCGTCGCTGGAATCCTACGGAACCGACGATGCGGTTCAGGACCTGGAAGCCGTCCGCACCGCCCTGGGCTTCGAACAGATCGACCTGTTCGCCCTGTCCTATGGAACGATGGTTGCGCTGAGATACATGACCGAGTTCCCCGCCAGGGTAAGAGCGGCCGTCCTGATGGGGACGGCGCCCCCCGAAGCGATGCCGCCCCGACTTCACGCGCCGGCCGGGGAACGGGCGCTTCGACTGCTGTTCGAGGATTGCGCCGCCGACGAGCCTTGTCGTCGCCGATTCCCGACGCCGGCTGCGGATCTCGAACGGGCTCTTGAGCGGTCGGAGGTCGAGGGACGGATTCCTCGGCAGGTCTTTGCCGAGAAGCTTCGAAGCCTGCTCTATTCACCGGCCGGCGCACGCCAGATCCCGTGGTTGCTCAGCCGAGCCGCCATTGGCGATTTCGAGCCGTTCCGAGAGGCGACTCGACCCCGAGAGTCGCTGCCTTATTCCGACGGGATGTTTCTGTCGGTCACTTGCGCGGAAGGCATCGGACTGCTCGACTATGAAGTGGCAGCGGCAGCGGCCCGGGAAACGACTTTCGGCGACTATCGTCTTCGGCGGCAGCGAGAGGCCTGCAACCACTGGCCGTCGGGTCGAGCCGCGCCCACCCATCTTGCCCCCGTCAAATCGGAGGCGGCGATCCTGATGATCTCGGGCCATCTGGATCCCGTCACCCCGCCGGAGTGGGCCGATCGGCTGCTCCCGTCCCTGCCCAATGCCCACCACTGGGTGATCCGTCATGGCGGTCATATTCTCGACGGTCTTCAGGGCATCGACAGCTGCCTCGATCCGTTGCTGATCCGATTTTACGAGACGGCAGACCCGGCCGGACTCGACTCCCGTTGCCTCGGCGCCTTGCAGCCGCCGCCCTTTCGCCTCGGACCCTCCTGAGCTGCACAGCCGGCAAGGTTGCAAGGCTGCGTCCTTGGGCCTTCCCTCGCCCCCAAGCCCCACTCGCAGCATTCACGATTTCAGGATCCGAGTCGCGCCAGACGACTTTCCCGATCGCCGCCCTATGGCCCGGTTCGAAGGCGGCCGTCGCTGCGGCCGAGGCCGGAGTAAGGCCGTGTTAATGCGCCTGCTGCTTCTTGTGGGCATGCGCTGCTCCCCCTATCGCTAGGCCTCGATGGCGAGTTCTTCCCCTTCCCGCCTCAAGCGGGTTCTCATCACCAGCTTGAAAACATCGCTCTACCTGCTTTTCGTGGGTCTGGTGGCGCTTGGGGTTGCCGTGGCGGTCGCCGTGAGTCAGCTCCCCAGCTATGGCGAACTCGTCCGGCGCGACGATCTTGGCCAGATGATCCGGGTCCGCGCGGCCGATGGAACCGTGATCCATTCGATCGGTCCAAGCTTCGGCGAATGGCTTCGCTACGAACAGATCCCGCCGATCATGCGTGACGCCATGGTGGCGGTCGAGGATCGGCGCTTCCGCTCTCATCCCGGAGTAGACCCGATCGGAATCGCCCGCGGCATCTGGGTGAGCCTTACCCGAAACGATCAGGTTCGGGGCGTCTCGACCATCTCGCAGCAATTGGCGCGCAACATTTTCCTCACCAATGATCGCAGCCTCGGCCGCAAGGTGCGGGAGGGTATCCTCGCCCTGGCACTGGAGTGGCGCTACTCCAAGGATCAGATCCTCGAACTCTATCTCAACCGGGTATATTTTGGCGGCGGCGCCTATGGAATCGATGCCGCGTCCCGCCGCTTCTTCGGCCATTCGGCCACTCAGATGAGCGTCGGCGAGGCGGCGATCATCGCCGGCCTAGTCAAGGCACCCTCCAATTATTCGCCAACGGCCGATGCGGAGGCGGCACGTAGCCGAGCCGGTGTGGTTCTCGACCTCATGGTGCGCAATGGCGCGATCAGCCGCGCGGAGGCGGCCGCCGCCGACCCGGAGAGCGTCGAACTGGTTCGAACGGCCGAACGGCAGAACAGCACCCGCTATTTCACCGATTGGGTTCTGCCCCAGCTCGACATGATGATCGACGAGACGGTTGCCCCGATCGACGTCTGGACGACCATCGACCTTGGCATGCAGACTGCCGCCGACAGGGCGATCAACGCCAATGTTCCGAACGGCGCCCAAGGTGCGCTGGTCTCGCTTGATCGCGATGGGGCGGTGCGCGCGATGGTGGGCGGACGGGACTATGTCAGCTCGATCTACAATCGCGCGACCCAAGCCACCCGCCAGCCGGGATCGGCGTTCAAGCTCTTCGTCTATCTCGCGGCGATCGAATCAGGCTTCACCCCCACCACCGCCGTCCAGGACGCACCGATCACCGTTGGTGGGTGGAGCCCACGCAACGATAACGGCCGCAATATCGGGACGGTTTCCCTCCGCGCCGCCTTCGCCTTGTCAATCAACACCGTCGCCGTCAGGCTGGCCCAAGAAGTCGGCACCCGGACCGTCGCCGACATGGCCCAAAGGTTCGGTATCACCACTCGAGTCAGCACCAACCCGTCGATGGCGCTGGGAACGTCGGAAGTCCGGCTGATCGACATGACTCGCGCCTATGCGGCGGTTGCGCGCGGCGGAGTTGCCGTGACTCCCTATGGCGTGCGGCGGGTGACGACCGCCGACGGGACCTTGCTCTACCAGCACGAATCCGACGAATCCCGCGTCCTGGTAGCGCCCTGGGTGGCCGCACACATGACCGATCTCCTCCAGTCGGTGGTGGCGAGCGGTACCGGACGGGCCGCGGCGTTGGGGCGCCCGACGGCAGGAAAGACCGGAACGACGAGTTCGAACAAGGATGGCTGGTTCATCGGCTTCTCCAGCGGCCTCACCACGGGCGTCTGGATGGGGCGCGACGACAATCGCGCGCTTCCAGGGCTCGCCGGGGGACGCGCTCCGGCCCGCGCCTTCCACGATTACATGGTCCGCGCCGTGGCCGATCGTCCGGCGGAGCCGTTCGCAACCGAAGTCGCAGCGCCCGACTGGCAAGTCGAACCCGACGAAGACGTCTGGTTCGCTCCACCCGATGACGGTCCGATCGTCGATCCGGACGGCAACCCGCTCGAGCCTGCGACACCTTATCATGACGAGAGCATCGGTCCGCCGGAGCGACAGCGTGAGGATCCAGGCGAGGAGAAGCCGGACCCCGGGCGGATCGATCGCGAATGGCTCGACCGTGCGCTCAACCGCCCCCGGCCACCGGAGCGGGAGCCGCCACCCCCCCGCCGGGAGCGGGAGCGCGAACAGGGTCGGGACTTTGGAAGCGAGGAGATCGGCTTCTAGCCCGCGCGTCGCCCAACCTGATGAAGCCGCGCACCGTTCCGCCGGAGCCAAAGTCGGGCCGGGTCGGCGCTCTCTCCCAACAATTCATCCACCAGAGCGTGAAACTCCGCGCCATGATTCATGTGGACGAGATGCGCCACTTCGTGCGCCACGGTCGCGCGTCGAACGAAATCCGGCGCAAGGATCAGCCGCCAGCTGAAGGCGATGGTTCCGGAACTCGAACAACTGCCCCACCGCGATGTCGGGTCGCCGATCCGGACCCTCGACGGCTTGACGTCAATCTTGGCAGCAAATTCGTAAGTTTCCTGCTCAAGCAGTAGCCGCGCTTGGGACCTGAGCCAACGAAGCACCCGGCTTTCAACCGTATCGGCGGGCCCGCCGAGGCGAATCCGTTCGTCCTGCCGTTCGACGCGCCTGGGCCGTTCGGCGCTCCAGTCAATCTGGTGCACTTCTCCCCGGAACGGGACGGCTGTGTTGGGGCCGATCGGCGCCTCGGCCGGAATCGACGCCAGGGTGGTTTGGATCCAGTCGCTGTGTCCGGCCGCCCAGGCGAGCGCGCGTTTCTGCGACATTCGTCTTGGGACCGTCAGCAGAACCGCTCGCCGGCGGGAATCGACCCGAAGCCTGATCCGCTTTGCGCGTGGGGAGATCCTAACCGTCACCGGAACCCCGGCTATGGTCGGTTCAGAGCTCACGATCCACCATATGATGTTCGAGCTCGCCCGCCTCGTCCTCGGAGATGGTCCAGCCGCGCACCGACATGCCTTGGCGATGGACCTCCTCGCGATCTCCGCAGATGAGATAGTGCCAGTCAGGCAAGGGCTTGCCTTCCTGGCGCCGCCGATAGGCGCAGGTCGAGGGCAGCCAGTCGATCTCGGCGACGCTCTTCGAGTCGAGCCTCACGCAATCCGGAACGAAGACTCGGCGCAGCTTGTAATTGCTGCAGCGGCAGGTCCTTCTGTCGAGCAGACGGCAGGCGACATTGGTCGGATGGAGTTCAAGTGTGACCTCGTCCTCCAGCTTGTGCAGGCAGCATTTGCCGCAACCGTCGCACAGCGCTTCCCACTCCTGACGGTTCAGCTCATCGAGCGGCAGTTCCCAGAACCGCTCCCTCATCTCACCCAGCGATCCAGCTCCGCCAGCGCTGCGTCCACGCCCTGGTCGTGGGGCAGGATGGCGAGCGGCTGTCCTTGCGGGTCGTAGAGAACGATTATCCGCTGGTGATCGACGAGATACTGGTCAGCCGGAGCTCCTGGCTCCGGATCGCGCCGATCATAATAGACACGGAACGCCCGGGCCACCTGAGCAATCTCTTCTTCGCTTCCAGTCAGGCCGATCAAGCGGGGATGAAAATTGGCGACATAGTCGCGCATGACCTGGGGCGTGTCGCGAGCCGGATCGACGGTTATGAAGATCGGCTGGACCTTCTGCGCCCGTTCGGGGGCATTCTCTTCGAATCGGCGCATGACCGCCCCGATGGTCTGGAGATCGGTGGGACAGACGTCCGGGCAGGATGCGAAGCCGAAATAGATGATCCGATACTTGCCGGCGAAATCCGTGTCGCTGACCCGCCGGCCATGATGGTCGGTGAGCGTGAAGGGCCCGCCCATGGATGCGCCGGCGAGCGGGGGAGTTCCGGGATCGTTCTGACAGGCGCCAATCAGCAGCGCGATCAGCAAGCCGATCCACCCGAAACGAAATGCGGGACTTTCATTCATGACAGGGGCAGCCTTGCTTTGCTAAGGCGCGCCAATCAAGGCCTCTCTCAAAATGCGGGTGAAATCGGGAAAATGAGCGGGATCGACAAGCGCGGGATACTGGCCGCGGCGGCGCTGGCGGTGATCGCAACTCCGGTTCTTGCCCAGAATATGGGCTTCTCCGAAGCTTATAATTTCCTCAAGGCCGTCCGGGCCCGCGACGGCAACACGGTCGAGTCGATCGTTTCCAACCCGAGCTCGACGGCGATCAACGCTCGCGATCCGGCTACCGGCGAAGGTGCGCTGCATATCGTCGTTCGGGGCCGGGATACGAACTGGCTGGTTTTCCTGCTCGGCAAGGGCGCGCGTCCCGACATCCAGGCCAACGATGGCACCACTCCGCTGATCCTGGCGGCGCAGATTGGCTGGCGCGATGGCGCTGAGCAGCTGCTGGCTCGCGGCGCCAGTCCCAACATGGCCAATAATCGCGGCGAGACCCCGCTGATCTTCGCGGTCCAGCGGCTGGACCTGCCGATGGTGCGGCTGCTCGTGAATCAGGGAGCCGACCCGAATCAGACCGACAATGTGGTCGGAAATTCCGCGATCGACTATGCCCGGCAGGAGCGGCGCGCGGCCGCGATCCTGCGCGTGCTAGAGGCTGGCCCTCGCACCAGCCGCCAATAGGGGCTCAATCGAGGCCGGCCAGGCCCGGATCCAGGTCCCCCGCCAGGCGCCGGGCCGCTCGGCGCGCGAAGCGGAGGGTTTCGGCCTTGCGCCGCGCGGCAGCCATCGGCCGGCACGCCGCTTCCCGGATCAGCTCGGCATCATAGCGGTCGGCGACGATCAACCCCGCGCAGTCACGCCCAAAGCCCTCGCCTTCGAACGGATCCAGTGCGAACCCGCTTGGAACGGCCCAATAAAAGCGATCACAATAATCGAGATAGCCGGGCCACTTCTGGTCTCCCAACAAGTCCGCGCGCGAAACCTTGATCTCGACGATCACCAACTGACCCTTCGGATCGATCGCCATCAGGTCCGCCCGTCGGCCGTTCGGAAGCGGCACCTCGCACAGTGCGAAAATGTCGGCGCGAAAGAATAGCCGAGACACGCCTCTCGCTACGTCCCGAGCGAGAAGCGGCAAATCGTCGAAGCAGGCGTTTCGGTTCGAGTCGGGGAGGGAAGCCATGGCCCGCAGGCTAGAATGAAACGAGAACAAGTGCAAAGGGGCAAAGGAAAGGCCCGCTCTCCGGGCACTGGAGAGCGGGCCGGTCCCACCGCTATTCGCGAGGTCAGCGGTAGAAGATGTGATTCCCGACGGTGGCGACGCGGGTCAGGCGCCAGCCGGGGCGAACATGGCGCGCATGAAAGAAAAGCGCCCGCGGGGCTGCGCCGTCGGCAAGGTCTTCCATGGCCACTCGAGCGATCGCAACCGCGGTGCGCCACTGGGCATTGTTCGGCGGCTCCGGAATATAGCCTCGCCGAACGAAGGAGAATTGACTGGGCTGGCGGACAACGCCGCAGATGGTGGAGGGGAATCGCCCGGAACGGGCGCGGTTGATGATGACCTCCGCCACGGTGAGCTGCCCGGACAGCGGCTCGCCCTTGGATTCGAAATAGACGGCCCGAGCCAGGCATTCGGCCTCTTCGTCGGGAGTCTCGCTGGAAGCGAAGTCCTGCACCAGTTCGCTCAGCGAGCGCGTTTCGGGACGATCGTGAAGCTCGTCGGCTCCGCCGGGCGCCGGAAGCGCCGGGGCCATGGCGTGAACAGCGACCGGAGTGCTGGCCTCGAAGGCGCTGTTGGGTCGTACCTGATCGTCGAGGGCATTGACCCCCAATTCCGCGCTCTGGAGCGCGACGCTGGCATGTTCGATATAGGGGATGGCCGGGCCGCTTTCGGCCTCCGATGCCATGGAAGGGGCCGCGAAGCCGGCGGCCGTGCACAAGGAAAAGGCAGCCGCGGACAAGGCCGCGACGCGGAAGGAAACTCGCATTGAAACTCAGTTCATTGCGGCTGACGGGTCCGCTGGCGCGCGCAGACTGCGCCGCCGGGATCGCCCTCCGTCTCGCGTGCCGTCCTGCTCATCCTGAGCAGATAGCGGACGGCCCCGCTCCTACGCTTGAAGTGCTGCAGCCCGGCTAGCGGCTGAGATCAGGAACCGTCAATCGAACGCGTTCATTTCAGCGGCGAACCGTTCGGTCGACGCGATATCCAGTTCCAAAATCCACAAATCGGGATCGATCCGCCGCCGCTTTTCGAGGAACTTTCCAAGTTCCTGGTCGTTTTCAAAGGTTTGTGGCGATTCCCGCCAGGCGTAGCTTCCATCTGCGCCCATGACCCTCTCAAAAAACCGCGGCGATTCAGACCTTTGGGTCAGAATCACGGCCACCGCCCCTGCGGTCGAATCGCCTTTGGCGAGAACCGCACCGAAGCCGCCTTCCGACTCGGCGCGCCGAAGCAGAGCCGAAACGAGGACCGAGCTGGCAAGGCGCGGTGGCATCAGCCGGTCCGATATCCTGCAAGGCTGGACAATGGGATGTGCGAGCGCATGAAGGTGCCGGTGCCACGGGCCGCTTCCTCGCCGTCGGGAAGGACGAGCCGCGCTTCCGCGACGAAGACCCGCCTCTTGCCGCTTATCCATCTCCCCTCGGCGACCACCGGCCCCGACTTCAGCGGTCTGGTGAAGTTGAGGTTGAAGGCCGTCGTGAGCAGGAATCGATCGCTGACGAGGCTGTTGCAGGCATAGAAGGCCGCATCGTCCATCATCTTGAAGTAGAGCGTGCCGTGGGCGGCACCCGCGGCATGATAAAGCTCCGGCTGGACCGCGAACCGGATCCGTGCGACTCCCGCTTCCTCGATCTCGAGTTCCGAATCGAACAACCGGCAAATCGGTGCGCTCTGGTAGAGCGACTCCAGCGCTCGGAAATGGGCAATTTCTCCGGCCGCTTCAGGCGGCATTCCGGGCTTCCTCGCCGGCCAGAAGCGCGAACAGGGCATCCTTCGAGCGAGCGCCGCGCAGCTTCGCGAGGATCTGTCGGTCGCGGAAGGTACGACTGATGCTGGCCAAGGCCTTGAGGTGATCGGCGCCTGCATCGGTCGGTGACAACAGCAGGAAGACGAGATCGACGGGCAGGCTGTCCACTGCCTGATAGTCGATCGGCGCAGACAGGCGCGCAAAATAGCCGAAGACCTGTTCCAGACCCTCGATCTTGCCGTGCGGAATGGCGGTACCCCCGCCAAAGCCGGTCGAGCCGAGCTTCTCGCGTTCATTGAGCGCCGCGACGATCTGCTTCGTCGGCAGCCCAGTGAGCCGTGAAGCGGCTGCGCCGAGCTGCTGGAACAACGCCTTCTTGTTCGCGACGGAGAGGTCGGAATCCACCGCCTCGACCGTCAGTATTTCCGGGAGTTCGCTCATTGATGCACCGGCAGGGCCCTGGGCCCGTTACGAGATAGGAAGAAAGCGGGCGGTAAGGCTAGTCGCGCTGCGGCTCGACCCAACCGATCGTCCCGTCGCCCCGACGATAGACCATGTTGAAATTGCCCGTTCCGCTGTTGCGGAAAAGGAGCGCGTTGGTGTTGCGCAGATCGAGCAGCATGACGGCATCCGACACGGTGGCCGTGGGAACGTCGACTCGAGTCTCGGCGACGATGGGAGGGTTTTCGGCCGGCTCCTCTTCCTCCGGCGCCGTCGCGAACACCGTATAAGCGGCATCGACGGTCTCGACTCGTGCCTCGGCATGGGCACTCTGCGCATGCCGATCCTTGAGCCGGCGCTTGTATCGTCTCAGCTGCTTCTCGATCCGCTCGGCCGCCTGGTCGAAGGCGGCATGCGCGTCGGCAGCGGCGCCATGTCCCTTCAAAACCACGCCCTGGGGTACGTGAGCGACGATATCGCAGGTGAAGCTTCGGTCGTAGGGACCCTTCCCGAAAGTCACCTGCGCCGAGATGGCCCGGGAAAAGAACTTCTCGGCAATGCCGTTCAGTCGTTGGTCGACATGGGTGCGTAGCGCCTCGCCGGTATCGATCTGATGACCAGAGACACGGATGTCCATTGCCTTCTCCGCTTAGCCCCCGCCGCGCGGATTAGGCCCCACGCCAGCCGGCCGTCAACCGCGGCCGTCCAGACGATTCCAGATCGGATCGGTGATCTTGGCCAGAAAAGCGGCGTGCCGTTCCAGCTCTTCGTCGGTCGGAGCATGGGGCCTGGGCGGGCGGATGGTCGCAACGATCGTCGCTTCGCTCGAGGGCATCGAACCGACCGGCTCCGCCTCGCGCTCGATGACTTCAGCGACCAGGGTAAGGCCGATCTGCCGCCCGCCGGTGAGCTCGACATAGACCTGGGCGAGGAGCTGGGCATCGATCAGCGCGCCGTGCTTCACCCGAAGCGACCGGTCGACCCCGAAGCGCGTACACAGGGCATCGAGACTGTGCTTCGCCCCAGGGAATTTCTGCCGCGCCAGCGGCAGAGTGTCGATCATCCTTGAGGTACAGACGACCGGACGGCCACATTGGGCGAGTTCGTGGTTGATGAAGCAAAAGTCGAAGGTGGCATTGTGCGCCACCAGCGGCGAGTCGCCGATGAATTCGATCAGGTCCTCGCACACGTCCCCAAACAGGGGTTTGTCCGAAAGGAACCGATCGGAAAGTCCGTGCACCGCTTCCGCCTCGCTTGGCATCGGGCGCTGGGGGTTGAAATAGGAATGGAAGGTCCGGCCGGTTTCCACCCGGTTGACCAGCTCGACACAGCCGATTTCCACCAGCCGGTCGCCGTTCTGCGGATTGAGCCCTGTGGTTTCCGTGTCGAAAACGATCTCTCGCATTCCGCCTCTATGAATCGCTGCCTTGCCTCAGACAAGCGACGATGCGGCGAACCGAATCCCTTGTTTCGTCCAGTGAACAATCGGTGGGAATGACAAAGTCGGCCCGCTTGCGCTTTTCCGAGTCGGGCATCTGGTGGGAAAGGATGCGGAGAAACTTCTCCGGAGTCATTCCCGGCCGCGCCAAGGTCCGGAGTCGCTGGATTTCGGGATCGGCGGAGACCACCGCGATCTTGTCGACCCGCTCGGCGCCGCCTCGCTCGAACAGCAAGGGAATGTCGAGCACGACGAGCGGCTCGCCGTCGTGGCGAGCGAGAAAGGCTTCGCGTTCCCGAGCAACCGCGGGATGAACCAGAGCTTCGAGTCGAGCGAGCGCTTCGGGCTCGCCCAGCACCCGTTCCGCCAGCGCGTTGCGGTTCACGCCGGAGGCTCCGGTCGTGCCCGGAAAGCAGGCTTCTATTTCGGCCACAAGCTCGCCTTCCGGGCCCTGCAGCCGATGAACCACCGCGTCCGCATCGAAAACGGGCACATCCTCGTCGGCGAACATCCGCGCCACCGTCGATTTGCCCATGCCGATGGAACCGGTGAGGCCGAGAATCCTGGTCATTGCTCGAGCAGCTCCCGGATCTCCGGATCGCACGCTTGCGGTGGAGGTGCTCCGAAGAAGTGGCGGAAGGAGATTGCCGCCTGCGGAATCAGCATGGAACAGCCCATTGATGGTTCGAAGCCCCCTTCGGTCTTGCCGTCCTGATCAGATCGGTTTCGAGGGCACATAGACCAAGTCGTAGACGATGGCATCATCGGTTGACGGATCGAGCGGCACGGGAAAAGGAGCTTTGATTCCCCTCCCGCCCCAGCTTGCGGAGCCGGTAACGGTGGATCAGGGCGACTCCGAACGGGCGATCGGATCGGCGATCGCTTCGGCACAAGGGGACCAGGCCGAACCTTCGGAAACCACTAACTCCGGAGCAGACCGCGTTCGCGAAGATAGGCGAGCAGCGGGAGGAGGGGCATTCCGAGAATGGCGAAATGGCTACCTTCGATCCGGTCGAAGAGTTGAACGCCGAGACCTTCGATCCGGTAGCCACCGACGCTCCATCGGATCGAATCATATTCGCGGTCGAGATAATCGCGAAGGAAATCATCGGACAAGTTGCGCATTGTGAGGGCGACGCTTTCCCTCGCACTCCAACGACGCTGCCCGTCCTCCACCAGAGCCGCCGCCGAGTGGAGATAATGAGTCCGGCCGCTGAGCGAGCGAAGCTGCTCGAAAGCCTCGGCGCGCGATTGCGGCTTGCTCAACAGCGACCCGTCCTCCCGCTCGAGCACCTGATCGGAGCCGAGCACCAGATCCCCTTCGCTGGGCGGGACGCTTCGCGCCTTCATCTCGGCAAGCCTCTCGGCAAGGTCCCTCGGCTCGAAGCCGGCGGCGATGAGCCCCTGCTTCGCTCCGTCCTCGTCGAATTGCGAAGCGACCGCTTCGAACGTGACGCCCGCCGCCTCGAGCATTTGGCGCCTCGTCTCGCTTCTTGAGGCCAGCAGGAGTTTCATTCCGAATCCTGTTCGAGCCGTTCGGCATGCAGCTTCACGATCGCCAGCGCCGTTTCCTCGATCGACCGCCGGGTCACATCGATCACCGGCCAGCCCTGATCGGCAAACATTCGTCGGGCAAAGGCGAGCTCGGAATTGACCGCTTCGATATCCACATAGTCCGTCTCGGGCGCCTGATTCAGCGACAGCAGCCGGTTCCTTCTGATCTGGACAAGGCGATCCGGATTGGTGGTCAGCCCGACGATCAGCGGGTGCTTGAGTTGGAAGAGACTGGGCGGCGGCGGCGACTGCGGCACGAGCGGGATATTGGCAACCTTGTAGCCTCTGTTGGCCAGATAGATGCTGGTCGGCGTCTTCGATGTTCGCGAGACGCCAGCCAGGACGATGTCGGCCTCCTCCCAATTCTCAGGCCCGATCCCGTCGTCATGGGCGATGGTGAACTGGATTGCGTCCACCCGCGCGAAATAAGCGGCGTCGAGCACATGCTGCCGGCCGGCCCGGCCTTTCGCTTGTTCCCCGCTGATCGCCGCAAGGGCATCGATCACCGGGTCGAGCACGGAGACCGCATGGATCGAGCGGCGTCGGCACTTGCGCTCCAGCTCTCGGCGGATCATCGGATTCACCACGGTGTAGAGAACCAGCCCCGGGCGCCGCTCCACATTATCGAGAACCCGGTCGAGATGGCCTTCGGAGCGAACCATCGGCCACAGGTGCCGGATCGCCTGGACATTGTCGAACTGGGCGAGGCACGCCTTGGCCAGCATGTCGAGCGTTTCGCCCGTGGAATCGGACAGAAGATGAAGGTGCAGTTGCTTGGTCGCGGCCGAGTTCATGCGTTCGACCGGCCGGAGACATTCCAATCGGATTTCGGGCTGTGGATAAGCATGGGGAAAGCGCTAGCGGAAGCCTGAGCGCGACTTCAAGGACAGGATTCGCCCCCGCTAGACCCAGAACTGTCCACAGCGACGCGCACAGTGCACAAAATCCACTGGCACGCTGTGGATCATGGGGATCGCCCCAGCGACTCCGCAGAACTGCGAGTGCCGGTCGTCGTCAAGCTTGTTGGCAAAATATGTGCGAAGCCATAAACCCCGGCTTCCGCCCCCCTACTCACCTCAACAGACTCTCTAGGAATCTTATAAGAAGAAGAGAGAGCGGAGACGCGCTGTTCCCATGTCTGGTTCCATCAAGCCCTTGCTCAACGTTCTAAGTGGCGGAAAAAGCGACGTTATTCCTATATGGCTGATGCGTCAGGCTGGCCGTTACCTGCCCGAGTATCGCGCGTTGCGTGCGGAGAAGGGCGGGTTTCTCGAGCTCGTGTACGACTCCGACGCGGCGGCAGAGATCACGCTTCAGCCGATCCGCCGCTTCGGTTTCGACGGCGCCATCCTTTTTTCCGATATCCTGATCGTTCCTTATGCGCTCGGCCAGAGCCTGCGCTTCGAAGCGGGCGAAGGTCCGCGACTGTGGCCACGCCTGGCCGACACCGCGCTGATCTCCCTTGAGCGCCATCAGAGCCGGTTGGCGCCGATCTACAGGACTGTGGAGAACGTGAAGGCTCGATTGCCTTCCGAAACGACTTTTCTGGGGTTCGCCGGCAGCCCCTGGACCGTGGCCACCTACATGGTCGCCGGGCAGGGGAGCCGCGAACAGTCGGAAGCAAGGGGCTTTGCCTATGCCAATCCCGGAGCGTTCGAGCAGATTATTGACGCCATCGCTGAAATGACGGTCGATTACCTGTCCGGCCAGATCCGCGCCGGAGTCGAGGCCGTGCAGCTGTTCGACAGCTGGGCCGGGAGCCTCGCCCCGAAGCAGTTCGAGCAATGGGTTATTGCGCCTACGGCGCGTATCGTAGCCGATCTGAAGAGGCGCCATCCCGACGTTCCGGTGATCGGCTTTCCCAAGGGCGCGGGCGGAAAGCTCGGCGTCTATGCGCGGGAAACCGGGATCGACGCCATCGGTCTCGACGAGACGGTGGACCCCGTCTGGGCAGCGCGCGAACTGCCCGAACAGCTGCCGATTCAGGGCAATCTCGATCCCCTGGCTCTGCTTGCCGGCGGCGAGGCGCTTGAAAGCGCGGTGCAGCGCATCCTATCTGCCTTTCAGGGGAGGCCGCATATTTTCAACCTGGGTCACGGAATCATCAAGGAGACGCCGATCGCCAATGTCGAACGGCTGCTCGAGCTGGTGCGCCGGTGAGCCATGACGCCTGGACGGTTCTGAACTTGCTCTACGCGTGGCTCAAGGCTGGCCATATCATCTTCGTGATCTTCTGGATCGCGGGCCTTTTCATGTTGCCGCGCTATTACATCTACCATCAGGAAGCGGTGCCCGGTTCGCCCGAGGAGCAGAAGTGGATCGAGCGCGAGCGCAAGCTTCGCAACATCATCATAAGCCCCGCAATGGCGCTGGTCTGGATCTTCGGCCTCACTCTGGCCTTCGTCACCGAGGCCTGGAGCCAGGGCTGGTTCCTGGCCAAGTTCGCTCTCGTCGTGGCCTTGTCCGGTTACCATGGCTGGATGGTCGGTTACGGCAAGAAGCTGGCTTCGGGCGCGAGGCCGGCCAGTGGCAAGGCGCTCAGGCTGATGAACGAACTGCCTGGGATTGCCGTCGTCCTGATCGTCGTGCTGGTGATTATACGGCCTTTCTGAGGCCGCTCGCTTGACTTCAACCAGGTCGGAGCATAACGGCGATTCGGTCGTTGGCCCGCCGTCCGCGCGGGTGCTCAAATCCCCATCAAGATCTTTCTGAGCAGGCCGCGCCCAGAATCCGTTCTCCGAAGAGAATCCAGATGCATCTCAATGATCTAAAACAGAAAACCCCCGCGGAGCTGGTGGCGATGGCCGAGGAGCTCGGCGTCGAAGGGGCCTCGACGCTCCGCAAGCAGGAGCTGATGTTCTCCATCCTCAAGGTGATGGCGGAGCGCGGCGAGGAAATAATGGGTCAGGGCACGATAGAAGTGCTCCAGGACGGCTTCGGCTTCCTTCGTTCGGCCGATTCGAACTATCTGGCCGGCCCCGACGACATCTATGTTTCGCCCAACCAGGTCCGGAAGTTCGGCCTGCGGACCGGCGACACGGTCGAAGGGGAGATTCGCGGGCCCAAGGATGGCGAGCGCTATTTCAGCCTCGTACGCGTAACCCAGATCAATTTCGACGATCCCGACGTGGTTCGGCACCGGGTCAATTTCGACAATCTCACTCCGCTTTACCCGGACGAGAAGCTGCGTCTCGACACGCTCGATCCGACGGTGAAGGACAAGTCGGCGCGAGTGATCGATATTGTCGCTCCTCAAGGCAAGGGGCAGCGCGCACTGATTGTCGCTCCTCCGCGCGTCGGCAAGACGGTGCTGCTTCAGAACATCGCCAAGGCCATCACCGACAACCATCCGGAAGTCTTTCTGATCGTCCTCCTGATCGACGAACGTCCGGAGGAAGTCACCGACATGGAGCGTTCGGTGAAGGGCGAAGTCATCTCCTCGACCTTCGACGAGCCGGCCTCGCGGCACGTGCAGGTGGCGGAGATGGTGATCGAAAAGGCGAAGCGCCTCGTCGAGCACAAGAAGGATGTCGTGATCCTCCTCGATTCGATCACGCGCCTCGGCCGGGCCTACAACACGGTCGTCCCGAGTTCGGGCAAGGTGCTGACCGGCGGCGTCGACGCCAACGCGCTGCAGCGGCCGAAGCGCTTCTTCGGTGCGGCGCGCAACATCGAGGAAGGGGGATCGCTGTCGATCATTGCGACGGCCCTGATCGACACCGGATCCAAGATGGACGAGGTCATCTTCGAGGAGTTCAAGGGAACCGGCAATTCGGAGATCGTGCTCGATCGCAAGGTTGCCGACAAGCGGATCTTCCCGGCGCTCGATGTCGGCAAGTCCGGCACCCGCAAGGAGGAGCTGCTCGTCGACCAGGCAACCCTGTCCAAGATGTGGGTGCTCCGCCGTATCCTCATGCAGATGGGAACGGTCGACGCGATGCAGTTCCTGCTCGACAAGATGAAGGACTCGAAGACCAACGAGGACTTCTTCGCTTCCATGAACCAGTAGCCTCTGAGGACGTTCGCCGGTGATGCTGGATTTTCTGCTCAGTCTTCAGGCCGGTTTCGGCAGCCCGTCCCAGATGTTGGACCATATCGTCGCCGATTTCTCGAATCTGGGTTCGCCCTCCGCATTGGCGGCGTTCGGCCAGGTGCTGATGATCGACATCATGCTTGCCGGCGACAATGCGATCGTCGTCGGGGCGCTGGCGGCGGGTCTTCCGGCCCATCAGCGGCGCCAGGTCATCATGATCGGCATCATCGCTGCCCTGGTGCTGCGGATCTTCTTCGCCCTGCTCGTCACTCAGCTGATGCAGATCGTGGGTCTGATCCTCGCCGGCGGCGTGCTGCTGCTGTGGGTGTCCTGGAAAATGTATCGCGAACTCCAGCATTCGGGCGAGTCCAGCGGTTCCGCTGAAATTGTCGGGGACGAACATAGCGGGCTGAAGCCAGCAAAGAGTTTCGCGGGCGCGGCCTGGGCGGTTGCCCTCGCCGACGTCTCGATGAGCCTGGACAATGTTCTGGCCGTTGCCGGAGCTGCCAAGGATCACCCGGGGATCCTGATGATCGGCCTCGTCCTGTCAGTCGCGCTGATGGGCCTCGCGGCCAATGTGATCGCCAAATATATCGATCGCTATCGCTGGATTGCCTGGGTCGGCCTGGTCGTCATCCTCTGGGTGGCAGGCAAGATGATCTATGAAGGCTTCGTCGACCATGAAGTCGGCGTCCTGAACTATTTCTGGCCGGGGTCGGTTCAGCCGCACTGACCGAATCGCTCGTCGCCGGTTCTTCCGGTTCGGGGCAATCGAGACTCGTCATGCATTTGCAACAGGCGGGGAATAGCCTCGTTGCATGATCAAGATCCTCAGTCGGTGCGAGCGGCCGTGCGCCCAGTCCGCTTTCTGGGTTCGGGTGATTCTCTGGGCGAGTCGGAACGTTCGCGCCTGAATTTCCTTCAGCCGATATGCTCGGCGAAGAAGGCTTCGGTTCGGCTGTCCGCCAGCTGGGCTGACTGCTCGCTTCGGCGTTTGCCCATCTCCGCCGCGAAGCCGTGATCTTCTCCGGGATAGTCGTGGATCGTGACTCGGGGGTGATCGTCGAGCTTCTCATGGATGGCGCGCTGCTGGTCCTTGTCGACGAAATGGTCCTCGCAGGCGATGTGGAGCATCAGCGGACGAGCGATCGCATTCTTCTCGTGGAGAAGGTTCGGCAGGGCCACGCCATAATAGCCGACGGCCGCGTCGACGTCGGTGCGGGTTGACGTCATGAAAGCCAGTCGCCCGCCGAGGCAGTAACCGACTGCACCCACCTTGGCGCCTGCTGGCAGGCGTCGGCGGGATTCGCGAATGGTCGCCTCGATATCGCTCACGCCCTGATCCTGGTCGAAAGCCTGCATGAGCTCGAGCGCCCGCTGGAACTGATCGGGGATGTCGGGGTCGAGTTCGACGCCGGATTCAAGGCGCCAGAACAGGTCGGGAGCGATGCCGACATAGCCGAGGCTTGCCCAGTGGTCGCACTTGCGGCGGATACCTTCATTGACCCCGAAGATCTCCTGAATGACGACGATCGCGCCTTTGGGGGTGCCTTGGGGCTCTGCCAGATAAGCCTTGAAGCTGCCCTCGCCGTCGAGCGTTGGAACGTCGATCATCGCCATTGCGCATCCTCCCAATCTTGCGGAGCGTCGGTCTATAGACATAGTGGCTGGCTGGCCCAACAGCGCCGAGGGGAAGAGCATGAAAATCACGGTGGACGTCGATTGCACTCCGGAGGAGGCACGGCGCTTCCTGGGCCTTCCGGATTTGACGCCGGTGCACGAAGCTTATGTCGAGAAGATGCGCCAGGCGGTCGCGGATGGAGTTCGGCCGGAAATGTTCGGCGACCTGGTCAAGGCTTGGGGACCGATGAGCGAGGCCGGCATGAACATGTGGCGGCTGATGCTCGAGCAGATGACGAAGGCCGGCAACTGACCCAGACCATTTTCGCCCTGTCTTCCGGCGCGCCCCCGGCAGCGATTGCGGTCGTTCGGATAAGCGGCCCCGACGCCGACGGGGCGCTTCACACCCTGTCGGGCAGGCTTCCCGAGCCGCGAAGGGCAACCCTGGCGACGTTGCGCCACGCTGGAGACCTGCTCGACCGGGCCCTCGCCATCCGGTTTCCCGGGCCGAACAGCGCAACCGGAGAGGATCTGGTCGAGCTGCACCTCCATGGCGGCCGGTCGGTCGTGGCGGCCGTACTTGCGGCGCTGGCTGGAATGCCGACACTGCGTCCCGCCTTGCCAGGAGAGTTCACGCGCAGGGCGTTCGAGAATGGGCGGATCGACCTTACGGAGGCGGAGGGTCTCGCCGATCTCCTCATGGCAGAGTCCCAGACACAGCGGCGCGCGGCGCTGGCTCTGGCGGGAGGGGCGCTGAGCCGTCAGGTGGAATCCTGGCAGTCGCGTCTCCTTTCGCTTGCAGCACAGGTGGAAGCGGAACTCGACTTCGCCGACGAAGGCGATGTCGAAACGAGTGGCCAGTCCGACGTGAAGGCCGGCATCGCCGCCCTGGCGGGCGAATTGGAGCGCTGGCTTGCACGACCGGCGGCGGAGCGGCTTCGGGAGGGCGTGCGGGTGGTGATCGCCGGCCCACCCAATGCCGGAAAATCCAGCTTGCTCAATGTGTTGGTCGGACGCGAAGCAGCAATCACCTCGGCAATAGCCGGCACGACTCGAGACTTGGTAGAGGCGCCGACCATGATTGGTGGTACGCCCTTGCTGCTGATCGACACGGCAGGTCTTCGCTCGAGCGAGGATTCGATCGAGGCGATCGGTGTGCAACGTGCCGAGGCTTCCATTGCCAGTGCCGACCTGATCCTCTGGCTAGGGAATCCGGCGGCCTGTCCTGAACCGACCCGCTCGATCATCATTCACGCGAAAGCGGATATCTCCGAGCCTGATCCGCGCGCCGATATCAGCGTATCGGCGAAGACGGGCGAGGGTCTCGATGCCCTGACCGCACTTCTGCTGGAGCGGGCCCGGAGCCTCCTGCCGGCTGAAGGCGAAATAGCGATCAATGGACGGCACAGAGACGCTCTGGGCGAATGTTTAGCCTGTCTCCATGAAGCCGAGGCTTCAGGGGATCTCCTGGTGGTCGCCGAGTCGCTTCGCCAGGCGCGCGCGTTCCTCGATCGCGTGACCGGTCGAGCCGGAGTCGAGGAGATGCTCGATGCGCTGTTCGGTCGATTCTGCATCGGCAAGTGAGTTCGCGACAGCCCACATCATGCGCAGCGAATGTCGGTCGCTGGTTGTTCCACGTGGAACAACGACCTAGATGCGCACCGTGCGGAACGCCTTTGATGTCATCGTTGTGGGTGGTGGCCATGCCGGTACCGAAGCCGCCGCGGCTGCGGCGCGAACGGGTGCGTCTGTCGCGCTTCTGAGCTTCAGCCGGGATCAGATCGGCGCGATGTCCTGCAATCCTGCCATGGGAGGGCTTGGCAAGGGGCATCTGATCCGCGAGGTCGATGCCTGTGACGGGTTGATTGCTCGAGCGTCCGACCATGCTGCCATTCACTACCGAATGCTCAATTCCAGCAAGGGTGCGGCGGTCCGAGGGCCTCGGATCCAGGCCGACCGCAAGCGCTACAAGCAGGCGATCCATGATCTGATCGACTCTCAGGACGGGCTGGTGGTGGTCGAGGGGGAGGCCGCCGAACTCCGGCTCGAAGGACGACAGGTGAGGGGCCTCCTGCTCGCCGACGGTCGGGAGCTCAAGGCGAAGGCCGTGGTGCTGGCCACCGGGACGTTCCTGGGCGGTCGACTCCATTTCGGGATGCGCAGCTGCGAAGGCGGCCGGGTGGGGGAACGGGCCGCGACGGCTCTGGCCGGACAGCTCCGCCTGCTGGGGCTGCCGTTGGCTCGCCTCAAGACCGGAACTCCGCCGCGCCTCGACGGGCGGACGATCGAATGGTCGAGGCTGGAACGTCAACCTTCCGACGAAGGTGACTGGACCATGTCGCCGATGAGCGATGGCCGGGCGGCACCGCAGCTCTTCTGTGCCATCACTCGAACCAATCCGCGGACTCACGAGATCATCAAGGCCAATCTCGATCGATCCCCCTTGTTCGCGGGAGCGATCAGTGGAGTCGGGCCCCGCTACTGTCCTTCGATCGAGGACAAGGTTCACCGGTTCGCCGATCGCGACGGGCACCAGGTCTTCCTTGAACCGGAGGGGCTGGACGATCCGACCGTTTATCCAAACGGTATCTCGACCTCGCTCCCGGTGGACGTGCAACTCGCCATGGTCAGATCCATGCCCGGACTCGAGCAGGCAGAGATTCTTCAGCCCGGCTATGCCGTCGAATATGATCATGTCGATCCGCGGATCCTCGAGCCGACGCTCGCGGTACGCGACGTCGCTGGCCTGTATCTTGCCGGGCAGATCAACGGCACGACGGGCTATGAAGAGGCGGCTGCGCAGGGGCTGGTGGCAGGCCTGAATGCTGCGGCGGCGGTCGCCGGTGCGCAGCCGATCCTGTTCGAACGCAGTGAATCCTATATCGGCGTCATGGTCGACGACCTCGTGCTTCAGGGAGTGACGGAGCCCTATCGGATGCTGACCGCGCGCGCCGAGTACCGGTTGCGTCTTCGCGCAGACAATGCCGAGGCCCGGCTGACCCCCAAGGCGATTGCTGTCGGATGCGTGACGAAGCAGCGGCAGCGCCACTTCGAAGCGGCGCGAATCGAGCGGGCCGCTATCGAGTCCCATTTGAGTCAGCGCTACAGCGGATCGCAGTTGATAGCGGCCGGAGTCGCGGTTCGCGACGACGGGGTTCGGCGCACCCTCGGCGAATGGCTCCGCTTTCCGGAACTCGGAGCCGATGGGCTGATCAGGCTGTCGCCCGGCCTGGCCCAATATTCTTCGTCACGCCTGGAAGAGGCGATCCAGGATCATCGCTATGCCCCGTACATTGCTCGGCAGCAGAATGAGATCGACCGGATTCGGGCCGACGAGAAGGTCCTGATTCCGCCCGAACTGGACTATCGATCGGTTCCCGGTCTTTCCAACGAGATGGTGGAGCGACTCGAACTCGCCCGGCCGGCAACGCTTGGTGCAGCGTCCCGGCTACGCGGCATCACTCCAGCCGCACTTGCCGCGATTCTTGTTCATGCCCGGCGGCGAGCGGCATGATCGAAGCGGCACAGGCGCGTGATTGGTTTGCCTCGGAGTTCGACGTTTCACGTGAAACAATGGCGCGAATCGACGCCTTTGCGGATCTGCTACGATCCGAGAATGAGCGCCAGAACCTCGTTTCACGTGGAACGTTTGACCAGCTCTGGCTGCGCCACATCGTCGATTCGGCGCAGTTGCTCCGCCATGCCTCCGATCCTGAGGCGAGTTGGGTCGACCTCGGAAGCGGAGCGGGTTTCCCTGGCCTAATCATAGCCCTGCTTCACCAAGGCCGGGTAACTCTGGTCGAGGAGCGGCGCCTGAGGATCGAGTTCCTCTCCCGAGCCGCGGAAGTTCTCGGGGTCGAAGTGGACATCCTTCCCGGCAAGGTCGAGCGTTTCAACCCGCGCCCCTTTGACGTGATCAGCGCCCGGGCCTTTGCGCCGCTCGGCAAGCTGCTCGATATCGGCACCCGCTTTTCCACAAAAAAGACCGTCTGGGTTCTTCCCAAAGGGAGAAACGCGAAGTCGGAACTGGAAGCGCTTGAGTCTTCGTGGCAAGGTGACTTTCGTCTCGAACCGAGCCTCACCGATGCCGAGGCGAGGATCATTGTCGCCACGGGCGTCCATCGGGCGAAGGGGAAGAGATCATGATCCGGATAGCGATCGCCAACCAGAAGGGCGGAGTCGGCAAGACGACGACGGCGATCAACCTCGCCACGGCCCTGGCGGCGACCGGCTGGAGGGTGCTGCTGATCGACCTCGACCCACAGGGCAATGCCTCCACCGGCCTCGGCATCGGTCATGCACTGCGCGAACGGTCCAGCTATGAACTGCTGACGGGCGAGGGGACCATCGATGAGGTGGTGGTTTCGACACGCGTGCCCAGGCTCGACATCGTTCCGGCGAAGGTGGATCTTTCCGGGGCCGAGATCGAGCTCATCGAGTTTGAGCGCCGCACTCACCGCCTGGACGAGGCGCTGGAAGGCGTC
The DNA here is from genome assembly GCF_056821765.1 of Sphingosinicella sp. SM1-17. Taxonomy (NCBI): domain Bacteria; kingdom Pseudomonadati; phylum Pseudomonadota; class Alphaproteobacteria; order Sphingomonadales; family Sphingosinicellaceae; genus Sphingosinicella; species Sphingosinicella sp. SM1-17. The sequence continues at coordinate 979,804 of NZ_JBPDIO010000001.1, forward strand.
GCAGACCTCCGCTGGGACGTCTGCCTCATCGATTGTCCGCCTTCTCTGGGCCTCCTGACCGTCAACGCGCTGATCGCCGCCAACTCCATCCTGGTCCCCCTCCAGGCCGAATTCTTTGCCCTCGAAGGGCTCAGCCAGCTGCTCCAGACGGTCGAGCGGGTTCGGGCGCGGTTCAATCCGGAGCTGTCGATCCTGGGTGTTGCGCTGACGATGTACGACCGCCGGAACAATCTGTCTTCCCAGGTAGCCGACGACGTCCGGGCCTGCCTCGGCGATGTGGTCTTCAAGACGGTCGTGCCTCGCAACGTCCGGCTTTCGGAAGCGCCGAGTCATGGGATTCCCGCCCTGATATACGATCATCGCTGCCCGGGATCGGAAGCCTATATCGCCCTGGCGCGCGAGCTGATCGGCCGCTTGCCGAAGAAGGCAGAGGCCGCATGAGCGACGACGCCCGTCGAGCAGAACCCACCGAGCCGCGCAAACGTCCTTCGGGTCTGGGTCGCGGACTTTCCTCACTTCTCGGCGAAGTGGCGAAGGAGACGCCCGTCAGCGGAGCTCCGGATCGTGGGAATGTGAGAATGATCCCGGTCGCGAGCATCGAGCCACACCCCGATCAGCCGCGGCGGATCTTCAATGAGGATGCGCTGGCGGAGCTTGCCGCCTCCATTCAGTCCAAGGGCGTCATCCAGCCGATCGTCGTCCGTCCGCATGGGCACCGGTTCCAGATCGTTGCGGGCGAGCGGCGCTGGCGCGCTGCGCAGAGGGCGCGGCTGCACGAAGTGCCGGCCATTGTCCGGGACTTCAACGAAGCCGAAACGCTCGAGGTCGCCCTGCTGGAAAACATCCAGCGCCAGGACCTCAACGCCATCGAAGAGGCTCAGGCCTACAAGCGACTGATCAAGGATTATGGCCACACTCAGGAAGAACTCGGCAGGATCGTCCACAAATCGCGGAGCCACGTCGCCAACTTGCTGAGATTGCTCGAGCTCCCGCCCAACGTCCAGATCATGGTCGGCACCGGTGAGCTCAGCATGGGGCATGCCAGGGCACTGATAACCGCGCCCGATCCGGAGAGTCTTGCCGACGAGGTCGTCCGGCGAGGGCTTTCGGTGCGGGAAACGGAACAGCTCGCCCGCGAAGGCAAGCCGACTCGGCAGCGGCCGCTTCCGATCGGTTACAAGGGAGCGAGCGCCGATATCGCCGCGCTTGAGCGTCAACTCGGCGACCTGCTCGGACTCAGGGTCTCGATCAAGCACAGCCCAAAGGGCGGCTCGGTGACTCTTGGCTATTCAACGCTGGATCAGCTCGACATGATTTGCCAGCGGCTCAGCGGAGACAAGTTCTAGCGCAGCCGCGCAGCCTGACGGCAGATGGCGAACAACTCGGCATCGGCGGCGATCACCCCAGGGCCGCCCGGGCTCATCACCTGTCGCTCCGCTTCGGCGAGCCGGGTCACCGTCCTTGCGATCAAGTCGGACCTCCAGTGCGCGACCTGCCGGCCGACCGTGTCTTTTTCCTTCCAGAACAATGACTTGCCTGATGACGCCATGACTTCGCCAAGGCTTTTGCCCTGTTCCACTTCGGCCCTGAGGCGCGCCAGAACCATCATCCTTCGGAGCACCGCACGAAGGAGAGTTATTCCCTCCTGGCCTTCGGCGCGCAGCCGAGCGATCTCGGCCTCGAGGATCCCCGCGTCTCCGTTCGCAACGCCGTCGACCAGTCGCGACAAATCGCCTTCATTTGCGCCGGCGCCGATCAGATCGACGACTTCATGCTCAAGCGCCTTCGGGACATCCGGGGAGGCATCGAGATAGAGCGCGAACTTGCGAAGCTCCTGCTCGATCACCGCCCGATTGGACCCGCAGGCCTCGCCGACGCGTCGAGCCACGTCGCGCTGGACGTTCAGGCCATGCTCGCGCGCCAGTTCCAGGACCAGCCGGTCGGAGTCTCGTGAGTCGGGCGCGTAGCTGGCAAAGGCGAGGCCCGACGGAGCCGACAAAGAAAGCTTGAGTAACTTCGAGGCGGGCTTGAGTGCGCCGGCGACGATCGCAACCGGATTGCCCGCGGCCGGCGATTCGATCAGCGACTCCAGCGCCGAGGCGATTTCGTCTCCGGCCTGCTCCACGAGGATCCAGCGCCGGTCGCCGAACATCGAAATGGCGGCCGCTTCGTCAGCCAGCCGGGCACTGTCGACCTTCAAGTCCGCGCCGGTCAGGTCGATCCGCTCGGCCTTCTCCCCCATGGCGGTCGCGAGCAGCTTTACAAGGCCCCGGCTGCCGGCTTCATCCGGACCGTGCAACAGGAAGAAACGGGTCTCGCCCGGGTTCCTCAGCGCCTTCTCGATCTGGGCGCGATTTGCCTTCACCGGCCGCCGCCGGTGCGTGACGCGTAGAGCGCGATTCGAGCCACGATCTGGTCCGCAACTTCGACGGACAGCCGCTCCAGAGCCGTCTGCTCCGCGGCCACCGTGGCATATTCCGAAGAGACGACGTCGACGCCGGCGTCCGAGCCTGCCGTGGCGTCGAGAACGACTGTACCGCGTTCCGCCTCGACGAGGCGGTAACGCGCCCGGAGAGTTCGTCGCTCACGAGTGACCGCATTGTCGCGCCGGATACCGAAGCCGGTAATGTCGTCGTCCAGCTCGACCTCAAGCCGATAGCGTGCTGCCCCGTCCGCGCCGCCGCCGAGCCGGTCCTCGAGCGCGGTCCGAACGAGCCACCCCGCGCGGCCGGGAATTGGTGCGATACTTACCGACTGCAGCGCCTGCGCGACTTCGCCGGAGCCGCCGCCGCTATAGAGTGGTCGCAGGGTGCAGGAAGACAGGACGAGCGCAGCGGCGAGGAAGATCAGCCGCCGCCTCATGCGACCAGATTCACCAGCCGGTCCGGAACGACGATCACCTTTCGAGGCGGTTTGCCTTCCAGGACCCTCACCACCTTTTCGGATTCCAGAGCCATCTGCTCCAGCGTCTCCCGCGTCGTACCCTTGGGGGCCGTGAGCGTGTCGCGAAGCTTGCCATTGACCTGGACAGCGATGGTGACCTCGTCCTCGATGAGCAATGCCGGGTCGGGTTGTGGCCAGGCGGCGTCGGCGACCAGGCCTTCCCGTCCCCACAGCGCCCAGGCCTCTTCGGCAACATGGGGCACCATGGGCGCTGCAAGCCGAATCATCGTTTCGATAGCCTCGCGGCGAGCGGCTGAAGGCTTGGCCTTCTCGATGGCGTTTGCGAGCTCGTAGATGTTGGCGACGGCCTTGTTGAAGGCCAGCGAGTCGATATTCGCTCCGACTGCCGCAATCGTCTGATGAAGCTTGCGCGTGAGTCCGGGATCGTCGCCTTCCGCCGCCGTCGCATCGGACGCGAGCCGCCACAGCCGCTGGATGAAGCGCCAGGCGCCGTTGATCCCTTCTTCGCTCCACTCCAGATCCCGCTCGGGCGGGCTGTCCGAGAGCATGAACCAGCGGACTGCGTCGGCACCATACTGGTCGACAATCGGCTCCGGATCGACCGTGTTGCGCTTGGACTTCGACATCTTCTCGACTCGGCCGCGCTCGAGCCGTTCGCCGGTCGCGGCTTCGACCAGCTGCCCGTCCTTGATCGCGATCTCGTCCGGGCTGATCCAGCGCCCGTCGGGCGCCCGGTAGGTCTCGTGAGTGACCATGCCCTGGGTGAACAGGCCTCGGAACGGCTCCTCCACGTCGAGCCTGCCGATCCGATTCAGCGCCCGGGTCCAGAAGCGGGCATAAAGCAGGTGGAGGATGGCATGCTCCACCCCGCCAATATACTGATCGACCGGAAGCCATTGCTCGGCGACCAATCTGTCGAACGGCTCGCCTTCCGGTTGGCTGGCGAAGCGGATGAAATACCAGGAGGAGTCGACGAAGGTGTCGAGAGTGTCGGTTTCCCGCCGCGCACTGGCGCCGCAGCTCGGGCAATCGACATGCTTCCAGCTTGGGTGACGCTCGAGCGGATTGCCGGGTGAATCGAACGTGACGTCTTCCGGCAGCCTGACCGGCAGCTGGTCCTTCGGGACAGGGACGGCGCCGCACGATCCACAATGGATGATGGGAATGGGCGTGCCCCAGTAGCGTTGGCGCGAAACGCCCCAGTCGCGCAGCCGCCAGACGGTGGTTCCCTCACCCCAGCCGTCGGCTTCGGCGCGACGGATCACCTCCGCCTTGGCCTCCTCGACCCCGAGGCCGTCCAAGAAACGCGAGTTGACGAGGATCCCGTCGCCATTATCGGCTTCGCCCTCGATCGGGCGGCCGGCCTCGTCTGGAGAAGCCGCGACCACTCGGCGGATCGGCAGGCCATATTTGGTCGCAAACTCAAAGTCTCGCTGATCATGGCCGGGCACTCCGAAAATGGCGCCCGTTCCATAGTCCATCAGAACGAAGTTCGCGATGTAGACGGGGAGCCGCCAGTCCGGATCGAGCGGATGGATTACCTCCAGGCCGGTATCGAAACCCTTCTTCTCCTGGGTTTCCAACTCGGCCGCGGTGGTTCCACCCTTCTTGCATTCGGCGATGAACGCCGCCGCAGCCGGATTCGACTCGGCCAGTCGAGCGGCGATCGGGTGATCGGGGGACAAGGCGGCGAAGCTGGAGCCGAAGATCGTGTCGGGCCGAGTAGTGTACACTTCGAAGCTGTCATGATCGGCGAGGGGCCGGGCGAGCCGGAAGCGGAACCGCATGCCGCGGCTCTTGCCGATCCAATTCTCCTGCATCAGCCGGACCTTGTCCGGCCATTGGTCGAGGCGGCCGAGCCCTTCGAGCAGATCCTCCGCAAAATCCGTGATCTTCAGAAACCATTGGTTGAGCTTGCGCCGCTCCACCAGCGCTCCGGAACGCCAGCCTCGTCCGTCGATCACCTGCTCATTGGCGAGCACGGTCATGTCGACCGGGTCCCAATTGACTTCGCTTTGCTTGCGGTAGACGAGCCCGGCTTCGAACAGGTCAAGGAACAGCGCCTGCTCGTGGCCGTAATAAGCGGGGTCGCAGGTCGCGACCTCCCGGCTCCAGTCCAGAGCGAAGCCGAGCCGCTTGAGCTGCGCCTTCATCGTGGCGATGTTCGACCATGTCCACTCGCCGGGATGAACCTTCCGCTCCATGGCCGCATTTTCGGCCGGCATCCCAAAGGCGTCCCAGCCCATCGGATGGAGCACTTCATACCCGTTCATCCGGCGGTAGCGGGCGAGCACGTCCCCCATCGTATAGTTGCGGACATGGCCCATGTGGATGCGTCCCGACGGGTAGGGAAACATCTCCAGGATATAGGCTTTCGGCCGTTCACTGCGGTCCGAGGCGCGGAAGCTGCCGGCTTCCTCCCAGACTTTTTGCCAGTGCGCATCGGCCTTGAGGGGATTGAAGCGCGATGCCATCGCCAACGACTTTCGAAGAAGATTATCCGGCGAGGGCGGCGCGCCTCAGGTCGCGGGCGCGAGTGAGGATGATCTCCTCCAGCCGCTGAACGGTGGCCGCGGTCACCGGCGCCGGCACCCACTGGCCGTTCTGAAGAACCTCGCGCGCGGCGGTGACCCGGAGGGCATCGGCTCGAAGATCGGCGTCCAGGATGGCGACGGTCACCTTGGCTCGTTCCGACGGATTGTTCGGATTGGCATACCATTCGGTCGAGATCACGCCGCCGTTTGAGTCGCTCTGCGCCAGCGGCGCGAAGGAAAGCGTGTCGAGCGCGGCGCGCCAAAGATAGGCGTTCACACCGATCGAGGTCACCTGGCTGGCAGCAAGGTCGGTGCGACGGGCTTCCTGCTCCGGCGAGCGGCCGAGCGTCCGATTGACATCATCGCGGACGAACTGGCAGCCGGCCAGGGTAACGGCGCAGGCCGCCGCCAGGCCAAGGGTGAATACGCGCGCCATCTCAGAATTCCTTGGAAACACTCTCTGTGAGGGCCGTTATAGAAGTCGGCGCGCGGGCGGCAAGCGTCTCGTGCCCGCTCCTGGCGGCTGGAGCTACGGTCGACGGCAGGCGCGTTGTGGGAAACTTGCAACAGGAAGGATGATTCACGGTTACTTCGGCCGGCTTCGCTAGGAATAGGTTGAGAGTCGTACTAAATCCTTGGGCAGTGGGGAGGACTGGCGAGTCTTGATGAGGATTCGGGCAATTGCAGTGGCAGCCGGCGCGTCGCTGATGGCGATGACGCTGATGCTCGCCCCCGCTCTGCCTGCCGACGCCCAGCAGAATTCGAGGTCGCGCCCGCTGCCGAGCGCCAATTCGCGTCCGGTGGGCGCCTTCACTCCAGCGGTGTCGGACCCGCGGCTCGCGGCCTTTCTCGCCCGCCGGGGCTCTTCCCTCGGCTCCGGGCTTCGCTTCACTCCAGCGACAACGGCGCCTGAGCGGAGCCGAGCCGTTCGAGTGGCGATCCGGGCCCGGGCGAATACGCCGGCCGAGGCGGTTCGTGGAGTCGTGAGCGCTTCCTCGGCATCGCCGGTGACTCCGATCACGCCAAGCTCGTACAGCCTCGGAGCATCGCTCGGCTGGCGGCGCTTCGCCATTTCCGGCGATGTCGTGGAGGCGGAGGGCGGCACCGTGCCGGGCCGCCGGCAATCTGCCCAGGTCGGCATGAGCTATCGCGCCGACAACCGCCTTACCGGCCGAGTGGCCGTGGCTGCGGAACGCGCGGAAGGCACCCAGCGACTGCTCACCGAGGACGAAGCTTATTCGCTCGACGTCGGTGGCGCCTTCTCGATTGCGCGCAACGTCGATGTGACCGCCGGCGCCCGCTACCGGATCTCCCGAGACCGGCTCGACGCCATGACCCGTGACGAGCGCCGCGACAGCCAGGCCGTCTATATTGGGACCGCCTTCCGCTTCTAAAGCCAGGCGTCGATTCCCGCCCAACCATAAGCGTCCCGAAGGACCCGGCAGCGGGCCTCGTTCAAACCCCCGAGCGCAACCACCGGCAGACGCGTTTGCCGCGCCAAGATCGCGAAGCGCGCCGGACCCAGAGGTCTGCCGTCGGGGTGGCTTCGGGTGGCGAATACCGGTGAGAGAAAGAGAAGAGCGGCCCCGGCGCGCTCAGCGGCTCGGATTTCCCGGGCACAATGGGCGGGCGCCGTGCGAAGGCCGAAACCCCGCCCACGGCCATGGCTGCCATGTGCGCCCCAGGCCTGAGCCTGCGCCGAAGAGCCGGCGAGGAGAAGGAGATGCCCCCGCTGGCGGGCAGCCTGCTTCACGCGTTCGAACAATTGCCGTCGCTCGGCCTCGGCGAGTCGATAATGACGAAAGACGATTCCAGAGCCGCTCGGCAGCCGTTCGATCGCTTGGAACAGTCGGTTGCCCAGTCGTTCGTCGGTCATCAGCCATCGACGCGGGAGGTGCTGGCGGCGGAGCATGCCCCTTCCTATAGCAAGCGCGATGGACGAAGCATCGGAAAGGCTCGCGCAGGTACGGTCGAGCATTGCGAAAGCGGCAAGGCTTGCCGGTCGGCAAGCTGGCGAGGTGACCTTGATCGCCGTCTCCAAAACCTTTGGAGCGGACGCGATCGAGCCGCTCGTCGTCGCCGGCCAGCGCCATTTCGGAGAAAACCGCGTCCAGGAGGCCAGCGCGAAATGGCCGGAACTCCGAAAGCGCTTTCCTGACATCCGCCTCCACCTCGTCGGCCAGCTCCAGTCGAACAAGGCTGAGGAGGCCGTCGGCCTGTTCGATGCCATCCACTCGGTCGATCGCCCTTCCGTCGTGGCGGCCCTCGCCAAGGCCATGGAGCGGGCCGATCGACGACCCGACTGCTTCATCCAGGTGAATATCGGTGACGAGCCGCAGAAGGGCGGCTGCGCCGTCGCCGACCTTCCGAAGCTGATGGTGGAAGCGCGCTCGGCCGGACTGCCCGTCGCAGGCCTGATGTGCATCCCACCTGCCGATGTCGAGCCGGCCCCCTATTTCGCTTTGCTCGCGAAGCTCGCGCGGCGCCATGACGTCACTGGCCTGTCGATGGGCATGTCGAGCGACTATGAAACGGCCGTCATGGTCGGCGCCACTCACGTGCGTGTCGGGACGGCCCTGTTCGGAGTGCGACCGACGGCAGCTGATGAGGCTGCGGACGCCAGCCCCATCGCCCCGGAGAACCCATGAGGTACGACGATCGCGTCTACCCGCTGATCATCGGTCCGGGGGACCGATGAGGTACGACGATCGCGTCTACCCACTGATCATCGGTCCGGGGGACCGATGAGGTACGACGATCGCGTCTACCCACTGATCATCGGTCCGGGGGACCGATGAGGTACGACGATCGCGTCTACCCACTGATCATCGGTCCGGGGGACCGATGAGGTACGACGATCGCGTCTACCCACTGATCATCGGTCCGGGGGACCGATGAGGTACGACGATCGCGTCTACCCACTGATCATCGGTCCGGGGGACCGATGAGGTACGACGCGATCATCTTCGACTTCGACGGGGTGCTGATCGAAAGCGAGTTCGTCGGCAACAGGCAGATCGCCGAATATCTCACCGCGATCGGGCATCCGACCAGCGTCGAGGAATCGATGAACAACTTCATGGGACTGTCGGGACGCGACTTTCTCGAGGCGATCGAGCGCTGGATCGGCCGCACGCTCCCCGAGGATTTCCATGTTGCCCGGGCACGGGAAGATGCCCGAGTTCTCGCCGAGGGCGTCGAAGCCGTCGCCGGAGCGATCGCCTTCATCGAGAGCCTGCCTCCCGGCCTTCCTCGGGCGATCGCCTCCTCCAGCTCCGTGCGATGGATCGAGCGCCACCTCGACCATCTCGGGCTGAGCCACCATTTCGGGGACAAGATATTCAGCGGCCGCGAGCATGTTGAACGCGGCAAGCCCGCGCCGGACCTGTATCTCCACGCCGCGGCCTCGCTTGGCGTCGACATCGGTCGCACGGTGATCATCGAAGACTCGCCCGTGGGCGTGCAGGGCGCGCTCAAATCGGGAGCGGACGTCATCGGACTATGTGCCGGACAGCATTGCCTGCCGGGCCACGCCGATCGGCTACGCTCGCTCGGCGTTCGATCGATCGCCCACAATTTCGACGAGGTGGCGACGCTGATCTTCTGAGCGCGATCGCGGAGCCGGTAAAGGGCGCGATCAGGGGCAAAGCCGACGCTACGCCCCGTCAAAGCTGATGTCCGCTGCGATCCCGTTTGGTCGCCAGATAGGCGCGATTATGCTCGCCCGGATCGATCTTCAAAGGCACCCGCTCGACGACTGAAACACCCTCGGCTTCAAGGGCCTCCACCTTTCGCGGATTGTTGGTGAGCAGCCTCACCCGACTTCGTCCGAGCTTTTCCAGCATTCGGGCAGCGACGGCAAAGTTTCGCTCGTCGTCGTCAAAGCCCAGCCGGAGATTGGCGTCCACGGTGTCGAAGCCCTGGTCCTGGAGCGCATAGGCCCTCAGCTTGTTGACCAGCCCGATGCCGCGACCCTCCTGGCGCAGATAGAGCAGAATGCCCCATCCCGAGCCGGCGATGGAAGCGAGCGCGTCGGCCAGCTGGGGACCGCAATCGCATTTCAGCGAACCCAGCGCATCGCCGGTGAGGCACTCGCTGTGCACCCTGACGAGGGGCGGCGAATCCGAAGGCTCGCCGAGCACCAGCGCAACGTGCTCGGCCGTATCGCCGTCCGACCGGAAGGCGACGATGTCCGACCGCTCGGCGAAGCGAGTCGGCAGTCGCGCACGCGAGACGATCCGCAGGTCGTCGCCCCGGCCGAACGCCATGACGTCACTCGCCGAGACGCTGGCTTCGGCACCGCCCGTCCGGCGCGTGAAGACCGCCGGCAGGAGACCGGCGAGCCGAGCAAGCCGAAGGGCCGCGCGCGCCGTCGGGGGCGAGCAGAGCGGTGCCGTTTGAAACGGTCCTTTCAGCGGATTTGCGAGATCGAGGGCCGGATCGGCAATCGCCGCTGCCGTCGCCAGGTCGATCCAGGAACTGCGCCGGATCAGCACCGGATCGGTGGGAAGCGCTTCGCGCTGGTTGGTCAGCTTCAGGGTGACGGCGCGGTTGCCGGAAATCAGGATGTCGGCCCTTCGATCGCCATCGAATTCGGCAAGGGCCTCGTCGCCGGCCGTTTCGATCGCAAGGAAGCGGATATCGTCCACCGCCACCGGCCAGCCGCGGCGGAGGGCGTCGATCGCGCGGGCAACCTCCCGCGCGCCGTTCAAATTTCGAATTCCGTCATGAGCGGCACATGATCCGAGGGCCGCGTCCAGTTGCGGCAGGGTTCAAAGACTTGATGGCTCCTGGCGAGGGCCGCAACGTCCTTCGTGGCCCACATATGGTCGAGGCGCCGGCCGCGGTCATTCTTGGTCCAATCCGGAGAGCGATAGCTCCACCAGGTGAACAGGCGCTGCGGCGCCGGCACGAACTGCCGGCCGAGATCGACCCAGTCGTTGCTTTGCTGAAGACGGGTGAGCGCTTCAACTTCGACGGGCGTATGGCTGACGACATTGAGGAGCTGCTTGTGGCTCCACACGTCGCATTCGAGGGGCGCCACGTTGAAGTCGCCAACGATGATGGTCGGGCAGGCACAGGCTTCCGACCAGCGGGTCATCCGCTCGATGAAGTCGAGCTTCTGGCCGAATTTCGGGTTCTGGTTTCGGTCGGGAACGTCACCGCCGGCCGGAACGTAGACATTTTCGAGGCGAATCCCGCAGTCCAGCCGGACGCCCACGTGGCGAGCTTCGCCATTGGCCTGCCAGTCGAGACGCTCATCCTCGCGAATCGGCACTCGACTCGCAATGGCGACCCCGTGATGCATCTGCTGACCGCAGATGATGATGTGGTTGTAGCCGAGGCGGCGGAACAGGCCTTCGGGAAAGTCGGAATCGCGGACCTTCGTTTCCTGCAGGCAGAGAATGTCGGGGCTCTCTTCGATCAGGAACTTTTCGACGATCTCCACCCGAGCGCGAATGCTGTTGATATTCCAGGAGGCGATTTTGAGGGTCGAGGGCATTGGCGCGGGCTTAACGGCAGGAATCCTGAGTGTCGATGACGGGGTCCGTCGCGGAAACGGAAAGGCCCCCGCTCCGGGGGCGTGGAGCGGAGGCCTACCAAGCGTTCTCACGCGAGGTCAATCGCGGAGCGGTAATCCGGGCAACAGGGGGAAAACCCGAAAGCCCGCTCCGCAATTGCAAATCACTATCTAATAGTGAGCACCTGTCGCCTCGATGAACAATTCGCCTAGCCGCGAGGCCCGCGACGCCGGGGATCGCGATAAGTGAACAGGTTGTCGGCGACGGCGACGTTGAAGCGCTGATTGGACAGCCTGACGCTGGTCAGGTTGTTCTGCGCATCGACCGTGTTCCAACCCTGCAGGGTCAGCCCGGCTGGAGCTCCGGGAACCTTGGCGAAGGCAATGGTGATCGTTCCGAACTCGCGCCTGCGCGGATCGCGGGCCTCGATCATCAGGACCTGATCGTCGTTCCGCACCACACGGGCAAAGCGACTGAGATCCTGGCTCGGATTGAGCAGGACGGAAAGCGGCGAATCCCCGATCGGCCAGCGCTGGACCTGATTGACGTCATAATCGACGAAGGCGAGGGCCCGGCCGTCGCCTACCACGAGCATGTTGGCGCTCCGGCCATAGTCGAACCGGATCTTGCCAGGGCGCTTGATCGCGAGCGACCCGCGAAGAGTCTGGCCGCCCCGCCCGGTCTGGGTGAAAGCAGCGGTCATCGTGTTGACGGCGCGGAGATGGGCCTGCACCTGTGACAGACCCTGGTTCGACTGCGCGACGACCGGCGCCGGGGCCAGCACGGCAACGCCGATCGGTACGGTCGCCAGTGCGAGTGCGCTGAAACGCAGCATGTTCATTCCTCCAAATTCGGCAGATGTTGCGCCGGATATGGCGTCGCGGGCTTGAATGCCCAGTGAACCCGGGGGTTCCCGCAGGTCAGGGGTCCGGGGATGGCCTCAGGCGATCGGTCGACCTTCGGGATCGATAAGAACCTCGCGTCGGCCAACATGATCGGGCGCGCTCACGAAGCCTTCCTTTTCCATCCGTTCGATCAGCCGCGCCGCGTTATTATATCCGACGCGAAGCTGGCGTTGCAGATAGGAGGTCGATGCCTTCTGGCTCTCGGCTACGACCTGCACCGCCTTGCGGAACAGCTGGGTTTCGGCGTCGTCCTCGCCGACGGGCTGGCCTTCGAACATGTAGCCGCCATCCTCGGGCTCTTCGGTGACCGCCTGGATATAATCGGGCGCTCCCTGCCCGCGCCAGTGATCCGCAACGGCGCGCACCTCCTCGTCGCTGACGAAGGGGCCGTGCACTCGGGCGATCTGTTTGCCGCCGGGCATGTAGAGCATGTCGCCCTTGCCGAGCAGCTGCTCTGCCCCCTGTTCGCCGAGGATGGTTCGTGAATCGATCTTTGAAGTGACGGCGAACGAAATTCGGGTCGGCAGGTTGGCCTTGATGACCCCGGTGATGACGTCGACCGAAGGGCGCTGGGTCGCCATGATCAGGTGAATTCCGGCCGCGCGCGCCTTCTGGGCGAGGCGCTGGATCAGGAACTCGACTTCCTTCCCGGCGGTCATCATCAAATCCGCAAGCTCGTCGACGACGACGACGATCTGCGGCAGAACCTCATATTCGAGCTCTTCCATCTCGTAGCGGGGCTGCCCGGTCTCGGGATCGTAGCCGGTCTGCACCCGTCGTCCGAGCGGCTGCCCCTTCATCTTGGCTTCGCGCACCTTGGCATTGAAGCTGGAAAGCTGGCGGACCCCCACCGAGGCCATCATCCGATAGCGCTCTTCCATCTGCTCCACGGTCCATTTGAGCGCCCGGACAGCCTTTCCTGGCTCGGTGACAACAGGCGCAAGCAGATGCGGGATGTCGTCGTAAACGCTCAGTTCGAGCATCTTCGGATCGATCAGGATCATTTTGCACTGCTCCGGGGTCAGTCGGTACAGCAGTGACAGGATCATGCAGTTGAGGCCGACCGACTTGCCCGAGCCGGTCGTGCCGGCCACCAGCAGGTGCGGCATCGGCGCGAGGTCGGCGACCACCGGATCGCCGGCGATATTCTTCCCCAGGATGATCGGCAGCTGGGCAACATGGTCCTCGAAGGCCGGACTGGCCACCAGTTCCGAGAAGCTGACCATCTCGCGCTTGGCATTGGGCAGCTCGATTCCGATCACGCTTCGGCCGGGGATGGTCGCCACTCGGGCCGAAAGGGCCGACATGTTGCGGGCGATATCGTCGGCAAGCTGGATGACTCGGCTGGCCTTGATTCCGCTTGCCGGCTCGAGCTCGTACATCGTCACTACCGGTCCGGGACGGACTTCGACGATCTCGCCTTTGACGGAAAAGTCCTCGAGCACCGATTCGAGCAGGCGGGCGTTGCGTTCCAGCGCCGCCTTGTCGAGCGCGACATTGGCCGGCGGCGGCGCCGGGTTGAGCAGATCGATCGACGGCAGCGCGAAACTGTCGCCGAGGGCGAGCGAGGGCTGCCGCTCGCGGAGCGGTCTTCGCGGGGCTTCGCTCGGGCGCGAACGCTCGGCAATGACCGGCGCTCGAGACTCCGCCGGAGCGACCACGGGAGTCCGTGCCGGACGTTGCTGGGGCTCCGGCCGTTCCGGTTCATCCTCCACAAACTGCCGCTGCGGAAGGCGGCGACTGGCAAGCCAGCGTCGCTCTTCCACCGACAGTCCAAGTCCGGCGAGGCAGAAAGCCAACCCGCCCGCCGCCGCAAGTGCCACCGCGGCGATCCGGAATGGTTCGACGATGCCCTGGTCGCCCAGCGCGGCCAGCCCGATCTCGGCCAGATTGCCGAGACCAAGACCGATCGCCCCTCCCCATCCCGCAGGAAGACCGCTCACCGCTCCGCCGACCAGCAGACCGGCGGCTGCACCGATGAGCGAGATACCCAGCACCGTCAGGACGAGCGAGCGAAGCCATCTTCCCGGCTCTACGCCGCGAATGAGCCTGAGCCCGATCACGAACAGAAGCGGCAGGATCAATCCGCCCGGCGGTCCCATCAGGCTCAGGATCAGGTCGGCCGTCCAGGCACCGATTTCGCCCATCCAGTTTCCGACCGGCCCGCCGGAGGCGGTGTTGAGCGACGGATCGCTCGGCCGATAGCTGAGCATCGCCACGAGTGCGAACAGCGCTCCGAGGCTCAGCGCCAGACCGCCGACAAAGGCACCGGAGCGCCGGGCTGCCGAGCGAAGCGATTCGCGCCATCGCGCCATCCGGCTCATGGCCGGTGCCTTCTGCGCTGTTGCTGTCGCCATTCCCGTGCCCCAAATGTTCCCCTGCCTCTAATGCGCTTCGGCGGAGACACCGGTCAAGCGCTTGGCGTTGCAGCCTTGCATCGCTACAGCGGGAAAATGGACCGCGCTGACGTGATCATCCTCGGCGGCGGCCTGGTCGGCCTGACGCTCGCCATCGCGCTGGACCGGCATGGGCTGACCAGCATCGTCATCGATCCGGCGGATCCGCAATCCCAGCTGACGCCCCAATATGACGGCCGAGCCACGGCAGTTTCGAGCTCCTCCTGGCGAATGCTTCAAGCGATCGGAATCGGTGATCGCCTGAGCGGCAAGGGCTGTCCGATCGAATCGATTCGGGTGAGCGACGGGCTCAAGTCGGGGGCCATCCTGTTCGATCCGGATCCCGACGACGATCCGCTGGGAAGGATGTTCGAAAATCGGCTGCTTCGAGCGGCGTTGCGCGACTGCGCCATTGCGGCCGACGGGGTGAAGCTGCTGATGCCTTCCCGCCCGGGTGAGATCGTCCGCGACGGCAATGGCGTTCGCGTGGCGTTGGAGGACGGGCGCCTGGCGGCTGCGCCCCTCCTCGTCGGCGCGGAAGGTCGCAACTCGCCGATCCGGGAAGCGGCAAATATTCCGATCGCTCGCTGGAGCTACGACCATGTCGCGATCGTCGCGACCGTGGCGCATGAGCGATGGCACGAGAATGTCGCCTATGAAATCTTCTACCCGGAAGGGCCGTTCGCAATCCTGCCGATGCTTTCCGCCGAGGATGGTCGGCAGCGTTCGGCGATCGTCTGGTCGGTCTCCGCCGACGATGCTCCGGCGATTCTCGATCTGCCGGACCGGGCGATCGCGCATGAGATCCGCAAGCGAATGGGGGGCTTCCTCGGTGATGTCTCGCTCGCCGGCCCCCGCTGGAGCTACCGGCTCGGCTTCCACCATGCCGCCCAGATTACTGCGGAGCGGCTCGCCCTGGTCGGGGATGCCGCGCATGGGATCCATCCGATTGCCGGGCAGGGTCTGAACCTGGGCTTCCGGGATGCCGCGGCTCTCGCCGAAGTGCTTGTCGAAGGCGCTCGGCTCGGCATGGACCTCGGCGATGCGCAGCTTCTCGATCGCTACCGGCGCTGGCGAAGCCTGGATACGTTCATGGTTGCCTTCGCCACCGACGGACTGACGCGTCTCTACGGAGTGCCGGGGCGCGCCGCTTCGGCCATCCGTCGCTTCGGCATGGGTGCGGTGCAGCGGATCGGCCCACTGAAGAACCGCCTGATGGCGGAGGCCCGCGGGGAGACGGGCGACCTGCCACTGCTGCTCCGTGGACTGCCGATCTAGCGCGTGCTGACCGTTTCGCCAGTCTGTCTCACGACCGTCTCCTCAACCCGCGAGCCGCGTGACATGAAGAAGGTGCCGGCCCGAACGCGACGGGGCGCGCCGTCGCTCATGGCCGCAACGACCGCGCCTTCTCCACCAGCATGACCGGAGTTCCGTTCCGGATCGGGAAGGCGAGCCCGGCGGCTTCCGAAACAAGCTCCTGCCTCACCTCGTCATAGCGCAAGGGGGTACGCGTGACCGGACAGACGAGTATCCGGAGCAATTCCGGATCGAGACTCATTGCAGGGTCTCCGGACCATCGGCGCCGCCGGGCGCCATGCGCTGGAACTGCATGAACTGGACGAGCAGGTCGGCGCGGCAGGCGAGGTCCGGCGCCTCCAGAAGCGCCTGCTTGGATCCGATATCGAGCGGGGCGATCTGGCAGATGCTGTTCACGAGCATCTCGTCATCCAGCCGGGCGACCGAATCCCAGTCGACTCCATAGCCCAGCGATTCGGCATAAGCGCGGGCTTCGCGCTCGACTTCCGCCCGCTGGGCGAGACCGAGAACCGGGTCAGGGTCTTCGTCGAACCCCTGCCGGTCGGCGTCGACCTGGCGGTAGGGCGTCGCGACTTCGGCTTCGCGTGCGACACGAAACCGGCTCAACCCCTCCAGAACGATGTTGAACCGTCCGTCCTCCAGTTCGTCGCACGCCGAGATCCGGCCAATGCAGCCGATGTCGAACAAAGGGGGCGGTTCTTCGCTGGTGCGCGGCTGAACCATCGCGATCAGCCGATTGCTGGCCAGGGCATCGCGAACCATGGCCTGGTAGCGCGGCTCGAAGATGTGGAGCGGAAGCTGACTTCGAGGGAAGAGAATGGCTCCAGCGAGCGGAAAGATGGGAAGCCGGAGGAGCGCGGGATTCATCTCAGCCGAACAGGATGGCGGAAAGCCGTCGGCGTTGCTGCGCGGCCCAGGGATCTTCCAGTCCGACGGCTTCGAGCAGCTGGAGCAGGCGAATCCGCGCCGCACCCTCATTCCACTCGCGATCGCGCCGAACGATCTCGAGCAGCTCGTCGGCAGCCCGATCGCGCTCGCCGCGGCCCATCAGCGCCCCCGCAAGTTCGAAGCGGGCGTCGAGATCCTCCGGGTCGGCCGCGACTCGCGCTTCCAGATCCGACGATTCGGCGGCCGGAGCGATTTCGGCCAGAGCCAGAGCAGAACGTGCGCGGCCGAGGGCCGGGTCCTTGGCGGCCTTTTCCGGGGCGCCGTCGAGCAGGCTTCGAGCCTCGTCCAGCTTGCGTTGCGCGATCAGCGCTCGGGCGAGGCCGGAAATCACCTCCGGATGCTCGGGCGCCATTTCCATGATCTGATGGAAGATGTTCTCGGCCCGCGCGGCATCGCCGCCCTCGAGCACGTCTTCTCCCATCGCAATCAGCGGCTCGACCTCTTGCTCCACCTGCTGCGCTTCGCCCTGGATCGGAAGCTGTGCGAGGATCTGGTCGAGCGTCCGGGATAGCTGGCCTTCGGTTCGAGCCGACGACAGGTCGGCGACGGGCTGACCCTGGAACAGCGCGTAGACGGTGGGTATCGACTGGATCCGGAACTGGGCGGCGATGAACTTGTCCTCGTCGACGTTGATCTTGACCAGCTTCACGCCGCGATTCGCATAGTCCGCCGCAACCTTTTCGAGCACCGGAGTGAGTTGCTTGCACGGACCGCACCATTCCGCCCAGAAGTCGACGATAACCAGCGAAGTCATGCTGGGTTCGACCACGTCCCGACGGAATTTTTCCACCGCCTCGCGGTCGGCTGCGCTCAAGCCCAATGTCGCCACTTCTATCGTCTCCGAAGCATTTGTCTGTTGCCCGAGGACAGAATCGTCCCAGGCCAATCGGCCGAGATGAGTATTCTGGCCTCAATATACTTGGCCTCGAGATAGTCGAGAGCCTGATTCTCGCCGTCGCCGAAGCGCGTGGGCGCTTCGACCTCAGCCAATCGCAGGCTCTATGTGGGATGGCGGCGGTGTCTGCCAAGCCCGCCTGGAGGGTGCTCGACCAACCCGAAGCAGGAGCCGGGAGGACGGGCTTGCGGGCGCGGGACTCCCATGCTAGCAGCCGCCGCCTTACCCGGACCGGTCAGCCCGGTTCCGCCGAGAGCGGGCGTAGCTCAGGGGTAGAGCACAACCTTGCCAAGGTTGGGGTCGAGGGTTCGAATCCCTTCGCCCGCTCCAGTTCCTTTCTCCAGGTCGGGCGACTGCCATGAAAAGATCTGCGTCACTTGCGCTCGCCGGCGCCTTGCTCGCGATGGCGGGCTGCGGCCCGTCCGATTCGGAGCGGCTTGCCGACATGGCCAACGAAGTGGACTCCGCTCGTCAGGCCGAGCTCAACGCCCCTTCCCCTCGGTCGGTCACCACCGATTCCGGGCTTCGCTTCGAGACTCTCTCGCCCGGCAACGGCCCACGGCCCCAGATGGGGCAGCCGGTACTCGTCACATATGAGGGGCGCCTCGCCGACGGGACGATGTTCGATTCGAGCAGTGAGCCAGTGCAGATGGTCGTCGGCCAGCTGATCCCCGGGTTCAACGAAGGGCTGCTGCTGATGAATCGCGGCGGGCGCTACAGGCTGCGAATCCCGCCGCAGCTCGGCTATGGCGAGCAGGGCGCCGGCGGAGTCATTCCGCCAAACGCCGAACTCGATTTCATCGTCACCCTCGTCGACGTCGGCGGCGCCGCTCCGCCGCAGCTCCTCCCGCCGCAGCAATAGAGTTCCCCTGCCGGGGGCGGTTCACGCTCCCAGCCACTGGACCAGGGCCGCCGTCACTTCCGCGGGCTTCTCGATCGCCGACAGGTGACCGCTCCCGGGCACAATCACGAGCCGGCAATCGGGGATAGATTCGGCCATCTCCCGGGCACGTTCGGGCGGGGTGACCTGGTCGCCTTCTCCTACCAGCACGAGGGTGGGGCAGCGAATCCCGCCAAGGTCCGGACGCGAGTCGGGACGCCCGATGATCGCCATTTGCTGGCGGACGAAGGCTTCGGCACCGGTTTCCTCCGCCATCTGCCGGACAAGCCGGCGCAGTTCTTCGTCATTCACGCGCGACTCGTGGACCAGCCGCGGGAACAAGGTGTCGATCACCTCGAGGTAGCGGCCGGAGCGCGCGGCTTCGATCTGCTCGCCGCGGATCTTCGTCTGCTCCGGGAGGTCGGGTCGAGCCGAGGTGTCGAGCAAGGCGAGCCTGGCCACGCGCTCCGGCGCCTGGCGCATGATCTCGAACGCGAGATAGCCTCCCATCGAGAGACCAAGAAGGGCGAATCGTGGTGGCGCGTCGGCTAGGATCCTCCGGGCGAGGCCTTTCATGCTGGCGTCGCGCCGGTGGTCGGCCACGCTTACGGGGCCGAATTGCCAAAGCGCGGGAAGCTGACCGGCGTAGAAGCGCGGAGTGAGGAACAGGCCCGGGATGAGGACGGTCGGCAAGGATTCCATTTCGTCAGCTCCTTCGGCGTTGGGACGGCAGCGGAACGCTTTGCGCTGATCCGCCGTTTGGCGGCCATGAGCGTTCAACTCGAGACGTTAGACGCGTCGGTCTTCGAGCCGCCGCCCGAGGCCGTCGACTTCTATGTCGAGAGTCTGAGAATGCTGTCGGACACCCAGTACCGTTTCCTCCTGTCGGGCACCTATGCCTTGTCATGCTATACCGGCATCACCCGTCCCACCAAGGACCTCGACATATTCTGCAAGCCGTCGGACGCTCCCAAGATCCTGAGCTTCTTCAAGAGCCAGGGTTACCGGATCGAGATCGAGGACGAACGCTGGATCGGCAAAGTCTGGCGCGACGATAATTTCTTCGACGTCATCTACAACATTTCGACCGCGAGCATTCCGATCACCGACGAATGGTTCAGGGAGGTCTACGAGGTCGAGGTGTACGGAACGACCGTCCGGATCACTCCTCCGACCGAGTTCATCCTGTCCAAGCTCTTTCTCCAGGACCGGTACCGGTATGACGGCGCGGATGTCGCCCATGTCATTCTGAAAAAGCATGAGGAGATCGACTGGCACCGACTGCTCAATGCGATGGAACTCTATTGGGAGGTGCTGCTGATCCATCTCCTCAATTTCAGGTTCATCTATCCCACCGAGCGGGACTGCATTCCGCGCTGGCTCTTCGACGAGTTGATGGAGAGACTGCAGGCGCAGGCGCAGATGCCGGCGGCCCAGATGAGGATCTGCCGCGGACGATTGTTCAGTCCTCGGGACTATATCACCGACATTGCCGAATGGGGCTTTGCCGACGTCGTCGGCAAGGGGATCGAAGAAAAGCATGAACGAAACCACAAGTGACACCATCACGCTCGCGGCGGTCGGCGACCTCCATGTCACCGAGACCAGCGAGCATCGCTACCGCGACCTGTTCGCCGAAATCTCGGCGGAAGCGGACGTGCTTGCGCTCTGCGGCGACCTTACCAATTTCGGCAAGCTGCGCGAGGCGGAAATCCTCGCCGAGGATCTGAGGCATTGCACGATCCCGACCGTCGCCGTGCTTGGCAACCATGACTATGAGTGTGGCCAGGCTGAAGAGGTGGCGAAGATCCTCCACGGCGCCGGAGTGACCGTCCTGGGCGAACAGGCGGTGGAGATACTGGGCGTCGGCTTCGCCGGCGTGAAAGGCTTCCTTGGAGGCTTCGGCCGGGGCGAACTCGGCGCTTTCGGCGAAGCTCCCATCAAGCAATTCGTCGATGCGGCACTCGATGAGGCTCGCAAGCTCGAAAATGCGTTGCGAACGCTCCGCACCGACCGGACGGTCGCCGTGCTCCATTATTCTCCGGTGGCGGACACGGTCGAAGGCGAGCCGCTGGAAATCTACCCCTTCCTGGGCTGTTCCCGGCTCGCCGATGCGATCGACCGCTTCGAGAATGTTCGAGCGGTCGTTCACGGCCACGCTCATCGCGGGCGCCACCGGGGGCGCACGCCGCGGGGGACGCCGGTCTACAATTGCGCGATCATGGTCGCCGAGGCCGAGCTGTCGAGGCCCTACGCCCTGATCGAAGTCTAGGGCTGGGGCTGAGGCTGGGGCTGGGGCGCCGCCTCCGGCGAGGGAGCGGAGGTCGACGAACTCCGGCCCGTTCGCGGCTCCAACAAGGCTGCCGTTTCGATTGCGTCCAGGGCACGGCGGGCAATCACGTAGCGGCGCGCGTCGGCGATCCATTCCCGGGCATTCTCCCGCCCCGGCAGCCGCAAGACTTCGGCGAGAGCGACGTCGACCTGTCCGGCCTCCAGTCGCCGAGTGGCCCGGCGCAGCCGCTCGCGCGGCTCCGGAGACGGGGTGCCCTCACGACGCACGGTGACGAGATTGCCGAGTTCCGAGCGAAGTGCTTTCCACCAATTCTGCTGCGGTCCCGCTCCGGTCAGCTGAGGCGCGACTTCCTGCAGCCCCTCCTGGAGATCCTGAAGGGTCACCGGCTCGCGAGCCGCGCTGATGATCGTTCCGACCGCCTGCGGCTGAGTGGCCGCGAAACGCTGGCGAAGCAGGGCCTCCAGATAGCCGAGCGGCACACCGCGATCGAGCGCCCGCCGAGCCGCGAAGGCGACGAGCAGTCCCTCGGCGCGATCGGCATTGCCGACCGCGGCGCGCGACTGGGTGTCGATCTGCGCGATCCTCTGCTCCAGCTGAGTCACCCGCCGAGTGATTTCCGGATCGATGACGATACGCTGCGGCTCCGTCGGGCCTTCCGATGGCGCCGGCACCTGTGCGGTGACCTGTTGCGACGGCTGATTGGTGGGTTCAGGCAAGCCTTGCGGCTGAGCTTCCTCCGGCTGGACCGGAGCAGGCGCAGCCTCGGTCCTGCTCTGGAGCCCAAGCCAGCTGGCGGCGACATCCCAGCGCGTCAGCGCCCAGCCCATTGCCGCCAGGCCGAGCAGGAAGAAGAGCAGGGCCAAGAGAATATAGATGAGCGGAGAGCGCCGCCGAGGCATCGCTTGAGTTTCCAGAGGCTCGTATTCGCCGTTCATTCGCCGCCGTTCTGGCACAGCTTGGAAGCAAGCTCCAGCATCGCGAGGTCGCACGGAGCTTCGGCTGCCTCGGTCGAACGCCAGCCCGTCCCGGCGGCGGCTGCTGCCGAAGGGCTGATGGCGACGATCCGCACCCCGGATCGTCGGTCTCCGACGAGCTGGCCGAAGATGGCCGCCGCACGCGGCGAGTGGATCAGCGCGACCACTCCTTCCTCGACCGCGCGCCGGGCCTGTTCGGGAAGTCGATCCCCGGCATCCGCGCTGTAGACCGGAACACGGGCGACCTGGACTCCCGGACGGGACAGTTCGACATGGTCGCGCCCGCAAGGGTGGAAGACGCGCCCGATTCCGTCGCCGGCCATCATCTCCAGCAGCATCGCGCCGTCGCCGGAGCCGACGCGGATCTCACCGAAGCCGAAGGCCTTGGCCGCAGCTGCACTGCGCTGTCCAACAGCATAGCAGGGCAGGCGACGGAATGGCGTCAAGCCCCGGCCGGCGAACCGCACCGCATTGGCGCTCGTCAGCATGACCGCGTCGAACTGGTCGAGTGGCGGCGGCACCCAGTCGATCGGCCTCAAGGTGAAGAGCGGAGCGACCACCGGATCAAGGCCGATCGCCGACGCGCGTTCAGCGGTGCGGTCGGCGTCCGGCTGCGGCCGGAGGATCAGGATTTTGGTCATCCCTCGAACATCGAGCGAAGTGCGGGGCTGGCCTGTTCCAGCAGCCGGCGGGCCAGCCGCCCGGGTTGGTCGTCTTCGCCGGCCCGGACCTCGCGGCCATCCGGATCGAGTATCTCCGCTCGGAGCCAGGTTTCTTCCCCGTCGCAGCGGGCCTGGGCGGCCACCGCCGAGCGACAGCCGCCACCCAGTGCCAGAAGGAAAGCGCGTTCCGAGTCGACACATGAGTGGGTGTGGCGATGATCGATCGCTTCGACGAGCCGGCCGACGTCCCTGTTTCCGGCCAGCACCTCGACTCCGACCGCACCTTGAGCCGGTGCGGGAAGCAGGTCCACCGGCACGCCCACGTCGATCCGGAGCCGGTCGAGCCCGGCTGCGGCCAGCAACGTGGCGTCGGCCTCGCCTCGCTCCAGCTTCGCAAGGCGCGTCTGAACGTTTCCGCGGATGGTGACGATGTCGAGATCGGGTCGACGCGCCAGCAACTGGGCGCGGCGGCGCGGGGAGGACGTTCCTACCCGGGCTCCCGGCGGAAGAGCCTCGACGCTGGTCGCGCCGACCAGCCGGTCACGCGGATCGGCCCGCGGCAGCATCGCCGCGATGATCAGACTGTCCGGCCGGATGGTCTCCACATCCTTCATCGAATGGACGGAAAGATCGGTTCGACCGTCAACCAGGCACCGGTCCAGCTCCTTCGTCCACAAGGCCTTTCCACCGACCTCTGCGAGCGGACGATCCTGGATTACGTCTCCGGTCGTGGTGATCGGGACGATCTCGACCGCATCTTGGTCCCAGCCATGGGCCGAGCGGAGGGCGTCGGCAACCATATCGGCTTGGGCGAGCGCCAGGGGTGAGCCGCGAGTGCCGATGCGCAGGGGTCGGGATAAGGGCGTGGGCATGCGGCGCTTGTGCTAGCCGCTGGGGGAATGGCAGGGAAGGGCACGATGAGTCTGATCCTCGGCATCGAATCGAGCTGCGACGAGACGGCGGCCGCGCTGGTGGCTTCCGACCGGCGAATCCTTGCTCATCGACTCGCCGGACAAGAGGCGGCGCACCGTCCCTATGGTGGGGTCGTTCCTGAGATCGCGGCCCGGGCGCATGTGGAGATCCTGCCGCAACTGATCCAGGACGTATTCGCTCAGGCTTCGGTCCGTCTCGGCGACGTTGACGCAATCGCCGCGACCGCCGGGCCAGGCCTGATCGGCGGAGTCATGGTCGGCCTCGTCACCGCCAAGGGGCTGGCGCTCGCGGCCGGCAAGCCGCTGATCGCCCTCAATCACCTCGAAGCCCATGCCTTGTCACCGATGCTGAGCGATCCGGATCTGGAGTTTCCCTATCTTCTGCTGCTCGTCTCCGGCGGTCATTGCCAGCTGCTCTTCGTCGAGGACGTCGGCCGATATCGCCGTCTCGCGACGACGATCGACGACGCTGCCGGCGAAGCCTTCGACAAGACCGCCAAGATGCTCGGGCTCGGCTATCCCGGCGGACCTGCGGTCGAGCGTTCGGCGGCGAAGGGAGATTGCCGGGCCGTTCCCCTTCCCAGGCCGCTGGTCGGATCGGACGAGCCCCATTTTTCCTTTGCCGGTCTGAAGAGCGCGGTGATGCGAGCACGCGAATCCGGCCGCTATGACGAATCCGACATCGCCGCTTCCTTTCAGCAGGCGGTGGTGGACTGCCTTGTCGACCGGACGGCTCGGGCGCTGGAAAGAGCGCGCGGTGCTACCGCTCTGGTTGTCGCCGGAGGGGTTGCCGCCAACCAGGCGGTCCGTCAGGCCCTTACCCAGCTTGCCGCCAGCAGGAACCTGCCGTTCGTCGCCCCTCCGCTTTGGCTATGCACCGACAATGCGGCGATGATCGCCTGGGCCGGTGCCCTGAGGTTCGAGCGCGGCCTCGTCGACGGACTCGATGCGCCGGCGCGCGCTCGCTGGCCGCTCGATCCCGACGCCGAGAGGGCGCGTGGCGCCGGAGTCAAAGCGTGAAGATCGGGGTCATAGGCGCTGGCGCCTGGGGAACCGCGCTGGCGCAGATCGCCGCTTCGGGAGGCGAGGAGACTCTCCTCTGGGCGCTCGAGCCGGAAGTGGCCGAATCGATCAACCGACGCCGGGAGAATCCGCTCTTCCTTCGCGGAATTTCCCTCAATCCGGCGATCCGGGCGACGACGGACCTTGAGGAGCTTGGCGCGTGCGACGCCTTCCTTGTCGTAACGCCCGCACAGCATCTGCGATCGGTGCTCGGCCGGATGCCGGGCACCGACAAGCCCCTGGTCCTGTGCGCCAAGGGTATCGAGGATCGGAGCGGGCTGCTGATGCACGAAGTCGCAGCCGAGATCCTGCCGAGGGCGCCGATCGCCGTCCTTTCCGGGCCGACCTTCGCTCATGAGGTAGCGGCCGGGCTTCCGACGGCGGTGACCCTCGCGGCGGAGGATCGCGAAATGGGACGGCAAGTGATCGCCCGAATCGCCCGGCCCTTCTTTCGGCCCTACCATTCGGACGATGTTGCCGGAGCCGAAGTGGGAGGAGCGGTCAAGAACGTGCTCGCCATCGCCTGCGGGGTCGTCGAGGGAAGAAAGCTCGGCCTCAATGCTCGCTCGGCTCTGATCTCGCGAGGCTTCGCGGAGATGACCCGATTCGGATTGGCCAAGGGCGCTCGCCCGGAAACGCTGGCCGGACTGGCCGGCCTCGGCGATCTCGTCCTCACTTGCTCGTCGACGAGTTCGCGCAACTTCAGCCTCGGCAAGGGCATTGGGGAAGGGGCCAGGCCAGCGGACCTGCTCGCCGATCGCCGCACCGTCGCGGAAGGGGCCTTCACCGCGCCGGTCCTCCATCGGGCCGCCGAGAGGCTCGGGGTGGACATGCCGATCGTCGCCGCGGTCTGCGCCCTCCTCGCCGAGGAGGCATCGGTGGATGACGTCGTGGCCCAGCTTCTCTCTCGCCCGCTGAGGCCTGAAGGCGTCTGATCCGAGCTCAGAAGTCCCAGCAGATACCTTTGCTTTCCCAGTCGCCGTAGCGCGTGGGCTCCTTGCCCTTGGGACCGCCGCTCTCCTGGGCCTCCACGGGTTCGCCGGGCCGCGGAACGGGCGGGCTCTTCGACAGGTGAGCGGGCGGCTTCAAGTGCGATGGGCGCTGTCCGGCCATTTCGATTCCGTTTGAATTCGGGAAGGTTCGAACCCACATTTCGGGCGTGGAGGACCGGAAAGCAAGATGAGCACCTGGAACGGCTTGAAGACCATGATGCTGCTGGCGGCGCTGACCGCCTTGTTCATGGGACTGGGCTACACGATCGGCGGCTCGGGTGGCGCTCTGATCGCCTTCCTGTTTGCCGCCGGAATGAACCTTTTCACCTATTGGAATGCCGACAAGATTGTTCTGCGGATGCACAATGCGCAGGAGGTGGACGCCCGGACCGCGCCCCAGCTCTACGGGATCGTCAGCAGCCTGGCCGATCGCGCACAATTGCCGACTCCCCGCGTCTACCTGATCGAATCCCCGCATCCCAACGCCTTCGCCACCGGCCGCAATCCCAAAAATGCCGCCGTGGCCGCGACGACCGGGCTGCTTGGACTGCTCACTCGCGAGGAAGTCGAAGCGGTGATGGCGCACGAACTTGCGCATGTGAAGAATCGCGACACGCTGATCATGACGATGACCGCGACCATTGCCGGCGCGATCTCGATGCTCGCCAATTTCGGTCTGCTGTTTGGCGGCGGCAACGACAATCGCGGCGGCAATATCGTCGCGATGCTGCTCGCGGTCCTGGTCGCTCCGTTCGCGGCGATGATCGTCCAGCTCGCAATCAGCCGAACTCGCGAATATGGCGCGGACCGGGGCGGCGCCCTGATCTGCCGGAACCCGCGAGCGCTGGCCTCCGCCTTGGCGAAGCTTCATTCCGGGGCGGCTCGGATCCCCAGCCCGGTGGCCGAGCGCAATCCGGCGACGGCTTCGCTTTACATCGTTCCCGGCCTGAGCCGAGGAGACAGCCTCTTTTCGACTCATCCCGCCACCGAGAACCGGATCGCCGCGCTCGAGGCGATGGCCCAGGAACTGGGACTGCACTCGCCTCCGCCGGTCGCGGGAGGCGGCCGAACCCCTCCGCCGATCGCCGCGGTTCCGCGGACGCGCCGCGCTTCCAGCGCGCTTGACCCGCTCGGCAGGCGCGGCTGAGCCGGGCCGATCCGCCAGGCACGGCTACTCGCCGTGCCGCCTTGCGCCTGCTCGACGCGGTGCTCCGCAAGGGGTTGCCGCTGGAAGCGGCGCTCGACGGCGCCGCGCGCGAACTCGATCGAACCGACGACCGTGCCCTGGCCCATGCGATTGCCGCGGAAACGCTTCGGCGGCTCGCGGATCTGGATGCGCTGATCGACCGCGCGACAGCGAAAAGACTGCCGGACGATGCGAAGGCGCGTTCTGCGCTTCGGGTGGCTCTGGTGCAGGCGCTGGTGCTCGGCACGCCGGCTCATGCCTCGATTTCGACGGTTCTGCCGCTGGTCGACGGCGGCCCGCGCCGGCTGGTCCATGGCGTCTTCAGCACCGTGCTCCGGAAGGGCTGGACCCTGCCGGAGGTTCCGACGCTGCCGGAGCCGGTTGCCGAACGTTGGCATTCCGCCTGGGGGCAGGAAGTCGTGGCGGCCGCGGCTCGACTGATCGCTTCCCCTCCGCCGCTGGACCTGGCCTTTCCCGTCGATGGCATCCCGCCTGACCTGGAAGGCATCAGCCTGATGCCGGGACATTTGCGGATCCCTCGTGCCGGGGCAGTCGCGGGTCTCACAGGCACTGGAGAGCAAGCCGGGTCTTTCAGGGCAGGACGTTGGTGGGTCCAGGACATTGCCGCCTCGATGCCGGCGCGCCTGCTCGGCAGTGGAGAGGGCAGAAACGCTCTCGACCTTTGTGCTGCGCCGGGCGGCAAGACGATGCAGCTGGCCGCCGCCGGCTGGCGGGTGACCGCCGTCGACGTGTCGGAAAGTCGCCTTGCGCGACTTTCCGAGAATCTGGGCAGGACCGGACTCGATGCGCAGGTCGTCGTGGCCGATGTCCTGAAATGGAAGCCGGCGGCTCCCGTCGATGCGATCCTGCTCGACGCGCCCTGCTCTGCGACCGGGATCTACCGCCGTCATCCCGACGTCCTTCACAGAGTGCGAAAGGGCGCCGTCCTTGCCCTGGCCGAGGTCCAGAAGTCGATGCTCGCCCGGGCAGCGGACTGGCTGAAGCCGGGCGGGCGGATGATCTATTCCGTCTGCTCCTTGGAGCCCGAAGAGGGCGAAGCCGTCGCTGCCGACTTCCTCGCCCGGCGGCCGGACTATAAGAAGGAGGAAGAGCGGCGCATCCTCCCGGGGACGTTCGAGCAGGAAGGCGGCGCCGACAGCTTCTTCATCGCAGGTTTCGTGCGCAGCTAGTTGGGGATAAGTCGCGGGTTTCCTTGCCCCCCGAGTCGCGCGGGTGTTAGGATTCCGCCGTGCAGCAGACGATCCGAATTTCCCCATCCATCCTGTCCGCCGATTTCGCTCGTCTCGGCGAGGAGGTTCGTGCCGTCGACGAAGCTGGCGCGGACTGGATCCATGTCGATGTGATGGACGGCCATTTCGTTCCGAACATCACGATTGGACCGGCGGTGGTGAAGGCGCTGAGGCCGCACACCGCGAAGCCGTTCGACGTTCATCTGATGATCTCGCCGGTCGATTCCTACCTGCAGGCCTTCGCCGATGCCGGGGCGGACATCATCACCGTTCATCCGGAGGCGGGACCGCACCTGCATCGCACGATCCAGGCGATCAGGGCTCTTGGAAAGAAGGCCGGGGTCTCGCTCAATCCGGCGACGCCGGCCAAGGCGCTCGACTATGTTCTCGAGGAAATCGACCTCGTTCTCGTGATGAGCGTCAATCCGGGATTTGGCGGCCAGAGCTTTATCGACAGTCAGTTGAGGAAGGTGGAAGCGATCCGCAAGCGGATCGATCAACTGGGCAAGCCGATCGATCTCGAGGTGGACGGCGGGATCGACCAGTCGAACTGCCGCCGAGTGATCGATGCGGGCGCCGACGTTCTCGTCGCCGGCACCGCGACCTTCCGAGGCGGCCCGGCCGTCTATGCCGAAAATATCAGGAGGCTTCGGGGATGAGCCTTCTCAAGCGGGTCGATGCCGAGGACGGAACCCTTGAAATCGAGCCGGGCAAGAGGCTGATCCGAGTTGGCGACGACCGCGGGCTTTCCCTTTTCGAGCGGCTCAACCATCGCCTTCACCGCCTCGCCTGGCGGACTCCGCTCCACAAGCTGAGGCTTCGCGGCAAGGTACCGCTGCGGCTGTTGGCGGTGCCGAAGGATCCGATCGCCGGCGACAGGGCGGCCGGCGAATCCCTGCTGGGCGGCCAATTCAGCCACAACGGCACGAATGTACCGGTGAAGGGGTTCGACTATTCGACGGTCGGCCTGCCTGCCGACTTCTGGGATTATCTGCAAAGTTTCGCCTGGCTCCGGGACCTCGCAGCCGCGACGACTCGCGAACGGGGCGCAAAGGCTGCCGAAGAGATTACTCGCCAGTGGATCGCGATTTTCGGCGACCAGGTCGGGTCGACCGCCTGGCGCGGCGATCTCTGGGGTCGCCGGATCCTCTTCTGGACCGCTTATGCGCCGTACATCCTGTCGAGTTCCGACCTGGTTTATCGCTCCTCGGTCCTCCACACTTTGGCTCGGGGCGCACGCCATCTCGAGCGCAGTGCCGACAAGGTCCTCCCAGGGCTGCCGCGCCTCCAGGCGTGGAGCGGAGTGATTGCCGCGGCCCTGGTGGTGCAGGGTGGGCCGGCGCGCCTCAGGACGGGCGAGTCGGGCCTTACCCGGGCGCTCGCGCTCGCGCTGCACGATGATGGAGGATTGTTCAGCCGATCGCCGCTCGAGCAGCTCGCCCTTGTCGAAACGCTCGGTCAGCTGCGCGCGGTCTATATCGCCGGGCGGCGAGACGTGCCGGAATGGCTTGCCGAAATCCTGGCGTCCGCGCTCGGTGCGCTTCTGGCGGCGACCCTTGGCGACGAGAGCCTGTCGGCTTGGCAG
The DNA here is from genome assembly GCF_056821765.1 of Sphingosinicella sp. SM1-17. Taxonomy (NCBI): domain Bacteria; kingdom Pseudomonadati; phylum Pseudomonadota; class Alphaproteobacteria; order Sphingomonadales; family Sphingosinicellaceae; genus Sphingosinicella; species Sphingosinicella sp. SM1-17. Next base: position 1,009,041 of record NZ_JBPDIO010000001.1, read on the forward strand.
GGAGGGAATATGGGATCCCGGCGCCGGCTGCTCGCCGCGATCGAAGGATCGGGCATGTCGGCTCGGCCGCTTCGGCAGTCCCGCGGCTGGGGCTACCAGCATCTCCAGGCGAAAGGCAGCGTGCTCGTCTTCGACGCCGCGCCACCACCGCCGCCGCGCGCCTTGTCGGGCGGCTGCGCCTCAACTCTCGCCTTCGAGTTCAGCGACGGGCCCAACCGGCTGATCGTCAATTGCGGCGGTGCCGGCGACTCGAAAGGAGCGCTTCCGCCGGAACTCGTCCAGGCGCTTCGAACCACCGCCGCACATTCCACGCTGACCCTTGGGGACTGCAATTCGACAGCGATTCACGAGGACGGTTCGCTCGGCAAGGGGGTGGCGGAGGTCGAGATGTCGCGCGACGACACCGCCGGCATCCTTCGCGTCGAGGCCACCCATGACGGCTATGTCCGACGGTTCGGGCTGCTTCACGAACGCCGCCTGACCTTGTCATCCGATGGACGCCAGCTGTCCGGCGAAGACCGGCTCCACCTGGCGGGCAAGAAGCGGCGTCGCGCGGAGGGCATCGTCTTTGCCGTTCGCTTCCATCTCGCACCGGCGATCGAGGTGACGACGACCGCCGACGGCCAGGGCGCGCTGTTGCGCGTGCGTGGCGGCGCGGTATGGCAGTTCCGCTGCCGCGGCGGACGGCTCTGCGTCGAGGAAAGCCTGTGGGTGGACGGCGCGGCCCGTCCGCACCCGACGCTTCAGCTGGCCATACTCGGCGAAACCCCCGCCGAGGGCATGACCATCTCCTGGGAATTAAAACGGGCCCGTTGAGTCCCGAGCGCAGAGGAAGAAAATGTCGGACGTGAAGATCACGCGCGCCCTCCTGTCCGTGTCCGACAAGACCGGGCTTGTTGAGCTTGGCGAGGCGCTGGCACGGCACGGAGCCGAGCTCGTCTCCACCGGCGGCACTGCCGCGGCGTTGCGGGAGGCGGGCCTCGCCGTACGCGACATATCCGAGCTGACCGGTTTTCCCGAAATGATGGACGGGCGGGTCAAGACCTTGCACCCGAAGGTCCATGGCGGCCTGCTCGCGGTTCGCGACGACCCCCAACATGCTGCCGCGATGGAAGCGCATGGGATTGGCGTCATCGACCTGGTCGTCGTCAACCTCTACCCTTTTGCGCAAACGGTGGCCCGCGGCGCCGGGCGCGACGAGATCATCGAGAATATCGACATTGGCGGCCCCTCCATGGTTCGGTCGGCGGCGAAGAATCATGCCTATGTCGCCATTGTCACCGATCCAGCCGACTATGGCGAGCTGATCGCCGCACTGGACGAGAGCGGCGGAATGACGTCGCTGGCCCTGCGCAAACGCCTGGCGGCGAAAGCCTTTGCAGCCACGGCCCGATATGATTCGATGATCGCCTCCTGGTTCGCGTTCGCCGACCAGGAGCAAACCTTTCCGGATACCCTGCCGGTGGTGATGAGGAGGGGCGAAGCGCTTCGCTACGGCGAGAACCCGCACCAGCAGGCGGCGCTCTATCTTCCGACCGGGCCTCACAGCCCGGGAATCTCCCAGGCCCGACAGGTCCAGGGCAAGGCGCTCTCCTATAACAACTACAATGATGCCGATGCGGCGCTCGAGCTGGTCACCGAATTTCGCGATTCCGGTCCGGCCTGCGTGATCGTCAAGCACGCCAATCCTTGCGGCGTCGCCGTCGGGACCAGCCTCGTCGAAGCCTATGAAGCGGCCTTCGCCTGCGACTCGGTGTCGGCCTTTGGCGGAATCATTGCGGTCAACCGGCCGCTCGATGCCGCTTCGGCCGAGGCGATGACCCGGATCTTCACCGAGGTGGTGATCGCACCCGATGCTGACGAGGCCGCTCGCGAGATCTTCGCGCGAAAGAAGAACCTGCGGCTCCTGCTGACGGGCGACCTGGCCGATCCTGCCCGGCCCGGGCTGACGCTGAAGTCCATCGCCGGCGGATTTCTGGTTCAGTCCCGCGACAATGGCCGACTCGCCCGCGATCAGCTTCAACTGGTCACGAGGCGGGCACCGACGGAGCAGGAAATGTCTGATTGCCTGTTCGCCTGGACCGTCGCCAAGCATGTGAAGTCGAATGCCATCGTCTACGCCAAGGGCGGCTCGACCGCCGGCATTGGTGCGGGACAGATGAACCGACTCGAATCGGCCCGGATCGCCGCCTGGAAAGCGAAGGACGCGGCAGAGAAGGCCGGCTGGGCGGAGCCGAGAACCATCGGCTCAGCCGTGGCTTCGGACGCCTTCTTCCCCTTTGCCGACGGCCTGCTTGCCGCCGCGGAAGCGGGAGCGACGGCGGTGATTCAGCCGGGCGGATCGATCCGCGACGAGGAAGTGATCGCGGCGGCCGACGAAGCGGGACTGGCGATGCTGTTCACCGGAATGCGGCACTTCCGGCACTGAAGCTAGGGAGCTGCCGTCCCGGGCGGCGGAAGCGTGGGGCCCTCGTCCTTGTTTCGCCGGAACAGCGCCCGGTCCTCGCTCGTGAAGCCGCGTTTCCAGACGACGAAGCCGAAGGTCAGAAGGATCAACGGAACCCCGAGTGCGAGCTGGGCCCATTCCCACCAGGGGGGGAGCAGGGTGAAGCCGAAACCCACCAGCACGGCGGCGCTCGCCGCCCAGACGAGCGACCAGCGCCAGCCCTGGACCGGCGCTTCCAGGATCTGGCAGAGCAATCTCGCCTTCAGGATCGAGGCCAGGCCGAGCGCCAGCGCCAGGGCAAGGGCCGCGCCTGCGGCCTGATAGGCCTGGGGCCAGTCCAAAGCGCGCATCGCCAGGATGATCGCGACCGTGAGGCCCGCTTGAACGCCGATCATCAGGAAAGAGATCAGCAGATTGCGGTGACGCGCGACATAGACGAGGGCGGCCTCTGAAACGGCCGCAGTCGCAGCGATCACCTCGGCGGCAAGGAGGAAGGCGAGCGCCGCCGTGCCGCCGACGAAGGTCCCGCTCGGACCGAACAGGCCCATCAGGGCCTCGCCGGGAATTCCCAGCGCCAGTGCGACACCGGTCTGGGCGGCGATGATCCAGAAGCCGACTTGTCGAACCTGGCGGGCGACCGCCTTTCGGTCACCTTCGGCGAGCTTCTGGGTGATGACGGGGGCAAGGATCGGGTCGAAGCTGGTCTTGAGCTTCTGCGGCAGCGAGGCGACCTGCTGAGCGACATAATAGATGCCGACGAAGCGGGGCTCGACGAACAGGCCGAGGATGGCGATGTCGAGCCGTCGCGAAACCCATTCGATGGCATCCGCTCCGGCAAGCGGTACATTCTGCCGGGCCACGCCCAGGATTTCGGCCGGGTTCGGCTTCCAGCCCGTCGGCAGGCCATAGCTCCGGTACAAGCGCCACAGCGCGGTCGCGAGGCCGGCGGCGATGGAGATGACATAGGCGATGATCAGGCCGTCCCGGGAAGACAGGAAGATCATCGCCCCCGCGGCGATGCTGATCGTCCAGGGCTCGACGATCGCTCGGACGTGAACCGTGGAGGCGACGTCATGACGATAGGCGAGCGCGGCCAGCGCGACGTCCGCCCCGGCAATCCCGAATATGACGAGTGGAAGGAGCCAGTCGGCACCGTAGATCTCGCCGGTCGGGAACATCGCCTGGGGGAAGATCATGAGCACGGCGCTTGCGGCGGCCGAGGCGATGAAGGCCGCGAGCATTCCGTCCCAGACGACGCAGACATGCGGCTTGTCGGTGCTCGAAAGGCGCTGCGCGAGACCTCGTTTTAGCCCCAGCGTCGCAAGCTGGGCCGCGAACTCGATGACGATCACCGCATAGGCGAACCGGCCGAGTAGCTCCGCGCCATAATAATGGCCGGCGATGAACAGGAAGGGCACGCGCGCCGCAAGCCGGAGCACAAACCCGAAGAAATTGGTCCTTCCACCCCTCGCCAGCGCAGCGATGTCATCGCCGGCTCCTGCCGCGGCCTGGCTCAATGGGCGGCGCCCCAGTTCGGACCGGTGCCGATTTCCACTCCCAGAGGCACGCTGAGCTTCACCGCCGGCTCGGCCGCCTTTTCCATGACGTTTCGGATGACGGCCGTGGCCGGTTCGACTTCCTCCTCCGGCACCTCGAACACCAGCTCGTCATGAACCTGCATGAGCATTCGGACGCGAACGAGTCCTTCCGCCTCGAGCGCCGGATAGATTCGCGCCATGGCGCGCTTGATGATATCGGCGGCCGTGCCCTGGATCGGAGCATTGATCGCTGCCCGCTCCGCCCCCTGCCGCTCGTGCTGAACCTTGGACTTGATCCGGGGGAAGTGAGTCTTGCGCCCGAACAGGGTGGTCGTGAATTCGGTTTCCCGAGCATCGGCGAGCGTATCGCCGATGTAGCGCCGGATCCCGGGAAAGCGGTCGAAATAGCGATCGATGATCGCCTGCGCCTCGTCCGCCGTCACGCCCAGGCGGCCGGCGAGCCCCCAGCGCGATATGCCGTAGAGGATCGCGAAGTTGATCGTCTTGGCCGAGGCGCGCGTGTCGCGGTTCGCCTCCCCGAACAGCTCCACGGCCGTCATGTTGTGGATGTCCGCGCCGGCTTCGAAGGCGGCCCGCAGCTGTGGCACGTCACAGATATGCGCGGCGAGCCGGAGCTCGATCTGGCTATAGTCGGCCGACAGGACGACATAGCCGGGCTCGGCGATGAAAGCGTCGCGGATCCTCCGCCCGAGCTGGGTTCGGATCGGTATGTTCATCAGGTTCGGATCGGTCGAGGCAAGCCGACCGGTCTGCGCTCCCGAAAGGCTGTAGCTGGTGTGGACCCGACCCGTCTGCCTGTTGATCTGCTCCTGCAGGGCGTCGGTATAGGTGCTCTTCAGTTTGGTGAGCTGGCGCCAGTCGAGTACGAGCTGAGCGATCGGGACGCCTTCCCGCGAAAGCCGCTCCAGCTCGGTGACGTCGGTCGACCAGGTGCCCGACTTGCCCTTGCGGCCGCCGGAAAGCCCCATCTTGTTGAAAAGGATGTCGCCGAGCTGCTGGGGCGAGCCGATCGTGAACTTGCAGCCCGCTTCTTCGCAGATCCGGTCTTCGAGCTGAGCGATCTGGGCGTTGAACTCGGCCGAAAGCGCCTTGAGCACTTCTCGATCCACCTTCACGCCGTCGCGCTCCATCCGGCCGATCACCTCGACCATCGGCCGGTCGACGAGTTCGTAGACCCGGGTCACCCGTTCGAACGGCAATCTCGTCCGGAACCGTTTCCAGAGTCGGAGCGCGACATCGGCGTCTTCGGCCGCATATTCGGTGGCCCGATCGACCGGTACCTTGTCGAAGCTGATCTGCTTCTGGCCAGTGCCGCACAGCTCCTTGTAGGTCAGGCACTGATGATCGAGATGCTTTCGGGCCAGATCGTCGAGCGCGTGGCTGTTGAGCCCTCCCGCGTCGAGGTTGAAGCTCATCACCAGCGTGTCGTCATAGGGGGCGATTCGGATCCCCCGTCGATCGAGCACGACCCAATCGAACTTCAGATTATGGCCGATCTTCAGCACGGCCGGATTCTCGAGCAGCGGCTTCAGCCTGGCGAGGACGAGGTCGGTGGCGAGCTGCTTCGGCCGCTCCGAAATCAGATCATGGCCGCCATGTTCGAGCGGAATGTAGCAGGCCCTGCCGCAGCCTGTGGCAAGGCTGATCCCGACCAGCTTCGCGGTGACGCAGTCGCGTCCGTCCGTTTCGGTGTCGAAGGCGACGAGGCCGTTCGCCGTCGCTTCGGCGATCCAGCGGTCCAGGGCGGCTTCGTCGGTCACGGTTTCGTAGGCGGAGCGATCGATCTTGGGCTCCGGGCGGATCTCTGCCTGGGCGGGAACCCTCGAAGACGCAGGTGCCTCCTGCATCTGCGCCCCGAGCCGCGCCAGAAGCGAGCGGAATCCGTGATGTTCGAGAAACTCCCGAAGCGGCGCCTTCGGTATGCCCTTCATTTCGAGCGATTCGAGCGGCTCCGGCAGCGGTGCGTCGCACACCAGACGGACGAGTTCGCGCGAAAGCCGCGCATTTTCGGCATGCTCCGTCAGGTTCTGCTTCAACTTGGGCTTGGAGATTTCGTCGAGATGGGCGAGCACGCCTTCGACGCTTCCATATTGCTGGATGAGCTGAGAGGCGGTCTTGGGCCCGACCCCGGGCACGCCCGGCACATTGTCGACGCTGTCGCCCATCAGCGCCAGCACTTCGCCGACCAGTTCAGGCGGTACGCCGAACTTCTCGATCACCTGCTCGCGGCCGATCCGGCGGTCGTTCATCGTGTCGAGCATGTCGACCTTGCCGTCCTCAATCAGCTGCATCAGGTCCTTGTCGGACGAGACGATGGTGACCTTCCAGCCGGCTTCGCTCGCTGCCTTGGCGTAGCAGGCGATGATGTCGTCGGCCTCGAGGCCGTTCTGCTCGATGCAGGGGATGGAGAAGGCTCGCGTGGCTTCGCGGATCAGCGGGAATTGAGGGACCAATTCGGGCGGCGGCGGCGGTCGGTTGGCCTTGTAGCCGTCATACATTTCGTTGCGGTGGGTGCTTTCCGACGCATCGAGGATGACCGCAAGATGGGTCGGACCCTCCGTCTTCCCCAGATCCTCGGCGAGCTTCCAGAGCATCGTCGTATAGCCGTAAACGGCTCCGACGTTGAGGCCATGCTTGTTCGTCAGAGGCGGCAGCCGGTGGAAAGCGCGGAAGATGTAGCTCGATCCGTCGACGAGATAGAGATGGGGGGAAGACATGGGGCGAAGGTCTAACCGAAGGCCGTCCGGCTGGAAACCGTTTGCGGCGGTGGCAGGGTAAGGCTGCGTTCAAGCAAGCGTGGCTACGCTATCGGGATGAACCGCCGTCTTTTCATCCTTGCGAGCATCGCCGCCGGCCTGATCGGCTGTACGCCGGCGGGGGTCGAGGCTGCGCCTCGCTTCGAGCCGACCCGATTCTCGGTTCAGGTGCGCGGGACCGGCCCGGACGTGATCCTGATTCCCGGCCTGACTTCGGGGCGGGAGGTCTGGAACTCCACGGTCAGTGCCGTACCGGGCTACCGCTATCATCTTATCCAGGTTTCGGGCTTTGCCGGCGAACCGGTGCGCGGCAACAGCGAGGGGGCGGTCGTGTCTCCGCTGGCAGACGAGATCGCTCGCTACATTCTTGATCGCGGCCTGCACCGGCCCGCTCTGGTCGGCCATTCGATGGGCGGCACCGTCGCGATGATGATCGGCGCGCGCAATCCGAACCTGGCGGGAAAGATCATGGTGGTCGACATGCTGCCGCAGCCGGCGGGCTTGTTCGGCGGTTCGGCGGCCGGGATGGGACCGCTGGCGAACAGTCTTCGCAACATGATGTCGAGCCCGGGTGGTCGCCAGCTCGTCGCCAACCTGATGAGCGCCTTCACTCCGCCGGAATCAAGCAATCGCCGGAGCGATCCCAATGTCGTCGCACGCGCCATGCACGAGCTGTCGACCATGGATCTGGGGCCGCAGCTCAGCCGAATCCGCGCGCCGTTGACCGTCGTCTATGCCTCGCCCGATCCTCGGGCGCGGCCGACGATCGAACGCAGCTTTTCCGCAGCCTATGCGCCGGCGCGCAGCGCCCGACTGGTTCGGATCGATGATAGCGGCCACATGATCATGTTCGATCAGCCGGCCCGGTTCCAGGCGACGCTGCGGGCGTTCCTCGGCCCCTCGGTCCGCTAGAAGGGCAGATCCAGGTCTCCGTAGCTTTTCCAGCAAAGGCTCGACAACCTCACCTCGCCTTGATTCAGCTGCAGTCGCACGGTTCCGGGAATATGGAGCGTCTGGTCGATGTCCCCGAGGGTCCAGCGCCGGCCGACGCGACTTTCCTCCCAACGCGCGGTTCGGCCGACAATCCCTCGTCCGACCGCGTCCGCCACTTCCAGCCGCATCTCGCCGGGACCGGTCGTGTCGCCGCTGACGGTAAGGTCGGTGAAGGTGCCCTGACAGGCCGGTGCTGACGACTTCACCGCCAGAACCTCGTCGCCTGCTCGAAGCGCGTTCGAAGCGCGGGCAACGAGTCCGCCGTTCGGACCGCGCTGGAGAAGGGTGAAGCATTGGGACGGTTCGGCATCGGCCGGCGTCGCCGCCTCCGGCCCGAAGGTCGAGCAGGCCGCATAGGGCGCGTTCTTCAGCGAGGGATCGAGGATCGGGCCGGCGAGCGCGCAGGCGCTCAACAAAGTGAAGCTCGCCAGACCAAGTGCAGGTCGCACCGCCATGATTCGTCTCCCCCCTTCGACGATCGAAAGCCGATGCCGATCCTTAAGCGAAGTCTGCCCGGCTTGCCAGCCGGCCGATCAGTCCGGTGAAAGGATCGTGTCGGCGGCGTCGGGGAGAGTGTCGGGAAAGTCGAGCGTGTAGTGAAGGCCCCGGCTTTCCTTGCGGGCGAGCGCGGACCGGACGATCAGATCGGCGACGACGACGAGGTTGCGAAGCTCGATGAGGTCCGGGGTGACCCGGAAATTGGCGTAATAGTCCTGGGTCTCCTGCCGGAGAAGGCCGATCCGGTTGAGCGCGCGCTGAAGCCGCTTCGTGGTTCGGACGATCCCGACATAGTCCCACATGAAGCGGCGGATCTCCTGCCAATTGTGATGGACCACCACTTCCTCGTCGGAGTGGGTCACCCGGCTTTCGTCCCAGGAACGGATCGGTGGCGGCGGCGCCAGATCCCGCAAATGACCGTTGATGTGCCGTGCGGCGGCGAGCCCGAAGACGAGGCATTCCAGAACCGAGTTGGAGGCGAGGCGATTGGCTCCGTGAAGACCCGACATCGTCACCTCGCCGGCGGCATAAAGCCCCTCCAGATCGGTGCGACCGGCCAGGTCGACCATCACTCCGCCGCACGTATAGTGAGCGGCGGGAACGACCGGGATCGGGTTCCGGGTGATGTCGATTCCGATATCGGGCTCCGCCAGCCGCGCCGCGATCGTCGGGAAGTGGGAGCGGATGAAATCCGCGTCCTTGTGGCTGATGTCCAGCCAGACGAAGTCGAGGCCGAGTCGCTTCAGTTCATGGTCGATGGCCCGGGCGACGATGTCGCGCGGCGCCAGTTCCTCGCGCGGGTCGAAGCGCTTCATGAACCGGCGGCCATTGGTGGGAAGCTTCAGCTTCGCGCCTTCGCCGCGCATCGCTTCGGTGATCAGGAAATTCTTGACCTGCGGATTGTAGAGGCAGGTCGGGTGGAACTGGGCGAACTCCATGTTCGCGACCCGACAGCCGGCACGCCACGCCATGGCGATCCCGTCGCCGGTGCTCCCGCGCGGATTGGTCGAATAGAGCCAGGCCCGGCTTGCTCCGCCGGTCGCAAGAATCGTCGCTCGGCCAGTGAACAGCGACACCCGGCCGCTGGTTCGATCGAGCGCATAGACGCCCCACACCCTTTTCTCGTCCGAAAGGCGCTCGGCGTGGCGTCCGGTGGCGAGGTCGATGGCTGCCATGTTCGGAACAAGAGTGATATTGGGCCGGGTGGCCGCTGCCTGTTCCAGCGCCTGCTGGACGGCCCGGCCGGTGGCGTCGGCCACATGGACGACCCGGCGGTGGCTGTGGCCGCCTTCACGCGTCAGGTGCCAGCGGTCGGCCTCGCCACGGGTGAAGGGTACGCCAAGTTCCGCCAGCCGCTCGATCGCTGCCGGAGCATTCTCGACGACGAACTCCACGGCACGACGGTGATTGAGTCCGGCCCCGGCGAGGATCGTGTCTTCGATATGGCTTTCGAACGTATCGCCGGCCTCGAGCACCGCGGCGATCCCGCCTTGTGCATAAGCGGTCGATCCGGCGCTGATCTCGCCCTTGGCGAGCACCGCCACTTTCAGTTCCGGGGAGAGGTTCAAAGCCGCGCTGAGCCCGGCCGCGCCGGAGCCCAGGATCACGACGTCGAAATGAAGATCAGCCACGCAGTGCGTCCGGTCGGCCTCGCCGGGCCAAGCGGAGGATGGCTATCGGCTCGTGCTCAGCCATTCGTTCCCGTTGCTCGGGTAAGGTTCAGGAACACATCCTCGAGATCGGCCTCCCGGGTCGAGACGTCGACGATCCCGAACCCTTCGCGCTGGAGAGCCGCCAGCACTTCGCCGGCATTCACCCGGTCCTTGCGATAGGTGATCGCCAGCGTTCGCTCGCCCGAAAGCTCGATCTTGTCGAAGCAGGCGGCCTGCGGCGCGGCGGCAACGTCCCTGTCGACAATCACTTCGACCACCTTTTCCTGAGCCATTCCGACGAGCGCCCGAGTCGGCTCGTTGGCGATCAGCCGGCCATGGTTGATGATGGCGATTCGATCGCAAAGCTCTTCCGCCTCCTCGAGATAATGCGTGGTCAGAACGATCGTGACACCCTGCGCGTGAAGGCTTCGGACATAGTTCCACAATTGCTGCCTGAGCTCGACGTCCACCCCCGCCGTCGGCTCGTCGAGGACGAGAATAGGCGGCGAATGGACCATGGCCTTGGCCACCAGAAGCCGTCGCTTCATCCCGCCCGAGAGCGTTCGGGCATAAGCGTTGGCCTTGTCTTCGAGATGCATCGCCCGGAGCAGCTCCATCGATCGCCGCTGCTCCTTCGGGATTCCGTAGAGGCCGGCCACCAGCTCCAGCGTCTCCAGCGGAGTGAAGAAGGGATCGAACAGGATTTCCTGCGGCACGATGCCGATGGAGCGCTTGGCGTTGCGCGGATGCTCATCGATGTCGAAGCCCCAGATCGAGGCTGAGCCACCGCTCTTCGTCACCAGACCGGCGAGGATGTTGATCAAGGTCGACTTGCCAGCGCCGTTCGGGCCGAGCAACCCGAAAATACCTCCCCGCGGAACGTCCAACGTAACCCCATCGAGGGCACGCTTCCCGCCCTTGTAGGTCTTTTGGAGCTCGCGGATCGAGATGGCCGCCTCGGACATGGCCGTGGGCATAGCGGCGTTAACCGCCGTCGGGAAGGAGGGGTTAAGAACTTCCACCTAGGACGAAGACCATGTTCGCCCCCCTCCGGCAACAGGGCTTTTCGCGCACCGCACTGCTGCTATCGGCGGTCGGAGCGACGTTGCTTGCTTGGCTGGGTGCCGGCGGCCCAGGCGCCGTCTAAGTCGATTGTCTGCTCCGGACAGGATTGCTAGGAGCGACGGCATGGCCGTGACCGATCCCTTTACGCCCGAAATCGCCTATACCGACACAGCACGGGTCGCCTGCGACGGTGCCGCCGATAATTCGCCGGCGCTTGGTCATCCCCGGGTCTATCTGCAAATCGACGAGAAGGGCTATGTCGATTGCGGCTATTGCGACAAGCGCTTCATCCTGAAGGCCGGACCGGCCGACGAAAGCAGCGCCGCGGCCTGAGGGTCGTCGAGAGCTGGGATCCTGCCGAACTCTCCTCGGCGAGCTGGGCCTTGAAGTCGGCCAAACGAGGCTGGCGTCTGGGCCTCGGACCACTATATCGGGACAATGACCTTTGCCTCCGATCCCCGTCGCTATCTTTATCGCGACGACTCGCTTTCGCCGGAATCGGCGCTCCGGCTCACCGCCAACGCGTTGAAGGCGTGCGACGACGGCGAACTCTATCTTCAATATACCGCCTCGGAGAGCTTCAGCTTCGATGACGGCCGGCTGAAAAATGCCGACTTCAACACCCAGGCAGGCTTTGGTCTTCGCGGCATTTCCGGCGAAACCACAGCCTTCGCCCAGGCGAACGAGATCAGCGAGTCGGCAATCCGGCGTGCTGCCGAAACGATGGCCGTTCTGGATCCCGCCAAAGGTGCGCGATCGGAACCACCGCGCCGAACCAATGCGCGTCTCTATACGGACGAAGATCCGCTGGGTCTGGTGCCGTTCGCACGCAAGGTCGAGCTTTGTCAGCAGATCGATGCGGCTGCGAGGGCCCGCGACCCGCGTGTTGCCCAGGTATCGGTAGCGCTGTCCGGGAGCTGGAGCGTGGTCGAGATCGTCCGGCCGGACGGCTTCGTCGCCCACGACGTGCGCCCGCTGGTCCGACTGAATGTCCAGATCGTCGTCGAGCAGAACGGCCGTCGCGAAGCCGGCTATCACGGGCTCGGCGGCCGTTATCTTTATGACGATCTGTTCCGTCCCGAAACCTGGAACCGAGCCATCGATTCCGCGCTCGCTCAGGCGCTGGTGAATCTCGAATCGGTCGCTGCGCCGGCTGGCGAGATGACGGTCGTGCTCGGGCCCGGCTGGCCCGGCGTTCTTCTGCATGAAGCGGTCGGCCACGGGCTGGAGGGCGATTTCAATCGCAAGGGAACATCCGCCTTCTCAGGACGGCTCGGCCAGCGCGTCGCGGCCCCGGGGGTGACGGTCATCGACGACGGTTCGATGGATGCGCGACGCGGATCACTGACCATCGACGACGAGGGAACTCCGACCCGCCGCAACATCCTCATCGAGGACGGGATCCTCAAGGGCTATATCCAGGACCGGCTCAACGCTCGACTGATGGGCGTCGAGCCGACCGGTAACGGCCGCCGTGAAAGCTTCGCGCACGCGCCAATGCCGCGCATGACCAACACGTTCATGCTCGGCGGCCGCGACGATCCTGAGGAAATCCTCGGGCGGGCGAAGAACGGCATCTACGCCAAGAGCTTCGGCGGCGGCCAGGTGGACATCACCTCCGGCAAGTTCGTCTTTTCCTGCACCGAGGCCTATCGGATCGAGAATGGCCGTCTCGGGGCGCCCATCAAGGGGGCGACACTGATCGGGGACGGCCCGACCGTGCTGACTCGAGTCGCGGCGATCGGCAACGACATGGCTCTGGACGAGGGCATCGGGATTTGCGGCAAGGGCGGGCAGTCGGTCCCGGCCGGAGTCGGGCAGCCGACGCTGATGATCGAAGGGCTCACCGTCGGCGGCACTGCGGCCTGATGCAGCCCTGGGCCCGCGCCGTCCTCGATTTCTGGTTCTCCAGAAAGAAGGAGGAATGGTGGCAGCAGGATGAATCCTTCGACGAGAAAATCCGGGAGCGCTTCGGAATCGAATGGGCGCGGCAATCGCGACGCGAGGCCTCGGACTTTCTCGAGGATCCGAAAACTGCCCTCGCGGCGGTCATCCTGTTCGACCAGTTCCCCCGCAACATGTTCCGGGGTCATGCGGACCAGTTCGCGACCGACCATCTGGCGCTTGCCATCGCCACGAAGGCCGTGGACCGCGGCTATGACGACGGCTTGACCGTCCAGGAGCGCGGCTTTCTGTACATGCCGTTCCAGCACAGCGAGAATCTTCAGGATCAGGTGCGCTCGCTGCTGCTGTTCACTGCGCTGGGCGACGAGGAGATGCTCTTCTATGCGAGGAAGCATCACGAAGTGATCGAACGTTTCGGCCGCTTCCCGCATCGCAACGCGGTTCTTGGGCGCAAGCCCACGGCCATGGAGCAGGCCGCGGGCGAAGTGGTGCCCTGGTGATGGCGCTTGTCGAGATCGCCTCCTTTCCCGATCGACTCACTGCCGAGATGGCGCGGGGACTGCTCGCCTCGGAGGGGATCGAGGCCGTACTGTTCGACGCCGGCCTTTCCAGCCTCGGCTTCGGAGCGCTGGCGCCGGCGAGGTTGATGGTCGAGGAAGATGATCGCGAGAAGGCCCGAACTCTGCTCGCACGGGGCGGCTGAGCACCTTCCCGATTCGCCGGCCTTCGGAACTCCGTCAATCCAGATAAGGGCCGATCGGGGTGAGATCGTAGCCGGCGGCGGCGGCCTGGGATTTCAGGGTCGCGCCATCGCGACCGAGCCGCCGACGCGCCAGCGCCCAGAGAAAGGTCGAGCGGGTACCCGAGCGGCAGTAGGCCAGGATCCTTCCCGGACTATCTTCGATCGCCCCGACCATCTCTTCCACCTGGTCTGGCCGCAACCCGCCTGCAACAGGGATGTGGACATAAGCCAGCCCGCCGGCCTGCGCGGCTTTCCGAATCTGGTCGGAGGTCGGTTGCCCCGGTTCCTCATCATCGGGACGGTTGTTCACGATCATGGTGACGCCCAGCGTTGTAGCCTCGGCCACGTGCTCCGGCCCAATCTGTCCGGCGACCAGCACCTTTTCGTCCAATTGCCGAATCATCAGGCGGCCTCCTGCCAGGTTCGGATCAGCTCGACGAAGGCCGAGCCATATCTCTCGAGTTTCGCTTCGCCGACTCCACCAATCCGAGCCAGCGCTTGAAGCGAGGTCGGCTTCAGCTCCGCCATCTCACGAAGCGTGCTGTCATGGAAGATCACGTAGGGCGGAACGCCGCCCTCTGCCGCGATTTCGCGTCGACGCATTCGGAGGGCTTCGAACAGCGGATCGTTCGGATAGTCATTCGCCTCGCGGCCGCGACGGCGGGTCTGCTTTGGCGGAAGCACGATCTCGAGACGGCTCTCTCCTTTCAGAATCGCCTTGGCCGCGGGGCCGAAGGAGAGCCCGCCAAAATCGTCCGCCCGAAGCGCATCGCGTGCGAGCAGGGCGCGAGCCACCGGCTTGATCAGCGCGAGTTCCCCCTCGCCGGCAATTCCGAAGACGCTCAGCCGATCGTGGCCGAAGCTCAGCACCTTGTCGGTACTACGTCCGGCCAGCACGTCGGTCAGATGACCGATGCCGAAGCGCATCTCGGTCCTGAAGGCGGCAGAAAGCAGCTTCTGAGCGACGGTCGTGGCATCGATCGAGTCGGGCGGGCTCAGGCAGTTGTCGCAATTTCCGCAACGCTCCGGCGGCGATTCGCCGAAATGGCGAAGCAGGATCGCCCGACGGCACTGGGCCGCCTCGACCAGGGCGGCGAGGGCATTGAGCCGTTCGCGCTCGCTGCCCCGCCGCTCCGGCTCGACCTCGGTTTCGAGCCGGCGCCGGGCGCGCGCGAAATCATCCGCGCCCCAGAACAGCCAGGCCTCGGCCGGATCGCCGTCGCGGCCGGCCCGACCGGTTTCCTGGTAATAGGCTTCGATCGACTTGGGAATTCCGGCATGGGCGACGAAGCGCACGTCTGGCTTGTCGATCCCCATCCCGAAGGCGATGGTCGCCACCATCACCATTTCCTCGGAAGCCACGAACGCGGCCTGGTTGCGAGCCCGCACCGACGGCTCCAGTCCCGCATGATAGGGCAAGGCCGGTCGTCCGCCCTGGCCGAGCTGCTCCGCCAGCTGTTCGGCCTTGTCGCGGCTCGGAACATAGACGATGCCGGGTCCCGGCTGATCGGCAAGCAGGGCCTTGAGCTGCGCGGCAACGCTTTGGCGGGGGCGGACATGATAGCGGATGTTCGGTCGATCGAACCCGGCAACGATCAGCCCGTCGTCGGGAAGCCCGAGCTGGAGGAGGATGTCCTCACGAGTCCTCTTGTCGGCGGTAGCCGTCAAAGCCAGCCGCGGAACGCCGGGAAAGGCTTGCAGAAGGGGAAGAAGCTGGCGGTAGTCCGGTCGGAAGTCGTGCCCCCATTCCGAAACACAATGGGCTTCGTCGATCGCGATCAGCGAAAGCCTGGATCTCGAGATCAGGCTTCGAAAGCTTTCGCCCGTGGCCCGTTCCGGAGCGACGTAAAGGAGGTCGAGCTCGCCCCGCTTCAGTTGGTCAAGCGTCTCGGCCCGATTGGAATCCGCCGATGTCAGCGCCGCTGCCCGGATGCCGAAGCCGTGGGCAGCGCGGATCTGATCGTGCATCAGAGCGATCAGCGGCGAAACGACAAGCGCCGTCCCTTCCCGGGCGAGCGCCGGCACCTGATAGCAAAGCGATTTGCCTGCGCCGGTCGGCATGATGGCCAGGGTGTGCCTGCCATCCATCACCCGTCCAATGACTTGCTCCTGCACGCCCCGGAACTGCTGGAAGCCGAACGTCTGACGCAGGATTTCTAGGGGAGTCGTCACATCTGTCTCCCAAGCGGGAGCCGAGCCGAATGTCGAGTCGCAACCGACGCCAACTCACGAATGGAGCAGGATGCTACCAGGATCGGCTAGCCGTCCCGATCTATTCGGCGGCCTGCGCTTCCTCGGCCTCGCGTTCGCTCTGCTGGCGAGCCCACATTTGCGCATACAATCCGTCTTTGCGCATCAGCCATGCGTGGGTGCCGCGCTCGGCGATCCGTCCGCCGTCGAGAACGACGATCTGATCGGCGTCGACGATCGTGGAAAGGCGGTGAGCGATGACGATGGTGGTGCGGCCGCGTTCGATCCTTCGCAGAGTATCCTGGATTGCCGCCTCGGTCCGGCTGTCGAGCGCGCTGGTCGCTTCGTCGAGGATCAGGATGGGTGGATCCTTGAGCAAGGTGCGGGCGATCGCGACCCGCTGCTTCTCGCCACCCGAAAGCTTCAATCCGCGCTCGCCAACGAGGCTCTCATAGCCGTTCGGCAGCTCCATGATGAAGTCGTGGATCGCGGCGCCTCGAGCGGCACCTTCGATTTCTCCCTGGCTGGCGTCCTCCTTGCCGTAGCCGATATTGTAGCCGATCGTGTCGTTGAACAGCACCGTGTCCTGCGGAACGATGCCCAGCGCCCGCCTCAGGCTCGCCTGACTGACCCGCGATATATCCTGTCCGTCGATGGTGATCCGCCCTGCCGTCGGCTCGTAGAAGCGGAACAGCAGGCGCGACAGGGTCGATTTGCCAGCGCCGGAGGGGCCGACGATGGCCGTCATCGTCCCCGGTTCGACCTCGAGGTCGATGCCCTTGAGGATCTCGCGTTCCTCTTCGTAGGCGAAGCGGACATTCTCGAAGCGTACCCGGCCCTCGCGGACCTCGAGATCCGGCGCGTTAGGCACGTCCCTGATTTCCGCGGGAGTGTCGATCACTCCGAACATCGCTTCCATGTCGATCAAACCCTGGCGGATCGTTCGATAAACCCAACCGAGCATGTCGAGCGGCCGGAAGAGCTGGGCAAGAAGAGTGTTCACCAGCACGACGTCGCCGGTGGAGAAAGCGCCGCGGCTCCAGCCCCACACCGTGTAGGCCATGGCTCCGCCCATCATCAGATTGGTGATCAGCGACTGGCCGATATTGAGCCAGGCGAGCGACGTTTCGTTGCGAACCGACGCGTTGGCGAAGGCCTGGGCGGCGTCGCCATAGCGCCGGGCTTCGCGTTCCTCCGCGCCGAAATATTTCACGGTCTCGTAATTGAGCAGGGAGTCGACGGCCCGTGCGATCGCCTGATTGTCGACATCGTTCATCTGCCGCTGGAGCTTCGCCCGCCACTCGGTCACCGCACGGGTGAACCAGATATAGGCGACGACCATCACGAGCGTCGCGACGACGAGCCCGACTCCGAACTTGACGCCGAAGATGACGCAGATGGCGGCGAGTTCGATCAGGGTCGGAGCGACGTTGAAGAGCAGGAAGTAGAGCATCATGTCGATGCTCTTGGTGCCGCGCTCGACGATCTTGGTCAGGGCGCCGGTCCGGCGCTCGAGATGGAAGCGAAGCGAAAGCGCATGAATGTGGCGGAAGACCCGCTCCGCGAGGCGCCGGGCGGCGTCCTGCCCGACCCGCTCGAAGATCG
Source organism: Sphingosinicella sp. SM1-17 (assembly GCF_056821765.1). Taxonomy (NCBI): domain Bacteria; kingdom Pseudomonadati; phylum Pseudomonadota; class Alphaproteobacteria; order Sphingomonadales; family Sphingosinicellaceae; genus Sphingosinicella; species Sphingosinicella sp. SM1-17. Next base: position 1,026,452 of record NZ_JBPDIO010000001.1, read on the forward strand.
CGTTGCGAAGATTGTCGAAGAGCACTCCGCCGAAGCGCGCGCCAGCATAAGCGAGCACGAGTCCGATCGCCAGCGCGACTCCGGCCTCCATTCCGGCGGCCATCCTGTCGATGGCAGCGGCGTAGACGAAGCCGGTACTGAGCGAGATGGCTTTGGCGACCAGGACGAGCAGGACGGCGATAACCACCCGGGTCCGTAGCGCCGGCTGATCCTTCGGCCACAGATAGGGCAGGAAGCGCCGCAGCGCCCCCCAACCGGGATCGGCCGCCTTCTTGTCGGTCGTCTCTGCTGCCATCGACGCAAGATAGGGAGGAGGGGCGCCAAACCCAAGGAAACGGAGGCGGAACGGCTGGAACGCATCCCCGGCTCGGGCGCTTGATCTTCGGAAGGAGCGGGCATGGAACCCCTGATGTTTGTGATGGCGATCATGGGCTGCGGCGAGAGCGAGGCTCCTTGCCGGGAGGTCGCCGTCGTCGAAGCGCGCTATCAAAGTGAGGCCCAATGTCTCGCGGCCAGCGAAGACACGCTGTGGCGCTACGAGAACCTGTCCTTCCCCGCCGTGGTCGCGCAGTGCCGTCCTGCCGGTGCCCGGCCTCAGCTGCTCCGCGGCAGCGATGTCATGTTGCCGGAGCCCGGACCCGCGCGGCAGCCGCGCTTCGCCGAACGGAGCGATCGCCGACGCTGATTGGCGCCCGCTGCGGCAAAGGTTCCGCTAGATCGTCCCTGATAGGGTGAGGCTGAAGATCGGCCCGTAATATCGGTCGCGCTCTTCGATGAAGAGCACGTTGCTGTTGGTGGCGTCGCGCCGGCCATCGAAGAAGGTTCGGATGAAGCTTTCGTTCGTGTCCAGCAGGTTGTCCACGCTCGCGCGGACGGTGAGGCCCAGCACGTCCTTGTTCTCGATGAACAGGCCGAGGCTCCCCGGCGTGTTGACGAAGCGGAACCGCTGGTCGAGGCGGTAACCTGCGGACTCGCGATCCTGGCTGAAGCTGCCGCCATAGGCCCAGTCGCTCCCTGGAACGTCATGCCTGAAGTCGATCCGTATCTCGCGAGTCATGTTCTCGTTGATGGGCCGCCTTCGACCGGTGAGCGGATCTTCAAGCGCGGTCTTCTGGACCTGCAGGTTGAGATCGAGCTTGGCGCCGCGCCAGCCGAGAGGGTCGAAATTCAATGTGCTCGTCCATTGAGCGCCATAGATCGTCGCCGTGCCTGGAAGATTACCGGGCGACTGGCCGCTCGCTCCGATCGGGATGATGTCGACGATGTCCTCGATCAGGCGGCCGTAGATCCGAGCGGTCGCGGTTCCCCAGGCACCGAGATTGCGTGTCGCCTGCAGCTGGGCGTTCCAGCTCTGAGGCGGCACGAGATTGGCGTTGCCGGCATTCTGGGTGCCACCGCTGACATTCGCCGAGGCGACGAAGTCGAAGAAGTTCAGCTGTTCGACCACCCGCTCGAGCCGAGCGCTGACATCGAGCCCCGGCTGAGGGCGCCAGGCAAAGCTCACGAAGCCCTTGGGCCGGTAGAAGGTTCGGTTGAGTCCGCTCGCCCCCGACTGGCTGAGTTCGGAAAATTCGCCACCGATCGAGGCTTGCACGGTGAGCTCGGGCGAGAGCGGTCGGCCCCAGGTGATCGCGGCTTCAGCTCTCTTCTCCTCGACCGTGGCTTGGGAGTTGGGGAAGGGGACGGGCTCGAACTCTCCGGCCGGGTCGAGTTCGAACAGGGCGTTGACAATGTCGAGCCGGTTCAGCGCACCCTCCACGCTGACCTGCCAGTCATTGCGTCCGCCTCGCCAGCGATATTCACTGCGAAGGATCGACTCGGTCTCGTCCGCAACCTGAGTGAAGCGCTGGCCGAACGTGGGCCGATCGTCCGCAAACGTCTCGGTCAGATTCTGGCTGTAGGGGCTGTGCTCGAACCGGTGCAGACCGATCAGCTTCAATCGCCCGCCGCCCAGGCCAAGTTCGTAATCGCCGCCAAACTCGTAATTGTGCTCGCGCTCGCGCTCGCGGAAGATGCGGAGGCGCTCCGGTCCGGAACGGGGCGAGGTTTCCTGAGCGTCCAGATGATAGATGCCGACGGCGGCATTGAGATTGAGCAGCGAGCCATCTCCGAACGGGCGACGGAGCGTTCCGGCGATTCGCGGCTGATCGCCTTTGACCGACAGTATTTCGTCGCGGACGTCGAGGATCGTTCCGTCGGGCGTGTAGACATATTCCGGGCCCGCATTGCCGTTGCGGAAAGAGTCGTTGCGCAGGCTGACGCTATATTCCGTCCGGCCGATCGATCCGCTCACCGAGATTTCGCCGTTGAGCAGCCGGGGCGAGGTCCGACGAGCGCGGATCTCCGGGCGATAGACGAAGTTGCCGGACAGGCCTCGGGCAGCCGTGACGATATTGGCCACCTGCCCCGAAAGCCCCGAAATGTTGAGCGTGGCGCCGTCGACGACGTCGATCCGGACCACGTTGGCCGCGCTGATCCTGCGAAGCTCGGTGAAAATGTCGGTCGATTTTCCCACCCAGCGCTCGCCGTTGATCAGGACGTTGCCGGTCGCCTGACCGAGACCGCGGCGATCGGTATCTCCCTCCTCGATCGAGAAGCCGGGAACATTGTTGAGCATGTCGAGGGCGTTGCGAGGCGCGAACCGGGCAAAGTCGGCCGGAAGATAGGTCCGGCCGCCCTGCACGCTGGCGGCCTCGGTCGCCACCGGGGGCGGCGCTTCCCCAATGTCGGGAGCTTCCTGGGCAAGGACAGGCGTCGTCGAAGAAAGCCATGCGACCCAGACGAGGTCACGGCCGCGTAACCGGTACCAGCGTCGACTCACCCGATCCTCCCGTTCATTCCCTGTCCCCCCTGCACTATCCGTGGCGTTTATGCACGTTCGTCAGCTTGCGGAGCCTTTGCGGTGATCCTTCGGCTGGTGCACCGGAACGGGGTTTCGATGAAGAGGTTCTCTGCTTCGACCGCAGTCAGAAGGAGAGAGACGGATGTCGGAGACCGAAACGCTCGGAATGATCCACGAGGACGAGCTCCCCGGACATGAAAGTCAGCTTGAGCCGAAGCCCGACTGGCAGCCTTTCTATCCCGGCTCGGGGCGTCTCAAGGACAAGGTCGCGATAATCACCGGCGCGGACAGCGGGATCGGTCGGGCCGTCGCCGCCTTGTTTGCTCGGGAAGGCGCGGACATAGCGATCCTCTACCTTTGCGAGCATGACGATGCCGCCAAGACCAGGCAGATCGTCGAGCAGGAAGGCGGCCGCGCGATCACGATTGCCGGCGACCTTGGCGACAAGGCTTTCTGCGAGCGCGCAGTGCGGCAGACCCTGGAGGCGTTCGGGCGCATCGACATCCTCGTCAACAATGCCGGCGAGCAGCATTGGGACGAGGACATCACCGACATCAGCGAAGAGCAGCTGAAGCGCACCTTTCAGACCAATGTCTTTGGAATGTTCTTCCTCACTCAGGCGGCGAGACCGCATCTCAAGGCGGGCGCCTCGATCATCAACTGCACGTCGGTGACCACCTATAAGGGCGCCGAAATCCTCCTCGACTACAGCTCCACCAAAGGGGCGATCGTCGCCTTCACCTACAGCCTGTCCGAGAATCTGGTGAAGGAGGGCATAAGGGTGAACGCCGTGGCGCCGGGGCCGATCTGGACTCCACTCAATCCGTTTGGCGGCCAGCCAAAGGAGAAAATGGAGGACTTCGGAAAGGACACGCCGATGGGCCGTCCGGGCCAGCCGAACGAAGTCGCGCCCAGCTTCCTTTTCCTGGCCTGCGAGGATTCGCGCTACATGTCCGGGCAGGTACTTCACCCGAACGGCGGAACCATTGTCGGCAGCTAGCCCTTCTGATCGCCGCTCATCACTGCTATAGTTCCCCGCTTCTTGAGGGGGATTGAACGTGAGAGCGCTTCTGGGTCTGGTCGCCGGCATCGTCGCCGGAATCGTCGCGATGATGGTGGTCGGCTGGATCGGCGGAATGCTTTTCTCGGTCCGGAGCCCGGCAGGGGCGGCGGGAAGCGAGGCGTTCGTTGCCGCGCTGGGCACCGCCCCCGTGGCTACTCAGGTGACCATCCTCCTGTCGTGGTTCGCCGCGGCACTGGCCGGCGCTGCGACGGCCAAGGCGATCTCGCGCGTCTCCTGGCCGGGATGGGTCATTGCCGTCCTGCTTGCTCTGATGCTGGCCGGAACCCTTCTGATCCCGCTCCCTGGCTGGATGCAGGCGCTCGCCATCGTCGGGCCGCTGGCGGGCGGGCTGCTTGCTGACATGCTGATCAAGGGCCGCCCCGCGGTCGAGGAGGTCGAGACCGGCGTCGATGCGTGAGCCCCGCCCCATTCGCACCTTTGCCGAGTTCTGGCCCTATTATCTGCGCGAGCATTCGCGGCCGCGGACGAGAGCGCTTCACTATGCCGGCACCACTCTGGTGGTGGGGATTGCGCTGGTTGCGATCGTCACCGGGCGCTGGTGGCTGCTCTGGGCCTTACCCCTCGCCGGCTACGGCTTCGCCTGGGCGGCGCACGCAATCGTCGAGCGCAATCGTCCCGCCACCTTCACCTATCCGCTCTGGTCCTTGGCCGCCGACTTCAAGATGTGGGGGTTCTGGATCACTGGGCGGCTTCGCCCTGAACTTCGGCGGGCGGGCGTAAGCGACGGGCCCGGCCAGGATGATCCGCGTGGGGGGTGACGAGGATCTCGTTGGAAGGCTTCTCCTGAGACTGAGGCGCAGAGACGACGTCAGCGCTCATGAGGAAGAGGTGCTTCGAAGCGCCGTCAGCGAGGTCCACTTCTATCCGGCCGGGAGGACGATCGTTCGCTCCGGGCAGGAGCTCGACCGAAGCATGCTGCTGATCGACGGCTTCATCGCCCGCTTCAAGGATCTCAGCGATGGTCAGCGACAGATCATGGAGATTCATGTTCCCGGCGATTTCAGCGACCTGCATGGATTCCCCCTGAAGCGGCTCGATCACGACGTCGGCGCACTCACCGACGTGAGGATGGGCTTCGTGCCGCACGGCCTGCTCAAGCGGATCAGCGAGGAAGAGCCGCACCTGACCCGAATCCTTTGGCTTTCGACGCTGATGGACTCGGCAATCCAACGTGAGCGCATCTTGTCGGTCGGACGCCGGGCAGCCCGAAGCCGGATCGCGCACCTGCTTTGTGAACTCTACATCCGACTAGAGACGGTCGGCCTCGCCGCCGACGGCGCCTACGATCTCCCACTCACCCAGACGGACCTGGGTGACGCGACCGGCCTCACCTCGGTCCACGTCAATCGGATGCTTCGCGAACTGCGCGAAGAAGGATTGCTTACCTTCCGCGGGGGGCGGGTCCTCATTCATCAGTGGGAACCGCTCAAGCGCGTGGCCGAGTTCGACCCGGCCTACCTTCACCTGGAGCGTCGCCCACGTTGACTGTCCGGATCCGCGCAACTGCCCGGATTCGTGCACCAGGAGTTGGGAATTTTCACCGATAATCGGCGAACGTGTTCATCCGGGAGAAAGGTCCAACGGCGAGATTTGGCTGATTTCGGCCATTTTCTCCGGCTGGCACGAAGTCTGCAATTCCTTGAGCATGACCGTTCGGAAGGTCCGGCGGCCAAGTTCAGGGAGATACGAAATGACACTTTCTTACGCCAACATGCAGCGGATCGCAGTTTCCATCGTCGGCGCGCTGGTCACCAGCAGCCTGTTCATTTCCGCGGCCGTTGGGCCGGTCCCCGTCATCTGAGCGGGGCCGGCTTCAGATTTAAATCAATTGGGGACAAGATACGATGAACAGCCCTTACGCCCTCGACAGGAACAATCGCAAAGTGTTCGGCGTCTGCGCCGGGCTGGCGCGAAGCACCGGTTGGGACCCACTTCTGATCCGCCTCGGCGCGGTATTGCTGACCCTCTTCGTCCTGGGCCCGCTGGCGCTTCTGCTCTACCTCGTCATCGCAATGGTCGCGGAGGGTCGTTAAAGGGTCAGCGGCAGGAAGAGCCCAAGGATGGCAAGCGCGAACGCGATCGCGGACACGATCAGCGCAACCCGAGCGATCTGCGACGCTCGCCTCGCTTCGACGATCGCTTCGTCCTGCTTCGGTTCCCCTTCGCCGTTCAAGCGGGCAGCGGCCGCGCAACCAGTTCCGCGCTCACCATCGAGCCATTGCGAGTCGCCGGCGACGGCGGAGCCACGCCCCGTTCTTCATAGGCGGCGAGCTCGCGTCCGAGCGCCCGGCGGGCTTCCTCACGCGCTTCTTCGTCATCGCGGCCCAGGGCCGTCACGCCCGGCAGATCGGGGAAGGTGGCAATGACCAGGCCGTCATAGCGGGTGACGAGCCTAACCGCATAGCTGACCATCCTCAGCCCTCCTCAAGCAGCGCGACTCCCGCGCTGCCGAATCAACTTCCGACGACTCGAAGTCAGAGTCAATGAATCGGAGCCGAAACGAGCCAAAGAAGCGTTCCGGCGAGACCGCAACCTGCGAGAACAGGTATAGTCCCGATCCTGAAACGGAACACGGCGACCAATGCGGCTGAAGTCAGAACAGCTGCATAGATGTTCAAGCTGGCAAGGTCGGGCAGATCGACACTCGCCCAGGCGAACCGCTTCTCCTCAACCTGGTCGAACAAGACGTGCATGGCGAACCAGAGCGCGAGGTTGAGGATGACGCCGACGACTGCGGCGGTGATGGCCGTCAATGCTCCGGAAAGGGCGCGGTGACCGCGAAGCCGCTCGCTGAACGGGGCACCGACGAAGATCCACAGGAAAGACGGGACGAACACGACCCATGTCGTCAGAATGCCGCCCAGAGTGCCCGCGAGAAGCGGGTCCAGTCCCTGTGCAGCCCGGGCGGCGCCAAGGAATCCGACAAACTGGGTGACCATGATCAGCGGTCCCGGAGTCGTCTCGGCCAGGCCCAGTCCGTCGAGCATTTCCCCGGGCCTCAACCAGCCATAGGTTTCGACCGCCTGTTGGGCGACATAAGCCAGCACCGCATAGGCGCCTCCGAATGTGACCACCGCGAGGCCTGAGAAGAACAAGGCGATCTGGGTGAAGACGTTGCCCCGGCCGAGAGTGGCAAGAAGCAGGAGGAGGGGCGCAAGCCACAGGAACAGCAGGACCATTCCCCGGCCCAGACTGCTTCGCCAGCGGATACGGGCATGGATCGGCAGATCTCCGCCGAGCGCCGTTTCGCTTTCCAGCACTTCCGACGCCGCTTCGCCGCGCCCCCCTGCGGACGCGAAAGCCGGCCGCCCCGAGCGGCCGCCAAGATAGCCGATCAGTGCGGCCGCGAAAACGATCAGCGGGAAGGGCAAGTCGAAGGCGAATATCGCCACGAAGGCGGCCGCCGCGAGCGCGAAGAGGGTTCGATTCCCCAGCGCCCGCCGGCCGATCCGTCGCAGAGCCTCGAGCATGATCGTGAGCACGGCCGCCTTGAGGCCCAGGAACAAGGCTTCGACGGGGCCGACACTTCCGTAAAGGAAGTACAGCCAGCTGAGTCCCATGATCGCGACGAAGCCGGGAAGCACGAAGAGCAATCCAGCGACCATCCCGCCGCGAACCCCGTGCAGGAGCCACCCGATATAGGTTGCGAGCTGCTGCGCCTCCGGTCCCGGAAGCAGCATGCAGAAGTTCAGCGCGTGAAGGAATCGACGATCATCGATCCATTTCTTCTCCTCGACAAGGATCCGGTGCATCACGGCGATCTGTCCCGCCGGGCCGCCAAAACTCAACAGCGCTATGCGCCACCATGTACGCACGGCTTCGCCGAAACTGGGGTGCTGGGACATGGATCTATCTGCGCCGCTTTGCCGTTCGAAGCCAAGCCCGATGAACGGAAGATAAAAGGCTTGTTCAGGACATGCACAGACGCTCTGCCGCAGAGGGGGAGCGACCCCGGCGGGCTTAGATTTGCCGGGGCTCGTGTAAACGGGCCTGGACTGAGCGGCGGTCCTGATCGAGCCCCGAGTTCGATAGCCGGTTACCCTTAGGTTGCGTATCGAGGGAGGGTCGGTGCCTGGTCGGCACCGACCCTGTGCCGGTACGACCCTCCTTCATCGAGGCCGGACGCTTCTTGACGGTCCCGCGAAGGCTGCAAGCCTCAACCTTCCTCGCGATTCTCCTCCGCCACGCGCTCAACTCGTCGCTTACAGCTCAAGCTGGACAGGGGGCAGCGAGATGATAAGGCCCGCTCCGGAACCGTGCCGGAGCTGACGCGGTTTCCCGCTCGGGGTGGCACTTTGAGGTGATCGATGCGCGTGACGATGATTGGGTCAGGCTATGTCGGCCTGGTCTCCGGGGCCTGTTTTGCCGATTTCGGCCATCAGGTGATCTGCGTCGACAAGGACGAAAGGAAAATCGACGCCCTTCTCCAGGGGCGGATGCCGATCTACGAGCCGGGCCTGGACCAGCTCGTCAAGGGCAATGTGGCGGCGGGGAGGCTCCGCTTCACGACCGGACTGGCTGATGCCGTCAAGGGCGCGGACGCGGTTTTCATCGCCGTCGGAACGCCGTCACGTCGCGGCGACGGCCATGCCGATCTTTCCTATGTCTATGCGGCAGCACGAGAAATCGGTGAGAATCTCGACGGCTACACCGTGGTTGTCACCAAGTCGACGGTTCCGGTCGGCACCGGCGACGAAGTCGAGCGGATCATCCGCGAGGCGAATCCCGACGCGGAATTTTCCGTCGTCTCCAATCCGGAGTTTCTCCGGGAGGGCGCGGCCATCGCCGACTTCAAGCGACCGGACCGGATCGTCATTGGGTCGGAGGAGCCGCGAGCGACGGAAGTGATGCGCGCCATCTATCGTCCGCTCTACCTTAACGCTTCGCCGATCGTGGTCATGTCGCGTCGAGGAGCAGAGCTCACCAAATATGCCGGCAACGCCTTTCTCGCGACGAAGATTACCTTCATCAACGAGATTGCCGATCTTTGCGAACGGGTCGGAGCGGACGTCCAGGACGTCGCTCGCGGGATTGGTCTCGACAACCGGATCGGGCCGAAATTCCTTCACGCCGGACCGGGCTATGGCGGCTCCTGTTTCCCGAAGGATACTCTGGCTCTGCTGAAGACCAGCCAGGACTATGACGCTCCGCAGCGAATCGTCGAAGCGGTGGTCGCGGTGAACGACAACCGCAAGCGGGCCATGGGGCGCAAAGTCGTCCAGGCGATGGGAGGAGATGTTCGCGGCAAGACGGTGGCGATCCTCGGCCTCACCTTCAAGCCGAACACGGACGACATGCGCGACAGTCCCGCAATCTCCATCATCCGCACCCTTCAGGATGCCGGCGCCGCAATCCGCGCCTACGACCCGGAAGGTGTCGAGCAGGCCAAGGAAGTGCTCGAAGAGGTGACCTATTGCGAGTCGCCCTATGAGGCGGTGGAGCAGGCGGACGCGGTCGCGCTGGTTACGGAATGGGACGAGTTCCGAGCGCTGGATCTGAAGCGGATCAAGGCGCTTCTGCGACAGCCGATTCTCGTGGACCTGCGCAACGTCTACCCGCGCGCCGAGGCGGAGGCGGCGGGTCTGACCTATACCGGCGTTGGTCGCTGAATGGGGGCGCCGATACTGGTCACGGGCGCAGCAGGCTTCATCGGCCATGCTGTCTCGCACCGTCTTCTCGATCGCGGAGAGGCGGTGGTCGGAATCGACAATCTGAACGACTATTACGATCCGGCTCTGAAATCGGCCCGCTTGGCCGCGCTTCGCCAAAGGGGCGGATTCGAGTTCCGAAAGATCGACATTGCCGACTCGCAACAGGTCTTGGAGCTGGTCCGGGAGAACGGGGTGGATCGAGTCATCCACTTGGCCGCTCAGGCCGGGGTTCGATACAGCCTGGAAAATCCCTTCGCTTATGAGCGGTCCAATCTGGCCGGCCATCTGGCTGTTCTGGAAGCCTGTCGCCATGCCGATCGGCTCCAGCACCTCGTCTACGCTTCCTCGAGTTCCGTCTATGGTGACAAGCCGCTCGGTGACGCGGGGTTCAGCGAGGATGAGCCCGCCATCGCCCCCGTTTCGCTTTATGCCGCCACCAAGCGCAGCTGCGAACTGATGAGCGAGACCTATTCGAAACTTTTCGCAGTCCCGCAGACCGGTCTTCGATTCTTCACTGTCTATGGGCCCTGGGGACGGCCCGACATGGCCTATTTCAGCTTCACCCGGAAGATACTGGCAGGGGAAGCGATCGAAGTGTTTGGCGAGGGCAGACTGGCGCGCGACTTCACGTATGTCGACGATATCGTCGATGGCGTGATCGGGACCCTCGATCGTCCGCCGCCCGCCGGCGAGCATCGACTGCTCAACATCGGCGACAGTCGCCCGGTCGGTCTGCTGGACATGATTTCGACGCTAGAGCATGCGCTTGGGCGGACGGCGATCAAGGTGATGCGACCGATGCAGCCCGGGGACGTCACGGCCACCTTCGCTGACATCGGTCGGATCCGGGCTCTGACGGGATATGAGCCGAAAGTGATGCTGGAAGAGGGGATCGCCCGGTTCGTGCGTTGGTATCGGGAGTACCACAAGGAGATGGTCTAGGGCTGCAGGCAGGGCTGATCACAAAAAGCTGTCGGCGAGCGAGGCGATGATATAATATCAATCCGTCAGACCGCCAACGGAGAATGGACATGTCTGCACGGCTCTACCTTCCACCACCCGCCGACGAGGCCGAACCGATCTCGGTCATCAACACGACACCGCTGATCGACCTGATGCTCGTCCTTCTCATCATGTTCATCCTGTCGGTTCCGGTGACGACCCATCAGGTGCCGCTTGATCTTCCGCGCACCGCTCCCGAGCCGATCGAAAGGCGGGAGTTCCACCGGCTCGCGCTCGACGCTGAGGGGCACATCCACTGGAACGGTCGACGGATCTCAGACTCCGATCTCGCGCCGCGGCTTGCGGCGCTCGCGTCGGATCCTGCTGAACCCGAACTTCACATCATCGCCCATCCGGAGACCCGCTACGAGCGCGTGGACCAGACGCTCGCCGCGATCGGCCGGGCCGGCGTAACCCGGCTCGGCTTCGTGGGCAATGAGAGGTTCTCAGCGTCCCTAGATCGCTGAGCCGGCCACCCCGGGGATTACCAGCGCAGACGCCAGCGATAGCCGTCCCAGAAATAGCGATCGCGGTCGTAGCGGCTGTAGTGCCGGCGATCGTCGCGCCAATCCCGGCGGAAATCCCGCCTCGCCTCGCGCAGGTCACGGCGGCAGTCGCGCAACTCGCGACGATATTCCCAGCGCGAATCCGCGCGGCGAAGGTCACGCCGGCACTCACGTTGGGCTCGACGGACGTCACGCCGATAGTCGCGATAGTCGGCGCGACGGTCACGATAATCGCGAGAGTCGCGATAGTCGCGCCAGGTCTGGGCGTCGGCCTGGCTGGCGGGGAGCGCCGGCACGGCGAGGAAGCCGAGCGCGGCGGCGGCAAGCAGTTTGCGCATGTTCACTCTCCTACGGTCCGCACGTCGGACCGGAGTGGAAACGATCCCGGCTTTCACGGTGTTGCATGAACCGGAAACTACCTGTTGTTCATCAGAGGTTTACTATTCCGGCGAGCGCAAGCGCTTCCTCGATCGACGGCGGTCGCGTCAGTCGTCGGTCAGGGCCCTCGCCACGGCGCGCGCCACCGTGGCGGCGATGCCGATCACGTTCAGTCCCTGGCTGCACTGGGGATTCGGGCCCACCGTCGTGCAGCGACTGGTGTCGATCCCGAGTGCGGCGCGCTGCTCGCCGCCGGCTGCGTTCACCGACCGGCCCGGGTCGCGGCCCGGCGCAAGCGGAAGACGGTGCCGGTCCTCGCCGCGCGATCCGCACACGACGATCTCCTCGTCGCTGGCCGCCGGCGGGCAGTCGATCCGCATCGTCTGGCGAAGCTGGGTACGCTGCGCCCGGATCAGCGCCTCCGCGTCACGATCCTGACCGGCGGCGGGCATGGGAACGAGGACCAGAAGCAGCAGCGGGGCCGTTCTCGACTTTGACATGACGCTCGCCTATCCGCTCCTCGAACGCACCCGCGAAAGGATGACACAGGCCATGGTGAATGCAAGCCACGTTCTCGACCGACTGCTCGTTCTGGAAATGGTGCGGGTCACGGAAGCTGCGGCGGTCGCAGCGTCGAAGCTGGTCGGACGCGGCGACGAGAAGGCGGCCGATCATGCCGCCGTGGAGGCGATGCGGGCGGCACTGAACGAGCTGGAATTCGACGGCACGATCGTCATCGGAGAGGGCGAACGCGACGAGGCGCCGATGCTCTATATCGGCGAAAAGGTCGGGGCGGCACAGGGCTCCGGACCGAAAATCGACATCGCCCTGGACCCGCTCGAAGGCACCACCATCACCGCCAAGGCCGGCTCCAACGCGCTCGCCGTTCTGGCGATCGCGGAGGAAGGCTGTCTGCTCAATGCGCCGGACGTCTACATGGACAAGCTGGCTGTCGGCCCGGGCTATCCCGAAGGCGTGATCGACCTCGCCCGCTCGCCTTCCGAGAATGTCCGCTCGATTGCACAGGCCAAGGGCGTCGATCCCAGCGAAATCATTGCCTGCGTCCTCGACCGGCCACGTCACGCGTCGCTGATCGCCGAGCTTCGTTCCCTCGGTTGCGGCATCAATCTGATTCCGGACGGGGATGTCGCCGGGGTGATCGCTGTCACCAACCCGGAAACCACGATCGACGTCTATATGGGCCAGGGCGGGGCGCCGGAAGGCGTGCTCGCCGCGGCGGCGCTACGCTGCGTGGGCGGCCAGTTCCAGGGGCGGCTCGTCTTTCGCAACGACGATGAGCGCGCTCGCGCCGCCAAATGGGGAGTCACCGATCTGGACCGCATCTACCATCTCGAGGAACTCGCCCGGGGCGACGTGATCTTCGCCGCAACGGGCGTCACCGACGGCACCCTGCTGAAGGGCGTGAAGCGGCGCAGGAATTCGATCGCCACCGAAAGCGTCGTGATGCGCGCCAGCACCGGCACCGTCCGTTGGGTCCGAGGCGAACACCGCCGCGAGCCCGGAAGCCACTGAGTTCAGCGAACCAGCACGGCCAGCGATAGCTCGCGTCCATCGCTTCCGGCGAAGCTCAACTCCGCCTCTTCGCCTTCGATGACGGTCATTGCCGGCGAAGCGACCAGCGCCCAGCCGCTGCCTGAACGGTAAAGGCTCGATCGGATGACGAAAGGCTCGGCGCCTTGCTTGCCTTCGGCCGCCCGATCCATTCGAAGCCGAAAGGCGTAGCTTCCGGCACTCACCGCCGCAGGCCGTCCGACCTCCACCCAGACGGTCGGGGCGGCGACGAGGCGTCCCCCTTCGCGAAGCTCGATCTGGAGTTCGCGAGCATCCCGCTCGGCGGATGACTGGGCGGCGGCGGCGCCTGCGGCAAGCAGCGTCAGGGACAAGGCGGAAGCGAAACGTATCATGGGCACATTCCTCCGGTCGCGATACGGCAGAATGGAGGATAGCCGGCGGCCGTGAAGCGAAGGCTCATGACCGTGGTTAGCACCGCTTAAGCCATAAAGCCGTGGATAGCTTGCAAAGGAGGGATTCACGAGGCCGCACCCATGCCTTAGGCTTGGCGCGTGCTGATGACCCCTTCCCATGTCTGCGGCGTGTCGCGATCGATCCTGGGCCAGCCCTGGCGCTGGCGCGGACAGTCGGGCGAAGGGCTCGACATCGGATTCCAGCCGGACGATCTGGTTGATCAGCTGCTGCTCGCCCGCGGAGTCGCTCGACACGAGCTCGAGCGGCACCGGCAGCCGACGCTGCGCAACTTCATGCCCGACCCGTCGGCTTTCCGCGACATGGACAGGGCCGCGGCTCGACTCGCGGACTGTGTTGAGGCGCGCGAGCCGGTCACCGTTTTCGGCGACTATGACGTCGATGGGGCGACTTCGGCCGCTTTGCTGGTGCGGCTGCTGCGCCAGCTCGGCTGCGATCCGCAGGCCTATATCCCCGACCGGCTGATGGAAGGCTATGGTCCGTCGGGCGAAGCGCTGGTTCGGATCGCCAAAGGGGGATCAAGACTGATCGTCACCGTCGATTGCGGTGCCCAGGCCTTCGAAGCTCTCGCCATGGCGAGGACGGCCGGGGTCGACGTGATCGTCGTCGATCACCACAAATGTTCGAGCCAGCTCCCGCAAGCCTATGCCATCGTCAATCCGAACCGGCTCGACGAAGAAGAGGAGGCTGCCGCGCACGGCCACCTGGCCGCCGTCGGAGTCGCTTTCCTGCTCGGTGCGGCCCTGCTTCGCGAGCTTCGCAAGCGGGGATTCTTCGGCGGGCGCGAGGAGCCCCGGCTGATCGAACTGCTCGATCTGGTGGCGCTTGGTACCGTCGCCGACGTGGCCCAGCTGCGCGGGCTCAATCGCGCCTTCGTCGCTCAGGGGCTCAAGGTGATGGCGGCTCGCCGCAACGTCGGTCTGTCGGCGCTCGCCGATGCCGCTCGGCTCAACCGCACGCCGACCTGTGCCGATCTCGGTTTCGCGCTCGGTCCTCGAATCAATGCAGGCGGACGAGTGGGCAGGTCCGATCTCGGGGTTCGACTGCTGACCACCGAAGATCCTTCGGAAGCCGAAGCGCTGGCCGCCGAACTCGACCGGCTCAACGAGGAGCGGCGAGCCATTGAAATGGCAGTCTGCGCGGCGGCCGAAGAATCCTGCCGGTCGCAGGCCAATCGCTCGGTCGCGCTGGTCGCCGGGGCTGGGTGGCATCCCGGGGTGATCGGAATCGTCGCCGGGCGACTGAAGGAGAAACTGCACAAGCCGGCCATCGTCGTGGCTCTGGACTCCGATGGCATCGGCAAGGGCTCGGGTCGATCGATCTCCGGAGTGGACCTCGGCGCTGCAGTGATCGCGGCGAAGGAAAGCGGGTTGCTGATCGCCGGAGGGGGCCATTCGATGGCGGCCGGCCTGACGGTGGCGGTGGACAAGATCGACGCACTCGCCGATTTTCTCGAGGAGCGCCTGGCTCCGGATATTGCGACCAGCCGCGAAGGCCGAGCGCTTCTCCTCGACGCGGTGCTCTCGCCCGGCGGAGTGTGCGCGGCCTTGTGCGACGCGCTCGATTCGGGCGGTCCCTACGGGGCAGGCTGGCCGTCGCCGCATGTCGCTGCCGGGCCGGTTTCGATCGTCAAGGCGGATATCGTCGGTAGCGGCCATTTGCGGGTGATCGCTGCCGGCGACGATGGCCGCCGCCTGAAGGCGATCGCCTTCCGAATGGCGGACGGCCCGCTTGCCGAGGCCCTCCTTTCCGCTCCGGCCCACCGCAAACTGTGGCTGGCCGGTCGGATCAGGCGCGACGAATGGAACGGAAATGCGAGCGCCGAGCTGCACCTGGAAGACGCCGCCTGGGCCGGTGCTTGACCCTGCGGTCCGCACACCCTAAGTCGCGGCGTCGCGCTTCACGGCCCCATCGTCTAGCGGTCTAGGACGTCGCCCTTTCACGGCGAAAACACGGGTTCGAGTCCCGTTGGGGTCACCATCTCACCATTGTTGGGGGCAGCACCGAACGCCTTTGACGGTTTGTCGGTCGCGAATCACGACGAATCTGCCGCTAGCCTCCGGCTCGAACGGCTGTCAGCTCATCGAACTTGAACCTGGTCGGTTATTCGCGCAGCTCGAGCGGGATCTCCTGCTCAAGCGGGATCTGGTATTCCTCGCTGCGATTTCGAGTCATCTGTTGGAACCAGGATCGTCCCTCCCAAGCGCCGCCAGCCTTCAGGAGCATCTCGGCGAGCGCCACCACATGCTCGTTGGCAACGCGGATCGAGCCGTGTGAAACGGCTTTGCCCAAGGAATCGAGATTGTCGGTCCCGTGTATGGTGTAAGGCATGGAATAGACGAGACGGGCGCGTCCCATTGGGTTCTGGGGATGGCCAGGCGGCCTTGTCTGGCGGTCCTCGGCCCATTCACTGTCTGGCGGCACCCACCGAGGATTCAGGTCGACGCGATGGAAGGCGAAGTTGCCGGTGGGAGTGGGGTTTTGCTCCGTGCCGACGGCGACATCATAGGTTCCGGCAAGTTCGCCGCCGCGATACACTCGAAGCTTTCGCTCGCTCTGGTCGACGAGGAAACGCAGGCCCTGCATCTCGGACTGGCCTTGCCGGCGCATATTCGCCCGCTCCGATTCACTTCCCTGCGACTCCGCCAACTCGCGTGCCCGAGACTCCGATTGTGGGTCTGACTGCGCCTGCCGGTTAGACGCCGCCTGTCCAGCGACCGGAGCCATCTGATTCGAGCTACTACGGTTTTCGTTTCGCTCGTCGCTGATGGTGACGTCACATCCCGCGGCGCCGAGCAGCGCGCAGCCTGCCATCAGAAGCCGTCCAAAGGCCAATCTCGCTCTCCTTCACCGATGCCAACCCAAAGCTTCCGCTTTCGTTGCGTGCAATTGGCTCCTTTTCGGGTCGAGCTAGCTGATCGCCTTCAGCGGCATCCACGCCAGCCGAAGGTGCCCCGCTGCGCCTGGTCGAAATGAAAATGGTCGCGATGAGCTGCGTTATAGGCAGGTGAGAGCACAGTCGCGAAAAGCCTGCAGGCGCCGTCGCGCACTTCGCGCAGGAACAGGGCCTTCGCATCTTGGCCGTCCCAGTCACGAAGGACGCTGATCCGAGTCCCGTCCTCCAGCCGAAAACCTGCGATGTCCACTGCATTGGCGGTGGCATGCTCGCTCCAGGCGCCTTCGTCGCGGCCGTAGAGCCGTCGGCAGCTATAGCTACCGAGATGCTCTATGGCCTCCACTTCTTGGCCGAGGTGACGCCGGGCCGCAGGCTGCACGACGTGCCACTCCCACAGGGCAAGTGCCGCGGCGACGGCGCAGTTCGTCCCCAGCCTGCCGGGCCGGTAGCTGATCTGTTGGGCTCCACCGGGTGCGAAGCGCACTGCATGGTCGTAGCCACACTGCTCTCCGGCCGAGCGTGGCGGAAGCGATTCGAACCGTACCCCCGCCTGCTCCAGCAGAGCGTGACATTGCTCCCCTTCGTCAGCGAGGTCGGCGAGTTTGCGACCGGTGAAAGCGCCGATCGGCTGAGTCAGGTCGAGCGGAGTCCATGGCATGTCCTGCGGATACGTGCGGCTGTAGCCGTATAGCAGCAGCCCCGCGAGGCCGAGCAGCCCCAGCACCAGCAAGCTCGTCACCAAGCGGCGGACGCGTCTCATAACCCCACAACGCTATTGCCGCCTCGCGGTCTCCAAAGGTTCGGACGTTATCGGATAGCCGATCCCTTCGGGAATGCAGACATGCGGCTTGCCGTCTCGATCCTCGACCCAAGGGGTGATCGTCCGAACCGGATGCAAGGCGGCGTCGGCTCGGGCTTCCTCGATGGACGCGAATCGGGCGAGTCGTTCGAGATTGCGCCGGGTGGGAAAAATGGCGTGAGCCCGTCCCGAATCGAGATCCGAAAGTATCTCGGCCGCGCTCGCCCAGAAAACGCGCACCGCCTCGGCCTCGCTCACCGTCGGCTCGGGCGAATCCGGTGGCGCTTCGGCAAGGAAGAACAAGGTGTCGAACCGCCGGGTCTCACGAAAGTTGGGGCACCAGCGCGCGAACGGAGTGAGCGCGTCCAGATCGAGGGACAGATGCTCCTCCTGGAGCAGATCGGAAAAAGCGCGGCCCGAAGCTATCCCCTCCCGAACCCTGTCGATGAGCCGCGCCCTCGGCCGAGGGCTGGTAGCGGGAGCGATGCCGGTTTCTTCGATCGTCTCGCGGATCGCAGCAATGCGCGCTGCGGCGTCGGCGACCGCTGGAAAGCGGGACGCGAGCACGTCATCGTCGCGGTCGATCCTGCCTCCTGGAAAGACCAGAGCGCCCGCGGCAAAGGCCATGTGCCCCGTCCGCTCCATGATCAGAAGCTCGGGCGCGCCGCCGGCTCCGGGTCGCATCATCACCAGTGTGGCGGCAGGAACAGGCTCGGGCAGATCGGACATCAATCACTCATTCGCAACAGCGTGAGAGGGTGGAACTCGAACTCCTCCGTCCGACCCTGAGTTGCAACCGGCTTTCAGCCATGACTGCTGCACGTGGTGCTCGCCGAGCGAAGAGCCAGCAGAAACAGACAGTAGATCCTGCCCCTTCTCGCCGCTTGGCCTCGGCGGAGACCGCTGTCGCCCAAGCGCTCGCCGAGGGCAAGTCGCCGGCCGCGATTGCCGAAGCGCGGCAGCGGTCGCTCGCCACGGTTCGATCGAAGATCAAGGTCATCAAGGACAAGCTGGATCGCCGCAGAGCGAGCGAAATCGCTCCACTGGTCGCGTCGATCCCAGGCCGCCGACTACCGGTAGCTGGAGGGGGCGGCCTCTCGAGCAGTTGGCGAGGGCGCGAGGCGCTCGGCAGTCAGGTGGCGGAGCGGGAGGGATTCGAACCCTCGATACGGTTTTGCCGTATACTCACTTTCCAGGCGAGCGCCTTCGACCACTCGGCCACCGCTCCGCATCGAACCCGATCGTCCGCCATGAAGCGGCGGCGTGGATCGGATTTGCAACCAAGTCACCCTGGAAGTGCGCTCATCTAGTGAGCGCCGCCGCGGAGAGCAAGCTGCTCGATCCGCGGACTTCTCGCCGGTCATCAGCATTGCCCTTTGGTCGAGCCGCCCTCGCCGCCCCAACGGACATCCCGAATCCCGTGTCGTACAGGTGGCTCATCTCAGCACGGCGAAGCAGATCGCAACCAGGCTTCCAAGTGCCATGCCGGCTCAGACTCGTCGGCGTGATCGACGCATCCACCTGGTGGGGGGAGATGTCCGAGCAGGCGAACCCGACCATCGCCCGGCATCGCCTCCGTTCGTCGTAGCGGCGCCTCCTCCGTGAGCCGCCCCTCTGCATTCTCTTGTCCAACGGCCGAAGCGAACAGATCGCGTTAGTCGAGCATTAACCATCTCGGCTCCGAATTATTTCGCGCAGCCGGCAAGGCCCTGTCCCGCCAACCCTATAATGGTCGTGAAAAACCAACAACTTCCAGGGACCTCCGATGCCTCGCGCTTATCTCCTCCTTGCCGCCGCCCCGATCGCAATTGCCGCTCCCGCTGCCGCCGAAACCCTTGCCGTCACCGCCGCAACCGCTGCATCGGCGGAAGCGACAACGACCGACTCCGCTCAAACTCCGGCGCAGCGGGATGTCGTCACCACCGGCGTGGCCCGCGGCCGCGACCGGCTCGACATGGCGATCTCGACCAGCTCGCTCGACAATGTCGAGATCCTGAAGCTCGCGCCGCGCTCCGTCTCCGATCTGCTGCGCGCGATCCCAGGAATTCGCTCGGAAGCCGGGACCGGGGTCGGCGGTGCCAGCATTTCGATCAGGGGCCTGCCGATCTCGTCAAGCGGCAACAAGTTCGTGCAGCTTCAGGAGGACGGCCTTCCCGTCCTCGAGTTCGGCGACATCGCCTTCGCCAGCTCGGACAGCTTCATCCGCGCCGATCTCAACATCGTCCAGGTGGAGACGATCCGCGGCGGCTCAGCCTCCACCTTCGCATCCAACTCGCCCGGCGGAGTGATCAACTTCAAGTCTCGGACCGGCGAGACAGAAGGCGGCGCCGTGCAGACCACATTCGGCATCGACTATGAGGAATATCGCGTCGACTTCGCTTATGGAGCGCCGATCAACGACGGACTGCGCTTCCATATCGGCGGCTTCTACCGCAGCGGCGAAGGCCCCCGCCGCACCGGCTACGATGCCTATCAGGGCGGTCAGGTCAAGCTCAACGTGACCCAGGAGTTCGACGGCGGCTATATCCGCGTTTACGGGAAGGTCCTGGACGACCGCACTCCGGCCTACGATCAGGTGCCGGTCCGGGTGACCGGGACCAATGCCGATCCCTCGTTCGAGGCGGTTCCCGGGTTCGACATCAACGGCGACACCCTGCTGTCCCGTTATTTCACCACCAATCTGACGCTGGACGGCGAGAACAACCTCGCCCGCAACGACGTTCGCGACGGGCAGCACGTCCAGGTGAACGCAATCGGCCTGGAGGCGCAGTTCAACGTCGCCGGCTGGACGGTCACCGAGCGTTTCCGGTACGCGGACAATTCCAAGCACAATCTCGGCGTTGGCTATCCGACAATCCTTCCGGCGGCCATGCTCGCCATGGGCTTCGGAGGACCAGGCGCCACCCTGCGCTATGCGACCGGCCCACTTGCGGGCCAGAGGATCACCGATCCGTCGTCGCTCAACGGCAATGGCCTGCTCGCGAGCCTGCTCGTCACCGACACGAACGTCCACGGTCTCGACAACGTCAACAACGACCTGCGAATCAGCCGGGTCTGGAATGTGGGCGACGCGGCCTTGACCACCACAGTGGGCAGCTACAATTCGCGGCAGTCGATCGACTCCGACTGGACCTGGACCAACGTGATCACGGAGATCCGCGGCGACGGCGAGGCCGCTCTGGTCGACATCATCCGTGCCGACGGCGTTCCGGTGACCCTGGACGGCTTCTACGCCTTCAACGTCGCGCGTCGGGGCGGTGCCTATCGTCGGGGCTTCCGGCTCGACTATGCCATCAACGCCCCGTTCGCCTCTCTGAACTACCATATCGGCAACCTCGTGCTCGGCGGCAGCGTCCGCTATGATTTCGGCCAGGCCAGCGGCTCCATCTTCGGATCGGACCTGGGCGGCGGTCGCGTCGGCTCCATCGAGCGGGACATGAATGGTGACGGAATCATCTCGGGGGCGGAGCGTCATGTCGGCGTGTTCCCGCTCACCCGGCCCGCGCCCGTCGATTACGACTTCGGCTACCTGTCCTATTCCGGAGGCATCAACTACCGTATCGCAGAGCCGCTCGCCGTGTTCGGACGCTACAGCCGTGGCGGCCGGGTCAATTCCGACCGTATCCTTTTCGGCCCGATCGTCAGCTCGGCGGACGGCAGCATCTTGATCGACGGCGCCGATGTGGACTTCGTCGATCAGGCCGAGATCGGCGTGAAATATCGCACATCGAACCTGACGCTGAACCTGACCGGCTTCTGGGCGAAGACCGAGGACACGAACCTCAGCACCACCAATGGCGAGCCTTTCCTCCGGGAATATGAGGCCAAGGGTTTCGAATTCGAGGGCGGCTATCGGCACGGGCCGTTCAGCCTGACGGCCGGCGCGACCTACACCGATGCCGAGATCGTCGACGACCAGCTAAGGCCCCAATTGATCGGAAATACGCCGCGTCATCAGGCCAAGTTCATCTTTCAGGCCACGCCGCAGTTCACAACCGATCGGTTCAGCGTCGGCGCCGTGTTCATCGGCACGACCGGCAGCTTTGCGCAGGATACCAATCAGCTGAGGATGCCAGGCTACGTCACGACCAACGCCTTCGTACAAGTTCGGCCGACCGAAAGCCTGCTGCTGTCGCTGAACGCCAACAACCTCTTCGACGTGGTGGCGCTCACCGCGATCAACGATGCGGCAATCCCGGCGACAGGAATTGTCGGGGCTTATCCGCTCAACGGACGCACGATCTCGGCAAGCGCGCGGTTCAACTTCTGATGCGATCCTCGCGGCCGGACTACCCAAGTGGTCCGGCCCCGGCGCGCGGAGCCCTCGGTATGATCTGACTCGCCGTGCCGAGGTGAGTGGTCCGCAACCTGTACGACGTTGAAGGAATTCTCTTGCGATGGCGAGCGCGGCAGCGAACTCCGCTTGACCTAAGGCTTGGTCAGGCGAGGCGGTTCCGATGCTTCGCCGGCGCCGGGAACGTCGGTCCACCCGAACCTGCGATCAGTTCGCGCGCACCGTGGCCGGGCCTTCGCAGAGATCGCTAAACGTCGGTGATGTTTGAATTGATGCGGTCTGGCGGTTCGGCGGGCTGCGCGATCAAGCCAGGAAGGATCGCCGCCAGCCCAGTTAATCAGCGTTAACCATCACGGCCCCGAAATTATTCCGTTGAGCCGGCCACGCCCTGTTCCGCCAATCCTATAATGGACGTGAAAAACCAATAATTTCCAGGGACCTCCGATGCCTCGCGCTTATCTCCTCCTTGCCGCCGCCCCGATCGCAATTGCCGCTCCCGCTGCCGCCGAAACCCTTGCCGTCACCGCCGCAACCGCTGCATCGGCGGAAGCGACAACGACCGACTCCGCTCAAACTCCGGCGCAGCGGGATGTCGTCACCACCGGCGTGGCCCGCGGCCGCGACCGGCTCGACATGGCGATCTCGACCAGCTCGCTCGACAATGTCGAGATCCTGAAGCTCGCGCCGCGCTCGGTCGCCGACCTCTTGCGCGCCATTCCCGGCATCCGCGCGGAAGGATCGCTCGGCGAAGGCGGCGCCGCCATCTCCATCCGCGGACTGCCGATCGCGTCCAGCGGTACCAAGTTCGTCCAGCTCCAGGAGGACGGCTTGCCCGTCCTCGAATTCGGCGACATCGTGCCGATCAGCCCCGACAGCTTCATTCGTCCCGACCTGACGCTCGCTCAGGTCGAGACCATCCGTGGCGGCTCGGCCTCGACCTTTGCGTCCAACTCCCCCGGCGGCGTGATCAATTTCCAGTCGCGAACCGGCACTCAGCAGGGCGGAGCGGTACAGGCGAGCGTCGGCCTGGACTATGGAGAGTATCGCACCGACTTTGAATATGGCGCGCCGATCAACGACGGGCTACGCTTCCACATCGGGGGATTCTACCGGCAGGGCGAAGGCCCGCGCAACACCGGCTACGATGCCTACCGCGGCGGCCAGATCAAGCTCAACGTCACCCAGCAGTTCGACGGCGGCTATATTCGCTTCTACGGCAAGTATCTCGACGACCGTACGCCGGCCTATGATGTCGCGCTGATGCGCCTGAGTGGCACCGACGAGAACCCGGTGTTCGAGAATATCCCGAACTTCGACGCCAACAGCGACACTTGGTACTCTCGCTACCACCGCCTCAGCCTGGTGCTGGACGGCGACAACAATGTTTCCGCCAACGACATGCGCGACGGCCAGCACGCTCAGATGATGTCGGTTGGCCTGGAGGCGCAGTTCGAACTCGCCGGCTGGACCGTCACCGAGCGGTTCCGCTACTCGGACATGTCCAACCACTTCATCACCAGCCTTGCGCCGATCGCGCTACCGGCGGGCGCCTGGGCCTTCATTTTCGGCGGTCCGGGGGCACGGCTGAGCTACGCCAACGGTCCGTTGGCCGGACAGACGATCACCAATCCGGCCGAGATCGGCGGCAACGGCCTGCTGGCCTGGCTGACCTTCTGGGACTTCAACCTCCACGGGCTGGACAATATCACGAACGATCTGCGCATCAGCCGGGTGTGGGAAATCGGCGGCGGCGACCTGACGACCACCGTCGGCTTCTACAATTCGCGCCAGCAGATAGCCGCCAACTGGCGATCCACGTCGGTATTCTCGGAAGTCCGCGGCGATGGCGAAGCGGCGCTGATCGACATCACTCGCGCCAACGGGACGCGAGTCACCGAAGACGGCATCTATTCCTACGACTTCAGCCTAGCCGGCGGCAACTTCGCGCGGAACTACGACGTAAACTACGGGATCAATGCGCCCTTCGGCTCGCTGAACTATCATATCGGCAAGCTCGTTATCGGCGGAAGCGTCCGCTACGATACCGGCCATGCCGAGGGGTCGATCTTCGGCGCGGCGCTGGGCGGCGGCCGCGTCGGCATGATCTCCCGCGACATGAATGGCGACGGCGTCATCTCCAACCCGGAAACGCGGGTCGGAACGGTGCCGCTGACCCGCCCGGCGCCGGTCGATTATGATTGGCGCTACCTCTCCTATTCGGTGGGGGTCAACTACCGCATCGCGGAGCCGCTGGCAGTCTTCGCCCGCTATAGCCGGGGCGGCCGCGCCAATGCCGACCGGATCCTGTTCACGCCGATCGTCAATTCGGTCGACGGTAGCCTGGTAGACGAGGACGGCGCGGTGGATTTCGTTCGACAGGCCGAGGCCGGCGTCAAGTTCCGCAGGACCAACCTGACCCTGAACCTGACCGGCTTTTGGGCGAGGACCGAGGACACCAACGTCGACAATACGAGCGGGCGCCGGATCTCGCGGGAATATGAAGCGATGGGTCTGGAGTTCGAGGGCGCCTATCGCTGGGGTCCGCTCGGCATCAGCGCCGGTGCGACCTTCACCGACGCCGAGATTGTCGCCGACACCGTCAACCCGGCCGTGGTCGGCAATACGCCCCGGCACCAGGCCGACCTGATCTTCCAGGTGACGCCGCAATATTCGAACGAGTGGATGAGCGTCGGCGCGACGTTCATCGGCACCACCGAGAGCTATGGTCAGGACGTCAACGAACTGAGGCAGCCGGGTTACGTCACCACCAACGCCTTCGTTCAGTTCCGGCCGACGGACCGGCTCCTGCTGTCGCTAAATGCCAACAACCTCTTCGACGTGCTCGCGTTCGTGGCCGTCGACACGGCCTCGATCGCGACATCCGGCGGCCTCGCCAGAGTGCGTCCGCTCAACGGTCGGACCGTCTCGGCAACGGCGCGGTTCAGCTTCTGACCGGGCGCAACCCTCCATCCATGAATCAAGGCGAATAAGATGCTGAGGGCATTGAACATCCCCCGCAAGCTGGGCCTGTCCTTTCTTGCGATCTGCGCTTCCGCCGCGATCATCATGATCGTGTTCTACGTGAATATCACGTCGATCCGCAGCTCGACCGAAAGCAACAATTTCAGCCAGTCCGTCTACGCCAAGGCGCTGACGCTGGAGACCTCGATCCTGCGCCAGAACAGTCAGTTCCGCGGCTTTCTGGTCACTGGCGACGAGACTTATCTCGGCTCCTACTTCGAGGCGCGCGACGAATATGACAGCACCTCGGCCGAGCTGGAGTCCATGCTGACCGACCCGGCCCAGCGCGAGCTGGTGAAGCTGTCGCGCCGCGAGACTCTCGACTGGCGCCGCAATTGGGGAGACCGGCTGATCGCCTGGACTCGCCAAGGCCGACGTGAGGCTGCCCAGGCCGCGGTACGAGCCGCCGGATCGGCCGTCCTGGTCAGCAAGCCGGTGTTGCCGCTGCGGGAACTCCGCCAGACCCAGACCGAAATGATCGAGGAGAATTCGGAGCGACAGGAGAGGGCTATCTCCACCGCCATGACGACCCTCTTCATCGGCGGCATCCTGCTGATCGGAATCGCTATCGCCCTGGCGGTGCTGCTCAGCCGGATCATTGCCCGCCCGATCAGCGGACTCACCCGCAGCATGACCGAGTTGGCGGCCGGCAAGAACGACACCGATGTTCCCGACGTCGATCGCAGAGACGAGCTCGGCGACATGGCCCGCGCCGTTCTCGTCTTCCGCGATGCTGCTGTAGCCAAGCAGGCCGCCGAGGCGGCCAAGGAGAGGGCCGAGGCCGATCAGAAGATGGTGGTCGACACCGTCTCGACCCACCTGTCGGAACTCGCCGAAGGTAATCTGACCGCCGAAATCAGCCGCAACTTCCCGTCCGATTACGCCGCGGTGAAGACGAACTTCAACGGGGCCATCGCCGCGCTGAGGGAGCTGATCGGCTCCGTCATGGAATCGACTTCCATGATTGGAACCGGATCGAACGAGATCGCCCAAGCCTCCGAAGACTTGGCCCGCAGGACCGAGGCCAATGCCGCCAGCCTTGAACAAACCTCGGCGGCGGTCACGCAGATGGACGAGCGCCTGAAGGCGACCGCCGCTGCGGCGAGGCGAACCGTCGAGCGGGCCGACGGAGCGATCGCGACCGTTACCCAGGGCCGCACGGTCGCCGACGAGGCGGTCGAGGCGATGGGCCGGGTGTCGGAAAGCGCGAAGGGCATCGACAGCGTCATCGAGGGTCTCGACAAGATTGCCTTCCAAACACGTGTGCTGGCGATGAATGCTGCCGTCGAAGCGGGCCGTGCCGGCGAGGCGGGGCGCGGCTTCGCAGTCGTCGCCGACCTCGTTTCGGCGCTGGCAATGCGCTCGGAGGAGGAGGCCGCGAGGGCCCGGGACCAGCTCACCGCCACTCAGACCGACATCGGTGCAGCCGTGGAGATGGTGCAGAAGGTCGATGGAGCGCTCGCCAATATTTCGGGCGACGTCGGTGAAGTGCATGAACTGCTTGCCCGAATCGCGCAGGACAATCTGGCGCAATCCACCGCGATCACGCAGATCAGCACGGCGATCGGCACCATGGACCAGGCGACCCAGCAGAACGCCGCAATGGTCGAGCAGACATCGGCCGCCGCGCGCAATCTTGCCAGCGAGGTCGGTGGCCTGACCGAGCAGGCCCGCCAGTTCAATGTGGGTTCCAAGCCGGCATCGAGATCGCCCGCTCGCGTGGCCGCTCCCGCCAGGGAGCGATCGAACCGCGCGCCGTCCTCTCGAACGCACGTGACGGCCGACGCGGGCGACGGCTGGGGACGATTTTGATCGATGGGCGTTCGGCGGCCACTCTGCGGGCCTGGTTTGCCGGACCCCCAGTCAGCGTATCGCCCGCACGGCCGCGATCCACTCACCGCGGCTGGGGCGAACCGGAGGAACATGACTGAATTTCGTGGCACCCGTGGAGAACTTTCGCGCCAAGCGAAAGTCGCCCGGACACTCGGATCGCCCTTCGTCGCGGCAGTTCTCGAGGCAGGCGAACGCCATCTCGCCCAGGCGCCGCGCACGGCGGCGTTGATCGCATCGTGGCCCGGTGATCCCTCCGCGGCAGCCTTGGCGATGCGATTCAATGCCGCCATTCATGCGCTTGCCCGTCGCGGCCGGCCGCCCAAGCTCCGTTCTCTCTACAGGCGTCGCCACGAAGATTTCGACGGCGCTGTCGGAGCGGCCATGGCGGCCGAGGACGAATTCATTGCCGCGTGGATGCGTGATCCGCCGCAGACCAACGAGGTCAGTCGGGCGGCGGCGATCCGGGCGGCGCTCATGGTGGCGTGGCGCTCGACCCGTTTGCCCTATGAACTGATCGAACTCGGCTCGAGCGCTGGGCTCAACCTCAATCTCGATCGTTACGCCTATGATCTGGGCGGTCTGGCGACAGGGGCGCTCGGCTCGCCCGTGCAGATTGCGCCGGAATGGCGAGGTCCCCCGCCGCCCGATGCGCCTGTGGACATCCTGGCCGCCCGCGGCGTTGATCTTCACCCGCTCGACGCCTGCGACGAAGCCACGCGTGAGCGGCTGCTTTCCTTCGTCTTCGCCGACCAGCCGGCTCGCTCGGAGCGCCTTCGGCAGGCGCTGGCGCTCGCGCAGCGCCATCCGCCACGCGTCGAACGCGCCGATGCCGTCTCCTGGCTGGCGGAGCAGTTGCGCGCGCCCCAGACTGCCGGACGGTGTCGGGCCGTCTTTCATTCCATGATGATGCAGTATCTCGGCGACGAGGACCGCCGGGCGGTTGACCACATGATCGCAGCGGCCGGTTCGCGCGCCAGTACGGAGCGACCGCTGATCCGGATCGGGTTCGAATGGGCGCCCGGACGGACGGAAGTCCAGCTATGGCTTACTTGCTGGCCGGGCGGTGAGCCGCTTCATCTCGCGACCTGCCATCCTTATGGGGCTTGGATCGACTGGCGAGGATAGGACAGGACCCTTCCGAGCGGATCGGCCCGGGATCAGAGACTCTCGTCGGTAATCCGCATCGCTCTCCTGTCGCTCCCCTCGGAACCGGAATCGGCTTCATTATGCCATTTTCAAAGGGCCAATGCAGGCCTTAGTCGACGATCTCGTCCAACCGCCGCGCCAGCGCCAAATCCTTCTCCGTGACTCCGCCGGCGCTATGCGTTGAGAGCAGAATATCGACCCTATTCCAGACATTGGCCCAGTCGGGGTGGTGGTCGGCCTTTTCGGCCTCAAGCGCGACTCGGGTCATGAAAGCGAAAGCTTCACCGAAATCGCGGAAGCGGAAGCTTCTGGCGATGCCGTTCCGCTGAGCATCATATTGCCAGCCGGACAGCGTTCGGAGTGCTTCCTCCCGCTCGACTGCTGATAGCAAGGTCACCCTTTCCTCCTGCGGCTGCCGGTTGACTTGCCCGACATGGCGGCGCTTTGCGGCTCGGCTCACCTGCCGAAAGCGCCGAAGAGATCATATCCAGAGCGTCGACGGCGCCTCTTCCGCCCTAGGCCTGCCCACTTTATGGCCCGTCTCATGGGCAGGGGTCAAACCTACGCGCCGGATGCGGCGGCGATCGAGCGGCTCGCCGAGCAGGCGATCGCGGGTCTGCCCGATCAGTTCAGGGTCCACCTTCGCGATGTCGTCCTGCGAATCGAGGAGTTTGCCGACGAGGAGGTGCTGAAGGAACTCGGCATCGAGAACGAGTTCGAGCTCTCCGGCCTCTATAGCGGCCGCTCGCTCGACAAGTCGTCGAGCTGGGCATCGGGCGAGCTGCCGCCGATGATCCACCTTTACCGACGCCCGCTGCTCGACGAATGGGTCGAGACGGGGGTGAGCCTCGAAGAATTGATCACCCATGTGATCGTCCATGAGGTCGGGCACCATTTCGGATTTTCCGACGAGCAAATGCACGCCATCGAGGAGCAGGCGGATTGAGCCAGCGGCTCCGTCTGGAAGGCCTTACCGGCCGGCGTGGGGGGCGAATGCTGTTCCAAGGCTTCAGCCTTGTCCTGAGCGCGGGCGAGGCGGCGGTGCTGACCGGGCCCAATGGCGTCGGCAAATCCAGCCTTCTTCGAATTGCCGCCGGTCTGCTGAATCCGGCAGCCGGATCGGTCGAGCGGGACCGCTGCGCTCTGGCTGACGAAAATGCCGCGCTGGACGAACGCCGGCCGCTTGCCGATTCGCTGGGCTTCTGGGCCGGCCTGGACGGAGGATCGCTCGAACCAGCGCTCGAGCGGATGGGACTGGCTCATCTCGCCCCGGTGCCTGTGCGGATGCTTTCGACCGGCCAACGCAAGCGTGCCGTGCTGGCGCGGGTGGTCGCGAGCGGAGCACCGCTCTGGCTTCTCGACGAGCCCGGAAACGGGCTCGACTCGGAAGGACAGCAGAGGCTCGCGGTCGCGATGGCGGCGCACAGGGCCGAGGGCGGAGCGATCCTCGCTGCGACCCACCAGCCTCTGGGGCTGGAAGACGTCCGGACGGTGACGTTGGGATGATCGCCCTGATCCTGCGCGAGTTGAGGATCGCCACTTCGGGAGGAACGGCGCTCCTTCCGTTGATCTTCTTCCTGCTGGTGGCCACACTTTTCCCGTTCGCGGTGGGACCCGACGGTCCGCTGCTTGCCCGGACCGGAGGCGGTGCCCTCTGGATGGCCGCCCTGCTCGCGGCTCTTCTGCCGGTGGACCGGCTTGTCGAGCCCGACCGGGCCGCGGGTGTGCTCGACCAGCTCGCCGTTCGCGGGATCAGCGAGGAATCGGTCGTGCTGGCCAAGCTCGCCGGTCACTGGCTCAGCTTCGGACCGCCGCTCATGATCGCCGCCATCCCGGCCGCGGCCTTGATGAAGCTGCCGCAGGAGGTCCTGCTCCGGCTGGAACTCGGGCTGCTGGTCGGCACGCCCGGCCTCGCCGGGCTCACCCTCGGCGTAGCCGCGCTTACCGCCGGGCTCAGGCGCAGTGGCGCTCTGGCCGGCCTGCTGATGCTTCCGCTTGCCGTCCCGTTGCTGATCTTCGGGGCCGGGCTGGTCGAACGCGGCAACGACACCGGCGCGCTTCAGCTGCTGGGTGCCGTCTCGCTTCTGCTCGTCGCTGGCGTGCCCTTTGCCGCCGGAGCGGCGATCCGGGCGAGCCGCGACTAGCGACTCAGTCCCGGCTCCACCTCGCGAAAATGGCTGTCGGCAGCAGCAGGCGACGGGCTTCCTCGCGAACCGCCATGTCGCCGCATTCGATCCGCCCGCCAAGATCCCCGAGCGCCTGGTTGAGCAGCTCGCCGATCGCAAGCGCGGACATACGGACGGCGTAGACGGTGAGGACGAGGAAGCGGCTGTCCGAATCGAGCAGCTGACGGCAGTCGGCGATCAGGCCCGGAAGATCTTCCTCCAGACGCCACACCTCGCCGTTCGGACCTCGCCCATATTTGGGCGGGTCGAGGATGATTCCGTCATAGCGTCGGGCGCGGCGAACCTCGCGCGCGACGAACTTGCCCGCGTCGTCGACCAGCCAGCGTATCGGTCGCTCCGCCATCCCCGACAGACCGGCATTGGCCTTGCCCGCTTCCACCGACTTCCTGGAGGCGTCGACATGGACGAGCCGAGCGCCGGTCGCGGCCATCGCGAGCGTGCCGACGCCGGTATAGCCGAACAGGTTGAGCGCTTCGGTCCCTTCGCCCAGCCGTTCGCGCATCCATTGCCATTGCGGCGCCATGTCGGGGAAAAAGGCGAGGTGGCGGAATGGCGTGCACTGGGCCCGATACCGGACCTCCTCCCAGCCGAGCTCCCAGCCGTCGCTCGGAACCGGCCGGGAGAACTGCCATCGTCCGCCGCCCTCCTCGTCCGAACCGGGCACGAACTCGCCATCCGCTTCCCAGGCATCCGCCGCGGGCGCCCACATGGCCTGCGGTTCGGGTCGGACGAAGCGATAGCGCCCATAGCGCTCGAGCTTGCGGCCATGTCCGGAGTCGACGAGGCCGTAATCGCCCCACGGCTCGGCGACGAGCGTCGAAAGTCTCACGCCGCCCGGACGGCTGGCACGCCGATCGTCGCGCTCGCGCGCGGCCCGGCGAGGATCCGCGTGGCGACGGCCCTGACCTGGTCGAGAGTCACGGCCTCATACTCCCGAACCACCTCGGCGGGATCGACAAGTCGTCCGTGGACCGAGAGCTGGCGAGCGACGTAAGCGGCCTGGCCCCAGCTCGATTCCAGCGACATCAGAAGCCCGGCCTTCGCCTGCGCGACCGCCCGGTCGAGCTCGCGCTGGGTGACGGTCTCGGCAGCATCGGCGACGACATCGGCGACGAGCGCGGCCGCTGCTGCGGCCTGCCGGCGCGCCGTGGCGGCATAAAGGTAGAAGGTGCCGCTGTCGCGGCAGGGAAGCAGCGAGGACCAGACCGAATAAGCGAGGCCCCGTTCCTCGCGAACGGCCTGAAAGAGCCGAGAGGATGCGCCATTGCCGAGAATGTCGGAAAACAGCCGCGCTGGATAATGGTCCGGATCGAGCAAGGCGGGCGCCGGATAGGCGAGGGCGATATGGGCCTGATCGGCCCGTACCGGGCCGCTGCGCATACCGCCGGCAAATCGCGCGGGTTCGGCGGCGGCGATCCTGCCGCAGGGCAGTTCGGCGAATCGTTGCTCGGCCAGCGCCACCAGTTCCTCATGGTCGACCTTGCCGGCGGCGACGAGAAACAGGCTTTCGGCTCGAAACTGGTTCTCCCGCCAGGCTTGGAGATCGTCGACTCCGATCGCCGCAATGCTGGCTTCGCTGCCGAGGATGGAGCGGCCGAGCGGCTGATCCGGATAGGCTGCTTCCCAGAGGTGATCGAAGATGATGTCGGACGGCGTGTCGCGCGCTTCGCCCAGTTCCTGGAGTACGACCTCCTTCTCCCGGACCAGCTCCGCCGAGTCGAAATGGGGCCGGAGCAGCATGTCGGACAGGATTTCGAGGCCGAGCGGAAGATGTTCGGCCAAAAGCGAGGCGGTGAAGCTCGTTCCTTCGCGCTCGGTGCAGGCGTTGAGATCCCCGCCGACATCCTCGATCGCTTCGCTGATTTCCCGCGCAGAGCGGCCGCCGGCGCCCTTGAAGACCATATGTTCGAACAGATGGGCGATGCCGTTGAGGGGCGTCGGTTCGTGGCGCGAGCCTGCATCGGCGTAGAGGCCGACGGCGACGGTTTCGAGCCCGGCCATGGACCGGCTGGCGACGGATAGTCCGTTGGAAAGTCGGGTGAGGCGCATCATCGAGCCCGGATGTAGGAGCTCAGCGCTCCGGCGGCAAATCCGCGCCTCGCCGGCGGAGTGCGAGAAGATAGATGACCAGCGCTGCCGCCGCGAAGAAGAACCACTGGAAGGCATAGCCGATATGGTTGTTGGGAATCTCCCCGATCGACGGTGCGGCGCTTGGTCGCAAAGGTGGCGCGGCGACGGCGCTGGTCAGGATGATCGGCTGCCCTTCCTCGACCATCCCCAGGGTTCCGGCGATCGTTCCGGAGAGCGCGAGCCGGCGGTCGCCGTCCGGCATGGCGCTCCAACCGGCATTGACGGTGAGTCGGCCTGCCAGGCCGGAAGCTCCAGGCCGGCAGGGGAGGAAATAGCTGTAGCCCCCCTGGCCCTCGCGGCTTCGACCCCCGCGCAGCTGCGGTTGGACATTGTCGGCGCGGCAGGTGACGAGGACCTTGCGGAAGGCGAGCGGTGCCAGATTGTCGGGCGGGTCGGCGAGGAGGGGATCGAGATCGACGGCCGGCTGCGCCGCCGCCGCCGCATAGTCGGCGAGCAATCGCTCCTTCCAGGCGGCGCGCTGGAGCTGCCAGATCCCGAGCGCGATCATCGTCGCGACGGCGGCGAGGACGACGATCGTCGGAAAGACGGGAAGCCGCTTCATTCTTCGTCCCTCATTCGGGCCTCGTGCGCACGATGGCGCCACTCGAGCGCAAGCAGAAGGCCCTTGGCGAACCGCAACGAAAGGATGACGGCAAGACTCGTCAGTGGCAGCCAGAGCAGGACGTGCAGCCACCAGGGCGGCTCTGCGGTCAGCTCCAGTCCAATGGCCAGAGCGGTGATGAGGCCGCCCACGATCAGGGTGAGGAAGGCCGCAGGTCCGTCGCCGACATTGAAGGCTTGAAAGTCGAGTTCACAACGCCGGCAGTTCGGTTCGAAGGTGGCGAGCCCGGAGAAGAGCGTCCGGTTGCCGCAGCGGGGACATAGGCCCTGAAGCGCGACCAGGATGGGAGAGGGGGATGAAGACATCGGGCCGGACATGGGGGTCCGGCCCGTCATTGCCTAGTGAATGTCGGCGCCCCAGCCGCCCCAGATGTAGATGCACAGGAACAGGAACAGCCAGACCACGTCGACGAAATGCCAGTACCAGGCGGCGGCTTCGAAGCCGAAATGCTGACGCTGGGTGAAGTGGCCCTTATAGGCCCGGACGAGGCAGACGATCAGGAAGATCGTTCCGATCGCCACGTGAGCGCCGTGGAAGCCGGTCGCCATCATGAAAGTCGAACCGTAAATGTTCGCTTCCGGTCCGACGAAGAGGAACGGCGCGTGGGCATATTCATAGATCTGGACGGCGGTGAACAACAGGCCGAGGCCGACCGTCGCCCACAGGCCCTTGATCAGTCCGTCCCGGTCGCCGTTGATCAGGGCGTGGTGCGCCCAGGTCACCGTGGTTCCCGAGCAGAGCAGGACCAGGGTGTTGAACAGCGGCCAACCGAAGGGATCCAGAACCTCGGTTCCTGCCGGCGGCCAGGTGCCGCCGACCGCGTCGATTTCCGACGGGAACAGGGCCGCGTTGAAATAGGCCCAGAACCAGGCAACGAAGAACATCACCTCGGAGGCGATGAACAGGATCATTCCATAACGCAGGTGAAGCTGCACGATCGGCGTGTGATCGCCCGCATGCGCCTCGCGGATCACGTCCGACCACCAGCTGAACATGGTGAAGATGACCCCGATCACGCCCAGCCCGAACAGATAAGGGCCGTAGGCATAATCGTGCATCCACATCACGAGCCCGCCGAAGAGGACCAGCGCCGACATCGAGCCGACGAACGGCCACGCACTCGGCGGCAGGATGTGATAGGGATGGTTCTTCGCTCCGGCCATTCTTCGTCCCTGTTCCCTTGGCTTCACCCGGCCTGCGCCAGGTGAGGATGTTGCGCCCCTCTAACTTCCGTTCCCCGGCTGGTCCACCGGGTAAAAGGTGTAGGAAAGCGTGATCTCGCTGATGTTGCGGGCGTTCGGATCGTCCAGCATCTTCGGGTCCACGAAGAAGACCACGGGCATGCTGATTTCCTGCCCCGGCTCCAGCCTTTGCTCGGTGAAGCAGAAGCACTGGATCTTGTTGAAATACTGGCCCGCCTGGCTTGGGGTGACGTTGAAGGTGGCGGTTCCGACGACCGGCCGGTCCGAAACGTTGCGGGCGGTGTAGAGTGCGATGTTCCGCGCTCCGACCGCCACCCGGCGGCTGGTATCGACCGGCTCGAAATCCCAGCCCAGAGCAGGCGAGGTGTTGGCGTCGAAGCGCACGCTGATCATCCGGCCCACCGCACCGGGCGCTTCGCCGCCGACCGCCATCTGGGTGGTCCCGCCGAAGCCGGTCACCTGGCAGAAGATCCGGTAGAGCGGAACGCTGGCGAACGCCATTCCGGTCATCCCCGCGACGAGGACGAAGCCCAGCAGCGCCGTCCGAAGCTTGCGGTCCTTCATAGCGCACCGATCCGGGCGATGGTGATGAAGTAGAGCAGCACGACGAAGGCGCCGAGCGCAAGGGCGACGACAAGCGCCCGCGAACGCTGACGCCGGCGAACTTCCCTGGTGACCGGATCGTCCGGAGTCATGCCAACAATGCCTTGTCTGCGACCAGCACTCCGAAGAGCGCGAACAGGTAGAGGATCGAAAAGGCGAACAGCCGCTTTTCCGGAGCCATGCCTTCGGGGGTGACGGCCTTGTTTCGAAGCACCTGGAGCGAAAGCAGAAGGAAGAGCGCGCTGAGTGCCGTTGCCGCTGCCCCATAAAGGGGCCCCGTCAGCCCGAGCGCCCAGGGTGCGATCGCCACGGCGGCCATCGGCAGAGTGTAGAGCAGGATCTGGATCCGGGTCGCCCGTTCGCCGGCAACGACCGGAAGCATCGGCACGCCCGCTTTCGCATAGTCGGAGCGTACGAAAAGCGAGAGCGCCCAGAAATGCGGCGGGGTCCACAGGAAGATCAGGCCGAAGAGGAGCAGCGGGAGCATGTCCGCCTGGCCGGTGGCTGCGGCCCAGCCGATCAACGGTGGAAAGGCCCCGGCAGCGCCGCCGATGACGATATTCTGGGGGGTTCGGCGCTTCAGCCAGATCGTGTAGACGAAAACGTAGAAGAGGATCGAAAGGGCGAGTACGCCGGCCGCGAACCAATTCGTGGCCAGTCCCATCAGAAGGACGGAGAAGACCCCGAGTCCGACGCCGAAGTGAAGCGCCGAATCACGCTCCATCCGGCCGGCCGGCAGCGGACGCCCGGCGGTCCGCTTCATCATCGAATCGAGATCGGCTTCGTACCATTGGTTCAGCGCTGCCGCCGCTCCAGCGCCGAGGGCGATGCACAGCACGGCGGTGAAGGCGAGCACCGGATGAAGCGAAACGGGTGCGGCAAGCATTCCGCACAGTCCGGTGAACACGACGAGACTCATCACCCGCGGCTTGGTGAGGGCCACGAAATCCCGCCAGTCGGCAGGAAGCGCCTGGGCTTGAGTCTGCGTCAGCGTTGCCACTTCAAATCACTCTCATGCTGAACTCGGTTCAGCAGCCTTTTCTCCGCCCTGCAGCTCGACGGCGGTGCCGGGGTCGATCGGCGGCGAGCGCCGTCAATCGACCTTCGGCAGGGTCTCGAACTGGTGGAACGGCGGCGGGCTCGAAAGCGTCCATTCGAGCGTCGTCGCCCCTTCGCCCCACGGATTGGCAGGAGCCTTCTTGCCCGCAGCCAGCGAGACGATGATGTTGAGGAAGAAGAAGCCCATCCCCGCGATCACGCCGTAGAAGCCGTAGGTGGCGATCTCGTTCCAGCCCGAATAGGCGTCCGTATAATCCGGCACGCGGCGCTGGAAGCCGTCCATTCCCAGGAAGTGCATCGGGAAGAACAGCACGTTCACGCCGACGAAAAAGGTCCAGAAATGGAGCTGCCCGAGCAGCTCGTTGTACATCTTCCCGAACATCTTGCCGAACCAGTAGTACCAGCCGGCGAAGAGCGAGAAGACCGCTCCGAGCGACAGCACGTAGTGGAAGTGCGCGACCACATAGTAGGTGTCGTGCATGTAGGTGTCGACGCCCGCATTGGCGAGAACGACGCCGGTGACTCCGCCGACGGTGAACATGAAGATGAAGCCGAGCGCCCAGAGCATCGGAGTCTGGAAGGTCAGCGAACCGCCCCACATGGTCGCGATCCAGGAGAAGATCTTGATGCCGGTCGGCACCGCGATCACCATGGTCGCAGCCGTGAAGTACATCTTGGTGTTCACGTCCATGCCGACGGTGAACATGTGGTGCGCCCACACGACGAACCCGATGACGCCGATCGCCACCATGGCATAGGCCATGCCGAGATAGCCGAACACCGGCTTGCGGCTGAACGTCGCGACGATGTGGCTGATCATTCCAAAGCCCGGAAGGATCATGATGTACACTTCGGGGTGGCCGAAGAACCAGAACAGGTGCTGGTAGAGAACGGGGTCGCCGCCACCGGCCGGATCGAAGAAGTGCGTCCCGAAATTGCGGTCGGTGAGCAGCATGGTGATCGCTCCGGCGAGCACCGGAAGCGCGAGCAGCAGAAGGAAGGCGGTGACCAGCACCGACCAGACGAACAGCGGCATCTTGTGGAGCGTCATGCCCGGAGCGCGCATGTTGAAGATGGTGGTGATGAAATTGATCGCGCCGAGGATCGAGCTGGCGCCGGCGAGATGGAGAGCGAAGATCGCCATGTCGACGGCGGGACCGGTCGCGCCGGTCGTCGAAAGCGTCGCATAAGCGGTCCAGCCGATGCCTGCGCCATTGCCGGTGCCGCCGGGCACGAAGGCCGAACCGAGCAGCATGATGAAGGCGGGAGGCAGAAGCCAGAAGGAGATGTTGTTCATGCGCGGGAACGCCATGTCCGGCGCACCGATCATCAGCGGAACGAACCAGTTGCCGAAGCCCCCGATCATTGCCGGCATGACCATGAAGAAGACCATGATCAGGCCGTGGGCCGTGATCAGCACGTTCCACATGTGCAGGCCTTCGTCGAAGCTTGCGCTTCCGCCGAGCATTCCGGCCCAGGATTCGAGATACTGGACTCCCGGCTCCGCCAGCTCCCAGCGCATCAGGCCGGAAATGCCGCCGCCGATGATCCCCGCGATGATCGCGAAGATCAGGTAGAGCGTGCCGATATCCTTGTGGTTGGTCGACATGAACCAGCGGGCGAAGAAGCCCGGCTTGTGGTCCGCATCGTCATGCGCGTGCGCAGCCTCGGCGGTCTCGAAATGGACGGCATTAGCGGTTGTGTCGGTCATGAGGTTCGGCCGCCTTTACTCGGTCTGGGTGCTCACGCGCGGCAAGGCCGGCGCGGCGGTGTTGGATTCGATGGTTCCGGTCGGGGCCGGAGTCGTCTGGGTAGGATCCTCGGCCGAAAGGCCCGGCTGCGCAGCCGGAGCCGCCGCTGCGGCCGCCGCCGGACCAGCGCTCGGCATGGTTCCGCCCTTGGAAGCGATCCAGGCGGCGAACTGGTCGGCCGGGAGCACTTCGACGGCAATCGGCATGTAGCCGTGGCGGGCGCCGCACAGCTCATAGCAGACGCCGTAATAGATGCCGGGGCGATCGGTCCGGAACCAGGTCTCGTTCAGGCGCCCCGGGACGGCGTCGATCTTGGTCCAGAAGGCGGGAACGCCCCAGGCATGGATGACGTCGTTGGAGGTGACGATCAGCTTCACCGTGGCTCCGGCCGGAACCACCATCCGTTCATCGACGGCAAGCTGACGAGGCTCCCCGCGGGCGCGGGCGTCCTCGTCGGAAAGCATGTTGGACACCAGTTCGATGCCGTGATCCGGATATTCGTAGGTCCAGTACCACTGGTTGCCGACGACCTTGATGGTGAGGTCGGCCTGAGGTGGCGAATATTGGTTCGACAGAAGCCGGATCGACGGCACGGCGATGACGACGAGGATCAGCACCGGAACCAGAGTCCAGACGACCTCGAGCACGGTGTTGTGGGTGGTCCGCGACGGCTTCGGATTGGCGCTCCGACGATAGCGGATGATGACCCAGAGAAGCAGCACCAGGACGAACAGGGTAATGACGGTGATCGCCGGCATCAGGATCCAATTGTGGAACCAGGCGCCTTCTTCGCCAATCGGCGTGAACTGGTCCTGCAGGGCCGCACGGCCGTCGGGCTGTCCAACCCCGACTTCGGCTCGGCTGGGGCTGGCGAAGGTCGTCGCCTGCGCGACGGTCGAGTCGCTGGGGCGCTCTCCGCCAGTCGCGAGCGGCGGCACGCTGCTCTCCTGCGGCTGGGCCGGGCTGGCCTGCGAAGCGGCGCTGATCGCGTCGATCGGCGGAGCGCTGGGCTGCGCGACGGGCTGGTCCGGAGCAGGCGCAGCCGGTCCGGTTTGAGCCAAGGCGGCGGCCGGCGCCAAGCCGAAGGCGGCAGCAACGGCGAAGAGCTTGAATAGAGTCTTCATCTAATCCCCTGTGAACCGCCTGGGACAGCGGCTGGATTCGCGCGCCGGGGGGCGCCTAGCGCGCGCTATATAGGCAGCGTGCCTGTGTCTCTCAAGCATGTTGGCGTTACGGTACAGAAGCTTGAAGGAAGGGCTGCGCTTCCCTATTCCTGCCCTGCTCCCGATCCTTTCAGGAAATGCGATGACCGAAGAGGAAGTCCTGGCCGAATTCCGCGCCGCCGGCGCTCTGCTGGAGGGCCATTTCATCCTCTCGTCGGGCCTTCACAGCCCCCGCTATCTTCAGTGCGCACGGGTGCTGATGGACCCGATGCGTGCCTCGCGCCTGGCCTCGGCGCTCGCGGCGGCGCTGCCGCGCGACCTTCGATCGCAGATCGAGATCGTCGTCTCGCCTGCGATGGGCGGGGTCATCATCGGCCATGAAATGGGTCGGGCTCTCGGGGTCGAGGCAATCTTCCTGGAGCGGCCGACCGGCACCTTCGAGCTCCGCCGCGGCTTTTCCCTCGCTTCCGGTCAGAAGGTCCTGCTCGTCGAAGACGTGGTAACGACGGGGCTATCCTCGCGCGAAGCGATGCAGTCGGTTCGGGCGGCGGGCGGGGAGGTGGTCGCGGCTGCGGCCCTGGTCGATCGATCCGCCGGTGAAGCCGATCTGGGGGTGCCCTTCTTTCCGCTCGTTCAGCTCAGAGTCCCTAGCTATCCGGCCGAGCAGCTTCCGCCTGAGCTTGCCGCCCTCCCCGCGGAAAAGCCCGGGAGCCGCAAGGCCGCGTGAGCCGGAAACTCCGCCTCGGCGTCAATATCGACCATGTCGCGACGATCCGGAACGCGCGGGGCGGCGATCATCCCGATCCCGTCCGCGCCGCCTTTGCCGCGGCCGCAGCCGGCGCGGACGGGATCACGGCTCATCTGCGCGAGGATCGCCGCCACATCACCGACTCCGACATCCACCGGCTGATGGACCAGCTCGAAATCCCTCTGAACCTGGAAATGGCGGCAACGGAGGAGATGCTTGAGATCGCTCTGCGGCATCGCCCCCATGCCGCCTGCATCGTGCCGGAGAAGCGCGAGGAGCGAACGACGGAAGGCGGCCTCGACGCCGCCGGCCAGCGCGACCTGCTTGCCGGCTTCATCGATCGGCTCGGGGCGGCGAATATCCGAGTCAGCCTGTTCATCGAACCTGATCCAGCCCAGGTCGAGGCCGCAATCCACCTCGGCGCTCCGGTGGTCGAGTTCCACACCGGCCGATTCGCCCATGTCGGGGACGAGGAGCGTGCCGAGGAACTGAAGCGGATCGCCAATTGCGCCGCGCTCGCCGCCAAGAACGGGATCGAGCCCCATGCCGGCCACGGACTGAGCTTCGACAATGTCGCTCCGATCGCCGCCATTCCGCAGCTCGCGGAGCTCAACATCGGCCATTTCCTGATCGGCGAGGCCATTTTCACGGGGCTCGAAGCCAGCATCCGGCGGATGCGCGCGCTGATGGACGAGGCACGGGGATGAGGTGGGTTCCTTGTCTCGTGAGCAGCGGTCAGAGCGCCGGCTTGTCGACGCGCGGCACTCCTGTGTGCTCCGCCCGCGGCCGGTGGCGGGACTCTGACTCATGATCATCGGCCTCGGCTCCGACCTGTGCAACATCGAGCGGATCCAGAACTCTCTCGACCGGTTCGGCGAGCGATTCGTCGCCCGAGTCTTCACCGAAGCCGAGCGCGCGAAGGCGGAAGGACGGCCGTTCACCCGCGCCGGCACCTATGCGAAGCGCTTCGCCGCCAAGGAGGCCTTTTCCAAAGCGGTCGGGACGGGGTTCAAGCGGGGCGTGTACATGCGCGACATCGGCGTGGTGAACAAACCCTCCGGAGAGCCGACGCTCGAGCTCACTGGCGGCGCCCGGGAAAGGCTTGACGCATTGACGCCGCCGGGCCACGCCGCCCAGGTTCATCTGACGATGACCGACGATCACCCCTTTGCGCTGGCGGTCGTCATCATCACCGCCATACCCGAGGAGCAATAGATCTTGACCGACAGCGACCGCAGCACCGCGGCCGAATCCTTCAACGAAGCCGCTCCGGCAAGCGGCGGCGAAGCCGTGGCGACAGCCGCGCCCCGCGCGGCGCCGCCGAAGAAGGGAACCGACTGGTGGGGTGAGGTCAAGGCCATCTTCTGGCTGATCCTGGCGGTGCTCGCCTTCCACAGCTTCATTGCAAAGCCCTTCTACATCCCGTCCGAATCGATGATGCCGGTCCTCCTCAAGGGCGACCGACTGGTGGTCAGCAAATATCCCTACGGCTGGTCCTGGGTCTCCCCGTCATTTCACATCTTTCCACCGACTCCCGGGCGGGTCTGGGGCGAGATGCCGCGCCGCGGCGACATCGTCATCGTCACGCCGCCGGGACAAAGGGCCGACTATATCAAGCGCGTCATCGGCCTCCCCGGCGACACGATCGAAGTGATCGACGGGCGCGTCTACCTCAACGGTCGCGCGCTGCGCCGCGAGGAGCGGGAGCCCGTGATGCTGCCGATCGACGAAAACCTGCCCTGCACGCCCGACCTGTACGGCGACTTCCGGGTGACCGGACCCGATGGTGAAGCTTATTGCCGGCTGCCCGTCTTTCGCGAATATCTTCCGGACGGGCGCTATTACGACACGATCGACGTCGGCCACTCGCAGGGCGACGACTATCCGCGGATCCAGGTGCCGGAGGGCCATGTCTTCCTGATGGGCGACAATCGCGATCACAGCGCGGACAGCCGCGCCAGCGCCGCCGAGCAGGGACTGGGCGGGCCGGTGCCGTGGGAGAATATCGGCGGTCGCGCCGAGTTCATCACCTTCAGCCTCGACGGCAGTTCCAGCTACATCAATCCGATCAGCTGGTTCACCGCGCTTCGCGGCGGTCGCGCCGGCACGTCGCTTCATCCGGGCCAGGGCCGGGAGGGGGATGCTCCGGCGCAATGAGCGATCCGGAGTCGCGAGCAAGTTCCGGAGCGGCAGCGGTCCGGCGCGCCGCTTCGCCTGACCCTCATGTCGAAACGGCCGGCCCGGCGGAGTTTCGCGACCCGCTAATCCGACAGGAACTCAAGCGCGCGAGCGTCTGGTTCGGCCTCGGTCTTGCCATTCTCGCCGTCATCTTTCTTGCCCAGCCCTTGCTGCTGATCTTCGGAGGAATCGTCTTCGCCTCGATGCTCGATGGCGGCTCGCGTCTCCTTGGGAGGATCCTTCCGATCGGTCGCGGTTGGCGCCTGCTCATCGTGA
Organism: Sphingosinicella sp. SM1-17; assembly: GCF_056821765.1. Lineage (NCBI taxonomy): Bacteria > Pseudomonadati > Pseudomonadota > Alphaproteobacteria > Sphingomonadales > Sphingosinicellaceae > Sphingosinicella > Sphingosinicella sp. SM1-17. The sequence goes on from NZ_JBPDIO010000001.1 coordinate 1,067,826, forward strand.
CCTTGCTGGCGCTGGCCTTCATCGTCGGAACGGTCTGGCTGGCCGGAGTGCAGCTCGCCGCTCAGGCCGCGCTGCTTCGCGACGTCGTGACCTCGCAGATCAACCATCTGGTCCGGCTCGCCGCAAGCTACGGACTCGGCGCTGATTCGGTTCAACCTCAGCAGATGCTCGAGCAGTTGATGGGGTCGCTGGGCCTGCTGACGTCCGCCGTCAGCACCGCCATCGGCGGGATCACAAGTCTGGTGATGATCATCGTGATCGGCCTTTTCATCGCCGTCGAGCCTCGAATCTACGAACGCGGCATAGCCTGGATGCTCCCGCTGACGACTCGCCAGCGCTTCTACCGGACGTCCGACCGGATGGGTTTCACCCTTCGCCGGCTGATGGCCGGTCGGCTGCTCGGAATGGCGGTCGAGGGTATCGGCACCTGGCTGCTGCTGATGGCCGGCAATGTTCCGATGGCCGCCTTGCTCGGTCTCCTAACCGGCATCCTCGCCTTCCTGCCCAATATAGGCGCGATCCTTTCGGGGGTGCTGATTGTCCTGGTCGGCTTCAGCGCGGGCGTCGACACCGGCCTTTGGGCGCTTGCGGTCTATGTCATCGTCCAGGTCGTCGACGGCTATCTGATCGTTCCCTACGTGGCCCGCAAGACGGTGGATCTCGCTCCGGCCCTGGTACTCGGCGCGCAGCTCATCTTCGGCGCATTGTTCGGGATCCTGGGCCTGGCCTTGGCCGATCCGATCGTTGCGATGATCAAAGCCGCGCTCGAGCAGAAGTCCTACGACGACAAGGACGAAGCGGTGGCCCCGAACGAGCCTGCCGCAGCCATTTAGTCTATTGGCTGTTACCGGCTGCCGGGGCTTCTCCGCCCTCGAGGCCCTCGGCCGCGCCTGGTTCGCCGCCGGGCGAGCCACCATGAGCTCCCGGAGGACCCATCAGCTGCTGCATTCCGGCCATTCCCGGCGCGATCTGCAGCACTTCGACTTCGAAGACCAGCGTGTCTTCGGGCGTGAACGGAGCGCCGGGCGGCATCGGTTGGGTGACGTGAAGCCCGGGCGGGATCCACAGCATGTAACGACCGCCGGCCTGCATCAGCTGAAGACCCTCGGAAAACCCTGGAAACAGGCCTTCGGTCCCGGTCACGAACGGCTGACCGGTCTGGTCGCTGTCCTGGATCAGCGTACCGTCTTCGGTGCGCAGCTTGTAGCGCAGGGCGACCAGATCGGCAGGGGTCACGGTCGGACCGGTGCCCTCTTCGAGGACGCGGTAGCGCAGGCCGCTTGCGGTCGTGGTCACCTGCTGGCTGCTGGTTCCGACCCAGGCAAGCCCGGCTCCGGCGAGAGAAAGCGCGGCAAGACCGATCCAGAGCTTCAGGACCGAGCCCTTGCGGACGGGGCGAATCGGCACGGCGGTGACGGACATCATTGGCCCCCGAAATGAAACAGGCGGCGATGCTTATCGCCGCCTGCTTGCGATTCCAAGCTGAAGCTGTGCCTTAGCGGCTGCCGTCGCGCTCGGCCCGCTTGCGCTCGAGCTTGCGGGCGCGGCGGATCGCCGCGGCACGCTCGCGGGCGCGCTTCTCCGACGGCTTCTCATAGTGACGGCGCAGCTTCATCTCGCGGTAGACGCCCTCACGCTGCAGCTTCTTCTTGAGCGCGCGCAGCGCCTGGTCGACATTGTTATCGCGAACGATGATTTGCATAAAAGCTCGCCACTCTTCCTTTTCTAACCGGCTGAAGTCTGCAGGCGGCCGATTATCGGCCACTCCTGAACTAAACGTTGATACCAAGAAATTGGTTCACCGCGAAGCACTTCCCCGCAGCGTCGGGCGGCCCGTTAGCAGGGCCGCCCTTCGCTGGCAAGCCTCAGCCCCGCGATGCCTGGCGACGGCCACCGCCCATCGGCTTCACTGCGGAAGCGAAGTTCCGCTTCGGCTTCGACCAATGGCGGCGTCGCTCCTCGTGCCGGGCCGGCTGGCGCTCCTCCTGTCGCGGAGCGACTCGAGTCGACTTGATTCGCTCCGCCTCGGCAACGAAGTTCGCCGGAAGCGGAACGACCGCGATCTTCTGGCGCGTGAGCTTCTCGATGTCGCGCAGGTAGGTTCGTTCGTCCTCGGCGCAGAAGGCGATCGCTACCCCGGCAGCGCCGGCTCGGGCGGTGCGGCCGATCCGGTGAACATATTGCTCAGCCACATTGGGCAGCTCGAAATTGATCACGTGACTGACTCCGGAAACGTCGATTCCGCGCGCCGCGATGTCCGTGGCGATCAGGATCGGAACGTCGCCCGACTTGAACGCAGCCAGCGCCTTTTCCCGCTGGGGCTGGCTCTTGTTGCCGTGGATCGCGGCGGCGGCGATGCCGTTGCCGGCAAGCAGCTTCACCACCCGGTCGGCACCATGCTTCGTACGGGTGAAGATCAGCACCCGGTCCATCGAGCCTTTGTCGCCGAAGCCGACCCGAAGCATCATGGTCAGCAATGCCTGCTTCTCCGCCTGGCCGACAAAGCTCACGAACTGCTCGACTCGCTCGGCGGTGGTGGAGGCCGGCGCTACTCGGACTTCGGCCGGATCGCTCAGGAAGCGGTCGGCCAGCTCCCGGATCGTCTTGGGCATGGTCGCCGAGAAGAACAGGGTCTGGCGCTTGGCCGGAACCAGCTTCACGATCTGCTTGAGCGAATGGATGAATCCGAGGTCGAGCATCTGGTCGGCTTCGTCGAGAACGAGGATTTCCACCTCGCGCAAGCTGAGGCAGTTCTGCTCGACAAGGTCGATGAGACGGCCGGGCGTGGCGACGAGAACGTCGACCCCCCGCTCCAAGGCCCGCTTCTGCTTGCCGATCGGAACGCCGCCAAAGGCGGTCGTCACCGACAGCCGAGCGAAGCGGCTATAGGCCTGGGCACTTTCGGCGATCTGGCTGGCCAGCTCGCGAGTCGGCGCGAGCACCAGCATCCGGCAGGTCTGCGGGCGCGGAACGCGCTTGGCTGCCGCGAGCCGGTCGATCGAGGGAAGCATGAAGGCCGCCGTCTTGCCGGTACCGGTCTGCGCGATCCCGAGCAGGTCGCGGCCCTTCAGAAGGGTCGGGATGGACTGTGCCTGGATCGGCGAGGGGCTGGCATAATTCTTGAGCGCGAGCGCTTTGAGGACGGGCTCCGAAAGCCCGAGCGATTGAAACGACATGTTGAAAATGACTCACTTGAATGCGGCCGCGCACGCAGCCGAAGGCGCGTGCGATGCAGCGGGTTCTGCTGACCCGCGTGAAAAGGGAAAGCCTTGGAAATAACGAGAGCGGAGCCGCGGCGGTTCTACCCGCCTGTTCACGCTGCATGACGCCTCGCTGGAGGCCATGTGGGGGTGAATTGGTTAAAAGTCAAACAATCCGGCACCGGAAGCGTCCGTCACTGCTCGGACGGCGGCAGTTCCTCGGTCTGATGAGTGACCGCGGAATCCAGGTTGACGTCACATTGACCATCCATTCACGTCCGTCGCTCACCGGAGGGTCGATCGGACGGTGAGCGTTCGGCGGGGGCCGCCCATCGTCAGATCGAGTGGGCCGTCGATCTTCACCGGCACGAGACCGGAAACGTCCGGTGCCGATGAAGAACCCGACTCGGAGCGATGTCGGCGAACGTTCCGGCATAGTCCGCCGCCTCTGCGTCGTTCAGCCGGCGGTAGCGGAGTGGCTCGCCCATCACGTTCAGCTGGATGGCATTGCCGGCCAGGACCGCGCGCGTTCCGCGAAAGTCCGCACGGCCGATGTCGTTGGGGAGAAAGCGGAAGCGCAGCCGAGACTCGCCCGCCCGCACCGGCACGGGTTCCGACCACACGTCGTACATGCCCAGGCCGGCGCGCACCGCCACGATTGGGCGACGGGCTTCAGACCGGAGGAGGTAGACTCTCCTGTCGGGATCGAAAATGGCCCTGTCGGTTTCGCCGTTCGCAAATTCGCCGAGGACATCGAGATAGGGAAGGACGCCCTCATTCTGCGTTTCGATCCGAACGACCAGATCAGGCCCCGAGTCGCGAGCGGAACCCATGAACTCGAATCGAGGGGGCGTCACCGGCGGTTCCGTGTCGAGCACGACCGAATCGCCGTCGCGCCGCCACCGCCCTTCCGCCACCAGGTCGACGGCGCCGTAGCTGAAGGCCCAGCGGAACCGCCCCTCCGGCGCCAGCTCCAGCATCGACGCCGTCTCCATCCGTTCGACGATGTAGACGCCTTCGAGCGGATCCTGCGCCGCCGCGGATGCGCCGAAACATATCGCGGCCAATGCGAGGCTGAAGCGCTTCAGCATCCCCATGCCGTCCTCCCGACAGACGAGGCGACATGTCTACACGATTTATTCCGCCAGCGGCCCGAATTTCGGCTCCGTCTTGTTGAGGCGCGCCTGGACGGCTTCGGTCAGATCTGCGCTGACCAGGGTGGCGGCGTTCCACAGCGCGACGTCGCGAAGTCCTTCCTCGACAGGTCGTCCGCGGCTGTGGTTGAGGCTGCGCTTAGCCCCGGCGACGGCCAATGGAGACTTTGCGGCGATCGTTCGGGCAAGTTCGAATCCGGCGGCGAGAGCCGAGTCGCGGTCCGACTCGAGCCGGTTGACGAGGCCGTAGCGGCTGGCTTCCTCCGCGCTCATCCTGCGGCCGGTATAGGTAAGCTCGCGGAGAATCCCGTTCGGCAGCAGATGGGCCAGCCGCTGGAGCGTGCCAAGGTCGGCCGTGATCGCAACGTCGACTTCGGCCACCTGGAAGTAGCCGCCGGTGCTCGCGACCCGAAGATCGCATGCCGCCGCGAGATCCACTCCGGCGCCGATGCAGCCGCCATGGACCACGGCGATCACCGGCGCGCGCGCCTGCTCGACGGCGCTGAACGCGTCCTGGAGCCATTCGATGTGCCGGAGACGAGCCTCGGCCGCCCGTCCAGGATCGGAGCTGGGCGGGAACTGACGCGAGGCATAGTCGAGATCGAGTCCCGCTGTGAAATGCCGGCCTTGGCCGCTCAACAGGATCGCCCGGACGGCCGGGTCGCGCCCCAGCCGGCGAAACGTGTCGCCAATCGCGGCGAACATCTCGCCATCCATGGCGTTGAGCTTGTCGGGGCGGGCGAGTTCGACATGCGCGACGCCCTCGCTCAGCTCGATCGCGATCCGCTCGCTTTCCATCCACGCGCTCCCGTGTCTATTAGCCCGCATGAGCCGCTTTACCGTGAACGGCCAGCCCGTCCACTACCGCATGGATCCCGATACGCCCCTTCTTTGGGCGCTTCGCGACGCCTCCAACCTTACCGGCACGAAGTTCGGCTGCGGCACGGGCGATTGCGGCGCCTGTACCGTTCATGTCGACGGCCATGCGGTCCGGAGCTGCCGGGTCAGGATCGGCGACATCGAGGGCAGCTTCGTCACGACCATCGAAGGCCTGTCGCGCGACCGCTCGCATCCGGTACAGCAGGCCTTTGCCGCCGACATGGTGCCGCAATGCGGCTTCTGCATTCCGGGAATGATCATGGCCGCGGCCGCGCTCATCGATCGCAACGACAGTCCCACCGATGCTCAGATCGATTCGGCGATCACCAATATCTGCCGCTGCGGAATCTATCCGCGGCTGCGTGAGTCGATCCGGCGCGCCGTTCGCATCAAGACGGGGCGGGAGGCCGTCGCCGGCGCTCCACCGCCGGGAATCGCTCCCGAAGATGCGGCGCGAGCCGTTCCGGCCCTGCGGGCTCAACCGCGTCCGTCCCGCTCCGGGACGCCTTGATTCTTGCCTAAGCCTTACGGTGCGGTTCAGGCTCTGCTCATCGCCGAAAGGGCACCGTTTGCCTATCGGGCGGGGTCGGACGCCGCCGGGCAGTGAAGGAGTAAAGCAATGCGCAAGGCATTGATTGGATTGGTCCTGGCGGCGACGGTGCTGACTCCGTTCGCGGCTCGGGCGCAGGAGAGCAACCGCGATAGCCGAGTCCTCGAACGCTATCAGCGACTGGAGCAGCGCAATCAGCAGCGCTCGGAGCGGCGCCAGGCTCGCCAGGAAGCCCGGCAGCAGCGGCAGGCGGTCGAGCAGGCTCATCCTCAGCGGCCAGCGGCACAGGCTCAGGCCCCGGGATGGGGCGGGTCGCGCAGCGATCGCCGGATGCGCGAGCATCAGGAACGCTATGACCGGCTGGCGCGCGAGAATGCCGCCCGCCACGGATCCGAACGGCAGTATCGCCAGGTGGTTCGCGAGCAGCGGCAGGCGAATCGGGAAGCCGGGCGAGAGGACTGGGACGATCGTCGCGACTGGCGACGCGACCGGGACAGAGATGGGCGCGAGTGGCGGCGGGACCGCGACCGCGACTGGCGCGGCGATCGCCGGCGGGATCGGCGGGACTGGCGTCGCGATTGGAGCCGCGACTGGCGCTACGATCGGCGCTATGACTGGAACAGCTGGCGCTATCGCAATCGAAACTATTACCGGCTGCCGCCTTATTATTCTCCCTATCGGAATTGGGGCTACCGGCGCTTCTCGATCGGCCTGAGCCTTCAGCCGCTCTTCTACAGCCAGCGTTACTGGATCAACGATCCCTATTATTACCGGCTTCCGTCGGCTCCTCCGGGCGCCCGGTGGATCCGCTACTATAACGACGTGCTGCTTGTGGACACCTATAGCGGCGAAGTCATCGACGTAATCTACGACTTCTTCTGGTAAGGCCGTCTTCCGCTCGTGGCCGCAAAGGCCCGGAGCCACGCAAGGGATCAGCGGGTTGAATCTGCGCCGCAGGTTCAGGATCGTCCGGCGGACGATCCGACCCGCCGATCCTGGGCGGACCCGCCGATCCCGGGCTTTTCGTTCCGGAAAGACTGCTCTAGGGGCGGCGGAAGCCGGAGCAGGACATGCAGCAGAGCGTCGACTACAAGATCGCGATCGGGAGCTGGGTTGCGGACCGCCTCGTTCGAAATCCCACCGTGTTCAAGATCCCATCCAACGATCTGCAAATCTTCGTTGCTCGGGACTTCCTCACCGCGGCGGAATGCTCCGCCGTGATCAAGCTGATCGATTCGGAACGCATCCCGTCGCAGCTGCTTGCACCGAGCGAGGACCCGGAGTTTCGAACCAGCGAGAGCTGCAATCTCAGCCCCCTCCACCCGATCGTTCGCCAGGTGGAGCAGAAGATCACCGACCTGATGGGGATCAATCCTGAGCATGGCGAGACGGTTCAGGGGCAGCGTTATGCCGTCGGCCAGCAGTTCAAGGCGCATCATGATTTCTTCTATACGGACCAGCCTTACTGGCCGGAGATGGAACGCACCGGCGGGCAGCGCACCTGGACGGTCATGATCTTCCTGAATGCTCCCGAATCGGGTGGACACACCTACTTCCCCCAGGCCAACGTGAAGGTGGCGCCGAGAGCGGGAAATCTGCTCGCCTGGAACAATCTCGACGCGGCCGGGCAGCCCAACCCTTTCTCGATCCATCAGGGGATGCCGGTGGAACAGGGCGTGAAATACATCATCACCAAATGGTATCGTGAGCGCCCTTGGCGCTATTCCGACGCCCCCACCTACTGACGGGCGGTCAACCGAAATCGATTGCGGTCAGCCTCCCTGCTGTTTTATGTCGGTGCCACACCGAGCCTTGGGGGAGCCAGTCGATATGAGACGCCACGCCGCCTTTCTTGCCGCCGCATCCTTGATCATCCTGAGTGCCTGCGCGACCAGTGAAGCTCGCTCGTCGCAACCCGCCGCCGCAGCGGCGCCCCAAGCCGCCGCCGAAAGTCCCCATGATCGACTTCATCGCCTTTTCCGGGAAAGCGACGAGGCGAGCCTGCGCCGCAATCCGGTTTCCGCCATGTTTCGCGGCGACTTCCGCTACGCCGATCGGCTCGGCGATTTCTTGAGCGACGAGTATTTCGCAGAGGAGCGCGCCGCCGCCGAGCAGGATCTGGCGGTGCTCGCCAGTATCGATCGCGAAGCGCTGAGCGAGACCGATCGCCTGGCCTATGACGTTTTCAAATATCAGCGCGAGGACGATCTTCTGGACGTCCGTCCGGATTATCTGGCGCTCACCGTCGTCCGGCCGCTCAACCATTTCACCGGCTTCCACACCTTCTATCCGGTGTTCGCTTCCGGGCGGAACGTCGCTCCGTTCCGCAACGTCGAGGATTACGAGAATAATCTGAAGCGGCACCGCCAGTTCGTTCAGGCGTTCGACCGGGTGATCGACCGCTTCCGCCAGGGCCTGGATTCAGGGGTGGTCGACACCAAGCTCACCATCCGGAACGTCATCGGCCAGCTTGACACCCAACTCGCCGTTGCTCCCGAAGAATCCCCCTATTTCGGGCCCGTCCAGAACTTCCCGGATGCGGTTCCCGAATCGGAAAGAGCGCGCCTGAGGCAGGCGCATCTCGAGATCATCCGGGAGGGCATCTATCCCGCTTACCGTCGACTTCGAGACTTTCTCCAGAACGAATATCTGCCACGCGCCCGCGATGGAGTTGGCCTGGTTCACATGCGGGGCGGCGAGCTGCTCTACCAGCGGCTGATCCAGGAAAATACGACTCTGCCGCTAAGCGCGGACCATGTCCACGATCTCGGCCTGAGCGAGGTCGCTCGCATTCGTGCCGAGATGGAGGCGATCAAGGAGCGGGTCGGGTTCCGGGGAACGCTCGCCCAGTTCTTCGAACATCTGCGTACCGATCCTCAGTTCGAGCCGCCGAGCCGCGAATGGATGCGCAACCGCTATTACGAGATCGGCCGAACCGTCGAATCGCGCATCGGCCAATTTTTCTCGACCATGCCGCGCTCGCGGCTCGAGATACGGGAGGTCGAGGCCTTTCGCGAGCGCAATGCGGCCGGCGGCTCCTATCAGGACGGGACTCCGGATGGGTCCCGCCCCGGCATATTCTACTACAATGCCTATGATCTGCCCTCGCGGCGGACTTACGGCATGGAGACCCTCTATCTCCACGAGGGCGCACCCGGCCATCATTTCCAGATCATGCTGGCCAGCGAAAATGAGGCTCTGCCCAGCTTCATGCGCTTCGGCGGCAACACCGCCTTTGTCGAAGGCTGGGCTCTCTACGCCGAGACTCTGTGGGATGAACTCGGCATGGAAACGGATCCCTATCAGCGGTTCGGCGGACTGAATGACGAGATGCTGAGAGCCATGCGCCTCGTCGTCGATACCGGCATCCATGCCAAGGGCTGGACCCGTGAACAAGCGATCCGGTACATGCTCGACAATAGCGGAATGAGCGAAACGGAAGTCACCGCCGAGGTCGAGCGCTACATCGCCATCCCAGGCCAGGCGTTGGCCTACAAGATCGGCCAGCTGAAAATTCTCGAACTGAGGGCCCGTGCCGAGCGCGAGCTTGGCTCCCGCTTCGACCTCAAGGACTTCCACGCCCAGGTGCTGATGAGCGGAGCGTTGCCGCTCACCGTTCTCGAACAGAAGATCGACAACTGGATCGCGGCGCGGCGGAGCTGAGGCTGTGCCAAAGCCTTTCATCGCCCTGATGGCGGCTCTCGCGGCCGTCGCAGGAGCGGCGATCGCGCAAGTGCCGGCGGTTGGGCAGGTCGAGCCCCCGACTGGTCCCTTGGTCTCAGACAGCGAAGCGGACCGGGCCGCCGTGGTGGAGCGCTTGGCCAAGGCGCTCGAGGACAATTTCGTCTTCCCGGAGGTCGGCCGCCGCTATGCCGAAGCCCTCAGAAGCAAGGCCGCCGCGGGCGGCTATCGGAACCTGGGCGAGCGCTTCGCGGAAACGATCGAAGCCGATCTTCAGGCGATCCATCCCGACCGGCACCTTCGCCTCGGCTCGAGCTCGGCTTCGCTGTCCGGCCCGGGGCCCCGGCGGGCAATGCGGGCTCCTGATCCTTCACCGGCGATCGGCCGCTCGGGATGGATCGCGGACGGAGTCGCCTATATCGATCTCGGCCTTTTTCCCGGAACGCCCGAAGTGGTCGGGCGGATCGAGCGCTTCCTGCGCGATCATCGGGACGCGCGAACGCTCGTCTTCGACATCCGCAACCACCGGGGCGGGGGACTTGCGGAGATGGATGCGATCTTTCCCTGGATCTTTGCCGAGCAAACGGTCCTGGTCGGAATGGACACGCGCGAGGCAGTGGTTAGGCGTCAAGGCGATCCGGTTCCGAACGGACCGACGCTCCGACCGGCGACCGGACCGGCCGGAGTGGTCCGACGCATGCATTTCGCGGTACCTCGCGAGGAAGCTTCGCCCTTGCGTCGGGCACAGGTCTTTGTCCTGACCTCCCACCGAAGCGCGTCCGCCGCCGAGCATTTTGCCCTTGCCCTGAAGCGCACCGGCCGGGCCACACTGATCGGGGAGACGACGGCAGGCGCGGGCCATTATGGCGGGCCGGCTTCCCTGGGCAGCGGCTACTCCGCCTTCATTCCGGTCGGCCGGACCTTCGATCCCGACAATGGCCAGGGCTGGGAAGGCGTCGGCGTATCCCCTCATGTCGCGATCTCGGCCGACCAGGCGCTCGACGAGGCGTTGCGCCGCGCCGGCGTCGATCCTTCGCAGCGCCGCGAGCTGGCGCGCTAGCTCAGACGGACTCCAATGCCTGGGCGATGAGCTTGCGGCTGTTTGCGATCCCGTAGAGTGCGATGAAGCTGCCCATTCGCGGCCCTTGGCTGGTGCCGAGCAAGGTCTCGTACAGCGCCCCGAACCAGTCGCGCAGATTCTCGAACTCGTGCACCTTTCCGATTTCGTAGACCTCGTTCTGGATCGTCTCGGAATCGGCCTCCTCGGGTAGTTCGGCAAGACGGGAGTCGAGATCGCGAAGAGCCGCCGCCTCGATCGCCGTCGGTGGGCGATGGCGAAGCGAATCCGCGATGAAGTCACGGAAATAGGCGAGCGCGAAATCCAGCAGCCGATCGAGCTCGGGATGGCTCTTCGGCGACGCTTCCGGGCAGTAGCGCCTGACGAAGCCCCACAGCAATTCCTTGTCGTCGGTCGAGGCGACGGCGACGAGGTTCAGGAGAAGCGCGAAGCTGATCGGCATTCGCGCGGGCGGCACCTGGCCGGCATGAACATGGTGCACGGGATTGCCGAGCTTCTTGTCCAGCGGCTGCTCGGGATAGGCGGCGAGGAACTGAAAATATTCGTCCACCGCCTTGGGAATGACCGAAAAGCTGAGCTGCTTGGCCTTCTTCGGATCACGATAGAGATAGAAGGCGAGGCTCTCCTCCGGCGCATAGGTCAGCCACTCGTCGATCGTGACCCCATTGCCCTTGGTCTTCGAGATCTTCTCGCCATTTTCGTCGAGGAACATCTCGTAGGTGAAGCCTTCCGGCGGTCGGGCGCCGAGGATCCGGGCGATCTTGCTGCTCTGAGTGACGCTGTCGATCAGGTCCTTGCCCGACATCTCGTAGTCGACGCCGAGCGCCACCCAGCGCATCGCCCAGTCGACCTTCCATTGCAGTTTTGCGCCGCCGGACAGGATCGACTGCTCCACCGCCTGATGAGTCGCAGGATCGACATAACGAATCATGCCCGTTTCGGCGTCCAGCACCTCGACCGGCACCTGAAGCACCTTGCCGCTCGCCGGGCTGATCGGGAGCACCGGCGAATAGGTTTGGCGACGCTCCTCCCGAAGCGTAGGCAGCATCACGCCCATGATCTCGTCATATCGGCGAAGCACCTGCCTCAGCGCTTCGTCGAAGCGGCCGGACCGGTAGCAGTCGCTCGAGGCGAGGAACTCATAGTCGAAGCCGAACCGGTCGAGGAACTGCCGGAGCAGCTGGTTATTATGGGCGGCATAGCTGTCATGACCGCATCCGAAAGGGTCCGGCACCACGGAAAGGGGCTGGTCGAGATGCGAATGCATCATGTCCTGGTGCGGAACATTGGGCGGCACCTTGCGCATCCCGTCCATGTCGTCCGAAAAGGCGACGAGACGGCTCGGCCAGCCCGCCATTTCCTGGAGCGCATGCCGGACCATCAACGTCCGGGCCACCTCCTGGAAAGTGCCGAGGTGAGGAAGGCCCGACGGTCCATAGCCAGTCTCGAACAGGATCGGCTTGTCGCCGGGGCCATCGGGGTAGCGCTTGAGCAGCTTGCGGGCTTCTTCGTAGGGCCAGGCCTTTGAGACCATTGCGGCTTCGCGAAGCTCAGGAGGGATCAGCATGCCCGCGTCATTGCGGTCTCGCCCGCTCGCGCGCAAGCGCCAAAGCGGCGATCAACCGTCGAAGTGCAGCCCTTCCACCGGGCGGAGCGCCGTCCAGGCCGATTCCTCGGCCGGCATGCTGGCATCACCGATAATCCGCCAGGAGCCATCGGACCCGCGCTGCAGAGTCACCAGGAAACGCGCATGGCGGGTTATCGACTGTCCGTCAGGCCGGCGGATCGTCTGGCGCATGTAGCCCGCGTCCAAGGCGATCTCGCCGATGATCGACCGGCGCTCGATTCGATACGCCGTGTCGATACTCGCATTCTCGGTCCTGAGCCGCTCGGCCATCGGACGCAGCCGAGCCGGCAGCTCTGCGCCCGACACCGGCGGGCCGGGCCGGGCATCTACAAGCAGGCCTTCGGCGGCAAAGGCGGCCGTCATGCCGGGGACACTGCCCGCAGCCCGGGCCTCCGCCAGCCGCTGATAAACGGCGTTGATGGCGCGATCTTCCGGGCGGGCAGCCGCCGCAGGCGAAGCGACCCAGACGATCGAAGCCATGATCAGCACAGACATTCTCATCATTCGCTCTCCTTGCGCGGACCGACTACAATCGTGATCGAAATCGCGGCGGAGGTTTCGACCAAAGCCGGCCCTGGCTCGACAAAGGTTCGCCCGCCATGCGGTTGCCGTTTCGTTCCATGTCGGCCATGGCTGCCGAGTGAGCTCGGCTTTCCCCTATCCCGCACTCCACGCGACCCATGCCGGAATATGGATCGCTTACCCGGATGGTGGTGTGGAGGCGGTCGGACGAGGACAGGCGATCGCTCGAGCGGCCGAGACGCCGATGATCATGCTGAACGCGCCGCTGGTCGGCAATCGGCTCGGCTATCCCGATCTTTCCGGTCTGGATCTGCTGGAACTGTTCGCTTTCGTCCATCCGGCGCGCTTTGCCGTGCCGACGCCCAAGGGGATGGCCGACGCACTCGGACTGGCGCCGCCCGGAGGCGAGGGCGAGGCCGCCGCTTTCCTGCGAGCTGCCGCGCTCCGACTTCTGCAAACCCTGGGTGGAGACTGGGAGGAGCGGGAAGGGGCCTGGGCATCCGCCCAGGCGCTGTCCCGCCTGCGCTGGCCCTGGGGTACGGCCGTGACGGAACGGCTGGCCCGCCCCGTTCGCGAGGAGCGCTGGCTGTTCAGCCGGCTGCCGGAATGGGAGGAGAGCGGCGGCCGATCACCGGCGAAGTCGGTTCGCCTGGCGCCGGAGGCGGCGATCGGCAGGCTTGCCGAACTGACCGGCGAAGGCGCCGAACTGCGCCAAGGGCAGCGAGATTATGCCGCCGCCGCGTCGCAGGTTTTTGCCCCCCGAAAACAGGAGGGGCAGCCGAACGTCTTGCTCGCCGAGGCCGGAACCGGGATCGGCAAGACGCTCGGCTACCTCGCTCCCGCTTCCGCCTGGGCCGGTCAGGCCGAGGGGACTGTGTGGGTATCGACCTACACCAAGGCGCTCCAGCGCCAGCTCGACCGTGAGACACGCCGGGTCTTTCCCGATCCCGAGGAGCGGAAGCGGAAGGTGGTGATCCGTAAGGGGCGCGAGAACTATCTTTGTCTGCTCAACCTGGAGGATGCGCTTCAGGGGGGCTTTTCCGGGCGCGCCGCGATCCTGGCCCAGCTGGTGGCGAGATGGGCGGCTTACACCCGGGATGGCGACATGGTCGGGGGCGACCTCCCCGGCTGGCTGACCTCCCTGTTCCGACGCGCCGGAGCAACAGCGCTGACCGATCGCCGAGGAGAATGCGTCTATGCCGGCTGCCCCCATTATCGCCGCTGCTTCATCGAACGTGCCGCTCGGGCCAGCAGCAGCGCTGACCTGGTCATCGCCAACCACGCTTTGGTGATGGTGAACGCCGCCCGCGGACGGGAGAGCGGGCAGGCGCCGACTCGAATCGTCTTCGATGAAGGTCATCATCTGTTCGATGCCGCGGATTCGACCTTTGCGGCGGCTCTGACCGGCCAGGAAACGATCGAGCTCAGGCGCTGGATCGTCGGTCCCGAAGGCAAGTCGCGGGGCCGACGGCGAGGGCTCGCGGCCCGGCTGATGGACGTCGCCTCCTATGACGAAGCGGGCGGAATGGCGCTGGAGACGGCCGTTCAGATGGCGGGGGCTCTGCCGTCGGAGGGCTGGCTGCAGCGCCTTGCCGAGGGCGCTCCGTTCGGCCCGATCGAGAAGCTGCTCTCGGCCGTGCGCGGCACCGTCTATGCCCGGGCAACCGCGCAGGACGCCGGCTATGGTCTGGAAACGGAACTCGCCGAACCGGATGCTGCCCTGGTCGAGGCGGCCGCGCCCGCAGTGGAGGCTCTGGAAGGGCTTCTCCGGCCGCTGGTGGCGCTCGGCAAGAGACTCGAAGCGGTGCTGGAAGATGCGCCGGACTGGCTCGACGCCCAGGCGCGGGCCCGGGTGGAGGGAGCGATTGGCGGCCTGAGCTGGCGTACCCAGACACTTTCCGCCTGGATCGGGCTCGCGGCAAGGATCGGGGGGCCGGCCGATCCCGACTTCGTCGACTGGATCGCGATCGATCGGGTCGAAGGGCGAGAATTCGATGTCGGGCTTCACCGGCACTGGCTCGATCCGACCCGGCCGCTCGCCGACTCGGTTCTGAAGCCGGCCCACGGCGTTCTGGTCACCTCCGCCACCCTGCGCGGCAGTGGCGACTGGACGGCCGCCGAGGGCCGGACCGGAGCCTGTCACCTGGGCGGTCCGGTGGCACGTTTCGAAGCCGCGAGCCCGTTCGACTATATGGCGAGAAGCGAGGTGCTGGTGGTCACCGATGTGAAGAAGGGCGATGCCGCCGCGCTCGCCGGAGCCTATGCCCGGCTGATCGAAGCGGCGGGCGGCGGTACGCTCGGCCTGTTCACGGCCATCCAACGGCTCAGGGCCGTCCACGCCCGGATCGCGGACCGGCTCGCTCGTGCCGGGCTTCCACTCTACGCCCAGCATGTCGATCCGATTGACACCGGAACCATTGTCGACATTTTCCGTGACGACCCCAGGGCATCGTTGCTGGGCACCGATGCCCTTCGCGACGGGGTCGACGTTCCGGGAGAATCGCTTCGTCTGGTCGTGATGGAGGGCGTTCCCTGGCCGCGGCCGACCGTGCTTCATGCGGCTCGGCGGACGGCCGGAGGCGGCTCCGCCTATGACGATCAGGTGGTTCGGGCGAGGCTCGCCCAGGCGTTCGGCCGGCTCATCCGGCGACAGCAGGATCGGGGCTTGTTCGTGCTTCTTTCGGGAGCGACGCCGTCACGCCTGCTCACCGCTTTTCCTCCCGGGGTGCGAATTTCGCGTGTTCCTCTTGCGGAAGCGATCGAAAGGGTAAGAATAGGCCTGTCACAGAACGAGGCTAAGATGCTGACCGAAGGGGCGGCATGAAGACGTTGATCCTGCTGAGGCATGCCAAGTCGAGCTGGGACGACCCGGTTGCTCGCGACTTCGACCGGCCGCTCAACAAGCGCGGCCGCAAGGCGGCGCGGACCATCGGCCGGGAGATGCGCAGCCGGGGAATGGAGTTCGACAGCATCATCGCGTCGCCCGCCGCCCGGGTGGTCGAAACCCTCGCCGACGTATCGGAAGGCTATGGAAGTTCCATCGAGCCGGAATATGATCAACGGGTCTATCTCGCGTCCGTGACGACCCTGCTGGAGATCGTCCAGGAGGCCGACGATGGCGCCGACCGGCTATTGATCGTCGGTCACAATCCTGGCCTCGAATCGCTGGCGATGCTTCTCACTCAGGAGGATTCGGACGGGCTTCGGGGAGAGCTGGCCGTCAAATATCCAACGGCGACGATTGCGGAGATCGCCTTCCCTGTCGATCATTGGCGGGATGTGGCGGCGGGAAGCGGCCGGCTCAATCGGTTCATCCGACCACGCGACCTCGATCCGGATCTCGGACCGGACGAGGACAGCCATTGAGCACCAACGCGGGCTGAAGCTTCAAACGTCACTTTCCTGGAGCGCTTCGGCAAGAGTCCGCCGCAGGGCGCGGAGGGCTTCCGCGGGAAAATCGCCATCCGTGCTCGCCGGCTCAGGCGAGGCAGGCTCCGGATCCGGCGCGGCTCCGCCTTTGGCCAGAAGCTGCTGAACGCCTCGGATCGTATAGCCGTCCTGATTCAGCAGGCGATGGATTCGCCGGGCAAGGGCGACATCCTCCGGCCTGTAATAGCGTCGATTACCGGCCCGCTGCAGCGGCCGGAGCTGCGGAAAGCGCGTTTCCCAGTAGCGCAGAATATGCTGCGGGACGCCAAGTTCCTGGGCAAGTTCGCCTATGGTCCGGAAGGCTCGATCGCTCTTGCCGCTCGGGCCCATCCGGCGATCAGACGCCGCGAGCGATCCGCTCGCGCATGATCTGGCTCGCGCGGAAGGTGAGCACGCGCCGAGGAGCGATTGGGACTTCCACGCCGGTCTTCGGATTGCGCCCGATCCGCTCGCCCTTGTCGCGCAGGATGAAGCTGCCGAACCCGGAGATCTTCACATTCTCGCCTTCGGCGAGCGCATGGCACATATGGTGGAGGATCCGCTCGACAATGCCTGCGGAGTCGGCGCGCGACAGCCCGATCTCGCGATGAACGATGTCGGCGAGGTCCGCGCGGGTCAATGTGCCGGCCATCGGCTTCCTTATCGTCCCTGCGTCGGCCATGAAGGAATCCCCTCCCCGTGAACAGGGCGAACCCTAGTCCAGCTTGGCGCTCAGCGCAATCCGGCTAAGCGTCCAACCTGTTCAGTAACGGACCACTGCGGCGCCCCAGGTGAATCCGCCGCCCATGGCTTCGAGCACGAGCAGGTCGCCCTTCCGGATGCGGCCGTCGCGCACGGCCACGTCGAGCGCGAGCGGCAC
The DNA here is from genome assembly GCF_056821765.1 of Sphingosinicella sp. SM1-17. NCBI lineage: Bacteria > Pseudomonadati > Pseudomonadota > Alphaproteobacteria > Sphingomonadales > Sphingosinicellaceae > Sphingosinicella > Sphingosinicella sp. SM1-17. The sequence continues at coordinate 1,084,805 of NZ_JBPDIO010000001.1, forward strand.
CGAGGCAGCCGAAGTATTGGCATGCTGGTCGACCGTGACGACGACCTTGCCAGGATCGATTCCGAGCTTCTTCGCCGTTGCGTCGAGGATACGCTTGTTCGCCTGGTGCGGAATCACCCAGTCGACTTCCTCCACACGGTGTCCGGCGACGCCCAGCACCTCGTTGAGGACATCGGCCAGGTTGACGACGGCGTGGCGGAAGACCTCCTTGCCCTTCATTCGGAGCTTGCCGACGGTTCCGGTCGTCGAGACTCCGCCGTCCACATAGAGGAGATCGTTGTGCCGCCCGTCGGCATGGAGGCGAGTGGCGAGGATTCCGGAATCCTCCGTTTCCTCGGCCTTGAGAACGATCGCGCCGGCGCCGTCGCCGAACAGGACGCAGGTGGCGCGATCCTCCCAGTCGAGAATCCGGCTGAAGGTTTCGGAGCCGATGACCAGCGCATAGTCGGCCATTCCGCCCTTCACCATATTGTCGGCGACGGAGAGGGCGTAGAGAAATCCGGTGCAAACCGCGGCCACGTCAAAGGCGATGCAGTCGTCGATGCCCAGCGCGGTCTGAACCCGAGTCGCACTTGCCGGAAAGGTCTGGTCCGGCGTCGCGGTGGCGAGAACGATGAGGCCGATCCGATCGGGCTCGATCCCGGCCGCGGCCAGCGCCTTGCGCGCTGCCTCCGTCGCGAGGGTGGCGGTGGTCTCGCCGTCCGCGGCAATGTGCCGAGCCTCGATTCCGGTTCGCTCGACGATCCATTCGTGGCTCGTCTCGACTCGCTCGGCGAGCTCGGCATTGGTGACTCGCCGCGGCGGCAAGGCCGACCCGGTGCCGATGATGGTTGCGCGTCTGGTCATTTCGCGGCGACCGACGACTGGCGGGATGCCACGTTCGCCAGGTCGTCCTTGATCTTGCGGGTCAGTTCCTCACGCACCATCCGGGCCGCGACCCGGATGGCATTGGCAACGCCTTTTTCGTTGGCGCTTCCGTGGCTCTTCACCACCAACCCGTCGAGCCCGAGGAAGACGGCGCCATTGTGATTGTTCGGATCGAGGTGATGCCGGAGGAGCTCGGTCGCCGGTCGCGAGATGAGGAACCCGAACTTGGAGCGGATCGAGCTGGTGAAAGCCCGCCGCAGGAGGTCGGTGACAAACCGCGCCGTGCCCTCGACGGACTTGAGCGCGATGTTGCCGGAAAAGCCGTCGGTCACGACGACATCCGCGTCGCCCCGGGAAAGCTTGTCGGCCTCGATGAAGCCGTCGAACCGCATCCCAAGGTCGGTCGAAGCGCGGAGGATCGCTGCGGCTTCCTTCAGCTCGTCGGTTCCCTTGAGATCCTCGGTGCCGATGTTGAGGAGCTGGACCCGCGGCCGCTCGAGGTCGAGAACGACTCGGGCATAAGCCGCGCCCATAACCGCAAACTGAACGAGATTCTGAACGTCGCATTCGGTGTTCGCGCCAAGGTCGAGCATGACCAGGTCATTCTCGCCAAGCGTCGGCAGCAGGGCCGCAAGCGCCGGTCGGTCGATTCCCGGCATGGTGCGAAGCGCAAGCTTCGCCATGGCCATCAGCGCACCCGTATTGCCGCCGGAAACGGCGGCCTGAGCCTCGCCGGACTTCACGGCGGCGATGGCCAAACCCATCGATGTCGACTTGGCGCGACGGATCGCCTGGCTCGGCTTCTCGGTGCCGGCGATGACATCGTCGCAATGGATGACCGTGCAGGCGCCTGCCAGATCCCGATGCTTGTCGAGTTCCTGGTGAACCGCCGCTTCGTTGCCGAACAGGAGAAAAGTCAGGTCGTCGCGCCGATCAAAGGCGTGGGCGGCGCCCGCGACCATCACCGATGGTCCGCTATCGCCCCCCATGGCATCGATCGCGATCCGGGGCCCGTTGGCCAAGAAAGTCGTCTCCCCTGCTGAAGGCGGAGCCGTCTTAGGCCTCGGACTTCAGGATTTCACGCCCCTTATAGTGGCCGCAGCTCTGGCACACATTGTGAGGCAGCCGAAGCTCGCCACAGTTCGGGCATTCCTGGTACTGCGTCGGCTTCAGCGCGTCATGGCTGCGACGCATGTTCCGGCGGGACGGCGAGGTTTTTCTTTTGGGGACGGCCATGTCGGCACCTGTTCTTCTTGGATCGGTTGCATGATGTGGCGAGTGCGCTGCCGCGGTTCAACGGCCGAATGCGGCCGCTGGCCTCGCGGCCGGATGCCCTCGCTTAAAGGCTGCCGCCTATAGCGACTTCGCGAGACGTTGCAAGCGAGTCCACGGCGTGCGACGAGCTGCGCCATGCTTCGGGGAACAGCCTCATGATCATTCTGCCCATCACCTTGACCATCGCCGGCGCCGCCGCCCTTCTCCACATCTGGCTCAGCCTTCGAGTCAGCCGGCTTCGCCGTCCACTTCGAATCGCCGTAGGCGACGGTGGCAATGAAGCTCTCGCGCGCCGGATGCGGGCCCATTCCAACTTTGCCGAGAACATGCCGATCTTTCTTGTCCTGCTCGGATTTCTCGAACTTGCGACCGGCGGCAATCACTGGCTTTGGGGTGCCTCGATCCTGTTCATCCTCGCCCGCATCGCTCACGCTTTCGGAATGGATCGGCCCGGCGCGAATGCGCCTCGCGTCGGCGGGATCGGGATCAGCTGGGCGGTGCTGCTCGCGCTGGGCGGCTATGCGATCTTCATTGCCTATCAGAGCCCGCCGATCCGAGGCGGGATGGAAATCTCGCCCGGCCGCAGCGCCTCGCGCTCGCTCTAGCCGCTCGCGAGCACCCGGTCCCCGACGAAGGGATTGGTGCGGCGCTCCTGGCCGAACGTGCTGACCGGGCCGTGCCCGGGAACGAAGGTCGTGTCGTCACCGAGCGGCCAGAGCTTGCGGGTGATCGCGTCGATCAGGTCCTGGTGATTGCCCATCGGAAAATCGGTTCGGCCGATCGAGCCCTGGAAAAGGACGTCGCCGACGATCGCAAGGCGCGAAGGCGAATGGTGGAAGACGACATGACCTGGAGTATGGCCGGGGCAATGGTAAACGTCGAACTCGACCGTCCCGACCGTGACCTTGTCGCCATCGTTCAGCCACCGGTCCGATTCGAAGGTCTTGCCGGTAATCCCATAGGCCCGGCCGTCATCTTCGAGACGGGCAATCCAGAAGCGGTCCGCCTCGTGCGGACCCTCGATCGGAACTCCAAGCTCGTCCGCGAGGATCTTGGCCGACCCGCAATGATCGATATGGCCGTGGGTCAGCAGCAGTTTCTCGATGGTCACGCCCTGCTGCCGGGCGGCCGCCTTGAGTCGATCCAGGTCGCCGCCGGGATCGGTGAAGGCGCCCTTCATCGTCCGCGTGCACCAGACGAGGCAGCAATTCTGCTGGAGAGGCGTTACCGGAATGATCGCAACTTTGAGCGGCAGGTCCATGACGGAGCAGATGGCGCACCGGGCATGGGGATACAAGAACCGAGCCGCCTGTTAGAAAGCCTGCAATGCGGCCGCTCCTGATCGTCCTTCCCTTCGCGCTCGCCTCCTGCGCCTTCGAAGGTGGTGGTTTCGTGCCGACGAACCCGGCGCCGGCGCGGCTTTCCGAGGCTGACCTCGACGTCCCTTATGTACCCACGCCCCGTCGGGTGGTCGAAGCGATGATGGAGATCGCCGCAGTGGGACCGGAAGACTATCTGATCGATCTCGGTTCGGGCGACGGCCGAATTGCGATCATGGCGGCCCAGCGGGGTGCCCGGGCGCTCGGGGTCGACATCGATCCGGCGCGAGTCGCCGAAGCGAGCGCTGCCGCCGCTTTGGCCCAGGTCGAGAATCGGGTTCGCTTTCGGCGCCAGGATCTGTTCGCCACACCGATTGCCGAGGCAAGCGTCATCGCCATGTACCTGCTTCCGGAGATCAACATGCGGCTTCGGCCGCGTCTGTTGACCGAAGCGAGGCCGGGTACCCGGATCGTCAGCCACAACTTCACCCTCGGCGACTGGCGGCCGGACGCGCAACGGGCCGTCGACGCCTCGACCATCTACTTCTGGGTGGTCCCGGCAGTTGTCGGCGGAAACTGGTCGATGACCGACACCTCCGGCGAAACGGTGGCGCTTCAGCTGGAACAGAGGTTCCAAGAGGTGGTTGGCACCCTGACCGGGCGCGGACAAAGCGTGGAGCTTCGCGATGTCGAGCTCATCGGGACGGCCTTTCGCTTCGCCGTCGACACGCCTGAGGGAAGGCGGACCTATCGCGGCTTTGCCGACGGCTCGGAAATCCGCTTCGACGGCGGCGCGATCGCTCGGCGGAATGACTGAGCCGGGGCGCGCCCGTTGATCACCCAGTTCGCCGCGCTTCCGTATCGGGTCGATTCGGAAAAAGGCCTTCAAATCCTGCTGATCACCTCCCGCGACACCGGACGATGGGTGATTCCGAAAGGGAATCCGATGCCGCGCCGGCAGGGTCACGAGACGGCTGCCCGTGAAGCCTTCGAGGAAGCAGGGCTGGAGGGGGAGATATCGACGCTTCCCGCAGGCCATTATTCCTATGACAAGCGCCGCCGCTCGGGTGCGCCGGTGCCGGCCCGGGTCACCGTCTATCCGATGCGAGTCCTGCACCAGCATTATGCCTGGCCAGAGCGCAAGGAGCGGACGGTGCGCTGGTTCGAGCCGAAGCAGGCAGCCGCGTCGGTCGACGAGCCGGACCTCAGAGATCTGATCCTCGCTTTCGCCGACTCGCCGCCCGAGCTCGGCAGTGACGGGGCATTCGTCATCGGCGGCTACCGCTTCCGCAGGAGGGCCGGAATGTTCAACTTCATCCGGGCAATGATGCCGAAGGAGGACCGCTTCTTCGATCTGTTCGAACGACAGGCCGAGATCATCGTCGCAGGCGCCGACACGATGACGGCCATGTTCGCCGGTGAAGCCGGAGTCGCGGAATCCTGCCGCCGGATTTCGGAGCACGAAACCGCCGGCGACGATGTCACTCGGGACGTGCTCGTCGCCGTGCGCAGGTCCTTCATCACTCCGTTCGATCGAAGCGCGATCACGGCCTTGGCCTCGGCCATGGACGATGCGCTGGACGAGATGTGGCAGACCGCGAAAGCCGTGACGCTCTACGAGGTCGGCCAGTTCGAACCGGAAATGCTGGAGATGAGCCGCAACGCGTCCGAGGCGGCGCGGCTCGTTCGCGAAGCCGTCCCGCTGCTGCGCAACGTCGGCCGCAACGGACAGAGACTGCACGAAATCACCGAATCCATCGTTCATCTGGAAGGCCGGGCCGACCTTCTCCACGAGAAGGGATTGAAGGCGCTGTTCCAGGCGCATGGCGCCGGGCAAGTCATGGACTTCATCGTCGGGCGGGAGGTGTACCGCCATGTCGAGCGCGTGCTCGACAGTCTCGAAGATGTCGCCGACGAGATCCAGGGCATCGTGATCGACCACGCCTGATGGAGCCGACGCTCGCTTTTCCGCTGCTCGTCGCGCTCATCGGCGTGGCCCTTGCCTTCGATTTCCTCAACGGCATGCACGATGCCGCCAACTCGATCGCGACCGTCGTCTCGACTCGGGTCCTCAGCCCGCAGGTCGCGGTCGCCTGGGCGGCCTTTTTCAACTTCATCGCCTTCCTCTTCTTCGGCCTCCACGTCGCGGAAACCATCGGCAAGGGCATTGTCGACCCGCTGGTCATCGATCCGTCGGTCATCTTCGGAGCGCTGATGGGCGCGATCAGCTGGAACGTCACAACCTGGCTGCTGGGGATCCCGTCGAGCAGCAGCCATGCCCTGATCGGCGGCCTGCTTGGTGCCGGAATCGCCAAGGGAGGACTGGGCGTGATCGAATCGTCCGGCGTTCTCATGACGAGCGCTGCGATCTTTCTTTCCCCGGCCATCGGGATGTTGGTCGCCCTCGTGCTGGTGGTTCTGACATCCTGGCTGTTCAGACCGGTCAATGCCGGGCTCTCGGATCGGATATTCCGAAGCCTGCAGCTCCTCTCGGCAGCCGCCTACTCGCTTGGGCATGGCGCGAACGACGCCCAGAAGACGATGGGGATCATCGCCGTCCTGCTTTTTTCCCAGGGCCTGCTCGGGAGCGCGTTCTACGTGCCATTCTGGGTGGTGATTTCGGCCCAGGCGGCAATGGGCCTGGGAACGCTGATGGGCGGCTGGCGGATCGTGCACACGATGGGGTCGAGGATCACCCGACTGACTCCGCACCAGGGATTCTCCGCCGAAACCGGCGGTGCGATCATGCTCTTTTCCGCCACGTCGATGGGAATCCCGGTTTCGACGACCCACACGATCACCGGCTGCATCATGGGCGTTGGTGCCGCGCGGCGGTTTTCCGCGGTGCGCTGGGGCGTCGCCGGCAATATCGTTTTTGCCTGGATCGTCACCCTGCCGGCCGCGGCCTTGATCGGGGCGCTCTTCTACGGGATCACCCGGACCTTCTGAAGGTCAGCACTCCACGACGTTGACGGCAAGTCCGCCAAGGCTGGTCTCCTTGTAGCGTTCGTTCATGTCGAGACCGGTCCTGCGCATCGTCTCGATCACCTGATCGAGGCTGACTCGATGCTCGCCCGTGCCGACGAGCGCGAGCCGCGAGGCTTCGATGGCCTTGATCGCTCCCACGGCGTTGCGCTCGATGCAGGGCACCTGAACCAGTCCGCCGACCGGATCGCAGGTCAGCCCGAGATTATGCTCCATGCCGATCTCGGCCGCATTCTCCACCTGCTCCGGCGAGCCTCCGAGCGCTGCGGTGAGCCCCGCCGCGGCCATCGAACAGGCGACACCGACCTCGCCCTGGCAGCCGACTTCCGCCCCGGAGATCGACGCATTCTCCTTGAACAGCGAGCCAATGGCGGCCGCGGTAAGGAGGAAGACATGGACTCCCTGGTAGGAGGATTGCGGCGTGAAGCGCTGATAATAGCGGAGCACCGCCGGAACGATTCCGGCGGCGCCGTTGGTCGGCGCGGTGACGACCCGCCCGCCGGCGGCATTTTCCTCGTTCACCGCCAGCGCCCACAGATTCACCCAGTCGATCACCGTTAGCGGGTCCGCAAGTGCGCGCTCGGCGCGCTCGGTGAGCAGCCGGTGCAAAGCGGGCGCTCGCCTTTTCACCTTCAGGCCGCCGGGCAGGACTCCGTCTGCGGCCATGCCTCGGTCGATGCAGGCCGACATCGTCTGAACGATGGCGTCGAGCTGACGATCGATCTCGGCGTCCGAAAGATTGGCCCGTTCGTTGGCGCGGGCGATCTCGGCAATGGTCAGCTTTTCGCGTCCGGCGATGGCGAGCAGTTCCGCCGCCGAAGCATAGCGGAAGGGGACGTCCCAGGCACCTTCGGGAGGCGCGTTGCGCTCGACTGCACTGTCGTCGACGACGGCGCCGCCGCCCACCGAATAATAGACTTTGCTTTCGATGGATTCGCCGGCGGAAGCCGTGAAACGCATGCCGTTGCTGTGGTGCGGAAGCCTTTCCCGCTGGTTGAAGCGCAGGTCGCGAGCTTCGTCGAAGGCGATTTCATGCTCGCCGCCGAGGCTGAGACGCCCGCTTGAGCGGATCCGAGCCAGTCGATTCTCGGCCTCGTCGGGATCGATCCGATCCGGTCGGTCGCCCGCGAGACCGAGGAGCACCGCACGATCGGTTGCGTGCCCCTTGCCGGTCAAAGCGAGCGAGCCGTACAGGTCCACTTCGACACGTTTGGTTCGCTCGAGAAGCTCCTTTTCCCGAAGCCTCTCGACAAAGGCGAAGGCCGCGGTCATCGGACCCATTGTGTGCGAACTCGACGGGCCAACGCCGATCTTGAACAGATCGAAGGTGCTGCAGACCAATTATTTTCTCCTGACGTCCCGAGATGGGCGAATTGCCCAAGGATGACAACCGCGCCGTTTGTTCTGCTCGACGATGGGCGCCCGGGCGGGCGGGCAATCCTTTACAGCGCTCCGACCGAAGTGGTCGAAACCCGCGAGCCGAGCGAGGTGCCCGGCTGTCTCGAACGGCTGCGGGGTCGAACGGGGGCCGGGTTCCTTTCCTACGAAGCCGGCTATGCCCTGGAGCCGAAACTGGCGCACCTCGCTCGGCCGGCCTCGGCTGAGGCGCCGCCGCTGCTCTGGTTCGGCCTGTTCGACGAGGGAAGGGAGATCGATGCATCGGCCTTCCTGCCCGATCCCGCCGGCGCCTGGTCGGGGCGTCCCCGCCCGCTCGTTTCGAAAGTCGATCATGGCGCGGCGCTCGATCGGGTGCTCGAGCATATCGCCGCGGGAGACATTTATCAGGCCAACTTCACCTTCCAGTCAGAGGTGCCGACGGCCGGCAGTCCCGCGGCGCTCTACTCGGCCCTGCGCCTCCGCGCCCGTGCCGGTCATGGAGCCCTGGTCTTCACGGGCGCCCACTGGATCCTGAGCCTCTCGCCCGAGCTGTTCTTCACCATGAAGAAGGGGCGGATCGTGGCTCGACCGATGAAGGGAACGGCGCCGGCCGGATCAAAGCCGGCAGCGCTGCGCGACGATCCCAAGCAGCGGGCCGAGAATCTCATGATCGTCGACCTTCTGCGCAACGACCTTTCCCGGGTGTCGAGGCCGGGCTCCGTGAAAGTGCCGGAACTGTTCGCGATCGAAGTCTATCCCACCGTTCTTCAGATGACCTCCACCGTCATCTCCGACGCCGCCGACGGCATCGACGGAGTCGATCTTGTTCGGACAATCTTTCCGTGCGGCTCGATCACCGGAGCCCCCAAGATAAGAGCGATGGAAATCATCGCGGCCCTCGAAAAACGGCCTCGCGGCGTCTATTGCGGAGCTGTCGGCCGGTTCACGGGCGACGGCGATGCCGAATTCAACGTCGCCATCCGAACCCTGACTCTTCCCGAAGGAGGATCGGTGGCGCGGCTGGGGCTCGGCTCGGGCATCGTCGCGGACAGCCGCGCCGGCGACGAATGGCGCGAATGCCTGGCGAAAGGAAGGTTCGTGGAAAGTCAGAAGCGGTTCGACCTCATCGAGACGATGGCGTTCGACCCGCATTCCGGCCTCGCCGATCTCGACCGACATCTGGCGCGGATGAAGCAAAGCGCCGAAGCGCTCGATTTCCGGTTCGACCGTCACGAGGCCCGCAACGAGCTTCAGGCCGCTACCTTCCGGGCCGGTCCGTGCAAGGTGCGGCTGCGGCTGTCGAGAAGCGGGGCGATGGCGATCGAGCTTCGCGAACCGGACCCCAAGCCGACGGAGCCGGTGGAAGTGGCGGTCGTGCCTCTGCCGGTTTCTTCCGACGACTTCCGGCTTCGCTTCAAGACTTCGGATCGCGCCTTTTATGACGAGGCTCGCGAGAGAGCCGGCACCTTCGAAGTGGTGTTCCGGGACGATAGGGGCTTCCTCACCGAGGGAAGCTTCACCACCCTGTTTGTCGAACGGGGTGGCAGGCTGGTCACGCCGCCGCTCGTTCGGGGGCTCCTGCCGGGAACGCTCAGGGAGCGGCTGATTGAGGAGTCGGGGGTCATCGAAGCGGATCTGGTCGAGGCCGATCTGCTCCAGGGTTTCCTGGTTGGGAACAGCGTTCGTGGCCTGATCCGAGCCAGGCTGAAACGCAGCTAGGCGGCGATTGGGAAGCGAAGCAGCCGGTCGGCAACCGGCACCAGTGCCTCGGCTGGGCTTCCAACCGCGCGAAGGATTTCGGGATGGGCTGCATCCAGTCCGCCGGTCAGGGCGCCGAAGGCCGGCAGGACGAGCTTGCGTTCGCTCGCAACGAAGCAGCGGCGGGCGACCTGCCGACCGCGCTGGCTGATTCGCAGCTTGGGATGAAAATGGCCGGAGAGTTCGGGCCGAGTCTCGCTCGAATGGGCCTGATGGCGAAGCACCAGACCGTCGACCAGCGCTTCCTCGACGATGCTTCCGCCGCAATGATCGGCGAAGCCTGGGTCGTGGTTGCCGATGATCCACGTCCAGCGGGTCTCTGCGGTTAGCCTTGTGAGCAAGTCCCGCGCCCGAGCCGGCAGTCGGTCGCAGCCATGCTCGTCATGAAAACTATCGCCCAGGCACCAGATTTCGCGCGCGCCGGTAGCGGCGACCAGAGCCGTCAGGTCGGCGAGCGTGGCGAGCGAATCGTAGGGTGGGAGCATCTGGCCCAGCCGGGCAAACCAGCTGGCTTTTTCCAGATGAAGATCGGCGACGAGCAGGGCGTTCCGACGCGGCCAGTAGACCGCGCCTTGCGGAAGAGCCTGGAGCTCCTCTCCACAGAACGAAAAGCGAACCATCGCCCGGCTATGCGGTGCAGTCGCACAACTTTCAAGCGCACGAATTGAACCGATGCCCGATCGATCGGCACCTATAGCGTGAAACCACGCAGAAGGCGGGACGTGAAGCATTTGGAGCCAAAGCGACGTGCCCTCGACGCGTATCTCGTCGCATCCGCTCGGCTCGGCGACCGCAGGGCCTTCGTGCTGCTCATTCGCGCCTGGCAGCCGCGCCTTGCCGCCCATGCCTGGCGGCTGCTCGGCGATGCCGAAGCGGCGCAGGACGCAGTTCAGGAGGCCTGGACGGAAATCGTCCGGGGGCTGCCTCGACTGGCTGACGCCGATGCCTTTCCGGCCTGGGCCTTTCGGATCGTCACTCGCCGTTGTGCCCGGTCGGTCGCTGGCGCGCAGCGCCGGCGCCGGCTGGAGGCGGCGCTGGAAGCCGAGATCGGCTTCGAGCCCGAAGAGCGGCAGGTCGATGCAAGCGATCGGGCACGGCTGCGCGCCGCACTCGAAGCTTTGCCGCCCGGCCAGCGGGCCGCCATCGCCCTCTTCCATCTGGAGGAAATGAGTGTCGCCGAAGTGGCGGTAGCTCTCGACGTCCCGGCGGGCACGGTGAAGACCCGCCTCATGCACGCGAGGCGCAAGCTGCGCGTGGTGCTGCAAGGAGACGAATGATGCGTGACCTGGACAGGATGATCGACGAGGCGCTCAACGAGGAAGAAAGTGAATTGCTTCGTCGGATCGGCGATCCGCCGGGACTGGTCGAGCGGGCGCTTGGCTTGTTCGGAGCCGGTACCAGGTGGATGGTCGCACTGCTGATGCTGATCCAGGCGCTGCTGTTCGCGGCAGGCGCTTGGGCGGGCTGGAAGTTCTTCGAAGCGTCCGATCCGGTCGCTCAGCTTCGCTGGGGGCTGCCGGCGGCGGTTCTGCTGCTGATGTCGCTTTCCATCAAATTGTCAGTGGCCCCTTCGATCCATGCCAACCGGATTCTTTGCGAGCTCAAGCGGATCGAACTGCGCGTTGCCCGACTCAGGGAGTGACCAATCAGGAGCCGGATGGCAGTTCGGGCAGGACCGACGACTGAACCGCTGCGTCCCGGCCGCGCGCTTCGAGCGAATCTACATGGGTCGCGAAGAAGATGATTCCGCCCAGGACAAAGCCCTGACCGACCAGCACGAAAGGATTCTGTAGCTTCTTCAACAACTTCATGGCCGCTCTCTTCTGTCATCCCTTTGTTGCGGCGCAGCATTGCGCTTCGTGAAAGCGCGCCCGTTACAGCTCCGAAAGCAAATTTGCACGCGCAATATGTCGACTGTGCCGGACCGATCATAAACCACGCCTGAATCATCGCGGTCTGCTCCGGAACGAGGCCGGGGCCGCTTCACGACGGTGAACCTCGTGCAATAAGCGGGACGCCAGCGGGTCGAGATCGGTCGCGCTTCGGCGGAGGGACGGTTTCGAAACCGGAAGCGAAGCGAAGCCGGCGCCGACACTGCGGCGCCGGATCATCGGCCGGTCAGGCGGTTTGCGCCTCCTGGTCCGCCGGCTGCGGACCGGGCTCCTCCTGGCCATCCTCCCGCGACAGAGTGGTCGCTTCACCGCTACGGATGTCGATCTTGCGCGGCTTCATGGCGTCCGGAACCTCACGTACAAGCTCGATCGAAAGCAGGCCGTCGCGAAGGTCGGCACCGGTCACCCTGACGAAATCCGCCAGCTCGAAGCGACGCTCGAAGGCCCGGGTGGCAATGCCCATGTGCAGATAATTGCCGTCTCGGTTTCGACTCTCGGATCTGCGTCCGGCGATCACGAGCATGTTCTGCTGAGCCGTGATTTCCAGGTCGTCGCGCTTGAAGCCGGCGACGGCCAGAGTGATCCGGTAGGAATCGTCGCTGAGCTTTTCGATGTCGAACGGGGGATAATTCTCCTGCTCGGCGCGACTGGCATTTTCCAGGAAGTCGAACAGACGGTCGAACCCGACGGTGGAACGGCGGTAGGGCGAGAAATCGAGACCCCTCATGTCCATGTCCTCCTTCTGAGCAACATCGAACGGAGCTCGCCCCGGCCGGGCGCAAGCCCCGGTGGCACCGGAAGCGGCATCGGGCTTCCGGCGGGAATCATCTAGTCAGCCTTGCGCTGTCTTCAAGACGGGCGGCGCTGGTCGGCGTAGCGCTGGGCCTGGCGGAGGACCCGGAGCAGATTGCCGCTCATGATCTTGGCGATGTCGGCCTCGCTGAATCCTTCACGTCGAAGGCGTGCGGTGATCCGGGGAAGGGCGGTGATATCCTCCATGCCGATCACTCCGCCTCCGCCGTCCCAGTCGGCGCCAAGACCGACATGATCGACGCCCATGACCGAAACGGCGTGGAGCAGGCTTTGCATGAAAGTCTCGAACGTCGCTGTCGTCGCCGGACGCTCGAGTGCGGCGAGGTCGGCGAGCAGACGTCGGCGCTCGGCGGGGTTGAGCGTGTTCCAGCGGCGCTGGCGCTGCTCGATCGCGCTACGTTCGGCGGAACGGTCCTCCTCGCCAAGGAAAACGGTGTTCATGAACATGACGCCGCCGCTCCGTGCGAGCCTCCGCAGACGTTCGTCCGTCGTATTCCGGGGATGATCGAGGATGGCGCGCGGCCCGTGGTGCGAGAGGACGATCGGAACCCGGCTGAGTTCAATCATCTGGTCGATCGCGGCGTCGGAGGCGTGGCTCCCGTCGATCACCATGCCGAGCCGATTCATCTCCTCGATCCAGCGCCGACCCAGCGGCGAAAGTCCGTTCCAGCGCGCTTCCCCGGTCGTGCTGTCGGCGAACTGATTGGTCCGGCTGTGTACCGGCCCCGCCATTCTCACGCCCAGCCGGTGAAAGGTCCTCAGCAAGGACAGATCCTCGCCGAGCGGCCAGCTATTTTCGATGCTGATAAAGGCGATCCGCTTGCCCTCGGAATGGAGTCGCTCGGCATCCTCCGCCGTCAGCGCCAGACCCATTCGGTCGCGATTCTCGCCGATCACCCGCCAGATCGCGGCGGCCCGGATCAGGGCCCCGTCGCGCGCCTGGGCATAGGCCGCAGGGGTCAGTTCACCCTGCGGCGTGTAGATGACGAAGAAGCCGCCATCGAGACCGCCAAGTTCCATCCGGGGTAGATCGACCTGGCTCCCGTCCCAGCCATGATGGTGGTGTTCGGAGAAATCCCAGTCGCCACTGTCGAACCGCGCGGGAATGTCGAGATGGGTGTCGAGCACCAGCATTTGCTCGTGCACCAGCCGGTCCTCGGGCGTGACATCGGTCTGAGCAGACGCGGGGAGGGCGAAAACAGCGGCGAGGAGGAAAGCGGTCGGAAGGCGCATGAACGGACTCCAGTTTCGGTTCCGTCATTGAAACCGCCGGAGCGCCGGGGTCAAGTCAAGGGAGGTGCGCGGATGGCCCGTTGCGCAGGGCTTGCGCCGATTTCGCCTCGACGCAGGCCATGAGCGCCGCCTGAAGCTCAGCCAGGGTCCCGAGCTCCCGTCCGCAATCGTTGCATCCCAGATGGCCCGCCTCCGGCGGATCCGGCAGGCTGAAATTGGCGCTTCCGCAATGTTCGCAATGCAGTTCGAGCGAGATGTCCATGAAGTCAGCCGATTATATCGTGTCGGTAACTGCCGGTAGCGGCAATTTGATCCGGCGGGTCCGTCAGTCGATCCGCATCGCGTTCGCGGCGAGGGCCTCCGCCTCGATCAGCAATTCGTCTTCGGCCGTTCCGGCCGGGGCCGTTTCGCGACCGATCATGACCAGCACCGGAACCGCAAGCGGACTGATCCTGTCGATCGGCTTGTGAAGCATGGTGGCCACGGCCCGGTCGAGCAGCGAGCCCAATCGGCGAACCTCGGTCAGTCGGGTCCTGGCATCCTCCCATGCGGCCCGAAGCAGCAGATGATCGGGCTCGTAGCGGCGAAGCACGTCATAAATCAGGTCCGTCGAGAAGGTGACCTGCCGGCCGGACTTGCGCTTGCCGGGATGATGCCGTTCGACCAACCCGCCGATCACGGCAACTTCGCGGAAGGCCCGCTTGAGCAGATTGGACCCCTGGACCCATTCGACGAACTCCTCTTCGAGCAGGTCGGGGCTGAGCAAGGCGTGCGGATCTGCGATCGGCTCGAGACCGTAGCAGGCGAGGGCATAATCGTTGGACACGAAGCCGAGCGGCTTCAGGCCGGCCGACTCCATCCGCCGGAGGATCAGCATGCCGAGCGACTGATGGGCGTTCCAGCCTTCGAAGCTGTAGATGACCATGTAATGGCGCCCCTCGTGGGGAAAGGTCTCGACGAGCAGCTGATCCGGCTTCGGAAGCCCGGATCGACGCGCCTGGACCTCCAGCCAGTCGCGAACGTCGTCGGGGAATCGCGCCCATTGCGCCCGGTCGGCAAGGAAATGGCGTACCCGATCGGCAAGATGGGTCGTCATCGCCATGCGCGTGCCGACATAGGTGGGGATCCGCGCCGACCTGCTGGTGGCTCGGACGATGAGATCGGTTGCGGTCATCCGCTCGACTTCGAGGGTCAGGCCGGCGAAGAAGAAGGTGTCACCGACGCTCAAGGTCGAAGCGAATACGTCTTCAACGGTGCCAAGCCTGCGGCCGTTGCGGAACCGGACGTCGAGCAGGGGAGCGTCGACGATGATCCCCGCATTCAGCCGGTGCTGCTGGACGAAGCGGGGATGCGAAATCCGCCAGGTTCCGTCCGGATCGCGGACCAGACGCTTGAACCGGTCATAGGCCCGAAGCGCATAGCCGCCGCTCTCGATGAAGCCGAGGATTTGGCTGAACGTGTCGGCGTCGAGTCCGGCATAGGGCGCCGCGCTTCGAACCTCTTCGAGAAGCTCGGATTCCTGGAATGGCGATGCGCAGGCGAGCGCCATGACATGCTGGGCAAGAACGTCCAGCGCGCCGGATCGAAACATCTCCGAATCGAGCTCTCCCGCCTCGATCGCGTCGAGCGCGGCGCGGCCTTCGAGATATTCGAATCGATTGCCGGGAACGAGGATCGCCTTGCTCGGCTCGTCCAGGCGATGGTTGGCACGTCCGATCCGCTGGACGAGCCGGGAAGCGCCCTTGGGGGCGCCCATCTGGATGACCAGGTCGACGTCGCCCCAGTCGACGCCCAGGTCGAGACTTGCGGTGCAGACCAGCGCCCGCAGCCTGCCAGCTGCGACCGCGGCCTCAACCTTCCGCCGTGCCTCGACGGCCAGGGAGCCGTGATGGATCCCGATCGGAAGCGCGGAGTCGTTCACCGCCCAGAGATCCTGGAACGTCAGCTCGGCCAGGCTTCGCGTGTTGCAGAAGACCAGCGTCGTCCGGTGCCGCTCGATCTCGCGCATCACCCGGGCTGCCGCCCAGCGGCCGCTATGGCCATACCAGGGGATGCGCTCATCCTCCGGGAGCATGATCCTGATATTCGGTTCGGCGCCGGGATCGCCGCGGACGAGGGTCACGGCTTCGACGTCGCCATGGGGCGCAAGCCAGCCCTGAAAGGCTTCCTCGTCGGCGACGGTCGCTGAAAGGCCGACTCGGCGAAGGCCGGGAGCAAGCCGCTGCAGCCGCGCCAGGGCCAGCGCCAGCAGGTCGCCTCGCTTGGTCGTGGCGAAAGCATGGATTTCGTCGATGATGACGGTGCTCAGCCGCTGGAACAGTCGGAAGCTGTCTTCATGGCTCAGCAGGAGACTGAGCGATTCCGGAGTCGTCAGAAGCATGTGCGGTGGCCGCATGCGCTGCCGAGCCTTCCGATCTGCCGGAGTGTCGCCGGTCCGGGTCTCGACCCGGACATCCAGCCCCATCTCGCCGATCGGCGTGAGCAGATTGCGCTGCACGTCCACCGCAAGCGCCTTGAGCGGCGAAATATAAAGGGTGTGAAGGTCTTCGCTCGGCTGCTCGACCAGATCGACGAGGCTGGCGAGGAAGCCGGCAAGCGTCTTCCCTGCGCCGGTCGGCGCCACCAGGAGCGCGCTCCGCCCGGCGCGGGCCGCCTCCAGCATCTCGCGCTGGTGTCGACGGATTTCCCAGCCCTTCGCCGCAAACCAGGCGGCGACCGGCGCGGGCAGTCCGGTCATGCGCGAAGTTCAGGGGACGTTGTCACTCTCGCCGCGATGCTCCCGATCCTCCTCGTCGTAAAGACGGTGAGTAGCCGCTTCCGTGTCGTCCGTCCGCCGTCGCGAGGCGCGATTGCGCAGCAATGCCCAGGCGATGACAACAAGCAGCAGGATCGGGCCGATGATGTTGAGCAGGCTCCAGTTGAATCCACCCGCGTCCATCTTTCGCTCCCTTCTGTCTCGCTCCGGCCTCCTTGGCCGGACAAATGGTATCGCCCATATAGCTCATGATGGCCCGTCTCGGTTCCTGGATAGAGCCTTTTTCCGAAGGCATCTATGTGAAGCCCGCCGATGCGTGGATCGATCCGTCGCAGCCGAAGGACAAGGCGCTCATCACTCACGGCCATGCGGACCATGCCCGCGGCGGCCACGGGAAGGTTTGGGCCACCCCCGAGACCCTGGCGATCATGGCGTGCCGCTATGGCGACCAGACCGCGAATCCGGTTGCCTATGGAGAGGTGATCCGACTGGGGGAGGTCGAGATAAGCTTCGTGCCGGCCGGGCACGTTCTCGGATCGGCGCAGATCGTCCTCGAACATGCCGGCGAGCGGATTGTCGTTTCTGGCGATTACAAGAGGCGCCCGGATCCGACCTGCGCGCCGTTCGAGCCGGTGCCTTGCGACATCTTCGTCACCGAAGCCACCTTCGGACTTCCGGTTTTCCGCCACCCCGCAACGGCCGAGGAAATGGATCGGCTGCTCCGGCGGCTGCACGACAATCCCGATCGGTGCATCCTTGTCGGAGCCTATGCGCTCGGCAAGGCGCAGCGGCTGATCGTCGAACTTCGCTGCCGCGGGCATCATGACCCGATATACATACACGGCGCCCTGCAGCGCTTGTGCGACCTTTATGCCGCTTTCGGAGTGCCGCTCGGCGAGCTTCGTCCGGCGACCGGTGCCTCAAAGGACGAACTTCGGGGAAAGATCGTTCTCGCGCCGCCGGGCTGTCTCAATGACCGCTGGTCGCGGCGACTGCCCGACCCGATCACGGCCATGGCCTCGGGCTGGATGCGAGTCCGGCAGCGTGCCCGTCAGCGCATGGTGGAGCTCCCGCTGATCGTTTCCGACCATGCCGACTGGGACGAGCTCACCCAGACGATCGCCGAAATTGCACCGCGCGAGGTGTGGATCACCCACGGTCGGGAGGAAGCGCTGAAGCATTGGTGCATGACACACCAGATCAAGGCTCGGGAACTGAACCTTGTCGGCTATGAGGACGAGGACGACTAGGCGGCGGAGGACCAGAGCACGAAAATCAGTGCTCCGAACGCCAATATGCCCCAGCGGACCTGTCGCTCCATCCTGAAGCTGCCGGTGCGCGAAAGTACCAGGCTGCTTGCCGGCATGATCAACAGGAGCAGTCCGACGGACAGAACGGCGCCGGCGATCCAGCCGGCGAGGAGCCCAGCTGCCGTGGCCACTGCAGCCCACGCGACTCCGAAGGTCAGCGCCTCGGCATTGATCGGCATCAGTGTGACGCCTGCGGGCCGCGCTTGACTCCGGACAAGGCGAGCTGATCGTCGATCTGCGCGACCAGGCGCTCGAGACCAGCCTGGTCCCGGGCTTCGGCGCGGGCGACGAGGACGTCCTGGGTGTTCGAAGCACGCAGCAACCACCAGCCGTCCGCCGTCGTGACCCGCGCTCCGTCCGTGCGATTCACCTCGGCGCCGCTGGCGGCGAGCCGTTCGAGCACCTCCTCGACGACCTGGAACTTGCGGCTTTCGTCCACCTGGAACCGCATTTCCGGCGTGTTGACCACGTCCGGCATGGCCGAACGCAGGGCTGTCAACGAGCCGCCAAGTCGGGTCACCGCCCGGATGAGTCGGACCGCGGCATAAAGCGCATCGTCGAATCCATAATATTCATGGGAGAAAAAGATGTGGCCGCTCATTTCTCCGGCGAGCGGCGCTCCGGTTTCCTTCATTTTGGATTTGATCAGGCTGTGCCCCGTCTTCCACATGCAGGGAGTTCCACCGAGCTCCGCCACTCGATCGAACAATGCCTGGCTGGCCTTCACGTCGGCAATGATCGTGGCGCCCGGCTCCGCTTCGAGCACCGGCTCGGCGAGGATGGAGAGGAGCTGGTCGCCCCAGATCACCCGACCTTCCCCGTCGATTGCCCCGATCCGATCGCCGTCGCCGTCGAACGCGACGCCGAAATCGAGCTTCTTGTCCCGAACCAGCGCCTTGAGATCGGCGAGATTCTTCTCGTCGGTCGGATCGGGATGGTGGTTCGGAAAGCGACTGTCCACTTCGGTAAAGAGCAGGTGATGCTCGCCCGGCAGTCGAGCCGCGAGCCGTTCGAGGGCAGGACCGGCCGCGCCATTCCCCGCATCCCAGGCGATCCGGAACTCGCCACCGTCGAAATTCTGAAGCAGCCGGTCCACGTAGCGGTCGAGCACGTCCTCGTCGCTTGCCGAGCCGCTGCCCGATTCCCAGTCGGCCGCCGCCGACATCGCTCCGACCTTCTGAATGTCCTGCCCGAAGAAGGCGCTTCCCTGAAGCACCATCTTGAATCCGTTATATTCGGGCGGGTTGTGGCTGCCGGTGATCTGGATGCCGCCGTCCACCTCAAGTTCGGCTTCGGCGAAATAGAGCATCGGCGTCGGCCCAAGCCCGACCCGAACGACATCGACGCCGCTCTCATTCAGTCCCTGAACCAGTGCAGCTTCCAGCAACGGCGAGCTTTCGCGTCCGTCGCGTCCGACGGCGACCCGGCTGCCGTTCCGCCGCCTGACGAGGGTTCCGAAGCTTCGACCGAGCGCCAGAGCATCCGCTTCGCCCAGCGTCTTCCCGATGACTCCCCTGATGTCATATTCGCGAAGGGAGGTGGGGTGGAAGCTGTGGCTCATTCGGAACTCCATCGTTTCGGGAAAAGTCAGGACGCTCGAGGCGTCCTTCGGTTCAACTCGGCAACCAGGGCGTCGCGCGCGGCATTGACCCGCGTGGCAAGCTCCGCCGAGCCGCCAGCATCAGGATGTACCTTGGCTATGAGGCGGCGATGCGCGGCGCGGATATCGGCCAGGTCCGCCCCTTCGTCGAGTCCGAGCAGGGCACGAGCCTCGGCCGGGCTCATCGACGCGGGACGAACCTTTCCGCGCCGCCACAGGAAATACATCCCCGCCGCGAGCACGACGAGAATCAGGATCTTGATCATCAGCTCGCGACGGCCCGCCTCGGCGCCACGCTGGAGCCGGGTTCGGGCAGACCGAAGCCGGCGATCATCTCCCTCAGCTCCTGTCGAGCAGCGATGTGAGCGATCCCCACCTGGCCAAGCTGCTGGAGGTCGAGCAGCGTCAGGCCCTTCGGGAAAAGCTCGCGGTAGATGACCCGCTCGTGAAGACCGGGAATCACTCTGAACCCGACTCGGCGCGAAAGCTCGGTAAGCGCATCGCCGACCCGCTTCATGTTGCGCGCTTCGATATGCTGCATCCGGTTTCGGAGCACGACCCAGTCGACGCTCGCTCCATGAGCCTTGGCGCGCTGCGTCCGGCTGTTCCATACCAGCTCGGCATAGAAGCTCGGCCGTTTCACCCGGTAGGTCTCGGCATCGACTTCGCCGATCAGATCCAGATCGACGAAGCTGTCGTTGATCGGCGTGACCAGCGTATCGGCCTGGACCATGGCGGCGCGAGCATAAGCGTCGTCGCGCCCGGGCGTGTCCACGACCAGAACGTCGCAATCGGCACCGACTCGTTCGATCGCCGCTTCCAGCGTCTCTCCCTTGTCCGGGTCGAACGTTGCGTAAACCGGCATCGGCAGGTCGATCTGCATCCGCGCCATCGTCGCGGCGCGGTTGTCGAGATACCGTCCGAGGGTGCGCTGGCGGGTATCCAGATCCAGCGCCGCAACCCGACGGCCCTGAGCGGCCAAGGCGACGGCGCTGTGCACCGCCGTGGTCGACTTTCCGGTGCCGCCCTTTTCGTTGGCGAAGACGATATAATGCGGCGATGCGCCAGCCATGACCTGCTGCCCAGAGACTTGATCTTGCGAAAGCGGGCTCGCAAAGAGCCCGCCTCATTCCTCTATCGGAGCCTGCGGAGCGGTGCAAATCATCCGTGAACTCGTTGTCTTACGCGCTGCTTTGGCGGAGCTTCGCCGCCAGGGCGGAACGATCGCCTTCGTTCCGACGATGGGCGCCCTTCATGCCGGACATATGGCGCTGGTTGCGGAGGCTCGGCGCCGAGCCGATCACGTGATCGCCTCGGTCTTCGTCAATCCAAGGCAGTTCGGAGCCAATGAGGATCTTTCCACCTATCCGCGCCGCGAGGCGAGCGACGCCCGGATGCTGGAGGAAGAGGGTTGTGCGATCCTGTGGGCTCCGGACGCAGCGACCATGTATCCGGAGGGCTTCGCCACCCGAGTGAATGTCGACGGAGTCAGCCGTGACCTGGATGGAGCCGCTCGGCCGGGGCATTTCGAGGGCGTCGCAACGGTGGTGACGAAGCTGTTCAATCAGGTCCGGCCGGACATCGCGCTGTTCGGAGAGAAGGACTTCCAGCAACTCGCCGTCATTCGGCGGATGGTCCGCGACCTGGACCTCGAAGTCGAGATCGTCGGGATCCCAACCCAGCGGGATGCCGATGGAGTGGCCCTCTCTTCCCGAAATGCCTATCTTTCCGACGAAGAGCGCCGGGCTGCCCGAGCCTTGCCCCGTGCCCTCGGCGAGGCGGCTCAGGCGCTTGCCAATGGTTCGCACGCCGCGGAGGTGCTGGAGCGGGCGCGGGAACGGCTTGCAGCGGCGGGCTTCGATCCCATCGACTATGTCGAGCTGCGCGATTCGGAAACGCTGGAGCCGGTCGAGTCTCTGCGGCGCCCCGCACGACTCCTGGCTGCCGCTCGGCTGGGCCGGACCCGGCTCATCGACAATGTGCCGGTGGAGCCCCGCTAGTCGGTCACCGCACCGTTAACCATTTGTTGGTGATGTTCGGTGACACAGGCTTTCGACAGGCGACTTTTCAGGGGGCATGTCAGATGGGCCATAGTTTCAAATCCGCGGCATTCCTGATGGAGAGCCGAATCGCCGAGGCAGCCGCCGGTGATGTCCAGGCGCTCTATGAACTCGGGGTTGCTTATTCGACGGGCAGCGGCGGAGTTCCTGTCGATCTGATCGAAGCCCATAAATGGTTCAACCTGGCGGCCCTCAACGGCAGCACGCTCGCCCAGGAGTGCCGCGCCGAGATCGCGGAGGACATGACGGCCCGAGAGATTGCCGAGGCCCAGCGACAGGCCCGCGCCTGGCTTTCCGAAATTGCTTCCATGCGCCGATGTGCCTGAGCTTCAGCTCTTTCTGAAGGGCACGAACTCCCCCAGCGCCGCAATCTCCTCAGCCACGGCGCGACGCTCCGCTTCCAGATAGTTCGCAACCGCGCTTCGGAAGTTCGGATCGGCGATGAAATGCGCCGACCAGGTTGGTACCGGCCGATAACCTCGAGCCAGCTTGTGAGCCCCCTGAGCTCCAGCCTCGACTCGGTCCAATCCGAGCGCAATCGCCGCTTCGATCGCCTGATAATAGCAGATCTCGAAATGGAGATGCGGCACCTCCTCCACTCTGCCCCAGTAGCGACCGTACAGCACGTCTTCGCCGATGAGGTTGAGAGCGCCGGCGATCGGGACGCCGCCGCGAAGCGCGAATATCAGCAGGGTTCGATCCGCAAGCCGCTCGCCGAGCAAGGAAAAGAACCGTCGGGTGAGATAGGGCCGGCCCCACTTCCGCGCACCGGTGTCCTGATAGAAGCTCCAGAAGGCGTCCCAATGCCCTTCGGAAATGGCCGGGCCGGTCAGATGCACTATCTCCAGCCCTTCCAGCGCTTGTTCCCTTTCCTTGCGGATGGCCTTGCGCTTGCGCGAGGAAAGGGCGCCGAGGAAGTCGTCGAAGCTGTCATAGCCCTGGTTCAGCCAGTGAAACTGGCTGTCGGTTCGGATCAGCCAGCCGGCGTCGCGGAAAAGGGCTACCTCCTCCTCGGCGATGAACGTAGCGTGGGCCGAAGAGAGGCCGTGGGCGACGACCACCCGCTCGGCCGCAGCGATCAGAGCCGGAGCCAGGAGGGGCTGCCGGGTGAGCAGTCGGCGCCCTGGAACGGGCGTGAACGGCACCGCTATCTGGAGCTTGGGATAATAGGCGCCGCCTGCACGCTCATAGGCGTCCGCCCAGGCATGATCGAAGACATATTCGCCCTGCGAATGGCTCTTCACATAGGCTGGCAGGACCGCGTCGGGTCGGCCGTCCGGGCCGTCGATGGCAATCGGCAAAGGTTGCCAGCCGGTCCGGGGCGTCGCACTTCCGGATTCCTCCAGGGCCGAGAGGAAAGCGTGGCAAAGGAACGGATCGGCCGCTCCCGCGCAACGATCCCAATCTTGCTGGGCGAAGCTGGCGATCCCGCCAGGGGCAAGCCGGGCGAGAATCGCGTCGCTGCTCATGACTCAGTCTCGTAGATGATCTGGTCGGCGTGCAGCGCCGCAGCCCTCCGCTGATCGTCGCTTCGACAGGTCCAGGTGAGAACCGGCAAGCCGTTCGCGCGGTGTCTGGCGGCGAATGTCGAGGGAAGGTCGCGTATGTCGTAGGCAAGGAAGTCCGGTCTCGATCGCCACGAGGCAAGATGGCGTGCGATCCGCCGGCGCCGGGGCTCCCCGGCTTCGGTAACGACCAGTCCGCGCAGGATTTCGGGCGCATGGCGCGCGAACCAGCGGCCGATCTCCGGGTTGAACGACATCACTCCCACCGGGCCATCATAGCCAGTCAGCGCCCGAAGCACCGCTCGGCTCAGCGCACCAACCCGGCGGCCGGGCGATTTGACCTCGACGAGCAAGGGCGCCCGGCCGCCGATCAGCGTCAGCGTGTCGGCGAGCGTCGAGATCGGATCGTCGCTTCCCTTGAGCAGGATCCGGCACAGTTCCGCTGCGGTCAGTCCGGAAACGAGGCCGTTCCGAGTCGTGAGCCGTTCCAGTTCGTAGTCGTGGAAGACGATCGCTTCCCCGTCCGCCGTCACCTGAACGTCGAGTTCGATGCCATGGCCAGCTTCGATCGCCGCTTCGAAAGCGGCCCGGCTGTTCTCGACACGCCCGCGGCCATGCAGCCCACGATGCGCGAAGGGCCGACCGATCAGCGCGGCGAGCCTAGCCTGCCTTGACGGCAACGACGGCATCGATCTCCACGACCGCGCCCAGCGGCAGCACCGGAACGCCGACGGCGCTGCGGGCGTGGCGGCCCCGTTCACCGAACACCTGTTCCATCAGCTCGGACGCGCCGTTCGCCACTTTCGGCTGGTCGGTGAAGCTGGCGGCGCTGTTGATGAACACGCCCAGCTTGACGATCCGCTCCACCCGGTCGAGCGAGCCGACCGCTTTCCTGATCTGGGCGAGCAACATGATTCCGCAGGCGCGGGCGGCCCGCTGGCCAAAGTCGAGATCGCGATCCTCGCCCAGTCGACCGGTCATGACCGCGCCGTCCTCGAACGGAAGCTGCCCCGAAATGTGGAGCAGACCGTTGACTTCGACGGCAGGCACATAGGCGGCAACGGGGGCGGCAGCTTCGGGAAGTTCGATCCCAAGTTCCGCCAGGCGGTTGGAGATGCTTTCGCTCATGGCGCCGGTAAGCACTTCCCGGCGGCTGTGGTCAACCATGTGATTGTTCGCGGGGCTCACGGTAGCCGTCGTTAAGAATTCCTTAACCCGGAGGCTCCCAGCATTCCTGCACCGATCGGGGGGCGACCGTGAGGTGAGCATGAGCAGCTCCAGAGACACGCGTCGCCGAGGCGGCAGCGATTCGGGTTCGACGGCCCGAAGTTCCAAACAGGTTGAGCCTTCGTCGGCGACCACCATGATCGCGCTGCGCGAACAGCAGGATCTTCTTCGTCTCGCCTGCGAGGCCGGACGGACCGGCTCCTGGTTCGTGCCCCTCGACACACGCGACTGCGTGCTCTCGCCGATGGCTGCGGAACTTCTGGGGCTCCCCGCGAAGGAGCTCGTCCTTCCTCAGGAATTGTGGCGCGGGCACATCGACCCGGCGCACCTTGACGGCCTTCAGGATGCGGCGCGCGCCAGCATCGAGCATGACCGGCCGTTCGATTTCGAATTCAGGGTGATCCGAAGCGATGGCAGCGACCATTGGCTGTACGCTCGTGGCCACGTCGTTCGCAACGAGACTGGTGAAGCGGTTCGGATCCATGGAGCCCTGGTCGACCTCACCGAACACAAGCGCGCCAAGGACGAACTCGCCCGACTCAACGCCACTCTCGAAGAGCGCGTGGCGGCGAGGACGGCCGAGCTGCTGTTGGCCCAGGATGCTCTCCGGCAATCGCAGAAGCTTGAAGCGCTGGGTCAGCTGACTGGCGGTCTGGCTCATGACTTCAACAATCTGCTGACCCCGATCATCGCCAATCTCGATCGCCTGAGGGAGAATGTCGGTGAGCGAGACCGGCGGCTGATCGATTCGGCGCTGAAATCGGCGGAAAGCGCCCGCCAGTTGATCCGTCGGATGCTGGCCTTTGCCCGGCGCCAGCCGATCCAACCGGTTCCCGTGGACATAGCCGATTTGATCATCGGAATGGAGGACCTGGTGGTTCGCACTCTTGGTCCGCAGATCAGGGTGGAGCTCGACGTGGCGGAGAACCTGCCCTGCGCGTTGGCCGATCCGAACGAACTGGAACTGGCTCTCCTGAACCTCAGCCTCAACGCCAGGGACGCGATGCCGTCCGGCGGGCTGTTGACGATCGCCGCCAGGCAAGAGGATGTGAAGGCCCGGAGGTCCGCTCTCGCTCCCGGAACCTATCTGCAGATCAGCGTCACCGACACCGGCTTCGGGATGGACGACGAAACCCTGGCCCGTGCCGTCGAGCCCTTCTTCTCGACCAAGCCGGTGGGCGAGGGGACGGGTCTCGGCCTGTCCATGGTCCACGGTCTCGCCTCGCAGCTTGGCGGCGCACTGGAACTGACCAGCGCGCCGGGAGGCGGTACTACGGCAAGGCTGTGGCTTCCCCCCTGGTCGGGCCGCTCTGCCGAGACGGGTCAGGGCAAGTCGCCTGAGACGCAGGCGTTCCGCGAGACGGCGCTGTTGGTCGACGATCATGATCTTGTTCGAAGAACCACGGCGGAACTGCTCAAGGAATTCGGCTTCGATGTGGTGGAGGCGAAGTCGGGAGAGGAAGCCGTCCGACTCGTCGGCGGAGGCCTGCGCGTTCAGCTCGTCATCGCCGATCACCTCCTGCCCGGGATGACAGGCGCCGATCTGGTTAGACTGCTCAGGAAACACAGCCCGAAGACCGCCTTCCTGCTGATGTCGGGAGACGAATCGGCAGGGAGTGCCGCTCCCGATCTGCCATGCCTTACCAAGCCTTTCCGGAAGGCGGAGCTCAAGTCGGCGATCGCATCCGCAACCGGTCGGATCAATGCCGCCCTTCCGGTGCGGACCAGCGTTCGAGAGATCGGGGATTCGCGGTCGATATCGCCGGCGCACCCGGAGGAGCCTGCCCCCACCCCGGCCTGAGGCTCAGCTCGGCTTCGACTTCCGCGCCACGACGAAGCCGGCAAAGCTCTGGCTGACCGGCATCAGCTCGATCGTGTTGATGTTGAGGTGCGGCGGGAGGTTCGCCACCCAGTGGATCGATTCGGCAATATCCTCCGCGGTCATCGGATCCATGTCCGCATAGAGCGCTTCTGAGGCGGCTTGATCGCCGCCGGTGCGAACCAGAGTGAACTCGGTTTCCGCCATTCCCGGTTCGATCGACGTCACCCGAACGCCGGTGCCGTGTAGGTCGCATCTGAGGTCGAGCGAGAATTGCCGGACAAACGCCTTGCTCCCGCCGTATACGGCGCCGCCCCGATAGGGATAGGTCGCCGCGACCGAGGAGAGGTTGATGACGGCGCCCCGACGCTCGATCAGCCGGGGAAGCAGCGCCCGGGTCAACGCGACGAGGCCGGTGATGTTCGTTTCGATGACCGACTGCAGGGCAGCCATTTCGGAATCCTGAAGCGGCTCCATCGCGGAAGCGTGTCCCGCATTGTTGACGAGCAGATCGACGGGTCCTGCCTCCCGTGCCGCCTGCTGGACGGCTTCGAGGTCGCGCATGTCCAACTCGATCGGCCGGAGCCGCTCTCCGAGCTCATCGGCCAGCGAATCGAGCCGCGCCCGGCGCCGACCCGTGCCGATCACGGTCCAGCCATCGGCGGCCAATCGCCTGGCGGTGGCCTGGCCGATACCGGCGGTAACTCCGGTGATGAACGCGATTCTGCTCAAGGCATTTCCCCTTCGTCGATGGCGGCAAGAATCCAGGGCAAGGCGACATTCCAGTCGTCGATTCGGGCATGAGCGTGGGGCGCTGGCGGAGTCACGGCCGCAAGCCGCGGTTCGGCGATCATGTGCAGCCGATGGACAAAGGGCGCGTGCTTCGCGACCGATTCGTGATGGACGGCCAGGTCGTCCACGAACACCGTCGCCCTGGGCTTCATCTTCTCCACAAGTTCCTGCACGGGCCGTCCCTTGCCGCCCCTGTTGCAAAGCACCCGGTGGCGGATATCGAACGCTTCGAGCTGAGCAACCCGGTTCGCCTGAAATTCGTCGCCGATATTCGTCAGAATGACGATGTCGGCATGCTCGGAAAGGGTGCGAAGAGCGTCAACCACCCCTGGAACCACGTTCTGCCGGTGCATCTCGCGCTCGAAGAACATGTCGAGCAGGGGCCAGACACGCTCCTGCGGAACGATCTGCCCATCCCTGCTCCTGAGTGCCCCGACGAATCCGGGGGAATCGAAAGCGAACTGAAGATCGGCCGCTTCTTCGACCCATTCGGCGAAATGGGTGACGAAATGAAGGATCACCTCGTCACAATCGCTGATCAGGAGCGGCCTGCCCGTGCCGGCACGAACGCTTGAACTCATGCTTCCAGTCTGCGGCGTATCTCGACCAACTGCAACGGAGTCAGCCCGAGATATTTGGCGCAGGCCACGAGGTCGGGCTCATGCGCCTCGAGGAACAGCAGAACAGCGGCCAGAGTGGTTCGATCGCCGATCCTGGATCGCAGGGTTTCCGGAGTCAGTCCGGTCAGCGCAAGGAAGCGCGCCGCGCGCGAATCGTCGCTCAAAGTCCAGCCGAGCGCCTGCAGCGCCTCGGCTTCCGGATCATTTGTTTGTTCATCAGTCATGGCCTACACCGCCGCGCGTGGGACAGAAAATCCTGGTTGTCGAGGACAACGAGCTCAACCTGAAGCTGTTTTGCGACTTGCTGCGCGCTCACGGCTATGATGCCGAGCCCGTCCGCGACGGACGCGAGGCGATCGACAGGGCTCGCGCTTTCGCTCCGGACCTCGTCATCATGGATATCCAGATGCCCCATGTCAGCGGGTTGGAGCTGATCGAGCAGATGAAGGGGGATCCGGAGCTCAGGCCGATCCCGATCATGGCCGTGACGGCCTATGCCGCTCGCGGCGACGAGGAACGAATCCGGGATGCCGGCGCGGAGGGCTATGTTTCCAAGCCGATCTCGGTGATCCGATTCGTGGAAGCGGTGGCCGGGTTGCTCGCCGCGGCGGCCGAGCGCATTCGGGCCGCCGAAACGCCAGAAGCGGCCCGACTTGAACCGCCGGCCGCTTCTGAGGAAGAATCAGGCGAGGAGGGCGACGCCCCCCGTCTTACTTGATCTTGGCTTCCTTGAACTCGACATGCTTGCGCGCGACCGGGTCGTACTTGCGGAAGCTCATCTTCTCGGTGATGTTCCGAGGATTCTTCTTGGTGACGTAGTAGAAGCCCGTATCGGCGGTGCTGACGAGCTTGATCTTCACCGTGGTCGGCTTGGCCATGACAGCCTCTCTCAAACTGAAGGGTGCGAAAAAATAAAAGCGGCGAAGCCGCCGCCCTTGTCGCGCCGCCTCTGCCTTCGGGGCGCGATTCTGTCAAGGGTGCCAGCTTTTGACGCGACGCTCAGCGACGGCGGCTGCGGCGGTAGAGCTCGACGACCGGGTCGATCGGCAAGGCTTCGATCCGTCCCTGATCGCCGTCCATGTCCTGTGCTGCGAACAGCGAATTGACGACCGCTTCCTCCGTCGCCTCGACGACGGCCTGGAAAAGCGGGGAGACCATCTCGTTGGGAAGTTCCTGGCTGGTTGCGACGGCGCTCCGCCGCTCTGCGGTCCGACGCACTCCCGAATGGGTCGAAAAGGCGAGGGCATAATCGCCCGAGCCGTTGGTGATCGGCGAGCCGGTGCGGCCGATCCCCAGAAAGGCGCGCTCGGCCAACCGCTGGAGGTTGCGATCGGAAAGGGGTGCGTCAGTCGCGATCACGATGATCACCGACCCGTCCCCTGATGACGATTGCAGCTGGTCGCGGAGGTAGTAACGGTCGAGGGCCCGTCCGACCGGTAGGCCGGCGATGCTGAGAACGCCGCCATAATTGGTCTGAACAAGCACTCCGAGAGTCCAGCCGCCGAGCCGCTCGGGTAGCCGGCGCGAACTGGTGCCGATCCCGCCCTTCCAGCCGAAGGCCACGGTTCCGGTGCCCGCGCCAACGGATCCTTCCGCGACCGGCCCGCCGCGGGCCGCGGCGATGGCGGCAAGCGCGTGTTCCCGCCTTACCGGCCGCGCTCGGATGTCGTTCAGGAAGCCATCATTGGTTTCGCCCACAATGGCGTTGACGGACCGAACCTGCTCGTTGCCGGGCTGAGCCAGGGTCCAGTCGATGATGGCGGAAGCCGCTTCGGTCACTGCCAGAGTGTTGGTGAGGAGGATCGGAGTCTCGATCTCGCCCAGCTCGTCGACCTGGGTGGAGCCCATGAACTTGCCGTAGCCGTTTGCGACGGCGAAGCCGGCCGGGACCTTGTTCTGATAGAGATTGTCCGGGTGCGGGAGGATTGCGGTCACTCCGGTACGGATCGAGGCGCCTTCGATCAGGGTGACGTGGCCGACGCGCACGCCAGTGACGTCGGTGATCGCATTTTCGGGCCCGGCCGTTAGGATACCGATCTCGATTCCGGCCTCCCGAGCCCGCGGCCGGTCGGCTGCGGCGGCAGCCTCGGTGGCCGGCAAGGCAAGGAGAAGTGCGGCAGCCAGTCGAGTTGCGAGGGTCATGTTCCGCTTTCCAGGTTCACGGCGCGTCCCGCGCATCGCCCGGGCCGATCGGGCTCAAGGCTCAGCGAGTCCGGCAATCGGGATTGTACAGATAGCCGGCGCCGCGCACGGTGCGGATGCAGTCCGGCTTGGAGGGATCCGGTTCGATCTTGCGGCGGATCCGTGCGATCCGAGTGTCGATCGATCGATCGAACGGCTCGATTTCCTTGTTGTGGGCAAGGTCGAGCAGCTGATCGCGGGTCAAGGGTCGACGCGGATGTTCGGCAAAGGTGCGCAGCAGGTCGAACTCCATCGCGGTCAGCGGCACCTCCGTCCCGTCGGCTTCGTATAGCTTGCGTTCGTCGAGATTGAGCCGGCACTTGCCCATCTGCACTTCGCGCCCGAGCGTCGCCGTTGCCTCGCCGCTGGACGCTCGAGCCCGGCGCAGGACGGCCTTCACCCGGGCGAGCAGCTCGCGCGGATTGTAAGGCTTGGTGACATAGTCGTCCGCCCCAACCTCCAGGCCAACGATCTTGTCGAGATCGTCATTGTTGGCGGTCAGCATGATGATACCGGCATTGCCCAGGCCGCGAATCTCCCGCGCCAGGGTGAGGCCATCGTCGCCGGGCATGTTGATGTCGAGAACGGCAAGGTCGATCGGACGCGAAGCCATCACCTCGCGCAGAGCGCCGCCGCCGTCGGCTTCGGTAACCGCAAAGCCGTTGCGTCGCAGATATTCGGCCACGGTCTCGCGAACGTCCTGGTCGTCGTCCACCACCACAATATGCGCGGCTTCCGTCATGATTCCCCTCCCGAAGCGGTGACGGCGGCGATCAGGCAACGCACCCCCACCTTCGTGAACGGCTTCTCGAGTACGGGCCGCCCGCAATTGCGCAAGAATTCGTTCATGCTCGTCCCAAGCGTGTCGCCCGTCACGAAAGCCATTCTGCCCAGAAGTTCCGGCCGGGTCTCCGTCAGTCTTGCATGGAGTTCCGGTCCGCTGACTCCGGGCATGCGCAAATCCGAAAGCAGCAGATCGAAATCGCCCCTGTCGAGGGCCATCAGCGCAGCGGCTCCGTCATGGGCGACAGTCACCTCATAGCCCTCGCGCTCAAGCAGCTCGCGAAGGGTGTCGGCAACGTCCACCTCGTCCTCGACGACAAGGGCCCGGCCGCCGGCGCGGACCTTGGGCGGCTCCGGTTCGATCGGCACAGCCACCAGCTCGCTCTGGGGCGCTGCCGGAAGGGCGATCCGGAAGGTGGCGCCGCGACGGCTTGGCTCGAGTGTCAGCGATCCGCCATGCGCCTCGACGATGCCTTGGGAAAAGGCCAGGCCAAGGCCGGTGCCGCTCCCCTGCTTGGTGGTGAAAAAGGGCTCGAAGATTCGCTGGCGGGCTTTCTCCGGAACGCCCGGCCCGGTGTCGCCGACGTCGACCAGAACTCGCCCCGACGCGTCGACAGACGTTCGAATCGTCAGCGTCTTCTCGAACGCTTCGCCGCCTTCCATCGCTTGCTGGGCGTTGACGATCAGGTTGACCAGTACCTGGTGAAGCTGGTCCCGGTCCGCCTCGACCAGCGGCAGGGCCGTTCCAAAGGTGACCTGAACGGCAATTCCGGCAGTTCTCAGTGGGTATTCGGTAAGATCCAGCGCGGAGGCGATGACATCGTTGACGGCGACAAGGCTGCGCTGCGGTTCCCTCTGCCGAGCCATGGCAAGGAAGGTCTGCACGATTCGCGAACAGCGCTCGGCCGCCTGGCTGATCTTCTTCGCTCGAGTCTCGAACGGCGTGCCCTGCGCATCCTCCTGAAGCATTTCCGCCTGGCCGACGATCGCCGCGAGTGGATTGTTGAGCTCATGGCTGACGCCGGCAAGCAGTGAACCCAAGGCGGCGAGCTTCTCGGACTGGTAAAGCGCCTCGCGCGATCGCTCCAGTTCCGCCTGAGCCCGCTTCTGCTCCGTGATGTCGAGGTGGATTCCGCTGATCGTTCGAACCTTGCCCGACGAGTCGCGATAGGCCGTGCCGATCGACTGCAACCAGCGCACTTCGCCGTTGGGCCAGACGACCCGGTGCTCGAGAGCGATCCGGTTGTCCGGAAAGTCCTTGCGGTAGGAATCGAGGACGAGGTCCCAGTCGTCGGGATGGATGAACGGCTTCAGAGCCTTGGCGGTGAGCGGCGTATCCTTGTCGAGACCGTGGAGTTCGCGCGACCTGGCCGAGTACCAGGTGATGCCGGTCTGCGGATCCACCGTCCAGGACCCGAGCTTCGCGCCTTCGACGGCAAGCTCCAGCTGCTTGCGCGTTTCGGCCAGCTCGGCCTCGGCTTCCTTGCGCTCGGTGATGTCCAGATGGATGCCGTGAACCGTCTGAGGCGCGCCGCTCTGGTCGCGAGTGGCCGCGCCAAGCGAATAGATCCAGCGGACCGATCCGTCCGGGTGGACGACCCGATATTCCACTTCCACCCGATCTTCGATGAAACCGGTGAGATAGGGCGTGGACACTTCCTCCCAGTGATCGGGATGAACAGCGCGGCGAATGACCTCGGTATCCATCTCGGTTTCTGGAGCGAGTCCGTACATTTTCTTGGATCGCTCGGAATACCAGGTCTTGCCGGTCCGAAAATCGAAGGTCCAGGTGCCGAGCTTGGCACCGTCGACTGCAAGCTCCAGCCGGTGGCGGGAGCTTTCCAGCTCCTGCTCGGCCTCCTTGCGAGCCGTGATATCCGCGACGATCCCGTGAACCGTCTGGGGAACATCATGGTCGTCGCGGATTGCCGCGCCAAGGGCATGCACCCAGCGGATCCCGCCGTCGCGCTTGATCACCCGATATTCGATCGGGAGTGGATCGCGCGGATAGGAGGTCAGATAGGGCGCCGCGAGAGCCTCCCAGTCGTCCGGATGGACATGAGCGCTGAGGCTGCGCGCATCGGTCAGGAAATTGTCGTCGAGCTCCAGCAGTTCGCGAGCCCGGTCCGAGAACCAGGCCGAGCCACTCTTCGGATCGTAGGACCAGACGCCGAGATTCGCTCCCTGAATGGCCAGTTCGAAATGCTGCCGGATGCGTTCGAGCTCGTCGTCGGCCTGCTTCCGGTCGGTTATGTCGATGATCACCCCGTGAATGGCGACCACTTCGCCATTGGCGTCGCGTTCGGCGGCGCCGAGGCTGTGGAGCCACCGTATCTCGCCATCGGGACGAATGACCCGATATTCGGCGGCGACCGGGCCTTCGGGAAAATCCTCGTTGCGGTCGAAGACGAGCTGGTCGCGGTCGTCCGGGTGAACGCGCTGGCGGAAGGGCTCGCCGTCGGTGAGGAAGTTCTCCTCGAAACCGACGATTTCCTTGACCCGGTCGGAATACCAGGAAACGCCGGTGCGCGGATGATAGGACCAGATGCCGAGCTCGGCGCCTTCGATGGCGAGCTCCAGCCGCCGACGAGTTTGTTCAAACTCTTCCTCCTGGGCCGCATCCTCCGATCGGTCCCGTATGGTCGCAGTGAAGACTCGACGCTCTTCGACCTTGATTTCGAGAATACTGAGCTCGACGGGAATGAGACGGCCGTCCTTGCACCGGGCCTGGGTTTCCACGCGCTTCCCCAGGACGCGCGGCTCGCCGCCGGCGAGATAGGCTGCGAAACCGCGGCGGTGCGCCTCGCGCAGATGCTCGGGGACGATCAGTTCAGCAATCGGCTGGCCGACAGCTTCCTCGCGTTCATAGCCGAACATGGCCCGGGCGGAGGGATTGAGCCCGAGGACGAGGCCTTGCTCGTCAATCACGATCACGCCGTCGAGCGATGAGCTGACGACCGCCGCTTTGATGGGCTCAAGATTCGAACTACCGAGCACTCGTCCTCCCCCTCGGACAGACTCAAGCTGCGTCAAAGGTATAGCAGGATCGTGTGCCTGCTGTAACAATTGAAACAATTTTCTTCGAGCGACAGCATTCGCCTGTGACGAGTCTCCTCCAGATGCCTTTTCGCCGTCGAGTTCCGGCGGCAATTGGGAGATTCAAGATGACCACTACGGCGAACAGAAAGAAGGGTCGCCTTCGCCTGGCGCTCGCCGTCGCTGCGGCCCTCGGCTGCAGCTCGGCGACGCTGAGCGGCGTCCTCGGCTCGCTGGCACTCCAGCAGCCGGTCACCGATCAATCCTCCGTCGCCTGAGCTTTCGCTCGGCGGCGAGAGGCGGATCCGATGCATCACGAACTCGAAATCGGGGGTGGATCGTTCTCCTGCCGCGCCGCCAGGCCAATCAGCGAGGATCGTTCCTCGCGGCCGTCGCTCGACTTCGGTCGGGAATTCATGCCCGAGTCGCTGGCGCGAACCGCGGCCATCCCCTTCCTCGGCCGGGAAGATCGCCGGATCCTGAACCAGATCCGCGGATGCGAATATCTGACACTGTCGAGCCTGTTCGACGGGTTCATCGAGCCCTTTCTGCTCGATCACGCCCGCAAGCTGCCGCTGGACAGCCAAGGCAACCGGCCTCTGCTCGGTTTCGAGCCCGGACCGGGCAGGCAATCTCCGTCTCTTGTCCACGTCCGAAAGCTGTTCTGCGAACGATATGGAGTGGAGTGCGCCACGATCGGACCGGCGGATCGAATGACCGCCCGGATCCTGAGCCGCGACCCACTGGCCGTCGCGCTCATCATCGTCATGGTCGGCTGGATGGCGCAGAACCATCTCGGGAGCTCGAATGGCGGGAACCTCGATCCGCATTTTCGAAGCCTGTTCCGGAATCACGCCAAAGGGCGGTCGCGGCAGGCCCGCCTCGCAACAGCGATCGCCGAACACCTCGCGGCCGGACTTGGCGCACCGGAAGAGATCTACCGGACACTCGACGCGTTCCTCGGGATCATCGACTTTCTGGATGAAGCGCTGAAGGGCCAGTCGCAGCTCAACCTCGACTCGTTCGAGGCCGCGGTCGGTCGGCGCCTGGGCCCGTCAAGTCGATCGGGGCTGCTCCGCCAGCAATATCTGGCGCTTCGCTTCACCTACATCGAGTCCGGACTGATCCACCCGAACTTCCGCGCCACCCTCGACGGCTTGTTGCCGGTCGCGAAGGCGCCGCTCGCCGAGACCATCCCGGCCCTTTGCTGAGCCGAAGACCAAGCAACAACAGGGGAGAAGACACATGCTCGACGTCACCAGCCGACCCCCGGTCAACGGCCTCGACCTTCATGCGCTCGACGACATGATCGGGAAGGTGAAGAATGATCCGGCATGCGCCAGCGCCAGCTTTCGCGTCAGAACTCAATGGAAAGGACGGACGCGCTCCGAATCGGTCGTCGAGTCCTTCACCTGCGCGGGTGAGGCTGTCGAGAGGAGCTATACGATCGTTGCCGACGAGCCGCGAGAATTGCTTGGAACCGATACCGCCCCGAATCCCCAGGAACTTCTGCTTTCCGCGGTCAATGCCTGCATGATGGTGGGCTACGTGGCACAGGCGACGCTACGTGGCATCCACCTGGACGACTGCCGGATCGAAACCGAGGGCGAGCTCGACCTTCGCGGCTTCCTCGGCCTCGATGAGAACCTGCCGCCCGGTTATCGACGGATCAATTTCACCGTTCATCTCGAGGGCGACGCCACTCGTGAGCAGTTCGAGGAAATCCATCAGGCGGTGCTGGCTACCTCTCCCAACTATTTCAACATGGCCCAGCCGATCCAGATGTGCGGCCGGCTCGCCTGATCGACGCTCTGCGCCCTGCTCTTGTTCGGGGTCGCCGCTGCGCGTCTCCCTTCCGATTTCGATCAGCGGGCTGAAGCCCGCTGCACGGTTCCGCCGCCATTGATTCGAGTGGTGACCGCCGGATCGCCTTGGTAGGCGACCGTTCCGCCGCCATTGATCGTCACTGCGAGCGTCCGGCGCGGATGAATCCTGATCGAGCCTCCCCCGTTGATCGCCGCTGAGACAGCCTCGGCGGCCAGAGCGGTGACGTCGATCAGGCCGCCTCCGCTGATCGTGGTAGCGAGCGACGATCGCTGGCGGAAATGGCCTTCGGCACGGATCTGCCCGCCGCCGTGGATCGCGACACCCTCAAGATCTGGAGTCACGATCTCCACAGCCAGGTCGTAGTTGCGACAGGTCCGGACGCAGGCGTCGATCCTGAGCTGACCGTCCTGATCGACCGTGAACCGAGTCATTTCGAGGCTGCCTCGAACAAGATTGACCCGCCGAGCAGCGCCCGGACGGATCGTCACTCGCCCGCCGCCGCGAAGCTGCACGGAGTCGAAGGCGGGAACGGCGACCGGGGTTTGCGCGGTTGCCGGAGCGACGCTCGCGAGAGCGGCGACGGCGAAGGCAATCTTCTTCATTCTCGGCCTTTCCTCGTTTCTCGGAGCGATCGCCGACCAGGTCCCGCGGGACGTTCGAGCCGATGCTCGCCGTCACCGCCTTGCCCTGCTGACCAGCCGATCGCTACGTTTGTAGCATGCGACATTTGTCGCAGAATTCAAGTCACAAAATTCCGATCTCCCGACCCGGAGCCGAGCGGCCGTGGAAGGAGCGCGGCCGCATCCTGCCGACACACCTTCAAAAAAGAAGATTTCAGGTTCAGGGGTTCAGTGCGCGATGGACCCGGCGGCGGTCGAACATTCCGAGGCTGTCCGTCCGAAGACCGATGATCAGGTTCGGATCGAGCCTGTACAGCCGATCGAATATCCTGTGCCTTTCAGCGGGCGGAACGGACGCGAGGGCCCCGATCACGGAGCGGAGAAACTCGCGGCGGCGCCAGAGTTGCCTCGCCTGATCCTCGAACAGGTCATGCAAGGCCGGACCTGAGAAATCGCGTTGTTCCGCGAGAAGCCGCGCCGTCCGCGCAGCGGCCGCCACCGAATCTCCCGTGAGCGGATTGAGGAACCCGCCGCGCACGCCGATCTTCGCCACGCGGGCGCCGCCAATCCGCCAGAAGGCGGCGAAGTCGCCGCCAAAGGGCAGCGGTCGGGCGATGATCCGCTCGGCCTCGATCGAAGGCGAGCGCCAGCCGCGTTGCGCAACATAATGATCAAGCCGAGACGGCGCCTCGGCGTCGGGAGACGCGCGCTCCGCAACCGCCACCTCGGCAACGATCAGCCGGTCTTCGGCGAGCGGAATGCACTGAATCGAGGTGGAGCCGCCGTTGAAACTGAGGCTGGTGTCGACCAGCACCGGGCGGTCGACCCGATGCGGCGCAGCGAAGCGATATTCACGCTCCAGCCGTACCTCGTAGAGCAGCTCGAGCATCGAAAGGTTGGCGGCTCCGCGCGCGTCGATCGCGCCCTCGGCTCTGATCGTTTCTCCGCCGTCGAGCACCAGCGCGTCCTCGCGAACCGCAACGATCCGAGTCCCGAGTCGATACTGTTCCGGTCGCAACGTTTCGACCATCGCCTGGTGTAGCGCACTGGACGAGAAGCCGGTCATCGGCGCCTTCAGCTTGCGGCTGGAGCCCGGCAAGACGATGTAGAATCCGGGCCAGCTTTGCTCGACCAGTCGTGACGGAAGCTCGGTCCCCTCGCGTTCGGCGTCGAGTTGCAAGCGGAAGCCTTCGCCGCCGAACCGTTCCTGCTCCTCGACGATCAGGAAGGGGATATCAGGCCGAAGCCGTGCCAAAGCGAGCGCAGCAAGGCAGCCGGCGGGACCTCCGCCGGCAATCAATACTCCTTCTCGTCGACCCCTCGCCATGTCAGGCTCTTACTGCAAACAGGCGTGCCGTCGCCACGGCAACGGGTACCGACGGCCCGAATCGAGACGCCCGCCATGCAAGCGCAACGGCCGGCCCATCGAGCGTCGTCAGAAGCCCGAAAGGAAGGCGGCGACGTTGGCTCCGAGCGAGTCCACCGCATAACCGCCCTCCATGACGACAAGGGTCGGCAGTTCCAGCGAGGCGATCCGGCGTGCCAGCACAGGATAATCCTGAGTGTTCAGCCGGAAGTGGGAGATCGGGTCTCCGACGAACGTATCGGCGCCATAGGAACAGATGAGGAGTTCGGTTCCGAACCCTTGGACCGCCTCCAGCGCCCGATCGAGCGCCGGTAGGTAGGCCTGGAGGTCCGAGCCTCTCGCCAGCGGCAGGTTCAGGGTCGCGCCTTGCCCCTCGCCCTCGCCCGTCTCGTCCGCATGCCCCCAGAAATAGGGATAGTCGGTGGCGGGATCGGCGTGGATGGAAAGGAAGAGCACGTCGCCACGCTCGTAGAATATGTCCTGTGTGCCGTTGCCGTGGTGATAGTCGATGTCGAGGATGGCGACCCGCTTGCCGGCGGCAATGCCGGCCTCAGCGGCGATGGCGGCGTTGTTGAGGTAGCAATAGCCGCCGAGATAGTCGGCGCCGCAATGGTGGCCCGGCGGACGGCACAGGGCGAAGGCCGTGCGCGCCCCGGAGAGCAGAGTGTCGAGCGCGGTCAAGGCCGTCTGGGCGCCCCAGTAAGCCGCTTCCCACGTGCCGGCGGCGATCGGGCTCGAAGCGTCGAAGCTGAAAGCTCCCAGTCGGGCGTCGATTCGCTGGAGCTTGAGCGGCCGGCGCCGGACGACGGGCCAGGCATAGGCCCCGGCATCGCCGGGTCGTCCTGCGGACCTCCACTCGTCCCAGGCCGAGCGCAGGAAGTCGACATAGTCGCCGCTATGGACGGCCCGTAGCGGAGCTTCGCCATGATCGGTCGGCGCTTCCACAGAGCCCAGCGCCGCCAGGATCGATTCCACTCGTCCGGGATGTTCAGCGAAGGGGATGAAGGCGCCGTTATGGAGTTCCAGCGCCGGCGCATGCGCGCTCTGCCGGGAATCGAAGAAGCAACGCATCAGCGGTCCCCCGTCAGATGGGAAGGCAAAGTGGGCTCCGACAGGATCCGACGCATCGCCGCCCAGCGAGTCGCCACGTCCGGCCCGACGCCCTCTATGTGCTGCCGGGCCATGTCGCGGCCGAGCCCGTAATTGATGACATAGCTCCGATACTGATCGGTGAAGGCAACCGATTGCTCCGCCCGCGCGCGGGACACGAGCTGGTAGCGCTGGGTCAGCTCGACCGCCTGCTCGCGGCTCAGCCGGCCTTCGAGATAATCGCGGGCGATGGTGAATCGGGCGCCGGAAAGTGCCTGGGTCGCCGTCTGGAGCGCGAGATAGCGGGCCGCGTCGGCGGTCGGCAGGCCGGCGAGCGGATAGAGAATCCGGGTCTCGAACTCGAGCCGCTCCTCCCCGGGAAAAGCGAGCTCGATCCCGTAATTGGCCGTGCCTTCCGCAATGAAGCTCTGCGGCGAATAGAGCGGGTAGACCATGAACTCGGTCCAGCCCCGGCCCCGTGCCAGATCGCGCTCGAGCAGGACATTGAAGGCGTGATGGCCGGGATACCCCTCGTGACAGCCGAGATCGACCGCTCGGCTCAAGCGCACCGGCAGGTCGGTGTTGATCTGAATCAGGCTGCGGTAATTGCCCTGGTACCAATTGTAGCCCGACCAGCTCTTGTCGGTCACGAACTCGAGTGTGAACGTCTCGCTTTCCGGAAGGGCAATGTGTCGAAGGGTTCGGCGCCGGCATTCGTCGATGGCGGCGCGCATGACGGCGTCCAGCCGGTCGGCCGGAATGGTGAAGCGGTTCATGAAGGCTTCGACGCGATCGGCCAGCGGTCCGGGGCCCGGCACGAGGGCATCGATCCGGGCGAGCACCGGATCATAATGGCTTAGAGGCTGGAGCTGAGGAGTCACGCCGTAGAGCCCCTGCGCCTCTTCTTCGAAACTGAGCCGTTCGCCCTGGATCATCCGCAGCCGCGTGCGCGCCGCCGTGAGCTGGGCGATCAGGAACTCGCGCCGCCGGGCTTCCAAGTGGTCGGCAGGGACCGGCAATTCCGACAGCCGCCTGTGCAGCTGTGCGGCTTCGGCGGCAAGTTCGGCGACCGGTCTGGGGCTGGCACGCGCCGCTTCGCGCCATTCCGGCGGGCCATAATAGGCGTCGACATAACCTTCTTCATGCGTGTCCGCTTCGAGCGTCAGGCGGACATAGTCGCGCGCGATGCCGTCGAGGCTGTCCGCCTCGGCGGACGGGGACGTCGCGCATCCCCAGACCAGGAAAGCGGCCATGCACGCCAGCAGCCAGTTCGTCATTCCAACCTCCCGGTCCATCCAGGAGAAGGCGTTAGCGGCTCGCTCGGCGCTGGGGAATATCGGCTTCTACCGGGCCAGGCACTTCCTGAGCGAGAACCGCGTCGAGCAGGCCAGGAAAACGCGCGTCGAACTCCTCGCGCCTGAGCGAGCTGAGATGATCGCGACCGGCCGGCCGAGTCCGAATCAGCCCAGCCGAGCGAAGGATCCTGAAATGGTTGCTGAGCGTGCTTTTCGGAACGTCGGCAGCCGCGGCGGCCGAGCAGGATAGCTCGCTTTCTCGAGCCAGGCGCCTGACGATCTCCAGCCGGGAAGGATCGGCGAGCGCGTGCAAGGCCGCCTCGAGCGGCACGTCTTCCAGCCGTGGGTGAACGAAAGCGGGCATAAGGCCCCTATATGGCAGAAGGCGAAATTTTGATAGTTCGGGAATATTGAACTATTCATCGGTCAGTCTATCTCATCCGGAGTTCAAGGAGATCCCGATGACCAGCCTGTTCGATCCCGTTCAGCTCGGCGCCGTGACGGCGACGAATCGAATCCTGATGGCGCCGCTCACCCGCGCGCGGGCCACGCGTGCCGCGGTTCCGACCCCGATCATGGCGGAATATTATGCGCAGCGGGCCAGTGCCGGCCTGATCATCTCCGAAGCGACCGGAATAAGCCGCGAAGGCCTTGGCTGGCCGTTCGCACCGGGCCTTTGGAGCAAGGAGCAGATCGAGGCGTGGAAGCCGGTCGTTGCTGCGGTTCACGGCGCCGGCGGCCGGATCTTCGCCCAGCTCTGGCACATGGGACGCCTGGTCCATCCCGATCTCGGCGGCGGCCAGCCTGTCTCGTCCTCGCCGACGACCGCGCCGGCTTATGCGCACACCTATTCGGGAAAGAAGCCCTATGTCGAAGCGCGTGCCGCAACTCGAGACGACATCGCGCGGATCCTCGACGATTATGAGCGGGCAGCTCGTAGTGCCCGCACAGCCGGCTTCGACGGGGTTCAGCTGCACGGCGCCAACGGCTATCTGATCGACCAATTCCTCCGCGACAGCGCCAATCTGCGGGACGACGAATATGGCGGTCCGCCGGAGAACCGGATCCGGTTCCTGGTCGAAGCCACAGAGCGCGTAGCAGCCGCGATCGGCTCCGATCGAACGGCCGTACGACTGTCCCCCAACGGCATCAGCCAAGGTGTCGAAGACCGCGATCCCGTTTCCGTCTTCGTTCCCGCAGCCGTCGCCCTCGATCGGCTCGGCATTGCCTTCCTCGAGCTTCGCGAGCAGGGCCCCGAGGGAACGTTCGGGCGCAGCGACCAGCCGAAAGTGTCGCCGGAGATCCGAAAGGTGTTCACCCGGCCCCTCGTCCTCAACCAGGACTATGACGCCGTCTCCGCGGCCGCAGCCGTCGCCGACGGGCATGCCGATGCGATCGCTTTCGGTCGGCCGTTCATCTCCAATCCGGATCT
The DNA here is from genome assembly GCF_056821765.1 of Sphingosinicella sp. SM1-17. Taxonomy (NCBI): domain Bacteria; kingdom Pseudomonadati; phylum Pseudomonadota; class Alphaproteobacteria; order Sphingomonadales; family Sphingosinicellaceae; genus Sphingosinicella; species Sphingosinicella sp. SM1-17. Next base: position 1,125,641 of record NZ_JBPDIO010000001.1, read on the forward strand.
GCCGGAGCGGATTCGGCGCGGAGCCGACTGGACCAAGGACCAGATGGCGACCTGGTACACGCAGGGAACCGCCGGCTATCTCGACTATCCGGCCCTGCCTCAGGCGGTAGACGCCTGAGGATTGGAGCGGTCAAAGCTTCTCGGTAAGCTCCGGAACGATCTTGAACAGGTCGCCGACCAGCCCGATGTCGGCGACCTGGAAGATCGGCGCATCCTCGTCCTTGTTGATGGCGACGATCGTCTTGGAATCCTTCATCCCGGCGAGGTGCTGGATAGCGCCGGAAATGCCGATGGCGACGTAGAGCTCGGGCGCGACCACCTTTCCGGTCTGGCCGACCTGATAGTCGTTGGGGACATAGCCTGCATCGACCGCGGCTCGGCTGGCGCCGACAGCCGCTCCGAGCTTGTCGGCGAGCGGCTCGATATATTGATGGAAGGCCTCGCTCGAGCCGAGCGCTCGTCCTCCGGAGACGATGATCTTCGCGCTGGTCAGCTCGGGCCGCTCGCTGTGGGCGATCTCGGCCCCGACGAAGCTGGACAGGCCCTGGTCTCCCGGTCCCGACACGGCTTCCACCTGAGCCGAGCCGCCTTCACTTGCCGCCTTTTCGAAGGCCGTGGTCCGAACCGTGATGACCTTCTTGGAATCGGCACTCCTGACCGTGGCGATCGCGTTGCCGGCATAGATGGGGCGAGTGAAACTGTCCTCGCCCTCGACCGACAGGATGTCCGAGATCTGCATCACGTCGAGCAGGGCGGCCACTCGGGGCGCGATGTTCTTGCCGGTCGTCGTCGCAGGAGCGAGGAAGGCGTCATAGCCTTCCATCAGCTGCGCCACGAGCGGGGCCACATTCTCCGCCAGCCCATGACCATAAGCGGGATCGTCAGCAACCCGCACCGTTCCAACCCCGGCAATCTTGGCTGCCGCCTCGGCCACTCCACCGACGCCCTGACCGGCGACGATCAGATCGACTTCGCCCAGCCTGGAAGCCGCCGTGACGGTTCCGAGGGTGGCGTCCTTGAGCTGTCCTTCCTCGTGCTCAACCCAGACGAGCGTCTTCATCCGATCACTCCCGTTTCCCTGACCTTGTCGATCAGCTCGTCGACCGAACCGACTTTCACGCCCGCCTGGCGCTTCGGCGGCTCGGTCACCCGGAGGGTGGTCAGCCGCGGCGTGGTGTCGACGCCGTAATCGGCGGGCGTCTTTTGCGCGAGCGGCTTCGACTTGGCCTTCATGATGTTGGGCAAGGAAGCGTAGCGCGGCTCGTTGAGCCGGAGGTCGGTGGTGACGACCGCCGGAATCTTGAGCTTCACAGTTTCGAGCCCGCCGTCCACTTCCCGGGTGACATTGACGCCCTCGGCGCCATCGACTTCGACCTTGGAAGCGAAGGTGCCCTGAGGCCAGTTCAGGAGGGCCGCCAACATCTGCCCGGTCTGATTCGAATCATCGTCGATCGCCTGCTTGCCGAGGATGAACAGCCCCGGCTGCTCCTCCTGAGCGATCTTCGCGAGGATCTTGGCAACGGCCAGAGGTTCGACTTCGTCATCGGTCTGGACGAGGATGGCGCGATCCGCGCCCATGGCGAGGGCCGTACGAAGCGTTTCCTGCGCCTTGGCCGGGCCGATCGATACCGCCACGATTTCGGTGGCGATGCCCTTTTCCTTGAGCCGGATGGCCTCCTCGACGGCAATCTCGTCGAAAGGGTTCATGCTCATCTTGACGTTGGCGAGATCGATCCCCGTCTGGTCCGCCTTGATCCGCGGCTTGACGTTGAAGTCGATCACCCGTTTGACGGCGACCAGCAGCTTCATTCTCAGCACCTCCTGCTCGTCAGTCCAGCGAAAGCTGGCATCTCACCGCTGAATGGGAGTGAGACCCGGTCAATCCCGGATGACTCAAATTCGTCGGAACGTCTTGCCGCGCACCTTACGCGAACGTCAAGCCGGCACCTTCTCCCGAACCTGAGCGACGATCTTCCGTGCGGCGTCGCCAAGATTGTCCGCGGGAACGATCGGAAGGCCCGAGTCGGCAAGGATCGCCTTGCCGGCCTCGACGTTGGTGCCTTCAAGCCGAACCACCAGAGGCACGTTCAGGTCCACTTCGCGCGCGGCGGCGATGATTCCTTCGGCGATGATGTCGCAGCGCATGATCCCGCCGAAAATGTTGACGAGGATTCCTTCGACGGCCGGATCGGAGAGGATGATCTTGAACGCGGCCGTGACCTTCTCTTTCGAAGCGCCGCCGCCGACATCCAGGAAGTTGGCCGGCTCGGCGCCGTTCAGCTTGATGATGTCCATCGTCGCCATGGCGAGGCCGGCGCCGTTGACCATGCAGCCGATATTGCCGTCGAGCTTGATATAAGCGAGGTCGTGCCGCGAAGCCTCGAGCTCCATCGGATCTTCCTCCGACTCGTCGCGAAGCGATTCGAGATCGGAGTGGCGGAAGCCGGCATTCGAATCGAAACCGACCTTGGCATCGAGCACCAGCAGCCGACCGTCATCGGTGACGGCGAGCGGGTTGACCTCGATCTGCGAGGCGTCGGTGCCGATGAAGGCCTCGTAGAGCTGCTTGGACAGCTTCTGAGCCTGCTTGTTGAGCTCGCCCTCGAGGCCCAGAGCGTGAGCGACGGCCCGGCCGTGATGCGGCATGAAGCCGGTCGCCGGATCGACGGTGAAGGTGTGGATCTTCTCCGGCGTGTCGTGAGCCACATCCTCGATGTTCATCCCGCCTTCGGTCGAAACGACGAAGGCTACCCGGCCGGTCTTTCGATCGACGAGCAGGGCAAGGTAGAATTCGCGGGCGATGTCGACGCCATCGGTGATGTAGAGGCGGTTGACCTGCTTGCCCTCCGGTCCGGTCTGGACCGTGACCAGCGTCCTGCCCAGCATGTCCTCGGCATGGGAGCGCACTTCCTCGACCGTGCTGGCGAGCCGGACCCCGCCCTTGGCGTCGGGGCCGAGCTCCTTGAACTTGCCCTTGCCGCGACCACCTGCATGGATCTGCGCCTTGACGACGAAAAGGGGTCCGGGAAGCTTCTGCGCGGCCGCAACCGCTTCCTCGATGCTGAAAGCGGGGTAGCCGGCCGGAACCGGGACTCCGAACTTGGCCAGAAGCTCCTTGGCCTGATATTCATGAATGTTCATGAGGCGCGCCTAAAGCACAGCCCGCCGCGGATGGGAAGCCGCTCGCTCCGGCTCATTCGCGTCCGCCGCCGCCGCTGTTCTGGCTGCCGGTCCGGCTATTCTCGTTGCGATCCTCGCGCTGCTTCTTGTCGCCGCCCTTGTCCTCGTTCTGCCACTGATCGAAATCGCCCTTCTTCTTGTTGTCGGTCATCGCTGCCTCCTTCTCGGGAAGCTCAACGGACCGGCTGGAGGTTCGTTTCCGACAAAGCGACGTCCAAGGTCTCAGGCGGGATCATGCCCTCGCGCCGGGCAACGATCGTCGGCACGAGCGCCTGTCCCGCCACGTTGACCGCGGTTCGGCCCATGTCGAGAATCGGATCGATGGCAAGCAGAAGTCCCACGCCTTCCAGTGGCAAACCGAGCGTGGAGAGGGTGAGAGTCAGCATGACGGTTGCGCCGGTGACGCCAGCCGTAGCGGCCGAACCGAGCACCGAAACGGCGGCAATCAGCAGATAGTCCGCTGGTCCAAGGGATATGCCGTAATATTGGGCAACGAACAAAGCGGCGACCGCGGGATAGATTCCGGCGCACCCGTCCATCTTCGTCGTTGCCCCGAGCGGAACCGCGAAGGCGGCATAGGCCCTCGGAACCTGGAGCGCTCGCACCGTCACCTCCTCGGTGACCGGAAGAGTCCCGACCGACGAACGCGAAACGAAGCCCAGCTGGATCGCCGGCCACGCACCGGCAAAGAAGCGCGACGGGCTGAGGCCGTTCAGGCGAAGGAGCAGAGGGTAGACGACGAACAGGACCAGCCCAAGCCCGACATAGACGGCGAGCGCGAACTGGCCGAGCTGGGCCAGAGCGCTCCAGCCGTAGCGTGCCACGGCCGTTCCGAGCAAACCGGCCGTACCGATCGGAGTCAGGCGGATGATCCACCAAAGGACCCGCCGCACCACCGCCAGTGCCGACCGGGCAAAGGCAATGAACGGAGCGCCCTTTTCGCCGCTTCGAACGGCCGCAATGCCGAGGACGATCGACAGCACCAGCACCAGGAGGATGTTGAAGCCGACGGTGCTGGTCGCGTGCCCGTCTTCGCCGAGACTTGTCAGGACGGTCAGTCCGAGGAAATTGGCTGGAACGACGCCTCGGAGGAAATCGGTCCACCCGCCAAGGCTGGAGGGCGCCTGCGCCGCTGACGCCGCAACTCCTGCATGGCGGCCGGGCTCGAGCAAGGTTCCGACCATCAGACCGATCGCCACGGCGATTGCCGCCGTGATCGCGAACCAGAGCAGCGTTCGCCAGGCGAGGCGAGCGGCATTGGCCATCGCGCCGAGGTCGGCGATGCTGGCGACGATGGCCGTGAACACGAGCGGCGGAACCACCGCCTTGAGAAGCTGGACGAAGATCGACCCGACCGTGGCCAGCGTTTCGGCAAGCCAGTTGCTGTCGCTGCCGAGGGCCCTGGCAGCCAGCCCGAGCACAATGCCGACACCCATTCCGATGGTCACCTGAACGCCGAAGGAGGGCCAGCGGAGGGATGGAGAAGGTTCAGCAGCAGTCGTCATCGGCGCGAGATATGCCGCGCACTTCAGCCCTTCAAACCGAAGGGGACGAGTTTGCACGATCGATGCGCTGCGGGTGCGCAAGAAGCAAAAAGCCGATCGCCGGCCCGCCTGATTGAGGCAAAAGCTTTCAGTCGCGATCGAGCGCGCACCGCGCTGCGGCACCGGAGGCGATGCTCCAGATTTCGGGATCCCTGAGGGCTCGGACCCGGTGGAGGAAGCTTGTCACGCTGCGTTCCTCCCGGGCGTAAGGCAAGTCTGCGAGTCGCCGGAGCTGGATCAGCGACAGCCGGTCGACCATTCGCCGGGCCATGCAGCCGGCCATGGATTTCGACAGTCCCGCATTTTCGAGCCCTTGGCGAAGTCGGTTTTCGGGCGTTGCGCAAGCGGCAAGGAGTCCGACTGCGGCGATGAGTCCCGCAAGCGCCTTCACGGTCACGCCGCTCGACCGATGGCTTTCTGCCGCCGGCGCTGGACGGACGAGCCGATCCCCATTGCCTCGCGATACTTTGCGACGGTTCGCCGGGCGATGTCGAAACCTTCGCCCTTGAGCATATCGACGAGCTGGTCGTCGGACAGGATCTTCCCCGGATCCTCGGCAGCGATCAGAGCCTTGATCCGGCTCTTCACCGCTTCCGCCGAAACGGCATCGCCGCCATCGGCCGACTGGATTCCGCTGGTGAAGAAATATTTGAGCTCGAACAGGCCCCGGTCGCAGGACAGATATTTGTTGGATGTGACCCGGCTTACCGTCGATTCGTGCATCCCGATCTTTTCGGCCACGGCCCGGAGAGTCAGCGGCTTCAGGTGCGAGACTCCGTGGCGAAAAAAGCCTTCCTGGGCCGTGACGATCTCGCTTGCCACCTTCACGATCGTCCGGGCGCGCTGGTCGAGCGCCTTGATCAGCCAGTTGGCGCTTTGCAGACATTCGGAAAGCCAGGCGCGAGATTGCCTGTTCTGCGATCCGCCGGACAACTCGGCATAATAGGTCCGGTTGACGAGGAGCTTCGGAAGGGTCGCGCTGTTCAGCTCGACGGCCCAGCCATTGCCGCGCCGGGCGACGAAAACGTCGGCTATGATCGAGTCGACCCGCTCCGAGCTCGTGAAGCGGCAACCCGGCTTGGGGTCGTAAGCACGCAGCTCGCGGATCATGTCGGCGAGATCCTCGTCGTCGACGCCGCAGATGCGCCTCAGCGCCGCCAGATTGCCCTTGGCGAGATAATCGAGATTCGCGATCAGCCGCGCCATGGCCGGGTCGTAACGGTTGGCATCCTGAGCCTGAAGCGCAAGACATTCCGCGAGGTTGCGAGCGCCGATGCCCGCCGGGTCGAACGTCTGGATGACGGCAAGTACGCGCTCGACCTCGTGCAGTGGAACGTTCAGGCGCTGGGCAATGTCGAGCAGCGAAGCGAGAAAGTAGCCGGTCTCCTCGATCTGGTCGATGATCTGGTCGGCAATGATCAGGTCGGCGCCCTTGAGGCACTCGCCGGCCTGGCGGCGAAGATGATCATGGAGCGACACCTGATCGGCGGCAAAGCTGTCGAAATCGGTACCGTCCTCGCTGCCGCCGCCGCTTCCGGTTGCTGAAAGGCCCAGGCCGCCGTCGAGACCCAGCATTGCATCGGCCCGGCTGTCCTGGTGGAAGTCTTCGCTGTTGAAGTCCACGTCGAGCGGCGAATCGGTCGTCGCATCGCCGGAGATCACCAGCTCGTCGACCGTGGCGGGCTCCTCGCGCTCCACGAGGATCGGTTCGGGCTCTGCCGCTTCGCCCGCCGCTTCCGGCTCGCCGCTTCCACTGTCGAGCAACGGGTTCTTCTCGATCTCTTCGGCGATGAAGGTCTCGACCTCCAGATTGGACAGCGCCAGCAGGCGGATCGCCTGCTGAAGCTGGGGGGTCATCACCAGCGACTGGGACTGTCGAAGGTCGAGACGGGGACCCAGCGACATGGTCTACAACTCGAAGCTTTCGCCGAGATAGAGGCGACGGACGTTCGGATCGCGCACGAGGTCGTCGGGGCTTCCGGCGAAGAGCACCTGGCCGCCATAGATGATGCAGGCCCGGTCGACGATGTCGAGCGTCTCGCGGACGTTGTGATCGGTGATGAGGACACCGATGTTGCGCTTCTTCAGCTCGCCGATCAGGTCGCGAATGTCCTGGATCGAAATCGGGTCGATCCCGGCAAACGGCTCGTCAAGCAGCATGATCGACGGATTGGCCGCGAGCGCCCGGGCGATTTCGCAGCGCCGCCGCTCTCCCCCCGACAAGGCCATGGCCGGCGCATCGCGCAGCCGCTCGATATGGAATTCGGCGAGGAGTTGCTCGAGCCGCTCCCCCCGAGCCCCCTTGTCCGGCTCCGCCACCTCGAGCACGGCCATGATGTTCTGCGAAACCGTCAGCCCGCGGAAGATCGAGGTTTCCTGCGGAAGATAGCCGAGTCCGAGAATGGCCCGGCGGTACATCGGAAGACCGGTAATGTCCTGGCCGTCGAGCAGGATGCGGCCGGAATCCGGCCTTACCAGGCCCATGATGGAATAGAAGCAGGTCGTCTTCCCGGCGCCGTTCGGACCGAGCAGGCCGAGCACTTCGCCGCGGTCGACGCCTAGCGAAACATCGGTGAGCACGGCCTTCTTGTCGTAGGACTTGGCGATCGAGATGACGGAAAGTCCGCGCGAAACGTCGCCGACCGCGGCCGCGGCGTCAGGACGTTCGATCTGGAGCGTCTCGTTCATCAGCGTCAGTTATCCCCTTGGCTTCCCTAGGCGATCCGGATCGCAGGCTCAACGGCAAGAATCTTGCATGGGCGAATTTGGCACCTGCGTTGCGGCTCAGCTGCCGCCCCGCTGCGGCACGGTGAATCGCCCCTTCACCCGGCCGCCGCTTTCCTGGACACCGGGAGCGCCGCCGTCCATCACCGCGCGGCCGCTGTCGAGATCGAGGACGAGACGGCCCCCCTGAACTCGCGATTCCCCGCGGGCCAGGGTCACGTCGCCGATCATCGTGACCAGCCTCCGGTCGAGGTCGTAGATGGCATAGCGGCTGCGCGCCGTTTCCGACGGACTGCGCAGGGTCACCCCTCCGCTCGCCTCGAGACGTTTGATTTCGATCCCGCCGGTATCGGCATAGGCGACGGTGAGGCGCGACGTGCTGAGCTGGAGGCGGCCTTGCCGAACCTCGACATTGCCGCTGAAAATGGCCCGGTCGGCGCGATCCTGCACTTCGATCCGGTCCGCCGCGACGTCCACTGGCGCATCGGTGTCATGGCCCTTCAGCGCCGAGGCGGCGCCCTGTCCAATCGCCATCTGGGCGCCGGCCAGACCGCCGGCCAAAGCCAGAGCAAGCCAGAGAGGCGATCTGTTCATCGCATGCCTCCCTGGACAATGTGAAGCCGGGCCCGCCCCGTGAGGACGACCCGCCGATCGGGAAGGCTGACCTCCATTGCGTTCGCGCTGAACCGGCCAAGCGGCATCTGCCCCTGGACCGGTCCGTCGCTCTCGAGTCGGCGCTCGCGAAGATCGGCGGTGACGTCGCGGGTCGCGAGGCGGTAGCCGTCGGCGGCGGTGAAGAGGATCGGGCCGGTGACGTCGACCTGGTCCTTCTCCATATTGTAGCGCCCGCGATCCGCGGTGAGTCGTGCCGGGCCGTCGTCCAGAAGGATCTGGGCGCGCATGTCGGTTATGTCGACGATCGGCCGGGCGGCGCTCTGCTGGAGTGCCGAGCCGGCGTTCAGCACGAAGGGGCGGCCGCGATTGTCCTGACCCCGATATTGCGCCGATTCGACTCGCATCCTTTCTTCGGCATGCTCGACCTTGTTCTTGTCGAGAATGAAGCTGACCTCCTGCTTGTCCTCGAGCGGCGAGAAGGCGAGAAAGGCGAGAACGACTCCGATCAGAGCCGGCAAGGCGATCTTCAGAAGCCTGATGAGGCTGTCGTGAGCGCCCCCTGGAGCGGCCCAGCCGCGCTTCTGTATGCGCTCGCTTTCGGCCAGCTCAGACATGGGCGAAGATGTCCTGATCCGCCCAACCGGCCAGATCGAGCAGCGAACGGTGCGGGAGAAAGTCGAAGCAGGCCTGGGCCAGCGCGGTTCGACCTTCTCGCTCCAGACGTTCGTCAAGCTTTTCCTTCAGCGCGTGAAGGTAGCGAACGTCCGAGGCGGCATAATCCTTCTGGGCGTCGCTGAGCTCCGGCGCTCCCCAGTCGGAGGTCTGCTGCTGTTTGGAAATCTCCTGGCCGAGCAGTTCTCTGACAAGGTCCTTGAGGCCATGTCGGTCGGTATAGGTGCGAACGAGCCGCGAAGCCGTCTTGGTGCAATAAACGGGCGCCGGCATCACCCCGAGATAGGCCCGGATCGAAGCGATGTCGAAGCGGGCGAAATGGTAGAGCTTCAGCCGCTCCGGATCGGCCAGCACCGATTTGAGTATCGGGGCCGCATAGTCGCTGCGGGGCGAGAAGCGGACGAGATGTTCGTCGCCCCGCCCGTCGGCGATCTGGACGACGCACAGGCGGTCGCGGCCCAGCTGCAGGCCCATCGTCTCGGTGTCGACGGCGATCGGACCCTCTGCGAGAACGTTCGCGGGGAGATCTTCTTCGTGGAAATATACGGTCATGCGCTTCCCGAGATAGGGGGAAGCGCCTGAACGCTCAATGGCCCGTGTCGATTGACGCCTCGGCAGACTCGGAGGGGCTCTTTCGAGCCTTTGCGCGCCGCGACATCATGTTCAGCCCTTCCACGAGAGCCGAGAAAGCCATGGCCGCATAGATATAGCCCTTGGGCACATGAACGCCGAAGCCGTCGGCGATCAGCACCGCACCGATCATCAGCAGGAAGCCGAGCGCGAGCATCACAACGGTCGGGTTCTTGTGGATGAAATTGGCGAGCGGATCGGCGGCCAGGAGCATCACCACAACCGCAAAGAGTACTGCCACCACCATGATTGGCAGATGCTCGGTCATGCCGACCGCGGTCAGGATCGAGTCGATCGAGAAGACGAGATCGAGCAGAAGGATCTGGAAGATCGCCGCTCCGAAGCCGAGAGCCGCCTTGGAAGTGTCGAAGACGTCGTCCGACGGTCGAGAATCGACGTTGTGATGAATTTCCTTCGTCGCCTTCCAGACGAGGAAGAGGCCGCCCGCGATCAGGATCAGGTCGCGCCAGGAGAATTGCGTCTCGAAGGTCGGTTCGCCATGCGCCCCAGGCGAACCCTGGATGCCGAGGTCGAAGACCGGAGCCGTCAGCCCGACAAGCCACGCGATCATCGACAGCAAAGCGAGGCGCATGATGAGAGCGAGGCTGATGCCGATCCGGCGAGCCCGCTGCCGCTGCGCCTCGGGCAGCTTGTTGGACAGGATCGAGATGAAGATCAGGTTGTCGATGCCGAGCACCACCTCCATGACGATGAGGGTGATGAGCGCAGCCCAGGCTTCGGGTTGCGCAAAGATGCTCATGGCTTCGATCATACGGCTCCCCAGTGGTTCGGCAGCGCTGCTGCATAGCGGCAGAGGGGGTCGTGCCGCAATGCGTCACGCTTGGCCTGAATGCAGCGATGGCGGCTTTTCTGGACCTGAAATAGATCTAGTTCGAAGGCTCTGCTTGAGCCGATCTAAGACTTGAGTCGAAAGTCGCTCGCACCAAACAATATTTTCAGGTATAGATTAGCCCGCGTGCCGGCCGTTCCGGCGCGAAGGCCTTTGCGCAGTCAGCCCAGCGCGGCGGTTCTAATAGGATTTTGGGCGCTGGAAAGTAATTGATTCAAATGGGTTTCGACAGAGGGCGCCGTGGTGAGCGCGGCGGGCGCGGCAGAGACAAGCGCGACACTTTCGGGGACGACGTCTACAGCGGCGGATTTGGTGAACGCGGCGGCTTCGGCGGCGGTGGCGACCGTTTCGGTGGCGGCGACCGCTTCGGTGGTGGTGGCGGCGGCGGCGGTTATCGCGGCGGCGGCGGCGGTGGTGGCGGCTTCGGCGGTCCCCGCGGCGGCGGCGGCGGCGGCTTCGGCGGCCCCAGGGGCGGCGGAATGCCCCCGCAGGTCGTTGGCGAGGGCAAAGGCATCGTCAAATTCTTCAACGCTCAGAAGGGCTTCGGCTTCATCGTTCGCGACGATGGCGGTGAGGACGTGTTCGTCCATATCTCCGCGGTCGAACAGGCCGGCCTTACCGGCCTGGCCGAGGGGCAGCCGCTCGAATTCACGCTCGTCGACCGCGGCGGCCGGATTTCGGCGACCGATCTTCGAATCGAAGGCGAGCCGATGCCGGTGGAAGACCGAGGCGCGCCCAAGGAGCGCGGGCCGCAGCGTCAGCTGACCGGCGAGAAAGCGACCGGCACCGTCAAGTTCTTCAATGCGACCAAGGGCTTCGGGTTCATCACTCGTGACGATGGACAGCCGGATGCCTTTGTTCACATTTCGGCGGTCGAGCGTGCGGGAATGATTTCCCTCAACGAAGGCGATCGGCTTGAGTTCGAGCTGGAAGTTGACCGGCGCGGCAAGACCGCGGCCGTGAACCTCGCCCCGATCCAGTAGATCCCACGCAGTGCAGGGCCCGCCGCCGTTCGGCGGCGGGCTCTCGCCGTCCGGCGAACGGCCCATCGGGGTTCAAGTCACCATTCGGCGCAGAGTCTCGATCGTGTCGGCCTCTGCCGCGGGCTTGTCGGTTCGGATCCGCGAGATTCGGGGAAAGCGCATGGCGAGGCCCGACTTGTGCCGCTTGCTCTCGTGAATCGAGTCGAACGCCACTTCGAGCACCAGAGTTTTCTCCACCTCGCGAACCGGTCCGAAGCGCTGGATCGTGTTGTTGCGGACGAAGCGGTCCAGCCAGATCAGCTCTTCATCCGTGAAGCCGAAATAGGCCTTGCCGACCGGGAGCAACTCGCCTTCTTCGTTCAAGCAGCCGAACGTAAAGTCGGAATAGAATGACGAGCGCTTGCCGCTGCCTCTCGCCGCATACATCAGAACGCAGTCGGCGGTGAGCGGATCACGTTTCCATTTGTACCAGAAGCCTGTCCGCCGACCCGCAACATAGGGGCTGTCGCGGCGCTTGAGCATCACGCCTTCGATCGAGGCATCGTGGGTGCCGGCCCGGATGGCCTCGAGCTCGTCGAACGTCGCCGCCTCGATCAGCGCCGAAAGATCGAATCGCTCTGGATCGAGGCGCGGGACCATCCGCTCGAGCCGATGCCGCCGCGCCGACCATGCGAGCTGTCGAACATCCTCGCGCCCATCGATCAATATGTCATAGACCCGGACGAAGGCGGGATAGTCGGCGAGCATCCTCGAGGAGACGGCCTTCCGTCCGAGCCGCTGCTGAAGCGCGTTGAAGCTGGCTGCCTCGCCACCCTGGAATTCGCCCTTCACCAGCAGTTCGCCATCGAGAACGCCATCGAGGTCGAAGGCTTCGGCGATTTCCGGAAAGGTGCGGCTGATATCGTCCCCGGCGCGGCTATAGAGTCGGGTTTCCCCACCGGCGCGGACAATCTGCACCCGGATGCCGTCCCATTTCCACTCGGCGGCATAATCCTCCATCGCCAAGCGCAGATCATCCAGCGGATGAGCAAGCATGAAGGGACGGAAGACCGGGACGTCTTGCGTGGTGGGTTGCGGCCCCTGGCCCTCGGCCCAGGCGAAGAGCGGCAAATAGGGGGGATCGATTCCGTGCCAGACCTCCTCGACGGCATCGACGTCCAGTTCGAAGGCCTGCGCCAGCGCCACCTTGGCGAGGCGGGCGGATACGCCGATGCGCAGCTCCCCGGTCGCCAGCTTGAGCAAGGCGTAACGACCGCTCGAATCAAGGTGATCGAGCATCGCGGCCAAAGCGCCGGGGGCCTCGGCGCGGCCGAGGCTCGCCAGCCGCTCGACGACGTTGGAAATCCGAAGTGTGCCGTCATCCAGATCGGAACCCTGCTCGACCGGCTTGGGCCAAAGCAGCGCCGCCGTTTCGGCGAGATCGCCGACATAGTCCCAACTCATGTTGAAAAGCATCGGGTCGACCCGCTGCTCGACGATCGCGCGGATTGCCGCCGACTTGATCGACGGCAGGTTGAGTTCGCCGGTGAGTGCGGCAAGGGCGTAGCCGCGATCCGGATCGGGGGTCCGCTTGAGATAGTCCCCGATCAGCTTGAGCTTCGCGGTTCGCGAGCGGGTATAGACAAGACTGTCGAGTAGCTGGGAGAAGTCTCGCATCCGGTCACCCATCTCAGCTAGGCGCCCCTTCAGGCAAGCCATGACGATCTTCAGGCTCTTCCTGTTCCTCCTGTTCGCGGGTTCACTCCTGCTCGGCTGGAGCTACCGAACGGCTACGGCCGATCCCATCGTTCGCGAAACTCGGGTCGGGTTGAGCGACTGGCCCGCGGCTCAGTCGCCGGTGACGGTTCTGCTGATCTCCGACATCCATGTCGCCGGCCCCGAGATGCCGCCCTCGCGCCTCCAGCGGATCGTTGCGCAGATCAACGGGCTACGGCCGGATCTGGTGTTGATCGCCGGCGATCTGGTGAGCGACAAGCGAACGGCGACCCGGCGATACGGCCTAGCGGAGGCGATTGCTCCACTCGGGGCGCTGCGGCCGCGGCTGGGGACGTACGCGGTTCTCGGGAACCATGATCACTGGCGGGATGCGGAGCAAGCACGAGCCGAGCTCAGGCGAGCCGAAATCCACGTGCTCGGCAATTCGGCGGCGGCCGCAGGTCCGCTGGCAATCGGCGGACTGGATGATGCCTTCACCGGCCATGACGATCTTGAAGCGACGCTGTCGGCGATGGAGCGGTTGCCGGGCGCGAAGATTCTTCTCAGCCACGATCCGGACCCTTTCCCACGCCTGCCGTCGACGGTCGGGCTGATGGTCGCGGGGCATACGCATTGCGGGCAGATCCGGTTGCCACTGATTGGGGCGATCTCGACGATGTCCGACTTTGGCGAGCGTTACGCCTGCGGGCGAGTCGACGAAGCGGGCAAGACCCTGGTGGTGGGAGCAGGGGTTGGAACAAGCCTCCTGCCGCTGCGCCTCGGGGCGGAGCCGGACATGTGGCTGATCACGATCGGCCCGCAGGCCTGAGTTCAGGCTCCGAGGCGAACGGAAACCGACGCTAGCAGTGCCTCGCTCGCCAAGTCGTCCGTTCGCTCGCAGCCAATCGCGTCGCGGAGGCGATCGAGGTAGAGACTGGCAACGCTTCCGCGCGGGTGGGAGAGGATGGCTCGCTCGAGCGCCGTCGTCAGCGCCACGACCGGGACGAGGCCGTAGGCACCCGCGATGGTGCGGATTCCTGCTAAACGCTGTACCATGTCGCGAACGGTCATCCGCTCGGCCGCCTGCTGCAGCAACTCCAGCCGGTCGCAAAGTTCCGCGCGAACCAGGATCAGTCCGTCACTCCCGCGGGGATCCGGCAAAGGCGCCTCGTGCCGTGGCAGCGGGCTCGACAAAGGTTCACCATTGCAGCGCATTCGGGCGGCTCCTGCCGTGACGCAGGACCATCATGAGGTTCGTTGATTACTTCCCGGTTAAGTTTTGAGGGAAGGAAGATGACTCCGGCACGAGCCAGCGCTTCTAATCCTCCCTTAACCGCTTTCCATTAGTGGCCCGCGGATGGGCGAGGCGGAAACGCGCGGACTGAGGCGTTGGCTGAGCGCGGGGGAAACGGAGACGGCGTTCGGGCGCGCCCTGTTGCGCGAGCGCTATCGACTGCTCCAGCGCCAGATGCCGCTCGTCTATCTGCTGGTGCTCGCCAATGTGTTCGGCTTCCATCTGGGGCACGGGCTCAGTCTCGACCGGCTCAACCATCCCGCGAATTTGCTCGTCCTCCTCGCGCTCGTTCGGCTGGTCCACTGGGTGCGCAACCGTCGTCGCGATTTCCCGCCCGAGAAGATTCTGGTCGAGCTCCGCAGAGCGCTCTATCTCGCCGCCGGGTTCAGCCTGGCGGCCACCTTCTGGTCGATCAACTTCCTGTGGGATTCCGAAGGCGAATATAAGCAGGATCTCGTCATCCTCTTTGCCTCGCTGGCTGCAGTCGGCGTTGCATACGGGCTGAGCGGCTTTCCTGCGGCAGCGAGGCTCCCATTGCTGCTTTTCGCTCTGCCCTTCTCGCTCTTCCTCGCCTTTTCACCGCAATCCGCCCATCTGGGAGTCGGCGTCTGCCTGGCGCTGATCGCCTTGCTGACGTTGCGGCTCATCGGTCTGCAGGACCAGGGATTCGTCGAGATCGTCCGTTCCCGCTCGGCCGTCGAAAACGACCGCGAACTGGCTCAGCTTGCAAAGCAGGAAGCGCTGGCGGAGAAGGCCAGGGTCAAGCGGATCGCCGACAGTGACCCGCTGACCGGTCTGGCGAACCGTCGTGCCTTCCTGCACGCGCTCAGTCGACGTCTCGGCGATTCGACCGGAACACCGTTCGTTCTGGCGCTGCTCGATCTCGACGGGTTCAAGCCGATCAACGACACTTTCGGACATGCTGCGGGCGATTCGGTTCTCGTGGAGGTGGCCGCCCGGCTTCGAGCGCACCCGGCGGCGGTACTGGCGGCTCGGATCGGCGGCGACGAATTCGCTCTGATACTCGAGGCACGGGACGGCGAAGCGGCGATCGCAGCCGGGCGAGCTTTGACTGAAGTACTCGGCCAGCCTTATCGCTCGGACGGGCGCGAGTTCCGACTGTCTTCCTGCTGCGGGCTGGTGCTGCTCCGGCCCGGCGAGAGCGATGAAGCGCTCGCCTTGCGCCGCGGCGACGCCGCTCTCTACAACGGCAAGGATCAGGGCAAAGGAAGCGTGGCGCTGTTCACGCCCGAACTCGAGCGGGCGAACTCGCGCCGGGGTGCGATCGAGCAGGCGCTTCGGACGCGTGAAGTCCACGATCAGATGCGACTGGTGTTCCAGCCGATCTTCGACCTGCGCAGCGGCTCGATCCGAGCCTTCGAGGCGCTGGCGCGCTGGCATCACCCCGAGCTCGGCGCCATCGCACCGTCCGAATTCATCCCGATCACCGAGCAGATCAATGCGATCGAGGCGATCAGTGCCAGCCTACTGGCCGGCGCCGCACGGGAAGCGGCGCATTGGCCCGACGCCGTGCACCTGTCCTTCAATCTCAGCGCGGTGCAGCTTTGCTCGGCGAGCTCGGCCAAGCAGATCCTTGCCGCGGTGGAGCGCGAGCATCTGGCTCCCGAGCGGCTCCAGATCGAGGTGACCGAGACAGCGCTGCTCGCGGATTTCGAAACGGCCAGGCTCAATCTGAAGGCGCTGCGGAGCGCCGGCGCGCGGGTCGTGCTCGACGATTTCGGCGCGGGTTACGCCTCCATCTCCTACCTGCGCGAGATGTTCTTCGACGCGATCAAGCTCGACGGTTCGCTCCTTACCGGGGCAGCCGAGTCGCCCGCGGCGATGCGTTTGTTCAAGGGCGTGCTCGACCTTTGCGCGTCGCTCAACGTCCCCTGCATCGCCGAACATATCGAGACGGCCGACCAGCTCGCCTTGCTTCGCCGGCTCGGGTGCCGAGACGGCCAGGGCTTCGCTCTCGCCCCTCCCATGGTCCCCGCGGAGGCCCGAATCATCGCGGCCGCTCGGGTCGTGCCGTTCCGCACCGCGGGCCAGGCGCCGAACGCCGCCTGACCCTCGACTATTCGATTGCCTTTCACCCACCTCGCATATGATACTGTTACATCATCCTGCGGGAAGACGAAGGATGCGTGCATTGATTCTGGCTTCGATTTCGGCCCTGGTCCTCGCTTCAGGCGAAGCTCGTCAGGCGAGGGTCAAACGTCGAGATTGGCGACGTTCAGCGCATTCTCCTGGATGAAGTCCCGCCGCGGCTCGACGACGTCGCCCATCAGTCGCGTAAAGATTTCGTCCGCCACATCGGCCTGTGCCACCTCGACCTTGAGCAGCGAACGGTTGGTCGGATCGAGCGTCGTTTCCCAAAGCTGGTCCGCGTTCATCTCGCCGAGGCCCTTGTAGCGCTGGATGCTCAGGCCCTTGCGGCCGGCGGCGAGGATCGCCTCGAGCAGCTCGCTCGGACGGCTGACCCGAACCCCCTTGGCGGGAACCGCCTGCTCGTCACCCTCGCCATCCGCGGCCTCGGCCTGAGCGGTCCTGAGCGACACGAGCCGGGAAGGTTTCGCGTAAGCGGCCGCCTGTTCGCTGGACAGGCTGTGCAGCTTGCGGGCTTCCGCCGACACGAGGAACTTGTGATCGACGACGTGGTGATCGGTGACGCCCCGCCACAGCCGGCGCAGGACATAGTCGCCATCCGTGCCGATCTCCGCCGTCCAGACGGCTTCATCGTCGCCCGGGTTGAGCCACGCGGCGGCCCGTGCAAGCGCCTCGCTACGCTGGGCCGGCTCGAGCTGGGGATCGAGGGCGCCCGACAAGGCCAAGGCCTCGATGATGGTCCAGTCGTAGCGCCGGGGAACATAGCGCATCAGAGTCCGCATCCGGCGTGCATGATCGGCAAGCGCCCGCAGGTCCTCGCCGGATCGGGTCCCTTCGGCGGATTCCAGGACCATGCCGCCAATGCCGGCGTCGACCAAATATTGATCGAGCGCCGCATCGTCCTTGAGGTAGACTTCGGAACGTCCCTTGGCGACCTTGTAGAGGGGCGGCTGGGCGATGAAGAGATGCCCGCGCTCGATGATCTCCGGCATCTGGCGATAGAAGAAGGTGAGCAGGAGCGTTCGGATATGGGCGCCGTCCACGTCGGCGTCCGTCATGATCACGATCTTGTGATAGCGCAGCTTCTCGATGTTGAAGTCGTCGCGGCCGATGCCGGTGCCCATGGCCTGAATCAGGGTGCCGACCTCACGGCTGGACAGCATCCTGTCGAACCGCGCCCGCTCGACGTTCAAGATCTTGCCGCGCAAGGGAAGGATGGCCTGGAAATGGCGGTCCCGTCCCTGTTTCGCCGAGCCGCCGGCGCTGTCGCCCTCGACCAGGAACAGCTCGGACTTGGCAGGGTCGCGCTCCTGGCAGTCGGCGAGCTTGCCGGGAAGGGAAGCGATGTCCATCGCGCCCTTGCGACGGGTCAACTCGCGCGCCTTGCGGGCCGCTTCTCGAGCTGCGGCGGCGTCGATGACCTTCTGGACGACCGTACGGGCATGGCCGGGATTCTCTTCCAGCCATTCGGCCAGCTTGTCGGCGATCAGGCTCTCGAGCGGCTGCCGGACCTCGGAGGAGACCAGCTTGTCCTTCGTTTGCGAGCTGAACTTCGGGTCGGGCAGCTTGACGGAGACGATCGCCGTGAGCCCTTCGCGCATGTCGTCGCCGGTGAGGCTGACCTTTTCCTTCTTCAGCTGGCCGGAACGATCCGCATAGACGTTCAAGGTGCGGGTCAAGGCGGCGCGGAAGGCCGCCAGATGGGTGCCGCCGTCGCGCTGCGGGATGTTGTTGGTGAAGCAGAGAACCTGCTCGTAATAGCTGTCGTTCCACTCGAGCGCGACATCGATGCCGATGTCGTCGCGCTGGCCGGTGATGGCGATCGGCTCGGGGATGAGCGGGGTCTTGGCGCGATCGAGCCAGCGCACGAAGGCAGCGATGCCGCCTTCGTAAAAGAGCTCGACGCTCTTTTCCTCCTCGTGACGGGCGTCGGTCAGGATCAGGCGGACCCCGCTGTTGAGGAACGCGAGCTCGCGGAACCGGTGCTCGAGCGTGTCGAAATCGAATTCGGTTATCTTGAACGTCTCGGCCGAAGGAAGGAAAGTGACCTTGGTGCCTTTCTTGCCCGGCGCTTCACCGACGATTTCCAGCGGCGCCTCCGGTTCGCCGTGGCGAAACCGCATGAAATGCTCCTTGCCGTCCCGCCAGACGGTGAGCTCGAGCATTTCCGACAGCGCGTTGACGACGGAGACGCCCACGCCATGGAGACCGCCCGACACCTTGTAGGCGTTGGCGTCCGACGTGTTCTCGAACTTCCCGCCGGCATGGAGCTGGGTCATGATGACCTCGGCCGCCGAGACGCCTTCTTCGGGATGGATGTCGGTCGGAATGCCGCGGCCATTATCCTCGACCGAGCAGGAGCCGTCCGGGTTCAGGGTGATCCGGATCAGGTCGCAATAACCCGCAAGCGCTTCGTCGATCGCATTGTCGGACACCTCAAACACCATGTGGTGGAGGCCGGATCCGTCGTCGGTGTCGCCGATATACATGCCGGGCCGTTTGCGGACCGCGTCGAGCCCTTTCAGCACCTTGATCGAATCGGCGCCGTAGCTGTTTTCATTCGGGGAGGATGCCATGCCGAGCATATAGGGTTTCAGAGGGGAAAACCCAAGGAAAATCGCCGGATTCAAGCGGTATGGACGGCGCCCTCGCGGATCTCGATCCAGCTGGCGTCGCCGCCGATTTCAGCGAACAGGCTACGCTCGGTTCCGGTCATCCAGACCTGGCCGCCGCGCTGCGCCAGCCGGTCGAACAGGGCAGCGCGACGCAAGGCGTCGAGGTGCGCCGCAATCTCGTCGAGCAGGAGGATCGGCGGAGCACCCGATCGATCGGCGACCAAAGCCGCATGGGCGAGGACGAGGCCGACGAGGAGCGCCTTCTGTTCCCCGGTGGAACAGAGTGCCGCCGGCTGCGCCTTGCCGAGATGAGTGACGACCAGGTCGGTGCGGTGGGGACCGACCAGGGTTCGTCCGGCCGCGGCGTCGCGGTCGCGGCCGAGGGCCAGGCTTCGAGCCAGATCCGGCTCTTCGCCACCCTCGATGGCGAGGCCCGCTCGTGCGAACGGTCCTTCGGGCGTGTCGGCGAGGATCTGGTTCAGCGCCGCGACGCTTTGACTTCGAGCCTCGACGATCGCCGTCCCATGTTCGGCCATTCGCGCTTCCAGCGCAGACAACCAGCTTGTATCGCGCGAGCTCCGACCTTCGGCTTCCTCGGCCAGCAACTTGTTGCGCGCTCGCATCGCCGCTTCATAGCGGGCGGCATGTGCGGCATGGCCGGGGTGGAGCGCCAGCACCAAACGGTCGAGAAAGCGGCGGCGCCCTGAAGCGCTTTCGGTGAACAGCCGGTCCATCGCCGGCGTAAGCCAAAGCAGCGACAAGCGCTCCGAAAGGGAGTTGGCCGCCGCCGGAGCTCCATTGATCCGCACCTGGCGCCGCTCCGGCGCGGCTGCGCTGGTGCCGGTGCCGATCTCCACGTCCGGCAGCCTGGCCGCCACGGCAAAGCCGCCGGGCCCGTCGCCGCGCGCCATTTCCGCCAGACTTGCACCGCGAAGCCCGCGCCCGGGTGCAAGCAGCGAGACGGCCTCGAGCATGTTGGTTTTCCCCGCGCCATTCTCTCCGGTGAGGATGACGAAGCCGGAGCCCGGCGAAACCACCGCGTCCGCATAGGACCGAAAGTCGGTGAGACTGAGGCGGGAAATGGGCACGCCATTCCCTATCGCCAAAGCGTCGCGCCGGCCAAGGGCGCCGCAGCCTCGGGCGCATAGGAAAGGGGCGAAGGAAAGAAGCGAAGGAAAGTTGTGGCGACCGCCAGCCTATCGACCGGTCAAGCTCCAGCCTTCGACACGCCTTCCCACCGCATTTCGGCACCGCTACTCCGCTGCACATGTCGCTCGACAAACGCAGGATCAGGCCGATGGAGGTGGCGGGAAACCGCCTCACCCTCTGGACCGATGGCCCCGAGCGTCTCGAGGCTCTGATCGCTCTGATCGACGGAGCGAAGGAATCGCTCCGGATCCTCTATTACATCTGGCTCAATGACGAGAGCGGCCGGCGAGTCCGCGATGCGCTCGTTGCCGCCGCCGAGCGCGGCGTGAAGGTGTCGATGCTGCTGGACGGGTTCGGCGCGTCCGATGCAACGCCCGCCTTCTTCAAGCCGCTCAAGGATGCGGGAGCCCGATTCTGCCGCTTCGTTCCGCGCTGGGGGCGCCGCTATCTGATGCGCAATCACCAGAAGCTCGCACTGGCGGACGGTCGCAAGGCGATCGTCGGCGGCTTCAACATCGGCGACGAATATTTCGGAACCATAGAATCCGGCGCCTGGCGGGACCTGGGGCTCGAGGTGGAGGGACCGAGCGTCGCCTGCCTCATGGCCTATTTCGACGACATCTTCCGCTGGGCGGAGAATGAGAATGGATCGATCCGGGCCCTTCGCCGGATGCTCAGCCGCCACAGCATCCAGTACGAATCCCTGCACTGGCTGTTCGGCGGCCCGAGCCGACGGCTGAGCCCCTGGGCCCGGTCGGTGAAGCGGGACATGCTCCGGGCTCGTTCGGTCGACCTGTTCATGGCCTATTTCGTGCCGAGCCTCTCGATGCTCCGGCGTCTCTACGGCGTGGCCCGGCGTGGCCGGGTAAGGCTCGTCACCGCCGGCAAGTCGGACATCCGCTCGACCATTTGGGCCGCCCGCTTCTCCTACTGGCGGATCCTGAAGCGCGGAATCGAAGTCTATGAATATCAGCCGACCAAGCTTCACGCCAAGCTGATCGTCATCGACGACGTGGTGCATATCGGCTCCGCCAATTTCGATCTGCGGAGCCTCTATCTCAATCTGGAAATGATGCTCCGAGTGGAGGATGCCGGCTTTGCAGCGATGATGCGCGAGTTCCTCGAAGGCGAGATTGCCGACAGCCGGCGGATCTTGCCGGAGGAGCATCGAGCCAACATGACCTTGCTGAACCGGCTCCGCTGGGGCTTCGGCTTCTTCATCATGGCGACGGCCGATTACAATCTCGCCCGACGATTGAACTTCGGCAATCGCCTGGGACCCTGATCCGGCGCCCCTAGTCCTTCCACGCCCAGAAAAGCTGGCAGGGTGGGACGTTCTTCCATTCAAAGCCGCGGTCGATCCGGTCGAAATGCGGCGCGAGGAAATCGCGCACCTTGGGCGAGAACTGATAGACGAGGAAAGCGCCTCCCGGCCTCAGCGCCTCGGCGGTCTGTTCGGCGATCTTCGGGCCGATCCCCGGCGGCAGGGTCGAGAAAGGAAGGCCGGACAGGACATAATCCGCCTCCTGGAAGCCGCAGTCGGCGATGATCTGACGCACATCGGCGGCCGAGCCGGTGACGGCGAACAGGCGGCTGTCGGCAAACTTGCGCCGAAGATAATCGGTAAAATCCGGATTGGTGTCGATCGTGATGAGAGTCGCGTCCGGTGCGAGCCGGTGAAGCACATGTTCGGTGAAGGTGCCCACGCCCGGTCCATATTCGACGAACAATTTCGTGTTCGCCCAATCGACTGGTCCGAGCATTTTGTCGATCGTCGCTCGGGATGACGGAATGATCGAGCCCACCATCACCGGATGCTTGATGAAGCCGCGCAGGAAGTGCCAGAGCGGGCTTCCGGCCAGCTGACGCGCGAACCGGCTCTCTCTACGTGCTTGGTCCCAGGATGCCGACATGCTCTCTTCCAGATTTCCGAGGAAAGGCACTGCGTTGGCAAATCGTCGGACGATTGGCAAGCCGAGCGCACTGCCCCTGTTCAGCCGAACCAACGGCAGGCGTACCGAAAAGGTCCATCCCAAGCGCTTTGTCGACCACTGGGTAGCTGGAGAAAAGCCAGCCAGATGAACGGGTTCGGCCTCTCGCGCGAGCGTTTTGCACTGCTCTTCTCGGTGATGCTGGTCGCCGCTGCCGGGAATACCGCCATGCAATCGCTCTTGCCTGCGATCGGGCGGCAGCTGGGGGTCGCTGACATCTGGGTCGCCGTCGTGTTCAGCCTTTCGGCCGTCATCTGGGTCTTCACCGCACCCTATTGGGCCCACCGTGCCGACCGGAGAGGGCGCCGGGCATTGATGCGCCTTGGCCTGTACGGCTTCATCGTCTCCATGCTGATCTGCGGCGGAGTGCTCGCCGCAGGGCTTCACGGCGTGCTCGGGACCACCGCCGTCTTTTTCATCTTCATGCTGGGTCGAACCATCTACGGCGCGTTCGGATCGGCTTCACCGCCGGCGGTACAGGCCTATGTTGCCGCCCGGACCGAGGGTCAGCAGCGCACCAGTGCGCTGGCGGCGATCGCTTCCTCCTTCGGCCTCGGGACCATTGTCGGCCCGGCGATCGCGCCCCTCTTCATCTTCGAACCGCTCGGCTTGTCGGCGCCGTTGATCGTGTTTGCCGGCGTCGGCGCGGGGGTGCTCACCTATCTTGTGCTGAGGCTTCCCGACGATACCCCGAAGACGGAGGCCAGCGGAACGATCATCGCCTATCCTTCGATCGGTGGAGTCGCCGCGGCGGCCGAGCCGGGCAAGCCGAGCCGCCTCGCCTGGCGCGATCCAAGGGTGCTTCCGTGGCACATCATCGGAACGATCGGCGGTCACGGCCACGCCGCCCTGCTCGGCGTCATCGGCTTCCTCGTGATCGATCGGCTCGACCTCCCGCTCGACACGGCTCAGCAATGGATCGCCATCGTGCTCATCGCCGGAGCGCTCGCTTCCTTGCTGGCGCAATGGTGGCTGATCCCCCAGCTCGGACTCGATCCGAGGCAGCTCGTGTCCTGGGGATCGATCATCGCAGCGGTGGGGACGGCGATCACCGGCGTTTCGACGGGCATTTACGGGATCACGATGGGTTTCGCCCTCGCCTCGCTGGGGTTCGGAATGTTCCGTCCCGGCTTCACCAGCGGCGCTTCGCTGGCGGTCGAGCCGCACGAGCAGAATGCGGTGGCGGGGATGGTCACGTCGGTCGCGGGCGTCGCCTTCATCGCCGCTCCGGCGATCGGAGTCGCTCTCTACACGGTGTCGATCCCGCTGCCTTTCCTTGCCACAGCGCTGCTGATGCTGGCGCTTGCCGCCTGGACGGCGCTCAGCTTCCGCCCTTCGTCCCCCGCGGAGTAAGCATGCCCGGCTGGATGAAGCCGATGCCCGACGTTCCAGCGCTCATCGCGTCCTGCTTGAGATTGGCCTGGATCTGCTCATAGTCGCGCTCCATTTCCGGAGTCACCGAGGCGCGGGTCTCGCCGAGAGCCCGCTCGAATTCGGCCATGGAGACCACGCTGGCCTCGATCCGCTCGCGAAGCGCGAACAGGCCTGCCCGTCGGACCAGATCCTCGAGGTCCGCACCCGTGAAACGATCGGTGCGCTCGGCCAGCATGTCGAGATCGACATCGTCCGCGAGCGGCATTCCCTTGGTGTGAATGCCAAGAATGTGCCGTCGGCCGGCGTAGTCAGGCACCGGCACGTAGATCAGCTCGTCGAACCGACCCGGGCGTAGAAGCGCCGGATCGATCAGGTTCGGCCGGTTGGTTGCGCCGAT
This sequence comes from Sphingosinicella sp. SM1-17, assembly GCF_056821765.1. Lineage (NCBI taxonomy): Bacteria > Pseudomonadati > Pseudomonadota > Alphaproteobacteria > Sphingomonadales > Sphingosinicellaceae > Sphingosinicella > Sphingosinicella sp. SM1-17. The sequence continues at coordinate 1,149,463 of NZ_JBPDIO010000001.1, forward strand.
CACGACCACCGACTGAAGCTCTTCCAGCCCGTCCATTTCGGCCAGGATGGTGTTGACGACCCGCTCGGTGACCTGCGGCTCGCCGAGCCCGCCGCCGCGAGCGGGCACCAGGCTGTCCAGCTCGTCGATGAAGATGACCGTGGGCGCCACCTGCCGGGCTCGAGCGAAGAGCCGCGCAATCTGCTGCTCGGATTCGCCATACCATTTCGACAGCAGGTCCGAAGATTTGGTGGCAATGAAGTTCGCCTCCGCCTCGCGCGCGGTCGCTTTCGCCAGCAGCGTCTTGCCGGTTCCTGGCGGGCCATAGAGAAGGAAGCCCTTGGCCGGACGGATTCCCAGCCGCCGGAAGGCGTCGGGATGCCTGAGCGGGAGCTCGACGCCTTCGCGCAGCCGCTCGCGAGCCTCGTCGACCCCGCCGACATCCTCCCAGCCTATATCCGGCTTCTGGACCATCACTTCGCGCATGGCCGAAGGCTGGACGCGCTTCAGCGCCTCCTCGAAATCCTTGCCGGTGACGGAGAGCGTGTCGAGCACTTCCGGCGGGATTGCGCCCGATCCGTCGGCCAGGTCGAGCTGCGGCATGATCCGGCGAACCGCCTCGATCGCCGCCTCGCGGGTCAGGGCCGCGAGATCCGCTCCGACGAAACCGTAGGTCTGCTTCGCCAGGCGGGTCAGGTCGGCTCCGCCGTCCAGCGGCATTCCGCGCGTATGGATGCCGAGGATTTCGCGACGCCCATTCTCATCCGGAACACCGATCACGATCTCGCGATCGAAGCGGCCCGGCCGCCGGAGCGCTTCGTCAATCGCTTCCGGCCGGTTCGTCGCGGCAATGACGATGAGATTCTGCCGCGGCTCCAGGCCATCGAGCAAAGTGAGGAGCTGCGCAACGAGCCTCTTCTCGGTTTCGCCCTGCACCTGGCCGCGCTTGGGCGCGATCGAATCGATCTCGTCGATGAAGATGATGGAAGGCGCGGCCTTGCCGGCTTCTTCGAACAGTTCGCGAAGCCTCTTCTCGGACTCGCCATAGGCCGAGCCCATGATCTCCGGCCCGGCAATGTGGAAGAAGCTGGCGTCGCTTTCGTTCGCCACCGCCCGAGCGAGCCGAGTCTTGCCGGTTCCGGGCGGCCCATGGAGCAGGACGCCCTTCGGCGGATCGACCCCCAGCCGCTCGAAGATTTCGGGATAACGGAGCGGAAGCTCCACCATTTCGCGAAGCTGGTCGACGGTGGCGCCGATCCCGCCAATGTCGTCATAGGTGACATCGGCCCGGCGCATCTCCTTGGCTTCGGTATATTCCGGGCGAAGCTCGACTTCGGTATTGGCGTCGATCAGGACGATGCCTTTCGGCACTGTCGAAACGACGATCAGCCGGATCTCCTGGAGCGCATAGGCCGGCGCCGTCAGCATCTGGCGAAGCTCGGGCGGGATGTCGCCGCGCATGATCTGCTGTTGCCCGGTCGTCGCAACGATGTCGCCTGCCGTGATCGGCTTCATCCCGAAACTGCGCTTGAGGGCATGGGCGGAGCCGTGAAGGCGCAGATTCTTCTGGGCGGGCGCGAAGACGACCCGCTGCGCCGGCTTCGCTTCGCCGCGCCGAACTTCGACATAGTCGCTTGAGCCGACCTCGGCATTGGCGCGCTGGAGGCCGTCGAGGCGGATGATGTTGAGCCCCTCGTCCTCGGGATAGGGACCCACGGCCCGTGCCGGCGTGGAGCGCTTGCCGACCAGTTCGATGACGTCGCCCTCGGCGAGCCCGAGCTCGTTCATGATTGCGCGCGGCAGTCGGGCAATGCCCCGCCCGCTATCTTCCGGCCGCATCGTCGCGACCTGCAACTTTCTCGGTTTGCGTTCTTCGTCCGCCACGGCTGACTGTCTCCTGAGCGCCCCCGTTCGCCTCACATAGGCACCGCCAACGGATCGTCCAGCACAAGGTTCAAAAAAGGTGGCTCCGGGTGCGGAATGAGCCGGAGCCGCTCCAGACCAACTCGCCCGAGAGGTCCGCGACAGGCCGCGTCCGCCTGAAGACTTCGCGACGCTCGCACGGCGCTCGGCCAGCTGAGCTTGCGCTGGTGTTCAAGGGAGCAAGCGCGGGCGGAGCAGCGGCAAAGGAGTCGCAGCGGCAGCCTTGCCATGCGGTTTTCGCCCATCGACTCCGTCTCCGCCCGGAAGGCGTCGACGCAAAAAAAGGCCGACCCGAAGGTCGGCCTAAAAGTTTTAGGAGAGGATGCCTGAAAGGCGAGTTTCGTTTCGCATGTGCACAGTCATTGTGCAAGTGCGAAATAGGGTGCTAGGATTGCAAAAAGTGCAACCGGTGTCATCTCTCTGTAAGAGAGGGTGAGAGAGGAAAATCGTTTGTGTGCAGTGCACAAACAACAGCCTGAATCGACGGGAGAAGAGTATGAAAAGGCTGCCGCCCCTTTCGGCGATTGAAGCTTTCGTCCAGACGGCCCGGCTGGGCTCGGTCAAGGCCGCGGCTGAGGCGCTGGCGCTATCCTCGCCGGCACTGTCGCGCCGGATCCAGACTCTCGAGCAGCATGTCGGGCATCCCCTCTTCGATCGGCGCCACCAGGCCATCCACTTGAATTCCGAGGGCGAACGGCTGCTCGCGGAAATCGGCCCCGCTTTGGACGCGCTCGGCCTCGCCATGGAACGCGCGGCGGGTCATCGTGAGCTGATGCGCCTGCGACTGGGGGCGTTGCAGCTCTTCGCATCCTACCAGTTGATGCCGAGGCTTCCCGTCCTGCGGGAGCGCTGCCCGGAGCTTCACATAGACATCGAAACCCAGCCCCACGCTTTGGCCCGGCTCGACGACGGACTCGATGCGGCGATCGTTCTTGCGCGCGAAATCGAAGCGCCGCTTTACGCCCGCCGGCTGGGCGCCAACCGAATCGTCGCGATCGGCTCCAGGAAATTCGCGCAAGGGCCGCGAGCGCTCGCCCATCCGGCGCAGATTGCACAAGCCACGGTTCTGCTTCACCGCGATCTGCCCTACGCCTTCGACTATTGGCGCGAAGCGGCCGGGGTGCCGAACCTCGAGCCGGCGGCCATCGACCATTTCGACTCCGGACAGCTGATCCTCGATGCGGCGGCGCAGGGTCTCGGGATCGCCTTCATGCTGGAAATGCATCTTGAGGGCTCGGCCGATCCCCGGCTTGCTCGCTTGTTCGACGTGGCGGTGGAAAGCCCTTATGCCTACTGGTTCGCCTGCCGGCGCTCGGCGCTGGGCCGGCCGGCCGTCAGGATCTTTCACGACTGGCTTGTCGAGAACCTGCCGGACGAGGATAGCCAGCGCCGGGCGGCCTAGTCGCAATCAGCTGAGCTTGATTGCTCCGACGATCCGACGCATGGCCGCTCGCGGCAGCAAGCGGCTCGAGAAGGCCGTCGTCTTGTTGAAGATTCCCGGGATCACCAACGCTCGGTTGCGGTCGAGTCCATTCAGTCCGGCCTGAACCACGCTCGCCGCATCGGCCGTGACGTAGCCGAGCATCGGACTGTTCACCCCGGCCACCTCGCCGAATTCGGTCGCCGTCGGCCCGGGGCAGAGGCAGGATACCTTGATCCCGCTGCCCTTCAGCTCGTGGTGAAGAGCCTCGGTGAAGGAGAGCACGAAGGCCTTGGTCGCGTAGTAGACGGCCATGTTCGGCCCCGGCTGGAAAGCCGCGGTCGACGCCACGTTGAGAATGGCGCCCCGTCCGCGCGCCTTCATGGCTGGGACTACCTGGTGCGAAAGCTCAGTCAGCGTTCCGACGTTGAGATCGATCATTTCGCGCTGGCGTTCGATCGGCTGACGAGCGAACTTGCCGGCGAGTCCAAAGCCGGCATTGTTGATGAGCGTCTCGACCGTCAGCCCCTCGGCCTCGACTGATTCGATCAGGCGCGCGGCCGATCCCGGCCGGGCGAGATCGAGCGCGAAGACGTGCGTCCTCCTGCCAATTTCGCCGGCAAGGGCTTCCAGCCGATCCCTCCGGCGCGCGACGAGCACCACCTCCTCCCCGCGGGCCGCGCATTGGCGTACGAACTCGATCCCCAGCCCCGCCGAAGCGCCGGTGACAAGGGTGACCGGACGGGCCAACGCGAAACGTTCCTCAGGGTCTGAGGCTGGCCTTGACGATCTTGCCGGGAGTGCGTGGCGGCTCGCCCTTCGGGAGCGCATCAACATGCTCCATGCCTTCCACCACCTGACCCCAGACGGTGTACTGGCCATCGAGGAAGCGACAATCGTCGAAACAGATGAAGAACTGGCTGTTGGCGCTGTCCGGGTCGGGGGTTCGAGCCATGGACGCGGTGCCGCGGACATGCGGCTCGCGGCTGAACTCCGCCTTCAGGTTCGGCTTGTCCGAACCGCCGGCGCCGGTTCCGCTTGGATCGCCACCTTGCGCCATGAAGCCGTCGATGACCCGGTGGAAGACGACTCCATCGTAAAAGCCTTCCTCGACCAGTTCCTTGATCCGGGCAACGTGGCCGGGAGCGAGGTCCGGACGCAAGCGGATGACCACGTCGCCGCCGCTGTCCAGGTTGAGAACAAGGGTGTTGAGTTCGTTGGCCATGATCGTCTCCTCTTGCGTCCTGCGCGCCTTAGGCCCGCCGTCGGCGATATGCCACCCGCCTTGCCTTCGATCCGGCCATTGCGGCTGGCGGGCGCACCTCGTAGGAAGCCTGCGGGTCGAGCGTCGGGAGGAGCGAGATGAGCGACAGCGAGCGCGAAATCCCGCATGAGCCGACGCCGGTTTCGACGCCGGACGACAGCCGCCACGACGAGGACGATCGGCTGAGGCCGGAATTCGTCCGGGCTGTCATGGCCTGCGTCTATTCTGACGACGGCGACGGCGCCCGAGCGCTGGTGCAGCCGCTTCATCCGGCCGATGTGGCCGATCTTTTCGAGCTGGTGGACAGCGGCGAGCGGCGGGCCCTTGCCGAAGCTCTGGCCGGAATGGTCGATGGCGACGTGCTCGCAGAGATGAACGAGCATGTTCGCGACGAATTGCTCGAGGCTCTGACGACGCTCCAGGTGGCCGAGATTGCCGGCGAGCTCGACACCGACGACGCTGTCGCAATCATCGAGGACATGGAGGAGGAGGACCAGCGCGCCGTTCTTCGGGCGCTGGATCCGGACGACCGGGCGGCCATCGAGGAAGCGCTGTCCTATCCGGAGGAATCCGCCGGACGCTTGATGCGGCGCGACGTCGTCGCAGTGCCCCAGCACTGGACGATCGGTCAAGTCATCGACTTCCTGCGCGCGAGCGATGATCTGACGACCGATTTCTGGGAGGTCTTCGTCGTCGACCCCGGGCACCGACCGGTCGGCACCTGCCTGCTTTCGTGGATTCTTCGCACACCGCGTCGGATCGCCATCGGTGACGTCATGAAGCGCGAGCAGACCTTGATTCCGGTCGACATGGACCAGGAGGAGGTTGCCCTTCGATTCCAGAAATATGCGCTGATCTCGGCTGCCGTGGTCGACCAGAGCGGCCGACTGGTCGGAATGATCACCGCCGACGACGTCGTCCACATCATCCAGGAAGAAGCAAGCGAGGACGCGCTGCTCCTGTCCGGCGCCGGAGTCGAGGGCGACATCAACGAGCCCGTCATCGAAAGCTACAAGAGCCGGGTTCGCTGGCTTATCGCCAATCTCGGAACGGCCTTGGTCGCTTCCACCATCATCAGCCTGTTCGAAGGGGCGATCACCCAGATGGTCGCGCTCGCCGTCCTGATGCCGATCGTCGCTGGAGTCGGCGGCAATGCCGGCACCCAGACGCTGGCGGTGACCGTTCGGGCGCTGGCGACCAACCAGCTGACAAGCTCCAACCGATGGCGCGCCGTGTGGCGCGAGATCCGGGTGGCCCTGCTCAACGGTGCTACCGTCGCCATCGTGATCGGAATCGGCGTCGCCGCCGTCTTCTCCAACTCGCTGCTTGGAGGAGTCATAGCAGCGGCCATGCTGGCCAATATCGTCATTGCCGGGCTTGCCGGCGCGCTCGTGCCTCTGACTCTGGAGCGGATGGGCGCCGACCCGGCCGTTGCTTCGTCGGTGTTCGTCACCATGACGACGGACTCGATGGGTTTCTTTGTTTTCCTGGGACTCGCCGTTGCATCCGGCCTGGTGGGCTAACTTCTTGATCTGGCAGGCGTAAACCGGCATGGCTCAGACATGCCTGAATTGCATATGAGCAAGGTCGCGGTCGGTTGCGCGAATCTCGATGCGTTGCGCCGCCGCCAGCAGCTGCGGCGGCTCGATGATCATGTGCCAGTGACCACTCGCTTTCGGCCGAAGCGCGCGGACGAGCTTGTCGGCGGATCGCTTTACTGGATCATCAAGCACCGGATCACGGCCCGCCAGGCCATCCTCGGCTTCGACGAGAGTGAAGGCGACCGGCGAACCATCATTCGCCTCCATCCCGAACTCGTGACCGTTCAGGCTCGACCGAGGCGGGCACATCAGGGCTGGCGCTACCTCGTTGCCACCGAGGCGCCTTCGGACCTTGGCCGCGAAGGCGACGACATCGCCGAGCTTCCGCCCCAGCTCGTCGAACAGCTAACGGTGCTGGCGTTGATTTGAACTGCAGCGCACCTGAGTCGCATTCGGGCCGCGGATGGTGCAGGCTGGGCTACCCAGGATGTTCACTTCGCCGAGACCTTGGGCGGTGACGGTGGCTGCGCGAGTCACCCCCACGGTGACATTGCCGAGAGTAGACGCCGTGATCGTGGCATTGTCCGCTCTCAGGTTCGACGCGTCGAGATCTCCCGTCCCCTGGAGAGTTGCATCGAGCTGTTCGGCGGTGCCCGAAAGGATCATCCGGCCGGAGCCGAGCAGACCGATCGACAGATTGTCGGCTTCGATGGCGCCGGCGCTCAGCAGGCCGCTGCCTTCGACGACGAGGTCGACCCTCTGCCCCTGAACCCGGTCCAGCTCGAGCCGGGCAGGACCCACCAGGCGCGCGGATCGGAGGGTCCGGGTCGTGAGCTCGATCGTCAGCGGCCCTTCCTGGGCGCCTGGGCTGCCGCCCCATTGTGAACGGTTGCGCCGAATCCGAAGCGTCTGTCCCGACGAGTCGATGACAACCCGGTCCAGAGCCGCCTGGCTTCCGGAAGCCTTGGCCGAAGTCGGGCGACCGGTGGTCAGCCGGACGATGAAGGGGCCTTCGACGACGATCCGGTCGAAATCGGTGATCGAATAACGGCGCTCCGCCGCGACGGCGGGGGAAGTGGCGGAAGCGAGCGCGAGGAGAAGAAGCAGGACACGGATCATGGCTGCGAACATGACCGCAAATGGTTAACGGTCAATGGTGGCGAGCCTCCGCAGGGGCGGACGCTGTCAGGCCTGCCAGCGAACGTCGCCCGAGCCCATCCTGGAGACCGAGCAGCGAGTCGTTCCCCGGACGACAACGTCTCCCGATCCCATGATCGACCCGTCCACCGCGTCCGTCGCTCGCAGACTTATGTCGCCTGATCCCATGATCGAAACCGAGGCCCGACGAGCCTGAAGCGAATCGAGACGGATGTTGCCGGAGCCTGCAATCGAGAGGCTCGCTTCCTCGGTGGCGCCGGCCGCGCGGATGTCGCCGGAGCCGGCGATGTCGAAGCTGGCCCGCCGAGCCTGAAGGGCGGCGATGTCCAGATCGCCTGAGCCGGACACGGCGGCGGCGAAAGCCTCGCTGCGGACCCGGTCGATCCGCATATCGCCCGACCCTCTGATCGAAGCGGAGCGAAGCGTGGGTGCGCTGACGTGCACGGTAACCGGACCACGGCCTCGCCAGTTCAGGGCACCGTTGCGGCGGGCGCCGATTCTGAGTACCCCATCTTCCACTCGGACCTCCAGCTCATCAAGGCCCGCCTGCTCGCCTTCGGCGCGAGCGGAAGGCTCGCCGCCGACGGTGACGATCACATTATAGGCGCCGGCCAGGTCGATCGCCTGGAAAGTCCCGATCTGGAAATCGCGTTCTCCCGAACCGCTGCGGCTGCTTCGATCGTCTCCGCCCTGTGCTCCGGCCGAGCAGGCGGCGGAGAGCGTCAGAAGCGAGGCAAGAGCAAGAAACCTCCGCATGGCAATCCTCCCATCTGTATTAGGAAGATAATACAGCACGGCAGCACTAGGCGCAACGAAAAAGGCGGCCCGCTTGCGGACCGCCTTCTTCCCTGCCGCGGATCGAAGCTTCAGGCTTCGGCCGGGCTGTTGTGATGGATTGCGGCCGCCCTGTTGAGGATGTCCAGGATCTTCTCCAGCGCCCGCTTCTCGTCGATCTGCTCCATCGCCCCCAGCTCGCGAGCCAAGCGGGTCGAGGCAGCCTCGAAAATCTGCCGCTCGGAATAGCTCTGTTCCGGGGCGTCGTCCGGCCGGAACAGGTCGCGGACGACCTCGGCGATCGATACGAGATCGCCGGAATTGATCTTCGCCTCATATTCCTGGGCTCGGCGCGACCACATGGTGCGCTTGACCTTCGGCTTGCCCTTGAGGGTCGTCAGCGCCTCCTGCATCGTCTTGTCCGACGACAGCTTGCGCATGCCGACGCTCTCCGCCTTGTTGGTCGGGACTCGGAGCGTCATCTTCTCTTTCTCGAACCGCAGGACGTAAAGTTCGAGGCTCATCCCCGCGATGCTGGTGCTCTGCAGGTCGATCACACGGCCCACGCCGTGCTTTGGGTAAACGACATAGTCGCCAACGTCGAAGCTCAACGCTTTCGTTGCCATCAATATGGACCTTCCCATGGAAAAGGCCGCACTTGCACCGTCACTATCCCCGCATCCGCCCCGAAGGACGCAGTTCAGATTTTCGGTTGTGCGGCAATTCGCTGTTGATCACCGACTGCGAATGCAAAGGCACCCGCTTCGATACACTGTCATATAACAGCAAAAGTGGCAGGAATCCAGCCTTGCGAGGCTTTTCCGGGGATAAAGGGACCCGGCACCCGCTGTCGAGCCTGTCCGGCCGCGGACCTGATTCGCTTCCGGAGCGGCTCACCTGTACGAAGAGCCGAACTGAACGGCGTGGGTGAACCCGTCATCGGGCGGAAAGACGACTCGCGGCCGGCGACCAGCGGCGGGGGGCAAATCGCCCCGAACGATCAGTCCCCGGTCCCCGGGTCGGCGGAGAAATATTTCTCGAACTTGCCGTCTTCGCCCTTGTGTTCGTCCGCGTCCGCCGGGGAGTCCTTCTTGCGGGTGATGTTCGGCCACTCGGCGGAATAGGTGGCGTTGAGCTCAAGCCACTTCTCTAGTCCGGCTTCGGTATCGGGCAGGATCGCCTCGGCCGGGCATTCCGGCTCGCAAACGCCGCAATCGATACATTCGCTCGGATTGATCACGAGCATGTTCTCGCCCTCGTAGAAGCAGTCGACCGGACAAACCTCGACGCAATCCATATATTTGCAGCGGATGCAGGCATCGGTCACGACATAGGTCATCGGTGTCTTTCTCCCGGAAGGCGGCGATTTCCTAGGCGTGGCCGCCTTCGCTCGTCAATTCGGAATAAAGCGCGCTCGCCTCCGCGGCCGGCCCGCGCCTGACCGGAAGCGCTTCGATTCGCAATATCCGGACCCGGCCGCGAATCGCGAAGCTCAGCACGTCCCCCACCCTGACCGGCGCGTGGGAACGATCGATAACTCGCCCATCGATTCGGATCCGCCCCTCCTGAGCGAGCGCTTGAGCGGCGCTTCGGGTCTTCACGATGCGCGCGAACCAGAGAAACTTGTCGAGTCTCAGGCTGTCAGCCACGCTTCAGTTCCGCAAGCGCGGCAAAGGAGGATGAAACCGTGCGTTGCGGGCGATCCTGCCGCCGTCGACGGCCGCGCCAGACCCAACCGGCCTCGCCATCGCTTTCGCGGAATCCGAGATCGCGCATCAGCTTGGCAACGGCCTGCGGCTGGAGCCCGAGCGAGGTCACCAGCATTTCGTTGACCGGCGCGCCTTCCTTGCCGGCCCGAACTTCGTGCGCATGCCGGGCGAGCCGCTCGGCCATGTCCACCCGGATCAACTGCGGTCCTGCCGGGCGGAAGCCCAGCCGGATCAGGGAATCGCTCCGGCCGTTGACGGCGGGCAGGACGACGCTCGACTGGGGGGGCAGGGCCACCATCGACTGGCCCGATGCCGCGGCTCGCAAGGCGGCGCGCCAGCGCATGGCTTCCGGCTTGAGTGCCGTCGGCATGAAGAGGTCGAGCGCTCCGATCCGGATACCCAGCGCGGCAATGGCCCGGCGCTGTTCGCGCTCGAGACTGGCGAGCGGCGCTGCCACCTGCTCTCGGGCGACGATTCCCCCTTCGTCGACGAGGAGAGCAAGGACCGACCTGACAGCCGCAGGCGTCGCCGGATCCTGGGCGGCGTGGCCGGCCGCCCGAAGCGGCGCAAGCGTGCGTTCTACCTGGTGGCGGATCCAGGCCTGAAGCCGGTCGATCACGGCGTCGCGACCGCGCTGGGAGACGGAGTCGATTCGTCGATCGAGCTGGATTCTCGGGCTCAGGAGATTCTTGCCGCGGCCGAGCTTGGCCACTTCATGGCCGCGCCACAGGATGGCCACCGGCTCGCCGGCGTCGGTTCGCAAGGAGAAATGCTCGTCCTTGTCGGCGACAAGCGCCGCCGCTCGCTTCTCATATTCGCCGGCAAGGCGCCGTTCCGCCGTTGCAAGCAGCATCTTGCGGTCGGCGTGGCGAGCGGCCGGATCGACTTCGAAGGAAAAGCCACGAAGGCGGCCGATCGCGTAGGAGCCGACGCTGACCTCGCCCTGTTCGTCGATGAGGACTGGAAACTCGCCGGCACCCTTGCGCCCGAGATCGCGCATCAGCACGGACGTGCGGCGGTCCACGAAACGCTGGGTAAGCCGCTCGTGAAGCGCTTCCGACAATTTCTCCTCGACCGCCATGGCGCGCTCGGCCATTTCGGCCGGAGCGGCGAGCCAGTCGGAGCGGTGAGCGATATAGGCCCAGGTGCGAACGCCGGCGAGCCGGTCCGCAAGCGTCTCGATGTCGCCCTGGACATTGTCGAGACGGGCGACCTGTTCGGCATACCAGCCCTGCGGAATGTGACCGCTTCCCTCGCTGAGATGGCCGTAAAGCCGAGCGACGAGGCGGGCATGATGTTCGGGCCCGGTCTTGCGGAAATCCGGCAGCCCGCAGGCGGCCCAGAGCCGCCGGACGCGATATTCGTCGGTCGCCCGGCGAAGGACCTCGGGATCGCTGGCGAGCAACCTCAACACCGCAAGATCGATCGCTTCGGGGGCAGCCCGCAGGCCCGCTCTTGAAGGACGCCGCTCGAGCGACCGGATGAGCCGCTCGATGCTTCGGAAATCGAGTTCGCCCTCGCGCCAGTAGAGATGTTCGAGTGGCGCGAATCGATGCTCCTCGATCGCTTCGATCTCCTCCGGCCGGAATTCGGCAAGGGCATCGCCCTCCAGCGTCAGCGATCCGAACGTGCCGTCGCGCTGGTGGCGACCGGCACGGCCGGCAATCTGCGCCATCTCCGCCGGAGTCAGTCGTCGCCGACGACGACCGTCAAACTTGGAAAGACCGGCAAAGGCGACATGGCTGACATCCATGTTGAGTCCCATGCCGATTGCATCGGTGGCCACCAGATAGTCGACCTCGCCGGCCTGGTACATCTCCACCTGGGCGTTGCGAGTCCGCGGCGAAAGCGCTCCCATCACGACGGCGGCGCCGCCGCGCATCCGCCGAAGCATCTCCGCGACCGCATAGACCTGCTCGGCCGAGAAGGCGACGATGGCCGAGCGCGGCGGCAGTCGGGACAGCTTGGAAGGGCCGGCATAGGAAAGAGTCGAGAATCTCGGCCGGCCGATGATTTCCGCCTTCGGCAGAAGGCTCCTCACCATCGGTTTCAGGCTTTCCGATCCGAGGATCATCGTCTCGTCGCGGCCACGCGCGTGAAGCATTCGGTCGGTGAATACGTGGCCCCGCTCGGGATCAGCGCCGAGCTGCGCCTCGTCCAGTGCGACGAAAGCGACGTCTCGTTCGGTCGGCATCGACTCAGCGGTGCAGAGAAACCAGCGCGCCTTCGGCGGCAGGATCTTTTCCTCGCCGGTCAGGAGCGCCACCTCGGCGGGCCCTTTCAGCTTGACGACCCGGTCATAGACCTCGCGGGCGAGCAGCCGCAGCGGAAAGCCGATCATTCCCGAGGAATGTCCACACATCCGCTCGACGGCCAGATGGGTCTTGCCGGTGTTGGTCGGCCCGAGGATCGCCTTAAGCGGACTGGCGTGAGCGTCGCTCATCAACGCTAGATTGCCCCGGCCTGGCCAAAGCGCAACCTTTTCCGGAGCTTGGGAGCGGAACTCGGCTCGTCGGCCCGGAGCGGCGACTGGTCGCAAGGAGGGCGCGAGGCGGCTTAACGTAATTTGACATTAACCTCTTTTCTTCACACCCCTATCCGCCTGCCGAGCGGGGTTGCGCGGCGGGGGAACGAAACGGGCGCGCGGGGGCTCACCGGCCTTGTACCAATTCAACGATTTCACCTCGGACTCCGGCAGCGGCGCCGCCGCCGTCAGTCTCGACAGCTCGGTCTTCCGGCAGGCTCTGCAGACTCGACCGGCCTTCGGTCAGAAGAGCGGAGATCTGCGCCGGAGCACCGGCAATCTCGACCTCGTGGTCGATCTCGGGCAGCGGCTTGGTTCGCTTCAATGGTTTCGCGGCCTGCTTACCTGCACTGCCCTTTGCTACGCCGCCTGGTCGCTTGCGCCAGGCTTCGAAGCCCTTCCCGGCCATTCGCCCGCACCCTATCCCGAAGCCCAGTTCGAGGAAGCGCGGGCCCTCAACATCGCCCCGCTCGCCTTCGGCGCCGACACGGGGCGCCGAATGGCGCCCACCGACCTTGTGGAGCCGCTGACGGAAACGCCCGAGCGGCCGATCATCGATCTTCGCGCCGCCCTTGGTCGTGGCGATGGGTTCGTTCGCGTGCTCGAACGCGCCGGGGTGGCGACGGCCGAAGCCAATCGGATCGCTGAGCTGATCGGGGAGGCCGTTCCCGTTTCCGACCTCCGTCCCGGAACCGTGATGGACCTGACGCTCGGCCGCCGACCGAATCGGATGGTTGCGCGGCCGGTCGAAAAGCTCAGCCTGCGCGCTCGGTTCGATCTTCGGATCGAAGTGAGCCGGGTCGACGGAGCGCTCGTCCTCGATCGAATCCCGATCGCCGTGGACGAGACACCGCTTCGGATTCAGGGACGCGTCGGGGCCAGCCTCTACCGTTCGGCTCGAGCCGCCGGCGTTCCCGCGCGGATCGTCGAATCGTACATCCGGGCACTGACAACTCAGGTCAGTGTGCCTTCCGGCCTCAGCTCCGACGACCGGTTCGACATCATTATCGAGCATCGTCGGGCGGCTACGGGCGAGACCGAGACCGGCGGCCTTCTCTATGCCGGTCTGAAGCGGGCCAGCGGTCGGGAGGTCAGGCTGATGCAATGGTCCGCCAACGGACGGACCCAGTGGTTCGAAGCATCCGGAGTCGGCCGCGAAAGCGGTGGTCTCACTCAGCCGGTGCCTGGCCGGATCACTTCCAATTACGGGCTGAGGATGCACCCGATCCTCCGCTATTCGCGAATGCATCGCGGGGTCGACTACCGGGCGGCTCATGGCACACCGATCCTGGCCGTGGCCGATGGCCGGGTGACGGCGGCGGGCTGGGCCGGCGGCTATGGCCGCCAGGTGCGGCTCAGCCACTCCAACGGACTTGCAACATCCTATTCCCACATGAGCCGCATCGCCGTGTCGCCGGGCTCCCGAGTTCGCCAGGGCCAGGTGATCGGCTATGTCGGATCGACTGGCCTGTCGACCGGTCCGCACCTGCATTTCGAAACCTATCGCAATGGCCGGCCCGTCAATCCGCGGTCGGTGCGGTTCACCAGCCGTCCGCAGCTTTCCGGTTCCGAGCTCGCCAGCTTCCGAGCGCGTCTTCGCAACCTGCTGGCGACTCCGGTCGGGAGCGCTCGTCGGCAGGAGGTGGAGACCGACGGCGCGTCGACGCAGACTGCGCCGTAGATGCTTGCCAGTCCGGTTCTCCTGCTGATCGCCATCGGGGCGGCCGCGACGGAACCGGAATCCGCAGCCCCCAGCCAGGACTCGCCGATCGTCGTCACCGGCACGGCGGAACGCCAGGAGGAAGTCGCGCCGACCGGCTCGCGAATCGCGCGACCGCAGGACCAATCCTGGCAGGGGCAGATTGCCACCGGCACCGGGGTGGCGGGCCTCCTTCCCGGCAGCGGCATGGACCCGTTCGCGGGAGGGACAAGGCAGGTTCAGGTTCGTGAATGCCGCTCGCGGGAGGTCCGGCTGTCGGAGGGGACGCTGTGCCTCTTCGCCGAGCTCCAGGCCGGTCTCCAGGCCGGCGATTTCGGAGCGGCAAGGACCCGGCTCGACCGCATCATCGAACGTGCGGATCTCGGCGACGAGGAGCGCTATCTTGCCCACTGGTTCGCTTATTTGATCGCGCAGTCGGACGGCGGCGACGATGTCGATCGGCAGCAAGCGCTCGAGGGCATGCTGGCCACGCAAAGCATGCCCCAAGCCTATCGCGGGCCGGCGCTCCGCAGCCTGGTGGCGATTGCGTTGCGAAGGGGCGAAAAGCAGAGGGCAGCGATACTGCTCGAGCAGATCGTGAACGCCTCGCCGCTAGACGCCCGCAGCCGAGCCAATCTCGCGGCTCTCTATGATGAGCAGGGGCGGCGAGCGGACGCGGCAAGGCTGCTGGGCGAAGCCATCGGCATCATGAGACGAACCGGCGCCGAGGTGCCAGCCGAATGGGCCGCCTACGTGGCCGAAAGCACTCGCTAGACACGCTCGACCTGCGCTCTTGGATCTTAGCGCCCCTGGGCGCGCCAGCGTTTGACGACCCGGCCGACCATCGCTTCCTCGTCGCCGCTATGCCTCCACAGCTCGGAGAAGAGCGGGTCGGAGGATGCCGGGCGTCGGTCGCGCTCGAGATCGTCGAACGAGACCCGGATCGGAATCGAGACGCCTTCGCCGCAGACGATGCATTCCCGATTCCGGAGTGCCGGGATGACGTCCAGGAATCCGCGCGACCCTTCGGGCATCGCGCTCTTGACGAACTGCTGGTCGCGGTCGTTGTTGAGCCGCATCGCGATGATCGTGCCGCACTGGGAGAGGACCCCTTCGGCAAGGTCGGACGGACGCTGCGTGATCAACCCGAGCGAGACGCCATATTTGCGTCCTTCCTTGGCGATCCGCTCCAACACCTTGCGCACTGCCTGACCGGTCGAGGTCTTGTCGGCGGGCACGTAGCGATGGGCTTCTTCGCAGATCAGGAGAACCGGTCGCTGGACCTCGCTCCGCGACCAGATCGCATAGTCGAACACCAGCCGCGAAAGCACCGACACGACGACCGAGACAATGTCGGACGGAACGCCCGACACGTCAATGATCGAAATCGGCTTTCCTCTTGCGGGAAGGCGAAAGATCTTGCCGATGAAGGCGCCCATCGAGTCCGCGACCAGCATCCCCGAGAACATGAACTGGTAGCGCGGGTCCGACTTCAGTTCGTCGATCTTGGTCTTGAGCCGCATGAAGGGCGCCGTGTCCGTGGCCTTGTTGAGCAGGCCCATCTCGTGACTGATGGCATTGGTCAGGTCGGACAAGGTGTAGGGTATCGGCGAGTCCACGGTAAGCTTGTTGAGTCCCTCGGCCGCGCGGTTCTTGGCTCTCGCCTGGAGAAGGCATTTGGCGAGAATGTCCATGTCCTGCTGGCGTTCGGCGCCGGATGAGGTGACGAACACCTCGCAATGCTCCTCGAAGTTCATCAGCCAGTAGGGCATGGCGAGATTGTCGACGTTGAATAGCTCGCCATGGCCCTTGAAGGCGGCCGAATATTCGCCGTGCGGATCGATCATGACGATGTGACCCTCCGGCGAAAGCTCGCAGATCCGGTGCATGATCAGGGCCGCGGCCGTCGACTTGCCGGTGCCGGTCGAACCGAGCAGCGCGAAATGCTTGCCGAGCAGCGCGTCGACATAGAGCGCGGCTCGGACGTCCTTGGTTGGATAGACAGTGCCGATTTCGACATGAGCGCGTTCGTCGGCGGCGAACATCTGCTTCAGGTCGGCCCCGGTGACCGGATAGGCGCGGCTGCCGGGGATCGGATAGGCGGTGATTCCGCGCTTGAAATTGACCAGCCTGCCGGTCTGCGAATCTTCGTCGCCTTCGCCGAGAAAGTCGATCTCCGCCGACACGATCCCAGCCTCGGCATCGGTGACCTTGAGCCGCCGCACGTTGGCGAGCAGCCAGCGGCGACCGGAATCGATCTTGACCTGGCTTCCGACCTGACCCGACATGGCCACCGTCGGATCGGGATCACTCGCGAGATCGGCCAGCCGGCCGGAGGAAATCTCGATTCGCGCGCCGCTGCCGGCAATCTCCACCACCCGGCCGATCGGCTCGTGAGTCGCGACCAAGGTCCTTGGCGCAGGCGACCAGGGGTCCGAACCGGTGCCTGCAGCGGATTCCGGAAAGCTGTGGAGATTGATTCCGTCGGTCATTTCTGCCCCTGTCGCTCGTCACGAAGGGCTGAAGGCTTAGCCCAAGCCGGTAAACAAGTGATTTTCGAGCAGGTTGGGAGGAACCCTGGCTCAGGAATAGCGGCGGGCGAAGACGGCGCTGGCGCTCCAGCCGAGCAACAGCGAGACGGCCACCGCCGCGAGTCCGTAAGCGAACGACCATTCCTCCGCAGTTTCGGCGACGAACCTTTCGAAACCGAATTTCTCGATGCGGATTTCGCGCGCTGCGCCGGAAATCACCCGTCCGTCGCGGATGAGGAAGGTTTCCGCGGTGTAGGTTCCGACCGGCACCCTGGCCGGTATCGCGATTCGGGCACGGTAAAGCACGCCTTCGCTGATCTCCACGCCGCGAGGATATTCGGCATAAAGCTGCTGCCGTCGCCTGAGGTCGATCAGCCCTCGCTCGAACCGACGAAGTTCCTCGGGCGAGGAGCCACCGCCGGGAGAAAGCTGGAGATTGTCGACTCCAAGCTCGTAGATTGCCGCCATTCGCTCGTCGATCAGCTGCGCCAGCGGGCGCGAGGAGGCCACGGCGTAGAAGGATGGCGCCGAGCGGAATCGCACGCGTTCGACATTCATCCAGATCCCGGCCACCTTCTGCTTCTCGCGAACGACGATCCGCTCCAGCGGTCCCTTGACCACGACGGCCACGTCCGTGTCGGGTTCGGGCGGGCGCCCCCCTGGATAGAGGATCGCCCCGAACAGCAGCAGTTCGGCGCCCGTGAAGCTGTAGCGGATCTCGATATTGCGATCGGAAACGTCCGGGACGAGTCGCGGCTGCGCCTGCCCCATTGCGAGCGGCGCGAGCAGAGCGAGGGCCAGCGCGCGCAGCCTCACAGATATTGCACCGTGTAGATTTCCTCGGGCCTCCAGCCGAGCTGGAGAGCCATCCGGAAGGCGACGCCAAGGACCACGATCGCAAGGATCATCCGGAGCAGCTCCGGTTTCATCTTCTGGGCGAAGCGAGCGCCATATTGCGCGCCGATCACCGAGCCCAGAAGCAGAAGGACGGCAAGGACGATGTCCACCGATCGCGTGGTGGTGGCGTGAACGATGGTCGTCACCGCGGTGACGAACAGGATCTGGAGCAGCGAGGTGCCGACGACCACCTGGGCCGACATTCCGAGCAGGTAGATCATCGCGGGAACCATGATGAAGCCGCCGCCAATGCCGAGAAGCACCGTCAGCAGCCCGGAGACGAAGCCGAGGGCGAGCGGTGCCAGCGGCGATATGTAGAGGCCGGAACGGTAGAAGCGCCAGCGCATCGGCAGGGCCGCGATCAGGGGATTGTGGCGCCGGGCCGGCTTGTCGCCGTTGCGCGTCGACGGGTTGAGAATGCCGAGCGCCGTGGCCGCTTCCTTGGCCATCAGCAGCCCGATGCTTCCCAGCAGGACGACATAGAGGATCGAGATGACCGTATCGATCTGGCCCCCGTTCTGCAGCAGTCGGAAAAGGAAGCCGCCCGCGATCGATCCGATCACGCCTCCGACGATGATCACCGCGCCCATCCGCATGTCGACGCCGCGGCGGCGGCGATGGGCCAGCACTCCGGAAATGCTCGTACCGGTGATCTGGGTGGTCGCGGAGGCGACCGCGACCGCGGGCGGAATGCCATAGAAGATGAGGATCGGAGTGGTAAGGAAGCCGCCGCCGACGCCTACCATCCCGGTCAGGAGCCCGACCAGGCCACCCAGGCCAATGATCACCAGCGCGTTCACAGACAGGCCGGCGACGGGCAGGTAGATGTCCATGGCGGCGACCCTAACGGCTAAGCTGAAGCGGCGGAAGCGGGCCCTGTTCGCAGCGGGCTGCGGCTGCTAGAGACATATCGTGAACGAAGCGTCCGTCCCGAGCCGAGGTGAAGGACCCACTGCGCCGCTGCGCAAGATCATCCATGTCGACATGGACGCCTTTTTCGCCAGTGTCGAACAACGCGACCATCCCTCGCTTCGAGGACGGCCTGTGGCGGTTGGCGGGTCCACCGCTCGGGGCGTCGTCGCCGCGGCGAGCTACGAAGCGCGCAAGTTCGGAGTGCGTTCGGCCATGCCTTCGGTCACGGCGAAACGGCGCTGCCCCGACCTCGTCTTCGTCAAGCCGCGATTCGAGGTCTATCGCGAGGTTTCGCGCCAGATCCGCGGCATTTTCGCCGAATATACCCCGCTGGTGGAGCCGCTGAGCCTGGACGAAGCCTATCTCGACGTCACCGAAGACTTGAAGGGGATCGGAATCGCGACCCGGATCGCGCAGGAGATCCGGGAAAGGATCCGGGCGGAAACCGGACTCACCGCGTCGGCCGGAGTGTCCTACAACAAGTTCCTTGCCAAGCTGGCCAGCGACCAGAACAAGCCGGATGGCCTGTGCGTCATCACTCCGGCCCGAGGCGAAGCCTTCGTCGCGTCGCTCCCGGTCTCGCGATTCCACGGGGTCGGCCCCAAGACCGCGGAAAAGATGGCCCGGCTCGGGATCGAGACCGGGGCCGATCTGCGCGCCCGGAGCCTTGCTTTCCTTCAGCACAATTTCGGCAGTTCGGGACGCTACTTCTTCGATCTCGCGCGCGGCATCTGCCATCGTCAGGTGAAGCCGGACCGGCCCTCCAAGTCGGTGGGAGCGGAGGACACGTTCCTGGACGACCTCGTCGAGGAATCGGCGCTGATCGCCGAACTGGACCGGATCAGCCAGACAGTGTGGCGGCGGATCGAGGAAAAGAGGCTGAGCGGCCGGACGGTCACGCTCAAGGTGAAGTATCAGGATTTCCGGATCGTCACTCGGGCACGAAGTCTCGATCGGCTGGTGAGCGGCCGGGAGGAATTCCTCCACATCGGAAGTGTCTTGCTTCGAACCCTGCTTCCCCCGCCCAAGGGCATCCGCCTGCTCGGGCTCACTCTTTCGAACCTCGGCGAAGATACCGCGCGCGAGGCGGCCAGGGAACTCGAACTTCCGCTTTGACGGGCCGCGAGCGGAGCGCCAGCGCCGTCAGGAGGGGCAGGGGAACTTGCGGACGAGCAGCCCACGAAGGCCGTCGCGAACATGCATCCGCTGGCGCTGAGCGGGCGGAATCGAGCGGAAATGCTCGAGCAGCTCGCGTGAATCGAGGCTTCCGCCTCCGTCGGGCGGGCAATAGGGCACCCGTCTTCCGGCACGCTGCGCGGCAAGGCGCTCCGCCTTGAGCGCCTCGCCGGCCTGCTTTACCTCGGCCTTGAGCCGCCCCACGTCGCTTGAGAAGAGCGCCATCGCGCCCTTCTTTTCCAGCGCCTCTGCCTTCTGCAGGAAGGCGGCGACGGTCATTGCATGAAGCGCGGTGAGCGGAATCAGGGCCAGCAGGGTGGCAGCAAGCAGCTTTTTACGCATCGACACTCCCTCTCACGGATCCCCGCAAGGAGCAGGGCCGTCGCTGAACGGCGGTTGAACATCGAAGCGTCGGTTCAGGCGCCGGCGGGAGCCGGACCGCCTATTCCTCCGCCGCGGGGACGGCGCGTGCTCGGAATGGTGGAGCCGGTCACCGGAGTAAGGCTCGGCTTGTCGTTCGGATTCTCGCGACCGATATCCTCGCCCCTGATCGCCCGCTTGGCTTCCTCGCCGGTCAGGGTCTCATATTCGAGCAGGGCCCCGGCGAGCCGGTGAAGCTCGTCGAGATTGTCGGTGAGGACCTGGCGCGCTGCCGCCTCCGCTTCCTCGATCAGCCGGCGGACCTCGGAGTCGATCAGCCGAGCCGTTTCCTCGGACACGTGCTGGCTTCGGGCGACGCTGTGGCCAAGGAAGACTTCTTCCTGATTGTCGCGGTAACGGAGCCAGCCGAGCTTCTCGCTCATTCCATATTCCATGACCATCGATCGGGCCATGTCCGTGGCCTGCTGGATGTCGTTGGACGCGCCGGTGTTGAGAGCATCGGGGCCATAGATGAGCTGCTCGGCGATCCGGCCGCCGAAGCAGAGCGCGAGCCGCGCCTTCATCTGCTTCATGCTCATCGAATAACGGTCGCGCTCGGGTAGGTTCCAGGTCACGCCCAGCGCCCGGCCACGCGGGATGATCGTCACCTTGTGGAGCGGATCGCAGCCTTCGACATGGAGCGAGACCAGAGCGTGCCCGGCCTCGTGATAGGCGGTCGCCCTTTTCTCCTCGTCGGTCATGACCATGGACTTGCGCTCGGCGCCCATCATGACCTTGTCCTTGGCTTCCTCGAACTCCTTCATCGCGATCAGCCGCTTGCCCTTTCGAGCGGCGAGCAGGGCGGCTTCGTTGACGAGGTTGGCGAGATCGGCACCCGAAAAGCCCGGCGTTCCGCGGGCGATCGTTCGGGCGTCGACGTCCGGAGCCAGCGGAGTCTTCTTCATGTGGACTTCGAGGATCTTCTGGCGACCCTCGATGTCGGGCCGGGGCACGACGACCTGCCGGTCGAAACGGCCCGGGCGAAGAAGCGCCGGATCGAGCACGTCGGGACGATTGGTAGCGGCGATGATGATGATGCCCTCATTGGCTTCGAAGCCATCCATCTCGACGAGCAGCTGGTTCAGCGTCTGCTCGCGCTCGTCATTGCCGTTGCCGAGGCCGGCGCCGCGATGGCGGCCGACCGCGTCGATCTCGTCGATGAAGACGATGCAGGGCGCGTTCTTCTTCGCCTGCTCGAACATGTCGCGGACCCGGCTCGCGCCGACACCGACGAACATCTCGACAAAGTCGGAGCCGGAAATCGTGAAGAAGGGCACGTTTGCCTCGCCGGCGATGGCGCGGGCGAGCAGCGTCTTGCCGGTGCCGGGCGAGCCGACCAGGAGCGCGCCCTTCGGGATCTTGCCGCCCAAGCGGGCGAACTTGGTCGGATCCTTGAGGAATTCGACGATCTCCTGAAGCTCCTCGCGCGCCTCGTCGATGCCGGCCACATCGTCGAAAGTGACCCGGCCGTGCTTCTCCGTCAGCAGCTTGGCCTTGGAGCGGCCGAAGCCCATCGCTCCGGAGCCGGCATTCTTCTGCATCTGGCGCATGACGAAGAAGGCGATGCCGAGAATCAGCAGGAAGGGCAGGGACTGGTAGAGCAGGATCAACCAGACGGAGGTCTGCGGTTCCGGCTCGGCGGCGAAGGACACGCCCTGGCGGCGAAGCCGTTCGACGAGCTGGGTGTCCTGCGGCGGAGCGTTGGTCCGGAAGGTCTCGTTGTTGGTCAGGCGGCCGGTGATCGTTTCCTTGCCGATCACGACCTGCTTGACCGAGCCTTCCTCGACCCGGTTCAGGAAGTCGGAATAGGGAATGGCGTCGCGGGTCGTGGACGTCCCGGCCCCCATCATCTGCACGAACAGCACCAGCGCAAGCAGGATGCCGGCCCAGATCATCAGGCTCTTCATCCAGTTGTTGCCGGTCGGGTCCTTGTCGCCCTGGGGGGTGCGGTTGTCGTCGGACATGAAATTTCCCATCAAAGTGATGCTTCGACAGGGCTCGTTCGAAGAACGAAGGACCCGTGAGCACCGGTCGTCGTCTGCCAAATCCTACATGGGGAGTTCGGCGGCGCTTGGCAATGTAGGGCGCCAGGGTGAACGAGCCATTAGCGAACCCGTTCAATGCACGTTTCGGCGCGCACCGGAACGGGGCGACTTGGCGGCGCCAAGACCAGGACGAGAATCGTCGCCGCAGTGCCTTTCGCGTCGGGTCGCAAACGCCTATGCTGGGTCCTTCCCCGGGGGGCCGCGCTTGGGCGGCTGAGAGGCAGGCGAACCTGCGACCCGCTGAACCTGATCCGGCTGACACCGGCGTAGGGAGGGACGGCTTTCATCCGAAGACCGTTCTCTCCCGAATGAAGGAGAGACGTAATGGCCGATTCACCCGCTCGCACCGAACTCAAGGTCACCACCGGCCCGATTCGCGGCAGCCGCAAGATCCATGTCGAAGGACCGGGCGGGATCCGCGTCGCCATGCGGGAAATCGATCTGGAGCCTTCCTCCGGCGAGCCGCCGCTCCGCGTTTATGACTGCTCGGGCCCCTATACCGACCCGGACGCCCGGATCGACATCATGGCGGGGCTTCCTGAGCTCCGGCGCGAGTGGATCCGCGGGCGCGGCGATGTCGAGGAGGTCGATCAGCGCGAGGTAAGGCCGGAAGACAATGGCCAGCTCGGGCCGGACCGGTCGGGCGGGGTGCAGCCCTTTCCCAAGGTTCGCCGCAAGGTGCTCCGGGCGAGGCCGGGCGCCAACGTCACCCAGATGCACTATGCCCGGCGCGGGATCATCACTCCGGAAATGGAATATGTCGCGATCCGCGAAAATCTGGGCCGCGAGATGCTCCGCGAGCAGGTTCGCGATGGCCAGGATTTCGGCGCGTCCATACCGGATTTCGTGACCCCCGAATTCGTCCGCGACGAGGTCGCTCGAGGACGGGCGATCATCCCCAGCAACATCAATCATCCGGAAAGCGAGCCGATGGCGATCGGCCGCAACTTCCTGGTCAAGATCAACGCCAATATCGGCAACAGCGCCGTCGCTTCCGATGTTGCTCAGGAAGTGGACAAGATGGTGTGGGCGATCCGCTGGGGCGCCGACACGGTGATGGACCTTTCCACCGGCCGCAACATCCACGATACGCGCGAATGGATCCTGCGCAATTCCCCGGTGCCGATCGGAACCGTGCCGATCTACCAGGCTCTGGAGAAGGTCGGCGGGATCGCCGAGGATCTGACCTGGGAAATCTACCGCGACACGCTGATCGAACAGGCCGAGCAGGGGGTCGACTATTTCACCATTCATGCCGGCGTTCGCCTGCCCTACATTCCGATGACGGCGAAGCGGGTCACCGGGATCGTCAGCCGGGGTGGGTCGATCATGGCCAAATGGTGCCTGGCCCACCACCAGGAGAGCTTCCTCTACACCCGCTTCGAGGAGATCTGCGAGATCATGAAGGCGTATGATATCGCCTTCAGTCTCGGCGACGGGCTGCGCCCGGGAAGCATCGCCGATGCCAATGACGAAGCCCAATTCGCAGAACTGGCGACGCTTGGCGAACTGACCCGCATCGCCTGGGAGCATGACGTCCAGGTGATGATCGAAGGGCCGGGCCATGTGCCGATGCACAAGATCAAGGCCAATATGGACAAGCAGCTCGAGGCCTGCGGCGAGGCGCCCTTCTACACCTTGGGGCCGCTCACCACCGACATCGCTCCGGGTTACGACCATATCACCAGCGCGATCGGCGCAGCGATGATCGGCTGGTTCGGAACGGCGATGCTCTGTTACGTCACGCCGAAGGAGCATCTCGGACTTCCCGACCGCGACGACGTCAAGGTGGGAGTTGTGACCTACAAGCTCGCCGCCCACGCCGCGGACCTTGCCAAGGGGCATCCTGCGGCGAAGCTGCGCGACGACGCCCTGTCGCGCGCCCGTTTCGAGTTCCGCTGGCGCGACCAGTTCCACCTTTCGCTCGATCCCGACACCGCCGAGCAATATCACGACCAGACTTTGCCTGCGGAAGGCGCCAAGACGGCGCATTTCTGTTCGATGTGCGGACCCAAATTCTGCTCGATGAAGATCACCCAGGAAGTTCGAGAGTTCGCGGCAAGGCAGAACCAGACGGCGGCCAGCTTCCTGGCGGCCGAAGAGGTCGAGCAGGGCATGGCCGAGATGAGCAAGGAGTTCCGGGAAAAGGGCGGAGAGATCTACCTGCCGGCGGCGGAGTGAGGGAGCGGCTGGTCGTCAGGTCCCGCTGAGGAGATCGGACGATCCTCCTCGTCCATCAGCAGAACCGGGGTTCAGTCAGGGTGACGATCGGCACCTGATTGGCCCTGCGCCCGCGGACCTGCCGCTCCTATTCGGCCGCCACGGCTGCCTGAGCGTGCGCAACCAGCTCCTGCAGCGCCCTCATATGGGCGTCGAAGGCCTTGCGACCGGCCCGCGTCAGCGAGACCCAGGTGCGCTGGCGGCCGTCCTGAGCGGCCTTGCGTAGCCGCACATAGCCCTCTTCGCTCAGCGTCGAGAGGTGCTTGGACAGGACGGAGTCGCTGACTTCAACGATGTCGCGAATGGTGGCGAACTCCGCTTCTTCGACGCGCGCGAGCAGCGCCGCGATCTGCAGTCGCGCGGGGGCGTGCAGGGCGCCGTCGAGGCCGCTCCCCGCCTTCACGGGCGTCCTCCGTCGCCGAGCTGAGCACGATATTGCTTTTCCCAGCGGATACTCGCGGCTGTCCCGACGGCGAAAGTGATAAGCCCGAACAGATAGCCCAGAGGCTGGGCGCTTCCTTCGTCGCGTACCAGAACAGAAGCGAAGGCCATCGCCATGATGAACAAGGTGAGCATGATCGTGAGCGGAAGCGTGGCTCCGCCCTGCCAGCCGGACACGAACATTCCGTGACGACGTCGATCTTCCAACACGCAAACCGCCATCAGCGCGAACGCCACGGCGATCATCGCACCGGCAATCCCGATCGGCTGTGCAACGGCGGCAACCAGCAGTCCTTCCAGCAGCCCGAACATGGCATGTCGATGGAATGGCCACCGCGCGCGTTCGGCCAGCTTCTGTTCGATTCGCCCCACTTCGGCCAGAGCGATCGCGGCTTCGTTCCTGTCCATGTAATCCCCTTTCTTTCCGTTATGGAAAGTCAATGAAGATCCTTTTCCGATCTGGCAAGACGAAACTTTCCGAGTTGGAAAGTCACAGATTTCCGTTCCACCACGGACCGAACCGGCCGCGGGAGCGGCGCGCCGCCTCGCTCGGAAAGTGGCGGTGCCGGAATCGAGGCGTTAGGAGGTCACACGACCTCACCTGAAACGCCATCTTCGATCCCGTGCAACCGAGCAGAGGCAGAATGCAGAAACGAGCGCTTCCAATCCTAGCGGCCCTGTTGGTCGCGGCGTGCGGCAACCCGGAACGGGCGTCTGATCGCCTTGCCGAGGAACCGCACAACATTGTGAGCGGCCAAGAGCACCCGCGTAGGGCGGACTCGGGAAGCACGAACAGCTTGACCGGTCGATGGGACCTGCAGGCGAGCGGCGAAGGAACCG
The DNA here is from genome assembly GCF_056821765.1 of Sphingosinicella sp. SM1-17. Lineage (NCBI taxonomy): Bacteria > Pseudomonadati > Pseudomonadota > Alphaproteobacteria > Sphingomonadales > Sphingosinicellaceae > Sphingosinicella > Sphingosinicella sp. SM1-17. The sequence goes on from NZ_JBPDIO010000001.1 coordinate 1,174,936, forward strand.
CACTTGCGTTGCTTTCGCGGGAAGGCGAGCCCGAGATGCGCCTCTTCTGCCCGGCGGGGCAGCAGCGGCTGCTCGTTAACGTTCCCGGTTTCCGGCCGGTCGGAAGCGAGGAGCGACTTTCATTCGGAAGCGGCGGCGAAGTCGTCGCGCTCGTCGCCGACACCGGTGGCGATCGGCAGCGCGGCGGAGTGAGCGGGACCGGCCAAGTTCCCGAGAATCTGGCGGCGCTCGTCGGTGGCCCGCTCGCCGTGAACTACGGTGCCCAGAATAGCGGCCCCCACACCGCTCCGCCGCCGGACCTGGCCAGCGCTTTCGTCGCTGCCTGCACCGAAGGGGCGGCCGCGGCCCGATCCCCCTCCCGAACGCCCGCGGTCAGTGCCTGCCAGATTCAGGATGGCGAGCGCCTTCGCCTGAGCCCGCTGCGGGCGATCGGCACCGAGCCTTTCTGGAGCGCTCGGATCGAGGGGCGCTGCGTCACCTACTCGAATCCCGAGGATCAGGACGGCACCCGGATCTGGACCCGCTATACGGCGGCGGCCGATGGCGGCATCTGGTCAGGGGCGCTGGGCGGTCGTCCTTTCGAGCTTCGCACCCGGGCAGCGCCGGGCTGCTCCGACGGCATGTCCGACCGGCGCTATCCGATCGCCGTCGAGCTCATCGTGGCGGGCGAACGGCGGCGGGGGTGCGCCGCTCCTCTGTAGCAGTTCGGCAGGGACAACGGGCGTGGCGGCGCCCGGTGGCGGTCATCGGCGCTTGAGCCGCACCAGCGCTTCGTCGAGCGCCTGGAGAAAACGCGAACGATCGGCCTTGGCGAAAGGCGGCGGACCGCCGATTGCATCGCCGCCCGCCCGAAGATCGGCCATGATCGCGCGAGTCGCGACGGCGGCGCCGATCGAGCTGGTGGTAAAGGGCTTTCCGTTCGGGCCGATCACGGTTGCACCAGCCTTGAGGCAGCGATCGGCGAGCAGGATGTCGGCAGTGACGACGATGGAGGTGGAATCCGCGGCTTCGGCGATCCAATCGTCGGCCGCATCGAAGCTGCCGGTGACGACCACGCGCTCGACCAACGGATGATCGGGCACCCGCAAGCGGCTGTTGCTCACGATCGCGACGGGGACGGAGTGGCGGTAGGCGACTTTGTACACCTCGTCCTTGACCGGACAGGCGTCGGCATCGACGAGGATTCGGATTGTCATAGGGGCCGCGCTAGCGATGCCGTGCCGGGATTGGCCAGCACCGAGTGGGATCGGGAGGCGAGATGCAGTCGGGTCAGCCTTGTCGCTAGCGCCCCGCACGGCCGGTCCCTCTTGCCACAAGTACGAGGCGGCGGGTCAGAGACAGTTCGATCGTCGAGTCGGCTGCGGCAGGGCGCCCGCCAGGACGACAGCGGAAAGGAACAGCCGCTCGCGCTCGTCCTCCCCGACCATTTCCATGAGAAGGCGATCGAAAGTCGGTCGGTCTCCTTGGCGGCCGAGCCTCAGCATGTCGGCAAGAAGCGCCTCGTCATGGCTTAGCCGGCGGCAACAGAGCGGACTGACGACGAACGGCTCCGGCCAGGCGGTCGCAATCTCCTCCAGCAGCAACTGGAAGTGAGCGGCGGCACGGCGCGAACCCAACTTCTCGGCCACGGCCGGCAGCGGGAACTGGCCGGAGCGGCGAAGAACCGCCCAGAGTCGCAGCGCCGAAACCGCCTGGGCATCCGCTGCGGCAAGCGAAGCCAGAGTGGGCAAGGAGAGGATCGTGTCGAACATGAGCAAAGCGTATTGCGAACGCCTCGCAATAGCAACAGGGATTGGGGCCCTTGTCCCGCGTCCGATGCCTTTCACCGCGCTCGTTGTTTGGCGAGCGATCGGCGATGCACACGCGAGCGGCGGGAGAGTTCGAGTGCCCGTCCGTAGCCCTGTCCTGGAGGATCGACGATCCGGAAGAGTTCAGGCGGACCGGGCCCGGCGGCGTTCGAGCAGGCGCTCGCGAACCAGGCTGTCCAGTTCGTCCAGCGTGAACGGCTTTTCCAATACCCGAACATCTTCGCCGGCCGCTGCCCTCAGGGCCCTGAGCGCCGCATGCCCCGTCGAGAAGAGAACCGGCAAAGTCTCGTCCAGCTGCGCAATTTCCCGCGCAACTTCGGTTCCGTCCATGCCTGGCATGCGATAGTCGAGGATGACCAGACTCAGCGCCTCATTGCGGACGATCTCGAGGGCGGCGGGACCATCCGGCGCCTCGCACACGGCATAGCCAAGCGCATTGAGCGCCTGACCAATGGTCGCGCGAACCAGGGGATCGTCGTCGACGACCAAGATCATGGACGGGTGCAATTCATTGACCGCAGGTCAAACCACGCTCCTGTCGCGTGGTTCCCTCTCCTATTCTGCCGCCTCGCTGAGATATCCGTTATGAGCCGCGCCATCGCGAAGCAGTGGGAAGGCGTCTTCATAGCCATAGTCGACGACGGCGCGAAGCCGGTAGGAGGCGCTGGTCGGGGGACGGCGCGGCGGCACCGGAACCGGGGGAATGATCCTCGGCCTTCCTTGAGGCCGGCGAACGACCATGTCGCGGAACCATTCGCCGACATAGGTGCCATCGAAGCGATGAACCCGGCAGCCGACGATCCGGCCCAGCGGAGTTCCATCAAGATCGTAGATATTGGTTTCGAACACCGTTCCGACGGGATCACCGTCGGTGCTGTAGACGTACATCGTCATGGAAGGCCCGCCCCTGAAACTCAGAACCCGACAGGCGCCGCTCCGCCCGCCAATGAATGTTCCGCAAAGTGAGCCCGCTGGCTGTATGCCGGATGAACGTGTAGCTGTTTCGGTCCGTCGATCTGCCTTGTTGCGATGGATTGTTTTCCCACGTCGGCAGGCGGATGGTAAACGCAAGAAAAATGATGCAAACCATTCCACAAGCGTCACAAAATGGAGTGTCCGAATGCCGCTCAAGCCCTTCTTGCTCGCTGCCGTCGCCGCCGGAGCGCTGGCTCCGGCCGCACTGGCACAGAACAGCTCGGCCGAACCGCCGGTCGTCGCTGCGCCGCCGCCGACCAAGGCACCGGCTCCGGCACCGCCACCTCCACCTCCACCTCCACCTCCTCCGCCGCCTCCGGCCCAGCCGGTCGATCCGGCCCCGTCGGACGAACCCGAGCCTCCGGTTGTCGTCGTTCCGCGGACGGAAACGCCGCCCATGGAACCGGTGACGATTTCACCGGACGCGGCCTATCCGAATGGCTTCGCCGACCCGGAGGATCCGTTCGGCAATGGCATGTCGCTCGCTCAGCGTGAGGAAAATGACGGATTTGACTGGGGATTGCTCGGCCTGCTGGGCCTGTTCGGTCTGATCCCGCTCTTCAGGGGAGGCGAGCGCCGGCGAGTCGTCTATGTCGAGGAGGATGACGAGCCGAGGCGCGTGGTTCGCCGCAAGCGAATCGACGAGTAGCGATACCCATGGGTGAGCCCCTCCTCCGGTAGGAGAGGGGCTCACTTTCTACCGCGCGTCGACGAGGACGATCTCCGAGTCGCCGATCGCCCGGATGACGAGCTTGTCTTCGCCGGTGACGGCGACCCCGTCCCGGGCTTCGGCCGCGACCCCGTTCACCTCGATCGGTCCCTGGGTGGCGACCAGATAGATGTGCCGGTCCGGATCGATCAGCAGTTCGGCCGACTCCCCCGCGGCGAGGGTGGCACCCATCACTCGAGCGGCCGAGTTGATCCGGAGCGCGTCCGGATCGTCTTCGAAGCCGCTGGCCAGAGTGACGAAGCGTCCCGCTCGATCGCCCTTCGGAAACTTCATCGCGCCCCAGCTCGGGCGAACGCCCGGCTGATCGGTCAGCACCCAGATCTGGAACAGGGTCGTCTGCTCGTCTTCCAGATTATATTCGGCATGCTGAACGCCCGTCCCGGCAGACATGACCTGGACGTCCCCGGCTTCCGTCCGCCCCTTGTTGCCCATCGAGTCCTGATGGGTGATCGCGCCGGTTCGGACATAGGTGATAATTTCCATGTCGCGATGCGGGTGCGGCGGGAATCCGGAGCGGGCGGCGATTTCGTCATCGTTCCAGACCCGGATCGCCCCCCAGCCCATGCGCTTGGGGTCATGATAGTTGGCGAAGGAGAAATGGTGGCGGGCATTGAGCCAGCCGTGATTGGCATGACCAAGAGACTCGAACTTCCTGACGTCGATCATTTCTAATCCTCCTTCCGCAGGCGCTCAGGCTGCTTCCGACGCAAGCCGGGGCTCGGCCCGAAGGGCCATGAAGCCGCCCTTGTCGGCGACGTAGCGGACCAGTTCTTCCGGATAGTCCCCCGGCACCGCGCCGATCACGCTTGGCCGCTTCGCCAGGGACTTGCGCCACGCCTCCAGCTTCGGCTTCCCGGCAAACAGGTCGCGATCCAGCATCCGGTCGAAGCTGTCGAAGTAGCGCAAAGCCGGAGCAAAGGCAGCGTCGACGAGACTGAACCCCGATCCCGCAAAATTGGGTCCTTCGCCGAGAACGGCTTCCAGGCGGGTGAACTTCCTTTCCAGAGCCTCCAGCTTCGATCGATGGACCTGCTCGTCACCGGTATAAAGGCCGTAAATGTCGGCAAGGCTTGCCGATGCGAATTCGATCCACGCGCGGTGCCTCGCTTTCTCCAGCGGGTCCACGGGATGGAGCCGCGGCTCCAGCGTCTCGTCGAGATATTCGGCGATCACGCCGGATTCGAAGATCGGCGTCGAGCGGCCATCCTGCTCGACCACAAGCACAGGCACCTTTCCGAGCGGCGAAAGCTTCAGGAACCAATCGGGCTTGTCGGCAAGGTCGATGTCGACTCGCTCGAACGGAACGCCTTTCTCGGCAAGAACGATCGCTGCCCGCTGGACGTAGGGGCAGAGCTTGAAGCTGATCAGTCGAAACCTGTTCATGACTTCCTCCCTCAGGCGGCGAGCGCCAGCTCCTGTCCGGCGAGGCCGCGAAGTTGCGCAAGGGCGCCATCGATCGCCGCCGCCGCGGCATCGGCGCCGAACGCCAGCCCTTCCGCGCGAACCCAGCTGACCTCGGTGATGCCCATGAAGCCGAGCAGATTGCGGATGTGCGGTTCCTGGCTGTCCATGCCCGCCGCCGCGCCGTCGCTGTAAATTCCGGCCCGGCTTTCGATGACGATCGCCCGCTTGTTCTTCAGCAGGCCCTCCGGACCCTCGGCCGTGTAGCGGAAGGTCACTCCGGCGCGCAGGACATGGTCGAACCAGGTCTTGAGAGTCGAGCTCATCCCGAAATTGTACATGGGCGAGGCGATGACGATCAGATCCGCGGCCTGAAGCTCGCCGATCAGTTCGTCGGACAAGGCGCGAGTGGCTTGCTCCGCTTCGGATTCGGGCGTGCCCCGAATCCCGGCGACGGTCTCTGCCGTCAGGTGCGGGAGGGTATCGGCGCCGACGTCGCGCCGGATGATCTCCACCCCGCCTTCCTGCTCGACCAGGCTGGTCGCGAGTTCTCCGGCGAGCCGGTTCGACACCGACTGCCCGCCTTGTGCGCTGCTCGTCACGATCAACACTTTTCTCATGAGTCATCCCCTTGGAATGCGTTTGCAGACGGGGATGTAGGCCGCTAACGGTGTTGTCAGAAGAACAGCATCAGGCATTTCGGAGTTGCAGAAGATGGAACGCTCTTCGACCGACATCGTGGACGTCCTTTCGTTTGTCCGAGTGGTCGAAACCGGCTCCTTCGCTCGAGCGGCGGAGCGGATGGGCCTGTCGAAGCCGGTGCTGTCGCGCCGGGTCGCCCGGCTTGAGGACCAGCTCGGCGCGAGGCTGCTGACTCGCACGGCACGGGGCGCCCAGCCGACGGATATCGGCCAGTCCTATTACGCCCGGGCGTCGAACATTCTCTCCGAACTGGAGGCAGCCCAGGAAGTCGTCGCCGAAGCCGTGACCCAGGTGGCCGGCCCGATCCGGCTGTCGGCGCCCCTGTCGTTCGGGATCACCCACCTGGCCCCGGTCCTCGCCGAATTTGCCGGACTCCATCCCAAGGTCGAGCTCGACATCGAGTTCGAGGATCGGAACGTGGATCTTGCCGGCGGCGGCTATGATCTGGCGGTCCGGATCGGCACATTGCCCGATTCGTCCTTGGTCGCCCGGCGGATCGCTCCGGTCCGCAAGTGCGTCGTCGCCAGTCCGGATTATCTGCAGCGCCGCGGCCGCCCCGGGCGGCCGGCTGAACTGAGCGCTCACGACATCCTCTATTATGCCCAGGAGCAGTGGCGGTTCCGGGTCGGCGATCGGTGGGAAACGGTCCGCGGAGAAGCTCGGATGCGAGCGAATAATGGCGAAATGCTGCGCACGGCCGCGGCAAAGGGCCTCGGGATCTGCATCCTCCCGACCTTCATCGCCTCCCCGGGCATCGCCTCGGGAGAGCTCGAAGTCATCCTTGCGGATTACCCGCTTGCAGAAGGCGCGCTGCACGCGGTCATGCCGCCTGGACGGGCAACGACGGCTCGGGTTCGCGCGCTCGTCGACTTCCTCGTCGAGCGGTTCGGACCAGAGCCGGACTGGGATCCCTGCTGGGGCGCGATGGCTTCCGCGGAAGCTGGACGCATCGACGTGAGCCGCTAAGAAAGCGGGCGATCGAACTCAAGGACCTGCCGTGAAAACCAACAAGACCCTTGCCCTGCTCCTCGCCACCGCCTCCCTCGCCGCTTGCGCGACTTCCGCGATCGAGCCCCCGTCGACCCCAAGTCCGGCCGGTGGCGCCCCGGCCCAGTCGGCGGATCCGGCTTCTGAGGATGCACGCCTCAACGCGTTCCTCGACGCCGCCTTCGACGAGCAGCTTGCGAGCAATCCGCAATTCCTGACCAGCCTCGGCTCGAAGCAGCTTTACGACCGCCTCAACGATTATACCGACGCCTATCGCCAGCGGCAGCTCGCTTTGGCGGAGCGCCAGCTCCAGGAGCTGCGCACCCGTTTCGATCCGGAGCGGCTAAGCCTTGCCGGGCGCCTCTCCTACCGCCTGTTCGAAGGTGAGGTGGAGCGCGAGCGGGAGGCCTTCCGCTGGCGCTGGCACAGCTTCCCCGCCTCGACCAACGGCAGCCCGATGGGCTCGATCCCCGTCTTCCTGATCAACAATCACCGGGTGGACAATGTTCAGGACGCGGAAGCCTATGTGTCCCGGCTGCGCGAAGTCGAGCGGGTGATGAACGAAATCAGCGCGAATCTGCGTCGCCAGGCCGAACTCGGGATCGTACCGCCCCGCTTCAACTTCCAGCCGGTGCGCGAGGACGGCCGCCGGATTCTGGCCGGCGCACCCTTCGCGACCGGCGCCGACACGCCGATCTTCGCCGACTTCAAGGCCAAGGTGAACCGGTTGGAGATCCCCCAGGCGGAGAAGGACCGGCTGATCACCGCCGCTCGCGAGGCGCTGACCGGGCCGTTCCGCCGCGGCTATGAAACCATGCTTGCCACGCTCGACGCAATCGAGCCGCGCGCCACGGGCAACAACGGCGCCTGGAGCCTGCCGGACGGGCAGGCCTTCTATGCGCAGCGCCTTCGGCAGTCGACGACGACCGATCTCACTGCCGAGCAGATCCACCAGATCGGTCTGACCCAGGTTCAGCGGATTCATTCCGAGATGGAGCGGATCAAGCGCCAGGTCGGGTTCGAAGGCACCCTCCAGGCCTTTTTCCGCCACATCAACGAGGGGCAGCAGTACAAATATCCGAATACGGCCGAGGGGCGAGAGCAATATCTCGCCGATGCCCGCCGCTATATCGACCAGGTGATGCAGGTGGCCCCGCGCTGGTTCCGCCGGCTGCCGCGGGCGCCGCTGGAAGTTCGCGCCGTGGAAGAATGGCGCCAGCAGACGGCCGCCGTCGCCTTCTACAACCGGCCTTCGGCGGACGGTTCCCGCCCCGGCATCTACTATGTCAATCTGGCCGACATGAACCAGGTGCTGAAGCCGCAGACGGAAGCCATTTCCTATCATGAGGGCGCTCCCGGACACCATTTCCAGATCGCGCTCGCTCAGGAACTGCCGGACGTGCCGAAGTTCCGACGCTTCGGAGGCTATGGAGTCTATTCCGAAGGCTGGGGCCTCTATGCCGAGGGACTGGGCAAGGAGATGGGATTCTACCAGGATCCGATCTCCGAATTCGGCATGTATTCGACGGCGCTATGGCGAGCGATCCGGCTCGTGCTCGACACCGGCATTCACCATCATCGCTGGACGCGCGAGCAGGCCATCCAGTATTTCATGGAGAACGGCCTTCTTTCGCTCCGCGACGCGACCAAGGAGGTGGAGCGCTACTTCAACAATCCCGGCCAGGCGACGAGCTACATGATCGGCCAGCTGAAGATCCTCGAGCTGCGCGACCGCGCCCGCGAGGCGCTTGGAGACAGGTTCGACATTCGCGACTTCCATGCCGTCGTGCTCGAAAACGGTGCCGTCCCGCTCGACGTGCTCGAATCCCTGGTCGACAACTATATTGCTGAGAAGAGGAACGGCTGATGGCCGAAAATTCTCCCCCCGATCGCCTTTCGAACGACCCTTCGAGCGATCATTTCGACATGGAAGCGCTCCAGCGCGGTGTCGGGGTACGCTTCAAGGGTCGCGAGCGCAGCGATGTCGAGGAATATTGCGTCAGCGAAGGCTGGATCAGGGTTCAGGCCGGCAAGGCGGTGGACCGGCGCGGAATGCCGGTCACGGTCAAGCTGAGCGGGCCGGTGGAAACCTGGTGGCGCGACGAGGCGGCGCCGGAAGACTCGGACTAGGTCCCCGGCGGCTCCCGCCCGGCCGGGCCCAATCGTCACGCCTTGCGGCGCAACTCGCCGAAACCCATTCCGCCGACCGCGAGTCCCTTGGCACCTGCTCCGGGGATGGGCGTTGGCGAGCGGGTGAGGATTGCGACATTCAACGTCAACGGCATCAATGGCCGTCTGGAGGTTCTGCTTGAGTGGCTGGAGGCGTTTCAACCGGACGTCGCCTGCCTCCAGGAACTGAAGTCGCCGGATGAGAAATTCCCGGCCGAAGCGATCGAGAAGGCCGGCTATGGAGCCGTCTGGCATGGCCAGCCGCGCTGGAACGGAGTCGCGATCCTCGCCCGCGGCTGCGAACCCGTGGAGACCCGCCGCGGCCTGCCGGGCGATCCCGGCGACAGCCAAAGTCGCTATATCGAGGCCGCCATTCGGGGAGTCCTGATCGGCTGCCTGTACGCCCCCAACGGCAATCCCGTGCCGGGGCCGAAATTCGACTACAAGCTTTCCTGGCTGGAACGCCTGATCGCCCACGCGGCCGAACTGGTTCCGCTCGACTGCCCGGTCGTGCTCGCGGGCGACTATAACGTCATTCCCAGCGAGGCCGACGTCTACAAGCCCGAACGCTGGCTCGACGATGCTCTGTTTCAGCCTGAAGCGCGGGTGCGATTCGACCGGCTGCTGGGCCAAGGCTGGGCCGATGCGATCCGCCGGCTGTATCCCGACGAGACGATCTATACTTTCTGGGATTACTGGCGGAACGCCTGGGCCCGCAATGCCGGCATCCGGATCGATCATCTACTACTCAACCCGAAGGCGGCCGCCCGGATCGCCGACGCGGGTGTCGACCGCGAGGTCCGAGGCCGCCACCATGCGAGCGATCACGCGCCCACCTGGATCCTTCTCGACCAAGCCTGACCCAGGCCAAAGAAGCAAGAACGGATAAGGCGCGGCAACTCGGCGCCTGCTAGCCTCCGCCGCATGACCATGAAGCTCATCACCCGCACGCTGCGCCCGCTCTGGGCTTTCGCCCTTCTGATCCTGTCCGCACCAGCTTCGGCAGACGACCTTCCCCGTCGGGCCGCGCTTGGACTGACGCTTGCTCCACCGCCCGAGGGAAGGACCGGAGCGCTCGTCCAGAATGTCATCCCCGGACTGACCGGCGAGGCGATCGGCATTCGCTCCGGCGATCTCGTCACCGCGGCGGGCGATTCCCCAGTGGCCGGCCCTTCGGACCTCGTCCGCTATGCTTCCGCTCTGCGCTCGGGCGAACCCGTGGCACTGACCGTTGCTCGCGGATCGGCGAGCCTGAGGCTTCAAGGGCGCGCTGCCGCACGACCCCTCGAAAGCTATGAGGGGGGCAGGGTGAGCTACGGATCGGTGCCCTTCCGCGATGGCCGCTTGCGCGACATCCTCGTGATGCCCGCCTCCACGCCCGACGCACCCGTCCTCTTCCTTCTGCCCGGTTTCACCTGCGCGAGCATCGAGCCGGTCAATCCGGACGACACTTATCGCCAGCTTGCGGCGACCATGGTCCGGCAAGGGATCGGCTATTATCGGGTGGAAAAGCCGCAGGTCGGCGACAGCGTCGGCGGACCCAACTGCCTGGAGATCGATTTCGATGTCGAGCTCGAAGCCTTTCGGACCGCCTATCGGCACCTCGTCGAAACCCGCGGAATCGACCCCGACCGGATCTTCCTCCTCGGCCACTCGCTCGGCGGACTTCAGGCACCGCTGCTGGCGGCGGAGCGGGCGCCGCGGGGGGTGGCGGTCTTCGGAACGGTCGTTCGCAACTGGGCCGACTACCACCACAATGTGAGCACGTTTCAATCCTTCCTGCTCGCCGGCTCGGATCCGGTGGAATCGGCCGCTGGCGGAGAGGCCAGCCGGGCGGTGATCCGGCGTTTCTATCTCGAGCGACAATCGCCCGCGCAGATCGCCGCGGCCAGCCCGGAACTGGGGCCGGTGATGCGCGACCTGCTGGGCTGGGACGGTGAAGAAGCCATTATCGGCGGACGGCATTACAGTTTCCTCCAGGACCTGGCGCACCTGCCGCTCTACGCCGCCTGGCGCGACACGCGCAGCCATGTCCTGTCGCTCTACGGCGAAGCGGACGTCGTCGCCCTGTTCGACGTCGATCACCATCTGATCGCCGACATCGCCAATCATTACCGCCCCGGGACAGGCCGCTATGTCGAACTTCCACGAACGGATCACGGCATGCGCCTCGTCGGCGATCGCCACGAGCTTCGGCGCCTCACCCGCGAACGGGGCTCGCCGCCGGAAGGGCCCTATAATCAGGAGATCAGCCGGATCCTGGCCGAGTGGATCCGGGACAGCATGGCTCGTCCGCCGGCAAGGCTCGCCTTCGGTCAACCCACTGGAGCCACTACGCAATCGCCCGACGCGACGCCTTGACGTTTCCCGACGCGGGCTGTCATCTCCTGCCCGAGCGGATCCGACTCCCGTCGAGGCGGACGCGTTCGAACGGGCTGGTGATGGTGACTGAACGATTCCTGCTCATGGCCTCGCACGGCAGCGGGCGAAGGGAATGTTCGAGGGAAGGGCTTGTCGTGCTTTCCCGGCTTGCGGGCGGGACGAGCGAACTCACCGCGCTGGCACCCTCAGTCAAGTTCGTCCTCAAGGGCGAGGAAGTCTATTGGGTGAACGGCCGCAGCCGCCGTGTCGGCGCTGGCGAGTTCATGCTTCTGGACGGTGGGTCCGACGTCGTGGTCCGGACTCCATCGGAAAGCGAGACTGTCGGCTTGTGCGTCTATCTTCCCGCGCTGGAAGCGGCTGGCGAGGAGCTTTTCGGTCCAGGCCTTCCACCGCTCACCGGCAACCGCCTCGATCCTCTGTCCTCCCAGCTGAAGCCTATCGCGGAGGGCCTTGCCGGCAAGCCGGAACTTGGACAGGCCTTGTCGAGCCGGATCGTTGGCGACGTCGCCAACGGGGTCGAGGGCTATTTCGGCCGATTGGCCGGACGCAGCAGCCGATTGGGCTCGGTCAAGGCGGCAACCCGGGCAGAGACGATGCGGCGGCTCGAGAAGGCGCGGGCCTTCATCCACGACAATCCGGATCGCTCGATCACTCTCGAGGAAATCGCCCACGAGGCGGCATTCTCGCGCTTCCACCTCGCCCGCAACTTCACGGAAGCCTATGGCGTTCCGCCACTGGCCTATCATCGCTCGATCCGGCTGGAACTGGCCGCGAGCAAGCTTCGGCGAGGCGAAAGCTCGCCGACCCAGCTCGCTTACGAGCTTGGCTATTCATGTCCCAGCGCCTTCACCCGGGCGTTTACTCGAACCTTCGGAGTGCCCCCGAGCCAGTATTGACCTACAGCGGAAGCGTGGTCCGTGGGATTGGTTTGCAGACCCTTCAAGGCTCCAGTTGACGGGCGACTTGCGGGGCGACCCTGTTCACGATCGCCTCGACCCCCTCGCCGTTGGGATGAATGCCGTCGGCCAGCAGCAAATCCGGCCGGGTGATCACTCCTTCCAGGAAAAAGGGGTAGAGCTCGGCCCCGAACTCCCTGGCCAGTTCCGGATAGATCGAATCGAAGCGCTCGGCATAGTCCGACCCCATGTTGCGCGGTGCCATCATCCCTGTGAGGAGAACGGGGATCTGCCGCCGGCGCAACTCGGTCAGAATGGCCGAGAGATTGCGTCGGGTCTCCTCGGGGCTGAGGCCGCGCAGCGCGTCATTGCCCCCCAGGCCGACCAGCGCGAGGTCGGGCCGGCGCTCCAGTCCGTCCAGGGTGAAGGCGAGGCGTTGGAGCGCGGCGGCGGTCGTGTCGCCCGAAACGCCGCCATTGACGACCCGTGCGGAGATTCCCTGCGCCTCGAGCGAACGCTCCAGCACTGGCGCGAAGCCCTGATCCTGGTCGAGCTGATAGCCGGCATAGAGGCTGTCGCCGAAGGCGAGGATCAGCTTGCCGGACTGAGTGACCTGCGACGTTTCGGCCTTCGCGACCGGCCGATTGTTTGGCGCCTGGCCGGACGGCGTTTCGCCCGAACAGGCGACCGCCAGTTGAACCGCCAGCAGCAGGAACGCATATCGAAGCGTAACGATCATCCGAGGGATTCCCTTTATGCGCGTCGAAGCCGGTTCCGATATCGTCATCCGTGCGCGCAATGTCACTCTCACTCTCGGCACCCGTGAAGCAAGAACGGAAGTGCTGAAGGGGATCGACCTCGATATCGGCCGAAGTCAGAGCGTCGCGATCCTCGGGCCGTCGGGCTCCGGCAAATCCTCGCTGATGGCGATCCTGTCCGGCCTGGAGCGCGCAAGCGGCGGCGAGATCGAGGTCGCCGGAGTGGATTATGGCCCCCTCGGCGAGGATGCGCTCGCGCTTGCCAGGCGGGGCAGGATCGGGATCGTCCTCCAGTCCTTCCACCTGCTTCCGACCATGACGGCGCTGGAGAATGTCGCGGTGCCGATGGAATTGGCGGGAATCGGCGATGCCTTCGCCCGGGCGGCCGACGAGTTGCAAGCGGTGGGGCTCGGCCATCGGCTTACCCACTATCCCGCCCAGCTTTCGGGCGGCGAGCAGCAGCGCGTCGCGATCGCCCGAGCCCTCGCGCCCGGGCCCGACATCGTCTTCGCCGACGAGCCGACCGGCAATCTGGATGGCAAGACCGGGTCGGCGATCATCGATCTGCTCTTCGACCGCAAGCGCGCGGCGGGGGCAACGATGATCATCATCACCCACGATCCCCAGCTTGCGGCGCGCTGCGACCGGATCGTCGAGATGCAGGACGGGCTGGTCGTGCTGGACCGCGCGGCATGAATGGCGGCTGGCGACTGGCGCTGAGACTGGCTCGGCGCGATCTCAATTCCGGACTGCAGGGTCTCAGGCTCCTGTTCGTCTGCCTGTTCCTTGGAGTCGCCACGCTCGCGGCGATCGGCAGCCTGACCTCCGCGATCACTTCGGAACTGTCGGCGCGCGGCCAGAGCATTCTTGGCGGCGACGTCGAGATCTCGATGAGCCAGCGCGAAGCCGATGCCGAGGAGCTGGCCGCTTTCCGCGCCGCCGGCGAGCTGAGCGAGACGATCCGGATGCGGGCGATGGCGCAGCCCGTCGAAACGCCGGACGGGGAAGGCGCGATCCTCACCGAACTGAAGGCGGTCGATCGCGCCTACCCCCTTTACGGTTCGTTGCGGGTCGGCGCAGGGGCGCCCGCGCCGGCGCTTGCATCGGACGAGATCCTGATATCGCCCGCTCTCGCCGAACGGATGAACCTCCGTCCTGGCGACGGCGTGCGTTACGGCATTGCACGCTTTCGGATCGCCGGCCTCGTCACCGAGGAGCCGGACCGGCTCGGTGAAGGCTTCACTCTGGGTCCCGTTGCGATCGTGTCGATGGAGGGACTTGACCGAACCGGGCTGGTGCAGCCGGGCAGCCTCTTCGTCAGCAAATATCGGCTCCGCCTTCCCGCCAACGTCTCGCCGGAGTCGGTCGCCGAACGGCTCCGCGACGACAATCCCTCCGCAGGCTGGCAGATCCGTACGCGCGACCGGGCGGCCCCCGGAGCTGATCGCTTCTTCACCCGGATGGGCCAGTTTCTCGGGCTGATCGGCCTGGCTGCCCTGATCATCGCCGGGATCGGAGTCAGCAACGGAGTTTCTTCCTATCTGCGCTTGAAGCGCGATGGGATCGCGACCCTGAAGGCACTTGGCGCCAGTTCGGCGGACATTTCGCGCATCTATCTTGCCCAGATCTTCATGGTGGCGTCGGCGGCGATCGTGGCAGGGCTGCTGGTCGGCGCTCTGCTGCCGCCCCTGCTGATCGCGCTCGCCGGCGACGTGCTTCCGGTGCGGCCCGGATTCGCGATCCACTGGCTGCCGCTCGCGACCAGTGCCGCCTACGGGCTGCTCGTCGCCTACATGTTCGTTCTTCCGCCACTGGCACGCGCTCGGATGTTTCCGGTCGCTACCCTGTTCCGCGCCGGACTGGACGAAGGCGCTCGGATGGACCGGCGCAGTCTTCTCCTCGCCGGCCTGGCCGGCCTCGCCGTCGTCGCCCTTGCCGTCGGAACGGCGCAGGATCCGCTGTTCGCCGCGTCGGTGCTCGCCGCCGTCGCCGCGGTGTTCCTGATCCTCTACGGCATCGGCCTCGGGGTACGCTGGATGACCCGGCGGCTGCCGCAATCCCGCCGACCGCTGCTTCGGCTGGCGATCGCCGGACTGCACCGCCCCGGCGCCCAGACGGTTGCCCTCGTGATCGCCTTGGGACTGGCGCTCACCCTGTTCGTCGCACTGGCGGGGATCCAGACCAGCCTCGCCGCCGAAATCGAACGGAGCGTTCCGGAGCGCGCGCCCAACCAGTTCGTCCTCGACATTCCCGCGGCCGAGCGATCGCGCTTCGAGTCGCTGGTGAAGCAGGCGGCACCGGGCGCCGAGGTAAATGTCGTGCCCACCTTGCGGGGAACGATCGTCGCCTTTGCGGGCCAGCGGGTCGCCGACCTCGTGGAACTGCCCGAGGGCGCCTGGTTCCTGCGCGGGGAGCGGGGCGTGACCTACAGCGCCGATCTGCCCGAGGGCAGCGATCTGGTCGCCGGTCAATGGTGGCCCCGCAATTATGCCGGACCGCCGCTAGTGTCGCTCGATCGAGAAGCGGCGAATGTGATGGGCGTCGGCATCGGCGACACCTTGACCGTCAGCGTTCTCGGTCGCGAGATCGAGGCCCGGATCGCGTCGCTTCGCGAAATCCATTGGGACACGATGGGCTTCAACTACCTGATCGTCTTCCCACCCTCGGTCCTCGAGAGCGCACCCCACAGCCTCGCCGCGACGATTGCGATGGATTCGGCGCGCGAATCCGCCGTGTCGCGGGCGGTGCTCGGTACCTTCCCCTCAGTGTCGATCATTGCGGTGAGCGAGGTGATCGAGCAGGTCGGAACCCTTCTGGCGCAGATGTCGACGGCGATCCTGCTTTCCGCCTCGGTGGCGATCCTGGCGGGAATCGCGGTGCTGATCGGCGCCATCGCGGCTGCGCGGCAGGCACGCAGCTACGACAGCGTGGTCCTGAAGACGCTTGGCGCCACGCGCTGGCAAATCCTCGGGACCCAGGCGCTGGAATATGCTTTCCTGGCCGGCATCCTTGCAGCGGTCTCCCTCTCATTGGGTCTGGCAGGCGCCTGGTACGTCATCGTCGGCCTGTTCGAGTTCGGCTGGGATCCGGACTGGGTGGTCGTGCTCGCGACTCTCGGCTCCGGAGCGATCCTGACCCTTGGCATCGGCCTGCTCGGATCACTCCCCCTCCTGTCGATCCGGCCGGCCCGAGCCCTTCGCCAGCTTTGACATCGTCGGCTGTTGCAGCCGCGACCATCGGCGCCCAAGCGGGGGCCATTTTGGCGAGGCGTCAGGCAGCCGAACTTCCGCACTCCGGTGGAGGAGCCTTGCCGGGGACGCGGCGATTCTGTAGCCCTGCCGGGAGGCGTCTCCCCATTTGCGATCCTTCGAAGTCGAAGGCGAAGCTCGGGAGTGATCCGGAGGTATGACCGTCGTGCCGTCGCGACCATCGCCGCCTCCGCAAGTCCGGACCCAGCGAACCTTCTTCGGTGCTTTCTCGGATCCCGAATCGATGGCGGGGGCGATTGGCGGCCTCGATCCCCGTCTACGACATCGCGTGTTGAAGAGTGGTGCGAGCGACTTCGACGCAAGGTTCGCCCGGGCGATGCTGGGCGAAGTCAGCGTGGGAGTCGGGCGCTTTGCCCAGGGTGTGCCTCAGCGCGCCGACCTGAGCGGCGCCCACACCTTCATGTTTGCGACGGAGCCAGATCTTGTCCGGCGGGTCTCGGGAAGGATGCTGGGCGGCAACCATATCATCCACTTCCGACCTCATGGTGAAACGGTCGCGACATCGCCGAGGGGCATGGCCTGGGCATTCGCGGTCCTGCTGGTTCCTCAGGAGGTGCTCGCCGCCCACGCCCCGGCCCTGTCCGGGCTGGATCTGACAGACTCATCGCAGAACGACCGGATGTTCCAGGTCCGAAGCGAAGCCATGGCGCGTTTGATCGCGCTGATGAACGACACGGCGCGGATCGCGCGCGACTCGCCCTGGATCATCGAGGCCGACGAACCGGCGCGCGCGCTGGCGGGAACGATCCTCGAAGCGCTGCTGCTGGGTTTGGCACGAAGCGAGTTGCGGCACGACCGGGGAGCGCCCGAGCGGCACCGACAGATCGTTGCGAAGTTCGAGCAGTTGCTGGACGAAAGAGCAGAGGAAATGCTGTCACTGGCGGCAATCTGCGCCGCGATCGGTGTCGCCGAACGGACTTTGAGCCTCGCCTGCCAGGAATTTCTCGGCCAGAGCGCCGTTGGCTATGCGCGTGGCCGCCGGCTGGACCTGGTCAGGCTGACTTTGTTGTCATCGGATCCTTCCGCGACGCAGGTGACATCGGTGGCGATGAAATATGGTTTCTGGGAACTTGGCCGTTTTGCCGGTGCCTACAGGCTGCGCTTCGGAGAGCGTCCCTCGGAGACGCTGCGACGGGGTCGCTGAAGCGTTTGTCGGTTCACTCGCCCGGCCTGTCCATGCCGGAATCGCATAGCGAAGCTGCCCGCGACCCACCTATCGAAGCGCTCAACGCGCAGGCCGGACGGCTAGCCGGCTTCCGTAACGGGGCGGTGACTTCTTTGGTCGCCGCGGCGACGTTCGAGCCGCAATCGGTCGATCTTCACGCGGCAGCGTCGGCAAGGGGAAGGCCGTCATGCGAGCTCAGTTTCGATCCGGACAGCGGCGGCAGGCGCGGATCGCGGGCGGATCAGCGTCGGCGGCGGCGCTGGCACTGGCCCTTGGCCTTGCCGCAGCACCGAATGCCGAGGCGCAGCAGATCAGTCAGGGCGGCGGCGGTGCGACGGGCGGGATAGCCGGGGGCGGCGGCGGCAGCGGAGGAAGTGGCAGCGGCGGGGCAGGACGCGGCGGCGCCGGCGGATCCGGAGCCACAACGCCGACCGGATCCGCTCAGGATGGGGCTCCCGGGAGCAACCCCGCTAGAGGCGGTGCAGGGGGGCAGGCCGGAACACCGAACGATCTCTCGGCCGGCGGTGGTGGCGGCGGTGGCGGCGGCGGCGCAAGCGCGATCGAGCTCGGCGGTAACGGCGGCGACGGCGGCGGCGGCAACTTGGTTTCGACGGACGGATCCTTCTTGCTTGGGAGCGACAGTTCCGGATCGGTCGGCGGCGACGGCTCGGGGGGGCTCGGCGGCGGCGGCGGCGGCGGGGGCGGCGGCGGAGGAATGGTACTGGTCGGGACCGGCGTCGTTCTGACCACGAATGGCTATGATGTGACCGGCGGCGCTGGCGGCGGCGGCATTGCGGGCGGCGGCGTTGCCGGCGTTGGTGGCGGCGGCGGCGCGGGGCTGGTGTTGATCGAAGACGGCCTGGTGACGGTTTCGGGCAACTCCGCCATCACCGGCGGGAGGGGCGGCGACCGAGGTTCGATCGGCGGCTTCGGCGGCTCCGGACTCTTTCTCTACGCGGGCGGCAGCCTGGTCAATCAGGACGGCGAGATCCGGGGCGGAAATGGCGGCGGCACCGGCTTGTCGGCGCTGACTGGCGGAAATGGCGGAGCCGGCGTCCTGGGAAATAGCGGGTCGATCGACAATCGCGGCGTGATTGCTGGCGGGATCGGGGGGAATGGCAATTCCGGGGGCGGCGCCGGCGGCGTCGGCGTGGTCGTCTGGGGTGGCAGTGTCGAGAATGCCGCTTCCGGCATCATTTCGGGCGGGCTTGGCGGCGCGCCGCGACTGGCGGGGTCCTTTTCCAGGGCCGGCGCTGGCGGAGCTGGCATCCTGTTCCGGGACGGGCAGGCGGCAAGCCTGAACAATTCGGGCATGATCGAAGGCGGTGCGGGGGGTGCGACCCCGTTCGGAGACAATGTGGTCGGCGCAGGCGGAGTCGCCATCCTTGGCGCGTCGACCGGCAACGTCTCCATCGTCAATTCGGGCACGATCAACGGTGGGGTGAACAGCAGAAGCGCCGTTCGATCCAACGCCATCTCTCTGTTCGGCAGCAACAATCGCCTGGAGCTACGCTCGGGCTCGACCATCAACGGCGATGTCGTCGTGGCGGGCGGCGCCGACAATGTTCTGGCCCTCGGGGGAGCGACCGACGCCACGTTCGACGTGTCGCAGATCGGTGCGGCCCGACAATATCGCGGCTTCGACACTTACGAAAAGGCCGGGTCGAGCGTCTGGACCCTGATCGGCACCGGCGATCAGAACTGGTCCGTGGCAGGCGGTGGGCTGAAGGGCGACACCAACAGCATCGCCGGAAACGTGATCTTCGCCATCGAAGCTGGAAGCCTTCAATTCGATCAGGACTTTGACGGGACGTATGGCGGCACGATTTCGGGCAATGGCCTCCTCAGCAAGACCGGTGCGGGCGTCCTGACGCTCGACGGCGGGAGCAGCGACTTTACCGGGACTGTCCAGCTCGACGGCGGCGGGATCGTGCTGAACGGTGCGTTCGGCGATTCGACGAGCAGGACCGCCAGTCTTCGTGTCGGCAATGGTGCCGTGCTGGGCGGCAGCGGCACCTTTCTCGGCGATGTCAGAGTTTCGGACGGCGGGACGGTCGGCCCCGGGAATAGCCCGGGCACGCTGACGATCGCCGGTGATCTTGGGCTCAGCGCCGGATCGATCCTGAACTTCGAGTTCGCCCGAAGCGGCGTTGTCGGCGGCGCTGTCAACGATCTGATCGTCGTCGGCGGCGACCTTACGCTCGATGGCACACTGAACGTCACCGCCCTGAGCGGGTTCGACGCCGGCTACTACCGTCTGATCGACTATGCCGGAGGGCTCGTCGACAACGGTCTCCAGCTCGGCTCGACACCAAACGGCTTCACCGGCACGATCCAGACCGGAATCGCCGGACAGGTCAACATCCTGTTCAACGATGGCGCGCAGCGGGTACAATATTGGGACGGCACGGATGTGACCGGGGCGTCGGATGCGGCGAATGGTGACGGCGGCTCGGGCGTGTGGCGGGCTGGCGGCACCAACTGGACCGCACCGAGCGGCTTCGGAGTCAACGACGCCTGGGTTGGCCAGGTGGGCGTGTTCGCCGGCGACACCGGCGGTACGGTGACGGTCGATGGCACTCAGAGCTTCCAGCTGCTGCGCTTCGACACCGCCGGTTACGTACTGCAGGGTGGCGCGCTTGCCCTCACCGGGGGCTTCTCCATCGTCGAAGTGAATGCAACGGAGGCGACGATCGGCTCCGCGATCACCGGCAGCGCCGGCCTCACCAAGACCGGCGCGGGTAGGCTGATCCTGGCAGGCGCGAACAGCTTCTCCGGCCTCACAACCATCACCGGGGGCACGCTGTCGTTGGCCGAAGGTGGTTCGATCGTCGGCGCGGTCCAGAATGAGGCCGGCTTCCTCAATGCCGGCCGGGTGAGCGGAACGGTGGTCAATTCCGGGACCGTTGCTTCGACCGGCTCCCTGAACGGCGGACTCGTCAATCGCGGCACGGCGAGCCTGGCCGGCGAGCTCAATGGAGCGGTCTTCAACGACGGCGGAACGATCGCGCTTACGGGTGCCCTGATCGGCGTTACTCGCTTCGAGCAGACGGTGGCCGCCACTCTCGACCTGGCGGGCTTCGGGATGGCGGTGGGCGAGCTCGATGGCGCGGGCACGATCGCGCTTGGCGGCGGCGCTCTGGCGATCGGCACGGCAGGCAGCAGCTCCGTCTTTAACGGCACCATCGCTGGCGGGGGCGCGGTCACGATCGCCGCGGGCCGCTTCCAGGGTAGCGGGACGATCGACGCGGCAGTGACCGTCGCCGACGGGGCGCGGCTGGTGGGTGTGCAGGGCAGCAGCCTCGTTCTGGATTCGCTTGCTCTGGGCGCGGGATCGGTGGTCGATGCAACGCTCGGCGCCTCCTCGAGCGTGGCCCTGTTCGACGTTGGCGGAGATCTGACGCTGGACGGGACGCTCGACGTCAATGCCACGCCCTCCTTTGGCGTGGGCGTCTATCGGCTGTTCGATTATGGTGGCGCCCTCACCGACAATGGGCTCGAACTCGGCGAGGTGACCGGCACATCCACCGACGGACTTTCGATCCAGACCGGTGCGGCGGGCCAGGTCAATTTGGTGAATACGGCCGGAGCGGAGCTGACCTTCTGGGATGGCGGCGACGCCGGGCTTCACAACAATGGCGTGGTGAACGGCGGCAGCGGTCGCTGGACCACGCACGGAACCGCCTGGACCAGCGCGGACGGTCGAGTGAACAGCGCCATGGCGCCGTATCCGGGCTTTGCCATTTTCCAGGGCACCGGCGGCACCGTCATCATCGACAACGCCGCGGGGCAGGTCTCCGTCACCGGGATGCAATTCGCCGCCGACGGCTACACTCTTGGTGGTGGCGATCTCGCCTTGGCCGGAGACCGCGTGGTGATCCGCGTCGGCGACGGCACTGCCGGTGGGGCGGCCGTAACTGCCGAAATCGCAGCATCGCTGACCGGCTCGGCCGCCTTGATAAAATCCGACCTCGGAACGCTCGTGCTTAGCGGGTCAAACAGCTATTCCGGGGGGACGACGGTCGAGTCCGGTACCCTCGTCGGCGACACCGTCGCGCTGCGCGGCGACATCGCCAATAACGGCACCCTTGTCTTCGACCTGACCGCCGACGGCACCTATGCCGGCACCGTCACCGGCACGGGCGCAACTATCAAGTCAGGCAGCGGGGCGCTGACGCTCACTGTTGCGAATGCTACCGACTGGCAGGTCGCGGCCGGGAGCCTGATCTCCACTTCCACATTGTTCACCGGCAATATCCACCTGGAGCAGGGCACGAGCTTCGTGTTCGATCAGGCCGGCGAAGGCGTCTACGCCGGATCGATCACGGGCAGCGGCGCGATGATCGTGCAGGGCGGGGGCGCAATCAGGCTGGACGGCGACAGCTCCGGCTTTCGTGGAACCGTCACGATGGGCCAGGATCAGAGGCTCGTCCTCGGCGGAACGCTGGGCGGTTCCGTCGACGTACTGCGGGGTGGGCGCCTCGAGGGCAGCGGCACGGCCGGCTCGGGCCGTATTGCGGGCACGGTCGCCCCAGGCAACTCGATCGGGACGCTGACCTTCACCGGCGACCTCGTTTTCGCTCCGGGCAGCCGCTACGAGGTGGAGGCGGATGCGGCCGGCAATAGCGACAGGATCGTCGTGCGCGGACTGGCGACGATCGGGAGCGATGTCGGGGTCACCGTGCTGGCGGCGAACGGCAATTATGCCTCCAACACCAGCTACACGATCCTGGTCGCAACCGGAGGCGTCACCGGCACCTTCGCCACCGTGACTTCGGATCTCGCCTTCCTCACTCCGACGCTCAGCTATTCGAGCGACGCGGTGACGCTGAACCTTCGCCGCAATACGATCGAGTTCGGCACGGTGGGGCAGACGCCCAACCAGCGCGCGGTCGCCCCGGCCGTCGAAGCACTGGGCATAGGCGATGCCGTGTTCGACGAAGTGGTTGCACTTACCGCAGCGGAGGCGCGTGACGCGTTCGAACAGCTGGCCGGCTCCGATCATGCCAGCCTGCGTGGGCGCCTGCTCGAGGACGGCCACTTCGTTCGAGACGCAATGCTGGCGCGCGGCGGCACAGCTGGCACCACCGGCATGGCGCTGTGGGGGCGTCTGCTCGGCAGCTGGGGCAGCACGGACGCCGAGATCGGCGGTCAGGCCTATCGCCGGAATTTGGAGGGCCTGCTCACCGGCTTCGACGGAGCAGTCAGCGAGAACATCCGCGTCGGCGTGGCGCTCGGCTACGGCACCACCAACTTCAGAACGGAACACGCCGAGCACGACATCGACGTCTATCATGCCGGCGCCTACATGGTCGGCGGCTATGGCATGGTCTCGTTCCAGTTGGGCGGCGCCTATGCCTGGAATGACGTCCGGGCGTCCCGGCGCGTGGCTTTCGGCACCCTCTCCGAGACCCTGTCGAGCAACTATTCGGCGCGAACCGTTCAGGCGTTCGGCGAAGTTGCGGTCAGAAGTGAGGTCGGCGGCGTGACATTCCAGCCGTTCATCGGCGCGGCGCATGTCACCTTGTTCGATTCGGAGATCGACGAGGGTGGCGGCAGCGCCGCGCTGCAGGGCGACAACGGCAATGCCCATGCGACTTATGGCATGCTGGGCGTGCGGACCTGGGCGAACCTTCCCGTGTCGGATTTCGGCCTGCGCCTTGCCGGCTCGGTCGCGCTGCGCCATTCCTTCGGAAATCGTGTGCCGACGGTCGACCTGGCCTTCGCGAGCGGCCCGACCTTCACCATCGAAGGTGTCGCGATCGAGCGGAACAGCGTTGCCGTCGATGCGGGCATCGAAGCCGACCTCCGCCGGAACGTCGGTCTCGCCGTCAGCTATGTCGGGAATTACGGCGATCGCTACACGGATCACGGCGCGCGCGCGTCGTTGAGCTGGCGGTTCTGAGGTGGGACGGCCACTTTGGCGCTGGTCCACGTCCCGCGCGGGATGATCTTCCGCCGGCCTTTGTGCTTCGAAGGCAAGGGCGCCAGTGGGCGAAAGCGAGGCCTGCTGCGCGGGAGTTCGCCCAGGCCAGGCGGTTAACTGCGGGCTCGAGAAGAGCGCGCGCCTGAATTCCTGAAGCTCAGTTCCAACGAGAGGACGAGGCCATGACACTCCGTATCAACTCAGAAGCGCCGAACTTCACGGCCGACACGACCGAGGGGCCGATCGATTTTCACCAGTGGATCGGCGATGGCTGGGCAATTCTGTTCTCCCATCCCAAGGACTTCACGCCGGTCTGCACGACCGAGCTTGGCTATCTGGCGAAGCTCAAGCCGGAATTCGACAAGCGCAACACCAAGATCATCGGACTCAGCGTGGATCCGGTCGCGAATCACGCCAGATGGGCACAGGACATCGAGGAGACCCAAGGCGCGGCGCCGAACTTTCCGATGATCGGCGATACCGATCTCAACGTCGCCAAGCTCTACAACATGCTGCCCGAGGAGATCGACGGCCACTCGAACGGCCGAACCGCGGCCGACAATGCGACGGTGCGCACCGTTTTCGTTATCGGTCCCGACAAGCGGATCAAGCTGATGCTCAGCTATCCGATGACCACGGGCCGCAATTTCGACGAGATAGTTCGCGTGCTCGATTCGATCCAGCTCACCTCCGGACACCGAGTCGCGACTCCGGTGAACTGGCAGGATGGAGACGATGTCATCATCGTTCCTTCGGTGACGGATGAGGAAGCGGCCCGATTGTATCCGGAGGGTTGGAAGACCCTGAAGCCCTATTTGCGACTCGTTCCGCAACCGCGATAGCCGGTCTGTGGTGCGAGGACGATTCCGGTCGCTCCCTCGCGCTCGACCTGCACCCCGCCTTTGGAGAGATCAGGCACGGGGCGAGCCGGTGCCCGCGCCGGCGCACGGCGTCACCAGCCGGCGGGGCCGCATTTCTCAAGCTCATGAGGGAGATCTTGAGACACCCTGAGATGGGATGTCTGGTGCCCAGAAGAGGACTCGAACCTCCACGCCCTTGCGAGCGCCAGCACCTGAAGCTGGTGCGTCTACCAATTCCGCCATCTGGGCACGGGGTAGGCCGCGCGAATTAGGGATCGTCGCTGGCATTGTCAACGCGTCCTGCCGACCCGCTTGCCATTGTCGCAGCAGCGCGGCAGGGGGACCGCGCACATCCTTCAAAGGGCACTTTCCATGACGGCAAGAACGGACCGGATCGTAACCCTGTTCGGCGGCGGCGGCTTCATCGGCCGCTATGTCGCGCAGGCGCTGTTCAGGGCGGGAATGCGCGTTCGGGTTGCCGAGCGCGAGCCGCGCCGTGCTTATTTTCTCCGGCCGCTCACTGGCCTTGGGATGATGCAGTTCCTGCGCGCGGACATCCGCAATCCGGGCGAAGTGGCGGCGGCCGTTCAGGGCGCGGACGCGGTGATCAACCTCGTGGGCACACTCAAGGGCGATTTCGAGGGCGTCCATGTCGTCGGTGCTCGGAACGTTGCGGAAGCCGCCGCCGCGGCAGGCGCGGCTTCGCTCGTCCATGTTTCGGCGATCGGCGCGGACCCGGAGAGCGAAAGCGCTTATGGTCGAACCAAGGGAGAAGGCGAGCAGGCGGTCCGTAGTCTTTTCGCGGGTGCGACGATCATTCGCCCGTCGATCGTCTTCGGCCCCGAGGACCATTTCGTGAACCGCTTCGCCGGAATGGCCCGACTGCTTCCCGTCGTGCCGGTGATCCGCGGCGGCTGGAAGCTCCAGCCCGTCTACGCAGCCGATCTGGGCAAGGCGATCGCCCAGGCCGCACTGCAGCCCGAGAAGCATTCCGGCATGGTCTATGAACTGGGCGGTCCGCAGGTCATTTCGATGCGCGAGGTGAATGCCTGGATCTGCCAGGCCACCGGCCGGGGATCGAAGGCGGTGGTCGAGCTTCCCGACGCATTGGCGAAGTTGATGGCCCGTTTGATCGGCTGGGCGCCGGGCGCGCCGATCAGCTGGGACCAGTGGCTGATGCTTCAGAAGGACAATGTGGCGAGCGGCGACTGTCCCGGTTTCGAGGCCTTCGGGATCAATGCCGCCCCGCTTGCCGCGGTCGCGGAGGGCTGGCTCCCCATCTATCGGCGCCATGGCCGCTGGGCCGCGCCCTCGCCTTATTGACCGCTGGACCGGGCGGGCGGGCGCCCGCTACAGCCCCTCGCCATGGACGCGTCTCTTCTCACCATCATCCTCCTCGGTATCGTCGAGGGGCTGACCGAATTCATTCCGGTTTCCTCGACCGGCCATCTCGTGCTGGCGGCGGAGCTGCTCGGTTTCGACAGCGAGGCTTCGGGGACGTTCGAGATCGTCATCCAACTCGGCGCCATCCTCGCGGTGATCGTGCTCTACTGGCGCCGCTTCTTCGACGTCGGCCTCGGACTGATTCGCGCCGACCGGGATGCGATGCTCTTCACGCGCAACGTCGCGCTCGGCTTCGCCCCGTCGATGGTGATCGGTTTCATCGTCTACGACTACGTGAAGATGATGCTGGGGGCGCCGATGATCGTCGCCGTGGCTCTGATTCTGGGCGGCTTCGCGATTCTGATCATCGAGCGTCTGATCAAGCGGCCGCACTGGCACAGCGTCGAGGGAATGAGCTGGAAAACGGCCCTTGGAATCGGCTTCATCCAGTGCCTGTCGATGATTCCGGGGGTCAGTCGGTCGGGTGCCACCATCATCGGCGCGCTGTCGCTCGGCGTCGAGCGGAAGACCGCCGCGGAGTATAGCTTCTTCCTCGCTGTTCCCACCATGCTGGCGGCGAGCAGCTACGATCTGCTGAGGTCGGGCGCCGAGCTCGGGGAGGGGGCCTGGACGACGATCGCGGTCGGCTTCGTCGTTTCCTTCATCGTTGCCGTCGTGGTGATCCGCTGGTTCATCGGCATCGTGTCCCGAATGGGATTTGCCCCCTTTGCCTGGTACCGGATCGGAATCGGCACCATCGCTCTTGTCTGGCTGCTGGCCAGATAGGCCAAGCTCGGGCTTGCTCCGCCCGGTCGGGAGCCGACGGCGATTGGACTGGCTGAACAGTGAGCGCCGTGGCGGCGGCCCTCGAGCTGGAGCCGTGTTAAGGTTGGGGTCAGGGTAAGTCGTTCAACAGGCAACGGACTTTGCCGCGGCGCGTTTGATCGGCCGCCACGTCCCCATGGGAGGCCCGTATGCACAAGCTTCTTATCGCCGCGCTTGCCACGACTCTCGCCGCTCCGGCCGCTGCCCAAAGCGGGCCGCTCTTCGACGAGCGGTTGGACGACGAGATCGTCCGGGCAATTCCTCCGGCCGAGGAGATCGAGGCGATGGCCCCGGCCTTGGATCTTTCGGTGGGGGCGCTTCTGAATATGGATGTCGGCCCGATCCTCGACGCCGTCGACCCTTATCGACGGCGGCCGGGCTATGGCCGTTCGGGCCGCACCCTGGCCGAACTCGGACGGCGGGACGATCCTTATTTCGAACAGCGCCTGCGCTCCTCAATCTATGGCGCCACCAGCGACGTGGCCCGGATGATGGACGCCTTTGCCGTTGCCGCGCCGTCGCTCCGCCGTTCGCTGAGCGAGCTTGAGCGCGGGATGGCCGCAGCGATCGGCGATTATCACCGCCGCCGCGGTGGCTTGCCCGACTACCGGTACGACGAATTCCCGTACGACGAGGATTGAGGCTCGTCTTCGGAACGTTGGTCGGCCGAGGCGACGCGAGGTTCAGGCCCCTCCCGACGAGGTGGAAGGGGCCCTGATTCCTGATGCTGCGATTTCCGGGCCGCTGGGTGTTTCCACCCGGCGCGAAATCGCTCTAGAGAGCGGCTTCCATGTGGCAGCTCTACCAATTCCCTCTTTGTCCGTTCTCGCGCAAGGTCCGCCTGATGCTGGCCGAAAAGGGTGTGGCGCATGAGCTCAAGCGAGTTTCGCCCTGGATCGAGAACGATGAGTTTTCCGATCTCAATCCGGCCGGAGAAACGCCCGTCCTGGTCGAGGACCAGAAGGGAACGGTGCTGATCGATTCCGGAGCGATCTGCGAGTTTTTCGAAGAAACGGTCGATCGCTCGCCGATGATTGCCGGCACTTCGATCAATCGCGCTGAAATCCGGCGCCTTGTCGCCTGGTTCGACGGCAAGCTCTTCCGTGACGTCGTCGCTCCCCTGATGGAGGAGCGGATGAAGAAGCGTCTCGTCAGCCGGGCGCCGCCCGACACAGGGGAGCTGCGGAAGGCGATGATGGCCGCCAATGGCCACCTCGACTATATGGACTATCTCCTCGACCATCGCCGCTGGCTCGCGGGTCCCGCGCTGACACTCGCCGACCTGGCCGCGGCGGCCCAGCTTTCCGTTGCCGATTATCTGGGCGGCGTCGACTGGCGGGGACACAAGCAGACGGCCGACTGGTACATGGTAATGAAGTCGCGGCCGAGCTTCCGGCCCTTGCTGGCCGAGCGGATGGAGGTGATCATGCCGCCGGCGCACTACGACAAGGTCGACTTCTGACCTTGATCGCCAAGCATGCCCGGCCCACATGGACACCATGCTGATCCAGACCGAAACAACGCCCAATCCGGCCACGCTCAAATTCCTGCCCGGTCGATCGGTCATGGATCATGGCACGCGCGATTTCGCCACGCCGGAAGAGGCCGAGGCCTCGCCGCTCGCCGAAGCGATCTTCTCGATCGGCGACGTCGAAGGCGTTTTCTTCGGCCGGGACTTCATTTCCGTCACGGCCGCGCCGGGCGTGGAATGGCGCCAGCTCAAGCCCCAGGTCCTCGAAGTCCTGCTCGACCATTTCGCGAGCAACGCCCCACTTTTCCGCCCGGGCAGCGCAGCCGGAATTGCGGTGCCTCCCGCCGAAGTCATCGAAGAAGATCCGGCCGACGCTGAAGTCGTCGCCCAGATCCGCGAGTTGATCGAGACGCGGGTGCGGCCCGCCGTGGCCAAGGATGGCGGAGACATCGTCTATCGCGGGTTCCAGAAGGGCAAGGTTTATCTCGGCCTGCAGGGCGCGTGCGCCGGCTGCCCCTCCTCGACGATGACTCTGAAGCAGGGGATCGAGAGCCTGCTCAAATATTATGTTCCCGAGGTCGAGACGGTCGAAGCGGTCTAGCTTCCGCTCGCGAAAAGCGGATAGCCCTTGCGGATGGATCGACGGTCGAGCCCTGTCCCATGCTGTTGGTGATCGAAAGCGCCACGTCGGCCTGCTCTGCAGCCCTGATCGGCGCCGACGGAGCCTTGGTCGACGAACGGCACGAGGTCGTCGGCCGCGGTCATGCCGAGCGGCTCGTGCCGATGATCGCCGATCTGCTGGACGGCCGGCGGCCACAGGCGATCCTCGTCGACTGCGGGCCCGGAAGCTTTACCGGAGTTCGGGTCGGGCTTGCCGCCGCCCACGGACTGGCGATCGGCTGGGGAGTTCCGATTGCCGGCTTCTCCTCTCTCGCCTTGCTCGCCGCCGCCAGTGGAGCTGACGAGGTCGGCGTTGCGCTTCAGGGGGGACATGGCGAACTTTTCGTGCAAAGTTATGCGGGTGACCCGATCGCGCCCGTCAGCGAGTTGCGTTCCCTCGAGCCGCGCGCAGCGGCCGAGGCGGTGGAGGCCGATCTCGTCCTCGGCTCCGGTGCCGAGGCTCTGGTTGGGGCTCGCGGGCATGGGCGCTGGCTCGACGCCTTGCCGCGGGCGGCGGACGCGCGGCTGCTTCCGTCGGCTTTGCGACAACTGGAGCCCAAGCCCATCTACGGCCGAGCGCCCGACGCGAAGCCGATGACATGACCGCCGACGCCGTCACCATTTCCGCCGGGAGCCTGGCCGATCTCAGCCAGGTGATGGAAGTGATGAACGACAGTTTCGATCCGCGCTACGGAGAGGCCTGGACCGCCTCGCAATGTGCCGGACTTCTGCCGATGCCGGGTGTTTGGCTGTCGGTCGCGCGCGCCGAAAATCGCGTCGTCGGCTTCTCGCTCGCCCGGAATGTCGAAGCGGAAGCGGAATTGCTGCTGCTCGCGGTGCGTCGAGGCGCTCAGGGGCGCGGCGTTGGAAAGAAGCTGCTCGATCGTTTCTTGGCTGACTCAAAAGCTCGCGGAGCTCGACGCCTCCACCTCGAAGTCCGTGAAGGAAATCATGCTGTTAAGCTGTACGAACAGTTCGGCTTCTCGCTAGTGGGCAGGCGAAGGAATTATTATAGCGGTCCGGCCGGGCAGACATTCGACGCTCTCACCCTCGCGCGAATAGAAACTTTAGCCACTTAATGCCCGTCATACGGGGTTTTCCACCTTGTCAAGCGGGTTACAATGGACCTATCGGCAAAGATGTCTGCTTCCCGCCGGTGGCAGGCACCGCCACGGCCAATGGCGGACATCTCCTTTCCAAGAAGTGGTACCGACAAATGGATACTCAAGAGAATTTCGGGGAGACGCTGATCACCCTGACCGCCGACATCGTGTCGGCCCATGTCAGCAACAACAGCGTTGCGGTTTCTGACCTGCCGCTGTTGATCAACAACGTCCATAATGCCCTGAAGGGGCTTGGCGAGACCAAGGAAGAACCCGCTCCGAAGCCGGAGCCCAAGGTTTCGATCCGTTCGTCGGTGAAGCCCGATTATATCGTCTGTCTCGAGGACGGAAAGAAGCTGAAGATGCTGAAGCGGCATCTGATGACCCACTACAACATGACTCCCGACGAATATCGTCAGAAGTGGGGGCTCAGCGCCGACTATCCGATGGTCGCCCCCAATTATGCCGAGCAGCGCCGCAACCTGGCGAAGAGCATCGGCCTCGGTACCAAGCGCCGCCGGACGGGCCGCAAGTAAGCGGCTAGCTTCGGGGGGCTTGAAGCAGACGCAGCGCCGTTTCCGGATCCCCGGAGGCGGCGCTTCTGCATTGCGACGCTTTGATTGGCCAACGAACTGTTCTAGATAGGCGGCGCATGTCACGCAGTATCGATATCGAGGCGCTTTGCGCCGAGAAGGGCCTCCGCATCACCGAGCAGCGCAAGGTCATCGCCCGGGTCCTTTCCGAAGCCGAGGACCATCCGGACGTGGAGGCGCTCCATGCCCGCGCATCGGCGATCGATCCCGGCATTTCCATTGCCACCGTCTATCGAACGGTGCGGCTGTTCGAAGAGGCAGGGATCCTCGAGCGGCACGATTTCGGCGACGGCCGCGCCCGCTACGAGGCTGCGGACGCCACGCATCACGATCATCTCATCGACGTCGAGACCGGCCGGGTGATCGAGTTCGTCGACGAGGAACTGGAGGCGCTTCAGCGGCGGATCGCCGAGAAGCTTGGCTTCCGACTGGTCGATCATCGAATGGAGCTTTACGGCGTCGCCCTCGACCGGAACCGCTAAGGGCGCTCGCCGATGCGCCTGATCTTCCGGGCCGCCGCGATGGCGGCCGGGCTGATCGTCTGCGTGCCGCTCCACTATCTCTGGAAGGCATTCGGCGCCCGTTCGATCTGGCCGCAGCTCTATCTGGGTTATTCGGCGCGATGTGCCGGCCTCCGGATCGACGTGGAAGGGCAGCCGCTCCGGGGTCGCGTTCTGTTCGTCTCCAATCATGTCAGCTGGCTGGACATTCTCGTTCTCGGCGGAGCGACGGGCGCCGTTTTCGTGTCTAAGGACGACGTCGAGGATTGGCCGCTGGTAGGCTGGATCGCGGGTCTCAACGACACCATCTATGTCGCTCGCCAGGCGCGCCGTGAAGTCCATGGTCAGGCCGACCGGCTCCGTCGAGCGCTTGCCGACGGATCGGCGGTGGCACTGTTCCCCGAAGGAACGACCGAAGGGGGCCACGCCGTGCTGCCCTTCCGCGCGAGCCTGTTCGCCTCCCTGTATCCGCCGCTGGAGGGCGTGCGGGTTCAGCCGGTCTCGATCGATTATGGCGCCGAGGCGGAAGCGATCACCTGGATCGGGGACGAACCAGCCGGGACGAATGCCAGGCGAATCCTGTCACGCAGGGGCTCGATCTCCGTCCTTGTCCGCTTTCTCGAACCCATCGATCCCGGCGAGGCCGGTGACCGGAAGGCACTGGCGGCACGAGCCCAGGCTGAGGTTGAGGAGTCGCTCGGTTGGTCTGGAACCGATCGTGAGAGCGTCGAGCGGAAGGGCGAGGGCGTTCCGCGCTCCGGCGGTGAGGAAATCGGGCGTGGCGGCATCCGAAAGAGCGCTGCTTCCGAACCGGGCCCCCATCTCCTATATGCCCGTCGATGAAGAACCGTAACCCGCGCACCTTCCTGGTCAAGTCGTACGGCTGCCAGATGAATGCCTATGACGGCGAGCGCATGGCGGAGCTGCTCGAGTCGGAGGGGCTCGCCCCGGCCGAGGAAGGCGCGGCGGCCGATCTGGTCGTGCTCAACACCTGCCACATCCGCGAGAAGGCCGCGGAAAAGGTCTATTCCGAGATTGGCCGCGTATTGCGCCGCGCCGAAGGCGAGCAGCCGCTCATCGCGGTCGCCGGATGCGTCGCCCAGGCCGAGGGCTCCGAGATCACTCGGCGAGCGCCGGGGGTGGACATCGTCGTTGGGCCGCAGGCCTATCACAATCTGCCAGAGCTCGTCCGAATGGCCAAAGCGGGACAGCGTGCGCTGGACACGGACATGCCGCCGGTCTCCAAGTTCAACGCCCTTCCGGCGCGCCGCCGGCTGGCGCCAAGCGCGTTCCTCACCGTTCAGGAAGGTTGCGACAAGTTCTGCACCTACTGCGTCGTCCCCTATACGCGCGGCGCCGAAGTCTCCCGCCCCTGGTCGGCCGTGATCGACGAGGCCAAGGCGCTGGTGGATGGCGGAGCACGCGAAATCACCTTGCTCGGGCAGAACGTCAACGCCTGGCGGGACCCGGACGGGCGCGGACTCGAGGAGCTGATCCACGCCCTCGACCGCCTGCCGGGCCTGGAGCGGATCCGCTACACGACCAGTCACCCCAACGACATGACCGAGGGCCTGATCCGCGCTCATGCCGAAGTCGAAAAGCTGATGCCTTTTCTCCACCTTCCCGTTCAGTCCGGCAGCGACCGGGTGTTGAAGGCGATGAATCGCAGCCATTCGGCCGAAAGTTACTTGCGGATCATCGAACGGGTGCGCGCCGCTCGGCCGGACATCGCGATCTCCGGTGACTTCATCGTCGGTTTTCCGGGCGAGACGGACGGCGAGTTCGAGGAAACGCTGAAAATCGTCGAGGCGGTGAACTACGCCCAGGCTTTCTCGTTCAAATATTCTCCGCGTCCGGGAACTCCGGCGGCGGAGATGGAAGGACAGGTTCCGGCTCCGGTGATGGACGAACGTCTCCAGCGGTTGCAGGCAGCGCTCAACGCGCAGCAGCTTGCCTTCAACGTCGCCAGCGTCGGACGAAGGACCCGGGTGCTGCTCGAACGGCCAGGCCGCAAGCCGGGGCAGCTCGTCGGCAAGTCGCCCTGGCTTCAATCCGTCCATCTCGAAACCGCTGGCGCGATCGGCGACATCGTCGACGTCGAAATTCTTTCGGCCGGTCCGAACAGCCTGGCCGGCGCCGAACTCGTGAAAGTCGCCGCCTGATGGCTCACAAGAAAGTGGGCGCCGGCACGCGTGCCCGGGTCGAGATCGAGTTCGAGCAGCCGCATCTGCTCGGACCCTTGTTCGGTGAGTTCGACCGCAACCTCGTCGCGATCGAAGACCGGCTCGGGGTCTATATCGCCGCTCGCGGCGCGAAGGTGCAGATCGAAGGCGATCCGCACGATGCCGCCCGGGCCCGCGAGGTCCTCATGGGGCTCTACAACCGTCTGGACGAGGGTCACGACATCGACGCCGAGACGGTGAATGCGATCATCGCCATGTCGGGCGAGCCGACTCTGGAGGGCATCATCTCGCCCGAAGTGACGGAACCGCCCAAGGTGATGATCCGCACTCGAAAGAAGACCATCGTCCCTCGATCGCGGACCCAGGCCGTCTACATGGAGGCGCTGGCTCGGGACGAGATGATCTTCGCTCTTGGCCCGGCCGGCACCGGCAAGACCTATCTCGCCGTCGCCCAGGCCGTCCAGCAGTTGATTGGCGGCAGCGTCGACCGGCTCATACTCTCCCGGCCGGCGGTGGAGGCAGGCGAGCGGCTCGGCTTCCTCCCGGGCGACATGAAGGAAAAGGTCGACCCCTATCTTCGGCCACTCTACGACGCGCTCTACGACATGCTCCCGACCGAGCAGGTGGAGCGACGCATTGCTTCCGGCGAGATCGAGATCGCGCCTATCGCCTTCATGCGCGGGCGAACGCTGTCGGACGCCTTCATCATCCTCGACGAGGCTCAGAACACCACGCCTCAGCAGATGAAGATGTTCCTCACCCGCTTCGGAATGCGCTCGCGGATGGTGATTTGCGGCGACCCCAACCAGACCGATCTCCCGCCCGGCGTCGAATCCGGCCTTCGCGACGCCGTCGGCAAGCTCGAGGGGATCGACAAGATTTCCATGGTCCGTTTCGGGGCCGGCGACGTCGTTCGCCATCCGCTGGTCGGCAAGATCGTCGAGGCCTATGAAGGCCCGTCGAGATGATCCTCGTCGAAGCCGACGTTTCCGAAGAATGGGACAGTAGCACCGACTGGGCGGCACTGGCCGGACGCGCCGTCGCGGCCGCCGTTGCCCACAGCCGTCATTCGGCACTCGCTTCTTCCGAAGCCGAAGTTTCGGTCAAGTTCGCCGGAGACGAGGAAGTCCAAGCGTTGAATGCCGACTGGCGCGGCAAGGACAAGCCGACCAACGTCCTCTCCTTCCCCATGGTCGAGGAGGACGAGCTCGGCAGCGCGCACCTGCTCGGCGACATCATTCTCGCTTACGGCGTCTGCGCACGCGAAGCCGGTGAAAAGGGAGTTCAGGTCGAAACGCACGCCGCGCACCTTGTGGTGCATGGCATGCTTCATCTGCTAGGATACGACCACGAAACGAGTGACGAGGACGCCGAGGAAATGGAGGAAGCGGAGCGAAAGGCGCTCGCATCCATCGGGATCGAAGATCCCTACCAGAAAGAGGTAGAATCCTAAACTCATGGACGACGACAGTCCCAGCGGCCGGGAGAACGGTCGCAGTTTCTGGAGCGGTCTGAGGGCCCTCCTGTTCGGGGATGACAGCGAAGCCACGCTTCGCGACGAGATCGAGGAAGCGATCGAAAGCCGGGAAGGCGAAGTGCCCCGGGTCGGAGACCTTTCCCAGGTCGAACGACAGATGCTGCTCAACATCCTCCACTTCGGCGAAAAGACCGCGGCCGACGTGGCGGTCCCTCGGGCGGACATCATCGCCGTTCCGACGAGCATCAGCTTCGAAGGGCTGGTCGCCGCCTTCGCCGAAGCGGGACACAGCCGGCTGCCGGTCTATGAGGACAGCCTCGATACGGTCGTCGGGATGATCCACGTCAAGGACGTCTTCACCGTTCAGGTGAGCGGCGCCGAACCGCCTTCCGACATTCGCCAACTTATCCGGACGCCGCTCTACGTTCCGGAATCCATGGGGGTGCTCGATCTGCTCGCCCGGATGCGCGCTCAGCGCGTTCACCTCGCCATCGTCGTCGACGAGTTCGGCGGCACCGAGGGTCTGCTCACGATCGAGGACGTGGTCGAGGAGATTGTCGGCGATATCGAGGACGAGCATGACGAGGAGCTTCCCGGAATGCTGATCCCGCTCGAGGACGGGCTATGGGACGCCGATGCGCGGGCAGAGCTGGAGGAGGTGGCCGAAGCCATCGACGCTCGGCTCGGAGCGGTGGAGGAAGATGTCGAGACGCTCGGCGGCCTGGCTTTCGTCCTTGCCGGCCACATCCCGCAGCCGGGGGAGATCGTCCAACATCCGAGCGGCTGGAAGCTGGAGGTAACGGAAGGCGACACCCGGCGGGTCACCCGCCTGCGGCTCCACGCGCCCGAGGAGAGCGCCGTCGTCCATTGAGGGGAAACGAATGGCCTACGAACATATCCGTCTCGAGCAGAATCCCGCCCAGGTCGCGACAATCACTCTCAATCGCCCCGATTCCTTGAATGCTCTCAATGCCCAGCTGGTGGACGAGCTTCGAAGCGCGGTCGAAGGCCTGCCGGATTCCGGTGCGCGCTGTCTCCTGATCACCGGGGAAGGCCGCGGCTTCTCGAGCGGTGCCGACCTTGCCGGGGGCGGCGGCTTGCCGGCCGATGCGGGGCTGGCACTGGAAAAGCATTTCAATCCGTTGATCGAGGCGCTGTTTGCGCTGAACATTCCCGTGGTCGCCGCCGTCAACGGTCCGGCCGCCGGCGCCGGCTGTTCGCTGGCGCTCGCGGCCGACATCGTGATCGCGGCGCGCTCGGCTTATTTCCTCCAGGCGTTCGTCAATATCGGCCTCATTCCCGATGCCGGCGCGACATGGCTTCTGCCGCGGCTCGTCGGCCGCGCCCGAGCGCTGGAAATGATGATGCTGGGCGAGCGGATCCCGGCGGAGCAGGCGGCCGAATGGGGAATGATCAGCCGAGTCGTCGACGATGAATTCCTCGCCGAGGAAGCGGTTGCCCTGGCGGCCAGTCTCGCGAAGGGACCGACGGTCGCGCTCGGGCTCATCCGCCGACTGGCCCGCGATTCCGCCCAACTCCCGCTGGCCGATGCGCTGGCTGCCGAACGCGTCGCCCAGCGCGAAGCTGGCGCGACCGAGGATTTCAAGGCCGCCGTTCTCGCCTTCCTTCAGAAACGGCAGGCGCGGTTCGAAGGGAGATAGTTTGCCTCTCCCAGGCCGCCGGAATAAGGAGCGGCATGGCCACCACGATCGAAGAGCTTGAGCGGCGCCGCGCTGCTGCGCGCCTGGGGGGCGGAGAGAAGAGGGTCGAGGCGCAGCATGCCAAGGGGCGGCTGACCGCAAGGGAACGTCTGACCGTTCTGCTCGACCCCGGATCGTTCGAAGAATATGACATGTTCGTGGAGCATAATTGCTCCGACTTCGGCATGGAGACCCAGAAGTTCCCCGGCGACGGAGTCGTCACCGGATCGGGAACGATCAACGGGCGGCTCGTCTATGTCTTCGCTCAGGACTTCACCGTCTTCGGCGGCTCGCTTTCCGAGCGTCATGCGCAGAAGATCTGCAAGATCAT
The DNA here is from genome assembly GCF_056821765.1 of Sphingosinicella sp. SM1-17. NCBI lineage: Bacteria > Pseudomonadati > Pseudomonadota > Alphaproteobacteria > Sphingomonadales > Sphingosinicellaceae > Sphingosinicella > Sphingosinicella sp. SM1-17. The sequence goes on from NZ_JBPDIO010000001.1 coordinate 1,211,190, forward strand.
GGACATGGCCATGAAGGTCGGGGCGCCGGTGATCGGCCTCAACGATTCGGGCGGGGCGCGGATCCAGGAAGGCGTTGCCTCCCTTGCCGGCTATGCCGAGGTGTTCCAGCGCAACGTGCTCGCTTCCGGGGTCATTCCGCAGATCAGCCTGATCATGGGGCCGTGCGCGGGCGGCGCGGTCTATTCGCCCGCCATGACCGACTTCATCTTCATGGTGAAGGACAGTTCCTACATGTTCGTCACCGGACCCGACGTGGTGAAGACCGTGACCAACGAAGTGGTGACTCAGGAGGAGCTGGGGGGCGCGATCACCCACACCACCAAGTCGGGGGTCGCCGATGTCGCCTTCGAGAACGATATCGACGCCCTGCTCGCCACCCGTGACTTCTTCGATTTTCTGCCGCTGTCGAACCGGCACGATCTTCCCGAACGGCCTTGCGAGGATCCGTGGGACCGGGTGGAGGAGAGCCTCGACACTCTGATCCCGGACAGCGCGAGCAAGCCCTACGACATGCACGAACTGATCCGGAAGGTCGTCGACGAGGGCGACTTCTTCGAGCTCCAGCCGGCCCATGCCGCCAACATCATCATCGGTTTCGGCCGGATCGAGGGCCGAACCGTCGGGATCGTCGCCAACCAGCCGATGGTCCTCGCCGGCGTCCTCGACATCGCAAGCTCGAAGAAAGCGGGCCGCTTCGTTCGCTTCTGCGATGCCTTCGACATTCCGATCGTCACCTTCGTGGACGTGCCGGGCTTCCTTCCCGGCGTCGCGCAGGAGCATAACGGGATCATCAAGAACGGCGCCAAGCTGCTCTTCGCTTATGCCGAAGCCACGGTTCCAAAGATCACGGTGATCACCCGGAAGGCCTATGGCGGCGCCTATGACGTGATGTCGTCGAAGCATCTTCGCGGCGATCTCAATTATGCCTGGCCGACGGCGGAGATCGCCGTGATGGGCGCCAAGGGCGCGGTCGAGATCATCTTCCGCAAGGACATTGGCGATCCCGCAAAGATTGCCGAACGCACCGCAGACTATGAGGCGCGTTTCGCCAACCCCTTCGTTGCCGCAAGCAAGGGCTTCATCGACGAAGTCATCATGCCGCATTCCACTCGTCGCCGGATTGCCCTGGGTCTTCGGAAATTGCGCAACAAGCAGCTCGAGAATCCGTGGAAGAAGCATGACAACATTCCGCTCTGACGAAGCGGTCGTCGGCATCGTCGCGCTCCTCGTGGCGATCTGGCTCGGTTTCAGGCTGCGTCGCGCTCTGGGCGAAGGCTGGCTGCCGATCGGCAAGGGCCGGGTGGCTCGGGACGAACGCAAGGGAGCCTATGTCGCGCTGTTCGGCTGCTACTCAGTCGCCGCTGCGGGGATGGTGTTCATCGGCGCCGACTTGTTGTTCGGATTGACGAGGGATTGAGAATGCAACTGGGCCGACTCAACCATATCGGAGTCGCGACTCCGTCGATCGAGAAGAGCATCGCGCTCTATCGCGAGATGCTCGGCGCGACCAAGATCCACGAACCCCTCGACCTGCCGCCGCAGGGGGTGCGGGTCTGCTTCGTCGACACCCCGAACAGCCAGATCGAACTGATCGAGCCGCTTGGACCGGATTCGCCGCTCAACAATTTCCTGGCGAAGAACCCCGCCGGCGGGCAGCACCACATCTGCTTCGAAGTGCCCGACATCTTCGAGGCCAAGGCCGAGATGGAGTCGAGGGGTGCGAAGGTGCTCGGCGAACCGCGAATCGGCGCCCATGGCACGCCCGTGATTTTCGTGCATCCGAAGGATATGGGGGGCGTTCTTGTAGAGCTGATGGAGACTCCCAAGGGTGAGCACTGACAAACCCACCCGGACCGACTGGGAAACGGCAGCCGCCAAGGAGGTGAAGGGGAAGGACCTTACCTGGCGAACGCCCGAAGGGATCGACGTCCAGCCGCTCTACACGGCCGAGGATTCGGCCGAGATCGATCCGGGCCTGCCGGGCTTCGCGCCATATACCCGCGGCCCCTATGCTTCCATGTATACCGGGCGGCCCTGGACGATCCGGCAGTATGCGGGCTTTTCGACGGCCGAGGAGTCCAACGCTTTCTACCGGCGCAATCTCGCTGCCGGGCAGAAGGGACTCAGCGTCGCCTTCGACCTCGCCACCCATCGCGGCTACGATTCCGATCATCCGCGGGTGGTCGGCGACGTCGGCAAGGCGGGGGTCGCGATCGACACGGTCGAGGACATGAAGATCCTGTTCGACGGCATTCCGCTGAACGAAATGTCGGTGTCGATGACCATGAACGGCGCGGTGCTTCCGGTCATGGCCTTCTACATCGTCGCTGCGGAGGAGCAGGGGGTTGCTCAGGCGCAGCTGTCCGGAACGATCCAGAACGACATCCTCAAGGAGTTCGCAGTCCGCAACACCTACATCTATCCGCCCGAACCCTCGATGCGGATCGTCGCCGACGTGATCGCCTATTGCGCGCGCAACATGCCGCGCTTCAACTCGATCTCGATCAGCGGCTATCACATGCACGAGGCTGGGGCGACGGCGGTCCAGGAACTCGCTTTCACCGTGGCCGACGGCATGGAATATGTTCGCGCCGCTCAGGCCCAGGGGCTGGACGTCGACGAGTTCGCGCCCCGCCTTTCCTTCTTCTTCGGCATCGGAATGAACTTCTTCATGGAGGTGGCGAAGCTTCGAGCGGCCCGTCTCCTGTGGCACCGGATCATGGACGGGTTCGGGGCGAGCCATCCCAAGTCGAAGATGCTTCGCACCCATTGCCAGACCAGCGGTGTCTCGCTCACGGAGCAGGATCCCTGGAACAACATCATCCGAACGACGATCGAGGCCATGGCCGCCGTGCTCGGCGGAACCCAGAGCCTGCACACCAACAGCTTCGACGAGGCGATCGCTCTTCCGACCGACTTCTCGGCGCGGATCGCCCGCAATACCCAGCTTGTTCTGGCCGAGGAAAGCGGGATCACCAACGTCGCCGATCCTCTCGGCGGTTCCTACTATGTCGAGGCGCTGACCCAGGAGCTCGCCGACAAGGCCTGGCAGCTGATCGAGGAAGTGGAAGGGCTCGGCGGAATGACCGGCGCGGTGGCCGAAGGCATGCCGAAGCGGCGGATCGAGGAGGCGGCCGCCGCCCGCGCTGCCGGGATCGATCGGGGTGAAACGGTGATCGTCGGGGTCAATCGCTACCGGCCGGACAACGAGCCCCCGATCGACATCCTGCAGATCGACAACGCCAAGGTGCGTGCCGACCAGATCGCCCGGATCGAACGGGTCCGCGCCAGGCGCGACGAGGCGGCTTCGAAGGCGGCACTCGAAGCCCTTCGTGAAGGCGCCAAGGGTCAGGCCAACCTGCTTGCGCTCGCGGTCGAGGCGGCCCGGGCGCGGTGCACGCTCGGCGAGATTTCGGCCGCGCTCGAAGAAGTCTTCGGGCGATACGGCACCACTCCAAAGCCGGTGCGGGGAATCTATGGCGGGGCGTATCGGGGCGATCCCAGATGGACTCAGGCACAGGCCGGGATCGCCGCGGTCGAGCGCCGGCTCGGGCGCAAGCCGCGGCTGCTGGTCGCCAAGATGGGTCAGGACGGGCATGATCGGGGCGCCAATCTCGTGGCCTCGGCTTTCGCCGATCTCGGCTTCGAAGTGATCCCGGGGCCGCTGTTCCAGACTCCCGTCGAAACGGCGAAGCTCGCCATCGATCAGGACGTGGATGTCGTCGGCGCCTCCAGCCTCGCTGCAGGCCATCTGACCCTCGTCCCTGAGCTGATCGGGCACCTTCGCGACAGGGGACGGGCCGACATCAAGGTCGTCGTCGGTGGGGTGATCCCTGCGCAGGATTATGACGCTCTCCGCGAGACCGGCGTCCAGGCGATCTTTGGCCCCGGAACCAATCTCGTCGATGCGGCCGGCGAGGTGCTGAGACTGCTCGGGCACAACATGCCGCCGCTCGAAGAGGCGACCGAGTGAACCGGAAAACCGAAGATGTCGTGAGCGCGCAAACGTCTTCGGGGGTGAAGGGCTTCCTATCGACCGAACAGGAGTTTCTATCTTGAAAGCGATCCGCACCGACTGGACCCGTGACGAAATCGCCGACTTGTTCGGGCGACCGCTGATCGACCTGCTGTTCGAAGCCCAGCAGGTCCATCGCCGCTGGCATTCGCCCAACGAGGTCCAGCTCTCCACTCTTCTGTCGATCAAGACAGGAGGGTGCCCGGAGGATTGCGGCTATTGCAGCCAGTCCGCTCATGCCCGGACCGGTCTTCCGGCAAGCAAGCTGATGGACGTCGACTCGGTCCTTACCGCCGCCGCCGAGGCCAAGGCTGCAGGTTCGGCGCGGTTCTGCATGGGTGCGGCCTGGCGCAACCCCAAGGAGCGCGACATGGACGCTCTTTGCCAGATGGTCGCGGGCGTGAAGGCGCTCGGCCTCGAAACCTGCATGACGCTCGGCATGCTCACGCCCAGCCAGGCAGACCGGCTCGCTGCTGCAGGGCTCGACTATTACAACCACAATCTCGACACCTCGCCCGAACATTATGGCGAGATCATCACCACCCGCACCTATCAGGACCGGCTTGAAACGCTCGAGCATGTCCGCGCTTCGGGCATGGCGGTGTGCTGTGGCGGGATTGTCGGAATGGGGGAAAGCCGCGCCGATCGGATCGGCTTTCTCCATGCGCTCGCCACTCTGCCAAGGCATCCCGAAAGCGTTCCGATCAACGCCCTCGTGCCGATCAAGGGCACGGTGCTCGGCGACATGCTCGCCGACACGCCGCTCGCCAGAATCGACGATATCGAGTTCGTCCGAACAGTCGCCGTGGCGCGGCTCACCATGCCGCGATCGATCGTCCGACTCTCCGCTGGCCGCGAGAGCATGAGCGAAAGCACTCAGGCGCTCTGTTTCCTGGCTGGTGCCAACAGTATCTTCACCGGAGACAGGCTTCTCACCACCGGCAATGCCGGAGCAGGCGCGGACTCGAACTTGTTCCACAAACTGGGATTGAGACCGATGACGGCTCCCGAGCCGGCGCGGGTGGCCGCCGAATGATCGCCGCAGCCCTCCTCCTCGCTCTGCTTCAGCCGGTAAACGCGCTCGAGGAGGACAGCACCTTCTCCGATCGTCAGCCGGTGCGGCTGGCGCCGCTGCCGCTCGACCGGGCGCTTGGTGCCTTCCGCGACATCTGCGTGGCGACCCTCCCGGATCATGCGGCGTTCGATTCGGCGGCGGCCGCCTCTGAGCTCGGCTTCGTCCGACTGGAGGAGCCGCAGCGCGGAGCTTCGGAATGGAGCTCGCAGCACGGCCACATCACCCTTCGCCAGGCGCAGCGGCGGGAGTCGGCTGAACGGCGCGAGCGCCGGGCCGGCCGGGCTCCTCGCCAGCGTTGGCAGGATAGATGCGATTTCTGGGTCGCCGTGGAGGAGCGCCACGAAACTCAGGCCCTGCTGTCGGCAATCGGTCAGCAGCTGGCGGGCGGCCGGCCGCATGTCGAGGAAATTATCGGGGCTTCGTGGAACCTGGGCGCCAGCCCCGCCGGCGGATCGCTGAGGCTGGTCTATCTACCGGCACACGAGGACGATCCGCGCCTTTTCACCTTGTCGCTGCAGCGACTTCCTGACAATCCGCCACGCTGATGTTCAACAAGATCCTGATCGCGAACCGGGGCGAGATCGCCTGCCGAGTCATCCGAACCGCCAAGAAAATGGGCATCCGGACCGTTGCGGTCTATTCCGATGCCGATGCGCGCGCGCCGCACGTGCGGATGGCGGACGAAACGGTCCGGCTCGGGCCTCCGCCGGCATCGGACTCCTATCTCAATGCCGAGCTGATCATCGACGCCTGCCGGGCGACCGGGGCCGACGCGGTCCATCCCGGCTACGGCTTCCTGTCCGAACGGACCAGTTTCGCCCAGGCGCTTGCCGAAGCGGGAATCGCTTTCATCGGACCGCCGCCGAACGCAATCGCCGCAATGGGCGACAAGATCGAATCCAAGAAGATCGCGAAGGAAGCCGGGGTCAATGTCGTGCCCGGCTATCTCGGCGAAATTGCAGACACCGAGGAAGCGGTCCGAATCGCCTCGGAGATCGGTTATCCGGTAATGATGAAGGCCTCCGCAGGCGGCGGCGGCAAGGGCATGCGGCTGGCTTATGGCGAGCGGGACGTTCGCGAAGGTTTCGAAGCGACCAAGCGCGAAGGACTCGCCAGCTTCGGCGACGACCGGGTGTTCATCGAGAAGTTCATCGAGAGCCCTCGGCACATCGAGATCCAGGTCCTGGGCGATCGGCACGGGAACATCGTCTATCTCGGCGAGCGCGAATGTTCGGTTCAGCGCCGCCACCAGAAAGTCGTCGAGGAAGCGCCTTCGCCTTTCGTCACGCCGGAAATGCGCAGGGCCATGGGCGAACAGGCGGTCGCGCTCGCTCGGGCGGTCGGCTACTACAGTGCAGGCACGGTGGAGCTGATCGTCAGCGGCGCGGACCCGACCGGCAAAAGTTTCTACTTCCTGGAGATGAACACCCGCCTGCAGGTGGAGCATCCGGTGACGGAAATGGTCACGGGCCTCGATCTGGTCGAGCAGATGATCCGGATCGCCGCTGGCGAAAGGCTCGGCTTCACCCAGGATGACGTGATCCTCAAGGGCTGGTCGGTCGAAAACCGGGTCTATGCCGAGGACCCGTATCGCGGCTTCCTTCCCTCGACTGGCCGGCTCGTCCGGTATCGACCTCCTGCGGAGCGGGACGGGGTCCGGGTGGACGATGGAGTCTTCGAAGGCGGCGAAGTCAGCATGTTCTACGATCCGATGATCGCCAAGCTGATCACCTATGGCGAGACTCGCGAGCAGGCGATCGATCGACAGATCGAGGCGCTGGATGCGTTCCTGATCGAAGGGATCGGCCACAATATCGATTTTCTGTCGGCGCTGATGCAGCATCCCCGCTTCCGTTCGGGGGCTCTGACCACCGGGTTCATCGCCGAAGAGTATCCGGAAGGCTTCACCGGTGCTCCGGCCGACGAGCAGCTGGTCGGCGATCTCGCCATCATCGCTGCACTTGCCGGCTATGAGGTCGATCGGCGGGGCTGTTCGATCAGCGGGCAGCTCAACGGGCCGGTCGAGGCCCCGGAGCTGCGGGTGGTGAGGATTGCCGGGACCGAACATCGCGTTCGGATCGAGCCTTATGAAGGCGGCTTCCTGGCCTTTCTCGACGGAGGCGAGCCGAAGGACGTGGTCGGGCGCTGGCGGCCGGGACAGCTGCGTTTCCGCGGCACGATCGATGGTCGCGCGCGGACGGTCGCTGTCAACCGGCGGGGGAGACAGTGGCGGCTCACGACTCGAGGCGCGTCGCACCTGGCCGACGTTCTGCCTGAGCATGTTGCCATGCTCAGCCGGTACATGATCGAGAAGGTCCCGCCGGACCTTTCGAAATTCCTGATCTGCCCGATGCCCGGCCTGTTGACGGCGCTTCACGTCGGAGAGGGCGATCGGGTCGAGGCGGGGCAGCCGCTCGCCGTCGTCGAGGCGATGAAGATGGAGAACATCCTGCGGGCCGAGAAAGCCGGAACCGTCAAGTCGGTCCGGGCTCGTCCAGGGGACAGCCTGGCCGTCGACGCCGTGATCCTGGAGTTCGATTAACCCTCGGGCGCGGCCGGCGCGAGAACCGAGTCGATCGAGTGGACGACGCCGTTCGAATGTATCTGATCGGCCTGAGTCAAACGTGCCCGCCGCTCACCCTCGCCGATCAGGATCGTATCGCCTTCTCGTGAAAGACTGAGCGTTTCGCCGCTCATCGTGGCCAGTTCGGCTCGGCCCTGTGCCTGGTCGATCGCGCGGCGAAGATCGGCGGCCGTCACCGCTCCAGGGACGATATGGGCGCTGAGCAAGGCTCTCAGCCGCTCCCGCCGCTCGGCTGGGGCGGATTCCCCGCCATCGGCTCCCACAAGCGAGGCCATGGCCTCGTTCGCCGGTACGAAGACGGTGTAAGGACCGGCCCCGCGCAACGCCTCCGTCAGACCGGCGGTATCCAGGGCCTGAACGAAAGCGCGGTGATCGCCGGAGTTTGCGAGCGAATCGCCTACGGTCGTGCGGCTTTCCGCCTTCGCTTCGGGTTGCGCGGCATTGGCGGCCGCCAGATTGTTGTTGTCGGGATCGGTCTCACCGCAGGCTGCAAGCCCGGCGGCGAGACCGATTGTCAGAAGGAAACGGGACTTCATCCGGTTCTCCGATCAAACGACCAGCGAAATGATCTCCTGGATCAATCGGGTTTGCGGATCCACCTCGTAGATCGATCCGTCGGCATAACGATACCAGGCGTCATTCGTATCCGCGTAGCGGTCCCGATAATCGAGCGGGACGTTGTAAACGTCATAGCCTGCCGGAAGCATGTCTCCGACGCCCAACCCGCCCAGCCCGCCGACTCCGCTGGTCAGAAGCGCGACTATTCCGTCGACGAGCATCGAATCGCTGTTGACGCGGTAAATGGCGCTATCGTCATAACGGTACAGATAGTCGGAGCTGTCCGGATAATAGGACCGGTAGGCGAGAGGCACGTTGTACACCTCGTAGCCGAGCGGCATCGGTTCACCGACGAAGAGGTCTGTGGCGAGCAGCGGGAAGACGGCGTTCACCAGCGAACTGCCGCGATCGACGCGATAGATGTAGCCGGCATCGTCATAGCGATAGGTCCACTGGTCGCTGTCGGTGAAGCGGTAGCGGTACCGATCCGGCAGATCGTAGGTGTCGAACCGGTCGGGAAGTCGCTGGCCGATCAATTGTGCCCGTCGCAGCTGGCCCGGCGGGAGGCAATATGGGTTCTTGCGCGCCAGACCCGGAGGACAGCCGTCCACGCGCCCCGACAAGGGCTCCAGTCGCTGGTAGCGAGGCCGCTCGAGAGTGTCGAAACGATCCCGCACCACGAAGCGCTGGCGTTGCTCCCGGATTCGACCATTCACTCGGTCGCGGTCCTCGCTCCGCCCGCGTCCACGGTAGGAGGGAACCGGCTCCTGTCGGCGCGCTTCGCGGATCATTCGCCGTTCGGCGCCCGTTGATCGTTCAGCTCGGCGCTGTTCGCGGATCATTTGTCGCTCGACAGCGCGGGCCTCGCCGCCCCTGCCGCGGCTTGCCGATCTTTCGGCTGGACCGCGTCCCGAGCGAGCGGCGGCCCGGTCGTTGCCTCGATCGTTTCCACGTCCTGCTCGCTCGGCACGGCCCTGGCCCTTTCCGGGATGCGAGCGTTCGGCAGCCGCTTGTCCGCCGCCGCGGCCCTGGCCACGGTCCTTGTCGGCCGCCAAAGCGGGGGAGATTGCGGCCAGCGCTGCGGCGCCGGCGAGAAGTATCAGCTTGCGCATGACAAGATCCTTTCGTCTTGGAGAAAGAACGGAAAGCCATGCGGTGACGTTCCCCCTGTTTTCGCTCGCTTGGACGTGCCGGCGCTGCGGCCAGTCGCCGCAAAATGAAGGCGAAATGAACGGTGCAGTTTTTTGTGCTGGAAGCGCAACGAAGATTGAGGCAGTCCGTTGGGCCGCAATGATCAATTCTTCAGGCCCGATCCGAGCGCTCGCTTTGCCCGCAGTTCTTGCTGCCCTTCTCCTCGCGGCACCCGCGACGGCCCAGGACGATCGAGACGGTGCGGAGCGCAGATGGCTCGTCACGATCGGCGGGGGTGCCCAGATCAATCCCAAATATCCCGGCTCGGACGAGATCGGATTCAGTCCGATGCCGATACTCGGGCTTCGCCGGGAAGGGGCGCCACTACCCTTCGAGGCGCCTGACGAAGGCTGGGGCTTCGGATTGCTCGGCGAGGACAGCCTCTTCAACTTCGGCCCGGCCGTTCAATTCGTGAACAAGCGGGAGGAAGAAGATGTCGGCGCCCCGGTCGGCGAGGTCGATTATACCGTGGAAGTCGGCGGCTTCGTTCAGGTCTTCCCGATGCGCAATTTCCGGCTTCGGGCGGAGGGCCGCAAGGGCCTTGGCGGGCATGACGGGTGGATCGGCGATGTCGGAGCGGACTTCGTGCTCCGCGACCGGGACAATTACGTCTTCTCGATCGGTCCGCGAGCGCGCATCGCCGACGGCGAATATCACCGCACTTATTATGGCGTGACTCCAGCCGTCGCGGCGGCAACGGGCCTGCCGGCCTATGATCCGGAGGGCGGCTTCTACGCACTGGGCGTGGTGGCCGGGCTCACCTACATGCTCGACGAGAGCTGGGGTCTTTATACCTATGCCGGCTACGACCGGCTGATCAACGACGCCGCCGATTCGCCGATCACGCGCGCGTTCGGATCGCGCAACCAATATTCCGCGGGTCTGGGCATCTCCTACACCTTCGCCGTCGGCAACCTGTTCGGAGGCTGAGCCGGGAACCGCTTGTCCTGCCGCCGGTTGGCGTCGACAGGATTGGAAGGATCGGCAATGTCCCAGAAATCGGCAGGCGGCAACCCAGGCGGTCACAGCGCCAAGGGCGGTGATCCCGGAAAATCGGGCGGTCGCGGCGGCGGCGGCAAGGGAGGCAGCGGCAACAAGGGCGGAAGCCAGTCGGGCCCGAAATAGGCGCACTCAACGCGGCGTTCGACGGGCGCGGCGCTCATTATACCATTGTCGGACCATGTCGGCTGCGCAGCCCGTCATTCCGCCCGAACCGACGACAGAACAGCTGTTCGGCCGTTCGGCTCGGCTGGCCTCTTCCAGCTGTTCAGAGCGCGCCCCCCAGGATTCTTCCGAAAGCCGATCCCGGCGATCGCGGAACTCGGGCGGGATCCGGTAGCGCTCCTCTTCGGGCCGGCGGGCGCAGACGACCACTTCGTCGTCGGTGGAAGGCGGGCAGGGATCCTCGCCGAAGACCGTCACCTGAGCCTGGGGAGAGGGCTGAGCCCCCGCCGGCACGGATGCAAGAAGCAGCGGCAGCGCTAGCCAGCGTTCGTTCCACGCCATTCGATCCGCTCCGCCCCGCTTGGTTGAAGGTGCGCTATGCGGCGCCGGCCGATGAACCGATTCTGAATCCGCCGGCGGCGATCAGGTACGGCTGGAGCCGGTCTGGAGGAGCGGCGCCATGGCCAGGCTCAGGTCGTCCGGACCGTAAGGCTTGGAAACGATGCTGAAGTCCTCTGCCGCGCCCGCGACGATGTCTCGGCTGTAGCCGGTGGCGAGCAGGACAGGAACGTTCGGATGCCGTTCCCGAACCGCCTTCGCGAGATCGATCCCGTTCATTCCCGGCATGACCACATCGCTGAACAGCAGATCGACCGGCTCCTGCTCGAGCAGCTTCAGCGCGTCGTCGCCCGAGGCTGCCGAGACGACTCGGCAGCCGAGTTCCGCCAGCAAGTCTTCCGCAAACTGCCGAACGAGGTCGTTATCCTCGACCAGCAGGATCGACCGGCCGCGAAGCTCAGCCGGTCGGTCGCGGGGCTTGTCGACGGCGATGTTCCGCTTGTCGGTGCGCGGCAGGAAGATGTGGATCGTCGTTCCAACGCCGACCTCCGACTCGATCTCCACCCGGCCGCCGGTCTGGGCAGCAAAGCCGTGGATCTGGGACAGGCCGAGCCCTGTGCCCTTGCCGACCGCCTTGGTGGTGAAGAACGGCTCGAACGCCCGCTGCCGGACTTCGGGTGCCATTCCTTCGCCCGTATCGGCCAGGCTGATCCGGACGTGCTCCCCCGCCTCGTCGTTGCGGGTGGACAGGGTGATCCGGCCGCCTTCCGGCATGGCGTCGCGCGAGTTGATGGCAGCGTTGAGCAGTGCCGCTTCCAGCTGGTTCGGGTCGACCTCCACCAGCCAGAGCGAAGGCGCCAGGTCGAGCTTTACCTCGATATGGCTGCCGAGCATTCGCGAAACCATTTCGGCGAACGCATCGAGCCGAACGTTCAGATCGAGCACCTGCGGCTTCAGCGCCTGACGGCGGCCGAACGCGAGAAGATGGCTGGTCAGGGCCGAGGCGCGGTCGGATGTCTCGACGATCGCCCCAAGGTACCGCTCGCGCTTTTCGTCCGAAAGATTGCTCCGCTTCAGCATTTCGGCGGATCCGCGGATAACGGTGATCAGGTTGTTGAAGTCGTGAGCAATTCCGCCGGTCAGCTCGCCGAGCGCCTGGAGCTTCTGCGACTGGAACAGCGCGGCCCGGGCTTCGTCCAGCTCCTCCTGAGCCTTGCGCTTGTCGGTGATGTCGCGGGTCACCTTGGCGAACCCGCTCAGACGTCCCGACTGGTCGAAGATCGGATCGATCAGGACGCTGGCCCAGAAGCGAGTGCCGTCCTTCCGGATTCGCCAGGCTTCCCGTTCGTACTTCCCCTCCCGAAGCGCCGTGTCGAGCGCTCGGGCCGGTTCGCCGCTGGCGCGGTCCTCCTCGGTATAGAATCGGGAAAAATGCTGGCCGACGATCTCCTCCTCGGTATAGCCCTTGATCGCCTCGGCACCCGGGTTCCAGTTGGTCACGCAACCGTTCGGATCCAGCATGTAAATGGCGTAGTCGCGTACCCCCTGAACAAGCAGCCGGAAGCGCTGCTCGCTTTCGAACAGCCGGCGCTCGGCTTCCTTCTTCTCGGTCAGGTCGCGAGTGATCTTGGCGAAGCCGAGCAATGTGCCGTCGCGGCCGAGGATCGGATCGACGACGATGCTGGCCCAGAAGCGGCGGCCATCTTTGCGTACGCGCCATCCTTCGGCTTCAAACCGGCCTTCCGTGGCCGCCGTCGTCAGAATGTGCTCAGGCAGGCCGGCAGCCTTGTCCTCCGGAGTGAAAAAGGTCGAAAAATGCCGGCCGATTGCCTCGTCCGCCTCGTAACCCTTGAAGCGCCGGGCACCGGCATTCCAGGTTGCGATGAAGCCATCCGGGTCGAGCATGTAGATGGCATAGTCGGTGACCGCCTCGACCAGCATCTGGAACCGCTGATCGGGCGGTTGAAGAGCTGGGCTGGGCGAACGCACGACTTCCGACAAATCAGGATCCTGCAGCACAGCGGGACGTCGCATGCCGACGCCGGTCGCCTCGACTCAGCAACGCGAGCCATGGAATCTGGTGTGAAACGTAAAGCAATTGTCGGCTCCATCCAACCCTTTGGCGCGGGTCCCTAACGTCTCCCAAAGAAGAAGGGGCGCCGCGACTGGCGCCCCTTGGTCAGGATCGGCGTCCTTACATTCCGCTGACGTTGCTCTCGACCGTGGTCGGGCCGTCATTCCGATCGATCGACTCGGCTTTCTCTTCACCAGCCTCTTCGACCGCGTCCGCCCGTTGCTCAAGCGTCTCCGCCACCGTTTCGTTGGTCGCATTGTCCGCCTGCGCCTCGAGAAAGTCGGACTGGTTCTCCGCGGCCGCTTCGACATTTTCGGCGGCGCGGTCGTCGCCACCGCCGCCGCAGGCGGCCAGTGCAAGGGTGCTCGCCGCCAGCGCGCTTTTGAGCATCGAGTTCATTTCATTCCCCTTTTGTGCGGTCTGTTGATCGCGCCCCAGTCTGAGGGTTGGAGCGATCCGAAGAACTGCTCATGTTCAGCAGTCCGCCTCACAAAGCCTCAAGGTCGTTTCGGTTCCGTGCCATCTGGTCGGCTGCGACCATCGGCCCGGCCGACGCCCCGTTCGTGAAGCGTTAGGATTGGCCGCGCTAGCATGGGCCATGGCCAAGCTGACGCCGGTGCCGAGGCACCGAAGGAATGGCGGCGAGATCCGGATGATGGTCTGGGTGGGACTGATCATCGGTCTCCTGCTCCACCAGGCACTGCGCCTCGGGTCCGAACCTTCCGGCGACATCGTTCCGCGCATCGGTTTCGAGAGAAAGGAGGAGGCAGCGCAGTCCCGGCCGCAATCTGCTCTCCCAGCCGAACGCGGAGCCAGCCGCAACTCGAATGCAGGGCTTCGAGTCATTGACGGCGACACGTTCGACTATCGCGGGCTACGGATCCGGATCGCCGACGTGGACACGCCGGAGCTGCGCGGAGATTGTGCCCGGGAGGTGGAACTCGCCAGGCGTGCGGCCCGACGTCTCGAAGCGATGCTCGCAGCCGGTCCCTTCGAGCTTCACCGGCTCGCGAACGGACGGGACCAGGATCGCTATGGACGCAAGCTCCGGATCGTCGTCCGCGATGGCCGCTCGATCGGCGACGGCCTTGTTGCCGAGGGGCTGGCGCGAGCCTGGACCGGGCGCCGCGAGCCCTGGTGCTGAGGCTGGAAAGAGCGTTTCGGGACGGCTAGGTCGCCGCCATGCGGCAGGCGACCGGCCAGTTGGAGATACGCACCGAACGGCAGGGATTGCTCGACGTCACTCGGCAGGTTGCGGCCTGGGTGGAGAAACAGGGGATGGAACAAGGTCTCCTGACCCTGTTCTGCCGCCACACTTCTGCGTCGCTTCTCATCCAGGAGAATGCGGCGCCGGCAGCGCGCCGCGACTTGGAAGCCTATTTCGGGCGCATCGCTCCCGAAGATCCCGCGGCCTACGAACATGGCGAGGAGGGCCCCGACGACATGCCTGCGCATCTTCGTTCGGCCCTGACCCAGGTGCAGGTGACGATCCCGCTGATCGGAGGCGAGCTCACGCTCGGCGCGTGGCAGGGCATCTACCTCTTCGAACATCGGCGGCGCCCTCACCGGCGCGCGATCGCTCTTCATCTGCTCGGAGAATGAGTAAGCAATGAGCCTCGAATCCGTTCGCGCCTGGCTGGCGGATCATGCACCCGACCTGCCGATCATCGAGGTCGAGGAAAGCACCGCCACCGTGACCCAGGCGGCCTCGGCCCTGGGCGTCGAACCTGCCCGGATCGCCAAGACTCTGGCTGTCCGGGTCGCTGAATCGACTTTCCTCCTCGTGGCGAGAGGGGACGCCCGACTCGACAATGCCAAGACCAAGGCGGCGCTGGGCGCGAGGCCGCGAATGCTTGGGGCCGAGGAGACTTTGGCACTTACCAGCCATCCCGTCGGCGGTGTTTGCCCGTTCGGCCTGGCGACGGACCTGCCGGTCTATTGCGATGTTTCGCTCCGCGACTTCGATCTCGTCTACCCCGCCGCAGGATCGCTCAACAGTTCCGTTGCCGTGGCACCCGATCGACTGTTCGATCTGGTCGGCGAGCGATGGGTCGATCTTTGCCGTCTCCCGGACTGAGCTCTCGACAAGGGAACGCGGGGAACATATGTAGAACGCATGTCCCTGGATATTCAGCAGAAACTCGCAATTCTCGCCGACGCTGCCAAATATGACGCCTCCTGCGCCTCGTCGGGAACGCGCAAGCGGGACAGTGTCGGCGGAAAGGGGATCGGATCGACCGAAGGCATGGGAATCTGCCATGCCTATGCGCCCGACGGGCGTTGCATCTCGCTGTTGAAGATATTGCTGACCAACAGCTGCATCTTCGACTGCCGCTACTGCATCAACCGCAAGAGTTCCAACGTCCGCCGGGCGAGGTTCAGCGTCGACGAAGTGGTCGAGCTGACTCTGCAATTCTACCGGCGGAACTATATCGAAGGCCTGTTCCTTTCCTCGGGAATCATCCGCTCGCCGGATTACACGATGGAGCAGATTGTCGAGGTCGCTCGACGCCTTCGGGAAGAGCATGACTTTCGCGGCTATATCCATCTGAAGACCATCCCCGACGCCGACCCGGAGCTCGTCCGTTCGGCCGGTCTCCATGCCGACCGGGTATCAATCAACGTCGAGCTTCCGACCGAGCGCGGGCTCGAACGGCTTGCGCCGGAAAAGAGCGGCGAACGTATCGAGGGAGCGATGAAGAGCATGAAGTCGGCGATCGAGGACGGCACGGACGCGAAGCGCCGCTATCGATCGGCGCCGGCTTATGCACCAGCAGGGCAGTCCACCCAGATGATCGTCGGGGCGGACAGCGCGACCGACGGCGACATCGTCCTCAAGGCGAGCAGTCTTTACGATCGTTTCCGGCTGCGCCGGGTTTATTATTCGGCGTTCAGCCCGATCCCGGACGCAAGCGCCGTCCTACCACTGCAGCGCCCGCCGCTGCTGCGCGAGCATCGACTCTATCAGTCCGACTGGCTGATGCGCTTCTACGGCTTCAAGCCGGCGGAGGTGGTCCAGGCGGCGGATCCCTCGGGGATGCTCCCGCTCGACATGGATCCGAAACTCGCCTGGGCTCTCAAGTTTCGCGATCAGTTTCCGGTCGACGTGAACCGGGCCCCGCGCGAGCAATTGCTCCGAGTTCCCGGGCTCGGAATCAAAGCCATCGATTCGATCCTCCGGTCCCGGCGCTGGCGCAAGCTGCGCCTCGACGACGTCGCGCGCCTGACCGTGTCGCTGGCAAAGGTTCGGCCCTTCATCATTGCCGAGGGTTGGCGGCCGACCTTGCTGACCGATCGTTCCGATCTGCGGTCTCGGTTGAAGCCAAGATCCGAACAGCTCGAGCTGTTCGCCGCCTGAATCATGCCTGTCGCCACCCTCGCCCACGAAGAGGATTTTGAAGGCTGGCGCTCGGCGGCACGCTCGCTGGCGCTTCGTGGAGTGCCGGCGACGCAAGTCACCTGGCTGACCCGCGATGAGCCCGGGGAGTTGTTCACCGACGGCTCTGCGCTCGAGAATAAGGGAGATGCGGCGTTTGCAGTGCCGAGAGCCTTCGTCGAGCTCGCCCGACTCGTGATTTGCCACTCGTCGCCCGAGCGATTCTCCCGGCTCTACGCCTTGCTTCTTCGCCTGCGCAATGATCCGGAAGCCCTGGAGGATCGGGCCGATCCGCTCGTTCTCGGACTCGAGTCCATGGCCCGACAGGTGCGGCGGGACATGCACAAGATGCGGGCGTTCGTCCGGTTTCGAGAGGTCCGGACGGAGGACGGGGAATCGCGCTACGTCGCCTGGTTCGAACCGGAGCATCATATCGTCCGAGCCAATGCCGGCTTCTTCGTCCGTCGCTTCGCTGGGATGAACTGGTCGATCCTTACTCCGGAAGTGTCAATCCATTGGGACGGGCAGGCGCTAGGCGAAGGTCCGGGTGCAATCCGGGCAGAGGCTCCGGTCGGCGATCCGCTGGAGGAGGTTTGGAAGACCTATTACGCTTCAATCTTCAATCCCGCCCGGGTGAAGGTCAAAGCCATGACCAAGGAGATGCCGAAGAAATATTGGAAAAACATGCCGGAGACAGCGTTGGTCGGTGAACTGATCAAGAGCGCTCAGGCGCGCGAGGCCGGAATGTTGGAAAGCTCACGACTGCAAATCGGCGGCAATGCCCAGGCCGCTTGGGACGCGGTGAAGCAGGAAGCGATGGGCTGCACGCGCTGCGAATTGTTCAAGTGCGGGACTCAGACCGTCTTCGGCGAAGGGCCGCTCGACGCCCGGATATTGTTCGTCGGGGAGCAGCCCGGCGACCAGGAGGATCTTGCCGGAAAGCCCTTCGTCGGTCCGGCAGGGCAGTTGTTCGATAGAGCGCTAGCGGAGGCGGGGATCGAGCGTCCCCACACCTATGTCACCAATGCGGTCAAGCATTTCAAGTTCGTTCGTCGTGGCAAGCGACGAATCCACGACAAGCCCAATGCCGGAGAGATCGCCGCCTGTCGCTGGTGGTACGAGCAGGAGCGGCTGCTGATCCGGCCGCCCCTTACGGTGGCGCTGGGAGCGACGGCGGTGCGATCGGTTTTCGGGCGTGCCTTGTCCGTTTCGTCGCTGCGCGGGACCCCGCACAAGCTGGAGGATGGCGGCGAAGCCTGGGTGACGGTGCACCCAAGCTTCCTGCTTCGGGTTCGCGACAATCGCGAGGCCGAATATGCCCGCTTCGTCGAAGACCTTCATCGGATCGGGGAGCGGGCGAAAGCGATTGGATGACGGGCTGCGGAGCCGGCCTTTGCCCAGCCCGCGGAAATCGGCCCGCAACTAGACGGGAACGACCCGTCGATGGTGCCAGGCGAAGATCGCCGCCGCGCCGCGATGGGGCCGCCACGGCTCGGCCAGTTCACGGGTCTGCTTTTCTGTCGGTCGTCCGGGGAGGCCGAGGATCCGGCCGATTTCGATCTGGACGGCCAGATCTCCGGCGGGAAAAACGTCCGTTCGACCCTCCGCGAACAGGAGATAGACCTCCGCCGTCCAGCGGCCGATACCCTTGACGTGAGTGAGGGCGGCGATCGCCTCTTCATCGTCGTCGGGCAGATTGTCGAAATCGAGCCGCCCCGACAGCACATCCTCCGACAGGCTTCGAAGATAGGCGATCTTCTGCCGGGACAGGCCGGCCGAGCGCAGATCTTCGTCGCTGGTCCGGGCGATGTTCCCCGGATCCTCGACCCCGCCCGTCGCCGCCTCGACCTTGGCGAGGATTGCCGCGGCCGCCTTGATGCTGACCTGCTGGCTGATGATCGCTCGAAGCAGGGTTTCGTGGCCGCGAGGACGGATCCGCGGCTCGGGGTAGCCAATCCGCTCCAGGGAGTGGGCGAACGCGGGCTCGATCTTCGCCAGCTCGTCGAGCGAGGCCTTCAACTTGTCCGCCGTGAATCCCATCTCGTCCCCGCCTTGCGCTGCCGGGCTCCGCCTAGCATAGCGGCGCCCGCCCGCCTTCCAATTCTTGCGATCAGGACCTTTCGAATGCCGCAGCTCACCATCGTCACCCGCGACGGCACCGAGCAGACGATCGAGGCCCGGGTCGGCTGGAGCGTCATGGAGAATATCCGCGACAACGGCTTTGACGAGCTTCTCGCGCTCTGCGGCGGCTGCTGCTCCTGCGCGACCTGCCATGTCCATGTCGACCCGGACTGGATCGACAAGGTCGGCCGAGCCAAGCCGGACGAGGACGACCTGCTCGATACCTCGGATCACCGGATCGAGACCAGCCGCCTGTCCTGCCAGATCCTGTTCTCGCCCGAACTGGACGGACTTCGGGTCCGGATCGCTCCCGAGGATTGAGCAACGCCGCTAGCAGGAGCGCACCGCGTAGAGAGCGATCGCCGCCGCGTTGGATACATTGAGGCTCTCGATGCGGCCGCTGATCGGCAGCCGAGCGAGAGCGTCGCAATGGGCTTCGACATTCTGACGGATGCCTTCACCCTCCGCTCCGAGAACCAGAGCCACCCGTGACGGACCCAGAGCGTCGCGAAGAGTCATGTCGGCCTCGCCCGCCAGTCCGATTCGCCAGAAGCCTGCCGCCGCTATTTCGTCGAGAGCCCGGGCGAGATTGACGACCCGGACCCACGGCACCGTTTCCAGCGCGCCGCTCGCGGCCTTGGCGAGTGCTCCGGATTCGGGCGGCGCGTGCCGATCCTGGGTGACCAGCCCGAGCGCGTCGAACGCCGCCGCCGATCTCAGGATGGCGCCGACATTGTGGGGATCGGTGACATGGTCGAGCACAAGCAGCGGTCGTCCGTCCTCCGCCTCCTCGAGCAGATCCGCAAGCAGGATGTCCGGCAGCCGTTCGACTTCCGCGACGACCCCCTGGTGCGGCGCGTCGCGCGGGACCAGCCGAGCGAGGTCGGCGACATCGGCATAGGTGACGGGGATCGAGCGGTCGATCTCGAACTGGGCCGCCGCTTCCCGGGTGGCCCAGAGTCGAACGACTTCCCGCTCGGGATTGGCCAGTGCCGCGGAAACCGCGTGGCGTCCCCAGAAGCGTGGACGATTCTCAGCCTTGCTCGCCTGTCGCGCCTTTCGTCGCATCGCGCTCCCATGGGCGTTGCCGCCAAGCCTGGCAAGCGCTCCCGCCCGCGACCGCTCATTCCCGGCAAGAGGGCACAAACAGGCGTCGGCTTTCCGACACCGGCTCCAGTCGATCTTTTGACGGCGACTGGTCCATTCCCTCGCCGGTCGGAGGCAAGGAACTGTTGGCACGTCCCTTGCTTGATCTCGGCCAACGGCGGCTGCGCGCGTGCGGCAGGCTCAAAGGGGGACAGCAATGATCGGACTGAGCAGGAAGGCGGCAGAGTCGAACCCGGCCCTTTCCCGCTGGCTCACGGGTGCGGGGCTGGAATGCGTCCCGGTCACGCCGTGCGACCGGACGCAGCCTTTCCCGTCCATCCTGGATGTCAGCGAAGCGAGCCAGGCCTCAGGTCAGGACCTCCTGGTCGAATTCGCTCCCGGAGAGCCTGAGCTTGATCTGACCAGTGACGGCCCGACTCGGGTCCGCTTCGGCTTCGAAGACATGGCTTTTGCCCACGCGCTCATTGCCGAGCTCCTCCGACCGGCCGGCCATCCCGCCTGCGGCGAGCCAGAGAGTGCTCGTCGACTCAATCTCGTCCGCCGGATTGCGGCGAGCGACGCGTCGGTGCTCGTGCTCGGGGAGACCGGCACAGGTAAGGAAGGGGTTGCCCGGTTCATCCATGGCGTTTCCGAGCGCGCCGCCGGACCCTTCATCGCCGTCAACTGCGCCGCTCTGCCCGAATCGATGCTCGAGGCGATCCTGTTCGGCCACCGCAAGGGCAGCTTCACCGGAGCGGCCAGCGACGGCGAGGGTCTGTTCCGCGCGGCCAATGGCGGCACCTTGCTGCTCGACGAGATCGCCGAAGTTCCACTCGCTCTTCAGGCGAAGCTGCTGCGGGCGCTCCAGGAGCGCGAGGTGTTGCCGGTCGGTTCGGTTCGGGCGGAGCCGGTTGACGTCCGGATCATTGCCTGCGCGAACAAGGATCTCGGCACCGAAGTGGCCGAGGGCCGATTTCGCGCCGATCTCTACTGGCGGTTGAACGTCGTACCCGTCGAGCTGCCGCCGCTGCGCGAGCGCCGACTGGACATTCGTGCCATCGCCGCGGCTCTTCTTCTTCGCCATCACAAGCCAGACGGCCGGTTCAGCTTCCCGACGGCCGCCGCCCTCGACCGGCTGATGACGCACAGCTGGCCGGGCAATGGCCGTGAACTCGACAATGTCATCCAGCGCGCCTTGTTGCTGGGATCCGGCGGCCGGATCGAGGAGCACGACATCCTGATTGAGCGGCTTCCTTTCGCCGAACCGACTCGTCCCCGCTCGCTGGGTGCGGCTGCCCGTGCCGCCGAAGCGAGCGCGATCCGCGCCGCCCTGGCCGAAGTGGACGGCCATCGTCTCCGGGCCGCGGAGCGGCTCGGAATCAGCGAACGCACTCTCCGCTACCGGCTCGCCGAAATGCGCGCCGCGGCTGCCTAGGAGTAGAAGAGAATGTCGACCATCGACACGAGCCGGCTGATGGCCATGCGCGCGGCCATCCTGGAACAGAATAGCGCGCTTCAGCGGGCAGCCGGGCTTTCCGGTGGCGCCGCACCGGTCGAAACGGGCGACGCCGCCCGTCCAAATTTCAGCGAGGCGCTTCGGAGCGCTCTGAACCAGGTCAACGACATGCAGTCGCGGTCATCCGCGATCAGCGCATCCTATGAACGCGGCGAGACGACCGACATCGCCGCGGTCATGCTCGCTCGTCAGCAGGCTTCGGTCGGCTTCGAGGCCACGTTGCAGGTCAGGAACAAGCTTCTGACCGCCTATCGCGAAATCATGAGCATGCCGGTGTAAGATGAGCGAACTCACAGCCACGACCGATCTGACTGCAATGCCGGCTCGAGCCGGCGGTTCCGGCAATCCCCTGGGCGGGATTCGCGGGATGACCGAGAATATTCGCGCCTTCATGGCCCAACCCGCCGTGGTGAAGAGTCTTCCGGCGATCGGCTTCGCGGGGCTGATCGGCCTTGCCGCCCTGATCTGGATGCTCGTCAGTGCGCCTCCGAGCCGAGCTCTGTTTTCAGGGCTCAGCGACCAGGAAAAGGGTGCCGTCGTCGAGGCGCTGCGCAGCGGGAACATCCCCTACGAGATCGATCGATCGACCGGCGCCATCACCGTTTCCGAAGACGATTACCATCAGGCGCGGATGTTGCTCGCCGGCCAGGGTCTCCCGCGCAGCGGCCCAAGCGGCGACGAGATGATCGGCAGCCTTCCGCTCGGCGCCAGCCGCGCTGTCGAGACGGAGCGGATCCGGAGCGCTCGCGAGCTCGATCTCGCCCGAACCATCGAGGGCATCGACGTCGTTCAGTCGGCCAGGGTCCATCTTGCCGTTCAGTCGCCAAGCGTCTTCGTTCGCCAGCAGCCGCAGGCCGCCGCTTCGGTGATGCTCACGCTGGCGCCCGGCCGAACGCTGAGCGAGGCTCAGGTCCAGGCCATCGTCCATCTCGTCGCTTCCTCGGTGCCAACCCTGTCTCCGGACGGAGTCTCGGTGGTTGATCAGAATGGACGGCTGCTGTCGCGCCGCGGCGGCGGCAATGCCATTGCCGACCAGCAGCTCGAGGTTCAGACGGCGGTGGAGGACCGCTATCGCCAGGCGATCTCGACTCTTCTGACGCCGATCCTCGGGGCCGGAAACTTCACCGCCGAAGTGCATGCGGAGATGGACTTTTCCGAGGTCCAGTCGACCCGCGAGAACTTCCCGGAAGACCAGCGGGTCGTCAGCAGCGAGCAGGGCCAGGTTTCCACCGGTCCCGAATCCGTCGGCGCCGCAGTGGGCATCCCCGGCGCTCTGTCCAACCAAGCGCCGCCGCCCGCAGTCGCGGAAGCAACGCCTGAAGCGGAGCAGGCGCCAGGGGACGCGGCAGGAGCCGCCGATGCCGTTGCTGCGGCTCCGCGGACCGAAAACTACAACCGAACCTTTGCTCTCGGCCGCGAAGTGTCGGTGACTCGCCAGCAGCCGGGAACGCTCAAGCGCCTGTCGGTCGCGGTTGCTCTTCGCAATCCCGAAGGCGCCCGCCCGCGCAGTCGCCAGGAACTGCAGGCGCTGGAGCAGCTGGTGAAGGGCGCCGTCGGCTTCAACCAGGCCCGGGGCGATGTCGTGGCCCTCAGCGCTCGCGAATTCGCTCCGGCCGAAGTGGCGGAGCCGGCTTGGTACGAGGCCGAGTGGATCTGGCCGCTGGCGCGCAACCTGACGGCGCTTCTCGTGGCCGGACTCGTCGTCTTCGGCCTTGGTCGGCCGTTGCTCCGCAAGGGTTCGACACTGGTGGCCAAGCGCGCGGAGGCAAGCCGCGCCGCCCGATCCCGGGTGGGCGGCGAAATCGCCTCCGTCCTCGCCGACCGCGCCCGAAACGATCTCGACATGAAAGTGACCCTGGAGATGATCGAAGCCACGCGCGACTATGAAACCCGCGCCGCGCTCATCCGAACCTTCGTTCGCCAGGATCCAGCGCGTGCCGCACTCGTGGTGCGCGACCTGATCCGCGCCGACAGCCGGAACGGAGGCTGAAATGGACGAGACCGCCAACCAGCCTTCCGCCGAGCCTGCCCGAGCCGCCGCCCCCGAGGCCGACAAGCCGAGCGGCAGCGAGGCCGCAGCGATCCTGCTGATGATGCTCGGCGACGAGGAGGCCGCGGAAATCCTTTCCCACCTCGAGCCGCATGAGGTCCAGCATCTCGGCAGCGCGATGTTCGACGTCGCCGACGTCACCGAAAGTCAGGTCGAATCCGTCTTCGATACCTTCATGAACCGGGCCAAGGCGCGCACGACGATCGGCTTCGGCGCCGCGCCGCGAATCCGAACCGTCATGGAGCATGCCCTCGGCGCCGAGCGGGCAGAAACGGTTCTTGCCCGGATCACGCCTCCGACCCGAAGCCGGGCGCTGGATGCGCTTCGGTGGATGGACGCCAAGACGATTGCGGCTCTGATCACCCAGGAGCATCCGCAGATCGCGGCGCTGGTGCTTGCCCATCTCGAGCCGCCGATCGCCGCCGACGTTCTGCAGCTGTTGCCGGCGGAGATCCAGCCGGACGTCATCTATCGCGTCGCCAAGCTGGAAACCGTTACCGGCGACGCGCTCGACGAGCTCGAACGGATCCTGGTGCGCGAAGTGGCCCGGGTCTCGGCGCCTCCGGCGCCGGTTCGGGGCGGTGCCAGCGAGGCAGCCAAGATCATGACCAACCTGAAGCCTGGCTCCGATCAGCGGATCATCCGCACGCTTGGCAAGGTCGATCGCACGGTGGCTCAGCAGATCGAAGACGAAATGTTCATCTTCGATCACCTGATCGAACTGGACGAAAAGAATCTCGGCATCCTGCTCCGGAACATCGAGAACGAGATCCTCGTGGTCGCGCTCAAGGGCGCGGACGACAAGCTTCGCGAGAAGATGTTCGGCTGCATGTCCAGCCGAGCCGCCGACTCCATCCGCGACGAGATGGAAGAGCGCGGTCCGATGCGCCTCGTCGAAGTGCAGGAGGCGCAGAAGGAAGTGCTGTCGATTGCGCGCCGACTCGCCGACGCAGGAACGATCATGCTCGGCGGGCGCGGGGAAGATTATGTCTAGGCTGTTGCGCAGCGGCAGCGCGCTGGAAGCCTCCAGCGTCGGCAGCTTCGTGCTGAAGCGGGGGACGGCCGGCTTTCGCGCCAAGGGCGCGGCCGCGCCTCAGCCCGGCAACGACTTCGACGCTCCCTTCTCGGCGGAACAGGAGTCGCTTCAGGCCGAAGCTCTGGCTTATGCCCAAGGCTATGAGGAAGGCCGCCGCACGGCCGAGGAGGAACTGGCCGGCGAACGCGAAGCTGTGGCCCGACTGGCCCAGTCGCTCGAGCTGCTTCGACCGCAGCCGACCAACGCTCTTGCCCTTCTGCTTGCCGAAACGGTTGACCGGCTCGTCCGCGAAATCGTCGGCGAGGTGGACGTCGACGCTGGTCGCCTGCTCGAACGCGCCAGGGCCGCCGCGGCGCTGATCGGCGAGCAGACGGAACCGGTCAAACTCCGCGTCAATCCCGCCGATGCGGCGCTTCTGGCGCAGGCCGATCTCGACGTGCAGATAACACCGGACGGGACGCTTCAGCGCGGCATGGTCGTGGTGGAAACGCGTCAGGGCTCGATCGAGGACGGTCCCGCCGTCCGTCTCGAGCGCCTTCGGATCGAGCTCGACAAGATGGCGGCCGCGCGATGAGCCGGCTCGTCGATCAGGCCCGCGAGCTTCTCGCCTCCGTCCATGCCGGCGACGACTCGCCCCGTCGGGTGGGGCGGCTCGCCGCCTATGACGGGCTGATGCTCGAAGCGACCGGCTTCGGCCGTCCGATTGGTGCCGGAGCCCGGGTCATCACCGCAGACGGCCACTTCGCCCGAGCGGAGGTCGTGGGGTTTCGCGGCGACCGGACGCTGTTGATGGCGCTGGACGGTGAGGCCGCTTATGCCAACGGGGCCCGGGTCGAACCGGATTCGAGCGGCAGCATGGCTGAAGTCGGCCCGGCCCTGCTGGGACGAGTTGTCGACGGCCTCGGCCAGCCGCTGGACGGTCTTGGACCCGTCGCCGCGACCGACAAGTGGCCCCTCGCCGGGCGTCCGGGCAACCCGCTCGATCGAGCTCGTGTCACCGAGCCGTTCGATATCGGCGTTCGGGCCGTCAACGCCCTCCTCACCGCCGGCATAGGCCAGCGGATCGCCATCGTCGCCGGCTCGGGCGTCGGCAAATCGGTCCTGATGGGCCAGATGATCGCTGGCGCCGAGGCGGACGTGATCGTCGTCGGGCTGATCGGCGAGCGAAGCCGCGAAGTCAGCGACTTCCTCGCGACCAAACTGCCGCCGCCGGTGCGGGCGAAGTCCGTCGTGGTCGCCGTTCCGGCAGACCACGCCCCGCTGCTTCGTTTGCGGGCAGCCATGCGCGCGACGGCCATTGCGGAAGATTTCCGAGCTCGCGGGCTGAAGGTTCTGTTGCTGATCGACAGCCTAACGCGGGTCGCCCATGCCCAGCGCGAGATCGGCCTCTCGCTCGGCGAGCCACCGACCGTGAAGGGCTATCCTCCTTCGGCCCTGGGACTGATCCCGAAACTGGTCGAGCGCGCCGGAGCGGATTCCGTGACCGGCGGATCGATCACCGCGCTCTACACGGTGCTCGCCGACGGCGACGACACCGATGACCCGATCGTCGATTCGGCGCGGGCCATCGTCGATGGTCATATCATCCTGTCGCGCTCGCTGGCCGAACAGAGCGTCTATCCGGCGATTGACGTCGGCAAGTCGCTCAGCCGAGTGATGCCCGACATCATCTCGTCCGAACATGCCGCCGCGGCGGCGGCGCTTCGCCGCATCTGGTCGTCCTTCGAGGAGAATCGCGACCTCATCCTGATGGGCGCCTACGCGACGGGCAGCGATCCGATGATCGACGAGGCGATCGTGCGCCGCCCCGATCTCCTCGAATTTCTCAAGCAGGCGCCGGGCGAGCGCGTCGGTCTCGACGAATCCGTCGCCGCCCTGGTCCGGACGGTGGCGTCGTGAAAAGCCTCGTTCGCCAGCGCGCGCGGATCGTTCGGGTCAGGAAGATTCAGCATGATCTCGCAGCTTCGGCAGCGGCGGAAGCGGCGGGGCAGGTCCAGCTCATTGAGACGAACCGCCAGCGGCTCGCTCAGATGCGAAGCGAATTGCGTGCCGTGGAGGGAGTGACCTCGGGCGCCGCACTTGCACGGATCGGCGAACTGGCCATGCGCCTCGATTCGGCTCGTCAGGGGCTTGGGCGAACGCTCGACAACGCCCGGACAATGGCAGCGGCCCGCGAGGAGGCCCGCCGTTCCGCGCGGCGCGATCAGGAGAGCGCGGAAAAATTGCAGCAGGCGGCGGTCAGCGCCGCCGAACGGCTGGCGGAGCGCCGGCCCCTTCGAAGCGGGCGCTCCCGCTCGCGACTTCAGCATGATGGAGAGGGAATGTGATGGCATCGGTTCCGAACATGCGGGTTGGCCCGACGCTCGTCGCGGCCGGCTCGGGTCTTCCGGTCGAGGGAGAGGGCGGCGATCTGTTTGCAAGGCTGCTTTCGTCCACGCCGATTCTGAACGGGTCGACCGACCTAACCATTGTGCCCGAGGCGATCACCGGGAGCGACACACCGGCCACGCCGGAAGAGCCGGAGAGCGAAGGAGAGGAGATTCTCCTCGCCCTCACCACCGGAATGGCCTTTCAGCCGGTTCCCGTCGCCGTTTCGCCTGCACAGACGGTTGCCCAGGCCAATGTAGAGGAGCCCGAATTCGCGCCCGCGGGGCCACCGACCGGTCTGGTGATGTCCGGAGGCGACCCGGCTTCCGGTTCCAAAGTCGAGACGAACCCTGCGAAGCCCGGATCGAAGCTTCCCGAGCTCGTTGGGCTGTCCAATGCAGAACCGGACCAGAAGTCCGCTCGCCAAGGCTCCACCCTTCCGATCGAGTCCAGCAAGCCCGCCGTCGGCAAGCCGACCCCGGGCCCGACCGGCCCGCTCCCGGCGATGTCCGCCATTGTTCGTGAGGCACAGGCGCGGGTTGGGGAGGAGCCCCACTCGATCCGGACAGGTGATTCAGCCAGCGCCGCAACGCCTTCCGCTTCGCTCGACAAGGGAGCGCCATCGATCCCGACGCCCGCTCCGCTCGCCTCGACGAGCCACTCGCCGAGCCTCATGACGGCTTCACCCGATTTGGCGCTTCCGCCGACCTCGCGTTCGGCCGAGGTCCCGCAGCCGCAGGACGTGGCTCAGCAACTGATGGAATATGAGCTCGACCTTGCCGGGGACGGCGAGTGGCTCGATCAGCTCGCTCGGGACATTGCCCGAAGCGGCGGCTCGGAAGGGCCGATGCGCTTCCGATTGCATCCGCAGACGCTTGGACATCTCGAAGTGGAAGTCGATCAGCGTGACGGCGGTGCCGCCATCCGCCTCACCGTCGAAAGCGAAGCGGCGCGTGCCATCATTTCCGAGGCCCAGCCGCGGCTGATGGCCGAGGCGCGCGCCCAGGGCGTACGCATCTCCGAAACTCATGTCGATCTTGCCGGCGCCCGCGACCAGTCGGCCGGTGAACAGCGCCGTCACGAGGACGGCCGCCAGAATGCCACGATCAGGACCGCACGCGCAGCCGCCGGCGAAGCCGACTCTTCCGCCGAGCCGCGCGTCGGCTCCGAGAGATATGCCTAAGGAGGCGAACATGAGCAACGAGCAGCAACAGATCAATCAGTCGCAGCCGAGAAGGAAGAAAGGAAAGCTCAAGAAGCTGCTCCTCGTCTTTCTGGCCCTCATTGTGGTTGGCGGCGGCGGAACCACGGCCGGGCTCTATGCCATGGGCGTCGGCCCGTTCGCAAACGGCGACTCGGCCGAGGAGGATCCCCATCTGCCGCCGCTGGTCGTCCGTGACGGCGTCAGCGCGAGTGCGGCGGGCGAAGCCCGGCGACGAGCCCGCGCTCCGGGGGGGCGTCCCGACCCGCGGGTCTTCCAGGCCACCTATCACCCGCTCGAAGGTAGCTTCACTTCCAATCTTCGCGGCGGGGATGCCTTCGTCCAGATCGGCCTCGGCGTGTCGACCTTCCATGGCGAGCCGGTCATCCAGCATCTGCAGACCCACGAAATGGCGATCCGCTCCGCTGTCATTCTGACCTTGTCCGAGCAGGATCCGATCGAGATCTCGACGATCCAGGGGAAGGAAGCGCTTAAGGAGCAGCTAAAGAACGCGATAAACAGCGCGTTAACCATTCGGGAAGGGTTCGGCGGTATCGACGACGTGCACTTCACGAGTTTCGTCACGCAATGAGCAAGACAACGGACCTTTCAGGAGAGGAAATTTCCGCCCTGATGAGCGGGCTCGAGAAGGAGCCCGGCGGCGACCGCTCAAGCGGCACGCCGCGTCCGTTTTCCTTCGGCGGCGAAGCTTCCCGTCCGATGTCGGCGCTTCCGGTGCTCGACCGGATGAATGAGCGGATGGTCCGCCGGCTTCGCGACATCATCGAGCCCTTCGCTCGCGCCAAGCCGCGCGTGACGGTCGAGCCGACCTGCGTCCGCCCCTACGGCGACTGGCAGGCGGAGCAGGCCGAGTTCATCAGCCTCAGCCTGTATGGCTTCAAGCCGCTCAAGGGCTGCATCATGCTGGCGATCCAGCCGGAATTCGTCAGCCGTCTGGTCGACGCCTATTATGGCGGCGGCGGCTTGCCGCCGATCAGTCAGTCCAGGGAGTTCACGCCAACCGAGGAAAGCCTGCTCGGTCGCCTTGCCGAAGCGCTGATCGGCGCTCTGGCGGAGGTGTGGTCCGAGGTGGTTCCGGTCAGGCCCGCGCTTCGTTCGCGCGAAACCCATGTCGGCTTTGCCACGCTCGCCCGGGCGGACGAGCCGGTTGCAATATCGACATTCCAGCTCGCTCCCTGGACCGGCAAGCCGGCAATTATCGAGATAGTCTACCCGGTCGCGGGGCTTCGCTCGGTCGAGAACGAGCTCGCCGCAAAGGCGCATGACGATGCCACTTCGCGCGGCGTGGAATGGCGCAGCCGGATGGCTGCCGCGGTTGGCGAGGTTCGGGTCAAGGCGCGAACCGTTCTCGCCCGGCCGGAGCTTTCGCTCTCCGAGCTGATGCAGCTCCAGCCCGGCGACGTGATCCCGGTCTCGCTTCCGGCGCAGGTACCGTTGCTGGTGGAAGGCCGAAGGATCGCCCTCGGCACGATCGGCGAACATGACGGGCGCGCGGCGCTCAAGATCGAACGCATCGAACAAAGGAGGTTCGTCCAGTGAAAGAGGGTCAGGAGATCATCGAGGCGGGACCGGCCGACGGCTCGGCGTTCAATCGCCGCAATTACGGATTGCTCGCCGACATTCCGGTTCGGCTCTCGGTCGAAGTCGGAAGCACGGCGATGCGCCTGTCCGAGCTGATGGACCTCAATGAAGGCAGCGTCGTCGAACTGGATCGCCAAAGTCACGAGCTGCTCGACATCATGGCCAACGGCACTCTGATCGCCAAGGGCGAGGTCGTGACCGTCAACGGACGTTTCGGCATTCGGGTGGTCGAGGTCGTCGCGGCCGAAGCTGGTGCCGCCGGTGTCGAGCGCCGCCAATGATGACCGCCTATATCCTGAAGCTGCTTTTCCTCGTTCCGCTGGTCGCGGCGCTCGCGTTCGGCGCGCTCTGGCTGTGGCGCAAGGTGCAGCCCGGAATGGCTTTCGGGCAGCGGGAGCGAGCGGTGAAGCTGGTCGACGCTTTGCCGATCGGTGCTACCGGTCGGCTCGCGGTCGTCGACTTCGCCGACAAGCGCCTGCTGATCGCGGTTTCGCGCAACGGCGTGCAGCTGCTCGCCGAGGGCGCTCAAACCCAGGTGCCGGCCGATGCCTGAACTGCTCCGCGCCTCGTCGCTGCTGAAGTTCGCTTCGCTCGCGATCGTCCTCGTCCTGCTGGCGGTGCCGGATATGGCGAGCGCAGCCGTCGCAGCCCCCGCTGCGGGTGGGCAAACCGGTGCTCTCGACCGCGCCCTGAATACGATTTCGGGGGACGGCCGGCCGCTGTCGCTCTCGCTTCAGATCCTGATCCTGATGAGCCTGCTGACGGTTCTGCCGTCGATCGTGCTCATGATGACCAGCTTCACCCGAATCATCATCGTCCTGTCGATCCTCCGTCAGGCGATCGGGCTTCAGCAGACGCCGCCCAATCAGGTGCTCGTCGGGCTGGCGCTGTTTCTGTCGCTGTTCGTGATGCGTCCGGTCGTCGATCAGATCAACGAGGTGGCCTACACGCCCTATGGCGACGGCCAGATCTCGATCGAGGAAGCGGTCTCGCGCTCGGGAACGGTGCTTCACGGCTTCATGATGCGTCAGACCCGCGAGAGCGACCTTCGCCTGTTCGCCGAACTGGCGGGCGTGGAACGCTTCTCCTCGCCCCAGGCGGTTCCCTTTTCGATCCTCCTGCCCGCCTTCGTGACCAGCGAGCTCAAGACCGCTTTCCAGATCGGCTTCCTGATTTTCCTGCCCTTCCTGATCATCGACCTCGTCGTCTCATCCACCTTGATGGCGCTCGGCATGATGATGCTTTCACCGACGATCGTCTCGATGCCGTTCAAGCTGCTGCTGTTCGTGCTTGTGGACGGTTGGGCCCTGACGATGGGTTCGCTCGCGGCATCCTTCGCCGGAGGTTAGCGCCATGGTCGCCGACAATCCCGACTATTTCATCGGCGTTGCTCAGCAGGCGCTCTGGATCCTGGCACTCGCTTGCGCGCCGATCCTGATCCCTGCGCTTCTCGCCGGCCTCGTGCTCGGGATGGTGCAGGCGGCGACCTCGATCAACGAGGCGACTTTGAGCTTCGTTCCGAAACTGATCGTGGTTGCCGTCTGCCTTGCCCTGTTCGGGACCGCGATC
Organism: Sphingosinicella sp. SM1-17; assembly: GCF_056821765.1. Lineage (NCBI taxonomy): Bacteria > Pseudomonadati > Pseudomonadota > Alphaproteobacteria > Sphingomonadales > Sphingosinicellaceae > Sphingosinicella > Sphingosinicella sp. SM1-17. Next base: position 1,242,115 of record NZ_JBPDIO010000001.1, read on the forward strand.
CTGATGCTGCTCGCCGACTTCACCCAAGACATCTTCGCCCGGATCCCCGAGATTACGCGATGATTCCGGCCGGCTTCGCAGGAGTCGAGGCGCAGCTCTGGTTGTGGCTCGTCGCCATGATCCGGCCCGGCGCGGCTCTCCTCGCTGCACCGGTCTTCGGCGCCACCTTCGTTCCCGTGCAACTGCGGCTCATCGTCGCCCTTGCTCTTGGCATCCCCGCGCTCAGCATCACCGGCTTCACTCTGCCCGATGACGGACTTGTCTCGGTGGAAGGATTCCTTCTCGTCGCTGGCGAAGTCATGGCGGGTCTTGCGATCGGCTTCGCCGTCCAGATCGGCTTTTCCGCGGCCCTTGTTGCCGGCGAACTGATCGGAAATGCGATGGGCCTCGGCTTCGCGGCGATGATGGATCCGTCGAGCGGCCAGAATAATCCCGTGCTCGGTCAGTTCCTTTCGATCCTTGCCACTTTCCTCTTCCTGTCGATCGGCGGCCATCTGGCGCTCGCCGCCACCATCGTCGAAAGCTACCGGGCTCTTCCGCCGGGGGATGCCTGGATGACGGCAGAAAGCATTCGCGGCCTCGTCTTCTTCGGCGGAGTCCTGTTCGCTGCCGGCCTCTCGATCGCCCTGCCGGTCGGCTTCGCCATCGTTCTGGTGCAGGTGGTGATGGGCATGCTGTCGCGGTCGGCACCGCAGCTGAACCTGTTCGCGGTCGGTTTCCCCGCCGCATTGATGGCCGGACTTGTGCTGCTTGCCATCGCGGCGCCGGTCATGGGCGAGGGATTGCTCGGCGCGATCCGTCTCGGTCTCGAGGAATCGCGCCGGCTGGCGATGGGCGGCTGAGCCATGGCCGACACGCCCGATCAGGACCAGAAAACAGAGGCTCCGACTCCGAAGCGCAAGCGCGACGCGTCGGAAAAGGGCGATGTTCTCCAGTCCCGCGAACTCGGGACCGCACTGGTCGTGGTCAGCGGCGCGATCTGGCTTGCCCTTGCCGGACCGATGACTATCGATGCGCTCGGAACGATGGTCGTGGAAGGCTTGACCTTCGAGGCTTCGGATCTACGCAATTTCGATCCCGGGGCGGCGATCCTGCGGCTAGTGGGAATCGTCCTTCTTCCGGTCGCCTTATTGTTCGCGCTGACTCTGGTGGCGGCAGTCGCAACGCCCGCCATGCTCGGTTCGCTCGGCTTTCGCGCCAAGGCCTTCGCCTTCAAGGGCAACAAGCTCAATCCGCTCAGCGGGATCAAGCGCATCTTCGGACTGCAGGGGCTTATCGAACTGGCCAAGTCCATCGCCAAGGTGCTTCTTCTCGGCTCCCTCGGCATCTGGCTGGTGATGAGCGAGGCGCGTTCGCTGATCGGCCTCAGCTCGAGCGACCTTCGGCCCGCGCTCGCCAATGTCGGCAACACGCTCGTGCTCGCCGTGCTGATCATGGGTGCCGCTCTCGTCCTCATCGCCCTGATCGACGTTCCGGCCCAGATCGTCCAGCGCACCCGGCGCCTGCGGATGACCAAACAGGAGATCAAGGACGAGCACAAGCAGACCGAGGGCTCTCCGGAGCTCAAGGCCGCCATTCGCCGGCGTCAGCACGAGGTGCTTCGCAACTCGGCCCGTGGAGCGATCGCGGAAGCCACGGTGGTGCTTACCAACCCGACCCATTTTGCCGTCGCGCTGCGCTACAAGCCCGGCGAGGATGCCGCGCCGATCGTCATTGCCAAGGGACGCGGAGCCACGGCCGACGCGATCCGCGAGCTGGCGGCCGAGCATCAGGTGCCGATGCTCAGCTATCCGCAGCTTACCCGAGCCCTCTACTTCACCAGTCGGCCTGGACAGGTGATCCGCGAGGACCTCTATCTGGCGGTGGCGACGATCCTCGCCTTCGTCTTCAATCTCGAAGCTGCGCTCGCGTCCGGTGCGAAGCCGCCGGTGGTCGACGTTCCGCCGGATGTGCGCTTCGACGCTCAGGGCCGGCCGGAGGCTTAAGGATGGAGCAGAGGCGCCGTTACCCGTCTGAAGGCAGATTGGGGACCATGCGTGGCGAACGAGAGGGCGAGACTATGCGCTGCGCTGGACGAGATCGAAGAGCTGATCATCGCCGCGGAGCGCGGCGGCGCCCCGGTGGACCCCTGGGTCGAACAGGTGGCGCTGGAACTGCGTGCCTCGATCGCCCGGGATCAGGCCGAAAGCGCCTTGGAAGTTGCGGGACTGATACGCTCCGAGCCGGCCCGATCGCTTGGCGCTCAGTCGCAACTGGCGGCCACCGCACTGCGGATCCTCAAGAGCTGAGAGCCGCTAAATTTCAGGTGCGGTTGGCCGTTAAATTCATGAGACGGAGGCACGGCCAATGACAAGCTCGATCGGAAATGCGCTCGGCATCGGCTCCGGAATCGACATCAAGAAGCTCGTCGACGATCTCGCCGCGGCCGCCAAGGGTCCCAAGGAAGCGCTGATCAAGAGCCGTGAGGAGCTGAACTCGGCCAAGGTCTCCAAGCTTGCCGAAGTGAGCCAGGCAATCGACTCCTTCGCCAGTGCGCTGACTTCGCTCATCTCGAGTGGAAGCCTGTTCAGCCAGCCGAACATTTCCGACACCGGCATCTTCACCGGGTCCGCCATTCCGGGATCGCGCCTCGGAAGCCTTTCCGCCTCGGTGGAAGTGGTGCAGCTCGCCCAGGCCCAGACCGTCTCCTCCGCGCTTCTGCCCAGCCGGACAGACCCGGTCGGCCAGGGGGAGCTTACCCTTCAGACGGCAAGCGGCACCTTCACCGTCACGATCGGTCCCGACAATGACAATCTTGACGGGCTCGCCAAGGCGATAAACGACTCCGGCGCCGGTCTTACCGCAAGCGTTCTCACCGACGCTTCCGGCGCGCGACTGGTGGTCAAGGGTGCCACCGGCGCAGCGCAGGCCTTCACGATGAGCGTGCCCGACGGCACCGCCTCGGGCCTCGAACGGTTCACCTATGGCAGCGGTGTTCCGGGCGAGATGACCCGCAACGTTCAGGCCCAGGACGCGATCGTGCGGCTCGACGGAGTCGAGGTGACCCGCACGTCGAACAGCTTCAGCGACCTTATCGAGGGCGTGAAGATCGATCTCAAGCGCGCTGCCCCCGGAACCATCGTTTCCGTCGGAGTCACCCGTCCGACAGCGGAGATCGAGCAGGCGGTTCAGGATTTCGCCTTTGCCTATAACGAGCTTCAGAAGCTGATCGCCGAAGCCACCGCTCCCGGCACCAGTGGTAGCGGCGGACCCCTGAGGGGAGACCTGGCGGTCCGCGAACTGCAGCGCCAGCTTGCCAAGATCCCGTCGACCATCCTGACCAGTCAGGGCACGGGGCCGCAGACGCTCGCGGAACTTGGCGTTCGCACCAATCGGGACGGAACGCTCTCCGTCGACACGTTCCGGCTCAAGGAGATCCTCGCCAACGATCCGGACGGTGTCGAGGCAATGTTCAACCCGTCGCAATATACCGACAATCCGCTGATCCAGATCGGAAGCCTCGTCGGCAAGGTGAAGCCGGGCGTCTACACGATCACCGACGTGCTTCCTGACACCGGAAGCGGCGCCAGCGGCAAGATCGACGGCGTGGATTTCATTTCCTCGGGTGGCGATCTCGTGGCTCCGCCGGGCCACCCTGCGGTCGGTCTCATCCTCCGTGTCGGCGGAGCCGTCGGCAGCGCCACGGTGACGATCGACCCCGGCCTGGGAGGTGCGCTGCAGTCGCTGCGCGATTCGCTTCGCTCCCGCAGCGGTGTCTTCGCGACCGCCCAGGAAAGGCTCGCGGCCGAGGCGAAGAAACTGGCCGAGGAGCGTGAGGTGATGGAGCGACGGGCGGAGAAATATTATAATCAGCTGCTCACGACGTTCAGTTCGATGGAGCGGCAGGTCTCCTCCTTCCAGGCGACCCAATCCTACCTCGACCAGCAGATCAAGATGTGGACCAACGACCGCGGCTGACGCGGCCGACCGATTCGAATTGGGAGTAAGTGATGTTCGTTCCCCGGGGACAGTTCGGCGCCCGTGCCCAGTACAAGAACGTGGACCTGACGAGCCGGATCGAAGGCGCCAGCCCTCATCAGCTGGTCCAGGTCATGTTCGAGGAGTTGCTGAAGTCGATGGATGCGATGATCGTCGCCGCCCGGCGCATTGATTATGTGCAGCGCGGGCAGTCGCAGGCCCGTGCCCTTTCCATCCTCACGGCACTCGAAACCAGCCTGGATTTCGAAAAGGGCGGGGAAATCGCCACCGGACTTGCGGCCATCTATCGCGAAGCGCGCCGGCTGCTCGTCGTCGGCGGAGGAAGCAACGATGTGGAGGCAATCTCCAATGCACGCACGATGATCGGCGAGATCGCCGGCGCGTGGGAGGCGATCGGCAGGAGCGATCGCTAGCCGTCGGCTTCAGGCGGCCTTGAGCTCGTACTTGCGCAGTTTCTCGATGAGCGTCGTCCGCTGCAGCGACAGCAGGCGCGCCGCATCGGCGATCACTCCGCCCGATAGTTCGAGCGCCTGCTCGATATAGCGGCGCTCGATTTCCGCGAGCATGGACCGAAGCGCCACCGGCTGACCATGGTCCAGCGGCGGCAGTGAGTCGCCCTCCGCGGAAGTCCCCGCCTGCGGCCGGAGCGGAACGACTACCGGTTCAGCCGGAGCCATCCGGTCGGTCGCCTCCCAAAGGGCGGCGCGTTCGGCGGCGCTGACGCGACCGCGACGCATCATCAGCGCGGTGACCTGCTCGGCACCGACGATCCGGCCGCGGAACAGGATACCTGCGCGTTCGACCAGGTTGCGGAGTTCGCGGACGTTGCCCGGCCATTTGTGGGCCACGAGGCGGTCCATGGCCCCCTTCGAGAAGGTCACGCCACAACCCTTGTTTTTCGGTTGAGCGAGGAAATGGCGGACGAGCAGCGGGACGTCCTCGACCCGTTCCGCGAGCGGCGGGATGTCGATGGGAAAGACCGCTAGGCGGTAGAAGAGATCCTCGCGGAAGCGGCCTTCGTCGATGGCGCGGTCGATGTCGCGGTGAGTGGCGGCAATGATCCGGGTGTCGACCGCGATCTGGCCGCGACCGCCGATGCGCTGGACGGAGCGCTCCTCGAGGACCCGGAGCAGCTTCACCTGCATTTCCGCCGGCATGTCGCCAATCTCGTCGAGGAAGAGGGTGCCGCCATCGGCTTCTTCGAAGCGGCCACGATGCTGTGCGTGAGCGCCGGTGAACGATCCCTTTTCGTGACCGAACAGTTCGGATTCCAGCAGGTCGCGCGGAATGGCGCCGCAATTGACGGCCACATGAGCCTCGCCGGAGCGGCGGCTCTCCTGGTGGATCGCACGGGCGACGACTTCCTTGCCGCTGCCCGAAGGCCCGGTGATCAGCACCGAAGCGTCGCTCGGCGCGACCTGGCGAACGAGATAGCGGATTTCAGCGATGGCGGGACTGTCCCCGACGATCAAGGCGTCGGCAGGGTTGCTCGGCCGAAGCTCGCCAGGGGCCGCGACAGTCGGACAGGCATTCCCCGCAATGTGGGATGAAGCTTGCGCAGGCACTTGGTTCCCCCCGAAGGCAATGAACTTGTCGGGCTTGTTGATGAAGCCAAATGGTTAACGGCGAGCTAATGGTATTTACGGTTGGCGAGCCGATTGCCGCTCGCACGCGTCAGCGCGCTCGTTCGCCGCGGGGGGATTCCTTGCGCTCAGCGGTTAACCAATGCCGCGGCCGGACCGGCAAGACGTGGGGAGCGGGGCCCGGAAGGCGCCGGGGCCCATGCGAAGGCGCGGATCCACTCGTGATGGTTCATGCGTCGGAGATCGGCTGCCGACCCCTTCGCTTCTCGCCTGATTTCAGAAGTCGCCGCGAAGCGTTCTGACCTCATCGTCCCGGCCCGTCATCTCCCAGCGGATCAGGGAAATCGGAATCGCTCCGGCGGCTCGGAACTGATCATGGAAGGCGCGAAGGTCGAATTCGTCGCCGAGCTGCATCGAGCGCTCCGCGAGAAGCCGTTCCAGCTCTACCTTGCCGATATAGTAGCCGATGCCATAGCCGGGCTGGCGCAGATAGAGTTCGATGTCGAATTGCGCGATCGAGTCCCCCGGGCGCATCCATCGCGGCGTGCGGCTGATCAGCGAGGCATTGGCTTCGGCCCACGTCCATTCATTGGCCTGCATCCGAAGCTCCGGGACGACCCGGGCGGCGCGCTTGGCGCCGAGGATATAATCGATCTCGCGGGTTCGGGGGCGATCGTCGAGTAGCCCGGCCTGCAGGATCATCTCTTCCAGGTAGAAGGCCCAGCCTTCGTTGCGGACTCCGTCGACGAAGAACAGCCGGCGCTGCCCCCTGATGGGCCGGGCATCCCGCGCCGCCTGAAGCTGGTCGAAGGCGTGTCCCGGCAGATTGTGGGCGCGAAGCGGCAGTCCGTCCCGAAACTCCGTCTGGAAGAAGAAGTGGACGCCTTCCGGATCGTCGAAAAGGCCGGGGCGGCTCGGATCGCGGTCGGCCGGCAGGATATAGGGACCTTCCTCGGGATCGTGCCGGACATAGTCGGGGATAGTCACCCACTCACCGTCCCTGAGGAAGGCGAGCAGTTGATTGTCCTCGCGCTCGCGCTTGGCGTCGAATTCGGCGCGGGTCCGAACCATCGGCAGTTCGGGGAGGCCACGATTGCGATGTTCCTCGATCCGCAGGAAGGCGATCATTCGCTGATACTCGCGCTCGCCGATCGTTTCGATTTCCCGAGAGGTGTAGGGAAGCAGCAGCACGTGGCGCAGGTACCAGTCGTAATTGTCGCGCCCGACCCCGCCATGGGCGGGCAGCGATCCCTCAATGCCTTCAAGCCAGGCGAGGAAATCCGCCGCCGCATCCCGCGCCCGGAGGGCGGGCTCGACGAGTTCAGGATGGTGGTTTCGTGCCGCCTCGGCGAGACGAGCAAAGACATTCACCTCGATCCGCTTCTGCTGGATGCCCAGTCGCGCCAGATCACCGCGCGGGTCGGTAAGATTGGCTCTGGCCTGACGCAGCGCTTCCGGAACGGCAGCGAGCCGCGCGCCCAACGCGGCAGCCTGATCCGCCGCAAGGGGAAGCTCCGGTATGCTGAAGGCGCCATGCATCTTCGGCCCGAAGCCGAGATTGGTGGTGCTGTAGAAGGCGGGATCGCGCCTCCAGGGCTGCACCACCCGATGCTGGAACTCCAGCCCCCGCATCTCCGCAAGCACCAGCATGTAATCGACTCGATACGGAATGGGCCATGCGCTGTCGTCGATCGCGCGCAGACGCGCCATGAACTGCTGCAGCCCTGAATATTGGCTTGCCATGGCTGCGGGCGAGTAATCCGGAACGCCGTCCCGCATCATCGGGGGAACGAAGGCCCGGAAGTCTCGATACAGCGCAACTAGCGCCTCATAGCCGGCCGGCACCGGCTGAACGGCGCCTGGTGCTGCGGGCGCAGCCGGAGCCCCCGTTTGGGCGGCCGATGGACTGGTCGCCAGCAGCAGAGCGATCATCGCCGATCGAAGGGCCCGTGAATTGACCATGTCTTTCCTCCCCCCTGTCCGCGGCAGCGCTGCCGGGTTCACAGTTGATTGAAGAATCGGCTCAACCTGTTCATCGCCTCCGCCACCCGTGCTTCGGATTCCGAGCCGAAGCAGATTCGCAAATGGCCTTCGCCGCCCGGTCCGTAGAAGGAGCCGGCTTCAACGACGACATGAGCTTCGTTGAGGATCGCCGTGGCCAAGTCCGCCGAGCTTCGGCCGGTCGCTGCGATGTCGGGAAAGGCGTAGATTGCCCCTTCCGGTGCCCGACAGGTGACTCCCGGCATCTGGTTGAGCGCTCGAACGACGATGTCCCGCTTGCGCCGATCCGCTTCGACCATGGCCTTCATCGGCTCTTGCGGACCAGTGACGGCGGCCAACGCGCCCTCCTGAACGAAGACGTTCACATGCGTGACGTCCGTCATGATGATTCGCAGGATGGCGGGAATGAGCTTCGCGTCGGCAGCAAGATAGCCGATCCGCCAGCCGTCCATCGAATAGGCCTTGGTGAAGGCGAAGCAGGTAATCGTCCGCTCGCGCATTCCCGGCAGGCTGGCGATGCTGACATGCTCCGCCTGGTCGTAGGTGATATATTCGTAGACCTCGTCCGACAGGACGAGAAGGTCGTGAAGGATGGCGAGCTCGGCCACCGCCTCCAACTCGGCGCGGGAATAGACCCGGCCGGTCGGGTTGGCCGGATTCACCAGCACGATCATCCGCGTCCTTGGCGTGATCTTCGCGGCGATCGCCGCCTTGGAGATGGCGAAATTGTCGGCGACATCGAGCTTGGCCGTGACGACGCGCCCGCCGGCCAGTTCGATCTTGCCGACATGCTGCGGATAATAGGGATCGAGAAGGATCACCTCGTCGCCCGGGTCGACCGCAGCCATGAACGCGGCGAACGAAGCGTGGGTGAGGCCGTTGGTGACCAGCACCTCGTCCGCCCCATAATCGAGCTTGTTGAAGTCCCGGAGCTTGCCAGCGAGCGCTTCGCGGAAGGCTCGGGTCCCACGGAAGTCGCCATAATGGACGATCCCGGAGTCGAGCGCAGCCTTGGCTGCAGCCTTGATGTGTGCAGGCGTGTCGGCATGCGGCCGGCCGAATTCCAGGTGGATGAGATCGAGCCCCGCTGCTTCGAGCTCGGCTGCCTGTTCGTACATGCCGAAGCTCTTCTTCGAACTCGCCGCGAGGCGTTGCGCAGGCCATTTCATCGAATCGATCTCCGCTTGAGGTCGGCCATCAGTTCCGCCGGATCTGCGACAGCGGCACGTGGGACCAAAGTCGCCTGATTTCGTCGTCATGGCCGGTAAGGTCATAGCGCAGCAGCGACACGGGCAGCCGGCCGGCGCTCATCAGATAATCGTGGAAGTCCTTGAGCACGAAGTTGTCGCCGAGCTGCCGACGGCGATCGACGAGCAGGCGTTGGAGTTGCATCATCCCGATCGTGTAGGTCATGCCATAGCCTGGCGGGCGGCGCAGGTAGATGGCGGCATCGACTCGCGCGACATTGTCGTCGAGATAGGGAGTCCATTCCTTCCAGAAGTTCATCACCTCCTCGACGTTCATTTCGTTGCGTTGCATCCTCACATCGCCGATCGTTCGGGCGGCGCGGAACAGGCCGAAGATGTAGATCAGCTCGCGCGTGCGCGGCCGGTCGTCGAAAAGGCCAAGCTGAAGCGCCGTCTCTTCCAGGTAGAAACCCCAGCCTTCCGTTCGGCCGCTGTCGGAGATGTGAGCTCGGATCGGGTGCCGGATCCGAGCGGCGGCATGGCCGTCGAAGCGATGCCCGGGGAAGGTCGCATGAAGATGATCCGGGGAGGCGTCGCGGAACTGGATCTGCTCCCAGAACATCGGCCCGTTGGGACGGACGATCCAGGGGGCGTTGTACCCCATCTCCTGATAGGTCCGAGGCATGTAGTCGGGAATGGTGAGGATCTCTGCTTCGGTCAGCCAGCGGCGGATCATCGCGTCGGTGCCGGCGAGCTGCGCTTCATATTCCTCGCCGGACCGGGCGATCTCGAGTTCGGGCAGGTTGCGGTTGCGGTGCCGTTCGGTCGTGTAGAAAGCCCAATGACGATCGAGCTCGCGCTGGGCGAGAACGAGGATCTGGTCGGATGTATAGGGCATCAACCGGACGTTCGTCAGGAACCAGTCATAGGCGGCCTGTCCGACACCCGCCTGCGCGGTCATCCGCGGGCGGTTTTCGACCAGCCATAGGCGGAACTCTTCGATCGCCTGTTCGGCGGCGCGGATCTCCGCGACCAGTTCCGGCTGCTGACGCTCGGCACGGCCGCGCAGATCAGCGAACCAGCCGACAAGTCCGGCCGGCTCGACCGCGCGATAGGGCATGCCGTGCCCGACCCCGTCGCCATTGGAGAGGTTGTGGATAGCCAGATCAGCATAGTCTCCGGCAACCGAATCGAGATTGATCCGGGCCTGGGCGAGATAGGCCGGAACGCGCCTGAGACGGGTTCGGAACGTCGCCAGCGGATCGCCTTCGAGCGGCAGCTCGGTATAAGCGAGGCGCTGGATTTCATCGACATACATGCCGGGGTCGCGCGCCCATGGCCGGGTCACGTTGAGCGTGAAGTCCTCCAGGTCCATCTGTGCGCGGACGGCGAGATAGTCGACCTGCTGGTGACGGTCCCAATTCGCCACGCCGAAGTTCGGCAGGCGCGACTGAAAGGCGCTCAGCTGCTGGCGTCGGCGCTCGACGGCAGCGGGGCTATAGTCGACGACGCCGTCCGCGGGGCGCGCCGTTCGCCAGGAATGGAATTCCGCGAAGAGCGCGGTGAACTCCTCATAGGTGCCGGAGCCGTTCGGTGGACCTGCCTGCCGGACGGCCGGCGGAGCCGAACCGGCGAGGGCATGGGACGGAGTCAGTGCCGTACATCCAAGCGCGATCGCCACGAACATTGCCGACATTCTTGCCATCCGCTGATCCTCTCCTGCTTTCAGGGCGGCTGCACGTTCGTTGCGCGTCCAGTCCAACCTGATTCATATGATTATGCACATTGTGGGAGTCTTGCGCGCAGGTCAATCGGGTCTTTTGGAAAAGTCGCCGTTCACTCGCCGTGGGCAAGCCCTGAACGGCCATCCGAACGGGTGGAGTCGGGAAGGATATCGTCACGAATGCTGCGATTGAGCCTCGCGCCGTCGCCGTACGCCGCCTACGGGCCTAACAGACCCCGGTCCTCGCCTCCAGCGCAAGACCAGATCGAAGCGAGTTTCAGCTCCGACACCCGCCAATTCGCTGAGATGAGCCGATTTTTCACTTTTGTGTCAATTCCGCTTGATCCGTCTGATCAGTTATGCTCAAAATCACGCGTATCTTCACTCAAAAAGTATATCAATCGTTGTGACGGGAGGGAGCATGATGACGGGATCGAATCGGGTTTCGACGAGGCGCAGGACTCTTCAGGCGAGCTCGGCGATTCTCCTCGTCGCAATGGCGGCCAGTCCGGCCTTGGCTCAATCGCAAGAGGCCGTCGAGCCGGAGATCGAGACGGCCGCCGCCGGCGAGCAGGAATCGATCGTCATAACCGGTTCGCGCATTCCGCGACCGGATGTGGTTTCCAACAGCCCGGTCAATGTGATCGGCGAGGAGGAGATCCGGCTCACCGCGGCGAACGAGACCGAGCAGATCCTCAACTCGATGCCGCAGTTCGTCGCCGGCTTCGGGTCGCAATCGAACAATCCCGGAAACGGCACCGCGACCGTCAATCTTCGCAATCTCGGCACGGTGCGAACCCTGGTGCTGATGAACGGCCGGCGGATCGTCGGCTCGGGTGAGGACGGCGTCGTCGACATCAACATGATACCGCCGGCGCTGATCAGCCGTGTGGACGTCGTCACCGGCGGTGCTTCTGCCGTTTACGGATCGGACGCGATGGCGGGCGTGGTCAACTTCGTGATGAAGGACGACTTTGAAGGGGTCGAGGTCGGTGCCCAGGCCGGCATTTCAAGCCGGGGCGACGCCGCCCGCTACAATGTCGATCTGACGATCGGCGGGAATTTCGCCGACGGGCGGGGCAACGTCGTCTTCTACGCCAATTATTTCAATCGCGCCCAGGTCTTCGGCAGCGCTCGGGACCATGCAACCCTCTTCCTGGTTGACGCCGTTCAGAACGGCGTCGGAGTGCTCGTTCCGGGCGGCAATGCGGTAACACCGCAGGGGACGCTCTTCTCGCCATCGCTGGTCGGCCTGACGGATCAGTTCGGCAACAGGATCGGCCCGCAAGGGATCTTCTTCGCCCCTGAAGGTTGGCGCGCCTATCGCGCGAGCGACGGCTTCAACGATCGGCCCTTCAACAATCTCCAGCTCCCACTGGAGCGCGTTCAAGGCGCCGTGCTGGGGCATTTCGATGTCGCGGATGATATCACCCTGTTCTGGGAGGGAACCTACGCGCGCAACCGCGTGAACTCGACCCTCGGCGCATTGCCGATGAGCAGCTCCGGCTTCATCCCCGGCTTCCAACTTGATCTGCGCAATCCCTATCTGCCGGCGTCGCTTCGCGACTTCCTCAGCACCAATCTTGACACCGATGGCGACGGCCTCGTGCCGGTCAACATCAACCGTCGAGTGCTGGAGTCGGGACCTCGGACCAGCGACCAGACACGCGACTTCTGGCGCGGAGTCGTCGGCCTGCGCGGCGGCCTCACCGATCGGCTCGACTGGGAAATGTTCTTCAATCACGGGGAAAACGACCTTACCGACGAGCAGGGCGGCGGAATCCTCATCGACCGCTTTGCGGCGATGTTCCTCACCGATCCCAACGATCCCACCCGCTGCGCGAATGGCGACCCGCAATGCGTGGTCATCAATCCCTTCGGGCTGAATACGCTGACGCCGGAGATGGTCGCCTACTATAATGTCGACCTCACCAATATCACGCGGGTTCGCCAGACCCAGATCGGCGGTTCCGTAACCGGCTCCCTCTTCAGCCTGCCGGCCGGAGACGTCGGAATATCGATCGGTGCGGAATACCGACGCGAATCGGCGCGGTTCCAGCCTGACCAGCTCTACGTGCTGGGCGAGGCGATCTCCCGTTCCGCCGGACTCCAGCCCACGGGCGGAAGCTACGACGTCAAGGAGGCCTTCGCCGAAATCTATGTTCCGATCCTTGCCGACCGGCCCGGAGTCGAGCTTCTCGCTTTCGAAGGTGGCGTGCGCTACTCCGATTATTCCACCGCCGGCTCCGTCGTTTCCTACAAGTTGGGCGGTGAATATTCGCCCGTTCGCGGGCTCAAATTCCGCGGCCTCTATCAGCGGGCCGTACGCGCTCCGAACATCACCGAGCTCTACTCGGGCGCAACCAACACGGCTCCGCTCGCCACCGACTTCTGCAATGCGACTCCGACCCGAACCGCCGCGGAACGCGCCTTCTGTCTCGAGCTCGGCGTGCCTGCGAGCATCATCGACGTGTTCCAGCAGGAGAATGTCCAGATCCGCGCAATCACCGGCGGCAATCCGGACCTCCAGGAGGAGACCTCAGACACCTGGTCGGTTGGCGCGGTTCTCCGCCCGGCCTTCGTTCCGAACCTGCAAATCACCGTCGATTACTACAACATCCGAATCAGCGACGCGATTGCCGTCTTCGGCGGCGGCCTCCAGCCGACGATCAATGCCTGCCGTTCCAACCTCTCGCTCGCCAACCCGTTCTGCGCGCCCTTGCGGACCCGAACACCGGACGGTCAGCTCCAGGACGTGCCGCTGCTGAACCAGAACATTGCCGAGATCACCGCCTCGGGAATCGACTTCCGTCTCGACTATCGCCGCGACATCGGCCGCATCGGCAGCTTGGCCTACTTCCTGGCGGGCGCCTATCTCTTCGAGAACGAGACGACCAGCAGCCCGGTCCTCAATCCGATCGACTGCGCCGGATATATTGGCGGCGGCAGCTGCGGCAGTGCCAATCCGCACTGGCGCTTCACCCAGCGCCTGACCTGGAGCCTGGACGAATATGAGCTCTCGCTTCGCCACCGCTTCATCGGTTCGGCCAGGGATGGTCGATTTGCCGCCGCCATTTCGACCGGCTCGGCCCCTCCCTTGCTGGCCGTGCCGGAAACGCCGGATGTCCACTATTTCGACCTGAGCGCCAGTGTCCGGGTGAGCGAGCGGTTCCGCTTCTACGGGACGATCGACAATCTGTTCGACCGGGATCCGCCATTCCAGCTCTACGAGCGGCAGACCTATGATGCCATCGGCCGGCGGTTCACGGCCGGGTTCACCGCCAACTTCTGAATATGGGTGACGGTCGACAGCCGAACGCCGCTGTCCCAGGATAGTGACTGATGATGATGAACCATTTCCTCGTCCGCGCTTTCGCCGCGATCCTGCTGTGTCTCGGCCTGAATGTCCCTGGCCAGGCCGAGGCACAGAGCGCCGGGGCGTCTACCCACGCCCCGGCGCGCGGGACAGCGGCCGTTCCTGGAACCAGTCTGTCGATCGATGAGCTCTACCAGTATCGCAGCCTCGTCGGGACCACGCCGGAAGGCTATAGTTGGTCAAGGGATGGGCGGCGCCTTCTCTTCCTCTGGAACGAGGAGGGCTACAGCTTTCGCGACCTCTGGGTCTATTCGCTTGCCGACGGTCGAAGGACACGGCTGACCTTCAACGGTCGGAACTCGCGGCCGGAGAGCGAGGAGCGGGGAATCGCGGAAGCGGTGTTCCTCGACCGCGGGCGGATCGCTTTCGTTCTCGACGGAAAGCTCCACATCCGGGAAGCCGACGGAACGGTTGCTCAGGTCGAACGCGACAAGCGCGCCATTCGCCGGCTGGCAGTTTCGCCGGACGGCCGCACCCTGGCCTTCATTTCCGGCAATCCGGTCGATCCGCGCAACCGGGTCACTCTCGGCGGCAATCTCTGGGCACGGGAGATCGGCCAGCCCGGAGACTCGACCGCTCGTCGGATCGTCGGATCGGACGATCCCAAAGTCTACGTTTCGGACTATCACTGGTCCGCCGACAGCCAGGCAATCGTCTTCGAGCAATCCGACGACCGGGCGATGCCGGAACGCGACATCTATTATCATGCGCGTGGAGAGCTTCAGAACAATCGCGTGATCCGAGCCTTCCCGGGTGACGAGACGACCCGCGCACGGGTCGGCGTGGCCGATCTTCGAACGCTTCAGATTCGCTATTTCGAGCGGCCGGACGACAAGCACCACATCTGGGGCTTCGGGCTTTCGAGCGACGGCCGGAGGCTGTTCGTCAACAGTTCCGATCTCGAGGTGAAGCATCACACGATCTACGTCTTCGACCTGGCTACCGGAGCGCGGGAAACATTCTACCAGGAACATGACCCTCGCCACATCCGGCCGGACTGGAAGGTTGCCTGGGCACCTGGAGACCGGGGCCTCGTCATTCTCACCGACCGCGATGGCTTCCTTCACCTCTACCATCAGGAAACGGCGCAGAGCGCCCCCCGCCAGATCACTCGCGGCGAATGGGAGATCGAATCCTTCCAAGTCGATGCCCGCAATGGTCGGCTCTACTTCGTCGCCAACGAGTCCCATCTTCCCGAGCGACAACTTTATCGCGTGCCGTTCTCGGGCGGCCCAATCGAGCGGATAAGCCCGAGCACGGCCGGAACCCATGTTCCGACCTATTCACCGGATTTCCGCCACGTCGCGAGTTTCTTCACGAACGACGCAACTCCGCCCGAACTCTACCTGATCGACCTTGGTCGCCCTGGCCGGGCCGTCCAGGTCACCCGCTCGCCCCAACCTGAATTCTACCGGCAGACCTGGGCGAATATCGGCTATGTCGAGTTTCCGAGCCATGTCGACGGCACCCGCCTGATCGGGCGCCTCAGCCTGCCGGCCAATTACGATCCCTCTCGCCGCTATCCGTTGATCGTCGGCTCGGTCTACTCCGACGCCGTCCGCAATCAGTGGGGCGGGCGGCGGGCCCACCCGACCTGGGGGATCGACCAGTATTTCGTCGCCCAGGGCTATATCGTCCTCAACGTCAACATTCGCGGAAGCTGGGGACAGGGCCGCGCCCATACCCATGGGCAGCTGAACAGCTATGGCGAGACGGACATCAACGATCTGGAGAGCGGCGTTCGCCACCTGGTCGCGCAAGGCTATGTCGACCCTGAGCGGGTCGGCATCTGGGGGTCGAGCTATGGCGGGTTGATGACGATCATGTCGCTTGCCAAGAAACCCGAAGTCTATGCGGCGGGCATTGCCGGAGCGCCCGCGACCAACGTCTGGCACGCTTATCCCTCGCAGATGTGGATCATGGGCCCTCCCGAAGGCCCGGACATGCCCGCCCGCTATGAAGCGCAATCGCCGCTCTATCAGGTGCAAGGGATGCGCGATCCGCTGATGATCATCCACGGCACCCGCGACCCGGTGGTGCTTTATTCCGACACGATCGCGCTTGCCGAACGGATGATCGCCAACAATCAGATGTTCGAGCTGGTGACTCTGCCCGGCGGAAACCATGCCTGGG
The DNA here is from genome assembly GCF_056821765.1 of Sphingosinicella sp. SM1-17. Taxonomy (NCBI): domain Bacteria; kingdom Pseudomonadati; phylum Pseudomonadota; class Alphaproteobacteria; order Sphingomonadales; family Sphingosinicellaceae; genus Sphingosinicella; species Sphingosinicella sp. SM1-17. Next base: position 1,258,096 of record NZ_JBPDIO010000001.1, read on the forward strand.
CCAGTGACAATCTTCCGCAAACCCGGTTCGCTTTCAAGAAGATGGTCGAATTCTTCAACCGTCATCTCAGGCCGGAGCGATAGATGCTGAAGTTGCTGCGATTGATCCTTGCCGGCGGTCTCCTGGCCTCGTCCGCAACCCTGTCGGCGCAACCGGTTCAGGAACTCGGCGCCGACTTCTGGGAGTGGCGCGCGCGCACCCAGCCCAACAGCAGCGACGACATTCCGAGGATCGTCCGCCCCGATGACTGGCTGCCGGACTGGTCTGCGGAAGCGATACGATCGCGCGAGGCGGAGCTCGCCGCCTTCGAAGCCCGCTGGCGGGGATTGGCCGATGCTCCGGCCACGGTCAGCGAACGGGTCGATTATCGGCTTGTCGGCTCGGCGCTGGCACGGGTGCGCTGGGAACTCGACCATGTTGCCGCCTGGCGCCGCCAACCCTCCTTCTATGTCGACCAATCCCTGATCCCGATCTTCGAGCTGCTCTTGCCGCCGCCGCCGGTGGAGCGCGCGCGGATCGAGACGGTGATCCGGCTGCTGGAACGGATCCCGGCGACGCTTGCCGCGGGACGGCAGAATCTCGACGACATGCGCGGTCCCTTCGTCGATGTCGCGATCAGCGGTCTTGATCGAATTCCGACCAGCCTCAACGGGATGGCCGCCGGGCTGCAGGCCTATGCAACGCCAAGTCAGCAACGGCGCATGCGATCCGCAATCGCCCGCGCTCTCGCCGCCTTCGAGGCGTATCGCGCCTTTCTGGTCGAGCGCCGGCCGGGGCTTCCCCTGGAGACGGCGATTGGGCGCGAAGGCTACCGCTTCTTCTTGGAGGAGGTCGCGCTCTATCCCTACACGCCCGAGCAACTTCTGATCATGGGCCGGCAGGAATGGGCGCGCACCGTTCAGTTCCAGGAGCTGGAGCAGAACCGGAATCGTGACCTGCCGGAGCTGCCGATCGGACCTTCCGTCGGTGCCGTCGCCGCTCGGCTCGACGCCGACGAACTCCGGGTCCGCCGCTTCCTCGACGAGCAGGACTTGCTCACCGTTCCGGATTGGGCCGGTCATTACAACGCCATGCCCTTCCCCCCCTATCTCGCGCCGATCGGCTGGCTCGGCCGGACGTTCGATCTCACCAGCCAGGCCCGGGTCGGTCAGAACGCGACCGTCTATCTTCCTGACCCATCACCTTCGCTCGGCTACTTCAATCTGTCGATCACTCGCGATCCGCGTCCGATCATCGTCCACGAGGGAGTTCCTGGCCATTTTCTCCAGCTGACCATGAGCTGGCGGCATCCCAATCCGCTTCGCCGTCATTATTACGACAGCGCCGCCAACGAGGGCACCGGCTTCTATGCCGAGGAGATGATGCTTCAGGCTGGCCTGTTCGACGACTCTCCCCGCACTCGCGAGATCATCTACAGCTTCGCGAGGCTTCGCGCCCTTCGGGTCGAGGTCGACGTCAAGCTGGCGCTGGGCGAATTCACCATCGACGAGGCAGCGGACTATCTCGAGTCAGCCGTGCCGATGGATCGAGCGACGGCGGAGGAAGAGGCCGTCTTCTTCGCCGCAGCCCCGGGCCAGGCGATCAGCTATCAGATCGGCAAGCTCCAGACCCTGGATTTCCTCGCCGAGGCTCGGACCCGGCTCGGCGAGCGCTTCAGCCTTCGTCATTTCCATGACTATCTCTGGCAGAACGGGAACGTTCCGATCGCACTGCAGAAGGAGGAGTATCTCACCTTGGCAGCGGGGGCGACCAACCCATGACTTACGTCCGTTTCGTCGAGCCTCGATCCGGCCTTTCCGCTCGCTGCCAGCTGCTCGAAGATCAGGCTCCGGCCTCCTCTGCCTTTCTCCGCGAACTCGCCGCCCGGCGGGCGTCGTTCGAGGCGATCCATGCCATCTGGACCGGCCCGGAAATCTCCGTTCCGATGCCCTCCTCGACGCTTCCCGCCGACATGCCGCGCCCGCCGATCCCGCAAGAGAATGCGACGTCCTATCCCGGCGTCGGGGACATCGTGCTCGCCTATCTTCCTGCAGGGAGTGTCACTGGCCTGCCACCCGGAGACTTCTACGACATCGGCCTGTTCTACGGCCCTGGCGGGCGCCTGCTGATGCCGTTCGGCTGGATCAAGGCCAATGTCTGCGCCCGGATCGTCGAGGAGGATCTTTCCAAGGCGCAGGCCGACATGAAGGCTATCCGCCGCAACGGCGCCTGCACCCTCACCATCGAAGAAGCTTGAGGCGCCGATGCAATATTCCGACCTGATGGCGCTGATCGGAGACTGGCTCCTGCCGGGCTCGCTCGTCTGCGTGATGCTCTCGATGGGGCTGTCTCTCGTCGCCGACGACTTCCGTCAGGTGTTCCGCAACAAGCGGGCGCTGATCATCGGGATCTGCTCGATGCTGATCGTGCCGCCATTGCTCGGACTCGTCATCGCTCTCACCCTCGCGCCGACTCCGGCCCTGGCGGTCGGCTTCATCTTGCTGGCCACCACGCCGAGCGGGATGCTCTCGAACCTGTTCACCGACATGGCCAAGGGCGACCTCGCTCTGTCGATGTCGATGACTTTGCTGCTCAGCATGATCTACGTGCTCGTCGTCCCCTTCTATGCCCATCTGGCGATCTCGCATTTCATGGGCCTGGAGGCGGACATCGAAGTGCCGCTTGCCTCATTCTTCTGGGACATCTTCTCCATCACGGTGCTCCCGGCGGGTACCGGCTTCCTGATCCGCGCCCTGCGGCCGGAACTGGCCTTGAGGAGCAAGGGGCACATCAAGCGCGCCGCGACGATCGTGCTGTTCACCGCGTTCGGCTTCATCCTGTTCGACCAGGCGCCGGTTCTTCGCGAGAATCTCGGCGCACTCTTCTGGATCACGGTCGGCCTCAACGTGGCGATGCTCGCGATCGTCATGACCCTCATCCGCTTCGCCGGACTCAACCGGCGCGAAAATATCGCCATCGGCATCGAGCATCTCATGCGCCAGGAGGGGACGGCCATCTTCATTGCCGTCTCGATCGTCGGCAACAACGAGATGTCGCTGCCGATGATCATGAACACGCCGGTCGCGCTTCTCGTCGTCCTGGCCTTTGTCGCGGCCGCGCGACGAAGACCGGAGGCGGTCGCCGCGCCGGCCTAGGATGCAATACGTCCGGCCGCGAGGGCGGACGCCAAGGGACAGTCTAGTTCGATGACATTGCAGATACACCCGGCTCTCGGAGGGTTGCAGTCACCCTTCGGCACGGCTTCCTCACGCTGCAAACCTTTCCTCGGGCAAGGGCGGCAGTGATGCTCTGGAGCAGCGGCCCCCTGGAAGAGCTCGCCCGTTCGGCCACGACCCTCTGGTCGGCGACAGCGCCGGCCGGTCCGGCGCTGACGGCCCTGGATGACAATGCCGAAACCGACGTGCTGGTCATCGGTGGCGGCATCGCCGGACTTTCGACCGCGCTGCACCTCGCTGAACGAGGCGTCGACGTGCTGCTGGTCGAGGCAAAGCAGGTGGGAAGCGGCGCAACCGGACAGAGCGGAGGTCTGATCGCGCCCGATTATATCCGCCACAGCCCGTCCAGCATCGGCCAGGCGCTGGGCGACCGAGCGGCCGGCGAGCGAATGACTCGACTGGTCGGGGAGGCCGCGCAGATCTGCTTCGATCTCGTCGCTGGCCACGAAATCGACTGCGACGCCCGCCAGGAAGGCTTCTACACGCCGGTCCATACGCATCGCCTCGCCTCCGCTCAGCGCGAGGTGGCCGAACAGTGGCGCGCCCGAGGCTTCGACGTCGCCGTGATCGACGGCCTCGAAGCTCAGTGTCGCCTCGGTTCTCGCGCTTATTGCGGCGCCCTTCACTTCGCTCGAGGCGGCTGGCTCAATCCCCTTGCTTATGCGCGCGGCCTCGCCCGAGCCGCCCTTGCCGCCGGGGCGCGGCTCCATGTCCAGACTCCAGTCGGAGGTCTCGTCCAGGTCGGGAGTCGCTGGCATGCGCGAACGCCGGCCGGAACGATCAGGGCGCGCCGGATCGTCCTGGCCGCCAATGGTGGAAATTCCGGGCTTCACCCGGCCATGCGCCGAGCGGCCTTGCCGCTCCATGTCTTCGAATTCGCGACCGCCCCCTTGGACCCGGAGCTCCGCCGCAAGGTGCTGCCGCGCGGCGGTGCCTTCACCGACAAGTCGCCCTACATCTTTTCCGCACGCTATGACGGCGCCGGCCGGCTGATCTCGGCCTTTCCGAAGACCTTTCTGGTTCGTGGCGATCAAGCCCGGCGGAACGAGGCGCGGCGTCGCCTGGCCCGCTACTTCCAGGGCTTCGAGGCCGTTGAGATCGAGAGCGTCTGGGAAGGGGTGGCGTGGATCAATGCGTCCTTTCTTCCCGAGATCTACGATCTTGGCGACGGCGTTCTGGCAATCCAGGCGTGCAACGGCCGCGGCCTTGCGCTCAACAGCGCGATCGGCATCGAGCTTGCCGAGGCGCTTGCCACCGGGGAATTCGAGGCACTTTCGGTCCGTCCGCGTAGGCCCAAGCCCTTTCCCTTCTACCGGGCGGCCGCGCGGCTGCCCAAGGCCATGATGACGCTGGCCTATCTTTCCGATTGAGACCGCAATGATCCGGAGCGCCTTTCTCTCCATTGTACTGATCGCTGCGCCCGCCCCGGCGCAGCAACTGACCGACGTCATTTCCGGCTACGAGCAATTTACCGACCGTTTCCCGATGGAGGCTGGCCGTTCCGACCCCTCGCCCTCGCGCGGAGCCTGGCCGAGCGAAGGTCCGCGAGCCATGGCTGAGCGCCGCGCCGGCCTGGCCGCGCTCCAGGATCAACTCGAACGGGTGGGACCCGGTCCCGGCGGCGAGGATTCGATCAACCGCGACTATCTCGCCCAGCTGATCGGCTGGCGCATCGAGGGAATCGATTTCGACGAGCGCCGGTTCGCCTTTGTCGCTCACGAAGGCTTCTACAACACGCCTTATTATGCCGCACGGTCGACCAGCGTCAGAAACGAGGCGGACGCTCGAGCGTGGATCGCGCAGCTCGCCGGGCTCCCGGCCTATTTTGCGGAGCAGCGCGCCAATCTGGATCGAGGCATCGACACCGGCTGGACTCAACCGGAAGTGGTGGTGAATGCCGCCGTGGCGGTACTCAGGAACCAGATTGCCCGTCCCGTCGCCGAGGACCCCCTCCTCGATCCGCTGAAGGCGCTGCCGGACAATGCCGGACTGCTGGCCGAAGCGACGGCCGTGATCGCCGACGTCGTGCGTCCGGCGCAACGCGCCGCTCTGGCCTATATCGATGGCCCCTATCGCGCCCGCGCTCGGCAGGAGATCGGCATTTCCTCGATCCCGGAGGGCCGCGCCTATTACGACTTCCTTCTGCGCTACTATACGACTACCGATCTCACCGCCGAGCAGATTCACGAAATGGGACTGGCGGAGGTCCGGCGAATCCGGGGCGAAATGGATCGGGTGATCGCCGCGGCCGGCTTTCGCGGCAGCTTCTCCGAATGGCTCCACTTCCTGCGTACCGATTCGCGATTCTACGCCACCAGCCGCGAGCAGCTGATCGAACGGGCCAGCGCCATCGCCAAGCGGATCGATGGCGCACTGCCGCGTTATTTCGGCCTGCTGCCGCGCCAGCCCTTCACGATCGAGCCGGTCCCCCGCGACGTGGAGGAAGGCTATACGACGGCCCGTTACGCCGGGGGCGACTTCTCGCGGGGCTTCCCCGGCCGGTTTCTGGTAAACACATCCCACCTCGACCAGCGCCCGCTCTACGAGCTACCGGCACTCGCGCTTCATGAAGCGGCGCCCGGGCATCACACCCATTTCGCCCTGACCGGAGAGAATTCGCACCTCCCCGCTTTCCGGCGGCAGCGCGACATGCTCGCCTATCGGGAGGGCTGGGCGCTCTACGCAGAGCGACTCGGTCACGAGATGGGCATCTATCGCGATCCCTATGAGGCGTTCGGCAGCCTCTCGACCGAGATGTGGCGGGCATGCCGAATGGTCGTCGACACTGGCATTCACGTGATGGGCTGGAGCTATGAGCAGGCTCGGGCCTGCTTCACCGAGAATACGGCGCTCGCCGACATCAACATCGACACGGAACTCGCTCGTTACATCGGTGCGCCGGGCGGAGCGGTCGCCTACAAGGTGGGCGAACTCAAGATCGTCGAGCTGCGCCGTCGGGCCGAGGAACGACTTGGGGAAGGCTTCGACCTTCGTTCCTTCCACGATCTCATCCTGGCTCAGGGACAGGTGCCGATCCGTACCCTGGAAAGCGTCGTCGATCGCTGGATCGCCGAGAATTCAGCCCGCTAGAGCGAGGTCGAGCGCCACTCCCTCTTCATCGGCCAGCGCAGCCGAGCGCAGTCGGCGGATTCCGGCCGGGTCGAGAGCTCCGGAACGATAGCGCGCGACGATCCGGTCATAATTGCGGATGCCGCGGGCAAAGGTCTCGCCATAGCCCTTGATGAGCTGCTGGCACTTGACCAGTTCGAGAGCCAGGTCGGGATCGCGCATCGATGCCTGCCGGACCAGCTCCAGCCATTCCTCGATCCGGCCCTGCTCCAGGACATAACGCAGGCTCTTCCGCCGCCAGCGCCGGAGGCCGGCGACGAAGCTGAGGGCGACGAACCAGCCGATCCCGGTCGTCTCGACGTGGCGGCCCTTGATGAAGAAGGGTCGAAGCCACCGTGACAACCTCTCGCTCGTCAGGATTCGCCTGCCGATCCGTTCGGGCAGGGTCTCGCATAGCTCCTCCAGGCGAGGGTGCATATACTCGGTCACTCGGACGATCTGCCCGGGCGAGGCGCGCACTTCCTCCCGGACCCTGGCGAAGCGGGTAGTCCGGACCTTGAGGTCGGCGACCCGGATCGTGTCTTCATAGGCCATCCACAGCGCCAGATGCCGGGCGGCTTCTGCGATGAGCGCTCCATGGGTCGACGGAATGGCGGCCAGCCGGTCGAGATAGAGCTCGGCATAGTCCGCATCCTGATAGTCGATCAACCGTTGCACGCCCTGGACCGCGAATGGGTGGGCGGGCACCGGCAGCTCCGAGCGGATCCGGGCGACGAGGGCCCGACCGATCGCGCTCTTGGGCAGCGGCATGACGGGATCGGGCGCCTTCGGGTCGGCGCGGGTGCCCAGCGCCGCCTCGAAACCCGTCGCGAAGCCGGCCAGATTGGACTCGACCGACTTTCCGCCGGCGCGGATGGCAGCCTCGAAGGCGGGGCGCGGGAAGGGCAGCGCCCCGCTTCCCGCCAGCGCGCCGAACAATATCGCGCTGATCGCGCATCCGGCTCGCTCCGCAGCCGAATCCATGTCGAAGCCGATGAAACGTTTCGCTCTTTCCCGAGCCGCCGCCAGGATCCGCTCGGAACTGGCGCGGCCATCTCCCAGCGCCGACTTCTCGGAGATGGCGTAGATGCGGTGAGTCGATCCGATCAGGGTCGTTCGGTCGCTGGAAACGAAGCCCCGCAGGATCGCCCGCCCGGTCTCCATCAGTTCCGAAGCGATCGCTATGTCCACGTCGCCCGGCATCGGCATCAACGCCAGCACCGGTTCGGCCCCGCTGCTCTCCGGCACCATCTCGACATAATAGACCGTCGATCCGGTCCTCTGCGCGACACCGGGCACCGAGGTCCCCTGCGCGATGTAGCCATTCTGTTCGCCGAGCTGGACGATCCAGTCCGCAAGCACGCCGCCGCCCTGGCCGCCGAGGCCGAGGATGGCGATGGAGATTCGCTGACGCTCCACGATCAGAAGGCCCGGGCCGAGCGGCGGCGATCGGCGCGACGCTGCAGCGCGCCGATCGCCCATTCGCGAAGCCGGGCGGCAACCCGGTCGCGCCAGTTCGGATTGAACACGAGCTGCGCCTTGTAGAAGGAGGGGCAAAGGACGGCGGCATGGCTCACCTCGCCACAGACGCCGCAGCCGACGCAACTATTGTCGACATGGGCAACCGGATGCTCGCGCAACGGATCGGGATTGGACCGGATCGTCAGCGAGGGGCAGCCGGAGAGGCGGATGCAGCTATGATCGCCGGTGCAGGTGTCCGGATCGACCCCGAACCGCTCTCGTACGACCCGCTGGCCGGCTTCCATCGCCCTGGCGACCAGCGGTTTCAGTCTCCTCTGGCGGTTGAGCTGACATTCGGACTGGGCGACGAGAACCTTGGGTCCTTTTTCCGGAGACGTCACTGCTTCGCGGATCGCGTCGCGCATGGCGGCGACATCATAGGTGCGGGTCAGTGTCTTCGCCCAGCCGACGCCGACCCCTCGAGTCGCCTTCTCGATCGGATTGTTGGTTCGCCGGTTGGCGTTCCGCGCCCTGGAGGAGGGGATGTCCTGCCCGCCCGTGGCGGCCGCATAGCCGTTGTCGATGACGATGGTGAGATTGTCGTCCTGGTTGAAGACGGCATTCCCGATCCCGGAGGTAAGGCCGTTATGCCAGAACCCGCCGTCCCCCATGATGGCGATGGCCCGCCGGTTTCGAGGCTTGAACGCAGAGGCTCCCGCGGTTCCGAGCCCGTAGCCCATGGTCGTGTTGCCGATATGAAAGGGCGGCAGGATCGAGAATAAGTGGCAGCCGATGTCGGCGGAAACGTGAAACGGCCCGAGTTCCTTCTGGACGAGCTTCATGGCTGAAAAGATCGGCCGCTCCGGACAACCTGTGCAGAATCCGGCGGGCCGCGGCGGAACGGCCGCAGGGGGAAGGCCTGGCGGCGGCGCGGGGGTTTCCGGCGGCGCGCGCTCCGGCGACCAGCTGCGAAGAAAGGCAGCGAGTCCGTCACGGATCACTGCGCCGCCATATTCGCCGGCGCGGGGCAGGATCTCCTTGCCGGCGATCCGGGTTTCCAGCCCGGCCCGACGAACCAGCGTGTTCAGCTCATGCTCGATGAATTCCGGCTGTCCTTCCTCGAGCACCAGGACCGCGCGCTTGCCTTCACAGAAATCGCGCACTTCTTCGGGCACGAGGGGATAGGTGACGTTGAGCGCTAGAACCGGGATTCGGGTGGCGCCATAGGAATCCGAAAGGCCGATCAGCTCCATCGCCCGGTTGAGCGTGTTGAAAAGGCCGCCCTGGACGATGATCCCGATCTCGTCCGCCGGCGGGCCGAAATGCTCGTTCAACCTGTTGGCGCGGATGAAATCGAGCGCGGCCGGCCACCGCTTCTCGATCTTCTCGACCTCGTGAAGGAAATTGGCTGGCGGCAGCACGATTCGGTCGAGGTCGCGCACCGGCGATTCGGCCGCGTCGGCCACGGTCATTGCCGGGCGGCGATTGTCGCGTGCGGTGAAGCTCCCCGTCATGTGGCAGGTGCGAACCCGGAGCTCCAGCATCACCGGTGTGTTCGAAGCCTCCGAAAGCTGGAAGCCCTTCTCCACCATGTCGACGATCAGGCCGAGATTGGGGCGGGGATCGATCAGCCACATTTGCGACTTCATCGCAAAGGCGTGGCTGCGTTCCTGCATGATCGAGGAACCTTCGCCATAATCTTCGCCGAGGATGATCAGCGCGCCGCCGGTCACCCCGCCCGACGCGACGTTGGAAAGGGCGTCGGACGCGACGTTGGTGCCGACGATCGATTTCCAGGCGACGGCTCCGCGCAGCGGATAATTGACGGAGGCCGCGAGCATGGCGGCCGCCGCCGCTTCGCTGGCGCTGGATTCGAAATGCACGCCCAGTTCGGTCATGAGGCCGCTCGCGTCGGCGAAGACGTCGATCAGGTGACTGATCGGAGAGCCCTGATAGCCGCCGACATAGGCCACTCCAGCCTGCAGGAGAGCCTTGGTGACCGCGAGGATTCCCTCCCCGTGAAAGACTTCGCCGTTGCCGATGCGGAGCTGTTCGACTTCGGCCTTGAACGAGCGTTCCGCCATCGTGTCAGGCCGCCACGACGGCGAGCACTCGCAACGGACTGCCCGAGCCGCCGGCGATCTTCAGCGGAGCGGCGATAACGACGCTTCCGATCGGCGGCAGCTGGTCGAGATTTTGCAGGCACTGCAGGCCGTAGCGACCAGCGGCGTGGAACAGGGCGTGAGCCGGATAAGGCGGATCAAGCCGATGCGCCTGACCGGCGTCGGTGCCGATCGTCTCCACTCCGAAGCCATGGGCATCGCGCGCGTCGATCAGGAAGCGGACGGCCTCCGACGAAGGCCCGGGCGTGTGCGCGCCATCTTCGCGACGATTGGTGTAGGAGTCGCCGGACCGCTTCGACCAGTCGGTTCGAAGAAGGATCCAGTGGCGCGGCGGGATCCGGCCATGCTGGGCCTCCCAGGCTTCGATATCTTCGACGGACAGCAGATAATCGGGATCGGCCTCGCATTTGGCCGATATGTCGATCACCACTGCCGGCGCGATGAAATCGGTGGGGCGGATCGTGTCGAGCGCATTGTTGGGCAGGTCCTTGCCGGTCACCCAGTGGATCGGAGCGTCGAAATGTGTCCCGGTATGCTCGCCGACAGTGAAATTGTTCCAGTACCAGGCGACCCCGCGCTCGTCGTAGCGCGAAATCTCCTGCTGGCTGAAGCCGGCGCACTGGCCGAACTCCTCCGGAAGAACGAGAGTGGGCGTGTCGGGCGAGAGCGTCTGGGTCAGGTCGACGGTTCGGATGGCTCCCGAGGTCACCGCCTCCGCAAACTGCTGCAGCAGTTGGCTGATCATGTCTTCCGCTCCTTTCTTCTGGTTATCGGCATCGGTCACGTCGCCGGCACCACGTCGAACGCGATCGTGGTTCGAGCTCCATCGGCTTCGAACGGTATCGTTCCGTGGTAGAAATAAGATGGGAAGAGCACGAGCTTCCCGACTTGGGGCTGAACCAGTCCGGCAATTTGCTCGCGCTCGCCGAGTTGGAGCGCGGTTTCGCCGAACTTCAACCAGCCCTGGCGGTCGCTGTCCTCGCTCACCGACCGGGGCAGCTCGACATAATAGCAGGAGCTGATCCAGCCCTCGGGATGGACGTGGTTCACATGATGGCCGCCGCGCCTCAGTCGCACCGACCAGGAACCGGAAAAGGCAAAGCGGCCGCACTTGCGGGCCAGGAAGGGGTGGGTCGGATCGTCGGGGAGCGAGGCGATGTAGCGGTGGACCTGATCTTCTATCATGGAGCGAACTTGGCCGACTTCGGGGATCGGCCGATCGAAGAGATCGCCGATCGTCTGGGTGCCGCCGCGAAGCGTCTGCTCCAGTGGATGTTCGCTCATGACGTGGAGGTCGGCCAGTGCCGCGGCCAGCCGAGCGTTGAAGCTGCCGACGTCTCCGATCGGGGGGGTCAGGATCGCGCTCCCGACGAATCGATCATAGTCGTTCAGGATCGCGGCTCGCGGGTCGCCCAGAAAGCGCCAGCAAAGCGCCCGATAAGCGAGCGCCTGCTGGTCGAGAATATCTTCGTCGAGCAGATCGAGGGCATGCTGATAGCGTTCGAGGATGATCAGCGATCGAGCCGTCTCCCGCCGCAATCGAGCATGGGTCGGCTCAAGCTCGAGCCCGGCGAAAAACTGCTCCAGGGCTTGCGCGGCTTTCGCTTGGGACCAGAGCGCCTGACCGAAACGATGATGGAGATCGGCGGTCGCGCGGCCCCGGTCCAGCACCGGCGCCAGCAGCGATTCCGCCTCGGCCGGACGACCCGACAGGATGAGCTGGTGAGCCAGGTCGGCAAGCAGTCCTGGATCGTCAGGGTGGTGCGCAAGCGCCTCCCGATAGCTGGCCAGATAGGCGGCCCGATCGCCAGCCTGCCAGTAGAGGCGGTTCAACGAGGCATGGGCCTCGCGATCGTGGGGACGGCGGGCGATGACCTCCCGATAGGCATTGGCGGCCCCTTCGAGGTCCCCCAGATCCTGGAGGCAGTGTCCGAGATTGTAGCGGATCTCGGGCGAGCCGCTGTCGGCGGCGGCACATTCTCGAAACAGCGGCAGAGCCTCACGCGATCGTCCCGCCAATCGGAGCGCCACGGCGAGATTCTGTTTTGTCGGCACATGGCCGGGCCGCAGGACCAATGCCCTTTGCAGGGCCGAAATCGCTTCCTGGAATCGTCCCTTGGCGCGCAGGGCCCGGCCCAGGAGCGCCCAGACCCGGGCGTCCCGCGGTGAACGCTCGGCGGCCCCCTCCAGAATGTCCAAGGCTTCGGTCGGCGCTTCGTGCGCGAGCAGGGCACCGGCGAGATTGAGCTGTGCATCCAGATAGGCCGGCTGCATCCGCAGGGCCTGGCGGTAGGCGGAGATCGCTTGGTCCTGACGCCCCAGGTCCGCGAGCGCATTGCCCAGATTGTTGAGGACATGCGGCTGATGGGGGTTCGACCTTAGCGAGCGTCGAAACAGGTCTGCAGCGGCTTGCTGGTCGCCTCGCTGCCGGGCCAGCATCCCCAGGAGCTGCAAGGCATCATGCTGCTCGGGATCGGCAGCCAGGACGGTCTCGAGCAATTTCGTGGCCGCCGTTGTGTCCCCGGCGCGCCCCAGGCGCATCGCGGCCGCCAGGATTGACTGCACCGGTATCGGAGCGTCGAGTATTGCCGCGGCGCTCACGGGCGGGCCGGCTTCCCGGGCACGTCATCCTCCTCCTGTGGCCGCTTCGCCGGCAAGGATGGTCCTACCGTCGCGGGGCGTCAGGGAGGGAAGCAAAAACTCTTCCTGCCGTCAAGCGAATCACATTTTAAATCACGTGCAAAATCACATAAAGCAGCGATTGTCCTCTCGGTCGCCAGACGGGCGGGTCGCCGCGGCTCGGCCGGCGCTGTCGGCATTCCACGCGTGCGGCGGCCATGGTTGATCGCGCTGGGAGGGCCAGCAACAAGCCGCCGCACAAGGGCTCGGGCCGCCCCGCCGGGCGCCGAGGTGCTGATTATTCGATCGGCAGCTTGCTGAGGTTGGAGCTGATCTTGTGAAGAGTCCGCAGCAGGTGGGCGATGTCCCGGTCGCTGACCCCTTCCATGGCGCGAGCGAACTGCCGCCCGACGATCGGAGTGAGCTTTCGAAGCGTTTGCTGCCCGGCTGGGGTCAAGGTTACCTCGGTGATCCGGTTATCCTCCGGATTGGGTTCGGTCGTCACCAGGCCCTGTTCGATCATCCGGTCGATGATCCGGCTCACGGTCGAACGCTTGGTCAGTGCAGCTTCGGCCAGGGCGCCGATGCTGGCGGGCTGCCGCTCGCGAAGCACCGTCATGATCCGATAGATCGGCTTGGACACGCCGTGCTTGTGCAGCACCTTGTCCATGTCTTCGTGATATTTGAAGTCGGCGTGCGCCATCAGGTAAAAGGGCGAGTTCTCGAGCCTGAATTCCGGGTTGCTCGGGTCATAGACAGTTCGATCGGCCATAGAGTTGGACGCCTTTCATCACCCCTATTGGTCTCGTCTGCTGCGAGGATTTCGGCGTCATCCGTATCACCTGCCGAACTTCCGCGCATGACTTTCTTTCACCAGCCGCCGGGCGGCTGCGAGCCCATAATGCGTTCAAACACACATGTCATCTCACCTATTTCAGGGCTTCGAGTCAGGAGCGGGCGGAAACCTCGGCGCAGGAGGGCAGCGAGGCCATGGCGGGTCGAACGAAGCCGTGATGCATCTACGCTATTGCGAAGCATTCGCATTTGCGGTTAGACGTCCCCCCAGGCAATTTGGGGGATCCGATGACTGTTCGTTACGTGTTGCTTGCGGCGAGTGCGCTTGTGGTTCCGTCCCTCGCGCTCGCAGAGGAAGGGGCTCAGCCTCAGGATGAGCGGAGCGCAGCCGAGATCGTCGTCACGGGCGCTCGGCGGCCTTTCAACGCCACCAAGTCGGACACGCCGATCGTCGAAACGGCGCGGTCCATTTCCGTCGAGACGGCCGCCGATTTCCGGGACAAGGGCTTCGAAACGCTCGACGATGCTCTGACCTACACGGCCGGAGTTACGGCAGAGCCCTATGGCTTCGACATGCGCGGCGACTTTGCGGCGGTCCGCGGCCTCTCGGTGCCGGAATATCGAGACAATCTGCAATTCCTGTTCGGCTTCTACAACAATCCGCGACCGGAGCTCTACACGCTCGAGCAGGTGGAAGTGCTGAAAGGTCCAGCCTCGGTGCTGTACGGAGCCGGATCCCCGGGCGGCATCATCAACGCCATCACCAAGCGGCCCTTCGCCGGCACTGCCGGCGAGCTCCGGGCGCGGATCGGCTCGTTTGACCGCTACGAATTGATGACCGATCTGAACGGCTTCATTCCGGGAACGGGAGAGACGGGCTTCGCCCGGCTGGTGGCCGTTTATCGCAATACCGGGACTCAGATCGACGAGGTGGACGAGGAGAAGATCGTCGTCGCGCCGTCCGTCACCGCCCAGCCGGCCAATGGCACCACCATCACCCTGCTCGGCAATTATACGCGCCAGGACACGGACAGCGGACACCAATTCTATCCGGTGACCGGGACCTTGCTGCCCTCCGCCGACGGCCGCAGAATCGACCCGACGGAATATTTCGGAGAGCCCGGCTTCAATCGCTACGATTCGGAATCGATCGCGATCACCGTCCTTCTGGAGCAGGCTATCACGAGCGGACTTCAGTTCGAGGCGGTGACGCGCTTCGTCGACTCGACGGCGGACTATCTTCAATCCTGGCCGGCCTTCCTCGGAGTCGGTGTGCCACGCATCGATGAGAATGGAGACGCAATCCGGAGCTTCTACCTGGCCGACAATCGCTCCGAGCAGTTCGCGCTCGACGCCCGCTTGCGCGCCAGCTTCACCACCGGCCCGCTCCGACACGAGCTTCTGGCGGGGGTCCAGTATCAGGACATCATGACCGACAGCGATACGGCTTTCCTCAACCGGGGCACGATCAACGTCTTCGATCCCGTCTACGGCAACGGTCCGAACGAGTCGGAGATGCGTGCCCTTCAGCGGAATGCTCCCTCCAATTTCATCAACCAGACCGGCTACTATGTCAGCAATCAGGTGACCCTCGGCGATCTGATCGTGAACGCTGGAATCCGCTTCGACGAGGTCGAAAACCGCGCCGGACGTGGAACGCCCCAGCGCGACAGCGCCACCAGCATCAGCGCGGGCGCGCTTTATCGCCTGCCGTTCGGGATCGCGCCGTACCTGAGCTATGCGGAATCGTTCCAGCCCGTCGTCGGCCTGGACCGGATCACCAACGCCCCGCTAAAGCCGCAGGTGGGGCGGCAGTATGAGGCCGGGATCAAATGGCAGGTCCCCAGCGTGCCGGCTCTGATCACCGTCGCCTGGTTCGACATCGAACAGTCGAACCTTCCCAATCCGCAGGCGATCGCCGGCGCCGACTCCCAGCAGGAGGGTATCGCCAAGATCCGCGGAATCGAGGTGGAGGCGGTGGCCTCGATCGGCGGGTTGCGGATCGATGCCAATTATGCGCTGCTCGACACCGAGGATCCGAACGGATTCCAGCTCTCTGCGATCCCGCGTCACCAGGCGTCGCTGTTCGGGATCTATCGGTTCGCTTCGGGGCCGCTCAGCGGCTTTCGGATCGGCGCCGGTGTGCGCCATGTCGGCGAAAGCGAAAGCAGCGGTTTCAGCGCCGGAACGGGCACGCCGCTGACCTATGTGACGGACGATTATACCGTGGCCGACCTCACCGCCGGATACCGGTTCGGCAGGTGGGACCTTTCGGTGAACGCCCGCAACATCACCGGCGAGGATTATTTCACGACCTGCCTGGCCCGGGGCGACTGCTATCCGGGCGAGCGCCGCTCGGTCGTTGCGACCCTGGCCTATCAGCTGTGATGGCGAGATGAGCGGAACAGGGATCATCCTTGCTGGTGCAGCCCTGGTGGCGCTCGGGATCGGTGCACTCCGGATGGGGTGGCGACGATCCGAAGGCCGGATCACGGCGCCGCTAGGCTGGGCTTCGATCGCGCTCGGCCTGATTCTGCTTGCGGCGGGCGAGGGTGCCTGGGGGCTTGCCGTGGGCGGGCTGCTCGGATCGGCGGTGGCTTTCGTCCTGCTCGGCCAGGCTCTGATCGACTCTCCGGCGCGGACGGTCGCGCGGGATCGGCCGACCCGAACGACGCTTCGGCTCCGGGAGGAAGGGCGGCTGCACATCGGGCGGCGCTTGACCACGTTCATGCTCGTCATCCCCCTCGCGATGGCTGGATCGATCGCCGTCGGGATTGCCGCCCAGGCGCTCGGCCGGGCCGCGGGCTGGGCCGAGGCCGACAGCAACACGCTCGGCCTCTTCGTCTTCCCCATCGCCTGGGCGCTGCTGGCGACCGTGATGATCATGCGCCCGAACCCATGGGCGATGGCGAGGCCGCTGGTCGGCACCATGGCGGCGAGCGGTTTGCTGTTCTGGATTGCGATTTGAGGGCAGGATCATGGCCAAGCTGATTTCCGCCGATTTCGTGCGACGGTCCCTCGAAGGGCATGCCGCGATCGGGCTTCTCGCGGGCGCCTTGCTCTACATTCTGTGCCTCAGCGGCACCCTGATCGTCGTTCACGAGGAGTGGCAGCGCTGGGAGCAGCCGGCCATGCCAGAAATGGCGCAAATGGCTCCGGAAGCGGTTCAGGCCGGGATCGCGCGGGTGATTGAGAGCGAAAGCGACAAGACGCCGACGACCCATCTCTGGGTGCATCTGCCGAACGAAGCCCTGCCGCGCACCGTGATCACGACCGATCACCAGGCCGTCTATCTCGATCAGGCGGGCAACATTGCCGGCCCCGAGGCGCATGCCTGGACCGAGTTCTTGATCCACATGCACTATTATTTCCATCTGCCGGCGATCTTCGGTCTGACGGTGGTCGGCGCGCTCGGCGTGATGATGGCCGCGCTGGCCCTGGGCGGAGTCCTGGCTCACCCGCGAATCTTCCGCGATGCGTTCCGACTGCGCGCCAGGGGCGCTCGGCAGCTTGCCTATGCGGACTGGCACAACCGGCTGGGCGTGTGGACCCTGCCGTTCAACCTGGCTGTCTCGTTGACGGGGGCTTTGCTCGGCCTGGCGTCGATCATGGCACTGGCCATGGCCGCCATCTTCTACGACGGAGACCCGGAAAGCGTGTTCGCTCCGATCTTCGGTCACGAGCCCGCCGCCGACTCGCGTCCGGCGCCGCTTCCCGACATCGTCCCGGCGCTGCGTCACATGGATCGGGAAGAGCCGGGCGTCACCCCGACCTACCTGATCCTGCACGATCCCGCGACGGTCGGCCAGCACGTCCAGGTGCTCGCCGACCATCCCCGCCGGCTGATCTTCGGCGATTATTATCTGTTCGATCCGGCTGGCCGCTTCCAGGGCAAGGTCGGAATGTCGGACGGCGCGCTCGGGCAGCAGGCCGCCGCCTCGACCTACAAGCTGCATTTCGGAAGCTTCGGCGGCCTTCCCGTCAAGCTCGCTTATATCCTGTTCGGTTTCGCCCTGACGGTGATCAGCGCAACCGGAACCTCGCTCTGGCTGATGAAGCGACGCCAGCAGGGTCGACCGGCGCCACGCCTCGAGGCGATGTGGACCGCGGTGATCTGGGGAACGCCCCTCCTGATCGCCTTCGCCTTTGCGCTTCGCCTGGCGGCCGGCCCAGCCGCGCCCCTGGCGGTCTTCTTCTGGATCGGCCTTCTGTTGATCGTCGTGGGCGCCGCCCTGTTCAAGGATCCGGCGCGGCTGTCCACCTGGCTTCGCCGGCTGCTCGGGGCCTCGCTGGCTGGCGTCGCCGCCGTTCACCTGATCGCCCTTCAGCCGACCCAGCCAGGCCTATTGGTGATCGACGCCCTGCTGATCCTTGCCGCCGTTGCACTGACGCCGTGGCGGCGGTTGTCGCGGCGATCGGCCGATCCTGTGCCGGTCCCTCAACCCGCCGAGTGATTCCCGCTGGAGCCAAGGAGACGACCTGTCTCCAGGGATCGGGACGAGCGAGCAGGAAGCGAATTTGCTCCTGGCCGTGCGGCAGGATCTGGCCGATTGCGGCCGGTCCGCTCTCTATGAGTTTCCGTCCATTTTCAGACGCGCATCCTCAAGTGCAGAAATGCCGGGCTCGTCAGCAGCGTGGCCGAGCCGTCCTCAGGTCGAGGCTGAAGTTGGCGCCCCTGTAGGGCCGTGTTTCCAACACGCAGGCGCGGCGATCGCCTTGCACCAGGACAAGCACTTTGTCTGCGAAGCGCTGCTCGTCGGGCACACTCCCGCCGGCCATGATCTCGTTGACGACGATCAACCATGCTCCGTCCAAGTCAGGACGAAAAATCGTCTCGCTGACGGAATCCGAGAGGTAGGTCGTCGCCCAGGGATTGCGCCTGCTCCATGCCATGAAGTCGCCATCGCGCCCGGAATCATAGCCGGCCTCGCGCATCTGCGGCTGTCGGTAAAACCGCACACGCGACCGATAGGGCGGGTCGGCGGCAGCCTGCGCTAACGCGACTGCCTCTTGGCGGGAAATCGATCCTTCGCTCACCGTGACGCGGCCGGTCACGCGGATCTCTTCTGAGGGCACGTCGAGTAGCCCTGCCTCACCGATTATTCGTTCCCGTGGAATGCAGGCTTGGAGCGTGCTGACGTTGGGCGGATTCGCCGGAATCCGGCCGCAAAGCTGGCCATCCCTTTCCCGAACTCGAACGGCGCTACCATTCGTGTCACCGGCAAGCGCACTGCTGGAGTCGATCTCGTTGAGGCGCATCCGCTCGTTGATGGCCGCCCATAACATTGCGCGAGCGAGGGGGGAGAGGTCTGGCTGGCCAGTGACGACGAAAGGCGACGACAGGGCATAGGCGAGTAGGACCGGCCGCTCGCGGGAAGGCCAGCCGACGATGGCAATCTGCCGCCGATCGTATACCGCTACACGGAGCCGGTAGCGGCCGATCTCGGCCCGTTCTTGACACAGCATCGGTAAGTCCGTCGGCGCACAGGGAAATTCGCGGCCGTTCCATCGGAAGGTTGTGGAACCGCTGCCGGCGATCGGGATGGGTGTCAGGACGAGCGCACCCCTGGCCCCGAGATAGCGCTCTGTCGGCCCCGCATCATGTTCTAGGTAGACAATCATAGAGGCGTCGGAGGGCACTCCGCTCCAGCTGATTTGGGCGGCCAGTGGCTCCCCTCGGCCGACGAAGTCCTCGGTCGTGCGCCGGATGCAAATTGCCGGACGGCCGTCTGCAGGCGGCGTCCCGCAATCGGTCCGGAGGACGGTCGGCCAAGTCTGCTCGTCCTGCGGTGGCAGGTCCGAACCACTGCGGATGAATCGTTCACTGAACCGCGGCTCGGCTTCGCGTGGCTCCTCGGCCGCCAGGATCCCGCAGGCGGCGGCGAGCAGGGTCACGACGATGGCGGTGGCCAAGCCCCGAACTGTTCGCACTGAACTCGAATCCTTATTGCCTCGTGGTCTCCTCCCACGGGCAGGTTAACAATCTCTGCGGAACTTCCGCGATGGCGCTGGGCGTGGAGCGCGGCCGGGCTCAGGCCAAGGCGGACCGCCGGGTCATGCGTTCGGAAGCACACTCTCCCGACGCAATTTGGCCGGCAGCGGAATGTCCGCCTCGACGTCGGGTGATGGTGATAGCCGACGTTCACGCTATGGCGGCTGCCGATCCATCTCCTGCTCGACCTCATCTTCTGGCTGTGTTCAACGGGTCCTGATCCTAGCTCGAAAGTCTCGACCCCAAACGCTCCGTCGCGATCATCCGTACGTCAAAGATAGCAAGATCATTCTTCGCTGCGATGCCGGCGTCGTCCATCCACTGCACGCCCGAGTCACGAGCCTGAGGGTCAAATCCTATAGGCAGACCCACCAGCATGGCCGGCTCCTCAAGGCGACGAGCGCGATCCTGCTCACGTTTGACAAGGTCGAAATCCTCATTCGTCCGTATCGGGCGCACCCCGAACCGCGTGATGAGCGAAATGAGGTAAGCACTTTCATGGCCGGCTTTTTCTCGCGGGCGCGGCTCCAACGCTTCTCGATCGGAGTAGAGGTTGGCCTCCGCCAGATTATCCTGCTGCCCTCGGGAGATGGGCGGCCTAACCTCCGATGCCACGATTTGACGCGTGCTCGGGGAAAGGCGCTAAGATCGCCAAGACCGTCAATCTCGTCTACGTCCTCGGCTTTGGGCCATTCCATCTCGGGCGGGACCGGCCCGGGCTTGGCCGTTACGACCACGGCTTCCCTACTCCGTTCCTTCGACAGCAGATTGTCAGCTGAACGCCACCCTAGTCCAGGAGCAATGCTTGCCAGCCACGCTCGGCTAATCGCAGCTTGATGGCGGTCGGCATCCCCCGGGGAAAATGGTCGATAATCCGAGGGTGGATCCCACAAGATCGTGGTCGGGTTTACCCTTCGATGATCGGTGGCCCAGCGGATCGCGGCAACCCACTTGGCGGGGTGAATTTCCGTTGTGCCGTCGAACGTCTTAACTCGCTCGAACTGCGATTTGCCATCATGCGCGCACTTCGGACCGCCTGTGGACAAGAAGTCGTTCGAAGTTAGGCTACCCTTAGCTTCGCAGAGCACAAACCGCGATGCACGATCATCCCAGGCTATCCAATCGGGTATGTCGCCGGGAACCTGACGCTCGACGTGAACTGATCCTGGTATAGCAAGTCCATTTCTCTTCAAGGAAAGGAAACGTGTCAGGCAGCTTGGAAAGCGTCGATTCCGAGCGACCTTCCTTCTGGAGCCGCTCAAGCCACTCATCCGCGATGACGCTGAATGTCTCCTCCTGTCTCGCCCGCTTCTCGGCCTCCTCCTGCTTCCGCTGAGCGGCCGGGTCATGTCCCGCTACGACGACTTTTCGGGCGGCATCGCGCTTCTCGCGGGCGCCCGCCAGACTGACATCAGGATAGACTCCGAACGCGAGCGTCTTCTCCTTCCCGTCAGATCGATATTTAAAGCGCCAGTACCGCTGACCCTTGGGCGTCACGAGCAGAAACAACCCCCGCTCGTCGCTCAGCTTGTAAGGTTTTCCCTTTGGTTTCGCGTTGCTTACGGCGACTGCGGGAGAGGGGCATGGGGATATCTCCCGAGTTACGTTTGAGGACGTACCCCCAAAAGTACCCTCCCCTCTTTCGGATGCAAAGCGACGCCCCGACGCAACTCGGTACATCACCGCAGAAAACTGCAGTTTCTAGGCTGTTCCGAAGCTGCTTGGGAGGCCCTGAGACAGGGAGGTGGTGCCCAGGGGCGGAATCGAACCACCGACACCGTGATTTTCAGTCACGTGCTCTACCAACTGAGCTACCTGGGCATGACCGCCGGAAGCGGACGAGCGCCTATAGAGGCGGTCAGCGTCCGCTGTCCAGTGCGTCCTCGCCTTCGCCGAAAACCGGTTCGCCGGGCACGCGATAAGCGTCGCCGAGCCAGTTCAGCAGATCCCGATCGCGGCAGCCCTGGCTGCAGAACGGCCGCGCGGCGGGGGCGGCGGGTTTCCCGCAAAGCGGGCAGCTTTCGCCTGGATGCGCTTTGCCGGAATCACGACGGCTGACGATGGACATGCCCGGCCCATATGGAGAGGTCCGCCCGCTCCTGCAAGGCGACGGGCGCGCCGGCGCGGCGCTGCAGCGCCTCAAGCCAGTCCGCCCTGGCGGCGAGCCGGGCAATTACCGCCGGAGCGGCGTGGAGCATGATCGAGCCATGGCCGGAGCTTCGCTCGGCCCGCCGGAGCAAGGCGCGACTCGCCGCTCCGACCGGATCGCCCTGGACGATTTCGGCGATCGACGGCCGCTCGCGCCGGCGGACGATCTGGACGAAGCCGAAGCCATTGACCGAGGTTCGCTCGAACGGCTGGGGAAGCAGGGCATCAATCGCCCGAGCGGCGGCCTGCCGGTCGCCTCGCGCGGCCAAAGTCGGCAGGTCGATCCCGATCGAGCCGCCAAGGCCCAATCGGCGGATCGCTCGGGCGGCCGCCGCCGCTCCGGCCTCGGCGAGCTGGGCGGCGGGAAGGCTGCCGTCGACGTCGAACAGAGTCATGGCCGGAGTGAGACTCATGCGCAGCGCACCGCCGAGAAACCGTATCTCCCCCTGGGCGGCCTGTTCGAGTAGTTCCGACCAGCCCGCTTCCTCGAAACGGTCTGGGCCATGCAGCGGGTTCGACGAGCGGGGACCCAGCCGGTTGGCGAGGCATGGGCCGGGGCAGGGCGGCCGGTCCGTTGCTCGCCCCTTCGCCAGCTTGGTCCGGCCGGTCTCCGGAATCGCTTCGCGGACGATCTCGATCCGGAAGGCCGCACCTTCGCTAAGCTGGGGAGGCAGCGGCTCGACCAGCGCCTGTTCGCCGTTGGCGAGCTCTGCGATGCCGCGTTCTGCCGGTATCAGGATCCGGGCGAGGCGGCCCGGGATCACCGAGCCCGAGCGGGTCTCCGACGGCAGTTCCAGAATGGCTTCGACGATCAAGCCTTGCTCGACGAGAATGGCGCGATTCTCGCCAATCCCTTCTTCATAGATCCACTCAGCCAACAGGATAGCCCGCGGATCGGAGCAGAGCGCGGGTTTCGAACAGCGGCAATCCGACCACCGCGGAATAGGAGCCCGAGATCATCCGGACCAGCGCCTGGGCGCGTCCCTGGATGCCATAGGCGCCGGCCTTGCCCTGCCACTCGCCGCTGGCGAGATAGGCGTCGATCTCCTCTGCGGAGAGCCGCTTGAACGCGACGATCGTGGTGGCGAGGCGGTGTCGTGCCGTCCCGTCCGGATGAACCAAAGTGACGGCCGAGTGGGCCCGGTGGCGACGCCCCGACAGAAGCTTCAGCATCGATCGAGCGTCGTCCTCGGTCGCCGGCTTGCCGAGGATACGCCGTCCGGCGACGACGATCGTGTCGGCGGCGAGCACCAGCGATCCCGGCTGAGCCACGGCTTGCGCCTTCTCGCGGGCCATTCGCTCGACGTAACGCAGCGGCACTTCGCCCCGCCCCGGCGTTTCGTCGATATCCGCAGGAATGACGGCGTCGGGCGTGACTCCGATGCGGGCGAGCAGTTCAAGCCGTCGAGGCGAGGAAGAAGCCAGGACGAGCCGCATTGGCGGACAACCGTCCTACTTGAATCGGTAGGTAATCCGACCCTTGGTCAGATCATAAGGCGTGAGCTCGACCAGCACCTCGTCGCCGGTGAGCACCCGGATGCGGTTCTTGCGCATCTTTCCGGCGGTATGGCCGAGTATCTCGTGGCCATTCTCCAGGCGGACTCGGAACATCGCGTTGGGCAGAAGTTCGACGACCTGCCCGCGCATTTCGAGAAGTTCTTCCTTGGCCATTCAGATCCTTGTCGCAAAAGAGCCGGCAGCCCTTAGCTTCTGAACTCCGAAATGGAAAGTCCGCCTTAGGGCAACCGCGCGGCGGTGACCGTCGATGACGCGTCAGCCGGGTTGTGCCGGCGAAGGAACGCCTCGACCCGGCGTAGATAGTCGATGGAGTCTTCGGGCTGGGTGAAACCGTGCCCAGCTTTCGCGTAGAAGACGGATTCCACGCTGGCGCCAGTTCGTTGAAGCGCTCGCAGCAGGTCGCGCGACTGCGAAACGGGCACGTTGGTGTCGCGTTCGCCGTGGGCGAGGAGCAGCGGGATACGGAACCTCGCTGCCTGCTGAGTCGGTGAGATAGCAGAAAGATCCGTCCGCTCCTGACCTTCAACCCTCAGGCGCCATTCGCGCGAGTAGCGCGGGGCGGCAGCCACTCGCGAGTCGTAGCGAAGCATGGCTCGAACATCTCCGATCCCGGCAAAGCTGATCGCGCAGCGGTATAGTCGCGGGTTTCGGATCGGTGCCCACAGGGCTGCATAGCCGCCATAGGAGCTGCCCATGATGCAGACCCGGCCAGGATCGATCGTTCCCTGGGAGGCAAGCCAGTTCACGCCGTCCTCCATATCGTCGATCATGCCGGTACCCCACTGACCGAAGCCGCGCTCCACGAAATCTCGGCCATAGCCGGTAGATCCGCGGAAGTTCGGCTGGAGGACGGCATAGCCGCGGCTGGCCAGAAACTGGACTTCTGGATTGAAGGTCCAGCCGTCGCGCGCAAAGGGACCTCCGTGTGGCAGGACGATCAGCGGCAAGCGGCGATCGGCCCGCCGATCGGGAAGCGTGAGGTAGCCATGGATGGTGAGACCGTCGCGGCTCCTGTAACGGATTGGCCGGACTTCGGCGAAGCTCTGGTCGCTCAATTGCGGAAAGGGGCTGGCGAAGACCTCCATCCGGCGTGCGCGCCTGTCGAAGATGTAATAGGTTCCGGGATCATCGGCGGCCCCCGACCAGACCAGCACCCGGTTTCCATCCCTGCTGGAATTCAGAATGGTGTTGGTCTTGTCTGGAAAGACCCCGTCGATCGTCTCCTGAAGACGGCGAAGCTCCGGATCGATCCAATGGACCCGGGGGCGCTCATCCTCGAAGGCAATGCCGTCAACACTCCCGTCCGAGCCCATGATCGTCCGGCTGACATCGACTTGGGCATGCTCGAACAGAACTGTGCCTCGGGTGTCGGTGGCGAAGTCATATTCGTAGGCGGCGAACCGGCCGGTTTCCGCGTTGGTGATGACGACACCGCGATCGGTGTCGCTCACGAACCGGATCATGTCGACGACGCTGTCATCCCGGACGTAGCGGCGGGTGTCGACCCGGCGCAACGGCTCGCCCGCCGCAGCGCGGTAGTAGAGTTTGATGCGCCGCTCCCCATAGTCGACCCCGACCCGGACCACGCCCTGGTTGTCGGCGAACCAGTTCCAAACGCCCGTGCGCGGGCTCTGGATCTCCGTGGACTCTCCGGTGGCGAGATCGAAACGCTGCACGCTTGGAAAGCTGGTCACCCGCTCCTGCGCGGACACCAGCACATAGCGGCCGCTCGGATCGATATGGATGACGTCGTCGCCGATCAAGCCGCGGCCCACGTCAAGCAGCTCGGCCTTGTCAGCAAGCAAGTCATAGGAGACGACGCGCGAGACCGGAACCGGGATCCCGAGGATTACGGCCACGGTATGGACGCCGATCAGAAGGCGCTGGTCTCCCGCCCAGCGAAGCCACCGAACATTGATGTTCCCTGGAGAGATCAGCCGGCGCAATCTCCTCTCGCTACCGGCCTCCCACAGGGCGATCCGTTCCTTGCCATCCTCGAAGACCCGTGCGGCCACCTGTGTGCCGTCAGGCGAAAGTATGGGATCGGTGATGAAGGGAAGCTCGCCGAATAGTTCCACCGGGATCTGGGGTTCGGGAGTCTGGCCGGTTCCCGGTGCCGGCGAAACCGTCAGCAACGCCGCAGCCGACACGGCGAGCAGCCTCTTCAATCCCCCTTGCCCCACCAATCGTCCTCTCCCCCGATGAGGACGATGTTAAGGGAGTCGAAGGAGCTGTAAAGATAAAGAATGGCCCGCCCGGCACTCGCCGGACGGGCCAGAAGGACAGTCGAACTACAGATCAGCCTGCGCCGTGGCCGGCAAGCGCCGCGAGCAGCAACAAAGCGACGATGTTGGTGATCTTGATCATCGGATTGACCGCCGGACCGGCCGTGTCCTTGTAGGGATCGCCCACCGTGTCGCCGGTCACCGCCGCCTTGTGGGCTTCGGAACCCTTGCCGCCGTAATTGCCGTCCTCGATATACTTCTTGGCATTGTCCCAGGCGCCGCCGCCCGAAGTCATCGAGATGGCGACGAACAGGCCGGAGACGATGACTCCGATCAGAAGGGCGCCGAGCGCCGCGAAGCCATGTTCCGGACCCGCGACCGCGCGTATCACGAAATAGACGACGATCGGCGCGAACACCGGCAGCAGCGACGGGATGATCATCTCCTTGATCGCGGCACGGGTCACCAGGTCGACGGTGCGGGCGTAATTGGGGCGGCTGGTGCCGTCCATGATGCCCGGATTGTCGCGGAACTGCCCGCGCACTTCCTCCACCACCGCGCCGCCGGCCCGGCCGACCGCGGTCATGCCCATGGCGCCGAACAGATAGGGCAGGAGCGCTCCGAGCAGCAGTCCGACGATCACGTAGGGATTGGCCAAGGTGAAATCGATGTCGGCATAAGCCACGCCAAGATCACCGGCGAAGCGCCTGAGGTCGGTGGTGTAGGCGCTGAACAGCACCAGCGCACCGAGCCCGGCGGAGCCGATCGCATAGCCCTTGGTCACCGCCTTGGTGGTATTGCCGACCGCGTCGAGCGCGTCGGTGCGGGTGCGAACGTCTTCCTCCATGCCCGCCATTTCGGCGATCCCGCCGGCATTGTCGGTGACGGGGCCATAGGCGTCCAGGGCGACGACCATTCCGGCCAGGGCGAGCATCGCGGTCGCGGCGAAGGCGATCCCGATCAGGCCCGCAAACTGATAGGCGACGATGATGCCGATGCAGATCACCACCGTCGGCAGCGCCGTCGATTCCAGGCTGATGGCGAGGCCCTGGATCACGTTGGTGCCGTGGCCGGTCTGCGAGGATTGAGCGATCGACTTCACCGGCCGATAGTTGGTTCCGGTATAATATTCGGTGATCCACACGATCAAAGCGGTGACGGCGAGACCGACGATCATCGACCAGAAGAGGTCCCAGCCGGTGAAGCCGCCGGTGACCGCGTCGAGCGACACCGCCGGATCCACATCGAAACCCGTCGCCTCGCGAGCGCCGCCAATGACGGTGTTCATGTCGCCGAGGGTCTGGGCGGTGACGTACCAGAGCGCCGGCACCGACAGCAGGGCGGTCAGCCAGAAGCCCTTGTAGAGCGCTCCCATGATCGACTGGTTGCGGCCCAGACGGACGAAATAGGTGCCGATGATGGAAGTCAGGATGCACACGCCGCCGATGATCAGCGGAAGGCTCATCAGCGCCGTCATCTGCTCGACGCTCGTGCTGACCAGGAGCGCGATGAGCACCATCGTCGCGCCGACGGTAACGACATAGGTTTCGAACAGGTCGGCGGCCATTCCGGCGCAGTCGCCGACATTGTCGCCGACATTGTCGGCGATCACCGCCGGATTGCGGGGATCGTCCTCGGGAATGCCCGCTTCGACCTTGCCGACCAGGTCGGCGCCGACGTCGGCGGCCTTGGTGAAGATGCCGCCGCCCAGTCGGGCGAAGATCGAGATCAGGGAAGCGCCGAAGGCGAGGGCCACGAGCGCGTCGATCACGTCCCGGTCGTTGGGGGCGAGTTCGCGGACCCCGACCAGAAAGTAGAAGAAGACGGAGATGGCGAGAAGCGCCAGGCCGGCCACCAGCATCCCGGTGACGGCGCCGGCGCGGAAGGCGACGGTGAGGCCGCGCTGGAGGCTGGCCCGGGCCGCCTCAGCCGTGCGCACATTGGCGCGCACCGAAATGTTCATGCCGATGTAGCCGGCTGCCCCCGACAGGATGGCGCCCAGCACGAAGCCGATCGCCTCCGTCGAACCAAGGAAGACGAAGACGAGCGCCGCGACGACGACGCCGACGATGGCAATGGTCGTATATTGGCGGCCGAGATAGGCCTTGGCGCCCTCCTGAATAGCCGCCGAAACGGCCATCATCTTTTCATTGCCGGCCGAAGAGGCCAGCACCTGACGGCTGGTAATGATGCCATAGAGCACTGCGACCAGGCCGCAGGCGATGGCAATAAGCACGACGGTCATGAAATGTCCTTCCCCTGATTTGAAGGGCGCATGGAAGCGCCCACGGAGCGGACAAGCTCCGGAGTGACATGGGTTTACGAAGGAAAAGAGGAGGATTCAACTGTGGAGACTTGGGGTCTCCAGGTCTCCCTCAGCCCTGATGTTCGAACCCGAGCCTGGCGGGCAGAAGCACCGGCTCCCCGTCTTCAGTGAGGGTGAGTCCAATGCCCTGGACGCACTGGCCAATTCGAGTCATCGGCAGCCCGATTTCTTCGGACAAGGCAAGAAGAAGGGCGGCGGCATCGATCGGCGCGGCAAACAACAATTCATAATCGTCGCCCGCCGTCGCGGCGAAGAGCCGATCGGAGCGGCCGTCGCTGCGAACCGACAGGAAGTCGTCCGACAGCGGCACCGCCTCCAGCTCCAGCGCTACTCCGCAGCCGCTTGCCTCGCCCAGGCGGCGAGCATCGATCAGAAGCCCGTCGGACACGTCCATCATCGCCGACACGAGGGGCGCCAGCCGCTCGCCCGCCTCGAGCCGGGGCCTGGGGCTTCGATAGCGCTCGATCAGCCCCATCGGGCTTTGGCCGCCCTTCTCCAGAAGCTCCAGTCCGGCGCCCGCATCGCCGATCGTTCCGGTGACCCAGAGCTGGTCTGAAGGGCGAGCTCCGCTTCGCGAAGGCACCGGTCCGGCGGCTTCGCCGATCGCGGTCAATCCCAGCGCACGCGGAGCCCCGCTCGGCATCGAAACCGTGTCCCCGCCGAGGAGAGGGATCCCGAACGCCGCGAGCCCGGTGCGAAGTCCGGCTGCGAAGCTGGAGTCCCAATCGCGCTCGCCCAGCGCATAGCCGAGCAGGGCGCCGACCGGCCGGGCCCCCTTGGCCGCGAGATCGGACAGGTTCACCGCCAGCAGTTTCCACGCCACTTCTTCAGGCGGGTCGTCCGCGCGATAATGGACGCCTTCGACGATCATGTCGTGGGTAAGGACGAGAGTCCGCCCAGCCACTCCGAGAACCGCCGCATCGTCGCGCAGCCCTCGCGCTCCAGGTTCGGTCGCGAGCGCCCGGAGCGCGGCGATGAAGTCGGCCTCCGCGCTCATCGCGCCCGACCGGCCGCGAAGCGGCGGCGGCCTTCCGATCGGGTCTGGACCCTAACGCCTCGCCTCCTTCGCCACGGCATCGAGCAAGCCGTTGACGAAGGCCGCCTCGCGCTGGTCGTAAAAGGCTTTGGCGACATCGACATATTCGGAAATGATGCTTCCGGTCGGAACGTCCGGCCGGGCCAGCAACTCGTAGGTGCCCGCACGAAGGATCTGCCGCATCGGCCGGTCGAGCCGGGCGAGCGACCAGTCCCGGGCGAGCTTGGCGGCGATCCGTTCGTCCAGCTCCTCGCGGCGGGCATCGACGCCCTTCACAAGATCGTCGAAGAAGTCGACTTCGGCGTCGGCATATTCGATCCCGTCAATCGTCGCCCCCAACCGGTGGTGATGGAATTCGTGGAGCAGCGGGGCAACGGGCGTGCCTTCCATCTCCTGCTGATACAGGGCCTGGACGGCGGCAAGCCGAGCGGCGGATCGGGATCGTGAACGGGCGGGGGAACTCGACATGGCGGCCGGCATAGCCGTCCGGTGCGGCCAGCCCAACCCCCCTATTCCCGGCCGGCCGGGGTCTCGGCAATGAAATCCCGGATCGCTTCGACGACGAAGCGAGGATCCTCCCAGGGGATGAAATGTCCGGCCTGCGGATTGGTGGCGATCCGAAGATCGTCGACCAGATCGTGGAGGCCGAGCTGCAACGGCAGCAGCGCCTTGTCGCCCAGGCCCCAGATGACGAGCGTCGGCACCTTGACGCTTGGGAAGGGAAGGCTGGTCCAGAGCGGAGTCGACGCCTTCTCGCCGACAGCCGGAACGACGATGTCGCTGGCGCGGTACCAGTTGAGCATGGCCGTCAGCGCGCCTTCGCCGCTCCATTCGTCGAGATAGGCCTGCCGCTCCTGATCGGATATCCTGTCAGGATCGACATGGCTTGTGAACAGCTTGTCGAAAAAGGCGTCGAGACCCATCGCCTTGATCCCCGCCTCCATCATCGGGCTCTTGAAGGCTCGGATATATTGCGAGGCGGCGCGCTGGTCCTCGTCCTCGATCAGGCTGCGCTGGAAGACGAGGGGATGGGGCGCGTTGACGATGACCAGCCGATTCAACCGGTCGGGATGGCGGAGCGCGGCGAGCCAGGCGACGGCTCCGCCCCAATCATGTCCGACCAGAGTGAAGCGCTCGAGCTTCAGGGCGTCGGCCAGAGCGAGCAGATCCTCGAGGATTCGATCGGTCTTGTACGCGTCCACGCCTTCCGGCTTGTCGGATCCTGCGAAGCCCCGCTGGTCCGGGGCCACGACTCGGAAATCCCGAGCCAGATCGGGCGCGACGGAGCGCCAGGTGCGGTGCGATTCCGGGAAGCCGTGGAGCAGGAGGATCGGCTCGGCCGCTTCGAAGCCGCCGAGCTGCACCCGCAACGTCACGCCCGTCGGCAAGCCGATCCGAGTCAAAGCGAGCTGGCTCACGGATAGCTGACCGTCTTTGGCACTTCCGGCAGCGGGATGAACTCGTCGCGATCGTCGGGAGGAAGGGGAAACCGCATTGCTTTCCAGTCTTCGCGCGCCTGGCGGATCCGATCGCGGCTGGAGGAGACGAAGTTCCACCAGACGTGTCGCGGCCCGTCGAGCGGCTCGCCGCCGCAGAGCATCACATGTCCGCCCGATTCCGAGCGAAGGGTCGCCCGGATCCCGGGACGAAGAACGTAAAGCGTGCGCGGCTCCAGCCGGAGGCCGTTCAGCGAAGCTTCCCCTTCGGCGACATAGAGACCGCGTTCCTCCGCTTCCGGATCGATCGGCATCGCCCCGCCGGTAGCGAGATCGATATCCGCGTAGATGGTGTGGCTGTGGCAGGTTACCGGCGCGGTTTCGCCCCACAAGCTGCCCATCACGATCCGTGCCCGAGCGCGGATTCCCTCGACCAGAGGAAGGTCGCTGCGCGGCACATGTTCGAAGGCGGGATCGATCTCCTCCCTGGCGCTCGGCAGGGCAAGCCAGGTCTGGATACCGGACAGTTCCGGTCCGCCGGGCCGTTCGCCGGCGGGCGAGCGCTCGGAATGGGTAATCCCGCGCCCGGCCGTCATCAGGTTCACCGCGCCGGGCTCGATCGTCTGGACGGTGCCGAGCGAATCGCGATGCTCGATCGCTCCGGCGAAGAGGTAGGTGACCGTCGCCAGGTTGATGTGCGGGTGCGGCCGAACGTCGACTCCGCCACCCGGCGGGAGCTTCGCCGGCCCCATCTGGTCGAAGAAGATGAACGGACCGATCGTCGTCCGGTCGCGGTGCGGCAAGGTCCGGTAGACCTTGAAGCCGCCAAGATCGTGGCTGGTCGGGAGCAGGGTCTGGAGGAAAGGATCCTCGCTCACAGCCGCACCAGCATCTTGCCGATATTGGCGCCCCGGAACAGGTCGAGAAAGGCATCGGGCATGCTCTCGATCCCCTCCCGGACCGTCTCCCGGGACTTGAACTGGCCGCTCGTCACCCAGCTCCCCATGTCGCGATAGAAGTCGCCAATCTCGGGAAGGAAGTCGGTATAGATGAAGCCCTTCAGCATGATCCGCGCGGCGATGATCCGCAAGATGTAGCGGAAGGAGTGATTGGAGCCCGTATTATAGTCTTCGATCATGCCGCAGATCGCGAAGCGCGCATCCTGGCGGGCGGCCGCGAAGGCGGCGTCGAGATGCTCGCCGCCGACATTGTCGAAATAGACGTCGATCCCCTTGGGCGCGGCCTCCATCAGCTGGGGAAGCACGGGACCGGCCTTGTAGTCGATCGTTGAGTCGGCGCCGAGCTCGCGTAGCCACGCCGTCTTTTCCGCTCCGCCGGCGGAACCGATCACGGTCATGCCCTTCGCCTTGGCGATCTGGACGACCGCCGATCCGACCGCTCCGGCGGCCGCCGAGACGAAGACGGTATCGGACGGCTGCGCCTGCGCCACCCTCAGCAATCCGAAATAGGCGGTGGCTCCGGTGAGCCCCAGATTGCCGAGCCAGTGATGATCCTCGATCGGGATCGGCGGAACCTTGTTGAACTGCTCGGCCGGCCCGGCCGCCGACTCGCGCCAGCCGTGCATGTGAAAGACCGTCTCGCCCTCGCGGAAATGCGGCGAGCGGCTTTCCACCACCTTGCCGACAGCGCCGCCCTGCATCGGCTCGCCGATCTGAAACGGCGGGACGTAGCTTTTCACGTCGTTCATCCGGCCGCGCATGTACGGGTCGACCGAGAGCCACTCGTTGCGCACCAGGATCCAGCCGTCCTGAAGCTCGCCGAGCGTCGTTTCCTTCAGTTCGAAATTGTCCATGGTCGGCAGCCCGGACGGGCGCGACTTGAGGTGCCAAGCGCGGGTGGTGGCCATCGTCTCTCCCCTGTGCGTTGCCGTTGCTTTCGCGCCAATGGCCGCAAGAGTCAAAGAGGCCCGGCGCTCGGCCGGGCCTCTCACGCTCGGACGAAAGTCACTCGTCGTCGCGATAGGTCCCGGAGAAGCTCCGGTTGAGCATGTGCGGTCCGCGGCTCCCCTCGTGCTGGCGCTCGAACAAGGCGCCGCTTCGCTCGACGTTGCGCCAGCGCCGGATGGCTTCTTCGGCGCTGATGTTGAGATGCACCTGATTGTCCACATTCTCGATCCAGGAACAGGGAATCGAATGATGGGCACCGCCCGAATTCGGGTCGTTCTTGGTCAGGACGATATGGTCACCGCGTACCGCATCGACGGTTCCGACATGAGCGCCGTCGGAACCGACCACCTCCATATGGTCGACGACCTTCCCGAGCGCCTGGCGCTGCTGGCCGCGCCGTTCGCGCCAGGCGCCGAATTCCTGCTCGAAGCGCGACTGCCGCTCGCGGCAATATTCCTCATAGTCGCGGTCATATTGTTCCATCTGGCGATTACGCCACTCGGCATAATGGGGATCGTGCGCAGGCTGCTGCCGCTGGCCGCCGCCAAGCATGGCATAGCGTCGGGCCGAACTGTGACCCTGCATGCCGAACCCATAATCGCCGCCGAACGGCGATGCCACCGGGTGGACGCCGTGAGTGCCGGTGCTGCCGACGTCGGCACGGTCGAAGCGCGGTCCGGGAAAGCTCGGATCATAGCCGGGCGAAGCCGCAAAGCGCGCCGGATCGCTGCTGATCCCGCCGAAATTCTCCTCGGCGCCATAGCCCTGGCTGGGCCCGGCGCCATAACGGGCGCTGCCGGCATCGGGATCGTCCGGCTCCGAGCGGAAGTTGCGCCC
Source organism: Sphingosinicella sp. SM1-17 (assembly GCF_056821765.1). Classification (NCBI taxonomy): domain Bacteria; kingdom Pseudomonadati; phylum Pseudomonadota; class Alphaproteobacteria; order Sphingomonadales; family Sphingosinicellaceae; genus Sphingosinicella; species Sphingosinicella sp. SM1-17. The sequence continues at coordinate 1,290,842 of NZ_JBPDIO010000001.1, forward strand.
GCCCAGTCGCTCGGAGCGCGGGGTCTGGTTGCCCCAGCCGCCGCCGAAACTATTGTCGCCGCTCCAGTGCATGTCGCGGTTCCGCCCGCGGCCATAACGGTCGTCACTCATCTCACTCTCCTGCTGTGCGAAGATCGTGTCGGATGAACGTAACGGCGCCGGTCGGCGTTCCGGTCGGTCGGACGATCCGTGGCTCGCCCCGGTCGGAGCGCGGGAGGCTCTTTCGCAATCGGGAAGAGGGACGCATTGCAACTTCGCAGGCCGCCCGCTATCTGGAGCGCCCACCGTCAGGTACGGGGCCGTAGCTCAGCTGGGAGAGCGCTGCAATCGCACTGCAGAGGTCAGGGGTTCGATTCCCCTCGGCTCCACCATTCCTCCAAAAATTTCGCAGGTTTCCGCGGGTTTGATCGACCGGCTCGATTCCCGCCCCACATTTGCGTCCACAGGCTCGTGCGCTTTGGTGGAACTGCCTGAGATGATAACCGCGTTACCTCTCTCAGTCGGCTTTGGGCTGAAACTGGCGGAAGCGGAAGATCAGCTCCGGGAATCATAGGTGGCGAACACGGCCGCTCAGCCGCAATCGGCAGCTATGACCGCTTTGGACCCATTGCGGACGACGCCGAACGACCCTGCGCAACAGCACGACTAGCAATGGACCAAGTAGGCCGATTGCAGAACTGGCGTAGCTGGCAGTGACATAGCTTCCCTTCTGGCGCAGCGCCGCAGCGCGAGACGCGTAGCCGCTGAATGTCCGTCACGTCAGTCAGCCAAATGTAGGGCGCTGACAGATGAAGTCTTCCGAAAGCCCTTGCTCAGGACCGCGCAATATGGTCGTCCCGTGCCAATGGCGACGATTGCAGTTTTCAGTTTGAAGGGCGGTGTTGGGAAGACGACGCTGGCGACCACGCTCGCCTGGTTCGCAGCTGCCGGCCCTTCGGCCAGGCGCACATTGCTGTGGGATCTCGATCCCCAGGGCGCGGCATCCTGGCTGCTGAACACAGAACCGGGCGGCCAGGAGCATGCTCGAGAGATATTCCTAAGGACTGCCGATGCCGAAAAATACGTTCGGCCCACTGCCATTGGCAGGCTGTCCATTCTGCCTGCGGATCGATCGTTGCGGGGTCTCGATCGTCTGTTTCAGGATCTCGACAAACGTAAACGGCTGGCCAAGCTGGCGGCATCCCTAAACAAGGAATGGGACCGGGTAATCCTCGATTGCCCTCCAGGCCTCACAGCGACCGCAGACCAAGTCATCCGGGCGGCGACTTTGATCATCGTTCCAGTGGTTCCGTCTCCCCTAGCCCGCCGTGCCTTCGACGATGTCGTCAGGCATCTGCGCGAGGAGCATGGCCGCACTGTGCCCATGTTGCCCGTCTTCAACATGATGGACCGGCGCCGCTCGCTGCACATGGCGGCAAGTGCGGATTTGCCGGATTGGCCGGTCATTCCGATGGCCAGCGCCCTCGAGGCGATGACAGCCAACCGGCCGGTATCCGGCCCATTTCCCAGCGGAACGGTGGCAGGGCAGGCCATTGCTCGGCTGTGGCAAGGCATCGAGCGAAAGCTTACCGGTTGAGCGTATCAGCCCTTCGTTCTGGCCTCGGCAATACCCGCCTTCCACTCTCCGTCCCGTATTCGCCCATCCTGCCTTGATGGCGCCATGGCATTGTCTAGATGCTTCGGCGAACTTCGGGACGATCACAGTTGCCGGGGTCGGCGCAGTCGTCACCATCTCCCCGCGCAGCAGGCGAAGCTTCGTCTCTTCGGCCTTTGTACGGGCCTTGGAGAGGGAGAGCTCCGCGGCGGACCCAAGACCGAGGTCCTGCCGCTTCCCGTTCACCTGCGTCCGGAGCACCCAGGACCGAGATACACTCTCGCGGACCATCATATGGGTTGAAGGCGGGTGCAGGGTTGGCAAGGTTTCATCTGCGAAGGTTACTCAAGGCTCGACGAACGGCCATTTGATCGCTTCTCAACCATCAGCAGCTGCGGTGGGCGGCGGCAGTGCTCGTCTTCGATGAACCGGCGCTTTCGACTAGGCAGGTCAGTCCATCGTCGTTTCTGGCGATAGATCACCCGGGTCGAAATGTCGGCAACCACAGGTCTTCACGAGAGGGCGATGTCTCCGCTCGGACCCGCGACGGCAAAGAGTTACCGAACCGTAAATTCCCCACCGCAAGGATACGGTACATCACCTGTATTGCCGTCCGTGGAGCGCCGAGCGAGACTGGGACGTCAGCTAAGTCCTTGTGACGACGACGGTCGGTGACGGATCATGGCCCAATTCGGGCCGCGCCATCAGACGCGATCGACCGGGTTGCTGGCGAGGGAGGAGATGCCGTCGTCGCGGCATCGAAGCGCGAGGGTGAAGCCGGAGCGCGTGAAGAGGGGGTGAGTATGACGGCCAACTATCCGCCGAGACTCCGAAGTCCGTGGACGGGATTCCGGATAGGCTGAGCGGGCAGCGCCCGCGAATGGGCGGCCGCCGATAGTCTGATCATGGAGAAGGCAGTGGAACGTGCGTCGGGCTCGGCGCGCGACCACCCGCCCCATGCCTGCTCCGGCCAAAGGCGCTGCGAAGCGTCGTCCGCGTTTCGGGAAAGGAGCGTGTCTCGATCGAAGGAAATGTCGAAGTGAAACTCTGAAAAAGGCAAACTGCCGGCGACGGCAGGACGCAAAGCCTCCGGGCTCGCAAGAGCTAGCGGGGCTGCTGGTGAGGGCGTGATGTTTCTGTCGTGTGATGTGTACCTTGCTGATTCCGGCCGGGCCCTGGGCTGGGACGGACGAAGGCGGCGTTCAGCGCCGTTCCCTGGCAGCGTGGCGCCGATCGACCATTGGCGAACGAGCTTTTCAGCGACAGATCCGGGCGCCCCATTGCGCCCAGGCCGGCTGCCTCCCGTCAGCCGCCGGGCGGCGAGATGAGCTTCGCCCGCGCGACATTTCAGAGCCAGCGTCGTCGCCGGGTGAGACGCGGGGCGGCCTCGCCGCCGCGCGGGCCTCCAACCGCGCCGGCCTTGTAGACAGAGAAGACTAAATGAAACTCCTACTAAGGCGACTTGAGTTGGGGTGAGAGGTGACGTGTATCTGTACACGGCAAGTAGAAGTTAATAACTGCTTACCAAATTGTTAAATATGTGAAATTGCATCTAACATGTTGACTTCAAGAAAGTTCCAAATCATCTTCATCAAACCGATTCGAAGGAGTCGTGTTGGTGATCGTACTTCGCACGTGTTTGTGGAAATGGTGCTAGTGCCGAACTAAGTGTTCGATCGGTCGCGCCTATTGTGCGGAGGGCAATTTGTTACTGGAGGGAGCGGGGCGAGCATGAGTCTTAATCGACCAAAGGGAATGGTCTCTGGCCGGGCGACGATCATGTTGCTGAGCCTGGCCTTGTCGGCCGGAGCCGCGCCGGCACGTGCCCAGCCTGCCCCGGCAAGCAGTACGGGGACGACGTCGACCAATGCCTTCCAGGAGCAATCAGATCGCCTTGGGGTGCGCCGGTGCGCCGGTCTCTTCACGGCGCTTGGAAATGTGGTTGCCCATGGCGCCGCCCACAACGTTCAGGTGCGGGCGGAGCGTGAATCGCCGGACGATCATGCGGTCCAGGGGCTCGTCGGAATGAACTATAGCGGCCCCGATCATCGCGGGCAGGCGGCAGGCATCGTCATGGCGGCTCCGGTGGGCCAGGGCTGCGAGGGTCAATTGGTTCGAGTCGCCCCGTTCGACCGCTCCTGCGACCAGGTCGTGTCGCTGCTGCCCGCTGGCAGTGTCCACTCAGGCACGCTGTCGGGCGTCCCGCTCTACGAACTCGGCGGCAATCAGGGCCAGGCTCTGCTGGTCGCGAGCGGCGGCACTTGTGTGGTCGTCAGCGTCGCTCAGGGCCGGGAAAATCCGTGATTCGGGACAAGGGCAATGCGAACGAAGGCCGTCCTCGGCCCCCGCTCGCCAGCCAAAGGGTGAAGGTCGGAAGTTCTCGCACCATTCGGGGGTGAGGGCCTGTGGATTGCTCGGCTGACGGCGGGAGGGTCGCAGCGAGCTGTTGGTAAGGGGAAATGCCATGTTCGGAGTTGAGCGCGCTTCGCAGAATCGCCGGTTCGGCTTCGCCGGAAACTGGGTCCTTGGCGGGGAGGGGGCGAGCTGGTCGCAGCGCCGCCGGCTCATGTCGGTGCTGCGGATGGCCCACCGGGTCCTTGGCGTCGATCGAACGAAGATCGGTATCGGAGCGCTGGGATTCGGCGGCGCGGCTCGTCCGGCGCTGCTATCCTCGGTCAGCTCGCCGAGCATGTTCGGCGGCCTGGCCGCCATTTTGGCGCTCGGCCTGTCCTCGCCCGCACAGGCTCAATATTCCGCCGGGAGCGGCACGGCAACGGCTGGTGGCGCAATCGGCATCAGCGGTAACTGCCCGGGGACCGAAGCTGCAGCCACCAACGGCAATGCGATTGCGGTCGGATGCAGTGCCAGTGCCGGCGGACTGCGCGGAATCGCGATTGGAAGCCTGGCAAGTGCGATCGGACTGGACTCCGTTGCTCATGGCTCAACAGCCAGTGCGGGCGCCCAGAACGCGATCGCTCTCGGCTTCCAATCGATCGCGTCGTCTTTGAACTCCATCTACATTGGCGCGCGCACAGTTCCTGGGACAGGCGCACTCGCTCAGGCAGCCATTGCCATCGGCCAGGATGTGACCGCATCCGGTTTCAGTTCAACGGCAATCGGCGCCCTGGCCGCGGCCACGGGCGATCGAAGCACCGCGCTGGGGGTTGGCTCTGACGCGAGCGGCCTGGAAGGCACAGCCGTCGGCCTGGCTAGCTCCGCGACGGCCACGAATGCCGTCGCGATCGGCAACCAGGTGACGGCCGCCGGCGTCAACAGCGTTGCGATTGCTGGGAATTCTGGGGTGATCGTCGCGACAGACGCTGCCTCGACCAGCGCCGTCGCCATCGGCAACGCGGCCAGAGTTACCAACGGGCCTTCGGCAGTCGCCTTGGGAGACCGAGCCCGATCCTCCGCTTTGAATGCCACCGCGGCGGGAACTTTGGCCACGGCCGCCGGCCAAAATTCTACTGCCCTGGGTTCCAGTGCAAGCGCTTCCAATGATGACGCCGTCGCCCTGGGCGCAAGGACGGTCGCGAACGGGCAGCAGACGTCCGCAATGGGCGCGGATGCATCGGCTCTGGGCTTCCAGACGATCGCAATCGGAACCGGCAGCAGCACCGACGGAAACAGCACCGTCGCCATGGGGACCGGGGCCACCGCCACCAACTTTGCAGGCCTTGCCCTCGGCCTCAACAGTGTCACGAATGGGAACAGCACCATATCGATCGGCAGGGCTGCGCAGTCGAGCGGGGTCGAGGGGATCGCAATGGGCGCCGAAAGCTCGGCCGATCTCGGCGGTACCGCGGTCGGCGCCCGGACCGTGGCCACAGGGTCGCTTTCCACCGCCCTGGGCCGGGCGGCAAGCGCGACGGCCGCCAACGCCACCGCGCTGGGCGTCCAGGCCAATGCCGCCGGCGACTATGCGGTCGCCGTCGGTAACCTGGCCCAGGCGACGGCCGCGGACGCCGTCGCGATGGGCGACCGTGCCGCTTCAAGCGGCGAAAGCGGCATCGCCATCGGTCGAGACAGCGCGTCGACCGCCGTCAACGCCATCACCATCGGCGTCGACACCGACGCGACAGCTGTCAACGCCGTCGCAATTTCGGCGCTCGCTCAGGCGACCGGCGTGAATGCGCTGGCGATCGGAACCAGCGCCAATGCCAGCGCCGACAATGCGATCGCCATGGGCAATGGCGCTCTCGCCAATTCGGCCGACGCCGTGGCCATCGGCAACGGGTCGACGGCCACGGGCGGGCGCGCCGTCGCCGTCGGAGCCGGCAATCTCGCCAACGGCAATGGCGCGGTGGCGATCGGAGACCCGAACACCGCGACCGGAGACGGCGCCGTGGCTCAGGGCCTCGACAATACGGCGACCGGCAACGGGTCCGTGGCCATGGGCAACACCAACTTCGTCGGCGGCGGCGGCCAGGCGGTCAGCACGCCCGGAACGCCCGCCCAGGGTGCCGTCGGCATCGGCTATCAGAACGTCGTCGTCGGCCAGGGAAGCGTTGCGCTCGGAAGCACCAGCCAGGCACTGGGCGCGGGCTCGCTCGCCTTCGGCGACACGGCCATCGCCAACAATTCCGGCGACGTGGCTCTGGGTTCGGGAAGCACGACCGCCGCGGCCGTCGGAACCACCGGAACGACGATCGGTGGGACCGCTTATACCTTCGCCGGAACGGCGCCGGCGTCGACGGTCAGCGTCGGTTCGGCGGGCGCGGAGCGGACGATCACCAATGTCGCCGCCGGCCGGCTCTCGGCCAGTTCGACCGATTCGGTGAACGGATCGCAGCTCTTCGCGACCAACCAGCAGGTCACCCAGAACAGCACCGACATCGCCAGTCTGGACGGGCGGGTGACGACGGTCGAAGGCGACGTCACCAACCTCGACGCCCGGGTCACGACCGTCGAGAGCGATGTCACCAACCTCGGCAACACGATCAACAACATCAACAATGGCGCCGGCATCAAATATTTCCGCGCCAATTCCCTGCTTGCGGATTCGCAGGCGCTTGGGACGGATTCGGTTGCGATCGGGCCCAATGCCATCGCCAACAATGCGGGCGACGTGGCTTTGGGGCTGGGAAGCACGACCGCAGCGGCCGTCGGAACCACCGGGACGACGATCGGCGGGACTGCCTACAGCTTTGCCGGAACGGCACCGACGTCGACGGTCAGCGTCGGCGCGGCGGGCGCGGAGCGGACAATCACCAATGTCGCGGCGGGCCGGCTTTCGGCCAGCTCGACCGATTCGGTGAACGGGTCGCAGCTCTTCGCGACCAACCAGCAGGTCACCCAGAACAGCACCGACATCGCCAACCTAGACGGGCGGGTGACGACGGTGGAAGGCGACGTCACCAACCTGGACGCCCGGGTCACGACCGTCGAGAGCGATGTCACCAACCTTGGCAACACGATCAACGACATCAACAATGGCGCCGGCATCAAATATTTCCGCGCCAATTCGCTGCTTGGCGACTCGCAGGCGCTGGGGACGGATTCGGTTGCGATCGGCCCCAATGCCATCGCCAACAATGCCGGCGACGTGGCTCTGGGTCTGGGAAGCACGACCGCTGCCGCCATCGGCACCACCGGAACGACGATCGGCGGGACCGCTTATGCGTTCGCCGGAACGGCGCCGACCTCGACGGTCAGCGTCGGTTCGGCGGGCGCGGAGCGGACGATCACCAACGTCGCCGCCGGCCGACTATCGGCCAGCTCGACCGATTCGGTGAACGGATCGCAGCTCTTCGCCACCAACCAGCAGGTGACCCAGAACAGCACCGACATCGCCAATCTGGACGGCCGGGTGACGACGGTCGAGGGCGATATCGCCAACCTGGACGGCCGGATCACGACGGTCGAGGGCGACGTCACCAATATCGGCAACACGATTACCAACATCGCCGGTGACACCTCCACCGCTTATACGGACGCCAACGGCGACGGCCTGCGCTATGCCCGCACCAACGAGGCGGGCCTGGCGGAAGCGGACGCGTTCGCGCAAGGCCTGGGCTCGACCGCGCTCGGCTATCAGGCGCAGGCAGGCGCTGCGAACGCCGTGGCGCTGGGTCGCGATTCCCAGGCTTCCGTAGAGGGGTCGTTGGCGCTCGGCGCCGGCTCGGTTGCGGATCGTGCGCTGGCTCCGGTCACAGGCCAGATCCCGGCTGGAACCGGCTACGTGCCGTACAATACGACAGACCAGGTCCTGCTCGGCTCCGTGTCGGTGGGGAATGCGGGTGCCTATCGCCAGATCACCAATGTCGCCGACGGCACTCAAGCGCAGGATGCGGTGACGCTCCGGCAGCTCGCCAATTCCCTCGCCTCCTTCGCGGTGACGCCGATCCAGTATTTCCACGCCAATTCGACCGCGGCCGACTCGCTCGCGGTCGGGCAGGAATCGATCGCGATCGGCCCGACGACCGTGGTCAACGGCAACAACGGCATCGGCATGGGCAATGGCGCCATCGTTCAGGCGACCGCTCCGGGGGGTACGGCGATCGGCCAGAACGCGCAGGTGGCCCAGGCGGACGCGATCGCCCTCGGTACCAATTCGCAGGCCAACGGGATCCAGTCGATCGCCATCGGACCGGGAGCGAATGCGAGCTTTTCCGGAAGCGTGGCTTTGGGTGCCGGCGCCGAAACGGTGGTGGGATCGAGGATCGGCTATACCGCTTATGCCCTCGCCGCACCGCAAAGTTCGGCAGGCGAGGTTTCGGTCGGACGAGCGGGTGCCGAGCGGCAGATCACCAATGTCGCGGCCGGCTCCGCCCCGACCGACGCCGTCAACGTGGCGCAGCTCGATCAGGTCGCGCAGAATGCGACCAATGCGATCAACAATCTCGGCGGGCGGGTCACGAACGTCGAAACCAATGTCGCCAATCTCGACAACCGGGTGTCGACGATCGAGGGCAGCATCACCAATGTCGGCAACAATGTCACCAATCTCGGCGACACGATCGCCAACAGCCTGGGTGGCGGTTCGACCTACGATCCGACGACGGGCACCGTGTCGACCGTCCTGAACGTCGGTGGCAACACGTACAACAATGTCAACGATGCCTTGCAGGCGGTCAACCAGACGGCGGGCGCCGGCTGGAACATCCAGGCCAATGGCGGCCCGTCGACCAACATGCCATCGAACGGCACTCTGAATGTCACGGCCGGGGCCAACACGGTCGTGACGTTGAACGGCAACGAACTTCGGGTGGCAATGGCCGACAATCCGACCTTCGCCGGCATGGTCACCGCCAATGGCGGTCTGACCGTCGGTGCCTCGACGACCGTGAACATGGGCGGCAACGTCGTCCAGAACGTTGCGGCGGGAGTCGCCCCGACCGACGCCGTCAATGTCCAGCAGCTCAACGACGGACTGGCCACCACTCTGGCATCGGCCAACGCCTATACCGATCAGCGAGTGGCCGCGCTCCAGTTCGACATCGCCGATGTCCGGCGCGACTCCAATGCGGGGGTTGCCGGAGCTTTGGCGGCCGCGGCGCTTCCCCAGGCGTTCGAACCGGGGCGGGGCATGCTCTCGATCGGGGCCGGCACCTTCCAGGGCCAGTCGGCCTTCGCGATCGGCCTTTCACGCGTGATGGACGACGGCCGAACCGTCGTCCGGGCCGGAGCGACCTACGACACCCAGCAGCGTGCCGGGGCGAATGTCGGAATCGGCTATGCCTTCTGAGCGTCCGCCTCACTGCCAACGGAGGATGAATTCCATGCGATCGAACATCTTTGTTGCGGCATCCCTGTTCGGACCGGTGCTGTTCACGTCGACCGGAGCCCTGGCGGCGGACGATCCACGATCTGGCTATGCCGGCATCGTCGATGCCTCCGCGTTCCGGGAAGTGCCGCGCGAGCGGAACCGGCCGGGGGCAACCGTCATGCCGGAGGTCGTGCGGGCGATTACCCCGGGAGTCGACAAGTTCAGCATCTACCGACTGATCGGCCCGCCTCATTTCAACGAAGGGATTACCCGGCGCTGGAACTATATCCTCTTCTTCCCGGTCGAGCCGGGAAGCAGCGAACGGATCCGTTGCCGGATGGAGATCCGCTTCGAGCGCCAACCCCGCCGCTACAACGTGACGGTGTCGGAAGTCGTCTGGCAGGAACAGGCCTGCGCCGATCGGGTCGCGGCGGCGAGCTGATCGCGTGAGGATCAGGCAGGTTCGTCTTGTCGGAGCGATTTCCGTCGCCCTGTTCGCCTGCGCCGGCCTGTCTGCGTCGGCGCAGACGTTCGGGCCGCCGGTCGCCGGCATCTGCCTCCTCTCGCGGACTGCGGCGATCGGCGCCTCCCGAGCCGGCCAGTCGATGCAGGCGCAGCTTCGCCAGATGCAGTCGACGCTTTCCGCTCAGCTCGGCCAGCAGCAGTCGGCCATCGATGCTCAGCGGCGTGCACTCGAGGCCCGCCAGAGCTCGACCGCGCCGATCGAATATCAGCGCCAGCTGGCGACGCTGGCCCAGCAGGCACAGGCCGCGGAGCAGCAGCAGAACGCCCGTTTCATTGCCGCTCAGCAGCGCGGGCAGCAACAGATCGATCGAGCTCTGGGCGAAGCGCTCAGCCGGGTCATCACCCGTTCGGCATGCAGCGTCGTGCTCGAACGCGACCATGCCTATGGCTGGAACAATGAAATGGACATCACGCCCCAGGTCACCCGAGAGATGGACGGGATCCTGAACAGCGTCGCGCTCTGACGAGCCGCGCGCGATCCGCGACCGCAGGATCGAAGCGCAACTGAGCGGCGCAATCGCTCCACGCTCACCTGGCGCGAACTCGCGCGTCAGCGCTGCGTGTCACTCGTCTCATTCTGGATCTTCTCCCGGAGTCGAATCGATTCGGCCCGAAATGTCCCGACGTGCGATGCCCTGTGGCGCCAGGAGCCCGCCTCATCGCGGCGTTAACCTTTTGTAAACCACTTTGGCGCAGCCGGAGCGAGGGAGTCGCGACAGAGGGTTTTTACCGTGAGCGCGCGAAAAGTTCGGCCTGGGATCTTGCTCCTTCTTCTCGTCAGCGGTCTGGGATTGTCCGGCTGCGCCCGTCAAGGCGCGGCGCCCCCGAGCGCGATCGTTGATGTCGAACCGGGAGCTGTGACGCCTGCGTGGCGGAGGGTCCTCCTGGACCATGACATCGACCGACTCGAGCGCATAAGGGACGCCTGGTCCCAGGCGCTCGAGACCGCCCGGTCCGCCGGCTTTGCCAGAGCCGTTGCGAGCGAAGGCGACCTGCTCGATCCCGACTCCGCCCTGCCGCACGCGGCGCTGGCTCCCGGGCCCTATCAGTGTCGACTCATCCGGATCGGCTCGGCGCCCCGCGGTCGCCGCGCCTATATCCCGACCCGGAGCTTCTTCTGTCATGTTGGCGCCGAAACCGAGCGACTTTCGTTCACCAAGCAGACGGGGACCGATCGCCCCGGCGGCTACGTCTACGAGGACGGACCGAGGCGCAGCATCTTCGTCGGCTCGCGGGCCATGCATCGGGAGGAGGCGTCGCCCGCCTATGGCGAGCGGCCGGAGCGCGATGTCGCCGGTATCATCGAGCGCATCGGACCCTTTCGTTATCGCCTGGTCGTACCGTTTCCGCCCAACGGAGCCATCCTCGACGTCTACGAGCTCGTGCCCGTCATCGAATGACCTTGGCCGTGCTCCTGGCGCGGGTTGGGCTTCGGACTCGAGCCTCTGTGCTTGCTCCCGTAGAGGCAGCGCCAAGAGCCGGTTCGCTATCGGGATTCCATGAATCACAATTCACCGACTGAAGGTGGCGACGGACCACAAGCGGCTCTCCGGCAAGATTTGACTGTTTCACGTGCCAGATTGAGACAATGTCGCCGGCTGCGCGGATGCAGATTTCTGCTTCACCGGAAGGGTGCCGAGTATTCACGGTGGGGCAAGGCATTCCAAGCCGGGCGCGGCAGTGGCCGCAACGCCGGATAGAGGTCGGCTTGTAAGAATCGTGGAACATACTTCGAGCAGTGAAGCGCAACGCCAACCTTTATGGGGACTGTCCTCGATGACGGCAGAAAGATGTCTGAATGACTGATTTGTTGCGGCCGCTGCAGAAGGGTGGGCGCTCGTTGCGCTGCCTTCTTACGGGAACGGCGATGGTGATGATGGTTACGCCGGCGTCGGCGCAGGACCTTACCTATCAGCCGATCAACCCCAGCTTTGGGGGAAATCCTTTCAATTCCGCCCATCTCCTGGGCATCGCCAATGCCCAGAACGACTATCGCGACCCGCGAACGCAGAGCACGAGTTCGCAGGCCGACATCTTCGCCCGGCAGCTTCAGTCGCGGCTCCTTTCGGCGCTCTCTTCCCAGCTCGTCGACGCGATCTTTGGCGATAATCCGCAGGAGCGCGGCACCATCAGCTTTGGCGGTCAGACAATCAACTTCGTCCGTGGTCTCGAGGACGTGACGATAACAATCGTCAACGATGCGACCGGTGAGGAAACGGTGATTGTTGTGCCGACCTTCGTCGATATCCCAGGCTGAACGGCGATGGGTGGGGAGGTTAGGTTCAAGCTCGCGCTTCTTGCCGCTGGCGCGTCGATCCTGAGTGGCTGCATGAGTGTCGGCGGACCGGGCGAAGGGCCTTCGGACATCCCGACGATGAACCGGATGGCTCAGTATCCGAAGCAGACGCAGACCCAGCGCATGCTGATGGAACTGCCGCCGCCCGAGCGGCCGGTGGCTATCGCAATTTACAACTTCGCGGACCAGACCGGCCAGTTTCGCTCCAGCGAGAACGGGCAGCAGACGCTGTCCCGGGCCGTGACCCAGGGTGGCGCCTCGATCGTGGTTCGAGCCTTGCAGGATGCAGGGAATCGCCGCTGGTTCACCATTGTCGAGCGGGAGCAGCTCCGAAATCTCCTGAACGAGCGGCAGATCATCCGCGAGATGCGCGAGCGGTATCTAGGCGAAACCAACGTCAATCCTCAGGCGCTTCCCGCGATGCTGTTCGCCGGCGTGCTCCTCGAGGGCGGAATCATCAGCTACGACACCAACACGGTGACCGGCGGCGCCGGTGCGGCCTTCCTCGGCATTGGCGGTCGTACGCAATACCGCCAGGACACGGTGACCGTCTACTTGCGGGCCGTCTCGGTGCGCACCGGAGAGGTGCTGACGACAGTGACCGCTTCCAAGACGATCGCCAGCCAGGCGCTGGGTGGAAGCGCCTTCCGTTTCGTCGCTTTCAAGGAGCTGCTGGAGGCGGAAGCGGGATTCACCGTCAACGAGCCGGACCATATCGCTCTCCAGCAGGCGATCGAGAAGGCGGTTTATGCGCTGATCATGGAAGGGGTCGAGCTCAACCTCTGGAGCTTCGCCGACCAGGAAGCGGCCTGGCCGATGCTCTGGCGCTACCGGCAGGAACGGGATGGCCTGTTCTCGCCTCAACAGGTGGAGCGGGCGATGGAGAACGCCCGAAGTTCAGCGCCGATGCGGGTTCGGCCGCGCGAGGTGCCGGTGAGGGAAGTCCCCGCCACTGGGGCACAGCTTCAGCCGGGGCAGGTGGAAGGTCGCCGCAGCGGCAGCTGAGAGAAAGGGATTCTCGCCCGGTTTTCACGATGTCTGCCAAGTGCAAGTGCAAGGGCAAGGGCAAGGGCAAGGGCAAGGGCAAGGCAGGGGCAGGGGCAGGGGCAAGGGACAGGGAGTGAAATGACCGACCTAGCCGCGAGAGTCGCTCAGACCGGCAGCGCAGTCTTTGCGGTCGTGACTCAGAACTCGCCTTGTTCCGGCATTCGCCAGGAGCGAGGGTTTTTCGAGCCGCCAAGTCGGAACGACGGTATAGAGTGAGCAAGGTTCGGCAGAATCGTTCGCAAACTCATGCTTGGCGGCTTGCCGCGGGAACGGCCGAGCGCATAGGCATGCCGAACCGGACTCTCGTTGTCCCATTTGGGGATGGTCGATGGGCTGGGCTCAAGAATGTCTACCTACCTGTTCGGGCGTACAGATTTTGAAAAGGAGGACGCCATGAACTGGGCCAATATCATTCTCGCGGGGCTGATCACGGGAGCTTTGCTGACCCCAGCCATGGCTCAGGTTCGAAGTGGCGACGGCATCTCTGACAGCGGCCATGTTCCGCCCGCAAATGCTTGCGGCGGCGGTGCCGGTCGGGGCGCTGGCAGTGCTTGCAACGGCAATGACGGCGACCAAGGCATATCCAGCCGCAATGGACAGGCCCTCGCGCCTCAGGTCGAGCTGCCAATGCCGTCGGTTTCGGGGCGCGGCGCCTTCATCGAGCAAATCGGCGATGCGAATCATGCCACCATCGTCCAGTGGGCGCCCAACGCCTTTGTCCGGGTGGTCCAGCATGGCGACGGCAATCGGGGCGCTGTCGAACAGACAGGAACGGGAACCGCCTATGCCGAATTGCTCCAGCGGGGTGACAACAATGAGGGTCGTGTCGAGCAAGGCGGCATCGGCAAGAATGTGCTGTTCCTCACCCAGTCGGGCTATAACAACCTGGCCACCGCTCGCCAGACAGCTCAAGGCTCGGTGCATAACGGGGCCATCCTCATCCAGTCGGGCACCGGCAACGACCTGTCGCTTCTCCAGGACGGCGCCGACAATCGCGCTATCCTCACGCAGAACGGCTCCGACAACGCCATGACAGCGCAGCAGACAGGCACCGGCAATCGTTTGGTCTGGACTCAGGAAGGAAACGGTCTCCCCAATCTGGGAATCCAGCAATCAGGCGGTCAAAGCCTGCAGGTGACACAGACGTCCCTCGGCGGCGCCCCGGGAAGGTGAGGAAAGGCGGCGTTGAGCCGACGGGTGAGTGCCATGATGATTGAAACACTGTTGGGGAGACTCGTCTGCGCGATTGTCCTGGTCGGCCCAGCGGCGGTCGGTGGCCAGCCGATCCTTCAGCCGATGGACCAGATCGCCGAGCGCGACCGGTCCGTTGCTGTACCGGCGCGGCATCCGGATCTCACGGTAGCCTCGGTCCAGCTATCCACCGAACGGGCATCGGAGCCCGAAGCCGATCAGTTGACGGTCGAGCGGCATCCACGGCCTCAGCAGCAGGTTTATAGTGGCGGACGCAGCGCTCAGGCCTCTGAGCCGCTGTCGCGCCGGTCGGAGGGTCGCACGGCCGCGGTCTCGCCGGTGGAGGGTGCTGACCGCTGCGACCTGGTCGCTGGAGATCAGGATCGGGAACGTCCGCCCAGCTGCAGTCGAGTCATCGAGTCTCGGGCCGCTGAATTCCGACGGGCCAATCCTGCCATCTTGTCTGCCGAGCAACGGCTTCTCGCCGAGCAGCGGAGCCGGGATCGACCCTCGTCCGAAGCGGCCGCTCGGCGATTGGCGGCTGGCTCGGCTGATCCCGACAATATCGAGGAGCAAGTGATCGCGTCGATCGTGTTGCCGAGTTCATCCGTTCGCGCCGAAGAGTCGCAGTTGGAGGAACAGGCGGCTGCTGTGACCGCTGCAGCGATCCTCCAGGCCGTCGTCAATCCGCCGCAGCAATGAGCGTCAACCAAGCGAGGAACCACCATGGCGTGGAAGGCAGCTTTGATTGCGGGATCGGTCCTGGTGTCGGCCCCCTTGGATGAGAAACCGGTCCGACTGGCGGTGCAAGCCACGGCGGAAGGAGTCGAACTCCGGGTGGTCGGTAACTCGTCCCGGCCCTTAGAGGCTGAATACCGACTGGAGGTCGAGAGCGGTGCCGACGGCAATGCGAGCCGCACGGCACAGGCCGGGCAGGCGCGCCTGGTCCCCGACGCCAGGGTCGATCTGCTGCGTCTGCGACTGGGCAGCGCCGCTGCGGCCAACTGGGTGGCGCGAATGCAGGTGCGGCTGGACGACGGCACCGAATATGAAGTGGTCGAGCGCGGCTCCCGAGCGGAGGCACGCTGAGGCGGCGAGCCTCGAAAATGGCACGGGCCGAACTCGCCCGTCACCGATCGGGGTGCCTGCTGCTCTACTCGTTCGGCAAGCAGAACCAAATCACGGTCCTGCCGATCGACCGCAGCCAATTGCCTGGTCCGTTGCAGCGATCAGATCGGGTTGATCTGAAACTCGAGGCGGTCGGTGTCGAAGCCGCTTTCGCCCGGCATGGCCACGAGCGGGCGGGAGCGGCGCCGGGCGCCTGGCGCCTGGCTGACTACCGCCTGGCCGGAACCGTTGAGGACGACCTGGTCCTCGCCGACCATCAGCACGGTGCCGCGGAGCGTCCCGGGCGCGTAGCTCACGACGACTTGGTAGCCGCCCGGTGCGTTGCAGAATTCGTTGAGCTCGCCCAGGTTCACCGGACCGCCCTGAGCGCCACCGCCACCTGAAGGCTGGTAGCGAACCTGGCAGGACACCGGAACGGTGAGCTGCAATTGCATGCCGACCGATTCGGCTCCGGCCGGAGCCGATGCGATGAACGCCGCGTACGCAACAAACCCGACAGCAACACTGCGCAACATATGGGTACCTTCCCGCTGATGGTGCGTGCCAATCAGCGATCCAGCTACTCGTCTCGAATGTGCAAAAGGTTAAGTCTCAGACGGGGTCTTGCCTGTATTCGACCTTTTCAGTGATCGAAAACGATCTCGGCGACTTTTTGTTCAGCGGCGGAAAATCCGAAAAGACATCGAAACAATTGTTAAGCTAGTCAATGCAGCCTTAACCAAGAGGTGGATCGGACTAGCGAGGGCATGCAAACAAATCGACAAGAGCAGATGCAAAGCCGAGCCGCTGCTTGAAAACTCACCAACGGCCATGCGAATCGATGCGAATCGCTTCGGAGTCACCTGCCTTGACGACAAGATCGGAGTTTTGGTGAGAGCGGTGCCGTCGCCGCACGAGAGCCGTCTCGCGGGAGAGTGGGACAGCAAGGGCTTAGGTCAGTATGTAGTGCCTCTTAAAGCGGCTCAACCGAGATCGTCACGACATCGCTATAGGTACCGGCTCGCCGGTTCGACACGTCTCCGATCCGGAAGTGGATAGGCAGCGCCGCGCGCGTTGTTCCCCCGCCGCCTGGCCCGGTCACCTGACCGCGCCCGCCGGCAAGTTGCACGGTGTCGCTGCCGACACGCAGCTGGTACGGAACGTCCCAATCGGTGCCGCGAAGAACAAGCCGGCCGTTGTTGCGCGACTCTACCCTGAGCTTGAAATTGCGTGTGCTCTCGACATGCAGTTGCAGCGGCACCTGCGCCATGCCTTCGCGCAACTCGCCCAAGTCGACCACCGCCTGGCCGTTGCTGCTCATCCGATAGGCGCCAGCCAGGCTCATGGATGCCGACGGCAGCACGTCGATTCCGAGCACCAATTGGCGCGAAGCGATCGAAATGCCTTCGCCGGTTTCCGCATCGACCTGGATCTGCTGCTCGAACAGCCCATCCCTTTCGATAGCCTCGCTCGCCACGACGAAACGATACTGGACCACCTGCTGGCTTCGCGGACCGACAATGACGTTTCGACGCGAAGGGCGCTGGATCGTTCGGCCAGAGCGAGGCGTGGCATCATAGGATCCAAACAAGTCGACCAGAGCATAGGGTATCCGCCGCCCCGATCCGCCAAGCAGGCCGAACGCGCCCCGATCGACACTGAAGACGGGAAACAAGCTGCACTCAGCATCGCCGTCGTTGGTGAAGACGAGCTCGAAAGTGGCCGACGGCTCGTCGGATCCGAATGGATCGTAACCCCGAATGATCCAGCTCGACGCCCCGGCATCGATGCGCAGTCGGCACGCCGGAGGCGGGGCGCCTTGAGCCTGCACCGGAGAACTGGCCAGCACCGTTAGTGCCACGGCGATCAGTGAGAGAGTGCGCATCCTCGAATCCTCAGTTGCTGGCCCGCAAAGCTATTGTGTTGAGATTGACGAGCCCGTCAGTATCAGCCGGGGTTTCGAACTCGAACGTTTGCACCATGCCATAGATCTCCACCCGATAGCGGCGACCCGGGAGCAGGTTGGCAATCGCGAAACGGCCGGCAGAATTGGTGAAGAACGGCAATGGATCTCCGGTTGTTTCGCCGAGCAGAGTCACTCGGCCGCCGACCAGCGACACGGGGCGACCGTCCGGCAGCTGGAGCGTGCCGACCGCGCTGACGAAGGCGTCGGTGCCGATTCGATAAGCGTAGCCGCTGCGATAGGGCGGCCGAACCCGGACGACACCCGCGCCTGTGTCGTAACCCGTGGGAGCGTCCTCGACGTCATACTGAACCGACTGCGTGACATAGGAAGTAAGGAAGTTGTTGAGTGCTCCCCCCAGCGCACCGCTGCGCCCGATATAGTCGTTTCTCGCCAGCGACTGCCCGGCGACCACGCTTCGACCACCGAGATTTTCGTGTGGGTAGAGTATCATGAAGCTGTCGCTGATTCGTCGGCCAACGGCGAACTGGCCGTCCGCGATCGCCAAGGTCGTACCCACCCTGATCGTGGTGACATTGAGATCTCCGAAATTGCCGATGCTCCGCCCAAAGCTGGCATGGCTGATGCCTGCGTCGAAGCGATTGCCGACATAATCCGCGAAGGCTTGGCCGGTCACCTGCTCATCCTCGCGAGTCAGAACGCCGCCGAACCCGACGCTGCCGAGTTCATTGAGCCCGGTCTGCGTATAAGACAGCTCCGTAGTTTCGAACGCACTCTCATGGCGCAGCTCGGCACGGCGTCTGTAGCTTGGCTGCCAAACGATCGAGACGCTGAAGCCGAGACCCGATCCGCGAGCAAAGTCCGTGGCGAAATCGGCATAGTCCACGCCGCCCCGAAGGAGCCATCGGTCGGAAATTCGGTAATAGGCCGAGGCGCTCAGCCGATAGCTGTCGCCTGTGCCATTGCGGCCGGCAATGTACGATCCTCCGGCGAGCACCGTGAATCTCGTGTTCACCGAGCGCGAATACTGGCCGCTGATTGACCATTGAGTCGAATTCAGGCCCTGAAAGTTGCCCAGAGTGGCGTAGTTTTCCGAAACGTAATCGGCTCGGACGGTGAGATTGTCGACAAGGCCGGCGCGCTCGATAATCTGGTCATAGGCGAGCCCGACAGAGAAACCGCGGCCGACTGCCTTCGCGTTGCTGACACCAGCGTCAATGAGGACACGGGAGCCGCTTCCGATCAGGAACTGACTTTGTCCGGTGAGGGTCTGGACGGCTTCGCTGGCCTGGAGCCCGATGCCGATGGCTGGTCGATTGAAGAACGCCTTCCGATAGAAGCCCGTGAAAGCCAGCGGTCCACCATATTCAGGAGAGCGGCCGAAAGTTCGGCTGGTGGGACCGAGATAGGCCCCATATTCATAATCGCCGGGATCGAGGTCGATCGGATCGAGATAGGCCTGATAGTTGAGGCTCTGGACCGCCCCCGAGCTGTCCCGGATCTCGATCTGGACGTCGTTGCTTCCGGTAAGCAGCGGAAGCGCACTGAAGTCATAGCTGCCGGCGTCCAGGCGCAGTTCGCGGTACAAGACGCCATTGCGAAGAACGCGGACTGTCGAGTCGCGCGAAAGCACGAGCTGGCGATTGCCCTGAAGAACCGCCGACCGGAAGGCGTTGAACCGCCGGCGTTGGCGGACAACGCCAACGCCGCCCATCTGGATGAAGCTCTGCTGGCCGCGGATTTCCGGAGTGAGATCGCCGAGATAGAAGCGGCGGAAGTGCTGCGGCTGATCATAGACGAGACGAGCATAGTTCCGCTCGAACTTATACTCCTCGCTGGTGAATCCGAGTTGCTGGCCGAATTCTCCGTCGGCTTCGAACACGACGCCTCCCAGCCGAACAGCCCCGTTGAGGTTGACGGTCGGCGGATCCTGCCGCGACGCTTCCCAGAAGTAGCTCTGGAGCAGGTTCAGGTTCAGGTAGGCAGAGAAGCCCGCCGGTTGGAGATCGATGTCCTGCTGGTCGTCCCGCGGAGGGGCGAACAGAAGCTCGACTGCGCGTTGCGAGGGATCGATCCGAAGGACGACAACCGAAAGGCTTGATGAATCATATTCCAGCGCCACTCCGGTCGGCTCGAGATCCTCGGACGAGAATAGCCGCTGGTCGCTGAGTTGGCTCGACAGACGTTCGAAGGCCTCATCATTCAACTGCGTGCGAATCAAGCGCAGGAAGGCCTCGGAATTGACGAGCAGCCGATCGTCGAAGGTCAGCCGTACCTCAATCTCGCCGAGGTTGCGGTTGCGGTAGGTGAGCGGCACCGTCATGTCGATGTCGCGCTCGTAGGGATTGATGTCGGGGCGGCCATGCGGCCCGAGGGGCGGCGACGCCGGGCTGGTGACTTGCTGTTCCGGTGAAGTGGGCGGGAGCGGCCCCCGATCCTCACCTTGCGGCAGCGGAACCTGTGCAGGCGAGCCACCCGTTGCGCCGGGGCGCTCCTGAGAGGGCAGCGGCACGGTCGCCTGCGCAAGCGCAAGAGTCGGTGTCAAAAGGGCGGGAAGTGCCGCCGTACAGAAGAGCCAGCTGCCCCTCACCGCGAGAACGTCACCCTGATCGGCTGCGGTCCGAACAGTTCGTTGGTTGGAAGGATGAAGGTTCGCTGGCCGAGCGCGGGCACATAGCCGGTGCCGATGGTGCGGTTGAGCTCGTCCGGACTGATCTCGAGGCGAACCGTCTGACCCTGTGCATTGGTGCCGATCAGGTGCCAGGTCAGCCCCGCCATCATCGCGTGGCGGCGTCCGGTGTTGCGAAGGATCACCTCGACCCCGGGGCGCTGCGGCTGTTCTTCGCTGGAACCCGGAGGAGGCGCCGGCCGGTAGACGATCGAGCGGGCGCTCTCAGCGGTTACGTTCGGCTCCGCGCCCGGCGGAGCGACGACGACCAGCGCCTTCATGTTGTAGACGATCTGTACCTGGGCACCGACCGAATCTTCCTGTCCCGGCTCGAGCGGAACCGGAAGCTGGGCAACGGACAGATAATAGGCCTGTGAAGCGGCGAGCTCCGGGTTGCCGACCCATTGCACGCGCACAACCTGACGGCCGCCGGTAGGGAGGACGCCTTGCGGCGGGAAGATCAGGAAGTCCTCGTCGGCCGGAGTCTCGCGTGTCGTTCCGTCCTCATTATATTCGAGACGGGTGATCCGGGTCTCGAAGGCAAGGTTCCCCTGATTGAGGTTCTGCACTTCGACCCGCCCTACGGCCTGGCTTCCGCGCGATTCCAGCTCAAGCACCATTGGCGACACGCGCATCGCGTAAGCCACGGTTGCCGCGGCGATCAGCCCAAGGGCGACAATGAAAAAGGCCGTGCGCCGGACGGCGCACCGGAAGTTGCTATACGCGATCATACCCCACCCGCTCTTGGAAGTCGGCGCTTCGGCTATCCGAGGAAAGCTAAGGAAGGGGAAAGATTTCTCTTTCCCCTTCCAGAGTCTTGGAACTTCGGAACTTCGTCCGACTTACTGAGCCGCGAGGGTCAGGGTCAGAGTGTCCGAATAGTTGCCGGCGACGAGTGCATTCGCCGCGACCGGGGCGTTGATCGCCAGGTTCAGGGCCGAACGCCATGCGCCGCTGGTCAGAGCCTCGCTATTGTCATTCTGGGTAACGACGAGGTTCCGCGTACCGCCGGCTCCAACGGTGTTCACCGCAACACCGGTGAACGAAGCCGTGACGCTGTACGGAATGTTCGCCTGGAACTGGGTGTTGTCGTAACCGCCAGCCGCGGCGTTCACCATGCCGCTGGAGCCGTTCGCCTTGCTCAGCGTCAGGGTGTTGTTGAAGTTGCAGCCCGCGGTGGCGCTGTTGACGTTGGCGGTGGCCGGACCGACCATCTCGAAAGCGTCCGACACATTCTCATTGTCGCCGGTGCGGACACCGATGACTCCGAAATTGACGTTGCGCGAGGAGGCGCTGTTGCCGAGATAGAGCGAGCAATCCTTGTTGACGCTGCCATTCAGCTGGAACGTCGTCGTGATCGACGGCGTCGCAGTGACGGTGTCCGCCGGAGCGTCGGCCGTGATGACGTAGCGCGTGCCAACGCCGTTGTTGACACCCCCAATGCCGAAGAAGCCGTTGTCTAAGAGACCAATGGCTACTCTGTCGAGGAATCCTGGATTGACGAAAGTGAATTGGGCGCCGGCGACGTTGTACTCACGACGGTTCGTCTGAGCTTGAGCGGTGCCGGCGACGGCGACCAGAGCAATGGCGGCAACGGCGCCGCGAAGAAGAGTCTTCATATTCTTTCCTCCATTAGCGGCCTCGGGCGGAATTGCCGTAGGCCACGCTTTCAACAACTTGCACTTCAAGATGAGGCGCGCGGGGAGACCCGCCGCCTTACTCAGTTGGGCGTGATCGTTATTTCGATCGTCTCCCCGTACTGGCCGGCCAGAAGACCGGCTTCTCCCGAAGGCCGGCCGAGCGACACGCTCAGTGCGAGCCCGTCCACGGCGATGCCGCCTTCGCTGGAGATGGTGGCGCCGGCCCCCCGGAGCTGGTGGCTCTCGAACGAGCGGGCGACGATGGCGCCCTGAGGACGGCGAATCGGCATGGCGATCCCGATCCGGTAAGGAAGTGAACCGGAATAGGACCCCTGGCCCGAAGGCATCTGACTGTGCGTCAGCCCGCCATTCTGAGCCCGGATGTTCATGCTGAAGGGAATGTTGCAGCTCAGCGAAACCTGCGCTTGAGCGTTCAACCCCGGACGGGTGAGGTCACCGAAGTTCATGTTGCCGATGCTTCCCATCTGGCAACGCTCGGTGATCCTGCCCTGAACGGCGAGCTCGAGTGTTCGCACATTCTCGATATCCGCCGCCTCGGTCGGCGCGGCGACACCTAATGCGGCGCAAGCCGCCAGTCCCCAGCGCATCAGCCTTTCCCCCCAAAATCCCTTTTGCTCGGCTCCCAAAGAGCCGGCTGGATTCATTCGAGGAAAAGCCGGACGCAGCCCGTGACTCGCTCCTCGAAAGTAAACAAAGGGTTAAGGCGATTGCGGGTTCTACTGCATCCCCAATATTGAGGATAAGCTTAGGAACCGGAGGCTTTCGGCTCCTGGTTCCCGTTTCGGCACAGAAAGCCGGCGATTGTTACCCGATTCAAGGCGACGTCTAAACGTTTCCTCAATCGAAGTCCGGTGGTTCAGAAAGGTTAGCGCAGTCTTTGCAAAGCCGGGGAAAATGCCATATCCCGACCCGCCGTGGGCCCCGGTGATTCGGTTAGGTTCCACCGGGGGGTTTTCAAATGCATGCGATTCGGTCGCAGCGCCGCGGCTCGCTGTTGCCGTGCCGGCCGGAAGAAGCCGCGCTGGCCTGGCTGGCTCAGGCAACCCAGCCGATGCTGATGGTCGACGACACTCTGACGATCCGCTGGTCGAACCCCTGCGCCCAGGAGGCGCTGAAGCGGCGCGAAGGGCTGGAGGAACGCTGCGGGATCCTTTCAACGCTTGATCCGTCGCAGCAACTGAAGCTCGAACGCTTCATTCTGGGATGCGAGGAGGTGCTCGCTACCTTGTACCTTACGGCCCCGGAAGGTCGCGATCCCGTCCTCGTGCGGGCGCAGCGCATCGGCTGGACCGCGCCGGTCTATGGCATCTCCTTCAGCCTGCTGGGCGCCACCTTCAAGGTCGAGTATCGCGACCTTGCAACCGCCTTCGGGCTGACCGCGACCGAGCACAAGGTGCTGCTCGCCATGCTCTCCGGCCAGGAGGCCGATGCCCTTGCGGAACGCTATGGCGTGTCGATCGACACGATCCGCTCGCATATTCGCAGCATCTACGCCAAGCTCGACGTCCGCTCGCGCGAGCAGCTTTTCTTCAAGACCCAGCCGTTCAGGATCTAGCACGGGGTCCCAAGTCGCTGCGGAAATGGAGGGCGGCGGCCGCAATTCTCCGCCAATGCTTCCCACCAGCCGCTTCACGCGACAATATGGCCGCGTGCCGAACATTCTCACTCGACCCCGCTTCGCGCCGGCCTGTCCCGTTCCGGCCCCGTCGGCGTTCGCGCGCATCGTTCCGCCGGGAGGAGCAGGCGCTTGATCATCCTCGGCCTCGATCCCGGCCTCGGCTGCACCGGCTGGGGACTGATTGCCGCTGAAGGCAACCGGCTTCGGCACCTCGGCAATGGCCAGGTCCGGACCGATCCGAAACTTGCTCTGCCGGCCCGGCTGGTTCGGCTCGAGGCAGCGCTCGGACAGGTTCTCGACGAACACCGGCCGGAAGCGGCCGCTGTCGAGGAAGTGTTTCTCAACGAGAATCCGCAATCCACGTTGAAGCTCGGACAGGCGAGGGGAGTCGTCCTGCTGGTCGCTGCCCGCCGCGGCATCGAAGTCGGCGAATATGCGCCGCGGCTCGTCAAGAAGGCGGTGGTCGGTGTCGGTGGCGCCGAGAAGTCCCAGGTCCATGCCATGCTGCAGCGGCTGCTGCCGGGCGTGAAGATCGCCGGAGCGGACGCGGCCGATGCTCTCGCGGTTGCGGTCACTCATGCCCACCATCTCGCCAGCCGCCGGACGATCGGAGCCGCGGCATGATCGCCCGGCTGCGCGGACTGCTCGACAGCTTCGGCGCCGATCATGCGGTGATCGACGTTCAGGGCGTCGGCTATCTGGTTTCGGCGTCCAGTCGGACGCTTTCCGGTCTCGGCGCCATCGGAAACGAAGTGGTGCTCCACACCGAAATGCTCGTGTCCGACGATTCGATCCGGCTGGTCGGCTTCTCGACGGCGGCGGAACGCGACTGGTTCAGGCTTCTGACGTCGGTTCAGGGCGTGGGCGCGCGAGTCGCGCTGGCCATTCTTTCCGCTCTGTCAGGCGACGAGCTTCATGGCGCGGTTGCGAGCGGGGACAGCCGCACGATCAGCCGTGCCCAGGGCGTGGGTCCCAAGCTCGCCCAGCGAATCGTCAACGAGCTCAAGGACAAAGCGGGCGGGGTCGCGCTCGGGCCAACGGGCGCCGCCGCCCCCCTTTCGGCCGGCTCCCACGCCCAGGACGCGGTTTCGGCCCTGCAGAATCTCGGCTTCCGGCCCGCCGAAGCCGCCGCCGCCGTGGCCAGAGCGGAGGCCGAACTGGGACCGGAATCAAGCCTCGACGCCCTTGTTCGCGCCGCCCTCAAGAAGGCCGCGCGCTAGGCCCCGACCGACGGGCCACAACCGCCTCTTCAAGCGGCCTTGTCGATGACGGCCCCGACCGCAGCGATCCGTTCCACTTTCCGATAAGCAGACTTCTCCAGTTCCTCGCCGAAAATGTCCGAGTCGATCTCGACATATTCCAGGGTGCAGCCGAGCGCCGGCAGCTCGGCTTGGAGCGTCGCGCGGATCTCGTCACGGCCCTCGACGATCGCGCTTCCGGTATAAAGGATCGCTCGGCCGCCGGGTGCGAGCTTCGCCGCCGCATCCAACGCCCATCGTAGCGACAGCTCACCGCCCAGTCGGCCGCCGCCGGCCCGGTAAGCGGGTCCGTCCTGATCGGCGATGAAGGGCGGGTTCATGATGGCAACGTCGAAGCCTTCTCGAACCTGCTCGAGCCCGTCACTGGTCAGGACCTGCACCGACATCCGGTGATGTGCGGCGTTGACCCGCGCGAGGTCGAGGGCGCTCCTGTTCGTGTCGGCCAGTTCGATTCCTGCTTCGGGCAGAAGGCCACTCGCGACGATACCGCCCACCCCGGCACCTGACCCGACATCGACGAGACGGCGTGCGGAACTGGCTTCGCTCAGGTGACGCTTCAGAAACCGACAGAAACGCACCGAGTCCGGACCGAGGAAGACGCTGTCCTCGCTGTCGGTCGGATAAGCGGAATGGACAAACAAGCGGTCGCAAACGCGCGAGACCCGAACGCGGCTTCGCCACAATCCGCCGTTCCGCTCCACCAGCTCGCCGTCGCGCAGAGTTTCGAACAATTCCCCCGTGAAGACTTGCTCTTCGAACGGCAAGTTCCAGCCGAACACGCCCCGAAGGTCCCGCGCCTTTGCCATGGCCGGTCGAGCGACGACTCGCCGATGCGTCGCGGGCGTCACCGGAGTGAAGGCATAGTCCTGCTCGTCGAGCCACTGGAGCAGGCGAAGCGCAGCGGTCTGCGCGAGGCTGAACGCGGTTACGGCTTGCTCCAAAGTTCTTTGCGATATCGCTGGAAGCAGCGTTCGCCCGCCTGCAACCGGATCAGCGCGCCTTCGGCCATTGCGGTGGCGCGCCGCGGATCTTCAGCGACGAGCGGCGCGATCACTTTTGCATTCCAGTCGGCGCTGTGCCGCAGGTCCAGAGTGGCGTGAAGCTCGAAATAGCGTCGTGCCTTGCCGCCGAGACCGAGCCGCCTCAGCCCGTCCGCGACCGCCCGGCTTCGTCCCGGTGCGGTCAGCTCGATCGCTCCGAGCGCTCCGATCGAATGCCAGGCATAGCGCCGGTTGGTCGCCATCGCCGTCATCGCATTGGCCAGCGCAAGGCTTTCCCAGACCGTGTCATCGATCTTGGGCGCAAGCGCCAGTTCGACGGTCAGCGCCGTCAGCATCGGGCCGTGCATGCCTTTCGGATTGCCGCGGCCCATCTCGTCCCAATAATTGTTCGCCAGTTCCATCTTCGCGGATTCGGGAACCTTGACCTGGGTCATGGCCAGCAGATCCTCGAAGCCCGCTTCCCCGGCCGCCTCCTGGCGAAGGAAATAGCGGAAATCCTCGATGGTGGCCTCCTGCGCCAGCCAGGGGAAGAGCGGATCGCCCTGGCCGGGCCCGACCTGCTTCAGCGCCTCGAACCAGGCGATGAAGTCGTCCACATCGGTGGGCGCTTCGGCCGCCCGGTCCCTGGCGGCGAGGCGCAGCTCCTCGAGGAACGCGCCTTCGAGCCGCTGCATCCGGAAATCCTCCTCCTGCAGTCTCGTCCAGTCGTCGGCAGGGAAAGCGGGCTGCAGCCGCCGGCGGTTCCATGCGGCGAGGCCGCGCTGGAAGGAGTCGTTCAGAAACTGCGACGTGCCTGACGGCGCGTCCGCGAAATATTTGGTCGCCATGGAATACTCTGTTGTGGTGCTCGAAGCGCAGAGCGTTTTCGGCCCCGAATCGTTCCCGCTCAGACGAAAAGTGCGGTCGCTCGGGCGGCATTCTCCGCTTGAACGGGAAACCGCTCCGGTCGGCAAAAACCTGGCCGGCTCAGGGGCCTGTTCCGGCTTGGTCGCTCAGGCGCGATGGCGGGCGGCCACCGCAGCGGCGGTGGAACAGCCCTCGCAGGCGCGCGGCACCCGGCCGGCGTTCAGCGCCTGGCGAAGCTCGGACCGGCGCGACTGGACAAGGGCGGGTTGGTCCAGCGGCCCCAGTGATCCGTCCTTCATGAAGCAGCAGCCAGTAACCTGCCCGTCCCGGCCCAGATAGGCGCCGCGCTCCAGCCAGGGGCAGGAACGGCCATCGAAGCCGGCGAACAGCGAGAAATAGAAGAAATGGTCACGCTTCTGCACGGGCGCTTCGCGAGCGAAAAGCCGGCGCAGCTCCGAAAATTGGACGCGCATCGCGGGCGAAAGCATCTGCGCGGCCATTGCGGGGCGATAGTGCCGCCGATAGGCCGGCATCGTCTGAAGCGGCTGGGCGACGATTCCGCCGTCCAGCCCGAGCTCCGAATACAGACGAAGGAGGTTGGGTGCGGTGGCAAGCGTGTCGGCAAGCACGGTCACCGCGAAACCGACGGCTGGTCCCTTCAACCCAAGCGTTCGGCGTCGGTTAACGAGCCGCTCGATGCCGTTGCGGACCTTGGCGAACGCGCCGCCGCGGATCGACTGGAACTGTTGGGGATCGCTGCTCTCGATGGAGACATGGATCGAGGTGAGGCCGGCGCCGAGCAGGCGCTCGACCCTTTCCGCGCCGAGAAGGCTTCCATTGGTGATCAGTCCGACGCGAATCCCTCGCCCGCGGCAGGCCTCAACCATGTCGAAAAAGCGCGGGTGGAGCATCGGCTCGCCTTCGCCCTGGAGCTCGACGTGGGCGAGGTCCGGATGGGCATCGAGGAAACGCATGAAGCGGTCCCAGTCGAGATCGCCCTGCGGCATCGCCCGTCCGGCGCAGAAACCGCAGGTGAAGTTGCAGCGCGTCGTCGGCTCGATCTGGGCGTGGGTGATCCCGGCCATGGCCGATCATAGCGCCAGCCGCTTCAGCGGGCGAGGCGCCAACGCTCGACAGGTCCGGCGCTTGCGCTAAAGCAGGGTCGTGGACACGGACCGCCTCACCACCCCAGAACGCCGAGCCGAGGATCTGGACGCTGCGCTGCGTCCCAAGTCGCTCGACGAATTTGTCGGCCAGAAGGCCGCACGCGAGAATCTGCGCGTGTTCATCCAAGCCGCCAAGAGCCGAGGCGACGCGCTCGATCATGTCCTCTTCTTCGGGCCGCCGGGGCTGGGCAAGACGACCCTGGCGCAGATCATCGCCCGCGAACTGGGGGTTGGATTCCGGGCTACTTCCGGACCAGTGATCGCCAAGTCGGGCGATCTCGCCGCAATCCTCACCAATCTCGAGGACGGCGACGTCCTGTTCATCGACGAAATCCATCGGCTCAATGCCTCGGTCGAAGAGATCCTTTATCCGGCGATGGAGGATAGGGTGCTCGACCTGATGATCGGGGAAGGCCCGTCGGCGCGCTCCGTCCGGATCGACTTGCCCCGATTCACGCTGGTGGGGGCGACGACCCGCCAGGGCCTGATCACGACTCCGCTTCGCGACCGGTTCGGGATCCCGGTTCGGCTCAGCTTCTATTCGGTCGAGGAACTCGAGCAGGTCGTGCGCCGGGCGGCGCGGCTGCTCGGTCTGGTGCTGACGGAAGATGGCGCCCGAGAGGTGGCGAAGCGGTCGCGCGGAACGCCGCGGATCGCCGGGCGGCTGCTTCGCCGGGTGCGCGACTTCGCTCAATCGGCGGGCGAAGCCGAGGTCGACGCCAGGGTCGCCGACGGAGCCCTCAACCGGATGGAAGTCGATCATCTCGGGCTCGACGCCATGGATCGGCGCTACCTCCACATGATCGCCGACATCTACAAGGGCGGTCCCGTTGGCGTCGAAACGCTTGCCGCGGGACTGTCCGAGCCGCGCGACACGATCGAGGAAGTGATCGAGCCTTATCTGATCCAGCTTGGGCTGATCGCCCGGACGGCACGGGGTCGGTGCCTGAACGGGCCTGGCTGGAAGCATCTAGGGATAACGCCGCCGCGCACCGCGCAATCCGGCCTGTTCGACGCCAAGTGAGCGGAGGGAAAATGAAGAAGTTGCTTGCTTCACTGGTGATGATGCTGTCGCCCGCACCGGTGATGGCGCAGTCCGAAGCGGCGCCGGAGCCGGTCGATTATTCCAGCGAGGCAAGCTGGCTCTGCCTGCCGGGGCGCGCGGACGATGCCTGCGGCGGGCCGCTCCCGACGACGGCGCTGAACGCCAACGGCTACGGTTCGGTCGGTCGGGTCATGCCCGCCGAAAATCCGCCGATCGACTGCTTCTACGTCTATCCGACCATTTCCCGGGATCCCGGCGACAATTCGGATCTGGAGGCGGGAGCCGAGGAACGGGCCGTGACGAGCGTCCAGTTCGCCCGCTTCGCCAGCCTCTGCCGACCCTTCGCGCCCATCTACCGGCAGACGACTCTCGCCGCGCTGATGCGAGCCGTGGCTTCGGGCAGCACCCGTCCCCCGGACAGCCTGGAACTGGCCTATCGCGACGTTCTCGATGCCTGGCGCCACTATCTCCGCCATCACAATCAGGGGCGCCCCTTCGTTCTGATCGGCCATTCCCAGGGAACGCTCCATCTGTCGCGGCTGCTGGCGACGGAGATCGAGGGCAGCGCCGCGGCCGAGCGGATGCTCTCCGCTCTCCTGATCGGCTTCAACGTCGAGGTGCCGCAAGGGCAGCTGACCGGCGGCACCTTTGCTCGCACCCCGCTTTGTACGCGTCCAGGGCAGACCGGCTGCGTCATCACCTACGTGTCGTTCCGGGCTGACTCGCCGCCGCCTGCCCTTTCGATGTTCGGACGGGCACTTGGGCCAGGGATGACGGTGGCGTGCACCAATCCTGCCGCGCTGGGCGGCGGAAGCGCGCCGCTCGACAGCTATTGGTATGCGGGACCGTCGGTCACCAGCACCCAGAGCCAGATCCAATGGTCGTCGCAGGGCGCGCCGCCGACACCCTTCCTGCGCACCGAGGGCCTGGTCAGCGGAGCCTGCGTCAACGAGGGGGCGCTGGGCTATCTCGCCGTCACGGTGGATGCGGATCCCGGCGATTCACGAACGGACGAGATTCCCGGCGATGTCGTGCTTGCGGGCCAGGTGCAACCCGGCTGGGGGCTCCACCTGGCCGACATCAATCTCGCGATGGGCGACCTGCTCAGCGCAATCGAGAGCCAACGCGACGCCTTTCCAAGCGATGGTCGACCTTAACCCAGAATCGGCTCGGTTCGTCCTGCTCGGCGCCCGTGGGGTTCACGCGCCGGAGCGGTGCCGGTAAGCGCGAAGTCGTGCCGGATCGCTTCGACATGCCGTATCAGGGCGCCTTCGTCGGCAGGACCCATCATTTCGCGCTTCGAGTCTATTTCGAGGATACCGATACGGCCGGCATCGTCTATTACGCCAACTATCTGAAGTTCATGGAACGGGCGCGCTCGGACATGCTTCGGCTCGTCGGCGTCGACCAGCGCCAATCGCTGGATTCCGGCGCCGGCGTCTATGTGGTTGCCGAGGCTCACATCCGATATGTTCGGCCTGCCCGGCTCGACGATGCCTTGCTGGTCCTGAGCGAGGTGCGCGAGGTGCGTGCGGCAAGTTGCGTCATTCATCAGCGAGTCATGCGCAGGGATGAAATCCTCGCCGACGCGACGATCCGGGCCGCCTTCATTGCCGATGGGCGGCCGAGAAGGCAGCCGCGCGCCTGGCTGGAACGGTTCAAGCGGCTCACGGAGGAAGGGAAATAGTGGCAGCTCTGGAAATGCACGGCGCGACCGAGAATCTGATGTCGCCCGTCGCCTTGTTCATGCAGGCGGATATCGTCGTGAAAGTGGTGATGGTGGGGCTACTGCTCGCCAGCATCTGGACCTGGGCGATCATCGTCGGACACTGGCTGCGGATGCGCAAGGCGGTTCGCGAGAGCGAGGCCTTCGAACGGGATTTCTGGAAAGCGGGCGATATCGACAGCTTCTACGAATCGCGCGGGCGCGGCGATCTGCCCGCGGCCAAGGTGCTTGCGGCCGGGATCGCCGAATGGCGCCGCTCCACCGCCGGCAAGGCGATCGACAAGGAGGGGACGCGCTCGCGGCTGGCGGTGGCGATGCACTCCGCGGTGGCGGCGGAAACCGACCGGCTGGCGGGCCGGCTCAACATCCTTGCAACCGTCGGCTCGGTGGCGCCGTTTGTCGGCTTGTTCGGTACCGTCTGGGGAATCATGCGGAGCTTCTCCGACATTGCCGGAGCCCAGAATACGAGCCTCGCCGTCGTTGCGCCGGGTATCGCCGAAGCGCTGTTCGCGACGGCGCTCGGCCTGTTCGCCGCCATTCCCGCGGTGATCGCCTACAACCGGTTCAGCCATTCGATCAACCGGTTGGAAGCGCGCCTCCAGCGTTTCGCGGACGGCTTCCACGGAACCTTGAGCCGCGAGCTGGAGGCCGAGGGCTGAGCCATGGCGATGGGTCCAATCCTCGGTCCCGGTCGGCGCGGGCGAAGAACGCCGATGGCGGAGATCAACGTCACCCCGATGGTCGACGTCATGCTGGTGCTGCTGATCATCTTCATGGTGACGGCCCCGCTCCTGGCGACCGGAGTCCAGGTCGACCTTCCGGAAAGCAAGGCCGAGGCGCTCGAGCAGGATCGCGAGCCGATCGCGATCTCGCTCGACCGAAGCGGCGCCGTCTTCGTCGACGATGCCGAGGTCCCCGAAGAGATGCTGGGCGCTCGGCTCCAGTCGATTGCGGCGGCCAGTCGTGAGGAGGGAGGACCCCGGATCTTCCTCAGGGCCGATCGTGGACTGGATTATGGCCGGGTGATGCAGGTGATGGGGGAGATCAATCGCGCCGGATTGAGGCGCGTGGCCCTGGTCAGCATGGCGGCCGACGAGGGGCAGTGATGGATCGGGCGGAGGCGACAGGACTGGGTGTTGCGGTGGCGGGGCACGGGCTGCTGCTCGCCATACTGACTCTTGGCCTGTTCTCCACCTCGAACCCACCGCCGCTCAGCAAGGCGATCGAAGTGTCGTTCGTCGACAATGTCGCCTTGACCTCCGCTTCTCCTGAGCCGTCCGCAGAGCCCGCGGCGCCCGCCGCGGCCGAAGCTCTGGGGCCACCGGAGGAAGCCGCTCCGGAAATGGTCGCAGCCCCTGTGCCCGAACCCGCGCCCGCTCCGTCGACGCAGCGGCAAACAGCGGCGCCAGCCGAGCGGGCTCCGGCGCAGCGCCGGCCGTCAGAGCGCCCCGTCCCGAAGCAAGCCGCTTCGCGGCCCGCGAACAACGACCCGCGACGTCGTCCCGAAACCGCCCGCCGCAACCAGAGCGACGCCACGCGCGGATCGCGGCTTGCCGACCTCGATCTCAGCAATCTCGGCTCGGATGCGAACTCCCGGTCGCGCGGCGCCCCCGCCGCGACGATGAGCGCTCAGGCAGCGGCCGACATCGCCCAGGCGATTGCTCGGCAGGTACAGCCCTGCGCCGACCGGCAGGTCCATCCCGGGCCCGGTGCCGAACGGATCGTCACCCCCGTGATTTTGCGGCTCAACCGCGACGGTTCGCTCGCGGCCCGGCCGCGGGTGGGCCAGCAGCGCGGTCTTGACGACGAAAACCGGCGCTACGCCCAGCGGGTCGCCGACATCGCCGTCGCCGCCTTTGTCGCCTGCTCGCCGCTGCGCGGGCTGCCCCAGGAACTTTATGACGTGCCGAGGGGCTGGAGCAATTTCACCATGAACTATCGACTACCGGGATGAGGAACACGAGCGTGCGCATTTCTTCGCTATTTGCTGCTTTCGCCGCGCTGCTGGTGGGTGCAGCCGGGATCAGCCAGACTCCCCAGGATCAATCGCAACCCGCCGACGATTCTGGACAGCTGGTCGTCGACGTCGTCGGCGGTCAGCGCGCTGCGCTGCCGATCGCCGTTCCCTACATGCCGACCCCGGCGGCGACCGAAACGGCGGCCGGGAATACCGGCGCGTTGGGTCGACAGGTCGCGGAAATCGTCGCCGCCGATCTTCGCAATTCGGGCCTTTTCACGCCGATCGGGCCAAGCGGCCTTCGGCCGGTCAGCTTCCCGCAGGTCACGGCGCCGGACTTTGCCTATTATTCGACGACTGGCGCCCAGAATGTCGTCCAGGGCTTCGTCCAGGCCAATTCCAACGGCTCCTTGACCGTAGGATGCTATCTTTACGACACGGCCGCGCAGACGGAGCTGACTCGCGAAGGCTTTGTCGTTCAGCCGCGCGACTGGCGACGGGCCGCTCATCGCTGCGCCGACACCATCTTCTCGCGGCTCACCGGCGAAGGCGCCTATTTCGACACTCGGATCGTCTATGTCTCCGAAACCGGACCGGCTCGTCGTCGGATCAAGCGGCTCGCCATCATGGATTATGACGGGGCGAACCATCGGTTCCTGACCAATGGCCAGTGGACGGTGCTGACTCCGCGCTTCGCTCCGAACCAGCAGACGATCGTCTTCATGACCTACCAGGACGATCGGCCGCGAGTGATGCTGTACGAGCTCGACTCGGGACAGACCCGGCCGCTCGTCCAGCAGCCTTACATGACCTTTGCTCCGCGTTATTCGCCGGACAGCCGCTACATCATCTTCTCCATGGCGGTGAACGGCAACACCGACATCTACCGGGCCCCGGTGAGCGGCGGGACTCCGGTTCGGCTGACCAACGCGCCCGGAATCGACACCGGCGGTTCCTATTCTCCGGACGGAAGCCGGATCGTGTTCGAGAGCGACCGAAGCGGCAGCCAGCAACTCTACGTGATGAACGCTGACGGTTCGAACCAGCGCCGGATCAGCTTCGGCGGAGGCGGCTATGCCACCCCGGTCTGGAGTCCGCGCGGCGACCTCATCGCCTTCACCCGGACCAGCGGTTTCCGGATCGGCGTGATGGCGCCGGACGGTTCGGGCGAGCGCATCCTGACCGGCGGCGGCGCCGAGGGGCCGAGCTGGGCGCCGAACGGACGCGCGATCATGTACACGCGCGGGCTCGGCTCTGGACAGCTCTGGTATGTCGATGTCGCCAGCGGCACGACCCGCCGAGTGCCGACCCCGCTCGGCGGCTCCGATCCCGCCTGGTCGCCGCTGCGGCCGTGAACCTGTCCACAAGAGATCTGCAACGGAGGACTGAATGAACGCGAAGATGATCAGCATGGTGGCGATCGCTGCCGCCCTCATGACCGCCGGCTGTGCGCGCCGAACCCGCGAGCTTCCGCCGGAGCCGCCGAGCTCGAACGTGCCTTCGGACCCTTATGGCGATCAGTCCGGACAGGTCGGCCAGGCGGCGGTGCCGGGCTCGCGCGCAGACTTCCTTCAGACCGTCCCGTCCGATCGGGTTCTGTTCGAGCTCGATTCCTATTCGCTGGACGCCCAGGATCGCGCCATTCTCGATGCGCAGGCGGCCTGGCTCAATCGCTATCCCAACGTCCGGGTCACCATTGAAGGCCATGCCGACGAGCGTGGAACGCGCGAATATAATCTGGCGCTCGGCGACCGCAGGGCCAATGCGGCGCGCGACTATCTTCAGTCGCGCGGCGTGGCGGCCAACCGGATGCAGGTGATCAGCTGGGGCAAGGAGCGCCCGGCGGTGGAAGGCTCCAACGAGTCCGCCTGGGCGCAGAACCGGCGGGCCGTCACCGTCCTTCCTGAATGATCAGGCGAGCGCCTCGTCCAGCATCCGGGCGAGGCGCAAGCCGCCGCGAGCGATCTGGCGGCGGACGATCGGGATCAGCCGCCTTGTCATCTCTTCGGTGATGACGGGCGTCTCGGCCGCCGCCGCGCCGCACGGATCGCCGAGCAGGCTCCCATAAGCGGCTTCGCGCGACGTTTCCCAGCTCTCCCGAGCCCAGTCGCTGACGGAGCCTTCGCGCATCGCGAACCGCTCCCCTCCATCGAGCTCCGACAGGATCCCTGCGGCTGCGGCCGGAGGCGTCGAGATTCCCCGTTCCGCGAGATAGCCGTCCCAGACGAGGTGGAGGTTCTTTGGAATCAAGCCGTAGAAGACGGCCTGCCGATTGCCGCCGAGATCCGCCTTGTCGCCGACGTGGAGCGGCTGGTGGAGGTCACCGACGAGGTGGACGAGGAAGGCTAGAGCCATGATCCGCTCGCGAACCGGAAGCGTGCGGTCGGCGAGCAAGCGGGCGTTGCGTTCGATCTGCGCCGTCACGCAATTGCCGTCGGCGCAGGCGCTCCGGGGATCGAAGGGGCGGCAGATGTTGATGTTCTGATAATGCCAGGTCGACGCATAGCTGAACCGATCGTCCAGCCTCTTTATGCAATCGGCCCAGACGCTGGCTTCCTCGATCGTCCGGGCCGGACAGGTCGGCGTTTCCAGCAGATGAGAGCGGGCGAGAAGCCGTCTCAACCGGGCGCGGGTCTCCGGCCGGGCATTGTCCTCCGCTATCCGGGCGATCGTCTGGTGCCCATAGTCCCACCAGGCCGCCGCCGGAGCCGGGGCAAGCAGGGTCGCCAAGAAGAGGCAGAGTCGGCGCAGCACGGCGGGCCAGGGATCAGGAGCCGCTGTTTCCGGAATCGGGCCGGCTTTCGTCACCATAGATGGCGACCGAGCGGCCTTCGGGCGAAGCCTGTCCGCGATACATTCCCGGCGTGTTGAAGCTGTAGACGCCTTCGCCGCGCGGCGTGACGACGATCACCCCGCCGGTTCCTCCCAGCGCCCGGACTTCGGCCATCACCGCGTCGGCGGCCGACTGCGCCGTGTCACCCTGGCGGATCCGGGCGCAGATTTCGTGAGCCACTCCGACCCGGATGAAATATTCACCCGCTCCCGTGGCGGAGACGGCGCAGGCCCGGTCATCGGCATAGGTGCCGGCGCCGATGATCGGCGAATCGCCGATCCGGCCCCAGCGCTTGCCGGTGAGGCCGCCGGTGGAGGTGGCGGCGGCGACATGGCCATGGCTGTCGAGCGCCACGGCGCCGACGGTGCCATATTTCAGGTCTTCGTCGAAATATTCGGCGCTCGGGCGGGAGCGAAGCTCCTCGAGCTGGCGCCGCCGCTCGGGAGTCTGGAAATATTCGGGCGGCGCCTGCTCCAGACCCTGCAAACGGGAGAATTCGTCGGCCCCTTCGCGGCTGAGGAAGACATGGGGGCTGTCTTCCATCACGGCCCGTGCGAGACGGATCGGATTGCGAGTCGCGGTGACTCCGGTCACCGCGCCGGCGGCGCGATTGCGCCCATCCATGATCGAGGCGTCCATCTCGATCGTTCCCTGGTAGGTGAAAACCGACCCGCGGCCGGCGTTGAAGTTCGGATCGTCCTCGAGCACCCGGGCCGTCGCTTCAACCGCGTCCAGCGCATTGCCCCCGCCGGCGAGCACTGCCGATCCGGCCTCGAGCGCCCGGTCGAGCGCCGCCCTGATCTCCCGATCCTGGTCCGGCGTGAGCCGGTCGCGCTCGATCACTCCGGCTCCGCCATGGATGACCAGTCGCCAGCTGGGTCTCTCTCCACTGGAGGCGGGCTCGGCGGCTTGAGCGGCGGGATTCATCAGCAAGGCTCCAATCAGCAGCGGCAGGAAACGCATGGCATCCTCTCCTTCTCCGCGCGGCCCAATAGCAGATCGTCGATGGGCCGCCAGCGCGAGCCGCCCCACCTGGCGACGATTCTGCTTGCGGATCACGACATGATGTAATTATGATATCACCATTCCTAGGGAGGGACTTCATGGCTGACACCAACGACCTTGCGGCTGTTCACGCACTGAGACTTTCGCGCGAGCGTCCCGCGCAGACCCAGAGCGGCTACCCCATGCTGCTCATCCTGCTGCCTCTGTTGGCGGGGATCGGCGCCGGCCTCGCCTGGCTGCCCGAAGGCGGCAATGTCGCGGCGCTGGCGCTGCTGATCGTTTCCGGTGCCGGATTCATTTTCGTTTCGGCAGGCTTCTATTTCCTTCAGCCGAACCAGGCCGCCGCGATCCTGCTGTTCGGCGACTATCGGGGGACCGACCGCACAACCGGGCTGCGCTGGCGCCTGCCCTGGCTCACCCGCACGAAGATCTCCACGCGCATCCACAACATGACTTCCGACAAGCTCAAGGTGAACGATCTTCGAGGCAATCCGATCGAGATTGCCGCCAACGTTGTCTGGCGGGTCACCGATACCGCCCAAGCGCTGTTCGACGTCGACAATTATCAGGAGTTCGTCGAGATTCAGATCGAGAGCGCGGTCCGGGCGATTGCCGGCCGATATCCCTATGACGATATCGAACATCAGGAAACGACCCTGCGCGGCGACGCGGACATCGTGAACCGGGAGCTGGAACAGGAGCTTCAGGATCGCGTTGCCAGGGCCGGGATCAGCATCGACGAATCGCGACTGACTCACCTCGCCTATGCGCAGGAGATCGCCCAGGCGATGCTTCGCCGCCAGCAGGCCGAAGCCGTCATCGCCGCTCGGGCGAAGCTGGTGCTCGGTGCCGTCAGCATGGTCGAGACCGCGCTGCAGATGCTGTCGGAGAAGGATGTCGTCCATCTCGACGACGAGCGCCGCGCGGCGATGGTCTCCAACCTGATGGTTGTGCTCTGTTCCGAGCGCGACACTCAGCCCGTCGTCAATGCGGGGTCATTGTATCAGTAGATCCGAAAAATCCATGCCTGCGCCGCCGCCGAAAAAGGCCTTCCCGCTCCGCATCGAGCCTGCCCTGTGGGACGCGCTCGAGCGGAGTGCGGCGGCGGACTTTCGGAGCGTGAACGCGCAAATCGAGGTCTTGCTTCGTGAGGCGCTTGGGCGACGGGGAATCAGAGTGGCTCCACCCGAGGAACGAAAGCGGGGAAGGCCTGCCAAGGAGGAGAGATAGCGGTGTTTGAGGCATTCCATGCACGCAGGGTCCATAAGGTTTTCCTGATGGCGCTGTTCGCCACCCTCCTGACCGGAGGCGTTGCGCTCAGTCTCGCCCAATAGTCACCGGCCGCTCGGCAAGAAGGCGACGCAGGGCGGAAACTTCCGCAGCCAGTGCCTTCAACTCGGCGCTGCCGGCGACCTCGCCGGCAGCCGATTCGGCATCACGGCCGATGAAGAAGCTGGCGAACGCGGCCGCAATGTAGCCGAGCACCGCCAGGCCGTAGGCCGATAACAGCAGCGTCAGGACTCGCCCTTCGAGCGTAGCCGGCCAGAAATCGGTGCCCATCGTCGCAACGATCATTCCGGTCCACCAAAGGGCGTCGGCATAGGAGGTAAAGCCCCCCTCCACCTCCGTGGCCGGCTCGAAATTGAGCATTCCGGCAGCGCCCAGTCCCACGACCAGCGCCGTCAGTCCGGTGAGATAGCCAAAGCCGCGGCGCCGCAAGGTCGCTTTGAGTGCGTTCATCGAACGGTTGGCCGTGCCGACGATCCGCACCAGCCTGGCGCCTCTCAGAGCGCGCGCCGCCCGGAGAAAGGCCAGGCCGCGGAAAATCCTCAGCGCCGGCACCAGCAGCGAGATCGCAACCAGCCAGTTGCGCCTGAGGAAGGTCCCCTTTTCGGGTGCGAGCACGAAGCGAAGCGCGAACTCTCCGAGGAAGACGATCCAAATGGCAGTCCCGAACACTTCCAGCGCCTGGTCGCCGCCCAGCACAAGCTCCCACAGAACGACGGCAAGCCAGAGAAGGGAAAGAAGAAGCATTGGCGTACGCAGCCACTCGTCGAGCTGTTCGAGTGCCTGCCACCTCTCCTCCCTGTCCTTAGCCGCTTCGGTCATGCTTGCCTCCCATGCCAACGCGGCGCGCCTTTCATGACGGCCGCTGCGTCTCTATATGGCCGGACGGGGCTTGGAGTTTCATCGCATGTCGGTTCGTCCTTGGAGAGACATTGCGCGGCGTCGTTCGCGGCAGATCATGGTCGGCAGCGTGCCGGTCGGTGGGGACGCGCCCGTCACCGTGCAGACGATGACCAACACGGTTACCGCGGACGTCAAGGCGACGATCGACCAGATTCGCCGCTGCGAGGAAGCGGGCGCCGACATCATCCGCGTTTCCTGCCCCGACGTGGAGAGCACTCGAGCGCTGAAGCAGATCGTTCGGGCCGCCCAGGTCCCGATCGTCGCCGACATTCACTTCCACTACAAGCGAGCTTTGGAAGCGGCCGACGCCGGCGCCGCCTGCCTGAGGATCAATCCAGGCAATATCGGCTCCGCCGATCGGGTTCGCGAAGTGGTCAATGCGGCCAAGGCGAACGGCTGCTCGATGCGCATCGGAGTCAATGCGGGCAGCCTGGAGAAGGACCTTCTCGAGAAATATGGCGAGCCCTGCCCCGAAGCCCTGGTGGAGAGCGCGCTCGATCATATTCGGCTTCTCGAGGATCATGATTTCCGCGAATATAAGGTTGCCGTGAAGGCTTCGGACGTCTTCCTTGCCGTCGCCGCCTATCAGCAGCTGGCCGAGGCCGTGGATTGCCCGCTCCATCTCGGAATCACCGAGGCGGGGGGACTGCGCGGCGGAACGGTGAAAAGCGCGATCGGGATCGGCTCGCTGCTCTGGTACGGCATCGGCGACACGATCCGAGTCTCGCTCTCGGCCGAGCCGGAGGAGGAAGTCAGGGTCGGCTTTGAAATCCTGAAGGCGCTCGGCATCCGCAATCGCGGCGTCCGTGTCGTTTCCTGCCCGTCCTGCGCCCGACAGGGTTTCGACGTGATCCGAACCGTCGAGAAGCTCGAACAGCGCCTCAGCCATATCCGCACGCCGATGTCGCTTTCGGTGCTCGGATGCGTGGTCAACGGTCCGGGCGAGGCCCGCGAGACCGACATCGGAATCACCGGCGGCGGCAACGGCAAGCATATGGTCTATCTTTCCGGGGTGACCGACCATCATGTCCGGGACGAGGAAATGATCGACCATATCGTCAGCCTCGTCGAGGCCAAGGCCGCGGAGATCGAGGCTGCGCGCGAGAGCCCGCCCGAGACGTCGAACGCCGTTCTGCCCGACGCCGCCGAATGAAGCGGAACAGCACGGCGATCGCCTTCGCCGTCGCCACTGCTGGAATCGCCCTCTTCTCCGCGATGGACGCGCTCATGAAGGCGCTGTCGCTGGCGATCGGCACCTACAATGCCTTGCTGTGGCGGACCGGTGCCGGCGCGCTGTTCGCTGCCGCCTTCTACTTTGGACAGCGAACGCCCTGGCCGGGCAAGGAGGCAATGCGAGTCCATCTCAGCCGTGGTCTGCTCGGCGTTCCACTCGCTTTCCTCTTCTTCTGGGGGCTGGCGCGGGTGCCGATGGCGCAGGCGATCGCCCTGGCTTTCGTCGCCCCGCTCATCGCCCTCTATCTCGCTGCGATCCTGCTCGGCGAGAAGATCGAGCGTCGAGCCATTTTCGCCTCGCTGCTGGGGTTTGCCGGCGTGCTCGTCATCTTCGCCGGGCAAGCCGAGGCCGATCTCGGCCGGGAGGCCATGTGGGGCTCGCTGGCCATACTTGGTTCGGCGGCGCTCTACGCCTACAACATCATCCTCATGCGCCGGCAGGCGCTGCTCGCCAAGCCGGTCGAGGTGGCCTTTTTCACAAGCGCCCTCATGGCCGGTTCCTTCCTGATCGCCGCGCCCGTCCTGGCGGAGCTGCCGCCGGCCCCGCACTGGCCAGCGATAATCGCCGCCGCCCTGCTTGCCTTCGGTTCCCTGCTGCTCCTGTCCTGGGCCTACGCCCGGGCGGAGGCGCAACATCTTGCTCCGGTCGAATATACCAGTTTCATTTGGGCGGCCCTGCTCGGCTGGATGGTCTTCGAAGAGGCGGTTCAGCCGCTGACGCTGGCCGGTGCGGCCATGATCATCGTCGCCTGTCTTGTCACCGCGACCCGTCGACCGCCGCCGGATCCGGACGTCGATACGGGAGTGCATGCCTGATGGCCTGGTT
Source organism: Sphingosinicella sp. SM1-17 (assembly GCF_056821765.1). Taxonomy (NCBI): domain Bacteria; kingdom Pseudomonadati; phylum Pseudomonadota; class Alphaproteobacteria; order Sphingomonadales; family Sphingosinicellaceae; genus Sphingosinicella; species Sphingosinicella sp. SM1-17. The sequence goes on from NZ_JBPDIO010000001.1 coordinate 1,331,268, forward strand.
CTGGCTCGTCCTTGGCGGATTTTTCGAAGTCGGCTTCACCACCTCGCTGCGGTTCGTTGACGGTTTCAGGAACCTGCCCTGGACGCTCGCTTTCCTCGTCTCGGTGATGATCAGCATGGGCCTGCTCGAATATGCCGCCCGAACCATTCCGATGGGCACCGCTTACGCGGTCTGGGGCGGAATCGGCGCGATCGGCACGGTGGCGGTCGGGATCTTCTGGTTCGGCGAACCCGCAACCACCGTCCGGATGTTGCTGATATTGGGGATCGTTGCCTGTATCGCAGGACTGAAGCTTACCGGCTGAACTTTCCCAAGGCGATGATCGATTGTGACCAGCAAACCTTTGCGCTTCATGGCCCCCGATCGCCGAACCCACAGCCTCCAGAAAGGCCGGCTCGCTCCCGATATGCGGGATGTAACCGGCGCCCGGCAGATGTAGGAGAGTCCGGACCCGCAACAGCCGCGAGGCGGCCAGTCGCAACCCGACCAGCGCGACGAGCAACATCATAATGGCCGATGTTGCGGCGAGGCCCGCCCATCGCAGCGTCCTGCAAGCCCTTGCCTGTTGCGATCCACCTTGCGCCCGGAGGATGAAGACTTGCTCAACGCGGCAGGACCCGCTTGGCTGGCAAGGCCGGAGGAGGGGGGCATGGGATTCGATCGAGCGCTGGTTGACTGGGTCGAGGAATCGCTGGAAACTCTCGGCGCCGTGACCCATCGCCAGATGATGGGCGTGGCGATGCTCTACCTCGACGGCCTCCCCTTCGCCGTCGTCGACGATGAGGTCTGGTTCAAGTCCGACGATGAGAGCGCCGCTCTGTGGGAGTCGGCGGGATGCGAACGCTTCACCTTCACCGACCGGAACGGCCGAACCGAAACCCTCAATTATCGCCGGGCGCCTGACGACGTGTATGACGATTCGGAAGCGATGCGGCATTGGGCTCGACTGGCGCTGGAGGCTGCGCACAGAAGCGCTTCAAGGAAAAGGCGAAGCCGCTCCGCGAAAGGGAGCTAGACCGGGCCTGCCAATCCCGGCCGGTGCTGATCCTTGTCAGTCTTGATCGCGGTCGCTGAGCTGGACCGGCCGAAGATAAGGCGCGACCTCCGGGCTTTCCTCGATCGATTCGATGAACCGAGGCTCGATCCGCCGCCGTGAAGCCTGCTCATAGGCATAGCCGAGCGACAGGATCAGGCCGTCGGACCATTTCGGCCCGATGAAGCTGAGGCCCACCGGAAGTCCGCGGACCTGCCCCATCGGCACGGTCAGGTGCGGATAGCCGGCGACGGCGGCGAGGCTTCCCGCACCGCCGCCGGGATACTGATCGCCATGGACCGCATCGATCGGCCAGGCCGCCGGCATGGTCGGCCCGACCAGAGCCACGACCTCATGCTCGCGCAGCAGGCGATCGATCCCTTCGACTCCGGCCATTCGAAGGCTGACCTCGCGGGCTCGGCGATATTCGTCAGTGAGCCCGGGCGTGGCTTCCGCGCGCTCGAAAAGGTCCTGGCCGAAAAGCGGCATCTCCTGCGCCGAATGCTGGCGGTTGAAGGCGATCACATCCGCGAGGCTCCGGGTGGCGACGGTCGGCGGAGTGGTCGCGAGATAGGCGTTCAGACCGTGCTTGAACTCGTGCATCAGAACGGTGAGCTCGTTGCGTCCGATCTCCTGCCGGCCGGGGAACTCGGCAATGTCGACCAGAACCGCGCCCTGGTCGCGCAAGTCCTGAAGGGCCTGCTCGAAGACTGCATTGGTGCCAAAGCCGGTGGCAAAGCGCATCACGCCGATCCGCCGCCCGCGCAGCGCATCCGGAGAAAGGCGCGAAGCATAATCTTCCCGGCGCCGATCCGCCTCCAAAGTCGCCGGATCGGCGGGGTCGCTTCCGGCGATCGCCGAGAGGATCAAGGCCGCTTCACGAACGGTTCGGGTCATCGGCCCGGCCGTGTCCTGGCTTTGGCTGATCGGCACGATGTGGGTCCGGCTGACCAGACCGACCGTCGGCTTGAACCCGACAATCCCGTTGACCGCCGCCGGGCAGGTGATCGAACCATCCGTCTCCGTGCCGATCGCGGCAGGGGTCATTCCGGCAGCAACGGCTGCGGCGCTCCCCGAACTGGAGCCGCAGGCATTCCGGTCGAGCGCGTGCGGGTTGCGCACTTGTCCGCCGACCGGGCTCCAGCCCGATATGGAATCGCTCGAGCGGATGTTGGCCCACTCCGACAGGTTCGCCTTGCCGACGATGACCGCGCCTGCCGAGCGAAGCCGCGCCACCAGCGGCGAATCGCGGCCGGTTACATTGTTGCGCAGGGCCAGGCTCCCCGCCGTCGTCGGCAGGGGGCCGAGGGTTTCGATATTGTCCTTGATCAGAACGGGCATTCCGTGAAGCGGTCCCCGCTGGAGCGTCGACCGGTCGAGCGCACGCGCCTGTTCGATCGCGGTCGGGTCCACGGCAATGACGGCGTTAAGTCGGGGGTTGAGCTGCGCAATCCGGGTCAGCGCCGCGCGAGTGCGCGTCTCGGCCGACTGGCCCTGGGGCACGGAAGCGGCCGCGCCCGGCGCCGGCGAGGTTTCGGGAAGGGTGGCGCAGGCGGGAAGGGCGAGGGTCGAGGCCAGCAGAAGGAGTCGGATCATTGGCCGACGGTGACCGATACGGCTGCCCGCGTCCAGCCTCGGCTTCTGTCATGATGGACGAATTGAGGGCGTGAAGGCGCACCCGGCGCCGCTTCCCTCCTATGGCAAAGCTGCTAAGGCGCGCGCCGATGAGCAAAGGCCCGCAAAAGATCCGCGGTACCCAGGACATGCTGGGCGAGGAAGCCGACCGTTTTCACAAGGTGGTCGAGGCGTTCGATCGCGTTCGCCGGCTCTACGCCTTCCGGCGGATCGAGATTCCGGTCTTCGAGGCAACGGAGGTCTTTGCCCGTTCGATCGGCGAGACCACCGACATCGTTTCGAAGGAAATGTACACGTTTCAGGATCGGGGCGGCGATTCCCTGACCCTGCGCCCCGAATTCACCGCCGGCATCTGCCGAGCCTATCTTTCCGAGGGATGGCAGCAGCATGCGCCGCTGAAGGTGGCGACGCACGGCCCCGTTTTCCGCTACGAGCGGCCGCAGAAGGGCCGCTTCCGCCAGTTCCACCAGCTCGATGCGGAGATCATCGGGACCGACTCTCCCGCCGCGGACGTCGAACTGCTCGTCCTTGCCGATCAGCTCCTTCGCGAGCTCGGTGTTGCCGAGGCGGTTCGGCTCGAGCTCAACACCCTCGGCGATGCCGAAACGCGCGACTCCTGGCGTAGCGCTCTCGTCAGCCACTTCGAGATGCACCGTGACTCGCTTTCGGAGGAAAGTCGGGCGCGGCTGGAGCGCAACCCGCTGCGGATCCTCGACAGCAAGGACCCGAACGACCGGCCGATTGCCGAATCGGCGCCCGGGATCGACGAATTCCTGACGCCGTCGGCCGCCGATTTCTTCGCTCAGGTGACGGCTGGCCTGGACTGCGCCGGAGTGGCCTGGACTCGCAATCCGCGCCTCGTTCGAGGCCTCGATTACTACCGGCACACGGCCTTCGAGTTCGTCACCGATCGGCTAGGCGCACAGGGCGCCGTGATCGCCGGCGGCCGCTATGACGGCCTGATCGAAAGCCTGGGCGGCCCCCACACTCCGGCCGTCGGCTGGGCCAGCGGGATCGAGCGACTGGCCATGCTGATCGATCGCCCGTCGCCCGGAGGTCTGGATGCGGCGATCGTCCCGCTCGGCGATCGGGCCGAGGCCGAGGCCGTCCGGATCGTCGCGCAGCTTCGCCGCGATGGCATCGCCTGCGATATGGCCTATCGCGGAAACATGAAGAAGCGGATGCAGAAGGCGAGCTCGAGCGGCGCCCGCTACGCGGTGATCCTCGGCGACGACGAACTGGAGCGCGGCTCGGCATCGCTCAAGCATCTGGAAAGTGGCGAACAGCAGGACGTGCCGCTGTCGGGACTCGCTGAAGCGCTGCGGCAATCATGACCCGGATCCCGGCCGAACGGATCGCCGCAATCGAGGCGCGGCGGGAGGAACTGCAGAGCGCGATGGCCGCCGGCGACCTGCCGCCCGACCAGTTCGTGAAGCTTTCCAAGGAATATGCGGAGATCGAGCCGGTCGCGGCGGCGGCGGCCGAAGTGAGGCGGCTTCGGACGGAACTGGAATCGCTTGCGGCGATGGCCGATGATCCCGAGCTTCGGGAAATGGCGGCCGAAGAGGCCGAGACCCTGCGGCGGCGGTTGCCGGAAGCGGAGCGGGACCTCGCGCTGAAGCTGCTTCCCAAGGACTCGGCCGACGAACGCGCCGCCATGCTCGAAGTGCGCGCGGGAACGGGCGGCGACGAGGCCGCCTTGTTCGCCGGCGACCTGATGCGAATGTATCAGCGCTATTCGGAATCGCAGGGCTGGAGGTTCGAGATGATCTCATCAAGTCCGGCGGAGCTTGGCGGTTTCAAGGAAGCGATCGCCTCGGTTTCGGGCCAGGGAGTGTTCGCCCGGCTGAAGTTCGAAAGCGGAGTCCATCGGGTGCAGCGTGTTCCGGTGACCGAGAGTGGAGGTAGGATCCATACCTCCGCGGCAACGGTTGCGGTTCTGCCCGAGGCCGAGGATGTCGACGTCCAGATCGACGACAAGGATCTCAGGATCGACGTCTACCGTTCGTCCGGCCCCGGCGGCCAGTCGGTCAACACCACGGACAGCGCGGTTCGGATCACCCACCTGCCGACCGGCCTGGTGGTCATCCAGCAGGACGAGAAGTCGCAGCACAAGAACAAGGCCAAGGCGCTGAAGGTTCTGCGCACCCGCCTGTACGAGATCGAGCGTGAGCGTCTCGCCAGCGAGCGGGCCGGAGCGCGCAGGTCGATGGTCGGCTCGGGCGATCGGTCCGAGCGGATCCGGACCTATAATTTCCCGCAGGGGCGGGTGACCGATCACCGGATCAACCTTACGCTCCACCGGCTCCCGGAAATACTGGAGGGTCAGCTTGACGAGCTGATCGGAGCTCTGGTCGCCGAGGACGAGGCCGAGCGTTTGGCGCATCTCGATGAAGGTGCGTGAAGCGCTGGCCGACGCCGCCCGGCGGCTTGCGGCCGTGAGCCCGACAGCGCGGCTCGATGCCGAACTGCTGATGGCCCGGGCGATGGGAACCGGACGCGAGGAGCTGCTGCTCAAGAAAATGGAGGAGCCGAGCCCTGCGAGCTTCCCGAGCCTCCTTCGACGCCGGCTCGATCACGAGCCGGTCGCCTATATCGTCGGCCGCCGCGCCTTCTGGACCATCGAGCTGGAGGTGGGCTCCGGGGTGCTCGTTCCCCGGCCCGACAGCGAAACTCTGATCGAGGCCGCGCTGGACCGGTTCGGAGACGCGGGGCCGAGGCGGGTGCTGGATCTGGGAACCGGTCCGGGCACGCTCCTCCTCGCCGCGCTCGACCAGTGGCCTGCCGCCACCGGCCTTGGCATCGATCGGTCGGCTGCCGCTCTCGCTTATGCGAGGATCAATGCCGAGCGGCTCGGGCTCGACGATCGGTCGACCTTTCGGCTCGGCGACTGGGGCGAGGGTGTCGAAGAGCGGTTCGACCTGATCCTGTGCAATCCGCCCTATGTCGAGGCAGGTGCCGAGCTTGCGCCGGACGTGGCTCGCTGGGAGCCGCCCGAGGCACTGTTTGCGGGCGAAGACGGGCTCGACGAATATCGCCGGCTCGCCAATGAACTGCCGCTTCTGCTGGAAGCCGGCGGCGTGGCCTGCCTGGAGATCGGCGCCGGACAGGAGGCGGCGACGCGTGCATTGTTCGCCGATCGCGGGTTCACCATTTCGTCACGCAAGGACCTTAACCAGGTGTCGCGGTGCCTGATCCTGGCCCTTGATCAAGGCTAGTGCTTTTCCGCTTGGATTTGGTGAACGGCGTAGCTACATAAGGGTTCAGGGACGGGGCCGACCACAGCATCGGATGCGTGAAGGGCCTATCGTCGCCGACCCCCGATTGCTTCGTCGCATGCGCAGGCGATGTCGGTGAGGTGGCTGGAGCCGCTCGCGGGTCCATGCCTCCAGGGTCGTGCAGTTTCGAGCGGCCGGGAATGGCCTGGCCGGAATGGGGCAGAGTAGAAAACCACCCTTGGTGAGGATTTTCGTTTGATCAACAATCGTCAGGGCGGCCGCAGGCGCGGTCGGGGCGGCGGCGGTGGCCGCGCACCCAACATGAATCCCAATGCCGGCAACCGGCAGGACAATCGCCAACGCGGCAACGCCGCCCAGCTTCTCGAGAAGTATAAGGGCCTGGCGCGGGACGCTCAGATGCAGGGAGATCGGGTCCAGACCGAATATTTCCTGCAGTTCGCCGACCATTATTACCGGATTCTCAACGAGAACCGCGCCCGCTTCGAAGAGCAGCGCCGTCAGCGCGGCGAGGATTATGGCGACGAGGACGAGGACCAGGAGGTTCTCTCCGGCGCCGATCAGGAAGGCTCGGAGGCTCCCGAAGAGGAAGAGACTCGTGAAACCGCTCCTCGCGAGGGTCGGCGTTCGGGCAATGGCGAAGCCCGCCCGCGCCGCGAGCGCTCGCGGCGAGAGCGCGCCGAACCCGAGGAGCCGAGCGAGGAGCGGATCGCCGTCGAAAGCCTGCCGCCGGCCATTGCCGCAGCTCCCGAGCAGGGTGAGCCCGAGGTTCGCGCCCCCCGTCGGCGGACTCGCCGTCCGCGCGAGTCCGGCGAGGAGATTGCGCCCGCCGCCTGAGCTTGTGGGTTGACCTCGAACTTTGACTGTAGGACACCCCTCGGATCGGAGATCCGGGGGGTGTTTTCATGCGTGCGTTGCTTCTCCTGTCGGTCCTGCTCTCGTCTTCCGCGCTGGCTCAGAACGAAATTCCGCCGCCGTCGCAGACCGCCCAGGGCAATGTCGCGGTCACCATCTACAATAATGATCTGGCGCTCATTCAGGACACCCGGCAACTTGAGCTCCCTTCCGGCCGCTCGCGCCAGGAATTTCCCGACGTCTCGGCCCAGATTCAGCCGCAGACGGTAACCTTGACCGGCAACGGCATCGGCATCGTCGAACAGAATTTCGACTTCGACCTGCTTTCGCCCCAGGCGCTGATCCAGAAGGCGGTCGGCGAAACGATCACGCTGGTTCGAACCAATCCCGCCACCGGGCAGGAAAGTCGGGAGCGAGCCCGGGTACTTGCGGCCAATGGCGGAGTCGTCCTCCAGATCGGCGACCGGATCGAGGTGCTTCGCGACGACGGGCTTCCGGTTCGGGTGATCTTCGATCGAGTGCCGGAAAATCTGCGCGCCCGGCCCACTTTGTCGGTGACCGTTCAGACCGAACGGGCGGGTCGAAGGCCGGTGACGCTCACTTATCTTACGCCAGGCCTGGGGTGGCAGGCCGACTATGTCGCCTTGTTCGACGAACGGGCCGGGCGGATGGATGTTCAGGGGTGGATCACGCTCAACAACACTAGCGGCACGCCCTACTCGAATGCCGATGTCCTGCTCGTCGCCGGTGACCCGAATGTGGGCGGCGGCGGTTATGCGCCGCCGCGGCGGCGAGGTTCCGGCCCGGTGCGTCAGCCCGGAACCGAGACCGCCGATCGCGAGCGGCTGGGTGACTATTATCTTTATCCGCTGCCGGAGCGGACGACGATCGCCAATCGCCAGCAGAAGCAGGTCAGCTTCCTCAACGTCAGCAATACGCCGGCCGCTCGCGCCTATGAATTCCGCAATGCCTGGCTCGGCACCTTCGAGCAGGCGCAGAGCGCGAATTCCGTGCTGCGCTTCTCGAGTTCCCGGGAACAGGGACTCGGCGATGCTCTCCCCGCCGGAACCGTGCGCGTCTATCAGCGGGACTCGCGGGGCAATCCGCAATTCGTCGGTGAGAGCAATATCGGGCACACGCCGATGGGTTCGGAGCTCGGGCTGGTCACCGGCCAGGCGTTCGACGTCAAGGTCCAGCCGGTCGTGGAACGGCGCGAGCGGATCAATTCCCTGCGCTGGCGGACGACCATGCGCTATACGCTGACCAATGCGCGCCCGGAGCCGGTCACCGTCGATCTGATGCAGTCCGGTCTATGGGGTGACACTCGGATCGTCGAGGAAAGCCAGCCGAGCCAACGCCGCTCGGCCGATGATGCGCTTTGGCGGGTGACCGTGCCCGCCAACGGCGAAGCCGTCGTCACCGCGACCTTCGACACACGCTACTGATTCGTCATGCGGGCGCTCGGCCTGGCGATACTGGTCTTGCTCGCTTTCTCCGGCGGCGCTGCTGTCGCTCAGGCGGTCGCCAGCTCGCCGGCACCGGATGATGTCGACGTCACCATCTACCGCGACCCCAATCGGCCGGCTCAGCAGGAGCCCAATCTGAGCTGGCTGAACGGCTATGCCCTGATCAGCGAACGACGCCAGGTGACGATACCCGCCGGCGAATCGATCATCCGGTTCGAAGGCGTGGCGGGCGGGATCCTTCCGCAAAGTGCGATCGTCACCGGCCTTCCGGAAGGAATCGTCGAGCGCAATCGCGACGCTTATCTGCTTTCACCTTCGACCCTGCTCGACCGCTCGCTCGGTCGCCGGGTCCACATTCGGCGAACCTCGGCGGCCACCGGCGAAGTGCGCGAGCATGAGGCGATTGTCCGTTCCGGCGCTGGCGGCGCCGTGGTGCTCCAAACGGAAAGCGGTTTCGAGGCCCTTCGCTGCTCGGGGCTTGCGGAAACCCTGGTCTACGATGAAGTTCCACCTGATCTTTCCGCCCGGCCGACCCTGTCCGTCAGAGCGCGAAGCAGCCAGCCTGTGACCGCAACGGTCACTCTCTCCTATCTCGCGACCGGGTTCGACTGGCAGGCCAATTATGTTGCCACACTTTCGCCGGACGAGACTCGCCTGGATCTTTTCGCCTGGCTCACCCTCGCCAACGGCGACGAGACCAGCTTCGCCGATGCGGACACCCAGGCCGTTGCCGGCCGGCTGAATCGCGAAGCTGCTCGACGACAGAGTTCCGAGGGCGGACCGCTCAGGCTGCAATGCTGGCCGCAAGGGAGGACGAGCGACCTCCCCGAAGAAGGCAAGGAGGCGATTGTCATTACCGGTTCGCGGATCGCGGCCGCGCGGGGAGCGATGGCTCCGCCCCCGCCCCCGTCGCCTCCTCCGCCACCGCCCGCCGCGGCGATGGAGGCGGTCCAGGAGGAACTGGGCGACGTGAAGCTTTACCGGATCCCGGAGCCAGTCACCGTCGCCGCCAATAGCCAGAAGCAGGTGGCTCTTCTCCAGCGCAGCGGAGTCAGAGTCGCCGTCATCTACCGAATCACCGCCTTCCCGAACGACTCGCCCATGAGCGGGCGGGCGATCCGCGTGCTCGTCACCCGCAACCGGCCGCAGGAGGGGCTTGGGCTGCCGCTCCCGGCCGGGCGCCTGCGCCTGTTTTCGTCAGGCACGATCCGCCCCCTCCTGCTCGGGATCGGCAGTCTCGATGACAAGGCGGTTGGCGAAGAAGTCGAGATCGGCGTCGGACCGGCCACCGGAGTTCACTACCAGCTGATCCCGCTCAGCCGCGGCGACGGCCGCCGCAGCTACGAGCTGGTCGTCAGCAACGATCGCCCGCGCCCGATCCGATTCGAGGCCGACATTCACGGATCGAACGTCGCCCTCGATTCGCGGACGAACCTGCAGCAGCGCAACGGCCGACCCCGGTGGACGGTTACGGTCCCCGCCAACGGCCGGGCGAGTCTCCGCTATAGCGTTGCGGACTGATCCCGCTTCACCGGCCGAGGACGGTGATTCTCGTCGAGGGCAACGAAAGTGAACAGGCCTTCGGTGACCTTGACCTCACGGCTGCCATGATCCCGGTCGGCGATCACCTCGATCCGGATCGCCATGGACGTTCGACCGAATCGCTCCACCCGGGCATAGACGGAAATGAGGTCGTGAAGCAGGATCGGCTCGATGAACTCCATCGCGTCGATCGCGACCGTTGCCACCGGGCCATCGGCTTCTCTGGTGGCCACGATCCCCGCGGCGATGTCCATTTGGCTCAGCACCCAGCCGCCGAAGATGTGGCCGTTGGCGTTGATGTCTCCCGGCCGTGGCGCCACTCGAAGCACCGGTTCGCGCCTATCGGCGGTCGTCGTCATTCCATTCTCCGTACGTTGCGTCTTCGTCATGCCCGCCCCGATTGCTGACGAAGATCAGTCCCATGAGCGCGGTGCCGACCAACACGGTCAGACCCACGCCCAGGATCGTCGCGATCACCATGTGCAGCGGCATCGGCCCGCCGGCCTGCCAAAGGTAGAGAAGCGACAGCGCCACCGCCGCAAGCGATGCCAGTGCCATCCATTTCATCATCCTTCGGTAGCGCAGCCAGGCTTCGGCGCTACTCGCCTCATCCGATTTGCGGCGGCGGGGAACAGGGTCGTGGCGGGGCATGGCTTTCCTTTGTGCGCGGCTCATGGGATCATCCTGCCCGAGTCGGCAAGAATAAAGGGAAGCGCGCCATGACGATTGCCGCCATCCTTCAAGGGAAGGGCAATGAAGTCCTCACCGTCGCAGCGGAAGCGCCGGTCCACGAGGCGATCCGGATCCTCGCCGAGCGCAGGATCGGCGCTCTGCCCGTCCTGCGCGGCGGCGAGATTGCCGGAATCATGTCGGAGCGCGACATCATCTACTGCTTGAAGAGCGACGGTGCTGCGATCCTGGACTGGCCGGTCGAACGAATCATGACCGCTCCGGCGATCACTGTAGCAGTCGATCACGACGTCCTTGCCGCATTGTCGCTGATGACCCGGCGGCGGATCCGTCACTTGCCCGTGGTCGAAGGGAAGCGGCTGGTCGGACTCGTCTCGATCGGTGATCTCGTCAAACACCGAATGGACAAGATCGAGCGGGAAGCCGAGCAGATGCTCGCCTACATCCAGAGCACCTAGCCCGAATCTCGGCTAAACGGTGGCCGTGCCGCGCGGCCGGATGAGTGCCAGAACCTCCTCGAGGACCGAGCGCGCAAACAGGAACAGCAGCGCCGCATAGAGCGCCACCCCGACCGGCACCAGCAGTGCGAGCCGAATCGATTCGGCAAGCGGCGGGAGCAGCGAATCAAGCCATGCGACCGCCGCCGCCATCGCCAGGGAAGCGCCCAGCCCCGGCGCAACGGCTGCGGCGAGCGCGCGCTTGCCGGCTCCGATTGCCGGAAGCGAGAGATGGATGGTGGCGCCGAGAAGCGCCGCCATTCCGCCGACCCAGGACCAGGTGAGGCCGATGATGCCCCACTGGATCCCGATCAGAAAGGCGACCGGCATCAGCAGCGCGCCGATCAGTCCGGTGCGAACCGCAAGTGCCGGCCGGCCGATCGCGTTCGTCGCTGGAGCGAACAGGATCTGAAGGGTCATGAGCGGCATCGCGCAGGCCAGGATCGGGATCAGCGGTACCGTTTCTGCCCACTGTCCGCCGAGGAAGGTCAGGACGAGCGGCTCGGCAGTGACGGCAAGGCCGAGATAGAAGGGAAGGGCGATCAGCATGATCAGTCTTACCCCCTTGAGGAACGCCGTCTGCATGACTCCGGAATCGCCCTGGATCCGCGAATAAGCCGCAAAGGCGACTTCGTTCAGCGGGGGAACGAACTTCGACGCGAGGATCTGAGTCAGGAACAGGCCGGTCGTATAGATCCCCACCGAATGGGCATCGAGCAGCCGGCCGCCGATCAGGATGTCGGCCTGGCTCT
>NZ_JBPDIO010000001.1:1350473-3509312 GCF_056821765.1 Sphingosinicella sp. SM1-17
CGCGATCCCCAGACCGGCGTCGAAGTCGCGCCTTGGCACCGTGCACGGCGGATCAACAGCGTCATGATGCTGTGCGGCCACTACGACAATTCCGGCGAGTTCGCCTATCGCGTCGGGCTTCCAGGAAAGAGCGGGGTCGGCGGCGGGATCCTCGCCATCGCTCCGGGCCAGGGCGCCATCGCCGTCTGGTCTCCCGGCCTGAATGAAGCGGGCACAAGCGCCGCCGGAGCAGTGGCGCTGGAAAAGCTCGTCGAACTGACGGGCTGGTCGGTGTTCGCGCCCTGAACCACCGAAGAGCGGGCGAGACTTATTCCCATGCTGCACTGCAGCGGCTAAGGGGCCGCCATGACCGATGGCGATACCGCCCTGCTACTGGCGCGCTTCCAGTTCGCCTTCACCGTGAGTTTCCATTTCATCTTTCCGGCCTTCTCGATCGGGCTCGCCTCCTACCTGGCGGTGCTCGAGGGCCTGTGGCTCCGGACCGGCCGCGAAGTCTATCTCAACCTCTTCAAATATTGGGTGAAAATCTTCGCGATCACGTTCGCCATGGGCGTCGTCTCCGGGATCGTCATGTCGTACCAGTTCGGCACCAACTGGTCGGTTTTCTCCGACCGGGCGGGGCCGATCATCGGGCCATTAATGGCCTATGAGGTGCTGACGGCCTTCTTCCTCGAGGCGGGCTTTCTTGGAGTCATGCTGTTCGGCATGAACCGTGTCGGCAAGGGCCTGCACTTCGCCGCCACCTGCATGGTGGCGATCGGCACGGGAATTTCCGCTTTCTGGATCCTGAGCGTCAACAGCTGGATGCACACGCCGGTCGGCTGGGCAATCAACGAGGTGGGGCAGTTCGTTCCGGCGGCCGGATGGCTTGAGATCATCTTCAATCCCAGCTTCCCCTATCGCCTCGTTCACACCGTCATTGCGGCCTATCTGACCACCGCATTGGTCGTCGGCGGAGTTGGCGCCTGGCATCTGCTGAAGCGCCGCGACACGCCTGAAGTCCGCAAGATGTTCTCGATGGCGATGTGGATGGCGGCGCTGGTTGCGCCGGTCCAGGCGGTCGTCGGCGATTTCCATGGCCTCAACACGCTCCATCATCAGCCGCAAAAGGTGATGGCCATGGAGGGGCATTTCGACTCCTATCCGGACGGCGCGCCCCTGATCCTGTTCGGCTGGCCGGACGAGGAAGCGGAAGTCGTGCGCGGCGCGATCGCCATTCCGAACCTCTCCTCGCTGATTCTCCATCATGACTGGAATGCCCCGGTCGAGGGCCTCAAGACGGTGCCGCGGGACGAGCGGCCGCCGGTGGCGATCGTCTTCTGGTCGTTCAGAATCATGGTCGGGCTGGGGCTGCTGATGATCAGCCTCGGCCTGTGGAGCCTCTTCGCGCGCTATCGTCGTCGGCTGTACGAGTGGCGCCTGCTCCACCGCTTTGCCCTCGTGATGGGGCCGGCCGGATTCGTGGCGGTGATCGCCGGCTGGGTAACGACCGAAGTCGGCCGCCAGCCTTATGTGGTCTACGGGCTGCTTCGAACGGCCGACGCCGTATCGCCGATCGCCGCTCCGGGAGTCAGCGGTTCCCTGCTCGCCTTCGTGATCGTCTATCTGACCGTCTTTGCGGCTGGGACGATCTACATCCTCCGGCTGATGTCGTCGCCGCCACATGCCGGCGAGCCGCAGCCAGCGCACGCGCCGATCCGAACCGCCGGAATCACCCCCGCACCTTCGGTCGATCGTCGAGAAAGCGATCCCAGGCCGGACCGGGCGGAGGAGACGCGCTGATGGACCTGACCGTGATCTGGGCCTTTCTCATCGCCTTCGCCGTCGCGGCCTATGTTGTGATGGACGGATTCGATCTCGGAATCGGAATCCTCTTTCCCGCCTTTCGGGTGGGGACCGAGCGGGACCAGGCGATGAACGCCATCGCGCCGGTCTGGGACGGCAACGAAACCTGGCTCGTGCTGGGCGGCGGCGGCCTTCTGGCCGCTTTCCCGCTCGCTTACGCGATCGTCCTCCCGGCGCTCTACGCTCCGCTGATCGCCATGCTGCTTGGCCTGATCTTCCGCGGGGTCGCGTTCGAATTCCGCTGGCGCGATCCCGGGCATCGCAAGTTCTGGGACGCCGGCTTCTGCATCGGCTCGCTGGTGGCCACCTTCGCCCAGGGCGTCACGCTTGGGGCGCTGCTGCAGGGAATCGAAGTGGACGGCCGCGCCTATGCCGGAGGATGGTGGGACTGGCTTACGCCGTTCAGCCTCCTCACCGGCCTCAGCCTGGTAATCGGCTACGCCTTGCTGGGCGCCGGCTGGCTGATCTGGAAGACGGAAGGCGCGCTTCAGGCCGATGCGCGGCGTTTCGCTCGCTGGCTGACCCCGACCATGCTGGCGGCGATCGGCGCGGTGAGCCTCTTCACCCTGGTTCTGCTGCCCAAATATGTCGATCGCTGGCTCGACGAGCCGGGGCTCTATGTGACGGTGCCGATGCCCCTGCTCGTGGCGGTTATCGGCTTCGCCTTGTGGCGCAGCGTGGGTGCCGGCCGCGACTGGCTGCCGTTCCTCCTGACCCTTCTTCTTTTCCTGCTTTCGATGGCTGGGCTCGCCATTTCGATCTGGCCGGACGTGATTCCCGGAAGCGTCACCATCTGGCAGGCCGCCGCGCCCTACGAGAGCCAGTTGTTCATGCTTGTCGGAGCGCTTGTCCTGGTGCCGATCATCCTCGCCTACACCGCCTGGGCCTATTGGGTCTTCCGAGGCAAGGTGGACGAGGAAGGCTATCATGCCCATTGACGAGGATCGGCCGGTCTGGAAGCGACTGGCTTGGTTCGTCGCCCTGTGGGTGGCGGGGGTGGCCGCGGTGAGCGCGATCGCCTACCTGCTGCGCTGGTGGCTCCATTGACCGAACCGCCCCTGTTGTTGGTCGGAACTCGGGCCGGAGGCACGAGCGGCGCTTAGCAGCTACTGCCGCCCTCTCAATCGGCTTGGCCGCGATCAGCGCCTGAAGCCGAATCGGCGCATCAGTTCCTCACGGCTAGCTGTTTCGGCTTCCCCTCCCCGCATTCGGATGACGCGCTGATAAATGCCCGGACGAACCTGACGCCACCAGGGAAGGTCGATTGGCCCGTTCGTTTGCTCGAGATAGGCCAGATATTCATCCAAGGTCCGGAAGGTGCGCCCGCGCGCATAGGGAAGTCCGGAAACCCCGTCGGTCGAATCGGATAGGTTCATCCGTCCTTCTCCTCGATCCTGCCGCTCAACCGCAACGCTGCCGGGCGCTTGTGCGCACGCGCTTGTGGCTGCGCAGACGACAAGGGCAACAGGCGCAACCATCTGGAAGTTGATCGGCTTCATTGGTCCTCCTGCTGCACAGCATTAGGACGCCTGCGGATTTGCGGGTGGGGGCTCATCGTGTATTTGGCACGTCTCATCGGGATCGATACCCCTTTCCACTGAAGCGCACAGTTCCCGGCGTCCGGCCACTGTCCGAAGTGGCTTTACAACTATCGATAAATGATGATCTTTTCTGCTTCTCACCTCGATTCTTGCGGATCTTGGTCCGGTCTCTCCACTTCATTCAGGGGGCTCATCGAAATGTCGTCACCATTTGTCAGGATCGACGAAGACGGACGCGTCGTTTTCATCAACGAAGACGACAAGGATTATTTCCAGCGCGGCGCAACTTGGAACGCTGATCCAGCCGTAGCCATAGGCGCCGAAATCTCCAGAAGCTTGGCGACATTCGCCACTCACTCTGACGCGACTGTTCCGGGCTCTCTTTCCGGTGTCGAGTCTTACGATTTGCTCGCCATCAATCTGGTTGCCGGCCAGACCTATTCCTTCGCTTATCGCGGCACCGCGACCGACGGCATCGAGGACCCGTATCTTGGACTGTTCGGACCGGGGCTCACCTATATCACCGAGGATGACGACGGCGGCGCCGGCCGTACCTCACTGATCACCTACACGCCCTCGGTAAGTGGGACCCATTATCTCTACCTCACGTCCTGGTACACGATCGATACGGGCAATCCGGCTCTCGACACCGGCAATTACAGCATCGATGTTTGGGTGGCGGACCCGGCGCATGACGCGCCCGACAGCTTCGCCGGTGCCGTCGAGATCGATCTCGGCACCTCTTTCGGCCACCTGACCCCCGCCGGCGACGCCGACATGTATCGGATCGAGATGACGGAGGGGCTGGTCTATGCCTTCAATCTCGCCGGCGGCGTTTCGGGAAGTGCCGATTTCACCGCTGCTCCCGGTGACCTTATCGCCAATGTCGAGCTATTTGACGGCGACGGCAATCTCATCGACTGGAATGTCAATTACGAGACCGGTCTGACCTATTTCGCGGCCGAAAGTGGCACCTATTATGTCAGAGTCTCACCCTATGAGCAGGCGGGCCTTCCCGATTTGACGGGCGGCTACACGCTCGACGTCGCCGAGATCAATCCGGCCGACTACGATCCCCTCGACTCGATCAATTGGTTCTCCGCCAACAATGTCGAATTCGTTGAGGTGAACGGGGTCAAGACAGCCTACGTCTATTTTGGCGACTCCGGGGAGAATTTCGGTCAGCTCGCGGACGATGGCGTCTCACCGATGGTGACCATCGACTGGAACGACTATGAGAAGCAGCAGGTGATGCTGGCGCTCGAAGAGTTCGAGAAGATACTCGGCGTGGAATATGAGATCACGACAGATGTCAGCCAGGCGACGTTCCGGCTGCTCAAGACCGAGTCTCAGGATTATGGCGCCTATTTCTATCCTCAGGACCCGGCGTCCTACGGCGACGATCAGGGGATTGGCGTGTTCAACGTCCTCAGCGGCGGCTGGAACCTTCCGGGCCAGCCGAGCCTCGAACGCGGCGGCCACGCCTTTGGCGTGATCCTTCACGAGTTCGGCCATGCGCACGGCCTTTCGCACCCGCACGACCGCGGCGGTGGGTCGGATGTCATGCTGGGAGTCAACGGATCCACCGGGTCTTACGGGGTCTATAATCTCAACCAGGGCGTCTACACGGTCATGTCGTACAACGATGCCTGGGACTTCCATCCCGACGGGCCGTCATCCTTTACCATTGCGGGTATCGACAACGGCTGGTCGGCAACGCTCAGCGCCTTTGATATTGCCGTGCTTCAGCAGCGTTACGGCGTGCACGACCACAATACTGGCGACGATGTGTACGCCTTGACCGACGTCGTGGACGACGCCTTCTATCAGACTATCTGGGACACGGGCGGGGTCGACACGATCGCCTATGACGGTCCGCGCGACGCGCAAATCGATCTCACCGCCGCCACTCTCGATTATTCCCCCACGGGCGGGGGCGTCCTTTCCTTCCTGCGCAACCTCCCAGGATTGCCTGGGTCCCAGGAGATCAAGGGCGGCTACACCATCGCTCACGGAGTCGTGATCGAGAATGCGACGGGTGGTTCCGGCAACGACCTGCTGATCGGCAATGCCGTCGCCAACACGCTCAACGGCAATGCCGGCGATGACGTGCTGATTGGCGGCAAAGGCGCCGATCTGCTGGACGGCGGATCAGGGTTCGATACCGTCAGCTACGCCAGCGCCGCGGAGCGAGTGAAGGCTGGTCTCCCAGGATCCGGCTCTCAAGGCGATGCCGCGGGTGATAGATATGTCTCGATCGAGAAGCTGATCGGAAGCAAGTTCAACGACGAGCTTGACGGGGGCAATGGGAGCGACTCACTCGACGGCTTCGAGGGCGATGACCTGATCAGCGGCGGTAACGGCAAGGACTCGCTCTGGGGAGGTGCCGGCAACGACAGTCTCTCCGGCGGCAACGATCGTGACTCGCTGGAAGGGGATGACGGCAACGATTTCCTCGACGGCGGCAATGATCAGGACGTGCTGAATGGCGGAGCCGGCGATGACACGCTGAAGGGCGGCAATGACGTCGACCAGCTGAACGGCGGCGACGGTACCGACTATCTGGACGGCGGCAACGGCAATGACCGGCTGAACGGCGGCGCCGGCGACGACACGCTCCGCGGCGGCAACGGCAGGGATATGTTCGCGTTCACCGAAGCCGGCGGCGCCGACGTCATCAGCGACTTCAGGCGCGGTCAGGACAAGATCGATCTGAGCGGGATCGACGCCATTGCCGGCGGCGGAGACGACGCCTTCATCTGGGTTGGAAGCAATGCCTTCAGCGGGGCGGCTGGCCAATTGCGCGCCTATAGCAGCGGCGGCAGTCACTTCCTTGCCGGTGACATCGACGGCGACAGCATTGCCGACTTCACGATCCAGACAACCGTTCCGATTACGACCACCGACCTGCTATTCTGACCGGGTAGACAAAGTCCGCGGCGTCCCGGCTCTCGGGACGCCGCGGTCTCGATCTTGAGGTCGATCCGGTCGCCTCAGGCTGCCATCCACTCCCGCACCCGCCGCTCGAGCACGGTGAGCGGCATCGAACCACTGAGCAGAAGGGCATCGTGGAAGGCCTTGATGTCGAAGCGCGAGCTTAGTCTCCGCTCGGCCTCGGCACGTAGGTCGGCGATCACCGTCTGGCCGATCTTGTAGGCGGTCGCCTGACCAGGCCAGACGCTGTAGCGCTCGATTTCCCGGATCGCGACGCCCTCGGGTTCGGCGGCATTGTCGACCATGTAACGGATCGCCTGCTCGCGACTCCAGCGCTTGTCGTGAAGTCCGGTATCGACGACCAGCCGGACGGCTCGGAACAGGTAGGACTGGAGATAGCCGATCCGGCCGAACGGATCGTCGGCGTAGACGCCGAGTTCGTCGGCTACGCGCTCGGCATAAAGCGCCCAGCCTTCATTATAGGCGGAGAAGCCTCCGGCTCGGCGGTAGAGCGGAAGCTCGCCCTGCTCGCGCGCGATCGAGCCCTGGAAGAGATGTCCCGGAACCGCCTCGTGATAGGTGAGGGTGGGAAGGCCGTATTTCGGCCAGTCATGCGTGTCCTTGAGGTTGATGTAATAAGCGCCGGGTCGCGAGCCGTCGAGCGACGGCGCCTGCGCATAGCCGCCCGGCGCCCCGGCCTCGATCGACGGCGGGACGCGCCGGATCTCCATCCGGGCGTTCGGAATGGTGCTGAACATGCGCGGAAGCAGCGCCCGCATCGCTTCCATCTGCCGGTTCAGATCGGCAAGCAGCTGCTCGCGGCCGGCGTCCGTATTGGGGTAAAGGAAACGCTCTTCCCGGTTGATGGCATTCAACCGCTCGCCCACCGAGCCGCGGGTATAGCCTTGCGCGCGGAGCATCCCGTCGATCTCGGACTGGAGCTGAGCCACCTGTTCGAGTCCCATCCGATGGACCTCGTCCGGGCTCAGATTGGTCGTGTTGTTGGCCTTGAGCGCGTAGGCATAATAAGCGTCCCCCGCCGGCAGCCTCCAGACACCGGCGTCATGCACGGCTTCGCGGCGGATCCGGCGAAGCTCGGCAATCTGTCGGCCAAGCGCCGCGTTGATCGGACCGGTCACGATCTGCGTCGCCCGTCGTCCCCAATCGCCGCCAATATTCTGTTCTCCGGTGCGGCGCACGATCGAACGGACCAGGCTCGTCTCGGCGGCGGGCGTGGCTCGAAGCTGCTCGAGATTGCTGACCGCCTTGTCGATGACGAAATCGGGCGGGACGACGCCGATGGAAGCGTCATGGCGGATCCGCCCCGATTCCTGATCGAGCACTCGGGCAAAGGCTTCGAGGCGGGAAAGATAGGCCTCGGCATCCTCGGCGCTGCGCACCGGGTGTTGGGAATCGAGGAAGTCCGGAAGGCTGTAATAGGCACCGCCGAGCTGGGTGACGAGATAGGGGTTCGGGCGCCCGCCGGCGCTGCCGTACCGGAAGCGGGCCCCTTCGGCGGCAACCGACTGGCGGAAGTCGGCAATGTCGAAGTTGAGCTGTCCGGCCGGTGACAACCCCTCGCGCCCGAAAGCCTGGAGCTGACGGTAACGCGCCACCGCTTCCGCGCGCTCTTCATTGGCCTTGGCCAGCGAAGCGTCGCCGAGCTGCCCACGCAGATAAGCAAGCTCGCCAGTGTCGAGCCCGAGATTGGTGGCGAAGGTCGGCGCTTCACGCAAATCCTCGTCAAACCAGCCTTGCAGCATCTGGTGGAGCGCCGCATCCCGCTCCGCGGGAGACCCGCGCGGTACCGTCGCGCAGCCGGAGAGCGTGACGAGCCCGAGCGCGGTCGAGCTGACGAGGAATTGGCGGCGATCGAACATGGGCCCTCCTGCTTTGACAGAGGTCCTAATCACCGTCTCCGGACGGCGCAACGATGTCCCAGGATCGAAATCGAACGGGTGCGGCCTTGCTGCACTGCAACATCCGCTCTATATGGCCGGCGAACCTTTTCCCTGCTCGAAAGTTGAACTGAGATGAGCCTGCGCAACGTGGCGATCATCGCCCACGTCGATCACGGCAAGACCACCCTTGTCGACCAGTTGTTCCGCCAATCCGGCACCTTCCGCGAGAACCAGCGCGTGGAGGAGCGAGCGATGGATTCCAACGATCTCGAAAAAGAGCGTGGAATCACCATTCTGGCCAAGTGCACCTCGGTCGAATGGACCGGTGCAGGCGACGGGCAGGAGCCGGTTCGGATCAATATCGTCGATACGCCGGGCCACGCCGACTTCGGCGCCGAAGTCGAGCGGATCCTGTCGATGGTGGATGGAGTCATCCTGCTCGTCGACGCCGCCGAAGGGCCGATGCCGCAGACCAAGTTCGTTACCGGCAAGGCACTCAGCCTGGGGCTCAGGCCGATCGTCGTCGTCAACAAGATCGACCGTCCGGATGCCCGGCCGGCCGAAGTGCTCGACGAGGTCTTCGAACTCTTCCTCAGTCTCGATGCCAATGACGAGCAGCTCGACTTCCCGACCCTCTATGCGAGCGGCCGCGCCGGCTATGCGGGGCGAAGCGACGACGTTCGGTCGGGCGACCTGACGCCGCTGTTCGAGGCCATCGTTTCCCACGTGCCGGAGCCGGGTCTCGACTCCGCCGGGCAGTTCAAGATGCTCGCCACTCTGCTCGATCGCGATCCCTTCCTTGGTCGAATTCTCACCGGTCGGATCGAAAGCGGCCGGCTGGACGTCAACATGCCGATCAAGGCGATCGACGTTGACGGCAACGAGGTCGAAGCCGGGCGAGCGACCAAGGTTTTCGCCTTCCGCGGCCTCGAACGGGTCCCGGTGGAGAGCGCCTCGGCCGGGGACATCGTCGCCATTGCCGGACTCACCAAGGCGACGGTCTCGAACACGATCGCCGATCCGGCGGTGACCGAGCCGCTCAAGGCCCGGCCGATCGATCCGCCGACGCTGGCGATGAGCTTCAGCGTCAACGACAGCCCCTATGCCGGGCGCGACGGCGACAAGGTGCAGAGCCGGGTCATCCGCGAGCGACTGATGCGCGAATCCGAAGGCAATGTCGCGATCCGGGTCACGGAAAGCGCGGACAAGGATGCGTTCGAAGTGGCGGGCCGGGGCGAGCTCCAGCTCGGCGTGCTGATCGAAACGATGCGACGGGAGGGCTTCGAGCTGTCGATCAGCCGTCCCCGCGTCCTTTTTCGTGACGGTCCCAATGGGCGCGAGGAGCCCTATGAAACCGTCGTCATCGACGTTGACGACGAGTTCAGTGGAACCGTCGTCGAGAAGATGGCTCAGCGCAAGGCCGAGATGGTCGACATGCGTCCGTCCGGCGGAGGCAAGACGCGCCTTACCTTCTCGGCCCCGTCACGCGGCCTGATCGGCTATCATGGCGAATTCCTGTCCGATACGCGCGGCACCGGGATCATGAACCGGCTCTTCGAGAAATATGGTCCCTACAAGGGCCCCATCCAGGGCCGCCAGAACGGCGTTCTGATCTCGATGGAGCAGGGCGAGGCGGTCGCCTATGCTCTGAATGCCCTGGAAGAGCGAGGAATCCTTTTCATCTCTCCCGGCGAGAAGCTCTACGAAGGCATGATCATCGGCGAGAATGCCAAGCCGCAGGACCTCGAAGTCAATCCGCTCAAGTCGAAGCAGCTCACCAACTTCCGCGCCAGCGGCAAGGACGAGGGCATCCGCCTCACCCCGCCGCGCCGGATGACGCTCGAGCAGGCGATTGCCTATATTCAGGACGACGAGCTGGTCGAGGTCACGCCCAAGGTGATCCGGATCCGCAAGCGCCATCTCGACCCGCACGAGCGCAAGCGCCAGTCGCGCAAGGCCGAAGCAGCCTAGCGTCCGCCCCGATGCCGCGATAGCGTCTCCCCATGGGGGAAGATGCCATGTCGTTTCGGTTCGCCGCCGGGCTCCTGATCGCAATGTCGCCGGTGCCAGCCATGGCCATGGCGCAGGAACGCGCCTTCGACTCGGCGTTGCGCAAATTTCGCCAGCTGCACAGCGCCGAGGTTCGCCGATCGGGGATCGTCGGGAGCAGCTTCTATTTCGTTCGCGACGGCCAGACCGTGGTCGCCGATCATCTGGGCGAACAGGATGCGGAGGCTGGGGTGCCGGTGGACTCGGCAACCATCTACCATTGGGCCTCCATCACCAAGACGATGACCGGTATCGCGATCATGCAGCTGCGCGATCGCGGTCTATTGTCGCTCGACGATCCGATCGTCCGCTACGTGCCGGAGCTCGCTCGCGTTCATAACCCCTTCGGCGACACGGAGGCGATCACCCTTCGCCAGCTGATGAGCCACAGCGCCGGCTTCCGGAACGGCACCTGGCCCTGGCGGGACCAGGAATGGCAACCGTTCGAGCCTCCCAGCTGGGCGCAGCTTGAGGCGATGCTTCCCTATACTGAGGTGCTGTTTCGCCCCGGTTCCCGCTACAGCTATTCCAATCCCGGGATCGTCTATCTGGGACAGGTCATTGAGCGACTCTCAGGCGAAGACTTCGAAACCTATGTCGACAAGAACATCCTGAAGCCGCTCGGCATGCATTCCAGCTACTTCGACCGGACTCCGCCGCATCTCCTCCGGCATCGGTCGCATAGTTATTACCTGCGCGACGGTCGCCGGATCGCTGCGCCGTTCGATGTCGACACCGGCGTTACCGTTTCGAATGGCGGTCTCAACGCGCCGCTGCCGGACATGGCACGCTATCTCGCTTTCCTGCTCGGCGATCCTGCGCGTCAGCAGGAATATGACCTCATCCTGAGGCGGCCCTCGCTCGAAGAGATGTGGCAGCCGCAGGTCTCGGCCGGCGAAGATTTCACTCAGGGCCGAATGGCGCCCTCGACCCAGAGCGGTCTCACCTTCTTCATCGACGCCGCCGGGCCAGTGCGATTCGTCGGGCACAATGGCGACCAGAACGGCTTTCGAGCCTATCTCAGCTTCTGCCCCGATCATCGTGCCGGCAGCCTGCTTGCCTTCAACACCGAGACCCGGCCGGTCCGCAACGACCCCGCCAACCGGGATTCCGCCGAATCGCGCATCGCGCTTGCCAGTGATCGTCTTTGTGAGGCGCTTGCCGGCGCCGACTGACTGTCGTCGAGACGGACGATCAGGGACGGAGCAGGGTACGGCTCCTGGCCTGGGCATCGACGGCCGCGCGGCTGAAAAGCATCGGCTTCATGTCGCCGGCTATCCATGGCTCGTACAGGTCGCGATAGTGAGGAGAGCGCGGATCATTGGACTGACCTGGCAGGTTGAGCATCAGCGAATTGTCCCAATTGCCGACGTCGATGACCTGGAAATAGCTCGCGCCGCCGGTGACGTTCCATCCTCCACCGCTTCGAAGCCATCGCGCCATCACCGTGTAGGAATCGCCGCCCGATCCCTGCCCCTCGATTGCCGGAAAGGCTGCAGCGATCGCCGGTATGGCGGAGAGGGGGTGTCTGATTCTCACCTGGTGCAAGGTCGCCCAGCGCCACGCTCCAGGGTCGGGGCCGAGCAATTCGACCGCGCGGCTCCAAGCGGCGCCGAGCGCGGCATCGAACAAGGCGTCGCGGGCTTCAACAGGATTGGCGCCGAGGCGCTCGTCGGGGCGGGCGAGCAGGCCCAGCAGAACCGATGGAGAGATCTCGTCGACCAGCCCCCGTGCGCGCTCGGGAACGATCGTTTCGAGCATCCGCGTGGCGAGTTCGCGCCAGAGGATCTGGAACAAGGCTGCCGGGCCGCTCTCGGCCTCGAGTCTTCCGTCCCATCCGCGCAGAAGATCGATCGCTCGCTCCGCCTCCGGCGAGCCTTGAGCGGGCAGTAGAGCGACGAGTTGCCGCGCAGGGGTGGAGAGAGTGTCGTGAAGGAGCTCGACACTGTCGGCAAGGCTGTGCCTGGGCTGACTTGCGAGCACCTCCGCAATGCGGTTGTACCGGTAGGGATCGCGGAAGGAAAAGGCCGGAATCCGGTCGCGCGGCCAGTCTTCCGGCAGATTGTTCTGGTTGGCGGACGCGAACCAACCCTTTGCGGGATTATACTCGCTGGGCAGCGACCGGAAATCGCGCATTCCCGTCCAATCGAATCGGCCATCGCCGGGCACCGGCATCAGGCCGTCTCCCCTGCGGCGGACCGGAAGGAAACCGATCACCTGCCAGCCATGATTCCCGTCAATGTCGGCATAATGGAAGTTGGTCGGCGACGGATGAAACCTGAAGGCATCGCGCTGCAGGCTTTCCCAATCACGCGCGAGATTGATCGCGATCATTGCAAAGGCGCCGCTGGCCCCCGGCTGCAGTTCGACCGCGGCGAGCGCCGTTGCTCGACGCCTCGATGGATCGTGCGATAGAACCGGTCCCTGAACGGCATAGCGCAAGGTCACACGTTGCGGAGCGGCTCCCTTGACCGGGATTGTAACATTCACGCTCTCCAACCGCCTCCAGCCGCCCTCGTGACGGTATCGCTCCGGGTCGGACGGGTGGAGCTCGAGAATGAACAGATCGTCCTGGTCGATGTGGAAATTGGTTCGGCCGAACGCGAACCGGTCGGTATGGCCCTGCATGATCCCCGCAAGGCCCGGGAAGCCGGCACCGATCACGTCCAGACCGGGAGCGGTGAGATGGGCGACGTGCCGCGGCCCGAAGCCGCCTATGCCAAGATGCGGATCGTTGGCGAGGATTGGCCGGCCGGTAGCGCTGCGACCGGGCGCGATCGTCCAGGCATTGCTCCCGTCATCGCCTCGATCTCTACGCTCTGAGGTGCGTATCGAAGCGGTGGGGCCTGGATCGGGATCGGGCGCAAGCGCCTCGATCGGAAGCCCTCCCAAAGCCAGCACCCCCAGGTCGGCCTCGGAAACGGCCGCCGCATCCAGGCCCTCGGGGACGGTCAAGGTCCAATCGGGGCGCAAGGGGGCAATCACCGAATCAAGGCCGATTAGCTCCATCCCCGCGAGGCGGGCGCGACGAACCTCGTCCTCGACGTTCCCGAACGATGTGCCCCGGGCCAGTAGCAGGTCGAGCAGGTTCCACTTCAACGGCTCGATCCCGAGAATTCCGTACTCGAGAGGCAGCAAGGCCGGATCGGCCAGCACTTCGTCGATCCGGGCATTGATACCGGCGACATAGGCCTGTGCGCAGGCGACCAGGTTTGCCGGCACCCGAGCCAGTTCCTGATCGAGATCGCCACGGAAGTGGAACAGCCGAGCAGCAGCGTCGTGGCGGACGAACTCCGCTCCGAACGCTTCAGCCATCCGCCCCAGTTCACGGCGGTGCCCCAGGTCGATCTGAAACAGCCTGTCGCGAGCAACGACGTAACCCTGCCCGAAAAAGGCGTCGGGGATCGAGCCTGCCCTGATGTGGGGAACGCCATAAGGATCATCGATGATCTCGATCGGCGCGGTCGGACCGGCGACGCTCACCGGACGGGTGACCGCCACCGGCATCCCTTCCCCGGCGCGGCAGCCGGCGTTCGAAAGCGCCGCCGTTGCGGCGGAACCGAGCAGGAAGGAGCGGCGGGTGAACATCGGCAACATCCCTCGTCGATCCGTTACGCTAGCGGTCGGCTTCGCGCGGGTCGCATCAAAAGCGCTTGGGCGACCATAGGGTCAGGCTATGGCGGCCGCCTTCCGTCACTTGGCCTCGCAGGAGAGCAGCCTGTTCCAGAGCCTCGCCAACATGTGAGCAGGAAATAAGGATCGGAGACGGACCCGAAACGGCCGCCGCTCGTTTGGCGATCGAGAGGAGGACGATGTGAGACCTATCCTTTTGCTTGCGCTCGTGCCGCTTGCGGCCTGCAGCGTCGACAATGACGGCACCAACGATCAGGTGACCTTCGAATATAATGAGCAGCGGGTCGAAGAAGCGGCCGAAGACGCTTCCAACGTCGCCCGGGAGGTCGGATCCAGCGTCGCCAATGTCGCCGACACTACCGGCGATGCCATTGCCAACGAGGTCGGCGATGTCGATGTGGACGTGAACCGCGACCGCACGGGCAATGAGCAGTAGCCGGCTCCAGTCCTGCCCCTCCGGTCGAGGCCTGCTGCCTTAGCTCGTCAGTCGCGAGGAGATCCGCTGGTGAGTGGCCTTCAGTCGGTCCACTCGGCCAGGATTCGCCGCCCAGAGCTGTCGGTTACCGCGATCCGGCTGTTTTCAAGGGCGATCAAACAGGTCGGCGGATCGTCCGGCCCCTCCGAACGACAAGCGATCGGCTGGCTGGTCGGAAGGCGTGCCAGTCGGCCTTCAATCACCAGCTGCAGTCCACGATCGAGGTCGATCTCCTCGGCCGGGACATTGACGACCAGCTCGTAGGGGCGCCCGTTGCGGCGCGCGGCTCGCGGCGCTCCCGCGGCGAAAAGTTCGACGAGACCCAACCTTCCGCTCGCTGATTCGGCGGCCGCGTTTACCGGAGCCGCGCTCGGGTCGCCAGGCTCTTCGGCAGGTTCGGGTGGAGGAGAAGCGACCGCGGCTGGTGAACTGGTGACGGGGCACTCGCCGACCCGGATCCAGGGGTGCGGGATCCAGAATCCTTCCGCGGCCTCGAAGGGAATGGTGCCGAGAAGGGCGCGGACCGCCTCGTCTTCCGTCCAGACCTGCGGAGTCACGCTTGCCCTCAGCGTCTGGCTGTCGGAGTCGTAGCTCCACCAGGCCCAGTCGCCCTCGTCTTCGCTGCTGGGGCCGGTACAGCCGAAAGGCAGTCGAAGCAGGAAGCGCCGACCGGCCAGAGCGACATTCTCCGGCGGCGGCGGGAGACCCCGAGCCACGGCATCGGCAGCCCGGGCGGCGGCATCGATCAGGTCGGCTCGAGTCAGTGGCGGCAAAGGCGCCGGAACGGCGGAGGCCTTCTCTCGGGCAGGTTGCGGCTGACTCTTTTCCGGCTCGACCCGCGGCGGGCTCGACATCAGCAGGACGCCCGCCAGAAGAAGGGCGACGAACACACTTGCGGCCAGCCAGGCCCGCCAATTCATGATTTGAGCCTTCCCAATCCCGTCCTCCAGAGTGCGGCTTGCAAGGATGTGAGCCGCTGTTGCTCCTGCCTCCTTGCCACAACAGGTACATGCGTCGCAAAGGTGGCGGAATGTCGCCCGACCAACTCGTCACCTTGCTGGTGCTCGCGGCCGTGATTGGCGCGCTGATTTGGGACAAGGTTCGGGCCGATGTCGTCGCTCTGGCCGGTGCCGCGGTACTGCTGGTCAGTGGCGTCGTTCGGCCCAGCGAGGTCCAGGGTGCCTTCGCCAGCCCGGCCCTGATCGCTCTCGCTTCGCTGTTCGTCATCGTCTATGCCATCGAGCTGTCGGGCCTGCTGGATCGACTCATCGGGCTATCGGTTCGACTCGGCAGGCTGCTGGGCGCTGCCGGCTTGTGGATCACGATCGCGCTGTGCGGCGCGGCCTCAGCTTTCCTCAACAACACGCCGATCGTCGTCCTCGCCGGGCCGGTGATCAAGGACACTGCCGAGCAGCTGAAGCTCAATCCGAAACGCTACCTCATGCCCCTGTCGTACATCTGCATCCTCGGCGGGTGCTGTACGTTGATTGGCACGTCGACCAACCTGCTGGTTTCCGACATGGCCCGAGTCTCGGGTCAACCGACCTTCGGGATATTCGAGATCGCTCCCGTCGGGCTGTGCGTGGCGGCGGCCGGAGCCATGTATCTTCTCTTCGCGAGTGGGCGTCTGTTGAAGGCGACCATCGGCGATTCCGGCCCCTCTTCCCTCGAGGGGCGGCACGATCGATGGGAAGCACAGGTCGGAGCTCCCGAAGTCTTCGCGCCGAACCACCCCCTCAACATCAGGAAAGCAGGTCTGGCCTTTCTCGTCTTTGTCGGAGTTGTCGCCGCGGCGGCGTTCAACGTGGCTCCGATCGCCGCCTCCGCCTTCGCCGGGGCCGTATTGCTGATCCTTCTGCGGGTGATCAGCGCCGACGAGGCCTATCGCGGTCTCCGCCCCGAAATCCTCCTCCTGATCGCGGGGATGGTGGTACTGGGAATCGCGCTCGAGGAAAGCGGCCTGGCGGGATCCGCGTCCGATGCGCTGGTGAGGTTCACCGAGCCGCTGGGACCCGTGCTCGCGCTTGCTCTCTTCTACGGAGCGACTCTGTTCTTCACCGAGGTGCTGTCCAATGCGACCGTTGCCGTCCTCTTCACGCCGGTTGCGGTAGCGCTTGCGGAGAGCCTGGGAGTCAGCCCACGCCCTTTCATCGTCGCGGTGATGATGGCGGCCAGCGCAGCTTTCGCCACCCCTTTCGGCTACCAGACCAACGTCCTCGTCTATCAGATGGGGCAGTACAATTACATGGACTTCGTCCGGGTCGGCCTGCCGCTCAACCTGATCACCTGGGCTGTCGGACTGATCGCCATTCTCACCTTCTTCCCGCTCTAGTGGCTTGCGGCCGGAAACTCCTGGATGTCTGGAGCGGCGTTTGCATTTGCCGTCACCCTCAGCATGATGGCCGCAAGCGAAGAGAGTAGGGAATATGCGCGGACAGGTGCTTGGCGTTGACACCCGCACCGGCGACGGGGTCGTCGTTGGAGACGATGGCCGACGCTATCGCTTCGGCCCGAGTGACTGGGCTGCTCGGGGCGAGCCCATGGTGGGAATGCAGGTCGACTTCGAAACCCATGAGAGCCGGGCGCTTAGTCTGTTCCCGGTTCCGGGCGCGACGCCCGTTCCGCCGCCTTCACCGACCCGGGCGGAGCCGCCAGGCGATCGCAACAAATATGTTGCGGCGATCATCGCCTTCCTTCTCGGTCCGCTCGGCATTCACCGCTTCTACCTCGGCCGGGTCGGCTCCGGCATCCTGATGCTGGTGCTGAGCTGTACCATAGTCGGTTTGCTCGTTTCGGTGCCATGGGCCTTTATCGACATGGTCCGCTATCTGGTCATGTCGGACCGGGAATTCGCCGCCCGCTACGCCCGCGAATAGGGCCGCCGTCTCACTCGGCCATCTGAAGGATATGATCCCATTCCTCATGGCGAACGGGTGAAACGGAAAGGCGAGACTGTCGGATCAGTTCCATCCCGGCCAGGGCTTGTTCCGCCTTGATGTCCTTGAGGGTGACGGGGCCGATGCCGCGGACCGGCTCGACCGGCACCTTCACCCAGCTGCCGTCCTCGCCGTCCGGTTGCTGTGCTCCGGCGATCCGCATGATCCCCACCACGGCACGCTCGTCTCCCGAGTGATAGAAGAAGGCCTGATCGCCCGGCTTCATCGCCCGGAGATGCAGCCGAGCGGCATTGTTGCGGACGCCGTCCCAATCGGTCCGGCCGTCGCGAACGAGATCGTCCCAGCTGTAGACGTGCGGTTCCGACTTCATCAGCCAATAGGCCATTGCTTGCGCTCCTCTCGCCATCGCTTCCCAGCGCCGGTAAAGCCTCCCCCATGAAGGCTCAACCGCAGACGATTCTGGTCCTGCTGATCGCGCTCTCGGCGTGCGGTGAGCAGGCGTCGGATCCCAATGCGCAAGGCTCGACCACTCCGCCCTATGTTCGCGCCGAAACCGATTCGCCGCTGAGCGGGACCGTAACTCCGGTCAGGATCGGCGACTTGGGACCCAATTTCGCTGCCTGCAACGCGCGCGGGGCAACCCGCGATCGGGTCGGTGCCGGTTCGGTCCCGGTTCGAGCGGCCCCGTTCGAGCCCGCCGAGCAGATCGACAGCCTCGAATCAGGGGCGGAGTTCTTCATCTGCTCACGAACTCACGATCAGCGTTGGATGGGAATCGTCTACGACGAAAGCCGGCAGGCGGCGGAGCGGTGTGGTGTTTCGGCGCCGGTGCCGGAGCGGCGAATCTACCAGGGCCCCTGTGCGGCCGGCTGGGTACCCAGCAGCAGAGTCCGCCTCGTCTCCGGAGTCCCGCACCAGCTTTTCGGCCCTCCGCCAACCGACTGATTTTGTAGACGAATTGATTTAGTTCCGCAGCTCGTCGCGGGACTCTCCCGACCCGCCGTAGGATCAAGTGTCAAAGCTTGATTTACCATTCTGAACTCATCATTTCACCCTCACTGAAAGCGAGCGGGAGCCGCCTGAAAGCGCACTAGGCGCTGGCGGCCGAGCAAGACGGGGAGGCGAGCGACCCTGGGTGCATCCTGCACCCGCCGGGCCAGCCCACCGCACTTATAAACGGGATGAGATGATCCGATCGGTTCGTGCCGCGGGCTTTGCCGCGGCTGCCTTCATCATTGCGGTTGCTGCAAATGGGGATCCACTTCAGGCTTGGCAGGGCGACTCAGCCCCGACGGCGCACTATCTCGACCACGGCATGGCCGGTGGGGAGATCAGCAATCTCGGACTCAACGACGTCGACAATCTCGACGAAGCTGGCAGCGGCCGGCCGGGCCTGGTCCCGTCCGGCAAT
Source organism: Sphingosinicella sp. SM1-17 (assembly GCF_056821765.1). Taxonomy (NCBI): domain Bacteria; kingdom Pseudomonadati; phylum Pseudomonadota; class Alphaproteobacteria; order Sphingomonadales; family Sphingosinicellaceae; genus Sphingosinicella; species Sphingosinicella sp. SM1-17. Next base: position 1,369,160 of record NZ_JBPDIO010000001.1, read on the forward strand.
GCGGCGGACTTTGCCGAGCATCTGGTTGCGCTGGCGGACTCGGCGATGCCGCGACCGCGCGGGCTGGAAGAGCTGGTCGACACCTATGCCGACGTTCGGACCGAAGACGGTGAGCAGGATTGCCTGGCTAGCGCGGTCTATTTCGAAGCTCGCGGCGAACCGCTCGACGGCCAGCTTGCCGTCGCCGAAGTGGTTCTGAACCGGGCCCAGTCGGGTCGCTATCCGGCCACCATCTGCGGAGTCGTAACTCAACCCTGGCAATTCTCCTTCGTGAACGCCACCGGCCGAATTCCGCCCGCGAACCGCTCCTCGGAGGCCTGGCGCAAGGCGGTTGCGGTGGCCCGGATCGCTCAGGCGGAGGCGGCCCGCCTCCTGCCCCGCAACGTTCTCTGGTATCATGCCGACTATGTGTCGCCGAGCTGGGGTCGTCGGCTTGCCCGAAACTCCAAGATCGGGCTCCACATCTTCTACAGCTGAGGTCGGCGGGCGAGCGTTCGAAGCGTGATCGAGTAGCGCAAGCTTTCGACCGGCGGAATCGAATGCTCCCATTCGTTTCGTGCCGGGCCGCGTAGCAGATAGGCCGAGCGCGGCTGCGGACGAAGCGTGACCCGCTCCCATTGGCTGCCCGCTTTGCGACGAAAGCGGAGCGGCGCCGGCGACAGAAGCGATATTCCGATGACGTCGCCGAACACCGGCCGATCGCGATGCCAGCCCAGCCCTGCGCCCGGACCATATTCGATCAGCAAGGCATGCTCGATCGCCTCCGGGTCAAGGCCCGCAAATCCTGCGGCTTTCGCACGGACCGGCAGAAGCCAGTCGGGGAACGGCTCGGCGGGCGAAAGCCCGCTTCCATCGAAGCGATAGGCCCAGCCGAACGACACCGTCTGCCTTTTCCCGACGAATCCCTGGAACTCGAATGGGCGGAAGGGAAGTTCGGCCATCCGCGCAATCAGCGCCTGCTCTTCTGCCTCGCTGATCAGGTCGGGCCGATAGACCAGGCCTTCAGGCTCGAGCGAAGCACCTTCGAACAGGTCGCCCTGGATCATCAGCTGGGAACAACGAGGGAGAGAAGGCCGGGGCGCTCGATCTCGACACTCGGCTGATCTGGAAGCGCCCATTGCACGGGATCGAGGCCGCAGCTTTCGAGAAAGGCGTTGGCTCGCGAGAAATGCCGGCAGCCGAAGAATCCGCCATGGGCCGATAAGGGCGAAGGATGGGGCGCTTTCAGCACGAGGTGTTGCCCGCCTTTGTCCACGGAGTCGACGAACGCTGCCTTCTTCTGCGCATAGCTGCCCCAGAGCATGAAGACGACGGGTTCAGCCCTGGCGTTGACGGCGCGAATCACGGCATCGGTGAATCTTTCCCAACCGCGCTCACGGTGAGAGGCCGCCCGGCCCTTTTCCACCGTAAGGACGCTGTTGAGCAGAAGCACGCCCTGGGACGCCCAGGCTTCGAGGCAGCCATGGCGGGGGGGAGGCAGGCTGAGGTCGCTTCGCAATTCCTTGAAGATGTTGACGAGCGAGGGTGGAATCGGGACTCCGTGCGGCACGGAGAAGCACAGGCCGTGAGCCTGGCCGATCCCATGGTAGGGATCCTGCCCCAGAATGACGATCCGGACCTGATCCAACGGCGTCTGGTCCAGAGCTCGAAACCAGTCGCGGCCCTTGGGCAAGATGCACTTGCCCGCCGACTTTTCGGCGATCAGGAAGGCCCTCAGCTGCTGCATGTAGGGACTGGCAAATTCGTCCCTCAGCGGTTCCAGCCAGCTCGGGTGGAGCCGGATCCGGTTCGACATCGCGATCAGCGACGCCGCTGTTGCGCCCGCCACTGCCGGACGGCGGCGAGCGTGTTGGCCACGTGGTTGCGCCAGTCCGGATCGGAATAGGCGTAGATGATCCGTCCGTTCGGCGCGATCACGTAGGACGTCCGGTTGCTCAGCGGCGATCCTTCGCGCAGTCGGACATCAAACGCTTCGATCGTCGCCGGGCTTGCAGTCGCCACCGGGAAGGCGTTGCGGCAAGCCTCGACCGAGAAACGGCGAAGAGTGTCGTAGTCATCGGCAGACAGGCCCACCACACGGGCTCCGGCGCGACGAAAGTCCCTCGAGGCTTCGGAAAAGGCTCGAGCTTCGAGCGTACAGCCTTCCGTGAAAGCGCGAGGGAAGAAGTAGAGCACGACAGGCCCATTCCGGAGCAGCGCGCGAAGATTCATCTCGAACGGTTGCCCGGCGAGCGCACCGCGCGTGCTGAAATCCGGCGCCAGTGCGCCTTCGGGAAGTGCCGCCCCGGCACCGGCCGAGGCGATCGCCACTCCAATGGCAATGACGGGTGCGAACAGGCGCATTGGGATCCCCCTGGAAGTCGAAGGCAGGATAGACCGGAAGGCCAATCTCGACCAGCCTCAACCCGCCCGAGCGAAGGTCTGGTGAGAGGTCCGCCCGCTTGAGCCTCCGCCGATCAGCTTCCGCAATCGCGGCAGCCGGCTTCGGTGTCGAGCTCGATCTGAAGGGTGACATGGCCTATCCCGAAACGGCGTCGCATCATCTGCTTCGCCTCCTCGAGGAACCGGTTGCCCGGGTGGGCGCCGGCGACGACGAGATGGGCCGTCATCACCGTGTCGGTGGTGCCCATTGGCCAGATGTGGAGATCGTGAACGGCGGAAACTCCGGGCATCTTTGCCAGCGCCGCTTCCACCTCTTCCGGCTCGATCCCTTCAGGGACGGCGCCAAGGAACATCATCACCGACTGCTTGAGCAGCCCCCAGGTGTTCCAGAAGATGATGGCGGCAATGACCAGGCTGAGCGCCGGGTCGATCCAGTCGTACCCGGTGAGGAGGATGAGCAGGCCGGCAGCGACGACGCCGGCGGAAACCCCGGCATCGGCGGCCATGTGGAGATAGGCTCCGCGAATGTTGAGATCGCCCTTGCGTCCGCGCGCGAACAGCATGGCGGTGGCGAGGTTGACGACCACCCCCGCCGCCGCAACCAGGATCATGACTTGGCCCGGCGCCTGCGGCGGATCGGCGAAACGTTCGATCGCTTCCCAGGCGATGGCGCCCAGCGCGACCAGCAGAAGCAGCGCGTTGCCGAGCGACGCGAGAATGGTGGCACCGCGATAGCCATAAGTGAAGCGGCGAGTCGGGGGCCGTTTGGAGAGGCCGGCGCCGACCCAGGCGACGGCAAGACCGATCACGTCCGAGAAATTGTGCCCGGCATCGGCGAGCAGGGCCATGGAATCGAAGATCAGCCCCGCGGCCGCCTCGATGGCGACGAACAGGCTGTTCAGCAGGATTCCGATGGCGAAGGCCCTGCCGAAATCGGCCGGTCCATGGCTATGGCCATGGTGGCCGTGATGGTGATGATGTGCGCCCATCCAGGGACCGACTAACGCAACTCGCCCGGGTGATGCTAGGACATGCGCTTGCGCTCCGGCTCATCGAGGGACTAGGCGCGTGCCATGGATCCAAGCCTCGCCGTCTCAGCCATCGCTCACCAGATCGAGCTGGCGGTTGCGCCGGTTTTCCTGCTCGCTGGAGTCGGAGCGATTCTCAACGTCCTGGCCCACCGGCTCGCGCGTGTCGTCGATCGTGCCCGTCATCTCGCTGACGCGGGGCAATCGCTCGACGACGCCGAGCGCCACCTGGCGGAGCAGGAGCTCCGGCTGCTCGCCCGAAGGATGAAAGCGGCCAATCTCGCGATCGGTTGCTGTACGGCCAGCGCGCTGTTCGTCTGTATCGTCGTCGCGATCCTGTTCATTGCCGGCCCAACCCAGCTCGGCGTGGCGCGACTGATTTCCTGGCTGTTCATCGCCGCGATGGGCCTGCTGATCGCCGGACTCGTCCTGTTCCTGCACGAGGTGCAACTGGCGATGCGCAGCCTGCGCATCCGCCACACCTGGGCCGCCCGCTAGCCGGTCCGCTGCTTCGAGCTAGGCCGGCTCGGCCGGAACGTCGCTGCGTCCCTCGATCTGGAGAGTGTCGCTTTCCGGTTCGGTGAATTCGCCGCCAGCCCCGCCGAAGGCGGCAGCGAGCTGGGCTGGAGTGACACTGCGTTCCCAGCGCGCAACGACGATCGTCGCGACGGCATTGCCGACAAAGTTGGTGAGCGCCCGGCACTCGCTCATGAACCGGTCGATCCCCAGGATCAGGGCCATTCCGGCCACGGGAACCGACGGCACCACCGAAAGGGTCGCAGCGAGCACGATGAACCCTGATCCGGTCACTCCTGCCGCCCCCTTTGACGAGATGATCGCCACGGCCATCAGCAGGAGCTGGTCGGCGAGGCTGAGTTCGGTGTTGGTCGCCTGGGCGATGAACAAGGCTGCCAGCGACATATAGATATTGGTGCCGTCCAAGTTGAAGGAATAGCCCGTGGGCACGACCAGGCCGACGATTGGCTTGGGGCAGCCGGCGCGTTCGAGCTTTTCCATCAGCAGCGGCATCGCGCTTTCGGAACTTGAGGTGCCGAGCACCAGGAACAGCTCAGCCTTGATGTAGCGGACAAGCCCGAGCAGCGAGAAGCCGGCCGCCTTGGCGACCAATCCCAGGACCAGGACCACGAACAGCAAGGACGTGACGTAGAAGGTGGCGATCAGTCCGGCGAGATTGGCGAGCGTTCCGATGCCATATTGCCCGATCGTGAAGGCCATGGCCCCGAACGCGCCGATCGGTGCCAGATACATCAGCATGTGGACCATTCGGAACACGACGGCCGTGACGACCCTGAGGCTCGACAACAGTCCAGTGCCGCGCTCGCCGATCAGAGCGAGCGCGACTCCGAACAGGATCGCAACGAACAGCACCTGCAAGATCTCGCCCGAGGTAAAGGCACTGAAGGCGGTATCGGGAATGATGTGGAGGATGAACTCCGTGACCGTGCGTCCCTGAGCCTGGGTCACATAGCCGGCGACCGCTCCTGTATCGAGTGTCGCCGGATCGACGTTCAGCCCATCTCCGGGCCGGGCGACATTGCCGACGACGAGCCCGACGGCCAGCGCCAGGGTGGAGAAGAGAAGGAAATAGGCCATTGCCTTGGCGCCGACCCGGCCGAACGCCTTGAGGTCGGCCATTCCGGCAATCCCGGTCACGACGGTGAGGAAGATTACCGGGCTGATGATCATCTTCACCAGCTTGATGAAGCCGTCGCCAAGGGGCTTCAGCGCCCGGCCGAATTCAGGATAGAGCCAGCCGATCAGAACGCCCAGGGCGATACCGACCAGCACCTGGAAATAGAGCGTTCGCCAGAACGGCCGTTCCGCTTGACCCATTGTTCCTCCCCTTGCGTCAGGTGATAGGCGCCGCGAGCACGGCTGTCAGGACGCATTTTCCGCGCGGTTGCGAATCCGGCGGGCGAGGTCCATTGAGCGCCCATGCTTTCTCAACGCACGCGGTATACAATCCGGGCGCTGCTCCACCTCGCCGACCGCTATGGGGAGGGGCCGGTCCAGCTCGCGGAAATCGCCGAGAAGCAGAACTTGCCACCGAAGTTCCTCACCGTGATCCTGTCGCAGATGCGGCGGGCGGGACTGGTCGAGACCTTGCGTGGGCGGGAAGGCGGCTACTGGCTTGCTCGCCCGCCCTCCGAGATCACCTATGGCCAGATCGTCCGGCTCACCCGCGGATCGCTCGGGCTTCTGCCATGCGCGAGCCGGCTGTCGCATCAGCCCTGCCGCAACTGCATCGGCGAGGAGAAATGCCGGCTTCACCGGGCAATGCTGCTCGTCAGAGACGAGACGGCCCGGATCCTGGACGGACTGAGCCTCGCCGATCAGGTCGAGGTCGAGCCCCTCTCCGAAATCGTCCAGTCCTGAGCGTGTCTCACGTCGCGATCGTCGGCGCAGGAGCCTCGGGGACCATCCAGGCGCTCCACCTGCTCGACCAGGGTGTCGGCCGGGTCAGCTTGATCGAACGGGAGCGAGTGCCCGGCCGCGGCACCGCTTATGGTACCCGCCGACCGGAGCATTTGCTCAACGTCACCGCCCGTCTAATGATTGTCTGGCCCCAGGATCCGGATCACTTCGCCCGCTGGTGGAAGGAACGTTTCGGCGGCGACCCCGAGGATTATCCCCCGCGGATGCTGTTCGGGGACTATCTGGCCGAGCAACTGGATCGCGAACGCGCAAGGATCGACATCGTCGCGGGAGAAGCGGTCGGGATCGAGCGTTCCGGCGAAGGTGAGCAAGTGGCGCTGAGCGACGGCCGCAGAGTTTCGGCGGATTCAGCCGTGCTGGCGCTGGGCAATCTTCGCCCCGCCTTGCTTTCCGAGCTTGCCTCCGTCGACCTTGATGGAATCCTCGTCGACGATCCCTGGTTCGGCGATCTCGCCGATGAGCTGAGACCGGAGGACACGGTTCTGCTGGTCGGGACGGCACTTACTGCCGTCGATGCCGCTCTGACCCTGGACGCCAGCGGATTCCGGGGAAGGATCGTCGCCTTGTCGCGCCGAGGCCTGCTCCCGCGGCCGCACCTCGGTAGGGAGCCCGTGGCGGGCCAGGGGGGGGAACTGCCGGGTGACCCGCTGAAGCTTCTCCGCCATGTTCGCCGGCGAGCCGAGCTTATCGGCTGGCGCGAAGCGGTCCAGGAGGTTCGACCCGTGACCCCGCAGCTCTGGAGCGGAGCGCCGATCGAGCAACGGCGGCGCTTCATCCGTCACCTGAGGCCCTGGTGGGACGTGCACCGCCATCGGATCGCTCCGGCGGTGGCGGAACGGATCGAAGCGATGCGGCAAGAGGGGCGTCTCACGCTTCTTTCCGGAAGAATTCGGTCGGCCAGGAGGGCAGGGGGGACCGCCGAAATCGCCTGGAGCCCGCGGGGCCGCTCCGAGATCGAGACCATGCAGGTCCGCCGGATTGTGAATTGCAGCGGCCCGGATCTCGACATCGCCCGAACTGGCGATCCGCTGCTCGACGCCTTGATCGCTTCAGGGCGGATCCGGCCGGACGTCTGCCGGCTGGGAATCGATGTCGACCCTCGAAGCCGGATCATCGGCGCCGACGGCACTGCCAGCCCCACCTTGACCGCGATTGGCCCAATGACTCGCGGCGCCTTTTGGGAGAGCATCGCCGTTCCGGAAATCGCCTTTCAGGCGCAGTCGGTGGCGAAGCGGATCGGCGGAGCCTCCGGCTAGATCACGATCCGGAACAGCGCGCCGCCTTGCTTCCCCTCGCCAATGCTGATCGACCCGCGATGAGCGAGCACGACCTGTCTGGCGAGGCTGAGGCCCACTCCGGTTCCTTTCGCCTTGGTGGTGAAGAAGGGCAGAAAAATGTCCTGCCTTAGCGCCTCTGGCACGCCCGGACCGTTGTCCTCGACCTCGATCTGGGCCTTGCCCGATCGGGTGCGGGTGAAAGTCAGAGTCACGCGCGGTTTCTCGGCGTGTTCAAGCGCCGCATCGGCAGCATTGCGAAGCAGGTTGATCAGCACCTGGCTCATCAGGTCCGGATCCGCCTCGATCCTGGTCGAGTCCTCCGCAACGATGACCTCGAAAGCCACGCCCTCGGCTTGGTCGTCGGCGAGAAAGAGTGCCTCCAGTTCCTCCCCCCAGGCGACGACGTCGATCAGCCGGCGCCTCACTTCGGGAGCGCGGCTTATCTGGCGGTAGCTCTCGACGAAATGCATGACTCCGTCGGCACGGCGCGCAAGCGTCTCGACCGCCGCCCGCGCATCGGCAATCGCAGGATCGCAGCCTTTGTCGGCTTCGCGCATCAGCCCGACGGCGCTGTGGGCAAGCGAAGTCACCGGGGTCATCGAATTCATGATCTCGTGGGTGAGTACGCGGATGAGATCGCTTTGCGCTGCGATTTCGATCGCGTTGAGTTCGCCCTGGATCGGCTGCACCGCAACCACCCTGACGAAGCCGCCGAGCCGGTGAACCACGGCTGCACTGACCAGCATCGTCTGCGGCACGCCGTCGATGAGCAGCGGCACAAGCCGCGGCCGATTGACCACGCCGCCCTCCAAGGCCCTCGCGAAAGCGTCTCCATATTCTCGGAAGTCCTGAATTCTTACGCCCTTGTGCCGCATCAGCAGCCGGCGCGCCGCCTTGTTCGAAAGCTCGACCTTTCCCTGTCCATCGACCGTGAGCAGGGCCGTTGGCGCATCGTCGAGCACCGCCTCGTAGAACCGGTTGGCATCGATCAGCTTGTGCTTCTCGTCGCGCATTCGCTTGATGGAATCGTCGAGGACCTTGCCGAGTTCGGCGAAGCCGCTGCCGTCGAAGCGATGGCCGAACCCCTGGCTGAAATCGGCGAAGCGAACCGCATCGATGAACCGCGCCAGCTCCATGTTGGTAAGTTGGATATGCCGCCACAGCAGAAAGGCGCTGCCGAGGACGAGCAGCCCGGCCACGATCCGGGCGGCGCCTAGCCCCTCGACCGAAAGGGACTGAGCGAAGGCAAAGGCCATGAGCAGCAGCAAGCCGAGCCGCCAGGCCAAACCGATGACGAATCGCCCGCCGACGCGCACCTACAGGAACTCCCCGGCCGGGACCTCTCCGATCACAAGCCGTGCTTTTCCATGCGGCGGTAGAGCGAGGCTCGGGTCAGGCCCAGCTCGGCTGCGGCCAGCGAGATATTGTAGCTGTGCTTCTTCAGAGCCGCCTCGACCATCTGCTTTTCGGCCTTCTCCAGATTCAGATCATCCCGCGGTTGATCGGCCGGAAGAGGCGCTGGTGCGGCTCGGGCCGCGGAGGTCCGCGAAAGCGAGAAATCCTCCAACGAAAACGAGTCCCCATCGGCAAGGATCACCGCTCGCTCGGCGGCGTGGCGGAGGGCCCGGACGTTGCCCGGCCAATCATAGTTCGCGAGCGCTCGAGCGACCTCCGAGGGGACCTCCCGGACCGGCTTGCCATACTTCCTCGAATAAACCGCGATGAAATGATCCACGAGGATCGGAATGTCCTCCCGCCTTTCCCGCAACGGCGGAATCTCGATCTCGACCGTATTGAGACGGAAGAGGAGGTCTTGGCGGAACCGGTTTTCGTCCGCCAGTTGATCGGCCGGGCAGTTCGTCGCGGCGATCACGCGCACATCGACCGCCACGGGTCGATTGCCACCGACGGGCACCACCTGCCTCTGCTCCAGCGCGGTCAGCAGCTTGGGCTGGAGGTGGAGAGGAAGATTTCCAATCTCGTCGAGGAACAGCGTACCACCATGCGCCGCCTGGATTCGGCCGATCCGATCGCCGCGAGCGTCGGTGAAGGCGCCCTTCACATGGCCGAACAGCTCGGATTCGAAGAGCGTCTCGGCGACGGCTCCGAGATCAACCGAAACAAGCACGTCCTCCGCTCGCCGCGACCGGCGGTGAAGCTCCCGGGCGACGAGTTCCTTGCCGGTCCCGTTTTCGCCGAGGATGAGAACATTCGCCTCGGTCGGCGCCGCACGCTCGATCAGGGAGTAAAGGCGAGCCACTGCCGGCGAGCGGCCGAGCAGGAGCGGTTCGCCGCCGGCTGCGGGCGCCGAGACGGCAGCGGCGCGCTTGCGCTCGGTCGACGCTTCCTCGCGCGAGGAGCGAAGGGCCGCAGCCGTTCGCACCGTCGCCAGCAATCGCTCGTTCGACCAGGGCTTGGACACGAAGTCGGTGGCCCCGCGCTTCATCGCTTCCACTGCAACGGCTACGCCCGCATGGGCGGTGATCATCACCACCACTGCCTGGGGGTCGCGCTTCAGGATTTCGGTCAGCCAGTGGAATCCCTCGGCGGCATTGGTGGCGCCGCGCCCGAAATTGGCATCGAGCAGGACGACATCGGGAAGTTCCTGCTCCATTGTCGCGATAGCCGCTTCGGGCGACTGGAATTCGGCGACCTCGCGGAACAGGTCGCGCAGCAGCAAGCGCGCCGACAACAGGATGTCGGGATCATCGTCGATGATGATGCAGCGCCCAAAGCGCGTTTGGTGATTCACTTGGCCCTCCCGAACTGTTCGATAGGTCACAATCAAAATGCGTGCCAGTGTCCGAAAACGGCGTTCGCGGCCGGACAATCCTGTTCGGAAGCGGACAGTCTTTCCACTCTTCTTCAGCGGGCGATGACTGCCGAAATTGGCGGAATCTAGCCATTCTTGGAGTTTGGCACGGCTCGTGCTGAACCTTGGCAGCAGGGGTTCACTCAAGTTCAGGAGTTGGGGACATGGAAAAGATCGAAGCGATGGCTTTCACCGTCGGATTCATCCTTACCGGCTTCCTTTCGCTCGCGGCGCTGCCGCTTGCTTGAGGGTCGTCGGGTGTGCGGCGGCGGACAGTGAGTGTCCGAAAGCGGACACCCGCGGCCGCTCATCATCATCGGGAAAGAAGTGAATGAGTGTCGTGAGAATTGCGAAGGCTGAAGCGAGGCCCGAGAGCGGCGGCGGCATGGACCGGGTCGTCGAGCGGAAGGGCTTGTCCAGGCAGGTGAAGATCGGCCTCGGCGCGGCCGGTATCCTGCTTCTCGTGCTTCTCTTCTACTTCTTTGCGCCTTCTTCGAACAGTCAGACCATCGATTCTTCCCGAGTGACGATTTCGACGGTGGAGCGCGGCCGTTTCGACGATTTCCTGCCACTGCGCGCACGAGTCGAGCCGCTCGTCACCGTCTACTTGGACGCGGTCGAAGGCGGTCGGGTCGAGCAGGTGATGGTCGAAGACGGCGCCATGGTCCAGCAGGGGCAGATGCTGGCGGTGCTTTCCAATTCCGACCTCCAGCTCAATGTCCTGGCCCGCCAGACCGAGGTTACCCAGCAGATCAACTCGATGCGAAGCCAGGAACTGGCCCTTTCGCAGACTCGCCTCGCCAACGAGCGCGCGGTGATCGAGGCCGAGCTCGCCGTCCAGACCGCCCGTCGGCAATATGAAACCCAGCGGCCGCTTGCCGAGCGCGGGTTCGTTCCCGCCCGGCAGCTCGCCGACAGTCGCGATGCCTATGACGCGGCCCGCAATCGTCTGGCGGTCCTTCGCCGCACTCAGGCGAATGACGAAAGGCTGCAGTCGAACCAGCTTGCGCAGCTTCGCGCTTCGGCCATGTCGCTGAACCAAAGTCTCGAACTCGCCCGAGCAAGTCTCGATTCGCTCAACCTTCGGGCGCCCGTCACCGGGCAGCTGACGGCCTTCTCGATTCAGGTCGGACAGTCCTTCAATCGCGGCGAACGGCTTGGCCAGATCGACAGCGCCGGCCGCAACAAGCTTCGCGCGCAGGTCGACGAATTCTATCTCGGACGAGTCACCGAGGGCCAGGTCGCTGCCGCCGAAGTCGGTGGACGGCCGTTCCGCATGCGCGTCAGCAAGATCTACCCGCAGGTCCGCAACGGAGCCTTCGAGATCGACCTTCAGTTCATCGGACAGGAGCCGGCCGACCTCCAGCGAGGCCAAACGGTGCAGATCCGGCTGACCCTGGGGGATCCCGCGCCGGCGCTGCTGATCCCCAATGGGGCCTTCTACAACGAGACGGGCGGCAACTGGGTGTTCGTGGTCACGCCCGACGGAAGCAGCGCGGTCAAGCGCCAGGTCCGGCTCGGCCGCCGCAATGCCGATTTCATCGAAGTGCTCGAAGGGCTCGACCCGGGCGAGCGAGTCATCACCTCTCCTTATACGGGTTTTGCCGAACGCGATCGGCTGAGCCTCAGTGGGCAATGAAGGGAGCCGAATATGCTGAGCATGCGTGAAGTTTCGCGGGTCTACCGCACCGACACGGTCGAGACGACAGCGCTCGACGGGATTTTCCTGGACGTGGCCGATGGCGAGTTCGTCGCGATCATGGGCCCGTCCGGCTGCGGCAAGTCGACCCTTCTCAACGTCATCGGCATGCTCGACAGCCCGACCAGCGGCTCCTACGTGTTCAACGGAACCGAGGTCGCCGGCCTCAGCGAATCCAAGCTCGCCGATTTCCGCAAACGGAACATCGGCTTCATCTTTCAAAGTTTCAATCTCGTCGACGAGCTTTCGGTCCGCGAGAATGTCGAGCTAGCGCTGCTCTACCACAATGTCCCCGCGGCAGAGCGGCGCGCCCGGGTCGACGAGGTGATGGACAAGGTGGGTATCGCTCACCGCGCCAAGCACCGCCCGTCCCAATTGTCAGGCGGTCAGCAGCAGCGTGTCGCCGTCGCCCGGGCACTCGTCGCATCGCCGAATCTGATCCTGGCCGACGAGCCGACCGGCAATCTCGACACGGCTCATGGCGAAGAAGTGATGAAGATGCTTCAGGCGCTCAATGCCGAGGGTTCCACCATCGTGATGGTGACGCACTCGCCCGCCCATGCCGATTATGCCGGGCGGGTCGTCAACATGCTCGACGGACGGATCCTCGTCGAGCATCGGCGGGCCGCCTGATGCGCCTGGCACTTCTCCTCTGCTCGGCGCTTGCCGCCGTCCCCGGATCGGCGGCGGGCGCTCAGGCGCGCGAGCAGGGCACCGTGATCATGTCCGAGAATGAGGGCGAGCGGCGGTTTCAGGAACAATGGGGATTTTCGGACGCGGTCATCGTCGGGGACACCATCTATCTTTCGGGCGTGGTGGTCGGACAGCGTGAGGGCGAGAGCCTCGAGAGCGCCTACGATCGGACTTACCGTCGCATCGGCGAGATCCTCCGCCGCGCCGGAGCGAGCTGGGACGATGTCGTCGACATCACCAGCTACCATACTGACGTAACGGCCCAGATGGACGCCATCGTCGCCGCCCATCGTCGACACGTGCGGGCGCCGTTCCCGGCCTGGACTGCGATCGACGTCGATCGCCTGATCCCGGAGCGGGGGATTACCGAAATCAAGATCATCGCCCGTCGCCCGACGGCGACGGCAGCGAACTAGAAGGGGGAGGCCTCGGATGTGGCGCAACTATGTAACGGTCGGGCTTCGCACCCTGATGAAGAACCGCACCTACGCCTTCATCAACATCTTCGGCCTCGCCATCGGTCTCGCCGCCTGTCTGATGCTCCTGATCTACGTGAACTACGAGCGCAGCTACGACGAGTGGCTGCCCGGGTCGCAGAATGTCTATCAGGTTCAATCCGAGTGGACCAACACCGAGACCGGCGAAGTCAATCCCGGACAGATGTCCGCCTATGTCGTCGGTACCGCGCTTCGGAAGGATTTTCCGCAGATAGAATCCTCGGTCTACGCCCTCTCGACTTCCCCAGTGGTGATGCGCGACGGCCAGGCACTCCCGACCGACGAGGTCATCTTCGTCGACAATCTGTTCTTCGACGTCCTGGAGCTTCCGCTCCTTCGAGGTGATCCGCGCACGGCTCTGCGCGAACCCGGCTCCATCGTTCTCACCGAAAGTGAGGCGAGAAGGTTTTTTGGCGACTCCAATCCGATCGGCCAGACCCTGACCCTGATCGCCCGTGGCCAGAGCATCGATCACCGCGTAACCGCGGTGATGCGGGATCTGCCGCGCAATTCGCACATGCGCCTCAACATGGTCGCCCGCTTCGATCCGGCGAGCTATTTTGCCGAGACTCCGGATTTCCTGACGCAATGGGGCTGGCAGTCGGGTTGGAACTATGTCCGGCTTCGGGAAGGCACCGACGGCGCCTCCATCAATGCCCGGCTCCCGCAATGGGAGGAGCGCAATATCCCGGACCAGAGGTTCGGGGACCAGACTCTGAACCAGGGCGACATTGGCGATTGGCGGCTGGTCAACATTCGCGACGTGCACCTTGGCGAGGCGGTTTCGGGCGCGATGAGCCCGAACAATGACGATCGGACGATCCTCACCTTTACCATCGTCGCCTTTCTCATCCTCGGCATGGCCTGCATCAACTTCACGAACCTCGCGACCGCCCGGGCGAGCCAGCGCGCCCGCGAAGTGGCCCTGCGCAAGGTGCTCGGCGCGAACCGCCAGCAACTGGTGGCGCAGTTCCTCGCCGAGTCGGTGCTCGTTTCCGGGCTCGCCATGCTGCTTGCACTGGCGTTGGTCGAGCTGCTTCTGCCCGCTCTCTCGAACTTCCTCGATGCCGATCTCGAGATGACCTATGTCGGCGCCGGCGGAATGCTTCTGCCGATCCTGCTTCTGACCCTGGTCGTCGGCGCGGCGGGCGGCCTCTACCCGGCCGTCTACCTTTCGCGCTTTCAGCCTGCCCAGGTTCTGAAGGCGAACAAGTCGACGGCCGAGGCGGCCGGCTCCGGCCGCTTGCGGAGCGCTCTCGTCATCGGCCAGTTCGCGGTCTCCATCGGGCTCATCATCTGTACGGCGGTCGTCTACGCCCAGACCGTCCATGCAAGGACGGCCGATCCCGGCTACAAGCGGGAGGGGATCCTCCAGGTCGACGAACTCGGCCGCCGTCAGCTGGAGGGCCGCCAGGAAGCCATTGCTCGAGAGATCGCACGGATCCCCGGCGTGCAGTCGGTTGGCCTCACCGGCATCGGGATTGCGACCCGCAACCAGAATACGACCGGGATCTCCATTCCGGGACGCGAACAGCCGGTAGGCGTCGGCAACTACACGATCGACGACGGCTTCTTCCGGGCAATGGGGATGGAGTTGATTGCCGGGCGCGAGCTGACCCGCAATCGGCCGATGGACGTGGATCCGCGCACATCCGCAAGCGACATCGAGGCCGACCGGGCCCTCGCTGCCCGCGGCATCAACGTCGTCATCAACGAACTTGCCGCTCGACGGATCGGCTTCACCAACCCGGGCGACGCAATTGGCCGGCAGTTCAACATGAGCCTCGCCGCCGAAGAAGCCGGCCTCGTGCCGATCACCATTGTCGGAGTCGTCAAGGACACCCGCTTCCGCTCGATACGCGAACCGCTCGAGCCGATCGTCTTCCGACTCGGCAACGGTATTGGCAACATGGTGGTCCGCTACGATTCGAGCGACCCCAATGCCGTCCGCTCGCGCATCGAGCAGACGTGGCGCCGGCTCGTCCCGGATGTACCTTTCAGCGCCCGCTTCAGCGAAGAGATCATCGCCGAGCTTTATGATGCCGAGGAATCGCGGGCCCAGGTCTTCGCCGGCTTTTCGCTCCTCGCGATCGTCATCGCCTGTCTTGGCCTGTTCGGGCTAGCCGCCTTCACGGCCGAACGGCGGACCAAGGAAATCGGCATCCGCAAGGTTCTGGGCGCCCGCACTCGCGACATCGTCCGACTGCTGGCCTGGCAATTTTCCAAGCCGATCCTGGTGGCGAACCTGATTGCCTGGCCGATCGCGTGGTGGGCGATGCGCGATTGGCTCAACACGTTCGATGCGCGGATCGACCTTGGCCCAGCGCCCTTCGTCACGGCGGGTCTTCTCGCCCTGGCGATCGCGATCGGGACCATCGCCGGGCACGCCTTCAGAGTGGCCCGAGCCAATCCGATCCACGCCCTTCGCTACGAATAAGGCGCTGACAAAAGGGGAAGAGTCATGTGGCGCAACTATCTGACCGTTGGCTTCCGATCGCTCATCAAGAGCCGGACCTACGCGTTCATCAACATGTTCGGTCTCGCCACCGGTCTCGCCGCCTGCCTGATGCTGATCGTCTACGTGCGCTACGAGCAGAGCTATGACGAATGGCTTCCCAACGCGGAAAATCTTTACCAGCTCCAAACCTTCTACGTCCCGGACGACAGCGGCGAGCCGCTGGAGATGCAGATGGCGTCCTACGCAGCCGGGCTCGCGCTCGAGCGGGATTTCCCCCAGGTCGAGAAGCGCGTCTACATGCTCGCCAGCTCACCGACCGTTATCCGCAACGGCGAAGCCTTCCGGGTCGAGGGCGGGCGAATGGTCGACGGCCCCTTCTTCGACATGATCCGAGTGCCCTTCGTCCACGGCAACCCGGAGACGGCGTTGAGCGACGTCGGCAGCGTCGCGCTTTCCCGCTCGGAAGCGGAGCGGATCTTCGGCAACGTCAATCCGGTCGGGCAAACGCTGTCGATCGACCTGAACGGCACCACGACCGACCATCGCGTCACCGGCGTATTCGAGGACCTGCCGAGTAACTCGCATCTCGACTTCAACATGCTCGTGCGGTTCGATCCGGCCGCCTACTTCTCCGACTCACCGACTTTCCTGACGGAATTCGGCTGGCAGTCGGGCTGGGTCTATGTCCAACTTCGTCCTGAATCGGATCCGGAGGCGATTCACGCCCAGATGCCGACCTGGGAGCGACGGAACATCCCCGACCAGACGGCTGGCGGAGTCACAACCAACCAGGGCGATGACCAGGATTATCGGCTCGCAAACGTCCGCGACATCCATCTCGGACGAGCGCAGGCCGCCGCGATGACGCCCGGCAACGATCGCAAGACCATTGTCACCTTCGCGGTGGTCGCTTTGCTGATCCTCGGGATGGCCTGCGTCAACTTCACCAATCTCGCAACCGCGCGGGCAAGTCAGCGGGCCCGTGAGGTGGCTCTGCGCAAGGTGCTGGGAGCCAGTCGGCGGCAACTGGTCGTTCAGTTCCTCAGCGAATCCGTCATCCTCGTGACTCTGTCCATGCTCGTCGCACTAGCTCTCGTGGAGTTGCTGCTCCCGCACCTGTCCAACTTTCTCGACGCCGATCTCAAAGTCGCTTATTTCGGTGCCGACGGCATATTGTTGCCGGTGCTTCTGCTCGTTCTTGTCGTCGGCGCGGCCGGCGGACTTTATCCGGCTTTCTACCTGTCGCGCTACCGCCCTGCCGAGGTGCTCCGGGCCAACAAATCGAGCGCAGAGCCGGCCGGATCAGGACGATTGCGCAACATTCTCGTCGTGGCCCAGTTTGCCGTGTCGATTGGCCTGATCATCTGTACCGCCGTCGTTTATGCCCAGACGGTCTATGCGCGAAATGCCGATCCTGGCTTTCGACGCGATGGACTGATTCAGCTCGACAATATCGGTGCTCGGAGACTCGCCGACCAGCGGGAGGCGATCGTTCGCGAAGTCGCCCGGCTTCCCGGAGTCACGGCTGCTTCGAGAACCGGAATCGGCATCAGCACTCCCAACACGATCACGACCGGAATCTTTGTTCCCGGACGCGAGGAGCCGGTGGACATCGGCAGCTACGCTGTCGATTCCCGCTTCTTCGAGACGATGGGCGTTGACCTCGTCGCCGGCCGCACCTTCGACGAAAACCGCCCTGGCGACGAAGCCACGATCGATCCGGCCGATAGCGAGAACAGCATTCGCGGGATCGTCGCTCGCGGAGTCAATGTGGTGATCAACGAACTTGCCGCTCGCCGGCTCGGCTTCGCCGACCCGCGGGAGGCGGTGGGCAAGCAGCTGCGCGCCTCGATCTACAACAGCGAGCAATATGGACTGACGCCGATCACGATCATCGGGGTGGTGAAGGATTCGCGCTTCCGCTCGGTGCGCAGCTCGCTCGAGCCGATCGTCTTCCGCTACAGCCGGGGCGGGCTGGGCTGGATGGTGGTCCGCTACGAGGATTCGGATCCCGCTCAGGTTCGCGAAGGACTGAGGCGCGTCTGGCGCCGCCTCGCCAGCGAGGTCCCCTTTGAAGCGAATTTCAGCGAGGACATCGTTGCTGAAATCTACGAAGCGGAAGAAGCGCGCGCGCAGACCTTCGCCGGCTTCGCTCTTCTGGCCGTGGTGATCGCCTGCCTCGGCCTGTTCGGGCTTGCCGCCTTCACGGCGGAGCGGCGGACGAAGGAGATCGGGATCCGCAAGGTGTTCGGCGCCCGTAGCCGGGACATCGTCCGGCTGCTCGCCTGGCAATTCTCGAAGCCGGTGATCATCGCCAACCTCATCGCCTGGCCGGCCGCATGGTGGGTGATGCGCGACTGGCTCAACAGCTTCGACGCTCGGATCGATCTCGGGCCGACGCCTTTCCTTTTCGCCGGGCTGCTTGCGTTGACGATCGCGATCGGAACCATCGCCGGGCATGCGATCAAGGTAGCGCGGTCCAATCCGATCCACGCGCTTCGATATGAGTGAGGCGTTGAAGGGCTGCGCTGCCTTTCGTCGAAGGCTGAAGCGGTTCGGCAGAATGCAGGTCCCATCCGGTGGCGCGGCTCGCCAGTCATGTTCCGCGAAGAGTGATGATTTACCAGGCTGTTATCGAGGCACTCATGACGGCCGCAACACCACCACCGTGCCGATGGGTTGCTCGCATCGGCGCTTCCAATTCGCTGATCTACAGGTAGGATCATGATTTCTTCCTTCATGCTTGCCGCCACCATAGTCTGCACCACAGGCATGCTCTGTTTCACCGGCCTTCGCGCCTGGCGTGGATGGCTCGAACTGCGCCGACTGGAGATTTCGCGGGGACGGGAAACTCCCGAAGACGCCGGCGTTCGGATCGAACTGGCCAGCGTTCGAGAGCGTCTCAAGAAGCTCGAGGCGATTGCCAGCGGAGTCGATCCCTGAGGCGGGCCGGGTCCGCCGTACCGATCCTGGTCGGCTTGCTCGACGCCGTCACTGCGCAGCGCGCGAGAGCAGCAGGAGAAAACGACTGGATCAGGATCCTTGTGGCGCTGTATCCCGTCACCGGGGCCTACTCTTTTCCGGTGAGTTGATGCTGACGAAGTTGTTCGATTCGGCGGGCGTGTCTTGCGGTGGGTCGCCGCCTCCAAACGTAAGCGGCGCTGGCTCTCTGCGACTGCTGAGGACCCGGACGGGAGTCGATCGTTGAAGCTTGGCTCGCGACTCGTCCTCGGCGCCGTCGCCGGGTTCGTTGGGACGATGGCGATGACTTCGGCCATGCGCCGTCTTCACAAGCGCCTTCCTGCCAGCGAGCGCTACCCGCTTACGCCGCGCGAGATCATCGATTCAGCCGCTGCGCCCCCTGACGAGCGGGCGCGGGACCTCACCCTTGCCGCGCATTTCCTCTATGGCGCCGCCTGCGGAGCCTTGCTTGCGGCGGCCAACCCTCGACCGGGAAAAGGGCAGGGCGCTGCCGCCGGTGCGATCGTCTGGTTGGGAAGCTATATGGGCTGGATCCCTGCGCTGGGCCTGCTCGAGCCCGCAACCGAACATCCGGCGCGCCGGAACGCGCTGATGATCACGGTGCATCTCGTCTGGGGAAGCGCCACCGCTACCGCCCTGAACGAACTTGCGGAGAGCCGCCAGTCGATCTTCGCGCAGGGCCCCGACCGCGATTCGCCGAACCGAGGGCGCGGTTAGGCCCCGGCTAGCTCAATCGACATGCTTGACGGCCGGAGGATCGCTGGCCGGGAAGCTCTCGTCGGAAGCCTCGTCGACCTGGCTCCACTCTCTTGGAGGGTCCCGCATCGCGTCGGGGCCGGCCGAGCGAAGGCCGCCGGAATGGCCGCCGGGGCCCAGCGCCTTTTCGCCCCGGCTCAGGGCTGCTCCGCTGCGAGTCTCGCCCTCGCCCGCCATCCACCACCGCCGGGTGGCCAGTGCGCCCGCAACTCCGGCAACAGCCGCGAGTCCGGCAGCGATAAAGGTTCGATTCCTGCTCCAGGCCATTCTCATACCCCTTCGTGCTGCAAGGTGGCGGGCTCTGCCGGGGGCAGACCCCCGCTTTCCGCCTGTGCCATCAGTTCGGCTTTGCGGGCGGCGAGTTGCTCGCCCAGAGCTTCCAGGTCCAGCTCAGCCGCTCGAGTCTGCTGGAACAGGTTCCCTTGCTGCTTCTCCTCTTCCTTTACATGATGTTCGACCAGCTCCTGGAGGACCTTGACCTTGGCGTCGTAAAATTCCTCGCTCGGCTCGGCGGCCTCCAGTTCGTTGACGAGCGCTTTGGCGCTGTCATGCTCCACAAAGGCCTCATCCAGGTCGGAATCCTCCACCTTTCCTCGGATCGCTGGATAATAGATCTCTTCCTCGATCATCGTGTGGATCTTGAGTTCGGTGCAGATCTGGCTGACGATCTTCTGCTTGTTCGTCGCCCCGCTCGCCTTCTGGAACTGCTCGAAAAGCTCCTCGACGCGCCGGTGGTCCTGGGCCAGAAGCTGAAGCCCGTTCATGGTCGCCTGCTCGGCCATTGCTGATCTCCTGATTGCGGCCGTGGAACAATCGGAGCGGGGCGCCGGTTCCGCGCCGGAGAAGGATTGGAGCCGGATTTTGAACGACACCGAGACGCTATCTCCCGTGCTTCCGGACGCGGTCGAGGAAGCCACCCGACGCCTTCTTGCCAAGGCCTGCGAGCGCGACCTGATACTCGCAACGGCGGAGAGCTGCACGGGCGGGATGCTTGCTTCCCTGCTCACCGATGTGCAGGGCGTCGCGCATGCCTTCGACCGCGGTTTCGTCACCTATTCCAACGCGGCCAAGAACGAGATGCTCGGCGTTCCCATGGAACTGATCGAAGCGAAAGGCGCCGTTTCCAGGGAGGTCGCTCTGGCCATGGCGGAAGGCGCCTTGCAGCGCTCGCGCGCCAATATCGCGGTGGCGATCACCGGCTTTGCCGACAAGGGGGAGGAGCCGGGCCTGGTCCATTTCGCCTGCGCCCGGGCCGGCCGTATAACCGCGCACCGGGAGGAACATCTCGGTCCGATAGGGCGAGGCGCCACCCGGATCGAGTGCATGCGGATTGCGGTCGAAATGATGACGGAGATGCTGTGATGGGGGAAGGGGGTTCATTTTCCTCGGGACCGTTGGTCAAGGCGCCCTTCGGAGCGATCCACGGTCACGGCTTCGTCCGGGTTGCCGCGGCGAGCCCCTGCGCCTCTTCCGGCGACGTGGCATACAATGTTGGCCAGACGATCACCCTTGCGCGCGAGGCTCACGAGCGAGGTGTCGATCTTGCCGTCTTCCCTGAGCTGAACATTTCTTCCTATGCGGTTGACGATCTCCACCTCCAGGACGCGTTTCTCGATGCGGTCGAACAGGGCATCGGACGGCTTGCTGCGGAAACGGCCGAACTCAGGACCGTGCTGGTGATCGGCGCCCCCCTGCGCCGCAACGGCCGGCTCTACAATTGTGGGGTCGCACTCTCCCGCGGGCGAATTCTTGGCGTCGTTCCGAAATGCTTCCTCCCGAACTATCGCGAATATTACGAGAAGCGCTGGTTCGCCTCGGGCATCGGCACCGAAGGGTTGAAGATCGCCGTGGCGGGACAGGTGGCGCCCTTCGGCCCGGATCAGATCTTCGCCGCCGAAGACCTGCCGGACTTCATCTTCCACATCGAAATTTGCGAGGATTACTGGGCGCCGCAGCCGCCCTCGACCAATGGCGCCCTCGCCGGCGCCCTGATCCTCACCAATCTTTCCGCTTCCAACATCACGATCGGCAAGGCCGACGAGCGCAAGCTGCTTTGCGCCGCCCAGGCGAGCCGCTGTCACGCGGCCTATGTCTATTCCGCCTCGGGGCCGGGGGAGAGCACGACCGACCTTGCCTGGGACGGGCAGGGCTCGATCTACGAACTGGGTGAGCTGCTGGCGGAAACCGGCCGCTTCGATCGTGCCAACGAACTCGCGGTCGCGGACATAGATGTTCAGCGGCTCAGGCTCGAACGGATGCGCAACGGCACGTTCAACGACAATGCTCGAGCGGCGGGTCACCCGGAAAAGGGCTTCCGGAGGATCGTCTTCGACCACCGGCCGGATTTCGCCGTTGTCGGGTTGGAGCGGCCGGTACGACGCTTCCCTTATGTCCCCAACCGGATCGAGCAGCTCGATCAGGATTGCTATGAAGCGTTCAACATCCAGGTCCAGGGTCTCGCGAAGCGCTTCCAGACGACGTCGGGCAAGCATCTCGTCATTGGCGTATCGGGCGGGCTCGATTCGACCCATGCCCTCATCGTTGCTGCCAAGACCTGCGACATGCTTGGCCTGCCGCGATCGACGATTCTCGGCTTCACCATGCCAGGCTTCGCCACCGGCGATGAGACCAAGAGCAATGCCTGGCGTCTGATGAAGGCGCTCGGGATCGTCGGCGAGGAGATCGACATCAAGCCGGCGGCGCGGCAGATGCTCGCCGACATGGACCATCCCTTCGCCCGGGGCGAAGCGGTCTACGACATAACTTTTGAGAATGTGCAGGCCGGCCTCAGGACCGACTATCTGTTCCGGCTCGCCAACCAGCGAGGCGGCTTCGTCGTCGGCACCGGCGATCTTTCGGAGATTGCGCTTGGCTGGTCGACTTACGGCGTCGGCGACCAGATGAGTCATTACGGCGTCAATGCCGGGGTTCCCAAGACGTTGATCCAGTATCTCGTCCGATGGGTGATCAAGACGGGCCAGTTCGACCGGGCGACCAACGAGGTTCTCCAGGCGATCCTCGACACCAAGATCTCGCCGGAGCTGGTTCCGGCGGACGAGAAGAGCGGCATTCAGTCGACCGAAGAGCGGATCGGGCCTTACGAGCTTCACGATTTCTTCCTGTTTCACATCCTTCGTCACGGGCAGCCGCCGTCAAAGGTGGCGTTTCTCGCTTGGCAGGCATGGAAGGATTCCGGTCAGGGCCTGTGGCCGTTCGACTATCCTGAAAGCCTCAAGCGCGAATATGATCTGCCGACGATCCGCAAATGGCTGGAGGTTTTCCTCTTCCGCTTCTTTCAGATCAGTCAGTTCAAGCGCTCCGCCATCCCCAATTCCCCCAAAGTCTCGGCCGGCGGTTCGCTCAGCCCCCGAGGCGATTGGCGCGCCCCTTCCGATGGCACCGCCGCACCCTGGCTGGACGAGCTCAGGGATCGGCTTGATTCGACCCACTGATCTGGATCAGGGAATAATTGCTGCACTGCGGGGAACCCGCCGCCGAGTCGCTACGTTGTCGAAATAGTCCTTCGGCTACAGGGGTTTCAGTGATCAAGTTTCAAGATGCCCTGCGGCCCCAGAGCCGCGTTCCCGCCCAGATTCCCTTCACCCTGATCTGCTTTTCGCATCTCAGGTGGAACTTCGTGTTCCAGAGGCCGCAGCATCTCATGAGTCGATTTGCGGCTGACCGGCGGGTCATTTTTTGGGAGGAGCCGGAGCCGGCCCTTCCGGACTGTGATCCGGCCCTGGGTGTGCGCACCTGCGCGGAAACCGGAGTGATCGTCGTGACGCCCTCACTTCCGGATGGCTTGGACGAGGCCGAGCAGGACCGGATCCTCAAGGGATTGCTCGATGGGTTCCTCGCCGGCGAGGAAGGGCCATTCGTCCGCTGGTACTACACGCCGATGATGCTGCCCTTTTCGCGGCACGTCCGATCGCTGGCGACGGTCTATGACTGCATGGACGAACTTGCCAATTTCCGCTTCGCGCCACCACGCCTGCTGCCGCTGGAGCAGGAATTGCTCGATCTTGCGGATGTCGTCTTCACCGGCGGATATTCGCTCTACGAGGCGAAGAAGGATCGTCATCCGAACATCCATCCCTTCCCTTCAAGCGTCGATCGGGCACATTTCGCGCAGGCGCGGTCCCCCGCCGGCGAAGCCGAGGACCAGCAAGCGCTGCCACGGCCGCGTTTCGGCTTCTACGGAGTCGTGGACGAGCGCATGGATCTTGCGCTGATCGAAGCGCTCGCGGACGCCCATCCCGAATGGTCGATCGTCATCGTCGGCCCGGTGGTGAAGATCGATCCCGCCGACCTGCCGCAAAGGCCCAACCTCCATTATCTCGGCGGCAAGACCTATGAGCAGCTGCCCCAATATCTCGGCGGCTGGGACGTCGCCCTGATGCCGTTCGCGATCAACGAGTCGACGAAGTTCATCAGCCCGACCAAGACACCCGAATATCTTGCCGGGGGGCGGCCGGTCGTTTCGACTCCGATCACCGACGTCATCCGTCACTATAGCGATCTCGACGCGGTGATCATCGCCGACGGTGCGGAGGCCTTCATCAAGGGCTGCGAGCAGGCTCTCGCTTTGACCCGCGACGGCGAGGAGTGGCTTTCCGAGGTCGATCTCAAGCTCGCCAATCTGAGCTGGGACATCACTTATGCTCGGATGGCCGGTCTCGTCCACGAGGCGGTCGCCGTTCCCAAGGCGGGTCCGAACATCGTCAAGGCGCACAACAAGAAGCGCTACGACTATCTGGTCGTGGGCGCCGGCTTTGCCGGCTCGGTCATCGCCGAGCGGCTGGCCAGCCAGCAGAACGCGCATGTGCTCGTCATCGACAAGCGCCCGCACGTCGCGGGCAACGCCTACGATCATCTCGACGAAGCAGGCGTCCTGATCCACCAGTACGGACCGCACATCTTCCACACCAACAGCGACGAGATCGTCGACTATCTTTCGCAGTTCACGCAGTGGCGGCCCTACGAGCATCGCGTGCTCGCCCATGTCCGCGACCAGCTCGTGCCGATCCCGATCAACCGGACGACCCTGAACAAGCTGTTCGGTCTGGACCTTCAGACCGACGAGGAGGCAGCCACCTATCTCGCCTCGCGGGCCGAGCCGGTGGCGGAGATCAGGACGTCGGAGGACGTCGTCATCAATGCCGTCGGCCGGGAGCTTTATGAGCTGTTCTTCCAGGGCTATACCCGCAAGCAGTGGGGGATCGACCCGAGCGGCCTCGACAAGGCGGTGACGGCTCGGATCCCGACCAGGACCAACACCGACGATCGCTATTTCGGCGACAAGCACCAGGTCATGCCGCGCGACGGCTATACGGCGATGTTCAACCGGATGCTCGATCACCCCAACATCGATGTGCTGCTGTCGACCGACTACAAGGACGTGATGGACGAGGTCGATGCCGGCCACATCGTCTATACCGGCCCGATCGACGAGTTCTTTGACTTCCGCTTCGGCAAGCTGCCCTATCGAAGCCTTCGCTTCGAGCACAAGGTGATCGACGAGGCGCAGTTCCAGCCGGTCGCGGTGGTGAATTATCCGGATCCTCAAGTCCCCTATACGAGGATCACCGAATACAAGCACCTGACCGGACAGCAGCATCCGAAGACGAGCGTCACCTACGAATATCCGTCGGCGGAAGGCGATCCCTATTATCCCATTCCGCGCGCCGAGAATCAGGCGCTGTTCAAGCGCTATGAAGCGCTTGCCGACGCGACTCCGAACGTCACCTTCGTCGGCCGATTGGCGACCTATCGCTACTATAATATGGACCAGGTCGTGGGGCAGGCGCTGGCCACCTTCCGGCGCCTGGAGGCTCGGCGCAAGGCGGAGGCGAGCAACAAGACCGACGTCTGGACGGAGGCGGCCGAATAGTCCCTCCCGGGCCAAGCCAGTCCTGAGAAGCCGAAGCGGCGCGAGCGGCACAAGCCTTCGCGCCGCTTGCGCGTGTTGCCTGAATAGTGCAGCCTCGCCGCTTCTTCACAACACAAGACCAGGATGCCCGATGTTCCGCAGTCTCGCCGTTCTTTCGCTTCTGCTCGCCTCCACCGCAACGCTTGCCCAGGCACAAAGAGGCGGCGAACAGCCGAAGTGGGACGTGAACAACCCGCCGGGACAGCGATTGCGCCAGGTTCCGATGCGTGTTTCGGAAGGCACCTGGATGAACCTTGACGTCAGCCCCGATGGGCGGACGATCGCCTTCGACCTGCTCGGCGACATCTATACCATGCCGATCGGCGGCGGGCGGCCGACTCGGATCACCTCAGGTCTCGCTTATGACCAGCAGCCGCGCTTCTCCCCGGATGGTCGACTGATCGCCTTCACCTCCGACCGGGGCGGCGGCGACAATATCTGGGTGATGAACACGGACGGTTCGGGTGCGCGTGCCATCACCCGCGAGACGTTCGAGCTGCTCAACAACCCGACCTGGAGCCCGGACGGCCGATACATAGCCGCCCGAAAGCATTTCACGACCCAGCGCTCGCTGGGAACCGGCGAAATCTGGCTCTATCATGCCAGCGGAACGGGCAATGGCGTGCCGCTCGTCCAGCGGCCGAACCCGCAGCACCAGAAGGAGCTTGGCGAACCCGCTTACGCGCCGGACGGCAGCGCGATCTATTTCAGTCGCAACACCACCCCCGGTCCGATCTTCGAATATGCGCAGGATTCGAACCAGCAGGTCTTCGCCGTCGAGCGCTACGACATCGCGACCGGCGAGCGGACCCAGGTTGCCGGTGGCCCCGGCGGTGCGGTCCGTCCAACGCCTTCCCCCGATGGACGCTGGCTCGCCTTCGTTCAGCGCGTCGGCGGCCTTAGCCGCTTGTTCGTCAAGGACCTCCGCACCGGCGAGGAACGGCGAATCTATGACGATCTCGACCAGGATCTGCAGGAGACGTGGGCGGTTCATGGCGTCTATCCGAACATGGACTGGACTCCGGACAGCAGCGCCATCGTCTTCTGGGCCGGTGGCAAGATCCGGCGGATCAATGCCGACGGTACGGGTGCGGCAGAAATCCCGTTCGAGATCAACGACAATCGAGTCGTGATCGACGCGGTGATACCGCAGGTGGAGGTCGCTCCGACTACCTTCACCACGCGGATGCCGCGTTTCGCCGCAGTGTCGCCGGACGGCAGTCGGGTCGTGTTCGAGACCCTCGGCCGGCTCTACATCCGCGATCTTTCCGGCGGAGAGCCTCGGCTCCTGACCGGGCAGGACGGCGATTTCCAGCTTTTCCCCTCCTGGTCACGCGATGGCAGCCGGATCGCCTTCGTCTCCTGGAACGACCAGCGGCTCGGGGAAATCCGCACGGTTTCGCCCGACGGCAGCAACATTCGGACCGTCACTCAGCAGCCCGGCCATTATCGCCGGCCGCGTTTCTCCCCGGACGGATCCACAATCGTCTATGAGGTGGCGAGCGGCGGCGGGCTCGTCTCCGAAGCCTGGTCGGAGTCGACCGGCATCTTCCGTGTGCCCGCGGCCGGCGGCCCCTCGACCCGGGTGATCCGGGAGGGCGGCAATCCGCATTTCGGCGCCGCCAGCGACCGGATCTTCCTGGAGGTGAACCAGGACCAGAAGCTGCGCTTGATCAGCGTCGACCTCAACGGCGGCAACCGGCGCGACCATGCGCAAGGCGACCTCGTCACCACCTATGAAGTTTCGCCGGACGGACGGACCCTCGTCTTCCGGGAGAATTACAACATCTTCGCCATGCCCTTTTTCGGCGGCGCGGCGATGATGAACGTGGGTTCGCGCAGCACTCAGCTGCCGATCACGCGAGTGACGGGCGGCGGCGGCACCTATCCGAACTGGACTCAGAATGGACTCCGCCTGACCTGGACGCTGGGACCGACGCTCTATGGCGCCAACACGGCCGATCTCGTCCGGACCGCTCCGGGCGGGAGCTACACGCCGCCGACCAGCGGCACCTCGCTTGCGATCACCGCGCGGGCCGATGTGCCGCAGGGTCGGGTCGCCCTCGTCGGTGCGCGGATCGTGACCATGGCGAACGATTCCGGCGGAATCATCGACGATGGAGTGATCCTCATCGAGGGCAATCGGATCAGAGCCGTCGGCCGACGCGGCGAAGTCGCCATCCCCGCCGATGCGCGCCAGGTCGACGTGACCGGAAAGACGATCATCCCGGGCCTGATCGACGGCCACGCCCACGGACCCCAGGGATCGGACGACCTGGTTCCCCAGCAGAATTGGTCGGCCATGTCGCACCTGGCGCTTGGCGTCACCACGGTTCACGATCCGTCGAGCACGTCGAGCGAAATCTTCCCCGCGGCCGAAATGCAGCGCGCAGGAATCATCCTTGCGCCGCGGACCTTCTCGAGCGGAGAGATCGTCTACGGCGCGCGTTCGCCGGGCCGCTATGCGCAGATCGATTCCTATCAGGATGCGCTCGCCCATGTCCGCCGACTCGAGTCGGAGGGCGCCCATTCGATCAAGAACTACAACCAGCCCCGGCGCGACCAGCGCCAGCAGGTGGCCGCGGCCGGTCGCGCCGAGAACATCCTCGTCGTCCCCGAAGGCGGGTCCCTCTTCTCCATGGACATCAGCCTCATCCAGGACGGCAACTCGACGCTCGAGCACAACATTCCGCAGCGCAGGCTGTACGAAGATGTGCTCAGCCTCTGGTCGCAGACCCGGGTCGGTTACAATCCGACCCTGGTCGTGACCTATGGCGGCCTTGCCGGCGATCCCTATTGGGCGCAGGCGATGCCGGTCTGGAACCATCCGCTGCTGACTCGTCACGTGCCGCCGCAGCAGCTTGCTTCGCGGGTTCGGGCGGTGACCGCGCCGGCCGATCAGTTCGTCGATCAATATAGCGCAAGGGAGTCGGTCCGGCTTGCCAATCGCGGTGTACCGGTCAGCATCGGCGCGCATGGCCAGCAGCAGGGGCTCGGGTCGCATTGGGAGATCTGGTCGTTCGTTCGGGGTGGCGCAACGCCGGTCCAGGCGCTTCGCTTCGCGACCGTTGATCCGGCCCGCATGTACGGGTTCAGCGACCTCGGCAGCCTCGAGCCCGGCAAGCTTGCCGATCTGGTGGTGCTCAATGCCGACCCGACCGTCGACATTCAGAATAGCGACGACATTCATTATGTCATGCTGAATGGCCGGCTCTACGAGGCCGCGACGCTCAACGAAACGGTCACCGGGGATCGCCGCCGTCAGCCATATCATTGGGAAGATTGAGCCAAGTTTCGCTCATCATTCGGTAACTGTTTTTTGTAATGGTCCATGGTGCCACGGAAGGGGGAGGCACCATGGCAAGTCACGCCGTCCAGTTCTCGAGCCGTTCGGCCAGGGATGTTCAATCGTCCGCCGAAGAGCGGCGGTCCGAACCGCGACACGAGGGCTTGGCCGACCTGGCGATCCTTTGCTTCCGCGGGCACGAATATCTGGTCCCGGTCGTCAACATCTCCAGCCGGGGCACTCAGGTCCAGTCGGACCTGGTGCCGCGTCTCGGCGAAAGCGTGGTGATCCGCTTTCAGGGCTGCAGTCCGCTCTACGCCTTCGTCCGCTGGATCCGTGACGGCCGACTGGGCCTGAACTTCGGTTGCGAGCTGACGATCGGCTGATTCCCTGGCTTCAGCTTCGGTCTGCTGACGGGGATCACGGCGAGCCGTTTGCTTTTCCCTGCCGAGGGCGTCGCCTGCTAGCCTTTGGATTGACAGGCGGTCAGCCAGTCCTATTTTGCAACGGATGTGAATGGGGCGCTCGAACGAACGTCGCACCGCCGCTGAACCGGTGATCGGGAGCGGCAGTCCGATCTGCCCCCAAGCTTCTGGTTCGAAGCGCGATCCGTTATAGCGGCGCCGAAGGAGACTCGCCCGATGAACGAAATGACCCGGATTTCCGCTCAGCCTGCTTACAGCGACGCCGTTCAGGCCTTCCTGAAGCGGGAGCACAAGCTTTTCATCAATGGCGAGTGGGTCGATTCGACGCACGACAAGAAGATCCCGGTCTACGATCCCTCCACGGGCAAGGAGATTGCCCGCGTCGTTGACGCGTCCGATTCGGATGTTGATCGCGCCGTCGCTGCGGCCCGGCTCGCCTTCGACGATGGCCGCTGGACGGGATTGCCGCCTTACCAGCGCCAGCGCCTGGTGGAGAAGCTGGCCGACCTGATCGAAGCTAATATCCCGGAGCTTGCGGAGCTCGAGTCGATCGACAATGGCAAGCCTCGAGCCGCCGCTCAGGGCTATGACATGCCCAAATGCGTGGCGGCGCTGCGCTACATGGCCGGCTGGGCCACCAAGCTGGTCGGCGAGCATGTCGAGCCTTCCGGCTTTCCCACCGGGACGATCCATGCTTATGTTCGGCGCGAGCCGGTCGGCGTTTGCGCCCAGATCGTGCCCTGGAACTTCCCGCTGATGATGGCGGTCCAGAAGATCGCTCCAGCCCTTTCCGCCGGCTGCACCGTCATTCTGAAGCCTGCCGAACAGACTCCGCTGACCGTTCTTCGGCTGGCGGACCTGGTGGCCGAAGCCGGAATCCCGGCCGGGGTCCTGAATATCGTGACCGGCTATGGCGAAACGGCGGGCGACCGGATGGTGCGCCACCCGGATGTCGACAAGGTCGCCTTCACCGGCTCGACCGAGGTCGGCAAGATCATCAACCGCAACGCCACCGAGACACTGAAGCGGGTCACTCTCGAACTGGGCGGCAAGTCGCCGGTCATCGTCCTTCCGGACGTCGACGTCCAGCGGACGGCGACCGGCGCGGCCACTTCCATCTTTTCCAACGCCGGGCAGGTCTGCATTGCCGGCTCTCGCTTGTTCGCGCACCGCGACGTTTTCGACCAGTTGATCGAAGCTGTCGCCGGCGCCGCCTCCAAGTGGAAGGTCGGGCCGAGCCTGGCCCCCGACACGCGAATGGGACCGCTTGTTTCCACCGAGCAGCATGAGCGCGTTCTCGGCTATATCGAAGCAGGCCGGAAGGAAGGGGCCTCGGTCATCTGCGGCGGCGATACGCCGGGCGGCGAAGGCTATTTCGTCAATCCGACGATCATGGTCGACGTAAAGCCCGAGATGAAGATCGTCCGCGAGGAGATTTTCGGTCCGGTGCTCGCCGCGACGCGCTACGACGACCTCGACGAGGTGGCGCGGCTGGCGAACGACACGCCTTATGGCCTCGCCGCCTCGATCTGGACTCGTGACGTTTCGGCGATGCACAAGCTTGCCGCAAAGCTGAAAGCCGGCATGGTGTGGGGCAATTGTCCCTCTGCGGCGGACACTTCGCTGCCCTTCGGAGGGTACAAGCAGTCCGGTTTCGGGCGAGAGAGCGGCCGCTATGGCATCGAAGCTTATACGGAGCTGAAGACGGTCGCCATCGCGCTCTGATCGACGGTCAGCCGCGGTTCACCCGGGGGCCGCGATCAGAACGGCCGGACCAGAAGGATTGCCAGTGATCCGTATGCCGAAGCTTCTCCTGACGATCGCCGCGACCGTTCTTGGCGCCCAGGTCGTCGCCGCGCAGAGTGCCGCCGAGGATGCCGAGGCGCCGCAGCCGCGGGGGCTTTCCGGGCTCGAGGAGAGCGTCGCGGAGATGCGCGACGAGGCACCTTCCGCGGCCGATCCGGATCCTTCCCGGCCGCAGGGTCCGAGCAGCGTTGCGCCGCCGCTCGCCCGAGCCCAGGTCGCCGAGCTCAATCGTACGGCCGAACGCGGGCGCCTGCTGGTCGATATCGCTCGGGCCGGCCTCGTCGCCACTCAGGACATGCTCAGCCGTGTCTCTGACCCGGAAGGTGCGGGAATCGACGGCTGGATCGCGGAGCCGGAGGGAAATGCGATGTCCGTCACCTTCTACGGCGAGGGTCCGACCGGTCCGGTGGCGATCTTTCGGGCCAGGGTGCTCGGCACCCGGGTGACGTCCCGCGAAGTTTTTCTTGCCGACAACCGGCCGGCGCTCAACCCGATCCAGGCGCGCATGGCCGCGGCGCGGTTGGCCAGCGAGGACGAGGAACAACGGCCCTGCACGAACCAGCCCTTCAACGTTCTGGTGGTTGCACCCGCTTCGGCGTCGGCGCCGATCGACGTTTACCGGATAAGCGCTCCGGCCGAGCGGGGACAGTTTCCGCTCGGCGGTCATTTCAGGTCGACAGTCAACGCCGATGGCCGGGTTACCGACAGCCGCGGCTTCAGCAATGCTTGCGTGACTCTCGATGCTCCGCCGGTGCCAGAGGGCCAGCAGCCGCGGCCGCTCGCGGTGACTCATTTGCTCGATCCGACGCCGACCGAGATCCACGTCCTCCTGGCGCAGATGACCGGCCGGCCGCTGATGGTCGTCACCGGAGAGCCTCAGCGCGTGTGGCTGGTGACCAACGAGCGAATCGTCGAGGTGCGGGAGCGGCCGGGCGTCCGGTCCAGCAACTGAGAAGCGCCGAGGCCGCGCTCCGGCCTGCCGGTTCCGCCGCTTGTCCGCACCCGGTCCGCCAATAACATAGATGAACGAATGCCGTGAATCGGCGCGCTATCAACGGCTTGCAATAAACAGCCAGTCGATGGGGCGGGGCTCTGCGTCTACATATCGAAGCTTCAGCGAAGCTTTCCCAACAGGATCGGGCTCTAATCGAAGAGCTCGCAACGAAGAACGTCCGGGAGGTCGCGCCCCGGCGTGACCTCATTCGTGAGGGCGACCGCCCGCGCTCCGTCAATCTGGTGCTCGAAGGCTGGGGCTGTCGCTACAAGCAGCTGCCCGATGGGCGCCGCCAGATCCTGTCCTTCATCCTTCCGGGCGAAATTTGCGAGCCGTATGTCCATCTGCTTCGCGAGATGGACCATGGCGTCAGCGCGATCACCCGGCTGCGCTATGCCGAGATCGCTCCGACCGACTTCCAGGCTCTGATGACGAAGAGCGCGAGCATCGGGGAGGCACTTTGGTGGAACGAACTCGTCAATGCCGCCGTCGCTCGCGAATGGATCGCCAATGTCGGGCAGCGGACGGCCTATGAGCGACTGGCCCATCTTATCTGCGAACTCTTCCTGAGGCTTCGGCAAGCGGAGCTGACGGAAGAGAATAGCTGCGGCTTTCCGCTCACTCAGGCGGACCTGGCCGAAGCCACCGGGCTGACCCCGGTGCATGTCAACCGAACACTGCAGGAGCTGCGCCGGGATGGGCTCATCGAGCTTCACGGCCGAAGACTCACCATCCCCGATCTCGATAGGTTGAAGCAGGCCGGACAGTTCAATCCCAACTATCTCCACATGGACCATCGCTTGGCCGAGTGAAGTGAGTTGCGAACGCGCGAGCGTTCGGAACATGGACAGGGTTTCTCGGTTCCGTCTTGCTCAAGTGCGGAGTCGCCGTGATCGAAGCGCATCTCAAGAAGCTGAGGGCGAGGGACGAGATCTCCGCCGAGGAAGAACGGGCAATCCGCGGCGCCGTCGCGGAGATCAGGGCGTTTCGTGCCGACGAAACCGTGATTCGGGCCGATGTCGACTTGTCGGTGAGCATGCTGCTCCTCGAAGGACTGATGTGCCGATACAAGGATCTGCGCGATGGGCAGCGCCAGATCACCGAGCTTCACGTCGCCGGCGATTTCGCCGACCTGCACAGCTTCACTCTGAAGCGGCTGGACCATGCCGTCATGACCCTTACGCCCTGTCAGGTGGCGATCGTTCCCCATGATAGGCTGCAGGCGATCACGGAAGAGTATCCGCATCTGACGCGAGTCTACTGGTTTTCGACCAATCTGGACGCGGCGATCCACCGGGAATGGGAGCTCTCGCTTGGCCGTCGATCGGCGGTCTCGCGAGTGGCTCACCCTTTTTTGCGAGCTTCAGCTACGCCTCGCTCTCGTCGGACTGTCCGACGAGAAGGGCTTCGACCTGAGACTGACTCAGGCCGACCTGGCCGAATGCCTCGGCCTCACTTCCGTCCATGTGAATCGAACCCTGAAGGAGTTGCGCGAGCAGGGCCTGGTCGAATTCCGAAACAGCCGAGTAAGAATTGGCGATCTTGAGCGGTTGCGCAGAGTGGCCGAGTTCAACCCGAACTATCTCTATCTGGAGCGTCGGCCCCGCTGATGCGAGGGGCAGCCCCTTCGCCTCGTCTTGGCCGCGACGAAGGGACGAGGCGCTGTTGCCGACCGCGGCGGATCTTGCGGGCGCGGCAATGACTGCGGTCAGATCGTATCTCCCCTTGATCTCGGCGGGAACCGCTTCGGTACGGCCGAGTTGGCGATCTGAGTTGGGTTGCGAGAGGTCATGAGCCGCTACCACTTCAACATCCACAATGGCGGCGGCTTTCTCGAGGACGAGGACGGGCGCGAGTTGCCCGACGTTGAAGCCGTGCGCCGCGAGGCGCTGAAGGGCGTGCGCTCACTCCTCGCGGAGGAGGTTCTTCAGGGTCGGCTCGATCTTCGCGGAACGATCGAGGTGGTCGACCAAGCGGGCAATGTCGTGCTCTCGCTCCGCTTCGACGAAATCGTCGAAATTCTTACAAACGACTGAATCGCACCGGCTCTGGTCCGGCGCATGAAAGGGCGAGGCCTCGCTCGCCAAGGCTGCGACCTCTCGCGTTCGTAATCGGACAGGTGAGCGTCCGGATCCGGACACTCCGACGATCGGGCCGGGAACCGCCGCGACAGCCCGCTTCCAGCAAGTTCTTCGAAAGAAACGGCTCCTCGATGGCGGGTTCGGGCCGAGCCGTTTGGCATAGTTAGTGCAGTAGCACAGTTGCCGTGGGGTGGGGGTAAAGAGTGTCGCCGAGCTTCAGGGATCTGGTATGCGATCCCTCCTTCATCCTCTATCGGGTGGACCCGGAAGGCGGCTGGCTCGTCTTCACGCCCACGGCGCGTCGCCTGCTGCACGAAGCCAGCTTCCTCGACGGCCGGTCAAACATTGCCACCGGCCCGCCGATGATGGTGCCGATAGCGGAAGCGCTGAGCCAGGCGGATGAGCTGCCGAAGGGACCGGATCGGTTCATTTTCCACGTTTCGTTCTGCGGGTCCACGCTCCTGGCGCGAATCCTCGATCAGCCAGGCCGTTCATTCGTGTTGCGCGAGCCCAATTGCCTCGTCGACCTGGCGAACTGGAAGATGGCGCTTGACCGCAGCGGCCTCGAAGATCCGCGATTCCAGCCCGTCCTGAGACTCGCCTGCGCGAGCTTGCGGTCGCGCTGGAGCCACGGAGAACCCGTCGTCATCAAGCCATCGAACTGGGCCAACAATCTGGTTCCGGACCTGTGCCGGTCCGGGGCAGACCTGTTGCCTCTCTTTATCACGATCCAGCCAAGGGCGTTCCTTCGAGCCGTCTTCCGCGGGGGACATGAGCGAATAGCCTTCACCGCCCGGGTCGCGGCGCATCTTGCGGGTGGTGATGTCGCTGGTGAAACTCTGCTCGCTTCTGCCATTCGGCAGTCGCGAGATCCGCTCGGCAAGGCGGCCAATCTGGCGCTGCTCGCCTATCATCTGGAGGTCCGCCGCTTCCGAAGCGCTCTCCACGCGCTCGACTTGAAGGCCAAGGCCGTGACATCCCTCGAGGCACTGACCGCCAACCCGTTGGCGACCGCCCGGCAATCGGCCGAAGCTCTCGGCTTGACCCTGAGCACCGACACGCTTGCCGGCAGCATCGCCAAGAACCTCCACCGGCATGCCAAGCAGCCGAACCTGCCTTATTCCGCCGAGGAACACGACCGAGCCGACCGGCTCGTTGAGCAGTCACATGGACGACAGATCGAGGAGGCGCTCGCCTGGGGGACGGAGCTGCTGCAGCTGGAGGGACTTTCTGTCGCCAACGAAGACGAGGCGCGACTTGCCGGCTAGTCGAACTGCAGGCTCTCGGCTTTATTCCAAGTCAATCAACATTTTGCCGATTTTTTGGTTTGCGCGAATCGCGTTCGGCGTCGAGGCTCGGCGCGGGGACATCATCATATGGGCGGCCGGCGCGCACCGACCGCTTGGGGAGCTGATTGCATGAAGAAATCACCTGTCGCGCTGGCAACGGCCATTCTCCTCGCGGGCGCCGCCCCGCTCATGGCCCAGCCTTCACCGGGCGGTGCCCCGGCTGGTCAGGCGGTCGCCAAGGCCCGCTACGGCACTTTCGGCATTGACCTGGCTGCCCGCGACACGGCTGTGGAACCAGGCGACAATTTCTTCCAATATGCAAATGGGAGCTGGCTTCGCACCACCCAGATACCCGCCGACCGATCGGCCTGGAGCCTGTGGACGGTTCTGAGCGAGGAAATCGAGCAGCAGCTGCGGGCGATCGTTACCGAAGCCGCCGCTTCCAGCGATCCGGCGCAGCGCCGGGTCGGCGACTTCTACGCCGCCTGGATGGACGAGGCAGGGATCGAGTCCCGCGGAACCGCGCCGCTTCAGCCTTATCTTCAGCGGATCAGTGCCGTCCGCGATCGCGGCGATCTCGTCACCCTGTTCGCGACCCCCGGCTATATCGCGCCCGTCGGGATTGGGATCATTCCCGACTTCGCCGATCCGACCCGCTACTCGGCCGTGGCCGGCCAAGGCGGTCTCGGCATGCCCAATCGCGATTACTATCTCCGCGAGGGCGCCGAATATGACCGGTACCGTTCCGCTTATCGCGAATTCATCGTCACTCTTCACCGGCTCGGAATCTCCGACGGGGAAGCCAAGGCAGACTCGATCATCGCTCTTGAGCGCCGGATTGCTGAAGTTCACTGGGCCCCGGAGCGGCTTCGCGATCCCCGCGCCATCTACAATCCGATGAACCGGCAGCAGCTCAACGAGCTGGCACCGCAATTCGATTGGGCCAATTATCTGGAGCGCCGCGGACTCGGCAGCGCCGAAACGGTGATCGCCACCACGCCCAGCGCGATCACCGGTATCGGCCAGCTGCTCGAGCAGGTGCCGATCGACACATGGAAGGACTATATGACCTTCCACTTCATCCGCAGCTATGCGCAATATCTGCCGAGAGCCTTCGACGAGGCGCAGTTCAACTTCTACGGTCGGACCCTCAACGGTCAGCAGCAGCAGCGCGATCGCTGGAAGCGGGGAATCGCGCTCCTTAATGCCAATCTCGGCGAGGCGGTGGGCCAGATCTACGTCCAGCGCCATTTCCCCGGCGAGAGCCGCCGTCAGATGGACGAGCTGATCGGCAATCTGCGCACCGCCTTTCAGGAGCGGCTGCAGCGGCTCGACTGGATGGACGAGGAGACACGACGCGAGGCCCTTCGCAAGCTCGATGCATTCGAGCCGCGTATCGGCCATCCCGTCCGCTGGATCGACTACGGCAACTTCCGCGTCGATCCGCGCGACCCACTCGGCAATGCGGTCCGGTCGGGCGAGTTCCAGTGGAACCTCGCTCTGTCACGCCTGCCCAATCCGGTCGATCGCGCCCTGTGGAACATGAGCGCGCAGACGATCAACGCTTCCTACAACGGCCTGCTCAATCAGATCACCTTCCCTGCAGGAATCCTTCAGCCGCCCTTCTTCGATCCGAATGCGGATCCGGCGGTGAATTATGGGGCGATCGGCGCCGTCATCGGCCACGAAATCGGCCACGGCTTCGACGACCAGGGGCGGCGCTTCGACGGGTCGGGTCGGCTGCGCGACTGGTGGACCGAAACCTCCGCGCAACGGTTCCAGGAGCGGGCGGCGCGGCTTGGTCAGCAATATGCCGGCTATTCGCCGCTCCCCGGGCTCAACGTCAATCCGCAGCTCACCATGGGCGAGAATATCGGCGACCTCGGTGGTGTGGAGATGGCCTATGCCGCCTATCGCCGGCACGTCGCGGAGCATGGCGAGCCGCCGGTGATCGACGGCCTTACCGGCGATCAGCGCTTCTTCCTTGCCTGGGCCCAGGTCTGGCGAAGCAAGGAGCGGGAGGACCTTATCCGCCAGGGCATCCTCACCGATCCGCACAGCCCCGACGAATTCCGGGTGAACGGCGTCGTTCGCAACATCGACGCCTGGTATCGAGCCTTCGACGTCGCTCCCGACGACGAACTGTACCTGCCGCCCGATCAGCGCGTCCGGATCTGGTAGGAAGTCGAGCAGCAAGGGGCCGGAGAGATCCGGCCCCTTCATTTTGCGCATCGGCTTGTGCAGAAGGGACGAAACCATCGGGAGCCGCTCATGCGCCATTCGACCCCGTTCGTTCTTCTGGCGACCCTCGCCGCCTGTACCCAGACGGCAAGCGAAACGCCGGTCGAGCCATCCGCTCGCTACACCTTCTGGCGGCCGGCACCGGTCGAGGGGGCGATCGAACCCACCGAGGTGATCGCAGCTTCCGCGGCGGCCGACTGGCGGGCAATCGACCCAGCCAATCTGCTGGTCATGGATCTGGCTGACGGCGGACGCGTGATCATCGAACTGGCCCCGGATTTCGCGCCCGTCCATGTCGCGAACGTGCGCGCCTTTGCGCGTGCCGGCTGGTGGAACAACGCCACGATCTACCGGGTGCAGGACAATTATGTCGCTCAATGGGGCAATGGCGATTCCGAGCTTCCACTTCCGCCAGGCGTGGTCAGAACGCCGCCTGCGGAATATGAGCGTGCGCTGGCGGGACTGAACGTCCGCCCTCTCGGCTTTCCGGACAGCTACTCGCCGATGGCGGGGCATGCGGATGGCTGGCCGATCGGCTATGACCCCGAGCGAGGTCGGGCCTGGCTCGCCCATTGTTATGCGAGCGTCGGAGTTGGACGGAACCTGGCCCCCGACACGGGTACCGGAGGGGAGCTTTACGCGGTGATCGGTCACGCCCCTCGCCATCTCGATCGGAACATTGCCAATGTCGGCCGAGTCATTGAGGGTATCCACCATCTCTCCGCCCGACCGCGAGGCACCGGAAATCTGGGCTTCTACGAGGAAGGACGGCAGAGTGGGATCCCGATCCGTTCGATCCGGCTCGCCAGTGACTTGCCGCCGGCCGAGCGGCCGCGGTTCGAAGTCTTGCGCTCGGACAGCGAAGCTTTCTCGGCCTATGTCACCGGCCGAGCCAATCGCGGCGGCACATTCTTCCAGGTGCCGGCCGGTGGCGTCGACCTGTGCAACGTGAATGTGCCGGTTCGTCGCCGCTCTTAACGCAGCACCATCCGGTTGCCGCGGATCTCGACCGAGCCGACCCGTGAAAGGAAGCTTTGGCCGAGAAGCGAGACCGTCAGTCCATCGGCGATTGCTGCCGGGACCGCTGTCGAGCTGAGGGGGCCCACCGCCATCCTGTCGATGGTCACGGGAGCGATCGGGACCTCGCCCCCCGCCCCCATTGCCGACGCCCGTTCATCGCCGGCGGCGATTCCGGCACGCAGCGCATCGGCTGGCGTCAGGGCGACGACACTTGCGCCGGTGTCGACGAGGAATCGGATGCGCGCCCCGTTCACCTGCGCCTCGACGTAGAAATGGCCGTCGGGAGCGCGTTCGATCTCCTGCGAGGCATAGCCGTTGCCGGCCGGCGCCGCCGGCTCGGGCGAGCGTTCGATCGGGAGCCGTGGACGCCGCTGCTCCAGGCGCGGAGCCTCGAGCGCGGGGGCGATCATTAGCACGCCCACCACGATCATACCGGCCCAGAAGAAGCTGGCTCTCGCGCTCATTCGGGATTTTTATCGCTCAGGATTGCCAAAGCCCGGTTAACGGCCTTTCGAAATGGAAGCGCCCGCCGAAGCCTCGACTTCGACGGGCGCCTTCCGCCTCTCCTGGACTGACTAGCACTTCAAGCGCAGGGGGGCGGCTCCGCCGCTGGCAGCGGCAGGTCCTGACGATTCCTCAGGCTGCGAAGGCGTGATCTCCCGCAAAGGGATAACGCCGAACGGTCCGAATGATCTGACCGCCGGCAATCATCGGTGCGTTCTCGAGCGGCAAGGCCGTGCCGCAGAAAGCGCACTCGGCCATGATCCGGCCAATATACCAATGGGTCCGCCCGCAACCCGGGCAGTAATTCGTCTCATGATCGCGATAGACGATATGATAGCCGCGCTGCGCCACTGGGGGGACCAGACTGCCGCCGCGCGCTTCCAGGATGTTCGTCGCCATACACCGGCTCCTTCCAAAACCACTTGCAACGCCCAACGCAGCGGCAGAGCGAGAAGTTTCATGGATTTAAGGTGAACGACAACGAGTTTTGTCCCGGCTGACACTCCTAAAGCGGTTTGAACAGTGTGCAAAAGCGCGGCGGCAAGCCGTTTCTAGGGCGCGCTGAAGCGTTCCAGTGACACATGGCCGATGGGTTTCCATTGCCTCTGGTCGAAGTGGCGAACGATCGCCGATCAGGCTCTCCGGGAACCAGTTGCTCCCCCAAGCGCTTGATCCCGGATGTCTTTCCTGATTGCCTCAAGCGCTCCGAGTGAGTCGGACTATCTCGTCCTTTCCGCCGCGGAGGCGGCGTGGGAGCGGACTCGTCGACGGCGGGAGTCTCAACGCTCTCTCGAAACGGCGCGGCTCTTCTTTCGCCGCCGGAGTGCTCGTTCGTGAGGCGCCGACGCCGGACTGGCTTGCTCGCGGGGATCGGCCTGATCGCGGTCGCCGGAACGGCTGTGCTGCTCGGTGACCGAAGCTCCTCGGCAGGCGAGCCGGCTCCGCCCGCCGTGCTCGAGCGGATTGCGGCGAAGAATGACGACGCGGCGATCGCGGCAGCGGCGCGGATGAAGCAACGTTCCGAGGCGATGTCCGCGGCAGCCGATGCCCGGCAGAGTTCAGCCGAAGCTCCGCTGGACGAGAGTACCGCAGGCCAATAGGGTCGTTCCACCACCGGCCGGCGATACTCGCCGGGCGCGCTCCAGAAGCGAGACCGCGAAATGTCCACCCATCACGAATTCTATGTGGAACGCGCCTCCGCCGCGCGTCGCGATGCCGATTCCGCGAGTCTCGTCAATGTCCGCGAGCGATGCCTTCGCGCCGCCGCCGCCTGGGATGAGATGGCGGCCCGGGCCGCCCGAACCGATCGCCTCCGCGCCGAGACCGACGCGCGAAAGGCGCTGTTGGCAGAATAGCACGCCAGGATCAATCGATTGTAAAGACCTGATCAACAGTCTGGCCTTGGATTTAAGTATTATCCTCCCGCTTCAGTCGACAGTCTCAGTAATGAAACCACCGGATTCGACTGCTCTCGATTGATACGGTACAATGGCTCCCGGTTTGACTTACCGGAGGGCTCCATGATCTTGGAACTTATTGTCCTGGTTGGCTTGCAGGCGCAGAGCGGAGTTCCAGCAATCGAGGCGAGGGCGGCGCTGGTCCGCGCCGAACCGAGGTTGCCGCTTGGCCAATACATCAGCGTGGCAGATTATCCGCCCGAGGCCTTGCGGAATCGCGAACAGGGAACAGTTGCCATCATGCTCGCCGTCAATCCGACGGGGCGCGTGAGCGACTGCACGATAACTCGATCAAGTGGCTCGGGAATACTCGACTCAGCCACGTGCCGACTGATGCGCTCTCGTGCTCGTTACTCCCCCGCGCGCGATTTGACGGGTCGAGCGGTCGCCGACATTCATGCCGGCGAAGTGACATGGTCCCTTTCCGAGTCCAATCTCGCGACGCCCTCGCCAGAGACCCCAGCACGCCCAGCAGCGAGCGCCCGGCCCCGAGCCGACTTGGCGTCCTATATTTCTGGCCCGGATTACCCTGCTCCCGCTCTCAAGGCGCGCGAGGAAGGCGCAGTCAGCTTCACTCTCGACGTCGGGCCGGACGGGCGCGTGTCCAGGTGCGAGATCGACCAGAGTAGTGGATCGGCAGCGCTCGACAATACGACCTGTCGGATCATGCGCTCCCGCGCCCGTTTCTATCCTGCGCAGGACGCTTCCGGGAGTCCCGTCGGCGATCGGGTGCAGGGCAGGATCGGTTGGGAATTGCCGGAAGCGACTCCCTAGCAAACCGCTCCCTTTCCCCTCCGCGTCCGGCTTGCTAGGAGCGCTGCGACATCAGCCAGGTGGTAGAAGCGGGAAGGAAACGAGCGATGACGGCCGTCGGACAGGATTCATTGGGGACCCGCAGCACGTTCGACGTCGGCGGCCGCTCCTACGCTTATTATTCGCTCGACAAGGCGAGCCAGCAGCTCGGCGACATTTCCCGGCTGCCCTTCTCGATGAAGGTGCTGCTCGAGAACCTGCTGCGCTTCGAAGACGGCGACACGGTCACCCGTGACGACATCCAGGCGATCGTCGACTGGCAGCAGGATCGCGGCACCCAGGCCCGCGAGATCCAGTACCGGCCGGCCCGAGTCCTGATGCAGGATTTCACCGGCGTGCCTGCCGTGGTCGACCTCGCTGCCATGCGCGATGCGATGGCGAGGCTCGGCGGCGACCCGCAGAAGATCAATCCCCTCGTGCCCGTCCATCTCGTCATCGATCATAGCGTGATGGTCGACGAGT
This sequence comes from Sphingosinicella sp. SM1-17, assembly GCF_056821765.1. NCBI lineage: Bacteria > Pseudomonadati > Pseudomonadota > Alphaproteobacteria > Sphingomonadales > Sphingosinicellaceae > Sphingosinicella > Sphingosinicella sp. SM1-17. Next base: position 1,410,508 of record NZ_JBPDIO010000001.1, read on the forward strand.
TCGGCACCCCCAAAGCCTTCGAGCGGAACGTGGAGCTCGAATATCAGCGCAATTTCGAGCGCTACCAGTTCCTCAAATGGGGGCAGACGGCGTTCCGGAACTTCGAGGTCGTTCCTCCGGGCACGGGTATCTGCCACCAGGTCAATCTGGAATATATCGCCCGCGGAGTCTGGTCGTCGACCGACGAGAAAGGCGAGGAGGTCGCCTATCCGGACACTCTGGTGGGTACCGACAGCCACACGACGATGGTGAACGGCCTTGGAGTCCTCGGCTGGGGCGTCGGCGGTATCGAGGCCGAGGCGGCGATGCTCGGCCAGCCGGTGTCGATGCTGATTCCCGAAGTGGTGGGTTTTCGACTGACCGGGCAGCTCCGCGAAGGGATCACCGCCACCGATCTGGTGCTCACGGTCACTCAGATGCTCCGCAAGCACGGCGTGGTCGGTCGCTTCGTCGAGTTCTACGGGCCGGGGGTTTCCGCGCTCAGCCTTGCCGATCGTGCCACCATCGCCAACATGGCGCCCGAATATGGGGCAACGTGCGGCTTCTTCCCGATCGACGGGAAGACGCTCGATTACATGCGTCTGACCGGCCGCCCGGACGATCAGATCGCACTCACTGAAGCCTATGCCAAGCGACAGGGATTCTGGCTCGACACCTCGGCGCCGGAACCGGTCTTCACCTCGACTCTGGACCTCGACATGTCCACCGTCGAGCCGAGCCTGGCAGGACCCAAGCGCCCACAGGACAAGGTCGTTCTGTCCAAGGTGGACGACGAGTTCATCGCCAATTTCACGACGGAATATGGCCAGGACATCGGTCGGCTGAAGCAGCGCTGCGACGTCGATGTCGACAATGACGGCGAGCTCGAAACGGCGGAAACCCTCGGCCACGGCGACGTCGTCATCGCCGCCATCACCAGCTGCACCAACACCTCCAATCCGGCGGTTCTCATTGCCGCCGGCCTCGTCGCCCGAAAGGCTCGGGAGAAGGGGCTCACCCGCAAGCCCTGGGTCAAGACCAGCCTCGCGCCGGGCTCCCAGGTGGTGACCGACTATCTGGTGAAATCGGGGCTCCAGGACGACCTGAACGCACTCGGTTTCAACCTCGCCGGTTATGGCTGCACGACCTGCATCGGCAATTCGGGCCCGCTGCCCGAACCGATCAGCAAGGCGATCCACAAGAACGATCTCGTCGCTGCCAGTGTCCTTTCCGGCAACCGCAATTTCGAAGGGCGGGTCTCGCCGGACGTTCGCGCCAACTATCTCGCCTCGCCACCGCTCGTTGTCGCCTATGCGGTCAAGGGGACGGTCATCGAAGACATGGTCGAATGCCCGATCGGCAAGGGCAAGGATGGCGAGGATGTGTACCTGAAGGACATCTGGCCGACGAACGAGGAGGTTCGCCGCCTGATCGATCAGCATGTGCACGGCGAGATGTTCCGTTCACGTTATGCCGACGTCTACAAGGGCGACGAGCGCTGGCGTGAGATCGAGGTAGCCGGAGGCGACACTTATGGCTGGCCGGCGGGCTCCACTTACATTCAGAACCCGCCTTATTTCGAAGGCATGTCGATGACTCCGACGCCGCCGTCCGACATTGTCGGTGCGCGTCCGCTCGCCATTCTCGGCGACTCGATCACCACCGATCACATCTCGCCCGCCGGAGCGATCAAGCTCGACAGCCCGGCCGGCAAGTATCTGACCGAACATCAGGTCGCCCGCACCGACTTCAATTCCTACGGCGCCCGCCGGGGCAATCATGAAGTGATGATGCGTGGCACCTTCGCCAACATCCGGATCCGCAACAAGATGGTTCCGGGAATCGAAGGCGGCGTCGCTCGCCACGTTCCCACCGGCGAGAACATGGCGATCTACGATGCGGCGATGCGCTACAAGGCCGAGGGGACGCCGCTGGTCGTGATCGCCGGCAAGGAATATGGCACCGGCTCTTCGCGCGACTGGGCCGCCAAGGGCACCAACCTGCTCGGCGTCCGGGCGGTGATCGCCGAAACCTATGAGCGCATCCATCGCTCGAACCTGGTCGGCATGGGCGTCCTGCCGCTGCAGTTCGTCGGCGAAGTGCCGGAATTCGACGGGAACGAGACGTTCACCGTCACCGGTGTCGCCGATCTCCAGCCGCGCCAGGAGATCGAGGTCAAGGTGAGGAAGGCCGACGGGAGCGAGACGAGCTTCACCGCGCGGGTCCGGATCGACACGGCCAACGAGCTGGAATATTTCCGTCACGGCGGCATCCTCCACTACGTCCTCCGGCAGCTCGCCGGGAATGGCGTCGCCGCCTGACGCGCCGTATGCGGCCTGCTGCGGCCAGCGCTGGCGCGTTGATCGTCCAGAGGCGAGACGCGACCGGGGCAGGGGTGGGGTTCGCCTGGTGACGGGATGCTGATCCTCGTCGAAATCGCGGGCTGGGCCGGGGCCAGCCTGATCCTGCTGGCTTATCTGCTGCTGTCGATGGGCAAGGTAACCGGCGACTCTCCAGTTTATCAGGCGATGAATGTGGGCGGGGCCGCGGGATTCATCGTCAACGGCTGGTGGCACGGGGCCATCCCCTCCGCCACGCTCAACTTGGTCTGGATGCTGATCGGCTCCGCAGCGCTCTGGCGGATCGCCCGAAGAAAGCGTCTCCCGGCGCCGCCCGGCGCGCCACCGCCCTAGGAGCTCGAATGCTGGTCGACCTCAGCCACGATATCGAAGCTGGAATGACGACCTACAAGGGCTTGCCGGGGCCGCATATTTGCGACTTCTGGACCCGCGAGGCTTCGGCCGCCAGCTTCGACGACGGCTCCACCTTTCAGATCGGCCGGATCGACATGGTGGCCAATACCGGAACCTATCTGGACTCGCCCTTTCACCGCTTCCAAGACGGCGCCGACCTCGCCGCTCTTGATCTGGCCCAGCTTGCCGCGCTGCCGGGGATCGTCGTTCGATCCGAAGCCATGGCGCTCGATGCCGAGCGGCTCGATGGACTGGACGTGGCGGGAAAAGCGGTACTGGTCCATACCCGGTGGGACCGGCACTGGCGCACTCCGGCTTATTTCGACAACCATCCCTTCCTGACCGAAGCCGCGGCGCATTTGCTTGTGGAGCGAGGAGCCGCTTTGGTCGGGATTGACAGCCACAATATCGACGACACCCGCACTCGCGCCCGGCCGGTACATTCGATCCTGCTCGGGGCCGGGGTGCTGGTCTGTGAGCATCTGAGCAATCTCGGTGCCTTGCCGGAGGGCGGCTTCACCTTCAGCGCGGTTCCGCCGAAGATCGTCGGAATGGGGACTTTCCCGGTCCGGGCCTTTGCTAAGATTCAGCACGGTTCTGGCCGGACCTGAACCGGAGCGGCCGGAGTCAGAGAGCTTCAGCCAACCAGCCAGGAACGATCGCGCCGACCAGGTCGTCGACCCGCCGGTGCTCCACCGCCACGCCCAGTTCCGGATAATGGATTCGGGCGCGATCGCCGGGCCGGTCTGTCGGAACCACGACCAGTCGCCGGTTGACCTTGTTGCGGTAGTTCATCCGGGCGGTGTTTTCCTGGCCGACATAGCAGCCCTTGGTGAAGCTCACCCCGTTGAGCTCCTTGGCATTGCACTCCAGCCAGAGGGTCTTGTCGGAGCCGAGCTCCGCGACGCCCTCGGTGACTCCGAGCGAGAGGCGATGCGCAAGCCATCCCTCCGCCGGGTCGCCCGGCGCCGCCAGCCAGCGAACGCCCAGCGATTCGAGGCGAGGATCCGGTGAAGCCTCGCCCTCGACCGCCCAATGCACGCCCAAGCCGGTCTCGATCCCGATCCGGATCGGGCGGCGCAGCCGGTACAAAGTGAGTCGCCGCACCAGAGCCTCGGCCTGGTCTGCTTCGCAGTCGATCAGAACGTCCTGGCCGTCGGACCAGAGGATGAAGTCGAACAAGGCCTTGCCCTGGGGAGTCAATAGTCCGGCCCAAAGGGGACGATCGGGCGTCAGCCGGCCCACATCCTGAGTGACCAGCCCCTGGAGAAAGCCCTCCACATCCTCTCCCGACAGACGAATCAGCGAACGATCGATAAGGGTGGTCCCGGCCATCCCGAGCAGTTAGGGACGAAACCGCTCGAAATGAAGGCAGGAAGCTCTTGATCGATCGTCTCGTCCTCCGTCGTCCCGACGACTGGCACGTTCATTTGCGCGACGGCGAGATGCTGGAGGCCGTGGCCGGCTATACGGCGCGCCAGTTCGCGAGGGCGATCGTGATGCCCAACCTCTCGCCTCCGGTCACGACCGTCGCCGCGGCCGAAGCCTATCGCCAGCGGATCCTCGCCGCCGTCCCGTCGGGCATGGATTTCACGCCGTTGATGACCTGCTACCTGACCGACGGAGCCGATCCCGAAGAGATCGAGCGGGGATTCGCTGAAGGCGTGTTCACAGCCTGCAAGCTCTACCCGGCCCATGCGACGACCAACTCCGCTCACGGTGTGACCGACATCGCCAACATCTACCCGGCGATCGAAAGGATGCAGCGGATCGGAATGCCGCTGCTGATCCACGGGGAGGTCACCGATCCCAACGTCGACATTTTCGACCGCGAAAAGGTCTTCATCGAGCGAACCTTTGCGCGGCTGGTGAGCGACTTTCCGGAGCTGAAGATGGTCCTTGAGCATGTCACCACCGCCGAAGGCGTGGACTTTGTCGGCGGCAGCGGGGCGAACATCGCCGCAACCGTCACCCCGCAGCACCTGATCATCAACCGCAACGCAATCTTCGAGGGCGGGATCAGGCCGCACGCTTATTGCCTTCCGGTGGCGAAGCGCGAGCATCACCGTCAGGCGATCCGACGTGCCGCCACTTCGGGTTCACCCAAATTCTTTCTCGGCACGGACAGTGCGCCTCATGCCGTCGAAAAGAAGGAGGCTGCCTGCGGCTGCGCCGGGATCTTCAATGCGCCGTTCGCGCTCGAAAGCTACGCGACCGTGTTCGAGGAAGAGGGGGCTCTGGATCGGCTCGAAGCCTTCGCGTCCGAGAACGGACCGCGCTTCTACGGCCTGCCGCTGAACGAAGGGAAGGTCGTTCTGGAACGCGCGGAATCATCGGTGCCACAGGATCTTCCCGCCGCCGGGACCCGGCTCGTGCCTTTCCACGCAGGGGAAAGGCTTGGCTGGCGCTTCAGCGGCTCGGCCTAGAAGGGCAGCCAGCGGTTCCGTTCGCTGAAGCGCATATATCCCGCATTGACGCCGAGGCGCAGCCCGACGCCGAGTCGGATCGGGATCAGCACCACGTCCCCGCGCCGAAGATACTGGGCAGTGAAGCCGCCGACGAAATAGGCGTTTCCTTCGGCGCCGGGATAGCGCTTGAACAATTCCTGGCTGTCATGGAGATTGTAGACCAGCACGAAGACCTTGTTGGCGTCGGCTCCCATGTCGAAGCCGATCGACGGCCCCGTCCAATAGACTGGCCGATCGCCTTCGATCCGGTGATGAAGGGTGCCCGATCCGTAACGAACTCCGACCACCAGCGCGCCCCCTGCCTCCTGTCCGGAAATGTAGGCGACGGGTTCGCCCTGATCGCGAAGGATGCGCTCCAGCAATTGACCGAGGCCCTCGGCACCGCGCCCGAAAACGCCCTCAGCGGCCGTGAAAACATCTTCTCGCGGAACCGTCTCGACCGGTGCGGTGGTGGCAGGCGCGGCCGCGGTGCGATTCTCGGTCTGGGGCGTTTCGATCGGAGCCCAATCCGATTCGGCCGGCGGGCTCGATTCCCACTGCGGGTCTTCCCACTCCGGTTCGGGAGCCGACCGATATTCCTCGGCCCGGTTCGGATCGATCGTCTGGACCTGCTGGGCCGCGGCCGGCGCGGCAGCGGCGAACGCCGCCATTGCGGCGATTTTCAGCAAGCTTCTCAACATCATTCAATTCCCCACACGCTCTTCATTATAGATAACGCGAGCGACTCTTGACCGGCAATGAACGGGCGGCGAGTCGAGTCGATCATGCGGCGGGCCGAGTCGGCAAGTGCCGGTTGAACCTTTGAAATCGCGCCTATATAGGCCTCTGCCTTGGGGCCATCTTCCGGAGACGTGGGTGAGTGGCTGAAACCAGCGGTTTGCTAAACCGCCGTAGGGGGATTACTCCTACCGAGGGTTCGAATCCCTCCGTCTCCGCCACCTCGCGCTGATCGGTTTTCCTCCATCGCTCCTGACTCGAAGCTTCTCTTCAGGTACGCATTGGGCGAGACAAGCGGTGCACCGGCGGCTCGATCTTTGTCGGTGCGGGTTCCTCGCAAGCTTGCCCGGCAGCAATGCCGTTTGAACAGCCGTCAAACCTCGATTAGCCTTCGAAAAGTTCGGGTGGGGCGGCCATCGCAATGATCCTCAAGGCGTTCCAGCACAGGTCGTGGCGAGTCGTCTCGCTCAGCCGACTCGTGCTCGCGCTCGTCTTTCTGGTTGGAATATGGCTCGATCCAACTCAGCCTTCACGGCTCGCCGGACTGGGCTATTGGTTGCTCGCCGGTTATTTCCTGGCCGCTGCAGGATTACTTGCGTTCACGTGGAGCGATTGGCGACTGGAAGCGCGACTTGCCGGTCCGGTCCATTTTGTCGATTTGGTTCTGTTCACGACGCTGGTCTTCATGACCGAAGGTTACAGCAGCCCCTTCTTTCCCTTTTTCGTCTTCATCATCCTCTCGGCTGGTGTCCAATGGGGCTGGCGCGAAACGGCTCTGACCGCCGCTTTGGTTGTGCTCCTTTTCTTTGCTGCAGGACTTGCCGCGCTTGCTTGGCATGCGGCAGACTTCAACGTACGGATTTTCATCTTTCGCAGTGCGTATCTGGTGGTCCTGTCTTTGGTGCTGGTCTGGTTTGCACTCAATCAGCGGCCGGCCAAGCTGACGCGGCTCCCTCAGCCGAAAATGACGCGGCCTGACCGGCCTACCGAGCCACCCGTCGAGCAAATCATAAACTATGTTGCCGCTCGAGTGGGAGCGGGGCGGGTGCTGTTTGCCTGGTGGAGCCACGAAGAGCCTTGGACACATGTCAGTTGGAAGCCTGACGGTGATCTGAAGGACCGGAAATATTCCCCGGAGACTTTTGCTAGCCTGATCGAGCCTTCCCTGTTGAACGCTCCTCTCATCTTCGATCTTGCTCGCGACGAGGTTCTGGTGCGTCGAGTCCCGCGTCGCCGGCGCCTCCTGACCATTCCGCGTGCGGTGAATTCGAACTTCGCCGGACAATTCGATGTTATCGATGGATTGGCGATCCCCGTCGATTCCGACGGCTTCGGCGGCGTGATTTTCGCGCTCGATGTCCCGGGCTTATGTTCCGACGATCTCGACGTGGCGGAGACGATCGGCGAGGAAGTTTCAGCGGCGCTCGAGCGATCGTCGGTCATGGTTCTGCTGGAGGAGGGCGTGGAAAGTCGCGCCAGGCTCGCTTTGTCGCGTGACCTTCATGATTCGGTGCTCCAACTTCTGGCCGGTACGGCTTACCGCCTGGAAGGAATCCGAAAGGCGGCCGCATCGGCCACGAACGTCGACGCCGAGATCGAAACGCTTCAGCGGGAACTCGCCGTTGAGCAGCGGCAGCTCCGATCGCTGATCGCCGATCTCCGAGGCACCCAGACAGCCGGTGTCGCAACCGAACTTCAGCAGAGCCTGCGAGAGCTGACGGAACGCATGTCGAGGCAGTGGAATGTGAACTGTAGCCTGGATCATTGTCCTTCCGATCTTCGGGCGTCGGTCGTGCTGGAGCGAGATTGCCAGCAACTGGTTAGGGAGGCCGTGGCTAACGCGGTGCGGCACGGCAAAGCGAATAATGTCGCGATCCGAGTTGATGCCTGTGAAGACTCGATCCGGCTCATTGTAACGGACGACGGGACGGGCTTTCCAAACAAGGGCAGCGTCTCGTCGGAAGAAAGCGGGGCTCCCTGGTCACTGAGCGAACGAGTCAAATCCCTCGGGGGGAATCTTGCACTTGTGACCGGCAAGGAAGGTTCTCAGATTGCCATCTCCCTTCCGCTGGGTCGAGTACGATGACTCGGATATTGGTTGCCGACGATCACCCGATCATCCTGTCCGGCATCGATGCCATTCTCCGGGACACGCCCTACCGCGTGGTTGGCAAGGTGCTGGACGGGGTCTCGGTTGCGCCGGCCGTGGATCGACTTCGACCGGACATTCTGATCCTCGATGAACGTCTGCCCGGCATGAGCGGCATCGAGGTGGTGCGACATCTTCGCGCCCAGTCCCAGGATCTGCCGATCGTGCTCCTCACTGCCGAAATCGGCGGACAGCGCCTGCTGGATGCACTTGTCTTGGCTGTTCAGGGAATCGTTCTCAAGGAGAGCGCGCAGGACCGCTTGCTCACCTGCCTGAACGAAGTTGTCAGCGGTAGTCGCTGGATCGAACCGAGCTTGCTTCAGCAGGCCCTCGACCTGAAGATGCGAGGAGGTCCGGAAGAAACTTGCCTTGCTGCTCTAAGCCCGCGCGAAAGGGCGATTGCTGAACTGGTGTCGCGCGGCCTTCGAAATCGCGAGATCGGGGTGCAGCTTGGCCTGACCGAAGGGACGGTGAAGGTTTATCTTCACCGGATCTATGAGAAGCTCGGCGTCGCGAGCCGGACCGAACTCGCGCTTCGAGTTCGGGAAGAGACCCTGACCTGAACGGGCGATCAGCCCAACATCAGTCGAAGAGTTTTGAAGCGACCGTTCGAACGCACAAGTCTCTACCGACCATTCGCCACTCGCCCGCCTTTCCCTCCCCAGAAGGCCACCCACTGTTGCGCGAGAGCAACGCCGCTAAATTTTCGCTCGTGGTTCGACGGGCTTTGTGTCCCCTCACTCCGGAGCCCTCCTCGGGAAAATAACGAAGGTTAATGGTCGACTATAACCTTCGACAAATCGTGGCGCCCACAATCGCCTGATATCAACTCGAACATCTGAGTGGTGTGGGGCTTCGTCCATACGGGAAGAGCCGCTGGGCCGGCCGACCGCCACAAGAGGCGCGCAAGCATTGATCCAACCCAGAAGGGGGCAAGAATGATCGGTTTCCAGACCAAGAACGTTTCCCTGCATGTTGCTCTGATGAGCAGTGCGGCAGTTGCATTTGCCTCGCCTGCTTATGCCCAGCCGCAAGACCGAACGAACGACCAGCCGTCGGTTCAGGCCGAGGCTGATGCGGCTCCGGACGCTCAGGATCGCGGTGGCGAATCCATCGTCGTCACGGGTTCGCGCATTGCTCGCCGCGACCTTACTTCTACCAGTCCGCTCGCGGTCGTGCAGGACGAGGAGTTCCGACTGACCGGCGCAGTCAACGTCGAGCAGGTGATCAACACCTTGCCGCAGGTCATTCCCGGCACCACGGCTTTCTCGAACAATCCCGGTGGCGGTTTCGCCACTTTGAATCTCCGTGGTCTCGGCACTCAGCGCAACCTCGTTCTGGTCAACGGTCGGCGCTGGATGTTCTATTCGACGAACCAGGTGGTCGATCTCAACACCATTCCGCAATTCATGATCGACAGCGTCGATGTCGTGACCGGCGGTGCTTCGGCCGTCTACGGCTCCGACGCTCTCGCCGGCGTGGTCAACTTCCGCCTGCGGAGCGATCTTGAAGGCATGATCGCCGGCGGCCAATATTCGATCACCGAGGAGGGCGATGGCCGTCGCTACAATGCCTATGTCGGCATCGGCACCCAGTTCGCCGATGGCCGCGGCCATGTCGCGGCCTTTGCCGAATATTACAATCGCGGTCAGATCATGCAGTCCGACCGTGATTTCTCCCGCTGCGCTCGTGGCGAGTCCGCCGGAGCGCTGATCTGCCAAGGCTCGGCGAACGTTCCCCAGGGCCGTTTCGTCGCTCCGGGCACCGTGACCCTGCCGGCTGTCGGCGGGAACGCCGCGACCACGTTGAACATCGCCGCCGGAACGAGCTTCCCAGGCCTCGGTGCCTTCTTCGGGACCCCGGGCGTCGCCCGCCCCTATGTGGCGGCGACCGACGCGCACAATTTCGCCCCCGAAAACTATCTGATGGTTCCCCAGGAGCGGTGGCTGCTCGGCGGCTATGCCGAATATGAGGTGGCCGAGGGGATCAACGCCTATACCGAGATCAGCTACGTCAACAGCACGACCGCGAACGAATTGGCGGCGACTCCGATCACCCAGAACGTCGACATCAATCTGGCGGCGATCCAGGGTTTCGTGAATCCGGCCACTTTCGCTCAGCTGCAGCAAATCTCGGCGAACCAGCTTGCCGCCAACGCTGCGGCAGCAGCCCGCGGCAATACGCTCCCGTTCGGAGCTTTCAGCTTCAACCAGGGCGGCGCCCAGGTGAGCGTTCCCGCGCTTGCGCCCGGCTTCGTTCGGCTTGAGGTCAATCAGCGCGTCACCCAGGTGGGCTCGCGGAATACCGAGTTCGAGAGGAACGCGTTCCGCACCTTGTTCGGGATCCGCGGCGACCTCACGGACACGCTGACCTACGACGTCTATTATTCATTCGGGCGCACTCGAAACTCGAATATCCAGGAAGGGAACATCTCGCGTTCCGCTTTCTACAGGAACGTCTCGAATGGCACCTGCAACGTGTTCGGCGGAGGCCAGCTGAGCCAGCAGTGCATTTCGAACATCTCGATCCTGGCTCAGAACGCCGAAATCTCTCAGCTCCAGGTGGCCCAGGCCAGCCTCTCCGGACCCCTCTTCCAGTTTGGCTGGGCTAACGATCCGGTGGCCTTCGCCGCGGGCGTGGAATGGCGGAGCATGCAGGGAAGATTCATCCCCGACACGGCGCTTTCCTCGGGCGATGTCGTCGGCTTCAATGCCGGCAACCCGACCGCCGGCAGCTACGATGTGAAGGAGGTCTTCGCCGAGATCCGCGTGCCCATCATCCAGGACAACTTCATTCATCGCCTGGAACTGAACGGCGCTGCCCGCTATTCCGACTACTCGCTCGAAGCGGTCGGCGGGGTATGGACCTATGCGGTAGGCGCTGAGCTTGCGCCGATCCGCGACGTCACGCTCCGCGGCCAGTACCAACGGGCGGTGCGTGCACCGAACGTTCTGGAGCTGTTCGGTGGACAGCAGATCGGTTTCCCGCAGGCGACCGATCCGTGCGCCGTGCCGGCTAACGCGAATCGCGCCGACGCTGCGACGATCCGTCAGCTTTGCATCGCGACCGGTGTTCCTCAGGCGGCGGTGTTCACGTCCGCTCTCCAGCCGAACCCGCAGATCCAGGGGACCTTCGGCGGAAACCCGGACTTGCAGGAAGAGGTGGCGGATACCTGGACCGCCGGTGTGGTCTTGCGTCCCCGGTTCATTCCAAGGCTCAACATCACCGTCGATTATTACGACATCGAGATCGCCAATGCGATCGCTTCGGCCGCCGGCGGCGTCGCCAACATCCTCAATCTCTGCTACTTGACCATTCAGGACATCAACAACCCGCTCTGCCAGTCCATCGTCCGCAATCCGCTGACCGGCGTCATTTCGGGCGGACAGTTCGTGGTTCGTGCCAACAATGCCAATCTCGGCGCTTTGCTGACCAACGGCGTCGACATCCAGGTCGACTATACCCAGCCGCTGGGCTTCAGCCTGATGGGTGCGGGCGAATCCCGATTGAGCTTCTTCGCGCTCGCAACCTGGACGGATGAGAACGATTTCATTCCGGTGGTCGGCCTGCCGACGGTGAATCAGTGCGCGGGTCAATTTGGCAGCACCTGCGGTGAGCCGACGCCTGAGTGGAAATGGACGAGCCGTCTCTCGTGGGTCGACGGACCGATCACGACTAGTGTCCGCTGGCGGCACGTCAGCGCCGTCAACGACGACGCGGCGGCGGTTCGCGTGGTCGAGCGGATCCCCGCCTTCGACTATTTCGACCTCGCCTTCGCTTTCGAGGTGAACGACAACCTCACGTTGAACATGGGCGTCAACAACCTTTTCGATAAGCAGCCGCCGGTCATGGGTCCGAACGCTCAGCAGGCGAACACCTGGCCGGGCACTTATGACGTGCTGGGACGCGACTTCTTCATCTCCGCCAACCTTCGCTTCTAGGTCGGTCCGGAGCAGAGTTCAGGGAGACCCCTAGCCTCCCTGCTATCGGATGGACCTCCATCCAAGTGGGCCGAAGACGCTCAAGCGTCTTCGGCTCCTTTTTTCGCGCGTGGCAGCGATCCGCCCGCGGCACGCCCACTCCTTCAAGCTTGCCTTTGACGCGTGGGTGCCGCGTCGGCATTAGGGCGCAATGCTGAGCCTCGTCTTCATTCGCGAAAATCCGGATGCCGTTCGTACCGCCGCCGAGCAGAAAGGCGTGTCGCTCGATCTCGAGGCTCTGCTGGCGCTCGACGGCGAAGTGCGGGAGCTCAAGACTCGAGTCGACGAGCTTCGACGGAAGCGCAACGAGATCAGCGACGGCTTCAAGAGCGCTCCTCCGGAGCAAAGGCCGGCGCTCGGTCAGCGGGCCAAGGCGATCGGAGCGGAAATCTCCGGAACCGAGGCGTCGCTCGGCGAGAAGCAGGCCGCCCTCGACGCGCTGCTTCTTCGGGTTCCGAACCTTCCCTGGGAGGGGGCGCCCGTCGGGCCTGACGAGACGTTCAACACCGTCGTTCGGCGCGAAGGCGAGCTGCCGCGGTTCGATTTCGAGCCGCTCGACCATGTCGCGCTGGTCGAGAGGAACGACTGGGCCGATCTGGGCCGAATCACTCAGGTGGCGGGGTCGCGGACCTATTGCCTGAAGGGCCGCCTGGCGCTGCTCGAGCAGGCGTTGATGCTGTGGGCGCAGAAGCGGCTCGCGGCCGACGGCTTCACCCTGATGACCGTCCCTTCGCTGGCCCGACCGCAGGCCTTCGTCGGCACCGGGCACTTTCCGGGGCACGAGGAAGAGGCCTACCATGTTCCCGCGGACGAACTGTATCTCGCGGGCACTGGCGAAATCGCGCTGACCGGCCTTCATTCGGGCGAGATCATCGAAGCCGAAAAGCTGCCCATCCTTTATGCCGGCTACTCGCCCTGCTTCCGGCGCGAAGCGGGAAGCGCCGGTCGCGACGTGCGCGGCCTGCTCCGGGTCCATCAATTCTACAAGCTCGAACAATATGTGATCTGCCGCGACGATCCGGAGGAAAGTGCCCGCTGGCACGCCCGGCTGCTCGCCAATGCCGAAGCCATGCTTCAGGCGCTCGAAATCCCCTATCAGGTGATCGAAGCCTCCACCGGGGACATGGGGACCGGCAAGTATCGGATGAACGATATCGAATGCTGGGTACCGAGCCTCGGCAAGTATCGGGAGACCCACAGCTGTTCCACCTTGCACGACTGGCAGGCTCGTCGGGCCAATCTTCGCTGGAGGGACGAGGAGCGCAAGGTCCGCTTCGTCCACACGCTCAACAACACCGCCTTGGCGACGCCCCGCCTGCTCGTTCCGCTGCTGGAGAACCACCAGACGGCTGACGGGCGCGTTCGGCTGCCGGCCGCCCTCCACGAGCTGATGGATGGCGAGTATCTCTAGATCGGGCCGAGATCCCGACTCGCTGCCTCCGTCACGATGGCGGCTGCTGATCGAAGCCGCCTTCCTCCTGCTTCGATTCTATCGCTCCTTCGGTCATCTCGGCCAGCGCGGTCCGGCGGACGGCCCCAGGCTGATGGTGATTCCGGGTTTCCTTGCCACCGATCGGACCACGCTTGGGCTTCAGCGTGCCCTGGCCGGAGCGGGGTTCCGGGTCACCGGCTGGGGCATGGGAATCAACACCGGCGTCCAGGTGGACACGCTCGACCGGATCGTCGAACGGATCGAGGATTTCGGCGGCGGCGAACCCGTCACCCTGGTCGGCTGGAGCCTCGGCGGCGTCTATGCCCGGGAAGCCGCCAAGGTCCGCCCCGATCTGGTATCGAGCGTCGTCACCCTGGGATCGCCTTTTTCCGGGGACCGGCGAAACAACAATGTCTGGCCGCTCTACGAGCTGGTCGCCGGTCACCCCGTGGACGATCCTCCGATCAAGACGGTGCTCGAGGAGAAACCCCCGGTTCCGACGCTTGCGCTCTGGTCCCGCCGCGACGGCATCGTCGCGCCCTGCGCCGCCCGGGGCGAGCCGGGCGAAAGCGACCGGCAGATCGAGCTGGACTGCAGTCACATGGGCTTCGCCGTCAGCGCCCGGGCTTTTCCCACTATCGTCGACGCGATCTGCACTTTCAGCGGAGGAACGGCGCCGCGACCTCGGCTGGAACACGGATCGGACGCCCCGTCTTTTTGTCGATGATCGCCCAGGTCGTCTTCGCTCGAACGCGCCGCCGTCCGTCCGCCCCGACGAACTCGACATGCCGGTCGAAACGGGCGCCGCGAGGCGCTTCGCCGACCCAGGTCCGGCCGATGACCATTTCGCCGGGGCCGACCGCCCTCAGATAGTCGATCTCGTGGCGGGTCACGACCCACACATAGGCATCGACATGCGCCGGAGCTGCGACGGCGCGCCAGTGAGCGGTGGCCATGTCCTGGATCCACCGGACCCAGACCGCATTGTTGACGTGCCCCAGCTCGTCAATGTCCTCGGGCGCGGCGGTGATCTCCCGTTCGAACGGAGTCATTGAAGGCTCCAAGCTCCTCAGCCATCGAGGACGTCATAGAGGCTGAAGCGTCAACGCCCGCTCTCGTCCGTCCCCATCTGGGTGAGGATGAAGGCGTAAGCCTCGGCAATCTCGCGCAGCCGGGTCCATCGTCCCGACTGGCCGCCATGGCCGGCGCCCATGTTGATCTTGAGGAGCAGCAGATTGTCGTCGGTCTTCGTGGAACGAAGGCGCGCTGCCCATTTGGCCGGCTCCCAATAGGTGACCCGCGGATCGTTGAGGCCGCCGGTGATCAGTAGCGGCGGATATTCCTGTGCCCGGACATTGTCGTAGGGCGAATAGGAGCGGATATATTCGAAGGCTGCCCGGTCGGTGATCGGATTGCCCCATTCGTTCCACTCGCCGGGCGTCAGCGGCAGGCTCTCGTCGAGCATCGTGTTGAGCACATCCACGAACGGCACGTCGGCGACCACCGCGCCCCAGAGGTCCGGGTCGGAATTGACGACGGCGCCCATGAGCTCGCCGCCGGCCGAGCCGCCCTGAATCGCGATATTGCCGGGACGGGTATAGCCCTGGGCCACCAGTCCGCGCGCCGCATCGACGAAATCGTTGAAGGTGTTGGTGCGACGGTCGAGCTTCCCGTCCAGATACCATTGATAGCCGAGATCGTCCCCGCCCCGGATATGGGCGATGGCATAGGCATAGCCACGATCGATCAGGCTCAAGCGGTTGGTGCTGAACGCCGGGGGCGTTGCGATCCCGTAAGCGCCGTAGGCGTAGAGGTAGAGCCGTCCCTGGCCGTTGCGCTCGAAGCCGCGTTTGTAGACGATCGACACCGGGATCTGCCGGCCGTCCCGTGAAGGGACCATGATCCGCTCCGTCACATACTGGCTCGGATCGTATCCGGACGGGATACGCTGGACCTTGCGGGTTTCCAGTCGGTCCTCGGCGGGATGATAGTCGTAGACGGTCGGCGGAGTGACCAGAGAACTGTAACTCAGCCGGTAGGTCGCCGGATCGAATTCCGGGTTGGCGCCCAGCGAGACGGTGTAGCTCGCTTCCTGGAACGGGATCCGCTCCTCGGTTCCGTCATAGGATCGGAGCCGGATCTGATCGAGGCCGTTCACTCGCTCGGTGATGGCGAGATGGTCGGCAAAGGCGGTGATCCCGCGCAGATACACCTCGTCGGAGCCGGCAATGACGGTCCGCCAGTCGCCCGGCCGTTCCGGCGTGGCTTCGGCAAGACGGAAGTTAACATGCTCGTCATTGCTCAGGATCCACAGCTTTCCATGGCTGGAATCGACCGAATATTGGATGTTCGGACGACGGGCGGCGACGAGGAGGGGTTGGGCCAACGGATTGTCGGCGGGCACCAGTCGGATTTCGTTGGAAACATTCTCGCCGGTGTTGATGACGATGTAACGGCGATCCTGAGTTCGGCCGACGCCGACGGTGAAGGCGACATTCTCCGTTTCTTCGTACAGCGTTCGGTCGTTCTCGGTCGGCTCGCCCAGCCGGTGCAGCCGCGCCCGGTAGCTGCGCCAGTTCTCGTTCACTTCGGTGAACACGACTCCCCGGCTGTCGGCGGTCCAGACCGGCTGGCCGATTCCGACCTCGGTAACGGTCTCGACATCCGCTCCGCTGGCGAGATCGCGGATGCGCAGCTGGAAGCGCTCCGAACCGTCATCGTCGACGAGAATTGCCGCGTAGCGGCCGTCCGGACTGATCTCCATCGCCCCGAGCCGGAAATATTGCTTGCCTTCGGCTTCGCGCGGCTCGTCGAAGATGATCTGGGGCTCGCCACCGGCGACCGGCCGCCGATACCAGGTGCGATACTGCGCGCCCGGCTCGAACGCCCACCAGTAGAGCCAGTCGCCGTCCTTCACCGGCACCGAGCTGTCGTCTTCCGGGATTCGCCCGCGCATCTCCTGGAACAGGGTTTCGATCAGCGGCTGATGCGGCTGCATCGCCGCTTCGAAATAGGCGTTCTCCGCCCGAAGATATTGGAGCACGTCCTCGTCGTCGATCGTCGGATAGGACTGGTCCTTGAGCCAGTGATAGGGATCGTCGATCCGGATCCCGTGGCGCTCGAAGGAATGGGGACGCTGCTCGGCCCGCGGCGGAGCGGGAAGGTCGGACGTTCGGGTCATGGAGTCTCGTTGCGGCTGGGTTTGCGATTGGGCGGCGAGCGGCGCCGCTGCGATCAGAAGGCAAAGTGCGACTAGACGCATGCTTGTTCCCCACCCCCGCGCGGGCTGGCGCGCCGCGCTCTTCAGTATTAGGGAAACGGCGATAAAGACCAATTGGGAAAAAGCCAAATGTCCAGCTATGAGGCCCGGCTCCAAGCTTTGCGCGAGCAGTTGAAGTCAGACCGTCTCGACGGTTTCGTGGTGCCGCTGACCGACGAGCATATGAGCGAGTATGTCGGCAGTTATGCCCAGCGTCTGGCCTGGCTGACGGGCTTCCAGGGCTCGGCCGGATCCGCCGTGGTGCTGCCCGAGGAAGCGGCCATCTTCGTCGATGGCCGTTATACTCTCCAGGTGCGCGATCAGGTGGACGGGCGGCACTGGAGCTACCAGTCGGTGCCGGAGACCAGCGTCGCCGATTGGCTGAAGGCCCATGCGCCCGGCGGCGCCCGGATCGGCTATGATCCGTGGCTTCACACCAAGGAGTGGGTCGTCAAGGCGCGCGAAGCCCTTGCGGAAAAGGGCGCCGAGCTGGTCCCGGTGCCGCGCAACCCGATCGACGCCGTGTGGGCGGACCAGCCGGAGCCGTCGCGTGCCCGGCTCGTCGCTCATCCCGAGCGGCACGCCGGCAAGTCCTCGGCGGCTAAACGCCAGGAAATGGCCGATTCGCTCAGGGAACAGGGCGCCGACTCGGCCGTTCTGGCGGCGCTCGATTCGATCGCCTGGACCTTCAACGTGCGGGGCCAGGATGTCGAACATACGCCGGTGGCGTTGTCCTTTGCCCTCGTCCATGCCGACGGCACCGCCGACCTTTTCGTCGCTTCCGAGAAAATCGGCGAGGATGTGCGGGCGCATCTCGGCAATGGCGTTCGGTTGCACGAACGGCACGAATTCGAACCGCAACTCGCCTCGCTCGGCGGGAAGACCGTCATCGTCGACCCTGAGCGGTCGGTGGCGGCGATCTTCGAAGCGCTGGAAAAAGCCGGCGCCCGGATTCTGGCGAAACGCGATCCTGCCGTCCTGCCAAAGGCGATCAAGAACGACACCGAGATTGCCGGCCACCGAGCCGCTCAGGCCCGCGACGGCGCGGCCCTGGTGCGTTTCCTGCACTGGCTGTCGATCGAAGCCCCCAAAGGCGGAGTCGACGAACTGAGTGCAGCAGCGAAGCTGCAGGATTTCCGCCGCCAGGGCGGCGACCTCAGGGACCTCAGCTTCGACACCATTTCAGGCGCCGGACCGAACGGAGCGATCGTCCATTATCGCGTGACGGAGGCGACCAACCGGCCGCTCGAGTTGAACTCTCTCTATTTGGTCGACAGCGGTGGGCAATATCCGGACGGAACCACCGACGTCACCCGCACCGTCGTCATCGGAACGCCGACCGCCGAGATGCGCGATCGCTTCACCCGGGTGCTGAAGGGCCACATCGCCGTCGCCTGCGCGCTCTTCCCCGACGGCACCCGAGGATCGCAACTCGACAGCTTCGCCCGGCAATATCTGTGGCGCGCCGGCCTGGATTACGCCCACGGCACCGGCCATGGGGTCGGCAGCTTCCTGGCCGTCCATGAGGGGCCGCAGCGCATTTCGCCGGTCGGAAGCGGCCAGCCGGGGGGCGACGAGCCGCTCAAGGCCGGAATGATTCTCTCGAACGAGCCGGGCTACTACAAGACGGGCGAATATGGCATCCGGGTCGAGAATCTGGTGCTGGTCGTTCCGGTGGAGGTCGAGGGGGCAGAGAAGAAGGTGCTCGGCTTCGAAACGCTCACCTTTGCGCCGATCGACCGCAACCTGATCGAAGCCGGCCTGCTCACGCCCGAGGAGAAAGCCTGGATCGACGACTATCATGCCAAGGTGCTGGAGGTCGTCGGGCCGAAGCTCGAGGGCGAACCCCTCGCCTGGCTCGAAGCGCAGTGCCGGCCCCTGGAAGATTAGGCGAATGTGGGAGCAGGCCTAGGCCTGGCCGCTGCCGTCGTCCTTGGCTTCGCTCCGGGACTCTTGGGCTGAGCTGCGCGCCTGTGCCTTGCGGCGGCGCAGATTCTCCCTGAGGGCCGCGGCGAGCCGCTTGGCGCGCTCTTCATCCTTTCCGGTCATTCGCTCGGCTTAGGACCGGCATCGGCGTTCGGCAACGATCCACACCTGCCGGGACGGATTGGCGGCCGCTTCGACTCCGCGAGAGGTCGGGAGCGATCAGCTTGCGGCGAGGCGCCTTGACACTATATCGCCGCAGCGGCCATAGCGCCGCCTTCCGCGAACGACGTGCTGCCGTAGCTCAGTGGTAGAGCGCATCCTTGGTAAGGCTGAGGTCGTGAGTTCAATCCTCACCGGCAGCACCATCGTTCCGGAGCCGCTGATCGCGATCAGCGGGCGAACTGCCGATCCTCGATTCGGATGCGCTCGGCCGCCTTGGCGGCGAAAAGGTTGGCAAGCTCCCGATGGCGCTCCTGCGCCTGCGGCGTGATGGCGCGGGCGGCCCGCAACTGTTCTTCGGCGGCCCGCCGCGAATAATAGCGATAGTCCGATTCCATGCCGTCGCCTCCCCTCGACTCGGAAATACGTAACACAGGCGATCCGAATTTCCGAATCGGGTCGCCGGTCGCCAGCGGCGGCCCGCCTCAGCGGGTTCCGGCCCGCTGGACGAGCATGGCAAGCACGGCCGGGTGAAGCGGCCGTTCGAACGCGCATCCGACGAAATGGCCTTCGGACCAGACCACCTTGGCATGGCTTGCCTCAAGCCCCGGCAGACGCAGCCAGACGTCGGTTCCGATGCACAGTTCCAGATGGGTCGCGACCCGGAAGCCGTGGGTGGACAGGTCCATCACTTGTACCGAAACTCCCGAAGCGCCGCGCTGGCGCAGTCCGGCACCGAACTCGACCGCTACTCGCTCGGCCTGCCGGCCCGCGGGCTTGGTGTCCCCGGCCGGCCGATCGGTCGAAAGTTCGCCGGCCAATGAACCGCTCTGGTCTGACGAGCCCCAGGAACAATGGTCGGCGAAATCCGTCATCGGCAAACCTCAGATGTCGTCCGGCACGGCGAGGCCGACCGTCACTCCCCAGGCTCGGGCGAGCCTGCGATCCTTGTCGCTCAGCCCCTCATTGAGGCCGGGCCGGCGGAACCGTCCGCTGCTGTCGCTGCTCTGGGGACGGCGAAGCTGGACCAGAACTTCGGACTCGTCGATCATGTAGTGGAATTCCAGCCCGACCCGATTGGTCCCGGACCAGGCGACCCGGGCGGGAACAATGGTCGAGCCACGCGAAAAGACCACTTCGGCGCCGACCGGCGGAACATTACTGCACTCGACGAGCGCTCCCTTGCGGGAAAGGTCGCGAAGGCGGCAGTCAATCTCCCCGTTGGGCGTCTTCAACCTCGCCGAAAGCAGGACACGCGCCCGCTTCGCCGAGCGCTTGCCGCCGGCAACCGGAGAGATCACCACTTTATCGACGCCCATTTCCCGTCTTCTCCCAATCCTTTCCCTGCACTTACGTGGCGAGGCCAAAATTTCGGTAAACGCAAGGAGGGGAATCTCCGCGCATCGAACCCGGCACATCACCGTTGACGCCGGTCGCGACCGCTTACATTGGCGGCAGCGATGCGCTTCTTCTCCGACAATGCAGCGGCGGCCTGCGACGAGGTGCTGAAGGCACTCTCGGCGGCCAATCGGCTCGACACGGCCTATGACGGCGATTCCTGGAGCAAGCGCCTCGACGCGATCTTTTCCGACCTGTTCGGAACCGAGGTCGAGGCGCTCTGGGTCGCCACGGGTACGGCGGCCAACAGCCTGGCTTTGGCCGCGCTCTGCCCGCCGCACGGGGCGATCGTCTGCCACAAGGATGCCCACATCCAGAACGACGAATGCGGCGCTCCGGAATTCTTCACCCATGGAGCGAAGCTTCTGCTCGGCGAGGGCGAGGGAGCGAAGCTGACGGCCCGGGCGGTCGCGGATCTGCTGGGCACGGTCCGCAACGATGTCCACCAGGTGCAGCCGGCGGCGCTCTCGATCAC
Source organism: Sphingosinicella sp. SM1-17 (assembly GCF_056821765.1). NCBI lineage: Bacteria > Pseudomonadati > Pseudomonadota > Alphaproteobacteria > Sphingomonadales > Sphingosinicellaceae > Sphingosinicella > Sphingosinicella sp. SM1-17. The sequence goes on from NZ_JBPDIO010000001.1 coordinate 1,431,203, forward strand.
CAATGCGACGGAATATGGGCTGGTCTATACGCCCGACGAAACGGCGGCGCTGGGCGCCCTTTGTCGTGAACGGGGCCTGGGCTTCCATGTGGACGGCGCGCGCTTCGCCAATGCCGTCGCAAGCCTTGGGTGCCATCCCGCGGACCTGACCTGGAAGGCGGGAGTCGACGCGCTCAGCTTCGGTTTCGTCAAGAATGGCGGAATGTCGGCCGAAGCCTTGATCTTCTTCCGTCCCGACCTTGCGGCTGCCAGTCGGTACCGCCGCAAGCGAGCTGGCCATCTGCTGTCCAAGGGCCGGTTCCTGGCGGCCCAGATCATCGCCATGCTGGAGGACGATCTGTGGCTGCGAAACGCGCGCGCGGCCAATGCGGCGGCGGCTCGCCTGGCCGAAGCGGCTGGACCGTCGCGCCTGGTGCTTCCGGTCGAGGCCAATGAGGTCTTCGTCAAGGTCGCTCCGGAGGAGGCGCAGAGGCTCCGCGACCAAGGCTTCGACTTCTACGACTGGGGGCCTGGCGAAGCTCGGCTGGTGACCAGCTGGGACAGCGATCCGGCGCAGGTCGACGCTCTCGCCGCCGCCATCCGGGCGCTGTGACCGACGAACCCGGGTTTCGCGACCCGAAAATCCTGCTCCCCTTCCTCCTGGTCACCCTGATCTGGAGCTCGACCTGGATCGTCATCAAGGACCAGCTTGGCACGGTGCCGCACGTCTGGTCGGTCAGCTACCGCTTCTTCATCGCCGGCGCGGCAATGATGGTGATCGCCCGAGCGCTCGGACAGAGCCTTGCCCTCGGCCGCGGGGGCCATGCTTTGGCCCTGCAGCTCGGCACCTTCCAGTTCGTCGTGAACTATAATTTCGTCTACGCTTCGGAGTTGTACATCACCTCCGGCCTGGCAGCCGTCGTCTTCGCTTTGCTGGTGGTGCCCAATGCCCTCTTTGCTCGGATGTTCTTCGGGCAACGTGTCACGCCGCGATTCGTCATCGGTTCGGCACTGGCGATGATCGGCGTCGCTTTGCTGTTCGTCCAGGAAATCCGCCAGACGGCGAGCTCGACCTCCGCGGTGCTGACCGGGCTCGGCCTCGTGCTCGTGGCAGTGCTCGCGGCCTCGATATCGAACGTGATGCAGCTCATGCCGGCAATGAAGGCTCGACCGATCGCCTCGATGCTGGCCTGGGCGATGCTCTACGGCGCCTCGCTCGATTCGGTCTTTGCCCTGGTCTTTGTCGGTCCGCCGGTGCTCGAATCCCGTCCCGGCTACTGGATCGGGCTGGTCTATCTCAGCGTCGTCGCCTCGTCGCTCGCCTTCTGGCTGTATTACGACATCATCCGCAAGGTCGGCCCGGCGCGCGCGGCTTATTCCAGTGTCCTCATCCCGATCGTCGCCATGGCGATTTCGACCCTGTTCGAGGGCTATCGCTGGTCGGTGCTCGCGCTTGCCGGTGGCGCGCTGGCGATTGCGGGGCTTGTGATCGCCCTTCGCGCCCGCAGGGTCCCGGCCCCGCCAAGCCCGGACGCAGCCGCAGCTAGTTCTGCGCCCGCGCCGCCTCGATCTCGGCAGGGCTGAGCCGGCGGACCGACTGCACCAGGCAGCTCTGCCGTCCGCTCGGACTGGGAACGATCAGCTCGGCGTCGAGCCCGCGGCAAATCCATGACGATCCGCCGCGCGTCCGGATCGCAATGGCCTGGCTCCAGTCGACGTCGGGACAGAAGCCGACAAGTTCCAGCCGGTATTGTTCGTTGGCGCCCACTCGAACATCGACGGCCCTGTCGCCGCGCGGACTGAAGCCGTTGACGCTCGAAGCGTGGAAGCATTCCCGCTGGCTCGGCGAGGCTCCTGCGGCGGCGCTCCCTTCGGGTGGATCGGTGACGGCGCAGCCTGCGACGGCAAGCGCGACCGGCAAGTAGAAGGCCTGTTTCATCCTTGGCTCCTATGTCTCCCGACGGGTTAAAGCATCAGGCTCCGGCGAGTTGCCATCGGACAGTAAAAGGCCCGCGGCCGATCGGGCCGCGGGCCTCAAGGCTGTTTCAGCATCTGTATATCTTAACGGACGGTACCCCGACGAAACAGATTGACGATCGCCAGCAGGATCACTGCGCCGATGAACGCCGCCAGCAGCGTGCCGCCATCGAGCGGAGCGTTGAGGATGTTGCCGTCCGCGCCGAGCATCGGCCCGAGCAGGAAGCTGCCGAGCAGAGAGCCGACGATTCCGACGACGATGTTCAAAAGAATGCCCTGCTGAGCATTGGTCCGCATGACGATGCTCGCAAGCCAGCCGATGATACCACCGATGATCAGTGCAAGGATAAGACCCATGGCGTTACTCCTACCGTGCTCCGACAGCTTCGAGAGCCGCGGATCACGATAAAGACGCTTCGCCGCGGGGAGCGGTTCCCTCGTTACGGCGGAAAAATGTTCAGGAGGCGCGGCCGAATGCCAGCTTCTCGCGCGGCTCCGGGGGCGGAGTGTCGGAGGCCTTGAAGTAGAGATGGGCAATCAGCATCAGAAGCGATCCGGAATAGAACAGGCTGTGCCAGTTCTGGACGTGCCAGAGGCTGAGTGGGACGATTCCCACCAGCAGAGTGCGCACCAGCCATTCGCGCGCGCGGGCCGTCCGGACTCCCACTGAAGAGGCCGCCTGCCGATAGGCGAGCCGACGAACGGCTTCCATGATCAGCAGCCAGGCGAGGGCCCGCAGCAGGATGACGAAGATGCCGTCGTCCATGCCCCTGCCGACGAGCGAGAAGGCAACGCCCGCGAGATAGAAAGCGACGCTGCCATTGAGGCATTCAATGGCTACCCGCCACTGGCTGATGCCGAGCAGGTGATGCAGTCGTCCCGCCAAAGGCGAGAACAGGCGTTCGATCAGGACGTCGTCGACGGTGCTCATGGGAGGATGGTTATCGCCGGGAAAATCTTGCCGAATCCTGAAGAATCAGGCGGCTGGAGAATTTTCCTAGCGCTCCTGCTGCGGCGCAGCAACCGAGCATGGGCCACTTGCGATTGCGCGCGCAGGGTCGGAGGCCTAGATTCATCCCATGGTAGATGCCCGACCCGCCGCCGCCCAGCCGCCCGTCATCAGGCGGGAGGATTATCGCGCCCCCGAATGGCGAATTCCGCAGATCGATCTCGAATTCGCACTGGGAGCCGATCGGACGATCGTCCGATCCTCGCTCCGTGTGGAGCGAAGCGGCGATCATCGGCTGCCGCTCCGGCTCGACGCCGAAGGCCTGGAGCTCGTCCGGGTCCTGGTTGACGGCGCGCCAGTGAATCATCGCTACGAGGACGACCGTCTCGAACTTCCGATCTCCGGCGACTCGGCGCTGGTGGAGACGGAAGTCGCCATTTCGCCGCGGGCCAATACCCAGCTGATGGGGCTCTACGAATCGGGGGGATTGCTCTGCACCCAGTGCGAGGCGGAGGGTTTTCGCCGGATCACGCCATTTCCCGATCGGCCGGACGTGCTCAGCCGCTACCGAGTCAAGCTGATCGCCGAGAAGGCGCTGTATCCGGTGCTGCTTTGCAATGGCGATCCGGTCGGCTCGGGCGAACTCCAGGATGGTCGCCACTGGGCCGAGTGGCACGACCCATTCCCGAAGCCGAGCTACCTGTTCGCTTTGGTTGCCGGCGACCTGGTGGCCAATCGCGATCGTTTCGTCACGCGATCAGGGCGCGAGGTCGAGCTGGGCATCTGGGTCCGCGAAGGCGACCTGGCCAAGACCGACCATGCGATGAAGGCGCTGAAGTCGGCGATGAAGTGGGACGAGGAGGTGTTCGGCCGCGAATATGACCTGGCCGTGTTCAACATCGTCGCGGTGGCCGACTTCAACTTCGGAGCGATGGAGAATAAGGGCCTCAACATCTTCAATTCCCGCTACATCCTCGCCGATCCGGACACGGCGACGGATGCCGATTACGACGCGATCGCCGGCGTCGTCGCTCACGAATATTTCCACAACTGGTCGGGTAATCGGGTCACTTGCCGGGACTGGTTCCAGCTCTCGTTGAAGGAAGGCTTCACTGTCTTCCGCGACCAGCAATTCTCGGCGGACATGGGCTCGCGCGCCGTCAAGAGGATCGAGGACGTGCGGATGCTGCGGGCGGCTCAGTTTCCCGAGGATTCGGGTCCGCTCGCCCATCCGGTCCGGCCCGATTCCTATATCGAGATCAGCAACTTCTACACCGCGACTATCTACAACAAGGGGGCCGAACTGATCCGGATGATGCACACCATCCTCGGCCCGGAGAAGTTTCGCGCCGGCTGCGACCTCTATTTCGAGCGATTCGACGGTCAGGCGGTGACCTGCGAGGATTTCGTCCGGTCGATGGAGGAGGCGAGCGCAATCGACCTGTCGCAGTTCCGGCTCTGGTACAGTCAGGCCGGCACTCCGAAGGTGCGGGCGAGGCTTGCGCAGGACGGCGACGCCGTTCGCGTGCGCCTCGAGCAGGAAGTGCCGCCGACGCCAGGGCAGGACCGCAAGCGTCCGATGCCGATCCCGCTCAAGCTGGCGCTTTTCGACGTGGCGACCGGCCAAGCGACGGACGAGCGGCTGGTCCTGCTTGACGAAGCGCAGGCGGAGATCACCCTTCCGTCGGCGCCCGCTCGACCGGTCCTTTCGATCAATCGCGATTTCTCGGCGCCGGTCGCGATCGAGTCCGACCGGAGCTCGGCGGACCTCGCCTTTCTTTCGGCCTTCGAAACCGACCCCTTCGCCCGCTACGAAGCGATGCAACAACTGATGCTCGATGTGCTGGTCGCGGCGGTTTCGAGCGACGAGGCCGATCACCGGCCGGTCGTCGAGGCGGTTCGCCGGACCTTGACCGACGAGGCGCTGGACCCGGCCTTCATTGCGGAAGCGGTGCTGCTGCCGAGCGAAGCGTTCATCGGCGATCAGATGGCGGTGGTCGATCCGGAAGCGATCCATGCTCGCCGCGAGGCGCTCCGCGCTCAACTCGGCGCCGAGCTCGAAGATCTCTGGCGCTCGGCCTATTCGGCCCATGCCGCCAATCGCTACGAATACAGCCCCGCCGCCAAGGGGGCTCGCCGGCTTCGGACGATTTCCCTCGGCTATATCACGGCGTCGGGTGCCGCCGATTCGGCCCTGCTCGCCAAGCGCCAGTTCGACGAAGCCGACAACATGACCGATCGGCAGGGCGCGCTCGGAATCCTCGCCAACGGCTATTCGGAAGAGCGAACGGCAGCTCTCGAGGCCTTTTACGGCCGCTATCGCGACAATGCCCTGGTGCTGGACAAATGGTTCAGCACTCAGGCGCTTTCGACCCGGGCGGACACGCCCGAGGCGGTGGAAGCGCTAGCCGGCCACCCCGATTTCACCCTTTCCAATCCCAACCGGCTGCGCTCGCTGGTCGGCGCCTTTTCGGTCAACCAGCGCGCCTTTCACGATCCTTCCGGCCGCGGCTATCGTTTCCTTGCCGACATGACCCTCGCCGAAGACAGGCTTAATCCTCAGACCGCGGCGAAACTGGTGCCTCCGCTCGGGCGCTGGCGTCGCTTCGACGAGGAACGGGCGGCACTCATGCGGGCGCAGCTCCAGAGGATCGTCGCGACGCCCGGTCTCTCGAAGGACGTTTTCGAGCAGGCGTCGAAGAGCCTCGCCTAGGGGCGGCCCGCAGCGAGCGGGAAGGCGGCCCCGCCTGATCGATTGAAGGGACCCTAGGCCGCGACCCAGGCGGCGACCTGCTCGGCGATCTGGTTGGCAGCCTGGTTGAGCGCCGGGGCGACGGCGGCGCTGGTCGCTTCGGCGACCGGCACTCGCGCCTGGAAGCGATTGGTGACGACGGCGCTCTGTGGCCGAGCCAGCGTCGCCTCGAATTCGATCACCACTTCCATCGCATTGGGATCGAGGCCGAAGGTCAGCAACTGGCCGCCGAGCGTCAGGCCCTGAACCTGGGTGTAGAGGGCAGGATCGATGACGACCAGCTGGGTCCGCGCCGCTATCGTTTCCGACAGAAGTTGACGGAACAGCTCGTTGGGCCCTTCGACCCACTGGGCATTCTCCAGATACTGGATCGAAGTCGGGCTGACATAGACCGGGACGCGCTTGTAGCGGAGCGCCTGCGGAACGGTTGGCACCGTTACGGTGATGACCTGCCCCTGCTCGGCCTGGCGCGCCGTTCCCGTCGGCCGGGTCGCGGCCGCCGTCAGCGTCAACAGCTCCGACGGCGTAGCGCCGCCGCCGAAGCAGCCGGCGAGGGAGAGGGCCGCAACCGTAAGCGACATAAGCCTGAAGCGCATCCTCAATTCCTCCGTCCGGGCTCGTAGTCGGGAAGGCGCTCGCCGCCAATCACTCCCCCGACTCCCCGCTGATCCAGCCGCTCGGTCACGTTTCGAAGCGATTCGCTGGTGGCGCGAAGGTCGCGGACGAGTTGCCCGACCTCCGGAAGGGTGCGGGTGGAAAAGGTCTGAAGGCCGGGCCGAGCGTCGCTCAGCACCGAGTCGAGATTGCGCATGCTCTGCTCGGCCGCACGAATGGTGTGTCTCAGATCGTTGATGAGCGGTCGGCCGTCCTCGTTGACGAGCGTTTCGGTGGTCCCGGCAAGCCGGCCGATCTGCTCGGCGGCGGCTCCGGCCTGGGCGATCGCGACCCGGGCTTCGGCGAGGGTGGCAGCGATTTCCGGCGATCGTTCGGCGAGCGACTGCGTCACCTCCTCGAGATTGTCGAGTATTCCCGCGATCGATTCCTGGTTGCGGTCCGACAGCAGCTCGGTCAGCCGTTCGGTCAGCGTGGAAACCCGCTCGAGAAGCTCAGGCGCCGTGTTCAGCAACTGGCCCAGCGCCCCGGGCCGGGTCGGGATCACTGGATAGCCGTAGGGACATTCCGACTGCGGATTCTGTTCCGGGCAGCGAATCTCCTGCTGCGATCGCGGAGGCTGTCCCGGCTCCGGCTCCGGCGGGTCGAGCTGGATCTGCGAAACGCCGGTGAAGCCGACGCCGCGGATTGTCGCCGTGGTGCCTTGAAGAACCGGTGTGTCGTCCCGGACGGAAATCCGGACACGGATGAATTGCGGACTGGACGGCTCCAGATTGATCGACTCGATCTGGCCGACGGGAACGCCCCGGAAGGTCACGGCCGAGCCCTTGGCCAGCCCTTCGACCGATTGCTGGAAGAAGATGTCGTAGCGCTTTTCGGCGCCGTCTCCGACCTGGCTCAGCCAGACGATGAAGAAGGCCAGCGCAGCGATCAGGCCGAGGACGACGCTACCGACGAGGATTTGGTTGGAACGCGTTTCCATCAGCCCCCGGCCTTCTCAGTCTCGACAGCGGCAACGGCGGCCCGGCCGCGCGGTCCCCTGAAATATTTCTGAATCCACTCGTGGTCCAAAGCCAATAATTCCGCAATCGTTCCGATCGCCACGACCTTGCGATCCGCAATCACCGCCACCCGGTCGCAGATTGCGTATAGCGTGTCGAGGTCATGGGTGATCAGGAAAACGGTAAGGCCGAGCGCGTCCCTCAGCTCGCAGATCAGCTGGTCGAACGCGGCCGCACCGATCGGATCGAGTCCCGCCGTCGGCTCATCGAGGAAGAGCAGGTCGGGATCGAGCGCGAGTGCGCGGGCGATTCCTGCGCGTTTCCGCATTCCGCCGGATAGCTCGGCGGGGAATTTGGCGCCCGCATCCACGTTGAGCCCGCACATCGCGATCTTGTAGGCGGCGATCTCGTCAAGCAGATCCTGTTCGATCCCGGGGTAGAATTCGCGGATCGGCACCTGCACGTTTTCGGCGACCGTCAGCGTGGAAAACAGGGCCGCACCCTGGAAGAGAACGCCCCAGCGACGCCGGATATGCTTGGCTTCTTCCTCGTCGCGGCCGATCATCGGCTCGCCGAACACCTTGATCTCGCCGGCCGCCGGCGTCTGCAGGCCGATGATCGACCGCATCAGCACCGATTTGCCGGTCCCGGATCCGCCGACGACGCCGAGAATCTCGCCGCGACGGACGCTGAGCTCCAGGTCTTCATGGATGACCTGCTCGCCGAAGCTGTTGCGCAGGCCGGCAACCTCGATCACCAACTCGCGCTCTTCGCCCTGCGGTGCCATCACACCCAACCGATCTCGGTGAAGAAGACGGCGAAGAAGGCGTCGAGCACGATCACGAGAAAAATCCCCTGAACGACGGCGGTGGTCGTTCGAAGTCCGACCTCTTCCGCATTTCCCTCCACCTGAAGCCCCTGGTAGCAACCGGCCATGGCGATGATCATCCCGAAGACCGGAGCCTTGATCAAAGACTGGTAAAGGTCGGTCATCGGCACGACCTCGCGGATGCGCTGGACGAAGGTGATCGGCGGAATCTCCAGGGAGAGCCAGACGAAGATGCCGCCGCCGATGATCGCCATGATGGCCGCGTAGAAGCCGAGCAGCGGCATCATCAGCACGGTGGCGAACACCCGCGGAAAGACGAGCGCCTCCATCGGCGAGACGCCGATCGTGCGCATGGCGTCGATTTCCTCGTTGAGCTTCATCGAACCGAGTTGGGCGGCAAAGGCCGAACCCGACCGGCCGGCGACCATGATCGCCGTCATCAGCACGCCCAGCTCCTTGATCGCGCTTCGACCGATCAGGTTGATGGTGAACACTTCCGCTCCGAACTGGCGGAGCTGCACGGCGCCCTGCTGAGCGATGACGATCCCGACCAGGAAGCTCATCAGCCCGATGATCGCCAGAGCTCGAACCCCGACGACGTCGAACCGGGTGATCACCGCATTGAATCGGAACCTTCGAGGATGGCGGATGATGTTCGCGATCGAGATCAGAAGGGAACCGAAGAAGCCGAGCAGGCCGACCATCGTCTGCCCGGCCGTCTGGGTGGCGATACCGACCTCGCCGACGAACTGCCTGAAGGCCGGCTCATGTTCGCGGCGGACTTTCACCGGCCGGTCCGCCTGAGTGACATGGTCGATCAACGTCTGCTGCTCTTCGGTCGCGCCGACGATTCTGGCCCCGCGGTCGCGTTCGAGCTTGTGAATGAGCCAGGCGCCGACCGTGTCCATCCGATCGACCTCGGTCAGGTCCACGACCAGCCGGTCCGCCTCGACGGCCTTGAGCTGGTCGCTGAGTTTGCGGACGCGCAAAATGGTGAGGTTGCCGCTGAAGCGCAGCACGCACTGCCCGTCTTCGGAGCTCTGGATGAAATCGCCCGTTACGCTCATGCCGGAGCGACTAGTGCTTCAAATCCCGGCAGGCGGCAAGCGTGAGGGCATGGACGGCGCAACGCTTCTATGCTTGCGAAGGCGCCGATGAAGCGCGCGATCGCCATCTACGACATGGACAAGACGGTGACTCGGCGCCCGACCTACACGCCGTTCCTGATCCACGCAGCACTGAAGCTCGGCCCGTGGCGGCTGCTGCTCCTGCCGGCCGTCCTGATGGCCACGCTGGCCTATATCCTCGGGCTGGTGGACCGCGGCCGGCTCAAGGAAATCAATTACCGGCTCCTGGTCGGGCGGCCTTCGGCCGAAAGACTCGAGCCGGTCGTGGAAAGCTTCGCCGACCGCCAGATCGCGACCAACATCCTGCCGGGCGCTCGGACCCGGATCGCGGAGGACCGGGAGGCGGGGCGCCGACTCGTCCTGGCCACCGCTTCCTACCGGCTCTACGCTGCGGCAATTGCCCGGCGGCTCGGATTCGACGATGTCATCGCGACGGAAACCCTGCCCGATTCGCTCGGCCGGATCGTTGCCCGGATCGACGGACGCAATTGCTACGGCCTCGGCAAGCTCGACATGATCGAAGCCTGGCTCCAGCGCGAGGGGCTGGAGCGCGAGGCTCTGCACATCCGATTCTATTCCGACCATATCTCGGACGCGCCGGTGCATCGCTGGTCGGACGAAGCCTTCGCGACCAACGCTCACGCCCGCCTGGTCCGGCTCGCCGAGACCGAGGGCTGGGAAGTGCTCGACTGGCGCGACCGCGTCAGATCGCGGCCAGCGCCTGGTCGAAATCGGCAATGAGATCGTCCGGATCCTCGACTCCGATCGAGATCCGGACGAGATTGTCGGTGATTCCGAGCGCCTGCTTGCGCTCGTCCGGAACCGACAGGTGGGTCATCGCCGCCGGATGGCTGGCCAGGGTCTCGGTTCCGCCCAGACTCACCGCCAGATGGGCGATCTTCAGCGAATCGAGGAAGGCAAAGGCTTCCTTCTCGCCGCCCTTGAGATAGAGCGAGAAGGTTGAACCCGCGCCCGTGCAGTGACGGCGATAGATGTCCGCCTGGCGCGAATCTTCGCCCTGCTCGAGGAAGCCGAGATAGCCGACGCTTTCGACCTTCGCATGGCCGCGGAGGAATTCGCAGACCTTGGCGGCGTTTTCGCCGGCGCGAGTCATTCGCAGTTCAAGCGTTTCGAGGCTCCGCAACAGCATCCAGGCGGTGTTCGGGTCGGTGATCGTGCCGATCGTGTTGCGCATCATCCGGATCGGGTTGATCAGCGCCTTGGATCCGGTGATTCCGCCGGCCACCAGATCGGAATGACCGCCGGCATATTTGGTCAGCGAATAGACCGAAAGATCGGCTCCGTGCCGGAGCGGATGGTGCCAGAGGGGACCCAGGAAGGTGTTGTCGATCGCGATCGGCGGCCGCTCCTCCTGTCCGAACAGCTTGTCGCGGGCGGCGGAAACGGCCTGGACATCGACCAGCGCATTGGTCGGGTTCGCCGGGCTTTCGAGATAGATGAGCGAAACTCGCCCCATTCCTCTGGCCCGCTCGATGACCGCCTCGATCTCCTCCTGGGTCGCTCCGGCCGGGAAGTCGAGCCACTTGACTCCGAAGCGGCCGAAGATCCGCCCGATCAATGTCTCGGTCGCGGCGTAAAGCGGCCCGGAATGGACGACCACGTCGCCGGGTTGGACGAAGGTCATGATCAAGGTGGTGATCGCCGACATGCCGCTTGAGAAGGTGAGGGCGTCCTCGGCATCTTCCCAGACGCTGAGACGGTCTTCCAATATTTCCTGGTTGGGGCCGTTGAAGCGCGAATAGACCAGTCCCTCGGCGCCGCCCGGACGCTTGCCGGTGACGCCTTCGAAGTGGCGCTTGCCGGCAGCGGCATTCTCGAAGACGAAGGTCGAGGTGAGAAAGATGGGCGGCTTGAGCGAGCCTTCGGACAGAGCCGGATCGAAGCCGTGGCCCATCATCAGGGTGGACGGCTTGAGCCGCCGTCCGCCGATCTCGAGGACGTCGGGCTTCGGGCGGCGGCGCGGCGTGGCACCGGTCAGATCGGATTCGTCGGGCTTGCGCGGCATAGTCATGTCTCCCTTTTCCGCCGGTCGCAGGTTCTGCGTGGAGACCGAGCCAGCCGGATCTTGGCCGGCTCACGGGCCGTTCGCTGGAACGGCCGGGGGTGAGGTCTGTTGCCCGTGCCGCTCTTTAGCGACCTGCCGGATTCGTATCTAGCCCGGCAGAGCGATCAGCGAGAACTGGCGGCCGTAGGTCGGCTCGACGCGATGAGTCGCCCGCCGGTAACTGAAGAATCGGTCCGGTTCCGAATAGGTGTCGAGCCCCATCGCTTCGACTCGAGTGACTCCTGCTGCCGCAAGCCGCGAGGCGACATAGCCCTCCAGATCGAACTGGTGGTGCCCCTCGCGCCCGGGACTGAAGAAGCGGTCATTCTCGGGATCGGCTTCGGCGAAGCGGCGGTGGAAAGCCTCGTCGACCTCGTAGGAGCGCCGGGCGATGGCCGGTCCGATCGCGGCGGCAATCCGGCCGCGCTCGGCGCCGAGCGACTCCATCGCTTCGACCACCGAATCGACCACTCCGCCGAAGGCGCCCTTCCAGCCGGCATGGGCGGCGCCGATCACGCCCGCTTGCGAGTCCGCGAGCAGGACGGGTGCGCAGTCCGCGGTGAGGATCCCCAGCACCAGCCCGGGCCGGTTCGTTGCCATGGCGTCGGCCCGAGGGCGTTGCTGATCCGGCCAGGGCTCGGCGACGACGAGAGCGTCGGCGGAATGGACCTGGTGCACGGTCACCAGCCGTGCCTGCGGCGCCACGGCTTCCACGGCGCGGCGTCTATTCTCCTGGATCGCCTCGCGATCGTCGTCCGATCCCAGGCCGACGTTGAGGCCGGCGCAGACCCCCTGCGACACTCCGCCGCGCCGCCCGAGGAAGCCGTGGGGCACGCGAACGAGACCGGATTTGATCACTTCGACCGTCACGGCTGCAGCTTCAGTCGCATGATGATGTCCTCGTCCGCATGAGTTCCGACCATGAAATCGTACCGGCCGACCGGCTCGAAGCCATAGCGTTCGTAGAAGCGACGCGCGCGGTGATTGTCGATGAAGACGGAAAGCTGGATTGCTCCGGCGCCGCGCCGCCGCGCCTCGTCGAGCACCCAGCCCATCATTTCCTGGGCGGCACCGGTCCCATGCCACGGCTTCAGCACGTAGAACTGGCGAAGTTCGACGGTCGGCCCCGCCACCTCCAATGGCAGCGAGGGAGGCCCGAGCTTGGCATAAGCGGCGGCCCGATCGTCCGCTTCGCCGAGCCTGACGACGAAATCCGGATCGGAAAGCTCGCCCCGCCAGCCTTCCTCGCTGTGGTTGAGGAGGAAAGCCGCAAGATCGTCGGAACTATAAAGATGGCCGAAAGTCTCGACGAAGCTCTGTCGTCCGAGCTCCGCCAGGACCGCGGCATCGGTCCGCCTGGCGATCCGCCAAAGGAGCCGACTCATCCGCCGAACCCTGCCGGCTTCGGCCAGCCAGGCGCGACCAGCGCCATTGCCTTGAACAACCGACCCATCTGTCCGGCCGAGGTCAGCCGATCGCGAGCCGCCGCAATCTCCTCCGTCCGTTCGGGCGCGGCCCGCGCCAGGGCCGCGGCCCTCAGCTGAATGCCCATCGCATCGAGCCATTCGCCCTGGGAGCGCGGGCCGAACACAGTCACGCTTGCTCGGCGAGCCGCTGCCGCTAGCGCCGAAAAGTCGACATGGGCGGTCAGGTCCTGGCTTCCCGGTGCCTGCCACGGATCGGCATATTCATGGCGAGACACCGCCTGGAGCGTGTCGCCGAAGCCGGGCCGGTCATGGCCGTAATCGAAGATCAGGGCGCCGCCGCCCTGGGCCGTCAGACGGGCGGCGAGGGCTTCGACGACCTGGATCGATTCGGGCGAATCTTCCCGGATCCGGCTCGCCTCGTCGCGGACGAAGCGGCTTCCCACCAGCTTCACTCGAAGCTCCCGATCACCGTCGAACTGGCGGATCGGCAGGGCGTCGAAGAATTCGTTGGCGGCGACCAGCAGCGCTCGGTCCTTCGGGACCGTGGCGAGATCGTCATGCCACTGTGCCTGTGGCAGCCGTTCCGCCTGGGCGCGCCTCAGCGCCGGACTGGTCTCAACGAGATGGATCGCCGGAGCGCAGCCGGCGCCGCCAAGCGCTCGAAGCGCATCCTTGGCCAGGGTGCCCCGCCCGGGCCCGAGCTCGACATAGCAGGCGTCCGGCCTGCCGGAGCGAAGCCAGAGGTCGGCAAGCCAGACCCCGACCAGCTCGCCGAACATCTGGCTGATCTCAGGCGCAGTGATGAAGTCGCCGGCGGCACCGAACGGATCGCGCGTGGCGTAATAATGGGCATTGGCTTCGGCCATATAGTCCGCGACGCTGATCGAGCCCTCTTCGGCTATTCGCCTGGCCAGGCGATCGGCCACGTCCTCTTGCCGCTTCCCGCCGGTCTCCGACGGCGCGCTTGGAACGCCGGCCATTCTAGCTCCTCCGGAGCCGGCGGACGGCAAATTCAGGTGGACGGTTCATCGGCGGGATCGGCCCGGACCCGGTCGGCGCGACGGGCGGCGGTGAGAAGCAGGTAAAGTCCGCCCGCGATCATCGGCAAGGAAAGGGTTTGGCCCATGCTGAGCCCCCAGGACAGGTTCTCCAGTCCGGGATCGGGCTGGCGCACCAGTTCGACCAGGAAGCGGCTGATCCCATAGACGAGGATGAAGGTCCCGACGAGCTTTCCCGGCTGGTAGCGTGCGCGCGTTCTCCAGAACATGTAGGCGAGGATGAGAAAGAGGACGACGCCTTCGAGGATCGCTTCGTAAAGCTGGCTCGGGTGACGCGGAACCTCGCCGCCAGTCGGAAAGATCACCGCCCAGGGCAGATCGCTTTCCCGGCCCCAAAGCTCCGCATTCACGAAATTGGCCAGTCGGCCGAGGAAGAGGCCGAACGGGATGCAGCAGGCGACATAATCGTGGATCCGCAGCCAATCGAGCCGGTGCTTGCGTGCCATGTAGAGCAGGCCGAGGCTGACTCCGATCACGCCCCCGTGAAAGGACATTCCGCCATCCCACAGCTGGATGATCTCCCCGGGATTTTCGACATAATAATCGGGTCGATAGAAGAGCACATAGCCCAGGCGTCCACCGAGGATGATCCCGACCGTCGCGAAGAAGACCATGTCGTCGGCGTGACGCCGCGCCATCGGCGCTCCGGGCTGGGCGAGCAGCTTCAACAGATACCACCAGCCGATGACGATTCCCGCCAGATAGGCGAGGCTGTACCAGCGGAGCTGGAAGAAGCCGAGGTCGAGCGCCACGGGATCGAGCCCGAGATCGGTCCAGCGGATCGCTCCCCCGGCTGCTGTCAGCGATGTCAATAAAGGCTCAATCAAGGCTTCCCCCTGCGCGCTCGCGCCTTCATAGTAGGGGGCAGATAAAAGGCAAAGCAGGAGAGAAACGCGCATGCCGAGCGAGCTCGACCGCAGATATGACGCGGTGCTGGCGGTAGTCACCGGGGAGGGCGGCCGGATTCAGATCGGCCGCAACGAGCAGGGGCTGGCGATCGTCACCAACCTGCCGCCCACTCTGCCCGGCCTGTTCGACATCTTCTGCATGCTGCACGGGGCCACCGAGGCGGTGGTCGCGGACGGCGAGCGACTGACTTTTGCCGAGCTCAACGCCGAAGCCACCCGGCTGGCTCGAGCGCTTGTTGGCCGCGGTATCGCCAAGGGCGATCGGGTCGCCATCGCGATGCGCAATTCGCCGGCCTGGATCGTTTCATGGATGGCGGTGCTCAAGGCGGGCGGGATCGCGACTCTGATCAACGGCTGGTGGCAGCCCGACGAAATGCGCCACGCGCTCGGCCTCGCCGAGCCCCGGCTGATCATCGCCGACGGTCCGAGGGCGAAACGGCTCGAGGCCGGCAGTTGTCCATTCGAGCATGTCGCGCTGCCGATCGAAAAGCCGATCGCCGAAGCCATCGCCCCGCTGCTCGGCGGCGAAGATGGCGAACTTCCCCAGGTCAACCCGGACGACGACGCCACGATCCTCTTCACTTCAGGTTCGACCGGGCTCGCCAAGGGCGCGGTGTCGACCCACCGGGCGGTGACGACGGGCGTCTATTCCTACACGATCGGCCTGGCGACCCTGCTGGGAATCAAGGAGAGCATGGGCGAGCCGCCGGTCAATCCGCCCAAAACCCTCGTCAACGTGCCGCTGTTTCACGTCACCGGCGAAGTTCCGGTGCTGCTCAACAGCTTCGTCATCGGCCGAACGATGGTGCTGATGCCGAAATGGGACGCGGGCGAAGCCCTTCGGCTGATCGAGCAGGAGAAGGTCACCTATTTCGTAGGCGTTCCGACGATGAGCCTCGAACTGATGCAGCATCCGGACCGCGACAAATATGATCTGTCCTCGCTCACCGACATCGCCGCCGGCGGCGCTCCGCGCCCCGTCGCCCACGTGAAGCGGCTGGAACAGAGCTTCAAGGGCGCCCAGCCGGCGCTCGGCTACGGCCTGACCGAAACCAATGCCGTCGGCTGCGGCAATTTCTGGTCCAACTACCATGACAAGCCGGCTTCGACGGGCAGGCCCCACAAGCCGCTGGTGGAGCTCGCAATCCTGGGCGAGGGGGGCGAGCATCTCGGCCCGAACGAGCGCGGCGAGATTGCCATCCGCTCGGCCGCCAACATCCGCGGCTATTGGCGTGACGAGGCGGCAACGCGCGCGGCCTTCACCGCCGACGGCTATTTCCGGACCGGCGACATCGGCTATCTCGACGAAGACGACTATCTCTTCATCGTCGACCGCAAGAAGGACATCATCATCCGCGGCGGCGAGAATATCAGCGCGGCCGAAGTCGAGGCGGCCATCTACGCCCACCCCGCCGTGTCCGAAGCCTCGGTGTTCGGCGTTCCCGACGATCGGCTTGGCGAAGTTCCGGCGGCGGTCGTCTACAGCGAAAAAGGCGGAATCGACGAGGAGGCGTTGCGCGCCTTTCTCTCGGAGAGCATCGCCCCGTTCAAGGTGCCGGCCTTTATCTGGATCCGGAACGAACCCTTGCCCAAGCTGGGAACCGGCAAGATCGACAAGATCGAACTTCGCGATCATTACCGCCGGCTTGCGATCGAGGCGGCTTGAGGAAACCGATCGCGAAACCGGTCATTATGTCGTCAGCAAGGAGGCGAGCGATGCGAAGGATCCTGATTGCGGCGGTAGCGACGCTGGGCCTGGCCGGGTGTGGCGACGCTGATGCGCCGTCCGGCACCAGCCAGCAAAATGCCGCCGACACGACGGGGGAGGTGCAGAACCGGCTTGAGGAAATGCCGGAAGGGCAGCGCAACGCGGTCTTCATCCGAGCGATTCGGGATTCGGGCGAGCCGTGCCAGCATGTCGAAAGCTCGTCGCGCTCCGGCGAGCATCAGGGTCATCCTGTCTGGACAGCGACCTGCACCGAAGGCGGGACCTATACGATCGTGGTGACTCAAGGCGGCTCCGCCCAGGTCCTGAACGCGGCCGAGCGGCAGCTGATGGAGTCGAACCAGGCTGGAAACCCGGTGCCACAGGGCCAGTGAGGATGCGATTGCGAACCGGGCTCACCCTGGGCCTGGTGGCTCTGCTCGCTGCCGCTTGCGAGGACGGACGCCCGTCGCAGGAGACGAGGCGGATCAGGGTCGCCAATCCCCACCACGAGGCTCTTCTGAAACTCTCGCCCCCCTATCAGCGGCTCGGCCTGATGCGGGCGATCCGCGACAATGGCCGGCGCTGCCGACGGGTCGAAGGGGCGGCCCATCAGCAGGAGCATGAGGGGCTGGAAATGTGGGTCGCGCTTTGCGACGACGGCCGTCACTGGGGCATCTTCATCGGCCCGAACGGCGACACCCAGGTTCGCGACTGCGCGCAGATGCAGCAGCTGAACCTTCCCCAATGCCGGCCGGTCGAGGTTCCGCCGCGCGAGTCGCAGCCCTTCTAGGCGGTTTGGTTCCGGTCGAACTCGAACCCGGCCCGATCGTGAGGGCCGGGTCGGCACAGGCGCGCCTCTCCCCGCGGGCTATTGAGGCGCCGGCGCCGCGCGGTTCCGGGATGCCGTGCGCAGCCCGTCAACGGTGAAGATCGCCAGGGCCGTCCAGATCGCGCCGAAGCAGATGATGTGGGCGGTCGTCAGGGGTTCCCCGAAGGCGAGAACGGCCAGCAGGAACTGAAGCGACGGGGCAATATATTGAAGGAAGCCCAGCATCGAATAAGGCAGGCGCCGGGCCGCTGCGGTGAAGAGAAGTAGCGGGATGGCGGTGACGGCGCCGCCAAGCACCAGCAGGGCATCGGTCGACATTCCAAGGCTGGCGAAATGCCCGGTGCCGCTTTCCTGCAGCCAGAGCACCCATCCCAGCGCAATCGGCGCCAGGATCGCCGTCTCGATCGACAGTCCCTCCAGCGAGTCGACCGGCGCGACCTTCCTCAGGAAACCGTATAAACCGAAACTGGCGGCCAGCGTCAGGCTGACCCACAGCCCTGAGCCCGCCCCGGCGGCGAGCACGGCAACGCCGGCCCCGGCGAGCAGGGCTGCGGCGATCTGGGCGCGGCTGAGCCGCTCCTTCAGCAGGACCACCCCCAGCAGGACATTGACCAGAGGGTTCAGATAGTAGCCGAGACTGCCTTCGAGAACATGTCCGCTGACCACGGCATAGATGTAGGTCAGCCAATTGACGGCGATCAGGAGCGAGGTGATCACCAGCGTCATCACGACCCGGCCGGCGCCGAGTGCGGCGCGAATGGCCGGCCAGCGCCGCCAGAGCGTGACCAGAGCGCCCAGGAAGATGAGCGACCAGAGGATCCGATGGGCGACGATTTCGGTCGCGGGAACGTGCGCCAGCGCCTTGAAATAAAGCGGCATGACGCCCCAGAGCAGATAGGCGCCGAGGCCGAACAGGAGCCCGGCGCGCCGCTGGCTGTGATCGTCGGCCATAAGCGGCGCCTAGTGAGGGCGTGACCCGACGGCAAGACGGCTGTTGTGTTACATGACTAATACAGCTAGGTTCTGAGGCGAAGGAGGATCCACGATGACGAAGAAGGTCTCCGCTCTCGCCGCCGTGGCGCTGCTTGCCGCCTGCGAAGCCCGGTTCGGGAATGACGCCGCCCCCGTCGATGCGAACGCCACCGCGCAAGGGCGCGCCGAGGAGGGCCGGCTGACGGTCGAGGCGCCGGGGTTCAACCTTTCGGTCAACATTCCCGAAGGCTTTCGCAATGGCGCCAATTTCGACGAGGATAGCGGTCTGGTCTATCCTGGGGCGACCTTCAGCGGGATGCATGTCCAGGGGCAGCCGGAGGGCGGAGCTCGGCAGGACGAAGTGGAGCTGCGTTTCGTCACCGGCGACCCTGTCGCCCAGGTCGTCGCCTGGTATCGGGATCCGGCGCGGGGCCAGGAGGTGCAGATCGATTCGACGCAGCAACGCGGAGAAAACTTTGTCATCTCCGGCGCGGGCCGGAAGGGCGAGCGTTTCACGATCAACATTGCGCCGCGTCAGGGTGGCGGCTCCGAGGCTCGGCTGGTGCTTTCCGACACGCGTTGATAGCTTCAAGCAGAACGCCGCGCGATCCTAGGTGACAGGATGTCGAGTCTCGTCCCACTCCTGAACTTTCTTGCTGCGGCAGCGTCTGCGCCCGCGACTGCAGGCGGAGACCTGCCACCATGCAGCGAAGCTGCGGGTTCGGTCGAGGCGCTCTGCTTTGTTGAACACGACTTTGTGCCCAGATCAGCCGCAAGCCTCATCGGCGACCGACAGCGCTTCTGGTGGATCCTGGGTGACCATCTAACGGTGATCGGCCGCCTCAATGACCAGGGAGAGGCGCGGCTGTGCTGCGCGATCCAAGCTCCGTTGGAGCGCATTGGCGAAACTCAGTTGGGGGCGATCACGGTTCGGGTTCCTCGGATCGACGAGGCGTTGCTTGACATCATGCTTCCCTTCGGTCCGGTGTTCGAGCTGCCGGACGTCTTCCGGGGTCCCGCAGCCCCTCGCGCGCCAGCCACAACTGAGGATCTGAGGGGCCAAATCGTTGAGACGCAGTTCTCCTCGGCATTGCTCGGTGGGCCGCGAGCATTGACCATCTATGTGCCGCCGGAGATCCCGAGTGGCCATCGGGTACCCGTCATTTACCTCGCGGATGGCGAAGTCGCGCGTGGATATGCCGCCATCCTCGAAGCCGCCCTGGGCGATGGCCAAATCGCGCCCGCGATGATCGTGGGCATCCACAGCGCGCAAGGTGTCGCAGCCCACTGCGGCCAGGATCATTGCGACCGGAGGAATCTCGAATACGTGCCTGGTTCGCCTTTCGAAGGCGGGCGGGATTTTCAGAAGCATCTGGATTTCGTTTCGGACGAACTGGTCCCGTTTGTAGAGGAGACATATCCGGCCTCGCAGCGCCGTGAAGACCGGATCGCGGCCGGCTTCTCGAGCGGTGCCGTCTGGGCTTTCGCGGCAGCAGCTCTTCGGCCTCGGGTGTTTGGCAATGTGCTGGCAATGTCGCCTGGCGGCGGCTCTACCGCTTATCTCGCCTCGCGACTCACAGATGCGCGAATCTATGCGGGCGCGGGTCTGTTTGAGCCCCGCTTTCTTCGAGCGACGCGGCAGCGCGTAGAGCTGGCGAGGAATGCGGGCGCCGAAGTGCGTTCGAGAGAGATTGTTTCCGGACACAGCAGCGTCATGTGGGATGTCTTGTTCAAGGAGGGGATAATGTGGCTCCTGGGACCGGGACGCGCGCAAAGCGCGGTAAGATAGGCCGGGGTAGCCTTGGTTCCATGTTCTTCTGAACAGCTCTTCTGTGGAAGCTCGCTCGGTTTGCCGCTGGACACCACAGACAGGCGGTCGGCGGAGGAGATCGTCTCCGCCCAATGAGCGATGATGATGGGCGTGATATGAGCGATGAAATGGCGGTATCCACTTCTGCTACCATGATGACGGCATCGGAGTGCGAAGTACCTTGGTCCATGGCGGGAAGGCGTGGCGATCGATAAATGGCGGGAGCAAGGAGCAAACGCTGCTTCAGCCCACCCGAAGAGCAGGTGGCGCAACGTCTGGCCGATCCGGAGGAAGTGCGCGCTCATCTCGTGGCCGCGGCCAAGGCGGGGCTGGCGCTGACCTATTCGGAGCTGCTCGAACAGCTTGGCTATGCCTTCTCCCGTCCGAAGATGCGGCAACTTTGTGCCGTTCTCGGGGAGGTCGACCGCGACTCGGAGGCGCTCGGGCAACCGGAGCTGGCGGTCCTTGTCGTTCGTCAGAGCGACGGCCTTCCGGGCCAGGGCTGGTGGGTCGGCGGAGGTGGTCGCAGGCGCGGCTATGAAGGGCCCCGGGAAGGGCCGGAGGCGCAGCGGTTCATCGCCGGCGTGCAAGCCGAGACTTTCGCCTGGTGGCAGTCGCGCAAGGGCGAGGCGACGCCAGGCGTGCGGCGTTAACCATATTCGCTCACCTGATTCTGCGAAAAATCCGGCAAGGGACGGGCATGGATCATGCTGTTCCTCCAGGTCACGCCTTGCTCGCGGCCGCGGCGCTGGCGCTCACGGCGTGCAGCAGCGCCGTCGGGAACGACATCGCGGCCCTCGAAGGGGAGGGGCTCGACCCGGCCCTGACGAGTGCGCTGGAGGATCCGATCCTCGTCGATGCGGACCTCGTTCAGCAGGCGCATCCCAACACGATCAGACCACCGGAGATGCCGGTTCAGGCGCAATATCCGCTGGGGACCGGACTTTCGGCGGCGGCCGAACCGGAATGCGGCTCGCTCGAACGACAGCGGCAGTGGCCTGGTGGGATGCCGGCCGGCTTTTCCTCATATCCCGGGGCAAACCTGATCGAATCCGCCGGTCCCGCTGCATCGGCCGGTCCCGCTGCATCGGCCGGTCCCGCTGCATCGGATTGTCCGGTTCGGATCGTCTCGTTCGAAACCGGCGATCCGCCCGAGCATGTGCTCGACCATTACCGAGCCGCCGCGGCGCGCGCCGGCTTCTCCGCCGAATATCGAACCCGTGGCGCCGACCACCTGCTCGCTGGGAAGAATGGTGGTGGCAATGCCGCTTTCCTCCTCGTCGTCAGTCCCGTCGAGAGCGGGTCGAGCGTCGCGCTGGCGGTTCGACCGGACGGTGCCTGAATCGAGGGGGAGCGCTTGGAGCGCTCCCCTTCTCCCGGCTCAATAATCGAGGCCGTACCAGCTGTTCACGCGCCGCCCATAGTCGCGGTTGAAGCGCGGCTCGTCATTGCGGTCGAAGCTCGGCGCCCGTTCGAGATCATGGTCGCTCATGTCGATATGGTAGCCGCCTTCCCGCGTATCGTAGTTCAGAATTCGCCACGGCAGCGGGTAATAACGCTGGCCGAGGCCGAGAAAGCCGCCGTAGCGCATTACGGCATATTCGACCTGGCCCGAATATTTGTCGACCATGAAGTTGTAGATCGTGCCGAGCCGTTCGCCGCGGCGTCCATAGACCGGCGTTCCCTCGACCTTGTTCGAGGCGATCAGGCGGCTGGTCTCGTCGATCGGAAGGCCGGCATGATAATCGTCATAGCCATAGTCCCGGTCTCGGCCCCAGCGGTCGCCGTCCCAATCGTCGCGTCCCCAGCCCGAGCGGCGGCTGCTCCGTCCCATGGATCCGGATCCTTCGCGGCCGCGCTCATCGAGCCGGAATCGCCCGCGCCCGAGCTCGCCGCGTTCGCGGCTGCGCTCGCGGCCGGAAGCGAAGAAGCCGCCGCGGCGGTCGTCACGTTCGTCGTCAGGGTGAAAACGCTCGCGGCGATCGCGAACATCGCTGCCATATCGGCCATGATCGGACATCACTTTCTCCTCTCGATTTCAGGTGCGCGAGCGGCTGGCCGGCAAGCCGAGCCTCGCTGGATCGCGTCAGGAACGGGAACGTGAAGCGCTCCGGCTGCCCGAGCTGCCGGTGCTCGACTCGGCCGCCGAGCCGGTCCCGCCCGACGAGGTCGTCGCTCCGGCGCTTTCCATTCCCAGGGAATCGCTCGTGGCGCCGGCGGTGCCTTGGTTTCGAACGCTATCGCCGCTCGAGCCGGTTGACCGGCCGGCATTGTCCCGGGTGGCGCCGCTGCTGCTTGCGGTCGTGTCCGTGCCGCTGCCGCTTTGGGTCAGCCGGCTGGTCCGCCAGCTGTTGAAGTCCTGCTCGAAGCGGTCCTGGCACTCCAGGCAGAATTCCTCATATTCCCGGTCGAGCTGGGCGATCTGCTGATCTCGCCACCGCAGATAATTCTCGTCCCAGTGCGATCGCCCGCCGCTGAACCTGTTGCGGCTCCGGTCGGGTTCGCCCCAGGACGATCCGCCACGGCCATATTCCTGGAGATCACCGCCGGAGCGACCGAAGTCGGCACCTCCCGGACTGCCAGCGCCGTAGCGGCTGCGGCTGGTGGTTCCTCCGCCGCTCCAGCCGCGTCCTTCATCGTTCGAGCCGGCTCGGCCCCCATTGTCGCGGCTTCCGAAGGAGCCGCTTTCGCCGCGCCGCATATCCTGTTCGCGCCGACGCTCGGCATCCTCATCCCCGAACCAGGAGCGGACCTCGTCGCCGGCTCGTTCGAGGAAGCCGCGCTCATCCTCCGGCCCTTGCCAGCTGCGCCCACGAGGCTCTTCGCGCTCCCAGCCGCTTTCGCTTCGCTCGCCGCCCCAGCCCCGGCTTCGGTCGCGCCCGAACTGACGGTCAGGGCTGCCGGACCAGCGCCCGGAGCCGCGGCTCCAGCGATCGTTGTCCTCGTCGGAAAAGATGGAGCTGTCGCGGCCGCGCCATGAATCGCGGCTGCGGCCATAATCGCCATAGCGATCGTCTGCCATTTGAAAGTCTCCTCGATATCTGCCGGAACGCGCGGATCGTCCGCACCGCCTCAACGGGCGGGTGCCTCGTGCCGTTCCGGCCCGGCCCGCCGTTCCGTGCCCGAATCGAGCCGGTCAGGGGCCGACATCGCCACGATGCTGCGGGCGCGGCTGCCGGTCGCGCGCGGCCAGTCCGAGCGCTTCGGCAACATCCTCGTCCCAGCCATAGGGGTCCGGCCGGAACACGATCCGATCGCCGTCCGCGAACGCGGTATGGTAAAGCAGCCGCACCGGGATCTGCTTCGGCAGGGCGACGAA
This sequence comes from Sphingosinicella sp. SM1-17, assembly GCF_056821765.1. Lineage (NCBI taxonomy): Bacteria > Pseudomonadati > Pseudomonadota > Alphaproteobacteria > Sphingomonadales > Sphingosinicellaceae > Sphingosinicella > Sphingosinicella sp. SM1-17. Next base: position 1,454,525 of record NZ_JBPDIO010000001.1, read on the forward strand.
AGTCTCCTCCCCTGTTGCCCTTGCCCGCTGCCACTCCTCCTCCACGCCTTCATGGCGGGCGATGAGCTGAGCAAAGCCGAGCGCGTCCTGCACCCGGACGCAGCCATGGCTGAAGTGCCTCTGATCCTCGTTGAACAGCGCCTTCGAAGGCGTGTCGTGGAGGTAGATGGCGTGATCGTTCCTCATGTCGAACTTGACGAGCCCGAGGGCGTTGGTCGGCCCGGATTTCTGGACGATCCAGCCGTCGCGCCATTCCATATTGTTGCGGGCCATGTAGCCCGATCCCTTGGGCTCGATCTCCTCTTCCTGGATCGACCGGGGAACGGTCCAGGTCGGATTGGCGACCAGCCGGAAGAGCGGCGAGCCGAGCTCGGGGGTTTCGTTGCCGGGCTGACCCACGACGACCCGGCGACGGTCGACGGCGGCGCCGTCGCGCCAGTAAGCGAGCATTGCCGCAGCGGTGTTGACGTCGATCCGGCTCTGCGGGAGCTCGCGAGCGAGCCAGCGTCGGCGCTCAAGATTGACGGCGAGGGTTCGGGCGCGTTCGAACGGCCCGTCATTGATCGCCACAAGAGTCGCCGAATCGATGATTCCGTCGGTCTCGAGTCCGTAATCCTGCTGCAGGCGGCGAACTGCCGCGACCAGTTCGGGCGAATAGCGATCGGACGGCGGCTGCTGGCTCTTCTGCTGATTTTTCCCCGGCTGCGGCGCAGCGGCCTGGGCCGGCTCTGCGGACTGAAGGTAGCCGTCTGAGCGCAGCGCGGCGGCTATTGCGGGAATTCGCGGATCGCTCGCGCCCGGCCGAACCGAATCGCCGGAGGGGATCGTCCGGCGCTGCTGGCCTGCATTGTCGCTGTAGCGCAGGTAAGCCTCCGACATCAGCCTGTATTCCGGATCCTGGGGCGCCAGGCCTTCGATCCACTCGGCAAGGTTCCCGGCCTCGATCGCCTGGGCGAGGCCCCGGGCCAGATCGGGATCGGGACGTGGGACCGTATAGACATCGAAGAGCCGGGAAGGATCGGTTCGGCCGCGCGCAAGGGCGTCGGCATAGGACAAGGCGGCGAGGGTGAGGGCGGCCTCCTTCGCCGTCGCGCCCTGTGCCTGTTCGACAGGCTGCAGGAAATGGCGCTCGTCCAATGCGTGACGCTTGGCGCCGCCGATCGCCTGTGTCAGCGCCTCCGCCAGCTGGTCCGTCCAGGCCGGTTGCCATCCCCTTGCTTCGTAGAAGCGGCGAACCCTTGGATCGGAGGCCGCTTCGCGAAGCCGGGCCGAATCGACCTGATCCGGTTGAACCGCCGCGGAACCGGCTCCGCCACCTTGACTGCCATCACAACCCCCCAGGGCGATCAACGCCGCCGCGATCAAGACTCGTGCGCGCACAAATACTCCAAACTGAACAGCTTACCGAGTGGCAACGCTCGGCGACCCCCCGGTTTCCCGAGCCCGCGACTTAAGCCTTGATTAGGCAATATCCGGCATAGGCGCCGACAGAGGGAGACTGACGGTGACCCGAGGACAATTGGCCATTCTTCCGGTGCCGGACGGCCGTCAGGCGGAGCGTCGGCTCGTCAACCTTGCGGCCCGGCTGCGGGATCCCGGCGCAACCGTGGCCGAGGTCGAAGTGCTCAACCTTTCAACTCACGGGTTCGCCGCCGAGGGCCAGTTCACCCTCGAGCCGGGAGCCTTCGTCTGGCTGAAGCTTCCCGGGCTTGAGCCGCAGAACAGCCGGGCGGTCTGGGTCGAGCAGGGCAAGGCCGGCTTCGAATTCGTTTCGCCGCTCCACCCCGCGACGATCGACCTGATCGTCGAAGCCAATCGCAAGCCCCTCCGCCGCGGCCATTTCGGACCGCGGCGCTAGGAGCCGCCCGCCCGCTGGGAATCAGTCCGCCAGCGAGCCATTGTCGATCACGAAGCGATAGCGGACGTCGCTCTTCTGCATCCGGTCATAGGCTTCCTCGATCTGCTCGATCCGGATCATCTCGATGTCGGCGACGATCCCCTTCTCGGCGCAGAAATCGAGCATCTCCTGAGTTTCGGGAATTCCGCCGATCAGCGACCCGGCAATCGACCGGCGGCCAAAGATCAAAGTGGCCACACTCGGCGAGGGATGGGCATGCTCCGGCACGCCGACCAGGCACAAGGTGCCGTCGAGCTTCAGCAGGGCCGTAAAGGCGTCGAGATCGTGGCTTGCAGCCACCGTGTCGAGGATGAAGTCGAAGCTTCCCGAATGCCTCTGCATCTCGTCGGCATGGCGCGAGACGATCACTTCGTCGGCGCCGAGATCGAGCGCATCCTGGCGCTTGCCTTCCGATGTGGTGAAGGCGACGGTGCGCGCTCCCATCGCATGGGCGAGCTTGACGCCCATATGGCCGAGCCCGCCGATGCCGACGATCCCCACCTTCATGCCCGGCCCCACCTTCCAATTGCGGAGCGGCGAATAAGTGGTGATTCCTGCGCAAAGCAGCGGGGCGACCGCCGCCAGCTGCTCTTCGGGATGGCTGATCCTGAGCACGAACCGCTCATCCACAGTGATCCGCTGCGAATAGCCGCCCAGCGTATGGCCGGGCGGATCCTGGGTCGGTGCGTTGTAGGTGCCGACGAAGCCGTTGAGGCAATATTGCTCGAGGCCTTCGGAACAGGAGGCGCAATGCTGGCAGCTGTCGACCATGCAGCCGACGCCCACCGTGTCGCCGGGCGCGAAGCCGGTCACTTCGCCGCCGACCGCAGTGACTCGGCCGACGATTTCGTGGCCGGGGACGCAGGGATAAAGCGTGCCCGCCCATTCGGACCGGACGGTGTGGAGGTCGGAATGGCAGACGCCGCAATAGGCGATCTCGATCTGCACGTCCTTCGACCCCGGCTGGCGGCGCTCGATGTGGATCGGCTCCAGCGGCTTGTCGGCGGCATGGGCTGCATAGGCTTTGGTGATCATGAGCTATCCTTCGGTTGCGGAGGCGATTGTCCAGACGGGCGTCGTGGGGCTCGGGAAGCCTGGTCGGAGCAGAGGCCGCGGACCCTCGGGTGGGGGATAGACGGGGACAGCGGCAGCAATAATGAGCTATAATCTCCATGTTGTTATGAGCAGGATTCATCAATGAACCGCCAGCACCTGGCGGACCTGTCAGCCTTCCTCCAGGTGGCCCGAGAGCGAAGCTTTACCCGGGCCGCGGCAAAGCTCGGGGTCACGCCTTCGGCCCTGAGCCACAGTCTTCGCGCCTTGGAGGAGCGGCTGGGATTGAGACTGCTCAACCGCACGACTCGAAGCGTCAGGCCAACTGAGATCGGAGAACGACTGATCTCCTCGATCGGTCCCCGGCTCGACGAGATCGAAGCCGAACTGAGCGGTCTCAGCGCGTTGCGCGACAGGCCGGCGGGAACGGTCCGGATCAGTGCCGACGAACATTCCCTCGCGTCGGTTCTTTGGCCGGCGCTCAGGCGGGTCCTGCCCGACCACCCCGATATCCATGTCGAGGTCGTCACCGACTATACCCTGACGGACATTGTCGCGGAGGGTTTCGACGCCGGCGTCCGGTTCGGAGAGATCGTCGCCAAGGACATGATCGCCGTTCCGATCGGTCCGGAGGCACGGATGCTTGCGGTCGCTTCGCCTGCTTATTTCCAGAAGCGCGGCCGGCCCGGCTCGCTGGAGGAACTGACCGGCCACGATTGCATCAATCTGAGATTGCCGACTCTGGGCGGGCTCTATGCCTGGGAATTCGTCCGCGATGGGCGCGACTTGCGCGTCAGGGTCGAGGGCCAGCTGACCTTCTCGTCGATTCTGCCGATCCTCCAGGCCGCGCTCGAGGGCTTCGGAATCGCCTATCTGCCCCAGTCCCTCATTGAACCGCACCTGGAAAACGGGGCGTTGGAGTCGGTGCTGACGCAATGGTCGCCGCCCTTTCCGGGCTATCGCCTCTATTATCCGAGCCGACGCCAGCCCACCGCCGCCTTCGCGATCATCGTCGAGGCGTTGCGCTGGAGGGGATAGGAGAAGGCCGTGCGGGACTCGTCGGCGACCGCCCGCACGACGGTGGCAAGCCTTGCATGACTTCAGCACGGAATTTCGATGGAGGGTGCCACCCGGCGCGATGGACGGTCCGGCGGCCATGTCCGCCGGACACGGCTGAACAGTGCCGAGCCCTGTTTGCCTGACCATGGTGCCGCTTGGGGGACTCGAACCCACGACCCCATCATTACGAATGATGTGCTCTACCAGCTGAGCTAAAGCGGCCCTTGGCCTGGGAAGCGCGCCCTTATCAGTGGCCATGGGCAAAGACAAGCGGGCGAGGGCCTCAGGTTTAACCATATCTCAACCACGAGGGTGCACCTTCATCCCACCAACGCGGGGTGTGACTGAAGACAATATGGACAGCTTCCGGGCCTTTGAAGACGAAGCCGCGCTGCAGCCGGTCGCGGACGAGGAAGCGGCCATGGAGCGTCCTCCGGAGATCGGCGTCGACGAGCGTCGGATGCATGTGCGCGCCTACAATTACTGGGTGTCGCTGCTCAACGGCCGCGCTTATCCCTCGATCCAGGACGTCGACCCCCACACGATCGAGGATTTCGGGCCGCACAGCGTCCTGCTCGATTTCTCGCGCAACCCGGAGGATCCGGAGATCGCCTTTCTCGGCCGGGCGCTCCGTGCCGAATGCGATCTCGACCAGGCGATCCGGCAGATCAGCGAAGTTCCGCAGCGTTCGCTGCTTTCCCGGCTGACCGATCACTTCCTTCAGATCATCGCGAATCGCGCGCCAATCGGGTTCGAGGCCGAATTCGTCGGGCAGCGGGGCTTCAACACCCTTTATCGCGGAATCCTGATGCCGCTTTCGTCCGACGGCGAAAGGATCGACTTCATCTACGGCGTCATCAACTGGAAGGAACTCGCCGATCGCGGCACCGCCGACGCGATCGTCGGCGAGGTCGACCGGGCGATCACCGCCGCCCCCGCGCCCGCCGATTGCCCCGTCTGGGCCGACGGTCCGACCGCCGATCTCCAGGTTTCCGCCCCTTCCGAGCAGGCCGAATCGGACAGCCTGACGCTCAGCCTCTGGCCGGACGAGGAAAGCGGCGTTTCCGAAGCCTGGATCCTCGCCGACGACGCGACCCTGTTCGACCGCCTGAGCATCGCCCGCGAATGTGCCGAGCGGGCGAACTCGACGGCGCAGCGAAGCCACGCCGCTCTCTATCGGGCGCTCGGCCAGGCCTATGACTTCGCGCTCGCCGCCGACTCGGAACCGCAGGCCTATGCCGAACTGCTCCAGGAGGCCGGACTGAAGGTTCAGGCGCGGGCGCCGATGACTCCGATCGTCAAGCTGATTTTCGGCGCCGGCTACGACAAGACCCGACTGACCGAATTTGCCGCTGCGCTTTCCTGGGCCAGGCGCTCGGGTCTCGGCCAGGGCGAACTATCCGAGCGACTCCTGAGCCATCCGGGAGGACTCAAGGGAGTCGTCCAGGAGGAGCGTCGGGCGCGTCGGCCGGAGCCACGCCCTGACCGGGCAGAGGAGATTCGCGACCGGCTGAGGAGCGCGCCGGCTTTCGCTCATGTCGAGGTCGAGCTCCCGCAAGGCGAGGAGGAATTCCTTCTTCTCGTCGCTCGGCGTGAAAAGGGCCGGCGCTACGCCGTCGTCGCCCCGATTGCCGATTCCCGGCTGACCGACCAGGCGATCCGAAGGAGTGCCGCCTGATCGAACCGGCCTCGACCTGAGGCTGGTCGAGCGCCTCCCACGTCGCTACACTTGTAGCAACAGGACGGGAGGACTCATGAAGTTGCCTATGCTCATGGCCGGACTGGCTTTCGTTCTGGCGATCGCACCGGCTTCGGCCGCCCAGCGGGACGCTGCGGCGGCGGCGGGCCTGCCGGATCGGCTCGAATCGACGGTGCGCGCGGCGATGGAGCGTACCGGCACCCGAGGCTTCGCCATGGCCGTGATCGAGGACGGGCAGCCGGTGCTGGTGCGAAGCTGGGGCGATCGCAACGGCGCCGGAGAACCGCTTCGGACGGACACGATCATGTACGGAGCCTCGCTGACCAAGGCGGTGTTCGCCTACACCGTCATGCAGCTGGTCGACGAAGGGGTGATCGATCTCGATCGCTCGATCGCCGACTATCTGCCTCGACCGCTTCCCGAATATTCGAGCGACGAGGACGATTACGCCCCCTGGCACCATCTGGCCGGCGACGAACGCTGGCGGCAGCTGACTCCGCGCATCCTGCTTTCGCACCGGTCCGGCTTCAGCAATTTCGCCTTCGTCGAACCTGACGGCCGGCTGCGCTTCCATTTCGATCCCGGCGCCCGCTACGCTTATTCAGGCGAAGGCCTGATCCTCCTTCAGTTCGTGCTCGAGCGCGGCCTGGGCCTGGACCTCGGCGCGGAGATGCAGCGGCGCGTGTTCGACCGCTTCGGAATGCGCAATACCAGCATGATGTGGCGGCCGGACTTCGCGAACAATCTTGCCGACGGGTGGATGGTGGACGGACGCACCGAACCGCATGACGAGCGAAGTCGCGTCCGGGCGGCCGGATCGATGGACACGACGATCGAGGATTTCGCCCGCTTCGCTGCCGGTTTCATTCGCGGCGAAGGGCTGAGTCCGCAAGCTCGCGCCGAAATGGTCCGCGAGCAGGCGCCGATCCTGACCGACTCCCAATTCCCTTCGCTTGCGCCCGAGGCCACGGTGCAGCGCTGGCCCGGCCTTGGCGCCGGACTGGGCGTGGTCACCTTCCGGGGTCCGCAGGGTGCCGGCTTCTTCAAGGGCGGCCACAATGACAGCACCGGCAACATGTGGGTCTGTCTGGAGCAAGGCCGGCGCTGCGTCCTTTTGCTGGCCAATGACGTCCGGGCAGAAGCCTTTTTCGAAGAAGTGGCGGAACTCGTCCTCGGCCCCACCGGCCTTCCCTGGGCCTGGGAATATCCGCAATTCGCCGACTGAGCAGGGCCCCTTCGCCGCCGGGCGTGCGCGTGCTAGCACCCGTCATCGGTTCGCGTACGGAGGCCAGAATGCGTTCTTTTTCCCTGATCTTCCTGCTGGTTGCGACGCCGGCTGCCGCGGCCGAGCCGGACTGGAGCCGTGCCCCGACCATCGAAGTGCGTGTCGCCAGCTTTGTCTTCCGTCCCGACACCCTCCGGCTTCGCGCCGGCGAGCCGGTTGTGCTCCGGCTGGTGAATTCCGGCGGTCGCGGTCATGATTTTTCGGCACCGCAATTCTTCGCTCTCGCGGCCGTCGAGCCGAGCGACCGCCTCCACATGCGTGCCGGCTCGGTGGAGGTGCCGAAACGGCAGGTTCGGGAAATCCGATTGGTGCCGGAGCGCGGGCGGTACCGGTTGCGCTGCACCCACGACTTTCACTCCGCGCTGGGGATGAGAGGCGAGATCCTGGTCGAATAGCCGGCACTCAGCTCAGCTTGCTCCTCGCTCGGCGGCGGGGCTATAGGCGCCGCAAATCGGGGCGCACTGCCGCCCGTCCGAACCCCGGGAGTAGATGCGATGAAAGCGGAGAGCAGGCAGGCGGGAGACACCGCTGACGAGCGCCTGCTGGACAGCCTCAGCCATGCGCTGCGTCATGGCGCCCTTCCAGGCGAGCTGGAGAATTTCAGCGACGAGGATCGTCGCGCCGCCGCCGAGTTCGTACTGTCCTGTGCCATGCGCCGCCCTCCGGGCGTCGCTTTGGTCCGGCTGGAGTCGACCAGCACCCGGCTCGGCCACCGCCGGATGCGGATCGCGATCGTCAATGACGACATGCCGTTCCTGGTCGATTCGATTGCCGGCGCGATCGCCGCCCGGGGACTGATCATCCACCGGCTGCTTCATCCGGTGGTCTGCGCGGGGCGGGACGAACAAGGCTGCCTTCAGACGATCGAGCCCCTCTGCGAGGATCTCAGCCGCCGCGAGTCGATCATGTATATCGAGGTCGATCGTGCCGAGGCCCGAATCCGAAGCGCGCTTCTCGCCGAACTTCATCGGGTCCTGGCCGATGTTCGCGCCGCCGTGACCGACTGGCGAGCGATGCAGGACCGGATGCGCTCGGATGCCGATCAGATCGAGGACGAAGAGGGGCGCGACCTGCTTCACTGGTTTGCCGACGGGGCGATGACCCTGCTTGGCTATCAGGTCGAGCGGCCCGGGGCGGCTCCCAGCGACAAGCTGGGCCTGTTCCGGCTTCCCGGCGAGCCGACGGATGAAGGCGGCTGCGAAGGCGCGATCCGCTATTTCGAACAGGGCGGCGCCGTGCCGCTGCTCGCCAAGGCCGACCGGAAATCGCCGGTCCACCGGCGGGTCCCCCTGGACCTGGTGGTCGTTCCGGTAAAGGAGAATGGACGGGTCGTCGGCGTCGGCGTGCATGTCGGGCTCTGGACCAGCGAAGCTCTGAATTCGCCCGTCGAGGAAGTGCCGGTGCTTCGGCGGCGTCTCGCCGAGCTGGAGCGGAGCTTCGGCTTCGATCCGCGCGGCCATAGCGGCAAGGCGCTCCGCCACGCGATGATGGCGCTCCCGCACGATCTGCTCATCAATATCAGCAGCGATTCGGTCGGCGATCTCGTCGCTACCTCCATGTCGCTGGCCGACCGTCCGAGGCCGACCCTCGCCCTGTTCCGATCGATTCTCCAGGGGCATCTCTTCGCCTTCGTCTGGCTGCCGCGTGACGAACTCACCACCCGTCGCCGGATCGACATCGGCGAGATGATCGGACGGGCGGCCGAGGGGCGGCAGACCAATTGGTCGGTGTCGCTCGGTGACGGCGACATGGCCCTGATCCGCTACACTTTCGCGGTCGATCCGCAGCGGCCGACGCCCGATACGGCCGCGCTCGACCGGCAATTGGACGACATGGTGCGGGGCTGGGCGCCTGCGGTCGAGGCGAGCCTTACCGAGCTTGCAGGCGTTGCCCGCGCGACCCGGCTCACCATGTCCTACGCGCATCTGTTTCCGACCGCCTACCGGTCCCGCTACCCGGCCGAGGATGCCGCTCACGACATCGTCCGGCTGGACGCGCTGGCGAGCGATCGCGAACGTTCCGTTCGGCTCTACCAGCTGCCGATCGACCCGGAGAGTCAGCTCCGACTCAAAATCTATCGTCGCGGCGGTCTCGTGCCGCTGTCGGACGTGGTGCCGGTCCTCGAAGATTTCGGATTCAAGGTTTTGAAGGAAACGCCGACGCGTCTTGAGGACGATCAGGCGAACATCCACGAATTTGCCGTTGCCACCCTGGACGGTTCACCCGCCGATCCGATCATGGCTCGAGCCTCGGTGATCGAATCCGCTGTCGCCGCCGTGCTCGAAGGCCGTTCGGAGAATGACGCGTTCAACCAGCTGATCGTGTCCACGGGGCTGGAACCGGGCGCCGTCGTCCTGTTCCGCGCCTGGTTCCGCTACCTTCGCCAGACCGGCCTTTCCTATTCGCTGATCACCGTGGTCGAAGCGCTTCGGCGTGCGCCTCAGGTGACTCGCGGACTGGTCGCCCTTTTCCAGGCGTTGCACGATCCGGCGCTGGAGGGTTCCCGCGACGAAGCCGTGAAGGGAGCGGACCGACGGATCAGGCAGGGGCTCGCCGCCGTCGCGGCGATCGACGAGGACAGGATCCTGCGGCTGATCAGGGGCGTGATCCTGGCGACCCTGCGCACCAACGCCTTCGCCCCGTCGGGTGAGGAAGCCCTCGCCTTCAAGCTCGATTCCACCCTTGTGCCCGATCTGCCGGCACCGCGGCCGTGGCGGGAAATCTGGGTCTACAGTCCCAGGCTCGAGGGGATCCACCTCCGCGGCGGTCCGATCGCCCGCGGCGGGCTTCGCTGGTCCGACCGGCGCGACGATTTCCGCACCGAGATCCTCGGCCTGATGAAAGCGCAGCTGGTCAAGAATGCGGTGATCGTGCCGACCGGAGCCAAGGGCGGCTTCTATCCCAAGCAGCTTCCGCCGGTTTCGGATCGCGACGCCTGGCTCGCCGAAGGCACCGAGGCCTACCGGATCTTCATCCGCTCGCTTCTGTCGATCACCGACAATATCGTGAACGAGAAGGTGGTTCATCCCGAAGGCGTCGTCATTCGCGATGGGGAGGATCCCTATTTCGTCGTCGCCGCCGACAAGGGGACCGCGACCTTTTCCGACGTCGCCAACGCCATCGCCGTCGAGCGGAAGTTCTGGCTGGGCGACGCTTTCGCGAGCGGCGGCAGCTACGGCTACGATCACAAGGCGATGGGAATCACCGCCCGCGGGGCGTGGGTCTCGGTTCAACGCCATTTCCGGGAGATGGGAATCGACGTCCAGACCCAGCCGATCCAGGTGGCGGGTGTCGGCGACATGTCGGGCGACGTGTTCGGCAACGGAATGCTCCTGTCCAAGGCGATCAAGCTCGTCGCCGCGTTCGACCATCGTCACATCTTCCTCGATCCGGATCCCGACCCGGCGACGAGCTGGGCGGAGCGCAAGCGGCTGTTCGAGCTGCCGCGCTCGACCTGGGAAGATTATGACAAGGCGCTCATCTCCAGGGGCGGCGGAGTCTTCCCGCGAAGCCAGAAATCGATCCCGCTCAGCCCGGAAGTTCGGTCGCTCCTGAAGATCGACGAGGAAGAGGTGGAGCCGAACGTCCTCATTTCGGCGATCCTGAAGAGCCCGGTCGATCTGCTCTGGTTCGGCGGCATCGGCACCTACATCAAGGCGCGAACGGAAAGTCATGCCGACGTTGGCGACCCGGGCAATGATTCGATCCGGATCAACGCTTTCGAACTTCGCGCCAAGGCGCTCGGCGAGGGCGCCAATCTCGCCATCACCCAGGCGGCGCGAATCGAGTTCGCCCAACATGGCGGGCGGATCAACACCGACTTCATCGACAATTCGGCCGGCGTCGACTGCTCGGACAACGAGGTCAACATCAAGATCCCGCTGAATCGCGAAATGCGCGAAGGGCGGCTCGAGTTCGAGGAGCGCAACCTCCTGCTCGCCGAGATGACCGAGGATGTTGCCTCGATCGTGCTCGAGGACAATCGACTCCAGACGCTCGCGCTTTCGATTGCCGAGCGCGGCGGTGCCCGCGCTCTGCCGCAGCTCGTCCGGGTGATCGAGATCCTCGAGGAAAGCGGCCGGCTCAACCGGAAGGTTGAAGGGCTGGAAAGCAACGAGGAGCTGCTGCGCCGCTCGCAGCAGAATAATGGTCTTACCCGGCCCGAACTGGCGGTCCTGCTTTCGACCGCCAAGATGCGGCTTCAAAGCGCCATCGAAAATGCCAGCTGGACGGACGATCCGACGCTCGAACCGGAGCTCCTCGCGGCTTTTCCGCCGCAGATGCAGGAGCGGCAGCGCGAGGCCCTGCTTCAGCACCGGCTGCGCAAGCAGATCATTGCGACCAAGATCGCGAACCGCTTCGTCAATCGCCTCGGGATCGTCGCCCCCTTCTCGCTGACGGAAGAGGAGGGGGCGTCCTTCGGCCAGGCGGTGGCGGCCTTCGTCGCCGCCGAGCGGCTGTTCGACATGGACCGGCTATGGGCGGACCTGGACCAGGCGGACGTCCCGGAACAGGTCAGGCTGGCCTTGTTCGAACAGGCGTCCGCCGGGCTTCAGCTGCACATTGCCGACCTGCTTCGCTGCACCTCGCCGGAAATGACTCCAGGTGCGCTGGTCGACCGGCTTCGGCCGGGCCTGACCAAGCTCAACGACGCGGTCGACGATCTGCTTCGGCCCGAGCCCAAGATGGAGGCGAGCGGACTTCGGGCCGAGCTCGAGTCGATGGGTGCACCGAGGGACCTGGCGGAGCGGATCGTCCGCTTGTTCGAGATGAACGGAGGGGTTGGCCTGGCCGAGCTCGGACGTACGCTGGGAATCGACGAGGTCGTGCTTACCGAGGCCTATACGTCGCTGGGCGAGGCGTTGGGGCTGGATTGGGCCCAGAATGCGGCCAATCATTTCCAGGCCCGCGACCAGTGGGAACGGCTGCTCACCGCTGGCCTTGCGCGGGATTTCGAGCAGCTCCGGCTCGATTTCCTGTCGCGACGCGAGGGCGGCGATCCCAAGGCCGCGGTCGATCAGTGGGTCGCTCAGCAGGAAGCGCGGATCGAGCAGTTCCGCCGCACCGTCGATCGGGCCCGCACCGCGTCGGTGACGACCGCACCGATGCTGGCGCAGATCGCTACCCAGGCGCGAGTGCTGCTGGCGCGCTGATACCGCCGGCATCGAGCAGGAGCGAAGGGAAGCCTGGCGACGGGCGTGCGGTCAGGCCCTGCGGTTCCCGCGCCTCTCCCGCTCGAAGAGCCAGACCCGGATCGCGCTTCCGAGATTGGGCGGGTCGGCCGCCCGGACACGTTCGGCGTCGATCCGGGCGACCAGGGCGTTCAGCGGCAGCTCCTCTTCCGCCGCCGCCTCCCGCAGCGCGTCCCAGAAGATCGGCTCCAGGCTGATCGAGGTGGCATGCCCGGCGATCATGATCGAGCGCTTGACCGGACCGGTCCGCTCCTGCCCGCTTGCCACTGCGACGGTCTTCCGGTCGATCAATACATGTGCTGGCCGCCGTTGATCGACAGGGTCGATCCGGTGATGAAGCCGGCATCCTCGGCGCACAGGAAGGTGACTCCGCGCGCAATCTCGTCAGCCCGACCAAGCCGGCCGACGGGAATTCGAGCAACAATCTTCTCCAGGACGTCCTGCGGAACGGCCGCAACCATCTCGGTGTCGATATAGCCGGGTGCGATCGCGTTGACGGTGATCCCGGAACGGGCGCCTTCCTGGGCCAGGGCCTTGGTGAAGCCGTGGATCCCGGATTTGGCGGCGGCGTAATTCACCTGGCCATATTGCCCGGCCTGGCCGTTGATCGATCCGATATTGACGATCCGACCATATTTGCGCTCGTTCATTCCGTTCCACACGGCCTTGGCCATGTTGAAGCAGCCGCCGAGATTGACGTCGATCACCTCGTCCCACATCTGTCGGCTCATCCGCTTCATCGTTCCGTCGCGGGTGATCCCGGCATTGTTGACGAGGACGTCGACCGGGCCGAGTTCGGCTTCGATCTGCTGAACGCCGGCCATGCAGGAATCGAAATCGGAAACGTCCCATTTATAGGCCTTGATTCCGGTGCGGCTTGTGAAGTCCCGCGCTTTTTCCTCGTTGCCGGCATAGTTTGCCGCCACGGTGACGCCCGCATCGCGCAGGGCAAGGCTGATCGCCTCACCGATGCCGCGGGTTCCACCTGTGACGATCGCGACGCGTGCCATGGTGCCTCTCCCTTATGGTATTTCTACGGGCGCCTTATTGCGGCGGCAGCCAACCTTCAAGCTGGCGGCGGATCAGCGAGCGAAGCATGGCCACTCCGCCTTCGCTGTCGTTGAGGCAGGGTAGATAGGCGAATTCGGTCCCGCCGGAATCGAGGAAGGTCTCCCGCCCGCGAATCGCCAGCTCCTCCAGGGTCTCCAGGCAATCGGCAGAGAAACCGGGCGCGACGACGGCAACTTTGCGCACGCCTTTGCCGGGCAGCTCGGCCAGGAGCCGGTCGGTTGCCGGCTCGAGCCAGCGGGCTCGGCCGAAACGCGACTGGAAGGCGACCGTCAGCTCGCGGCCGAGCGCGTCTCCGAGGAGCCGAGCCGTCTTCTGGCAATGGCAATGATAAGGGTCGCCAAGGTGGAGCGTGCGCTCCGGCATGCCGTGAAAGCTGGCGATGATCGCGTCCGGCGCGAAAGGGAGCTTCGCGAGCTCCGATTCGATTCCGGACTTCAGTGCCGCGATATAGGCGGGATCGTCATGATAGGGGGGAAGCGTCCGAATCGCCGGCTGCCAGCGCATCCGCTTGAGCTGCGCAAAGGCCTCGTCATTGGCGGTTGCGGTCGTCGCCGCGCTATATTGGGGATAAAGGGGAGCGACGAGGATCCGGTCGCAGCCTTGATCCTTGAGTGCAGCGATCCGCTCCCGGATGGCGGGTTTCCCGTAGCGCATCGCATGGTCGACGATCACTCGTGGGCCGAACGCCCCAGCTAGCGCACGGGCCTGCCGAGCGGTGATGACGGCAAGCGGGGAGCCTTCGTCCGTCCACACCTGCCGATAGGCATGAGCGGACTTTTTCGGCCGAGTGGTGAGGATGACCCCCCGGAGCAGGGGCTGCCAGACCAATTGCGGGATCTCCACCACTCGCGGGTCGGACAGGAATTCCTTCAGATAGACTCGGACCGCGCCGGGTTCGGGGCGGTTCGGCGTGCCCAGATTGACCAGAAGCACGCCGATCTTGGGTTCAGCTATTGCGGGATGGTCCGGGGGCGGAATCATGGACGGCTTCCGATGGCAAGCGGCAGCGAGCGGAGCCGCTGACCGGTAAGGGCGAAAAGGGCGTTGGCGATGGCCGGAGCCGCGGTCGGTACCGCCAGTTCGGTCGCTCCGCCGGGTTCCTCCTCGCTTTCCAGGATCTCGACGGTCACTTCGGGCGAATCGCGCAGGATCGGCAGCCCCAAGGCACCGATCGTCCGAGCGGTCGGGACGCCATTTTCGAAGTCGAGCGGAAGCCCGGTAGCCGCGGAGATTCCGTGGATCAGGCCGCCTTCGATCTGCTGCCTGACGATTTCGGGATTGACGATCCGGCCGCAATCGACGGCGCAGACGGCCCGCAAAACCCGCACCCTCTGCTCGCGGGTCACCTCGATCTCGACGAGGGTGGCGATGTGCGATCCGAAGGCGCTGTGCGCCGCGATGCCCATGCTGCTTCCCGGAGCGCCGCCGTCCCAACCGCCGATCGACGTCGCGGTGGCAAGCGCTCGGGCCAGGCGCGGGTTGGAGCCGAGCATCGACATCCGGAAGGACAAGGGTTCCTGCCCCGCCGTGCGCGCAAGCTCGTCGATGAAGCTTTCCGTGAAGAAGCAGGTGTAGCTGTGGGGCCCCGAGCGCCAGAACCCGGTCTGGATTCCGGGCTCGACCGGCACATGGTCGATCGCCACATTGGCGATCCCGTAGGGCGGGACAGCGCCCGCCACCGGGCCGCCATGAGGCTGAAACAGGCTGGCCGGCACGTGCAGCCGATCGGCGACCTCGCGGCCGGTCGAGGGCGCTGCAATTCGGGCGTGCCATCCGAGGATTGCGCCCTGCCGGACCCACGCGCTCATCCGCGCCGCGGCGGGGGGGCGGAAGCTGTCGCGCTGGATTTCCTGGATCCGCGGCCAGACGAGCTGCACCGGTCGACCCATCCGGATTGCCAGGATCGCTGCCTGTTCGATCGCCTCCGTCTCGAACTTGCGCCCATAGCCGCCGCCGGCAAGGGTGGGATAAAGCGTGACATAGTTCTCCGGGAACCCGGTCGCCCGGGCGGCAGCGGCTCGGGCAAGGCTCGGGGCCTGTGACGGCGCCCAGATCTCCAGCCGGTCGCCGATCTTGCGCGCCGTCGCGGTCAGCGTCTCGACCGCCGCGCCGGGCGCGGGTCCGACGTCGTAGCTGGCGGTGACATGGCTCGCTCCGGCACCGGGCTCGTCGACATTGCCGGCTTCGAAACTGCGCTCCGCCTCGCCCTCGTCCAGCGCTTCGGCCAGAGTGGCCGCGATACTATACCCGCCGGCGAGCCCGCCCGGCAGCTCGAAGCGCGGCCGGAGCAGGTCGAGCGCCTTGCCGGCCGCCCACCAATTGCTTCCGACCACCGCGACCCAATGCGGGTTCTCGACGAGCGTCAGGGCGCCATGCACCTGGCCGTCGGCGGCATCGCGGTCGAGCCCGACGAGACGGCTTCCTGGCGGGCCGCTTCGCACCGCCGCATAGAGCATGTCCGGAAGCCTCACGTCGCCGGCGAACAAGGCGGAGCCGTCGAGCTTGGCCGGAACGTCGAGTCGCGGAAGCGGTTGCCCGACCAGCCGGTTTTCCATCCCGCCCCGGACCGGCAGCTCTTCGGGCGGTTCGCGAGCGGCGGCGGCTTCGGCCAGCTCGGCAAACGGAATCCGGTCGTTGTCGCGCCAGACGAAGCCGTCGCGCGTGTCGAGTTCCCGCCAATCGGCATCCCAGCGCTCGGCCGCCGCCATGCAGAGCAGGGCTCGGGCTGAGGCACCGGCCTCGCGCAGCCGGTTCTGGAAGGCGCGAACCGATGTCGATCCGCCGGTGATCATCAGCGAATTGCGGATCGCATATTGGCGGGCCGCCCAGTGGTCGATGCCGAGGATGGAAGGCAAAGCACTGTCCTCCGCCGCCTGTTCGGCGACCAAGGTGTTGGCGTAAAGAGGGCCGATCGGCGCCGGTTCGACCGAAACGGTTCGCCAGTCGGCGCCGAGCTCGTCCGCCAGGATCTGCGGCAGGCTGGTGAAGACACCCTGGCCGATCTCGGTCTGCGGAACGGCCACGATCACTCGGCCGTCCTGCGCGATTCTGAGAAAGGCGTTGAACAGGACTTCGCCGGGTGCGGTGCTCAGGTTGGGCGTGTAGGTTCGTGGCCAGAGCGCCCAGGCGACGACAAGGCCGACGCCCGCGCCGCCGCCGATCAGCACCGAGCGCCGGCTGACGCCTCCGCCTTGGTCGTCTTCTGCCATCCGGTTGCTGATAGCGGGCGGCGACGGGAGCGCAAAGCCTTAGCCCCGCTTGATTCCTGCCGCGGGATTGGGCACGGACGCGGCCCGGAGGAGCACCGATGGCGGCCCGAATCTACCAGCGCTACAAGAATGCGATGCAGTCCGGAAAAGCCCGCACGGGCGAATGGGTGCTCGAATTCGAATCCCGCAGGCCCAAGCGTCCCGATCCGCTGACCGGCTGGTCGGGGGGCGCCGAGACCCAGGAGCAGATCAAGCTCAGCTTTCCGAGCCTCGAAGCGGCCCAGGCCTATGCGGATCGCAATGGCATCGACTATCATCTTGTCCCGCCGGCGCAGCCGAAGCTGAAGCTCCAGTCCTACGCCGACAATTTCCGATAGCCGGTAAAGCGGATTGCCAGAAGGTTCGGCTCAGCCGAGCCGCGGCCTACCCGCCCTGCTCAGCGCTCTTGAGGAAGCGGGAGGCCAGCAGGAGCAACAGCTTCACATCGACGGCGCAGCCTTGCTGCCGCTTCGCTTCGACGAAATCCGGCGCCTGCTCGATCGGGACGCGATGGACGATGATGTCTTCGCCGGCCACGCCTCCTCCTTCTCCGACCCGGGTAAGGCCTTCCGCGCGAAGGAGGGTAAAGCCTTCTGAGGACATTCCGGGCGAGGCATGGAAACGGCCAAGCTCGACCATCCGCTCGGCGCGATAGCCGGTCTCCTCCTCCAATTCCCGGATCGCCGCGGTTTCGACGGCTTCGCCTTCCTCCTCGTCGCCGACCAGTCCGGCCGGAAGCTCCAGGCAAGGCGACTGCAACGGCGCTCGGAACTGCTCGACAAGAAGGACGTGGCCTTCTTCGATGGCAAGGATCACCGCTGCGCTCACCCCTCGGGTTCGGGACACATATTCCCATTTGCCACGACGCTTGGCGGCGATGAACTTGCCCTGCCAGGCGATTTCCTCGGGGGCGTTCGAGTCGAGGCTCATAGTTCGACCAGCCTGTCCGGAAGCTCGTTCGGATTGTCGAGGGTCTTTGGAAGGATGCGGGCGAGCACTTCCCCGACCTTTTCGACGGCTCGTGCCATTCCCTGGCCCGGGCGTCCCGCTTTGACCTCGTCGACCAGCGCCGCCATCGCCTCGCCCCAGATTTCCGGCTCGACTTGGTCGGCGATCGCCTTGTCGGCGACGATTTCCGCCCGGTGCTCGAGCAGCGAAAGGTAGATCAGGACTCCGGTTCGGCCGCGCGTCTTGAGCTCGCACCCGGTGCGGAACAGCTCGATGGCACGGCGATGGACTCGCCGAGTCTTGGTTCGCCCCGGAGTGAGCGCCATCCGCAGCGGCATATGGGCGAGGATCAGCCTGACGACGAGGAAGGCGAGCGCCAGCAGAACGAAAAGGGCGAGCATCAGCGCGCCTCTCGAAAATTCGGCATTCCAGCCCAAGGCGAGGCCGGCCGCCCAGTCGATCCACCCTTGTGGGAGGAGCGCGAGCTTGGCTGGAACCAGCAGCATGGCCAGCACCGAATAGTGGAGCGCGACGTCGTGATAGGCGTCCGACCGCCCGGCGACGATCGTGACGATCTCGCCGTCGCTTTCGGTTTCGGCCTTGGTCACGGCCGCGGTGACCAGCTTATGCTCCTCCGCTGTCAGGCGATTCATCACCATCCTCCTGAGGCTCCGCCGCCGCCGAACGACCCGCCGCCACCCGAAAAGCCGCCGAAGCTTCCGCCTCCGCCGCCGCTCCAGCCGCCCCAGCTGCTGCCCGATGAACCGCCGCCCCATCCGCCGCTGCCCATCCCGGGCCCCCAGATGATGATCGGTCCGCCGTGGCGGCGGCGCCGGCCCCGATATCTGCGTCCGCCGAAGCCGCTTCGAAGCATCGGGATGATGATGAACATCAGAACGACGATCCAGAAGATGAGGGGGAAGACCGATCCACTCTCGCCGCCGCCTTGCCGGGCCTGAGCGGCCGCCAGAGCGCGCTGCTCGGCTTCCTCGGGAGGCGCCTGAAGCTGCTGGATGATCGAGTCGACCCCGGCGCCGATCCCGCCCGGAAAGTCGCCGCTGCGGAAGCGCGGCAGGATCTGCTCCTGGATGATCTGGTGCGAGAGAGCGTCGGTGAGGATCGGCTCCAGCCCATAGCCGACTTCGATCCGGACCTTCTTCTCGTTGGGGGCGACGATCAGGAGCGTGCCGTTATTGGCCTCGCTCTGGCCGATGCCCCAGTGGCGTCCGAGCTGATAGCCGTAATCCTCGATCGGATAGTCTTCCAGACTGGCGATCGTGGCAACGACCAGCTGCCGGCTGGAAGCCTGTTCGAGCGCCTGAAGCCGGCTGGTGAGCTCCGCCTCCTGCTCGGGCGACAGCAGGTCGGCCTGATCGACGACCCGCCCGGTCAGCTCGGGAAAATTCTGCGCTGCCGCCGGCGAAGCGGCGATCAACAGAAGCAGGAGAAAAAGACTTCGGATCATGTGACGACTCCGTCCTGCCGGGCGATCTCCGAAGCCGATGGCCGGAAGCGGAGACGCTCGATCAGCTTTCGGCTGCCACCGGCAACGGGGTCCGACAGGTTGGCAGCGCCTCCCGAGGCGATCAGGAGGGGCAAGGGCGCTTCCAAGGGGCCGCGCCCCGTCACTGCGTGTTGGTGTCGAAATTCACGGTCGGAGCGACGTCGGCGTTGGGCACGGTGGCCTCGAACGGCACCATCGGTTCCGAACCGTAGATGATCCGGGCGCCGATCACCGACGGGAAGGTACGGATCTCGGTATTATAAGCGCGGACCGCCTCGTTATAGTCGCGGATCGCTATGGTGATGCGGTTCTCCGTGCCTTCCAGCTGCGACATCAGGGTCGCGAAATTCTGCTGGCTCTGGAGCTGGGGATAGGCCTCCTGAAGCCGCTGGAGGGTGAGGGTGAGCCGGGTCTGGGCCTCGGCGAAGCGAGCCATCGCCTGTGGGTCGCTGAGCTGCTCGGGCGGAACCGTGATCCGAGTCGCGTCGGCCCGCGCCTGGGTCACCTCGGTGAGGATCCGCTCTTCCGAGGCTGCGGCGCCCTGGACGGTTGCGACCAGGTTGGGGATCAGATTGGCGCGCCGCTGATAGGCGGCCTGGACGTCGGCCCATTCTGCCTTCGCCTGCTCCTCCGCGGTCGGGATCGAATTGACCCCGCAGGCAGAAAGTAGGACCATGATCGGTGCAAGAACGGCAATCTGGCGTGCGCGCATCAATGGTCTCCCGGGATGGTGCTGTTCTCCCACCTAGGGTGTCCGCTTCGGCTCCGCAACGGCAGGCCGCCGAACGCTGGCGACCACCGGGTCGGAATCAGATCGAGCCGCCGGAGTCGAGCAGCATGTTCACCGGTACCTGGAACTTCCGACGATAGTCTCCAGGGGCCATCCCGACGTGGCGCCGGAAGAGCCGACGGAACGAGGCCGGATCCTGATAGCCGACCTGACGGGCAATCTCCTCCACGGCCTCCTCGCCGGTTTCGAGCATCTGCTTGGCCTCCTCGATCCGGAGCGACTGGACATATTCGAGCGGAGCGTAGCCGGTTGCCGCGCGAAACCGACGATCGAAGGTGCGCTTGGAAAGGCCGGACAGGGCCGCGACCTCGCCGATCAGGTCGGGACGGTCGTAATGCTCCGCCAGCCACTGCTGGCAACGCAGGATGGCCGAGTCGCCATGGCCGACATTCACGACCATGGACGCATAAGGCTGCTGTCCGTCGCGATGCCACTGGTACAGGAAAATTTTCGAGATCCGGAGCGCTTCGGCGATTCCGCCGTGGCGGGCGATCATATAGAGGCAGAGGTCCTGCCAGGACGATGAGCCGCCGGAGCAGAGCAGGGAATGGCCTGGTCCGCTCTGGACGAGGATCCTGTTCTCCTGAACGTCGACGTCCGGAAACTCGCTTCGAAGAAGGCTGACATAGCTCCAGTGAGTGGTCGCCGAGCGGCCGTCGAGCAGGCCCGCCTCGGCGAGGACGATCGGCCCGCCGCAGGAAGCCAACACCTGTGCTCCGAGCGCGTGCATGTCGCGGATCCAGGCGATCAGTCGCCGGTCGAGACGGCGGATGCACTCCGCCGAGTAAACCATGACGTTCGGAACGAAGACGATGTCCGTCCGCTCGACCTCTTCGATCGACTCGTGGGGAACGATCGTGACTCCGGTGAACAGCTCGATCGGATCGGGTGCCGCGGCGACGAGACGGGGCCGGAACAGCGGCTCGCAGTCGCGCCCCTCCATCCGGTTCCAGAACACGCCCGGGGCATAGAGCGTGTCGTAGATGCCGTAGATGACGCAGGGGTCGGATTCGCGGAACAGCACGATGCTGACATCGAGCGGCCGTCGCCTTTCGTCCCCGCCTGGTGGCGCGATCGGCTCCATCGCAGCCCTTTTGCCACTGATCCCGTCGCGCCGCCATCCTTATGGGTGAGGCAAGGGGCGACTTTTCGAAACAATGGCGAGAGCAAACATCATGCAGATCGACGAAAACAAGCTTCACGCTTTGCTTGGACTGATGGTCAACGAGCTTGGCGCGGCGCAGAACGCCGCCCTGGTCATATTGGGAGACGAACTCGGCCTTTATTCGGCCTTGGCCGAGAAAGGGCCCTTGAATTCCGACGCGCTCGCCGCGGCCACCGGAACGCACGAACGCTATGTGCGGGAATGGGCCTCCGCCCAGGCAGCGTCGGGCTTCATCAGCTATGACGCCTCGACCGGCCGGTTCAGCCTTTCGCCGGAGCAGTCGGCGGTGCTCGCCGACGAGGACAGCCTGGTCAACATGGTCGGCGGCTTTCAGGCCCTGGTCGCCACTTATGCGGACCGGCCGCGGCTGAAGGAGGCGTTCAGGACGGGCAAGGGCGTCTCCTGGACGGAGCGGTGCAGCTGCCTGTTCTGTGGCACGGACCGATTCTTCCGTCCCGGCTACCGGTCCAATCTGCTCAGTTCGTGGCTGCCGGCGCTGGACGGAGTGGTCGAAAGGCTCGAGCGAGGGGCCCGCGTCGCGGACGTCGGCTGCGGCCACGGCACGTCGACGGTGATCATGGCCGAGGCCTTCCCGAACTCGGAATTCGTCGGCTTCGATTTCCACGACGCATCGATCGAGGAGGCCCGCAGCCAGGCGAAGGGACTGGCCAATGCGCGCTTCGAGGTGGCGAGGGCTCAGGATTTCCCCGGCCGGGGATTCGATCTCATCACCTTGTTCGACGCGCTCCACGACATGGGCGACCCTGTCGGCGCCGCCCGGCACATGGCCGAGGCGCTGGCGCCGGACGGGAAGGTGATGCTGGTCGAGCCGATGGCCGGCGATGCCCTGGAAGACAATCTGCACCCGGTCGGGCGGATCTTCTATGCCGCCTCCACCAACTTCTGTGTGCCCGCCTCACTGGGCCAGGAGGTTGGCGCGGCCCTCGGTGCACAGGCCGGACAGAAGCGGCTTGAAGCCGTGCTTCGCGAAGGCGGTCTGAACAAGGTGCGGCGGGCCGCGGAAACGCCATTCAACATGGTGCTGGAGGCTTGCCGCTAAGTCCGGATCAAGCCGGCCGGGCCGCAGCGCAGCCTGGCCCGGCCGGCAAGGGTCCGCAATGACACCGCCATTCCGCTCGGCGGAGCGCGCGGCTATCAAGGCTCCATGTCCCGGATCCTGCTCTATGACTATCACCGCTCCTCGGCGAGCTATCGGGTGCGAATCGCGCTCAATCTCAAGGGTGCCGAATATGATCGGGTCGCCGTCAGCCTGATCGACGGCGAGCAACGCGAGCCGGAATATAAAGGCCGCAATCCGCAGGGATTCGTGCCGATGTTGGAGGTTGACGGCCGACGCCTGACTCAAAGCCTCGCCATCATCGACTGGCTGGACTCGACCCGCCCTGATCCGCCGCTTCTGCCCCGCGACCCGGCCGAGGCCGCCCATGTGCGCGCTCTGGCGCTGACGATCGCCTGCGACATTCACCCGCTCAACAACCTGCGCGTGCTCAAGCGGCTTTCGGCGCTCGGTCACCCTCAGGAGCAGCGGGACGAATGGTATCGCCACTGGGTCAGCGAGGGCTTCGATGCGCTCGAAGCGCTCGCCGCACCGGGGGCAGGACGCTTCCTGTTCGGTGACCTGCCCACTTTGGCGGACATCTGCCTGGTGCCGCAAATGTACAATGCCCGTCGATTCGAGGTTCCGCTGGACGCCTATCCCACGCTCGTCCGGGTCGACGCGGAAGCGAGCCGGATCGAGGCCTTCGCCGCGGCTCATCCGGATCGGGTCGCGCCGGCGGCGACAAAGGGGTAAGGAGACACGCAGAGAAGGAGGAGGCCTGAATGGGACGCGTCGAAGCGATCGGGCGGGGAATGACGGAAGCGACCCCCGTTTCAGCGGTCGAAATCCCTTCGCTGGAGGGCAAGGTCAGCGACGAGGAGTGGAAGATCCGCGTGGACCTTGCCGCTGCCTACCGGCTCGTCGCTCATTATGGCTGGGACGACCTCATCTTCACCCATTTGTCGGCGCGGATCCCCGGGCCTGAGCATCACTTCCTGCTCAACCCCTACAATCTGATGTTCGAGGAGGTGACCGCCTCCAGCCTCATCAAGGTCGACATGAACGGCCTTCCGGTCGAACCCACGCCGTTCATCACCAATCCCGCCGGCTTCACCATCCATAGCGCGATCCATATGGCGCGGGAGGATGCCCAGGCGGTGATCCACCTTCACACGCCGCACGGCCAGGCTGTTTCGGCCCATGGCGACGGACTGCTTCCGCTGACCCAGACGGCGATGCTGATCCGGGACGAAGTCGCCTATCACGATTATGAGGGCGTCGCCGTCGACCTCGACGAGCGGGAGCGGATCATCGCCGACCTGGGGCAGAAATGCGCGATGCTTCTGCGCAATCACGGGACTCTGGCCGTCGGCGAGACGGTCGGCGAGGCGTTCATCCGGATCTATTTCCTGGAGCGCGCCTGCCAGGCGCAGATCCTGGCTCTCTCCGCCGGCGACAATCTCAACAACCCGCCTCAGGGAGCGCCGGAAGTCACCGCCCAGCAGGGCAAGATGGGGCTGAAGCTTGCGGCTGGAGCGCTTGCCTGGCCCGCTCTGCTTCGCAAGGCGTACCGGCTGGATCCGGACTTCGCCACCTGAGCGCCTTCGTCAGGCCGAATACCAGTCCTTCTCCAGCCGCCGCGAGGCGATGAAGTAGAGCAGGGCGCTGAGCAGGTAGAAGCCAAGGCCGTACAGGATCGAATAGCGAAGCGACTGCTCGCCATAGGCTTCGGCCATCGTGTCCGACATGAAGCCGAGGAAGAAGATCCCGAAGCCGATTCCGATCAGATTGTTGATGAACAGCATGCAGGCCGATGAGGTCGCCCGCATGTTGGGCGGGACGATGTGCTGCACGGCGGCGATCACCGGGCCGAGCCAGGCCAAAGCGAGCATCTGACCGATCGCGAAGAGGATCCACGCCACTTCGAGCGAGGGCGCGAACAGGCCGATCGCGAAGGTCGGGGCGGCGATCAGGAAACAGATTGCCGGAATGAGGGCGTAGCTGGCGGGCCGGTCGGGCCCGGTTCGGTCACCGAGCCAGCCGCCGAGCCAGGTGCCGGCGATCCCGCCGACCAGAACGATCGAGCCGTAGAACCAGCCGACCTGCTGAAGCTCGAGATCGAAGCTTCGATTGAAGAAGCTCGGAAGCCAGAAGATCAGTCCATAGCCGAGGATCGACCCTGAAGCCGCGCCGAAGGACAGCAGCCAGAAACTCGGTGTAGCCGCAAGCGTCCTCGCGACCGCGGGAAAGGGCGGTGCCGGGTCGCTCGCTCTTCCGTCCACCGTGTCGAACCCGCCGCGCACCGGCTCGGGGACTCCCAGCTTGACGAGAAGCGCTGCGGGAAGTCCGGCCAAGCCGACGATGAGGAAGGCCGAGCGCCAGTCGAGATTGCTGGCGATCCAGCCGCCGAAAAAGACACCGAGCGCGGAGCCGATCGGGATCCCGAGGGAGAAGAAAGCGAGCGCCCGGGCCCGCTTCGACTTCGGGTAGAAATCGGAGATCAGCGCATAGGAGGGCGCGACGCCTCCGGCTTCGCCGATCCCGACGCCCATTCGAGCCAGGAAGAGCTGCCAGAAATTCTGGGCCAGGCCGCAAACAGCGGTGAAGAGGCTCCACAGCGCAACCGAGAAGGCGATGATGTTGACCCGGCTCTTGCGGTCGGCGAGCCAGGCGATCGGAATGGCGAGCCCGGAATAGAAGAGGGCGAAGGCGATCCCACCCATCAGGCTGAGCTGGGTATCGGTGAGCTGGAGCTCCGCCTTTATCGGCACCGCCAGGATGCCAATGATCTGCCGGTCGATGAAGTTGAAGATGTAGGCGAGGAGCAGGATGACGAGTACGCGCCCGCCGGGACCTTTCTCGTCAGCTTTGCTCCCCGCCGTCATGTTCGCTCCTTAGAAAGTCAGGCCGACCGACAGGTAGACCTGCCGCGGATTGCCGTAATAAGCCGTCAGTACCCCTTCGGCGCCCAGAGTGGGAACGAGCCGGCCCTGCGCGTTCCGACGGAAATCGCCGGTGTCGGGATCCTGGGCAAGGAAGTTGTAGCCGGAGACGATGTAACGCTTGTCGGTCAGGTTGCGGCCGTGAAGCCCGATCGACCAGCGATCGTCGTCCGATCGCCAGACCAGATTGGCGTCCCAGAGCGCGAAGCCGCCCTGATCGAGGCCCGGCGTGCGCAGCTCGAACTGCTGGCTGGCGCTTCGATAGGAAAGGGTGGTGATGAAATTGAGCATTCCGGGTCCGACCGGCACCCCATAGTTGAGGGTCCCGCTCGCCGTCCATTCCGGCGTGTTCTGAACTTCCCGGCGATCGGCGACGTCGATGCCGCGGGCATCGATATATTCCCTGTAGTCGGCGTTCAGATAGCCGAGCGACCAGGAGATGTTGAAGCGGTCGCCGGCCGCGGCGAGGCTACGACCGACCAGAGCATTGCCCTCGAATTCGAGGCCCTGGAAGCGCGCCTTGGCGGCATTGGTGGTGACTCCGATGAAGGTCTGCTGGCCGTTCAGCACCGTTCCCACCGATCCGGGGATCTGAACATTGTTGTAGTCGGCGTGGAAGAGGGCCAGAGCCAGGTTGACCCGGCGATCGAAAAGGGAAGCGCGATAGCCGAGTTCGTAGCTGTCGACCGTCTCGGGCTCGAACGACATGAAGTCGAACAGCTCCTCGGCATTGCAGGCGCCGCCCTGCGCATTGCGGCACGCCGTGGAAACGCCGCGCGGGTCGAAGCCGCCGCCTTTGAAGCCGGCCGAATAGCTGGCGTAGATCGTCTGGTTCGGTCCCGGTCGATAGCTTACCGAGGCGCGAGGCGTGAATTCCTTGAACGTGGCGGTGCCGGTGAAGTCCGACTGGGTCAGGATCCGGGTACCCGTTCCGCCGAAGAAGGGGGATCCGCCTCCGCCCAGATAGACGCCGCGGTCGATGTCGGACGTGCGCTGGTCCCAAGTGTAGCGGCCGCCGAGCGAGACGCTGAACTGCTCCGAAATGTCATAGGTGAAGTCGCCGAAGAGCGCGAAGGTCTCGGTGTCGACATCGCCGAACGTCAACGCGGTGACTCCGCCCGGCAGCCGGACGTCGAAGATGGTCACGGCATTGGCGTCGAGATAATAAGCGCCGAGCAGTCCGTTGAACGGGCCGCTGCTGTAAAGGATCTGAAGCTCCTGCGACGTCTGGCTGTTGCGATAAACGGCCGGGACGTCGACATCGACCGCCGGAAGCGCGTCGAAGTCGATCGGCGTGCCGCTGCGATCGCGGCGATAGGCGCTGATGCTTCGCAGGGTCCAGCCGTCCCAGGGCTGGACCTCGGCATAGAGGCTGACGCCCCAGGCGCGCACGTCCTGCTCGGGATCGAGCAGCCCGCCGCGCGTGTCGAACTCGTCTTCGAGGACGGGCGCGCCCGAAACCAGGCCGGGAATGAGCCGGTGACCGCCTCGCGTATTGCTGTTGTCCTGGGTAAGGTCCGCCTGGACCCGGACGAAGAGATTGTTGTCATTGTTGACCTCCGCCGAGACTCGTCCCGCCCAGATGTCGCGATTGTAATTCTCTTCGCCCGTGGTGAGGTTTTCACCGAATCCCCCTCGGGACAGACGCGCCGCGGAGGCGCCGACCCGGAGCAATCCCGAACCGACGGGAGTGCTTCCCGTCACGACGAGATCCGCCTGGTCGTAGGTGCCGACGGTGGCTCGAACCCGCAGCTCGGGGTCGCGCGGAATGCGGCGAGTCACATATTTGATCGCGCCGCCGATCGTGTTGCGGCCGTAGAGCGTTCCCTGGGGACCGCGGAGGATTTCGATGCGCTCGACATTGTAGATGTCGAGGAGGGCGGCCTGCGGCCGGTTGAGGTAGACGTCGTCGAGGTAGATTCCGACCCCGGCTTCGAACCCGGCCACGGGATCCTGCTGGCCCACGCCGCGAATGAAGGCGGTGAGCGTGGAGTTGGTGCCGCGCGACGCCTCGAGGGTGACGTTGGGCGTCGTGTCCGAAATGTCGGTGATGTCGAGCGCACCTTCGGCCTCGAGCTGATCGGCCGAATAGGCGGTAATGGCGAGCGGCACGTCGGTGATGCTCTCGGCCCGCCGCCGGGCGGTGACGAGGATGACCTCATCCTGGTTGGCGGCTGCCGCCGCTTCTTCGGCGACGGTCGAACTTGCGAGTTCGTCCTGGGCGTAGAGCGGGGCCGCGGCCGCCAGCGCGATGGTGGCGCTGCCGAGCTTCATGGCGGTGATCAGTCGGGTTCTGGTGGACATCGGGCTTCCTCCTCAATGGCTGCTGTTCTGGGTGGTGCGGGCGCGAAACAGGCGCTCCGCAAAATCGGTCAAAGTGGCGTTGAACAATTCCGGCTGCTCGAGATGAGGAGCATGGCCGGAACCATCGAAGCGCACGGCCTCGGCGTTCGGCAGGGCCGCCACGAGATGGTCGGCCGTATCCTCGCCATAGAGGCGGCTCTGCGCTCCATGGACGATCAGCGTCGGGTGCTGGATTCGGGTGAGCAGCGACCGAACGTCCTGGCCGACGAGCGAGGCCCAGAGAGCGGCGATCGTTTCCGGCTCGTTGCGGGCGAATTCGAAGCTTGCCCAGTCGGCGGCTTCTCGCGCGTTGTCGGAAATCGGCTGGGCGAAAATGGCCTGGCCGGCATCCACCGCGAAGCTTTGGAAGTCGGTTCGGATGGCGGCTGTTCGTGCCTCGCAGGCTTCAGGAGAGAGGCCGAGCGTCCAGTCGTCGTCGTTGAGCACTCGGGCCGTCATGTCCACGACCACCGCGCCGGCGAAGCGCCGAGCGGCAGGCCCGCTCAGAACGTGCCAAAGCACGGTGGCGCCGAGCGACCAGCCAACCCCGATCGCTTCGTGAAGTCCGAGCGCCTCGGCAAGTTCGGCGACATCGCGCGCGATCTGTTCGACGCTCGGTCGCTCGCCCGGTCGAGCCGAGCCGCCGTGACCGCGAAGGTCGATCCGGATCAGACGGAACCGCTTCGCCAGCGCTTCCTGTTCGCGGAAGAAGCCGCCATGCGCCATCAGCCCGTGCAGAAGCACGAGCGGCGGGCCACGGCCTTCGTCGCGATAGGCGATGCGCGCCCCGTCCGATGCGGTGAAATGCTCCAGAACGTCCTCCCCCGCCGCCGCTCCTTGCGAAGTCTCTCGGCTGGCGCCGCCAGTCGCATGAACTGAAACTTGAGTCAATGTTCAGTTTGAGGCTTAAACATCCCTTCACCCGCTTCTGCTAGGCGCCAAGCATGGCGACGCGCGTTCTCCTGACGATCGATACCGAGCTGACCTGGCGCCATTATTCGCCGGGGCAGGGGTGGCGCGAAAATTTCGTGCACAGCTACGAGGCGAGCGGGGTCGGGATACCCTACCAGCTCGAACAGCTTCGGCGGCACGGTCTCAGCGCCTGCTTCTTCGTCGATCCGATGCCGGGGCTTCTTTACGGCGCGGAAGTCGTCCGCTCGATGGTCGAGCCGATCCTCGCCGCCGGACAGGAGGTTCAACTCCATGTCCACAGCTTCTGGGCCGATCTGGCGACCGGCCGGGAGCAGCCTCGGTTCGAATTGACCGGGCTCAGCCTTCAGGAGCAATGCGATCTGATCGGTTCGGGGATCGACCTTCTGGTCGAGGCCGGCGCTCCCCGTCCGATCGCTTTTCGCGCCGGCAGTTATGGCGCGGACCTCAACACGCTCGAAGCGCTGCGACAGCTCGGGTTGAGGTACGACAGCAGCCATAACGGCGCCGAACATCCGTGGCCCAGCCAGCTGCCTCTCGATCGCCCACTCATTGCCCCGACCACCTGCGCTGGGATCGTCGAGGTTCCAGTGACCCTGATAAGGTGCCGAGGCGGCCTTCGCCCATTCCAGATCTGCGCCCTGTCGACTCAGGAAATGCGTGCGGCCCTCCGTCACGCGGCCGAACGGTCGCACCCGGTCGTCACCATCGTCGGCCACAGCTTCGAACTTGCTACCCGCGACGGGCGGCGTGCCAACCGGCTCGTTCGCGGTCGCTTCGACCGGCTCTGCGCCTTCCTTGCGGATCATGGCGAGTCGATGCCGACAGCGAACTTCGAGTCGCTGCCCGCGCTGCCGACGGGTCAGAAAGCCGATCCGATGCCCGAATGGCGGCTGCGCACAGCCCGTCGGATGGCGGAGCAGGCTTGGGGAGCGGCCCGCTACGAGCGGCCCAGGATCGGGCTTGCGATTGCGGCGATTCCGCCGCTTGCCGCGATGGAGGAGCTGGTTGCACTCGCCAGCCTCTGAAGTCGTGCTGCCGTTCAGGGTCGGAACGCGCACTATCTGGCGGCTGCGTCGCCGCCTTGTCCGGCGGGCGCTGCCGCTGGAGGAGGCGTTGGCCGGCCGACTCCCGAGACTGCCCGCGCTCGACGGCGCCGACGGCTATCTTGTCACGTCGCTGCCGGTCGCTTCGGCCGAGCGCCTGATCGGCGATCGAGCGGATCTCCACGCTTTTGTCCGCCAGCGTTACCGGCGAAGCTACGCCAGCCTCGAATCGTCGTTCGAAGCCTATCTGTCGGGCTTTTCGGCGAAGACCCGATCGACCCTGAGGCGCAAGCAGCGCCGGCTGGCCGAACGCTCCGGCGGGGCAATCGACGCGCGCTGCTATCGGACGGAATCGGAGATCGAGACTTTTCACCGGTGGGCCCGCAGCCTCTCCGAGCGCACCTATCAGGAGCGGATGCTCGGTGCCGGGCTACCCGACGGATCGGGAGCGGTGGCGGAGATGAAGTCGCTCGCCCGCAACAATGCCGTCCGGGCCTGGCTCCTGTTCGTGGACGACCGGCCGATCAGCTATCTCTACGCGCCAGCGGAAGGCAAAAGCCTGCTTTACGCCTTTCTGGGTTACGATCCGGACTTTGCCGACTATTCGCCCGGTACCGTGCTCCAATTGGAGGCCATGCGACAGCTTATGGACGAAGGCCATTTCGCTTATTTCGACTTCACTGAAGGCGATGGCGAACATAAGAGGCGGTTCGCGACCGGCGCCATCGACTGCGTCGATCTGCTGCTTGTCCGGCGGACGCCGGCCAATCTTCTCGCCGGTAAGGCTCTGAACGGTTTCGATCGTCTCGTGGCCTTGACCAAGCGCCTCGTGAGCCGGGCATGATCGAGATCTGGCTGGAAGGCGGCATCGCTCCCGCCATCGACTCCGCCGCCACCGCTGCTGCCGCAGCCTGCCGCTTCCTTAGACAGGCCTGGTATGAAGCGGGGAACGGCGCCCGATCGTCGACCCTGGTCGGCGCCCGTTCGGACAAGGCGATCATCGCCGCCCTGCCGACGACAAGTCTCGGCCCCCAATGGCTCGGCCTGCGCGCGGTTCCCGGCAGCTACTGGCCCTTCCGAAGCTTTCCCATCAACGAGGACGCTTCCGACGACGAGCTCGCCGCCTTCTTCGCGTCGCGCCAGGCGCGGCGGGCGCTCGGCCGGGCCTGGCGCCTGGGGCCGGTGCCGCAGGATGATCCCTCGGCGAGTCGGCTGCTTCGGATCGCCGAGCGCTGCGGCTTTTCCGTCCTGACCCGGCCAGTCGGTTCAACCTACGTCCTCGACATTTCCCAGGAAGGATGGCCCCGCTCATCGACCCTTCGCAACCTGCACAAGCAGGAGAAGAGGCTGGCCAAGCTCGGGCTCGTGGAGTGGCGCTTCATCAGCGGCGACGACTGGACCGCAGATCTGTTCGAAGCGCTTCGGACGATCGAGCGCAACAGCTGGGCCGGGCGGGAAGCCGGTGCCGATCCCAAGTTCATCGACCCGCGGCTGGGCTGGGAGGCCATGGTCCGCGATCCTGTCCTGGCCGACATGCTGAGCGTCGGCCTGCTCTGGATCGACGGTCAGCCCGTCGCCTTCAGTTTCGGCCTCGACTGCGGAAACACCCGCTATGCCATCGCCACCAGCTATGATGAGCGCTTCGCCCGCCACAGCCCTGGCTACGTCACCAATTACCGGACCTACATGCATGTCCGGGAGCGGGGTGTCGGGTTGCTCAACCTTGGCACCGGCGACGGTGGCGAGAAGAGCAGCATGGGAGCGACCGCCGGCCCGGAACTGATGGACCATCTCTTCGTCCGCAGCCGGGCGGCAGCGCGCCTCCTTCGGCCGCTCTGGCGCGGCTGACGACCGAAGGGCTAGCGCCAAGCACCTTGCGCTGATCTGAAAGCCGGTTCAGATTCCCGCTTTGGAGGGGCCGAATGAACGATCTCGCACAGACCGCCGTATCGGCCGAGAAGGCCCCGCGAACCGAGCGCGGGCGGCGAACCGTCCGAAAGCTGCTCGAGGCGGCCGCTCAGGAGTTCGGGGAGCGCGGCTTCCACGATGCGGCGATCACCGGCATCACCGCCCGGGCCGGCGTGGCGCTCGGCACCTTCTACACCTATTTCGAAAGCAAGGAGGAACTGTTCCGGGCGCTCGTCCGCGACATGAGCCATGCCACCCGCAGCCATGTCGCGGAAGCGGTGGCGGGCGCCCCCGACCGACTCGCCGCCGAGCGGATCGGACTTGCCGCCTTTCTGGCCTTCACGCGCAGGCATCCGGAGCTCTACAGGATCATCGAAGAAGCGCAGTTCGTCGCCGAGGACGTCTATCGGGAGCATTACCGGACATTCGTCGACGGCTACCGCCAGGGGCTTGCCGCCGCCCGCAAGCGTGACGAGATTTCGGACGGACCGGACGAACTGCGGGCCTGGGCCCTGATCGGGATGAGCGTCTTCCTCGGCATGCGATACGCCATCTGGGACAAGGACATGGCTCCAGAGAAGGTGGCCGATCTCGCCATCGATTTCGTTTCCGAAGGTTTGAGGAAACGGCAGACATGATCGGCGACATCCCCGACCTGATCGCCAGGCGGGCCGAACTCACCCCCGACAAGATCGCGATCGAGGCGGTCGCGAGCGGACGGACCGTCACTTATGCCGAGCTCGATCGCCGTTCCGGGCTCGCCGCGGCCCTGCTCGCCTCGCTGGGCGTCGGCCAGGGTGACAGGATCGCGATCCTGTGCCGCAACCGCCCGGAATTTTTCGAGCTGCTGTTCGCCAGTGCGAAGCTGGGCGCAGTGCTCGTCCCGCTGAACTGGCGAATGCCGCCGGCAGAACTGGACGGCTTGATCGCCGATTGCGAGCCGAGCCTTCTGGTCCATGACTCGCGCGATCGGGAAATCGTCTCGCGCCTCGGCAATCCGCCTCCCGGTCTCGATCTCGACCGCGACTATGAAGGCGCCCTGGAGGCGATCGAACCGCGACGGTGGCGGCGGCTCTGGCCCGCCGCCTCGACCTGGTACCTGCTTTACACTTCGGGAACGACGGGCCGGCCCAAGGGGGTCGTCTACACCTACCGGATGGCGCTTGCGAACTATGTGAATATCGGTTCCTGCATCGATCTTCGCTCGAGCGACGTCACCGCCAATTTCCTGCCACTCTTCCACACCGCGGGAATCAACCTCCACAGTCTGCCGACCCTGATCGCTGGCGGCCGGGTCCTGGTTCTCGACGCGTTCGACGCCGACGCGCTCGTCGATCTCTTCCGGCACAAGCGTCTCGACGCCTTCTTCGCCGTTCCGACCGTCTATCAGAGCCTGCTCGATCATCCCCGCTTCGCCTCGGCTCCCCTCGACCATGTTCGACATTGGGGGTGCGGCGGCGCCCCGCTGCCCGACGTGCTCGTCCAGCACTTCCGCGAACTCGGCGTCCGGGTGTGCAACGGCATGGGGATGACCGAAACCGGTCCGACCGCCTTCCTGCTCGACCCGGCCGACGCCTGGGACAAGGTCGGTTCGGTCGGCAAGCCGCAGCTGCTCTGCTCGGTTCGGATCGTCGACTCCAGGGGCGACGATGTCCCCGAAGGGGAAGTGGGCGACCTGCTCTTTTCCGGCCCCGGAGTCACTCCCGGCTACTGGCGCAACGAGGAGGCGACCCGTGCCGCCTTCACCGAGGATGGCTGGCTCCGGTCCGGCGACCTCGCCCGGCGCGACCAGGATGGCTTCTACTACATCGTCGGTCGGCGGAAGGAGATGTTCATCTCCGGGGGTGAGAATGTCTATCCGGCGGAGGTCGAGAACGTGCTCTGTGCCCATCCCGCCGTCGCCGATGTCGCCGTACTGGGCCAGCCGGACCCCCGATGGGGAGAGGTCGGACGAGCCTTCGTCCAGCTCGCCGAGGGGGCGAGGCTCGATGGCGCGGAGCTTCGCGAATATTGCCGGCAGCGGCTCGCCGCTTACAAGGTGCCGGTCAGCTTCGAGTTCGTCGCCGAATTCCCGCGAACCTCGGCGGGCAAGATCCAGAAGCACCTGCTCCCATGAGCACGATCGAAACCGCTCGAGCGCTGGTCAGGCAGGGGCGCCAGGCCGAGGCCGTCGCGCTGGTTGAGCGGGAGGCGGCGGCCGGCGACACCGAGTCCCTCCTCATGTTGGCTCACTGGCGGCTGTTCGCTCTGTACGGCCCGCGCGATCTCCCGGCGGCTCACAGGCTGCTGGAGGCTGCAGCCGCCAAGGGGCAGGTCGAAGCCGCCCGAACGCGCGCCTTTCTCGTCGCCAACGGGACGGGCTGCCAGACCGATCCGCTCCTTGCGCGCCGGATCCTTGAAGGCATTGCGGGGAAGGATCCCTTTGCCGCCCTGCAGCTTCAGTTCCTGCCGAGGATGCTTCCGGAATCGGCGGCCGGCGATGCGGCTCGCGAGACGCTCTCGAACGCGCCGCGGATCGAGCTGATTCGAGGTCTGCTGCTGCCGGAAGAGTGCCGTTACGTGATGACTCTGGCCGAGCCGAACCTCGAACCGTCCTTCGTCATCCATCCGGTCAGCGGCCAGCGCGTTCCGCACCCGACCCGGACGTCGCATGGAACGAGCTTCGGGCCCGTGCAGGAGGATCTCGTGATCAACGCCCTCAATCGGCGGCTGGCCCGGGCGACCGGAACCGAAGCCGCGTGGGGCGAACCCTTGCACGTGCTCCGCTATCGTCCCGGGGAAGAATACAAGCCGCATATCGATGCCCTGCCCGGCGTGACAAATCAGCGGACCTGGACGGCGCTCGTCTACCTGAACGAGGGCTATGGCGGCGGTGAAACCCAGTTTCCGGAACTGGGGATCTCCGCGAAGGGCCGGATGGGCGACGTCCTGATCTTCCAGAATCTCCTGCCGGACGGCCGCGGCGACCCGCGAACGCGTCACGCCGGGCTTCCCGTAACCAACGGGATCAAATGGCTGGCGACGCGCTGGATCCGCCAGTCGCCTTACCATCCCTGGGACATGTGAGCATCATCGCGGAGTTCACCGAAGTCGAGAGTGGCAAGCGCAACGGCCGCCCGCAGCTCGCCGCAGCGCTGAACCGGGCGAAGGTCATGGGGGCGAAGTTGGTGGTGGCGAAGCTGGACCGCCTCAGCCGCGACGCCGAGTTCACGCTCAAGGTCCGCAACAGCGGCGTGGATTTTGCCTGCGCCGACAACCCAGACGTGAATCGCCTCACCATTGGCCTCCTGGCGGTCATCAATGAGGATGAGCGAGACCGCATCGCGGAGCGCACCAGGACGGCGCTGACCGCTGCGAAGGAGCGCGGCGTGAAGCTCGGCAACCCCAACGGAGCTGCTCCGTTGCGGCGAGCCAACAAGGGCAACACGGCAGCCCTCGAAGCCGTCAAGGCGAACGCGGTTGCGCGTGCGGTGGACTATGCGCCCATCATCTCAGATATTCGAGCGGCGGGAGCGGTTTCCTTACCGTCCATCGCGAGGGAGCTGAATGAGCGCGGGATCGTCACTCCGCGAGGCGGGCGCTGGCATCCATCGTCGGTGCGGAATCTTCTGTCCCGCCTTGAGTTGCGCTAGGTTCTCGCGGGCCGCTGGTAGCGTCAGACGTTGCTCGCGGAATCGGCTCCCTCTAGCTGCCCAACAGCCCCTCCACGTTCGGCAGCATCGACGGGCTGCGTTCACGCTAGATTGGATAGAATATAGTGTTGGACCCTACTGACTTGCTCGCGCTGAGCCGCCTTGCTCCTGCGCTGCTTGACGCGGACGAGGCGTCGCTTGCAGCGGCGGTGAACAGCGGCGGCCTGCTGGACCACGCAGGGTTCACCAAGGGCAGCGAAGGCGCATTAGCGGCGTTCTACGCGCCCTTCGACTGGATCAACGACAGCGCCGATATCGTGATCCTCGGAATCACGCCGGGAAAGCAGCAAGCGGAGGCCGCTCTGCTGGCGATGCGTCGCGAACTGCGGGCAGGAGCCACCTTCGAAGATGCAGCCGCTCGGGCAAAGCAGGAGGCTTCATTCAAAGGCGAGATGCGCGAAATCGCTGCCCTGCTGATGGATCATTTTGAGTTGAACAGCGTGTTCAACCTATCGTCCTGCTCCCTGCTGTTTGAGGAGGCAGCCGCAAGGGTGCATTACACATCAGTGTTTCGCTACCCTGTCCTCGAACTCAAGAAGGGCCAGTGGAAGAACTACTCGGGAGCGAACTGGGCTCGATCCGCCTTCCTTTGGGATATGGTTGAGAGACATCT
Source organism: Sphingosinicella sp. SM1-17 (assembly GCF_056821765.1). Taxonomy (NCBI): domain Bacteria; kingdom Pseudomonadati; phylum Pseudomonadota; class Alphaproteobacteria; order Sphingomonadales; family Sphingosinicellaceae; genus Sphingosinicella; species Sphingosinicella sp. SM1-17. Next base: position 1,489,970 of record NZ_JBPDIO010000001.1, read on the forward strand.
TCTCCATGAGCTGCAGCGGCTGCCAAACGCATGGTTGGTTCCGTTCGGCCCGGTTCCAAGCGGCGTTTTGGAACAGTTGAGCAGCCGCGGATTGGTTGACACCCGCCGGGTCCTCAGTGGGCTCAATCATCCGTCCGGGCAGCAGTGGAACCGGCACAACTGCCAACTCGGTCGTGTGGACCACTCGCGGTGTAGTGCGAACGTTGGATGCGCCACGATCCAGATGCGCTCCCAAGCGCTTCGAGAGCGCGTTCGCGCGACACTCGCAGACGGTTATAGCGCGTCCAGCCGTCGTGCGAGTTGATCCCCGTTGCACAAGATGACTCCGGTAGACGAAGCAAGCTCTATGGCCGCTGGGGTAAACCCTCCGGTGCTGCACACTACCCCGAAATCAACCTTGTAATGCGCGCGGGCCGCGGCTGCTTCTTGGACCGCCTTTACGCCCACAGGCTTGCTCGTGTCCTTACATTGGATGGCGAACGCTAGCCCGTCCTTTTCTGAAACGAGATCGGCGCCATAGTCCCCAGTTCGAGGCGTTCTTCGAACTTCAAACCCCGCCGCCTCCAAGAGGCTCTGGCAGTCTTGTTCGGAATCGAGCCCGTTGGATTTTGAGGACCCTCCGCGCCGTGAGATTTCGCGTTCGATTAGAGGAAGAAGGTGCTCCGGATGATCGCGATAGCCGTTGTCCCGCGATCTGCCGTAAGTCCGATTCATCACCTTCCTGATACCCTCCAACGCGGGCTCAACGTTCTTTCGGCCCAAAGCATCAAGTTGGACATTGGTCGCATAGATGTTGTGGAGCAGCGCTCGGTTTGGCTCCACAGTCTGTCGGCGGGGGCGTTCGCCACCTCGAAACGGGTCGGCACGTAGCATCCGTCGCGCCAGATGCCGCTGTGGCGCCGGATCACGTCGATGATGCGCTGATCAGGAATCCCGAAACGATCGGCAGGATCGTCAGTCATCTTTCATCTCCAAAGTTGGTCCTTTGGAGTTCTTGATCCTCTCATTGTCGCCTCGTCGAGGCCGTGCCCTCGCTATCCTTCCTTGTTGTAGCCGCCGCCGCGCAGCGGGGGCGCAGACGCCTGCCGGTGCGCTGTCGAAGCAGCGCTGGAGGCCCCGACGCGAGAGCGGCGCACCCGCCACAGTCCGCGTCAACACGGCGGGGCGGGCAACCCTCGGAGAGCGCAAGGAAGGGATCTATTGCCCGCAGGCAGAGATGATCCCGTGTAGATCTGGGGTGCCCCAGATCTACGGTATTGCGCCTGACTCAGGATAGGAGACAGATCGGGAGATCTGTGATGGTCCGATAATCGGTCCCAATCGTCACGGGCCGTCATTTGTGAGGGATGTGGCGAATAACCCATGCCTCACAAAACGCGGTCTTCTAGGGTCGGGTGATCTAGGAAATGCGACCTGATGGCGACCCTGCGTTCGGAACACATGGCGCAGTAGAGTTGCCGCTCTGCGGCAGCTCTACGGTATTGCGCCTGACCTTGTGCCGGTAACGAACGAGGAAACTTGTTGGGGCTTCTCTAAGCCTCCCGCAGCAATCTGCGCGCTCTTTGGCGGGATGGGTGAATATACCTGATCCGTCACAACCCAACCTTGCTGCCGGGTCTGAGAACCCGACCCGGGAGGCCGTATGGCGGACAGTGACGAAGACAGCATCACCAAGCGGCTTGCCGCACTCCTAGGAGAGGGCGCGTCGCAGACATTCTCTGATGACGGCTCGCTGAGGGCCGCTGAGGAAATGGCCGGCGAAGCTCGGAAGATCGTCGAGAGCCTGGGCACTGATGGCGCTCGGGGCGAGGCTGCGGACCAATTGATCGAGCGGCTAGTGCCCGCCATGATTGACATGAAGCTTTGGCAGGCGGTCGCCCTCGGGAAAAACGTTCATCTGCCTGCGACGGATCAGTATGGGCCGGTCTCCGCGCGTATCGAGCCGTCGGATCCCAAGGTGGCAAAGCCCGCGCGGGGGAACGCATACGGCAAGGTCCACGACAAGGGCCAACAGGCCCCGTCCGATTTCATGAAGCGGCAAGGGCAGGCGGTAAGCCGAGCTGCTGCAAACATCGTTCGGCTTGAGCAGGAACTCGAAACTGCAAGGGAGGACTTCAAGCAACTCGAAGCTGGCTTGAAGCTGTTCGCCACCACTTGTCTGCTGACGGAACTGAGGAAGGCAACAGCGTCAGTTTTCGCGATGGGACCGGCTTGGACCTTGCTTCGAGCGATCCGCGGCCGGACGGGAGTCGAGGTGGCGGCGGCGGACAGCGAGATCGAGACCCAGCGGATACTTGTTGTCCTCCATGCGCTCCGAGAGCACGAGGCGTTCGAGCAGGAGTTGAAGAGCGCCATCCACGCCGTCTGTGTCAGATACGGCGGAGAGGCCGCACGCCGAGGCAAGCCGTTCGACGAGTTCGATGACCCATGGGATTACGAAGAGATCATCAGCGGACTGAGCTGGCCACCGTATCCGGACGAACGCTGATCTGTTCGCTGCCGGCGGATCATGTACTGAAAGCGAACGCGTCGCGCGGCTTGGCGGAATAGCGGCTGCTTCGGTTGCTGCTGGTGAAAAGCTCCAGCCAAGGAACCAGAAGTAGATGGACGCGAGGTCGCCCAGCGCTCCTGACGTGCCAGCGGGAACTTGCAACGCTACAACGAGCCGTATCTCACGGCTGAAATCAGCTTATGAGGTCCGCCGGTCGTGGTGTCGGCGGCGCTAAGGGCGAGCGCCACCGAGCCTCGCTCGTCGACACGGCGCATGCGAACCGCTAGGGCCGGGGACGAGAACGCCGCGGTCGGCGAAGGATACGAGGTTCGTGCAACCAATGCTCAGCGACAATGCGCGGGACGAGCCGAGGCCCTCCCGTAGCGGCGCGAACCGCCCGCGCGTCAGCGCTACCGCGAGACAAAGGCGGCAACGGTGACGCTGCAGGTTCCTAAAGGCGCCTCAGTTCGGGACATCGAGGCGTTGCTCGGCCAAATCGCGCGCGAACCTGGAGCGGCCGAACTTCGCCTCCGCATCGGTAGCGCGTCAACCGGTGGTATGCTCGCCGATGTCTGGGCCGCGATCCTGGTGGGCACTGCGGCACGACAGTACCCGCTCGAGCTTGTAGCGTGGGGTTTGCAAACCGCGATCACGCCCGCCTCAGCAATTGCCACAACCCTTCCGTTTCTCGCTGCTTTGTCGCTCGCGCGCAGAGTCACGAGCGACGCAGGTGAGCCCCTCGACACGGCTGCCGCCCGTCGCTTTTACGTCACGCGCCGACGCGGCATCGTCGATCCCGAGAGCGGCGCGGAGCAGACGCTGGTCGAGTTCGACCCGGACCATAGCATCGCCCCCATCCTTCGTGGGGGCGAGGGGTTTGAGGCGGTTCCGCCGCGCCTCCGCGCAAGGCTTCTCGATCAACTGATCCTGCGCTTCCGGCGCAAACTAGAGATCGGCGCCCTGCGCCGCGGCATCGATCCGGTCGGCGCAGGTCCGGCCGGTGATCTGGGGCAATTCCTCGTGGAGCTGCGCGACAACGGCTTGGAACATGGGGCGAGAGACCCTGAAGGTCGAGTTCAGTCCGGAACGCGGTTTTTGCGCATTCGCAAGCACGTCGCGAACACGCGCTCGCAACTCCTGGAGCGCACCGGGAGCTCGGCAGCGCTTCGTCAGTATATCGAAGATAGCTTTGCCCCCGACCAAACGCCGGCGTTGATCGAGGCGTCCGTGTCGGATTTCGGACCGGGGATGGTCGACGGCTTCATCGCGTCCGCGGCAGCGCGCGGTGTTAATCTTCCGCGCGCCACACTGCTCGACGCACTGATCTATGATCGCCTAACGTCCAAGGCGGGCGACCCCTCCGCAGGGCTCGGCATCCAGAAAGCACTGGCAGCGGCGGCGCGGATGCAAGCCTTCGTGTCGCTTCGGACGGGTGAATTCTGGAAAGTGGCAGCGTTCACCGGCACCGACCCCGACATCCGGCTTAAGGATGTGCCGGGCAGCCCCCACCCTAAGGTCGCGGGGACGCACTGGCAGATCCTTTGGCTGCAACCCTGAGTCGCGGCAGGGTCCATGCACGTTTTTACCGCCACGCTCACGCGCGAAAATCCCGAGATCACCCTCCTCGTCGCCCAATTTTCGAGCGAGCTCAGCTTAGAGTCGCTCTTTGATCAGATATACCGCGGCTACCCCGAGGACCGCCTGCGGGCGAGCGCGCTCGTCATCCGCGCCGATGTGCGCGATCAGTTCAATCGCGCCGCGCTGGCAGCCGCCTGCGCAGGGACGGCGACGGCAGCGAGCCCGTTCCTAACTGCACTCGCCGCAGCACGCGCCGATCCCAACCGGCACTTCAAGCGGTTCGCTGAGATGCCGGTGCTGGTGCTACATGCGGAGGATTGCGAGCCGGCGCTGTCCGGAGACGTTAACCCGCTCGCGTCACCGTCTGAGCTCGTGACCTCGCATGTCGAGCATCCTGACACGCTTGCTGACCTTTGCGACGCGGAACTGCGCTGTCTTGTCGAAAAATCACGTGCGCATCTCCTTCCGATCGAGGGCAGCTACTATGAGCCGCCGTCGCATCGACCGGCTCGGTCGTTTCTGCGCGTGGGCAATATCCAATATTCTGCGCAAGCAATCGATGCGGTCACGTTCTGGCTCCTACCCTATCTGAAGGAGAGCCGCGCCATTTTGGTCGACACTTGGTCGCTCTCCTCGATTGCGTTCAACGCAAGCCGGGTTCTCGCGGCAATCCGCGGTGAGCCGCCGATCGCGGTTGAGATGCTCAGTCACTACCAGGATGATAGTGAGGAGCGGCGCGCAGCGCTGATTGAGATCCTCGATCGGCTGACAGCCGACGTCGCGATCCGAGACGAAGTCGAGGCGCCAGTGGCGGTGACCTGCATCGTCAGCGCCACTCAGACTGGCTCTCTGATCGAGGTGCTCGAGGATCAGATCCAGCTGTCCGGGCTCGACATTGATCTCAAATTCGTCGCAGTCTTCCGCCTGGGCAAGACCGGCGAGCTTCCGGCATTGTGCGATCTCTCAGATGATCCCGGCTTCGCACCGCTCGACACCGCAGATCTCGGCAGCCGCGTCACCATTCCAATCGATCCGCAGGTCTATTTTCCGCTGACCTACAAGGACGTGGAGCACCTCCCGTTGGCGGCGGACGCGGCGCCCTTCAAACCCTTTCTGACGCTGGCACGCGGCCACGGCATTCTTTCGGTCCACCGCGACCAGCCCTCGGACAATCCAATCCGCCATCATGGCATCCATGTCGACACCCAAGCACTGTTCGCCCTCGCAACCTTCGAATTGCCCTTCCGCGCCGCAGTCCGCGCGCTCAATCCTCTGCCGGCGCTGATCCTGACGCCGCTCCACGCTGCCGCCGCTCGCTTGGCCGAGCTCGCGGTGGAGGAGATCACGGCAATCACTGGGACGGCGCCTGTCCGCCTCGAACACACCAGTCTGCAGCTCGCGCAAACAGGACCGCGGGCGGCGGCGGACGCTGCCCTCCGTGACGCTCTACTGGCCATACCAGCAGACTCGGCGATACTTATCCTCGACGACTGCTTCGTCACGGGTGCGCGCATGACGGGCTATCAATCGCGGCTGCGGCAGCTCGCCCTCCGACCGCGCCTTCACTATTTAGTCGGGCTGGCCCGGCCCGACGACCCGGTCAAGTGGAAGCGGTTCCAGCGCCTCGTCGGCTTTCGTTCGCCCGAGACGCGCGCGCTGTTCTACGGCAATACCGTAGGCGCCATCCTCGAGACCTGCCTCCCCAATTGGCAACGTCACCAGTGTCCGTGGTGTCAGGAGGCGCTCCTCCTCGAGCGCCTGCTAGCGCGTGATGCGTCTACCCCGCCGCCGGCGTTCGTGTCGGAACGCCTTACGCGGCTCGCTGACACCGCCGCCGGGCTCCAGGACGACCTCTTCCTCGCCGATGCCGGCGACGCCGCGATCAAGCTCTACTCGGGATCGGTGTTCGCCGAGGAAGGCAGCAGCCAGGCGGAGGTCTTCGCCGCGCTCGCCGCCGCGCTGCAGCGCCTGCGCGTTCACCCGAGCGGCGATCGCCCCGTACTGGGTCCGCGGCGGTATCCCGTGGCAACAGTAATCAAGGCCGACGACTATCTCCGCGTCACCTATACGGACTCCATTCTGCGCGCGAGCTTCCTGCGCGCCGCCACTGCTGAGGAATTGGTCTATACCGCTCGAGACAAAGAGGCCGCGCGCACCGACCTGATCACGGCCATCCTGACCGCGGCGGAGAACGACGTTCGGGATCTCGCACCCGAATTGGTGTTAGCGCACGTCGCCGGAAAATGCGCCATCGCGCCAAACCTCCGCGCCTCTCTGCTACCGACGCGCGCGGCGGCGCTGCTGACTCTAGCCCGCGCTCGGGCGGCGCCCGCCGAGTCCACCGCCGATCAGGCTGGAGAGGAGAGCTGGAGGGTCTGAGCAAGCTCGGTCCATTCCCGCGAGGAGAGGCCGCTCGTCTCCTGATTGACCGCTTCGCCCCGCAACAAGCGCCGAACGCATTCGAGCGCTGTCGCAGAAAACGTCGCAGCGTTCATCTGGTACTCGAGGAATGCCTCGTGCGTGTAGGGGACCCAGCGGCGGACGACATCGAGCAGCAGCTCAGCGTAGGCGCGGATCTCATATTGTGCATGAGCATCGGCCCGAAGGCGCAAGAAGCGTAGCAAATTGTGGAGGTCCACTTTCCAATACCACTGGGTGTAGGTGCCGAGACCGAGCCCAATCCGCGCGAGCTCGCGGCTAAGGCCTTGACGCGTAGGATCGATGCGCTGCCCATCCTCGCCTTCGTTGAGCAGCCATAGATAATGGTCGTAGGAGCGGTCCGCGTCGTCGCGCAGCAGCTGCTGCACGCCAGCGGCCTGCTCCGGGGAGAGCAACTGCTCACGGCCTTGACGATTTGCCGACGACTGGCTCGCCAGCTGCGCTGCGTCGGGAATGTAGAACTCGCGGTCGAGAATCGAGTAACGGGCCGAATACTCGTTGACGTTCGCAGTGCGGTGCCGGATCCACTGACGCGCGACGAATATCGGCAGCTTTACGTGAAGCTTGATCTCGCACATCTCGAACGGTGTCGAATGCCAGTGGCGCATCAGATAACGGATGAGCCCGCGATCCTCGCTGGCCCGCTTGGTGCCACGGCCGTAGGAGACGCGTGCCGCCTGCACGACTGCCGCGTCGTCGCCCATATAGTCGATCACGCGCAGAAAGCCGTGATCCAAGACGGGGAGGGCCTGCATCAGGATTTCTTCAAGCGCGGGAACGCTCGCGCGTCGGGTTGGCGTGGTGGCGTCCCGCGCTGCGTTGATGGCCTGCTGCTGCTCGTCGGTGATCATGGTGGCTCCGTGCGCTCGCCTAAGCGGGGTCGTGGCGATTGGCAAATCCGATATGGCGCGCAAGGTAGCCTCACGCGCTCGCCCCCCGACACTTGGACGAATAACCGCTTGCCGCAACTCATCGCGCCGACGGGAATAAGCTGCAAGACACTGTTCGTGTCACCTGTGGTTCTTGAACGAAAATCGGCTTCCCTGATCGGAATAGGACATCGGAATGGCTGATGTCCGGCGGCGAAGGTGACGCCGATGGTAAGGCTGAGTCACTCCGCGCGCTGCTTCCGCTGACCCGCGTCGCTCCGGATGCGACGGTGCCGACCGCTGCCGACCCGGGATCGCATTTCCATCGGAAGCAGCATCATCGGCGCTGCAACCACCTCGCCCGTGATCTCGGGAACGTAGCGCTTGATGAATTCCAACCGCTCGGCCAGGACGACATCCAAGCCTTCGGTCTTCATGCGCTTCGAATAATGCTTGGCGTTGGTGCCCTGGCGCGAGTGGCCCATGATGTCGGCGCGCATGATCTCGTTGACGCCATCGACTTCGTAGAAGGAGGAGCCGAGCGACCGGATCGAGTGTATGTCCGGGATCTTGCCCTGCTCGTTCACCGGCAGGGTCATCCGGTCGGCTATCCATTCGACCATGAAGCGCCAGGCGCGGTCATAAAATTGTGCGCCACCCCGCTTCGCCTCGAAGAGGTAAAGCTCGGGGAACAAGGCGACGTGACCTTCCGCGCGGATGGCTTCCACATAGTCGAGAAAGCCCAGCCGGATGAGCTCGGGATGGATGGGCAGCTTCCGCCGCCGCGCAGCGCGCTTCTCACCCGCCTTCTCTCCGTCACGTCCACGAGTGAGGTTGTCCCGGATATCAATATACGGGACGGCATGATCGGTGGTGACGTCCGCCACCTCAAGGCCGCAGATTTCCTCCCGACACGCGTGCGTATAGTACCAGATGAGGGGCGCGAAGTAAGCAGCGTCATGCCAGATCTGTGCCCCGAACTCCGCTTCCTTGAGCCGCCGCTTTCCAAAACCGCCGCCCCTGTAAAGCGGCGAGTTGAACAGGCACTGCAGGTGCGCAGTGGTCCAAGGTGGCCGCAGATCGGTGCTGTCGCTCTCCTTAATGGCGACCGTCGCGCCGCTGAAATCCATCACCTTCGCGCCGGACTGCCTCGGTTTCCAGGCTGTCTGCTCCAGATGCTTAGCCACCGTGCTCATCGTGCTGAGGTCGCGGTTGATCGTCTTATTATTGCGCCGCTGCTCCGGCGAAAGTGGGGGAAGCTCGCCCACAACCTCCGCGAACGGCCGCGCCATCGCCCCCCAGGTCAGCGTGCCAAAGCGGAAGGTCGTCGGCAGCTTCATGAGTCCGGCCTTGAACGCTGCTACATCGCGGTGATCGTAGGTGCCGAGTTCCCGATTACCAGTGATCCAGGCGAAGGTCTGCATGATCCGCCGCTTCTGGTCTCATCCTTCCTTCCAGACGCCCTCAGCCTTCAGTTCCGAGATGATCGCTTCGATGACTTCGCCGAAGCGTCGGCTATCGTAGATGAGGAATTGACCCCCATGCGGCGCCGCGGTCGATGTCGCGAGGATAGGTGAAACGTCATCTTGACGAGGGATGCCACCCGCCTGCCTCGTAGGCTCGCCCAGGTCAGCTAGCAGTGCACGCATGGGGTCGGGGGCATCCAGGACATCGTCGTCGAAGAGGCGCTGCGCTCGGGACGACCCGACGGCACGAGCTCGAATGAGATGGGTGCGAGCTGCGGCGATGCTGCCGGGGTGAACAGGTGCGCCGATGGCGGCGAGCCTCTCGACGACGACTTCGTCGGGGGATCATCTCCCTCACGTGCTCGATCAACTCCTTGGCGTGCCTGCCCGGCCCTCGCAGAAGGCTGTAAACCTCTGCGTCGAGAGCGGCCACCCCGACAGCCGCAGACGACCACTCGGCATCTTCGAATGCTCGTTGGATGTGTCCACTTAGCTCGCGCTCCAGCTCCTCCCGGAATAACGCCTCAATTTCAGCCCCGGTGAGGGCTCGCTCGCATTCCAACATCTTGTCCACGCTTGCCTTCACAACCGCAAAGCGCGCCGACAGAAGCGCCGCGCGTTGCCGCGCGACCTTCGGATTGGCCGTCTGCAAGGCAATCGCTACGGGCTTCGAGATAAGATTTCGGAAATGGACGCGGCGACGGAACACATACCGACCTTGGCGACGGCGGGCATGGGGGATGCGGCACATGGGGTATCAACCTTCCCGCGTGTGTCACACTCATGTGTACCGGTCATGTGACCGGAACCGTCAGGTGATCCACGCCAAAAGGCAGAAGTCCGTCGCTTTCGCGATAAAATGGTCGGGGAGAGAGGATTCGAACCTCCGGCCCCTGCCTCCCGAAGACAGTGCTCTACCAGGCTGAGCTACTCCCCGACCGATACGCACGGCCCATTCGGGCCGGCGGGGCTGGGGGTCTATAGGGGCCGCCTCCGGCGAGTTCAAGCGACTCTGGTCGCTCAGTAGCTATCCTCATAATAATCGGACGGCACTTCCTCGGCCGGGGGCTTCCCCCCGAGATCGGGCGAGACCAGATTGTTGTCGAGCGAGGGGGCTGGATCGAGCTGGTTCCCCTGTTGCTGCTGGAGCTGGGACGCCGCCGCGAGCACCATCATCAGCGTCGCCACGAGCACCAGAGCGACAAGAACGACGACGGCGACGATCGACGTTCCGCCGCGGCTGCGGAGGCTGTCCATCGCGAGCTCCGGTGGAAGCGAGCCGCTTTCGGCGACGAGTTTCTCCGTCTGCTTCCGGTACCAGTGATTGCCGAACGAGCCCGTCACGAACGAGATCAGCGCAGTGAGGAGCAGCTGGCCCTGGGCCGGCAAACCGATGGCGCTTCCGACCACTCCGAGCAGGAGCGTGACGACCAGCATGGCGAACATCGCCAGCCACATCTTCCGGTAGGCGAACCAGAACAGGTTGAGCAGGCACGCGGCCCAGTTCCAGTTGATCGGCGACCCCTTCGAATCAATCTGCCGCCACCGCTCCAGATACCAGTCCGCATTGGCGCCGATCGCGGCCCGCCATTTGTCTTCGGCGGCCGAGCCCGGCGCGGGCACGGGCTGCGCTGCCGACGCGCCCGGATTGGGTGCGGCCGGGCCGACCTGCTGCGGTACCGGGGAGGGAGGGGGCGGCGCCGGCGGGGGAGTGGGCGTCGGCGCCGCGCTCGTCGCGGCCGGTTCGCCGCTCAAAGCGCGCAGCTCGGTGGCCAGGCGTTCGAGATTGGCCTCCCGCTGCGGCCCGTAAGCGTCGGTCCAGTGCCGGATCTTCAGGAACAGCGCCAATCCGGCCGCGGGCTGGATGTCGCTCATTCGAACCGGAAAGATCGGCTTGTGGGTGCTGAACGCCATTTCCGTCTCGGCGCGGACATAAGGCGACTTGTTCGCCATTTCCGTCACGAGGACGACGAAGGCGGCGCAGCTTTCGATGGCGAGCTGGAGTTGTTCGGAATAGTCCATTCCGGGCCGAACGTCGCGCGGCGCGATCCACACCCTGGCGCCGCGCGCTTCCAGAAGGGCGGCAAGCTCGTTCGCCTGCTCCCGGTTGTCGGAGCTGTGGCTGATGAAGACGTGACCGCCGCTGGACATGGACCCCCCTCGATGCTCCCCGAAGGACGCTATGCGCATTGCCGCGGCAATGGCAATGGTCGCCGGAGATCAGCGGTCGCGAGCGCCCAGCATTTCGGCGATGGCGACGAATTTTTCGCGCGGCGCCCCGTCGCGGGCGCGCGCCGCTTCGGCCGCCTCGATCCGCTGCCAGTCCTGGAAGGTGACCACATCGGCGCCTCGGCCCGCGAGCAGCTTGTCGAGTCCGGCGCCCCCGGGCTTGCCGCCGTCGCCCGATCCCAGGTCCGTCGCAATCCGCTCGGCCACCTCGTAACCGTCGGGACGATTGGTGCCGATCGTACCGGTCGGGCCCCGGCGCGCCCAGCCGACGCAATAAAGGCCGGGGCCGATCACCCCGTCGCGGTTCGCGAAGCGGCCGAGATCCTCCTCATAAGGCACGCCTTCGATCGGGGGCGTCCGGTAGCCGATGCAGGTGACGACCAGCCCGCATGGGACGACATAAGTCTCGCCGGTGCCAACCGCCGATCCTCGCTCGTCCAGCCGGGTCCTTTCGACGATGATCCGCTCGACCCGGCCTTCCCCCTCGACCGCGACCGGCTTGGCGAAGAAATCGAAGAGGATCGACTTGCGCTTGTCCCGCGGCAGGTTCGCGAACTCGCGCAGGTGGGAGACCGACTTGCGAAGTCCAGGATCGAGCGACGCATCTTCCTCCTGCGGGGGGAAGTCTTCGAGGTCGACGACCGGAACGGAATCCTCGAGATGAGCCAGCTCTCCCAGTTCCTTGGGAGTCATCGCGATCTGGTGGGGACCTCGTCGGCCAAGGACATGGATGGTTCGGATCGCGGAATTGCCGAGCGCCTCGAAGGCGTGGGCGACGATATCGGAGCCGACGAATTCGGCGGGTGTCTTGGAGAGGATCCGGGCCACGTCGAGAGCGACATTGCCGTTGCCGATCACTGCGGCGGCTTCGACGTCGAGCGGCGGGTTGAGCTCCGCAAAATCCGGATGCCCATTGTACCAGCCGACGAAGGCGGCCGAGCCGATCACTCCGGGAAGATCGTCGCCGTCGATCCCGAGCGGCCGATCATTGGGAGCCCCGGTCGCGAGAATGACGGCGTCATAAAGGTCGAGCAACTCAGCCATCGAAACGTCGCGGCCGACCAGGACATTGCCGAGAAAGCGGACGCTGTCGGAAAGGGCAACCTTCTCGTAACGCTTGTAGACGGCCTTGATCGACTGGTGGTCGGGCGCGACTCCGAAGCGGATCAGCCCGTAGGGCACCGGCATCCGATCGATCATGTCGATCCGCACTTCGCCGCCGAACTGCTTTTGAAGCGCTTCGGCGCTGTAATAGCCGGCCGGCCCCGATCCGATCACCGCCACATGCCGCATCCGCGCCTCCCGCTCTGTCGCCCCCAATGGCTTAACGCCGTGCCGGAACGAGGCAAGGGGCAGGGAGGGAGGTTGCGCTCAGCCGAGCCGGAGCCATTCCCGGCCGTGTTGACCGCTCCAGTCTGCCCCCGCCCGGAACCCGTTCAAGCCGTCCCTGATCCCGAACGATCCTCGAGCAGGGCGGCGCCCTTGCGCCGAAGCACCGCTTCGATCGCCTTGCCGAAGAAGGCGAGGGCGGGGGGCAGGAGCATCTCGACCCGAACGAGGGAGTCCTGAACGTCGATCTGCGCGTTCACCTCCTGGCCCATGGCCGTGACCTGCAGCCCGAGCCGATCGCCGGTCCAGGAATGGCGCACTTCGGCGCCGCCCGGAATGAAGTTGCTCAGCTTGTCGACGCTTCCGGCGATCCGCCGCTTCGACTCCGCTGCGCCGAGACGATGGGGAAGATCGACGCTGATCGGACTGGTCATCGGCTCAGCCTAGCGTTGGTAAACGGCCGAACACAAGGGCCCTCTCTGCCAGAACTCGTGCCTGCGCTAACTCAATCTTAGGTAAAATCACTTACGACCTCTCAACATTAGCTGGTTTAGTCGTCTGAAGTTCGAGCGTTCTGATCTAGGGGGTTATTATCCGGATGCTCACGGCGCGTGCACGGCGACTGATCCTTTGGACGGCAGCGAAATTTCGCGAACGGCGGCAGTCGTCAGCGAAACGCCCGTTCCTCGTCCGCCTCGCCCGCAGCGAAGCAGGAAACACGATGGCGATCATGGCAATCGCCCTCATACCGCTCGCGGGCCTGGTCGGCGGTGCGTTCGACATGAGCCGACTCTACCTCGTCAAGACCCGCCTCCAGCAGGCGTGCGACGCCGGCGCCCTCGCCGGTCGCCGGGTGATGGGCGGCGGCCAGTGGAACGCCAACAACAACGCCGCCAGGAACTCTGCTCTCGAATATTTCGAAGGCAATTTCGAGGACAACGCCTACGGCACGAGCAATCTCGCTGTCGCTTTCAGCGAAGCGGCCGGGCGGGTGACCGGCACGGCAAGCGTGACCGTTCCGATGACCCTGATGAAGATCTTCGGCTACAGCCAGGAAGTCATCAGCGTCACCTGCGATGCCGAGATGCGGCTTCCGAACACGGACATCATGTTCGTTCTCGATACGACCGGATCGATGTCCGAAACGATCCCCGGCGACACCAGCCAGAAGATGGCGACCCTGCGTTTTGCCGTAAGGTGCTTCTACGAAACGGTGGCCCGACTTGATACTGAAGCCAATTGCGAACCAGGCGTTCCCGGACCGACCGGCGGCACGGGAAGCCAGGTGCAGATCCGGTTCGGTTTCGTGCCTTATGCGACGAACGTGAACGTCGGAAGGCTCTTGCCGACCTCCTACATTGCGGACCGCTGGCCCTATCAATCGCGTCAGGCGCGCTGGCGCAATGAAACGACCTATGCATTCGAAGCCAACGGGACCCCGCAAGTTACAAGCACCAGTATCTCAAACGACTCGTGGTCGGACTGGCAACTCATCCAGAACACGACCGCCAACAACAACAATGATTGCCAACGGAAGAAGCCCAACGACGACGCAGCCACGGCTACGGGTCCCGAAGGAGCGCCCTACAATCAGAATGAAACGGTTTCCGGATCAAACCGCACGGTCACTTGGCGGACGAGCCAACCGCATCGGATTCAGTATCAGTACGGAGCCTATTACGATCGCGGTAACTGCTACATCGGAAGGCGAACCGGCACATATAATCTGATCCGCCATTATTCGCGGACCGATAACGGCACACCGCAAACCACCCAGGTTTTCGATGGCTGGACCTATCGACAGGTGACTCACGACATCCGGGGCCTGAAGCGCGACACCAGCTCCAACACGACCGTGGAGCCAAACGAATGGAATGACGGTGTCAGCCTTCCCGTGGGGCCGAACGGAACGAACATCACGGTGAACTGGGATGGCTGCATCGAGGAGCGCCAGACCGTTCGATCCACCAATTTCAGTTCCAGGCCCGGCAATGCGCTCGATCTCGACATGGAGCTTGTTCCGACGAGCAGCCGCGCAGCAGGAGTCGCCAACGGATTGCCGACCGGATCATTCTGGGGTCCGGCATTGCCCGGCGCGGTATTCACTCGCGGCACCACCAACAGCAATCAGGGTTGGAATTTCAATCGAGCGGAGATCCAGACGACCGAGAACTATGCCCATCCGAACTATCAGTGTCCCAGCCCGGCGACGAAACTGCAGACATGGACCGCCAATGCGCTGGACAATTATGTGCGCGCTCTGACGCCGAGCGGAAACACCTATCACGATATCGGTCTGTTGTGGGGCTGGCGGCTGATGTCGCCGAACGGGATCTTCGCTTCGGAGAATGCCTTCACTTCATTAGGCGGTGAGATCGAACGGCACATCATCTTCATGACGGACGGCCAGACCTGCACCGATGTGCGCAACTATGCGGCCTATGGCCTGCCGTGGTTCGACCGTCGCCAAACTCCGGACGATGTCGCTCCGACACCAAACAACTCGAATTCCTGCTCGAGCAGCGGCAATCCAGGAAGCACCTTGACTCAGCAAACGGACCTGCGTTTCCCGTCCATCTGCGATGCCATCAAGAACCACGTCAGCCAGCCGACCTTGTGGGTCGTCTATTTCGGCAGCACCGACGAGGCAACGCGCACGCGGATGGAGAACTGCGCGACCCCCGGCAAGTTCTTCTATGCCAACAATTCGGCGGGCCTGATCGCCTCCTTCCGGCAGATCGCCGACCAGATCTCGCAATTGAGGCTGACGCGGTGATCGGGGCTCCGGCAAAAGCTCGGAAGGCTTGCCGCCTCGACGAACGGGGTGCCACCCTCACCGAATTCGGGCTTCTGCTTCCGGTGCTGGCGCTGCTGCTGTTTGGAGCGCTGGACGTTGGTCATACGCTCTACATGCGCTCGGTGCTGGATGGGGCGATCCAGAAGGCGGCTCGCGATTCCGGGCTCGAAAGCGGGACCGTGGAAGCGAACCGGACAAGCATCGACAACAAGGTCCGCGAACAGCTTCGAGCGCTCGGGCTCGAGGACAGCGAGATCACCATCCGCCGTCGCTTCTACCGGACCTTCAGCGCAGCGTCGGCGGCGCAGGGCGAGCCCTATACCGACACGAACGGCAACGGCCGCTGCGACAATGGCGAGCCCTACGAGGATCGGAACCACAACAATGCCCGCGATTCCGACGGCGCCGATGCGGGTCAGGGCGGCGCCAAGGATAGCGTCGTTTACACCGTCAGCGTCGATTATCCGCGCATGTTCCCGCTGAATGGCCTGATCGGCCTGCCGGAGCGGGTGACCATGTCGGGATCCACGGTCATGAACAACCAGCCCTATGGAGACCAAGGCTCCTATGCCCCGCCCGAGGTCAAAAATTGTCCGGCGATATGAAGATGATCCGGAAATCCACTCTTCTGCGGTCGCTCCGGCGGGACGAATCCGCGGTGGCGCTGGTCGAATTCGCCTATTCGCTCCCGGTCTTCCTTCTGCTCGCCGTCACTGGAGCGGAGATCACCAACTATGCGACCACCAAGATGCGGATCAGCCAGGTTGCGCTTCACACGGCCGACCATGCCGCGCGCATGGGCGCCGGAAGCCTGCTCGCCGCAAAGACGATCAGCGAAACCCAGATCAACGACATCCTGACCGGCGCCGGCTTGCAGGCCGGAAACCTCGATCTCTACGCCAACGGACGAGTCATCCTGTCCAGCCTGGAGCCGATGGCCAGTCCGCCTGACCGCTACCAGATCAGGTGGCAGCGCTGCCGCGGATCACTTGCTCGCGGCTCGAGCTACGGCACCGCCGGCACGACCGACATGGCCGGAATGGGACCATCGGGTCGCCAGGTCCGACCGGCGCCGGGAGGCGCGACGATGTTCGTGGAGGTGCATTACCAATATCGGCCGCTCTTTTCCGGCACCTTGGCTCCCAGCTCGACGATCAGCGAGATCGCGTCGATGCTCGTGCGCGACCGGCGCGACCTCACGCAGATCTACAATAATGAAGGGGCAGCGGTTTCGAGCTGCTCCTCCTGAAATCGAGCCGCCCTCAGGGCGCGATGGCGAGCCCGTCTCCCTGCCGGCCGGCCTCGAGCCTGCGAAGCACGCGGCCGCTCGCCAGGTCGATCTCGGCGACCTGATTGCGACCCGTTTCGGCCGCATAGATGCGCCGACCGTCGGGCGAAAAGAGGATCGTCACCTGCTGAGCGGCCTCCTCGCCGCTGACTTCGATCTCACGCACAACCTGGCGAGCGCGAGCGTCGATGAGGGTGAGCGTGCCACTTCCGAAATTCGAGGTCACGATCCAGCGCCCGTCGGGGCTCGCCAGCACCCGGATCGGAACGTTGCCGGTTCGAACCTCGCCGATTCGCTCGAAGCTCGCCGAGTCGAACGCCTGCACCCGTGCACCTTCCAGGTCGCCGACCCACAGAGTCCGGCCATCGGGCGTAAGGGCGATCCCCTCCGGCCGGCCGCCGACCTCGATGTCGCGGATCTTCCGCCCGGCGGAAAGGTCGATCACCGTCACCGTGCCGCCCGGAATGTTGGCGGTGAAGGCGCGGCGCCCGTCAGGAGTGACCGCGACCATGTGAGTGCCCGGCTGGTCGGTCGGGATGCTGGTTACCGAATCGTTGTTGCGGGTGTCGACGATGGTCAGGGTCCGGCTTCGCTCCGTCGTTGCGACGATCCGCCCGTCGGCCAGCCAGACGAGCCCGTGCGGCCCCTCATTGGGGGAAAGGTCGATCGTCCGCTGCTTCTCGCGGGTGGCGAGATCGAAGATGTCGATGCTCCTGCCGCCATAGGCGACGACCGCCGCCTGTCGGCCGTCCGGAGAGATGGCTATTTCATGCGGCATGTGGCCGGTGGCCGGCCGGGCCAGCTCCCGACCACTGGCAAGGTCGATGAAGCTGAGGCTGTTCTCGCCCTTGTTGCCGACCAGCAGGGTGCCGGCAACGGCAGGATCGGATGCCGGCTGGGCAGTTCCTTCGCTCGAACTGCACGACAAGGCGGCGAAGGCCGCGATCGCGATGAACAGCTTCATATTCCCTCCCTCGAACCCGGAGCGATGCTAGGGCCCTTGAAGTCGAGCGGCAATGTCCGGCTTTGCTATGGCCTGAGCGACGGGCCGTTGCCGGCCAGGGGTCCGGCGCCTTGCGGCCGGCTTGCGCCGCCCGCCATCCCACCTGCTATAGATGAATCATGCTGCGCCGCATCCTGATCGCTGCCGCCTCGCTTTTCGCTGCTCCGCTTCAGGCTCAGGAGCTTCCCGAAGGTCAGGGTCCGGCCGAATATCAGGCCTGGCTGGCCGAGGGCGGGCCCGGTCGGCTCGCCTCGGTCCTGTCCTTCGAAAGCTGGCAGCAGGCCGCGGGTGTCCAGGGTGTCCTTCCGCACTGGCAGGTGCTTCGCACCGCAAGCATGTGGCGGGAATGCGGCGGGCAGCCGTTCGAGGTTCCGCCGCCCCAATTCTGGCCGGACATGACCCGGACGCTCAAGTTCATCCGCGACCATGTCCTTCCGAATGTCGGTCCGGTCGAAGCCGTTTCCGGCTATCGCAATCCGGCGCTGAATGCCTGCGCCCGCGGCGCCCAGCGAAGCGCTCACCTGGACTTTTTCGCGCTCGACCTCATTCCCCGCCAGCCGCTCACCCGTCGGCAACTTTTCGAGCGGATCTGCCCCGTTCACGCCGCATATGGGCGAGCGGACGGAGTTGGGCTCGGCTTCTACAACTTCACTCGCTTCCACATCGACACCCGAGGCTTTCGCCGCTGGGGGTCGGCAGGTCCAAGGCGGAATGAGAGCCCCTGCGCCGTCCTTGCCCGAGGGGAGGATCCGGAAGCGGTTCATTCGCCGCCCGTCGCAACGCCCGTGGCACCGGTCGTATCGAGCCCCCAAGGCGCGAGACCGGAAGTCGCGCCGGAGCCGAGGCCCGACCCGCAGCCTTGATTTTGTCGGCGTTTTCGACTATCTTATTGAAATGCTGAAACTTATTCGTGCGGCCGCACTTGCGGCGACGCTCTCGCTTGCACCGGGAGCGACCCTGAGCCTCGCTTCCGATCAACCGGCCGTCGCGGTCGCAACCACGGCGGCTGTGGTCCCCGCTCCCGCCGTGAAAGCCGTCCAGGCCAGCTTCGACCAGCAGGTCGGCCTCGAGCCTGCGCATCACCACCGCCATGGCTCGGGACTTGCGCCGGGTCAGGGCGCAAGGGAATTCCGCGCCTGGCTTGACGCTTCGCCCGGCAATCGCGCGGTCCTGACCGCCTTTCGCAACCGCCTGGCCGCCGACGGTGTCGAGGATGTCGTTCCCCTCTGGCAGCTGGTTCGCACCTCTTCCTCCTGGCGCCAGTGCGGGGCGGAGCCGTTCGAGGTCGCTCCGGCTGCGAAATGGGACAATATCGTCGCCACGCTCAAGTTCGTGCGGGACGAAGTGAAGCCGGCGATCGGCGAGGTCGAGGCGCTCTCGGCCTATCGGAACGCGGAGCTCAATGCCTGCTCGGACGGTGCCCCGAAGAGCGCTCATCGCCACTTCTTCGCGCTCGACCTGACTCCGGTCAAAGCGGATGTCAGCCGCTCCAGCATGATCCGCGAGATCTGTGCCGCCCATGCTCGGGACGGACACCTCTACGATGCCGGACTCGGCTTCTACAGCGGCAAGCGCTTCCACGTCGATTCGAACGGCTATCGCAAGTGGGGACCGGACGGCAGCGGCGCCAGCAGCCCCTGCCTGAGGGGAGCCTAGGCGCGGTCACGAACCGCAGCCGGCACCGGGTGCTCGTTCGCAAAGCCGGGGAATGGACTCGCTCCCGAATGCGCGGAATCAGGCCTTTCGATCCGGCGAGCGGCCCTCAGCTGGTCAGTCCTCGCCGTACAGATAGCTTGCGGCGGCACTGGCCATGGCCCGATAATCGTGTCCCACACCCGGCACCACTTCCAGCCGCCACTCCAGCCGAAGTTGGAGCCTGGCGGCTTCGCTGGCCGCCGCCGCGTAGAAGTGCCGGCCGCGTGCCAGGCGGTGTTCCCCCTGAACTTGGGTTTCGGGCGTGACTCGCAAATGTCCCCGCCTCTCCTGCGCATTGTCCAGCTCTCCCAGAAGGATCACAAGCTTGCGGGCAAAGGCCTTCTCGAGTTGGCGGGTGGGCAGGGAAAGGCCCCCCAGCCCATAGGGGAAGGATACGTCTGACCGGGGCATTGTGTACCAGCCCGAATTGGCGGCCAGCGCGTTCCTCACGCGGACTCGCGACGCGAACAGGACCATCCGATGGACGATCTGGCCGCCGGCCGAATGGCCGAAAAGATCATAACCGGATTGGGCCAGACCCGTTCTAGCAACCGCTTCGTCGAAAATTGCCTCGATGTCGGAAAAGAGCCAGCTTGGCTGCGGCTGCATTCGAAGGTCGCGAAGCGTCGCGAGGTCCGCGCCGTCGCGAACCATTCCGGCAAGATTGTAATTGAGCGGACCCGGAAATTGGGCCTCGTCGAAGGACGGCGCAAGCACGAGAAGGTCGTACCGGTTCGCGGCCTCGATCCAGCTATCCCGATAGTCGTCACCATTTCGGCCGCCGCCGGGCAGGACGATGATGACCGGGTCGCCGGGGCCGTGACCCGATGCACGGTAGGTGGAAACTTCTAGCCTCTCGCCGCCCGGGAGCATCATCTCGAAGGTGCCAGCTCCGATCGTGATCTCCCCGACCGCCCGTGAAGCTGACTCCGGCTGCGCCCGGGCGGCGGTCTGGGCGGTCGCGAGCGACGGGGCGAGGGCGATATGGAGACAGAGGCTCGCGATTGGCGGCCAGCAAGGCTTGCAGATGTTCATGTCGGTCCTCGGGTCAGCCTTTTGAAGTTTGACGATCGGCGCTAGGCTGTTGCTCTTTGCGGCAAGGGGAAAGGCGGCTTTCGTGTGATGTCCGACTTTGTCGTGAGCGGTCGCTCAGTCCGCCTGCTGCGCCGCTCGTCGTCCATTCTCCCGCACCCTCGCCGCTTGGTCCTTCACTGCACCGGCATCGCTGCACTCGCTTTGGTCCTCGTCACGAGCCGCGCCTTCGGCAGCGACGACCTGTCGCTCCTTCGCCGGATTTTGATGTTCGGCGTCGTCTCCACCCTGTTGGTGGTTCAGGCGTCAGTCCTGGCGAACGCCGCGGGGCGCTTCGTCCGCCGCTCCTTTCCCGCAATGGCGCTTTCGGCCGGATCGGCGGTGGCGGTGATCCTGTTCCTGATGACGGTCGAGATCCACCTGCTCAAGGCGACTCCGGTCGTCCCGTACGCACCGGATCCGCTGATCGAGTTCGCGCTGTTCCTGATGCCGTTCGTGGTGCCCGTAAGCGCCCTCGTGCTCGCGCTGAAATGGTGCGCAGAGGGTGACTCCGCGGCCCGGCCCGCCCGGGGGCTTTCACCGGATGCGCCGACTGGGACGGCTGGCGCGGCTCCGCTGCCGGAACCTGCCGGGACGATGGACGGGTGGCCTGGAGTCACCGTCTGGCGGGTGCAAGCCGTCGACCATTATCTTCAGCTCTGGACGTGTCGAGGCAAGTTTCTTGTTCGTGGCCGGTTGCGGGACGCCCTTGCCCGACTGTCTGCCACCGGGGGAATCCAGCCTCACCGGTCCTGGTGGGTGGCCCTTTCGCAGGTCGAGCGGCTGGAACGGCGGGGGCGCGATCATGTCCTGCTCCTCCGCGATGGCGATCGAATACCGGTCGCGCGATCGCGCGTCGCCGAGGTGAAGCGGCGCCTGGGCGACAGGAGCTGCCGTTAGGCGCAAGAGATGTCGGTCGTTCGGAGCCGGATGTGCGCCTGCGCCCTTGCCGCTGCACGAGCGGCTATTTCGTGGCGTCCCGCTCTTTGCCAGTTTCGGCCCCTCTGCTAGGGCGCGCGCTCACTTCCCTGAAAAGCTGAAATGACCGACCTTTCGCGAATCCGCAATTTCTCCATCATCGCGCATATCGACCATGGCAAATCGACCCTGGCCGACCGGCTGATCCTTGCCTGCGGCGGCCTTTCCGAGCGGGAGATGACCAGCCAGGTGCTCGACAATATGGAGATCGAGCAGGAACGCGGGATCACGATCAAGGCGCAGACCGTCCGGCTCGACTACAAGGCCGCCGACGGCGAGACTTATGTCCTCAACCTCATGGACACTCCGGGCCATGTCGACTTCGCCTATGAGGTCAGCCGGAGCCTCGCTGCCTGTGAAGGCGCGCTCCTCGTGGTCGATGCGGCCCAGGGCGTCGAGGCGCAGACGCTGGCCAATGTCTACCAGTCGATCGAGCATGACCATGAGATCGTGCCGGTCATCAACAAGATCGATCTTCCCGCGGCCGACGTCGACAAGGTCAAGCGCGAGATCGAGGACATTGTCGGGCTTCCGGCCGACGATGCAGTGCTGACCAGCGCAAAGACCGGGATCGGGATCGGCGAGGTGCTGGAAGCGATCGTCGGCCGGATGCCGCCGCCCAAGGGCGACCGCAGCGCTCCGCTCAAGGCGATGCTCGTCGACTCCTGGTACGATCCCTATCTGGGAGTCGTCATCCTGATCCGGGTGATCGACGGCGCGATCCGCAAGGGTCAGCAGATCAAGTTCATGCAGGCGGGCACCACCCATCTCGTCGATCGCGTCGGCGTGTTCCGGCCGAAGATCGAGAACCTGCCCGAACTCGGGCCGGGCGAGATCGGCTTCATCACCGCGCAGATCAAGGATGTGGCGGAAACCCGGGTCGGCGACACGATCACCGATGCCCGCAAGCCGGCGGCCGAGGCGCTGCCCGGATTCAAGGAAGTGCAGCCGGTCGTCTTCTGCGGACTTTTTCCGGCCGATGCCGCCGACTTCGAGAAGTTGCGCGAAAGCCTGCACAAGCTCCGGCTCAACGATGCCAGTTTCAGCTTCGAGATGGAAACCAGCGCGGCGCTCGGCTTCGGCTTTCGCTGCGGCTTCCTTGGGCTGCTCCACCTGGAGATCATCCAGGAGCGGCTGTCGCGAGAATATGATCTCGACCTGATCACGACGGCACCGAGCGTCGTCTATCACGTCGTGATGACCAGCGGCGAAACCCGGGAGATCCACAATCCCGCCGACTGGCCCGACCCCAATTTCATCGAACTGGTCGAGGAGCCCTGGATCGAGGCGACGATCTACGTTCCCGACGAACATCTCGGGTCGATCCTCAAGCTTTGCCAGGACCGGCGCGGAATCCAGAAGAACCTGACCTATGTCGCCGGCCGTGCCCAGCTCGTCTACGACCTTCCGCTCAACGAAGTGGTATTCGACTTTTACGACCGGCTGAAATCGATCAGCCGCGGCTATGCCAGCTTCGACTATCACCAGACCGGCCACCGCCCCGGCGACCTCGTCAAGATGAACATCCTCGTCAATGCCGAGCCGGTCGACGCTTTGTCGATGATCGTCCACCGCGCCGCCGCCGAGGCGAGGGGCCGCCAGCTTTGCGAGCGACTCAAGGACCTGATCCCCAGGCACCTGTTCAAGATCCCGATCCAGGCCGCGATCGGCGGCCGGATCATCGCCCGCGAAACCATTCCGGCGCTTCGCAAGGACGTGACCGCGAAATGCTATGGCGGCGACATCAGCCGCAAGCGCAAGCTTCTCGAAAAGCAGAAGGAAGGCAAGAAGCGGATGAGGGAATATGGCAGCGTCTCGATCCCTCAGGAGGCCTTCATCGCGGCCCTGCGCATGGGCGAAGAATAGGCTTCGCTATTCGGGCGATCCCTCCAGCGGACGGCTGCTGGAGTGGGGGCATCGAACCGATGCCGATCGGATCAGAAGCGCATCGCGTTGGTGACGGTTTCGAACACCGTCGCCAGGTTCAGGCCCAGCGCCTGGAAGGCCATGATGCAGGCAAGGGAGATCAGGGCAGCGATCAGCCCATATTCGATCGCGGTCGCGCCGCGTTCGTCGTCACGGATAGGACTGAAGCGCAAATCGTCCTCCCCCTGACGACGACACCTAATCGTGACTCTTTTCTGATCGGTTAAGCTGGACCGTCTTCGCGGTCAGCCCTCCTCCCGCTGGCGCTGGAGGTGAGTCAGAAACTCCATGTCGGGCGAATAGCCGGTTTCGCGGCAGATCCCGTTCAGCGCCGAGCGGGCGCCGGTTCGGCGGACATAGGCATCCTGGGCATCGGCCGATCGCGGCCGAGTGGACTCCTTCCAGAAACTGTCCCAGATCCACTTCTTCTTCGGGTCGGCCCCACTTGCGGCGAAGGTGTACATCAGCAGGAATCGCAGGCTGAGGCTCCTGCGCGCCGGCTGGTCGCCGCATTCGTCGGCGATCTCGCTGAGCGCTGCAAGTGCCTTCCTGACCAGTTGCTCGTGAAGCAAGGACATGGCGCCGCTCCTGGAACATAGCAGGAACATCGGCAATGATTCGTTTGCTCGGCCGGCAGGAAAAATGGCGGCCCCAAAGGATTTAGTGGAGGTTCCGCCCGGCCAGGGACTTCTCCGGCCGGGCCAAGTGCGGCACGCCCGAATGACCGCCGGCCTTTCCCTGTTACGCGCCCTTGCTGGTGAGTTGCGGCGAATAAGTTTGCTTGTGCCGCGCAAAGGGCCCACGCCGGTCGGCGACTCCTTTGAAAGGAATAGCGGGATGACAAGCACGGCCGAGGACTACCAGGCGAAGGCCGATCAGGCGCTTCAGCAGCTTGCGGAAGCAACCAACGAGGGGGAACGGCAGCGGCTTCGGCGGGCGCACGGCGTTTATCTCAAGCTCGCCAGCCACGGCGCCGAGGCGGCGAAGCGGGCCGCTCGACCGGGGGAAAGGCGGATCCGGCCGGAGAAGCAGGCTTTGACCAGCGGACCTTCGCCGCGGCTTCAGAGTTATTTCAAATAGGCGTCCGAAACGACGCCGAAAGCGGGGTGGGGGCCGTCTTAGAAGGGACAGAACTTTCGGTCCTCACCCCCAATGCGCAACAGCGCCGCTTCGTATTGGCGCTTCCACTCGCCGCAATGCCAGCCGGGATTTTGCGTATCGCGGTGCCTTGGCCTAGGACGTCGGCAAGCTGTTGCCGACGGAGTTAAGTCATGCGCCTGTTCGCCCTCGCTGCCGCCCTGATCCTGTCCGCTTGTACGGCAGCGGGAGGAAATGAGCAGAACGGCCAGACCGCCGGAGACACCGCGGCCGAGCGGCGGGTCGCACCGGTTCTGACCGGTCCCGACGCCCGCGATACGTCGAGCTTCGCCCGCCCGGAAGTCGCCCGAGTGACCCATGTTGCGCTCGATCTCGACGCCGATTTCCAGGAGCGACGGCTGGCGGGAACGGCGACGCTCGACGTTCAGGCTGCGCAGGGGGCTCGGGAGATCATTCTCGACACCAAGGGACTCGAGATCCAGGCCGTAACCGACGGCGAGGGCCAGCCGCTTGAATACGAGCTGGGGCAAGGCGACGAGCGGCGCGGCGCTCCGCTGACGGTGCGCTTTCCCGGAGGACAAGCGCCGGAACGGATCGTCGTCCGCTACCGCTCCGGACCGGACGCCGAGGCCCTGCAATGGCTGAGCCCTGAGCAGACGGCCGGCAAGCGCCATCCCTATCTCCTGAGTCAGGGACAGCCGATCCTCAACCGAAGCTGGATTCCCACTCAGGACAGCCCCGGTATCCGCCAGACCTGGGAAGCCCGGATCACTGCTCCGGCGCCGCTCAAGGTGGTGATGTCGGGCGAACGGTTGAGCCCGCCCGAGGGCGAAGAGGCCGCCGAGGGACGTCGCGCCTATCGCTTCCGGATGAACAATCCGGTCGCGCCCTACCTGATCGCGATCGCGGCCGGCGACCTCGCCTTCCGCGAACTCGGCCCGCGCACCGGCGTTTGGACCGAGCCCGTCATGCTCGACCGTGCCGCCGCCGAACTCGCCGACACGGAGCGGATGGTCGAAGTTGCCGAACAGCTTTACGGCCCCTATCGCTGGGGTCGTTACGACGTCATCGTTCTTCCGCCGAGCTTCCCTTATGGCGGGATGGAAAACCCGATGCTGACGTTCCTGACGCCGACCTTCATCGCCGGCGACAAAAGCCTGGTCGGCCTCGTCGCTCACGAGCTGGCGCATTCCTGGTCGGGCAATCTCGTCACCAATGCGGTGTGGAACGACAGCTGGCTCAACGAGGGCTTCACCTCCTACTTCGAGAACCGGATCATGGAGGCGATCTACGGCCCGCGCCGGGCGGCACAGGAAGCCGCGCTGTCCTGGGACGAGATGCAGAAGGCGCTTGAAGAAGAGGGGCGCAATGCGCCGACGACCCGGCTCCACGCCAGCGACGATCCCGATTCCGGAGTGAGCGGCATCGTCTACGACAAGGGCGCGATCTTCCTTCGGACCCTTGAGCATATTGTCGGGCGCGAACGGTGGGATTCCTATCTGCGATCCTATTTCGATCGCCATGCCTTCCAGCCGATGACTTCGGCCCGCTTCCTCGCCGACCTGCGCCAACATCTGGTGCGCGGCGATGCGGCGCTCGAGCAGAGGCTCAAGCTCGACGAATGGGTTTATCAGCCCGGACTTCCCGACAATGCGGCTCGGCCCGATCCGGCGGCCTTCGCCGAGGTCGACCGGGCGCTCGCCGCGTTCAACGGCGGCGGCGATGCCGCTTCCGTGCCCTATGCCGGCTGGAACACGGCCGAGCGCCTGCGATTCCTGAACGGGCTGCCGCGCGAACTGCCGGCGGACCGGCTGGCGGCCCTCGACCGGGCCTTCCAGCTGACCCGGAGCGGCAATGCCGAAGTCCTGTTCGCCTGGCTGCAACTGGCACTTGCCAATCGCTACGAGCCGGCCGTCCCCGCCACCGAACGTTTCCTGACCTCGATGGGGCGCCGCAAGTTCGTCGCGCCTCTCTTCGAGACCTTGATGGGAGAGGGGCAGTGGGGGCAGCCGATCGCCCGGCGGATCTATGCTCAGGCACGCCCCGGCTATCATAGCGTCACCACGACGACGGTCGATCGGCTGATGGGGCGCCAAGGCTAAGTCCAAGGCGCCAGGAAGAACTTTTTTCCGGATCGGCGCGGGGAATTGTCCCGCCTGTTTAACGATCCATCAAGCCTCTGGGCGTAGGGCCAAGCCACTGCGTACGAGGCTGGCTGTAGATGTATCAATCACCCGTTCCGCTCGATGCGGACCAAGTTCCGGAAGACCAAGCGGAAGCGGGCGTCGCCTCGCTCAATTTCGACGTCGCCAGCGAACGGCTCCGGGAGGCTCACCTCCACAACGGCCAGGTCGAGGCGCGCGCCTTGTTCGCACCCTTCTTTGCCATCACCGCCAGCGCCGCCGCCCTGATCTGCGCCTGGGCCATGTTCGGGTCCGAGCCGGGCTGGCTCGTCGGTGGCTGGTTGGCCACCATCATCCTCAGCAACTGGATTTCGTGGCGACGGGCCCACAACGCGGCCGAATGGGCGAATGGCCGAACCGCGCGGTTGCGCTCCAAATGGGTCGCCATCGCCGAAGCGGCCGGGCTCGCGATGCTCTGGTGCTCGCTCCCGACCTACGCCTTTGCCTCCCAGGATCCGGTTCCCCAGGTGATGATCGGCGCCGCGATGGCGACGATGGTGACCGCAGCGATCGCTCTGGCCGCAATCCCGGCCGCGGCGATCGCCTGGATCGCAACCCTCACCGGCTGCTTCTGCATCGCTTATTATTTCGGCAGCGGATCGCTCGACCCGCGGATCGGCCTGACCTTCATGCTCGTTGCCGGGGTGAGCGCGTTCAGCGTCGCCCGACTGACCCGTTGGAGCTTCCGCCAGCTCCAGGACATGGCCAAGATCACGACCCAGTCGGAGTCTATTCGGCTGCTGCTCAAGGAGTATGAGCATCGCGGCGTCGGCTGGCTTTGGCAGGTGGATGTCGAGAATCGCGTCGTCTACATTTCTTCGCGAATGACCGCTCTGCTCGGCCGATCGACCAACCAGCTGATCGGCCATTCGCTTCCCGCGGCGCTCGGCGGCAACAGCGCTCTCGGCCGGACCCTGCTCGCTCGCCAGCCATTCACCAATCTGGAAATGGAGCTGAAGACCCGCCGGGGCACGCGCTGGATCAGTTTGTCCGGCGATCCGATCGTCGACATGACGGGCCAATTCCAGGGTTTCCGGGGAGTCGGGCAGGACATCACCGAGGTGCGTCGGACCCAGGAGCGACTGACCAACCTCGCCAATATGGACGTGCTTTCCGGATTGCCCAATCGCGGGCGGGTCCGCCAGCTGCTCGGCGAGGCACTGTCCGGCGCTACCGCCGGGAGCGTGCCCTGTGCCATCATGTTCCTCGACCTGGACGGCTTCAAGCCCGTCAACGACACGTTCGGCCACCCCAAGGGCGACGCGGTGCTCAAGAGCGTGTCGCAGCGGCTGGTGAAGGAAGTGGGGCCGTTCGGGACGGTCGGCCGGATGGGCGGCGACGAGTTCGCCATCGTGATCAAGGATGCCCAGAACCGCCGAATGGTGGAAACGCTTGCGGAGCGCGTGATCGCCTCGATCGCGGAGCCCTACCACCTCGACAAGGCCGAGATCAGGATCGGAGTCTCGGTGGGCTGTGCCTTCGGGCCGATCGACGGCCAGACCGTCGACGATCTGATCCAGAAGGCCGATCTCGCTCTCTACCAGGCGAAGGCTCAGGGCCGCGGCACCTGCTGCTTCTTCAACGCCGACATGGCCAACGTGGCCGAGGACCGGCTCCGCCTCGAACAGGATCTCAAGACCGGCCTCGGCTCCGGCCAGTTCCGGCTGCTCTACCAGCCGCTTATCAGCGCCGCCGACCAGAGCCTGGTCGGCTTCGAGGCCCTGATCCGCTGGCACCATCCGAAGCGCGGCATCGTGCCGCCGAACGAGTTCATCACCATTGCCGAGGAATCCGGGTTCATCATGGAGCTGGGCGACTGGGTGCTGGACGAAGCCTGCCGGGCGGCATCCTGCTGGCCCGATCACATCACCGTGGCCGTGAACATTTCTGCCAAGCAGTTGATCTTCCCGGCTCTTCCAAACACCGTCGCGGACGCGATCCGCAAATATCGGATCCAGTCGAACCGGCTCGAACTCGAAGTGACCGAATCCGTCTTCATGGGCGATTCCGCCAATGCGCTCGACGTCCTTAAGCGCCTCCGGGCGCTAGGGGTCGGAATCGCGCTCGACGATTTCGGTACGGGCTATTCCTCGCTCGGCTATCTGAACAAGGCGGTGTTCCACAAGCTCAAGATCGATGGCAGCTTCGTTCGCGAGTCGGCCGAGAATCGCGAAACCGTGGCAATCATCCAGTCGATCGTCCAGCTCGCCAAGAGCTTCCGAATGACGGTCACTGCCGAGGGGGTGGAAACCGCCGACGATTTCACTCGGATGCGCAATCTCGGCTGCCACCAGATCCAGGGCTATCTTTTTGGTCGGCCGATGGACTTTGAACGCGCCAGCGAGCTCGTTCACGGCATTCAGCAGCGCTTGAGCGCCTGACGAGCGGGCGAAGTCGCCCTGGTGCTGCTCGGAACCGATCGGCTCCTGGCTCAAGTCGAGAGCATGCGTTGCGCCAGCGAGCGCCAGTCGAGTTCTGCGTTCGGGAGGAGAGCTACTGGCCCTGAGCGGCCGAGCCGGCCGAACCGCCAAGCGGCGGATCCCAGGCGGCGTTGACGATCCGTCCTTGAGCATCGGCAACGCATTCGAAAGTATAGCGCCGATCGGTAGTCACCGTGAGATTGACCCTCGTCCGACGTGAATTGCCGGAAATGGAGGCCACTCGGTGCGACTGAACCGAGTCGGCGGGAAACTGGCGCAGTGCCTCGGCACGGCACTGGGCGACGGCGCGCGCTTCGGTCTGGGCGGAAGCGGGCAGTGCCCAGCCGGTGGCGACAACGGACGCGAACAGGACCGGCGCAAGGCGATTCGCTCTGGCCATGATGACCTCCCTCCGATAATTATGTACTGCATCGTATAGAACGGCGAGCCGGGCGGCAAGAGGATTTTGGAATGGACAGTACAAAAGTCGTCATGCGGGGGCGTCCGCGAAGCTTCAACACGGACGAGGTGCTCGATCGGGCTCGGGACGTCTTCTGGCGGCAGGGCTATGCGGGCACATCGATGGATCAGCTTTCCGCGGCCACCGGCCTTCACAAGCCGAGCCTCTATGGCGCTTTCGGCGACAAGAAGCAGCTCTACCTAGCGGCGCTGCGCAACTATCTGGCCGAGGTCGGCGCTCAATTCGCGGAAGCGTTCGCCATCCCGGACCTGTTCGAATCGCTCGAGGAGATCGCGGAATGCGCAATCGACAAGTTCACTCGCGCCGGCGAAGGGACCGGCTGCTTCATGATGAATACGGCCATGCCCGAGGCGATGCAGGATCCCGAAATTTCACGCACCGTCCGCGAGGCGATGGAGTCGCTCGACCGCGCCTTTGTCCGGCGCTTCGAAAAGGCGATCGAGGCGGGCCAGATCGCGCAAGGTGCCGATGCCCGCTCGCTGGCCATGATCATGGCCGCCAATCACTATGAACTGTCCGGCCGTGCCCGTGCCGGCTATTCGCGCGCCGAGCTCAGAGCCCTGGCAGACCGTACCCTTCGGCTCGTCAGAACGCTCGCCGCCGCGGCCGACCGTCTCGCTTGACGGTCCCGTTCCAGCGCCGAGGTTCGCGCCCAAGCGCCGGCCAACAGCCGTTCGATTGGCGCGAGGATCGGGAGGTGAGGCTGCGGAAGCGAGCCCCACCTCCCACGCCCTTCCGCGCCGAGGAAGGACGTATCTGCCGCCAAACCTGCAATCTGGGGGCAAATTCCGAATGGTTGCTCAATCCTGGGAGGGCACGCCGCCTTCGGCCTCCCATTCGCGCGCGGTCTTGCAGATCCGGCGACTCATCCGCGAGCCGGTGAGCGTGTCGCGAACGCAGATCCTGCGCTCGCCGGACTCGGCACTCCTGTTCGGATCAGCTGGACGATTGCGTTCGCTCGCCGCGGCCGAAGGGCCGCCGCTGACGTTCGCGAGGTTGGTTCCGGACTGTGCACTGGCAGGTAGCGACACAGCAGCGAGAATGACTCCGGCAGCAAGGATGGCCGGACCGCGCAGGCTGGAGAGATTGGTTCTGAACATGACAAACTCCTGTTCTTGCAAAGTGACCGTTCTGGTCGCGAGCCGGATTGCTCCACCCGCAACCGTCTTAGTGCACTAAGCATGCCAAACACTCGCACCCAGTGTTTTCAATAACTTAGTACCACGTGCAGGCTGATGAGGCTGCGATCTGCGCCAATACCGGGCCTGTTCCACCGATTGTCGGCGCGGGCCGCGCAGCGTCGGGGACGCTTCCCCTGAGCCTTATCGTTCCGCCCGCCTGTCTTACTCGACTAGAGCGGTCGGCGCATTGATCGAGCCTGCGAAATTTGTAGCACCCCCCATTTCTCTGGTCGCTCGGCGAAGGTCAGAAGCTTGGACGTGGCCGTTCAGGTCCGTTCAAAGCGAGCTGGCTTGCTCGGCCTGTGCCGAGGCGGCGGCCGAGAGCGGGAATTCGAGAATGCAGGTGACTCCCTTCTCCCCCAGTTCACGGCGGAGTGACCCGTTGAGCTGGCCTTCGGCGAGACGCCTGAGCAGGCGGGAGCCGAAATTTTCGATCGCGGCGGCGCGAACAACGGGCCCGTCGGACTCACGCCATTTCAGAACGAGCCGGTTCGCCTCGCGAGTCCAGCCCACGTCGAGCCGGCCCTCGGGGGTGGAAAGTGCGCCATATTTGAGGGCGTTGGTTGCAAGTTCGTTGATCACTAGGCCCAACGCCACCGCCTGGGCGCTGCCCAGGCGAACGGTGTCGCCGTTCAGCACCAGGCGCCCCGGGCTTTCCGTCGCATAGGGTTCGAGCTCGGCCGCGATCAGCTCGGCCAGGGTGATCGATTCCTGGTGCGCCAGCTTCTCGTCCAGCAAGGCATGGGCTCGGGCGAGCGCGGCGATTCGCGCATTGAGCGCTCGATGATGCTCGGCTGGAAGGGTGAGGGTCGCCAGAGCCTGGGCCGCGGTAAAGGCGTTCTTGACCCTGTGCTTGAGCTCGTCGCGAGCCAGTTCGGCATCGGCCAGCGCCTTGGACAGTGCGGCGACGAGCCGAACATTCTCCATGGCCGTCGCGGTTGCTCGGGCGAGACGCTCCAGCAGCTCCACCTGCAAGGCGGTGGCTCGATAGCAGTCGCTCCAATAAGCGCCGATCGCTCCGATGGGATCCTCCGACCGCACCGGAACCATCAGGAGACTTCGGACGAACGTGTCCCGATACAGCTCCTGAGGGATTCGAGCGTCGTTGCGGACATCCTCGATGACGACGCTCTCGCGGTGAAGCATCGCCCAGCCGCTGATGCAGGAGGCGAGCGGAAACTTCTGGCCTTTCCAGAGCGGCCCGACGGCATCTTCCTCTACGTACCAGCATTGCTCGTGTTCGCGGAGAATGACGGCGATTCCGTCAGCGCCGATCAGGCGCCGGGTCGTTTTCCGAAGAGTGGCGATGACGTCGTCGATGCCGGCGGCTCCCGCCAGAGTCTCGATGGCATCCAGAAGGCTGCGGTCACGCTCCCGCCGAAGCTGCTCGGGCGGGCGGCTCGACGGGTCGTCACTCTCATTCTCATGCTGTTTCATGGCGCCGGTTTGAACGACGATCCCCGCGACAGGTTTCCGATCCGCAACGATCCTGCCTCACCTCTCCGTCGCCTCGTCTTCGGCCTCAGCGGTCAGGTCCTCGGCGCGCTGGCTCGCTTCGTTCGGAGTGTTGGGGCGGCGGCCGCGGGATCGTCCGGCCACGGGTGCTTGGGATAGCGGCCGCGCATTTCCTTCGCGATTGCTATCCAGCTGCCCTTCCAGAAGCCGGGAAGGTCGCGCGTCGTCTGGATCGGCCGTCCGGCGGGCGAGGTGAGGGCGAGGACGAGCGGCACCCGACCGCCGGCAACGGTGGGATGGGCTGAAAGCCCGAAAAGCGCCTGTACCCTCACGGCGACCGTCGGGCCCGCTTCGGCTTCATAGTCGATCGGGTGCCGACTGCCGGCGGGCGTCTCGAAATGGCTTGGAGCGAGGCGGTCGAGGGCCCTGCGACCTTCCCAGCCGAGCATGTCCTCCAGAATCGCCGTCAAGGCGGCTTGGTCCACTTCGGCCAGGCGTCGCCTTCCCGTCACCAAGGGCGGCAGCCAATCGTCCAAGGTCGCAAGAAGCGCCGGATCGGAAAGATCGGGTACCGCCGGATCGAAGCTTCGGGCGAAGGCGGCTCGGCGGCGGAGCGTCTTCGCAGACTCGCTCCAGGGGAGAAGGTCAAGACCATGATCGCGAACGCCCTCCACGAGCGCCGATTCGAGCGCCGCCGGATCCACCCGGCTGTCGCTGCCTCCCGCCAGAAGGATGGCGCCGAGCCTTCGCCCATGCGAAGCGCGAACGCTTCCCGTGGCGGCATCGAAGACCAGTTCGGCACCGGATTGGATGCGGTCGCCGAACAGCGATTCGACGAAGGCCTGATCGATTGAGTGGGCGGACAGGATCCGCGCGCCGGAGGCGGTGCCGCTCACTTCCGCAACGGCGAGCCAGGACTCGCGGGCCAAGGAAGATGCGGGGTCGAGGCGAAAGCCCCGTCCGCCGACGCTCAGCCATTCCGAGCCGTCCGCACCCCGTCGCCGGGCGACTCGATCCGGAAACGCCAGGGCGATGCAAGCCCCGACCTCGCCTCGCCCACCTCTGGCGTCCGGAAGCAGCTTCAGCCAGCGCCGGGCGAGGTTCCGCGCCGCCTGTGCCCTCGTTCCCTTGTCGCTCCGCCAGCGGCGGAGGCGAACTTCGAGATCGGGATCGTTGCCACCGAGGCCACGCTCGGAGACAAGAACCGCCGCCTCTGCCGCCGTCTCGCCCCACCCGCGCCGGTCCGCTTCGATCAACATGTGGGCGAGGCGCGGAGGCAGCGGAAGAGCGGCGATTGCCCGGCCATGCGCCGTCGGGCGGCCATCTTCGCCGATGGCGCCGAGATCGAGCAATCTGCGGCGGGCTTCCTCGAGTGCCGCTGCGGGCGGCGGATCGAGCCAGCGCAGCTGGCGTGGATCGGCCACTCCCCAAAGGGCGCAGTCGAGCAGAAGCGCGGAAAGATCGGCCTCCAGGATTTCGGGTGGATCGAAGCGCGGAAGGCTGGAGGTCGCCGCTTCCTCCCAGAGGCGATAGACCCGCCCGGGCGCCTGTCGGCCGGCACGGCCGGCGCGCTGGGTCACCGCGGCCTGACTGGCGCGCTCCGTCACGAGCCGAGTCAGTCCGGCGGCGCGATCATAGCGCGGGCGGCGAGCAAGTCCGGAGTCGACCACGATCCGGACCCCGTCCAGGGTCAGGCTCGTTTCCGCAATGGACGTGGCCAGGACGAGCTTGCGCCGGCCCGGCGGGGGCGCGGCAATGGCGGCGCGCTGCTCCCCGGGCTCGAGGCTTCCGTGCAGGCGATAAAGATCGACCCCCGTCGGCAGCGGCTGGAGGCGCTCCGCCGTCCGCTCGATCTCGGCCACGCCAGGCAGGAAGGCCAGCAGACTTCCCTCCGACTCGGCCAGGGCTCGACGACAGCCGCCAGCCATCTCGTCCTCGATCTTCCTGTCGGGCGAGCGGCCCAGATGGACGATCTCGACCGGGTGGCTTCGGCCTTCGCTTTCGATCAGCGGCGCACCGCCCATCAGCTCGCAAAAGCGTGCACCGTCGAGGGTCGCCGACATGGCAATCAGCCTGAGATCGGGGCGAAGCGCCGATTGCGCGTCGAGCGCGAGCGCCAGCCCAAAATCGCTGTCGAGGCTGCGCTCATGAACTTCGTCGAAGAGCACGGCGGAGACTCCGGAGAGTTCGGGGTCGGCCTGGATCCGCTTCAGGAAGATGGCTTCGGTGAGGACGAGGATCCGGGTCGCTCCGGATCGCTTGGTATCGAGACGGGTCGCATAGCCGACGGTGTCGCCGACCCGTTCCCCGGCGAGCTCGGCCATCCGTTCGGCGGCGGCGCGGGCGGCAAGGCGCCGCGGCGAGAGCAGCAGGATCTCGCCCCGGCACCAGGGCTCATCGAGCAGGGCCGGAGCGACGGCCGTCGTCTTCCCCGCACCGGGCGGAGCGACGAGAACGGCATTGGACTGGCGGCGAAGACTGGCGAGAAGATCCGGAAGGACGGCGTCGACAGGAAGGCTCAATAGGCCCTCGCCATCGCGAACTCGACGGCCTCGACCAAGGCGGCCTTGGCTCGGCCAGCAGGAAAGGGGCCGAGCGAGTCGATCGCCCGCTGTCCATAGTGGCGGGCGCGCTCCAGAGTGTCGGCGATCGCACCGGTGCTGTGCAGTAGTTCAATCGCCTGCCGGAGATCCTCGTCGGAATTGCGCCGGCCCTCCATCGCCTCGCGCCAGAAAGCGCGGTCCTTCTCCGACCCGCGGGCATGGGCGAGGATGACGGGCAAGGTCACCTTGCCATCCCGGAAATCGTCGCCGACCCCCTTACCCATCGTGACCGCATCCGATGAATAGTCGATCGCATCGTCCACCAGCTGGAAGGCGACGCCGAGATAGCGGCCATAGGCATCCAGCGCTTCCTCGGTGGATTCCTCCCGTTCGGCGACGACGGCGGCGATCCGGCAGGCCGCCGCAAACAGAGCTGCCGTCTTGGCGGCGATGATTTCGAGATACTGATCTTCGCTGGTCGCGATCCGCCGCTGAGCGGTCAACTGGTTGACTTCGCCCTCGGCAATCACGCTCGAAGCGCGGCTCAGGATCCGGAGCACCTTGAGGCTTCCGTCTTCCACCATCAGCTCGAACGAGCGCGAGAAGAGGAAGTCGCCGACCAGAACGCTGGCGGGATTGCCCCAGATGATGTTGGCCGTTCGCCGGCCGCGCCTCAACCCCGAGCCGTCGACGACATCGTCATGGAGAAGGGTGGCGGTGTGGATGAACTCCACCGCCGCAGCGAGCCGGTGGTGCCGGGTGCCGGCATATTCGAGCAGCCGGGCACAAGCGAGCGTCAGCATCGGCCGCATGCGCTTGCCCCCGCCGGCGATCAGATGCCCGGCAAGCTCCGGGATCAAAGTGACCTCGCTCTGCATGCGATCGAGGATGACCGCGTTGACATGGTTGAGGTCCGCGGCGACGAGCTGGATCATCGGCTCGAGCGAGGGCGCTCGGGGGGCGCCGATCGGATGAACGGTGGCGGTCACGGTGGCGGCGATGTGCGCGCTCGTGAGCGCAAAGGCAAGGGGCGGGTCCGACCCGCTCCTCCTTCCGCGGCACCCCCGACCAGGACGATCGGCGAGAGACTAGCGTCGGGACTGAAAGGCCAAAGCGGTCATTTCGGCAATCGGCAGTTTCAGCCGCGCCAGAAGGCCGCCGAGATCCTCGCTTTCCTCAAGCTCGACCGAGCCTTCATAAATCTGGGCCACGTCCCGAACGATCGCCAGGCCGAGTCCGGTTCCGGGCTTGCCGGTGTCGAGCCGAGCGCCGCGATCGAAAATGGCGATCCGCTGCGCTTGCGGAATCCCGGCACCGTCATCCTCGACTTCGATCTCGACGCATTCCGAAGTCGTCTTGACCGTCACGAAGACTCGGCCGTTTCCATATTTGGCTGCATTCTCGATCAGATTGCCGAGCATCTCGTCCAGGTCCTGACGCTCGACCCGCACCGCTGCCTGCTTGTCTCCGGCCAGATCGATCGTGACATTCTCATAAAGGCGGCTGACCGCGCGTTCGACCGACTCGAGCGACGGCCAGACATGTGCGCGCGCCTGGGCGCTCGATCGCCGACCGATGGCTCGGGCCCGGGCAAGGTGGTGATCCACCTGGCGGCGCATCGTCGTCGCTTCGCGGCACACGGTGTCGGCCAGGTCCGGGCTCTGCGCCGTCGCCGCATTGGTGATTACGGTCAGCGGCGTCTTGAGCGCGTGGGCGAGATTGCCGGCATGGCGGCGCGCCTCTTCGGCCTGCTTCTCATTGTGTTCGAGAAGGGCGTTGAGCTCGTTGGTAAGCGGCTCGATTTCGAGCGGCAGGCGTTCCTCGATCCGTGATTTCTGGCCCGAACGGATCGCGGCGATGGCGCGTCGGACTCGCCGCAAGGGCCACAGCCCGTAAATCGCCTGGAGTGCGGCGAGAATGAGCAAGCCGAGCCCGAGGATTCCGAAGGATCGGACCAGGGTTCGTCGAAGGACGCTGATATCCTCGTCGAGTATGTCGCGGCTCTGCGCCACCTGGAATCGCCAAAGCACCGGCGAACCTGGCAGTCGCACGTCCCGCTCCGCGACCCGCAAATGTTCCATCGGGAACTCCTCGCTGTCGTAGAAGTGGACGTCCTCGTCGCCATGCGACGGACCTACCGAAAGCCGCCGGTCCCAAAGCGATCGCGAGGGAAAGGGATCGAAGCCATCGCCGCTGATCTGATAATAGAGCCCGGAATAAGGCTCGAGGAACCTCTGGTCGGCGGGAGCGCGGTTGAACAATACCTCGCCGTCAGGTCCGATCTCGGCCGACGCGATCATCCCGGTCAGCACATAATCGAGCTGGGAGTCGAAATTGTTGGTGATGGCGGAAGTCAGGACTCGGTCGAGCGCGTAACCGCCGACGCCGAGCAGGATACCGATCCACAGAGCGGCAATCCCGATCATTCGCCGAGTGAGCGATCCCTGGCGGCGCCTGTCCGCGCTTCGCACCCAGAACTTCTTGAGCTTCATGGTTCGACCGTCACCTCCGCCAATGGCGGGAGGCGCATGAACGCATGCTTAGGGAAGGCGCCATTGCCGGTGACCGGCCCGACGCCTCAGCCTTTCGGTTCCTCGAGGCTGTAACCCAGCCCGCGGATCGTGGTGATGACGTCCGGTCCAAGCTTCTTCCGGATGCGGGTGACGAACACCTCGATAGTGTTGGAATCACGGTCGAAATCCTGATCGTAAATATGTTCGATCAGCTCGGTTCGGGAAACGACCTTCCCCTTGTGGTGCATCAGATAGGAGAGGAGCTTGTACTCCTGCGCGGTCAGCTTGACCGGCTCGCCATTCAGGGTGACCTTGCCGGAGCGGGTGTCGAGGCGGACGTCACCGGCCGTGAGTTCGGAACTGGCATTGCCGGAGGCCCGGCGGATGAGCGCGCGAAGCCGGGCGATCAGTTCTTCGGTTTGAAAGGGCTTGGCGAGATAATCGTCCGCGCCGGCGTCGAGGCCGGCCACCTTGTCCGACCAGCTGTCTCTGGCCGTTAACACGAGAACCGGGACCTTGATCCCTTCCTTTCGCCACCGGTCGAGCACGGTGAGGCCATCCACTTCCGGCAGGCCGAGATCCAGAACGATCGCGTCATAGGCTTCGGTCGAGCCGAGATAATGCCCGTCTTCGCCGTCGGTGGCGACGTCCACGGCGTAGCCGGCACCTTCGAGCGTCGCCCTCAGCTGCCGCACCAGATTCGGTTCGTCCTCGACGATCAGGACCCGCATGTGCTTTCCCTTCGAACTGCCTTCCGGACGCGTTCCAATCGGTACGCCCGGATAATGTTCCAGTCAGGAGATGGGAATAGCAGCGCCTGCGCGCCAGCACCATGCCGGGGCTTTGGCTTATTGTCGGGCGACGACTGCGCCGGTGCGCGCGTCCACGTCCACCCAGATCACGTCGCTTCCGCGCATGAACTTGAGCCGGTAGATTCGGCCATCGAATTCGGCGCCGATGAACTGGGCGCCCGGGATCCGGATCCGCGCCCTGATCTGCGGCAGCGGCAGTACCTGACCCTGCTGGGCGGCATGATAGGCGCGGTCCTGTTCGCGGTGGCGCTGAAGGCCGCGCGAATCGGCCGGGGGCGCGGCAAGGACTGTTGCGGCCGCAGCGAAGGCTAGAAAGATACGCATCACATCACGAACTCGACTTTTCCAGAAAGGATCGCAAGGTCGAATAACGGCAAGGCATTGAATAAGCCATGAATGCGGCTGTAGGCCTGTCTTAACACTGGACAGCGGGGGAGGGGAGCGAATGCGGTTTCTGAAGGTTGCGGCGGTTGCCGTCTTGTTGGCGGGCTCCGGCCTGGCCGGATCTGGGGTCGAGGCTCAGGAGCGGCGCCAGATGGAGCGCGTGCCCGATCGCCAGCCGGGCGAGGGCGTCGGGCCGTTCCGCCGGCTCGTGATCCGAGGCGCCACCCTGATCGACGGCAGTGGCGCCCCACCCCGTGGGCCGGTCGACATCATCGTTGCGGGCAATCGAATCGAAAGCATCCGCGCTGCGGGCACGCCGGGCCTTCCGGCAAGGCCGAACCGGCAGCCGCACGATGCCGACCATGAAATCGACGCCGCCGGAATGTACGTGCTCCCGGGTTTCGTCGACACCCATGGCCATAATGGCGATCCCGACAAGGCCCCGAACGCAACCTATGGATACCGGCTCTGGCTTGCCCATGGAGTGACGACGGTTCGCGGCGTGTCGCTCTATTTCGGACCCGACAACATGTCCTTGTCGGATCGCCAGCGCAGCCGCGACAATGCGATCGTTGCGCCGCGTCTGTTCGCCTATCTTTCACTTGGCGACGTTTGGAACGGTGGACCGGTCAACACGCCCGAGCAGGCGCGGGCCTGGGTCCGCTGGGCCGCCGCTCAGGGTTATGACGGGGTGAAGCTGTTC
This sequence comes from Sphingosinicella sp. SM1-17, assembly GCF_056821765.1. NCBI lineage: Bacteria > Pseudomonadati > Pseudomonadota > Alphaproteobacteria > Sphingomonadales > Sphingosinicellaceae > Sphingosinicella > Sphingosinicella sp. SM1-17. Next base: position 1,528,902 of record NZ_JBPDIO010000001.1, read on the forward strand.
AACGATCCGCCGGCCATCACTCGAGCGGCGATCGAGGAAGCGCGGCGACTACGCTTGGGCACGGTGGCGCACCTCGCTCAAGGAGGCGTGGCCGAGGTCAATGCCGACCGCGCCGGCGAGATGGGGCTCCACTCGATCACGCATTTCTACGGCCATTTCGAAAGCCTGCTTCGCGACCATCGAATCCCGAACTACCCGGTCGACTACAACATGTTCGACGAGCAATGGCGGTTCAGCCAGGTCGCCCGGCTCGCCGACCAGGCCGTCGAGCCCGGAAGTCCGGAATGGCGATCCTATCTGGAGCGGCAGCTCGAACGGGGAGTGACCTTTAACCCGACCTTCAACATCTATTCCGCTGGTCGCGACGTGATGCGGGCGCGCAATGCCGACTGGCACGCCCGCTACACCCTGCCGTCCCTTCAGCGCTTCTTCGACCCCAGCCGGGAGCATCACGGTTCCTATTTCTGGGACTGGACGACGTCCGACGAGATCGCCTGGCGCCGGTTCTACCAGGCATGGATGCGGCTCACCAACGAGTACAAGAATATGGGCGGCCGGGTGACGGTGGGATCGGATCCCGGCTACATCTATCAAACCTGGGGCTTCTCCTACATCCAGGAGCTCGAGATGCTTCAGGAAGCCGGCTTCTCGCCGCTCGAAGTGATCCAGGCCGCGACCATCAACGGCGCCCGTGAAATATACGAGCCGCGGGGAGAGGAACCGCCGTTCGGCCTGGTCCGCGAAGGCATGCTCGCCGATCTCGTCATCGTTCCCGAGAATCCGCTGGCGAACCTGAAGGTGCTGTACGGGACCGGGCACATGCGCCTCAATCCGCAGACTCAGCAGGTCGAGCGGATCGGCGGGGTCCGCTGGACGATCAAGGACGGAATCGTCTACGACGCCCGGGCATTGCTCGCCAGCGTCGAGCGGATGGTGGCTGAGCAGCGGGCTCGCGAGACCGCTTCGTCTAACTGAGACTCTGCTCGCGGCTGGCGGCTTCGACGAGCGCGCGGATCGCCCAGCGCGTCACCCGTCGCGCTTGGGCGTCGTCGAGCTGAAGCACGTCCCGAAACACGATCCGGGCTTCGGTTCCGATCACCAGGCCGAGAGCCGAGGCGAGGATATGCCAGGTTTCTCCGTCGACTCGCGCGCGTAGCGGCGCCAGGGCTTCCTCGATCAACGGGGTCCGGCGATTCTGCCGGGCCGGAAGCTTGTCGCCACTTTTGCCGCTCAGCGCCTGTTCGAGCGAATGGATCAGCATCGTCCTCAGCGCGGTCTCGTTGGTGAGGATCATGTCGTGAACCGCGGCTTCGGCACGCTCGACCCGTTCAACCGGATCGCTGTTCGGATCGCCCTCGAACAGGTCCGGTCCCGGCATCGCCACATGAACCGAGGCTTCGACCAGGAGCGGCTCGATCCCGGGAAAATAGCGATAGGCGGTGGCACGCGACACCATTGCTTCCTGAGCCACTTCGTCGAAACTCGGCTTTCGACCCTGCTTCATCAGCCGCGACGCGGCTTCCAGAAGCGCCTTTCGCGTTCGGCGCTTCTGGTTGTCGCGTCCCGGACTTGCCGACCGCGCCAGGCTCAATGCTGGGGAAGCTGCTGGAGGATTGAAGCGAGGTCGATCCAGACATTCTCGCGAGCGATATTGCCCGCCCCGTCGAACTCGAGCACGTGAAGCAGCCTGAACTGGAGCGGCCGACCGCCGCCCTCGAGCCCGAATGGCCGGCCGGTGGCCCGACCGGTCCAGACTGAATCATCGACCATGAAATCGTCGCCGTAGAGGCGTCTCAGGCTTCGGACCTGACCATCGGCGAGGTCGGCGAACAGGGCTTCGTAGAAGGGCCGAACCGATTCCCGCCCACGCACCGGGCCAGTGGGCCAGCCGACCACATCATGCTCCACATGATCGGCAAGGGTGGCGAGCACCCCTTCGACATCGTCCCGCATTTCGAAGCCGAAATGCTCGTCGAGCTTTCGGTCCATCTGCTCCCGCGTCAGCGCCATCATTCAGTCTCCTGATGCCTTTCGCCCGCCCGAGTGCTTCATTAATGAGACTAATGTCTCATAGCAAGAACAGATTCTCAATTCAGGGGACGGCACCGAGCATCCGCTCGGCGGTTCTCGCGCTCATGAGCAAGAAGAAGCGAAAGAAGAAGAAGGCCGCCGGCGCTCTGATGGATCTCGATCGCTTCGCCCGCGACGTCGTCCAGCCGCATCGCGAACGCAGGGCCGTCGAGGCGCTTTCATGGTACAGCGAGCTTGGCGACCAGCCTCAGATGCTGGCGATTTCCGGCGCTTTGCTGGCCGGCGGCCTGGTTCGCGGCGATCCCCGAATGGCCCGGGCGGGAACGCGGATGATTGCGGCCCACCTGATTGCAACCGCAGCCAAGAATTTCGTGAAGTCGCGGATCGATCGAACCCGCCCGAGAAGCGCCAGCGGAAGCGAAGGCCATAAGATCAAGCCAGGCCGGGCGAGCAGCAAGGAGGAGACGAGCTTTCCCTCCGGCCATAGTGCCGGTGCGGCGGCGGTCGCCCACGCGTTCGTTCGTGAATATCCTCAGTATCGGGCGCCGGCGCTGACTGCCGCCGGCCTGATCGCGCTGGCTCAGATCCCCCGATGTGCCCATTATCCGACCGATGTCGGCGCCGGGCTTGCGCTCGGCGTCGCTGCCGAGTGGCTGGTGGACAAGGTCCTCGGGCGCGGCGGAGACTCCTCAGGAGAAGCAGCGGGCGACGATCTCGTAGGAACGGAGGCGGGCCTCATGGTCGAAAATCTGTGAAGTGATCATCAGCTCGTCGGCGCCGGTGCGCTCGACGAAAGCCTCGATCTGGGCCTTCACCCTGCCGGGCGAGCCGATCGCCGAACAGGAGAGAAGCTGATCGAGGACTGCCCGCTGAGTTTCCGGAAGAGACTCGAGATAGCCGGGAACGGGCGGCTTGAGCGGCGTCGGCTGGCCGCTTCGCAGGTTCACGAAGGCCTGTTGGACGGAAGTGGCAAGCAGGGCCGCTTGCTCGTCCGTTTCGGCGGCGAAGGCGTTGAAGCCGAGCATGACATAGGGCCGGTCGAGCTGCTCCGACGGTTGGAAGCTCTCGCGGTAGATTCGGATCGCCTCCATCATCTGCTGCGGCGCGAAATGCGAAGCGAAGGCATAAGGGAGGCCGAGCATCGCCGCGAGCTGAGCGCCGAACAGGCTCGATCCGAGGATCCAGACCGGGATGTCGAGGCCCTCGCCCGGGATGGCGCGCACTCGCTGTCCCGGCTCCGGCGGCTTGAAATAGTTCATCAGCTCGACGACGTCGCGCGGGAACTGATTGGGGTCGGAGGCGAGATTGCGACGAAGCGCATGAGCGGCCGCCTGGTCCGTTCCCGGAGCTCGGCCGAGACCGAGATCGATCCGGCCGGGATAGAGCGACTCGAGAGTTCCGAACTGCTCGGCGATCTGGAGCGGTGAATGGTTGGGGAGCATGATCCCGCCGGCGCCGATCCGGATCGAGCGCGTTCCTTCAGCGACATAGCCGAGCGCGACCGACGTGGCGGCGCTGGCGATGCCCGGCATGGAATGGTGCTCCGCCATCCAGAAGCGCCGATAGCCGAGGCGTTCGGCGTGACGAGCGAGATCACGGGCGTTGCGGAAAGCGGCGGCAGCGTCGCCGCCTTCGACGATCGGGGCGAGGTCCAGAACGGAAAAGGGAATCATCCAGAGGATATGGGAAGTTCCGGTCGGCTGACCAGCCGCCCGAGATTGGAATGCAGAAAATCAGGCCGCGGATCGGAGCGCCGGCAGTACCCGCGGATTGCGAAGCAGCGCGGCGGAAACCAGAGCGACGAGAAGCCCGACCGGGAAAATCTCGCTGAAAGTTATCGAGATCCGGAACAGCGGATCCTGATAGCGCTCGCCGAATTCAGCCAGTTCACGAAGCGCGGCCTCGATCTGCGCAGGCGACGCGCCGTCCGCCCGCATCCGAGCCGCCGTGCTGGCGCCATATTCGGCGATGAAGTCGGTACGGGTGGACGCCAGGAAGGATTCCCAGCCGAGCACGTAGACAAGCGACGCGACGGCAGCCATGCCCAGGCCGAGGAGGAACGCCCGTCCGAACTTGATCACACCGCCACACTCGATGTCCCGATATCGCTTCATGCCGACGAAGATCAGCGAAAGCGCCACGAGCATGACCAGATATCCGAACCAGGCCGTCTCGAAATGGCTCGGCAGGTCGACCAAGGCCACAACGGAGGCGATGGCGATGACGACGGCTCCCGAAAGTCCCCCATAAACGAGCGGATACTTCATCTGCCTTCTCCCTTCGGTTGAGCCCCCATTGGTACGTCGGCCCAAGCGTTCGAGGCTATCGCCCGAAAGGGTGATTTGGCGCTTCTCGCCCGTCCGGATCAGGGAATGAGTGACAGCCAGCGAGCCTTCTCGATGGCCTGAACCCGCTTCTGCACCTCCAGCTTCTCATAGACCCGCGCAACATGCGTCTTCACCGTGTTGGGCGAGATGTCGAGATCGCGCGCCAGTTCCTTGTTGGAGCGGCCGGAGGCGAGCATCGCCAGTATCTGGCACTCCCGTTCGGTCAGCCCAAGCGCGCGGATCGCCGCCTCGTTTCGGACGAATTCCGCCGCGACGGGCCGGGGCGTCAACTGGCGGCCCAGCCAGATGCCGAGGACGATGAACGCGACAGCGACAAGGGCGACGTAGATTTCGGCCGTGAAGGTGCGGGTAAGATAGCGATATTCGAGCCACTGCAGAGCGAGGGCCGCCGCGGCTAGAGCAAGCGCATAAAGAAGGATGGTCCGCGCCATTCGCAGGAAATTGCCAGAAAAGGTGCGGCCGGACCAGCGTTCGGCAGCCCGGCAAGGCGCGGATGACCTGGAGGTGGCGGGGTGACGCGAACCCTTGGACACCCTATCTGCGGCGCCATGTCCGCACCTGTTCTTGCTTATGAAAATCTCGGTCTCGTCCAGGGATCAGGCTGGTTGTTCCGGGGTATCGACCTGTTCGTCGGCGCCCGCGACCGGCTGGCGCTGATCGGCCGCAACGGCGCCGGCAAGACCACCCTTCTCAAATGCCTGGCCGGAACGATCGACACGGACGAGGGGCGTCGAACGATCGTGCCGGGAACCCGGGTCGTCCTGCTCGAGCAGGATCCGGCCGTCACCGCCTTCGCAACTCTTCGCGACTTCGCCCTTGCCGGACCGGACGCTCCGGCGGCGCATGCCGTCGACGCGATCGCCGACCAGATCGGCCTCGATCTCGATCGACCGGCGGCGACCGCGTCGGGCGGCGAGCGGCGCCGAACGGCAATCGCCCGAGCGCTTGCGCAGGAGCCGGACGTTCTGCTGCTGGACGAGCCGACCAACCATCTCGACCTTGCGGGCATCGAATGGCTGGAGGCTTGGCTGTCCCGCTATACCGGCGCCTTCATCGTCATCAGCCATGACCGAACCTTTCTCAAGCGCCTTACCCGGTCTTCGCTCTGGCTGGACCGGGGCAGCCTTCGACGGGCGGAGGTCGGCTATGGCGGCTTCGAAGCCTGGACCGAGAAGGTCTATGAAGAAGAGGCGAGGGCGGCGGAGAAGCTCGACGCCAAGCTGAAACTGGAGCTCCACTGGCTCCAGCGCGGAGTGACCGCCCGGCGCCGTCGCAACCAGGGGCGGCTCGCCAAGCTTCAGGAGATGCGGGCCTCCCGGGCGGCGATGCTCGGACCAGCGGGAACGGCCAAGCTCGCCCTCGCGAACGACGATGTGAAGACCAAGATGGTGATCGAAGCCGACCGGGTCACCAAGCGTTTCGGCGATCGCGCCATCGTCAAGGATTTCTCGCTTCGAATTCAGCGCGGCGACCGGATCGGAATCGTCGGCGCCAACGGCGCCGGCAAGACCACCCTTCTGAAATTGCTGACGGGGGAGATCGAGCCCGACGAAGGAACGGTCACCCGAGCGAAGACCCTTGAAGGCATCATGATCGACCAGCAGCGCCGGCTGCTCGACCCCGACAAGAGGGTCCGCGACATCCTCGCCGACGGCGGCGACTGGATCGAAGTGCGCGGCAGCAAGAAGCATGTTCAGGGTTATCTGAAGGAATTCCTGTTCGAACCCGAACTCGTCGACGCGAAGATCGGCTCGCTCTCAGGAGGCGAGCGTTCGCGACTGCTGCTCGCCCGGGAGTTCGCTCGCCGCTCCAACCTGCTCGTGCTCGACGAGCCGACCAACGACCTCGACATGGAGACGCTCGACCTCCTCCAGGAGGTGATTGCCGACTATGACGGGACGGTTCTGATCGTCAGCCACGATCGCGACTTCCTCGACCGGACGGTGACGATAACCCTCGGTCTGGACGGCAGCGGCCGGGTCGACATCGTTGCGGGCGGCTATGAGGATTGGGAGCGCAAGCGCCGGCCGAGCAAGCCGGCTCCCAAAGCGCAGGGGCAGGCCAGAACAGCGCCGGCGCCAGCGCCGCAACGCACCAAGCTGACCTACAAGGATCAGCGCGACTATGAGCTTCTGCCGAAACGGGTTGAGGAGCTCGAGGCAGAGATTGCCCGGAACGAGGCGCTGCTCGCCGATCCCGATCTCTATTCGCGCGATCCTGATCGCTTTGCCCGGCTGACCGCCGCGATCGAGCGCGCCCGCAAGGAACGCGACGCCGCCGAGGAACGGTGGCTGGAACTCGCCGAGCAGGCGGAAGCTCTGGCCGGCTGAGGCAGACGGTCGGCTTACCCGAGGTCAGCCGCGCCGCGCCTGTTCGAGACGCTGGCGGATGGCGGCGTCGCTCGGAGCACCTCGTGCGGCCCGTTCGAGCAGGGCAAGCCCGCCGGCCCGGTCGGTGCCGCTCTTGAACAGGATCCAGCCGAGCGTGTCGGTCGTGGCCGGATTGTCCCGGTTGAGCGCCCAGGCGCGGCGCGCAAGCGGCAGGGCCCGCTCGTAATCGCCAGTCTCCGAATAGGCCCAGGCAAGATTGTTGAGGATCGTCGCGTCCTGATTGCCGAGCCGGCGGCGAAGCCCTTCATAGGCTCGGATCGCGCCTTGCCAGTCGCCCGCCTGCATCATCCGCCCGGCGAGGAGGAACTGGGCGGGGACGTTGCGCGGGTTCTGGCGAAGGAAAAGCGCAAGGACCTGGTCGGCCGCCGCCGGCTGGCCCGAACGCTGCAGCGCCTCGATCAGGCGAAGAGCCACCGCCTCGCTGAAGGCAAGATTGGCGGCGCGGCGATATTGATCCGCGGCAGATCGGAAATCGCCCCGAATGCCGAGTGCGTCGCCGGCCAGGATATGGGCTTCCGGTGCCCCGGGATTTGCCGCCTGGAGCCGGCGCGCCCGCTGCAGGGCTTCGTCGCCGAGGCCCTGGGCGAGCAGTGCCGAGATCAGCCGAACCTGGGTAGGCCCGTGCTCGGGCTGCTCGGCCGCCTCCCGGCGAAGCTGGGCGAAAGCCGCTTCGCCCGGCGGCGTGATGGCGGCCAGTGCCGCAGGCTGCGGCCGAGCCGCCCTGGCGAGATAATGGGAAGCGCCGGCCCCGTCGCCGAGCCGGGCCAGTGCCTGTCCCATCAAGGCAAGGCTGTAGCTGTCCGCATCGAGGCTGTCCGCGATCGGCCGCAGGGTCTCCGCGGCGGCGGCCGCATTGCCCTTCTGCCATTGCGCGGCAGCGAGCAGTCGGCGCGCCCGGCGATTGCCGGGCTGGCGCTCGACGAGTCGGGCGAGGCGCGCCGCCGACTGTTCGACATTCCCCATTCCGAAGTCGATCGCGCTCGCCAGGAGCATCCCCGCCGGAGTCCCGTCGAACGCACCATTGGTCCGGTCGTAGAGCGAGCGCGCAAGGCCGAAGTCGCGCGCCCGGGCGGCGAGCACCGCCTGAAGATAGTAAGCGGTGGGATGGCCCCCGGTCTGGATATGGAGCTGGCGGGCATCGGCCAGCATCTCGCTCATCCGCCCGAGTTCGCCATAGGTCTTCGCCCGCTCGACCCGTGCGGCGAGGTTGCCGCCGTCAATCTCGAGTGCCCGGTCGAACCAGGCCAGCGACGCCGCGAGACCATATTGGCCTCGGGTCAGCTCGCCGCGAAGGACAAGCGCCTCGACATTGTTGGAACGGGCGGCCACCGCCCGGTCGGCGGCTTCGATGGCTCCGGCGATCTCGCCGTTGGAGCGGCGGAATCGAGCGATGTCGGTCCACACCCAGGAATCGCCGGGAGCCGCTGCGAGCGCCCGGTCGAACTCGGCTCGAGCGCCGTCCTGGTCGCCGAGGATCATCAAGGCGCGGCCACGGATCCGGGCGGCATAAGCGGCATGATCGGGCGTGGCCGCTTCGGCCTTGTCCAGCGCTCCTTCGGCGTCTCCCTGCAACAGTCTGGCATGGGCGAGCAGATGTGCCACCTGCTGCGCGGGCAGGCCCGTCTCCACCGCACGAACGATTTCCGCCTCGGCGGCCGCTCCGTCGCCGAGCGCGAGCAGGACTCGCGCCTGCATGATCCGAGCGTCGCGGTTCCCCGGATCGGCCTGGAGGGCGTTCATGAACTCGACCCGGGCGGTCCGCACATCCCCCGCCTCAAAGGCAACGACGCCGCGCTCAAAAGGCGACCCGTCCGCTCCGCCACAGCCGGCGGCGAGGAGGAGCAAGGCGGCAACGAGGACGCGGCCTTTCATGGCTGAAGTCCGTACTGCTTGAGCAGGTCGTAAAGGGTCGGCCGGCTGATCCCGAGCAGCTTTGCCGCGGCCGAGATATTGTTGTCGGTCTGGGCGAGCGCCTTGCGGATGGCGCGCCGATCGGCCTCCTCGCGAACCGCCTTGAGGTTCACCGCCAGGCACTCCTCCGGGGATTCGGCAAGATCGAGATCCTCGGCGGAAATCAGCTTGCCCTCGGCCATGATCACGGCCCGCTTCATCCGGTTCTCGAGCTCGCGGATATTGCCCGGCCAGTGCCACTTCTCGATCGCCGCCAGTGCACCGGGGGCAAAGCCCTTCACCTGCGGGTTCATCTCCCGGGCGAACCGGGCGAGGAAATGCTTGGCCACCAATGCGGGATCGCCCGGCCGCTCGGCGAGGCCGGGGATCCGGACGACGATCTCCGCCAGCCGATAATAGAGATCCTCGCGGAATGTCCCGGCGGCGATCATCTCCTCCAGGTTCTGGTGAGTCGCACAGACGATTCGCGTGTCCACCGCGATCGGCTTTCGCCCGCCGATCCGTTCGACCACCCGTTCCTGGAGAAACCGCAGCAGCTTGACCTGGAGCGGCAGCGGAATGTCGCCGACCTCGTCAAGGAAGAGGGTCCCGCCATGGGCCAGCTCGATCTTGCCCTCATTGGTCCTGATCGCGCCGGTGAAGGCACCCTTCTCGTAGCCGAACAGCTCCGCTTCGAGCAGGTTTTCCGGAATGGCGGCGCAGTTGATGGCGACAAAGGCGCCCTTGCGCCGCGGACTCGACTGATGCAGCCCCCGCGCCAGAAGCTCCTTGCCCGTGCCGCTTGCGCCGAGCAGCATCACGGAGATGTTGGTGTCCGCAACCCGCTCGATCGTTCGCGCCACCTTGAGCATTTCCGGAGCGGCGGTGATCATTGTGCCGAGCACGGTGCGGTCCTCGGCCACCTGGCCTTCGAGCCGCCGGTTCTCGCATTCGATCTCGTGGAGCTGAAAGGCGCGGCGGACGATCAGTCCGAGCTGGTCGATGTCGACCGGCTTCTGATAGAAGTCATAAGCTCCGGAAGCGATCGCCCGAAGTGCGCTTTCGCGGGCGCCATGCCCGGACGCGACGATCACCTTGGTATCCGGCTTCAAAGTGAGGATGGAATCGAGCGCTGCAAAGCCTTCGGTGACCCCGTCGGGGTCCGGCGGAAGGCCAAGGTCGAGAGTCACCACGGCCGGCTCGGCCGAGCGCATCAGATCCACGGCCGAATTGCGGTCGGAAGCGATCAGCACCTCATAATCGTCATAGGCCCAGCGGAGCTGGCGCTGCAGCCCTTCATCGTCCTCGACGATCAGCAGCTTGGGTTTCACAGGCATGTTCATGCGCGCATCCGTTGCAATCGGGCGGCCGGCTGGGACTCGGCGGCGGGAAGGGAAAGGGTGAAGCGGGTTCCGCGGCCTTCGACGCTTTCGACGTCAAGTCGGCCGCCCATGGCGTTGACCAAAGCGCGCGCCTCGTAGGCGCCGATTCCGAACCCGGATTGCTTGGTCGAAGCGAAGGGCTGGAACAAGCGGGTCCGGACGAACTCTTCCGACATGCCGCGACCCTGGTCCACGACATGGATCGCCACCATTCCGCCATCCTCGGCCAGGCTCAGTTCCACCGGCTGTCCCGGTTCGCTGGCGTCGATCGCGTTCTGAACGAGGTGAGCGAGCGCCTGCTCGAGGGCATTCGGATCGGCCCTCGCGACCAGCCGGTCGCCCCCGCTGACCCGAACCGGGTGAGCGCGCCGCTTGCTCGCCGCCACGCGCTCCACCAGCGGTCCAAGCTCGACCGGGCGCGGCGGGTCGGCTTCGAGCACGGCCCCGGGCGAGAGCCGGGCAAGCAGGTCGTTCATCTTTCGCACCGAGCTCTGCAGAGTCGCCACCATGTCGGCCCGGAAGTCCGGATTGGCGGCATGGCGCTCCGAATTGCGGGCGACGAGGCTCAGCTGGCTGACCAGGTTCTTGAGGTCGTGCATGATGAAGGCGAAGCGGCGGTTGAACTCGTCGAACCGGCGCGAATCCGCCAGCGACTGCTGGACCCGGGCTTCGGCAATGTAGCTCGCCGCCTGGATTCCGGCAGCTCGGAACAGGTCGAAATCCTCCCAGTCGAGGGGCCTGCGAAAGGTCGGATGTTCAAGAATGACGAGGCCGACGAGCCTTCCGGAATGGATCAGCGGCACTCCGGCCCAGGCGCGGTCGAGGCGAGCGAGCCCTTCGGGTATCAGGATCTTCTCGCCGCCGCGGTCGATCCAGCCGCCGCGTACCGACTCGAAATCGATCACATAGCCGTTCGCCTCCACGAACCGCAGCAGCGCCTGGCTTTCGTCACTCTCGGGGCCGATCCGGCAGCCGGAATTCCAGCAGGCCGATTGAGTGAGGCGATACTGGCCATCGACCGCCAGCAGGATACCGCCGGGCGACTCGGCAATGTCGGCCAGCGCCTTGATCACCCGATGCTCGAGCGGCGAGTCGTCCGAATCCTCACGGCCGATCGTGTCGGTGAAGCGGAGCCACTCCTGACGATAGTCGTAGCGGTGTTCGAACAGGTGCTTGGCCAGCACGACCCGGAGCCAGGCGCGTGCCCGCGGGGAGGGGAGCAGGATCAGGGCGGCGAGCGTGGTCAGGAAGATGATTCCGATTTCGCCGGCGCGGGCCCAGTCGCCGCCGGCAATCTCCATCGCCCGCGAAGCGGACATCATGGTGACCAGGTAGATGAGGATGACGACGAGGGAGATGGACTGGAAGGTAGCCGCGCGCGAAATCTGGATCCTCCAGCTTGCCGCATTGCGCACCCCCAAAGCGAAGAGCGGAACCATCGATGCCAAAGCGAGACCGCGGATCGCGAACAGGTCGGCCGCCGATCCGCGCGAAAAATAGGCGACGGTATAAAGGTGCAGGTCGTAGGCCCACATCACCGCCAGAGCGATCATCGGCAGCCGAAGAGCGCTTCGGGAGACGGGCGCCGCCTGGCCGTAGAGATTGTGGACGAGGATCAGCGAACCGGCGGCGATGGTGAGGCCGATGACGTGGCTGGTTGAAGCGAGGGAGTCGAGGATCAGCGGAAAATCGCGGAACTCCTGCATCACGCCGCCGATGACGATCTGAAGGCCGACCACGGCGGCGACGGCGGCATAGAGAGCCTTCACCGCCCGCTGGCCGCGATTCTGCTCGGCCTCCTGAGTTATCCCGTACATGAAGGCGAGGAAGGCGAGATTGCGGGCGCTTTCCGCCAGCTGGGTCATCATCGCATAGGGATCCAGCATCGACAGGAAGATCGCCCAAACGGAGGTGACCGCAAAGGCGCTGACCAGCGGCCGGTTGAGCGGGTCCGAATTCCAGCGGCGGAGCTGGAAGATGGTCAGCGACCCATAGAGAATGGCGGCGAGCAGGTGGCTCCAGACGCCGAAGATCGAGGTCATCGCGCCCCTTCCGGCCAGAGGATCACCCTCAGGGTCTGAAGCAGGATCAGTATGTCGAGGAAGGGCGTGTAGTTCTTGGCGTAATAGAGATCATATTCCAGCTTCTCGCGCGCATCCTCGACGGAGGCGCCATAGGGATAATTGATCTGCGCCCAGCCGGTGATCCCCGGCTTCACCACGTGCCGCTCGGAATAGAAGGGCAGCCGGGTTTCGAGATCGGCAACGAACTGGGGCCGCTCCGGTCGCGGGCCGACGAAGCTCATTTCGCCCTTGAGCACGGTCCAGGCCTGCGGCAGCTCATCGATCCGGAGGGTGCGGATGATCCGGCCGATGCGCGTGACCCGCGGATCGTCCTTCTGTGCCCAGACCGCCTTGCCGCCGACTTCGGCGTCGGTCCGCATCGAGCGGAGCTTCAGAACGTCGAACGTCTGGCCGTAAAGCCCAACCCGGCGCTGTCGGTAGAAGGCCGGACCCTTGCTTTCCAGCTTCACGGCGATGGCGGTCAGGGCGATCAGCGGCAGGGTCGCGATCAGGATGGCGAGGCTGACGACGACGTCAAACAGCCTTTTGCCGGCACTCGACAGCCGACGTCCGGACGAAAAGCCGTCGGAGAAGATGAGCCAGGAGGGATTGAGGCTGTCGAGGTCCACCCGCCCCGTCTCGCGCTCGAGAAAGGTCGAGAAATCGTGCACTTCGACGCCCGTCGTCTTGATCCGGAGCAGGTCGTTGAGCGGTAGCGAGTTGCGCCGTTCCTCCAGGGCCAGGACGACCTCGCCGGCGCCGAGCCGGAGCAGATGGTCGGGAAGGCTGGCAATATCGGCACGGTTGACGGAAGTGGCGACCGCGACCGGACCGTCGTTCATCGCGATGAACCCGACGACTGAGAAGCCCGCGCCCTCGCGGCGCGAGAGCGCCTCGACCCGGGCGGCTCGTGGACCGGCGCCGAGCACCATGATCCGGCGCTTGAACCGGTCGCTGCCGAGCAGATCGCGAAGTGCGATCCGGGCCAGGATCGTCCCGCCCAGCGCGAGCCAGGTCGCGTAGAGAAGGTTCGATCGCCAGAAGCTGACTGGCGGAATGAGGAAGAAGACGAGCGAAAGCAGGATGATTCCGAAGGCGAAGGCGACCAGCAGTCGGGCAATGGCGAAGCGCACCGACTGGAGCGCCTGGACGGCATAAACTCCGACAGCGACCATGGAGGCCTGAATCGCCACCGCAAAGGCGAGCATGTTCGGAACCCGGCGGCCGGGGTCGATGTCGAACTCGCCTTCCACCTGCCACAGGCGCAAGGTCCAGCCGGCCTCGGCCGCGAGCAGCAGAAGGATGAAGTCGATCGCGCCCAGAAGGAGCACCGCATAGGGCACATAATGTTTGAACAGGCGGATCACCGGCCCGGCTCCGATCGCCGCGAGAGGATTGCATGCCGGTCCGTCAGGGCGCGCAGGAGTCGGCGCGCTCCGGCCGTAATCCATCTGCCTCGTTCGGAACGGCGCAGACACGGCGATGTCAAATTGCCCGACATGGGCGCCAGTGTCGGAGAAATTGACAAAAAAAGGGTGAAGGGCACCCGATCCGGAACGGGACTGCGGGTAACCGCACCCACGCCGTCGAGACTTGCCTTTCTTCAAAGAACCTTGATAGTGGGCAATCATTTCACCAAATACGGCCCACCTGGCCGCCCCTTCCGGCGGCACTCACCGATGACGGTTTGAAAGCACCATGCCCATTCTCAAATGTCCCTCCGATTTCACTGACCACGCGCCCAGCAAGACCAACCGCCAGCTCGCCGAGAAATATGGCGTCGGCGAGAAGACGATCACGCGCTGGCGCAAGGAAACCGGCTGCACGGCCTCCATTCGTCCGTTCGCAAGCGCCGCGCTGCCCAAGCAGCACGTCCCGGCGATCAGCCCGGGCCTGGCGAGCGAGGCGGCGCAGTTCCTGCGCAAGACCCACCGCCCGGTCTATCACCGGATCATCGAGGGCAAGGAGTTCCGCGGCCAGTATGTCGTCGGCACTCAGGTCCTGACCGAGGACCAGATCATCGCCCTCGCCGAGGAAAAGGGGTTCGAGCCCTATAATCGGCTGTTCGACCTGGCGAGCTAGTTTCGTCAACGGCGCGATGTTCGCAACCCACCGGCGCATTGCCGGGCGGGTCCGTGGATCTCCATCCAACTCGCGGAGGTTGACCGACTGGAACAGGTTTCCAGTCGGCCGCGATTCTTTCTAGGGTGGCTCCATGAGTCAGCGCCCGCTCAGCCGAATCACGCCGGTGATCCTTTCCGGTGGCGCTGGAACTCGACTCTGGCCGCTGTCGCGGCTTGATCGCCTGAAGCCGATGGTCAACCTGACCGGACAGGGGACGCTGCTGCAACTCACGGCTGCGCGAGTCGCCGACCCTGCGTTGTTCGGACCTCCCGTGCTCGTCACCACGGCTGAGGATTCCGGCGCGGCCACCGCTCAGCTCAACTCCGCCGGAGCGCCGCCGGCATTGACGATCGAAGAGCCGGTGGCGAGGGGCACTGCCGCAGCCATTGCATTGGCCGCGTTCGCGATCGACCCGGAGACGGTGATGCTGGTCATGCCCAGCGACCATGTGATTGGGGACGAGCTGGCTTTCCTGAACGCCATTCAGGTCGCGCTTCCCGCCGCACAACAAGGCTGGCTGGTGACGTTCGGGATTGAGGCCGATCGGCCGGAAACGGGCTACGGCTACATCAAGCAAGGCGACCCGATCGCTTCGGGAGCCTTCCGGGTGGAGCGGTTCGCCGAGAAGCCGGACGAACCAACGGCGGCAGCGTGGCTTGCTCAAGGTGGCTATAGCTGGAACGCTGGCATCTTTCTGATGCGCTCGCGCGACTATCTCGAGGCGCTCACGGCCGAGGCGCCCGAGGTGCTTACCGCCTGCCGGTTGGCCGTCCAGTCCGGGCGGCAAGAGGATGCGCGCCTCGAGCCGTCGGCCGAGCCGCTGTCTATGGCACCCGCCGCTTCGATTGATCGAGCCGTGCTTGAGCGTTGGGCGCGGGTTGCGGTCGTGCCGACCGCAATGGACTGGTCGGATGTCGGGAACTGGGAGGCCGTGCATGCGCTGGGACCGCATGACCCCTCGGGCAATGTCGTCGCGGGCGAGGCCGTGGCGGTAGGTAGCCGGGGTTGCCTGGTGCGTTCCGAGGGACCCGTGATTGTGGCGCTCGGAGTGGAAGATTTGGTGATCGTCGCAACCGAACGCGCCGTCCTGGTCGTGCCGCGCGGTCAGACGCAGCGAGTCGGTCAGGCGATCGAGGCGCTGGAGCAAAGGCGTAAGGGAGTTGCAGCGGATGACTGAAACACGCAGCCTCGGCGATAGCGGGCTCTCGACGCCGCGGCTTGTGCTCGGCGGCAACGTGTTCGGCTTCACGCTCAAGGGCGAGGAGGCCTTCCGGGTGCTCGACCGCTTCGTCGAGGCGGGCGGGACGATGGTCGACACCGCCGACGTCTATTCCAACTGGGTGCCTGGCCATGTCGGCGGGGAATCCGAGACCCTGCTCGGCGAATGGCTGAGGCGTCGGGGCCGCCGCGACGGAGTCCTGATCGCGACCAAGGTCGGCTATGACGAGGGTCTCGCGCCGGACCATATCGAGCAGGCGGCTGAAGCCTCGCTCCGCCGGCTCGGGATCGAGACGATCGATCTCTATTATGCGCACAAGGACGATCCGAAGACGCCGCTCGAGGAGACGCTTCGGGCCTTCGACCGGCTGGTGCGTTCCGGCAAGGTGCGGGCGATCGGCGCTTCCAATTATTCGGCGGAGCGGCTCGCCGAGGCGCTGGCCATATCCGAGCGCGAAGGACTGGCGCGATTCACCGTGCTCCAGCCCGAATATAATCTGATGGCCCGCGACGGCTTCGAAGGGGCGCTGCAGCAACTCTGCATCGATCGTGGCCTCGGCGTTCTTCCCTATTTCGGGCTCGCCTCCGGCTTCCTCACCGGCAAGTACCGTTCGGAAGCGGACCTTTCCAAGAGCGTCCGCGGCGGAGGAATGGCCAAATATCTGAACGAGCGCGGCCGGCGCGTCCTGGCGGCGCTTGACGAGGTTGCTGCCGAGGTGGGCGCGAGGCCGGCCCAGATCGCCCTGGCCTGGCTCGCCGCGCAACCCGGAGTGACGGCGCCGATCGCCAGCGCGACCGGGCTTGATCAGCTCGAGGAGCTGCTTGGTGTCCTCACCCTGGAACTGAGCCCGGACCAGATCGACCGGCTCGGCGAAGCTTCGGCCTAGCGCTCGCCGAACACACCCAGCGCCGCCACCACCATCGCCTCCGTCGCGGTCGAGATCACCGCTTCGGCGTCCGGCGCCCAGAACGGGCTGTGGAGCGAGGGCAGCCGGCTGATGTCGCCGTTCGCCGCGTCCCATTGCTGGCGGGGCACGCCGCCGACCCAGAAGATCAGGCTCTGGATGCTCGGGTCCGCGAGATGGTAGCGCGAGAAATCCTCGCCGCCCATGACCGGGGGAGTCTGCTGAACCCTATCCGGGCCGAAATGCTCCCGGAACAAGGCCGCGCTGTTCTGGGTCAGCGGGTCGGTGTTGACCGTCGCCGGCGTATATTCGGCCTCGCGGATGGTGACGACGGGCATTCGGTCGTCGGGAATTCCGGCGGCGATCGCCTCGCCGCGGGCGATGCGCTGGATGCCGTCGAGTAGAAGCCGCCTTACTTCGGGCGTGTAGCTTCGAACCGTGAGCTGGAGCCGCGCCTCGTCGGAGATGATGTTGTGCTTGGTTCCGCCCTGGAAGCTCCCGACCGTCACCACCGCGCTGTCGAGCGGATTGAGTTCCCGGCTGACCAGGGTCTGCAATGTCGTCACGATCCGGCTGGCCAAGACGATCGGGTCGCGGGTGGTGTGGGGATAGGCGCCATGGCCGCCAAGGCCGCGCACCTGGATGTCCACGGAATCGACGTTGGCAAGGGCCGGCCCGACCGAATAGCCGATCACTCCCGCGGGTAGGCTCGCCGAATCATGAAAGGCGATGACGTGGCTCGGCTTGGGGAAGCGCGTGAACAGGCCGTCCTCGAGCATCGCCCGGGCGCCGACTCCGATCTCCTCGCCGGGCTGGGCGATCATGACCAGGGTTCCCGACCATCGATCCCGCATCGCCGCCAGCCGCCGGGCCGCGCCGACCCAGGCGGTCATGTGGGTGTCGTGGCCGCAGGCGTGCATGATCCCGCTTTCGACCCCGGCCAGGCTCGTTCCGCGCGCCCGGCTGGCATAAGGCAGGCCGGTCTGCTCCTCGACCGGCAGCGCGTCCATGTCGGCGCGGAGCATCACCACCGGACCCGGCCCGTTTTCGAGCACCGCCACCACTCCGGTGCCGCCGACGCCGGTCGTCACGTTGAAGCCGAGCCGGCGTGCCTCGTCGGCAAGCTTGGCGGCGCTTCGCCGTTCCTGCATGCTGAGCTCGGGATGCTGGTGGAAGTCGCGGTAGATTTCCAGCAGCGAAGGCATGTCCTGCCGGATCGCCTGATTGAGGTCCTGGGCGGCAAGCGGGCTGCTCATGCAGCCGGCCCATAGCATCGCGGCGAGAATTTTGCGTCCCATGAGTACCTTTCTGTCAGCGGGGCGTCAGCTCGATCACGTCGAGCCGGGATTCGAAGCGGGGAGAGGGAAAGACGAGGCGCCATTGCCGCTCGCCGATCCGCTCGAGCAGGCCGGCCATGTCCCGCTCGCGATCGGTGCCGTAGCGATAGGCACGCCGCTCGTCGCCGAGCTGCATCGTTCCGAGGAAGACCATGCGCCGGTCCATGTCCGCGTAGAGCCGTCCGATCGGCCGCTGGGAGCCGGTCAGCTTGGTGAAGGTCGTGGAGCCATTCTCGACGGCGATCCGGCAGCGGAAAGGCGGATAGTCGACGTAAGCGAGCCCGCCTTCGCTCTGGCTGCCGAGCTTGATCGTGCGGCAGGCATATTCGCCCGGAGGCGGCACTGGGCCGGTGAGCGCGGAGTCGGGGTCGAGCAGCGCGCCCTCGCGTGCAATCTCGTCCGAATGGCCGCTCGATCGTGCCTCGCCCAGCGCCTCCATCCAGGACTCGCGCCAGCCGCGGATCCGGTCGAGGTCGCCCTCGGTCGCGAAGCTGCGCCAGCTGACCGAGCCGGGGCGGCAGGGCTCGCGCGTCAGGGCGGGCGCTTCCTGACCGACCGTACAGGCGGCAAGCGCCGCGGCGAGAAGAAATGTCATCCCGGTGTGCTAACCCGCCCATCGCGATACTGAAAGAGGCGTTGTCATCCGAACGGTGCCGAGCCTTCGAACCTGGGCCGCAATGCCATCACCCGCTCCGCCAGGAAGTCCGAAAGGGCGCGCACCCGCTCCAGGCCCCGAGCTTCGGGACGGGTCACGAGCCAGAGGGACTGCTCGGTTCCGGCGAGCCGGTCCACGCACAGTACCAGGTCAGGCCTTCGATCGCCCTCGATGCGGGGCAGGGGGCCGAGCCCCAGACCGGCCTCGATCGCCAGGGCGTGCGCGACGAGGCTGTTGTTCCGGCCAACAACCGTCGCGCCCGCGGCACGCCTTCGCAGCCAGTGGGCGGCAGGCATCTCATCGAGCCATCCTTCGAAGCCGAGAATGGCGTGTTCATCCAGTTCGGCGACCGACTTCGGTGCGCCGCGCCGCTCCCGATAGACACGGCTGCAATAGAGGCCCCAACTCGCCTCCACGAGCTTCCGGACAATGAGTTCGGGCTCTACCGGCCGCGGGCCGACCCGCAGCGCCAGATCGGCCTCGCCGGCGAGCAGATCGAGCTTCCGGTCGTCGACGATCGTGTGGACCCGAATTTCGGGGCAGCGGTCGGCAAAGTCGCGGAGCGCCGGCGTGAGGACAAGGCTGGCGAGCAGGTCGCTGGTCGTCACCCGAACGACACCCGACATCTGCCTCTTCTGCTGGTCGGCAAGGCTGGAAAGGGCGCGCGCCTCCGCTTCCATCCGTTCGGCGCCGGCGAGGAGCGCCTGGCCTGCCTCGCTGAGCTTGTAACCGGTCGGCAGCCGGTCGAACAAGCGAACCCCCATCACCGCTTCGAGCGACTTGATCCGGCGCGCGACGGTCGTCTGGTTGGTCCGCAGGCCGCGAGACGCGCCCAGCGTGCTGCCGCTTCGGGCCACCGCCAGGAAATAGCGAATGTCGTTCCAGTCGTACATTCGTCGGCTTTCCCCTCCTTCGGAGCCTAGGCCGCCGCTGAACGCACGCGCAAGACACGGTCTGCAAGATTGCAGAGCCCTCCTGCGAACTTCCCGGCTGTGCGGTGCCGGCTCCCGCCCCTAGCCGACCTCCGCCGGCAAAGCGGGGCTGTCCAGCAGGGGCAAGTCCAGGCGAGCAGGAGCCGGCTGAAGAAGAGGCACAGGAGAAGCCATGCGCGACGAAGCAAGCGGGGCGGGCGAATGCCTGCACTTTCTCAACAGCTGCGTTCGCGTCGCTCTGCCGGGCGACGCCAATACCGACAACCTCTCGCTGCTCGAACATTGGATGCCGTTCGACGAGGCGCCGCCGCTTCACCTCCATCATGTCGAGGACGAGATCTTCCACATCCTCGAAGGCGAGCTTCGCTTCCGGATTGGCGATCAGACGATGGTTGGACGCAAGGGCGACACCTTGTTCGCCCCGAAAGGCATCCCCCATGGCTTCCGGGTCATCTCTCCGGAGGGCGCGTGGCTGCTGACAATCACCCGCGGCGGATTCGAAGCCCTGGTCCGGCAAGCCTCGCGCCCGGCCAAGTCGATGAGCCTGCCGGAGCCCGCCGAGCCGACGCCCGAGCAGCAAGCGGCGCTTGCCGAATTGTGCGCGGCGCAGCGCATCGACATTGTCGGCCCGCCGATCAGCTGAAGCCCAGCGACCGAGGGTCTAACCGGTCGTCGCTTGCGGGCCTGCGGATCGATCGACAGGAGGGCGTCGATGGTCCCGCGACCGCTATTGCGCCGTCCAGCCGCCGTCCATGCTGAGATTGGCGCCGGTAATTCCCGAGGCTTCGTCGCGGCAAAGGAACAGGGCGAGGGCGGCGACCTGGTCGACGGTGACGAACTTCTTGGTCGGCTGGGCGGCGAGCAAGACGTCGTTCACCACCTGATCGCGGGTCAGGCCGCGAGTGCGCATCGTGTCCGGGATCTGGTTCTCGACGAGCGGCGTCCAGACATAGCCGGGGCTGATGCAGTTGACGGTCACCCCGGACTGGGCGGCTTCGAGCGCCACCGTCTTGGTGAAGCCGGCAATGCCGTGCTTGGCCGCGACATAAGCGGACTTGTTGGGGCTTGCGACCAGGCTGTGCGCCGAGGCGGTGTTGATGATCCGGCCCCATCCGTTCGACTTCATCCCCGGCAAGGCAAGCCGGGTGGTGTGGAAGGCGGCCGACAGGTTGAGGGCGATGATCAGGTCCCATTTCTCCACCGGGAACTGGTCGACCGGCGCAACATGCTGCATTCCGGCATTGTTGACGAGGATGTCGACCGGGCCGAGCTCCTCCTCCGTCTGGCGGACCAGCGCCTCGATCCGCTCGGGGCGGGTCAGGTCGGCATCGCTATAGCCGGTCCGCACCCCCGACCGGCCGATCTCTTCCCGGATCCCCTCGATCTGAGCCGGATCGCCGAAGCCGTTGAGCATGATGCTGGCCCCTTCGGCGGCGAGCGCCCGGGCGACGGCGAGGCCGATGCCCGAGGTCGATCCGGTGACGAGCGCGGTCTTGCCCTGGAGGAACATGAATCATCCTTCGACTTGTGGCTTTCCCGGCGCTTTGGCGGGAGCAGGGGCCGAATGCAACTTTGCCGCCGGTCAGCCGCGGCGGCGCGGGGGCGCGGGAACGAAGCGCCATCGATCCCCGCCGCTGCAGCGGAGCCCGGCAAGGGTGGCGGTGCCGCCCGACTCCAGCCGCTCCAGCAACCGGCCGATCTCCTCGCCGCGTGGGCTCGCGCCGGGATCGAGCGATCGGATCACCGCCAGGACCAGCCTTCGGCGAAGCTCCGAAGGCAGGCCTTCGGGATCCAGCACATAGCCGCCCCCGTCGCGACGAACCCGTTCGTCGATCAGGCGACCCGCGGCCCAGTCGAGCGCCTCCTCCGCTTCGGCGAGCGCGGCGGCGCTTCGAGCGATCGGCACGGGCTCCAGCCAAAGCGTGTCGGCCAGCCGCCGGCGAAGGCGCACGCGGTCGAACGATTGATCGCTGTTGCTGGGGTCGGTCACGGGCGTGAGGCCCGCTTCGCCGACGATTCCGGCAAGTTCGGCGCGGCGCCAGCCGAGCAACGGTCGGATCACCGCCAGTCCGCCAATCTCCACCCGCGGGCGTATTCCGGCCAGTCCTCCCAGGCCGGCGCCGCGGAGCAGCCGCATCAGCAGGGTTTCCGCCTGGTCGTCGGCATGGTGGCCGGTGAGCACGAGGTCGATCGCCTCGCGCCGGGCCCAGTCGCCGAGGAGTCGATAGCGCTCCGCCCGGGCCGCGGACTGGAGGTTGCCGGCCGGCGGGGCGTCGGGACGAAGCGTGGCATGGCGAAGCCCGAGATCGCGGCAGACCTTGTCGACGAAGGCGGCCTCGCCGGCGGCTTCCGGCCGGAGCCGGTGATCGACGGTGGCCGCCGCCACCTGGCCGGGAAAGGCCGAGGCGGCGAGAAGCAGCAAAGCGAGGCTGTCGGGCCCGCCCGAGACGGCGACTCCCAACCGCGCTTGGCCCGGACCGGCGAGACGGTTCACGCAGGCGCGGAAGCGCTCGATCGGGGCGGAGTCGGCAAGCGGCATGGCCGCCACCCTAGGCGCGCCCGGCGCCGTGGAAAATGCCGGCCGCCTGCCGGGCGCTCAGTTGCCCGCCGGGGCCGCGGCCGCGGCGCCGATCTGCTCCCTCAGGCAATGTTCGAGCGCGGCCCGAGCTTCGGGGGGAGCGCTGGTCTCGCTCTCCTCTTCGCGGAGCTGCTCGATCGAGCGGGACTGCATGTAGCGATCCACCGAACATTCGCACATGCGAGCGAAATCCACCCCCGGCGGTGCGCCCGGAGTGGCTCTGGCGCCGCTGGTGCAGCTCTGGATCGCCTGGTTGCGATAGGCTTCGCGGAAAGCGGCTTCGCTTTCGCCGCAGCCGCCTGTCGCGGCGGCGGCGAAGATCGTGGCGGCGGCGAGAATCGGTCGCATTCCATCCTCCCCCTGTTCGATGCCGCCGGAATGGCGGCGGCCGCGATTAGGCGCTCGCCGGGTCCGGAAGTAAAGCCCCGGAGGGGCGACTGCGGCAGCGGGAGGCCGCTCGTGGGCTCAGAAGAGCCGTCGTCGTCGGCGCGGCGGCTCCTGCGGCTCGGGCGGAAGGTCCTCGACGATCCAGCTGTGATTCTCGACGATATGCGAGACGATCGGCCGCCCCCGGCCGTCGCGGGAAGGTTCGAAGCGGAACCGCGCCTCGATCACCCGGCAGGTGGTTTCATCGAGCAAAGCGTGGCCGCTCGAACGGGTTACCTGGCAATTGGCGACCCGGCCGTCGGTCAGAACCGTGTAGCGGACTCCGACCGTTCCGCCGATTCCGGCCTCGCCAAGGCCTCCCGGGAAATCGCTGTCGCGAATCCGGCCGCGGATGTGCCGGGGTGGGGTCAGTCGCTCGCGGCCATAGCCACCGCCGCCGCCGCCACCGCCGCCGAGGCCGCTGCCGGTTCCGCTGCCCTCGCCGCCGGCCCCGGTTCCTGGGCCGCGCACGTCAGCGGCGCCGGAAGACGGATCATTGCCGGTGGCGGCGATCGGCGCGGCAGTGATCGGCGGAGTGATCGGAAGGGGAATGATCGGCTTCGGGGCCACGATCTGGGTCGCCCGGCTGCGCAGGTTGGGCGGGGCGGCCCCGCCTTCCTCGCCCGGGCTGAATCGCCGGGCCTTGGTGTCGCTTTCGACCCGTGGCGGCGGACGGGTGACCGGCGGATCGGGCTCGGGCGGCGGCGGAGCGACGTTGAACAGCTTGAGCGGCTCCTGAAGCGCCCGCGGCAGCGGCGCGCCCAGTCCCCAGAGCAAGGCGGCGCCGATCAGGGCATGGACGAACAGGGTCGAAGCGACTCCCGCCGCTTTCTCCCGATCGACCTGTCGTCCAGCCAGTCTCAAGACGAACCTTCAGCAAAAACAGCGTCATAGTATCAGATTTCGGCGATGAATGAGCGGTTGACGGACGGTCTGCGGCCGCTCTTCCGAGTCCGGGCCGGGACAGCTATCCAGGGGCATGGCGAAGAAGCCGAAGCTGAAGGTGTTCCGGATGCCGGTCGGCTTCCACGACGTCTATGTGGCGGCGCCGAGCCAGAAGGCGGCGGCCGAAGCCTGGGGCACGGACAGCAGGGTCTTCACCCGCAAGGAAGCGGAGCTGGTCACCGATCCGGAGCTTACCGCCGAGCCGCTCGCCCATCCGGGAAAGGTGATCAAGCGGCTTCGCGGAACGGCCGCCGAACAGATCGAGGCGCTCGGCGAGCCGGCACTGAAGCCGCCTGCCGGGACAGGCACGGCATCGGGCACCCGGTCGGGCCGGAGCAAGGCGAAGTCTGCGGCCAAGCCGAAGCCCAAGCCCAAGCCGAAGCCGAGCCGGTCGAAGCTGGACCAGGCCGAGCAGGCCTTGTTCGAGGCCGAGGCTCGGCACCAATCGGAACGGCGCGCGATCGCCCGGCGCGAGGCCGAGCTGGCGCGCGAGCGGAAGGCGATGGAAGGCAGGCAGCGCCAGGAGCGGGAGCGGCTGGAGAGCCGCCGCGACCAGGCCGAGAAGGCGTATCGCGAGGCCCTCCGCCGCTGGCGGGGGCTTTAGCCCGGCTGCGCTCGCCTGATTGGTCTTCCATTATTTCGCGTGGGTGCCGTGGGTCCCCCAACGGATCAGGGGAGGTCTTCGCGCAGCACGCTCGGGCTAGAAACAGAGCTCGCTAGCGTTTCGGCGCCGCTATGATAAAAGTTGGAGGTTCGCGCCCGTCCCGGACCGCGACCAGGTTGCGGAGGGTGCCATGAAGCCGACGCGCAAGCTCAATCGACGTTCCTTTCTCGCGACCGTGGCCGGCGGAGTGGCCGGGATCGGCGCTCTCGGCGCGGTCAGCAGCGACGCCCAGGCCCTCCAGGGTTGCAGCGACAGCGATCCGTCCGATCCGGTCGGGCACGGCCGGCGCTGCTATTCGAGCGGCTGCAGCGACAGCGACAGCGGCCCCAATTCCGATCCGGTCGGCAATGGCCGAAGCTGCCGCCGGACAAGCGGCTGCACCGATTCCGACACCGGTCCCAATTCGGATCCGGCGAATGACGGCCGCAGCTGTCGCCGGACGAGCGGCTGCAGCGACAGCGACACCGGCCCCAATTCCGACCCGGTGGGCCAGGGCCGAAGCTGCGGCGCCGCCTGCAGCGACAGCGACCAGGGTCCGAATTCCGATCCGGTCGGACGAGGGCGAAGCTGCTACCGCTCCTGCAGCGATTCCGATCCGAGCGATCCGGTCGGCCGCGGCCGGCGCTGCTAGGACCGTCGACGGAGCTTCAGGCGCGGCCTATTCGCAGCGAATCTCGCCCCGTTCGATCGCATAGCCGAGCGCAGCGCCGCCGGCGGCGCCGAGCAGGGTGCCGAGCGTGTTGGAGCCGCGCGGAGCGATGAGGTTGCCGAGCAGCCCGCCGACCGCGGCCCCGGCGACCAGGCCGATCGTCCCGTCGCGGCGCCGGCAATAATAGCGGCCGTCGCTGCCGCGGTAGATCCGGTCCTCGCGGCTGAGCGGATAGGGTTCGTAGGCGCCGGGGCGGTACTGGCGCTCATAATAGCCGTCATAAGAATCGTAAGGATCGGTGGTCGCGCAGCCGCCGAGGGGGACGGCGGCGAGCGCGGCGGCGGCAAGGATGGGGGGAGCGCGCATGGAAATGCCTCCTGCTGGTGGGTGTACGGGGTCAATGCGCAAGCGGCGGAGAAAGTTGCGCCCTCGTACCGTTCGTTCCGGGCGGAGGCTCGCGCATCGGCCGGAACGGGTTTATGATGGGGGTCGCCACCGCAGGAGAGGCTCATGGCCGGCCTTTGGACGTTGCTGGGCGCCGCTTCCCTCCTGGAGGGGGGACAGGCGGGCGACCCGTCGCCGCCGCGGGTGGAGATCGCCTTTCCCCGGCTGATCGAACGCTATTGCAGCTTCGTCTCGCCGCGACCGCCCGACGAAGGCGTGATGGCGGCGATCGCGCGGCGCTTGCCGGAGCTGATCGCCTTGTGGGAGCGGGACGGGCCGGCCTTGCTTGCCGAAGCGCAAAGGCTGACCGGACGGCCCTACCCTTTCGCGGAGACCCAGGCGGTGGTTCATGGCTGCGAGGACATGGGCTCGCTGTCGCAGCCGCTGCTGATCGCCGGCGGCTTCTACACGGACGCCTGGGAGTCCCGCCCGCCGGCGGCGGACGGACGGCCCCGCCGGCGCCGCGCCGACTCCGAATTCGTCAACACCGTCTGGCACGAAGTCACTCACCGCTATCTGGGCCGGATCATCGCCGCCCTGCCCGGCGGCACCACTGCCTCGAGGGACCGGTACCGCTCGGAAAGCCAGGTGGTGCGCAACCACATCCACCTCTTCGCGCTGGAGGAGCTGGTCTATGACCGGCTCGGCCGCCGCGACGAGTTCGAGATCGTGCGGACTCGCGTCCTCGAGCGCGGCGATCCGGAGCTCCAGCGCGCCTATCGGATCGTCATGGCGGAAGGGGCGGAGGCGCTGGTGGCGGAGCTCCGGCCGACGCGCTGACCGTGCCGGTTCAGCGAGGCAGGAAGGGAAAAGGGTGAGGCGGAGTTGAGCAGTTTCGAATTCGTTTTTTCGCTGTTCGGCCTGCTGCTCGGGTTCAGCCTGGTCGAGGTCGTCGCCGGCTTCGGGCGGGCGCTGGAGGCCCGGGTCCGGCCGGCCCCGGCCGGGCCATCCGTACCAACGCGGATCGGCTGGCTCAGTCCGCTCCTGGGGCTGTTCGTCATGCTCAACCTGCTGTCCTTCTGGACGGCGGCCTGGCTGCTTCGCGACGCCATCCCCGCCGCTTACCTGCCGATGCTGTTCGGGCTCCTCGTCACCGGCGGCTATTATTTCGCCGCGGCGATGATCTTTCCCCGCGAGCTCGGCGACTGGGCTGATCTGGACGATCATTATTTCAAGGTGAAGCGCTGGGTGATCGCGGTGGTCGCCGGCTGCAACCTGCTCGGGTCGATCGGAATGGCCCTTGCGGGCGCCAATCCGCTCGAGCCGATCGATGAACTCGCGCTCAACCTGCTCTTCTATGCCCTGCTCGGCGCTCTGTTCGTCGCACGAGGCCGGCCCGGCAACCTGGTGCTGCTGGTCCTGGTCGCAGCGCTTTATCCGGCCGCCACCCTCGCCGCCCAGCTCGCCTGACGGGAATGGCAGCTGGCGGGCCCGCTCAGTCGCGCGTGCCGAAGCCGCGCCTGGCGCCGGTGAAGCCGCTGGCCAGGAGATAGAGCACCATCATCATCACATAGATGTCGAGAGCGCTGGGATCCGGAACGAAGGCGAAGCGCGCCGCCGCGACCCAGAAGAAGAGGGCAAACTGGAAAACAAGAAAGGCGATCACCCCGGTTTCGACGATGATCTGCCGAAACAGCTCGTCGGACCGGCGCCACAAGGCGATGTTGAATCCGGTCTGCACCGCCAGCACCGTTGCCAGGAGCGCGAGCAGGATCGCCGAATATTCGCCGGTGAGCAGGTCGGTCGAAAGCGACAGGATGGCGAGTTCGAAACCCGCCAGAGCGGCGACGAGCCCCTGCCAGCGCAGCGACTGCATCTCGGAACCGAGATCGTCTTCCGGCTCTGCGGTCGGGCCCATCATCCTGGCGACTCCGGATCGGCTCAGCGACGCGACCGCGATTGCGAGCCCGACCAGGACCAGCATCCCGGCAACGAACAGCCCCGAAACATGGAGCCCCCGCGCCTCGACGTCAGGGGCGAATTGCGCGATCAGATAGGCTCCCGCCGCGCCGGCGAGGGCGCCGACCAGGAACTGAAGAACGAAGGTCTTTCCGTTTCGCCCGAGCGTGCTTGCCGTCATGGTTCCTTCTCCATCTCCCAATGGTCGTGGAACAGCGCCTCGACGGGCACGCCGAAGACCCTCGCCATGCGCAGCGCGAGCGGAAGGCTCGGATCATATTTGTCGGTCTCGACCGCGTTGATCGTCTGGCGCGACACGCCGAGCCGGCGGGCCAGCTCTCCCTGGCTCCAGCCGCGCGCCGAACGATGCTCCCTGACGCTGTTTTCCAACCCGTACCTCTGTAAAGAGCTCTTTACAGCCCAGGTCGGAACGCTGTCAAGAGCTCTTGACAAGGCTCGACGCGGAGGAGCGGCGACGGAGGAAGGGCCGCCGTTCGGCTGCGCCGTCGGGCGCAGCCCGGCGGGGCAATGGCCGGTTCAGGGATTGAGCTGGCGGACCCGTTCGAGGTGGGTCGTGACCACCGGCAGCGCCTCGGCCGCGAAGGTCTTGAGCCGGGGTCCGTGGCCGTTGGCGGCGAAGTTGCGGTGAAGCTCGACCGCGATCTCGTGAATCTCGGCCTGCTGGCGGACATAGGTGCGGTCGAACCGCCGCTCAGAGGCGCGCTCGAGACGGCGAAGCATGTCCCAGTGCATCGGCATCATCGCCGGCGGGAGCAGTTCCTCCAGGCCGACGGCCCGGGCGATTTCGGACAGCTGCTCGCTCGACCGGCGATGATCGGCCAGCATCATCTGGGCGAACTCGCGCACTTCCGGCCGCTGCGCCTTTTCGATCGCGAGCTCGGCCGCCCGGATCTCGTAAAGGTCGGTGGCTCCGGCGACGGCGACATAGGCGCCGCGTTCCTCCGGAGTCAGGTCCTGCCCGCTCGACGATTGCGCCACGGCGGGCGCGGGCGCCCCGGCCAGGACGAAGGCCGCCGCAATGGCGGCCGCGAATACTCGCTTCCTCATATCCTCTCCTTTCAAGGGTTTAGGCTGTTGGAGACAGTGTAACCCATGGCGCCGAGTCGGGGCAAATTCCGGCCAGAAGGTGCGGCGGCGGGAAGGCGGCCCTTCCTGCGCGGCCGGCCTTCATCCGCCCGATCGTCGGTCCGGCGCCGGCTTGGCGCGAGCGGCGTTGCTCCCTAGACCAGACGGGACAGCCTAGCCCTGACGCAAAGGAACCTGACCCTGCTCAACCCGCTTCGGCTCATCGCCGCCCTGCTCGCGGCGCTCGTCGCTGTTCCCGCCTCGGCGGCGCTTCCGCCCAACGCCCAGCGGATGAACGAGCTGCGCGCCGTGATCGATCATCCCGCCATCGCCCGAGCGTTCGGGCCCGGCCAGCCGGTCGACCGGATCGAACTTGTCAGGCCGGACCTTTACCGGGTGAGCGCCGGCCAATGCCATGTCGACGTCGCCATCGTCAGCCTCCCCGTCGCCAATCCGCGCCGGCCGGGTCCGCGCCGGTTCGCGGCCCGCCCCGGGCCCAGGACCTGCGCAGGCGGGCGCTGAACCCGGGCCGGCTTCGGCAGGGCCCCGGCCAAGGCCAGAGGCTCCGCCGCCTTCACCCGGCGTGCGAAAGGCCGAGCCGCTTTTCCATGCTGTAATTGTGGATCGGCACGCCGCCCACTTCGAAGTCGTTGCGGTGGAGGAGGGTGAAGCCCTTGCGCTCGAACAGCGGCCGGGCGAGCTCGCTCGCCTCGACGAAGATCCGGTCGAGGCCCTGGCGAAGGGCGATCGCCTCCAGCGCCGAATAAAGAGCGGATCCCACTCCGCGGCGCTCGCCTTCCGGCGCCGTGTAGAGGAAGTCGAGATGGCCGTTCGCTTCGAGGTCGCCATAGCCGAGGATCGTCTCCGCCTCGACCGCCACCAGGACCGTGCGCCCGTCGGCGCAGCGCGCCGCCATCCGCTCGGCATCGGCGGTGGACGCCCAGGCCTCCACCTGCGCGGCCGAATAAGCGCGCGGGCCGAAATGGCGAACCGAGCGGGCGTAAAGGTCCGCGAGGCGGGGCGCGTCGGCCGGGATGTAGGGGCGGATGTGCATGACGGGAGGAAGTGTCTAGGTTGGATCGCCTGCCGGGTCGAGCGCTCGGCATCAGGGAGACGGGTGGATGGTCGTGGATGGTCGAAGGCAGCTGCCATTGCGGCGCGGTTCGGACAATGCCGGCGAGTGACGGCCGGTCGAGCTTGAGCGGCCTACGCTTACTCCCGAATGTTGCGGCATCGGAGCCGTAGGAGCTCCGGCCCGGTTGCCATCCGACGGCCATTTAGTTAGCATGCTAACTAAAGGAGACTTCATGTCCGATCACCTCTTCCTGTTTGCCCGCATCGTCCCCCGACCCGAGCATTTCGAAGCTGCCCGGGCGGCGATCGGCGGGATCTTGGCCGACACCCGAGCCGAGCCCGGCTGCCACGGCTTTCGGCTCCACGAGGGGGAGGACGGCAAGGCGCTGTACCTGTTCGAGGAATTCACCGACGAGGCCGCGCTCCAGGCGCATTATGTCCAGCCTTACACCCGCGACGTCTTCGCGAAATATGAGAAGTGGCTCGCCGAACCGGTGGCGATCACCCGGATGCGGGCGGTTTCGTGACCGGCCGGACGCCGGTCCGCCGGATCGCGCACCCGTTCCTCGGCAGGAAGGCGCCATGTTCTTCCTGAAGGACCTGCCGACCCGCCAGATGGTCGCGGCCTATGCCGCCCGCCATCCCGCGATGGACGCCGAGCTGGTCGGCAAGGCGCTGCTGATGATGCGCGAGGCCAGCCTGCTCGTCCGCCGCCTGGAGGCCTATTTCGCCGCGCACGACCTTTCGCAGCTCCGGTTCCTGATCCTGATCGTGATCGACCGCGAGCCCGATCGCCAGGCGCTCACCGCGGGCGAAATTGCCGACCGGCTCGACGTGTCGCGGCCGGTCATGACTCGAAGCCTGCAGACGCTGGCCCGGGCAGGGCTGGTCTCGATCGGCGAACATGAAAGCGACGGACGTGCCAGGCTCGTGAAGCTGACCCAGGAGGGCACCGACAAGCTCGCCGCGGTGCTCCCCGGCTATTTCGACCTCATCACGCGCTTCATGCGCGATCGCGGCCCTTGAACGGGCCTTCGCCTCGGCACCCTTCGCCTGCCCGAGCGAGGCAGAGTCTCTGAACGACGTCCTGGACTCCCGGGTCCCGGGGATCAGGCGTTCTGAGCCTGCCTGGAAGCCGAAGCGAGCTTTTCGACCAGATCGTCGGGGATGGTGCGGCTCGGCGAGAAGGTGATTCCGGTCTTGCTGGCCTTGAGCCCGGCCGCTTCGATCTCGCCGGAATGGGCCTTGATGGCGGAAGGGGAGAGATAGAGGCCGCATTGCCGGCTGAACGCCGCATAGCCGGCGACGATCGCCTGGCCGATCCGGAACCCGGGCATGTTGTAGGCGATGACTTCCTCGGCGTCGGGAAGCGCGCGGGCAAGCTGGGCGCGCAATCGGACCAGCAAAGGGCGGAGCTCTTCGGGAACATCGGCAATGTAGCTGTCGTGATCAGCAGCCATGGCCGAAGCAGGCTATGCTTGCCCGGCCTTGCAGGCAAGTGTTCAGCCTTCCCGCGTGAGAGAGGGATGGCGCGGAAGCCAGCGCCCCGGTGATCACCACGCGCCGATCTTATTGATTCCGCTGCCGGGCCCCGAACGTGCTAAAAGCGGTGCGGAGGTGCCGCCATGAACCTGCTTCTATCCGCGCCCGCCCTCGCGCTGGCATTGGCCGTCCAGACTCCTGAGCATCGCCACGAGCCGCAACTGGGCGACGTTTCCTTCGAAACGAGCTGCAATGCCGCCGCCGCGGCCGCGTTCCGGCGCGGTCTCGGCTGGCTCCATTCGTTCGAATATGAGCCCGCCGCCCAGGCCTTCGCCGAGGCGGCCGCGGCCGATCCGAGCTGCGGCATCGCGCATTGGGGCGTCGCGATGAGCTATTATCATCCGCTCTGGGCCGCGCCGAGCGCCGCCGAGCTGGAGAGCGGAAGACAGGCGCTTGCCAGAGCTCGCCAGGCGGGCGCGGGAAGCGAGCGGGAGCAGGCCTATATCGCTGCGCTGGAAAGCTTCTACCGCGACTCCGAGACTCGCGACCACAGGACCCGCGTGCTGGCCTATTCCGACGCCATGGCGCGGCTGCACGAACTCTATCCGCAGGATCGCGAGGCGGCGGTGTTCTACGCGCTCACCCTGGTCGCGGCGGGGACGATGGACAGCGAACCCGGCTTCGCCAGGGAAAGGGCCGCCGGAGCGATCCTCAACCAGGTGCTGGCCAGCGCACCCGACCATCCCGGCGTCGCCCATTATCTGATCCACAGCTTCGATTATCCGGCGCTTGCCGAACTCGCCCTTGCCGCGGCGCGGCGCTATGCGGCGATCGCTCCGGCTTCGCCGCACGCGCAGCACATGCCTTCGCACATCTTCGTCCGGCTCGGCCTGTGGGACGAGGCGATAAGGTCCAACCTCGCTTCCGAGGCCGCGTCGCGAGCCATGGCGCAGGCGCAGGGGCTGCCGGATTCGTCGAGCGAGCGGCTGCATGCGATGGACTATCTCGCCTATGGCTATCTCCAGACCGGGCAGGACGACCAGGCCGAGCGGGTCCTTCGGGAGCTCGAAGCGATCCGCCGCGCCGACCCGCCCGTCTTCTCGGTGGCCTATGCGGCGACGGCGATCCCGGCGCGGCTGGCGCTCGAGCGGCGGCAGTGGAGGGAAGCGGCCGATCTCGAGCTGCCGGAAAATGTCCGCAACCTCGCTCCGCTCGAGAATTTCACCTGGGCCGAGGCGCACATCCATTTCGCGCGCGCCGTGGGCGCGGCGCGGAGCCGCGATGCCGCCGCCGCCCGGCGCGCGGTCGAGCGGCTGAGGGCGATCGAGCAGGCGCTGACGATCCCGCCGGGAACCTATGACTGGCGCACGCAGGTAGCGGTGGAGCGACAGATCGCCGAGGCCTGGGCGGCGCGCGCGGAGGGCAGGGACGAGGAAGCGCTCCGGCTGATGCGCTCCGCTGCCAGCCTCGACGACACGGCCGAGAAGCATCCGGTGACTCCGGGCGCGATCCTTCCCGCCCGCGAGCAGCTCGGCGAGCTACTGCTGGAGCTCGGCCGGCCGGGGGAAGCGCTGGCCGAATATGAGGCGAGCCTGACTCGAGCGCCGCGGCGGCTCGCCGCCGTCTATGGAGCCGCGCGCTCGGCGCGGTTGGCCGGCGATGCGGCGAAGGCGCGAAGCTATTATGCGCAGATCCTGGAGCTGACCGGAGCCAGCGGAGGGGAACGTGCCGAGATCCGCGAGGCCGCGGCCTTCGTCCGGGCGTCCGGGGACGAAGGGACGACGAGCGGGCCCTCACGCTGACGGCATCATCGGCGGTCCGGTCTGGTTGCGCGGGGTGAAATCAAGTGCGGAGGCCGCGATTCAAGTTCGGGATTTTCCCTTGCCTGGCAGAAGGTTGGCTCCTGCGTAGCGGGCCAACTTGAAAGAATCACGAATTCAATCCGGACGCCGAGTCGGGCCGTCGCCGCGGGCGGGCGATCCCCTGGGAAGGATCCGGTCAGCGCTTCGGGTGGCAGTAGGGCGCCGCCGCCTTCGCCGCCTCGATGCGCCGGCTCTCGTCGAGCGTTTCGTCGCGCATCACCTGCAGAAGAAAGTCGAGCGGCGACAGGCCATCGCCGATCGCCGTGGCGACGGCCTGACTGCGCCAGCCGGGCTTGCGCCCGGCCCCAGGCCTAGCGCCGCCGTGCGCCATCCGGCCCTCCTGAATGACGAACGGGCATGAGACCTCCTTTCCGCCTGTCCGGGACAGGCGGGGCTTTGCTGGGGTGGATGCTGCGAGCGCGCGGGCCGCCGGCGCCGACTGGGCTGTTCAGACGGGAAGGGTGCTTGTTCGGAGCGCGACGAACGCCTGAATCAAAAGAGCCGCACTTGGGCGGCCCGAGGCGAGTTCGGCGATGCGCGGGCGGCGGATGCGGCTCTCGCGACTGTTGCGCCGTTACAACAGTTCTCGTTACATGTCAAGGTCCTGCGGGCGTGGCGGGAGGTTCAACCCGGAGGGCAGCCCGAACCCAGATTGGGCCGAAGGTCAGGCGAAACCGGGGCGGTCGGCCTCGCGCGGCCGCATCCGGATCAGGCGCGATGTCTCGACGGCGGCCTGGCGGTGGCGGACGGCGGCGCGGTAGTCGGGATCGGCAAGCATTTCGAGGAAGGCGGAGGCGCTGGGATAGCGGGCGATGAACGCCGTGTCCCAGCGCTCATCCGGCGGCCCGATCAGGACGCCTTCGGGCGTTCCCAACCAGACGATGGTGCCGCCGACGCGCCGGAAGACCGGCCCGCTTTCTTCGCCATAGCGGCGATACGCCTCCGCGCCGGTCAGACCCGCGGCCGCGTCCTCGTGGTCGCTCGGATAGACGGCGCGGTCGCGGAAGCGGACGAGGTTCAGCATCTCGATCGGCGTGTCGCGGGGCAGCGCCTTGAACACTTCGAAGGCGGCGCGCTCGGGGTCGACATGGCAATCGGGCATCGTCGCGGCTCCCTGACTCGGCAAAGCCAGGATCATGGCCGAGGATTGCCTGGCGGGAAAGCGCCGCGCGATTGCTGGCACTTTGCGGTTGTGGTGGCGGGTCAGCATGTCCGCAGTGAGCGGAGGAGAATTAGGTCTTGTGTTCCTGGAATTCAGTGTCCCCGGAATTGAGAGCTCCACCTGCATAACGGTAGCCGCTAAGGTCAAAGGCAGGACCAGGCCCGCGGTCGAGCCAGAATCGCTGAAAATAGATCCGGCGTTTCCTTGGAACGCCTTCGTTCAGCTTGTCAGCAAGCCGCTGCGAGATGAACACCTTGTTCCAGATCCGCTCCGTTGGACCTTCAGCAAGGAAGAGCCCGGAATCGAGAGCTTCACGGTTGACTTCCAGTCGCTCCCAGTCGGAAATTGCGCGGAAGCCAAACCGCCGCGATATCTCCCGTATGCCCGTGACCGGCTCGTGGAAGTCGACATAAGTCACGCTTGAACGATCGAAGTCGAACACCTTGCGCCAATTGAACACATTTACGAACCACCAGTTGCCGAGCACGGTGCCGGTGTCCTTGTAGACAATCTCAAGCGAAATGAATTCAACGTTTGGAACGTGTTCGCTTTCGATGATGTTCTTGGCCCGCGGCGACACGATCGCTCCGCCATGAAACCCATAAAGATCTTTGAGCCGGTCGAGCGACTTCACTTCCGTTCGAGCGTGCCAGACGAGATCCGGCCCTGCTTCGGCGAGGAAAGATCGGCCAAAACTGCGTGGGTCGAGTGCGTTGAGCAGGATCGGTTCTCCGGTCCGTTCGAAGCCGACGACGCAGGGCTGGACGAGCCGGATCTTCTCGCCAAGCAGTTCCGGGAGAGTCAGCAGATATTCTCTTGCAGCCATTGCCTTATCCGCTTTGGTAGTTCGCGACTGAGGGTCAAAGTCCGCGACCCTGGATGACAGACGGAATTCGCTCCCGCCCCGTTCGTGGAAGAGGCAGGGAGCGAGGCCTCCGCCAACCCGGAATCAACGGGCCCAGGTCGACTACTCGCCGACATGTGGCTGTTAGCTAACATGCCTAACAGCATGCCTTCCCCCTCGCTAGCTGCGAGCAGTGGGAACTGTGCCCGCGGAATCATGTCTCGTTGATAGTCGAAGTCGATGGCGCGCGGGCCACTTGTGCCCGGACGGCCCGCGCGGCCGCTGCCTTGGCCCCCGCAGGCGCAGCGGGATTAGGTATTGTGTCCCTGGAATTTTGTGTTCCTGGAGACCGCAGCGTTAGCCGGTAACCATCTCGATTGACCTCTCATCCGGGCCAAGCGGCTCGAAGCGCGCCTTCAGCGCATCATAAGTCGCAGGTGCGATGAACAGGCTTGCGTCGAGGTCTTTGTTGCGGCCCTCGATGCGCTGGCGCGCGATCTCATCTGGGCAGGTCACGCGATAGAGACGGCATTCACCACCCAATTGGGCGACAAGTGCACGCGTGCGGTCCCGCTCTGATCGTGACCAAAAGCCGAAGTCGAGCACTATGTTGAGCCTGAGTTCGAGACAGCGCGTCCAGGTGGCTTCGATCAGCCCAGATACCCTTCCGGCATATTGGGCGAACAACGCTTCGGGTGGGTCGTTGCCATAAAGGGCTCGCATCCACTCGTCATGAGTGAAGCGAATGGCGGCATGCTCCGCCTCCAACTTCCTCGCGAGCGTGGTCTTGCCCACGCCGAGATAGCCGTGGAGTAGGAAAGCCAACGGAGCTAGCTGCGCCATCATGTTCTCCGGGCCGTGAGCGAGGAGAGTAGCCGCATCGACCCAATCTTGAACCGGGACGTTGCGTCACGAGTGCCTACCCGAATTAGGTATTGTGTCCCCGGAATTGTGCGGTCGACAATTAGGTATTGTGTCCCCGGAAATGGCGTTCTCTCCGACATTGGGGGTCGCACCGCCGGAGCTCTGAGCGTGGAGTGCTGCGCCGCAGCTCAGGCGACAATCGATCTAATTAGTGCAGTTCGTGCAATCTTGATGCGGTCCCGTTGTTCTCCCTCGAGGAACTCCAGCGCATCGAAGCATCCAGTCATCGCCTCCACCTCTGTCGAGTACCGCTTAGTGCCCCAGCGATGCTCTGGGTCACGAGGACCTTTGGCACCTACCTGGAAACGCCCATCTGCCTTGCGGCCAACCACGAAATGGAAGCCGTCGATCTCGATGTAAGGCGCCCCATT
This sequence comes from Sphingosinicella sp. SM1-17, assembly GCF_056821765.1. Lineage (NCBI taxonomy): Bacteria > Pseudomonadati > Pseudomonadota > Alphaproteobacteria > Sphingomonadales > Sphingosinicellaceae > Sphingosinicella > Sphingosinicella sp. SM1-17. The sequence goes on from NZ_JBPDIO010000001.1 coordinate 1,564,587, forward strand.
GCGAGAGACCTTCCAGCCTTTGCGCTTGTGGAAGTTCTGACGTCGTCGCGCGCGTGAGCGCATGCGTTTGTCTCGGTCGATTGCCTCTTTCTTCTCTCCAGACATGTGTCCCGCGCAGATGCACCCACAGTGAAGCTGCTCTGGGTATCGGTCATTAGACATCACATGCACGAAGCGGACTTGCATCGTCTCGCACATCTCGCAGGTAACTAGCTCTCCCATGTCTTCCTTCGCATCGTACTCCCGCACGAAAGTCCAGCCGAGATGAGGTACATCTTTTCGCGCCCACTTTCCCCGACCTGCAGTGATCGCCTCAGCTTCAGCGTCCATTTGTCACGAACCTTCGATGACTACGGGCTTCTCGAACCTTTCTATAGCATCGAGCGGAAGACCGAAATGGCCTGTGAGACCTGCTTTAGCATCTCACGTCGGGGCTGGGCTGGCGCAGTAAGGAAGAGGTCGGGCTCTTGCGGCCGGCCCGATCGCCGACGAAGTCGACAGCAGGGGCTGCAACACCACCCGCGTCTGGTGGGGCCCGCCTGAACCTGTCGGCCGGCGGCGGCTGCGGGCGAGGTAGGTGGAGCCGACGGGAAACGAGGTCTCCGCGACGGAGCAATTGAGTATAGTGTCCTCGGAATTCCCTCAGTGTCCCCAGATTTCCCTGAATCCTAGCTCGTCTTGAGCCTAGGCATGTGTCACCAGATTGATACTGGCTCTCCGAAATACACCTGGACCCTATTCTGCGGCAAGAAGATTGACCCTTTGCAGAGTTGAGAAAAAGTGCCTCGTTGAGGCAAGGAGCTCATTAACCAAGAGGAGGCAATGTGCCTTTATGAGGCGAAACGTTCGTAGGTCTGGACTCTGGCACTCATGGCCGCACATGATGCTTCTTGAGTTATGGCTTTTAGATCAACGATTAGCGGTAATCCCGGGGTGAGGTTAAGATGTCGCTCAAATTGATCCATCTGCGGAAGCTACTCAAAATACTGTACTTGGACCCGAACCGCCGAATCTCCGCTCTACGAGCCGACATTCGCGAAGACCTCGCTCGGGAGGGGCAGCCGGGTGCTGGGGGAGATTTCTACGGTCCATTCTGGCGCGACGCGAAGGACCATGTGTTTGATGTGTCCGACCTCCGCGACACGACCAGAATGCGAATTGAAAGCAACCCGGCACGAGCGAGCCTATATCCACAGCTCAGAGACGGCTTTCTCTTGTGGTGGGATCAAAGACGCAGGTGGACGAATGAGCCGTATCGGCGAGCCGAGAACTTGAAAGCCCGATTTCCCTTCCCCGGCCTAGACGCAATAGTGAAAATCGCAAACGTGCTCGCCGTTCGAGATGCTCGAAACGTAGGACATTTCGTCTATCCTTACTGGTTCCCCGAACCCAGCCTTTCGGATGAGTCGGCACGACTCGGGCTTTGGCTACTAGCACGAGCCTTACCCAACGTGCAGCCGGACGCCCTTAGATTACTTGATGTCGTCCGAGGGCGAACATTCTCGATAGACCGCACCCAACTCAGAGGCGACGAGGAGCAGGTGTTTAGGAGCCGCTATGCCGCCGCGATCAGTCAGCAGGAGGCACTAAGACTAGAATACCTCTAGTAGTTTTATTGTTATGCGGAAGGACGATGCATTCGCTCAGCAAGAAAATAGAGGCCATGTAGAGTCACTACAACCAAGTTTACCACCCAGAAAGAAAGAGCTATCGATCCTAAGACGTTCAAAGTACGAGATGTGTTACGCGGTACAATAGAAGCTAAGACATCACTTATGTCGCCCGAAAGCGAGAGAGACATGTACAGAACTACCGATAAAACAGAAAGATAAGCGAACAGGTAGCATATGTACATACGGTAAGTTAGACAAATTGTGTGGTTTTGGCCCTTCGACGCCACTGACAGTTGAGCGCCATCTCCCTCGATCAACTGATCCAAATAACTTGACTGAAAGGAGGAGACTGCGGCTAAGGCGGCAATGTAGAAGCCAGGCAATGTCACCAAAGACATGGCCGTGGCTTCAGCTACCCTTCTCAGCGGAACCGGCACACCGAGAATGGTCGCTACAAGGTAGCCGATGATGAGGATGGCAGTGGCAGCGGTCGGGATCCCATAGCGCAATGTATTCAGGCCGCCTCCTTGTATCCATCCAAAAGCTATGGCTCGCGTGAGTTGATATCGTACCACGACTAGTCTCTATAGTCGATCAAGAGCTGCTTCATGGGATCTGCGATCCTGGGAACGATAACATCGGTAGTCATACGAAGAGGTGGAAAAATCGGAGCAATCCGGCGAGCTTGCACATACGATTGTTCTATAGCTCCGGTCGTCATGTCTATCTCAACCGATTTTGGATGACCGGTTTGATCTTTGAAGTGGATCTTTGCGCGATCATAAGTGGTGTGTTTAGAAGAAATCGCCGCTATGATGCGTTCCAGTCGGTTCTCACTCGGAATGTTCCTATCAACTGATAGTGTCAATCGGAAGGACTTGCTCCTAATGAACGGATCATTGCCTATCACAGTGTGGACCGTGCTGTTCCGCAGTTCGATATCGCTGATATATCCATTCTCTATATCTTGATGGAGTTGGTCGGAAATGTGTCCAAGTAACTTGAATCTCGGCTTAAATTCGTGGACCTTAACCTGACCTTCTCTGGTGCGGGCCCCGGAGGGGTCGGGGAAAGTGAAGTGACCGGGATGGGAATCGTAGAAGTTGCTTAATAGGTTATTCAACAGGGAGACTACATTGCGGTGACTGACTCCCGATACCCCCTCAAGTACAGCTATGTACGTATCCGGCTCTGATGCGGTGAGGGAAACAACAAGATGCGCAGCTGCATCTCCTCCTTCATGGTTTTCCTTCTGGAGAAGACGAAGGTGACCGTTGTTCACGTTGGAATAGCCATACTCCGGTGAGCGGCGATCCGAAGCTCGAATTAGGAGCGTTGCAGTCTGGTTGACCTCATCAAACTCAATCGGGCCAAGGAAGTGCCAGAGATGCCCGGCTCGGTCTCCCGCGGCGCGGAAGCGGCCGGCCTCTCGCTCAGCAGCAAGTAGATCTAGCATTGTCCTTAATGCTGGAAGCTGCGCGTGGGCAGCCCGCGACGTGACCATTAGATCGTAAAAATATACCGCCCGTTCGTCTCTCTTCATTGTAGGCACTCCCCGCCGGATCGGGGCTCATGCTATCCGAAAGCCGCGATGAGGCAAGTTTTGATAAACCTTCTGGCGCTCGCATTCACTTGAGGTACCTAGATGATCTTTTGAGATGCTGTGGTTATGGTACGACGCTTTGGTTCTGTCTCAATCAACGGATGGAGTGAGTTTGTGGCCACTGCTGATCCCTCCCTGAACTTTGAGGCTTAGCGCGTTCCTGATTATGATCGTGCTGATGTTCCGAACGGCTCTCATGCAAGTTGCTCACGATGCCTCCGTGGTCGTGATGATCTTTCATCCGCAGCGTCTTTGAATGCATATTCTTCCCTGCATTCACCGCCCGTTACCTACTCAGCGGCTTGCCGCTCCCGGACGGAAGCCCGCCGGGCTTTCGCACGCTTAGGTGAGGGTTCGACGGCAGGCGTCTTCCCGGTGAGCAGCGGCTTCAGATAGTGCCCGGTATAGGAGCGTGGCTCTTCCGCAACCTGCTCCGGAGTTCCCACGGCGACAATCTCACCCCCCTTGTCGCCACCCTCGGGGCCCAGGTCGATCACCCAATCCGCGGTCTTGATGACCTCCAGGTTGTGCTCGATCACGACCACGGTGTTGCCCTGCTCGACCAAAGCGTGGAGCACTTCGAGGAGCTTGCGCACGTCCTCGAAGTGGAGGCCGGTGGTGGGCTCGTCGAGGATGTAGAGGGTCTGGCCGGTCGCCCGGCGGCTGAGCTCCTTGGCGAGCTTGACGCGCTGGGCTTCGCCGCCGCTGAGGGTCGTCGCCTGCTGGCCGACCTTGACATAGCCCAGGCCCACTTCCTCAAGCATCCGCATCTTTTCGCGGATCGGCGGCACCGCCTTGAAGAATTCCACCGCATCCTCGACCGTCATGTCGAGGACGTCGGCAATGCTCTTGCCCTTGAACTTCACTTCCAGAGTTTCGCGATTGTAGCGCTGGCCGTGGCAGACGTCGCAGGTGACATAGACGTCTGGCAGGAAGTGCATCTCGATCTTGATGACTCCGTCGCCCTGGCAGGCCTCGCAGCGGCCGCCCTTGACGTTGAAGCTGAACCGGCCCGGCTTGTAGCCGCGCGCCAGCGCCTCCGGCAGTCCGGCGAACCAGTCGCGGATGTTGGTGAAGGCGCCGGTATAGGTGGCCGGGTTCGACCGCGGCGTCCGGCCGATCGGCGACTGATCGATGTCGATCACCTTGTCGAGATGTTCGAGGCCGGTGAGCTTGTCGTGCCGGCCGGCGGTGACCCGGGCGCCGTTGAGATGGCGCGCGGCCGCCGCATAAAGGGTGTCGATGGTGAAGCTCGACTTGCCCGAACCCGACACGCCGGTGATGCAGCAGAAGGTGCCGAGCGGGATCGAGGCGGTCACGTTCTTGAGATTGTTGGCGCGGGCGCCGTGGACGGTCAGCTTCTTGCCCGTGCCCTTGCGGCGCTTTTCCGGAAGCGGGACGGAGCGGCGGCCGGTGAGATAGTCGGCGGTCAGCGACTTTTCGTTGGCGAGCACTTCGTCGAGCTTGCCGCGGGCGACGACCTCGCCGCCATGCACTCCGGCGCCCGGCCCCATGTCGATGACATAATCGGCCGACCGGATCGCATCCTCGTCATGTTCGACGACGAGCACGGTGTTGCCGAGGTCGCGAAGCCGCTTCAGGGTGACGAGAAGCCGGTCATTGTCGCGCTGGTGAAGGCCGATCGACGGCTCGTCGAGGACGTAGAGAACGCCGGACAGGCCGGAGCCGATCTGGCTGGCGAGGCGGATCCGCTGGCTTTCGCCGCCGGACAGGGTGCCGCTGGTCCGGTCGAGGTTGAGATAATCGAGCCCGACATTGTTGAGGAAGCCGAGCCGCTCGTTGATCTCCTTGAGGATCGCGCGGGCGATCTCGCGCTGGGTGGGGGTGAGCTTTTCCTCCAGGGTCGAGAACCAGTCGAGCGCGTGGCGGACCGAGCGGCGGGTGGCCTGGCTGATATGCTCGCCGGCAATCTTGACCGCCAGCGGCTCGGGCCGGAGGCGGGCGCCGCCGCACGTCTCGCACGGCGCGGCGGACTGATATTTGCTGAGCTCCTCGCGCATCCAGGCGCTTTCGGTCTGGAGCATGCGCCGGTTGAGATTGCCGATCACGCCGTCGAACGGCTTGTTGACCTCATAGCTCTTGCGCCCGTCGACGAAGCGGAGCGTGACCGGTTTGCCCCTGGTGCCGTTGAGGATGATGTCGTGGATCTCGGGGGGCAGATCGCGCCAGGGCGTTTCCAGGCTGAAGCCGAATTCCTTCGCCAGCGAGCCCAGCACCTGCATGTAATAAGGGCTGGGCGGGTTGGAGCGCGCCCAGGGGACGATCGCGCCCTTCTTGATGCTCAGCGCCTCGTTGGGGACGACCAGCTCGGGATCGAACAACTGCTTTTCGCCGAGACCGTCGCAGCCCGGGCAGGCGCCCTGCGGCGCGTTGAACGAGAAAAGGCGCGGTTCGATCTCCGGAATGGTGAAGCCGGACACCGGGCAGGCGAACTTCTCGGAAAAGACGATCCGGCCGGGAGGGGCATTGTCGGCGAGGACGGCGCGTTCATGGGCTTCCGCCAGCGCCTTGGCGACTCCGGTGCGGGCGCTGCTGATCTCCGCATCGGCGGATTCGATGGCTGAGGAATTGGGGCCTTCGGCTGGACCTTCTTCCGTTTGGGCTGATGATGGAGCTGCGCTATCCCCCGGATAGCGCGATGGAGGCTCCATCATTGTCGAAGCCTTCCCTTTTCCTTTGCCGCCGAGGGAAGAAGAATTAGGCCCTTCGACAGGCTCAGGGCGAACGGAGGGGGAGGGGTCAGCTTCAACCTCGAAGCGCTGCGGCATTTCGCGGACCGAGGCGGCGGCGGGGGGATCGGCGGGATCCAGATAGACGAGGCCGTCGGCGAGCTTCAGGGCGGTTTCGAGGCTGTCCGCCAGCCGGGTCTCGATCCCTTCGCGGACGACGAGCCGGTCGACGACCACCTCGATGTCATGCTTGTACTTCTTGTCGAGCGCGGGAGCGTCCTCGATGTCGTGGAACCTGCCGTCGATCCGCACCCGGGTGAAGCCGGCCTTCTGCCATTCGGCCATTTCCTTGCGATATTCGCCCTTGCGGCCGCGGACGACCGGCGCGAGCAGATAGAGGCGAGTGCCTTCGGGAAGCGCCATCACCCGATCGACCATCTGGCTGACCGTCTGGGCGGCGATCGGCTCGCCGGTGACGGGCGAATAGGGCACTCCGACCCGCGCCCAGAGCAGGCGCATATAATCGTAGATTTCGGTGACGGTGGCGACGGTCGAGCGCGGGTTGCGGCTGGTCGTCTTCTGCTCGATCGAAATGGCCGGCGACAGGCCCTCGATATGGTCGACGTCCGGCTTCTGCATCATTTCGAGGAACTGGCGCGCATAGGCGCTCAGGCTCTCGACATAGCGCCGCTGCCCTTCGGCATAGATGGTGTCGAAGGCGAGGCTGGACTTGCCGGAACCGGACAGGCCGGTGATCACGGTCAGGGTCTCGCGGGGAATGTCGACATCGACATTCTTGAGATTGTGCTCGCGCGCCCCGCGGACGCTCAGGTGGGTCAGCATCGCCGATCGTTCCAGATTTGTTCTTGTTGTTACTGAGGCTCGCGCGACTCGTCAACGCGGGTTCGGCCGAGATGGGTGCGGCAGGGCGGCAGGGCAAGGGCGGCGCGATGTTCGCGACCATCCGGCATGCAGCGATGAGCGCCCGGAACCGCTGCTCCGGGTCGGCGCGGGCCGGTCCGGCCGGCCCTACCCTAGGTAGATAAACGGATCCGCCGGTGAAGGGTGCGGTAAGCCCCGGCTTCTAGTCGCTGACCGCACCTCTGGGGTGGGGAAACCTGATTGTCGGCAACAAGAAGCTGGAAATGGCGCTTCGGGCATAAAGTCCTGGCGCCGCTGATCGTCGCGACTTTCGCCGCGATCTGTCTCGCCGTGGCGGGACTGTTCTGGGTTGCCAAGCGAAGCGACGACATCTCGGTCGAACGGCAGGTCCGGACCACGCAGGTCGCCATGGACGGAGCGGTTGCGCGGATCGGCCATGAGCAGCAGGTCGGCGCCGTCTGGGATGAAACCGTTCTTCAGCTGCGCAAGCCCCGGCTCGACCTCGACTGGTTCGACGTCAACTTCGCCGCCTGGTACAAGACCATGTTCAATCACGACCAGGTCCATGTCCTCGACGAGCAGGATCGGCCCATCTACTCGGCCGTCGACGGGCGGCGAGCCTCGGCGACCGATTTTGCGCGGATCCGCGCCGACCTGGGCCCCCTGGTCGACGTCGTTCGCGGACGGGTGGCGATGACCAGCCATCGCTTCGACCGTCACCCCAACCAGTCGGCACCCGGGGCCGCAAGCGAGACGACGGGAGTCGCCATTCACGACACCCGGCTCGTTTCCGTAAACGGCCGGCCGGCGGTCGCGAGCGTGATGCGGATCAGGCCGCATACGGACACTCTGCGCCTGCCCGAGGGGCCGGGGCACCTCCTGGTCAACCTCCACTTCATCGATTCCGATCTCCTGAACGAGCTGGCGACCCGCAACCTCATCGCCGAGCCCCGCCTGTCCCGGACCTCGCAGGCCCGGCCTGGCGAGCGGGTGATCCCGCTGGCCAATGACGAAGGCGAGCCGATCGCCTGGTTCGCGTGGCGGCCGGAGCTTGCCGGATCGCGGATCCTCGGCGTTCTCGGCCCGATCACCGGCGCCGCCTTGGCGCTGCTGATCCTCGTCATGGCCTGGCTGGGCCATCGGCTCTGGCGCTCGACCTCGGCGCTGCAGGAGACCCTGCTCGATCTCAGCACAAGCGAGGCGCAGGCCCAGCACCTGGCCTTCCACGACAGCCTGACCGGGCTTCCCAACCGGGCGCTGTTCAACGACCGGCTCGACCAGGCGCTGGCCCAGGTGCGCCGAGGCGGCGGGCTGGCGCTGCTGATGATCGACCTCGACCGGTTCAAGCATGTCAACGACTCGTTCGGCCATCTCGCCGGCGACGCCCTGATCCGCGAATTCGCGGCCCGGATCTCCGGATTGCTCCGGGCGTGCGACACCGTCGCCCGGCTGGGCGGCGACGAATTCGTCCTGCTCCTTCCCGGAATGACCCGACGCGAGGATGTCGAGGCGCTGTGCGGGCACATCCTCGATTCCGTTCACCAGCGATTCGAGGTGCTCGGCAATTCCGCCTTCGTCGGAGCGAGCATCGGCGTCGTCCTTGCCCCGGAAGCGGGGGTCGAACGGACCGAGCTGATCCGCAAGGCCGACATCGCGCTCTACCGGGCCAAGGAGGAAGGGCGCGACTGTTTCCGGATCTTCAGCGAATGCATGGACGAGCGGGTCCGATTCCGGAGCGCGATCGAGGACGAGCTTCGAGTTGCGCTGGAAAGCGGCGACCAGCTTCGAGTCCATTACCAGCCCGAAGTGTCGAGCGACGGCCGAGCGATCGTCGGGCTCGAGGCGCTGGTGCGCTGGCAGCATCCGGAGCGCGGGCTGATCTCGCCGGAAACCTTCGTTCCCGTCGCCGAGGAGACCGGCCTTATCGGCCAGCTCGGCGAATGGGTGCTCCGCGAAGCCTGTGAGGTGGCCCGACGCTGGCCGCATCTGTTCATCGCCGTCAACCTTTCGCCGGTCCAGTTCCGCACTTCCGGCTTCGCCGAGCGGGCGGTCGAGATCATCGAAAGCGCCGGAGTGGCGCCCGGCCAGATCGAACTGGAGATTACCGAAAATATCCTGATCGACGACGACGAGATGATCCGCGCTTCGCTGGCCAAGCTGCGCGCCGGCGGGATCCGGATCGCGCTGGACGATTTCGGCACCGGCTATTCCTCGTTGAGCTATTTGCGGCGCTTCGAAGTGGACAAGATCAAGATCGACCGGTCCTTCGTCCAGCATCTCGGCCACCGGGTGGACTCGGCCTCGATCGTCGCCGCCGTGGTCTCGATCGGCCATGCCATGGGCCTGACCGTCAGCGCCGAGGGGGTCGAGACCCGGGAGCAGAGACGTTTCCTGTCGATCGCCGGCTGCAACCAGATGCAGGGCTTTCTCTTCTCGCCGGCCGTTCCCGAGAATGAGCTGGCGGCCCTGCTCGACGAGGCCGACCAGGAGCGCCTTCGCGCCTGAAGCGGTCCGGCCGGCCGATGCCCCGGACTGGCTAGCGATCGCCGGCTGACTCGATCCGAAGCGGCGCAGGTTCGCGTCGAAAGACTTGGAATGGCCGCCGCGCCTGATATCCTGAGCGGAAACGAGCAGGGGGGGTTCCATTTGCTGAAGAACGGTGTTGCGGGCCTCCGCCTGACCCTCGCTTTGGCGGTCACTGCCGGCGTCGCAGCGGCTGGACCGTCGGCGGCCCTGTCCGCACTCGGCCACTCGCAGACGGATCCGGCACAGGCCGCTTCGTCGGGCGGTAGTGCGGCCTCCCCACCCAGGCTCGACCAGACGGAAGCCCGCTTCGCGCAGGATTTCGAGGCGCTGATCGGCCATGCGCGCGAGCGACTGCCTGACGTTCCCGGCCTCTCGATCGCCGTCACCCGCCACGACCGGCCGCTTCATGTCGCCGGAGTCGGCCGATCGGACATCGAAGCAGGCCTTCCCGCGACCGCCGACAGCCGGTTCTACATCGCTTCCTCGACCAAGAGCTATGTGGCGCTGGCGCTGGCCTTGCTCGATGCGCGCGGCGAGATCGACCTTGACTGGACTCTTGCCGAGCTTGCCCCGGACGTTCGCTTCGACCCTGCCGTTCGGGCGCGGGAGGTGACGCTTCGGCACATGCTGAGTCACACCCACGGCTTCGCCAGCGACGCCATGACCGATCGGCTCGCTTATTCCGGCGAGCATGATCGGCCCATTTTGTGGCGGCTGCTGTCCGCGCTGCGCCCGAACGGCGACGCGCCGCTGGGAGAATTCGCTTACGGCAATGTCGGCTACAATGTCGCGACCTTGCTGGTCGAGCGACGGTTGGGAAGATCGTGGCAGGAGATACTGGAAGCGGAAGTCTTGAGGCCGCTGGCCCTCGAACAGACGCTCGCTCGCGGCACCGCTGAAGCGCGCTCGCGGGGCCTGCTGGCCGCGCCTTATCACAGCCTGCTATCGGATGGGCCAGCCCGGCTCTACCTGATGAAGCACGACGACAACATGCATTCGGCCGGCGGCATGTTCTCCAGCGCCAACGACATGGTTCGCTGGCTGCAGCTGAACCTCGCCGCCGCCCGCGGCGCTCGCTCCGCTCTGCCCGCCGAAATCGTCGCTGCCACTCACCGTCCGATCGCCCAAGTCGGCAGCCGCTTCGAGGGTTTCCAGCGCAGCGGCTACGGTCTCGGCTGGTATTCGGGCGATTATGGCGGCGAGACTCTCTACCACAGCTTCGGAAGCTATGTCGGCGCGCGCGCCCATGTCTCCTTCATGCCCGCCCGCGACTTGGGCGTTGCCGTTCTGGTCAACGACCAGGGTGCAGGCTTCGTTCTTGCCGACGTGCTCGCGGCCTATGTCTATGACTGGTTCGGGCTTGGCGCGGAAGCGGCCGACCGGTCGGCGCGGGCCAAGATCGAACGGATCGCCGCCGAGGTCCCGCGCCGTCGCGCACGCCTGGCCGCCGTCCGGGCGGAGCGGGCTTCGCGTCCGTCGACGCTGACTCTTCCGACTGCCGCTTATGCCGCCCGCTATTGCAATGCCGATCTGGGCACGATCGCCGTCGCCGAACGCAACGGCCGACTGACGATGACCATGGGGCGGTTGAGCGCCGACCTCGAAGCCTCGACGGCCGCCGACGCCGTTCGGGTGGAACCGATCCCCGGCAATGGCGAGGAACTGCGGTTCCGGGTCGAGAACGACCAGGTGACCGGCCTCGAACTTCGAAACGAGGCTTTCACTCGCTGCGGATGAGGTTGGAGATGCGGGGAAACAAGACGATCGAAACCGAGGCCAGCGTCGACGCCTTTCTCGACTCGATCGCCGATCCCCGGCAGCGCGAGGAGGCGAGGGAGGTGCGGGCGCTGATGGAGCGGGTTTCCGGCTATCCGGCGCGAATGTGGGGCCCCAGCATCGTCGGCTTCGGAAGCTATCGCTACCGTCACGAGAGCGGCCGCGAAGGCAGCATGAGCCGGATCGGCTTCTCGCCCCGCTCGAAGGAGCTGGTGCTGTACATTTTCGGCGGCTTTCCTCGCTACCAGCCCCTGCTCGACCGGCTCGGCAAGGTGAGGACCGGCAAGTCCTGCCTGTACGTCAAGCGCCTGGCCGACATCGACCGGGACGTTCTCGAGGCGCTCGTCCGGGAATCGCTCGACCATATGCGCGAAGCCTATCCCGAAGACGCCTGATCATTCATCGCGCCTTCAGCTTTCGGGGCCGACAGCTTGATTGCGACCGGCCGAGCGTTCCGAGCGACAGTTAAAGCTTGCATCCTGCTACAAACGTGGCATGCTACAGGAGTAGCAAGGTGAGCAAGATGATCGATTCCCTTCCAAGACGCGAACGCGAGATATTCGAGATTTTGTGCAGCGCCGGCGAGGCGACCGCCGCCGAAGTGCGCTCGGCAATGGCCGATCCGCCCAGCTATTCGGCGGTCCGGACGCTTCTGGCGCGGCTCGAGGGGCGGGGCCTGGTCAAGCATCGAACCGTCGACCAGGCCTATGTCTACCAGAGCGTCCCGCAGCCGGCGAAGGTGCGCGAATCGGCCTTGAAGCAGATGGTGAAGACCTTCTTCGACGGTTCCGCCGCAAGCGCCGCCACGGCTCTGCTCGGGCTCACCAAGAGCCTTTCGCCCGAGGAAGCGGCGGCGCTCAAGCGGGCGATCGACGAAGCCAAGGCCAAGGATCCCGGGGAATGACCGCCGACTTCTTCCTGGAAATGGCGTGGAAGTCGTCGCTGATCGCCGCCGCGGCGCTCGCTCTCGCCTGGGCGCTTCGGTCGCGTTCGCCCGCCGACCGGGCGATGGTGCTTCGCGCCGGAGTCGGTGCTTTGCTCCTGCTTCCGCTGATCGCCTATGGCGTTCCGGCGCTGGAGATCGAAGCCTGGGCCGCGCGCGAGCTCCCGGCCGCCGCCGCCGCCCGGACTCCGCAGACCGAATTCGCCCTGCCGATGCTTGCCAGCCTTCAGCCGGCGGACACCAGCATCTGGGACGATCCGACGCCGCTGATCCTGATCGCCTATTTCGCCGGCCTGGGCATGGCCGCCGCCCATCTCTTCGCGGGCGTCCTGACGCTTCGCCGCTGGACCGCGGCGTCGAGGGAGGTCAGCTGCCCGGAATGGCTCGCCGCCTTCGACAAGGTGCGCTGGGCGGCGCCGCGCGGCGAGAAGATCCGGCTGCTGGTGTCGGAGGAGCTCGGCTCTCCGGTCAGCTGGGGATGGTTCAACCCGGTGATCCTGATCGATCCCGACACGCTCGATCAGCCGGAGGACGCCCAGGCCATTCTCGCCCATGAAGTGGCTCATGTCGCCCGCCGCGACTGGCCGGCGCTGATCCTGTCGCGCCTGGTCGCGGCCTTGTTCTGGTTCAATCCGCTCGTCTGGAAACTGGAACGGGAAGCGGTTCAGCAGGCGGAGGAAGCGGCCGACTGCCACGCGCTCGATTGCGTCGAGCCGTGCCGCTACGCCGAAACCCTGCTGGGCTGGGCCAAGACCCATGGCGCCCTTCCGGCGAACAGCATCGCGCCGAGCGGAAGCGCGCTTGCCCGGCGGCTGCGCTCGATCCTGGACGGCAGCCTTCGCAGCCGTCCATCGGGCTCCGCCTGGACGGCCTTCGCCATGCTCGCCTGCCTCGGCCTTGCCGCTCCGGTGGCGGCGCTGGAGCTGGTCGAAGCGCGGCCCGCCGCGCCCCAGGCTCCGGCCGCGCCCGTCGCGCCCCCGGCTCCGGTCGCGCCCTCGGCGCCCGCCGTTCCGACGGCACCGGCCGCGCCCTCGGCCCCGGCCGTGCCGGCAACTCCGGTTGCGGCCTTCACCGTCACCGCTTCGGCTCCGACCGCTCCACCGGCTCCGGTCGCGCCGGTTGTGCCGGACTCGGTCCGGCCGCCGCTGCCGCCCGCTCCGCCGGCTCCGCCGGCCCCGCCGGCGCCGCCCGCGCCTCCGGCCCCGAGCGCCGAAGCCCGGCCGACCATCCCTGTCGACGCTCTGGTGGCGATGCGGATCCACGGAGTCGAGGCCGGCGACCGAGCCCGGCTGGCGCGGATCGGCCCGCAATTCGCCCGGCTGTCGGCCGACCAGATGGTGGCGATGCGGATGCACGGAGTCACTCCGGAATTCGTCCGCGGAATGGTCGAGGCCGGCTATCGCAACGTCAGCCCCGACCAGCTCGTCGCCCTGCGGATCCACGGCGTGAGCGTCCGGCGGGCCCGCAAGGCAGGCGAGCGGGGCGCTCGGCCGTCGGTGGATCGCCTCGTCGAAATGGCCATTCACGGCGAGCCTTGAGGGGGAAGACGGGGATGCTCGGCAAGCTTCTGTTCGCAGGCGTGACGGCGGCGGCTCTGGCGCAGAGCCAGCCGGCGCCTTCCGCCCCTGCCGAAACGCTGCCAGTCCAGTGGGAGGTCGAGCCTTCCGACAGCGCCGGCAAGATCCAGCTCAGCCTTCGCCAGCGAAGCGGCAACGGCTTCAGCCACATGTCGTCGGACTATCCTCCGGACCAGCTCGATGGGCTCGATCCGGGCCGGGACGGGCCGGCGCGATTCCGGATCGTCCGCGAAGCCGGAACGCTCGATTGCGAGGGTCGTCTCCGCGGCGGACGCGGCTCGGGCGAATGCCGGTTCGCCGCGGACTCCGGCTATGCCGCGGCTCTCGAACGGCGGGGGATCGGCCGGCCGACGCTTCGCGAGCAATATCAGCTGGCCCTGCACGATGTCCGGATCGCCCTGATCGACGAACTCGAGCGGCAGGCCTATCGCGACCCGAGCGTCGACGAGCTGGTCGCGCTCGCGATCCACGGCGCCACTGCCGACTATCTGAGGGCGCTCGATTCGGCCGGCTTTCGAGCCGGAGATCCGGACCAGCTCGTCGCGATGCGGATCCATCGGGTGACCCCCGAATTCGTCGCCGGCCTGAGCGCGCTCGGCGGCGACTATGCCCGGCTCGGCGCCGACGATCTCGTCAACCTCCGGATCCACGCCGTCGGGCTCGACTTCATCCGCGAACTCGCCGCGCTCGGCTATCCGGCGCCGTCGGCGGAAGAGCTGGTGTCGATGCGAATCCACGGAGTCACTCCGGAATTCATCCGCGGCATGGCCGAGGCGGGCTATCGCGGGATCAGCCCCGAGCAGCTGATCAGCCTGCGGATTCACGGAGTGACGCCGGAATATGCGCGGCAGGCGAACCTGCGCACCGGAAACTGATCGATTCGAAGGGGAAGGGTGATGGACGTCGGATTCTTCGCGGAAATGGCCTGGAAGTCTGCCCTGATCAGCGGCGCCGCCCTTCTGCTCGCTTATGTTCTGAGATCCCGCTCCGCCGCCGACCGGGCGCTGGTGCTCCGGATCGGAGTCGCCATGCTCCTGCTGCTTCCGCCGATCGCCCTCGCTCTTCCGGCGCTCGAGATCGCCGCCTTCGCGCCCGACTCGCCGCCGCCGATCCCGCTCACCGCTTCCGAACTCGAGCTTCTGGCGCTCGCCGCCTCGCTTCCCCCGGCGCCCGAGCCGACCCTTTGGGATGATCCCGAGTCGCTCATCCTCCTCGCCTATGTGGCTGGGCTGGCGCTGGTCGGCTCGCGGCTGCTGGCGGGATTGTGGACCCTGCGCCGCTGGACGGCCGCGGCGAGACCGGTGAACTGCCCCGAATGGCTCCTCGCCTTCGAACGGGTGCGCTGGGCCGCTCCGAACCCCGACTCGGTCCGGCTTCTTGTCGCCGACGGGGTCAGGTCGCCGCTGAGCTGGGGCTGGCGCCGTCCGGTGATCCTGATCGATCCGGGCACACTCGCCGATCCCGCGGATTCCGAGGCCATCCTTGCCCACGAAATCGCCCATGTCGCCCGCCGCGACTGGCCGATGCTGATGCTTTCGCGGATCGCCGCGGCCCTGTTCTGGTTCAACCCTCTTGTCTGGCTGCTGGAGCGCGAAGTCGTCCAGCAGGCGGAGGAAGCGGCCGATTGCGAGGCGGCGCAGCGGGTCGAGCCGATCCGCTATGCCGAAACGCTTCTCAGCCTGGCCCAGGTCAACGGCGCCGTCCCCGCCAACAGCATCACGCCTTCGGCCCGGGCCCTGGCGCGCCGGGTGAAGGCGATCCTCGACCGGCGGCTTCGCGAGCGGCCTTCGGGATCGGCCTGGACCGCGCTCGCCATCCTTCTTTGCCTCGGAATCGCCGCTCCGGTGGCGGCGATGAAGCTGGTGGCGCAGGCCCAGGATTCGCCTTTGCCTGCCCCGAGCCCCGCGGCGGAAGCGGCGCCGGGCGTGCCCGAAACGCCCGCTCCGCCGGCCGAACCGCAGCCGCTGGAACATGTCGTCGTCGCCGTTCCCGAGATTCCGGACGTCGCGCCGATCGTGAACGAGACGCTCGCGGCCGTGATTCCCCAGATCCCTGCGATCGTCGCCTCGGCGACGGCGGCGATCCATCCCCATGCCGCCGAGGAAGCGCTCCGCTCCGCCGAGGAGGAGATGCGCCGGACTCGTCGCCTCAGTGAGCGCGAGATCGAGGCGGCGATGCGCGAGGCCCGGCGGGGAATGGCGCAGGCGCGGATAGAGATGCGCTCGATCGATCGCGCCGAGATCGAACGGGCCATGCGCGACGCCCAGCGCGAGCTGGCCCGCGCCCGGATCCAGGCCCGGACCGTCGATCGTGCGGAAGTGGAACGAGCGTTGAGCGACGCTCGCCGGCAAGCCGCTCGGGCGCAGGTGCAGGTTCGGACGGTGGATCGGGCTCGGATCGATCGGGCGATGCGCGAAGCGCAGCGGTCCGCGCAGCATGCGCGAGTCTCGATGGCCCATGGGGCCGAGGGGATGAGGCGCGGTGCCGAAAGCATGGAAGACAATGCCCGGCGGATGGACGAGCAAGCCGATCGGCTGAGCCGCGACCCGGCCTTTCGCGAAAGGGCGATCGCCGAGGCCCGGCAACGGGGCGAGACCGTGACTCACGAGGATCTGATCGAGGCCGCCGAAGGCCTTCGCCGAGGGGCCGAGGGGATGCGCGAAGGCGCCCGCGAAATGCGCCAGGCCGCCGAGCGGATGGGCAGCGGCCGGAGCTGAAGCCCCGGCCAAGGCGCCCTCTCCACCCGCTACTCCGTCGTTGCCACGGACCCTCCGTCGGCCCTAGCCGTTGATCCAGCGGAGGGGGGCCGTCCGAAGGGAGTTGCAGTGACCGAGAAGCGGGCCTTTATCAACGCCGTGGCCGGCGCCGTGCCGGAGAATGACGTCCACCGGCTGTTCGTCGACTGGGCCGAGGGCCAGATCGAGGATCCGCGCCTGCGCAAGCTGTTCCTGCGCATGGCCGACCGTTCCGGAATCGAGCATCGCTGGTCGGTGCTTCCGCCGGCCCCGGGCGGACTGCCGCACAACCAGCCGGGCGGTTTCTATCATGGATCATCCCCCGCCACCTCCACCCGGATGGTTCGCTATGCCGAAGAGGCGCCGAAGCTTGCGCTTCGCGCCATCGACAGGCTCGCCGAGGAAGTTTCGCTGGACGGCGTCACCCATCTCGTCGTCGCCAGCTGCACCGGCTTCGTCGCTCCGGGAATCGACCAGATCATCGCCCGGCGGCTCGGCCTCGACCATGTCGAACGGACTTTGGTCGGCTTCATGGGCTGCTATGCCGCCGTCTGCGCGCTTCGGACGGCCTATCATATCGCCCGCTCGGATCCCTCGGCCCGGGTGCTGGCGGTGACGGTCGAGCTCTGCTCGCTCCATCTCCAGGAAACGCAGCAACTGGAATCCCTTCTCGCCATGCTCCAGTTCAGCGATGGGGCGGCGGCCGCCCTGGTCACGTCCGAGCCAGGCGGGTTCGAGATGAGCCACCTTTTCTCCAACGCGCTCGAGGATTCGGCCGAGCTGATCCAGTGGAAGATCGGCGATACCGGGTTCGAGATGACCCTGTCCGGCGAAGTTCCGGCCCGGATCCAGCACGCGCTCGAGGATGAGGGAGTGCGGGCGAAGCTGTTCAACGGCTGGTCCCCCGACCAGGTCGACAGCTGGGCGGTGCATGCGGGCGGCCGATCGATCCTCGATGCCGTGGAAAAGGGGCTGGAGCTGCGCCAGGGCGCGCTGTTCGCGTCCCGCGATGTCCTCGCCCGCTTCGGCAACATGTCCTCGTCGACCCTGATGTTCGTCCTGGCCCAATTGCTGGAGCAGCCGGACGTCAGGCGCGGAGTCGCGATCGCCTTCGGGCCCGGGCTTTCCGCGGAGGGTTTTCATTTCGAGCGGTCCGGTCCGGGTCCGGCCGGGCTGGCCCAGGGAACGGCGTGACCCTGAAGCAGAGGGTCCATCGTGCCGAGCAGATGGACGATCCCTCGCTCGACCCCGCCACCTACGGCCGGGTGCTGGCCGACCTGGCCAGGGTCAACAGCTGGACCTTCGGACGGCTTCCGACCCTGGCCTTCCTTCGCCGGGCTGCCGCCGGAATGACGGCGTTCCGACTGCTCGATGTCGGCTTCGGCCAGGGCGACATGCTTCGCGCCATCGCCCGCCGGGCGCTTCGGGAGGGCCTGGCCGTCGAGCTGATCGGAGTCGATCTCAACCCTCGAAGCGCCGCGATCGCCCGTTCGGCGACTCCGCACGACTGGCCGATCGACTATCGGACCGGCGACTATCGCGACGTCGCCGGACCGATCGACTTCGTCATTTCGAGCGCGGTCGCCCATCATATGACCGATCCCGAGATCCACGATTTTCTTCGATTCATGGAGTCGAGGGCCGAGCGCGGCTGGATCATCAACGACCTGCATCGCGGCGCCCTGGCCTATCATGGCTATCCGCTGCTCGCCCGACTGATGCGGTGGCACCGGATCGTCCGCGAAGATGGCCGGCTGTCGATCGCCCGCGGCTTCCGGCGACCCGACTGGCAGCGGCTGATCGAGGAATCCGGGATCGATCCGGCGGCGCCGAAGATCGTCCGCCGGGCCCTGTTCAGGCTGTGCGTCGAACGGCTGCGCTGATCGTCGGCGGCGGGCCGGCCGGCTGCGCGGCGGCGATCACGCTCGCGCGCGGCTACGCCAAGCCCCTGCTGGTCGAACGGAGCACGAGCGAGCGCGACATCGTCTGTGGCGGCTTCCTCGGCTGGGATTCGCTGGCGGCCCTGCGCCGGCTCGGGATCGACGTGGAGGCGCTTGGCGCCCGCCCGATCCGCCGCCTGCGGCTGGTCGCCGGAAACCGGATCGTCGAAGCCGATCTGCCGGAACCGGCGGCGGGGCTTTCGCGCCGCCGGCTCGACCAGGCCCTGCTTCGCGTGGCCGAAGAGGCGGGCGCCTGCGTCCTTCGCGGGCGCTCGGCACGAAGCGTTGAGGGTGGCATCGTCCGGCTCGACGACGGCGAGCGGATCCAGCCGGACGCTCTGTTCCTCGCCACCGGCAAGCATGAGCTTCGCGGCGTCGCCCGCGAGATCGGCCGCCGGCCGGTATCGGTCGGGCTTCGCGCAACCCTGCAAGGTCGGGCCGATCTGACCGAGGCGCTGGACGGGACGATCGAGCTCCACCTTTATGACGGCGGCTATGCCGGCCTGCTCCTCCAGGAGGACGGATCGGCCAACCTCTGCCTCACCGTCGACCGAAAGCGGATGGCGGGTGGCCCGGACGCCCTGCTCGAACGACTCGCAGCGGAATCGACGCTGCTCAGGGAAAGGCTCGGAGGCGCCGGGCCGGACTGGGACGCGGTCTCGGGCGTGCCTTATGGCTGGCGGGCAAGCCGCACCCGGCCGGGTCTTTACCGGGTCGGAGACCAGGCGGCGGTGATTGCCAGCCTCGCCGGCGACGGAATCGCGGTTGCGCTCGCCAGCGGGGTCAAGGCGGCCCAAGCCTGGCTGGTCGGCGGCGCTTCCGGCGCGGGCGCCTTCCAGACCGGCTTCGCCGCCGAGGCGCGTCGGCCGGTTCTGGTGGCCGAGCTCCTTCGCCACATGGCGGCCCGAAAGCCCTTCCGGGAAATCATGATTCGTCTGGCGGGGGTTCCGGGCCTCGCCGCCGCCGCGGCGCGGCTGACCCGGATCGGCTAGCGGCCGGTAATCGCCGCCGGCGCGTCGGAGCGCCATTGGCCCGACTGGCGATATTCCTCGCGGACGGTGGATTCGGGCAGGTTGTTGATGGCCCAGCGCGGGTCCTGCGGAATGTCCGAAGGCAGAGCGACGCTCGCCCGGACCGCCGCCGCACTGGTCGGCGGAGCGAGCCGTTCGGCGATGGCGGTGGGGATGTCCGTTCGGCGCGGAAGAAGCATGGTCGGCCGAGGCATCGGCTCCCTTCCGGCATAAGCGTCGGTGAAGGCGCCCTGTTCGCCGCCGGGGCCGGGAAGCCGGTAGAAATTATGGGCTCCGATGACGACCGTCCTGGCGAGGCGCGGGGCCCAGGAAGGCGAGACGGCATGGGTATGATAATGGGTCGAAAGCCCCACCGGAGCGAAGCTTCGCCCGGAAAGGGCTTCGGCGGCGAACTGGCGGGCGCGGGCCCAGGCGATCCCGACCGGGCGGCGAGCCAGCGATCCGTCGCAGGTGAAGGTGAACTGGCAGCCGCCTCCCGGCCTCATCGGGCCCTGGTAGACGACTCCGCAAATGCTGTCGGGCCAGGCCGGGTGGCGGACCCGGTTGAGGACGACCTGGGCGACCGCGCGCTGGCCGGACTCGCTCTCGGAAGCGGCTTCGTAATAGATGGCCTGGGCGAGGCAGTCGAGCGAACGCAAGCGGTCCAGCGCCGTCCGTCCTTCGAAAGCGAGCCCCGGCGCGGATGGACCGGGCTCGGCAAGGATCGACTGGACGGTGTTCAGGGGCTGCGCCGGTGGCCGTTCAAGGCCGGCGGGTTCGACGAGGCCGAGGGCGAGAGGGAGCCGTGCTTCCGGTCCGATATCGCTCGCCGAAGGAACGCAGGACGTGCTGCCCAGAGCGAGCCCAAGGCAAACGAGCGGCAGGGCGCCGCCGCCGAGACGGCGATAGGCTTTCTTCCACCTGTGAACGCCCAACTGCATGCCTGCTTCCGTCCTCGGGACGAGGCTTCGGACAGGCAAATAATCCCAGTGATCCGCCCGCGCGCGCCTTGATTTCGACGCGTCCCACTAAGGCACAGAAGTGCAGGAAATGTTGATGACCGGGGCTGCACCCGGATCAGGAGGCGCGGGTGGTGCTCTGCCGGCTGGGAGTGCTCGCTTTCTTCTGCTCGCCGTGAATGGCTTCGCCGCTCACGCCCTTGTCGCGCTCCGAATCCCGAAGCGTCGGATTGCGGTTGTTGTTCTTTCCTTCGGCGCCGCTGTGTTCGCGCATGGCTGATCTCCCATGTGATTCGTCGGACCAACGCCTCCCTGGCGAATGCGTTGCGTCGTCCGCCCCGCTGGTCGAGCCGTGAACGCGCTTCGTCGACGCGCACGTGCCTTTGCCGAAACGATCCCCAGGATCATCGAAATCGAGACGCGTGGGCGGACGGACCAGGCGAAGGAGGATCCAGCGGTTCGCGGAAGGAACAAAACGCCCCCCGTTCCTGCCGCGGCCGCGAAACCTCGAACGGCCCTCGCAAGGCCAGATTTTGGAGTGATGGAAATGTTTGTTCGTCCGATCCTCGCCGCCGCAGCTGTTTCTGCCGCCTTCGCCATGACCAGCCTCGCCGCCGGTCCGGCCAGTGCCCAGTCGATCACCTCTGTTCCGGTCGCCATCGGCGATCTCAACCTCGCCACCGCCGCCGGGCGCGAGGCGCTCGACGGCCGAATCGCCTTTGCCGCCCGCCGCCTGTGCGGCGATTATTCGCACCTCGAACTCAAATGGGCGTCGATGAGCCGATCCTGCCAAGCCGAGGTCATCGCCGCGGCGCGGGCACTGCGCGACACCGTGGCCGAAGGCCAGGGTTTCGCCAGCAATGGAGTAAGCCGAGCTGCCAACTGAGCCCACCGCGCAGCAAGGCTTGCTGGGAGGTGACGGTGCCCCGCCGTCACCTCCCTTTTTGTTCGGTTTCAGGAAGGCGACGGGTCAGGCGCGGCCGGCGAACCGCTTGACCTCCTCGACATAGGAGCGGCCGATCCGCTGTTCGCCGCCATCCTTCAGCCGAGCGGTCCAGTGTCCGGCCTCGTCGCGGTAGAGCCCGACGATCGTGTCGCGCCGGAGGATCACCGAGCGATGCACTCGGATGAACCGGGCCGGATCGAGGTCCACTTCCAGCTTGGCGATCGTCCGGTGGATGAGCCAGCTGCGCCCTCCGACATGAAGACGCATATAATCGCGCTCGGCAGTGATCCGCTCGATGTCCGAGGCGGCAATCCGGACGAGACCGCTATGGTCCGGTACCCAGAACTCCTCCACATAGGCTGAAGGGGACGAGCCGCCGGAGCGATCCCCGGAGGCATGGACGCGAACCCGATCGAGCGCTCGAGCGAGGCGATCGAGCTGAACCGGCTTCATCAGATAGTCGATCGCGGCGACATCGAAGGCCGCAACGGCGAAATTGTCGAACGCAGTCACGAACACGACGGCGGGATGGACGCTCGAGGCGGACAAGGCGCGTGCCACGTCGATCCCGTCCATTCCCGGCATGGCGATGTCGAGAAGGACGACGTCGGGAGCCACGGCCTCGGCGATCCGGAGGGCGGCCTCGCCTTCATTGGCGGTTCCCACCACCGTGACCTCCGGACAGCGGGCGAGGAGAAGCTGGAGCCGCTCCACCGCGAGCGGCTCGTCGTCGACGACCATGACCCGCAGCGGCGCCTGAAGGGCTTCAGCCATTTCTCGTCACCGGCATGTAGAGATGGACGGTAAAGCCGCCGTCCGGATCGGCTCCGGCCAGGCAGCCGGCGCGCGAGCCGTAGCGGGCGGTCAGGCGATCGCAGACGTTCCTGAGGCCGACTCCGGTGCCGCACCCTTCGCCATCGCCGGCCTTCCACTCGCCATCATCCTTGACCTTGATGTGCAGCCGGCCCGCCTCCTCATAAGCGGAAATGCGCACCGTGACCGCCTTGCGCGACCGGGCGACGCCATATTTGACGGCATTCTCGACCACCGGCTGGAGGATGAGGACCGGCACCCGAGCCGAAAGCAGCGGATCGGGAACCTCGACTTCGACATGGAGCCGATCGGGAAAACGGATCTGCTCGATGTCGAGATAGAGACGCTGCAGCTTGATCTCCTCTTCCAGCGCAAGGTCGGCGGTGGGATCGGCCGAAAGCGTCGCCCGGAAGAAGGTGGACAGGTTCATCAGCATCCGCTCGGCGACGTCGGTCTTCTGGCTGAGGATCAGCGACGACAGCGAGTTCAGCGTATTGAACAGGAAGTGCGGGTTGATCTGGTAGCGAAGCGCCCGAAGCTGGGCTTCCTGGGCCTCCTGGGCGAAGACGGAAGCGCGCCGGTCGGCGGCGCGGAGCTGGCTCGCATAGCTCATCGCGACATAGAAGGCGGCCCAGGCGGCGAACAGAAAGTACCAGGAAAGGGAGGTTTCGAGGACCGACCGAGCCGCCATTTCCAGCGGGCTCCAGCCCATGGCGTGGCGCTCCTGTTCCATCTTCACCGCGTCGAGCGGCGCATAGACATAGAAGGCGAAATAGTTCGCCGACGAGAAAAGGAGCGAAGCGGGCAGGCACAGCAAGGCGGCAGCGACGATCTTCGAATTGAGGCTCCGTCTCGCCACCAGCCGCATCGCCAGGTAAACCAGCAGGGTCAGAACCACTCCGACCGCCACCACCGCCGAGCGCCTGGCGAGCATCGCCCAGAAATCGGGATATTGAAGCACCAAAGCGCGAAGCGTGATCAGCGCCATGTAGAGCAGCCAGAAAGCGAGGATCGACTTCAGCGCGATGCCGAGGTCCGGCAGGCGGCGAGTGTCGCTTTCGGCAAGCAGTCTGTCCATGCCGTCTGTTAACCGAGGAGCAATGGAAAAGCCTTCCTGCCCCGGGTCGTTTGCAGAATTGCCCGACGAGTTGGTCGAAAAACTCCTGAGTCGGCGGCGGTAGCCGAACGCATCGGCCTCACCGAGCGCCGGCTCCATTTCCGGTTCCTGTCGATTCCCACCCACCGATTCTCGCATAGCATGGCGAGTGCAGCCGCGTCAGCAGGCCCGCCCAGATGCTTATCCACAGCTAATTTCCTCCCGTTCGAAACGTTGCGCCGGCGAAAGAACCCTCGAATGTCCGCGATTCGCGCTGCTGCGCCTGTTGCGTTGGTGGACAGCGGCCGATCGTTCCGGCGCAACTCCGTAGTTTTCACGGTTGCGAGCGAAGTCGAACTCTGATTCAATTCTGAACGGGGAGCGAGGTCTTGGTTAACGGCTTTGAAAGCCGTTTTGGGGCATGATCCTCGCAAGGGCAAAAGGAGTGGGATCATGAGTACGAGAACTCGGCCCGCCAGCGGAGCGGTGGCACTGGCTGAGATGAAAGAGTTTGCGGGCTTTTCCAAGGGCACGCAGCGTTACATCCGTCGTTCGCTCGATGTCGGGCTCGACCGGCGCGATGCCGTGAAGCGCTGGTCGCGCGATCCGGCCGAGGCCGCGGGGATCCGGGCGCAGGAGCGCGTCTACCGCCGGCTCGACCATATTCGGGCCTATGTTCCGGACGATAGCGGCCTTGATGCGATGGAGCCGCTGATGGCGCCGCTCGTCACCATGACCGCCTTCGATCTCGGACAGGACCGGCTGACCTGCTTCGCTTCCTACCGCTTTCTTTACGAGCGGCTGATCGGCGCGAGCGTCCGTCCCTGGCTTCCCGCCGCCTTCTGCGCCGCTGCGGCCCTTCCGCATCTTCATCCGGATCGCCGGCGAATCCTGCTCCAGTCGATCAGCGAGGCGGCCGCGACCGCTCCGGGCTGGTCGAATCGCGAGCCTGTCTTCTTCCCCGAATGGGTGGAAAAGGTCGACATGACCGTCGCCGGCTGACGCCGTTCCTCCCGTTCCACTTCCAGCGGCGGGCTTCGTGCCCGCCGCTTTTCTTTTGCGAGCCGGCCCGGCCCTCGACCATGGTTCGGAAAGGCCGGCGCCCTTTCCGGCTCAGCCGAGCCTCGCCAGCACTTCCTCGGCGAACTGGGTGAGGGTGTCGTCGCGGGCGCCCATGATG
Source organism: Sphingosinicella sp. SM1-17 (assembly GCF_056821765.1). Lineage (NCBI taxonomy): Bacteria > Pseudomonadati > Pseudomonadota > Alphaproteobacteria > Sphingomonadales > Sphingosinicellaceae > Sphingosinicella > Sphingosinicella sp. SM1-17. Next base: position 1,588,876 of record NZ_JBPDIO010000001.1, read on the forward strand.
ACGATCCGGTCACCGGGCTCGGCGAGCTCGAGCAGCCGCTCGCCGCAGGCCTGGCGCTTCGGAAGATGTTCGGCGCGATGGCCGAAGGCGCAGACTCCGTCGACGATCTGCGCGGTGCCGACGCTCCGGTCGGTCGTTCCGCCATAATAGACCGGGTCCGGCATCACGAGCACGTCGTCGATCCGCATTTCCCGGGCGAAGGTGGCGATCAACGCCTCCTTCATCGTCCGAAGCGGGCCATAGCCGTGCGGCTGGAAGAAGAGCAGCAACCGGCCGGGAAAGCCGTGAAGGGTCCGGAGCGTGGCGGCGATCTTGTCCGGATTGTGCCCGAAATCGTCGATCACGCTGATCCCGTTGGCGGTGCCGACCAGTTCGAAGCGTCGGCGAAGTCCGGCAAAGCCGGTCAGGGCCTCGGCCGCCTCGGCCACTTCGAGTCCGGCGGAATGGCAGGCGGCGAGGGCGGCGAGCGCATTTTCGACATTGTGCCGGCCCGGCACCTGAAGCCGGACCGGAACGCTTCGGCCCCGATTCACGAGCGTGAACGAAACCGCGAAAGGCTCCTCCTTCAGCTCGGCCCCGAAGAAATCCGCCGAATCGTCGACCAGCGAATAAGTGCGAAGCCGCTCCGCCGGCAGAGTCGCGGCGAGGAAGCGGGTCTCGTCATCGTCGAGGTTCAGAACCACCGTTCCCGCCTTGCCGGCAAAGTCCCGGAACAGTCGGCGAAGCTCGTCGAGCGACTTGTGATCGAGCGTGATATTGTTGAGCACCGCCACTTCCGGCCGGTAGAGGGCGATCGATCCGTCGCTTTCGTCGACCTCGCTCACGAAGACGTCGCCGGCCCCGACCAGGGCGCTTGCGAACGGCACCTCGGGGCTGACGAAATTCTTCATCACGGCGCCGTTCATCACCGTCGGCGAGCGGCCGGCGGCGTGGAGGATCCAGCCGATCATTCCGGTGACCGTCGACTTGCCGCTGGTTCCGCCGACGGCGATCCCGGTCGAGGCGGCGTTGAACAGCTCGGCAAGCAGTTCCGGGCGCGACAGCCGCGCAGCTCCCAATTGCTTGGCCTTGACCACGTCGGGCACGCTTTCCTCGATCGCCGCCGACGTCACCAGGATCTGGTCGCGGCTCGTCAGGCCGCTGCCATCCTGCGGGAAAAGCGCGATTCCGCGCTTCTCGAGAAACTCGAACTTCGGCGCCAGCCGGCCCTGGTCCAGGGTCCGGTCGGAGCCTGCCACCTGATGGCCGCGCCCGCGTACGATCATCGCCAGCGGAAGCATGCCGCTGCCGCCGATCCCGCAGAAGAAATAGGATTTTGCCTCGCCCATCGCGCTGCCCTATTGGCCTTTGCGGGGCTTTTCAAACAGGTTGGCCAAGCGCATGAGAATTGGGGTGGTGGCGCCGAGCTCGCGCTTCGAGAAGGAAGCGGCGAAGCGCGTGAGTGCGCTTGCGGCCAGGCATTTCCCGAAGGCCGAAATCGTCTTCCACCCCAATTGCTTTCTCGCCCACAATCATTTCGCCGGCCCCGACGCCGCCCGAACCGCCGCCCTGGTCGATTTCGCCAACGATCCCGGCTTCGATGCCGTCTGGTTCGCCCGAGGCGGCTATGGTGCCTGCAGGATCGCCGAAGAGGCGCTCGCCCAGCTCGGCACCGAAGCCCGCGACAAGACCTATCTCGGCTACAGCGATGCCGGATTCCTTCTCGCCGGCCTTTACCGAGCCGGCTTTCCCCACCTCGCGCACGGGCCGATGGCTCAGGACGTGATGCGCCCAGGAGGCGAGGCGGCGATCCTTCGAGCGCTGGCCTGGCTCGTCGATCGCTCGCCGAGGGCGCTCGAGCCGGAGCTGGAAAGCGATCGGCCCCATGCCGCCTTCAACATCACCGTGCTCAGCCAGCTGCTCGGCACCGGGCTCGAGCCCGACCTTTCCGGCCACATATTGCTGCTGGAGGAGGTGGCCGAGCAGATGTACCGAACCGACCGGGCCCTGTTCCACATCACCGCCAACGCCTCGATCCGTCGAGTCGCGGGAATCCGCCTCGGCCGGTGCAGCAACGTGCTTCCGAACGAGCCGGATTTCGGCGAGAGCGAGGAGGAGGTCGTCCGGCACTGGTGCCGGGCCTCGGCAATCCCCTATCTTGGCCGCGCCGATATCGGGCATGACGTCGGCAACCGGATCGTTCCCTTCGGGCGGCCTTGATCATTCGTTCCAGGGATTTGCACCCGCCACGGGCTTTCGGCACCCTTTCTCTCTCATGGCCATTGCAAAGCGGTCGCCTTTGCCTCTATCGCAGGGCAGGACTCACAGGGAGGGAAGTATGGCACAAGGAAGGCAGAGCGGTTTGCAGCGGCCGGTGACCCCGTCGAAAGAGCTTGCCGAGATTACGGGACCCGACCCGCTTCCGCGCAGCCAGGTCGTCAGCAAGATCTGGGACCATATCAAGAAGAACGATCTTCAGGACCCCAAGAACAAGCGCGAGATCGTCGCCGACGACAAGCTCCGCGCCATTTTCGGCAAGGACCGAGTGTCCATGTTCGAGATGAACAAGCACATCTCGCGGCACGTCAGCTGAAGTAGAATGACTGTGGGCGGCTGCGACGCCGCTCGCATCTCCACCAAAAGGCGATTGCTGGACGCTCTCGTGGCGCTGGGTATTAGGCCCGGCGACCTCGTCATGGTTCATGCTTCGCTTCGCAGGATCGGCCTCGCTCGCGCCGTCTTCGGCGAAAGCGGGGCCGAACTGATTCTCGACGCTCTCGAGGACGCGGTCGGCCCGGGCGGCACCCTGATGATGCTGCTCGGCACCGACTATCCGCAGGACTGGGTCAATCACCGGCCGGCGGCGGAGCGCTCGGCGCTGCTCGCCGGAACCGAGCCGTTCGACTTCCGCTCGGCGCCGGCCATGCCCGACGTCGGCTGGCTGGCCGAGGCCTTCCGCCGTCGCCCGGGTACCGTCGTCAGCGACAATCCGAGCGGTCGCTTCGGAGCGCGGGGCGCCCGGGCGGAGGCGCTGGTGAGCGGCCAGCCGTGGAACGATTATTACGGTCCGGGATCACCGCTTCAGAAACTCTGCGAATGGGGCGGGCGGGTCCTGCGGCTCGGCGCCGATCCCGACACGGTGACCGCCCTTCATTATGCCGAATATCTCGCGCGGATTCCGAACAAGCGACGGACTCGATGGCATTATCTGCTGAAGTCGGCGGAGGGGGCGAGGCTCGCCTGGGTGGATTGCCTGGACGACAATGAGGGGATCGCCGACTGGGACGGCGAGGATTATTTCGCCGCGATCCTCAAAGCCTATCTCCAGACCGGTCGCGCCGCTCGAGGAAAGGTGGGCGAGGCTTGGAGCGAGCTGATCGAGGCTTGCGACATCGTCGAATTCGGTGCCCGCTGGATCGAGCGGAACCTGGCCTAGCCGCGCCAGCGAAGCCCGAGCCAGAGCGTCCGCGGAGTCGCCCGCTCGACGATTCCGGCTCCGGAGATGCCGGCAACGATCCGAGCGTCGGAGAGGTTTTCCGCGCGCGCTTCCAGCGCCAGTCCCCGCCCGAGGGGCAGGACGGCAAGGGCGTCGAAGACGAGTGCGTCGGGGATCCGCTGGCGATTGAGATCGTCTTCATACTGGTTGCCGAGATAGCGCGCGGTGAGGGAAGCGAGCGCGCCGCCCGTTCCTTCCCAGGCGAGAGTCGCCGAGGCGCTGTGGCGAGGCGCCTGGGCCGGCCTCAAGCCGTCCAGGGCCGAAGCGGGACCGTCCGAGCGCACTTCGGCATCGGCGAAGCTGTACCCGCCGGACAGCCGCCACGGCCCAAGCGCCATGCTCGCATCCAGCTCGATTCCCCGGCTTGTGATCGCCTCAACGTTTCGGCGCTGGCGATATTGCCCACCCGCCGGAACGAAGCCGACCCCGGGGAATGCGCCGGGGCCTTCTCCGAGCGTGACGTTGGATATCGCCTGATCGAGACGGTTGGCGAAGACGGTGATCCCGACCCTCGCGAAATCGGCCGGTCGAAAATCGAGGCCCGCCTCGATCCCCTTCAGCCGTTCGGGGGCAAGCGCCGGATTGGCCGCGGTGGCGTCGGTTCCGACCCTGAAGGGACGATACAGCTCGTTGAGGGTCGGGAGCCTCCAGCCGAGATAGGCGGCGGTGCGCAGGGTGAGCCGGTCGGTCGCTTGCCAGGCCGCGCCGGCTCGGCCGGTCGGCTCCCAGCCGCTTCGGTCGGCGAAGCGGGCGTCGGTGAGCAGCGCCCCCGTGGCAAGGGTTCGTTCGCGCAGCAGACCCTTTTCGATCCACCAGCGATCGAGCCTTCCCCCGGCGGTGATCGTCAGATCCCCCGGCTGCCAGGAAAACTCGGCAAAGGCGCCGAGCGTTCGCGTTCGACCGCCGGCGACGCGAGCGCGGGACGGCTCGCCACCGACGAAAAGATAGAGTTCCTGAGTCCGTCCCTCCGTTTGACGCGCATCGGCGCCCACGCGCAATTCGACCGGGCCGGTCAGCGGGCGAAGTTCGAAGCGCGCGCCGAGACCGGTCGAAGGGACCGAATATTGATCGAGGGCGAGGCTGGCGGCGGCGCGCCCGGCGCCGACGGCCGCAAAGCGGTTCGAGAAATCACGAAGCTGCACATAGGCGACGGCGGCAAAGGGCAGTCGTCCGTGGCCGACAAGTCGAAGCGACGCGTCGGCGCCTTCCGTGGAAATATCCGTGAAGGCGGTGCCGCGCTCGCGCTCGTCGGTGAAGGCCGAAAGACTGGCCTGAAGCTCCAGAGCGGTTGCGACGGGAGTCACCGCACGCAGGGCGACGCTGCCCTGACGATAAGGAGAGCGCCGATCGGCCGGGCCACGCTGGCTGGCGATCACCGGCACGAACCCGTCGCCCTGAGCCCAGGCGGCGGAAACGGTGACGAAGCCGGACCCCACCGCAAGGCCGATCCCGGCATGCCCGTCGACGCTGTCCCGGCTGCCATAAGCGATCGAGGCAGAAAGGCCTTCCACTTCCGCCGGGGCGGCGCTGCTCAGCTCGATCGTTCCGGCGAGTGCGCCCGGGCCGCTCGCGCCGGTGCCGCCGCCGCGGATCACTCGAACCTGGCCGAGTCGGCGCGGATCATAAGCGGGCCAGCTGATCCAGCCGCCGAACGGGTCGGTCTGCGGGACTCCGTCGAGGATCAGCAGCGCCCGGCTCGACGCATTGCCGCCGAGCGCCCGAAGCGTCGCTCCCTGACTCGTCGGGTTGGCGGTGCGCGAGTCCGAGCGCCGGAACTGCTGGAAGCCCGGAACGTCGCGAAGGAGATCTTCGAGCCGGTTGGAAGGCGAATAAGCGAGCCGGTCGCGGCCGATCGTGACGACGTCGTAGACCTCTTCTCCGGCCGCAGTGCCGAGGCCGCGGCCGGTGACGATTATCGCCTGTTCCTGGGCGAAGGCCGGGAAAGCGAGCAGGAGCGAGGGGAGGAGGAGCGCTGAGCGGATCACGTCCTCCCCCTTACAACAACAAGCCGAGCCGGCGAGTCAGTGATCGGCCTTCATCCCGGCTCGCCGTTGGTCACTCGCCCGAAGACTGCGCCTGGGCGGCGGCTTCCAGCTGTTCCTTGGTCAGGGAGATGACCAGGCCGAGATTGTTCTTGCCGAAGCTGCTCAAGGGAAGCTTGGCGCGGACTTCCCCGGTGGCAACGACGGCTCCATCGGCATCCACCGATTCGACCGTCCCGACCGATCCGCCCCGTTGGTCGACAACGGCAAGACCGGCGCGGATGTCGGCCGCGGTTGCCCGGGTGACCGGACCGGCGGCCTCGGTTCCACCGGGCGCTGCGTTGCCGTCGGCGCCCGACTGCTCTTCGGGCTCGGTCCGAGTCTCGGCCTGGGCCGGCGGATTGGCGCGCGCGGCCTCTGCGGCATTCTCGCTCGGCGGGCGTTCGGTCGGCGGAGCCGAATCGGGCACAGCCTGCTGAGCCGGCCTTGCGGTCTCGCTGGCGTCCGGCTGGGATTCTTCCGTCGGCTGCGCCGGCGAGCGCTGGTTCGGGTTTGCGGCGGGAGCGCGGGTCTGCGCCGCCGGCGGGTTCTGGCGGTCGTTGCCCTGAGTCGCTTCCTGAGCTTTCGACGCGGCCGGCAGTGCGATCAGCGCGACCGCCGCCAACATGCTGAACTTCAATTTCATTTCCTATCTCCAGACTGGGATCTGGAGCTTCAACGACCGAGCGGCTGCCGGAGCCGCCCGGTTGCGATGGATTGTGCCCGACCAACGACCACTGGCTCCGGCCGAGCCGGCACCCGGATCGTCAGGTCAGAGCACGTACTTGCTGAGATCCGTGTTGCGCGCGATGTCGGCAAGCTGGCGCTCGACATAAGCGGCATCGACCGTCACCGTCTCGCCGCGGCGCTGCTCCGCTTCGAAGCTGACGTCTTCGAGCAGCTTCTCCATGACCGTCTGGAGCCGACGGGCGCCGATATTCTCGACTTCGGCATTCACCTCCGCCGCGAGCCGCGCCAGCGCCCGGATGCCGTCCTCGGCAAAGCGGATCTCGACGCCTTCGGTCGCCAACAGCGCCCGATACTGCTCGGTGAGGCTTGCCCGAGTGTCGGAAAGGATCCGGACGAAATCCTCCTCGGTCAGCGCCTTGAGTTCGACCCGGATCGGAAGCCGGCCCTGAAGCTCGGGAAGCAGGTCGCTCGGCTTGGCGACGTGGAACGCGCCCGATGCGATGAACAGGATATGGTCCGTCTTCATCGGCCCGTATTTGGTCGCGACGGTGGTCCCTTCGATCAGCGGCAGAAGGTCGCGCTGAACGCCTTCGCGGCTGACCGAGCCGCCGCGAACGTCGGAAACGGCGATCTTGTCGATCTCGTCCAGAAAGACGATCCCGTTGGCCTCCGCATCCCGAAGGGCGGTCCGATTGAGGTCGTCGGGATCGAGCCTCTTGTCCGATTCCTCCTCGACCAGCTTTGCCAGCGCCTCGCGAACGGCCATCTTCCGGCGCTTGCGCGGTTGCTGCCCGAGCGCCTTCCCCATCAGCTCGGACAGGTTGATCATCCCGACCTGGCCGCCCATGCCCGGGATTTCGAACGGTGTATTCGGCTGCTCGACCACCTCGATCTCGACCTCGCGGTCGTTGAGATGGCCTTCGCCGAGCATCCTTCGAAAGCTTTCGCGCGTGGCGGCGCTGGCGTCCTTGCCGGTCAGCGCGTCGAGAAGCCGCTCGATCGCCGCCGCTTCGGCCGCGCCGCGAACGGCTTCCCGGCGCCGCTCGCGTTCGAGCCGGACCGCTTCCTCGACCAGGTCGCGAGCGATCTGCTCGACGTCGCGGCCGACATAGCCCACCTCGGTGAACTTGGTGGCCTCGACCTTCACGAAAGGCGCATCGGCAAGCCTGGCGAGGCGGCGGCTGATCTCGGTCTTGCCGCAGCCGGTCGGGCCGATCATCAGGATATTCTTCGGCGTGACTTCGTCGCGAAGCGCCTCCGGAAGCTGCTGGCGCCGCCAGCGATTGCGCAAGGCGACGGCAACCGCGCGCTTGGCCTCGTCCTGACCGATGATGTGGGCGTCGAGCGCGGCGACCACGGCCTTGGGTGTGAGGGTTTCGTTCATGCTGCCTGCTGCTCTGGAGGGCGTCGGCTGCGGATCGGAAGCTCCCGCATTTCCGGGGATCGAAGATTGATAATTCATCCCCCGCTACATGTGAGGCGGGAAGGGCCAGTTCAAGCGGTGCAGCGGAAGCCGGCGAACAGCCGCCGATGCGAGTCGAGGATCCGATCGATCGCTTCGGGTTCCGGCTCGGTCGACCATTGGTCGAGCTCGAACGTGCCGCCGAGGAGAATCCCGTCCGGACGCGGGAACATATAGCCTGCCCGGGTCGTGAAGGCGTAGCGGATCTCCGGCTGGGGGAGGAGCACGGCAAGCTGCCCGCGCGCCGGGCGAAGCTGGGTATCGCCGAACAATTCGCGAGCACCGAGCCCGGTACAGTTGAACACCAGCCGCTCGGGCAAGGCCGCGACTTGCGCCGGAATGGCGAACCGCCGAACCACGACCCGGCCGCCCGCCAGCTGGACGTCGCGGATCAGCTGGCGAAGGAAACGTCCGGTTTCGACATAGAGCGTGTCGTAGCGCGCGAGATTCCGCACCGGAAAGGGATGCTCGTCCGGCGCCAGCATCCGGTTCACCGGCGGAAAGGTGGGAAGCAGCGCCCGCTCCGGAGTGCCGCCATTCTCGCTGTAGGTGGGCAGCCAGCGGATGCCGTAATCGTCGCCCACCATGATCTGGAACCGGCGCCAGCTGTAATCGGCAGCGGCGAGATATTGCCGGCGCCATTCCGGAGTGACTTCGCTGTTCCGGAAATGGGCGAAGGGATGCCATTGCCCGCCGGCAATGTCGGACGTCGTGTCGGGCGGAAGCGCCTCGGCATAAAGGGTGACGGGAAAACCCGCCTCCTGAACGAGCCTCGCCGTCGTCAGGCCCATCACTCCGGCCCCGATCACGGCCACGGGTCCCTGATGACCTTGAAGACCGAGAGCCGTCGCAAGCTTCGAGCTCCCCCAGCTCAAGGTGATTCCCGCGCCGCCATGGCCGTAATTATGAACCAGCCGCTTGTCGCCGAGCGGCTCGGCCCGGACGACGAACCCGGCCGAGCGATAGGGACGAAGTCCGGCAAGGGTTCGAATCACCCGTTCGCGAGCCACTTCGACCTTGGGGAGGCAGCCGCGGATCGGTCGGATCGAGGCGGGCGCCCGGGAGAGGGTGGAAGCGCAGCCCGGAAGCAGCAGGCCGGCGAAAGCGAGGCTGCTGCCCCCGACGAGGGTTCGGCGATCGAGCTCAGGCACCAGCCGAGAATAGCCGATCCTGCCGTCGGCGGCACGTCCCGATCATCGGCCCGCCCAACGCAGCGCGGGCTCCAGCCACTCCGCCAGCGGCCGATAGAGGAAACCGTGGCCAAGGCCGGTCTCCAGCCGGACCTCCTCGTAACGCCCGAGCCGGGGCGAGTTCAGGGCCAGGTCGCCGCAGCTTCCGACAAGCTCGTCCGAGGCCTCGAAGAGGGACAGCACCTCGCCGTTCAGCCTCGGACCATGGGTTCGGACGAGCCAGGGACTGCACCCCGCGACAAGAACGTAACGCACCTTGGGCGCCTCGACCCGGCTGGAGACGAGCGCCGCGATGATCGCCCCCTTGGAAGCGCCGACCAGCGTGATCCGGGACGGATCGACGCCGCGAGCGATCAGCGTTCGGACCTGCCCGGCGACCTGGTCGGCATAAGCGGCGGGATCGGTGTCGCGAGGCCGAACCTCGCTGATCACGTCGAAGCCGCGCTCCGCAAAGGCGGCGAGGATTCCGCGATATTCGTAGGGGCCGTGAACCGGGCTGACCGCCTGGGGGCCCTGGTCCTCGACGATCCGGCCGTGCAGGTAGAACAGATAGCGCCTCGAATCCGGCTCCGCGGCGGTTGCCGGAGTGAAGCCGGCCAGCAGCGCCAGCAAGGCGGATGCGAGGGTTTTCGAAGCGCGGCCGGGTAGCGCCGGGCGGACTTGGCCCAGGCGCTTGAAGGGCAGGAGCAGGCGGTCGTTCGGACGTCGGCCGCCCACGATCGGCGCTGCATTGTCGGGCATCGGCTTCTCCTTCCCCCCGGCTTGTCCCCTGCTCGAGCGGTCGCGGCAAACGAGGATAGCTAGAACCTGCCCCAAAATTTCTTTGGCTTTCGCCGGCGGCGAGGGACGTTAGAAGCGGCCCGGGGAGGCAGTCGAATGATCCGGCCCTATCTGCCGCTGAACGGGCTTCGCGCCTTCGAGGCCGCCGCTCGCCATCTGAGCTTCACCCGGGCGGCGGTGGAATTGTGCGTCACCCCCGCCGCGCTCGGCCACCAGGTCAAGGCGCTGGAGGAGCGGCTCGGCGTTCCGCTGTTCCGCCGGCTTCCGCGCGGCCTCGCCCTGACCGACGAGGGCCAGGCCTTGTTGCCGGTGCTGTGCGAATCCTTCGATCGGATGGCGGCGCTGCTCGACGAGTTTCGCGGCGGCCGGGGACGGGAAGTGCTGTCCGTGGGCGTGGTGGGAACCTTCGCGCTCGGCTGGCTGCTGCCGCGACTGGAGCGGTTCGAATCGGCCAATCCGGGCGTCGACCTTCGCCTCACCACCAACAACAATCGCGTCGACATCGCCGAGGAAGGGCTGGATTATGCGATCCGCTATGGCGACGGCGCCTGGCACGGCACCGACGCCATCCTGCTCTTCGACGCGCCGCTGACTCCGCTCTGCGCACCCGAAGCCGCCGAGCGTCTCGGAGCGCCGGACGATCTGCGGCGGGAAACGCTTCTTCGTTCCTATCGAGCCGGCGAGTGGACGGCCTGGTTCGAAGCGGCGGGCGCCGAGCAGCCGGCCCTGACCGGACCGGTCTTCGATTCGGCGGTGCTGATGGTTCGCGCCGCGCTCGATGGCCATGGGGTCGCGCTGGCGCCGCCGGTCATGTTCGAGCCGGACTTGCGGCAGGGCCGTGCCGTTCGGCCGTTCGAAGCCGAAGTGAGCCTGGGCGGTTACTGGCTGACCAGCCTCAAGTCGCGCAAGCCGACCGGAGCCATGGCCGCTTTCCGGGACTGGATCGTCGCCGAGGCGGTTGGCCGCGCCGCTTAGGAGGCGGCGCCCTCGATCGTCTCCACGGTGAGATTCTCGTTGGTGTAGACGCAGATGTCGGCGGCGATCTTCATCGCCTTGCGAGCGATCGTCTCGGCATCCTCTTCATAGCCGAACAAGGCGGTCGCGGCCGCAAGCGCGAAATTGCCGCCCGATCCGATCGCGGCGACGCCCGCCGCCGGCTCAAGGACGTCGCCATTGCCGGTCAGGATCAGAGTCACGTCCTTGTCGGCGACGATCATCATCGCTTCCAGGTTGCGAAGATATTTGTCGGTGCGCCAATCCTTAGCGAGCTCGACCGCCGACCGCATCAGAGCGCCATGATATTGTTCGAGCTTTCGCTCCAGCCGCTCGAACAGGGTGAAGGCATCGGCCGTCGCGCCGGCGAATCCGGCAATGACCTTGTCCCCGCCAAGCCGCCTGACCTTGCGCGCATTGGGCTTGATCACCGTCGACTGAAGCGACACCTGACCGTCGCCGGCAATCACCGCCTTGCCGTTCTTGCGCACGCCGATGATCGTCGTTCCGTGCCAGCTTTCCATATCTGCTCCCGCTCGTTTCCTGGCGGCTATCTGGGTGGCCGGCGACCGGGCTGCAATGTCAGCCGGCCTCCGCGACGATCCGAAGCCACGCCGCCTCGTCGATCACTTCGATTCCGAGCTCCTGCGCCTTCTTGAGCTTGGAGCCGGCGCCGGGTCCGGCGATCAGCAGGTCGGTCTTGGCGGACACCGATCCGGCCACCTTGGCGCCGAGCGCTTCGGCCTGGGCCTTGGCCTCGTCGCGCGAAAGCGCCTCAAGGCTGCCGGTGAAGACGAGGGTCTTGCCGGATACCGGCGAAGACTTGGTCTCCCAGACCACGTCCTGCGGTTCGACGCCGGCGGCGAACAGGTCCGACAGGACCTCGCGATTGTGCGGCTCCTCGAAGAAGTCGCAAAGCGCTCCGGCCACTTCGCCGCCAATGCCCGGAGTCTCGATGATCGCTGCGGCGGCATCGTTGCGGCGCTTGCGGAACTTCTCGTCGCTCTCGCCCAACGCTTGTGGAACTTGCGCCCGGGCGGCGGCGGCGCGATCGATCATCGCCTGGAAGCTGTCCCAGCTCCGATAGCGGCGGGCGAGGTCGCGGGCGGTGACTTCGCCGATATGGCGGATGCCCAGCGCATAAAGAAAGCGGTCGAGCGGCGGCCTGCGCTTGGCATCGATCGCGGCAATCAGATTGGCCGCCGAAATCTCGGCCCAGCGCTCGCGGGCGAGCAGCTGGTCTTTGGTCAGGCGGAAGATGTCGGCCGGCGACTGGAGCAGGCCATCGCGGAAGAAGCTTTCGATATGGGTGATCCCGAGCCCTTCGATATCGAGCGCATGGCGGCTGACGAAGTGGCGAAGCCGCTCGACCCGCTGGGCAGGGCAGATCAGGCCGCCGGTGCAGCGGACGTCGACCTCGCCTTCCTCGCGAACGGCGTCCGAACCGCATTCGGGGCAGCTGTCGGGGAAGATGTAGGCCGGTCGTTCGGCCTCGGGCGTACGGTTCTCCAGCACCTGCGGAATGACGTCGCCGGCGCGCTGGATGAGGACCCGGTCGCCGGGCCGAACGCCCAGCCGCTCGATCTCGTCGCGGTTGTGAAGGGTGGCGTTGGTGACGGTGACTCCACCGACGCTTACCGGCTTGAGCCGAGCGACCGGAGTCAGCTTGCCGGTCCGGCCAACCTGGATGTCGATCGCGAGAAGCTCGGTTTCGGCCTTCTCCGCCGGGAATTTGTGGGCGATCGCCCAACGCGGAGCGCGGCTGACGAAGCCGAGCCGCTCCTGCCAGTCGAGCCGGTCGACCTTGTAGACGACGCCATCGATGTCGAACGGCAGGTCCGCGCGTTTCGCCTCTATGGTTCTGTAGTGGCCGAGAAGTTGAACCAGATCGGTGAACCGGTCGAGGTCGGCCGAGATCGGCACCCCCCAGTCGGCAATCGCCTTCATGACGTCGAACTGGCTGTCGGCCGGCAGGGCCGAAACCTCGCCCCAGCCATGGGCATAGAAGCGCAGCGGCCGCGACTCCGTCACCGACGCATCCTTCTGCCGAAGCGAGCCTGCGGCCGCGTTGCGGGGGTTGGCGAACTGGCGCGCCCGGGCCGGATCCTCCGCTTCGGCGAGCAGCCGGGCGTTCAAGGCCGCGAAGTCCGCCTTGGACATATAGACTTCGCCGCGAATCTCGAAGACGTCCGGGACCTTTCCTTCGAGCCGCTTCGGCACGTCGGCAATCGTCCGGACATTGTCGGTCACAACCTCTCCGGTGCTTCCGTCGCCGCGGGTGGCGGCGAGGACGAGCAGACCCTTCTCGTAGCGGAGCGAGCAGGACAGGCCGTCGATCTTGGGCTCGGCCGTCAGGGCGAGTTCGGCATCCGCGGGCAGGTTGAGGTAGCGGCGGACGCGTTCGACGAACTCGCCGACCTCCTCGTCGGCAAAGGCATTGTCGAGGCTGAGCATCGGCCGGGCGTGGCGGACCTTGGACAGGTGCGCCGCCGGCGCCGCTCCCACCTGCCGCGACGGGCTGTCGTCCCGCACCAGATCCGGAAACAGCGCCTCGAGCTCCGCATTGCGCCGGACCAGGGCGTCATATTCGGCGTCGGAAATCTCCGGCGCATCCTCGCTGTGATAAAGGCGGTTGTGGCGCGCAATCTCGGCGGCGAGACGCTCAAGCTCGGCGGCGGCTTCGCGTTCCGTCATGCCGCCTCCAGCAGCCGGGTGGCCTGTGCCCTTGCTTCCTCGGTGATCTGAGCGCCGGAAAGCATCCGGGCGATCTCCTCGCGTCGGCGGGCGGGGTCGAGGGGCTGGACGCTGGTCCGGGTGACCAGCCCATTATGGCTCTTCTCGATGAGCAGGTGAGTGAGGCCGCGGGCCGCGACCTGGGGAGAATGGGTGACGACGATCACCTGGCCGTCCTCGGCGAGACGGTGAAGCCGCTCGCCGATCGCGCTGGCGACGGCGCCGCCGACGCCGCGGTCGATCTCGTCGAAGATGATCGTTCGAGCGCCGCCCTGCTCGTGGAGCGCGACCTTGAGAGCGAGGATGAAGCGGGAAAGCTCGCCGCCGCTGGCGATCCGGACCAGCGGCCCGAACGGCGCGCCGGGATTGGTCGAAACCTGGAACTCGACTCGGTCCCGGCCGGCCGCGGAGGGTTCGGAATCGGCGACGATGGTCCGGAACTGGGCGGAATCCAGTTTCAGCGGCGCGAGTTCGGCCGCCACGGCGCGGTCGAGCCGCTCCGCCGCTGCCCGCCGCTGTTCGCTCAGCCGCTCGGCTTCGCCGTCATAGGCCGCCCTGGCGGAGGCGAGATCGGCGGACAGCGCGGCGAGCTGTTCCTCGCCCGCCTCGATCGACTCGAGCCGCGCCGCCAGTTCGTCCCGAAGCGCCGGAAGAGCGTCGGGATCGACCTTGTGCTTGCGCGCCGCCCCCCGGATGTCGAACAGCCGGCTCTCGGCCTCCTCGAGCTTCGCCGGATCGAAGGCGAGCGCCTCCCGCGCCCGCTCCAGCGCATCCTCGGCCTCGGCCGCTTCGATGACGGCGCGGTCGAGCGCGGCGAGCGTCGCCCCGAGCAGCTCATGCTCGCCGGCGATCCGGTCGAGCCTTCGAGCGGCCTGCCGGAGCAAGGCGAGACCGCCCTCCGATCCCTGGAGAAGGCCTTCGACGGCGGCGAGCTCCTCGCCCAGCCGAGCGCCGGCCTGCATCGTCGCCCTCAGCTCGGCAAGCGCCTGCTCCTCCCCGGGCTTCGGATCGAGCCGCCGAAGCTCCTCGAGCGAATGGGCAAGCCATTCCCGGTCCCGTTCGGCCTCTTCCCTGAGGCGCCGGGCCTGTTCGAGACGGTCCTCCAGAGCGCGCACCGTCTGCCAGGAAGCGGCGGCGGCGCTGGAATCGATCCGGCCATAGGCATCGAGGAGAGCGCGGTGGCCGCGCGGGTTCAGGAGCCCGCGATCGTCATGCTGGCCGTGAACCTCGACGAGCAGGGCACCAAGTTCGCGCAGCAGGCCCGCAGAGACGGACTGATCGTTGACATAAGCGCGGCTGCCGCCGTCGGCCTTGACGATCCGGCGGATGACGAGCGGTTCGCCGGGCTCGCCGGCCAACCCGTTCTCATCGAGAAAGGCGAGCGCGGGATGGTCCGGCGGCAGCTCGAAGCTCACGCTGACGGTGGACTGAGGCTGGCCGCTCCGGACGAGCCCGCTGTCCGCCCGCATGCCCAAAGCCAGACCGAGAGCGTCCAGAAGGATCGACTTTCCCGCGCCGGTTTCGCCCGTCAGCACGCCGAGACCCGAGCCGAACTCCAGGTCGAGCGTTTCGATCAGAACCACGTCGCGGATGGAGAGGCCAGTCAGCACCCCTCGTCTCTGCCACTGCGCGGTTCAGCAGATCAAGACGTTGGCGTGGCTGTCGCGGTCTGCTGGGCGGGAGCGTTGCGCTGAACCAGCTCATAGGCCCGCTGATACCAGCGGCTTTCCGGATAATTGGCGCCGAGAACCGCCGCAGCGCGACGGGCTTCCTCGGGAATGCCAAGAGCGAGATAGGATTCGGTAAGCCGCATCAGAGCCTCGGGCGCATGGCTGGTGGTCTGATATTCGTCGATCACCGTCCGGAAGCGGCTGACCGAAGCAAGCCACTGCCGGCGCCGCTGGTAGAATCGGCCGATCTCCATTTCCTTGCCCGCAAGATGGTCGCGAACGAGGTCGATCTTCAGCCGGGCATCGGCGGCATAGTCGGTGGTCGGATAGCGGCGGACGAGTTCGCCAAGAGCGTCGAGCGCCTGGCGGGTTATCGCCTGGTCGCGGGTGACGTCGCGGATCTGTTCGTAATAATTGAGGGCGATCAGATAATGCGCATAAGGCGCGTCGCGATTGCCGGGGTGAATCGAAAGGAAGCGCCGCGCCGAATCGATCGACTTGGTATGATCGCCGGAGGCATAATAGGAAAAGGCGCTCATCAGCTGCGCGCGGCGCGCCCAGACCGAATAAGGATGCTGGCGTTCGACTTCGTCAAACAGAGCCGCCGCGGGAAGATAGCTTCCCCGCTGCATCCGTTCCCACGCTGCATTGTAGAGCGTGTTGACGTCGCGGGCGACGTAGCGCGTGTCGACGCTCGTCCGGCCGCCGCCCAGCCCCAGGGACTCGCAGGCGGAAAGCATAGGCAGCGCCGCGGCGAGGGCGAGAATGGCGATCGGACGGGACAATCTTTGCATGGCGGGCTTCTTAGCGGAGGGTTGGGACGAGGCCAAGCGAACTTCGGGGAGAACAGCCGAGTGCCGATGAACCCCGCTTTAACCCTGTGTCAGGCCGAAGATGCTAGGGCCCGACCAATGCTTCGAGTGCTTACGCTGTCGACCCTTTTCCCCCATGCGCTCCGGCCGACGCTGGGAGTGTTCGTCGAACGCCAGACGCTCGGTCTCGCCGCCCAGCCGGATGTCGAGGTCGAGGTCGTCTCGCCGCTGGGGCGTCCGGCCTGGCCGCTTGCGCTTCATCCCCATTATGCCGCCGCGCAAAGCTTGCCGCCTTTCGAGAAATGGAAAGGCCTGACCGTTCACCGGCCCCGTTTCCGAACCTGGCCCGGCTGGGGGCAGCGGGCGATGGCGGGATCGCTGGCGGCAGCCTTGCTGCCGCTGCTCCGCGACATGCGGCGGCGTTTCCCCTTCGACGTGATCGACGCCGAATTCTTCTGGCCGGACGGTCCGGCGGCGGTGGAGCTTGCGAGCGCGATCGGGGTTCCCTGTTCGATCAAGGCGCGCGGGAGCGACATCGAGCACTGGGGATCGCGCCGCGGCATCGGCACCCAGATCGTCGAGGCGGGGCGCCGTGCCGACGGGCTGCTGGCGGTCAGCGAGGCGCTGAAACAGGACATGGCGAGGCTCGGAATGCCGGAGCGGAGCATCCGGGTTCATCGCACCGGGATCGACCTCGACCGGTTCCGCCCGGTCGACCGGGAAGCGGCGAAATCCGCGCTGGGAACCGGTGGGCCGTTACTGGTGACCGCCGGTGCCCTGATTCCCCGCAAGGGGCAAAGCTTCGCGATCGAGGCGCTTCGCCATGTCCCGGGCGCGACCCTGCTCCTGGTCGGCGACGGGCCGGACCGATCCGCGCTCGAACGGCTCGTCCAGACGGCCGGACTGGAGGGCAGGGTGCGATTCCTCGGAGCGGTGCCCCATGAGCGGCTGCCGGACCTGCTGGCGGCGGCCGACGTGGCGGTCCAGCCCAGCGCGTTCGAAGGCATCGCCAATGTCTGGGTGGAAGCGCTCGCCTGCGGAACCCCGGTCGTGACCTGCGACGTCGGCGGCGCGCGCGAGGTGATCGCCGAGCGCTCGGCCGGGCGGCTGGTGGCGCGCGATTCCGAGAAGATCGCCCGGGCGGTTCGCGAGTTGCTGGTCGAGCCGCCGCCTCAGGAAAGGGTGCGGCGCTCGGCTTTGTCCTTCAGCTGGCAGAGGAACAGCGACGAGCTCGTCGATCATCTGCGCTCGCTCGTCAGAGCGGCATGATCGCTGCAGCAATCCATCTTTCTTCGGAGCGAAGCAGTCCCCAGGTCCTGGCCGCGGCCCGGCTGTCCATCGCTTCGATTCCGATCCCCCGCTGCTGGAGCGCCTGAACCAGCGAGCGCGGCGGGAAGATGGTCGAAGCGCCGGTGCCCAGGATCAGGAATTCCGGGGCGGGATCGAGCGCAAGCAGCGGCCCGAGATGGTCGAGCCCGAGCTCGGCAAGGGCCGGGGCCTGCCATTCGGCCGCGCCCTGCGGCGTCAGCAGGACGGCGCGATAGGTCTGCCCGTCGACCGAGAAGCCGCCCTCCGAAAAGCCGCGGACCAGCGGTCCGCTGGCTGCGGGCGTGCGCTCAAACCTTGGCGCCATAGCTCTCGTTGCGCGGCCCCCGCTCGGCCCGGCTGACCGGGTCCTTCGGAAGGAAGCTGTCCGAAGTGACCTTGAGCCAGATCAGCCAGGGCGCCGCGATATAGGTGGTCGAATAGGTGCCGATGATGACGCTGAAGACCAGGGTCGCGGTGAAGCTGAAGATCACTTCGGGCCCGAAGGCGAAGAGCGAGCCCAGCGCCAGAAGCATCGACAGGTTGGTCGCCACGGTTCGCGAAAGCGTTTCGTTGACCGAAAGGTTGATCAGCGGCCCGATCACCATCTTGCGGTACTTGCGCAGATTCTCCCGGATCCGGTCGTAGATGACGATCGTGTCATTGAGCGAATAGCCGATCAGGGTCAGCAGCGCGGCAACGACGTTGAGGTCGAATTCGAGCTGGGTCAGCGCCAGGAAGCCGAGCGTGATCGTGACGTCGTGGAACAGCGAGAAGAGCGCACCGACCGCGAACTGCCATTCGAAGCGGAACCAGATGTAGATGGTCACGCCGAGCATTGCGAACAGGAGCGCCAGAGCGCCGGCCTTGAACAGCTCGTCGGAAACCTTGCCGGAGACGGTTTCGACCGAATCGATCCGGACCCCGGGATAGGCTTCGGTCAGCGCACGGCGAACGTCGGTCGCCGCGGCCGCGGCGGCGGCGTCGCCGCCTTGGTCCGGAAGTCCCATCCGGATCAGGATTTCATGGCCGCCGGCCGCGGAGCCGCCAATTTCGATCGGACCCGAACGGCTTTCCTGGACCGAGGCGGAGCCATGGCCGAGCGCTCCGATCCGGTCGCGCAGGTCGTCCAGTTCCGGCTGCTGCTGAAAGGTGGCGCGGATCATCTGTCCGCCGACGAAATCGACTCCGAAGTTCAGCCCCTTCATCGTCAGCAGGGCGATCGATCCGGCGATGAGCAGAGCCGAAACGACGAAGGCCAGGCCCCGCCAGCGAAGGAAGTCGATGTTCGTGTTGTCGGGAATGAGCTTGAGGAGACGCATCAGATCACCAGTTCCTTCGGCCGCTTGCGCAGCCAGAGCGACACGAACATCCGGGTGACGGTCACGGCGGTGTAGACGGAGGTGACGATCCCGATCATCATCACGACGGCAAAGCCGCGGATCGGTCCGGAACCGAAATAGAAGAGCAGAACGCCGGCGATGACGTTGGTGACGTTGGCGTCGAAAATCGCCGACTGCGCTTCCTTGTAGCCATGCTCGATCGCCTGCATGACGTTCCGCCCCCGTCTCTGCTCCTCGCGGATTCGCTCGTTGATGATCACGTTCGCGTCGACCGCTGCGCCGACGGTCAGGACGAAGCCGGCGATTCCGGGGAGCGTCAGCGAGGCGGGCATGATCGCCAGGATGCCGAGGATCAGGGCGACGTTCAGGAGGATGGCGACGTCGGCATAGAGTCCGAAGCGGCCGTAAGTGAGCAGCATGTAGAGGAGAACGAGGCCGCTGCCGATCGCCATGGCGATGATCCCGAGCCGGATCGAGTCACGCCCCAGATCGGGGCCGACGGTCCGCTCCTCGATGATGGTGAGATCGACCGGCAGTCGGCCGGACCGCAGCGAAATGGCAAGCTGGTTGGCGCTTTCGACCGTGAAATTGCCCTCGATCTCGGCGGAGCCGCCAAGGATCGGCTCCCGGATATTCGGTGCCGAAAGAACGACATTGTCGAGGATGATCGCGAACGGCCGGCCGACATTTTCCTGGGTCACCCGAGCGAAGCGCCGGCTTCCGGTGCCGTCGAAGCGGATGATGACGACCGGGGCGCCGGTCTGCTGGTCGAACGATTGCTGGGCGTCGGCGATCTGATCGCCGGTGATGATCGCCCGGCGCTGGACCGCGATCCGGCCGTTGGCGCCGCCTTCCGGATAGGGCAGGACCTGACTTCCGATCGGAGCCCTGCCGGACTGGAGCTGCTCGGGCGTGGCGCTGAGGTCGACCAGCTTGAATTCGAGCCGGGCGGTGCGGCCGATCAGCGATTTCAGCGCTTCCGGATCCTGGAGCCCCGGAACCTGGACGACGATCCGCTCGCGACCCTGCCGGATGATCGTCGGCTCGAGCGTTCCGAGCGCGTTGATCCGCCGATCGATCACTTCGCGGGCGACGTCCATCGCCTGGTCGATCGCCTGGTTCAGGCCGGCCTCGGTCTGGGTGAGCGTGATCCGGTTATTGTCGACCGCAACGTTCCACTCGCGCTGGTTGCTGAATCCGGACGGCTGGGTCTGGGCTCGGGCGATCTCGACCGCGGCATCTGCCTGGGCAGGATTGCGAACGACGAAGCTCAGCCGATTGTCCGCGGTCGAAACCTCGCCGATGGCGATGTCGTTGCGCCGGAGCTCGCGGCGGAGGATGTCCTCCATATTCTCGAGCCGCTGGCGGGCAACGCCGCTCGTTTCGGCTTCGAGCATGATCTGGCTGCCCCCCGCAAGATCGAGTCCGAGACTGACCTTGGGCGCAAGCCAGGTCGGCATCCGATCGGTGACCTGCGCAGGGAGGAAGCTGGGTATCGCGAGATAGACGCCGACGACCAGCGACAGCGTGACCAGCACCAACTTCCAGCGGGGAAAATCCAGCATTGCCGAGTCAGTCGTTCGCGGGCTTGGTGCCGTGCGGGCGAATGTCGCTCAGCATCGACTTGACGACTCGAACCCGTACGCCCTGCGCAACTTCAAGCTCGACCTCATTCTCGTCGACCTTGGTGACCTTGCCGATCAGCCCGCCGGTGGTGACGGCGGTATCGCGCGGCTTCACTCCGGCGATCATCTGCTGGTGCTGCTTCATCCGCCGCTGCTGCGGCCGGATCAGGAGGAAGTAGAAGATGACGAAGATGAGCAGCAGCGGGAAGATCTGGACGAAGAAGCTTGCGGCTCCTCCGGATGCGGCGCCGCCGCTCGCGGCATAAGCTGGGGATTCGAACATCTTGTCCTACCTGGAAAAACTTCCGGTGAAGCGACGGAGCGCCGGCCGGATGGACCACTCCGAACGCCCGCCACGCGGAGGGCTTTCGAAAATGATGGTCGGAGCGACTGGATTCGAACCAGCGACCCCCACACCCCCAGTGTGATGCGCTACCAGGCTGCGCTACGCTCCGACCGAAGCCGGGCATTTAGGCAGGGGCGGCCCCGATGGCAAGCATCGCGCCCGCGCCGTTCCGGGACGGTTCAGCGGCGGGCCGGGGCTTCGGCGGCCGATCCTGCGCGAACGATCGGACCGTAAAGCCGGCCGATCCCGATCAGGGCCACTCCGAAGCCGAGGAAGGAGAGAATCCGGAGCACGCCTTGCAGAGCCGCGGCGTCGACCAGGAAAAGCTTCGAAACGGCGATCACGAGGAGGAGGAGAGCGGCCACCCGAAGGCTTCGCTCCTTGAGTCGAAGGCCAGCCCCGACCAGCAGGATGGCGAGCGCCGCCCAGGCGATCGACAGGGCGTCCTCCGGAACCAGATCCGATGCGGCATGGGTCCACAAGCCAGTGGCGGTCAGAGCGGCCAGCAGCTTGGCCGCGCCCTTGTCCGTATCGCCCGGGCGACGCCAGGTCGCGATCAGCGAGGCTGGCCCGACGGCGAGCAAGGCGAGGAGGAGTGCCCAGAGCGCCTGCGGCAGGAATTCGGGAATCGACCAGCGAAGCGCAAGGACCGGACCCGCGAGGCCGAGGCAGGCGAGCGTTCCCCAGAAGGAGTCGCGGCGCTGGATCGCCACGGCCAGTCCGCCGCCGCCGAACACCAGCAGGAGAGCCGCCGTGCCCAGGGGCAGCAACGGATCCTGGCCTATTGCAGCCCTGAGCGGGATCAGCACGAGGCCGATCAGAAGGACCAGGAGAGGCGCCCAGGGATCGAGTGAGCGAAGCCGGGCGAGCGCGACCGACGCCGCTGCCGCCGCCGCGAACTGGATCCAGGGCGCGGGCCCGACATCCTCGCGAAGCATGAGCATGGCGATCTGGAGCGCGGCGATGGTGAGCGCCGGAACCTGGATCTCGGCTCGCGCGGTCGGGGCGGCGGCGGCGATTCCCAGGAGCAGAACGAACCAGCCGGCCGCGACCGCGTCCGGGACGGGCCCGAACAGGAGCGTGAAGGTCCAGGCGAAGCTTCCGAGCACCGCCATCACGGCGAGCCACAGCCAGCCGCGGCGGAGCGCCAGTGCGAGCACCGCAAGATCGAGCATGGCGAGATAGCCGAGCAGCGGCAGCGCTCCGAGCCGCTCCCCGAGCAGAAGCGGCACCGCGAACCCACCCGCCAGCCCCAGCGCCGCGGTCGGAGCGCCATGCCGAAGCGAAAGTCCGAGCGCCGCGGCGGTCAGCGCCACCATCAGGGTCGAAGCCGTCGCCAGTGAAAGGAAAGCGTGGAGGATGTGGCTGCCGTAGATGGTGGCATAGAGCACGGCGAGGCCGGCACCGACCAGAGCCTGGGAAACCCGCGGATCCTCCTCGAAGCTCCGGCTCCGGCGCGCCCATTCGCCGCCGCCGAGCAGAAGCAGGCCGAAGAGGCCGGCGGCCGTCATCCGGATTTCGGGGGTGATCAGCCCGATCTCGATCGAGTAACGGACCAGGAAGATGGCGGCGAGGATCAGCGCCACGCCTCCGGTCCAGATCAGCAGCCGCCCGCCGACGAGCCGTTCGAACAGCCCTGAAAGCGTGTCCCCTTCTTCCGGCTTATTCTCTGGTTCCGCTTGCTTCTGCGGTTGGCCCTCGGCTGAGGGGGGAGCCTCGATCGCCGCCGTCCCTCCGTGATCGAGCGCTTGAGCGCCGCGGCCGCTCGGGGCGAGCCCCTCCACTCGGCGCTCGAGCGCCTCGATCCTCCGCTTCAGCGCGGCGTTGGAAAGCCAGAGGGCGGCGAGCCCGCCAAGAAGGAGAAGGAAGAGAAGCCCCATGTCCTTCCTGCCTAAAGCTCGCTGACGGGCCTGTCAGCGCCCAATCGCCGATCAGATCCGAGCGAGAGCGACCTGCGTGACCTCCCCGTCCCAGGCGGCGCGGGCGCGGGCGAGGTTGCGATCGGCGGATTGCTCGTCGCCCAGCCGGCGATCGGCCAGCGACAGGGCATAAAGGGCCAGCGGATCGTTGGGCCAGCGGCGAAGCGATGCGAACAACTGGTTGCGCGCGTCCTCGAAACGTCCGGAAGCGATCAGGGCGGCGGCCAGGCTGCGCCGAACCGAATACCAGAAAAGGGGCGGATCGTTGCCGAAGCGGGCGGCAAGCTGGCGTTCCATCGCCTTGCGATAGGCGATCGCCGCCGCCGCCGGATCATCGGCGAGCATCGCCGCCCGACCCTCGATCACATGCTGGAATATCTCGGCAAGAGCGCTTCCGCGCGGCCCGAGCGCCGGCGCGTCGCTGCCCTCGCGAAGCGCCGCGATGGCGAGAGCCTCGGCGCGAACCCGATCGGCATGGCCGCGGCGGGCGAGCGCTTCGCCGCGGGCATAATGGAGCATCACCCGATCGAGGACGTGCGCGGGCGTCGGCCGGGCGAGCAATTCGTCGACATCGTCGTGAAGGCCGCTGGCATAGTAGAGGGCCGATCCGAGCAGCCGCGACGCCGGCTCGACCTCGCCGGCGAGATAGGTGCGGCGATACTGGTCGGCGACTCTCGCGGCCGTCGCTCCATCGCCATGAGCGATCGCGCTGTTGATCGCGAAATGCATGTTGTGACGGTTCAGATAGTAACGATAGGCCGAGCGGGGTGGACGGACCCGCTCCGAATAGTCGCGATCGGCGGCGATCGCCGCGACGTTCGCGGCGGCGGCGTCGGCATAGCGGCCGACTCCATAATAGCTGTGCGACGGCATGTGGACGAGGTGGCTCGCCTTGGGCGCGATCCGTGCCAGCCGATCGGCATGGGGCACGGCAAGATGCTGGCGGTCGATCCAGTCGGTGAGATGGATGTAGAAATGGATGGCCCCGCCATGCCCGGGATTGCGCGCGAGCACCCGCTCCAGCAGCCGCTGGCTCAAGGCGCCCGGCTGCATGTCCTGCGACACCTGCATCCGGGCATCGGCGGCCATGATCGAGATCGTGTCGTCCTGAGGCAGGCGAAGCGCGGCCGACTCCATGAAGGCGGCATAGGCGGACTGGTTGAAGCTTTCGCCGTCGCGGGTTCGAAGAGCCATGGCCCGAACCAGCAGCAGGTCGCGCTCGCCGAGGCCATCGGCAAGCTCGACCGCTCGGGCGGCCGCGGCCCGGGCCGCGGCCAGTTCCTCGGTGCGCGGCTGCAGGTTGATGGTGGGCGAGCGTGCCCAGGCCTCGCCGAAGAAGCACAGGGCGCATTCGGGATCGAGCCGCTGCGCCTGCTGGAAGGAGCGGACCGCTTCCGCCTCGTCGAAGGCCCAGACCAGCCGGACGCCCTGGGCGAACCAGGCCTTCGCTTCAGGATTGTCGCTGTCCGCTTCGAGCCCGGCATAGCCGAGCCCGTCGAGCAGAACCGGCGGCGGCTGCTGCTCGCCAGCCGCCTGTTTCGCGATCGTCTTTCCATCGAGGCAGGATTCGTCGGGCAGGAGCGGTGCCGCCAGCTTGGCGTCCGACGCGGCCTGGGCGGAGAAGGCCGTCGTCGCCAGCGCCGCCGCGACCAGTATCTGTTTCGTCCTGCGCATCCAAGTCCCCGATGTGACGATGCAAAGTAACGCGGCCGATCTCCGGCGCAAATTCATTTTCGGTGCAGGATGGATTCCTTAGGATCGGGCGGAGGAGGAAGTCCGATGAAGGTCGCGTTTCTTCTTGCCGGGCTGATGGTGCCGCTGGCGGCGTCGGCAGCGCCCGAACCGCAGGCCCCGGAGCCGCGCTCCAACCCATCCGAACCGCTGTTCGCGACGCCGAACGTCTATCGAAATCCCGCCGGCTGCGAGTCGATCCCGAAGCAGGTCGCCGGAGAGGATCGGCGCTATGGTTCGACCCGGCTCGACCGGCAGCCCCCCGGCCGCTTGTTGTTCGCCGTCGGACGCACCGTCGACGGCTGCCCGGTGGCCGCTTTCGTCCATGAGGAACGCGCCCGTCGCCGCTAGCGCGAGCCTGCCCCCCCCAGCTTCGAGCTCCGGTTCAGCGGCGCTTGCGCATCACCAGGGTCGGCCACTCCCCTCGGCGGATGGTGAAGAGCGGCCGCATTCCCTGGCGTCGATAGGCGGCGGCGACGCGCGGCGCCTGATGCTCCAGTAGACCGGCCAGGAGCAGCCGCCCGCCCGGCGCGAGAGCGCCGGCAATGTCCTCGGCCAGGGCAATCAGCGGCCCGGCCAGGATATTGGCGGCGATGAGGTCGTAGGGCATTCGGGCGCGGAGCCGGCGATGGTTCATCCCTGCCGCGACGACGAGCTCGATCTGCCCCGGGCCGAGGCCGAGGCGGATGGCATTCACCCGGGCATTGTCGGCCGCCACTTCGATCGCCACCGGATCGATGTCGGACGCGATCGCCCGGGCGGAGGGCCAGAGCCTGAGCCCGGCAAAGGCCAGGAGTCCGGTCCCGGTTCCGATGTCGGCGATATTGGCGAAGTGCGCGCCTTCCCGCTTCAGCCGGTCGAGGGCGATCAGGCAGCCGGTCGTCGTTTCGTGCTGGCCGGTTCCGAAGGCGCGTCCCGCCTCGATCTCGAACGCCAGCGAGCCCGCCGGCGCTTCGCCTCGGCGGGACGGCGTGTGGACGAAAAATCGTCCCGCCCGGATCGGCTCCAGTCCCTGCTGGCTGAGGCTCACCCAATCCGCTTCGTCCACCCGCTCGACGACCGGCTTCGCGGTCGCCGCGCTCGGCAGCAGCGCCTGGATCTGCCGAAGCATCGGCGCTGTCGGCCTGCAGTCGAAATAGGCTTCCAGCTGCCAGGCGTCCGGAGTGGAAGGATCGGGTTCCCGAGTCACCAGAACGGGCGGGGAATCGAGTTCGGCGAAGGGAGCGATATCCTCCGAAAGCGCTTCGGCCTCCGCCTTGGTGCAGGGAAGGGTGACCTTCCAGGTTCCCTGCGGTCCCGGGACGCCTTCAGCGGACAAAGCTGGCGCCGTTGACGTCGATCACCGATCCGGTCGCGGACGGCGGAGCCTGGGTCGCGAGCCAGCGCACCGTTTCCGCCACCTCGTCGGTCGTCGCCGGCCGGCCGATCGGAAGGTCGCCCAGAGCGGCGATCCCGCCCCGGCTCTCGAGATAGTCTTCGACCATCCCCGTGACGGTGAATCCCGGACAGACGGTGAAGGCGTAGATCCCTTCGCCGGCATAAGCGCGGGCGATCGACTTCGTCATCGCGACCATTCCTCCCTTGGAGGCGGCATAATGCCAATGGTCCGGGCTGTCGCCGCGATAGGCGGCCCGGCTGGCGACGTTGACGATTCGACCGCCTTCGCCACGCTCGCGGAAGTGGAGCACGGCGAGCCGGCACAGCTCGGCGGAGGCGTAGAGATTGATCCTCATCGTCCGTTCCCACTGCGCCAGCCACTGCTCATGGGAAAGGTCGAGCGGCGCGGCTTCGAACACGCCGGCATTGTTGACGAGCACGTCGATCCGGCCGTCGAGTCGATCGAGCGCCTGCTCCCACAGATCGAGCGCTGCGCCGGGCTCCGACAGGTCGGCCGCCGCCAATCCCTGGCCGCCCCGGGTGGAATGGCCGACGACATTGTGGTCGGAAAGCGCTTCGGCGATCGACGCGCCGATTCCCCGGCTCGCGCCGGTGACGAGAATGTTGAGCGGATGGGTCATGCCAGGCCCGATAGAGCCTGAGCGTTCGAGGTGGAAGCGCCGCGTTGAAGCGGCTCTGTCTACTCCGGCCTGAGTCGAGGCCGGAAGAGGGACGTCAGGCGGCGAAGGTCTGGACGAACCGTCCCGCCGTGGCCTTGAACTTCGCCATCTGCTCGTCGACCTCGGAGAAGCTCTTTTCGACCTCGTCGATCTCGCTGGCGACGCTTTCCGTGTCGGTTCGGATCGCGGCGATGGTGGAGGACATGGAATCGGCGGCAAGTGCCGTTTCGTCGACGGCGGCGGTGATCATCGTCACCGTCTGGGCCTGCATTTCCATCGCCTTGCGGATCCGGTCGGCGCTGGTCTGGACTTCCTCGACCGTCGACTGGATCGAATCGTTCGCTTCCACCGTCTGCCGGGTCGCGCTCTGGATGGCGGCGATCTTCGTGGCGATGTCGTCGGTGGCGCGGGCGGTCTGGTTGGCGAGGCTCTTCACTTCCTGAGCGACCACGGCGAAGCCGCGGCCGGCGTCGCCCGCCCGAGCCGCCTCGATGGTGGCGTTGAGCGCCAGGAGATTGGTCTGGCCGGCAATGTCGCGGATGAGCCCGAGGATGGATTCGATCGCCTCGACATGAGCCGACAGGGCCTGGCTGACATTCACCGCCTTGGACGCCTGTTCGCCGGCGCGAGTCGCCACTCCAGCGGCGACCTCTACCTCGTTCCTCGCTTCCTCGATCGCCATGATCAGTCCGGCCGCGGTCTGTGCCGCTTCGCGCATGGCCACCGCCGACTGTTCCGCGGCCGCGGCCACTTCCGAGGTCTTGCCGAGCATGCCGCGGGCGGCCTGGCTCGCTTCGGCGGTCTGGGTCCGAACCCGCCGAGCGCCCGAAGCGGTGCGCTCGACCACGCTCATGATTTCCTTGTTGAACTCGGAACCCTGGGCGCTTCGCCGGTCACGCTCGGCGATCGCGCGGAGCCGATCGAAATGGGCGGTATAGACGTCGACTTCGAGCAAGGTGGCGCGCATGCCCGAATGGCCGAGCCGTTCGCGCCGTTCCCAATCGTCGCCAACCTTGCGGTCGACAATCTCGCGGCCCTTGTTCGAGGCGGCGGCGATTCCGGTGAAGAGGGTCGTCAGCGGGACATCGGCCTTGGTCGCGGAAGCGACATATTCGCCGACCATCTCGACCCAGGCCGGATCGCCAAGGTTGCGATACTTGGCTTCGACATAAGGAAGGATGCGCTGGGTGAGCGCCTCGATCTTGGCCGGATCCAGCGGCGCCGGAAGATTGGGGCAGCGCGCATATTCGATCCAGAACTGGCGGGCGACTTCGGCCTTTTCGTCTTCGATCAGCGACCAGATTTCGCGACAATCGGCGGCGAGGGTGCCCTCCGGGTCGAAGAGCCTCAACCGCGCCTGGAAATCCAATTCGTCCCGCCGCTCGACCATGGGTGCCATTTCCTCATGCTTCCTTTGCGGCGAAGCGATACGGCGCAATTGGTTAAGATGGTGTTAGCCATCGACGCGGGTGGGACGGAGCCCCGGGGCAAAGATCGACCCGCCAGGGCGCGAAGCCGGCGATTGCCGAAGGCCTGCCAAGCCACCTTGCAACGGGCCGCGCGAGGACTAAAAGCGGGCGAGCCTTACAGGGGGCCCTTCGAATATGCACCGCAATCCCAATCGCCCGATGTCGCCCCACCTCACCATCTGGAAGTGGGGGCCGCACATGCTGGTTTCGATCCTCCACCGAGTCACCGGATCGGGGCTCTCGGTGGTCGGCGGAGCCGTGCTCGTCTGGTGGCTCGTCGCTGCCGCGACCGGTCCCGAGGCCTATGCCGGCTTCACCGAATGGGCTCGCCACTGGATCGGGGTCGTGATCGGCGTCGGCCTTTCCTGGGCCTTTTTCCAGCACACGCTTTCGGGCCTGAGGCACCTCGTGCTCGACATCGGGGCCGGCTACGAGCTTTCCACCAACAAGCGCTGGGCGCTGGCGACGGTGCTCGGCTCGCTGCTGCTCACCGCGGCGCTGTGGGCATGGATCATCTTCGGGAGGGGCGCATGAGCACCGTGTCGGGCGAACAGGGACAGAGCGGGCAGGGCATGCCCACGGTGACTCCGCTGGGGCGCGTTCGCGGGCTCGGATCGGCGCGGTCCGGGGCGCATCATTGGTGGCTCGAGCGGCTGACCTCGGTGGCGACCTTCGTCCTGTCGGTCTGGCTGATCGTTTCGCTGCTTCGGCTTCCGGACCTGGGCTATGCCACCGTCACCGACTGGCTTTCCCAGCCCTTGGCGGCGGTGCCGATGCTGCTCCTGATCGTGTCGAACTTCTGGCACTCGAAACTGGGATTGCAGGTGGTGATCGAGGACTATGTTCATGAGGACGGCGCCAAGCTGTTCTGGATCACCCTGCTCAATTTTCTCATCATCTTCGGCGGGGCGCTCGCCGTCTTCGCCGTCCTTCGGATCGCCTTTGCGGGGAGCGCGGCATAATGGCTTCGGCAGCCTACAAGATTATCGACCATGTTTATGACGTCGTCGTGGTCGGCGCCGGCGGGTCGGGTCTGCGCGCGACGATGGGCGCCGCCCAGGGCGGCCTCAAGACGGCCTGCATCACCAAGGTTTTCCCGACCCGGTCGCACACGGTGGCGGCCCAGGGCGGCATTTCCGCCAGCCTCGGCAATATGGGCCCGGACCATTGGACCTGGCACATGTACGACACCGTCAAGGGTTCCGACTGGCTCGGCGACCAGGACGCGATCGAATATATGGTCCGCGAGGCGCCGGCCGCGGTCTACGAGCTCGAACATTTCGGAGTGCCGTTCAGCCGCACCCAGGACGGGCGCATCTATCAGCGCGCCTTCGGCGGGATGATGCAGAATATGGGCGACGGCCCGCCCGCCCAGCGGACCTGCGCGGCCGCCGATCGCACCGGCCACGCCATGCTCCACGCGCTCTACCAGCAGAGCCTGCGCTACGACGCCGACTTCTTCATCGAATATTTCGCGCTCGACCTGATCATGGATTCGGAGGGCGCCTGCCGCGGCGTCGTCGCCTTGTGCATGGAGGACGGCTCGATCCACCGCTTCCGCGCCCATGCCGTGGTGCTCGCGACCGGCGGCTATGGCCGCGCCTATTTCACCGCCACCTCGGCCCATACCTGCACCGGCGACGGCGGCGGAATGGTGCTTCGGGCCGGGCTCCCGCTTCAGGATTGCGAGTTCGTCCAGTTCCACCCGACCGGAATCTACGGCGCCGGAGTCCTGATCACCGAAGGCGCGCGCGGCGAAGGCGGCTATCTCACCAATTCCGAGGGCGAGCGCTTCATGGAGCGCTATGCGCCTTCAGCCAAGGACCTGGCGAGCCGCGACGTCGTTTCGCGATCGATGGCGATCGAGATCCGCGAAGGCCGCGGAGTGGGCCAGCACAAGGACCATATCTACCTTCACCTCGACCATATCGCCCCAGAAATCCTGGCGGAGCGTCTTCCCGGGATCACCGAATCGGGCAAGGTGTTTGCGGGCGTGGACCTGACCCGGCAGCCGCTGCCGGTCACCCCGACCGTGCACTATAATATGGGCGGGATCCCGACCAACTTCCACGGCGAAGTGGTGACCCTGAAGGACGGCAATCCCGACAGCGT
The DNA here is from genome assembly GCF_056821765.1 of Sphingosinicella sp. SM1-17. NCBI lineage: Bacteria > Pseudomonadati > Pseudomonadota > Alphaproteobacteria > Sphingomonadales > Sphingosinicellaceae > Sphingosinicella > Sphingosinicella sp. SM1-17. Next base: position 1,618,609 of record NZ_JBPDIO010000001.1, read on the forward strand.
CGTCCCGGGCCTTTATGCGGTGGGCGAGGCCGCCTGCGTCTCCGTTCACGGCGCCAATCGCCTCGGATCGAACAGCCTGATCGATCTCGTCGTCTTCGGCCGGGCGACCGGGCTCAGGCTCAACGAGACGCTGAAGCCCGGTGGCGCTGCGGCGCCGATGCCGAAGGACGGTGCCGATCTCGCGCTGGCCCGGCTCGACCGGTTCCGCTTCGCCGATGGCGGATCGCCGACCGCTCAGATCCGTCTGGAGATGCAGCGGACGATGCAGGCGCATTGCGCCGTGTTCCGGACCGACGAGCTGCTGCGCGAAGGCATCGAGAAGCTGGCCAAGACCTATGAGCGGATGCAGGACATCCGGGTCACCGACCGGAGCCTGATCTGGAACACCGACCTGATCGAGACTCTGGAGCTCGACAATCTCATCGCCCAGGCGAGCGTGACCATTGCCGGTGCGGTGAACCGCAAGGAAAGCCGCGGTGCCCATGCGCATGAGGATTATCCGCAGCGCGACGATGCCAACTGGATGAAGCACACCATTGCCTGGTTCGAAGGCTGGGGCGGGCAAGGCGGCAATGTCCGGATCGATTATCGTCCGGTGCACGAATATACCCTCACCGACGAGATCGACTACATCAAGCCCAAGGCGCGGGTTTACTGATCCGGCGGGAGGCAAAGCGGCGGTCTCGAGCTGCCGCTGATCCTTCGCCGGATTTCTTCGTCCACAGCCAACGGTCGCGTTTCCGTATCGGGTGTCAAGCGGCAGGACTGATTGGACGGCTTGCTCCGCCTGATGTGATGCGAAGCGTTGCTGGTCGAAGCGACCGCGCCGTTCGCCGAAATCTCCCGCGAACGGCACGCTGCCTCGCTAAGATCGTCCCGCGGCGGACGATCAGAAGCGGGGATCCGCAATGCGAAGACTCATCCTGGCAATGTCGCTGCTGCTGGCCTGCGCCTGTGCCCCCGCCGAGTCCAATCCCTCGGCCGGATATCATCTGATTCCGGGAACTTTCGAACCGAACCGAGGTCCGGATGGCAACAGCATCTTCCTGGACGCGCCGGAGGGATTGATCCTCGTCGACACCGGCCGCCATCCCGAGCATGTCGAACGGCTGCTACGCTTTGCAAGCGAGCGCTCGCGACCGATCGTCGCGATCGTCAACACGCACTGGCATCTCGACCACAGCACCGGCAACCGCGAGATCCGAGCGGCCTTTCCGGAAGCGGAGGCTTATGCCAGCGACGCGATCGAGGGCGCGCTCACTGGCTTTCTGCGGCGCAACCTCGATGCGGTGCGTCGGCGGCTTGAGGCGGGAGAGATCCCCGACGCACATCGGGCGGAGGTCATGCGATTCCTGGCCACGATGGAGGATCCCGGGCCGCTTCGCCCGACCCGGCGGATCGCGCAATCGACGTCCCTGACGATCGGCGGACGGCGGCTCGAAGTAAACCTTGCGCGATTCGCCGCGACCGAAGGCGACATCTGGATCCATGACCCCGTCGCTGGCCTGGTGATCGCCGGCGATCTCGTGGTCACGCAGGTGCCGTTCATGGACACGGCCTGCCCGGAAGGCTGGCAAGCGGCGCTCGATACCATCGCCGCCACACGCTTCACGACCTTGATCCCAGGGCACGGCTCGCCGATGACCCGTTCCCAGTTCCTCCAGTGGCGAACGGCGTTCGCCAATCTGATCGATTGCGCCGGCTCCGTCCGATCGAGGGTCGAATGTATCGCCGGCTGGCGGCGTGACGCGGCACCGTTCATCCCTGAAGGTCGCGAATCGACGACCGACGAATATGTCGGCTACTATATCGACACCCGGCTGCGCTCCGGGCCGGATGAGCGTGAGCGTTACTGCCGATAGGAGGCCGGTCCTCCGCCACCAAGGGTCGGGCTGCCAGCCATTTCAGCAAATGCTCAGAACTTGCTCATGCGGTTCACCGGCTTCGCCGCAATGACGATCAGCCTTATCGCACGGCCTTTGAAGTTGACGATGAACCGTGCAATTCCTAGGACGAACTGAGCAAAAGAGGAGCTGCCGAGCATGAACGTCCTTTCCGCCGAACGCTCTCCAGCCTTCAAACTCGGCCTCGCCCTGTTCATCGGCTTCCTCCTTTCCTTTCCGCTCTTCAGCGTCTGGCTGCTGGTCTACGATCACAAGCAGCAATCCGAATTCGCTCAGGCGTCGATCGCCGAAGGGTGGGGCGGCCCCCAGACCCTGTCCGGGCCGTTGCTCGTCATCCCCTACCGCTCCACCGTCACCGAGACGGTGACGGAGGGCACCCAGCAGGTCACCCGGTCGCGCGAAGTTCAGCGCGAGCTGACCTTGTCGCCCGAGCGGGTCGACCTCACCACCGACCTGAACCCGGACGCCCGCAAGCGTTCGATCTACGAAGTCGTGGTCTACGAGGCGGCGGTGAGCGGCCGGGCCCGCTTCGCCATTCCGCAGGACCTTGCCCGCTTCGGCGTCGCGATCGAGGACATGGACCTCAGCCGGGCGGAACTGCGCTTCGGGCTTTCCGACCCGCGCGGCCTCGGCCCCAATCCGCGGGTGATGCTTGGCGACCAGCCGCTCGGGCTTCAGCCGGGCGGCGGGAACGGGGCCGGCTTCTTCGCCTGGGTGGACGCGGGGGCACTGGCCGCGGGACCGATGATCGTCGACTTTTCCTTCGCCTTTCGCGGCAACCGCTCGCTGGCTCTGGCGCCGCAGGCCGGCGACACGCGCTGGCGGCTTCGCTCCCCCTGGCCGCATCCCTCCTTCCAGGGCAGCTTTCTTCCCGCCAGCCGGGAGCTTGGCAGCCAGGGCTTCGACGCCGTCTACCGGGTCGGCAATCTCGCGCTTGGCCAGTCGCTGGTTTCGACCGGCGCCGCCGACGCGCCCGGACGTGCCCCGCCGCCGCCCCCCATGGTCGCCGACTATGGAGCCGACCGGCCGGAGGCGGCGCCGGGGCAGCATCTCGCCCAGGTGAGCCTGGTCCAGCCCGTCGACCTTTATTCGCGAGTCAACCGCGCCGCCAAATATGGCTTCCTGTTCATCGGCTTCACCTTTCTCGCCTTCCTTCTGTTCGACATTATCGGCGGGGTTCGCGTTTCCGGGGTCGAATATCTGCTGGTCGGCGCCGGGCTGGTGCTGTTCTTCGTGCTTCTGCTGGCCTTTGCCGAAGTGATCGGCTTCACCCCCGCTTACCTGCTCGCCTCGGCGGCGATCACCGGGCTCAACACGGCCTATTCGGCGGCGGTGCTGAGGAGCTGGAAGCGGGCGGCCTATATCGGCCTCCTGCTCGCTTCGCTCTACGGCGTTCTCTACGTCCTGCTCAGCCTCGAAGCCTATTCGCTGCTGATCGGTTCGCTGATGCTGTTCGTCGCGCTCGCCGGGGTCATGTACCTCACCCGCAACATCAACTGGGGCGGGCGCAGCGACGGGGATCGGGCGCCGCAGCCGGCGGACGCTTGAGCCGGCGGCACTCTCTGCCTACTGCTCCCCGCGCCTGAGCCGGGAGCCGCCGAATGAGTGCCGTCTGGAATTCGAACATCGTCGAAGAGCGCGAAAGCTTCGTCACTCATCTCGAATGCTCGATGACCGGCGAGCGTTACGAGGCCGACCAGGTGCACGGCCTTTCCCGCGCCGGACGCCCGCTGCTCGTCCGCTACGACCTGGACGGAGTCGCCCGGAACCTGACCCGCGAAAGGCTTTCGGCGCGGCCGGCGGACATGTGGCGCTGGCGCGAGCTTCTGCCGGTTCGACGGGTCGAGAATGTCGTCAGCCTCGGCGAGGCGGCGACTCCGATCATCGCCTTGCCGAAGACCGCGGCCCGGCGCGGCGCGACCCGGCTGCTGGTCAAGGATGAAGGGCGGCTTCCGACCGGCTCCTTCAAGGCCCGGGGGCTCGCCATGGCGGTGTCGATGGCGAAGGCGCTGGGGATCGCGAAGATCGCCATGCCGACCAACGGCAATGCCGGCGCCGCGCTCGCCGCTTATGGCAGCCGGGCGGGGATCGAGACGATCGTGCTCTGCCCGGACGACACGCCCGAGATCAACGTCCGGGAAATCGCCGCCCAGGGGGCGCGGGTCTATCGGGTGAACGGACTGATCGACGATTGCGGCAAGATCGTCGCCGAGGGGGCGGCGCAGGGACTCTGGTTCGACCTGTCGACGCTCAAGGAGCCGTACCGGATCGAGGGCAAGAAGACGATGGGACTGGAGCTTGCCGAGCAGTTCGGCTGGGCGCTTCCGGACGTGATCTTCTATCCGACCGGCGGCGGCACCGGGCTGATCGGCATGTGGAAGGCGTTCGACGAGCTCGAGCGGATCGGCCTGGTCGGACCGAAGCGGCCGCGGATGGTGGCGGTGCAGGCGGAAGGCTGCGCGCCCATGGTCAAGGCCTTCGAGGAAGGGGAGGAGCATGCGCCGCGCTGGGAAGATGCCCATACCGTGGCGGCGGGCATTCGCGTTCCACGGGCCGTCGGCGACTTCCTGATCCTTCGCGCCGTCCGCGAGAGCGGCGGTTTCGCAATGGCCGTTTCCGACGAGGCGCTGATGGCGGCGGTGGATGAAGCGGTCCGGGAGGACGGACTTCTGCTCTGCCCGGAAGGCGGCGCGACTTTGGCGGCATGGCAGCGGGCGCTCGATCAGGGGCTGGTCGGCAAGGACGAGACGGTCCTGCTCTTCAACTGCGCGACCGGCCTCAAATATCCGATGGCGGACCGGTCACGGCGGCTCGACCGTCACTCGGCGATCGACCTCGCCTCGCTCTAGCTTCGGTGCGAACCTAGCCGAGCAGCGGGACGACCCGTCGGATCTTGGCGCAGATCCAATCGATATCGACCCGGAACCGCTCCAGCAGCGCCTTTTCGTCGAGGCCGGCGACGGCGCTGACCTGAGGCGCGGAAAGCGACAGGCGAAGCGTCGGGGCCCAGTTCCCGTCCGCGCCGCGAAGACAGCGGACGGGCTGCCCGACATGGCACGATTCCGCGGCGATCATCTTGTCGCGCGGATCGGTGAAACGATCCGACATGTCGCTGTAGAGCATGGTGTAGACGGCCTTGGCTTCGTCGATGCTCAATTCCTTGCCTGTGTTCGGGTGCGTCGCGGTCAGCCGGAAGGTGAAGAGCATCGTCCGGTCGAGCGGATGAAGCCGCTCGTCTGCCGAACCGGACTCGGGCAGCCACTGCAGCGGCGCGTCGGCGGGAAGGTTGCGCACCGCCTCGCCGAAGGCGGCAATGGCCCTGTTCACCGTCTCCTCAGGATAAGCGAGCAATCGGGACAGTTCGAAGAGGCCGCATTCCAGCCGAAGAAGAAGTCCGAAATTGGTGACGGGGGGCAGAACCTCGTCCATCGCGCGCCAGGACGATGGCATCTCGCCCCGGGCGAAGAAGTGACCCAGCCCTTCGGGCGCGGCCGGACCGTTCCGCATCCGGACGGCGATCGGGCCCGGAACGAGCGCGAAGGCGCTGAACGGCGGCCCGCCGATGAACTTGGAGCCGGTGACGAAGACGATCGCGCCGAGAGCAAGATAGTTCCGGACCATGCGCGGCGAGATCCGCCCCTGACAGGCGTCGACGATGATGTCGATCCTGTCGCCGAAGCGGGCGGCGAGCCGCTCGAGCGCTTCGGGGGACGGGGCGATCAAGCCGGTCTTGGAGCGATGGACCGCATGAAGCAGCGGCCGTTCCCCGGCGGCGATCGACCGTTCCAGGGTTTCGGCCAGCGCCGCCTCGCGCTCGCCCGGCTCGCGCAGGCTTCCGTCCGGATTGCGGATGGTGACCGCTTCGGTGGCGATCGCGCCGGGCGAGAAGCCGGGCACCGGATCGCCGGTGGTCACTTCATGGCCAAGCGCGGTCTGCGGTGCGAAGTAGCGCCCCTGCTGGGCATTGAGGCAACCGCTTCCGACCTCGTCCACCTCGACGATGATGTTGCGAACCTTGCGGCCGTCCCGCAGGGCCGTCGCCAGGACGAGATATTCGAGATCGGTGCCCGAAGGGCCGAAGGCGATGTCGATCTCCCCGTCGAGACCGTAAAGCGTGCGCAGCCGTTGCCGCGCTTCTTCCATCGCTTCGGCATAGACGAGAGGCACGGGCTGTTCGAGCGCGCGTTGCTGAAGCCGGAAATGGAAGGCGCGTGCCTGGGCGAAGGCGCCCGCCGAAACGGTGCTCGCCGTCGACGAGGCATAGCTGATCGCCGGCATCGGCTTGGGGGCGCAGCCATAAGTGTTGAGTCCGCTCTGCTCGTCGAGCGTGATCCGAGCGTCTCCGCCGAGCGCCATCAGTTCCGCGGTGGGCAGTTGAAGGCCGCCGTCGGCGACGACCTTCGCCCCCGAACCGGCCATGTTGCCTTTGAGGGCGTGCGCCAATATGGCGCTCTCCGCAGCGGTGCTCATGCGCGACCCTCTAGCACCGAACGACCTGTATTCAACGAACTGGAACGTGCATGCCTGAGCTGAAGCCGCTCCGAATACCCCAGGCGGTCAAGGACGAACTGCGGGTGATGTTCATCGCCAAGCATGCGCGTGGAGCGGGCGAGGTTCACCAGGTCGACGGCAATCACGCCGTCTACCATCACGAGATCGCGACGGTGATGGCCGGTCTCTTCCGGAACCTGACCATTGCCAACCGCTTCGAGGAGCTGTTCGAGCGACCCCAGGTCGACTTCATCTTCTCGCTTCTCAATCGCGGCGGCTTCCTCAATTCGGAGATGCTGGCGCCGCTGCTGGCGACCCGGCACGGAATTCCCTTTCTCGGCGCCTCGCCGATCCTTCGCGGTCTCGGCGACGACAAGCATCTGATGAAGATGGCGGCCCGTCACCGCGGCGTTCCGACCGCGGACTGGGCGATCTTCCGCCGCGGCGCCCCGGTCGAGCCGATTTCCGGCTGGAGCGCCGATCGCTATGTGGTCAAGCCCAACGCTTCCTCGGCCAGCTGGGGCGTTGCCGCCGCGTCGAGCTGGGACGAGCTTCGGGACGAGATCGCCCGGATCCACGAGGAAGGCCATGATGCGATCGTCGAGCCGTTCCTCGCCGGGATCGACGTCGAAATCCCGGTGATCGGAATGGCAGGGCCGACGATCCTGCCGATCATGACGTTCGAGCATGATCCCAACGTGCTTCGCACCTATGAGGAGAAGCGCGGCTTCGAAGCGTCGCGCGCCCAGCTCGTGCCGCTGGAGGAGGGCCCGCTCGCCGACGAGCTGCGAAGCCATACCGAAAGGCTGATCCCCGAATTGTGGCCGTTCGATTATGGCCGCTTCGAGTTCCGGGTGAATCGCCAGACCGGAGAGGTGAAGTTCCTCGAGGTCAATCTCCAGGCCAATATCTGGTCCAAGCGCGTGATCGGCCAGTCCGCCGCGCTTGCCGGACTCAGTCATCCGGAGCTGATCGAGACGGTGGTCTGTCACAGCCTCGTCCGGCACGGACTCGTTCGATCCGAGGACGTGCGTGCCGGCTGAGGCCGACCTCCCGTTCACCGCCATCGTCCTGGCGGCGCAGCGCGCCGGACGGATCGATCCGCTGGCGGCACGGGCCGGGGTCACCCACAAATGCCTGGTGCCGATCCTCGGCCGGCCGCTGATCCAATATGTGCTGGAGGGGCTCGCGCCGGTACGCGGGCTCCAGCGCATCCGGATCTGTGTCGAGCCCGAGGTCCTGGAGGCCGTCCGGGCCGTTCCCGGCACTCGCGGCGAGTTCGGAGTCCCGGTCGACTTCGTTGCCTCCGCGCCGACCCTGACGGAAAGCGCCTATGCCTCGGCGGAGGGCGTCAGCGGCGCCATCCTGTTCACGACCGCCGACAATGTGAACCTGACCCCGGCCGCCGTGGCTCGGGTGATGGCACCGATCGCGGCCGGCGCGGACGGCGTTCTCGCCCTTGCCAGCCGCGAGGCGGTGCTCACGGCGCGCGAGGAGCCGCCCTCGGCCGACAACCGGCGAGTCGGGCCTTACCGATTCGCCGACGGGCGTTTCTCCAACTGCAACCTTTACGCGATGGTCGGGCCCGAGGTCCTGCAGATGGCGGAGGCGTTCCGGCAGGGCGGCCAGTTCTCCAAGAAGATGCGCCGGCTCATCGGCTTTGTCGGCCTGTTCAACGTCCTGCTCTACAGCCTGCGCGTGCTCACCCTCGATCAGGCGATGCGTCGGCTTTCCAAGCGACTCGGCCGGAAAGTGGTGGCGGTCGTTCTGGAAGACGGCACCCAGGCGGTCGACGTCGACAATCCCCGTTCCTACACGGCCGCCGAGACGATCCTGAAGAAGCGGCCGGTCCAGCCGGCCTGAAGCGGCAGGCGGCGAGGCTTGCCTCCCGGTCAGCAATCTCTGAAGCGGAGTTCGCGCATCAGCGGAGCCACGGATTCGAGCGAGGGCAGCGCCTGGAGTGCTTCCCGGACCTTTGCCGCCCGTCCGGCCGAATGCGTTTCCGAAAGGCAGCCGTCGAACTTGGCCCAGACCTGTTCGGCGCTGAACGGCCGGACGGAGCTCCCGACGGCGTTCGAGACGGACGCGGCCAGGGAGCGGCCGTCGGCGAGGACGATCTCGACATCGGTCCGGACTCCGCCTTCGGCCTCGTCGATCGGCACTCGGCGGATCCGCGGATAGAGCGCGCGCAGGTCCGGTCGCCGGACCATCGTTTCCGAAAAGTGGGAAAGCCGGCAGTCGCCGTCGACGAGAAGAACCGCCAGGGCGAATTCCAGCGAGAATTTCGCCTGGAGCGGAGTCGAAGGGTCCGAATACATCAGATTGTTGAGATGGGGGCGGGGCGCTCGAACGATGACGGCCTCGACCTGGCCGGCAACGAAGCCGTCGGACCGTTTGAGTTCGAGAAGAGCGTCCATCGCGCGATGGGCGCTTGCGCAATTGGGGAATCGCTTCACCTTGAGCCCGGGCTCGAGCAGAAGCAGTGGCTGCCCGATCCGGTCGGTTTCGAACTTCAGCTCGGGAAAGCCCTGGACGTCGGGACCGACCATCAGCCGGGCCATTCCGGTGGGGCCGTCGAGCGCTTCAAGTCCGGCATCGATCCCCTGGGCGGTCAATGCGGCGGCCAGAACCCCGGACTGGGCGGCGAGTCCGGCATGCATCGGCTTGGTCATGGTACCGAATTGCGACATGAAGCCTCCCGCCATGCTGGTCGCAATCGACAAAGCGTGGGCCGCCGCTTGTTCGTCGAGCCGGAGAAGCCGGGCGCAGGCCGCAGCCGCGCCGATCGCTCCCACCGTCGCGGTCGAGTGCCAGCCGCGATTGCGGTGGACGGGGTTAAGCCCCTGGCCGACCCGGCCGAGTATCTGCAGTCCGGCGACATAGGCGTCCAGGCAATCGCTTCCGGAGGTGCCCGAAGGCTCGCCAAGCGCCAGGATCGCCGGGACCAGCACCGCGCTGGCATGGGCCTTTCCGGGGTCGAAATTGTCGTCGAAGTCGAGCGCGTGGGCCGAAGTTCCATTCACCAGGGCGGCCAGAGGCGGGGAAAGGGCGGCTCCCATGCCGACCACCGAGGAATCGCCGCCGCCCCAATCCTTGGCCGACGCAAAGACTCGGACCGGCGCCGCTTCGGCCGAGCCGCGGACCATCACTCCGAACAGGTCGATGAAGGCGCGATACGCCGCCTCGACCGCCTCGTCGGGCCAGTCGGAAGGCGTTTCGGCGAGCCATCGGCCATAAGCGAGGATCGGGTTGGCGCTCATCCGCCGCTGCATAGCGAGGCCGCTCCCGCCGGGGCAGAGCATTTCGCTCTTCCGGAGCAGGCCTCGACCATGTATCCCGCCCTCCAGGCAGAGAGGTAAGGCATGGCCGAATTCACGCTTCCGAAGAACAGCAAGATCACTGGCGAGGGCCGCACCCATCCGGCGCCCGAAGGCGCGAAGCGCGTGAAGCGGTTCAAGATCTACCGCTACGATCCGGACAGCGGCGAGAATCCCCGCTACGACACGTTCGCGATCGATCTCGACGATTGCGGCCCGATGGTCCTCGACGCCCTGATCAAGATCAAGGGCGAGCAGGATCCGACCCTCACCTTCCGCCGCTCCTGCCGCGAGGGGATTTGCGGCTCCTGCTCGATGAACATGGGCGGCCGCAACGGCCTCGCCTGCACCACCGCGATCGAGGATCTGAAGGGCGACATCCGGATCACGCCTTTGCCGCACATGGACGTGATCAAGGACCTCGTCCCCGACTTCACCCATTTCTATGCGCAATATGCCTCGATCGAGCCGTGGCTGAAGACCAAGACTCCGGATCCGTCGGGCAAGGAAAGGCTCCAGTCGCCGGAAGACCGGGCGAAGCTCGACGGCCTTTACGAGTGCATCCTTTGCGCCTGCTGCTCGACTTCCTGCCCCAGCTACTGGTGGAATTCGGATCGATTCCTCGGGCCGGCCATCCTTCTCCAGGCCTATCGCTGGCTCGCCGACAGCCGCGACGAGTATAAGGGCGAGCGGCTCGACGAGCTTGAGGATCCGTTCCGGCTCTACCGCTGCCATACGATCATGAACTGCGCGAACGTCTGCCCCAAGGGGCTCAATCCGGCCAAGGCGATCGCGGAAACCAAGAAGATGCTTCTCGAGCGCGCCGTCTGACGGCTGTGGAGCCCTTATGATCCGGACCTTCTGCACTGTCTTGATCGTCGCCGCCGGCCTTTCGCTGGCGGCCTGCAACACCGTTCGCGGGCTTGGGCAGGACCTTCAGTCCGTCGCCGACGAAGTCGATTCCGAGACCTGAACCTCGCCGCCTCGGGCTTGATCCCTGCTCTGGAAGCGCCTTGAAAGGGCGGGGCTTTCCCGCCACTGCACCGGCATGGATCTGCCCCCTCATGTCGGACATGCGCCTGACCCGGACCATCCGGGCTGGTGGACCTGGGAACTGCCGAACAACGGCTACCATTCGACGATCGGCAAGCTGCTCGTTCGCTCGGACGGGCCGGGAAAAGCGACGTGCCGGATGTTCCCGGAAGAGCATCATGGCAATCTCGGCAACATGGTCCATGGCGGCGCCATCCTGACCTTCATCGACATGGCCTTCTTCGCCGGGGGCAAGCTCGCGGGCGGAGACGTCCTGCCTTCGGTGACTCTCGATTGCGCCGCTCAGTTCATCCGTGCGGGGCGGATCGGCGTGCCGATGGATGCCGAGGTCGAGCTTCTGCGCGAAACGCCTCGGCTGGCTTTCCTTCGCGGTCGGATCATCCAGGAAAACGAAACCGTCGCCGCCTTTTCCGGAACCCTGCGAAAGATCGCCCGGAGCCGATGACCGCGGTCGCGGAGCGCTATCGTGAACTGGTGGGGGCGGGCGAGCTTCGGCCGGACCCGGACCAGGAGCGAGCGGCCATGGCGCTCGACGCGCTGGCCGCCAAGCTGGAGGCGCAGCCGCGGCGGGGAAGCCTGATCTGGCGCCTTACCGGCCGCTCGGAACGCCCGCCCGCCGGGATCTACATGTGGGGCGGCGTCGGGCGCGGCAAATCCATGCTGATGGACCTGGCTTTCGACTGCATCGCCTTTTCACCCAAAAGGCGGGTCCATTTCCACGAATTCATGCTGGAGGTGCACGAGCGGCTGCGCGTCGAGCGGTCGAAGGAGGCGGGCGATCCGATTCCGCCGGTGGCGCAGGCGATCGCGGCCGAGGCGAAGCTGCTCGCCTTCGACGAGATGGTGATCAACAACAGCGCCGACGCGATGATCCTTTCGCGGCTCTTCTCGCAGCTGCTCGCATCGGGAGTGACGGTGATCACCACGTCGAACCGGCCGCCTCGCGACCTTTATCTCGGCGGCCTCAACCGCGAGCTGTTCCTGCCTTTCATCGACCTGGTCGAGCGCGAACTGGAGGTGCTGGCCCTGAACGGACCGGTGGATTACCGGCTCGAGCGGCTCGGCGGAATGCCGACCTGGTACGTCCCGAACGGGCCGGACTCCTCGCAGGCGCTGTCCGAGGCCTTTTTCCGACTTACCGACTATCCCGTCGAGGATCGCGCCCGGGTGCCGAGCGAGACTCTCCAGGTGCCCGGCGGACGGACGGTTCACGTTCCCAAGAGCCTGAAGGGCGTCGCCGTCTTCTCGTTCAAGAGGCTCTGCGGAGAAGCTCGAGGAGCCGCCGACTATCTCGCCATCGCCCGCCATTTCCACACGGTGATCATCGTCGGAATTCCGAAGCTCGGTCCGGAGAACCGGAACGAGGCGGCGCGCTTCGTCACCTTGATCGACGCGCTTTACGAGCACAAGGTCAAGCTGCTGGCGGCGGCCGACGCGGCGCCCGAGCGGCTCTACACTTCCGGCGATGGCGCCTTCGAGTTCGAGCGCACGGCGTCGCGACTCATCGAAATGCAGTCCCGGGATTATCTTGCCGCCGGGCATGGGCAACCCTGATGTTCATCTCCGGTAAAGCTTCGGTGTGAGCAGATGGCTCATTGATCATTGCAGGAGATTTGCGATGATTTCGACGCTGTTCCTCGCTGCTATTGCCGCCAACTCTCCTGTTCAGGCACGAATTACTGACATTGATCTTGAAAGACCGGTCGGTCTTGCCGGCAACTGGTACAACAGGGTCCATGTGGAACTCGAAAGCGCCGACGAGCGTCAGATCCGTCTCTGTCCCACCGACATTTCCGTCCTAACCGAGCGGCGCGTCGGAGAGGGATTCGTGCCGGTGGACCGCTACCGCGCTCACGCCATGAGGCTGGAAGCCGAGAGTTATACCGCCTCGTGCCAGAATGTTTCCCTTGAGCGCGGACAGCCGCAGACCGTCACCTTCTTTGTGGGTGGGGTGCCGGGCGGACGTCACCGCGGCGAGGACCGTTACACGCTGGAGCTGGACTCCGACGTCTCCGGCTTCCGTCTCGTGAATGAGGTGTCGACTCTGGCGCCCTGAGTCTGGACCGACTCGGCTTCGCACCGCGTACCCGCCGAAAACCGAATGCTCATGGTTGCTCCCCGCGGCGCAGCGGTCTAAGCGGCGCCCACGTCCCGGCTGCGTCCTGCAGCCCCCTCGCTTTTGGAACTGGAAAGGGTGGAGGGCCCCATGGCTCGCAACAAGATCGCGCTTATCGGTGCCGGCAATATCGGCGGAACGCTTGCTCATCTCGCTGCGGCGAAGGAACTGGGCGACATCGTCCTGTTCGACGTCGTCGAAGGCGTGCCGGAGGGCAAGGCCCTCGATCTCGCCCAGTGCGGCCCGGTCGAAGGGTTCGACGCCAGGCTCAAGGGCACCCAGGATTATGCCGACATTGCCGGCGCCGACGTCATCATCGTCACGGCCGGAGTCGCTCGCAAGCCCGGAATGAGCCGCGACGACCTGCTCGGAATCAACCTCAAGGTGATGAAGGCGGTCGGCGAGGGAATCAAGGCGAACGCTCCCGACGCCTTCGTCATCTGCATCACCAACCCGCTCGACGCGATGGTCTGGGCGCTTCGCGAATTTTCCGGCCTTCCGCACCACATGGTGGTGGGCATGGCGGGCGTCCTCGACAGTGCCCGGTTCCGCCATTTCCTCGCCGAGGAGTTCAAGGTCTCGGTCCAGGACGTGACCGCCTTCGTGCTCGGCGGCCATGGCGACACGATGGTGCCCGTGGTCGAATATTCGACCGTCGCCGGAATCCCGATCCCCGACCTGATCAAGATGGGCTGGTCGACCCAAGAGCGGATCGACTCGATCGTCCAGCGCACCCGCCAGGGCGGCGGCGAGATCGTCGCGCTTCTCAAGACCGGCTCGGCCTATTACGCGCCGGCCACCAGCGGGATCGAGATGGCCGAAGCCTATCTCAAGGACAAGAAGCGGCTTCTGCCCTGCGCCGTGCACCTTACGGGGCAATATGGAGTCGACAATCTCTATGTCGGCGTTCCCTGCATCATCGGTGCGGGCGGAGTCGAACGGATCGTCGAGATCGAGCTGAACGAGCAGGCCAAGGCCAATTTCCAGGTCTCGGTCGACGCGGTCAAGGAACTGCTCGAAGCCTGCAAGGGGATCGACAGCTCGCTCGCCTGATGCCCGAATCCGACCCCTTCTTGCCCGCTGCTCGCTCGCCCGTCGGACCGTCGGCGGAGGGCGGGCTGCCAACCGCCCGTCAGCAGCGGCGGGAGCCGCCTTGCCGCAGCGGCGTTGGACCAGGGACTACCCGCATTCTGACCGGAAACCCGCCTGGCGAGCGTTCCGGCCATGGCCGTCCTGTCGCGGCCGACCAAGCCATCGGAGGTTTTTGAGTGTCGATCCTCGTCAATGCGAATACCCGAGTCATCACCCAGGGAATGACGGGTGAAACCGGGACCTTTCATACCGAGCAGGCCATTGCCTATGGCACCAAGATGGTCGGCGGAGTGACGCCCGGAAAAGGGGGGCGCACCCATCTCGGCCTGCCGGTGTTCGACACCGTCGCCGAAGCCTGCCGCGAGACCGGGGCCGATGCCAGCGTGATCTACGTTCCGCCGCCCTTCGCCGCGGACTCGATCCTTGAGGCGGTGGAAGCCGAAATTCCGCTGATCGTCTGCATCACCGAAGGCATTCCCGTGCTCGACATGGTCCGGGTGAAGCGGGCGCTCGACGGTTCCAGGTCGCGGCTGATCGGCCCCAACTGCCCGGGCGTGCTCACTCCGGGCGAGTGCAAGATCGGAATCATGCCGGGCAACATCTTCCGCAAGGGCAGCGTCGGGATCGTCAGCCGCTCCGGCACCCTGACCTACGAGGCGGTGTTCCAGACCAGCAACGAGGGCCTGGGCCAGACCACCGCCGTCGGGATCGGCGGCGATCCGGTGAAGGGCACCGAATTCATCGACGTCCTCGAAATGTTCCTCGCCGACGACGAAACCCAGTCGATCATCATGATCGGCGAGATTGGCGGCACCGCCGAGGAGGAAGCCGCCCAGTTCCTGGCCGACGAGCGCCGCAAGGGCCGGTCCAAGCCGACGGTCGGCTTCATCGCCGGCCGAACCGCGCCGCCGGGACGCCGAATGGGTCATGCCGGCGCGATCGTTTCCGGCGGCCAGGGCGGCGCCGAAAGCAAGATCGAAGCGATGGAGGCGGCTGGAATTCGCGTCAGCCCGAGCCCATCTGAGCTTGGCAGGACGCTGGCCGAACTTTTGAAAGGCTGACGGATAAGCTAGAGGCGCGGCGCGTTGCCTGTCTGGCAAGTGGAAGGCGGAAGACAAGTGGAGAATTTCGAGCGCGAGCCGGGCCCAAGCTGGGCGCGCGACAATTGGCCGCTGATCGAGCTCGACGAAGTCAATTCCGGGCTCGACCCGACTCGCAGCACCATCGAGAAGGTCGCCGCCAAGGCGAAGGAACGGGCCGCGGCGGCCGGTGCCAGCGCGGCGGACGTCGAGCAGGCGGCGAAGGATTCGATCCGGGCGATGATGCTGATCCGCACCTATCGGGTGCGTGGGCATCTTGTCGCCGATCTCGACCCGCTCGGCCTCTACCAGCGGGACATTCCCGCCGACCTGACGCCCGAATTCCACGGCTTCGCCGGCGAGGCGCTCGACCGCACCATCTATCTCGACGGCACGCTGGGGTTCGAAACGGCGACGGTTCGCGAGATCGTCCAGGTGCTTCGCCGCAACTACTGCGGCAAGGTCGGCCTGGAATATATGCACATCAACGACCTGGAGGAACGACGCTTCCTTCAGGAGCGGATGGAAGGGCCGGAGGCGGAGATCCGGTTCACGCCCGAAGGCAAGAAGGCGATCCTCGCCAAGGTCATCCAGGCCGAGCAGTGGGAGAAGTTCCTCGCCCGCAAATATGTCGGCACCAAGCGTTTCGGCCTGGACGGCGGCGAATCGATGGTTCCGGCGCTCGAGGCCGTGATCAAATATGGCGGCCAATATGGCGTGAGCACGATGGTGATCGGCATGGCCCATCGCGGCCGCCTCAACGTCCTCGCCAACGTCATGGGCAAGCCCTATCGGGCGATCTTCAGCGAATTCGCCGGCGGCGCCAGCAATCCGGAGGATGTCGGCGGGTCGGGCGACGTCAAATATCATCTCGGCACCTCGTCCGATCGCGAGTTCGAAGGGATCAAGGTTCACCTGAGCCTGCTTCCGAATCCGAGCCATCTCGAGGCCGTCAATCCGGTCGTTCTCGGCAAGACCCGGGCCACCCAGGTGGCCTGCGGCGACAGCGAGGGCGACAGCGTCCTTCCGATCCTGCTTCATGGCGATGCTGCCTTTGCCGGCCAGGGCATCGTCTGGGAGTGTCTCGGCTTTTCCGGACTCCCCGGCTACAATACCGGTGGCTGTCTCCACTTCGTCATCAACAACCAGGTCGGCTTCACCACCTCGCCGCAATTCGCCCGTTCCTCGCCCTACCCGTCGGACGTGGCCAAGGGCATCCAGGCGCCGATCCTCCACGTCAATGGCGACGATCCGGAGGCGGTGACCTTCGCCTGCAAGCTGGCGATCGAATATCGTCAGCGGTTCAACCGCGACATCGTCATCGACATGTGGTGCTACCGCCGCTTCGGCCACAATGAGGGCGACGAGCCGAGCTTCACCCAGCCGCTCATGTACAAGGAAATCCGCCGCCACGCGCCCATTTCCGAACTCTATGCCGCTCGGCTCGAGCAGGAAGGCGTGATCGAAAAGGGCTGGGTCGAGCGCGAGGTCGCGGAATTCACCGCCGTTCTCGATTCGGAGTTCGAGGCCGCGAAATCCTACCTGCCCAACAAGGCCGACTGGTTCGAAGGCGCCTGGGCGGGGCTCAGCAAGCCGCAGACGGCGATCACCGATCGCCGCAACGCCGCCACCGGAGTGTCGGAAGAGATGGTCCGCGACGTCGGCCGGATCCTCACGACCATTCCGGAGGATGTCGCCGTCCACAAGACGCTGGCGCGGATCATCGACGGCCGGCGCGAGATGTTCGAAAGCGGCGAAGGCTTCGACTGGGCGACGGCCGAAGCGCTCGCCTTCGGCACCCTCCTGCGCGAAGGCCATCCGGTGCGCCTGTCCGGCCAGGACAGCGGCCGCGGCACGTTCAGCCAGCGTCATGCCGTCTGGGTCGACCAGGAAAATGGCGCCAAATATATTCCGCTGACCAAGGTCGGCCCGGCCCGTTTCGAGGTCCGCGACAGCCCGCTCTCCGAATTCGGCGTGCTCGGCTTCGAATATGGCTGGTCGCTCGCCGATCCGCAGACCCTTGTCCTGTGGGAGGCCCAGTTCGGCGACTTCGTCAACGGCGCCCAGCCGATGATCGACCAGTTCATCTCGGCCGGCGAGGCCAAGTGGCTTCGCGCCAGCGGCCTCGTGATGCTTCTTCCGCACGGCTATGAGGGCCAGGGGCCGGAGCACAGCTCAGCGCGCCCGGAGCGGTTCCTGCAATTGTGCGCGGACGACAATATGCAGGTTGCCAACTGCACGACCCCGGCCAACTATTTCCACCTCCTCAGGCGGCAGATGCATCGCGATTTCCGCAAGCCGCTCGTCGTCCTGACCCCCAAGTCGCTGCTTCGCCACAAGGCGGCCGTATCGAGCCTCGCCGAATTCACCGGCGACAGCCATTTCCGGCGCATCCTGTCGGATCCCAACCCGCCGCGCGACGAGGATGTCCGGCGCCTGATCCTGTGCACGGGCAAGCTTGCCTACGAGCTCATCGAGGCACGCGACAAGTCCGGAGCGGGCGACATCTCGATCGTCCGCATCGAGCAGCTTTATCCGTTCCCGGGCGAGGCCCTGCTTGCGCGACTGAAGCGGATGACCAACCTCGAAGAGGTGGTCTGGGCGCAGGAAGAGCCGAAGAATCAGGGCTATTGGACCCATGTCGAGCCGCGGATCGAGCGGCGTCTCGTCGAGGCCGGGCTCAAGCCGAAGCGGCCCATCTATGCCGGTCGCGAGGCTTCGGCCTCGCCGGCGACCGGCCTTGCCAGGCGCCACGCAGCCGAGCAGGCGGCGCTGATCGCCGAGGCGCTGGGCCGGGATTCGACTCCGCTTGCCACCGGCAGCGACAACCCATCCGCCCAAAGAAAAGCCAGCTGAAGGGAAAAGAATGGCCAGCGAAGTCAGGGTTCCGACGCTCGGGGAGTCGATTACCGAAGCGACCCTGGGCCAGTGGCTGAAGAAGCCGGGCGATCCGGTGAAGGCCGACGAGCCCATCGCCAGCCTCGAGACCGACAAGGTCGCGGTCGAGGTCAATGCGCCGGTCGCCGGAGTGATGGGTGAGCAGCTCGTCGCCGAGGGCGACAATGTCGAGGTCGGGGCGGTGATCGCCCGGATCGAGGAGGGCGGCTCGGCCGCGGCGGCGCCGGCGAGCGAGCTTCCGCAATCCTCGCCGACGAATCCGGCCGGACCCGGAGAGAATGTCGAAGCGAGCGGCGAGCAAGGGGAGCGCTTCGATGCCGACGCGCCGCATCTCACCCTTTCCCCGGCGGTTCGCCGGATCGTGCTCGAGCACCATCTCGATCCGTCGAAGATCAAGGGCACCGGCAAGGACGGTCGCCTGACCAAGGACGACGTACTCGCTGCGGCCAAGGCGCAGCGCGCCGAAGCGCCCGCTGCCGCTCCGTCGCCTCCGCCGCCACCGCCTGCCGCGGCCGCGCCCCGATCCGCCGGGGCCGGCGAGCGGCGCGAGGAACGGGTCCGGATGACCCGGCTTCGCCAGACCGTCGCCCGCCGCCTCAAGGAGGCCCAGAACACCGCGGCGATGCTGACCACCTTCAACGACGTCGACATGACGGCGGTGATGGAGGCGAGGAACCGCTACAAGGACCTGTTCGAGAAGAAGCATGGCATCCGGCTCGGCTTCATGAGCTTCTTCGTGAAGGCGGCCGTGCTCGCGTCCCGCGACATTCCGGCGGTGAACGCCTTCATCGAAGGCGACGAGATCGTCTATCACGATTATGTCGACGTCTCGGTCGCCGTCTCGGCGCCGCAGGGCCTGGTCGTTCCGGTGATCCGCGATGCCCAGGCGCTTTCCTTTGCCGAGATCGAGAAGACGATCGCCGATTTCGGCAAGCGGGCCAAGGAAGGCACGCTCAGGATCGACGAGATGCAGGGGGGTACCTTCACCATCTCCAATGGCGGCGTGTTCGGATCGCTGCTGTCGACCCCGATCATCAATCCGCCCCAGTCGGCCGTTCTCGGCATGCACCGGATCGAGGAGCGGCCGGTGGTACGCGATGGCCAGATCGTGGTCCGGCCGATGATGTACCTGGCCCTTTCCTACGACCACCGACTGATCGACGGCCGCGAAGCGGTCACCTTCCTCGTCCGGATGAAGGAAGCGCTCGAAGATCCGACGCGGCTCCTGATCGACCTTTAGGAACAGATGAATGGCAGAAACTGACTTCGACCTGATCGTGATCGGCGCCGGCCCCGGCGGCTATGTGGCGGCGATCCGAGCGGCGCAGCTTGGGCTGAAGACGGCCTGCGTCGAAAGCCGCGAAACGCTGGGCGGTACCTGCCTCAATGTCGGCTGCATCCCGTCCAAGGCGCTGCTTCACGCGTCCGAGCTGTTCGAGGAGGCCAATCACGGCGCCCTCGCCAAATGGGGCATTCGAACGAGCGGCGTCGAGCTCGACCTCGAAGCGATGCATTCCGGTCGCCGCGAAGCGGTGAAGGGCCTCACCGGCGGCATCGAATTCCTGTTCAAGAAGAACAAGGTGACCTGGCTGAAAGGCCATGCCCGGTTCACCGGCCGCAACAGCATCGACGTTGCCGGAACCGCCTATCGGGCGAAGGATTTCGTGATCGCCACCGGCTCTTCGGTGACTCCGCTGCCCGGGGTCGAGATCGACCAGGAGCGGATCGTCGATTCCACGGGCGCGCTGGAGCTCGGCAAGGTTCCAGACCATCTGGTCGTGATCGGTGGAGGAGTGATCGGGCTCGAGCTCGGTTCGGTCTGGCGGCGTCTCGGCGCCAAGGTGACGGTGGTCGAGTTCCTCGACCAGATCCTTCCCGGAATGGACGGCGAAGTCCGCAAGGAAGCGAACAAGATCTTCAAGAAGCAGGGCTTCGAATTCCGGCTGTCGACCAAGGTCACTCGGGCGGAAAAGACCGAATCGGGTGTCGCCCTGACCGTCGAGCCCGCCCAGGGCGGAGCGTCGGAGACGATCGAAGCGGACGTCGTCCTGGTGTCGATCGGCCGGCGCCCGAACACCCAAGGGCTCGATCTCGAAAAGGCCGGCGTTCAGGTGAATGGCCGCGGCCAGATCGAGGTCGATCACGAATTTCGTACCGGGGTCGAGGGCATCTACGCGATCGGCGACGTGACTCCGGGCCCGATGCTCGCCCACAAGGCCGAGGATGAGGGCATTGCCGTTGCCGAAATCCTCGCCGGCCAGATCGGAATCGTCAATCACGAGGTGATCCCCAGCGTCGTCTACACCATGCCCGAAATCGCCGGGGTCGGCCTTACGGAAGAGGACGCGAAGGCTCAGGGCTATGAGGTGAGGACCGGCAAGTTCCCGATGCTCGGCAACAGCCGCGCCAAGACCAATCGCGAGCCGGACGGCTTCGTCAAGGTGATCGCCGAGGCGAAGAGCGACCGGGTCCTGGGCGTGTGGATGGTCGCGTCAGTCGCCGGAACGATGATCGGCCAGGCCGCCCAGGCGATGGAGTTCGGCGCCACGTCCGAAGACATCGCCTATACCTGCCACGCCCACCCGACCCACAGCGAAGCGCTCAAGGAAGCGGCGATGGCGGTGAACGGCAAGCCGATTCACGTCTGAGGGACTGGACTCCGTCCCTGTGCGCTCGCCCGCGGGCGTTCAGGGATGGTCGTGCGCCATGTCGAATTCGCGCACCCGCCGCTTCTGGCGGGCGGAGTCGACCAGCCGTCGAAGGGCTTCGCGGCGCGACTGCGCCATTTCCACATGACGGATGACCAGGTCGCCGGCGCGGGTCGTCTCGTCGCTCGAGCTGATGCAGATCGTGCCGATCCCGGCCCATTGATTGATCAGGGTGAAGTCGAGCCGGACGTCCTTGACCCGGTAGAGCTCGATCTCGTCGATGCTCTTGAACAGGATTCCGCGGCGGATGATCAGCCTTTCCTCGGTGATCACATAGGTGGCGGCGAGGTTCTGGACCCACTTGACCGCCACGACGAGGATTCCGACCAGCGTCAGCAGCAGCGGCCACAGGCCGAACTCGCCCGCGGGAAGAACCAGCACGAGGACGATCCCGCCGACGATCAGAGCGATCGTGCCCCAGCCTGCGAGACTGCCCTTCAGCCATCCCAAGGTCGATGAGCGGAACGTGTCGAGCTCGGCTTCCATGATGACCCTCCCCAATTGCTCGGGCCGTTCTGACATGGCTGGCGGCAAAAGGCCACGGATGCGGGCGCGAAGCATCGGCGGCGGAGGCTCGCGGGTCAGGCTCGCGCCAAATGGGTCTTCGGCCCGAAGGGCAGGATATTTTCGAGTTCGGCGAGGGCCGGAACGCCGTCCGGCCGGTGGCCGTGCCGCATCAGGTGAACATGGCGGACGATCTCCGCCTGCTGCTCCAGTCCATAACGTTCCAGCGGCCATTCGGGCCGGAAGCGATAGCGGTAGCGGCAGAAGGGATGCCGCATCAGCACCAGGTACCAGCGGCCGCGCCTCTGCGACTGCCAGACATGGGTCATTTCGTGCAGGAACAGGGCCTGCAAGCCGGTTCGCTCGGAAGCGTAATCGTCGCTCCACAGCGTCCCTTCGGGATGAACCCAGATATGGCCGTCAGGGGCCATGATCGCCCGCTTCGGGTGGAAGGGGAACCATTTGCGCCGGTGCAGCCGAACCGCTTCATAGTCGATCGCTGAACCGAAGATCGAGGCGGCAAGGCTGCGCTCGCCTTCGGTGAGCGGTCGCCCGTCAGTGCGCGGCATGGCCCCCGCCCGGGCCGCGAACTTCCGCCTCCACCGTCACCGGCGGCGCCGGATCGAAGCGGAAGGTGAGCGCGATCCGGTCGCCGGGACGAACCGCCGGATCCAGGTCGAACGCCATTCCGTGACGGCCGCCCGGCTCGAACGTCAAAGCTTCGTCCGGCGAGAAGCTGGCGTCGGCGAGCGGGCGCATCCGGCTCATCCCGCCTTCATCCACCGTCTCGTGAAGCTCGATCCGTCCGGCGCGCGGACTTTCGATGGCGACCAGACGGGTGGGATCGGTGTTCGTTCGAAGCGTGAAATAGACTCCGCCGGGGCGACCGGCCACGGCGGGGAGAGTCACCACCGGCTGCTCGACCGTCACTCGAGGTTCCTGTGGAGAAGAATTGCAGCCCTGCAGGGCAAGCAGCGCGATCAGCATTGGAACAAGGCGTTTCATGTCCGCGCCTTAGGCCAGGGCCGCTTCTTGTCGCAACAGAAAGGCCCCCTATATCGCCTCCGAAACACCTGTGCGTCGCCTTGACGGGACAAGCGGGTGGGAGAGTTTTGTCAGGGGCATAAGAGGTTTAGAACATGGCAAGAGTGATCGGAATCGATCTCGGCACCACCAACAGCGCGGTTGCCGTCATGGAAGGCGGCAAGCCGAAAATCATCGAGAATGCGGAAGGTGCCCGCACCACCCCCTCCGTCGTCGCTTTCACCAAGGACGGCGAAAGACTGATCGGCCAGCCGGCCAAGCGCCAGGCGGTCACCAATCCCGACAACACCATCTTCGCGGTCAAGCGCCTGATCGGCCGGCGCTTCGACGATCCGGTGACCAAGAAGGACACCGAGCTCGTCCCCTACAAGATCACGCGCGGACCCAATGGCGACGCCTGGGTCAATGCCGGCGGCAAGGACTACAGCCCGTCGCAGATCTCGGCCTTCACTCTCCAGAAGATGAAGGAAACCGCCGAGGCCTATCTGGGCGAGACCGTCACCCAGGCGGTGATCACGGTTCCAGCCTATTTCAACGACGCTCAGCGGCAGGCGACCAAGGATGCCGGCCAGATCGCCGGCCTCGAAGTGCTTCGGATCATCAACGAACCGACCGCGGCCGCGCTCGCTTACGGCCTCGACAAGCAGGACGGCAAGACGATTGCCGTCTACGACCTTGGCGGCGGCACGTTCGACATTTCGATCCTCGAGATCGGCGACGGCGTGTTCGAGGTGAAGTCGACCAATGGCGACACCTTCCTCGGGGGCGAGGATTTTGACGCCAAGCTCGTCGACTATCTCGCCGACAAGTTCAAATCGAAGGAGAATATCGACCTTCGCAATGACCGCCTCGCGCTTCAGCGCCTCAAGGAAGCGGCGGAAAAGGCGAAGATAGAGCTTTCCAGCGCCCAGACCACCGAGGTCAACCTTCCCTTCATCACCGCCCGCATGGAAGGCGGAAGCTCGACTCCGCTTCACCTCGTCGAGACGATCAGCCGCGCCGACCTGGAGCGGATCGTCGCCGAGCTGATCAAGCGCACGCTCGAGCCCTGCCGCAAGGCGCTGGCCGATGCGGGCGTCAAGGCCAATGAGGTGGACGAGGTCGTCCTCGTCGGCGGAATGACGCGCATGCCCAAGGTTCGCGAGACGGTGAAGGATTTCTTCGGCAAGGAGCCGCACACCGGAGTCAATCCGGACGAGGTCGTCGCGATGGGCGCGGCG
Source organism: Sphingosinicella sp. SM1-17 (assembly GCF_056821765.1). Taxonomy (NCBI): domain Bacteria; kingdom Pseudomonadati; phylum Pseudomonadota; class Alphaproteobacteria; order Sphingomonadales; family Sphingosinicellaceae; genus Sphingosinicella; species Sphingosinicella sp. SM1-17. The sequence goes on from NZ_JBPDIO010000001.1 coordinate 1,642,035, forward strand.
ATCCAGGCCGGCGTTCTCCAGGGCGAGGTCAAGGACGTTCTCCTGCTCGACGTCACTCCGCTGTCGCTCGGAATCGAGACTCTGGGCGGAGTCTTCACCCGGATGATTGACCGCAACACGACCATCCCGACCAAGAAGAGCCAGACCTTCTCGACCGCCGAGGACAATCAGAATGCGGTGACGATCCGGGTCTTCCAGGGCGAGCGGGAAATGGCGGCCGACAACAAGCTGCTCGGCCAGTTCGACCTGGTCGGAATTCCGCCGGCGCCGCGCGGCGTGCCGCAGATCGAGGTCACGTTCGACATCGACGCCAACGGCATCGTCAACGTTTCGGCCAAGGACAAGGGCACCGGCAAGGAGCAGCAGATCCGGATCCAGGCTTCGGGCGGCCTTTCCGACCAGGACATCGAGAAGATGGTCCAGGAAGCCGAGCAGTTCGCCGAGGAGGACAAGAAGCGTCGCGAGGCGGCCGAGGCGAAGAACAATGCCGAAAGCCTGATCCATTCGACCGAACAGCAGCTCAAGGAGCATGGCGACAAGGTCGACGCTTCGCTGAAGTCCGAGATCGAGGCGGCAATCCAGGAGACCCGAACCGCTCTCGACGGCGGCGACACCGCGGCGATCCAGCAGAAGGCGCAGGCGCTCGCCCAGGTGGCGATGAAGCTCGGCCAGGCGCTTTACGAGAAGGAGCAGGCCTCGGCCGCCTCTCCGGGCGGTGAAGGCGGTTCCGGCCAAAGCGGCGGCACCAGCAGCGGCGAAGACGACGTCGTCGACGCCGAATTCTCCGAGGTCGACGAAGACAGCAAGGGCTGATGCTTATGCGACGCCCGCCCCTCTGGGTCCTTGATCGAAAGGGGCGGGCGCTTCGCTTCGGGGGTTCGTCAGCGTCATGATGGCTGAAAGCGATTATTACGAGCTGCTCCAGATTCCGCGCGACGCGGACGAGCGGACGATCAAGGCGGCGTTCCGGAAGCTGGCCCTGGAATGCCATCCGGACCGCAACGGCGGCTGTCCCGAAAAGGCCGAAAAGTTCAAGGCGATCAACGAAGCCTATGATTGCCTGAAGGACCCGCAGAAGCGCGCCGCCTATGACCGGTTCGGCCATGCCGCGTTCCGCAACGGCGGCTTCGGCAATGGCCAGGGCGGCGCCCAGGATTTCGGCTCCTTCGCCGACATTTTCGACAATATTTTCGGCGAGTTCATGAGCGGCGGCCAGGACCGGCGCCGCAACGTGCTCCGCGGATCCGACCTTCGCTACGACCTCGAGATCAATCTCGAGGACGCCTATCATGGCCGCGAGGTCCAGCTTCAGGTCGACGGCACGGTGCGCTGCGAACCGTGCGACGGTTCGGGCGCCAAGGCCGGCACTTCCGCACGCACCTGCAATCTGTGCGGCGGGCGCGGCCAGGTGCGCGCGCGCCAGGGCTTTTTCGTCGTCGAGCAGACCTGTCCCTCATGCCGGGGTGTCGGCGAGACGATCGCCGATCCCTGTCCGACCTGCCGCGGCGAGGGCCGCGCCGAGAAGCGCAAGACCTTGACGGTCAACATCCCCGCGGGGGTCGACGAGGGGACTCGGATCCGGCTCGCCGGCGAAGGCGAGGCGGGGGTTCGCGGCGGTCCGCCGGGCGACCTCTACATCTTCCTCCACATGGCCCGGCATTCGATCTTCCAGCGCGAAGGCACGACCTTGTTCGCGCGCTGCCCGATCAGCTTCACCACCGCCGCCTTGGGCGGCTGCATCGAGGTTCCGGGGCTCGACAAGCAGAAGCACGAAATCAAGATCCCGGCCGGAATCCAGTCGGGCAAGCAGATCCGCCAGCGCGGCGCCGGAATGCCGGTCATGGGTGGGCGCGGCTATGGCGACATGGTCATCCAGGTCGAGGTCGAGACTCCGACCAAGCTGACGGCCAAGCAGCGCGAATTGCTGGAAGCCTTCCGGGAAACGGAAACCGGGGAGGAATGCCCGGCCTCGAAGGGTTTCTTCAAGAAGCTCAAGGAAGCATTGGGCGGCTAAAAGGCTCGACGGCGGGCTTCGCCTGGGGCGAGAGGACGACTGTTCGGCTTCAACAGCCTAGCCGCGCCGGGGGATTTCCAGTCCACGCTGAACCGCCGGCCGGGCGAGACCGCGTTCCAGCCAGCCGGCGACGTTCCGGAAATCGTCGAAGCCGACCAGATCGCGCGCCTCGTAGAAGGTGACGAGATTGCGCACCCAGCCCAGGGTCGCGACGTCGGCGATGCCGTAATCGCCCATGATCCAGTCGCGCCCGTCGAGACGGCGATCGAGCACGCCGAGCAGCCGCCGGGATTCGGCGACGTAGCGCTGGAGCGGCCTCTTGTCCTCGATCTCGCGGCCGGCGAACTTGTTGAAATAGCCGACCTGCCCGAACATCGGCCCGATGCCGCCCATTTGAAACATGACCCACTGGATCGCCTGGTAGCGCTCGGCAGGATCGGCGGGCAGGAGCTGACCGGTCTTGTCGGCGAGGTAGAGCAGGATCGCGCCCGATTCGAACAGAGCGAGCGGCCTTCCGCCGGGGCCGTCCGGATCGAGGATCGCGGGGATCTTGCCGTTGGGGTTCAACGACAGGAATTCAGGCGTGTGGCTTTCGTCCTGGCCGATATCGACCAGGTGCGGCTCGTAAGCGAGGCCGATCTCCTCCAGCATGATCGACACTTTCACGCCGTTGGGCGTGTTCAGCGAATAAAGCTGGAGCCGGTCGGGATGCCTGGCCGGCCAGCGCCTGGTGATCGGGAAGCCGGAAAGATCGGCCATTCGAATCCTCCTTCAGATCCGCTCGGCCGGCACGGGATCTTTGCTAGTCGGCCGAGCCGAAGACCCGAGCGAAGATGGTGTCGACATGCTTGAAATGGTAGTCGAGGTCGAACCGGGACTCGATTTCTTCCGCCGACAGAAGCGCCGTCACTTCAGGATCGGCCTTCAGCAGCTCGAGCAGCGACAGGGTCCCGTCGCTTTCCCAGACCTTCATCGCATTGCGCTGGACGAGCCGATAGCTGTCCTCGCGGCTGGCGCCGGCCTGGGTGAGCGCGAGAAGGACTCGCTGCGAATGGACGAGGCCGCCCATCCGGTTGAGGTTCTTCGCCATTCGATCGGGATAGACGACGAGCTTGTCGACCACTCCGGTCAACCGGGCGAGGGCGAAGTCGAGCGTGATGCAGGCGTCGGGCCCGATATAGCGTTCGACCGAACTGTGGCTGATGTCACGTTCGTGCCAGAGCGCGACATTTTCGAGCGCCGGAGTGACATAGGCCCGGACCATCCGCGCCAGTCCGGTGAGATTTTCGGTCAGCACCGGATTGCGCTTGTGCGGCATGGCCGAGCTGCCCTTCTGGCCGGGCGAGAAATATTCCTCGGCCTCGAGCACTTCGGTTCGCTGGAGGTGACGGATTTCGGTCGCGAGGCGCTCGATCGAGGAAGCGACGACGCCCAGCGTGGCGAAGAAGTGGGCATGGCGATCGCGCGGGATCACCTGGCTCGACACCGGCTCGATGCTCAGGCCGAGCTTCGCCGCGACATGCGCCTCGACCCGGGGATCGATATTGGCGAAGGTTCCGACGGCTCCGGAGATGGCGCAGGTGGCGACATCCTCGATCGCCCGGACCAGCCGATCGCGATTGCGCCGGAACTCGGCAAAGGCCTGAGCGAGCTTGAGTCCGAACGTGACCGGCTCGGCATGGATTCCGTGGCTCCGGCCGATCGTCGGCGTATATTTATGCTCGCTGGCGCGCCGCTCGATCGCTTCGAGCAGGCTGTCCAGGTCCTCGACGAGGATTTCGGCGGACTGCTTCAGCTGCACCGCCAGGCAGGTGTCGAGAACGTCGGAACTGGTCATGCCCTGGTGAAGGAAACGCGCTTCCGGGCCAACCTGTTCGGCCACCCAGGTCAGGAAGGCGATCACGTCATGCTTGGTCACCGCCTCGATCGCATCGATCGCGGCGACGTCGATCGCCGGGTCGGTGCGCCACCAGGCCCAGACCTTGTCGGCGGCCTCCCGGGGGACGATTTCGAGCTCGGCCATCGCGTCGAGCGCATGCGCCTCGATCTCGAACCAGATGCGATATTTGTTCTCAGGCTCCCAGATCGACGTCATCCGGGGGCGGGCATAGCGAGGGACCATGGCGGGGCTTTATGGTCCGCCGCCCGGCGGCGCAACCTAGCGCGCCGCCAGGAAGAAGAGATGGGGCCCGATCCGCTTGACCGGCTCGACTCCGCGCGACCAGCGCGGCGCCACGTCCACCGTATGGTAGAAGAGGGCGCCGCCGGTCGGATCATCGGACCGGCCGGCGAGAATCTCTTCGGCGATCCGCCTCGCCGCCCGCCACATCCGGAAATCGTGGCTGTCCTCGGACAATGCGTGGATGTTCTGGATCGCGGCGAGGTTGGGATCGCCGGGGTTCCAGCAGCTGAACTGCCAGGCTTCGCTGACCGTGTCGGTGACGAACGGGCCATGACGTCCGCCGGAATTCCAGCGATTGGCGATGACGTGCCCGACCGCGCGCATCGCTTCCTCGCCTTCGCCGCGCGCTTCGCCCCACATCGTCAGCGCCATCCAGTGCGCGTCGACGACGTCGACGGAGTTCGAGGGGATCTCCGGCGCCGCAGCTTCGGCAGGCGGTTCGGACGGCGACTCGGCCCCGCCCAGGCTCATCCGCCATTCGTTCCAGCTCATCACCGGCGGTTCGGCGGCTTGGGACGGGCGATCGGCGGCCGAGTCGGGTCCGCCATGCGCCTGGGCGGCGAAGATCAGCATGCCGGCCAAGGCGGCGGTTGCGACGGTCCGTTTCATGATTCGAAGCCCGTTCCCCGCGCCCTTATAGCGCATTGGTGACGTTTCGGCGTCTAGATCAGCCCCATCGCGCGGAGGCTGGAATGGCCGTTGGCGCCGACGATCACATGGTCGTGCAGGGTGATCTTGAGGTGGCGGCAGGCCTCCGCCAGGTCGCGGGTCAGTCGCACGTCCTGCTGGCTGGGCGAAGGATCGCCGCTCGGATGATTGTGAACGATGATGATCGCGGTGGCATGAAGGTCAAGCGCCCGCCGGACGACCTCGCGGATATAGACGGCCGATTCGTCGACCGAGCCTTCCCACATCGCTTCGTTCGCGATCAGCGCATTCCTGGAATTGAGGAAGAGCACCCGGACCCGCTCGACGGACGCGTGCGCCATGTCCGCCCGCAGATAGTCGAGAAGCGCCTGCCAGGAGCCGAGCACCGGGCGCTCCGAGACCCGGCTTTCGAGCAGCCTCAGAGCGGCCGCCTGGGCGATCTTGATGGCGCCGATCTGAGCCTCGGTGAGGCCGGATCGGGCGAGTGCCTCCCCGTCGGCCGAGAGCAGGGCGCCGAAGCCTCCGAATTTGCGGATCAGCGCCTTCGCCGTCGCCTTGGTATCCGTCCGCGGAACCGTGACCGTCAGCAGGAATTCGACGAGTTCATGATCGAGCAGAGCGTCCGGCCCGCCTTCGATGAGGCGCCGTCGCAGCCGGGCGCGGTGCCCGCTTCCATCGGTCGAGGCGTCGGCCATAAGCGTGGATTAAGGTGCGCTGTGGCGTTAGGCAAACGTCCGCAGAAACGTGACGGCTCCGGAACGCCCCGGGCCGGTGAAGGTTGATCGGACGGAATTTCGCAAGGCCGACGAGTGGAAGAGCAGGACATCCAGCCGATAAAGCGGCGGCGGCGCTGGGTGCGCGCAACGCTGCTCGTCACGCTCCTGCTTCTGCTGGCGGCGCTGGCCGCCATCTGGCTGATGCGCGTCCGGCTGGCTTCGGACTATATCGACGACGAACTGGCCCGACGCGGGGTCCAGGCGACCTACGACGTCAAGCGGATTGGCCTCGGCACCCAGATCTTCGAAAATCTCGTGATCGGCGACCCGCGCAACCCGGACCTGACCGCGCGCGAGGTGCGCGTCCAGATCCTGTTCGGGCTTGCCGGACCTCGGGTGGGGCTGATCACCGCCCGCGGAGTCCGAATGATCGGCCGAGTTCGCGACGGCCGGCTCAGCCTCGGTGAGATCGACCGGCTTCTCCCGCCGCCGAGCGGACTGCCTTTCCGATTGCCGGACCAGCCTGTGGACATTGCCGATTCGGCGATCGCGCTCCACACCCCGGCAGGCTTGCTGGCGCTCTCGCTGAACGGCCGAGGCAATCTGTCCGACGGCTTCCGCGGAAGAATGGCAATGGTTTCGCGCAATCTTCGACTCGGCGAATGCGCGATCGCCCGTCCGGTCGGCAATGTCGCGGTCGCGGTCGACGATCTGAGGCCGAGCTTCCGCGGCCCGCTGGCGATCGCCAGCCTGCGCTGCGAGGACGACCTGGCGGTGGAGCGCCCGCTCTTCACTCTCGATGCGACGCTTTCACCGGGGATCGATTCCTGGCGAGGGCAGACGGACATTCGCGCCGAACGATTCGCCGCCGGTCCGCATAACATGGCCGACCTGCAGGGCCGTCTCGTCTTCGCCGGCAATGCCGAGCGCACCGGCGGCCAGGTCGAGATCGGTTCGGCCGCGACCGCGATCGACGCCTTCCGCTCCGACCAGACCCGGTTCGCCGGCCGTTACGTGGTTTCGCCCCGGCATGGCGACCTTCGGCTCGACGGCGAGCTCTCCGTCCGGGGCCTTTCACTCGCTGGCGGGGAACTGGACGCCATCGCCCGAACCCTGCGTTCTGCCGAGGGAACGCCGGTCGGGCCCGCCGGCGCCATTCTGGCCGAAGCGCTGACCCGCGCCGGTCGCGGCGGTGCGCAGGGATCGGCCGACCTCCACATCCTCGCCCTCGGCGGCGCCGGCTCCGTCCGCCTGGAAAGTCTTCGACTGGACGCGCAAAGCGGCGCCCGGCTCGCGGGCGAGCGGCTGGTCTATCGCTGGCCAGGCGGCGATATCGAGCTTGACGGCGATCTGGCGCTGTCCGGCGGCGGCTTCCCCGAAAGCCGGCTGCGCCTCGAGAGACAGCGCGGCGGATGGAGCGGACTGGCCCGGGTGGCGCCGATCAGGACTCGCGATTCGCGGCTGGCGCTCGCCGACATCCGCTTCAGCGTCGGCGACGGAGGTGAGACAAACTTCCAGACGGTCGCCTCGCTGGACGGTCCGTTCGAGGGCGGCGAGGTGACGGGACTGGTCCTGCCGCTTCGGGGGCGCTTCGGACCGCGGGGGCTGGCGATCGGCGAAGGCTGCGTTTCCGCCTCGTTTCGAGCCCTTCGCTACGAGAACCTCCAGCTTGGCCCTTCGCGCCTGCCTCTCTGTCCGGTCGGTCCGGGCCTGGTCTGGCAGGGAAGGGGCGGCGTCCAGGCCGGGGCCGAGCTTCGCTCCCCTCGCTTTGCCGGCCGGCTCGGCCAGTCGCCGATCCAGCTGGCAGCGGGGCGGCTTCGAGTCGGGCTCGACGGTTTCGAGGCGACGGATTTCGCCGCCCGGCTCGGCTCGCCAGACTCTGTCAATCGACTCGATGTCGAACGGCTGGAAGGCCGCTTCACCCGTTCCGGAATCGCCGGGAGCTTCGCCGGGCTTTCCGGAAAGGTCGCCAACGTCCCGCTGCTTCTCGGCGAGGGAAGCGGTCGCTGGACCCTGGCCGGCGGCGAGCTGGACATCGGCGCTCGCATCCGGGTCGCCGACGAGCAGGCGCCGCCGCGTTTCTACCCGCTCGTCAGCGACGATTTCCGGCTTCGGCTCGTCGACAACCGGATCCACGCGACCGGCTGGCTCAGCCATCCGGGAAGCGGCACAAGGGTGACCCGGGCTTCGATCGACCATGATCTCGACAGCGGTGCCGGCGCGGCCCGGCTCGAAGTTCCCGCCCTGACCTTTTCCGAGGGGTTCCAGCCCGAGCAGCTGACTCCGCTCACGGTCGGTGTCGTCGCTCTGGTCGATGGGACGGTCACCGGGGAAGGCCGGATCGAGTGGGATTCGGAAGGAAGCCGAAGCCGCGGCATCTTTTCGACCGCCGACATGGACCTGGCTGCCCCGTTCGGCCCGGTCGAGGGGCTGTCGACGACGATCGAGTTCACCGACCTGCTCGGACTCACCAGCGCGCCCGGACAGGTGGCGCGAATCGACCTGATCCGGGCGGGCGTCGACGTCTATGAGGGCGAGGTCCGGTTCCAGCTCCGGCCCAATTACCATGTGGCGATCGAGGCCGGCCGCTGGCCGTTCGCGGGCGGCGAGCTGCTGCTTCAGCCCACCCTTCTCGATTTCAGCCAGGAATCGACCAAATATCTCACCTTCCAGGTGATCGGGCTCGATGCTGCCCGATTCATCCAGCAGATGGAATTTTCGAACATCGCGGCCACCGGCACGTTCGACGGAATCGTTCCGATGCGGTTCGACCAGAGCGGCGGCCAGATCGTCGACGGCCGGCTTGCCGCCCGGGAAGGCGGCGGCACCCTGTCCTATGTCGGCGAGCTGACCGATCGCGACCTCGGGCCTTACGGCATCCTCGCCTTCAACGCCCTCAAGTCGCTTCGCTACAGCAAGTTCGACGTCACTCTGAACGGCGCCCTGGGCGGCGAGTTCATCACCATCATCGATCTCGACGGAATCGCTCGCGATCCGAGCCTGACCACCTTGCCGTCGGGCGGCGGGATCATGCAGGCGGTGGCGGGCCGGGTGCTTCGCCAGGTCGCCCGGATCCCGTTCGAATTCAACATCCGGATCGAGGGCCAATTCCGTGCCCTGATCGCCACTGCGCGCTCGTTCGAGGACCCGACGCCGCTGATCCAGGCGGTGCTTCCGCAAGCGCTTCGCGATGGTTCCGCCACCGTTCCAGACGTTCAGGATGATGAAAGCGAGCCTGTGCAATGAATTCAGCCATATTGACGCAAGAGGATCGCGATGCGAGCCGGACTGCAATGCAGCTGTTGGGAAAGTTTCTCGTCGTCGGGCTCCTTCCGGCCCTTCTCACCGGCTGCGTCCAGGTGAGTGCGCCGGAGCGGCCGATCGAGATCAATCTCAACATCAACATCCGCCAGGAAGTGGTGGTTCGGCTCCAGGAGGATGTTCGGGAGTTGATACAGCGAAACCCAGGAGTGTTCTGATGACCCGCTCGATGAAACTGATGATTGCCGCCGGGCTGGGCCTCGCTCTGGTGGCGGGCGGAACCGCCTATGCGTTCGCGGCTCAGGGCGGCGATGCCGCCGCCGCCCAGCTTCGTGCCACCGGCCAGGTGGGCGAGCAGGCGGACGGCTATCTCGGGATCGCCGGTTCGGCGCCGGCCGATATCCGGGCGCAGGTCGACGCGATCAACATCCAGCGCCGCGCTTATTATACCGACCTCGCCGCCCGGCGGGGGGCGACGATCGAGGAAGTGGCCGCAAGCACGGCGTGCGAGCTGCTTCGCACCCGGGTCGGCCCGGGTCAGAAATATCGCCTCACCGACGGCGTCTGGCGTACCCGCAACGGCAACGAGCCGGTGCCGCTTCCGAGCTATTGCGGCTGAGCCAAGCCTTCGAAGCTAAAGCGACAACGCCATCGCAGCGCAGCATCGCTGCTGTTGACTTGCCGGAAGCCCATTCCTAAAGGAACCGCGCCTTGGCGGGTTCGTTCGCCGGCATGTCCCTCGCCCTGATGAGTCCCTGGTTTGCGGCGGCTTGTTCCACGGGAGTTTGGCATGGCGGAAAACGAACCCCGGCAGGACCCTGGTCTTCCGGAAGATGCGAGGCTCGCCTCGCTCGATGAGCGGCTGAAGCGAGCGCAGGCTGAGGAAGCGGCAAGGACCGGCCGGACTCGGACTCGAGCTGACGATGATTATCGGCTCGGAAACCGGGTTCTTGCCGACCTTATCGGGGGCCTTGCAGGCGGAGCTCTGATCGGCTGGCTGCTCGACCGCTGGCTCGGGACTTCGCCCTGGCTCCTGCTCGCGCTGATGTTCCTCGGAATAGCGGCGGCGTTCAGGAACATCATTCGGATTTCAAGCAAACGCCCGGACTGATTTCGGGCGTTTGGACTATCGGACGGGAATCACAGCGTGGCGGCCGAAGAAGGCAAGATTGACCCGATGCACCAGTTCGAGGTGCAGACCATCTTCGAAGGGTTCACTGTCGGCGGGCATCAGATCGCGTTCACCAATTCCGCTCTGTGGATGGTGCTCACGGTCGCGGTGCTGTGGATCTTCATGCTCGGCGGAATGAAGCGCGAGCTGGTTCCCGGCCGCTGGCAGGCGGCGGTCGAGGGCGTGACCGGCTTCATCTCCAACATGATGACGACGAACATCGGGCCGGAGGGGCGGCGATATACGCCTTACGTCTTCTCGTTGTTCATGTTCATCCTGGTCGCCAACCTGCTCGGCCTGCTCCCGGTCGGGCTGGTCGGGCTTCACCCGTTCACCGTCACCAGCCACCTGACGATCACCGCGGTGCTGGCGATCGTGTCCTTCGCCATCGTTCTCGGCGTCGGGTTCATCCGTCACGGCTTTCATTTCTTCTCGCTGTTCGTTCCGCACGGCGCGCCCTGGTGGATGCTTCCGATCCTGGTTCCGGTCGAATTCGTCTCGTTCATGGTCCGGCCGTTCAGCCTCGGCCTTCGACTCTTCGTCGCCATGACCGCCGGCCACATCCTGTTGAAGGTGCTCGGCGGCTTCGTCATCAACGGCTTCAATGCCGAAGCCGCCTGGGTGCCGGTGATCGTCAGCATTCCGAGCTTCCTGCTGATGGTGGGAATCAGCGCCCTCGAGCTGCTGGTTGCCGTGATCCAGGCCTATGTCTTTGCGCTTCTGACCTCGCTCTATCTCAACGACGCGGTCAACTTGCACTGATTTCCAAGTCGCTATTTTCAACCGTTTACACGAAGGGAGTTTTAACATGGACGCAGAAGCAGCAAAGCTGTTGGGTGCCGGTCTTGCGGCGATTGGCGTTGGCATGGCCGCGCTTGGCGTGGGCAACGTCTTCGGCTCGTTCCTCGAGGGCGCGCTTCGCAATCCGGCGGCTGCCGATGGCCAGCAGGGCCGGCTGTTCATCGGCTTCGCGGCCGCGGAGCTGCTCGGCCTGCTCGCCTTCGTCGTCGCGATGATCCTGCTCTTCGTCGCCTAAGCACGAAGAACAACGCCGTTCGCCCCTCGCCCGGCGGGGGGCTTCGTCGAGAAGGGCTGGGCTTTCGAGCCCAGCCCGAACGGGAATGGGACTGAAATGCCTCAGATCAGCCAAATCTCGGAAATCTTCGCGTCGCAGCTCTTCTGGCTCGTCGTGACCTTCGGCCTCATCTATTTGGTGATCGGCCGTGGCATGCTGCCGAAGATCAGCGCCACGGTAGAGGCGCGGGAAAGCAAGATTTCGTCGGACCTCGCGGCTGCCGAGGCCGCTCGGGCCGCCGCGGACTCGAACGAGGAGGCGTATCGGGCGCGCATGGAAGCCAACCGGGCCGAGGCGCTGAAAGTCACTCAGGCCGCCAAGGAGTCCGCTCAGCGCGAAGCCGAGCAGCGGATGAAGGCGGCGGATTCGGAGACGGCAACCCGGGTCGCGGCGGCCGAAGCCCGGATCCGCGAGGCCAGCGATTCTGCAATGGCGGAGATCGAGTCGGTGGCGGCCGAGGCCGCACAGGAGATCGTTGCCCGGCTCACCGGGATGAAGGTCAGCGAGACCGAGGCAAACCAGGCAGTAAAGGCGGCGCTGGCACATGGCTGAAGCAACTGCGCCGGTCGCGTCGACCGAGCAAAATCTGATCGAAGCCTCGACCAAGGGCGAGCAGGGCGCAATGCCGCATACCGGCGAACATGCGCTGACGACGGCGGCTGACGAGGGCCACGGGGTACCCCCGCATGCCGAACCGAGCGCGCTCGGCCTCGACGCCACCGCCTGGGTGGCCCTGGCGATGGCTGTGGTCATCGCGATCATGCTCTGGAAGAAGGTTCCGGCCGCGATCGGCGGGGCGCTGGACAGGAAGATCCAGGGCATTCGCGAGCAGCTCGACGAGGCGGCTCGGCTTCGCTCCGAAGCCGAAGCGCTGAAGGCGGAATATCAGGCTAAGGCCGCCGCCGCCGAAGCGGAAGCGGCGACGGTGATCGAGCGCGCCCGCCAGGAGGCGGAGCAGATCGTCGAACAGGCGCGCACGGACAGCGCCGCCCTGGTCGAGCGCCGAACCCGAATGGCCGAGGACAAGATTGCGGCGGCCGAGCGCGCCGCCCTCGATCAGGTCCGCGCCAAGGCCGCGAGCGCGGCAACCGCCGCGGCGGAGCGCCTGATCCGGGAGCGCCTCGATGCCGGCGCCGACAAGGCCATGATCGACGCGACCATCGCCGAGCTCGCCCGCCCGCGCTGATCCGGTTGCAAGCACGGTTACGGGCCGCGGCCGAATCCCGACGCCCAAGCCGAACGATCGCCCGGAAGGCGCCGGCTAGCGCGGTATCGGCGGCAGCGGCACCGGTCGGCTGACGATTTCCGGTGCGAAGAGGCCAGGGCGGCCGACAAAGCGGGCGCAGGGCCGGCTATCCTCCCACGCCCGGTGGGGAATGGCGGCATTGAGAAGGAGCGACATTTCGGGGTCGGAAGACAATTGGCTGCCGACCAGTCCTGCCAGCGGCTCGCCACCGAAATAGAGCGGCACGGTCTCCGTCGGTCCGTCGGGCGAGTCGCAATCGAACACCGATAGATCCACGGTGCCGCCCTGATCCATGACCGCCCTCAGCGATCCGGCGCGTACCTCCAAGTCGAACAGGGCGGCGTCGGTCCCGACCTCCGGTTGCTCGAACATCGCCCAGCGCGTCGGAGTGACCTCGCCAAGATCGAGTTCGACCTTTCCGCAGCCCGCAAGGACGAAGGCGGAGACGAGCAGGGCCGCGGCGAGGCGCATGAGTCGAGACTATACTCGTTGCGGAACCGGTTCAATCGAAGCCTTTCCCTGAACCGGGCGCTGTTCGGACGGCGGCCCTTCAGGGCCGCCGGCGAACGATTGCGAGTGCGGACTAGCGAAGCAGGCTGAGAACGTCCTGCTGGCTCTGGTTGGCCTGGGCCAGCATGGCGGTGGAGGCCTGGCTCAGAATCTGCGCCTTTGCGAGATTGGTCGACTCGATGCTGAAATCGGCATCCTCGATCCGCGAACGCGAGTCGGAAAGATTGGTGACTCCGTTGCTGAGATTGTTGATGACGGCGTCGAGCCGGCTCTGTGCCGCACCGAGCGTTGCCCGAACCGTGTTGATCGCCCCGAGATTGGCGTCGACATTGGCGATCGTGGTCGTCGCATTGGCGACGGTGTCGACGGCGAAGTCGGCGGCCTCGAAATTGTCGCTGTCCAGAAAGGCCTTGGCGATGTTCACGGTTGCAGCCGCCTCGGGGCCGGCCTGGATGATGATGTCGTCGCCGGTCGTGTCCGTCGAAGCGAAGTCGAACACATTCACTCCGTTGAACTTGGTGTTGGCGAGAATATCCACCACCTGCGCCTGGAGCTGGGCCGCCTCGGCATGGAGATTGGTCCGGTCGGTCGAGCTATAGGTGCCGCTCTTGCTCTGCACCGCGAGCTCGCGGATGCGCTGAAGCATGTTGCTGACTTCATTGAGAGCGCCTTCCGCCGTCTGGGCGAAGGAAATGCCGTCATTGGCGTTGCGGATCGCCTGGTTCATGCCGCGGATCTGCGAGGTCATCGACGAAGCGATGGCGAGGCCGGCGGCGTCGTCCTTCGCGGAGTTGATGCGCTTGCCGGTCGACAGACGCTCCTGCGCCATCCTCAGCGCCTCGTTGGCGAGGCGGCCGCCATTCTGGGCGCGAAGCGCAGCCGTGTTGGTGTTGATAACCGTCATTGTGCCCCCCTTTCAAGATCAGCCGCACCACTGCGGACGGGGGGAGTAACGGCAGCGCCGAAACAAAGTTAACAACCGACTAGCCAATTCCCCGTGAAACCCGCAGATTGGCCATCAAGTCCATGGACTTAGGGCATGCGGTCAGCACGGCGTTGCGAAGCGTTCAGACCGGCGCCTATATGGAAGTTCCGGATTCCGGCGCCCTGGGCTCGAGCGACGGCAGCCAATATTTGGATATGGAGAGAGAAGAGTGAAGGCATTCCTTATGGCAGGCGCGGCCGCGATTGCGCTCGGCGCGTGCGCGACGACGAACGGCAGCGAAGTCTCCAGCGCGGCAGCGGCCGAGCCGGTCCGCCAGGCATCCGTGCCCGTTCCCGACAATATATTGCTCGCCGACTGGACGGGGCCGTTCGACGGCGTTCCCCCCTTCGACCGGGTTCGTCCGGACCTGTTCCCCGAAGCCTTCCAGTTCGCGATCGACGAGCAGCGCCGAGAGATCGAAGCGATCGCCGGCAATCCCGCTGCACCGACCTTCGCCAACACGATCGAGGCGCTCGAACGGACCGGAGACCGGCTCGATCGGGTCGGCGCGGTTTTCGGCGTGATGATTTCGAACATGGCAACGCCGGAATATCAGGCGCTTCAACGCGAATGGGGCCCGCGCCTCGCCGCCGCCTTCGACGAAATCATCCTGAACCCGCAGCTCTTCCAGCGGGTCAAGGCAGTCTATGACGCGCGCGAAAGTTCCGGCCTCAACGCCCAGCAGCAGCGGCTGGTCAAGCGGATCTACGACCAGTTCGTCCAGCGCGGGGCCAATCTGACTCCCGAGCAGAAGCAGCAGCTTTCCGCCTACAACCAGCAGCTCGCCCGGCTGTTCGCCGAGTTCAGCGAAAAGGTTCTCGCCGACGAGTCGACCTTCATCACCGCCACCGAAGCGGAGATGGCGGGCGTTCCCGACGACGTGAAGGCCGCTGCAGCCGCCGCGGCCCGCGAGCGCAATCTGCCGGCGGGACAATATGCGATCGTCAACACCCGGTCGGCGGTCGACCCTGTGCTCACCTTCGCCGACAACCGGCCGCTGCGAGAGCGAGTCTGGCGTGCCTTCGTCAATCGCGGCGACAATGGCGGCGCCAACGACACCAACGAGACGATCCGTCAGATCGTGAAGCTTCGCGCCGATCGGGCGCGGCTTCTCGGCTATCCGACCCATGCGCACTGGCGGATGCAGGACACGATGGCCGGAACGCCGCAGCGCGCCCAGGAACTGATGATGCGCGTCTGGCCGGCGGCCGTGGCACGGGTTCGCGAGGAAGTGCGGGAACAGCAGGCGATCGCCAACCAGCTCGGCCACAACATCACGATCGAGCCCTGGGACTACCGCTACTATATGGAGAAGGTCCGCCAGGAGCGGTACAATCTCTCCCAGGACGAGATCAAACCCTATTTCCAGCTCGACAACATGATCGAGGGCATGTTCTACATGGCCGGTCAGCTTTACGGGCTGCGCTTCACCGAGAATACCGGCCAGGTGCCGGTGTGGCATCCGGACATCCGCACCTGGCACGTGACGGACGCTCAGGGCCGCGATGTCGGGGTCTTCTACGGCGACATGTTCGCCCGGACCGGCAAGCGCTCGGGCGCCTGGGCAACCACCTACCGAAGCCGTTCAGGGCTGCTCGGCGACCGGATCGTGCTGGGATCGAACAACAACAATTTCGTCAAGCCGGGCCCCGGCGAGCCGGTGCTGATCAGCGTCGACGACGCCGAAACCCTGTTCCACGAATTCGGCCATGCGATCCACTATTTCCTGTCCGACACCCATTATCCGACGCTCGCCGGAACCCCGCGCGACTTCGTCGAATATCCCAGCCAGGTGCATGAAAACTGGGTGCTGACGCCGCAGATCCTGAACCGTTTTGCGAGGCACTACCAGACGAATGAGCCGATCCCGCAGGCTTTGGTCGATCGAATCCAGGCGACCCAGCAGTTCAACCAGGGCTTCGCGACGGTCGAATATCTGTCGTCGGCGCTGGTCGACATGGCGCTCCACCTTCGCCCCGACGGAGTCGTCGATCCCGATGCGTTCGAGCGCGAGACGCTGGAGCGGATCGGAATGCCGCGCGAGATCGTGATGCGGCACCGACTGCCGCACTTCAATCACCTCTTCTCGTCCGACGCTTATTCGGCCGGCTATTATTCCTACCTCTGGTCGGAAACGATGGACGCCGACACCTGGGCGGCGTTCGAGGAGACCGGCAATGTCTGGGACCCGGAAACGGCGCGGCGCTTCGCCGAATATCTGCTGTCGACCGGAAACGAGACCGATCGGGCCGAAGCCTATCGCCAGTTCCGGGGGCGCGACCCGGACGTGAACGCGCTGCTCAGGAAGCGCGGCTTCCCGACCGGGCAGTAAGAAGAAGGGCGGCGCCTCCCGGGAGGCGCCGCCCTCGATCTTCGTGGAATGTCGCCGAAGCTATTGCTGGGTCGGCGCACTGTCGACGAGCAGGTCGAGCTGCTCGCGGCACTCATTCTCGATCAGCGCCTGGGCGACGCCCTGCATGTCGGCGGGCGCCGACGGAAGCATCCTGAACGTGATCCGCGACGGAACCGCGATCCCCGGATGCTGAAGGCTGTATTCGGCGCCCCCGGAAATGGCGAGGTCCGACGGCCAGGCGATGGTCGCTCGACCGGCCGGCCACTCGACCTGGCGGCTTCCGCCCGGACCGCTGATCGTCAGCGTCGCCGTCTCGCTCGGATCGGGGCGCCACAACATCACGTTGGTCGGATTGGCGAGGCACATATTGCCGCTCTGGGTGACGTCGACATGCCAGATGGTCGTCGGGCTGCTCGGAACGATTCCGGCGCTGCGCACCGCCCCGATCCGGGCGCGACGGCCGTCCGAGGTGGCGACCGTTCGGGCCGCCGTCTGCTGCGACGACGCCAGGTTGTAGGTGCCGGCACCGCGGAAGGTCCGCGTTCCGCGCGAGTCGAGGACGACCAGAGTGTCGCCGTCGCGCAATGTGACTCGAGCGTTGTCGGGCAGTGAGCGGCCCGGCGGATAGCTCTTCGCCGAGGGGCCGGCGGACCGAACGACGAGGACGTTGGCGGCCGCCGAAGCGGCGGCGGTGACGAACAGCGCGCCAATGGCGAGGCGGCGGATCGAAGCTCTACTTGGAACCCAAGACAAAATACCCTCCCGGACCTGCTTCCCTGATCCTATAGACGAATTCCTGGAGCGCTGCATCCTCCTTGTTGAGGGCGGCAATCTGCTCGATTTCGGCGAGCGCCGAAGCGTCGCCGCCGTCGAAGCGGAGCCAGAGCGCATTCAGTCGAGCGCGGATTTCCGACGCCATGTGCGGCACCGGTTCCCACACTTCGACCGGAGTCGACCGGCCGCTGACGACGATCCGGCCCATCGGCCGGAACACGTCCAGGGTGGATTCCCGCTTCGCTTCGCTGCTGACCAGGATCGTCGTCTTGAGCGCCTTGTTGGCCGATTCGAGCCGAGCCGCCGTGTTCATTCCGTCGCCGAGCGCCGTATACTGGATCCGGTCCTTGCCGCCGAAATTGCCGACCACCGCCTCGCCGCGATGAAGGCCGACTCGAGTCCGGCCGATCGGCGGAATGTCGTCGCCGGCGGTGCGGGCGAATTCCTGTCCGCATTCGTACATCGCCATGGCCGCCCTCGCTGCGCGATCGGCATCATCCTCGCGAGCGATCGGAGCGCCCCAGAAGGCGACCACGGCATCGCCGACGAACTTGTCGATCGTTCCCCCATGCCTGAGCACCGTTTCGCTCATCAGGTCGAGATAGCGGTTGAGCAGTGTGGAAAGCTGTTCGGGGGTGATGGCGTGGCTCAGCTTGGTGAAGCCTTCCAGATCCGTGAACAAAGCGAAGATCTGCTTCTTTTCGCCGCTGAGGGCGAGTCGGCCGGGATCGCGCATGATTTCGCTGGCGACATCGGCGGGAAGATATTTGCCCAGCGCGGACTGGGCGAAGCGGCGCTGTTCCGAACCGACGGCGCGGGCGGCGGTGCCGACCCCGACGAAGGCGAACAGCCAGCCGACCGCCCAGCCGGCGGCCGGAAGATCGATCGTGTCGACATCGATCGACTGGAGGTGGAAGGGGAGATAACCGAAAAAGGCGAGCTGAAGGACGAGGGCAAGACCGAGCTTCCAGCCGCGCAGCTCGAGCAGGCTGCTGAGCGCTCCGGAAATGACGACGCCCAGGGCCGCGAGCCAGAGCGCCCAACCCGGAAGCCGAGCCGGCATCCGTCCGTCGAGCAGCTGGGCGAGCATCTGGGCGTGGACTTCCAGCCCCTTCATCCAGCCATAGTCGAACCGGGTCAGAGGCGTTTCGAAATCGTCGAGATCGTGGATGTCGCCGCCGATCAGAACGTAGCGGCCGCGTATCTGCTCCGCCAGCCCCGCTTCGACGGCGGCTCGGGCCTCGGCCGGCAGCTCGCCGGTTTCGAGCTGGGCAAGCACTTCGATGGACAGTTTGGGGAAACGCCCAGCGTCCGAATCGGCCGGAAGCTGGAAATCGATGCTTCCGCCATATTCACGAAATTCGGGATGGATCGGCGCCATGGCGGTCGTCAGCAGCGGCGGAAGGCCGTCATCCTGGCGAGTCCAGCGCCGGATCACACCATCCTCAAGGTCGGGTTCCATCCGGATGCTGGCCGGCCGCACCAATGGCGAGCCGACCCGGTCGAGGAAGCCGCGCAGAAATTGTTCCTGCCAAGGCTCCATCTGGTCCGGATTGGTCGCGGCAGTCGCGAAGGCGAGGTAGGTGGGCGTGCGCAGGCCCTGAAAGGCGCGGATCAGCGCCTCGTCCTCCGGCTGGGACTGATCGATCAATATGTCGATCCCGATCGCCCGAGGACCCATCCTGTCGAGCGCGGTCAAGGCCTGGGCGAGCATCTGGCGATCCAGCGGCGAACGCTTGCCCAGGAGCTCAAGCGTGGCGTCGTCATAGACGACCAGGGTGATGCGCGAATCCGGCTCCTCGACGACTTCGGCCGTGCTCTTCAGGCGCAGGTCGTAGAGCGCCCGCTCCGCATCGCTGACGAGCGGCAGCTCCCAGCCGGCGCGGGCGACGTAGAGACCGAGGAGGAGGAAGAGCAGGGTGCCGACCAGGCGAGCCGGTCCGACCTGCCGGAAGGCGCGCCTCAGCCTTTCGTTCCAGCCGCTGGTTGCCGCTTGCGTCATTTTCCCCCTCGGCCCAGCCTAGGGGATCGGCATCGGCGCGCAACCCCCTAGCGGGCGCCGGCCTTCAACGCCTGCGCCCAGGCCAGTTCCGCGAGCGGCTCCAGCCGCTTCACCATCTCGCCCGCATGAGCCGAGGAGGCATTGCCCCGGACCAGCCTTCCCTTGATTCCGTGAACGATCCCGGCGAGTCGGAAAAGATTGAAGGCCATGTAGAAATCGAGGTCGGGAATGTTGTCGCGGCCGGTTCGGCGGCAATAAGCGGCAACATAGTCGGCCTCGGACGGGATGTTCAGTGCCGAGAGGTCGCGGCCGGCAAGCGCGTCCGGCATTCGATACATCATCAGGTGATAGCTGAAGTCCGCGAGCGGGTGGCCGAGGGTCGACAATTCCCAGTCCAGCACGGCCAGCACTTCCGGCCGATCCGGATGGAAGATCATATTGTCGCAGCGGAAGTCGCCATGGATGATCCGCGGCTGCGGCTCGTCGGGAGGCACGTTGTCCGGCAGCCATTCGACCAGACGGTCCATGGCGGGAACGCGGCCAGCCTCGGCATCCTGCTGATATTGCTTGGACCAGCGCGCGATCTGCCGAGCGAAATAATTGCCCGGCTTGCCATAATCGCCCAGCCCCGCCGCCTCGGGATCGATCCGGTGAAGCGCGGCGATGGTCGCGTTCATCGCGTCGAAATAGGCCGGGCGATCGCCAGCCTCCAGTTCCGGCAAAGCGGGGTCCCAGAAGATGCGGCCCTCAACCATCTCCATCACGTAGAAAGCGGTTCCGATCACTTCCTCGTCGAGACAGAGGGCATGGCTCCTCGCCACCGGGAAACCCTGCCCGCCCAAGGCCGTGATCACGCGATATTCCCGGTCGACCGCATGCGCCCCGGGCAGAAGGGGACCCGGCGGCTTGCGCCTGAGCACATAATTCCGTGACGGAGTGATCAGCTTGTAGGTCGGATTGGATTGGCCGCCCTTGAACTGCTCGACCCTGAGCGGCCCGGCAAAGCCTTCCACATTCGCGGTCAGCCAGGCTTCCAGCCTTGCCTCGTCGAAGCGATGGGCGCTGCGCACCTCGCTTGTGCCGCTGTTCTGCGCACTCCTGTCCACTCCCCACTGGCTAGACGGCGCCGCAGGGGAGGTAAAGAGCCGGAAGAAACAGCTTGGTAAACAGAGGGTTCCCAAACACGGTAAATTTTTTTCTAACCATGCGACATGTCCGCCGATTTCCAGGGACTAAGGCCAGCGAGGGAGGTTTGAACGCTCTTCCCGGGGGGAGTCAGCGAAGGGTGCCAGCACGGCATCCCAAGTCGGCTCACGCGCCGGGCGGTTTCTTGGCCGAGCCGTGGGCGTTCACCGCTTTCCTCTTGTCGGTACCCGACTATCAGAGGGGAATATCAATGAAGAAGAAGATCGAAATCGGCGCGATCCCGGAGCTGAAGACCAGCGTCGGGCTGCACGGTTCGTTGAAGCAGAAGGAGGTCGGCGGACCTCTCTGCCTCGGCGCCGTCCTCGCCATCTTTATCGCCCTTTGAGGCGTGACAAGGGCGGAGGGTGCGTGCACCTTCCGCCCACTTTTTTGAACTTTCCGGAGCTTTCGAGATGATTCCTGGCGCGGCTCTGGCTGCCTGGCTGACCGATCGGGACGCCCAGAAGCGGTCCTACGAAACCGTCGAAGCCTGCGCCCGCAAATGGAGCCGTCACCGGCTGCTGAACGTGCTGGAACGGGACATGACCCTGCTTCGGGACCGAACGGCGGCGAACGTCCTGGCGCTGGCACGCGACTTTATCGACGCCGCCGGTGAGCTTGACGAGATGATGGCGGAAATGATCGCCCTCTGCCGGGCCGATCCCTTTTTCCGGCCGCCGATGCACCCGATTTCGAGCGAAATTCACAACGGGCTTCTGCTCTACAACCATCCCGACCTATCGATCGCGTTGGGAGTCAGCGGGGTCGAGATGCTGGCGGCGAAGAAGTCGGTCAAGAATCGCGCCGCTTCCATCGCCTTTACGGGCGTCACGACACTGTTCCGTTACGTCAAGGCCGGGGGCGCCACCATCTCCTTCTGGGAGGCGCCGGCGATCGAGGACGGGTTCATCGCCTCCGATGCGGGAAGCTGTCGCCTCACCGGCCGCCGACGGATCGAGGATGGCGAGGAGATATTGATCGACGGGCGCCGCCAGAGCTTCGTGATCGAGCATGCCGAAGGCGACATGCTCTTCTTCCAGGCGATCGTCCGCGCCGGCGCGGCGCCGCTTGCCGCGGAATATGACAGCAGGAGCCTGGCCTTTCTGAGCGCCAGCAGCACCGACGAGGCGAGCTCTCGGGTCCAGATGATGGTTTCACTGCTCCGAACGATGGAGCGCGATGACGCCTTTCCGGTGCTGGAGGAACTGCTCGACAATCCGAATTTCTACACGCGCTGGTACATCATGCGCGAAATGTTGGCGATGGATTCGGAAGGTTCGGCGCCCGCCTTGAGGCGAATGGCCACTTCCGATCCCCATCCCGAAGTCCGTGCCGCCGCTCAGCAGACTCTGCAGCTCTTCTTCGGAGAGGAGCTGCAAGCGCCGATGGAGACCCGAAGTGCCGCGCATCATTGACGCTCCCACCGACGAGAAGCTGGAGCTTGCCGAACTCGTCGAGCTTCTCGAGACCGGCGATTTCGACAGCCAGGACGAAGACAATTTCGCGTCCTGGGGGCCGGCGCTGAAGAAGCTCGCCAACAACCGCACCTTTCTCGGCGACCTGATGATCGAGGAGCTGAAGCAGCGCTGCGAAGGGCAGGTTCGCGAAAACCAGTATAGCGCCCAGGTGGTGATGCTTCACAGCCGGTCGCGCCGCTTCATGATGCGCGCCAATTTCTGGCCCGCCGTCAAGGACAGCGTCATCCGCCATAGCGGCACCGATCCCTTCTTCTACGGCGTGCCGCACGACCATAATTTCTCGTTCCTGACGGTCGGCTATCTCGGGCCGGGCTATTGGAGCGACTATTACGAATATGATTATGGCGACGTCATCGGCTATCCCGGCGAAGCGGTGAACCTGCGGTTCGTCGAGAAATCGAGGCTCGAACCCGGCAAGGTCATGCTCTACCGGGCGCACAGGGACATTCACCTGCAGCTTCCGGCCGACGAAATGAGCGTCTCGCTCAATATCGTCGAAGCCTCGCACAGCTCCGCCTTTCGCGACCAGTATCGGTTCGACGTGGACAATGGCCGGGTCGACGGGATCATGACCCGAATGTCGCTGGAGCCGATGCTGGCCGTTTGCGCCCATTATGGCGACCCCAACGGGCTCGACCTGATCGCGGAATTCGCGGCTCGCCATCCGAGCGACCGGATCCGCTGGTGCGCGCTTCGGGCGAAGGCCTCGGCCGCGAGGAGCCTCGACGAGCGCATCGCCATCTTCGAGGAGGCGTCGCGATTGCCGAACCTGCTGGTCAGCGCGATGGCGAGGCGGGAGATCGAGCGGCTCGAGGCCGGTCGCGCCTGGATCGAGGACAGGCCCGTCCTTCAGGCCCTTCAGCCGGCTGCCTGAATCCTCCGCCCGTTGGCGGACCCGGGAGAGTCGTGATATAAGCTGCGGTGGTGGGCTGTTCTCGAAGGAGATCGCCATGGCTGCTCGCAAGATCGCCCTGGCCGCCCTTTTGTTGGCGGCACCAATCCCGGCTTTCGCCGGTGTCCAGGTCGTCGGCAGTTCCGATGCCCGAATGTGCTTCGAAGCGGCGGAGTCGCCGATGCTTCCGCAGCCGAGACACCTGCGCTATTGCGACGACGCGCTGCTCAGGGCTCAGCTCACCGCCTATGAAACCGTCGCCACTCATGTGAATCGCGGAATCCTTCGGCTCCGGCGTGGCGCGGTGGACGAGGCGATCGCCGATTTCGACCGGGCGATAGCGCTCGATCCGAACCAGCCGGAAGCCTATCTCAACAAGGCGACCGCAGTGATGCGGCGGGACAATCCGGTCGAAGCCGCGCGATTGTTCACCGTCGCGCTGGAGCGCAACACCAGCCGACCCCATCTCGCCCATTACGGCCGGGCGGTCGCCAACGAGGCGCTCGGCAATGTCGGCGCTGCCTATCGCGACTATCGCCAGGCGAGCCTGCTCGCGCCCGAATGGAACGAGCCGCGACAGGATCTGCAGCGTTTCCGGGTGGTGCCTCGCTAGGAGACAGCGGGTCGAATCGCGACGGGGAGTAACGGGGCCGGCGGTCGCCCGATCGGCATCTCACCGGCCAGGGGGCTCGACCGGTCCTGATCGGGCAAAAGCATGGTTCCGCTTTCCTCCTCGAGGCGTTAGCGAAGCGCCAGAAGGAGGAAAGCAACCATGCCCTTCAGGCTACCAGACCTGCCCTATTCCAAGGAGGCGCTCGGCGACTTCATGTCGGCCGAAACGCTGGATTTCCACCACGGCAAGCACCACAAGGCCTATGTCGACAAGACCAATGCCATGGTCGGCGACAAGGGCCTGGACGGACGGCCGCTGTCGCAGGTGATCCTCGCCGCCAAGGAGCGCGGCGACTCGCCTTTGTTCAACAACAGCGCCCAGATCTGGAATCACAGCTTCTACTGGCAGTGCCTCGCGCCACCCGAAGGCCAGCGCCCGACCGGCCAGCTCGCCGAGCTGATCGACGAGGCGTTCGGATCGACCGATGCCATGCTCGCCAAGCTCAAGGAGGAGGCGGTCGGCCATTTCTCCAATGGCTGGGCCTGGCTGGTGCTCGACCGGGACCAGCTTCGGATCACTTCGCTCCACGATGCCGACACGCCGGTCGCCTATGAGGGCATGAAGCCCTTGCTGACGCTCGATGTGTGGGAGCATGCTTATTATATCGACTATCGCAACGAACGGCCGCGCTTCGCCGAAACGGTGCTCGGCAACATCATCAACTGGGAATTCGTTGCCCAGAATCTCGACGGCAATGGCGTGAGCCGAGCGGACCAGGAAGGCTAGTCCGACCGATCCGCACAGGAAACAGAGCGGCGGAGCCTGCAGGCGGCATGATGGCCGCCGGTCGGCTCCGCCGCTTTTCTCAATGACGCACGAGCGCGTTCAGGTCTTGAGGCGATAGCCGGTGCGGAAGATCCAGTAGACGATCCCGAGGCACAGAAAGAAAAAGCCGAGAGTCGCGGCCAGGCTCAGGGCCACTCCGACGTCGGACGTCCCGTAGAAGCTCCAGCGGAAGCCCTCGATCAGATAGACGATCGGGTTGAAATGGGTGATCGTCCGCCAGGGCTCATCGAGCATCGAGATCGAGTAGAAGGCGCCGCCGAGGAAGGTCAGGGGAGTCACGATCAGCATCGGGATGAACTGGATCTGCTCGAAATTCTTTCCCCACACGCCAATGATGAAGCCGAACAGGCAGAAGGTGACGGAAATCAGCACCAGGAAGGCGATCATCCAGACCGGATGTTCGATCCTGATCGGAACGAACAAGGCGGCCGTGGCCAGGATCACCAGGCCGAGGACGATCGATTTGGTGGCCGCGGCGCCGACATAGCCGATCACCGTTTCGAGCGGCGAAACCGGGGCAGACAGTAGCTCGTAGATCGTGCCGGTGAACTTTGGAAAGAAGATCCCGAAACTGGCATTGAAGATGCTCTGGGTGAACAGCGACAGCATGATCAGCCCGGGGACGATGAAGGCGCCATAGGGAACGCCGCCGGTCGCATCGACCCGGATGTTGCTTCCGATCGCCGCACCGAACACGACGAAGTAAAGCGAGGTCGTGATCACCGGCGTGACCAGGCTCTGCCAGAGGGTTCGAAGCGCCCGCGCCATTTCGAAGCGATAGATCGCCCATACACCATGATGGTTGAAGCTCACCGGGCCGCCCCCTGAACGAGATTGACGAAAATTTCCTCGAGCGAGCTTTGCCGGGTGTTCAGATCCTTGAATCCGATTCCGGCGTCGCTCATTCGCCGAAGCAGCGACGGCACCCCGGTCCGCTCGGCATTCGCATCGAACACGTAGACCAGTTCATGGCCCTCGGCCCTGAGCTCCAGCTTCCATTCGGATAGATCGGGCGGAATGGCGGCGAGCGGCTCGGCCAGGTTCAAGGTCAGCTCCTTCTTGCCGAGCTTCTTCATCAAGGCGTTCTTTTCCTCGACGACCACCAGCTCGCCCTTGCTGATCACCCCGACCCGGTCCGCCATCTCCTCGGCTTCCTCGATATAATGGGTGGTGAGGATGATGGTGACTCCGCCTTCCCGAAGCTCCCGAACCAGATTCCACATGTCGCGCCTCAGCTCGACATCGACTCCGGCGGTGGGTTCGTCGAGGAACAGGATCTCCGGTTCGTGGCTGAGCGCCTTGGCGATCATCACCCGGCGTTTCATGCCGCCGGACAATTCCATGATCTTCGCCTTGCGCTTGTCCCAGAGCGAGAGGTCCTTGAGGATCTTCTCGACATAAGCGGGATTGGGCGGACAGCCGAACAGGCCGCGACTGAAGTTGACCGTCGCCCACACGCTTTCGAACGCGTCGGTGTGGAGCTCCTGCGGGACGAGGCCGATCTTGCGGCGGGCGATCCGATAGTCGCGGCGATGGTCGTGCCCGTCCACCAGCACCGTCCCGCCCGTCGCCGTGACGATCCCGCACACGATGCTGATCATCGTCGTCTTGCCGGCGCCGTTGGGGCCGAGCAGGGCGAATATCTCGCCCTTGTGGATGTCGAGATCGAGCGGCTTCAGCGCCTGAAGCCCCGACGCATAGGTCTTGCTCAGCCCCCTGATCGAAATGACCGGCTCCATATTCCCCCTCATCCTATTGAGTCGGCGGCAGCGGCGGCTCTTCGCGCGACTCTTCCAGGGCGAAGCCGTGCCGCATCAGCATCGGCAGGTTGCCCATCATGAACAGGAAGGTCGCCGGAAGGAAGAACCACAGCTTGAAACCGATCCAGAAATCCGTGCTGGTCGACCGCCAAACCGCTTCGTTGAGGATCGCCATGACGATGAAGAAGATCACCCAATTGCGGGTGAGCAGGTACCATCCCCGGTCCGTCAGCCCCGGATAGATGGTGCCGAGCACCATCTTCAGCAGGTTACGCCCCGTCGCCATTCCGAACATCAGCAGTCCGGCGACCACCAGATAGTAGATGGTCGGCTTGATCTTGATGAAGGTCTCGTTGTGGAGCCAGATGGTCAGGCCGCCGAGCACGACCACGGTCAGCCCCGAGAACCAGAGCAGGGGCGAGATGTGCCGATATTTGAGCTGCGAAACCAGCATCGCCGCCATCATCGCCACCATGAAGGCGCCGGTGGCGACGAAGATCTTGATGGCGTCCGGGACCGGCGCGAAGAAGTTGGTGAGGAAGAAGACGAGCAGCGGGCCGAGATCGATCATCAGCCGGGCGCCGGCGCCCGGACCCGAAGCGGCGTCTGCCGGCCTGGATGGTTCGTTCATACCGCCACTCCCGCAATCGCTCGCGCCGCTTCGGCCGGGTCGAACGGGCGAAGATCGTCCATTCCCTCGCCCACTCCGATCGCGTGGATCGGAAGCGCATATTTGTCGGCCGCGGCGACCATCACGCCGCCGCGGGCGGTGCCGTCCAGCTTGGTCATGACCAGGCCGGTGACTCCGGCCACCTCGCGGAACACTTCGATCTGGGACAAGGCATTCTGACCGGTGGTGGCGTCGAGAACGAGCACGACATCGTGCGGCGCGGCCGGGTTGAGCCGGCCGAGGACGCGCCGGATCTTGGCCAGTTCGTCCATCAGATGCTTCTTGTTCTGGAGCCGCCCGGCCGTGTCGACGATCAGCACGTCAATGCCTTCGGCCGTGGCTTTCTTGACCCCGTCGAACACGATCGCCGAACTGTCGGAGCCTTCCGGCCCGCAAATGATCGGAACTCCGGCCCGATCGGCCCAGATCCTCAGCTGTTCGATCGCGGCGGCGCGGAACGTATCGCCGGCAGCGAGGAGCACCGAATAATCCTGTTCCTGAAACAGGTGGGCGAGCTTGGCGATCGTCGTCGTCTTGCCCGATCCGTTCACTCCAACGACCAGGATCACCTGCGGGCGCGGGAAGGCATCGATCTCCAGCGGTTCGGCAACCGGCCGGAGGATCTTCTCCAGTTCCTGAGCGACGACCTCGCGAACCGCCGTTTCGGTGAGTCCGCGCTCGAAACGTTCGCCGGCCAGGCGCTCCCTGATCTTCGCCGCCGTGGCGGGGCCGAGGTCGGAGGCGATCAGCGCTTCCTCGATCTCGTCGAGCGTGTCCTCGTCGAGGCTTCCCCTCACGAAAAGTCCGGTCAGATTGTCGCCGAGCCGGTCGGAGGTCTTCTGGAAGCCTGCCCGCATGCGCTCGAACCAGGGCGTTTCGGTCACTTGGAGCACCTTGCTGTTGAATCGATCTTTCCCCGGGAGGGGTCGGCGCCAGGCCGTGGGCATGGCGCACCCGCCGGCGCGAGGCCCGGTACGCCGATCAGGGCATTGTCCGAAACGGCGGTCACCCGCACGTCGACGATCGAGCCGACGGCTCCGCCCTCCAGCCGGACCGGCGCGAAATTCTCGCAATGGCCGTTTCCGTCCCGCTCGACGAGGACCTTCTGGCGAGTCCCCACCAGCGCGTTCAGCCATGCAGTCCGGCGGCGCCCGCTCGCCTCCCGCAAGCGTCTCGCCCGTTCCTTGACCAGTGGCGGCGGAACCTGAGGCATGCGCGCCGCCGGCGTTCCGCGCCTGGGCGAGAAGGGGAAGATATGGCCCATCACGATGTCGCAATCGTCGATCAGGCGAAGCGAATTCTCGTGCATGGCCTCCGTTTCCGTCGGGAAGCCGGCGATCAGGTCGGCGCCGATCGCGATTTCCGGCCGCTTCGCCTTCAGCCGGGCCACCGTCTCGACGGCCTGGACCCGGCTGTGGCGCCGCTTCATCCGCTTGAGGATCATGTCGTCACCGGCCTGGAAGCTCATATGGAGGTGCGGCATGAAGCGCGGCTCGCCGGTGGCAAGGTCGAACAGCCGATCGTCCATCTCGATGCAGTCGAGCGAGGAGAGCCTCAGCCGCGGAAGCTCCGGCACGTGGCGGAGGATACGCTCGATGAGCTGTCCGAGCGTCGGTGAGCCGGGAAGATCCGGGCCGTAGCTCGTGACGTCGACTCCCGTCAGGACGATTTCCTGGAAGCCCTCGCCGACGAGCGCCCTGATCCGTTCGACGACGAGGCCGGCCGGGACCGAGCGGCTGTTGCCGCGGCCGAAAGGGATGATGCAGAAGGTGCAACGATGGTCGCAGCCATTCTGAACTTCGACGAAGGCTCGCGAGCGCTCGGCGAAACCTTTGATCAGATGCGGCGCGGTTTCCCGGACCGTCATGATGTCGGAAACATGCACGCCCGAGGCTTCCGGAAGGAAGCTTCGGAAGTCGAACTTTTCGCGATTGCCCAGCACCTGGCTGACTTCGGGCATGGCCGCGAACCGCTCCGGCTCGACCTGGGCGGCGCAGCCGGTGACGATCACTCGGGCCTCGGGGCGAGCGCGCTTCGCCTTCCGGATCGCCTGGCGGGTCTGGCGGACCGCCTCGTTGGTGACGGCGCAGCTGTTGACGACGACGAGATCCTGCTGGTCGCCGGCCAGCTGCCGGATCGTCTCGCTTTCGGCCGAATTGAGCCGGCAACCGAGGGTGATGACCTCGAGGCTCATGAGGGAAGCTCGCCGGTGAAGACATGAGTGGCCGGGCCGCTCATTCGGACCGATTTGCCGGGCGCCCAGTCGATCGTCAGGGTTCCGCCGGGAAGTCGGACTTCGACCGGTGAGCGCAATTTGCGGTACCTGATCGCGGCGACGGCAGTCGCGCAGGCGCCGGTGCCGCAGGCCCGGGTCAGCCCCGAGCCGCGCTCCCAGACTCGCAGATCGATGGCCGCCGCTCGGCCGGCATCGCTTCGGATCGTGGCAAGGTTGACGTTGACGCCCTCCGGAAAAAGCGGATCCTTCTCGATTGTCGGGCCAAGCCGCGCCAGATCCACGGTCGCCTCATCCTCGACGAAGAAGATGACGTGCGGATTGCCGACATTGACCGCGGCGGGATTGCGCAATTCCTCCCAGCCGACCGGCATCGCCGCCGTGTCCATCGCATAAGCGAGTGGAATATCCTCCCAGCCGAAGCGGGGTTCGCCCATGTCGACGGTCGCCGCCGAGCCATTGGCGGAGGCGCGGATGATTCCGCCTTTCGTTTCGATGCTGCTGTCCCCGCCTTCGAGCAGGGCGACGCAGCGGGAGGCGTTGCCGCAGGACTCGACCTCGCCGCCATCGGCATTCCAGATGCGCATCCGGACGTCGGCGACTTGGGATGGTTCGAGCAGGATCACCTGGTCGCAGCCGATCCCGGTGCGCCGGTCGGCAAGGGCGCGCGCGCGGTCGCCATCCATCTCGACCGCGCCGTCGCGAGCGTCGAGGATGACGAAATCGTTGCCGAGGCCGTGCATCTTGCGGAAGCGGATCATTGCGCCCGCGATCTAGGGAGCGGGGGCGTCCAAGTCCACCTCAGCGGCTCCGGGGCAGGGGACAATCGTCGCCGGGACAGCGGTCCGGAACATGTCGATCGTACCGCCTGGCGGCGACGGCTCACTTGCCTTTCCTTGCCCCCGAGGCTATGCGCCCCCACATCCCGTTCACGGGTGAGTGCTGAAGCGCCACGAGCGCACGCTGGCCGGCGAGTTTCGCCCGCCGGCGCTTTTGCGTTTGGGCCATGAGGCAAGGAGCGAGTTTGATGTTCGAAAGTCTGGGCGATCGCCTTTCCGGCGTGTTCGACCGCCTGCGCGGTCGCGGCGCCCTGACCGAGGCCGACGTGCGAGCGGCGATGCGCGAGGTCCGGATCGCCTTGCTCGAAGCCGACGTTGCGCTTCCGGTCGTCCGCGCCTTCGTCGACAAGGCCACCGAACAGGCGGTTGGTCAGCAGGTGCTTCGATCGGTCACCCCCGGACAGCAGGTCGTCAAGATCGTCCATGACGCCCTGGTCGAGATGCTCGGTACCCAGGAGGCCGGGCTCGACCTTGCGGTGACTCCGCCTGCCGTCGTGATGATGGTCGGTCTGCAGGGTTCGGGCAAGACGACCAGCACCGCCAAGATTGCCAAGCGGCTCACCGAAAAGGAACGCAAGAAGGTCCTGATGGCCTCGCTCGACGTCGCCCGCCCGGCGGCGCAGGAGCAGCTCGCCGTGCTCGGCCGGCAGGCCAATGTCGCGACCCTTCCGATCGTTCCGGGCCAGGCTCCGGTCGACATTGCCCGGCGAGCGATCAATGCAGCGCGGCTTCAGGGCTATGACGTCCTGATGCTCGACACGGCTGGACGGCTTCACGTCGACCAGGCGCTGATGGACGAGATGAAGGCGGTTGCCGAAGTCTCCCAGCCCCAGGAAGTGCTTCTCGTCGCCGACGCGATGACGGGCCAGGACGCGGTCAATGTCGCGAAGAGCTTTGTCGACGAGATCGACCTGACCGGAGTCGTTCTTACCCGGCTCGATGGCGACGCCCGGGGCGGCGCGGCGCTGTCGATGCGCGCCGTCACCGGCCGACCGATCAAGTTTGCCGGCGTCGGCGAGGGGCTGGAGCAGATCGAGGCCTTTTCGCCGGAGCGGATTGCCGGCCGGATCCTCGGCATGGGCGACATCGTCAGCCTGGTCGAGCGCGCCCAGGAAACGATCAAGGCCGACGAGGCCGAGGCGCTCGCCCAGAAGATGGCGAAGGGCCAGTTCGATCTGAACGACCTTCGCTCCCAGCTTCAGCAGATGCAGCGCATGGGCGGCCTTGGCGCCTTGGCTTCGATGCTTCCCGGCATCGGCAAGATGAAGAACCAGATCAACCAGAGCGGCGTCCTCGAAGGCAATGTGCTGGGCCGGCTCGATGCGATCATCACCTCCATGACTCCCAAGGAGCGGGCGAAGCCCGAGCTGATGAACGCCAAGCGCAAGATCCGCGTCGCCAAGGGCTCGGGCACGACCGTCCAGGAAGTGAACAAGCTTCTGAAGATGCACCAGGAAATGGCCACGGCCATGAAGAAGATCCGAAAGATGGGCGGGCTTGGCAAGCTCGGCGCGCTGTTCGGCGGCGGCATGGGCGGGCTGGGTGGCCTTCCCCCAGGCGGGGCGGGGCTCCCGCCCGGCGGGCTTCCCGGCCTCCCCGGCCCCGGCGGAGCGCCGTTCAACCTTCCCGGCAAGTTCAAGAAATAGGTTTCTGAAGAAAGGAAATATCCATGGCAGTTGCAATCCGGCTTTCCCGGGGCGGCGCGAAGAAGCGGCCCTATTACAAGATCGTCGTGGCGGATTCCCGCACCGCCCGTGACGGCAAGTTCATCGAGCGTATCGGCAGCTACAATCCGATGCTGCCCAAGGATTCGCCGGAGCGCGTGAAGCTCGACGTCGAGCGCGCCCGCCATTGGCTGAGCGTCGGCGCCAAGCCGTCCGACCGCGTCCTTCGCTTCCTCGACGCCGCCGGAGTCCAGGAGCGCCCGGCCCGGAGCAACCCGAAGAAGGGTGAGCCCGGCGAAAAGGCGAAGGAGCGCGCCGAGGAGCGCGCCGCCCGCGAGGCCGAGGCCGCCGAGGCTGCCGCCGCTGCTGCGGCCGAAGAGGCTCCGGCCGAAGGTGGCGAAGGCGAGGCGACCCCGGCCGACGAGGCTCCCAATGAGGGCCAGTCCACCTCCGAGCCGGTGGAAGGCGCCGACGAAGCCGCTCCCGCCGAAGGCGCCGAGAAGGCCGAGTAAGCCGGCTTGACCGAAAAACAGGTGACCCTCGCCGCCATCGCCGGCGCTCACGGCGTCGGCGGCGAGGTGCGCCTGAAACTCTTTGCCCAGAGCGTCGACAGCCTGAAACGGCATCGCCGGCTGTTCGCCGGCGACCGGCCGTTGACCTTGAAGTCCGTTCGCGGCGCCCAGAAAGGGGCGATCGCCACTTTCGCGGAAGTAGACGACCGCAATGCCGCCGAAGCGCTTCGCGGGCAGTTGCTGACTGTTCCCCGATCGGAGCTTCCTCCGCTCGAGGAGGGGGAATATTATCATGCCGATCTGATCGGCCTGACCTGCGAGAACCGCGAAGGCGAAGCGATCGGCAAGGTGGTTGGGGTCGAGGATTTCGGCGCCGGCGACCTGTTGGAGGTGGAACGGCCCGACGGCCGCCGCTCGCTGATCCCGTTCAGGCCCGGAATCGCCGATCTCGCCGATGGCAGGATCGTGCTTGATCCCGTGTTTCTCGCCTAGCGGAGCAGCGGCTGTAACCTGGCGAGATCGTTGCGGATGGTGGTCGCGGCAACTCCGCCTTCGCCCATGGCGTGGCTGATCTGGTCGAGCCCGATCACCACATCGCCTGCGGCATAGATTCCCGGGACATTGGTGCGCTGGTGATCGTCGACGGTGACGCAGCCGGTGTCGGCATTGAGCGCGACTCCGATCTGTTCGGCGAGCTCGGTATGGGTGTCGGATCCGAGCGCCGGATAGATGCTGTCGAAGGTATGGTGGCCTTCCGCCGTTTCGACGACGATGCATTCCTTCTGGACCGCGACTCCCCGTGAGGGCCCGTCCACAGTGCGGATGCCATAGTCGCGAAGCCGCTGCTGGTCCTTCTGGTCGAGATCGTGAGCCTTGTCCGGAGCGATCAGGGTGACGTCGGCGGTATAGCCGCGAAGGAATACGGCTTCGGCGACTCCATGGCTGCCGCTGCCGATCACTCCGACCGTTCGATCCGTGACTTCATAGCCGTCGCAGATCGGGCAGTAGCGGATCAATCCCCGCGCAAGCGCTTCGTCGTGAAGCTCCTCGTCCATATCCGGGCGCCGGTTGCGCACTCCGGTCGCGAGAAGGATCGTCCGGGCCTTTGCCGACCCTTCCCCCCATTCGGCGGAAAAGCCACCCTCGATCGTATCGAGGCGAGTGACTCGCGCGTTGCTGAAGGCGACTCCATATTTCTCCGCCTGGGCGCGCATCCGAGCGAGCAGTTCGTTGCCGGAGATTCCGTCGGTGAAGCCGGGAACGTTGCGCGTGCAGGGGATCCAGCTGGCGCGGCTCCGGCCGGAGTCGACGACCCGCACCGACATGTGGAAGCGGGACAGGTAGATGGCCGCGGTCAGCCCCGCCGGGCCTCCGCCGACGATCAGGCAGTCATAATCCAGGTCGCTCATTCGCGTCACAGCGCGGCAGCGGCGGACCGGTTCCCTCGCCCCGAACCGCTGGCGCAGTTCGCTTCCTCGCGCTAGGTCCCGGAGGAGCGTTGGGAGGAGGGGTCGATGAAGATTCTGGTCGCCGCAGTGGCGAGTCTGCTTTTGCTTGAAAGTCCGGTGGCCGCGCAGGCGCCGAACGAAGCCTCGGCCCAGGAGGCGCGGAGCCTCAGCGAGGTCCTCGCCGCGATCGACCGGCGGTTCGAAACTTATCAGAGCGAGCAGCCGGTGCCCGGGCTGGTCTGGGGCGTGGTGATGAACGGGCAGCTCGTCCATGTTCGAGCCTTCGGAAGCCAGGAGCCGAATTCGCCTCGGCCCGTCACCGCCGACAGCCTGTTTCGGATCGCGTCCATGTCCAAGGCGTTCACCGGCCTCGCGATCCTGAAGCTGCGCGACGAAGGGCGGCTGAGGCTGGACGACCTTGCCGAGCAATATGTGCCGGAGATGCGCAACTGGCGCTATCCGACCGCGGACTCGCCGCGCATTCGCATCCGTGACCTGCTCGCTCACGTGCCGGGCTTCGTGACGGACGATCCCTGGGGCGATCGCCAGCAGATATTGAGCGAGGCCGATTTCACTCGGATGCTCCGGGACGGCGTCCCCTTCACCCAGGCGCCGCAGCTGCGGATGGAATATTCCAATTTCGGCTATGCCCTGCTCGGGCGGATCATCACCAACGCTTCGGGGCGACCCTACAAGGACTATATCGAACAGACGATCATGCGTCCGCTCGGGATGAATTCGAGCGGGTACGAGATCGCCGAATCGCCGCTCGACCGCCGGGCGATCGGCTATCGCTGGGAAAATGACTCCTGGCTTCGCGAGCCGGACATGCGCCACGGCACCTTCGGGGCGATGGGCGGAGTCCAGACCAGCGCCAACGATTATGCCCGCTGGATCGCCTTCCTGCTCTCGGCCTGGCCGGCGCGCGACGATCCCGAGGCCGGACCCGTGCGCCGGGCGACGGTGCGGGAGATGGGGCAGGGACTGAACTTCGCAACTATCTCTTCGCGCCCATCGAGCGGCGGCGACCCATGTCCGATGGTTCAAGCTTACGGCATGGGTCTTATCGCGCTTCAGGACTGCAACTTCCGTCAGATGCTCACCCATAGCGGCGGCTATCCCGGCTACGGTTCGTTCATGGTGATTCTGCCGGATCATTCGACCGGCCTGTTCGCCTTCACCAACCGAACCTATACCGCGCCCGCCCGGCTGGTGATGGAGGCTGCCCAGGACCTTCTTCGCGCCGGGCAATTGCCGACCCGCGAGATTCCGGTGAGCGAGGCGCTCGCTTCCACTTACCGGGCCGCCGGCGCCGCCTGGCAGGCGGGCACGATCGAACCGGCCCGAAACCTTCTGGCGATGAACTTCTTGATGGATCGGTCGTCCGAGAACTGGACCCGTTATCTGGCGGACCTTCGGGAACAGGTCGGCACCTGCCGGACGGACGCGCCGATCGTTGCGACCGGCGTCCTGTCCGGCAATTTCGCCTGGACGTGCGATCGCGGGCGGCTTCAGGGCCAGCTGCTGCTTGCTCCGACCAGCCCGCCGACGATCCAGGCCCTGCGCTTCCGGCCGGTGCTGGATCCGCCGGCGCAATGAGGAGCTTTGAGGAGGCGCGCGTGAACAGGAGAGGGCCATGATTGCGATCCCTCGCGACTGGCTGAGGGCGAACTGGTTCGTTGCGGCCGCGCCGCTGCTGCTTCTGACCGAATGGCTCGTCGTCCGCGACGTCGGCTCCGAGGTGGGCCGCCATCTGGAGGCGGTGGTGCTTTTCGACCTTTGCATCTTCGTGCCCGCCCTCTTCGTTTTTTGCTACCGCGCCACCCTGCCGCTCGGGCAGCTGATCCTGCGCACCGCAGCCTTGGTCTGCCTGGGCATCTACGTCGCCGGCTGGCTCGTCCCCGCCGAAGCTCAACGTCTGCTGCCGCAACTCGCCTGGGCGCGCATCGCGGGATTGGTCGTTCTCGCGCTCATCGAGCTTCGCCTGCTGCTCGCCATGATCAACTTGGTTTATCGGAAGAATCCGACGGTCGAACAGGTTCAGGCCGCGAGCGGCGCGCCGGCCTGGATCGCCCGCCTGCTTCTGATCGAAGCGCGCTTCTGGCGCGCGGTCTGGAAGCTGATCCGCCGGCGCTGACAGGCCGCGCTTCGCGACATGAGCTGGGCCGCAACCATCCTCACGCTCTACCCGGACATGTTCCCGGGTCCGCTGGGGCACAGCCTCGCCGGGCGGGCGCTGGAGGAGGGGATCTGGTCCCTCGAAACGGTTCAGATCCGCGACTTCGCGACCGACCGGCATCGGTCGGTCGACGACACGCCGGCCGGGGGCGGAGCCGGAATGGTGATGCGGGCCGACGTGCTTGCCCGCGCCGTCGATGCCGTTCTGGAACGCCGTCCCGAGGCGCCGCTCCTGGCCATGACTCCCCGCGGCGAGCCGCTGACCCAGAACCGCGTTCG
This sequence comes from Sphingosinicella sp. SM1-17, assembly GCF_056821765.1. Classification (NCBI taxonomy): domain Bacteria; kingdom Pseudomonadati; phylum Pseudomonadota; class Alphaproteobacteria; order Sphingomonadales; family Sphingosinicellaceae; genus Sphingosinicella; species Sphingosinicella sp. SM1-17. The sequence goes on from NZ_JBPDIO010000001.1 coordinate 1,677,569, forward strand.
CGAGCTTGCCGGCGGGGACGGCGTGTCGATCCTGTGCGGGCGTTTCGAGGGAATCGACGAGCGGCTTTTCGAGGCACGACCCATTGTTCCGGTGTCGATCGGCGACTATGTTCTTTCCGGCGGCGAGACGGCGGCTTTCGTCCTCCTCGACGCTTGCGTTCGGCTGCTTCCCGGAGTAATGGGCCAGCCTTCCAGCGGAGAGGAGGAGAGCTTCGAAAGCGGCCTTCTCGAATATCCGCATTATACCCGACCTTATGAATGGGAAGGGCGCACGATCCCCGAAGTGCTGCGATCGGGGGATCATGCGAAGATCGCCGCCTGGCGAAAGGCCAAGGCGGAAGAGGTGACACGGCTAAGGCGGCCGGACCTTATCGAGCGCCACGGGGGCGCACGAAGGCCACCGCCCTCTGGCGCGCAGCGCGAAGACGAAGAGAGCAAGACATGAACCTGATCCAGCAGCTCGAGGCCGAGCAGATCGAAAGCCTGACCCAGGCGCGCGCCATTCCCGAATTCCGCCCCGGCGACACTCTGCGCGTCGGAGTGAAGGTGGTCGAAGGCGACCGCACCCGAATCCAGAATTTCGAAGGCGTCTGCATCGCCCGCGCCAACAAGGGCCTGGGCAGCTCCTTCACCGTTCGCAAGATCAGCTTCGGCGAGGGCGTCGAGCGCGTCTTCCCGCTTTATTCGCCGAACGTCGACTCGATCGAAGTCGTCCGCCGTGGCGCCGTCCGCCGGGCTAAGCTTTATTATCTGCGTGGCCGGACCGGCAAGGCCGCCCGAATCGCCGAGCGCCGCGATACGCGCACCGCACCCGAGCCGAAGGCCGCGGCCCGGACCGCAACTCCGGAAACGGAGACCGCCGAAGGCTGAACCTGCCGCGCTGACAGCAAGATGAGAGGCGGTCGCCCCGGCGGCCGCCTTTTTCTTTGGGTGCGCTCACGATATATCTTGAACCGGATTTACGCTGAAGATATATCGCAGCCAATCGAAGGAGTGATGAGATGGGCATGCGATTCAGGATGCAGGGCTGCGGTCCGCGAGGCGGTTTCCCGGAAGGGCTGCTGGCCATGGCCTTCGGCGGCCGTGGCTGGGGCAAAGGCTGGGGCGGTTGGGATGGCGAATGGGGCGGGCGTCATGGCGGCGGACGCAGTCGCCGGCGCGTCTTCGATGCCGGCGAGCTTCGCCTGGTCCTTCTCAGGCTGATCGCCGACCAGCCGCGCCACGGCTATGACCTGATCCGGGCGATCGAGGAGATGACCCACGGCGTCTACGCGCCGAGCCCCGGAGTGGTCTATCCCACCCTCACCATGCTTCAGGACATGGGACTGATCGAGGAGCAGCAGTCGGAAGGCTCGCGAAAGGTTTTCGCCGCCACGGCCGAAGGCAGGGCGCATCTCGACGAGAAGGCGGAGGAGATCGAATGTCTCCTGGAGCGGCTGGACGATCTCGGCAGCGATCAGCGCCGAGCGGGCGGTGCCCCGATAAAGCGCGCGGTCGGCAACCTGCTTTCCGCCTTGTGGCACCGATCCACCCGCGAAGATGTCGACGAACAGAAGCTCCACGAAATCGCTGCCATCCTCGACGAAGCGGCGCAGAAGATCGAGCGTCTGAAATGAGCGCCGCAACGAGCAACGCTTCGGTGCGGACCGGAAACGGCGCGCGCTATCTGCAGCAGCTTTGCAAGCATTGGTCGCACAACCTGCAGGTCGACTTCACCGCGGACCAGGGGCAGATCGTCTTTCCCCACGATGCGCGCGGCGCCGACTGGCCGGGCGAAGGGGTCGTCACCCTGAAGGCCCGCGACGACCGGCTCGACTGTCGGATCGAAGCGTCGGCGCCGGGGCAGCTCGAAGCCCTGAAGGGCGCGCTCGAGCGGCATCTCGACCGCTTCGCCTTCCGCGAAGCGCCGCTCGGTTTCGAGTGGCGGGACGAGGAGGGAAGGTCGACCTCGGGATGATCCGCCATGGCGGCGGGTCCTACCGCCCGCGGAAGAAGCCTCCCAGAAGCCCGCGAACGATCTGGCCGGCGATCCGGTTGGTCAGCTGTCGCTGGACCGAGCGTGCGAGCTGACGGGCCATCTGCTCGTGGACCGGAGCGTTGCGGGCTCGCTCCCGCTCCGCTCGTTCCTGTTCGCGCCGTGCCTTTGCAGGCGACTTCTCGGCCTGGGCCGCGGCTGCCGCCGAGGCAGCCTGTCCGGCCCGCCTGGTGAGGATCCCATGCGCACTCTCCGGATCGACAGCCTGGCCATATCTGTCGCCGATCGGTGACAGGGACTTGAGGATCGCCCGCTCGTTCGCTCCGAGAGCGCCGGTCCGCGACCAGGGAGGCGGACCAGCACCCGTTCAACCGGAGTCGGCGCGCCGTCGCCGTCGAGGACCGAAATCAGGGCTTCGCCGGTACGAGTTCGGTCAGGGCCGAGGCGCCATGTCGCCCCCCAAATCGGCCCATCAGGGGATCGGCGTCGGCTTCTGACGGCCGCCGTCGCGGTGCTGGCGGATGATCCGCAGATAGGAATCGACCAGTTCCTGATTGACCTCGTCCCAGCCGTAGCGGCGGCTCGCCTCGCAGCCCGCTCTGCCGGCCGTCCGGCGAGCTTCCTCGTCCTCGCAATAGAAAGCGAGGGCGTCGGCGAACCGGTCGCAGGCGCCAGGCCGGATCAGTCTCCCCGTGACCTTGTCCTCGACCAGGCTTTCGCTGCCGGTGGCCCTGGCCGCGACGACCGGCAGTCCGGCCGCCATCGCCTCGAGCGTGACGTTCCCGAAAGTCTCCGTCACCGAAGGGTTGAACAACATGTCCATGGAAGCGACCGCCCGCCCCAGATCCGTTCCGTCCTGGTGACCGGTGAAGATCGCCTGGGGCAGCCTCTTTTCGAACCAATCCCGGGCCGGCCCCTCGCCGACGACGAGCACCTGATGGCGGACCTGGCGGCGGGCAAGACGATCGATCGTGTCGGAGAAGACGTCGAGGCCCTTTTCCATTACCAGCCGGCCGACAAAGCCGACCACCGGAGTCCCGTTGGCGATCCCGATCGACTTTCGCCACGCCTCGTCGCGTCGGCCGGGATTGAAGATCTCCCGGTCAATCCCCCGGGTCCAGATGCCGACATCATAGTTCATCCGCTGGTCGCGAAGCAGCTGGGCCATCGAGTCCGAGGGGGCGAAGATGGCGTCGCAGCGGCGATAGAAGCGGCGAAGAACGGCGAGCACCGCCGGCTCGAGGAAGGCGAGTCCGTAATAGCGCGGATAGGTTTCGAACCGGGTGTGGACCGAAGCGACGACCGGCAAATCCCATTTGTGCGCCAGAGTCACGGCGCGATGGCCGAGAATCTCCGGGCTCGCGACATGGAAGATGTTCGGCCGGAACGCCTCCAGGTCCCGCTTGACCCGCCGCGGGATCGCATAGCCGACCTTGTATTCGGGTCGGCGCGGGATCGGGAAATAGGGGATGTGGACGAGATCGCCCCTGGGTTCGAAGGCGGGCTCCTTCACCGTCGGCGAATAGGCCCTCACCGTCGCGCCCTGGCGGATCAGATAGTCGGCCAGGCGGTTGAGCGCCTGGTTCGCCCCGTCCCGGACATAATTGTAGTTGCCGCTGAAGATCGCGACCCGAAGATCCCTGGCGTCCATCAGGGCTCGTCCCGCCGTGGATGATCGCGATGGAAGCGGCGGAACCTGCGGATGCCGACGATTGCGGGCAGGATCAGCAGCGCCAGAAGCAAGAGGACGAAGATTTCCTTCATGGTCCCTCTAGAGCGAATTCAAACCGACTTCGCCAGCCCCGGGTCGTACGGCCGTGAAAAGCGAAAGCGCCCCGCCGCACCGGGCGGCGGAGCGCTTCACTTGTCCAGCCTCGGGCTCACTCCTGTTCGGAGCCGGCCTGCAGATATTCGCCGGCGTCAGCGTCCGTCCCGTGGCCGCTCGGGGCGACCTGAGCGAGAGGATCGGCCTGGATGGCCGCCTCGCGTCCCTGGGCGAGCTCGGCAGCATGCTCTTCGTCGGCGCTGTTCGGCGCGTAGAGGGCCTGCTGAAGCGAGCGCTGCTGGGCGCGAAGCGCCGCGTCGCGCGACGAAGCCGCGATCCGCATCCGCTTCATGCCCGCGCCGGTACCCGCCGGAATGAGCCGGCCGACGATGACATTCTCCTTGAGGCCTTCCAGGCTGTCGACCTTGCCCTGCACCGAAGCCTCGGTGAGGACCCGGGTCGTCTCCTGGAACGACGCCGCCGAGATGAAGCTTCGGGTCTGAAGGCTCGCCTTGGTGATTCCGAGGAGAACCGGCTTGCCTTCGGCGGGCCGGCGCTTCAGCGTCTTCAGCTTCGCATTGGCCTCGTTCATCTCCTGGCGGTCGACCTGCTCGCCGACCAGGAAGGTGGAATCGCCCGAGTCGGTGATCTCGACCTTCTGCAGCATCTGGCGAACGATCACCTCGATGTGCTTGTCGTTGATCTTCACGCCCTGGAGTCGATAGACTTCCTGGATTTCGGCGACGAGATATTCCGCCAGTGCCTTGACCCCGAGCACCTCGAGGATGTCGTGCGGATCGGGGCTGCCGCCGATCAGATTGTCGCCGCGCTTGACGAAGTCGCCTTCCTGAACGTCGATGACCTTGGACTTCGGCACCAGATACTCGACCGGCTCGCCCCCGTCCTCGGGGATGATCGCGATCTTGCGCTTCGCCTTATAGTCCTTGCCGAACGCGATCCGCCCCGAAACCTTGGCGATGATCGCATTCTCCTTCGGCTTGCGGGCCTCGAACAGCTCCGCCACCCGCGGCAGACCGCCGGTGATGTCGCGGGTCTTGGCGGCTTCGCGGCTGACTCGGGCAAGCACTTCGCCCGCCTCGACCCGCTGGCCGTCCTCGACCGAAAGCATCGCGCCCGGCGCCAGCATGTAGCGCGCGGCCTCGCCGCTCTCCTCGTCCAGAAGGGTGATCCGCGGACGCAGGTCCTCCTTGCTCCGGGCAGAGCCGCGGAACTCGGTGACGACGCGCTGGGCGATGCCCGTCGCTTCGTCGGTCTGCTCGGTCAGGGTCTTGCCCTCGACCAGGTCCTGGAACTTCACGACGCCGCCCTTTTCGGTGATCACCGGCATCATGAACGGATCCCACTCGGCCATCCGGTCGCCCTTGGAGACGATATGGCCATGGTCCACCATCAGGTGGGCGCCGTACGGGATCCGATGGGTCGCCCGCTCGCGCCCGTCCATGTCGACAATGGCGAGTTCGCCGTTGCGGGCCATGGCGATCCGCCGACCGCGGGGGTCGATGATCGTCGGCAGGTCGCGAAGCTCGACGGTGCCGTCCACGGCCGCTTCGAGGCTCGACGTCTCGTTGAGCTGGGCGGCGCCGCCGATGTGGAAGGTCCGCATCGTCAGCTGGGTGCCCGGCTCGCCGATCGACTGAGCGGCGATCACTCCGACCGCTTCGCCGATGTTCACCGGCGTACCGCGGGCGAGGTCACGCCCGTAGCACTTGGCGCACACGCCCATCTCGCTCTCGCAGACCAGCGGCGAGCGGATGTTGACGGACTGGATCCCCAGCTCGTCGATCTTCAGCGCAGCGGCCTCGTCGATCAGCTCGCCTTCGCGGGCAATCGTCTCGCCCGACTTGCCGTCGACCACGTCCTCGGCCGGGGTGCGGCCCAGGATCCGCTCGCCGAGCGAGGCGATCACCGCTCCGCCCTGGACGATCGCGCGCATGTCGAGGCTGTTCTCGGTGCCGCAATCCTCCTCGACGACGACGCAATCCTGGGACACGTCGACCAGTCGGCGGGTCAGGTAGCCCGAATTCGCCGTCTTGAGCGCGGTGTCGGCAAGACCCTTTCGGGCGCCGTGGGTGGAGTTGAAATATTCAAGGACGGTCAGGCCTTCCTTGAAGTTCGAGATGATCGGCGTTTCGATGATCTCGCCCGACGGCTTGGCCATCAGGCCGCGCATTCCGGCGAGCTGCTTCATCTGGGCCTGCGAACCACGGGCACCGGAATGGGCCATCATGTAGATCGAGTTGATCGGGGCCATGCGTCCGGATTCGTCCTTCGGCTGCGCCTTGATCTTCTCCATCATCGCGTTCGCCACCTGGTCGCCGCAGCGGCTCCAGGCGTCGATCACCTTGTTGTACTTTTCCTGCTGAGTGATCAGGCCGTCCTGATATTGCTGCTCGTAATCCTTCACGAGCGCCCGGGTCTCCTCGACCATCGCTTCCTTTTCGAACGGGATGATCATGTCGTCCTTGCCGAAGCTGATCCCCGCCTGGAAGGCGTGACGGAAGCCCAGCGCCATGATGGCGTCGGCGAACAGCACCGTCTCCTTCTGGCCGGTATGGCGGTAGACGATGTCGATGACGTCGGCGATCTCCTTCTTGGTGAGGAGTCGGTTGATCGTCTCGAACGGCACCTTGTGGCTCTTCGGGAGGGTTTCGCCGAGCAGCATCCGGCCCGGAGTCGTCTCGAAGCGCTTCATGTAGACATTGCCGTTCTCGTCCGTCTGCGGGACGCGGCTGATGATCTTGGTGTGAAGCGTCACGGTGCCGTTGAACAGCGCCTGGTGAACCTCGGCCATGTCGGCCAGGATCGAGCCTTCGCCCGGCTCGCCCTCGCGCTCCATGGACAGGTAGTAGAGACCGAGCACCATGTCCTGCGAAGGCACGATGATCGGCTTGCCGTTCGCGGGCGAAAGGATGTTGTTGGTCGACATCATCAGGACGCGCGCTTCGAGCTGGGCCTCGAGGCTCAGCGGCACGTGAACGGCCATCTGGTCGCCGTCGAAGTCGGCGTTGAAGGCCGCGCAGACCAGCGGGTGAAGCTGGATCGCCTTGCCTTCGATCAGAACCGGCTCGAACGCCTGAATCCCGAGGCGGTGGAGCGTCGGCGCCCGGTTGAGCAGGACCGGATGCTCGCGGATCACCTCGTCGAGGATGTCCCAGACTTCCTTGCGCTCCTTTTCGACCCACTTCTTCGCCTGCTTCAGGGTCATGGAAAGACCCTTGGCGTCGAGACGCGAGTAGATGAACGGCTTGAACAGCTCGAGCGCCATCTTCTTGGGAAGGCCGCACTGGTGGAGCTTGAGCTCCGGACCGGTGACGATGACCGAGCGGCCCGAATAGTCGACGCGCTTGCCGAGCAGGTTCTGGCGGAACCGGCCCTGCTTGCCCTTGAGCATGTCGGACAGCGACTTCAGCGGACGCTTGTTGGCGCCGGTGATCGTCCGGCCGCGACGGCCATTGTCGAACAAGGCGTCGACCGCTTCCTGAAGCATGCGCTTCTCGTTGCGGACGATGATGTCCGGAGCGCGAAGCTCCATCAGCCGCTTCAGACGATTGTTGCGGTTGATGACCCGGCGGTACAGGTCGTTGAGGTCGGACGTCGCGAAGCGGCCGCCGTCCAGCGGGACGAGCGGGCGAAGCTCCGGCGGGATGACCGGAACGACGTCCAGGATCATCCACTCCGGACGATTGCCGGATTCGAGGAAGCTCTCGACGACCTTGAGCCGCTTGATGATCTTCTTCGGCTTCAGCTCCGATTTGGTCTCGGCCAGTTCCTTGAGAAGGGCTTCACGCTCCCCCTCCAGGTCGAGGTCGATCAGCATCTGCTTGACGGCCTCAGCGCCGATCCCGGCCGAGAAGGCGTCCTCGCCATATTCGTCCTGGGCGTCGAGAAGCTCGTCCTCGGTGAGGAGCTGATACTTTTCGAGCGGGGTGAGGCCCGGCTCGATGACGACATAGGATTCGAAATAAAGGATCCGCTCGAGCTGCTTCAGCTGCATGTCGAGAAGCAGGCCGATCCGGCTCGGAAGCGACTTCAGGAACCAGATGTGGGCGACCGGCGCGGCCAGCTCGATATGGCCCATCCGCTCGCGGCGGACCTTGGAAACGGTCACCTCGACGCCGCACTTTTCGCAGACGATGCCCTTGTACTTCATGCGCTTGTACTTGCCGCACAGGCACTCATAGTCCTTGATCGGACCGAAAATCCGGGCGCAGAACAGGCCGTCGCGCTCGGGCTTGAACGTCCGGTAGTTGATCGTTTCCGGCTTCTTGATCTCGCCGAACGACCAGGAACGGATCCGCTCAGGCGAAGCGATCCCGATCTTGATCTGGTCAAACGTCTCCGGCTTGACGACCGGATTGGCGAAGTTGGTCAGTTCATTCATCTTTCAAATCCCTTTCCGGGGAATTCTGTCTCGGGACGGGTGGGGGAGGGGCGTTTCCGCCCGACCCCTTATTCCGCCGCCTCCGCGAAGTCCTCGTCGGCGTCGTCGGCCAGGCTGTTCAGCTCGACGTTGAGGCCGAGCGAGCGCATTTCCTTGACCAGCACGTTGAAGCTTTCCGGAATTCCGGCCTCGAACGTGTCGTCGCCCTTGACGATCGCCTCGTAGACCTTGGTCCGGCCGATCACGTCGTCCGACTTGACCGTCAGCATCTCCTGGAGCGTGTAGGCGGCGCCGTAGGCCTGGAGCGCCCAGACCTCCATTTCGCCGAAACGCTGGCCGCCGAACTGGGCCTTGCCGCCCAGCGGCTGCTGGGTGACGAGGCTGTACGGTCCGATCGAACGGGCGTGGATCTTGTCGTCCACGAGGTGGTGGAGCTTCAGCATGTAGATGTAGCCCACCGTCACCTTCCGGTCGAACGCCTCGCCGGTGCGCCCGTCGAAGAGCGTGACCTGGCCGCTGTCGTCCAGCCCGGCCTTGCTGAGCATCTCCGACACGTCCGCTTCCTTGGCACCGTCGAACACCGGAGTGCCCATCGGAATGCCGTTGGTCAGGTTGGAGGCGAGCTCCAGCAGCTGATCGTCGTCGCGGCTGTCAATGTCGGCATGGTAGGACGGGCCATAGATGTCCTTCAGCGTTTCGCGGATCTTGCCGACGTCCCCGCTTTCGAGCCCCGCGCTCTTGTGCTGGATGTCCTCCAGCAGAGCGGCGACCTGGCGGCCGAGGCCGCGAGCGGCCCAGCCCAGGTGGGTTTCGAAGATTTGCCCGACATTCATTCGCGATGGCACGCCGAGCGGGTTGAGGACGATGTCGGCCGGAGTGCCGTCCTCCAGGAAGGGCATGTCCTCTTCCGGAAGGATTCGGCTGATCACGCCCTTGTTGCCGTGGCGGCCGGCCATCTTGTCGCCCGGCTGAAGCTTGCGCTTCACCGCAACGAACACCTTGACCATCTTGAGAACGCCCGGCGGAAGCTCGTCGCCCCGCTCCAGCTTCTCGATCCGGTCCTCCAGGCGGCGACGGATCGCCGCTTCGGCCTCGTCATACTGGGCGCGGACGGCTTCGAGGTCGGCCTGGACGGAATCGTCCTTGACCGCGAACTTCCACCATTCGTGCGGCTCGACGCTGTCCATCGTCTCGGCGTCGATCACTCCGCCCTTCTTGACGCCCTTGGGCGCGGCGGTGGCGGTCTGGCCGAGAAGCATCTCGCGAAGCCGCGTATAGGTCGAACGCTTCAGGATGTTGCGCTCGTCCTCGGCGTCCTTGCGAAGCCGGTCCTTTTCCTCGGACTGGATCGCGCGGGTACGGTCGTCGATGTCGATTCCGTGGCGGTTGAACACGCGCACTTCGACGACGGTGCCGGACACGCCCGGCGGCAGTCGAAGCGAGGTGTCGCGAACGTCCGACGCTTTCTCGCCGAAGATCGCCCGGAGGAGCTTTTCTTCTGGAGTCATCGGGCTTTCGCCCTTCGGCGTGATCTTGCCGACCAGGATGTCGCCCGGTTCGACCTCGGCACCGATATAGACGATTCCCGCCTCGTCGAGGTTGCGAAGGGCCTCCTCGCCGACATTGGGGATGTCGCGGGTGATGTCCTCCGGCCCGAGCTTGGTGTCGCGGGCCATCACCTCGAACTCCTCGATGTGGATCGAGGTGAAGACGTCGTCCTTCACGATCCGCTCGGAGATCAGGATCGAGTCCTCGAAATTGTACCCGTTCCACGGCATGAACGCGACCAGCACGTTCCGGCCCAGCGCCAGCTCGCCGAGATCGGTCGACGGACCGTCGGCAATGACGTCGCCCTTGCGGACGAAATCGCCCTTCTTCACCAGCGGACGCTGGTTGATGCAGGTGTTCTGGTTGGAGCGCTGGAACTTCATCAGCGTGTAGATGTCGACGCCCGCCTTGCCGGCCTCGACATCCTCGGTCGCCCGGATGACGATTCGGGCGGCGTCGACCTGGTCGACATAGCCCGAACGGCGAGCAGCGATCGCGGCGCCGGAGTCGCGCGCCACCGTTTCCTCCATGCCGGTGCCGACGAGCGGCGCCTCGGCACGGACGAGCGGCACCGCCTGGCGCTGCATGTTCGATCCCATCAGCGCGCGGTTGGCGTCGTCATTCTCAAGGAAGGGAATGAGCGAGGCCGCAACCGAGACGAGCTGCTTGGGGCTGACGTCCATCAGGGTGATCTGGTCGCGCGGCGCCATCAGGAAGTCGCCGGCACGCCGCGAGGAGACGATCTCCTCGACGAAGCTGCCATCCTCGTTCAGTTCGGCATTGGCCTGAGCGATCGTGTGCTTGGCCTCTTCCATCGCCGACAGATAGACGACCTCGCTGGTCACCTTGCCGTCGATGACCCGCCGGTACGGGGTCTCGATGAAGCCATATTTGTTGACCCGGCTGAACGAGGCGAGGCTGTTGATCAGGCCGATATTCGGCCCTTCCGGAGTCTCGATCGGACAGATCCGGCCATAATGGGTCGGGTGGACGTCGCGGACCTCGAAGCCCGCGCGTTCGCGGGTGAGGCCGCCCGGCCCAAGCGCCGAGACACGCCTTTTGTGAGTGACTTCGGACAGCGGGTTGGTCTGGTCCATGAACTGCGAAAGCTGCGACGAGCCGAAGAATTCGCGAACCGCGGCCACCGCCGGCTTGGCGTTGATGAGGTCGTTCGGCATCACCGTCGACACGTCGACGGAGGACATGCGCTCCTTCACGGCGCGCTCCATCCGAAGCAGGCCGACCCGATACTGGTTCTCGAGCAGCTCGCCGACCGAGCGGACCCGGCGATTGCCGAGATTGTCGATATCGTCGATCTCGCCCTTGCCGTCCTTCAGGTTCACCAGCTCCTTGACGACCGCGACGATGTCCTCGGTACGAAGGGTGGTGATCGTGTCTTCGGCATCGAGGCCGAGGCGCATGTTGAGCTTGACCCGGCCGACGGCGGAAAGGTCGTAGCGCTCGGGATCGAAGAACAGGCCGGCGAACAGGGCCTCGGCGGTTTCCTTGGTCGGCGGCTCGCCGGGGCGCATCACCCGGTAGATGTCGGCGAGCGCGGAATCGCGGTCCTCCGACTTGTCGGCCTTGAGCGTGTTGCGCATCCAGGGCCCGACATTGACATGATCGATGTCGAGCAGCTCGATCCGGTCGATCCCGGCCTTGTCGAGACGCTCCAGATTCTCGGCGGTAACCTCGTCACCGGCCTCGATATAGATCTCGCCGGTCGACTCGTTGATCAGGTCGAAGGCGCTGTAGCGGCCGAAAATCTCCTCGGTCGGGATGACGAGCTGGGTAAGCCCGTCCTTGGCCGCCTTGTTGGCGGCGCGCGGCGAAATCTTCTGGCCGGCCGGGAAGACGATCTCTCCGGTCTCGCCGTTGACGATGTCGAACTGCGGCTTCTGACCGCGCCATTGCTCGGCCACATAGGGGACCTGCCAGCCATTGGCGCCGCGGACGAAGGTCACCCGCTCGTAGAAGGTGTTGAGGATTTCCTCGCTCGACAGGCCCAGGCCGTGGAGCAGGGCCGTCACCGGAAGCTTGCGCTTGCGGTCGATCCGGACGTTGACGATGTCCTTGGCGTCGAATTCGAAGTCGAGCCAGGAGCCGCGATAGGGAATGACCCGGGCGGCGAAGAGATACTTGCCCGAGGCGTGGGTCTTGCCGCGGTCATGGTCGAACAGGACGCCCGGCGAACGGTGCATCTGGCTGACGATCACGCGCTCGGTGCCGTTGACGATGAACGTTCCGTTCGTCGTCATCAGCGGCATGTCGCCCATGTAGACGTCCTGCTCCTTGATATCGAGCACGGAGCGGGTCTCGGTATCGGGGTCGACCTCGAACACGATCAGGCGAAGGGTGACGCGCATCGGCGCGGCATAGGTCATGCCCCGCTGGCGGCACTCGTCGACATCATATTTCGGATCCTCGAGCTCGTAATTGACGAAGTCGAGTTCGGCGGTGCCGGCGAAGTCGCGGATCGGGAAGACCGAGCGCAGAGTCTTTTCCAGGCCGGAGACATAACCGTCCTGCGGCCGCGAGCGAAGAAACTGCTCATAGCTTTCGCGCTGAACCTCGATGAGGTTCGGCATTTCGGAGACTTCGTGAATGTTGCCGAAGATCTTGCGGATACGCTTGGACGCGGTGGGCCGGGTCTCGGGAACCGGAGCTGCCTTGGTCGCCATGGAGGTTTTTCGCCTTCTCGCCTGTCTGCCGCCCCGGCAGAACCGGGGCCAGTCTGTAAAAAATCGGCGCGCAGAAACACAAAAAGCCGCAGGTCCTCCTTCAGGAAAACCGCAGCTTCAGCGTCCTAGAAACCCCAGCCGATCAATGCGTTGAATGCGCGGCGCGACGACGCATCCTGTTCCGAAGGGCTGTGGTGAGGAGCGCGATATAGGGGCGGGGGCGATCGATGTAAAGCCCGCGCCGGCCCGCCCGCCGACTTTCGGCTGACACAATCGACACAATTCCCGCCCTGCGCCGACATCCGGCTGTTGCACGGCGCTTCTACTGGCTGCGGACAGGGAGAAGAAAGATGGAATCGATCCGAATCACGGCCGGGCTTGCGGGTGTCGCCGCAGTCACCTTGCTGCTGCTGCTGATCCAGCTGCATTTCGACAGCGTCGCGATCCTCGGCGGCTGAGCGCCATGAAAACCCTGATCAATCTCCTGCTCGCCATGATCGTCGCGCCGGTCTTCCTGCTGGCGCCGGGCACGCGCGCTTCGGGCGAACCCCAGTTCCATGCCAGCGCCGAGGCGATCCAGCAGGCGGTCGCGCTCGCCCACAGTCGCGCCGTTCGCGCCGGCGGCCGTCCGGGGCCGCTCCGGATCGGGGGCTAGGCCCCTGGGGCCGACGGGCGCTCCGCCGGCCGGATCGAAGAGCCCAAATTACCATAGCCACTTCTGGCGCTTTGTAGGGCCGATGTGTGCGCTGCTCTGAGCTCGATTTCTGAAGGGGGAAGAAATCGGCGCGGAGTGTATCCGCGCCGTCGGTCCTGTCGCCGATGCGGCCGGGGCCGCTCCGGCGCAGGCCGGCCGGCTTCAGCGCACTCTTCGCGCAGCGCGAGAATTGCTGCGCAATCGCTGCGTTGCGCTTGGCGCTTCAGCTCAGAGACACGCTTCCAGATAGGGTTGGTCGAAGCCGAACATCTTCGCTTTCTCGAGCGTGTAGGGCCTCAGGCCCATGCAGCGATATTCGCCGATGATCTTGCCGTCGGGGGTCTCGTCCAGATATTCGAACTTGAACAGCTCCTGGGTCACGATCACGTCGCCTTCCATCCCGATCACCTCGGTGATGTTGGTGCAGCGGCGTGAGCCGTCGCGGAGCCGCTTGACCTGGACGATGAGGTCGACCGAATCCGCGATCTGGCGGCTGATCGCCTCCTTCGGCACCTTGATGTCCGACATCATCACCATGTTCTCCATACGTGCGAGGCATTCGCGCGGGGAGTTGGAGTGAAGCGTCGCCATCGATCCGTCATGGCCGGTGTTCATCGCGGCGAGCAGGTCGAAACATTCCGATCCGCGGATTTCGCCCAGGATGATCCGGTCCGGACGCATACGAAGCGCGTTGATGACGAGATCGCGAATGGTGATCGCGCCCTGGCCTTCAAGGTTCGGAGGTCGGGTTTCGAGCGGAAGCCAGTGCGGCTGCTGGAGCCTCAGTTCGGCCGCGTCTTCGATCGTGATCACGCGCTCGCCCGGGTCGATCAGCTTTGAAAGGGCGTTGAGCATCGTCGTCTTGCCCGAGCCGGTGCCGCCCGAAATGATGATGTTCATCCGGCTCGCGCCGGCAATCTTGAGGACCGTCCCCATCTTGTCCGACAGGGATCCCCAATTCTTCATCATGTCGACGGTGATCGGCTTTTCGGAGAATTTGCGGATCGAGATGGCGGTGCCGCGAAGCGAGAGCGGCGGGATGATGACGTTGACTCGGCTTCCGTCCTGAAGTCGGGCGTCGGCGAGCGGAGTCGTCTGGTCGACCCGTCGGCCGACCTTGTTGACGATCCGCTGGGCGATCTGGAGCAGATGCTCCTCGTCGCGGAACTGGATCTGGGCGATCTCAAGCTTGCCCTTGCGCTCGACGAAGGTCTGGTCGGGCCCGTTGACCATGATGTCCGAAATTTCGGGGTCGTTGAGCAGCTCCTCGAGCGGACCGAGGCCGAGCAGCTCGTCGACCAGCACCTTTTCGAGCGCGAACTGCTCGCGCCGGTTGAGGTTGATCTTCAGCTCGGCGAGCACCTCGCCGATGATCGGCCGGAATTCCTCGGCCAGCTCGTCCTTGGACAGGGTCGCGGCGGCCTCGGGGTCGACCCGTTCGAGCAGGCGCGGAAGCACCTGTTCCTTGATCCTGTGGATCGCCGCCTCGAAGCCTTCGGTCCGGCTCGACGGAGTCCCGGCGACGGCGGCCTGGCGCGCATCGATCCGGGCCATGGCATCCTGGCGCTCCATCGGATCGGGAAGGGCGTCAAACGCGGACGCTTCCTGCTGGAGGGGAAGGTCGTCGATCGGTGGAAACTGGGTTCCGCCCTGGGAAGTGTCGACCAGGCCGGAGCTCTTCATCGGCTTGGCGACCCCGAAAGTGGGTCGACCGGTGCCATTGCCCATGCCGTTGCGTCTTCCGAAAGCCGTCACGCAATACCTCTTATCGTCTGCGGGTGGATCCAACCCGGAGCGGTGGTGAATAAAAGGGAAACTTTGACAATTGCCTAACCGCGCGGCGTAGAGGCCGCGTGTCCACCCACTGCTTCCGGGCCCGCCGGGCCGATCCTTGCCGACTTCCGGCGCTTCTCCCGAGAAGCGAGCGGGAGCGGCAGCCGGCTCTTGCCCGCTTGGTTTCGATCGTTTCCGAAGAGCGGCGGAGGCGCGGGTGAGCCTGGTCTCCACCCGCTCGGCGCTGCTGATCGCCCTGACCGGCTTCGTCTCCCTCTCCTGCGGCGACGCGATCGTGAAGTCGATGGCCGGGCAGTGGCCGGGAACGGCGGTGTCGGCGCTTCGCTACAGTTTCGGGGCGCTCGGCCTCGCCGCCTTTGTCGCTCTGCGGCACGGGCGCGCGGGTTTCGTCCTTCCTCGTCCGGCGCTCCAGCTCGGTCGAGCAGCGGCGGTGAGCCTGGCGACGATCTGCTTCTTCATGGCCGTGATGGCGATGCCGCTGGCGGACGCGACCGCGATCCAGTTCACCAGCCCGATCATCACCGCCTTGCTTTCCCCCCTGGTGCTTCGCGAGCGCACGACCGCCGCGACCTGGCTCGCGACTTTGCTCGCCTTTGCCGGAGTGCTTGTCGTGCTTCGGCCGAACCTGCTCGAGCTCGGCGCCGTGGCGCTCTACCCGCTGGGTGCGGCCTTCGGCATGTCCTGGCTGATGATGTTCAACCGGAAGGCGGCCGGCGATGCTCCGGTGGCGGTGATGCAGCTCCTGCTGGCGGCGATCGCGGCGCCGATCCTGGTCGGGATCGCCGCCTTGCTCGACGCCCTTGGCGGAGCGCCCTTCCAGATCGGCACACCAAGCTGGGAAGTGGTGTTCAAATGCCTGGCGGTGGCGGGCTTCGCCACTCTGGGCCACACCCTGATCTATGTCGCCGCGACCCGGGCGAGCGCCCAGCTGGTCGCACCGATGACCTATGTCCAGCTACTCGTCGCCGCGGCGCTTGGCTGGGTCTGGTTCAACGATTCGCCGGACGCGGCAACCTTCGGCGGAGCCGCCCTGATCGTCGCCGGCGGCTTGTGGCTGTGGCGAAGCCAGAAGCGGCCGCCGCCGCTCCGGGTGCCGGGCTGACGCTTTCCGACTGGACTGGAGCTCGTCTCGCCAGCTTGGCGGAGGACGCGCCACGCCGGCGCGACGTGGTTAACGAATTTTAGAAGAGTTGGCCGCAGAAACACAGCCGAAGCCCAGGCAGAGAGCGTCGAGCCCCTTCATGAAGCTGATCGTCCAGATCCCTTGCCTCAACGAAGAGGAAACGCTCGCGGCGACGCTTGTCGACATTCCGCGGCACATTCCCGGGATCGACGCGATCGAGATCCTGATCATCGACGATGGCTCAACCGATCGTACGGTCGACGTCGCCCGGCGGTTCGGCGTGCACCATATCGTGCGCAACCGCCACAATCTCGGACTGGCGCGGTCCTTCTCGCGAGGAATCGAGGAATGTCTGCGGCTTGGCGCGGACATCATCGTCAACACCGACGGCGACAATCAGTATCGCGGCGCTGATATCGCGAAGCTCGTTCAGCCGATCATCGAGGGCCGCGCGGACATCGTGGTCGGCGACCGCGAGACTCGCAAGGTCGCCCATTTCTCGCAGCTCAAGAAGATTCTCCAGGCATTCGGCAGCGGTATCATGTCGAAGCTGACCGGGCTCGATTTGCCGGACGCGGTGTCGGGCTTCCGTGCCTTCAGCCGCGAGGCCGCCTTCAAGACCAACATCGTGTCGCCGTTCAGCTATACGCTGGAGACCATCATCCAGGCCGGCTCCAAAAAGCTGAAGATCCTGTCGGTGCCGGTCGGCACCAACGGGAAAACGAGGGAGTCGCGCCTCTTCACGAGCATTCCGGGCTTCGTCTCGAGGCAATTGAAGACGCTGGTGCTGATGTACGTGATGTACCGGCCGCTTCGGGCGTTCAGCGCCATCGGTGTCATCCTCGCTCTCGTCGGCATGGCGCCGATCGCCCGCTTCCTTTATTTCTGGTCGAACGGAGACGGCAGCGGCCACCTTCAGTCGCTCGTGCTCGGCGGCGTGCTGGTCGTGATGAGCTTTGTCGCCCTTGCGACCGGACTCCTCGCCGACGTCGTTTCCCGCAACCGCCAATTGCTGGAAATGACCCTGGAAAAGGTCCGGCGAATGGAGATCGATCGCGCCGGCGGCGAAGGCCAGCGTCAGCCGGACGATGTTGACCCGGGACGTTCGGTTCTGCGCGCATGACCGGACTTGTTCAATACCGAATGCCCGTTGGTGCCGATGAGCGCTCCCGCGGCGCCTTTGACGCGGTAAATCGTAGGTCGGCAAGCCGATCCGACCGGCTGCTTATTGGCTTGGCGCTTGTCCTGGTCGTAGTGCTCCAGCTCCATCTGGCCTGGACCAAGAGCATCAACTGGGATGAATTCTTTTTCTTCAGCCGGTTCCGCGAGCTACTCGATGGACGTCTGAGCGATCCCTGGCAGACCTCCTACACTCGTCTTCTTCATCCGCTGCTGAACCTGCCCGGGAACGGGATCGACCAGCTCCTGATCGGTCGGACCGCAATGTTGTGCGCCGAGTTGATCGCCGCTGCTGCTCTCTTTGGAATAAGCTGCCGGTTCACTGATCGCCGGACTGCGGCCCTTTGTGCTCTCACTTATCTCACGGCGGGCTACGTTTTCCTTCACGGTTTTGCTTTTCGAGCCGATCCCTTGGCAACGGCCTTGCTGATGATGGCGCTATGGTGCGTCTGCTGTCGTCCGCTGAACTGGGCCCATGCGGCCCTCGTCTCACTACTCCTCGCTCTGGCAACGATGCTGACGATCAAGGCCGTTTTCTACGGACTTCCGCTTATCGGCGTTGCCATCCTGCGGTGGCAGGAGAAGGATCAAGGCGCAGCCGTGTTGCGCTTCGGGGCCGGCACCTTGATCCTGACTGCGTCGCTCTTCATCCTGCTGTTCGTTCTCCATGCCTCAGGATTGTCCCCGGTTCCGATGGCGGCGCGCGAAAGTGGGATAGTTTCGGCTTGGGAGACGGTCTTTTCTGCCGGCTTCCTACCGCAGGCCAAATATGCACTTCGCCAGGCGGTCCTCGCCCCGCATGTGGCACTGATGCTCGCCCTTGCGCCGTTCCTTTGGCGGCGACGCTTCTCCGATTGGCGTGAGAGAGTTGCCCTGGCCGGCTGCTGGCTGCCGCTTGTGACACTGCTTTTCTATCGCAACAGCTATCCCTACTATTTCGTGTTTCTGCTTGCGCCGGCGATGATCGCCGCAATCCCGGTGATTGAACTGGTCGTCCGTCGAATTGGCGCCCGCCTCTACGCAGCGGTTCTTGTCGCCATGTCGATCGCGTTGACGATCGCTGAGCCACGTCAGGTTCTTCCGCTTCAGCGATCCATCGTCGATGCCGTGCACGAGATATTCCCTGAACCTGTCGCCTATTTCGATTTCAGTGGCACGGTAGGACAATATCCGCGGGCTCTGGCCTTTCTCACCTCCGGGTGGGGCCTGCAGCGCTATCGCCTCGCTGGCGAGCCGTTGCTGACCCGGATGATGGCGGAGCGACCCGTCCCACTGCTGATTGTCAATCATGCGGTAATTGGGGCGTCCCTTGCCGGCCGAGATGATTCTGGAACCTTCCTGCCGATCGACTCCCGTTCGCTTCGCGAAAACTATGTCGAGCATTGGGGTCCGATCTGGGTTGCTGGCAAGCATATCCCGTCGGGGTCGAGACCGGGTACGATCGTGATACGGGTACCCGGAACCTACACGGTCGAGAGCGCCCCGATCACGATCGGTGGAAAGCGACTTCAGCCTGGTCAGGTCGTCCATCTGCGTCGAGGCCGCTACCGGATCGTGCCTGACCGGCTTCGCGGATCGGTGCTGCGATGGGGGCGTCACCTTCGGATGCCTGTGGCCAAAGCGCCGCCCGGCTTTCCTTTCACAGATTATTGAGGACGTTCATGGCTCAACCGGCTCGCGCGCTGAGATTCCTGGCCGACGCACGGCGCGAGTCGCTCGATCGTTCGCCGTCGGCCAGTGCGTTCACGAACAGATACTATTCCGGCACCACGTACGCCCTCTGGCGTGCGGCGGCCAATCTGACGCGACGAGCGTCCAAGGGATTGGTGCTGGACGCGGGATCGGGGCGGGGCGCCTGGGCGGCGATCATCGAAGCGGCGGGCGGGACAAGGGAATCGGTCGACATTGCTCCCAAGGCAGGGGAGAAAGTGACCTGGGTTGCGGACCTCATGGATATGCCGCAGGTGGAGTCGGCCCGCTACGACGCCTGCATCTGCCACCAGGTTCTTGAACATGTTCCAAGACCAGATGCGGCCCTTCGGGAGCTCTATCGAACTCTGAAGCCGGGTGGGTTACTGGTGGTCAGCGTTCCCCACCTGAGCCGGCTGCATGAGCTTCCGAACGACTATTTCCGCTTCACGCCTGGCGGATTGAGGCACCTGCTCGTCGAAACAGGGTTCGAGATCGAGGAGATCAAGACCTTCGGAGGTCTGCTGACCTTTGTTCATCACCAGTTTTCTACCCTGGTTCTTGGTGGAGCGGCCTTGGCGCGGCCAATCTATCTGGCGGCAGTCCTGCTCAATGCGCCGCTATCGATCCTGACCGAAGCGCTCGATCGGCTGCTCGATTCCAGCGGAATGCTCGCCAATGGGGTCGTGGCCGTGGCGAGGAAGCCAGGACGATGAACTCTGGTGCTCCTCCCAAACCCAAGCTGCTTATTCTCACTTCTACCCTGCCACGCTGGCTGGGTGACAGCGAACCTCGCTTCGTTCTTGATCTCGCCCGGGCTCTGTCGAACCGATTCGAGCCGTTGATCCTCGCGCCGATGGCCGTCGGTGCAGCCCGATATGAGTTGCTTGAAGGTGTGGCGGTCAGGCGCTTCTCTTATGCGCCAGTGTCCGGCTGGCAGCAGCTTGCGGCTCCGGGCGCGATCATGCCCAACCTGCGTCAGAGCCCGCTGCTTTACGCCTTGGTGCCGGCCTTTCTGTTCGCCCAGCTATTCGCCTTGGTAAGGCTGCTGCGACGCGAGCGCTTCGACCTGATCCACTGCCATTGGCTGATCCCGCAGGGTCTCGTGCTGGCGCTCGCCCGCCTGTTCGTTCGAGTTCCACCGACACTGGTGACCTGTCATGGAGCCGATGCCTTCACCCTGGAGTATCCGCCGATCTCCATGCTGAAGCGATGGGTTCTGCGAAGTGCCGACGCGGTGTCGGTGGTGTCGCGCGAGATTGCTCGACATTTTGCAGCAAGCGGGAGCAGAAAGCTGCTGCACATCCCGATGGGAGTCGATCTGGACCGGTTCGCGACGCGACAGGAGATGGCAATTCCCTCACGCGGGATCCTGTTCGTCGGACGCCTTGCGCCCAAGAAGGGGGTCGATCACCTCATCCGGGTACTAACCGATCGTCGACTGGCCGAACTGAACGTGCCGTTGCGGATAATAGGCGACGGTCCGCTGCGGACAGAGCTGGAGCAACTTGCCTTCGACCTTGGCGTGGCGGAACGGGTAACCTTCACCGGTGCGCTTCCACACTCTCGTCTGCGGAGGGAAATGGAAGGCGCAGCTGTCTTTTGTGCACCCTTCGTCATTGCCAAAGACGGCGATCGCGAGGGTACTCCGACCGTGCTGCTGGAAGCTGCGGCCGCTGGAATGCCGATCGTCACGACGGACGTTGGCGGATGCGGAGATATAGTCGTTTCCGGTCACTCCGGCTGGCTCGTGAAGCCCGGCGATGAAAGGGCGCTGGCCGACTCGCTATTCGAGGCAATAAGCGACCGGCGAAGAGCCGGAGACCTGGCCCTCCAGGCGCGTCGGCGAGCGGAGGAGCATTCCTGGCCTCGCATCGCCGCGCGCTATGCCGAGGTTCTCGACTGCGTCCGGGTGTCTGGAAAGCGAGCCGCATGACTCCTTCATTCGACGAGCTTTTTGGCGCCCTGTCCGGTGACGGCTGGTTTCCATCCCCGGCCCATGTGCTCCGGCGGGCGGCGATCCTCGATGCGTTTGGCCATTTCCCGCCTGGTCGCCTCCTCGAGATGGGCTGTGGCGCCGGGCGTCTGCTAGTGGACTGGGCGCGGCTCGGCCACTCAGGCCTGGCCGTTGATCTGGATCCGACCGCCCGCTCCTTGGCGACCCGCTGCACACGCGCGTTCGCGCTCGACTTTGAAATAGCGGCGGTTCCCGATGGAACGGAGATGTTCGACTATCTCGTCGCCACGGAAGTGCTGGAGCATGTCGAGGCGCCAGGTGCACTGCTCGGAGAATGGCTTTCGAGGCTTCGCGAAGGCGGGATCTTCCTTGCCACCGTTCCGGCGTTCCAGCGGCTGTGGGGGCGTTCGGATGAATGGGCGGGGCACGTCACCCGTTTCGAGCCGGATGACTTCCTAACCCTCGTTCGGAGTAACGGGCTGGAGATCCTGGAGGCCCGACTCTACGGATACCCGATTGGGAACGCGATCAGAGCCGCGGGGAACCTTGTGTCCCGCTTCAGGACTCGCCGCGGCGAAGCCGATCGATTGGAGGCGACGCTCGCCAGCGGTCACGACCGCTCCGTAGAGGCCAAGCTTTCACGCCTGTTTCGCTCCACTCCATCGCGCCTTGCCTTGAAAAGCGCGATCGCACTTCAGCGCCATCATCCGGACCGGGGCCACGGATTGCTCGTGGTCGCGCGCAAGCCCTGCTTCCAGTCTCAGACCGGCGAAACCCGGTGCGTCGCCTGATTTCCTTTGCCCGAGGTTCCGCCGCTCGCTGGCTTGGGATGTTGTTCTCCGGAGCAGCACTGGCGGTATTCCTGCACGTGGTAGGGGACTCGCTTACCGCTTCGGAGTCACGCCGACTGCTTCTGGATCAGTGGCCGGCTCTGCTCGGCGCCCTCGGCCTCTATTGCCTCGCTTATGGGCCAATGACCGCAGGCTGGATCCTTCTTGCCCAGACTTGTGGAGCGCGCATCGAGTTCCGCAGTCTCGCGCGGATCCTGCTCCTCTCGCAGATCGCGAAGTACCTGCCCGGTAACATCGCTCAATTCGTCGGACGCGCGTGGATCGGCCAAGCACATGGCATCCCGATAAAGATTTCAGCCGCCGCCATGGTGCTCGAACTTGCCGGAATACTCGCTGCCTGCTCAATGCTGGCGATCATCGCGCTCGCGCTGGGATTGGTCGCCGGCGCCGATCGGATCCTCGACCATGCCACTTGGCTCGTCGCTGCGGCACTCGCTGCCATTGCTGGATTGATCGGCTCCCTCATCGCGTTGCGCGACGGGGGAGATCAGACGAGCTTGCTCAGATCTCTGGCGCTCGCAACGCTCTGCTACTTGCTGGTACTGGCGCTGCTCGCCGCTGCCAATCTGGTGCTGGTGAGCGGGATCACCGGCGCCTGGAGCGGATCCGCGGTCGGGGCGGTGGCGGGGGCGTTCGTGGTAAGCTGGCTTGTCGGCTTCGTCACCCCCGGCTCACCCGCCGGGCTTGGCGTACGCGAGCTAGCCTTCTTTGCTATCTTAGCCGGGGTGTATCCCGATCAAGTGCTGGCACTGACAGCCGCTGCTTTCCGGATCGTCACCGTGACGGGCGACTTGCTCGCTTGGTTGCTGGGTTTCGCGCTTCGAGGCCGGGCAGTCCAGCTTGTCTCCAGGCCGGTAGTTACGGTGTCCGATTGAACCGAAGCCTGGAGGTATCAGCGAGCCAAAGTCCTAGCTCAGGCCGCGACGTCGGCCTTTTCGGCCAGCACCGTCAGCCCGCGCTCGTTCACTTCGGCGAA
Organism: Sphingosinicella sp. SM1-17; assembly: GCF_056821765.1. Classification (NCBI taxonomy): domain Bacteria; kingdom Pseudomonadati; phylum Pseudomonadota; class Alphaproteobacteria; order Sphingomonadales; family Sphingosinicellaceae; genus Sphingosinicella; species Sphingosinicella sp. SM1-17. The sequence continues at coordinate 1,700,203 of NZ_JBPDIO010000001.1, forward strand.
GCCGCCTTCGATCGTGATCCGTTCCGGCTCGGCGCCGGCGGTGCGATAGACGGCGAGTTCGCCGTTGCGGACCGTCGACATGACGGGGGCGTGGCCCTCGAGAACGCCGAAATCGCCTTCGGTGCCGGGCACGACCACCATGTGCACCTCTTCGGAGCGAAGCAGCTTTTCGGGCGTCACCAGTTCGAATTTCAGCGCCATCGTCTCTTTCCTGAATTGCGCGTCCCCTGACCGTCGATCGACGGTCAGGGCACCGCCTGAGCCAGGCCTCGAGGGCCTGGCGATCCGCCCAGCGGGATCAGGCCTCCTGGGCCAGCCTCTCGGCCTTGGCGACCGCTTCCTCGATTCCGCCGACCATGTAGAAGGCGGCTTCGGGCAGGTGGTCATATTCGCCGTTCACCACCGCCTTGAAGCTTCGCACCGTATCCTCGATCGGAACGAACTTGCCGGGGATGCCGGTGAACACTTCGGCGACGTGGAACGGCTGCGACAGGAAGCGCTGGATCTTGCGGGCGCGGCTGACGACCAGCTTATCCTCTTCGGAAAGCTCGTCCATGCCGAGAATGGCGATGATGTCCTGGAGCGACTTGTAGCGCTGAAGGATCGCCTGGACGGCACGGGCGGTCTCGTAATGCTCCTGGCCGACGGTACGCGGCTCAAGCACGCGGCTGGTGGAGTCGAGCGGGTCGACCGCCGGGTAGATGCCGAGCTCCGAAATGGCGCGCGACAGAACGGTGGTCGCGTCCAAGTGGGCGAAGGAGGTCGCCGGCGCCGGATCGGTAAGGTCGTCGGCGGGCACGTAGATCGCCTGGACCGAAGTGATCGAGCCCTTGTTGGTGGAGGTGATCCGCTCCTGAAGCGCGCCCATGTCGGTGGCGAGCGTCGGCTGATAGCCCACCGCCGAGGGGATTCGCCCGAGCAGCGCCGACACTTCGGAACCCGCCTGGGTGAAGCGGAAGATGTTGTCGACGAAGAAGAGCACGTCCTGGCCTTCCTGGTCGCGGAAATATTCGGCGATGGTGAGGCCGGAAAGCGCGACCCGGGCGCGGGCGCCCGGCGGCTCGTTCATCTGGCCGTAGACCAGGGCGACCTTCGATCCTTCGGAGGTGGCATTGCCATTCTCGTCCTTGGCGATCACGCCCGCGTCGAGGAATTCGTGGTAAAGGTCGTTGCCCTCGCGGGTGCGCTCGCCGACTCCGGCGAACACCGAGGTTCCGCCATGGCCCTTGGCGATATTGTTGATCAGCTCCTGGATGAGCACGGTCTTGCCCACTCCGGCGCCGCCGAACAGGCCGATCTTGCCGCCCTTGGCATAAGGGGCGAGAAGGTCGATGACCTTGATTCCGGTGACGAGGATCGAGGATTCGGTCGACTGCTCGACGAAGCTCGGCGCCTCGGCATGGATCGGGGCGGTCAGGTCGGTTTCGATCGGGCCGCGCTCGTCGATCGGCTCGCCGACGACGTTCATGATCCGGCCGAGCGTCTTGGGGCCGACCGGAACCCGGATCTGCGATCCGGTGTCGCGCACTTCCTGGCCGCGGGTCAGGCCGTCGGTCGAGTCCATGGCGATCGTTCGCACCGTGCTCTCGCCGAGATGCTGGGCGACCTCAAGGACGAGGCGGTTGCCGCCATTGTCGGTTTCGAGCGCGGAGAGGATCTCCGGAAGCTCGCCGTCGAAGGTGACGTCGACGACGGCGCCGATCACCTGGCTGATTCGGCCGACATTGTTGGTGGTTGCGGGACGGTCGATTGCGGCGGTTGCCATGTCTGTTTTCCTGCTCAGTTCAATTCGGGTTGTTGTTCGTCGCAGCGCGTCGGTCCGTCGATCCAGACCCATTCGCCCTCCGCCTGCTGGAGGATCGCCTCATGCTGTGCCCAGCGTCCGTCGGCGCCCTGCATCTCGTAGCGGCAGCTGAACTGGACCGAGCCTTCCTCGGCGCGCTGGCAGCTGACGTTGCGGGTCGCGGCGCGCGGCTCGGGGCAGGCGGCGCGAAGCGCGGCATTGAACTGCGCGGCCGTCGGCGCGCCCGACTGGGCGGCAGCGGCAAGAGCGAGGAGGCCAAGGATGGTCTTCATAGCGCTTCGGCTCCGGAGATGATCTCGATCAGCTCCTTGGTGATAGCCGCCTGGCGCGTGCGATTATACTGGATGGTGAGGCGGTTGATCATGTCTCCCGCATTCCTCGTCGCATTGTCCATCGCCGTCATCCGGCTTCCCTGCTCGGAAGCGGCATTTTCGAGCAGGGCCCGGAAGACCTGGACGGCGAGGTTGCGCGGCAGAAGCTCGGCGAGGATTTCCGACTCGTCCGGCTCATATTCGACCGCCGGCTGGACTCCGCCGCCGGCGCCGGCCGGGTTTTCGGCCGTCTGGACCGGAATGATCTGCTGACCCACCGGCTCCTGGACCAGGGCCGAGCGGAACCGGGCGTAGAAGAGGTGGACGACGTCGATCCCGTCGGTGGTGTAGCGATCGATGATGTCGTTCGCGATCGCCTGGGCATCGGCGAAGCTCGGCTGCTTCATTTCGCTGGTATCGTGCTGGTGCACGATCTGGCGCGGGAAGAGGCGCTGGATCACCGCCCGGCCCTTGCGGCCGACCAGGTAGAAATAGACCGTCTTGCCCTGCGCCTGCAGATCTTCCGCCTTCCGGCGGGCGGCGCGGACGATGTTGGCGTTGAACGCTCCGGCCAGGCCGCGGTCGGAGGTGCACACGACCAGAAGGTGGCAATTGTCGGCGCCGGTGCCGGCGAGCAGCTTGGGGCTCTGCGGGCCCGGGGCGATCCGGCCCGCCAGGCTCGCCACCACTTCGGTCATCCGCTCCGAATAGGGACGCGCGGCTTCCGCCGCCATCTGCGCCCGGCGCAGCTTGGCGGCGGCGACCATCTTCATCGCCTTGGTGATCTTCTGCGTCGACTTGACCGACGAGATCCGGTTCTTGAGCGCCTTGAGGCTGGCCATCTGTTTCCCTTGTGCGTTCCTGCGCGGGCAGGAACCCGGTTCGGGCTCCCGCTTTCGCGGGAGCCGAGGTCAGTTACGCAAACGTCTTCACGAAGTCGCCGAGGATCGACTTGAGGCGGTCAATCGTCTCGTCGTCCAGGGCCTTCGAGTCGCGGATCTTGCCCAGAACGTCGGAATGCTCCGAGCGCATGTGGCTGAGCAGGGCGCCTTCGAAGCGGGTCACCGCCTCGGTCGGGATCCCGTCGAGGAACCCGTTCACGCCGGCGAAGATCGAAACGACCTGCTCTTCGACCGGCATCGGGCTGAACTGCGGCTGCTTGAGCAGCTCGGTCAGCCGAGCGCCGCGATTGAGCAGGCGCTGGGTCGAGGCGTCTAGGTCGGACCCGAACTGGGCGAAGGCCGCCATTTCGCGATACTGGGCGAGCTCCAGCTTGATCGATCCCGCCACCTTCTTCATCGCCTTGGTCTGGGCGGCCGAACCGACCCGGCTGACCGACAGGCCGACATTGATGGCCGGACGGATGCCCTGGTAGAAAAGCTCGGTTTCGAGGAAGATCTGGCCGTCGGTGATCGAGATCACGTTGGTCGGGATGTAGGCCGACACGTCGCCGGCCTGAGTCTCGATGATCGGAAGCGCGGTCAGCGATCCCAGGCCATTGGCCTCGTTCAGCTTCGCGGCGCGCTCGAGCAGGCGGCTGTGGAGGTAGAAGACGTCGCCGGGATAGGCTTCGCGGCCCGGCGGGCGACGAAGCAGAAGCGACATCTGCCGGTAGGCGACGGCCTGCTTGGAAAGGTCGTCATAGACGATGACGGCGTGCATGCCGTTGTCGCGGAAATATTCGCCCATCGTGCAGCCGGTATAGGGCGCCAGGAACTGGAGCGGCGCCGGCTCGGAAGCGGTGGCGGCGACGACGATCGAATATTCCATCGCGCCATTCTCTTCGAGCTGGCGAACGATCTGGGCGACGGTGGAGCGCTTCTGGCCGACCGCGACGTAGATGCAGTAGAGCTTCTGGCTCTCGTCGCCGGACTTGTTCACCTCGCGCTGGTTGATGAACGTGTCGATCGCGACGGCGGACTTGCCGGTCTGGCGGTCGCCGATGATCAGCTCGCGCTGGCCGCGGCCGATCGGCACGAGGGCGTCGAGCGCCTTCAGGCCCGTCTGGACCGGCTCGTGGACCGACTTGCGCGGGATGATTCCGGGCGCCTTGACCTCGACCCGGCGGCGCTCGGTCGCCTCGATCGGGCCCTTGCCGTCGATCGGGTTGCCGAGACCGTCGACCACTCGGCCGAGCAGGCCCTTGCCGACCGGAACGTCGACGATCGTCTCGGTGCGGCGGACGGTGCTGCCCTCGCTGATTTCGGCGTCGGAGCCGAAGATCACGATTCCGACATTGTCGGCTTCGAGGTTGAGGGCCATGCCCTTGATGCCGTTCTCGAACTCGACCATCTCGCCCGCCTGGACCCGGTCGAGGCCATAGACTCGGGCGATGCCGTCGCCGACCGACAGCACGGTGCCGACCTCGCTGACCTGGGCTTCGTTGCCGAAGCTCGAGATCTGGTCGCGGATGACCTTGGAAATTTCAGCGGCGCGGATGTCCATTTTCAGCCTTTCATCGCATGCGCGAGGGTGTTGAGTTTCGTTCGGATCGAACCATCGATCATCTGGCTGCCGATCTTCACGACCAGCCCGCCAAGGATCGACGGATCGACGCTGAGGTCGACGGCAATGTCGCGGCCCATTCGGGCGCGGAGATTCTGCTTCAGGGCCGCCACCTGCCCGTCGTCGAGCGGGTGGGCGGAGGTGACTTCGGCGGTGATCTCGCCGCGGTGGCGGGCGGCGAGCAAGTTGAACGCCCGGATCACGTTGCCGAGATGGGAGAGCCGGCGGTTGCGGGCAAGAACGCCGAGAAAATTCCTGGTCAGCGGATCGATCTTCATCGCGTCCGCGGCCGCCGCGACCGCCGCAACCGCCGCTTCGCGGCCGATCAGCGGGCTGGTCGTCAGCTCGCGAAAGTCCTCGGATTCGGTCAGCGCCTGGCGAACCGCGGCGAGGCTCGCGCCGACGATTTCGAGCTGCTTCTCGTCACGGGCGAGCTCGAACAGGGCCAGAGCATAGCGCCCCGCCAGGCTTGCCTGAATGCCGCCGGAAATATCCACGCGCCTTGTAACTCCCAGATCGGATTTTCGCCCCATGCGAAAGGGTGCGCCGATGGCGCTCCCGGATGGGTCGGGGGCCCCCTAGCAGGGGCTTGGCTCCGACTCAAGGCGCACCAGATTGTGCCCTGAACCGCCGCCCTCTATCCTGTGTCGACGGGGAAGGCCGATGAAGCGCTTCCATGACGACCGGACGGCGATGTTCGACCTGGAAAGGACGGCGGCTCTGGCCCAGCTCTTCCAATGGCCGGCCGATGGCGCGACTCGGCCTGGCACAAACGCTTCCACGATCTCGCCTGGTTCGCCTCGCTCGAGCTGGCTTCGCCGGATCCTTTCTCCGGCCCCGACGGCATGCTTTATCTGCGGCTGAACCTGCCGCGCGAGGGCGCGGCGTTCGAGGCGCAGTGCCTGGCGGGGCTTGCCGAGCATTGCCTTTTGAACGCGACCGGAATCGTCCTCTTCACCGGCGCCGATCCGGCGGACGCGCCCCAGTTCGTCTATTCGTTCGGCGTGATCGATTCGATGGTCCGCTACGATCCGCCCGACGGCGATCCGGCCGACCTCGCCGATTGGGCGAGCCCGCCCGCGCCGCCGCCGAAGCGCGGCCTGTTCGGCTTCGGGCGCGAGCCGCCGCACCCGGTGCTCGTCGCCGCGCCGTCGGCCGATTATCTGCCGCCGCATTCGGCCCAGGCGCTCAACCATTATCTCACCGCGCGCTGGGATCTGCCCGACCCGCACGTCCAACTCCTCATCGATCCGCGGCAGAAGCCGACGCGCAATCTCGTCATCGGACGCAAGCGCAGCAGCTTTGCCGACGAAGGCCTGATGAATGGGCTGATGCACTATACGATGTGGTACCTGCCGCCGGGCCGCGGCCTGGCACTGATGCCGGAAGACTGGACCCTCGACCAGATGACGCCGCTGCGCGCGTATTTCTGATTGTCGGCTGAGAGGGGGAGCGTCAGGAGGTGGCGAGGTTTGGGGGTATGGCCGAACTAATGGTTAGGCAATTAGGTATTGTGTCCCCGGAACTCGATGACCGTCTCGTTCCCGGATCTTCGAGATCATCGCTTTGATGATCACCGTAGGCGAGAATTAGATTACCCGTATGCGTCCGGCCGTGCGCCGCAAAATGGACCTGGGATGCTAACGATGCGAGGGATCATAGTGACCGCGCTTGCGGGAGGTCTGATATCTATGGCCACTAGCGGCTGTAGTAGAGGTGACGTAGCGGCGATCGAGATCGATGGTCGCGTCTTTCATGTTCCCCCAGGACATTTGGTGCAGGAAACCATACCGTGGTTACCGGCGAGTCAGTCGGATGCATTGCGGTTTGTCATCAATCCCGAGGCCCAGCCTCAAGAGCAGCTAAGGGTGATAATAGAATCGACTGCAAGGACTTGTCACCCGACGACTCCTCCAGCGTCCAATCAGCTTGCCTCGGCTTGTGCAGCTGCTTCCGGCGGCGATGAAGCAGTTGATGAAAAGCAGAACTTTGATTTGGAGAAGGTTCACCGGGACGGAGACCCCACACAATGGGAGTATCGTTTGAAGGACCAAGGGACGGTGGTTGCGTCCTGCTTCGCATTATCTGATGACGGGAGTTCGGGGCTTTGCACGTCTCTCGGGCATTATAAGGACTTGGTGTACGCTGTTCGCTTGAGAGAGATCGATGTGACGCGTCTTCCGTCGATCCGGGCGAAGGTAGAGGAGCTCCTCTCGTCCTGGGAAGCCGAGAGGAGCAATGCATAGCAAGAAAACGCACTGGCACGGTCCCAGCGTTACCCGACCCCCAAACCGACGGCCCGCGCGAGCCGTTCGATCCCGCCACGCTTCTCCTTCATGAAGTTCCGGGGACACAATACTTAATTCGGCTGCGTCCTCCGTCTTGGGACCGGATCCGTGCGCCAAGGCGACAGCAGCTCGCAGAGCGCTTCCCACTTCGAAACTTTGACCGCAAGCGTCGGGACGCGGGCGCGCTTTCGCCGCGGCACAAAGGGCCGCGAAAGGAATGCGTCATGACCTATCGGATCGCCGGACTGGAACCGGACCCGTTCAAGCCGCTGTTCGGGATGAGCGACGGCGAACTGGCCGAGCGCAGGGCTCGGCGAGTGACCGCGGACTCTCCCGTGGGCTTTCCCTGCCGGGTGTCGCTGGAGGATGCGCGGCCGGGCGAGACGCTGCTGCTCGTCAACCATGTCTCCCACGACGCACCGACGCCGTTCCGGACGACCCACGCCATCTATGTTCGCGAGAATGCCAGTCGGGCCGAATTCGAGGATGAGGCGCCGCTCTATCTGGACCGCCGGACGCTGGGGCTTCGCGGGTTCGATTCGCAAGGCATGCTCCGTCACGCGCTGCTGGCGTTGCCCGGCGAGGCCGACGCCCGGATCCGGCAATTGCTGGAGCAGCCGGAGATCGAGGAGATTCACGCGCACAATGCGGCCTTCGGCTGCTTCCTCGCACGAGTGGAAAGGCACTGAACCATGGCAAGCGTTGCAACCGAACCCTATCGCGATAGACCTCAGGCCGTGAACGATGCCGCGCCCATTTCCGACGAAGCCGCCTGGGCGGCGGTGATGGCGCGCGACCGAAGCATGGACGGACGCTTCGTCACCGGCGTCTTCTCCACCGGAATCTACTGCCGCCCGTCCTGCGCCGCCCGCCACCCGAAGCGGGAAAATGTCGGCTTCTTCGCCAATGGCGAGGAGGCGCGCGCGGCGGGCCTGAGGCCGTGCCTTCGCTGCAGCCCCGACGACGTGTCGCGCGAGGAGGAGGCGCTGACGAAGGTATACCGGCTGCTCGCCGAGGCGGAGGAGGCGCCTTCGCTCGAGCAGCTGGCGCAGGCCTGCGGCTATTCGCCGCACCATTTCCACCGGCTGTTCAAGCGCGCCACCGGAGTCACTCCGGCCGCTTACTATCGGAGCCTTCGCGCCAGGCGCGCCCAGGAGGCGCTGGCGGAAAATGGCCGGATCACCGATGCCATCTACGATGCCGGCTATTCCGGCCCGGCCCGCTTCTATGCCGATGCCAAGCGACGGCTGGGGATGACTCCGTCCGCCTGGCGCAAGGGCGGGCAGGGGGAAACGATCCGCTGGGCCACGGCCGAGACCGCGCTCGGAACGATGCTGGTCGCCGCGACGGAGAAGGGGATCTGCCGATTGTCGTTCGACGAGGACGAACCGGCGCTTCGCAAACATTTTCCCAGGGCAAGGATCGAAGCGGGCGGACCGGAAATGGCCGATCTTCTCCAACGGACGGTGGCGGCGGTGAACGCGCCGGAAAAGCCGCACGATCTTCCGCTCGACGTTCGTGGAACCGCCTTCCAGGAGGCGGTCTGGCGCGAGCTGACCCGGATCCCGCCGGGCGAAACCCGAACCTATGCCCAGATCGCGGCGGCGGTCGGCCGGCCCGGGGCGGTTCGCGCGGCAGGAAGCGCCAATGGCGACAATGCCGTCGCGGTGCTGATTCCCTGCCACCGGGTCATCCGAACCGACGGCAGCCTTGGCGGCTATGCCTACGGCCTCGAGCGCAAGGCGAAGCTGCTCGAACGGGAAGGGGCCTGGAAGGCCGCAGAGGCGGAATGACGAGATTCGATCCGTCTTCTCAGGGGCCGACTTCGACTTTCGTCCGCGGGTCGTCCGAAGCGATCGTCGCCGTCACTCCTGGCCGACCGATCCGCCGCTGCGCTGCTCGACCCTCGATTCAAGCCGGGTAAGCATTTCGCGCGCCGTCTCGCGCCGTTGGGTACCGGCTTGCCGGTTTCGGTCCTCGAGCCGCTCACGCTCCCGCCGCTGGCGTTCGGACTCGCCCCGCCGGATCGGCGTCCGATAGGCTTCCGGGCGGATGATCGCGATTGCCTCGCGAATCATGTTCCGTTGCTCGAAGTCGCGCGCCAGCTTGTAGCTGAGCTCGCCGTCGCTCGGAGCGAGCTCGTGGGCCGTATAAAGGGCGTTCTGTGCATCCTCCGGCGGAAGCACGCCTTGATCGGCAAAGCTGTCATAATAAGCCTCGAAGACGAGGGGATCGTTGGGCGCGGCGGTCATTGCCGCCCGAAGCGGCGCGCGTGCCGCCTCCCAGGCGCGCTGGTCGGTCGATCGGGCCGCCCGCAGTCGAGCAATCTCGATCCTGGACTTGCGCATCACCGCCCGCGGATTTCCCGGCTGGATCTGCAGCCAGCGTTCCGCTGCGGCCGCCGCAGCGTCGAGATTGCCGGCCAGCTGCTCGGCCTCGGCAACGAGGGCCAGCGCGAACGGATTGTCCGGGAAGCGGCCAGCGATCGAGCGGATCTCGCTGGCCCGCTCGGCGATATCCCGTACGGACACGCCCTGACTGAGCTTGATCTCATATTCGATCAAAGCCTGCTCCGCCGGCGAAAGGGTGCGGACACTGATCGGTCCGACATCGATGGTCCGGAACGGAAGGCGGACGACGTCGAAGCGGCTGCGCCCGGCATAATTGTAGAGCTCGTTATTGAGCCGCCCAATGTCTCCGAACGCCTGGCGAGCGGCATCGGCATAGGACGCGCCGGCCTGGATCAGCCGCAGATATTCCTGAAGCTGACGACGACGGTCGGAATTCTCGAAAATGTACCGGTTGAGCAGCCACCCCTGGGCGTAGATCAGGTCGACGTCGGGAATGTCGGCATAAGTCTGCGCGGTCAGCAGGCGACTGAGCGGTACCCAACGTCCCTGAACGAAGGATCCGAAGCGGCCTTCCTGAGGCCGACCCACCTCGACCACATCATTGTCGAGGAACTCGATGGTGGCCCACAACTCAGGATAGCCCTCGCTGTACCAGGTCGGGTAAGTCGCCGGGAAATACTGGTACATGAAATGGTGGACATATTCGTGGAACAGGATCAGTTCCGGGTCGAAGCGCCGGTTTGATCCGGCCGCACGCATTCCGACGAACATCAGCCCTCGCGCATCGGAGATGTAGTAGCCGGCAATGCCGCTACCCGGAGCCCCGATCATGCGCTGGACCGCGTCGATATTGTCGAGCAGGAACACTCGGAAGCGCGGTGCCGCCTCGACTTCACGCACATTGTGAAAGGTTCGAAGCACGTAGTTGAACTTTTCGAGCTTGGTCGCGAACTCGCGCGCAACCTCTTCGCTGCCCTCGGTATAGACGACGAAGTTCGCTGATGTCGCTTCCCGCCATTCGGCCTGTGCGGCGGTCGAAAAGAACAGGCCGAAGACGACCAAAAGCTTGCGAATCATTGACGAGCCCCCGTCTTTCAAGGCTTCGGACTAGGTCAATTGACAAGCTATTGCAACGGGATGGCCTTTGCTCAGCCGGATCGTGACCCGGGCTCGCACTGATAGACGAGCCGCTCGTTGGGCAGCTCCGGAAGCTGTTCGAGGATCTGGCGCTGCCGTTCCGCGAGCTGGATCCGCGCTTCCTCCCCGGCCGCGCAGGACTTGGTCTCCTCGCCGCCGCGAAGCGCGCGCACCCGGTCCATGGCCTCGGCGCCGAGCTGGTAGCGGGTGACCACATATTCGCCGGTCGCCGGGTGGAATTCGAGCACGGACACCGCCTGTTCGGAGGCCGGCGCGAGGACCCGGCTCCAGACATCGCCGTTGCGGGCATATTGGGTTCGGCCGTTGACGCAGCCGCTCGCGCTCCATTGCAGCGGGACGTCCTGGGCGGAGGTGACCGTCACCCGGCTCCGCTCCGCCACCAGCCGGCAGAGATTCTGGCCGACAAACCGGCTCGGCTCGGAATCGGCGGCGGCTTTGCCCTCAGCCGGGAGCTCGACCTGGGCATCGCTCCGGCTCGGTCGGGTCAGGAAGACGGCGACCGAAGCGATCAGCAGGATCGCTCCGCCGGCGGCGAGCGGGATCACCGCTTTCTGCTGGTTCTTGACGACTAGGATGCCCGCGCCGCCGAACGCCAGAAGCGAAAGGACGAGCAGCAGCACGGAGAGGGCGAGTCGGGTTTCGCGCGATTCCTCGATCGCCGCCACCGCCCGCTCGCGCGCTTCCTCGAGCTGGCGCTCGCGCTGCGCCGCTTCGGCCTGGCGCCTCCGTTCCTCGGCCGCCGCCCGGGCTTCGTCCTGGCGCAGGCGTTCGGCCATGGCGACGCAGTCGGTGCCGATCGTCTGGAACGGCTGATTGGCCTGGCGGAGGAAGGCGGTGAGCTCGCGATTGGAGACGGCAAAGGCGAAGGGCGCATCGCCCTGCTCGTTGCGGGTGATCAGGGTGTTCACTCCAAGCACCCGGCCGCAGGGGTCGAGCAACGGGCCGCCGCTATGGCCGCGGGCGATGTTGGCCGTGTGGAGCAGGGTCGAAATGCCGTTGATCGCCCGGGCGTTGGAGAAGATTCCCACCGATCGGGTGGGCGGCAGCGGAGTGATATAGTCGCCGGCCGAGCGCGCAGTGGCGAGATCGACATTGCCCGGATAGCCGAGCGCCGCCACCTCCTCGCCGTCATTGAGTGGCCCGACATAAAGCGGGATGGGCGGAATGCTCCCCTCGACGACTTCGAGCAAGGCGAGGTCGCGCGCCTGGTCGATGGCGAGGATCCGGGCGCCGTAGGACTTGCTGCCCTCCGAAGGGACGACCCCGACGACGACGCTGTCCGGATATTCGGCGGCCGGAGCGACGACATGGGCGTTGGTCACGATCCGGTTGGGGGCAACCGCAAAGCCGCTGCCATGACCGAAATCGGCCGGTTCGCCATCTTCGAAGGCGATGACGACCACCCGAACCACGCTCCGCCCGGCGACCGAAATGTCGTCGGCGTGCAGCGGGGTCGCCAGGGTCAGCGCCGCCAGCAGGAAAAGCAGAAAACGAGCCATGAGTCCCTTCGCCAGGTGGCGCGCCTTCTTATGGGGGACGGCGCTCCCCTGGCAAGCGCGGGACGGTGTCCGCCGGCTCGCCGGAAGGCGGCGAACGCCTCGCGATCAAAGAAAGGAATAAGGGTCGACGTCGACATTGACCCGCACGCCGCGCGGCCATTCGAGCTGCCCCAGCCAGTCGCGGATGATGTCCTGCACCGGCACCGATCGGGCGGCGTGGACGAGCAGCCGAAGGCGGTGGCGGCCGCGGAGCATGGCGAGCGGGGCGGGGGCGGGGCCGAACACGGCCATGTTGTCGTGGCTGGGCGCGGCCCGGCCGATCATCCGCGCCGCCTCCGTGGCTTCGGCCTGGTCCTCGGCGGAGACGATGATCGCGGCGAGCCGTCCGAAGGGCGGCATCGCCGCTTCGCGGCGGGCATCCGTCTCGGCCGCATAGAAGCCTTCGCTGTCGCCGCTGACGAGGGCGCTGATCACCGGCGCCGAGGGATCGTGGGTCTGGACGAGGACTCGGCCCGGCTTGTCGCCCCGGCCGGCCCGGCCGGAAACCTGCTGGATCTGCTGAAAGCTCCGTTCGGCGGCGCGAAGGTCGCCGCCGGAAAGGCCGAGATCCGCGTCGACCACGCCGACCAGGGTCAGGTTGGGGAAATGATAGCCCTTGGTGACGAGCTGGGTGCCGATGACAATGTCGATCTCGCCCGCCTCCATCCGGCCGACGAACTCGGCCGCCTTGGCCGGAGACCAGATCGTGTCGGAGGTGACGACGGCGGTCCGGGCCTCCGGGAACAAGGCTCGGACCTCGTCGGCGATCCGCTCGACGCCGGGCCCGCAGGCGACCAGGCTGTCCTCCTCCTTGCATTCCGGGCAGGCCTTCGGGGTCGGCATGACATGGCCGCAATGATGGCAGGCGAGCCGGCGGGTGAAGCGATGCTCGACCATCCAGGCGGTGCAGTTCGGGCACTGGAAGCGGTAGCCGCAATGACGGCAAAGGGTCAGCGGCGCATAGCCGCGCCGGTTGAGGAAGAGCAGGCTCTGCTCGCCCGCCCCGAGGTTCGCCTCCAGCTCGGCGACCAGGGCCGGGGCAAGCCAGCGGCCGCGCGGCGGCGGATCCTGGATCAGGTCGAGCGCCGCCATGTCCGGAAGGCGAGCGCCGCCATAGCGATCGGACAGCCTGATCTCGCGATAGGTTCCGGTCTCGACCATGTGGCGGGTTTCGATCGCCGGAGTCGCGGAGGCGAGCACGACCGGAATCGCCTCCAGCTTGGCGCGCATCACGGCAACGTCGCGGGCGTGATACTGAACGCCGTCCTCCTGCTTGAAGCTCGCCTCATGCGCCTCGTCGACGACGATCAGGCCGAGCTTCGGATAGGGCAGGAACAAAGCCGAACGGGCGCCGACCGTCACCCGCGCTTCGCCGCTGGCGATCGACCGCCAGGCGCGGCGCCGCTGCGACTGCCGAAGCCCCGAATGCCAGGCGACCGGCTCGGCGCCGAAGCGGGCGGCGAAGCGCTTGAGGAAGGGTTCCGTCAATGCGATCTCGGGGAGGAGGACGAGCGTCTGGCGGCCCCGCCGGAGCGCTTCGGCGATCGCCTCGAAATAGACTTCGGTCTTGCCCGATCCGGTGACTCCGTCGAGCAGAAAGGGCGCGAATTCGGCGCCGGCAACCGCTTCCCTGAGCTCCGCGGCCGCTTCGGCCTGGACCGGCTCCAGCGCTGGCGGGCCGTGGCCGGGGTCCGGTTCGGGATAGGGCTCGTCGATCGTCACCTCGACCGGTTCGATCGCCCCCGACTTGACCAGGCCGCGAATGACCGCGTCCGAGACGCCGCCGATCATCGCCAGTTCGCGGATCAGGCCCATGCGGTCGCCGATCCGCTCCAGCGCCTGGGCACGCTGCGGAGTCAGCCGGTCGGGCACATGGCCGGTGGCGCGATATTCGGTAACGGTCCGGGCGCCTTCCAGGGCGCTCGACGAAGGCAGCGCCATCCGCAGGACGGCGCCGAGCGGCGCCAGATAATAATCGGCCGTCCACTCGATCAGCCGCCGAAGCGGCTCCGGCAAGGGCGGCAGATCGAAGGCCTGGAGAAGCGGCCGGAGCCGATAGTCGCCGACTTCCTCCGTCGGCGCCCGTTCCGGTTCCCAGACGACTCCGACCAGCTGCCTCGGCCCGAGCGGCGCGACGACGATCGAGCCCGGCTCGATCGCCATCCCGTTCGGTACCCGATAGTCGAGCGGGCCCAAGGCGGCATTGAGGAGGATGACTCGCGCGCGGCTCACGCTCGGGGCCGTCCCCTTGCCGCTCGCTTCAGGGGTGTTTCGGATCTTCCGGTGGACACGACCTTCCACTAGCCTTGGGAGTGGTGCGGGCGGAACCCCGAACCTGAGGAGCTTGGATGCGACTGCGCGATCTGGGCGGCCGATGGGTCGCAACCGTGATTCTGTGCCTCGCCTGCGCCTGCCAGTCGGTGCCGCAGGACACCGAAGAAGTCGTGACCGCATTCATCGGAGTCTCGGTGATTCCGATGAACGACGCGGAGACTCTGCTCACGGACCAGACGGTGATCGTCCGAGGCGGTCGGATCGCACAGATCGGGGCGCGGCGGAACGTTCGGGTGCCGTCGGACGCGCGAAGGATCGACGGGTCGGGCCGGTTCCTCGTGCCCGGGCTCGCCGACATGCACGTCCACCTCGAATATATCGAGGACCCCGACATCCTTCAGCTGTTCGTCGCCCAGGGGGTGACGAGCGTGCGCAGCATGGACGGGCGGCCCTTCATCCTCGACTGGCGCCGCCGAGTGGCGGCCGGCGAGCTGGTCGGCCCGACGATCCGAACGGCAGGACCGATTATCGACGGCTCGCCCCCCGCTCGCGACGACAATCTGGCCGTCGCCGACGGGGCGGCCGCCGAAGCTGCGGTGCAGGAGCAGGCACGGCAAGGCTATGACTTCGTCAAGCTCTATACGAACCTTTCGGCCGAAGCCTATCGAAGCGCGGTGGCGGCGGCTCGAGAGCGCCGACTTGGCGTTTCCGGGCATGTGCCACGGCGCGTCGCGCTCGCCGAGGCGATCGCGGGCCAGGATTCGATCGAACATCTCGCCGATCATGGCGAGGCGCTGCAGGTTGGCGACGGCCCGGAGGGGAGGCGGTGGCACTGGTCCATGCTCTACCTGGCCCAGCCCCTGGCCCTGGAGAGACTGCCGGCACTCGCCGCGCGATTGCGGCAGGCCGGAACCTGGACGGTGCCGACGCTCGTTCAGGCCGAACGGGCGCTTGGGCGGCCGGAACAGATTGCCGCCTGGGACGAAGCGCCGGAGATGGCAGCCATCCCCGCAGCGGGCAGGGAGCAGTGGCGCGCACAGGCGCGGCGGAGCGCCAGTCGCCTTGACGACGAGGATTGGCAGGTCGTGGAGCGAGGCCGCCGTAACCGCCAGGCCCTCGTCCGAGCGCTGCACGAAGGCGGCGCCGGCCTCCTCGCCGGCACCGACACGCCCAACCCGTTCGTGGTCCCGGGCGTCTCGCTCCATGAGGAGCTTGCTTTGTTCGTCGCTTCGGGGCTGACCCCGGGCGAGGCCCTGCTGGCGGCCACGCGAGATGCCGCGCGCTTCCTCGGGGAGGAGCAGGACTGGGGCACGATCGCCGTCGGGCGAAGGGCCGATCTGTTGCTCCTGGAGGCCAATCCGCTGGCCGACATCGCCAACAGCCGCCGGCGCGCCGGGGTCATGCTTTCGGGTCGCTGGTTCGACCGGGCGCAGCTGGACGTCATGTTCGGTGCACTGACCCGCGAAGAACGACGCTAGCCCGCTTTCCTGCTGGGCGCGGGAATCGGCCTCGGGGGCGATCGCGCGCGCGGCGGATCGTCTCGCTCCCGCAACATAAGCGGCCTTCGGCCGTTCCGCCTCCGTCAATTGCACCGCAACGAACCGGAGGCGGAGATGGACCTGTTGCTTGACCGGCGCCGAATGATCCTGGGCGGCTGCGCGGTTTCCCTGCTCGCCTTTCCCGGCTGCTCGACGCTGGGCGGCTTCGGCTTCGAGGACGCGATCCGCCGCTTGCTGACCATTTCCTCGCAGCGCGCCTTTGCCCGCCTGCTCCAGGAAAACGGCTTCTTCTCGGACGAGCTCGCCCGGGTGCCGCTTCCCCCCGAACTGGGCGGCGCGGGGACGGCGGCATCGGCCCTTCTGCGGGTGCCGCTCGTGCAGAACCAGCTGCTCCAGCTGATGAACCGGGCGGCGGCCGAGGCGGCGGAGACGGCGGCGCCGATCGTCTACGATTCGATCCGAAGCATGAGCATCATGGATGCGGCTTCGATCATCCGCGGCGGTCCGACGGCGGCCACCGACCATCTTCAGCGCATCATGGGCAATGCCATCGTCGATGCCCTGTTTCCGGGCGTCGGCCAGGCGCTCCGGCTGTTCGACAATGGCGTGATCAACCAGGTGGTGAGGCTCGCGACCGGGATCGACTTCAACCGGCTTCAGGCGCACGTCACCCAGTCCGCCGCGACCGGGATCTATCGTGCCATCGGCCGCGAGGAAGCGGCGATCCGCGCAAATCCGCGGGAAACGGGCGACCCGGTGCTGGCGGGCGTGTTCGGGATTCTCTAGGCCGCGAAGGTCCTTCGGACCAGGCCTGGAAGGAGCAGGGCCTGTCCGGCCGCGCGAGCGACCAGGAACAAGGAGAAAGCGAGCCACAGGCCGTGATTGCCGAGCGGGCCGGTGAGGATCAGGAGCAGGCCGTAGACGGCAAAGGCGGCGGCCATGGTCAGCAGCATGGCTCGGGTCCAGGTCGCGCCGATATAGATTCCGTCGAACACATAGGACGGCACGCCGAGCACCGGCAGAAGCACCGCCCAGCCGACATAAGCGAGGGTGGTTTCCACCACGACGGGATCGGTACTGAAGCTCGCCGCGAAGGCCGGGCCGACTAGGGCGTAGGCTCCGGTGATCAGCCCGCCGCAGGCCAGCCCCCAAAGCAGCAGCGCACGCACCAGCCGGTCGAAGCGCTTCCGGTCGCGGCTTCCCACGGCCTCCCCGCACAAGACCTGGGCGGCGCTCTCGAACCCGTCGAGGATCAGGGCGGAAAGGATGAATAGCTGATAGAGAATGCCGTTGGCGGCGAGGATCGCCGGCCCTTCATGGGCGCCGTCGCGAGTCACCAGCAGGATCGCCCCGGTAAGAAGAAGGGTGCGAACGAAGAGGTCTCGGTTCAGCCGGAACAGGGCCGCCAGCGCCGGCCGCGACCAGGTGGCGGAATCGCGCAGCAGCTTCGGCACAAGCGCCGCCGGCGGCTCACGAAGGGCGGCCACGGCAATGATCGCGAGCTTGCCGCCTTCGGATGCGAGAGTTGCCGCCGCCACCCCGGCGACGCCCCAGCCGAAGCCGAGCACGAACAGCAGGGCGAGAAGGATGTGGACGAGGTTGGCGGCGATCTCGACATGAAGAACGGTCTTCACCCGTCGCCGGGCGATCAGCCAGCCCACCAGCACCGCGTTGAGCAGCCAGAGCGCGCCGCCCCAATAGCGGATCTCGACATAGGAGCGCGCCTGCGCCGCGACCTCGCCCTGGGCGTGGAGCAGGTCGAGCCCGAAGGGAATGGCGATCGGCATCAGGGCAAGCAGCGCCACTCCGATCGCCAGCGCGATCCCGCCGGCGCGGATCAGGGTCCGCGCCTGTTCCTCGGCATTTCCGCGCCCCGAAGCCTGGGCGGTCAGAGCGATCGTTCCGGTCCTCAGGAAGTTGAAGACGACGAGCAGCCCCATCATGAACTTGGCGCCGACCTCGACTCCGGCCTGGGCCGGAGAATCGCCGAGCTGGCCGATCACCCACAGGTCGGCGAGGCCGAACAGGGCGGTCGCGACATTGGTCAGCATCGACGGCAGGGCGATCGCCCAGATCGACTTGTGAAGCGCCCGGGTGTCGGCTGGCAAACTCATTCCATCGTCAGTATGGCCATCGTCAGTATGGCCATCGTCAGTCTGGCCATCGTCAGGAAGGCCGCGATGGTGGCGATTCCGCTCCGATCCAGCGCATTTTGCCCTCCACCGATTGCCGAGCCGGCCGCTCCCACGCTAAGCGGAGCCGGTCAATCGCCCGCTTCAGGAAAATCCCATGAAATTCTTCGTCGACACCGCCGATACCGCCGAGATTCGCGACCTGGCCGAAACCGGCCTGCTCGACGGAGTCACCACCAATCCGAGCCTGATCCACAAGGCGGGGCGCGATTTCCTGGAGGTGGTTCGGGAGATTTGCGGGCTCGTGTCCGGCCCGGTTTCCGCCGAGGTGGTGGCGACCGACCATGACGAGATGATGCGCGAAGCCGAGATCCTCCGGAAGATCGCCGACAATATCGCCGTCAAGGTGCCGCTGACCATCGACGGTCTGAAGACGTGCCGGAAGCTCACCGCCGACGGCACCATGGTGAACGTCACGCTCTGCTTTTCCGCCAACCAGGCTTTGCTCGCCGCCAAGGCGGGAGCCACCTTCATCTCTCCCTTCCTCGGCCGGCTCGACGATATCGGCCAGACCGGGATGGAACTGATCGCCGACATCCGGCTGATCTACGACAATTACGACTTCGAAACCCAGATCCTCGCCGCGAGCATCCGCCACCCGATCCACGTCCACGAGGCCGCGAAGCTCGGCGCCGACGTGATGACCGCTCCGCCGGCCGTGATCCGCCAGCTGTTCAAGCATCCGCTGACGGACAATGGCCTCAAGGCCTTCCTGGCCGACTGGGAGAAGACCGGCCAGCGGATCGGCTGATCCGGCTGAAGCCTTGCAGGAGAGGCGGCCGGCGCCGGTCCGAGGGCCTGCGGCCGATCGGGCCGAATCGGCGGAAACTCCGCCGGGAAAGGCCCGTCATCAAGGCCATCGCTTCTTAACCATATTCGGGTTAGCCTTGTCCGAAGATGGGACGGGTGATCAACTTCGAGGATCGGGCGCTGGCGCATCTGCGCGCCCGGGTCGCGGCGGCGGAGGAGGCCAATCAGGACCTCATCGCCTTCGCTCGGGGGCATTCCGGGGCGGTTTCGTCGATCCATGAAGCCGTGCTTGCCGCGATCGAGGCCGAGGGCCTCGATCATCTGATCCACATCGTCACCCAGGAATGGCCGCAGATTCTCGGGCTCGATTCGGTGGCGGTGGCGCTCTGGGCGGGCGACACGGGGGTTCGCGCCGACGCTTCGGGCCTGCAGTTCGTCAATCCACGACTGATCGAGCGATCCCTGCAGGACGTGGACGGGGTGCTGCTTCGCGGAGTCGAGCGCGGCCATCCCCTGTTCGGGCCGGCCTGCGAGCTGATCCGCGCCGAAGCCCTGATCCGGCTGGCGGCCGAGCCGCCGCTGCCGAACGGCGTGCTTGCGCTTGGCCAGCGCGGCAGCCAGTGCTTCGAAACTCCGCATGGATCGGAGCTCCTCCTCTTCCTCGGGCGGGTGCTCGCCCGCTGCATGGGCCGGTGGCTGATACCCTGACGCCCGGCCCGGCCAGTCACCCGGCGCGGCTCATCGCCCGGCGCTGGCACGACCATCTTGCGCGCGAGCGCCGCCGGTCCGCGCATACGGTTCGAGCCTATGTCGCCACGGCCCACCGGCTGATCGATTTCCTTTCGGACCATCTGGGGCAGGCGGTGGACGGCGAGGCCCTGTGCGGGCTCCGGACGGCGGATCTTCGCGCCTATCTCACCGTCAGGCGAGCGGACGGGCTCGGCAATGCTTCGGCGGCGCGCGAGCTTTCCGCGGTTCGCGGCTTCCTTGCCTTTGCGGCTTCCGAACAGGGACGGCCGCCCGCCGTGCCGCCGCTCAGAGGTCCCAAGAAACAGCGCAGCATCCCCCGGCCCGTTTCTCCCGACGAAGCGGTGTCGCTGGCCGAGGAAGCCGCCGAGGATTCGGCCGAACCCTGGATCGCCGCCCGTAACGAGGCGGTCCTGCTTCTGCTTTACGGCTCTGGACTTCGGGTTGCCGAGGCGCTCGGGCTCACCGGCGCAGCCTTGCCGCTGGGCGAGTCGCTCAGCGTCACCGGCAAGCGCTCCAAGACCCGGATCGTGCCGTTGCTTCCTGCCGTGAGGAGCGCGATCGAGGACTATCTCCGGCTCTGCCCCTATCCGGCGGGCAAGGACCTGCCGCTATTCCGCGGGGCTCGCGGCGGTCCGCTTCGGGGAGAGATCGTCCGCCGCGCCGTGCGCAAGGCGCGGGCCTCGCTCGGCCTCAGCGAGCGGACCACGCCGCACGCCCTCCGGCACAGTTTCGCGACTCACCTGCTCGGGCGAGGGGCCGACCTTCGCTCGCTTCAGGAACTGCTGGGACATGCCAGCCTTTCTTCGACCCAGATCTACACCGCCGTCGATGCCGCGCATCTGATGGACGTCTATCGCCACGCTCATCCGCGCGCCTGATCGAAGAAGGAGGGGGAATGAGCGCCCAAACCGACGCGGTGCTTGCCGAGCTCCGGGCCTTCGGGCTCGGCTTTCCGGGCGCGCACCTCAAGTCGCCCTGGCCGAACCATGAGGATCTGGCGGTCAACGACAAGACCTTCGCCTATCTGCCGACCGCGGGGCAAAGGTTCAGCCTTTCCTGCAAGCTTCCCTATACGGGCACGCTTGCGCTCGATCTGCCCTTTGCCGTGCCGACGGCCTACGGCCTTGGAAAGAGCGGCTGGGTCACGTTCGAGCCTTCGGAAGACGCCTTGCCCGAAATCGGCCAGCTCAAGGCCTGGATCGAGGAAAGCTACCGGGCGCAGGCGCCGCGCCGGCTGGTCAGGGCTCTGGACGAGAGGGCTGGGATCGAGGGCTCATAAACTGTCCCCGGCCCCGTCACGCTTCTTGTGGCGGCGTTTCCAGGTGAATTGTCGCCAGACATAGAAGAGGACGATGGCGGTCACCACGGCCGACGAAATCGGGCCGATCACTTCCTCAACGCGGTCGAACTGCTGCCCCAGCACATAGCCCGACAGGGCCAGAGCGCCGCTCCAGGCCGCCGTTCCGATCGTCGACCAGGCCAGGAACTTGACGAGCTGCATGTGAACGAGGCCGGCGGGAATCGAGATGACCGATCGGATCGTCGGGATCATCCGACCGACTCCGACCACCACCGATCCGAACCGGCCGAACAGCCTCTCCACGCGCTCGACATCGTACCAGTCCATCGTCAGCCAGCGGCCATGGCGTTCGACGAACGGAGCGAAACGCTTGAGCCCGACCCAGCGCGCGACCAGGTACCAGAAGAGATTGCCGGTCATCGCCCCGGCGGTTCCGGCCGCGATCACCCCGCCGATCGACATCGGCCCGCCCGAAGCGCGAAGGCCCGCGACCGGCATGATCACTTCGGACGGAATCGGCGGAAACACCGTTTCCAGAAGCATCAGAAAGAACACTCCGGCATAGCCGGTGCTGTCGATCAGCTGGATCACCCAGTCGGTCATCGTTCAGGACCCGGCGCTCAGCCCAGCTTCGCCTCGATCGCGTCCCAGATCCGGGCCGGCGTATCGGTGCCGTTGAAACGGTCGATCGCCACGATTCCGGTCGGCGAGGTGACGTTGATTTCGGTAAGCCATTTCCCGCCGATGACGTCGATCCCGACGAAGAGGAGACCCCGAACCTTCAGCTCCGGCCCCAGCGCCTCGCAGATTTCGCGCTCCTCCGGCGTCAGTTCGGTCTTCGCCGCCTTTCCGCCGACGGCGAGGTTCGATCGGATTTCGCCTTCGCCCGGTATCCGGTTGACGGCGCCGGCCACTTCGCCGTCGACGAAGACGATCCGCTTGTCGCCATGAACGATGTCGGGGAGGAAGGCCTGGACGACGTGCGGTTCCCGATAGGCGGTGTTGAACACTTCGATCAGCGAGGAAAGATTCTCGCCGTTGCGGCCGATCTTGAACACCGCCTTGCCGCCATTGCCGTGAAGCGGCTTGACGACGATCTCGCCATGTTCGGCGAGGAAGCGGCGGGCCACGTCGAGCGATCGGGTGACGACGGTGGGAGGCATGAACCGGGCATGATCGAGCACCCAGACCTTTTCCGGCGCATTGCGCACGCTTGCCGGATCGTTGACGACAAGGGTCTCGCCCTGGATCCGTTCAAGCAGGTGGGTGGCGGTGATGTAGCCGAGGTCGAAGGGCGGGTCCTGGCGCATCAGGACGACATCGACGTCGCGGCCGAGATCGAGCAGCTGCGGCTCCCCGAAGCGGAAATGGTCGCCCGGGACGTGCTGGACCGAAACCGGGCGAGCGGTGGTCAGCAGCCGCCCGCCGACCCAGCTCAGCTCCTCGGCCAGATAGTGGTAAAGGCGGTGCCCGCGGGCCTGGGCGCCGAGCATGATGGCGAAGGTCGAATCGCCCTCGATGTTGATCCGCTCCAGCGGGTCCATCTGAACGGCGACGCGAAGGTTCATGCGGTCCGCTTAGGCGAGCCGAAACCCGCTGTCACCCATGCCAGATATTGGGCCAGTGCCTGGGCAGCCGGCGGGGAACGATGAACAGGGCGTCTATCCTTATGTCGTCCCCGGCCCGGGCATAGCGTGGCGTCAGCGCCTCGGCGGCCCTCGCCACCCGGCGAAGACGATAATCGTCCAGGGCAAGCTCGGCTTCTTCGACGCTGGAGCGGGCTTTCACCTCGACGAAGGCCAGGGTTCGGCCTCGGCGCGCGATCAGGTCGACTTCGCCGACCGGCGTTCGCGCCCGGACCGCCAGGATCCGCCAGCCCTTCAGCCGGAGCCACCAGGCGGCGAGCCGTTCCGCCCGACGTCCCTGCCGCTCGGCCTCTTTCCGGTTCAAAGGGCGGGGCAGCGGCGGAACGTTTCCGTCGCTCCGGTCGCGAAGCGCTTGCGAAACTCGTCACGCCCGACTCGCTCGATTCGGGAAACGGCCGGCCGGCCGATTCGGTCTTCCTCCGGTTCGGCCTGCTCGAACCGTTCGGTGGCGGTCTCGATCAGTCGATCGCCTTCGATTCGCCAGGTGCCGCGCTCGTCGAACAGCTGATAGCTTCCATCCGCGGCGTAGCGGATCGGCAGTCCGGACGCGCAGGCGAGGGGATGCTCGACATCCTCGCCGAGCATCAGCCACGTCCCGACCAGCCAGTGCCGGTCGGCGGATTCCCGCGGCAGGGACGCGCAGCCCGAAAGGAGGAGCGAAGCGGCGACGGCGGCCATGAGCCTCATTCCGGCTTCGCCTTCAGCCTTTGGGCCCGCTCGTAGGCGAGCCGCTTCGGGACTCCCAGGCGCTGAGCGACCTCGGTCGCGGCCCGGGAAGGGGAAAGGCGGGTGAGGGCATCCTCCAGCGCGGAATCGACCGCCGCCTCGTCCGCCGGCTCGGCCGGCGCCGGAGGCCCGACGACGATGACAA
Source organism: Sphingosinicella sp. SM1-17 (assembly GCF_056821765.1). NCBI lineage: Bacteria > Pseudomonadati > Pseudomonadota > Alphaproteobacteria > Sphingomonadales > Sphingosinicellaceae > Sphingosinicella > Sphingosinicella sp. SM1-17. Next base: position 1,723,440 of record NZ_JBPDIO010000001.1, read on the forward strand.
TCTCGCCCTTGGGCGGCGAGCCGGAATAGCGATCGGCCAGCTCGCCGAGAGTGCCGATGGCCGTTTCCTCGAACGCCTTGCTGATTTCGCGCACCACCGCGGCTTCGCGGTCGCCGAGCCCTTCGCTCAGGGCGGCCAGCGACCCCGAAAGGCGCGGCCCGCTTTCATAGAAGATCAGGGTGCCGTCGAACGTTCCGGCTTCGGCGATGGCGGAGGCGCGCTGGCCCGGCTTGGCGGGAAGGAAGCCGAAAAAGGCGAAGCGGTCGGTCGGAAGACCGGCCAGGGTCAGTGCGGCGATGGCGGCGCTGGGCCCCGGAATGGTGGTGACGTGGACTCCGGCGGCCCGGGCATCGCGGACCAGCTTGTAGCCCGGATCGGAGATGAGCGGCGTTCCCGCATCGGAAACGAGAGCGACGGACTCGCCGCGCATCCGCTCGATCAGTCCGGGCCGGACGCGATCGGCATTATGGTCGTGATAGGGGACCATCGGCCGCTTCGCCCCGATATGGTTGAGCAGCTTGCCCGTGACCCGGCTGTCCTCCACCGCCAGAATATCGGCGCAAGCCAGGACTTTGGCCGCACGGGGGCTCAGATCGGAAAGATTGCCGATGGGGGTGGCAACGATATAGAGGCCGGGATCGAGCTTTTCGTCCATGGAGGCCCCCGTCATGGCATTTCAGTCGCACCGCCCGCAAGCTTGGACGCTGGGCAAGCTTGCGGCGCTTGCGTTCCTCGCCGCAGCGGTCGCCGGCTGCATTCCGCGTTCGCGCCCGATCCAGACGCCGCCCGAACCGGACCGCGACGAACAGCCGGATCGGCCCTCGCGACTGCCGCCGGACGAAACCCGCAATCGGGTCGCCGTGCTGGTTCCGCTTTCCGGCAGCAATTCCGGGCTCGGCCAGTCGATCCTCAACGCCGCCAACCTAGCGCTGCTCGACACCGGCGGCGAGCGGATCCGGATCACCGCCTACGATACCAGCACCGGCGCCGCGGCCGCGGCCAACGAGGCGCTCGCCGACGGCAACGGGATCATCCTCGGCCCGCTCCTCGCCGAGGACGTTCGCGCGGTGGCGCCGATCGCCCGGCGCGAGGACGTGCCGGTGATCGCCTTTTCCAACGACGTCAGCGTCGCCGGGGATGGAGTCTATATCATGGGCTTCAATCCGGCCCAGTCGATCGACCGGGTGGTTTCCTTCGCCCGTTCGCGCGGCGCCCAGCGCTTCGGAGCGCTGGTGCCGAGCGGCATCTATGGCGAGCGCAGCGGGCAGGCGATGATCTCGGCGGTGGAGGGCGCCGGCGGCCGGCTCGTCGGAATGCAGAATTACGATCGAAGCGCCGCCAGTCTTCGGACGGCCGCGACTCGCCTGTCGGCGCAGGGGCAATTCGACGCGGTGCTGATCGCCGACGGAGCCCAGTTCGCGCTTCCGGCGCTTCCGATCGTCCGCCAGTCCTCGCCGCAGCCGCGAATCCTCGGCACCGAATTATGGGCCACGGAGAATAATCTGGGCGCCAATGCCGGTCTTCGCGGCGCCTGGTTCGCGGCTCCGTCCGATTCGATGTTCGCCGCTTTTCGAACCCGCTACCGGGCGCGCTACAACGCCAATCCCTATCGGCTTGCAACGCTCGGCTATGATGCCGTTCTGCTCACGGTCCGGATCGCCGCCGACTGGCGGATCGGGCGCCGCTTTCCGGAGCGGGCGCTGCGCGACTCGACCGGCTTCGTCGGCGTGGATGGAGCCTTCCGCTTCGGGCGCGACGGAATTGCCGAGCGGGCGCTGGAAGTCCGCGAGGTCGGCCCGCGGGGAACGACAATCGTCTCGCCCGCACCGCGCGGCTTCAACTGACGCCAAACGCGCCGTCCACATCTAGCGGACGATCTCCGCAAGGATCGCGTCGAGCAGGAGCCTTCCGGCCGGGCTTGCCCGAAGCCGCTCGTCCTTTCGCTCGAGAAGGCCCTGCTCGAGGAGCCGGGTGACGGCGCCCTGGTCGATCGGATAGTCCCTCCGGGCGAGATCGATCCCCTCGACGAGCCTCAGGCCCATCAGCAGCGCTTCGAGTCCGCTTTCGGCGGGATCGATGGCCCGCTCCTCCTGGATCCCATGCCCGTTGCGGGCCAGAGCGGCGAGCCAGTTTTCCGGCTTTCGGTGGCGCTGGGTGAAGCAAGCGTCGCGTCGACCATGGGCGCCCGGGCCGATCCCAACATAGTGGCGGTAGCGCCAGTAAGCGAGATTGTGGCGACTTTCCTCGCCGGCTCGGGCGTGGTTGGAAATCTCATAAGCGGGAAGCCCGGCGGCGGCGGTCAGTTCCTGGGTCAGTTCATAGAGGGCGGCGCCCTGGTCGGGGTCCGAAGGCTCGAGTTCGCCGCGCGCCGCCATCGCGGCGAAGCGGGTGCCCGGTTCGATCGTCAGCTGGTAAAGCGAAAGATGTCCGGTGCCGAAGGAAAGCGCCTCCTCAAGCTCGGCCGCCCAATCCTCCTCCGTCTGCCCCGGCAGGGCATAGATCAGGTCGAAGCTGACCCGCCGGAACGCGGACTGGGCGGTTCCCAGCGCCATCAGCGCTTCCTCGACATTGTGCGCCCGGCCCAGGAATTGGAGACGTTCGTCGTCGAGCGACTGAAGCCCGAGCGAGACCCGGTTCACCCCGGCTCTTGCCAGGTCGGCGAACCTTCGCGCCTCGACCGAGGAAGGATTGGCTTCCAGCGTGATCTCGATGTCGGAAGCGAAGCCCCAATGCGCCTCGGCCGACTCGATCAGTGCCGCGACGGTCGCCGGCGGCATCAGCGACGGCGTTCCGCCGCCGAAGAAGATGGACGTCAGTTTGCGATTGCGGGTCGATTCCGCCTCATGGGCGAGGTCCGCGATCAGCGCCGTCCGCCATTCGTCCTGGTCCACCGATTCCCGAACGTGGCTGTTGAAATCGCAATAGGGACATTTGGAGACGCAGAAGGGCCAGTGGACGTAGAGGGCGAGACCCTCCTCCTCGTCGCGAATCACAGCAAGGCAGCCACCAGCTTCCGAAACGCGTCGGCGCGGTGGCTGATCCGGTGCTTCTCGGCGGGATCCATCTCAGCGAAGGTGATGTCGTGGCCGGCCGGAACGAACATCGGGTCGTAGCCGAAGCCCTGGTCGCCGCGCGGAGGCCAGACGAGGGTTCCGTCGACCCGGCCTTCGAACCACTCGCTATGTCCGTCCGGCCAGCAGACCGCGAGCGCGCAGACGAAATGGGCGTTGCGGCTGACGTCGGGGCCAAGCGCTTCCATCTCTTCCTGGACCCGACGCATCGCCAGGTTGAAGTCGCGCGCTCCGGTCACTTCGCCGGGGCCGCCTTCAGGAGGCACGCTCGCGTCGCTCAGGGCCCAGCGTGCCGAAAAGATCCCGGGACGCTCGCCGAGCGCCTCGACGCACAGCCCGCTGTCGTCGGCGATCGCCACCATTCCGGACAGGTCGGCCGCGGCGCGGGCCTTGAGGTCGGCATTGTCGATGAAGGTGGTGCCGATTTCGTCCGGCTCCGGAAGATCGAGCTCGGCCGCCGAGACGGGCTCGATCCCGAACGGACCGAGCAGCTCGGCAATCTCGCGCACCTTGCCCGAATTGTGGCTGGCGATCACCAGCCGCCCGGGCTCCAGCTTCCTCATCGGCCGGTCGCCCGATCCTGGGCCGCGAAGATTTCCGCGCAGCCGATCCGCGCCAGGCGGAGAAGTCTCAGCAGCTCTTCCTCGTCGAAGCATTCGCCTTCCGCCGTAATCTGGGCCTCGACCAGCTTGCCGTCGCCGGTGAGCACGAAATTGCCGTCGCAGCCGGCCGAGCTGTCCTCGACATAATCGAGGTCGAGCACTGCGGTTCCGTCATGAATGCCGCAGCTCACCGCCGCCACCTTCTGCCGGATCGGATCGCGCTCGATCTGCCGGTCGGCGATCAGCTTGTCGATGGCGATCCTGAGCGCCACCCAGGCGCCGGAAATCGCAGCGGTACGAGTCCCGCCATCGGCCTGGATGACGTCGCAATCGAGGGTCACCTGCCGCTCGCCGAGCGCCTCCAGGTCGACGATGGCGCGAAGCGAACGGCCGATCAGCCGCTGGATTTCCTGGGTTCGGCCCGATTGCTTGCCGCCGGCCGCCTCGCGCCGGCCGCGCGTATGGGTGGCCCTGGGCAGCATTCCATATTCGGCGGTCACCCAGCCGCGGCCCTTGCCTCGGAGCCAGGAAGGCAGGCTCGTCTCGATCGATGCGGTGCACAGCACGCGCGTGTCGCCGAAACCGACCAGGCAGCTTCCTTCCGCATGACGGGTGAAGCCGGGCTCCATGATGATGGCCCGCATCTGATCGGGGGCGCGTCCGGATGGGCGCATGACGTTCCTTTCTCTAGAAGCGGCGGCCTTAGGGTCCGCACCCGAAACCGGCAAGGCTGGCGCGGCCGGCGGCGGCAATTGAGCGGCGGGGCCTGGCTGACTACATCGGTGCCATGGCGAACCATTCAATCGGCGAGATGAGCGATCGGGCCCGGGACGTCTTCCGTCTCGTCGTCGAAGCCTATCTCGAATCGGGGCAGCCGATCGGCTCGCGCACCATCTCGCGAACCTCGACTCTCAACCTGTCGCCGGCGTCGATCCGCAACGTCATGCAGGATCTCGAGGAGCTGGGCCTGCTCAGCCATCCCCATACGTCGGCCGGAAGGATGCCGACCGAAAGCGGTCTTCGACTGTTCGTCGACGCGATCATGCAGGTGGCGGAGCCCCGGGCCGAGGACCGCGCCGCGATCGAGGCGCTGATCGACCGCGGCGGCCCGATCGAAGAGATGATCAGCAACGCCACGGCGGCCTTGTCCGGCCTTTCCGCCTGCGCCGGAATCGTCCTGGTTCCAAAAGAGGAGCCGGTCCTGAGGCAGCTCGCCTTCGTTCCGCTCCCCGGGGCCGACTATGATCGCGGCGCTCCGCGACAGGCGGTCGCGGTAGTGGTCGGGAGCGACGGAAGCGTCGAGAACAGGGTGGTCGAACTGCCTCCCGGCGTTACCCCCTCGATGTTGAACGAGGTCGGCAATTATGTCAGCGCCCGGCTCACCGGCCTGACCCTCAGCGGGGCCCAGGCCCGCCTCCAGGAAGAGATCCGCGCCGGCCAGGCGGCGCTCGACCGAGCGGCCCAGGAGCTGGTCGCGCGCGGCCTTGCCGTCTGGTCCGAAGACGGATCGCGCCGGCCGGTGCTGATCGTCCGCGGGCAGGCCAATCTCATCGACGAAAGCGCCGCCGCCGATCTCGAAAGAGTCCGGCAGCTGCTCGACGAGCTCGAGGGCAAGGAGGAGATCGCCCGGCTGCTCGATCGGGCGCGTGCCGGCGCCGGGATGAAGATCTTCATCGGATCGGAGAACGAGCTGTTTGCCTTGTCCGGCTCGTCGGTTATCGCCGCGCCCTATCGAGGCTCCGACGGCAAGGTGGTCGGAGTCGTCGGAGTGATCGGGCCCACGCGGTTGAACTATGCCCGGGTGGTTCCCATGGTTGATTTCACCGCAAAAGCATTATCGAGATTGTTGGGATGAGCGACGAAGAAACGAAAACGGAAGACAGCGCTCCGGCGAGCGAGGAATCGACAGCTGGACAGGCCGAGCCCGACCGGCTCGCCGAGCTGGTCAAGGAACTGGAGGAGGTTCGCCAGCACGTCCTCTACGCCCAGGCCGAGACCCAGAATGTCCGCCGCCGACTCGAGCAGGAGAAGGTCAATGCGGCAAACTATGCCGCCACCGCCTTTGCTCGCGACATGCTGAGCGTGAAGGACAATCTCGAGCGTGCGCTCGCCGCCATCGCCGACGAACTGCGCGAGGACGAGCGGATGAAAGGCCTTGTCGCAGGGATCGAGGCGACCGGTCGGGAGCTCGAAAATGCCTTTCAGCGGCACGGCATCAGCCGGATGGAGGCGCTCGGAAGGAAGCTCGACCCGCATCTTCACCAGGCGATGATCGAAGTTCCCGACGACAAGGTGGAGCCGGGGACGATCGTCCAGGAGATGCAGTCCGGCTACATGATCAAGGACCGGCTGCTTCGGCCGGCGCTGGTCGGAGTGGCGAAGAAGCCGTAGCTCCAGAGGCGCCGAGCGGAAGTCCGATCAGTTGCTGGTCGGCGTGATGTCCGGCTGGGTCTGGGACGGTCGTTGCTCCGCACTCGCCCTCTCGTAGCCGGCGATGAGCCCGTGCCGATCCAGATAGAAGGCTTCGCCCAGCGCTCCGCGCAGCATCAAGGGGTGGCGTGCCCTCGGGGGCGCCTCGGCCATGCAGGAAGGAAGCGCGGCCCTGATCCCGGCCAGGGCGTCGCGCTCCTCGCGGGAGCCGGGACGCGTTCCGATCAGCGGGCGCACGAGGTCGGCATGCCGGGCCATCATGCAGCGGCCGAAGCGCTCAAGAGCGGCCGAGCTGTTTCGTGCCGGATCCTCGTCGAGCAGTTCCGGTGCCGCACGAATTCTGCCGACGTCGCGGCCCCGCAGCTCCTGGCGATGCAGGGCCTCCGCCACCGCGCCCCTGAGGAGCGTATGGTCGATCTGCATGCTTCGCGCCTGCAGGCAGCGACTCCTCCAGCCGATAACGTCGCGCACGATCCGGTTCTGCTCGGGCGAATTCAGCCGGGTGGAGAGCAATTCAAGCATCTGACGTTCGCGGGTGCGAACGAGGCATTCGGCAAACCGGTGCATCGTCCAGGCCGCATCCCGTTCGCTGGCCGTGACGTAATCGCTGCTCCGGGCGACCCTTGAGCCGATCGGGGCCTGTTCCTCCGGAGTCGGCAGCTTTTCGAACCGGGAGGTCGTGGCCGGCGGAGAAGATGCCGTAGTCGGGGACGCTTGTGCCAGTGCCAGAGCCAGTATCGCGAGGATCATCATTTCCCCCATGACTCAACCCGGTCAGTCTGCCGGAGAGCCGGACCAATGTCACCCCCAAAACATCTTTCCGGCTCGAATAGCGGGTGATCGATTGCGAGAAAGGTGCTAAAGAGAACTCAATCGATAGCCGAACAGGCGATCTGCGACATCGCACCTGCTGAGGAAGGATGCTGATCATGTCTATCGCTGTACTTGGACTAGTGCTGTCGCTCGCTCAAGTGAGTGCGGGCACCCCAATCGTCGGGACAGATCCGGCCAATGCGGCAAGTGACGCATACGTTGCTGACCCGTTCGAGATCCACCCGGAGCAGCTTGCCGAGAATGACGAAGGTTCGGCGGCTCCGGAGACGAGACCTGAATCCGCTAGTCCTCCCAGTTCGGAGCGCCTGGTCTGTCGATCCCGACGAGTGGCTGGATCTCGAACGCGATTCGAAAGGGTCTGCTTGACGGCTCAGGAATGGCAGGTTCACCAGGCGCACATGGAGCAGCAGCGCCGTGACATCAACGACTGGGGGGCTCAGGGAATGGGGCCTCAGCGCTAGTTGCTGACTGAAAGCCTGTCGGCCGCCTTGGAAACTTCGCGCAACAGCGTGGGAGGACCGTGCTAAGGCCGCGTTGATGTCTCCCACTCCGCTTCCCGAAGCGCTTGGTCCGGCGCTCGAATATCTGGACATGGCCGGGATCGCCGTGTTTGCCGTTTCCGGCGCTCTCCTCGCCGCCGAGAAGCGGCAGACGATCGTCACCTTCATCTTCTTCGCGGTGGTGACGGGAGTCGGCGGAGGCACCGCCCGCGACCTTCTGATCGGGGCTCCCGTCTTCTGGGTTCAGGAGAATCGCTATCTCCTGATCTGCCTCGGTGCCGCACTGCTCGTCTGGATTCTTCCGGTACGGACCTGGCCTGCCAGGGCCCTGCTCTGGTTCGATGCCGCCGGACTTGGCGCTTATGCGGCCTTCGGCGCCGCCAAGGCCCTGGCCTTCGACATCGCGCCGCTTCCCGCCGTCGGCATGGGGGTTCTGACCGGCTGCCTCGGCGGAATCGCTCGGGACCTGCTTGCCGGCGAGCCGTCGATCCTTCTTCGCCCGGAACTCTATGTCACGGCCGCGGCGCTTTCGGCGGCGCTCCTTGTCGGGCTGACCCTTGCCGGGCTTCCGGGCGGCCTTGCCGGGTTCGTCGCGGCGGTGGCCGGATTCGCGCTTCGCGGCGCCGCGATCGCGAGAGGACTTTCGCTTCCAGCCTATCACCGCTGAGCGGGAAAGGGCGCCCGGCGGACCGGGCGCCCTTTCGCCGGCGGCCGGTGGGAGTCGGCCGCGGCTCGCCAGCCTGGAACCGAAGTTCGCTTCCGCCACTATCGGATCGAGTCGGCTCACCGATCAAGCCTCGCCCGACCATTCGAGTCCCGCTGCGGGACCGAGGCTCGTCCGCTCTCCTGCCCCGGATCCAAAGCCTCAGGGTTCGGGCCAGACTTGGTCGAGCGGTCTTGGCTCCGAAGGGCAATCAAGCGACCGCGCCAGCGCCCGCTGCCACAGCGAGACGCTTCGCCACTCGCCCAGCTTGAAGCCGACGTCGCGATACAGGCCCGCCGACTCGAAGCCGAGGGCTTCGTGAAGCCTGAGGCTTGCCGGGTTGGGCAGGGTGATGGCCGCGATCGCCTGGGTGAAGCCCTGGGCCTCGAGGATCGTCAGCAGCCGCTGGTAGAGACGTCGTCCGATCCCGCGCTTCTGGGCCCGCTCCGCCAGATAGACCGTGGTTTCCGTGGCGAAGCGATAGGCCGGGCGCGCCCGGAAGGCCGAAGCATAAGCGTAGCCCAGCAAGGCCCCGTCCGACTCGGCGACGATCCAGGGAAAGCGGCCGGCAACGCTTTCGATGCGCGAGCGCATCTCGGACTCGTCCGGAGCTTCGGTCTCGAAGGAGACGGCGCTGGCGGTGACATAAGGTTCGTAGATCGCCGCCACCGCGGCGGCGTCGTCGGCGGTGGCGAGTCGAAGCCTCACGCGCCCCAGAGCGCGGCGATCAGCCGCGCCGCCAGCGAAGGCTGAGCGGCGGAGCGCGGGGCAGGAAGGGTCGCCGGGCATTCGAGGCATCGCGCCTGGATCGAGGGGCCGCTGAGGATCATCTCGACCTCGTACAAGGCGCGCTCCAGCATTGCCTCCGGCCGGCGGGTCAGACGGGCAAAGGGATCGCGCGCCGCCGGCTCGCTTTCGCCCCGGGCCATTCCGCGAAGCAGCTGGGCCAGGAATCCCGGCTGCTGTTCGAGAAAGACCGGCTGGGCCTGGTCGGGCTCGATCCCGGCGCGCCGAGCCGCCTCGGCCACCGCATCGTCGAGCGAACCGAAACGGTCGACGAGGCCGAGCTGGCGAGCGGTGCCGCCGTCCCAGACCCGCCCCTGAGCGATCGCATGGACCCGCGCGGGCGGAAGGTCGCGGGCGCGCGACACGAGCGAAAGGAAACGCCGATAGGTCGCCTCGACTCCCATCTGCAGCAGCCGGTCGGCTTCGGGCGAGGGGCCCTGGAGCAGGTCCGGCTCCCCGGAAAGCGGGGTCGTGCGAACTCCGTCCGCTCCGATCCCCAGCTTTTCGAGCGTTCCCTCGAAACTCGGAAGCACACCGAAGACGCCGATCGACCCGGTGATCGTTGAAGGCTCGGCAAGGATGGTCTCGCCGGCGGTGGCGATCCAGTAGCCGCCGCTCGCGGCGACCGAGCCGAAGGAGACGATCACGGGAAGGCCGCGCTCGCGCGCGCCCAGAATGGCCCGACGGATCCGCTCGGATCCGGTGACCGAACCTCCCGGCGAATCGATCCTGACGACGAGCGCCTTGAGCCGTCCGGTCGCCAGCCCTTCTTCGAGATTGCGGACGATGGTTTCCGCGCCCGCCGTGCCGAGCGCCGCTTCGCCGTCGACGATCGTCCCGGCGACGGTGAGGACTCCGATCTGGCCGGTCGTCGGCGCCGGATTCCGCTCGTTCCAGGCGTCGTAGAGGACCGCGCGATAGCTTCCGGGCACGTCCTGGGCGCCGGCCCCGGCGATTTCGGCGATCCGCCGCCCGAACGCCGTCCGATCGCCGATCCGGTCGACCAGTCCGGCTTGAAGCGCGGCGCGCGCCATGTCGCCTCCGGCGGCCTGGATGAAGCGCGCCGGATCCTGGACATAGGGCGCGATGTGCGCTCGCGGTCGGGCCTGGCGCACATCCTGCTGCCAGGTCTCCCAGAGCGAATTGGCGAGCGCCTGGCTGGCCTGGCGGGCCTCGGCCGACATGTCGGTTCGCGTATAGGGTTCGACCGCCGACTTGAAGGCGCCGACCCGGTAGACGTTGGCGGTGATCCCGAGCCGTTCGAGCAGTCCCGCATAATAAAGGTTGGAGCCGCCGGGGCCGGTGACGACCACGGCTCCCAGCGGGTCGAGCCAGATCTCGCTGGCATGGGCGGCAAGCTGGTAGGCGTCGTCGCTATAGCCGGTCGAATAAGCGATGACCGGCTTGCCCGAGCGGCGCACCCGGTCGAGCGCGTCGGCGACATTGGCGATCGCCGTCTGGCCGCCGCCGGTGAAGATGTCGAGATCGAGAGCGACGGCCTTGATCCGGTCGTCCGTCGCCGCGGCATCAAGCGATCGGATGACGTCGCTCAGCCGGAACTCCCGGGTAACGGAGCCGCCGCCGAGCGCCGCGATCGGGCTTTGCTCCGTCGGTTGCTCGACGATCGTTCCGCCGAGGTTCAGCTGGAGCGCGCCGCTCGACGCGCTTTCATCGTGCGGGCTCGCCGAAAGCGCAGCGTAAAGTCCGCCGAAGAAGATCAGCATGAACATCAGCACCAGCGCGTCCTTGACGCCGACCAGCAGCTTCCATGCCTTGCTCGCGAACTTCATTTCGTGCCTCCTTCGACCAGCGGCTAAACGACGCTGGCGCGACTGTAAACGCTGCGGCTCCGACAGAGAGGCAAGCCGTCGAAAAGTGTCGGGCAGCACCCTTGACGGCGAATGAACAGCACCTAAATGCCATCGCATTGGCACTCACCATTGGCGAGTGCTAACAAGTTCAACAACCCACGCGGCGTCTCCGGCAGTAGGGGGGCTGCCGCGCAATTGGTAGAAAGGTGAACGCGATGACATTTCGTCCGTTGCACGATCGGGTTCTCGTCCGCCGCGTCGAGGCCGAAGAAAAGACGGCCGGCGGCATCATCATCCCCGACACGGCCAAGGAAAAGCCGCAGGAAGGCGAAGTGATCGCCGTCGGCGCCGGAAGCCGCGACGAGACCGGCAAGCTCGTTCCGCTGGACGTCAAGGAAGGCGACCGGATCCTGTTCGGCAAGTGGTCGGGCACCGAGGTTCGCCTCAACGGCGAGGATCTCCTGATCATGAAGGAGAGCGACATCCTCGGAATCATCGAGACCCAGGCCGCGGTTCGCGAAGCCGCCTGAACCACTCATCTCCATCCACGAATAGGAAAGGTCTGAAACATGGCAGCGAAAGACGTACGCTTTTCGCGCGACGCGCGTGAGCGCATCCTGCGCGGCGTCGACATTCTCGCCGACGCGGTAAAGGTTACCCTCGGTCCCAAGGGCCGCAACGTCGTCATCGACAAGAGCTTCGGCGCTCCCCGGATCACCAAGGACGGCGTCACCGTCGCCAAGGAGATCGAACTGAAGGACAAGTTCGAGAATATGGGCGCGCAGATGCTGCGCGAGGTCGCCAGCAAGACCAACGACCTGGCCGGCGACGGCACCACCACCGCCACCGTTCTTGCCCAGTCGATCGTTCGCGAGGGCATGAAGTCGGTCGCGGCCGGAATGAACCCGATGGACCTGAAGCGCGGCATCGATCTCGCCGTCACCCGGGTCGTCGAGGATCTCAAGAGCCGCTCCAAGCCGGTTGCGGGCTCCAACGAGATCGCCCAGGTCGGAATCATCTCCGCCAACGGCGACACCGTCGTCGGCGAGAAGATCGCCGAGGCGATGGAGAAGGTCGGCAAGGAAGGCGTGATCACGGTCGAGGAGGCCAAGGGCCTCGAGTTCGAGCTCGACGTCGTCGAGGGCATGCAGTTCGACCGCGGCTACCTTTCGCCCTACTTCATCACCAACCCCGAGAAGATGCAGGTCGAGCTTTCGGATCCGTACATCCTGATCCACGAGAAGAAGCTGTCCAACCTGCAGGCGATGCTTCCGATCCTCGAAGCGGTGGTTCAGAGCGGCCGTCCGCTCCTGATCATTGCCGAGGACATCGAGGGCGAGGCGCTCGCCACCCTGGTCGTCAACAAGCTGCGCGGCGGCCTCAAGGTCGCGGCCGTCAAGGCGCCGGGCTTCGGCGATCGCCGCAAGGCGATGCTCCAGGACATCGCGATCCTGACCGGCGGCGAGATGATCAGCGAAGATCTCGGCATCAAGCTCGAGAACGTCACCCTGAACATGCTCGGCCAGGCCAAGCGGGTCACCATCGACAAGGACAACACCACCATCGTCGATGGCTCGGGCGAGACCGACCAGATCAAGGGCCGGATCGAGTCGATCCGCCAGCAGATCGAGGTCACCACGTCCGACTATGACCGCGAGAAGCTGCAGGAGCGGCTTGCGAAGCTGGCCGGCGGCGTTGCCGTGATCAAGGTCGGCGGTTCGTCCGAAGTCGAGGTGAAGGAGCGCAAGGACCGAGTCGACGACGCTCTGCACGCGACCCGTGCGGCCGTCGAAGAGGGCATCGTCCCCGGCGGCGGTACCGCTCTCCTCTACGCCACCAAGGCGCTCGAGGGCCTGAGCGGCGCCAATGACGACCAGAATCGCGGCATCGACATCGTTCGCCGCGCGCTTCAGTCGCCGGTTCGCCAGATTGCCGAGAATGCCGGTTTCGACGGCGCCGTCGTTGCTGGCAAGCTGCTCGAAGGCAAGGACGAGTCGCTCGGCTTCAACGCCCAGACCGAGGTCTATGAGAACCTGACCCAGGCCGGCGTGATCGACCCGACCAAGGTCGTCCGGACGGCGCTCCAGGACGCGGCTTCGGTCGCCGGCCTGCTCATCACCACCGAAGCGGCGGTGACCGAGCTGCCCGAGGACAAGCCGGCTCCGGCCATGCCCGGCGGCGGCATGGGCGGCATGGACTTCTAAGTCCGACGTCCAGGTGAAAAGGGAAGGGCCGGCGGAGCGATCCGCCGGCCCTTTTCTTTGCCGTCAGCCGAGGAAGATCTCGCCGAGGATGGCGAGGATCAGAAGCAGCCAGATCGCCGCTCCGACCGACGCCTTTCGTTTCGACCGGCCGGGCCGGGTGTCGGTCATCAATCGGCACCGCCGCCGGAATTGGCCCCGGCTCCGCCATTGTCGGATTCCGCATTGCCCGCTTCCATTGCCTCGATTTCCGCTTCGTTGGCGACAAGGCTGTCCGGGGCGACGTCGGAAATGTCGACCATATTCTCGTCGAGCATTCGCGCCGCTTCGTCCAGCCGGCGCTCTTCCTCCGCGGTAAGGCCGCCGCGCCCTTCCTCCTGGCCGCAGGCCGCCAGAATCGCCAGCATCGTGATTGCGACGAGCTTCGATCCACCCTTCATCCGGATACCTCCCTCTCGTTCGGGGGAGACTAGCCGCATCCGCGGGCAAAGAAAAAGGGCCGCGTACCCGGAAGCACGCGGCCCTTCAGCCATGAAAGCTCGTTGAAAGCTTACTTGGTCGTGTTCTCGGTCGCGTCCGTGGCCGCGTCCGTGGTAGCTTCGGCGGCATTCTCGATCGCTTCGCCGGCCTGGTCGGTCAGGTTGGCGGCGGTGTCGAGCGCGTCGGAAGCGGCGTTCTCGGCGTCGAAGGTCGCATTCTCGAGGTCGGCATTCGCCTCGTTCGCCGTCGCCTCGGTGTTGGTGTCGGCGGCCGTGTTGGCTTCGTTGCTGCCGTTGCAAGCAGACAGGCCGAGAGCCGCAACGGCGGCGACGGTCAGAGCAATCTTCTTCACGTGAATTCCCTTCAGTTGGTTGCGAGGAAAACCATCCATCATTCACCGGCGATTTCGGATGGGACGCCCCCCTTCCTGCCTCTCCGGAGAAGGGCGTTCTTATGAGAAGCCAGGCGCCATGTCCATAGTTTCTCTACCAATGCAGTTATATTGCACTTGGCTTGACGCATATAAAGACTTCTTTATATCCGCAAGTCATGGCGGCCTTGCCCAAAATCTTTGCCTCGCTGGCGGACCCGACCCGGCTCAGAATTCTCATGCTTTTGAGGGCCATGGAGCTGTCGGTGGGCGAAATCGCGCAGGTTCTCGGGCAAAGCCAGCCGCGCGTGTCCCGACACGTCAAGATTCTCATCGACGCCGGCCTTGCCGAGCGGCGAAAGGAAGGGAGCTGGGTGTTCGTCAGCCTTGGCGCTCGCGATCGACTCGAACCCTTGTTCCAGCTTCTCGACCGCTGGAGCGATCTCGACGGCGAGGATCCCTGGATTTCCGCCGATGCGGCGAGGCTTGCGGCGGTTCGGGCCGACCGGGCCGCCGCGGCGGAGCGCTATTTCGCTCAGCATGCCGAGGAATGGGACGCACTTCGTTCCCTCCATGTCGCGGAAAGCGAAGTGGAAGCGGCCATTGCCCGGGCGCTCGGAGGGGAGCCGATCGGCCGACTGATCGACATCGGCACCGGCACCGGGCGGATGATCGAGCTTTTCGGTCCCGGGGCGGACTACTCGCTCGGAATCGATCGAAGCCCGGAAATGCTTCGCCTCGCCCGGGTCAAGCTGGCCCAGGCCGGGCTCGACGGTGCCGAGCTTCGCCAGGGCGACATGTATTCGCTGCCGCTGCCGGCCGGCTCGGCCGACACGGTGATCATCCATCAGGTCCTGCATTATGCGCAGAATCCCGCCGCCGCCGTCTCGGAGGCCGCTCGGCTCCTGACCTCCGGCGGGCGACTTCTGATCGTCGATTTCGCTCCGCACCAGCGCGAAGAGCTTCGCGCCCGGGATGCCCATGTTCGGCTCGGCTTCGCCGACGAGGCCGTCCTCAAATATCTGGAGGAAGCCGGACTCGACGGCCGCGTCGTCGAGCATCTCGAAGGCGGCGAGCTCACCGTCACCATCTGGCTGGGCGAGCAGCCGAAAAGCAAGCTGAAGGTTGTCGCATGAACACGATCGCTCCTGCCCTGGCGCGGATCGGCCGGCCCTTGTTCGAGGATGCCGCCGGCGACGTCGAGGTCAGTTTCGAATTCTTCCCGCCCCGGACGGAGAAGATGGAACAGGTGCTTTGGGAGTCGATCAAGACGCTCGAGCCGCTGGCCCCGCGCTTCGTCTCCGTCACCTATGGTGCCGGCGGGTCGACCCGGGAGCGGACCCATGCCACCGTCGAGCGGATCGTTCGCGAAACCTCGCTGACGCCTGCCGCCCACCTTACCTGCGTCGCTGCGAGCAAGGCGGAGATCGATGAGGTCGCTCGATCCTACTGGGACTCGGGCGTCCGCCACATCGTCGCCTTGCGCGGCGACCCGCCGGTGGCCGGGACGAAGTTCGAACCCACTCCGGGCGGCTATGCCAATGCCGCCGAGCTGGTAGCGGGGCTGAAGGCCGTGGCGCCGTTCGAAATCTCCGTCGCCGCCTATCCCGAAATCCACCCCGATTCGATCACCCGCGCCGCCGATCTCGACAATCTCAAGCGCAAGATCGACGCCGGGTCGGACCGGGCGATCACGCAATTTTTCTTCTCGCCGGAATCCTTCTTCCGTTTCCGCGACGAAGCGGCGGCCGCCGGGATCCATGCCGAGATCGTTCCCGGGATCCTTCCCGTTTCCAACGTCGCTCAGACGCGCAAGTTCGCGGCGAGCTGCGGAGCGACCATCCCGCGCTGGATGGACCGCCTTTTCGAAGGGCTGGACGATCTGCCCGCCGCCCGCCAGCTCGTCGCCGCCACCGTCGCCGCCGAAATGTGCGCCCAGCTCTATGCCGGCGGCGTCCGCCACTTCCACTTCTACACGTTGAACCGCGCCGAGCTCAGCTACGCCATCTGCCACTTGCTGGGGCTTCGGCCCAAGGAACAGGATTCAAATTCCCATGAACGCCGCTCAATCGCTTAGAGCCGAAGCCGCCAAGCGGATCCTCGTCAAGGACGGGGCCTATGGGACCCAGATCCAGGCCCGGAAGCTGAAGGAGGCCGACTATCGGGGCGAGCTCGATTTGGGTCGGGACCAGAAGGGCAATAACGACCTTCTGAACCTGACCCGTCCCGAGCTGGTCCGGACCATCTGCCAGGACTTCGCCGACGCCGGCGCCGACATCCTCGCCACCAACACGTTCAACGCCAACCGGATCAGCCAGGCCGATTACGGGGCGGAGCGGCTGGTCAGAGACATCAATCGTGCCGCCGCCCGGATCACGCGCGAAGTGGCGGGCCCGAACCGCTGGGTCGCCGGGGCGCTCGGGCCGACCAACAAGACGCTCTCGCTGTCGCCCAACGTCAACGATCCCGGCTATCGCGAGATCGATTTCGACACCCTGTCGGACGTCTATGTCGAGCAGATCGAGGGACTGGTCGAAGGCGGAATCGATTTCGTCCTGATCGAGACGGTGTTCGACACGTTGAACGCCAAGGCGGCAGTCCATGCCGCCCGGCGGGTCGATCCCGAGCTTCCGATCATGCTGTCGATGACGATCACCGACCTGTCGGGCCGCAACCTTTCCGGCCACAGCATCGAGGCCTTCTGGGCTTCGGTCCGCCACGCCCGGCCGCTTTCGATCGGCCTCAACTGCTCCTTCGGCGCCGCCCAGCTTCGCGCCCATGTCGCCACCGTGTCGGCCATGGCCGACACGCTCGTCATGGCCTATCCCAATGCCGGCCTGCCCAACGATCTCGGCGAATATGACGAATGCGCGGAGACCACGTCGTCGCAGGTCCGTACCTGGGCCGAACAGGGCGTCGTCAACATCGTCGGCGGCTGCTGCGGAACCACTCCGGCCCATATCGCGGCCATCGCCCGGGTCGTCGCCGAATATCCGCCTCGGCAGCTTCCGAAAGCCGAGCCGCGAACGCTTCTGGCCGGAATCGAACCCATGTATCTCGCCGCCTGAACCGAAAGAATCATGCACGCTCCGCTTCGAAGCAGCTTCGTCAATATTGGCGAACGAACCAACGTCACCGGCTCCGCCAAATTCAAGAAACTGATCATGGCCGGCGACTATGCCGCCGCCGTCGAGGTCGCTCGCCAGCAGGTGGAGAATGGCGCCCAGGTCATCGACGTCAACATGGACGAGGGGCTGCTCGACGCCGAGCAGGCGATGACGACCTTTCTCAAGCTGATCGCCGCCGAGCCGGACATCGCCCGGGTCCCGGTGATGATCGACAGCTCGAAATGGAGCGTGATCGAGGCCGGCCTCAAATGCGTGTCCGGCAAGCCGATCGTCAACTCGATCAGCCTCAAGGAAGGCGAGGCGGAGTTCCTCAATCTCGCCCGGAAGGTTCGCGACTATGGCGCCGCCGTGGTCGTCATGGCCTTCGACGAGACGGGTCAGGCCGACACCAGGGACCGCAAGATCGAGATCTGCGAGCGCGCCTACAAGCTGCTCGTGAACGAAGGCTTCCCGCCTGAAGACATCATCTTCGATCCCAACATCTTCGCCGTTGCCACGGGGATCGAGGAGCATCGCCGCTACGCGCTCGACTTCATCGAGGCCTGTCGCGAGATCAAGCAGCGTTGCCCGCACGTCCATCTGTCCGGTGGCCTGTCCAATCTCAGCTTCTCGTTTCGAGGCAACGAGCCGGTGCGCCGGGCGATGCACTCGGTCTTCCTCTACCACGCCATCCCGGCCGGGCTCGACATGGCGATCGTCAATGCCGGGCAGCTCGACGTCTATGACACGATCGACCCGGAGCTTCGCGAAGCCTGCGAGGACGTCATTCTCGACCGGCGCGACGATGCCACCGAACGGCTGGTGACCCTCGCCGAGAAATATATCGGGACCGACGCCGGGCGCGAAAAGGAAGCGGCGGAATGGCGCGGCTGGACCGTCGAAAAGCGGCTCGAACATGCTCTGGTCAAGGGGATCGACGCCTTCGTCGTCGAGGATACGGAGGAAGCCCGGCTGAAGGCGGCGCGGCCGATCGAAGTGATCGAAGGGCCGTTGATGGACGGAATGAACGTCGTCGGCGACCTGTTCGGATCGGGCAAGATGTTCCTTCCGCAGGTGGTCAAGTCGGCCCGGGTGATGAAGAAGGCCGTCGCCCATCTCATTCCCTTTATCGAGGAGGAGAAGGAGAGGAGCGGAGCCACTCAGGGCAAGGGCCGGATCGTCATGGCCACCGTCAAGGGCGACGTCCACGACATCGGCAAGAACATCGTCGGGGTCGTCCTCCAGTGCAACGGCTTCGAGGTGGTCGACCTGGGCGTGATGGTGCCCTGGGCCGACATCCTCAAGGCCGCGAACGAGAACCATGCCGACATGATCGGCCTGTCCGGGCTGATCACGCCGTCACTGGACGAGATGGTGACCGTCGCCGAGGAGATGCAGCGCGCCGGGATGAACGTGCCGCTTCTGATCGGCGGAGCGACCACCAGCAAGGTCCATACGGCGCTCCGGATCGACCCCGCCTATGAAGGGCCGGTGATCCATGTGCTCGACGCCAGCCGCGCCGTCGGGGTGGCCTCGTCGCTGGTCTCCGATACCCAGAAGGCGCCGCTGATCGCGAAGACGGCCGAAGAATATTCGGCGGTTCGCGACGCCCGCGCCGGCAAGGGCCAGAGCGAGCTCGCCACCCTCGAGGAGGCCCGTGCCAACGGCTTCGCTTACGATCCGAGCGGCAAGGCGCCGCCGCCCGCGCGACCGGGCGTCCAGAGTTTCGGCGAATGGCCGCTGCGCGACCTTCGCGGCTCGATCGACTGGACACCCTTCTTCCGCGCCTGGGAACTGGCCGGCAACTATCCAGCCATCCTCGAGGACGAGGTCGTCGGCGAAAGCGCGCGGTCCCTGTTCGCCGACGCCCAGGCGATGCTCGACCGGATCATCGCCGAGCATTGGCTCACCGCCCGCGGTACCGTCGGCCTCTGGCGCTGCCGGCGCGAAGGGGACGACGTGCTCGTCCTTGCCGGCAACGACTGGACCCGGCTGCCTTTCCTTCGCCAGCAGATCAAGAAACGGGAAGGGCGGGCGAACATGTGTCTGGCCGACTTCATCGACCCGGAAGGCGAGGACTGGATCGGCGGCTTCACGGTCGGGATCCACGGCATCGAACCGCATCTGGAGCGCTTCAAGGCCGAGAATGACGATTACTCCGACATTCTTCTGAAAGCCATTTCCGACCGGCTGGCCGAAGCCTTTGCCGAAGTGCTCCACGCCCATGTCCGCAACAGCATCTGGGGCTATGCCGAGGAGCATCTCACCAATCAGGAGCTGATCCGCGAACATTATGTCGGGATCCGGCCGGCGCCCGGCTATCCGGCCTGCCCCGACCACAGCCTCAAGCCCATCCTGTTCAGGATGCTCGGCGGATCGGAGGGCGAAGGTCCGTCGGGCGTGACGCTCACCGACAATTTCGCCATGTTGCCGACGTCGGCCGTTTCCGGATTCTATTTCGGCCATCGCGACAGCCAGTATTTCGGAGTCGCCCGGATCGGCCGCGACCAGCTGGAGGATTATGCCGGCCGACGCGGCGTGTCGCTCCAGCAGGCCGAGCGCTGGCTCCGGCCCAATCTCGATTGATCGCACGGCCGACGAGGCCGGCAGCAAGGGGATCGCACGACGGGTGCGCTCCGATCGCTGAAGTCGGCCGCTTCGTCGACCGAAAGCTCGACCAGTTTCTTGAGGACCTCTTCGCTCCGCTGCGGCGATCGGTCCGTTTCCGACAACGCTCTCCCTCAACAGTCGGTCGGAGGCTATAGCGCTGGCGATGAATCGCTTGGGGGGACTCCTGCTTCTGTTCCTGGCGCTGCTTGCCGGCGCCGGCGGCGCTCGCGCCCAGGACCGGATGAGCGTCGCGCTCGTTCCGGAGACCGAGGCGGTGGCGCCGGGAAGCTCGGTCACCCTGGCCTTCGTCATGCGGCCGGCGAGCGGCTGGCACGGCTATTGGCGCAATCCCGGCGATGCCGGCGCCGAACCCCGGGTGGAATGGCAATTGCCGGCGGGATGGGAGGCCGGATCGCTTCAATATCCGGTTCCGGATCGACTCACCGTCCTCGGGCTGATGAACTATGTCTACGAACGGGATCATGCGCTTCTGGTGGAAATCCGGGTCCCGCAAGCGGCCCGGCCCGGCTCGACCGTGCCGGTTCGGGCGCGGCTCGATTATCTCGTCTGCACGGACGAGATCTGCGTTCCGGAAACGGACGAGGTCGCGACCGAGCTTCGTGTCGGTCAGCCGGGGCCGCGGGCAAGCGAATTTGCCGGCTGGCGCCAGGCGCTGCCTCGCCCGATCGACCAGCCGGCCCGCTTCGAAGTGGAAGGCGGGCGGATCCGCTTCGCCATCCCGCTTCCGGCCGCGGCCGGAGTCGACGATCCCTATTTCTATCCGATCACCCTCGAAGCGCTCGATCATTCCGCGCCGCAAAGCCTGTCGCGCAACGGCAATTTCCTGATCGTCGAAACCGCGCCCGGACGCCAGGCGGGCGCTCTGGACTCGATCGATGGCGTGCTGAAGATCGGTGACGGCGTCGGCGTGTCGCTGACCGCAACTCGCGGCGAGGTTCCCGCCGCCGGAACGCCGATCGCCGCGGGCAACGAGACGGCGGACTTGGGCAAGTCGACCATCCTTTACGCCTTGCTTGGCGCCATTCTCGGCGGATTGCTGCTCAACGTCATGCCCTGCGTCTTCCCGATCCTCAGCCTCAAGGCGCTGAGCCTTGCCCGCGCCGGCGAGACCGAGAGCGGCGCCCGGGCCGAAGCTCTGGCCTATGGCGCCGGGGTGATTTCGATCTGCCTGGCGCTGGGAGCGCTCCTGCTGGCGCTGCGATCCGGCGGCGCAGCGATCGGCTGGGCCTTCCAGCTTCAGGAACCCAGGGTCATCCTGCTCCTTCTCCTGCTCGTCACCGCCATCGCCCTCAATCTCGCCGGGCTGTTCCACCTCCCGTCGCTGGCCGGCGGCGATGGCCTGGCCCGAAGCGGCGGGACTCGCGGGGCTTTCTTCACCGGCGCTCTCGCCGCCTTCGTGGCGACGCCCTGCACCGGTCCCTTTCTCGGCTTCGCTCTGGGCGCGGCGCTGGTTCTTCCCACCTGGGCGGCGCTGGCCGTGTTCGCCGGGCTAGGCCTCGGCCTGGCTCTGCCTTTCCTTCTGCTCGGCTTTGTTCCGGTCCTTCGCCGGCGGCTGCCCAGGCCGGGAGCGTGGATGGTGACGTTCCAGCGCATCCTTTCGGTGCCGATGTTCGCGACCGCTCTCGGCCTCGCCTGGATTCTCGGCCGGCAGTCGGGCGTGGACGGGATGGCGCTGGGAATCGCTTCGGCGCTACTGCTCGGCCTCGCCTTGTGGTGGCTCGGCGTTCGCCAGGGCAGAAGCGGCGCCTGGCTGCCGCTGGCGCTGGCGGCGCTTGCCATTCTCCTTCCGCTGCCCTTCGTCAGAACTGCCGAGGCGCAGCCCGCCGCCGGCGGCGAAGAACTTGCCGCCGAGCCGTTCAGCGAAACCCGGCTCGCCCGGCTTCGCTCGGAAGGCAAGCCGGTCTTCCTTTACTTCACCGCCGACTGGTGCCTGACCTGCAAGGTCAACGAACGGGCGGCGCTCCACCAGTCGGAGGTTGCCTCGGCCTTTGCGGCGCGCGGAATCCAGGTGCTGGTCGGCGACTGGACCCGGGGCGATGCCGAGATCGGCCGTTTCCTGGAGCGCCACGGGCGCTCGGGCGTGCCGCTCTATCTTTATTACGCGCCCGGCGAGGAGGCCGAGATCCTCCCCCAGATCCTGACGGTCGGGCGATTAACGCGCCTCGGTTCCTGAAGCCGCGCGTTCCCAGACCTTCCGCCCCGCAATCCAGGTTTCGAGTACCTGAGTCTCGCGGATCTGGCGCTGGTCGTTGAGCTCGAAAATGTCGCGGTCGATGAAGATGAAATCGGCATAGCGGCCAGGCTCCAAAGTGCCGAGCTGCTGCTCCGCGAAGCTGGCATAGGCCGCGCCCCGGGTGAAGGCGTCGAACGCCTGTTCGAGATCGAGGCGCTGCTGGGGAAGCCAGCCGCCCGGCGGATGGCCATTGGCATCCTCGCGGCTGATCGCGGCGGCCAGCCCGTGAAAGGGATTGGGGCTTTCGACCGGGAAGTCCGATCCGAAGGCGAGCGGAACCCGATTCTCGATCATGCTTCGCCAGGCATAGGCGCCGCCGAGCCGGTCCAGCCCCATCCGCGCCTCGGCCATGTGCATGTCGCTGGTCTGGTGAACCGGCTGCATCGAGGCGATCGTCCCGTGACGGGCGAAGGCGGCAAGATCGGCCGGATCGACGATCTGCGCATGCTCGATCCGCCAGCGCCGGTCGCCGCGATAGGTTTCGGCGAGTTCGTCGATGGCGCCGAGCAGGACCGCATTGGCCTGGTCGCCGATGGCATGGACGGCGACCTGGAACCCGTCCATCGCGGCTCGGCTCATCAAATTCTTGAGCACCGTGTCGGTGACGAGCGGAAGCCCGCGCTCGCCGGGGGAGTCGCGATAGGGATGCTTCAGCCAGGCGCCGCGCGAGCCGAGGGCGCCGTCGAGATAGAGCTTCACTCCCACCATCCGCAGGCGGCCGTCATAGAGCCAGGGCGTCGGCCGGGTGCCGGCGGTGGCAAGCAGATGATCGATCCCGGAGGCGTAGGAGAGAATGCGGACATTGAGCTGGCCGGAATCCCCCGAGCGCCGCATCACGTTCCAGTCTTCGGTCGAAGTGCCCATGTCGGCGACGGTGGTGAGGCCGTTGGACAGGAGGATTTCCTGGGCGCGCTGAAGCGCTCGCTCGCGCTGGATCGGAAGCGGCGGAGGCACGGCCCGTTCGACCAGGTCCATGGCGGCGTCGACGAAGACGCCGCTCGGATTGCGTCCTGTCCGCTCGATCCGGCCGCCCGACGGCGCCTGGGTGGAGGCGGTGATCCCGGCCTCGCGCATGGCGGCGCTGTTCGCCCAGCCGGCATGGCCGTCGACCCGCGCGAGCCAGACCGGACGGTCGCCGACGACCTCGTCGAGATCGGCCGCGGTCGGGAACCGGCCCAGGCCCCAGCGCTCCTGATTCCAGCCCCGTCCGACGATCCAGCGCGGGGTGGGGTTGGCGGCGGCATATTCGGCGATCCGCCGCTTCGCTTCTTCCAGCGACCGGGTGTCGCTGAGATCGAGGGTGAGGGCGCCGAGGCCGAGGCCCATGACATGGCCGTGAGCGTCGATCAGCCCGGGGAGGAGGGTGCGCCCGCGCCCGTCGAGCAGGTAGCGCGGCCGTTCCGGCCGCCGGTCCCGGCGGGTGAGGAGCTGCTTCACCTTGCCCTCGTCGGTCAGCACCATGCCGTTGAACCGGAACAGCCGACCGTCGCGGATCGTGTAGCCGTTGACATTGTCGACGAGGGCGTCGGCCAGCGCGGGGGACGCGCAGAGCAGGGCCACGAACAACAGAATGAGACGCTTCAACGCTCCAGCCTCCGGATCAGGGATGAACAGTCCATCGGTCCGCGGCGATAGGGCCTGACGCGATCAAGCGCCAGACGGCAGTGGCTTTCGCGCCTGACCGCCGAAGCGGTCGGTGCCTGCCGCGATCAGGCCATTGCCGGTCGCCGGCCCGCGGCCTAGAGCCAGGCTCATGGCAAATCCGGCCTCGCAGGCGAACCTTCCGATCAGCCTTTCCGACATCGAAGCGGCCGCCCGGCGCATCGACGGCGCGGTGGTGCGGACCCCGACTCTGTTCAGCCGGGCTCTTTCCGACCGGCTCGGGACGAACATCTATCTGAAGTTCGAAAATCTCCAGCATACCGGCGCCTACAAGGAGCGCGGAGCGCTCAACAAGCTGCTCCTCATGGAGGAAGGCACCCGCTCGCGCGGCGTGATCGCCGCTTCCGCGGGCAATCATGCGCAGGCGCTCGCTTATCATGCCCGTCGCCTCGGAGTTCCGGCGGTGATCGTGATGCCGGAAGGCACGCCGAGCGTGAAGATCAGCCAGACCCAGGGGCATGGCGCCGAGGTCGTGATCCATGGGACGATATTCGACGACGCCTATTCCGAGGCGATGCGGCTTGGGGAGGAGCGCGGACTCACCTTCGTCCACCCGTTCGACGATCTTGAAGTCATTGCCGGGCAGGGAACGGTGGCGCTGGAGATGCTCGCCGACATTCCCGAGATCGATACGCTGGTCGTTCCGATCGGCGGCGGCGGGCTGATTGCCGGAATCGGCACCGCCGCCAAGGCGCTGAAGCCCGAAATCGAGGTGATCGGAGTCCAGGCCGAGCTTTATCCTTCAATGTTCGCCAAGTTCGCCCGCCAGAACCTGCCCTGCGCCGGCGACACGATCGCCGAGGGGATCGCCGTCAAGGCTCCGGGACTGCTCACGTCGGGGATCATCAACCTGATCGTCGACGACATCATCCTCGTTCCCGAGCAGGACATCGAGGCGGCGATCAGCCTGATCGTGGCCGCCCAGAAGTCGGTGGTCGAGGGGGCCGGCGCCGTCGGCCTCGCCGCCTTGCTCGGCAATCCGGGCCGGGTGAAGGGCCGGAATGTCGGCCTGATCCTCAGCGGCGGCAATATCGACACGCATCTGCTGGCCAACGTGCTTTTGCGCGACCTTGCCCGATCCGGCCGAATGACCCGTCTTCGGATCCAGCTCCAGGACCGGCCCGGCGCCCTCAACGCGGTGATGAAGCTGTTCAGCGACCATGAGGTCAACGTCGTCGAGGTCTATCACCAGCGCATCTACACCACCCTTCCGGCCAAGGACGCGGCGATCGACATCGAGTGCGAGGCGCGCGATTCCGAACAGATCCGCCGGCTTACCGATGCGCTCAAGGCCCAGGCTTTCCAGGTCCATCCGGTAGCAATCGAATAAGGCTTCGTCCCGCGCTGATACGAGCTCCGGATGGCGGGGTTTTTACCGCGAACGGGCCTTTCCATGGACCCGGCTTGGGCTCATAAGAATTTATCAACCAGTCCCAAGAGTCGCCGGAGTCGAGTTGAGCGCACCTTTCCGCTTCCCCCGTTTCTTCGTCACCACGCCCGCGCCTTGTCCCTATCTTCCGGGCAAGACGGAGCGGAAGGTGTTCACGGAGCTGACGGGCCCCCATGCGAGCGAGCTGAACGACGCCCTCGGCCGGATCGGCTTCCGCCGGAGCCAGAACGTCGCCTACCGGCCGAGCTGCCTGGACTGCGCCGCCTGCGTCTCGGTTCGAGTCGTCGCCGGCGAGTTCCAGCCGAGCTCGACCCAGCGCCGGCTGCTCAAGCGCAACACCGATCTCGAGGTCACCGCCTGCAAGCCCTGGGCAACGGAGGAACAATATCAGCTTCTTCGCCGCTACCTGAAGGCGCGCCATCCCGACGGCGGCATGGTCGAAATGGACGAGCACGACTTTGCCGACATGGTCGAGCAAAGCCCGGTACGGACCTACATCATCGAATATCGGGAGCCGTCCAGCGACGGCAAGCCCGGCCGGCTGGTCGGCGCCTGCCTGACGGATCAGCAGGCCGACGGACTTTCGATGATCTACAGCTTCTTCGAGCCGGACCATCCGGTTCGCGGCGGTCTCGGCACCTATATCATCCTCGACCATATCGTCCGCGCGGGCCGGGCGGGGCTGCCTTATGTCTATCTCGGCTACTGGGTCGCCGATGCCAGGCGCATGGCCTACAAGGCCCGCTTCCGCCCGCTCGAAAAGCTCGGCCCCGGCGGCTGGCACCGGTTCGACCCCGAACAGAGGGAATTGCCGCTGATAGGGTAAGGCATTGGCAGAATTCGACATTCCGCGATAAAGAATCTTCTTGTCAGATCCTCGGGGTGCAAGTTAAATCCGACGTTGAATCGGCGCTCGATACTGTCGAGGGTCGCATTTTCTCATTCAAGTTCCTTCGGGAACCGACGGATTCAAGTTCCTTCGGGAACCGACGGGCTCTTTCCAGAAGTGATATCTTGCAATGGGCGTGTTCAGGAGCTCACATGCTTCGAGCGTGTGTGCCGCTTCCCCTGGACATTGCCGGCCACTGGAGGTGAGAGGCTACCATAATCTGATCGAGTCTTTGCGGAAGGCGATCTGAAGCAACGATGCGCCTGACGTCCAAGCGGGAGCGAGGGGTCCCGCGGCTCAGTAATTAGAACCACAATATTCAGCTTTTAGAAGAACGACGATCGATCGTTGAAGGGGGCAATGTGACATCCAATCAAGCACCTAACTTCTCGGCACCAACTTTCTCGGTCCAGCGCCTGTCCACCGGGTCCGGGGGGATCCAGGCGAATGGCAGCAGCTTCGATCTCGCTTTCTCCCCTGACGGAACGTACATCGCCTTTCGGAGCTTGGCGACGAACCTCGTCGCGGGGGACACGAACAATGCGAGCGACATATTCGTAAAGAACCTGCTCACCGGCGAAGTCCAGCGAGTCTCCACTAGTGCCGGTGGGGCGCAAGCCGATGGATACAGCCTAGCTCCAGTCTTCCTGCCGGGAGGCGACAAGATCGCCTTTGTAAGCGCTGCGACCAATCTTGTCGCCGGCGACACAAACGGCATGGCGGACATATTCATCAAGGACCTCACCACCGGCAGCATCACGCGCGTTTCGACGGGCTCCGGGGGTGTTCAGCTGAACGGTTTTGGCGCGGGCTCTCCTGTCTTCAGTCCGGACGGCTCGAAGATGGCCTTCTCGATGAGCAACGGGGCGGAGTTCTCGGTCTATCTAAAGGATCTGACGACTGGGACGCTTGAGTTAGTCTCGACTGGAGATGCATCGGAACCGGCATTCTCGCCGGATGGAACGAAGCTTCTCTATCGCAGCTCGGCAACGATGGGCTCCGGTCCCTACGACATCTTCGCCAAGGACCTGATCAGCGGTACAGTCACCCGGATTTCCACCAATTCCGCTGGTGTTCAGGCCAACGGCAGCAGCTCCGGAGCGCAATTTTCTGCCGACGGCACTCGCGTCGTGTTCAGCAGCTCGGCCAGTAACCTTGTCGCTGGCGACTCGAACGGAACCAACGATGTTTTCGTGAAGGATCTGGTAACCGGCGCGGTTACCCTCGTCTCGTCCACCGAGAGCGGCGTTCAGGGTAGTGGATCCAGCCTGGCGCCCCGCTTCTCGCCAGATGGGACGAAGATCATCTTTGAGAGCTACTCGATCAATTTCGGCTCCAGTGTCGGTTCCTCCGGAATCTTTGTGAAGGATTTGAATAGCGGAAGCATCACCTTCGTCTCGCGCAATTCATCGGGGGGTCAGGGCTCAGGCGGCCAGCCCCAGTTCACGCCGGATGGATCGCAGGTCGCATTCTACAGCAGCAGCACCATACTCGTGCCCGGCGACACGAACGGGGCAACAGATCTCTTTCTGGTGACCCTTGACAATCCGGACGTCACCTACACGGAAAACGAAGCTGGTCGTCAGATTGTCTTCAACGCCTCGGTCTCCGATGCGGACAGCGCGAACTTCGCAGGCGGGACACTGACGGTCGCGATCACTTCGGGGAGCGTCGACGGAGACCAGCTCTCACTTGCTCTGTCCAATTCGGCGGGTCGCGGGTTGGAACTGTCCGGGAACCAGGTGCTGGTGAACAATGTCGTCGTCGGTACCATCGCGTCCACGGCAACGAGCATCATCATCACGCTCAATGCCAATGCGACCGACTTGACGGTCAAGCTGCTGGTCGAAGCGGTGCGTATCTCTTCCACCTCCGAAGATCCCACTGCCGTCCCTCGTACGGTAACCTTCACCTTGGTCGATGGTGGTGGCACTGCGGAAGGCGGCCAGGACAGCGCTAGCTTCACGCGGCAGATTGCCTTCGTGCCCGTGAACGATGCTCCAACAGTGATCACGTCGGGCGGCGCCAGCAATTTCGTCGAGGATTCCGGACCGATCATAGTCGATCCGAACATTGAAGTCGTTGACCCTGACTCGCCAATCGTCAACGCAGTGGTCGCGGTCACATCCGGCTCAGGATCGGACGTTCTCAGCTTTATCAATGACAACCCGTCAAATTATGGCAACATCCAAATTGTCCAGGGTCGAGGCACGTCGGCAATAACCCTTCACTCGGAAGGAGCCACTGCCACGCTGGCGCAATGGCAGAATGCGCTGCGAGCGGTGACCTATTCCAATCTCTCCCAGTCGCCTTTGACGAACGACCGAGTGGTCACTTTTTCGGTCACGGATGAAACGGTCGTCAGCAACTTCGCTTCCCGAACCGTCACTGTTCGGTCCATCAATGACGCTCCGACGATCAGCGTGCCGGGCAATCAGGAAGGTGTCGAGGACACGGACCTTGTTTTCAGTGCCGCTGGCGGAAACCAGATAACCGTTGCCGATGCAGAGGCGCCGCAGCTTACAGTTACTCTCTCCGTCAGCGAAGGAACTCTCACCCTGGCTTCAACGGCAGGGCTTCCGGTCGTTACTGGAAACGGCTCGAATCAGGTTCTGATCAGCGGCAGTTCCGCCGCCATCAACGCCGCGCTCGACGGGCTGGTTTACCGCGGCGGTCTGAACTTCAGCGGACAGGACACGCTTTCGATTACCACCTCGGATCAGGGTTGGAGCGGTGAAGGTGGCGAGCTTACAGACTCCGACCTAGTTGCCATCGATTTGGCTCCCGACGGGATCATCAATGGCGACGCAGGCGCGAATCTCATATTTGGCACCAACGCTGCCGACCGAATATTTGCTGCGGAAGGCAACGATCTTATCCATGGCGGCGCGGGCGCCGACGAGATCGACGGCGGCAGCGGGAACGACACGGCCGACTATGGCGGCAATTTCGGTGCGGTGTGGATCGATCTTGCCGGCGGCATTGGCCGCTGGAACTATGCCGAGGGCGATGTTCTCACCTCGATCGAGAACGTCAACGGCACCGAATATGGCGACATTCTGTACGGTAGCGCAGGGGCCAACCGGCTCGTCGGCAATGGCGGCAACGATCTTATCCATGGCGGCCCGGGTGCCGACGAGATCGATGGCGGCAGCGGGAACGACACGGCCGACTATGGCGGCAATTTCGGTGCGGTGTGGATCGACCTTGCCGGCGGCATTGGCCGCTGGAACTATGCCGAGGGCGATGTTCTCACCTCGATCGAGAACGTCAACGGCACCGAATATGGCGACATTCTGTACGGTAGCGCAGGGGCCAACCGGCTCGTCGGCAATGGCGGCAACGATCTTATCCATGGCGGCCCGGGTGCCGACGAGATCGATGGCGGCAGCGGGAACGACACGGCCGACTATGGCGGCAATTTCGGTGCGGTGTGGATCGACCTTGCCGGCGGCATTGGCCGCTGGAACTATGCCGAGGGCGACGTGCTCATCTCGATCGAGAACGTCAACGGCACCGAATATGGCGACATCCTGTACGGCAGCGCCGGGGCCAACCGGCTCGTCGGCAATGGCGGCGACGATCTGCTCGCCGGCGGCCTTGGTGCCGATTTCCTGATTGGGGGAGATGGAGCGGACGCCTTCGTATTCGACACGGCCTTGGGCGGCGACAATGTCGACACTATCGTCGACTTCGAAGTGGGTATCGACAAGATCCTGCTCGATCATGCGGTGTTCACCGGCCTCGGGCTCGGCGCACTGTCGGCGGCCGCGTTCCGAACGGGCAACGCGGCCCAGACCGCGGATGACCGGATCCTCTACGATCCGACCACCGGCGCGCTCTATTTCGACGCCGACGGCAATGGCGCTGGCGCTGCAGTCCAGTTCGCTACCGTGTCCACCAATCTCAACCTCAGCGCGAGCGACTTCGGCGTGATCTGAAGCACGACAGGCTCTGGACGCTGCCGTTCCGACGGAACCTTCCGCCCGAACGGCAGTCCGGAATTGGCGTCGACGGTCTGCTCCAATGCCTGCAGGGTGCAGGTTCGCGCTTGAAGATCGAACGGGATTGTCGTTGGGGAGCGATCGGTCGCCGGGATTGAACGAGTCTCGCGCCTAAAGCGGCAGGAAGGGCCGCCCGGCCGCGGCCTGGGCGAACAGGGCGACGGTGACGGCGACGTAGAGCGCGCTTCCGCCGATCACCGCTGCCCAGCGGATCCGGGAGGAATAGCCGGCGACGAGTGCGGCAAGGATCGGGATCGCCTGTTCGGCGTGGATTCCGAGGAAGTGGGCGATCCTGAGATCGCCGCCGCTTCGGTTCCAGCCGAACAGCGGAAGTCGCCCGCCCTCCATTCCCACCGAATGGCCGGGCTGGGCGCTCATATAGGCGCCGAAGCCGGCCCCGAGCAGGAAGGTGAGGAGGAGGCCGATCACGAGCGCGGCGACGAAGTCGCGGCTCAGCCCTTCGGCGGGGCGCCGTGCGATCTCCCAGGCCAGCGGAAGGACGGTCCCGGTCAGGATCAGGGCGAACAGGCCCATCAGTCCATACATGATGGCGTGGAACAGCGTTCCGATATTGAAATGCGATTCCAGGCCGTTCGCCGCCTGCCAGCTGATCCAGGCAAGCTCGAAGCTCCCGGCGACGAGGATCCCGGCAACGACCAGGCGCATGGGACCCGAACCGCGACGGTCCGGCCGGACATAGCCGAAGAACCAGGCGGCCGTGAGCGTGAAGATCGCGACCGAGCTGAAGAATTTGGCCGGCTTGACCCAGACATTGACTCCGCCTTCCAGGGTTCGGCCGTCAATCCCCTGAAGGCCAAGGGCGAGCAGGGCGAAGACGAGCATGAGCAGGCCATAGGTGGCCAGCGTCCGCTGGCGGTGGATCAGCTCGGCGAGGGCCGGAAGGCCGAGGTCGAGGGGACGAAGCGCAAGGCTGGTCATGATCGGGTCTCCGTTCGAGCGGGGCCGCGGCCGCGCAAGGCGAGGCGAAGCAGCAGGTAGAGAAGCAGGCCCGCCGGTCCGAACAGGAAGGTCAGCGGAAGGCAGGGCAAAAGGGCGATCCGGGGCACGCCCGATCCAGGGCCGTCGCGGACGATCCACGCGCCGACGAACAGGTCGAAGGCGAGATAATGAAGCCAGCCCGCGGCCAAGGCATGGTCGTCGGCGAACAGGGCGCGGACCTCCTCGATCGATCCGAAGCCGCCGCCCTCCGCTCCCATGCCCACCCAGATCAGAAGGACATAGGCGAAAGCGAGGAGAGCGGGGATCACCAGCTGCGCCGCCGCCAGCGCAGCCGGCCGAGCTGCGGGCACGAGCAGGGAAAGGATCAGCCCGGCCCAGCCGAGCATCGCCGCCAGTCCGCCGAGACTGAAGGCGGTGGAAGGATCGATCACGATTGCACTCCTTATCTTGACACCGTACAGATGGCGTATGAAGGATGATCTGAACAGTGTCAAGACCAGTTCCGGCGAGCGCGGCTACCATCATGGCGCCCTCCGGTCGGCGCTGATCGAGGCGGCGGGGGCGGTGATCGACGAGCGTGGCATCGACCGGTTCAGCCTTCGCGAAGTGGCCCGGCGCGCCGGCGTGTCGCCGGCGGCGCCCGCCCACCATTTCCGCGACAGCCGCGGCTTGCTCACGGCCGTCGCGGCAGAGGCCTTCCGAAGGTTCGGCGACGCGCTCGAGGCGGCCGACACCGGCGCCAGCCGCGAGGCACGCGCGCGATGCCAGGGCATGGCCTATGTCCGCTTCGCCCTCGCCGAGCGCGGCCGCTTCGACCTGATGTGGCGCTACGCGCTGATCGACCGCGACGATCCCGAATATTGCGCCGCCAGCCGCCGCGCCTTTGCCATTCTGGAACGCGCGGTTCGGGAGGGGGAGGAGATCGAAGCCGGCCCCAAGGATCCCGAGGCGGCGCCGGCCATCGCCTGCTGGTCGCTGGTCCACGGCTTTGCGCGCCTCGCGATGGACGGCGCCTTCGGAACCGAGAAAGGCGCAGCCGAACGGGCGACGCAAGTCCTGCTTCCGCTCGTCCTCGACCATCTGAGGATCTGAAGCCGCTTGCGCGCCTGCGGAATGCCAGCCTAAACCCTTGGAAAAAAGGAGGGGGTATGGCGAGCGTCGCGGCACGGGATCAGGGCGGCCAGGCAGGGCGAACGAGGCTGGTGATCGGCGCCTCGTCCGTCGGCACGGTGTTCGAATGGTATGATTTCTTCATCTACGGCACGCTGGCGGCGTCCGGGATCATCGGCCGGACCTTTTTCCCCACCGGCAGCGAGACGATGCAGACCCTGCTCGCCTGGGCCGGCTTTGCCGTCGGCTTCGGCTTCCGGCCGCTCGGCGCCATCCTGTTCGGCTATATGGGCGACAGGCTCGGCCGGAAATATACCTTCCTTGTCACCATCACCCTGATGGGCGTCGCAACGGCCGGGGTCGGCCTGGTGCCGTCGGCGGCGGCGATCGGGATTGCGGCGCCGCTTCTGATCATCCTGCTTCGGATCTGCCAGGGGCTGGCGCTCGGCGGCGAATATGGCGGCGCCGCCATCTATGTCGCCGAACATGCGCCGCCTGGGAAATCCGGATTCTATACCAGCTTCATCCAGGCTTCGGTGGTCGGCGGCTTCGTCCTCAGCCTCGCCGTCGTCCTCGGAACCAAGGGGCTGATCAGCGCCGAGGCCTGGGACAGCTGGGGCTGGCGGGTGCCCTTCCTCTTTTCGCTCCTGCTTCTCGCCGTGTCGCTGTGGATGCGGCTCAAATTGTCGGAAAGCCCGGTTTTCAAGGAGATGAAGGAAAAAGGCGGCTGCGCGGCCAACCCGTTCAAGGCCAGCTTCACCTATCCCGGAAACCTCAAGCGCCTGTTCGTCGCCATGTTCGGGATCGCCGCCGGACTGACGGTGATCTGGTACACGGCCATGTTCTCGACCCTGTCGCTGCTCCAGAACACGATGCGCGTGGAAGCGACCACCGCCCAGATCGTCGTCGCGTTCGGAGCTTTGCTCGGATGCGGCTGGTACATCTTCTTCGGCTGGCTGTCCGACCGGGTCGGACGCAAGAAGCCGATCGTGATCGGCTATGCGCTGACGCTCCTGCTGCTCTTCCCGATCTTCTGGCTGATGGGTTCCGCCGCCAATCCCGGCTTTGCCGCCGCGTCGGAGCGTGCCCCGGTGACGATCCAGCGGACGAGCTGCGAGTTCGATCCCTTCGCCGAGCGCCAGGCCGATCTGTGCGGGCAGGTGCTGGGCGAGCTGGGGCGGCTGGGCGTTCGCTACAGCTTCGCTCCGGCTCCGGATTCCCGAACGGCCCGGTCGGGCGCAGCCGGGGCGCCACTCGCTCTGACCATCGGGGGCCGTGCCGTCGAGGTGGCGGACACGTCGCAGGTAAGAAACCTGCTCGAGCAGGCCGGCTATCGTTTCGATCCGGTCGAACCCGGAGCCGGCGCGATCGCGACGATCCTGCTGGCGCTGCTCGCGATCACCTGTCTTTCCGGGGCGACCTTCGGGCCGGTCGCCGCGCTCCTCGCCGAAATGTTCCCGCCGCAGATCCGCTACAGCTCGATGTCGATCCCCTATCATTTCGGGACCGGCTATTTCGGCGGCTTCCAGCCGTTCATCGCCAGCTACATCGCCGCTTCGACCGGTGATCCCTATTCGGGCCTGTGGTATACCTGGGGCGTCGTCGCCATGGCCCTGATCGTCACCCTGCTCTGGCTTCCCGACCGAGCGGCGGGGGAGAGATTGGACTAGCTCCGGCCCCGTCGCTACGGCCGCCGCCATGGTCCACGTCCCGCTCCGCCTCGTCCTCGACGGCGACGCGCTCGTTTCGAACTGGCACTGGCTCGCCCATCGCAGCGGCGGCGCCGCCTGCGGCGCGGCGGTGAAAGCCGACGGCTACGGGCTCGGCGCTCGCGAGGTCGTCCGCCGGCTCCAGCATGCGGGCTGCCGCGACTTCTTCGTCTCCACCTGGGCCGAAGCGGAGGCGCTGATGCCCTGGCCGGGCGACCTCAACCTGTCGGTGCTTCACGGCGTCGGGCCCGACGACATGGTTGCCGCGCTTGCGTCCCGGGCGCGCCCGGTGCTCAATTCGGCCCGGCAGGTGGAGCGGTGGCGGTCCACCGGAAGGCCCTGCGACGTGATGATCGACACCGGGATGAACCGGCTCGGAGTCTCGCCGGCGGAGGTGAAGTCGGGCCTGCTCGACGGCCTCAGGATCGAGACGGTGATGAGCCACCTCGCCTGCGCCGACGAGGATGTCGCCGCCAATTCCGAGCAGCTGTGCACCTTTGCCGGGATCGCCGAGCGTGCCGGTGCGAAGCGCAGGAGCCTCGCCAACAGCGCCGGGATCTGCCTGGGCGGCGACTATGCGTTCGATCTGACGCGGCCGGGCCTTGCGCTTTATGGCGGCATTCCCCGTCCGGAGGCGGAAGGCCATTTGAAGCCGGTCGTCCGGGTGGAGGCCCAGATCATCCAGCGTCGGCGGGTCGGAGCGGGCGAAAGCGTCGGCTACAATGCCGCCTTCACCGCCGATCGGCCGCATGAGCTTGCGATCCTCAACATCGGCTATGCCGACGGCTATCTTCGCGGCTTTTCGGACACGGGCCGGGCCCGGTCGGGGGAGCGCCTGCTCCCGGTGATCGGCCGGGTCTCCATGGACCTGACGGCAATCGGCGTCGACCAGTCGCCGCAACTCAAGGAAGGCGACTGGGTCGAGCTCGACTATGACCTTCCGAGCGCCTCCGCCCAGTCCGGCCTGTCGCAATATGAGCTTCTGACCACGCTCGGCCGGCGGTTCGATCGCCGCTGGCGCTGAACCCATCTCGGCTACGGCTCGTTGAGCCGCAATGGCCCGAATAGCCCATCTTTCCGACGTCCATTTCGGCGCTCACGACCCCGCGGTCGTTGCCGCTGCGGAAGCCTGGCTGATCGAGCATCGGCCGGACCTCGTCGTCATCAGCGGCGACTTCACGCAGCGGGCACGGGTCGAGCAGTATCGCCAGGCCGGCGCCTTCCTCGACCGGCTGGAGGCGGCGGGACTGAAGACGCTCGGCGTCCCCGGCAATCACGACGTGCCGCTCTATGACGTGATCCGCCGTTTCGTCCGGCCGCTCAACCGCTACCGCCGCTTCATCGACGACGAGCTATGCCCCTGGTTCGAAAATGCGCGGCTCGCCGTGCTCGGAATCAACACGGCCCGCTCCCTCACCATCAAGGACGGACGGATCAATCATGAACAGATGGCGATGATCCGCGAACGGTTCCGCGACGTGCCCGACGAGAAGACCCGAATCCTCGTCACCCATCATCCGCTCTTCGCGATGCCGATCGGCGAGGAAGGGGCGTTGAGCAAGGTCGTCGGGCGGCACGAGGATGCCCTGAAGGCGGTGAGCGACGCCGGAGTGCACATCCTTCTGGCCGGCCATTTCCACCGCACCTTTTCCAGCTCGGCCCGGGCAATGGTGGAAAATGCCGGCCCGGCACTGGTCATTCAGGCCGGAACCGCCACGTCGACCCGGCTCCGGGCCGGCGAAAGGCAGAGTTTCAACCTCATCGTCGCGCAGCGCAACGACGAGGTCGACCTGCAGGTGATCGAATGGAACGGCGCCGCCTTTGACGGCCGCGGCCATGCCCGCTTCACCTTCGACGGCGAGGCCTGGCATTCGCGCCCGGTGGTGGCGGAGGCGTAAGCCCGGCCGATCGCCCGGATCAGCGGAAGGGAATGGATTCGCTTGCGCTCGCGGCGGAGCGCTTCAGTCGCGCTCGACGCAGAGCGCGATGCCCATGCCGCCGCCGATGCAGAGCGTGGCAAGGCCCTTCTTCGCGTCGCGGCGGCCCATTTCGTAGAGCAAGGTGGTCAGCACCCGGGCACCGCTCGCGCCGATCGGGTGGCCGATGGCGATGGCGCCGCCATTGACGTTCACCTTCTCCGGATCCCAGCCAAGCGCCTTGCCGACCGCCAGCGCCTGGGCCGCGAACGCTTCGTTGGCCTCGATCAGGTCGAGGTCGCCGATGGTCCAGCCGGCTTTCTCCAGAGCGCGCTTTGTGGCCGGAACCGGGCCGATGCCCATGATCGACGGATCCACCCCGGCCGAAGCCCAGCTGGCGACCCGGGCGAGGATCGGAGCGCCGCGGCGCTCGGCTTCCTCCCGGCTCATCAGGACGAGCGCGGCGGCGCCGTCATTGATTCCCGAGGCATTGGCGGCGGTGACGCTTCCGTCCTTCTTGAAGGCCGGCCTCAGTCCGGAAACACCGTCGATGGTGACGCCTTCGCGAATATATTCGTCCGAATCGACCACCGTCTCGCCCTTGCGGCCCTTGATCGTGACCGGCGCGATCTCGTCGCGGAACCGGCCCTCGCGCCGGGCCGCTTCGGCCTTGTTCTGGCTGGCGACGGCAAAACTGTCCTGGTCGGAACGGGTGATCTGATACTGCTCGGCCAGGTTCTCGGCGGTGATGCCCATATGATAGCCGTTGAAGACGTCGGTCAGGCCGTCCCTGATCATCGTGTCGACGAGCTCGAGATTGCCCATCTTGGTGCCGCCGCGAAGATTCTGGGCGTGCGCCGAAAGGCTCATGCTTTCCTGGCCGCCGGCGACGACCACGCCGGCATCGCCGGTCTGGATCGCCTGGGTCGCGAGCGCGACGGCGCGAAGGCCCGAACCGCAGACCTGGTTGACGCCCCAGGCCGGGATCTCCTTCGGTACGCCCGCCGCCATCGACGCCTGGCGGGCCGGATTCTGGCCCTGGGCCGCCGTCAGCACCTGGCCGAGGATCACTTCCGAAACTTCCGCCGGAGCGACTCCCGACTGGGCGAGAGCGGCCTCGATCGCGACTCGTCCGAGTTCGTGCGCCGGAGTGCCGGCAAAGGCGCCCAGGAAGGCGCCGACGGGGGTGCGCTTGGCGGCGGTGATGACGACGTCGGTCATTGAACGAGTCTCCGTTTCTTCAGGCTCGGCGCCCGTAACAGGTCAAGGCCGGCCGGACACGGCCAGCGCCGGGGTCGCGGCATCGGAAAAGCTGGAGGGATTCCAGCCTGCTGGGCGGCTTTAGCATCATGCTGCAGTGCGGGAAAGCCAGCCTGCCAGCGGCTCCCAGAGCCTGGCCTTCGAACGCGATCCGACCATCATCCCGACATGACCGAGCGCGAGATCGATCCGCTCGCCGACTCGCATCGCCGTCGCGTTCGGAACGATCCGGTCGGTGGTCGAAACGATGTTGAGGATGGGCCGCCCGATCCGCGCGGGATCGATCCGCTCGCCGCCGACCTCCCATCGGCCGGTGCCCGGCAGGTCTCGGGCGAAGAATTGTTCGAACATTTCGCGCGCCGCGGCGCCGCCGATCGGCGGGCCGTCATTGGCCCAGTCTTCCAGCGTGACGAAGGTCTCGGCGTCGGGTCCCTCAAGCTGGGCGAAGGCCTCGAACTTTGCCACGGTCCGTTCGGGATCGAGGTTCCAGAAGGCGCTTTGCAGGACCTCCATCGGCAGGAGCCCCAGCGTCTGAGTGGTCGGCTTCGCCGATTGCCACAGCTCGGCGAGACTCGCCCGGGCCTCTGCCGGAAAGCCGTCGAAATGCCAGGGCGCGGCGATCGTCGTCAGGCTTCGTGCCGGGCCAAGCTGGGCCGCCGCCGTGGCCATGGTTCCGCCGAGGCAATAGCCGACGAGATCGACCGGCTCGCCGACCCGATCGAGCAGGGGCAGGAGGATCCGCTCGACATGGCCGGCAACGGAAAGGGATGGGCGGTCGCCGTTGGGCCAGCCCCAGTCGAGAAGGAGCACGCGCCGGCCGCTCGAGGCAAGCCAGCGGAGCAGCGAACGCTGCTCGCTGAGGTCGAGAATGGTCGGCGGGTTGATCAGCGACGGGATGAAAAGGGCGATCGGGCCGCTTCCGCCATAGTCGCGCAGGACCGCGCCGTCCGCCTGATCCACCACCGGCATGAGCGGCGGGCCGGCGGGGCGGGGCGCCTCCTGATATTTCCTCAGGCCGTCGAGGGCGCGCTGCATCCGGCCGGGATTTGCTGCAGTCTGTTCGCGCAGCATGGAAAGGAAGAGCGGAAGCGGTCGAGGCCTATGTTGCGGTGCGGTAAGCCTTGGTGCTAAGCTGGTTTCCTCTTTGGTCGAGGAATCAGGCATGGCGGAGTCCCGTTCCGGCGACGATGTGGTCATCATCAAGAAATATGCGAACCGGCGGCTCTACGATACCGAAAGCTCGGCGTACATCACGCTTGACCGGCTGGCCGAGATGGTCCGGCAGAAGCGGCAGTTCAAAGTGGTCGATGCCAAGTCGGGCGAGGACATCACCCGCGGCGTCCTGACCCAGATCATCATGGAGGAGGAAGCGCGCGCCGGAGCGACGATGCTTCCCGTCAATTTCCTCAGGCAGCTCATCTCCCTCTACGGCGATTCGATGCAGGGGGTGGTGCCGCAATATCTCGAAGCCTCGCTCGAGCAGCTTCAGCGCAACCAGAGCCAGTTTCGCGAGGCGATGGCCGGCGCGTTCGTCGCCAATCCCTTCGCCGAACTGGCCCGCCGCAACATGGAAATGTTCACTGCGGCCGCCGCCGGCCAGCGCTCACGGCCGGCCGAACCGGACAAGCCGGCGGACGACGATACCCGGGCCGAGCTCGCTGCCCTGAAGGCGCAGCTCGCCGAGCTTCAGAAGAAGCTCGACAAGCTGGGCTGAGCCTCATTCGGGTTTGACGAACCTGAGCGTCATCCGGTCGCTTTCGCCGATGGCGACATAGCGCTCGCGGTCCTGGTCGCCGAGTCGAAGGCTTGGCGGAAGGGTCCAGACGCCGTTCGGCCAGTCGGCGGTATCGTTCGGATTGGCATTGACTTCCGAAGCGCCGACGAAGCGGAAGCCGGCCGCCTCGGCGAGGCGCCGAACGGTCGAAACCTTGACATAGCCGCTGGTCCGCTCGCGCTCGGCATCGGCGCTTTCCGGAAGGCGATGGTCGACGATGCCGAGCGTGCCGCCGGGCTTGAGCATCCGGTACATCTGGCGGAACGCTTCCTCGCCATAGGGTTCGCGTTCGCGCTGATAGCCCATCTGCCAGTTGTGGACGTTGCGGAAGGTCAGCACGACATCGGCGCTGCCGTCGGGAACGCGCGTTTCCGATTCTTCCCAGGCGGGGAAGGCGGCAAGCCGGACATTGCCGTAGAGCGCCGGATTGGCCTCCATCAGCCGGCGAACGCCATTGAGGCCGTTCGCCCCCATTCCCGCCGCATAATAAGTGCCGCCGCCCTGGAGCACGTAGGGTGCGAGAATCTCGGTGTACCAGCCGCCGCCGGGCCAGATCTCGACCACGGTGTCGGTGGGACGAACCCCGAAGAAGGACAGCGTCTCATAAGGGTGGCGATAGCGATCGCGGGCGACATTGGCCGGAGTCCGGGTGGAAGCGGCGACCGCGGCCCGGAGCGCCTGCTGGTGGGCGGCGGCGAGGCCCGCTTCCTGCTGCGCGGTCGCACAGGCGGCGGACGCGACGGAGCCGACCAGGGCAATGGCAAGCAGGCATTTCCGAAACATCTTCGTCTCCCTATCTCGATCTTCTAGGCGGTCCGTGTGGCCGGTTCATGACGGAGCGGGAATGAGTGCACAAGGGGGCATGTGGGCCGGCGTCGCGGCGTCGCTGTCGCTGGCGGTGCTGGCGGGGGTCGGCGAATGGCGTCGCCACCGGCGGCGCGAGCGAAGCCTCGACGCGATCGGCTGGGTTCCCTGGCGCGGGATCCAGGTAGCATCCGTCTTCGCCGCGATCGCCTTCGCCATCCTGGCGCTTCACTGAACCGGGAAGCGCCGCGGCGTGCGTTTCAGGCGCGCTTCGGCCCCCGCAAACTGCGCCAAAGGCCGAGCAGGAGGATGATGGCGGCCGTGCCGAGCGATAAAGCGAGCCAGGCGGTCCGGACCGGCTCGCTCCAGCCCGGCCAGAGCAGAGCGACCGTTCCCGTCACCCAGGCGATGGCGATCAGGGGCAGCCAGACGCCAAAGTCGGTGACCCTGAACGGGTGCACGAAATGGATCGGCGCGAAGGTCAGGATCGCAAAGAGGACGACCACCGCCGCTCCGGTCGCCGGGGAAAGGCTCATCACCAGAAGGTAGAAGGCGACGACGTTCCACAGCGCGGGGAAGCCGCGAAAATAATTGTCTTCCGTCTTCAGGTCGCGGCGGGTGAAATTGTACAGTGCCGAAATCAGGATCAAGGCGGCGAGCCAGGGGGCCAGCCGCTCCGGAAGCAGGCCCGCCCGGACGATCAGGGCGGTCGGGACGAAGACATAGGTGAGATAGTCGATGATGAGGTCGAGCGTGTCGCCGTCGATCCGGGCGGCGCGGGTCTTGACCTTGGCGGCTCGGGCGAAGGAGCCGTCGATGCCGTCGATCGCGAGCGCCGCGACCAGCCACATCAGGGCCATTCGATAGTCGCCCTGTTCGACCGCCAGAAGGGCGAAGAAGGCGAGGGCGGCCCCCGTTGCCGTGAAGGCATGGACGGCCCAGGCGAAGGCCGCTCCGCCCGCGCCGCGACTGGTCGACTCGCTCTTGTCCATCTGCGTCAAACGTCCTCGGCCCTTGGCGGTGCCGTCGAGGCTGCGGAGGGCAGAGCCTCTACCGCATCGTACCCAAGTGAACGAGGTTAGCGCAAACCGAGCCCGGACTGGGAGACCCTTCTCGTCCTTGGCCGCGGTTCAGCCGCTCGGGACTCCCGCGCGGTCGCGGGCAAGGCAGCGGCCCAAAAAAAGGGGCGGCCCCAACGGGACCGCCCCTCCTTTTCACCCGAAGGCGAAAAAGCCTTAGCGCAGCTCGATGGTGCCGCCGGCTTCCTCGATCTTCTTCTTGATGTCCTCGGCCTCGGCCTTGGACACGCCTTCCTTGATCGCCTTCGGAGCGCCTTCGACCAGCGCCTTGGCTTCGCCGAGGCCGAGGCCGGTGATCGCGCGAACTTCCTTGATCACGTTGATCTTCTTGCCGCCGTCGCCGGTGAGGATGACGTCGAATTCGGTCTTCTCCTCGGCGGCCGGAGCGGCAGCGGCGCCGCCGCCGGCCGGGCCGGCAACCGCAACCGCGGCCGCGGCGGAAACGCCCCAACGCTCTTCGAGCGCCTTGGCGAGGTCCGCAGCTTCAAGAACGGTCAGCTCGGAAAGCTGATCAACAATCGCATTGATGTCTGCCATTTTAAGTCTCCATTTCGGGGCCCTGCCCCAAGTTCAGTTCAAACGAAAATTCAGGCGGCTTCCTTGTCGGCATAAGCCTGAAGGACTCGGGCCAGCTGGGCTGCCGGCGCCTGGACGACCCGGGCCACCTTGGTCGCGGGCGCCTGGATGAGGCCCACGATCGTGGCACGCAGTTCGTCGAGCGACGGAAGCTCGGCGAGCGCCTTCACTCCATCCGCGTCGAGGAGGGTATCGCCCATCGCCCCGCCGACGATTTCGAGACGATCGGTCGTCTTGGCGAAATCGACCACGGCCTTGGCCGCGGAAACGGGGTCGGCGGACGTTGCAATCGCGGTCGGCCCGGTCAGCATTTCGCTGATGGGGGCGTAGCGCGTGCCCTCGAGTGCGATGAGAGCGAGCCGGTTCTTCGCTACCTTGTACCGGGCGCCGGAATCGCGCATTCGGTTCCGCAGGGCGGTGGACTGGGC
The DNA here is from genome assembly GCF_056821765.1 of Sphingosinicella sp. SM1-17. Taxonomy (NCBI): domain Bacteria; kingdom Pseudomonadati; phylum Pseudomonadota; class Alphaproteobacteria; order Sphingomonadales; family Sphingosinicellaceae; genus Sphingosinicella; species Sphingosinicella sp. SM1-17. The sequence continues at coordinate 1,764,760 of NZ_JBPDIO010000001.1, forward strand.
CACCGACATGCCGAGATTGCGGGTGACCACGACCACCTCGGTCTCGGAGAACGTCTGCTTGAGCTCGGCGACCAGCTCTCTTTTCTGAGCTCGATCCATGCTTACTCCCTTAGCTTTCCGGCGGTCGAGTCCGCCGGTTGGCCAAATGACGCGCCGCGGACCATCCGCGACGCGGCGACGCGCGCACGGCAGATGCCGAGCGCACATTGTCCGAAGGGGAGGGGTTCGAGCCGAAGACATCGGCAGACCCGCCTCGGCATTGCGCCTCGGCGGATTGAAAACTCTTCCCCGTCTAGGCTGGAGATTAAGTCCCGAAGGGACGCCAGCTGTCTCGGACGGATGCCTGACGGTCGGACCGCCAGACGAAGCGGGCCATCTAAGCGATTTCCCCGCAAAGTCAATCGGTCCCTCCCGCGGCCAGGCGCGGGAGGGACCCTGGGATCAGCCCGCGCTCGGCATCAACTGCCCGCGAAGCGCGCCCTCCGGATGCTCCGTCGTGGTCACGAGCACATAGAAGCCGGAAGGGTTGGACTGGATCTCGTCGGCCAGCGCGTCGCCCACCGAGTCGCAATCATCCTCGTCTTGGTCCTGGCCATCCGGGCGATCGAGAGACATTACCGGAGATCCCGTTTCGCCCTCGCCGCCGCGGTAGAGCCGGGCGGAGGTCACCTCGCCGATGTCGCGCACCTCCAGGTCGACACAGACCCGGTTGAGCATGTCGTCGACGACGACCTTGGCCCGGCCCCAGCCGTCCGAATCGCCGGGCGGCACGATCCTGTCGCCGTTCAGCGTGGCCCGGAACTCCGCGGCCACCGCTGCCCCTGCCGTCCCCACCCCGGAGAGGATAAGCACGCCCCCGAACGCCGCCATCACCCGGCGGCCAACTCTGTTCCTCAGCATGTTCGGTTCCTTTCCTTCGGGAAACCCGCCTTCCGGGCGATCAGCGCCCGCGCGGTCGGTCAGGAAGGAGGTGAAGCTTCGGCTTGTTCCTGTCTTTTCGGCAGGCTGCGCGGCTCGGGCGGCGGAGCGAAGGCAGCCCCAACCTGCCAGAAAGTTGACATCGGCAACTATTATGGCAGGCTTCGCCGATGGAAGATGCCGTCTCGGCCGTTCGAGCCTTCAACCGATTTCACACCCGCTTCGCCGGAGCGCTCGACGCCCATTACCTGGAAAGCGACCTTTCCCTTGCCGAGGCCCGGCTGCTCTACGAAGTCGCGACGCGCGACGGCGTTCTCGCCGCCGAGCTCCAGGCCGAGCTCGGCATGGACGCCGGCTATGTCAGCCGGATCCTTCGCCGTTTCCAGGCGCGCGGCTGGATCCGGCGCGATCGCGGAGAGGATGGCCGGCGGCGCCCGATCAGCCTCACCCCTGTCGGGCGGGAGGTGTTCGCCGCCCTCGATTCAAGGACGAGGGCGGAAGTCTCGAGCCGGATCGAGGCGTTGAGCGAAACCGACCAGGCAACCCTGGTCGCCGCTTTGGCGACGGTGACGGCCTTGCTGTCGGGGCGGGAGGTTCCCTGGACGATCCGGACCTTCCGGACCGGCGATCTCGCCTTGCTCGCTTCGCGCCAGTCGATCCTCTACCAGGCCTATGGCTGGGGCCGGCCGATGGAGATCCTCCAGAGCGAGATCGCCGCCGCCTTCCTGAAGAATTTCAAGCCGGGACTCGAGCAATGCTGGGTCGCCGAGCGGGCAGGCCTGATGGCCGGCTCGGTCCTGATCGTCGATTCCGGCGAAGGCGTCGGCCAGCTCCGGCTGCTTTATGTCGAGCCCTGGGCGCGCGGCCTTGGAATCGGCCAGGCGCTCGTCGCCGAATGCGTCGAATTCGCTCGCCGGGCCGGCTACCGTAAAGTGCGGCTGTGGACCCATAGCGTCCTTGAAAGCGCCCGGCGGATTTACGAGGGCGCGGGGTTCAGGATCGTCTCCACCGAAGTTCATGACGCGTTCGGCCGGCCGGAGCAGGGCGAAAGCTGGGAGCTCGACCTGAGCGGTTGAAGAACGCCGCCTCCTTCCGCGCCTGCCACTCCTCGCCCCGGGCGCGACAGGAGATCGGCCTGATCACGGCGTCGACGCCGATTTTGCTGCACTGCAACAAAGTATCGGCTATGGCGTTGCCCGATACCAGCTGTCTCCCGTTCCGGAGCAGGCCTTGGGGAGTGATGAATGCGACGACCAGGATCCGATTTCCGCTCCCGGCGAGGCCGCAAGGGTTCGGGCCCGTTTGCCGCTCCGTCGGCTGCGGTCGACCGGCTCGAGGACCTTCCGGCCTTCCGGAACAATCCCGGAAACCTCAACGGCCGATTCTATGCGCCGGCGGGGCTCAGCGGGCCGGCGCCGCTGGTGGTGGTGCTCCACGGCTGCACCCAGAATGCCGCCGTCTACGATCACGGTTCGGGCTGGTCGCGGCTGGCCGACCGGCATGGCTTCATCCTGCTCTTTCCGGAGCAGCAGCGGGCCAACAATCCGTCGCTCTGTTTCAACTGGTTCTCCGGCAACGATACTCAGCGCGGGATGGGCGAAGTGGCCTCGATCCGCGCGATGATCGATTCGCTCGCAGCGATCCGCGACGTCGACCGGGGCCGGGTGTTCGTGACCGGACTGTCGGCGGGCGGAGCGATGGCTGCGGCCATGCTGGCCACCTACCCCGAGGTCTTCGCGGCTGGAGCGATCATTGCGGGAGTCGCCTATGGCTGTGCCTCCGGCGTCGGCGAGGCGTTCGATTGCATGGGCGGCCGGGCGCGCGCCGATGCCCGGGAACTGGGAAGCAAGGTTCGCCGCGCCTCTCCCCACAAGGGGCCATGGCCGCGGTTGCAGGTGTGGCAGGGAAGCGCCGATCATACGGTGGTGCCCAGCAATGCCGATTCGATCGTCCTTCAATGGGCCGACCTTCACGGCCTGGAGCCGAAGCCCGGGCGAGTGGATGAAGTCGGCGGCTATCCGCGGCGCTCCTGGCTGGGCGCCGACGGTACGCCGCTGATCGAGCAATATATGATCACCGGAATGAGCCATGGCATACCGCTGGATCCCGGGACCGGCGCAGGCGAGCTCGGCGAGGCGGGCGCTCATATGCTGGACGTGGGCATCAGTTCCACCGGCCATATCGCGGCCTTCTTCGGCCTCGCACCGCTTCCGGCCGGGAAAGCCCGGCGGGGAGCCGGAACGGCGGAACGGCCGGCTCGCGGCCGCCGGACACCGAAGCCGGCGGCGGACGGTGTCGGCGACGTGATCGAAAGGGCGCTGAAAGCCGCGGGGCTGATGCGCTAATCGGATCGGGAGTCGGGGTTGCCGGTCGCGATCGCGCCCCGCGCTGACCCGCGCCCGCCGATTTTCGAACCTCGCTCACCGATCGGCGCTTCCTTCGGCCGTTCAGGCGGTTGCTTGACTTCGCCTCGTCCTTCGCTGAGCTTGAGCGGAACCCAGGAGCGCCATTGCCATGAACGACTATCGGGAAGGACTGGGGGACACGGCGGCCCGAACCCGCTCGGAGCTCGGGATCGACAATGTCCGGCAGCGCGGCGGGATCTTCGTCGATGCGGTCCGGCTCACCCGGATGCCGATGATCGTCACCGACGCGACCCTTCCGGACAACCCGATCGTCTTCGCCAACGATGCCTTTCTTCGCCTGTCCGGCTACTCCGCCGAAGAAGTGACCGGCCAGGATCCGCACTTCATGAACGGCGAGGGGACGGATCCGGAGGCGATCCGCAAGTACCAGGCCGCGATGGATTCGGGCGAGGACATCAGCCTGGAAATCGTTCAGCACCGCAAAGACGGAACGCCGTTGCGGACCGCGCTCTTCGCCAGTCCGCTGACGGATGGCCAGGGCACGGTCCTCCACCACTTTCTTTCCTATCTCGACATCACCCGCCGATTCGAGGCCGAGCAGGCGCTCCGGAAGCTAACCGACGAGCTGGAAAGCCGAGTGGCCGAGCGGACCCGCGAGCTTCAGGACGCCAACCGGCTGCTGACCTCGCTGGTGACGGAAAGGGAAATGCTGCTTGCCGAGGTCAATCACCGCGCCAAGAACAGCCTTTCGATCGCCTCCGCTTTGCTTGGTATCCAGGGCCGGCGACAGAGCGACCCGGAAGTGAAGTCGCTCTTCCAGGAGGCTCAGGACCGCCTGATGGCGATGTCGAGGGTTCACGATCTTCTCAGCCGGTCGGAAAGCGCGCAGCGCGTCGATCTCGCCACCTATTTGGGCGATCTTTGCGGGGCGCTTAAGCCGATCACCGACCGGGACGACAGCATCCGGCTCGAATGCGACGTGAGCGAGGGCATTCTCGTGCAGGCGGGCGTGGCCATCCCGCTCGGGATCATCGCCACGGAGCTGATCACGAACGCCGTCAAATATGCCTTTCCAGCACCGGCTCGGGGATCGATCCTGGTGGAAGGCGATCGCGACGCTGAAGAGCAGATCAGGCTCACTGTTTCCGACGATGGCGCAGGCATGGGCGCCGTCGTCCGCGAAGGATCGCTGGGCTACGGCCTGATCCAGACCCTGGTCCGGCAGATCAACGGGCAGATGATCGTTGAAAGCGAGCGGGGGGTGAGCGTCAGCGTCATCTTCCCCTCGTCCGCGCGCTGATGGATTCGGATCGGCGACCGGATCGGGGCGGGCCCGCCCGCTTGGCTGGCAGTCGGGACGACGAGGCGATGACGGGCGGTCGACGGCAGAAGGATCGAAATGGCTGACCTATTCGGGGCGAACCCGTTCGATATCCTGCCCAACCTAATCGCCTTGCTAGCTGCCTATCTGCTCGCCCTACCGGTCGGATGGAACCGGGAACGGCAGGAGCGAAGCGCCGGCCTTCGAACCTTTCCGCTCGTGGCCGTGGCAAGTTGCGGCTTCGTCCAGGCGGCCGAAACCATGGTTGCCGACGATCCTCAAGCGATGGCCAGGATCGTCGAGGGCATCATCACCGGAATGGGCTTCATCGGCGGCGGAGCAATCCTTCGAATGAAGGAAAGCGTCAAGGGCACGGCGACGGCGGCAAGCCTCTGGGCCACGGGCGCGACCGGGACCGCGGTGGGCCTTGGAAGCTATGACGTCGCGATCCTGCTGTCCTTCGTCACGATCGCCACCTTGTGGATGCTCTCGCCCCTCAAGAAGGATCTGGTGAAGGAAGCCGAGCCCGAGGACGAGCAGCCCCGGGAAATCTGACGGCCAGGTTGTACCGCGACGCCCCGGCTCCGGGCCGGAGCGTCGCAGCGTGGTCGCTTCTAGAGCGTCGCGCCGGCCCTGGCGCGCGAAGCGCTGTGGCCGCCATGACGGTAGAGCAGGTCCTGGGCGGCTTCGCCGCTGATTCCGGCCTCGCTGGTATCGACGGAAACGAAGACTCCGCCTTCGTTGATCCGGCCTTCATAATAGCCGGCATCTTCCTCGCTGACGCCGTGCTTCGTCAGAAGTCCGGTCAGTCCGCCGGCCAGGGCGCCTGCGCCCGCGCCGATCGCCGCTGCTTCCGGAATGGCTGATGCGGCGATTGCGCCGGCGGCCGCCACCGGACCGACGCCGGGAATGGCCAGAGCCGCGAGGCCAAGCAGGGCGCCGGCACCGCCGCCGGCCAAAGCACCCTTGACCAGGCCTTCGCCCTTTTCCTTCGCCTCGTGCGTGTGCGCTCCGCCATAGTCGCCGTCGCCGCTGTCATGGCGGGCGATGACAGACAGCGCGCTGTCCCGAACGCCCGCTTCGCGAAGGGCACGAACGGCGCTTTCCGCCTCGGAATGGTTGTCGAACACGGCCGACACGATCTTCTGGTTCATGGAATACTCCGGGTTTGGGGGTGACACTGGCCGTTGGGCCACAGTCCACAACGGACCCTCTCGGCGGCCGTTCCTCGACTCGCCCCGTTGATCCGGAATTCGTCGCCCCAAAAACAACCTGCCGTCCCGAGCGTCGCCACCTACCAAGTCTTGTTGCTCCCGCCGGCGCTCTGCTAGATCGGCTGCGAGGAGCTGATATGCAGGCGCTGATCAAATGGCTTGCGGCCGTTGCCGTGTTCGGCGCGAGTCCCGCTTTCGGCCAGCCTACTTCTGTCGAGGGGGCCGTCGAGCAACGGCCGATCCACAGCGGGACCTCGTTCGCCTTGCCTTCGGCAATCCTCGGCGGCACGCGCGAGATCAACGTCTGGGCGCCTTCCGGCTACGATCGCTCCGCTCCTCAGCGCTACGCGATCGTCTTCCTTCTCGATGGCGGATTGGAGCAGGATTTCCATCACATTGCGGGACTGGCTCAGCTGGGCTCGCTCAGTTGGACCTTCGGGCCGATGATCGTCGTTGGCATCCAGACCAAGCAGAGGCGGTCGGAGCTGACTCCGAGGCCAACCGATCCGCGCTACCTTGCAGCCTTTCCGGAAAGCGGTGGCGCGGACCGGTTCAGACGGTTTCTGGAGGAAGAAGTCGTGCCTTTCATCGGAGCTCGGTACCCGGCCGGCGGGAGAAAGGCGCTGATGGGGGAATCGCTGGCCGGCCTGTTTGTCGTCGATACTCTGCTTCAAAAGCCGCACCTGTTCGACGATTATATTGCGATCAGTCCAAGCCTCTGGTGGGACGACCGGCGGGGACTGCGCGACCTGCCGGCGCGTTTGCCGGCCGGTGCCTTGTCAGGTCGTCGGCTTTATCTGGCGATGGCGGACGAGGGCGGCACGATGCAGGACGGCGTCGACCTGCTTCGGACCGGTCTCGGCCGGCTCCCCGCCGGGACGCTGGAACTGCGCTATTCGGACCGGAGCGCCATCGCTACTCACGCCACGATCTATCACGGAGCGGCCGAAGAAGCCCTGCGTTGGCTTTACCCGGCACCTCCATATGACCTGGGGCCCACCCCCTGGTACATGATCGAAGGCGCCTCGCCGCCCTCGCCCGGGAACGCTCGCTAGGCCTGCGCTTAGCTGGTGGGCCGATCGCGATCGGCCCCAAAGCTTCCCGGCTGCCAGGAGGCTCCCTTCCACTGACAAGGCGCAGCTTTGCATTCGGCCGCGGGGAACGGCGGTCGGCCTTGTCCGTTCGGCCACTCTCCCCGGTCGCGAGGATCCTGTGGCAACGGCACTTTCGAAACCTGCGCCGGACGGCGCAAGCCGGACCGGCGGCACTCCATCGATCAGCGAAATCGTCGTCGGCCTCCTCAATGCGCTGGAAAGCGGGGACCTGGTCTTCGTCGCCGCGGACGAACCGCGGGCGATCGAGATCAGCCGAGCGCTGAAGGGCGGCGCTCCGGACCGGCTGGTGCTGCTTTGCCCCGGAAGCGACGCTTTGCCCGGTGAGTCGGCGCCTCCGTCGCCATCGAATGTCGGCCAGCGCACGACGGCGCTCCGTCAGCTCCGAGCCGCGCTTGGCGAGCCCCGGCGGCCGACCATAGCGCTGGTCACGACCGGAGAGGCCGCGGCCCGGCTCTATCCTGCCCCGGATCGGTTCGATTCGGCGCCGCCCATCGTCCAGGTCGGGCAGCCGATGGATCTCGGCGCCTTCGCGGCCGAACTCGAATCGATCGGCTATGTCCCGGACGATCGCGTGGACGAGCCGGGCGAGCTTGCCGTTCGCGGCCAGGTCATCGACGTCTATCCGGCCGATGCCGGCGAGCCCTTCCGGATCGAGGTTCAGGACGGACGGGTGGAATCGATCAGTCCCTATGATCCCGGCAGCCAGCTGACGACCGGCGAATGCGAGCGGCTCGAACTCGGCCGGGTGAGTGAACCCGAATTCGGCGACGAGGGCGTGACTCTCCTCGACCATCTGCCCGGCGCTGGGGTGGCGCTGGATCCGGGAGCGGACAAGCGTCGAAGGCGGTTCCTGGCGCTAGCCGCCGATGCGGCTCGCCGGCGACCGGCCCGGGCCCTTCGCGATATCTGTTCCAACGAGCGCTGGCAGGCCGCGCTCGCCAGCCGCTCTTCGATCGAGCCGGCGGACGGCCTCGGCGAACCGCCGCCGCGATTCGTCGAGGCGCGCTCGCCGCTGCGGGCCTTCACCAGGCTGGCTCGGGAAGCGCTGTCGGCCGGCCAGAAACTGGTCCTGCTCGGAACCCCGCGCGATCTGCGCTTCCTCGGGCGCCGAGCCGCCCGGACCCTCGGTCGGGAGCCGGAAGCGGTGCGAGGCTGGGATTGCGTGCTGGCGGCCAAGCCCGGCGCCCTGCTCATGCTCGGAATGCCGGTGCCGCGGGGTTTCCGTTATCGCGAGATCCTTGCCGTCGCCGCCGCGGACCTGCTCGGCAGCCGGGCCCAGCGGGATTCGGAAGGATCGGTCGGTGGGGACGTGCAGCCCTTCGACTTCAGCGGCTTTCGCCCCGGCGATGTCGTCGTTCATGAAGATCATGGGATTGCCGTCGTTGCCGGCCTCGAGTCGGTGCCGGAGGGCGGCGACGCGATCCTTCTTCGCTTCGCGGGCGACGCCCGGCGGCTGGTCCCGGTCGAGCAGTCGAACCGTCTCTGGCGCTATGGCGCGGACGAGGAGGCGGTCGCTCTGGACAAGCTCGACGGCTCGACCTGGGAGAAAAGGCGGGCCGGAGTCGCCGAGGCGGTGGCCGAAACGGCTCGAAGCCTGGTTGCCCTGGCCGCGGAACGGCTGGAGCGGACGGCGCCGGTCCTCGAACCCGAGCCGCCCGAATATGAGCGGTTCGTCGCCGGCTTTCCGTTCACCGAAACCGCCGATCAGGCCAAGGCGATCGCCGCCATCCAGGAGGATCTCCGGTCCGGCCGGCCGATGGACCGGCTGGTCGTCGGCGATGTCGGCTATGGCAAGACGGAGGTTGCGCTCAGGGCCGCCGCGATCGCGGCCCTGTCCGGAAAGCAGGTTGCGCTGGCAGCGCCGACGACGGTGCTCGTTCGCCAGCATCTCGAAACATTTCGCGAGCGCTTCGAAAATCTCGGGATCGAAGTCGCCGCCTTGTCCCGACTCTCGACCCCGGCCGAGAAGAAGCGCGCCGTCGCCGGCTTGAAGGACGGGTCGATCCGGATCGTCGTCGGCACCGGCGCCGTCGCGGGAAAGGCGGTCGCCTACAAGGACCTGGCGCTGGTGATCGTCGACGAGGAGCAGAAATTCGGCGCCGCCGACAAAGCCAAGCTTCGGGCGCTGGGCTCCGGCCACGTGCTGGCGCTCAGCGCCACGCCGATCCCGCGCACCCTGCAGAGCGCGCTTGTAGGTCTTCAGCAACTGTCGGTCATCGCCACCCCGCCCGCCCGGCGGCAGCCGATCCGCACGGCGATCGGCACCTTCGATCCCGAGGCGGTGAGGACGGCGCTGCTTCGCGAACGCTCCCGCGGCGGGCAGAGCTTCTTCGTCGTCCCGCGAGTGGAAGATATCGAGCCGATGGCGAAGCAGATTGCCGCCATCGCCCCCGAACTGGAACTGCTCCAGGCGCATGGGAAGATGCCCGCCGCCGAGATCGACGAGGCGATGGTCGCCTTCGCCGGAGGCGCGGGCGACGTTCTCCTCGCCACCAACATCATCGAAGCGGGCCTGGACGTGCCCCGGGCCAACACGATGATCGTGTGGCGCGCGGACCGATTCGGGCTTTCCCAGCTCCACCAGCTTCGCGGCCGGGTCGGGCGCGGCGCTCGGCGCGGACAGATTTACCTGCTGACCGCTCCCGATGTGCAGATCGCTCCGCGGACCCTGGCCCGGCTCAACACGCTCCAGGCCTTCGACCGGCTCGGCGCCGGCTTTGCGATCAGCGCTCGCGACCTCGACATGCGCGGCGCGGGCGACCTCCTGAGCGACGAGCAGACGGGTCACATGAAGCTGATCGGTGTCGATCTCTACCAGCACCTTCTGGAAGCCGCGCTTCGGCAGGCGCGCGGCGAAATTCTGGAGGACTGGGTCCCGGTGCTCCGCCTCGGAATCGAAGGCCGGCTGCCGCCGGAATGGATCCCCGAGGAGGAGGTTCGGCTGGAGCTTTATGCCAGGCTTGCAAGGATGTCGGAGCCGGCGGCGCTCGAAGCCTTCGAGGACGAGCTTGGCGACCGTTTCGGCGAGCTTCCCGAGCCGGCGCAGATCCTCCTCGCCATCGCCCGGCTTCGGATGATCGCCCGATCGGCGGGAATGGAGAAGATCGAGGCCGGGCCCGCTGCCATCGCCTTCACTCCGAAGGAGGGCGTGGACGTCGACCCGAGCGCCGCCGGGCTCGAGGAGAAGGAGGGCCGATGGCTGCTCCGGGAAAAGATCGAGGCGCCGCTTCGGCGCGTGGAGAGGATCGAGTCGGTGCTTGGCGATCTGGCGTCCTGACAATCGAACATGAGTGGGCGATCCGGGTCGGCAGCGTCGCTCCATTGACGCTCGCGCCCATTCCGGCGAAAGCCGCCGGCGTATCCGGCACCAATTCAAGGTTGAGGGAGATCCCGGCGCTGCCGGGATGACAAGAATCTGGCCTCGCGCTTTTCCTTTTCCATTTCCGCCACCGACGGCCGTGCCCGCACCGGCACCATCGCCATGCTTCGCGGCGAGATCCGCACCCCGGCCTTCATGCCGGTGGGGACGGCCGCGACGGTGAAGGCGATGAAGCCGGCGGACGTCCGCTCGGCCGGCGCCGACATCATCCTCGGCAACACCTATCATCTGATGCTCCGGCCCGGTGCCGAGCGGGTGTCGCGGCTCGGCGGGCTTCACGCCTTCATGGGCTGGGAACGACCGATCCTGACCGACAGCGGCGGCTATCAGGTGATGAGCCTCTCTGACCTCACCAAGGTCAGCGAGCAGGGGGTCGCCTTTGCCAGCCATCTCGACGGCAGCCGCCACATGCTCTCGCCCGAGCGGTCGATCGAGATCCAGCGGCTGCTGGGCTCCGACATCGTCATGGCCTTCGACCAGCTCGTCCCGACCACTTCGACCCGCGACGAGCAATCGGCGGCCATGGAGCGATCGATGCGCTGGGCCCGGCGATCGCGCGAAGCGTTCGATTCCGGCGGCGAGCATGCCGAACGCGCCGCCTTGTTCGGGATTCAGCAGGGCGGGCTCGACGAAGCGCTTCGCAAGGCTTCGGCCGACGCCCTGATCGACACCGGCTTCGACGGCTATGCCGTCGGGGGCCTCGCCGTCGGCGAAGGGCAGGCGGCGATGTTCGCCTGTCTCGATTTCGCTCCGGGCCAGCTTCCGCAGGATCGGCCGCGCTATCTGATGGGCGTCGGCAAGCCGGACGACATTGTCGGGGCGGTCGAGCGCGGAATCGACATGTTCGATTGCGTGCTCCCGACCCGCTCCGGCCGAACCGGCCAGGCTTTCACCTGGGACGGGCCGATCAATATCAAGAATGCCCGGTTCGCCGAGGACAAGGATCCGATTGACCCCTCCTGCGGCTGCGCCGTCTGCAGCCAGTGGAGCCGCGCTTATGTTCACCATCTCGTCCGAAGCGGCGAAATCCTCGGCGCGATGCTGATGACCGAGCACAACCTCAACTTCTACCAGCAGCTGATGGCCGGGCTGAGAGCGGCGATCGCTGAGCAGCGGCTGGCGGCGTTCGCGGCGGAGTTCCGGGCGAGATATTGCCGGCGCTGAGTGGCTTCAGCCGGCCGCCCTGCCGGCAAGGGCGTCGATCGTCGCTATCCGAGCGAATTCGAAGGCCAGAGTCGCGACATGGGCGGCATGCACATCCTCCGCGCGGATCGTTCCGCCCTGGGCGTCGGGAAGGTCGAAACAGTCGCAGGCTTCGGGCACGAGGATCATGTCCCAGCCCAGGTTCGCGCCCGTCCTGACCGTCGTCGAAACGCACATGTCGGTCGAAATCCCGAAGACGACGACATGGCGGGCGCCGATCCGCTTCAGCCTCAGGTCGAGATCGGTGCCGATAAAGGCCGAATTGACGCTCTTGGCGACGATCGGCTCCCCGGGGAGCGGCTCGAAGCCGGGCCGGAAGGCATTTCCGGACTGGCCCGGAGCGAGCGTCGAACCCGGAGTTACGGAATCGTGCTTCACATGGATGATCGGCCGTCCCGATCGCCGCCAGGTTTCGAGCAGAGCCCGCCCGTTGGAATCGACGGCCTTGTTCCACCGGCGCGGCCAGGCTTCGGAATCGAAGGCAAGCTGCATGTCCACCGGAAGCAGCACGGTTCGGTCCAGGTCCAGTTCCATCGGCTTTCTCCTTGTCGTTCACCCACTCCTGGCCCATTTGCTGCGCCGGTTTCATTCGGCATGATGCCGGAAACGCCGGCACTTTGCCGGTCGGGGGAGCCGGGGTGGACGACAAGGACAGGCTGCTTTTGACGCTTCTGAGGCGCGATGGACGGCGTTCGATCGTCGCCTTGGCCCGCGACCTCGATCTGTCGCGCAGCGCCACGCAGGAGCGCCTCGCCAAGCTTCGGTCGTCCGGGATCATTGCCGGTTTCACCGTCGTGGAAGGGGCGGGGCAAGGTGAGCGGCAATCCGCCTATCTGATGGTCACGTTCGAAACCGGTAGGCGTTGCGCCGAGATCGTCCCGAAGCTGAAGCGAATCCCCGCCGTCGCGATGATCCATTCGCTGAGCGGCCCGGTGGACCTCATCGTCCGGATCGATGCGGAGAATGTCGGCGAGATCGAGAAAGCGCGCTCGGCGGTGGCGGCGGCTTCAGGCGTCGGCTCGGTTTCGACGTCGATCCTGCTCGAGCGCCACCTCGGCTAGCCGGGCTTCCTAGCTTCCGAACCCAAAGTTGAGGAAGCTGGGGACCGGGCCGTTCCAGCCTTCTTCCGTCGCTTCGACTTCGCGCTCGCGCTCGCGACCGCGACGGGGGGAGCGCTCCTTGCGCTCCGGCTTTTCGCCGCCAGCCTCGGACTTTGCCCGCCTCGGCGCCGGCGTCTCGGCCTTCGGCTCGGCACTTGCCGGCTGCGCCTCGGCCTTGTCCGAACGGCTCGATCGGCGCTTGCGCTTCGGCTTCTCCTCGGCCGCTTCGGCCGCTTCTTCCGCTTCCGGCTCCGGTCCGCGATCGCTGCCCTGGATTTCCGGAATCTTTGTGCCGATCAGCTTCTGGATATTGTCGATCGCTTCGGCATCTTCCCGTGTCGCCAAGGTGATGGCGATCCCGGTCCGACCGGCGCGGCCGGTACGGCCGATCCGGTGGACATAATCGTCGGGATGCCAGGGCACGTCGAAGTTGAAGACGTGGCTGACGCCCTTGATGTCGAGCCCGCGGGCGGCGACGTCGGAGGCGACGAGGATGTTGATCTCCTCGCGCTTGAAGCGGTCGAGCTCGGCGAGCCGGTCCGACTGCTCCATGTCGCCATGGATCTGCCCGGCGGCGAAATGACGGCGCTTCAGGCTGGTTGCAAGCTCGCGCACCGTGGTCTTGCGGTTGCAGAAGATGATCGCCGTCTTGACCTCGTCGGATCGGAGCAGGTCGGCGAGTATCTCCTTCTTCTTGCGCGGATCCACCTTCAGCAGCTGCTGCTCGATCGAGGCATTGGCGGTCGCCGGCCGGGCCACTTCGATCGTCTTCGGGTTCGAAAGGAAGCGATCGGAAAGCTTCTTGATCGGCGGCGGCATGGTGGCCGAGAAGAGGAGGGTCTGGCGAGTCGCCGGAAGCTTGGTGCAGATCTGCTCGATGTCCGGGATGAAGCCCATGTCGAGCATCCGGTCGGCCTCGTCGATCACGAGCAGGTTGCAGCCGGTCAGCAGGATGTTGCCGCGCTGGAACAGGTCCATCAGCCGCCCGGGCGTGGCGATCAGCACGTCGACGCCCTTTTCGAGCGCCTTCACCTGGTCTCCCATCGACACGCCGCCGATCAGCAGTGCCATGGAAAGCTTGTGGTGCTTGCCATATTTCTCGAAATTCTCGGCGACCTGGGCGGCGAGTTCACGGGTCGGTTCCAGGATCAGCGACCGCGGCATGCGCGCCCGCGCCCGGCCCTGCGCCAGCACGTCGATCATCGGCAGGACGAATCCGGCCGTCTTGCCGGTGCCGGTCTGGGCGATGCCGATGATGTCGCGGCCCATCAGAACCGACGGAATCGCCTGCCGCTGGATCGGAGTCGGTTCGTCATAGCCGGCTTCGGCGACGGCGCGGAGCAGTTCTTCGGAAAGGCCGAGATCGGCGAAGCTCATGGAAGATCCGGGGGTTAGGCTTTATTCTCTTCAGGCCAAAGCCGTTTGACGAAGCGCTTGTGCCAAGCGTCCCGCCTTGTCAAGCGAGGGCTTGTTCGAGGTCGGCCGTCGGGGACCGCTCGAATCTCCGTGCAGGCGGCCTTCGATCGACTGTCGAACCGGGTGAAATGGCTCAGGGCCGCGCCGGCCTCAGCGACCGGAATTCGTCGATCTGGCAGGCGCCCCCGGCCCGGGACCGGATCACGTCGCGATCGGCGCAGATTTCCCCGTCCTCGGTCGCGTTGACATAGAAGCCGTAATAATAATCGAGGGCCGGACAGCGCCGCTCCAGCCGCGCCCTGACCCGGCTGTTGTCGCGAAGGATCAGGTCGACGCTGTTCTGGCCCAGAAGGGTGGCGCCGACGATCCGGTTGGCGGAAATGCAGCGCGGCCCGCGACGTTCCTGCCACTGGATCAGCGAGGCGCCGGCGGGCGCGACCCGGCGAATCCCGGCCGGAACCCGGATGATGATCTGCTGGCGAACGGAGACGGAGCCGCGCACCTGCGGCGGCTGCGGGCGCGAACGATCGTCGGCCCCCGCAAATGCGAGCAGCATCATGGCGGCTCCCGCCAGGATCAACGGCCAATCTCCATTGCCGCCACCGATTCCCCCCAGCGCTTGAACGGGCGATTAATCCGCTCGGTCCACATCTGCCCCGTTTTGGGATTCGCGCCAAGTGCCGGGACTGATCGCGGCCAATCGCAGGCCGCTCCCGCCCCCGCGATCCTCATCGTCCGGACATTCGGGCGCTCCGTCGCTGCGCTGCCGTTTATCCGTCGAATATCGGGCCGGAAGTCGGGAAACCTGAGGGAGCCCGGCCCGTTTGAAGGGGGCAGTGGCGGGCCCGCCCGAGCCCGCCTGGTCGGAGAAGAGATATGGCGCCGCCGAAAGTCCTGATCGTCACCACCTCCCATGCCCGGATGGGCGACACCGGACATGCCACCGGCCTTTGGGCCGAAGAACTGGCCAGCCCCTATTTCGCTCTGCGCGAGGGCGGCGCCGAAATCACCCTGGCGTCGATCGCCGGCGGCGACGTGCCGTTCGATCCGCGCAGCCTTCCGCCCGATCCGGGCGGCGGGCCCGGCGAAGAGCCCGCGGAGGCGCAGGAGGTGCCGCATTCGGTGGAGCGCTTCCTGGCCGACGAAACCGCCCGGGCGATCGTCCGCTCGACTCCGTCGATCGACGAGGTGGCCGATCAGGACTTCGACGCAATCTTCCTTCCCGGCGGCCACGGGACGATGTGGGACCTCCCGCAAAGCGAGGCTCTGGCCCGGCTGGTCGGGCGGATGTTCGACGAAGGCAAGGTCGTGGCCGCCGTCTGTCACGGCCCGGCCGGACTGGTGAGCGCCCGGCGCTCGGATGGCCAGCCGATCGTTGCCGGCCGGCGCGTGACCGCTTTCACCAACAGCGAGGAAGCGGGTGTCGGCCTGACCGACGTCGTTCCCTTCCTGCTCGAGGACCGGCTGAAGGAACTAAGCGGGATCTGGCAGGCCGCGCCGGACTGGGAGCCGCATTCGGTGCGAGACGGCAATCTCGTCACCGGCCAGAATCCGCAATCGTCCGAACGCGTGGCCCGGGAACTTCTCGCCGCGCTCGGCCAGCCGGTGGAGGCGGAGCCGGCATGAGCGAGGACCGCAAACCCTCCTCGGCCGACGATCGCGACCTCGACGAAGCGAGCCGCGACAGCGCGAGAGGCGGAGCGGTGGCGTCGAGCGAGAGCCACACGCAAAGCGGCGTTCCGACCGACAAGGCGCACCGGGAAGCTGGGGACGGAGCGCTCCAGGGTTCGATCCCGGCCGGCCTGTCGATCGAGGAACTGGAAGAAATCGCCAGGAGCGACCGGAGCGTCGAAAGCGGCACCGGCTGAGGGGCTCCGGAACGGCCGCCGGCCTCGAACGCCGCACGCGTTCGGGCCTTCCGGTCAGAGGATCGGCTTGCCCCCGGTGACGGCCACGGTCGCGCCCGAGACGTAGCTCGCTTCATCGCTCGCCAGCATCACGTAGACAGGGGCGAGTTCGCGCGGCTGGGCCGGACGGCCGATCGGGGTCTGCTGGCCGAACGATTTCACCTGCTCCGGCGGCATCGTCGAGGGGATGAGCGGGGTCCAGACCGGGCCGGGCGCAACGCAGTTCGCCCTGATCCCCTTGTCCGCCAGCAGCTGGGCGAGGCCGCCGGTGAAGTTCTGGATGGCGCCCTTGGTGGTCGCATAGGCCAGCAGGTCCGGCCGCGGCGTGTCGGCATTGACGCTGGTCGTGTTGATGATCGACGATCCCGGCTTCATGTGCGGGACCGCGGCCTTGGCGAGATAGAACATGGCGTGGATGTTGGTCCGGAAGGTTCGGTCCCATTCCTCGTCCGGAATGTCGGTCATCTCCTCGAACGTCATCTGGTGGGCGGCATTGTTGACGACGATGTCGATCCCGCCAAGTTCCGCCACGGCGCGATCGACGATCGCCCGGCATTGGCCGGCATCGCCGATGTCGCCCGGAACGCGAACGCAGCGCCGGCCGGCCTGCTCGACCCAGCGGGCCGTTTCGGCGGCATCCTCTTCTTCCACTTCGAGATAGGAGATCAGGACGTCCGCGCCTTCCCGCGCGAAGGCGATCGCCACCGCCCGGCCGATTCCGCTGTCGCCGCCCGTGATGATCGCGCGCTTGCCCTCGAGCCGGCCCGATCCGCGATAGCTCTCCTCGCCATGATCGGGCTTCGGGTCCATGTCGGCGGTCCGGCCGGGCACCGGCTGCTGCTGCTCGGGAAGGGGCGGTTTGGGATCGTCGGTCATTCGGTCATTCCTCAGGCTGCAAGTCGGGCTGCGGCGGCCCCGGCACTTCCGCCGGGGCCTTGCTTCCGAGACAACCTCTCAGCGCCTGGACGGTTCTGCCCTCCTCGTTTCGATCCGGCAGGGCGAGCCTGATCGATTACCGATCAGCCTGCTCCGCAAGCGCCGTCTGAAGAAACGGCGCTTGCCCGGCCGCAATGGCCGCTTCCTCTTTCTGTATTGCTGATATAGTACGGCAGGTCAGGAGCCGGGATCGTCGCTGCCGCGACAAAGGGACAAGGCCGGTGGATTGCGGGACGGAAGACAGGTGCGGCAAAAGCGGCGCGGCGGCGTCTAGTGTCGCGAAGGAGGAGTTGGACTTGCTCGAGCGTCGGCTGATATTCGGAATGGTCGGAGTGGCGGTGACCACCCTGCTGCTGCTGGTCGCCCAGGTGGCGATGCTGCTGCGCTGACCGGAACGGGACAGGTCCTCCCGGCGGGGCGTGGACCCGTCGCTCAGTCTCCCTTGCCGACCGGGTCGAGAAAGCCGATCACATGCGCGATCCGCCGGCCTTCGTGAAGAAAGACGAAGTTGGTCCCCGCGGCGATGGCTTCGCCGCCTTCGGCCGCAAGCGTCCAGGAATAGCGGACATAATTTCCGTGGCCGTCCGCAGCGCCGCGAAGGCGGAAATGGTGGCCGGGAAATCGGTTCTGCAGCGCGGTGATCGCCTCGTCGATGCGATCGTGTCCTTCGGCTCGGACCATGGGATCCTCGAAGCTTGGGTCCGGCGTCCATTGCTCGAAAAGCGCTCGCCGCCGGGCAGGATCCTTCTCGTTCCACAAGGCGATGCAGGCGTCGGCGATCGCCTTCGGGCTGATCATCATTTTTCTCCTCGAACAGGGCGATTTCCGGTGTCCCGGGAGCCTCCTGTGTCGCGACCGCGCCCGGAGCGACTACCTTGAACGTAATCGGCGGCTTCGAACCGATCGGGGGACGAGCGGGGGAACCGCGCTTCGCCGACGTTGCTGGCGGCCGGGTCCGACTCGCCGGGTGGTGACCGGGAAAACTGGGGGCAATCTTCCCGGCCACCGAGATTTGGAACGCCGATTGCAGGCCAGCACCATTTCGGGTTCCGGAGCCTAGACGCCGCGGCGGCTTCGATCCCGCAACCGTCCCACCGGAAAACCGCCGCCTTTCTGGACAGTCGGGGAAGGGCGGCCTAGGACGACTTGATGGCGGGCAGGGGGCAGCCGGCCGAACCCTTCATCCCTGGCGACGGACGGCGATGACCCGCAATGGCCTTCAAGCCGTGTTCCTCG
The DNA here is from genome assembly GCF_056821765.1 of Sphingosinicella sp. SM1-17. Taxonomy (NCBI): domain Bacteria; kingdom Pseudomonadati; phylum Pseudomonadota; class Alphaproteobacteria; order Sphingomonadales; family Sphingosinicellaceae; genus Sphingosinicella; species Sphingosinicella sp. SM1-17. The sequence goes on from NZ_JBPDIO010000001.1 coordinate 1,782,871, forward strand.
AAAAGCGCCCGGCGCTGCTGCGCTTTCTTCGGGCGCGGGGAGCCGGCGATTCGGCCGAGGACCTGCTCCAGGAATTGTGGATCCGGGCCTCGGCCGCGACCGGTCCGATCGCCGATCCGGCAGCCTATCTTTACCGCGCCGCCAACAATCTCGCGCTCGACCATCGCCGGGGAACCCACCGCAGCGCCCGTCGCGACGAGAACTGGACGAAGGCAACCGCAGGCGCGGAGCTCGGCGTTTCCGACCAGCCTTCGGGCGAGCGGGTGCTGATCGCCCGCGAGGAACTGGCGGCGGTGGAATCGGCTCTGGCGGCGCTTGGCGAACGGACCAATTACGTGTTCCGGCGTTACCGGGTCGACGGAGTCGGTCAGCGGCAGATTGCCGACGAACTCGGTATCAGTCTCAGCGGAGTCGAGAAGCATCTCCAGAAGGCCTATCGAACGCTCGTCGAACTCAGGGGACGGCGCGATGCGGAATAAAGCAAAGCGCGGCGTCTTGTGCCCGAGGTGGCGCTGATGGCCGTCAGGAACGAGACTGCGGAACAGGAAGCCATCGGCTGGCTGGTAAGGCTGCGCGACGGCGACGAGGCCGATTGGGAGGCCTTTACCCGCTGGCTGGAGGCCGATCCCAGCCACGCGGACGCTTATGATCGGGTGGCGATCGCCGACGAGGGGCTGGACTCGCTGGCTCCCCCCGAACCGGCCGCGCCGGAACCTGCGCCCGTGCCGCTCCGGCCCGGAATCGCGAGCCGCCGCGCCTTTCTCGGCTGGGCCGCGGCGGCGGCGGCCGCTGCCGGCTTCCTCGGCTTCACGATTCTTCAGCCGGAGGCCGACCAGACCTATGCCGTCGAGACCGGGTCGGGCGAGCGGCGCTCGGTCACCCTTGCGGAAGGCAGCCGGATCGACCTCAATGGTTCGACCCGGCTGGTGCTCGACCGGAGCCGGCCGCGCTTCGCCCGGCTGGAGCAGGGCGAGGCCCTGTTCACGATCGTCCATGACGATTCCCGGCCGTTCGAGGTCCAGACCGGCGACGCCGTGCTTCGCGATCTCGGAACGGTGTTCAACGTGGTTCGCGACGGCGAGGCCCTGGAGGTCGCGGTTGCGGAGGGCGCGGTGCTGTTCAACCCGGACCGCCAGTCGATCCGGATCGATGCCGGAATGGCCTTGTCGCGCCAGGGCGGCGGGCCGCCGAGCGTCGCTCGCCGTCATCCCGGCGCGATCGGCGGCTGGCGGCAGGGCCGGCTGATCTATTCCGACGCTCCGCTTGCGGCTGTGGCCGCCGACCTGTCGCGCAATCTGGGCGTTCATGTCAGGGCCAGCCATTCGGTGGCAGGTCGGAGTTTCACCGGAGTGATCATCCTGGAAGGCGATGCGCCGGCCGTGTTCCGCCGGGTCGAAGGGGTGGCCGGTGTCAGGGTGCATCGAGCGGAGGAGGGATGGACGTTGACGGCAGGGGCGGGTGACACTCCTTAGGGCGATCGTCGCCGCTTCGATCCTGCTTTCGGCCGATGCCGCCCTCGCCTCCCATCGGCAGCGGCTCGATCTTCCGGCAGGCCGGCTCGGCGACGCCGCCATTGCGCTTGGCCGGCAGGCGGGGATCACGATCGGCGTTTCCGATCGGCGGCTCTCGTCGAGGCGAGTCCCCGCGGTTCGTGGCCATCTCACGGTCGAGGAAGCGCTGGAGCGACTGCTTCGCGGCAGCGGCGCCGACTATCGGCGGATCGACGCCCATACCTTCCGGATCGTCCGCGGCGCCCGTCGCCCGACCCGGCCCGCTCCGGCCGAGCCGCCGAGGCGGGCCGAACCGCCAATCCCGCCACCGCCCTTGCCCGAGGCCGAGATCATCGTCACCGCGGCCCGCCGGCAGATGCCGCTCGCTTTCTATCCGGCAAGCGTCGACATCGTCGACGGCGACGATCCGGAATTCGCCCGGACGCTTTCCGGAAACGAGGCGCTGGTGGCCCGGCTTCCGGGGATGAGCTCGACCCATCTCGGGCCCGGACGCAACAAGCTGTTCGTCCGCGGAATCGCCGATTCCAGCTTCAACGGGCCGACCCAGGCGACCACCGGCCGCTATCTGGGCGAAACACGGATCAGCTACACAACCCCCGATCCGGACCTGCGCCTTTACGACATCGATCGGGTCGAGCTGCTTCGCGGACCGCAGGGCACCCTCTACGGCGCCGGCTCGCTCGGCGGGATCCTCAGGGTGGTTCCGAACGCGCCGCGGTTGGACGAGGTGGAAGGCCGGGCGACGATCGGCGCCACCTTGACCCGGCATGGCGATCCGGGCGTGGACGGGGCCGGCGTGATCAACCTGCCGCTGGTCGAGGACCGGCTTGCGCTTCGCACCGTCGTCTACGGGGCCAGCGAGGGCGGCTATATCGACGATCCCGGCCGGGGCCTCAGCGACATCAACCGGGTCAGGCTGGCCGGCGGCCGGGCGGCGCTTCGACTCGCCGGCGACGACTGGACGGTCGATCTCGGCGCGACCGCCCAGCGCATTCGCGGCCGCGACGGTCAGTTCGCCGACGATCCCGATGTCCGACCGGTGCCGCCACTGACCCGATACAGCAGCACGGCCCAGCCGTTCGAAAGCGACTATCTGCTCGGCGACCTCGTCGTCACCCGCGATCTCGGCGACGTCCGGCTCGTTTCCTCGGTCGGACTCGTCCGCCATCGCAACCAGGAACGGTTCGATTCCGCCCTCCCAGGCGAGCCGGCCGAAGTGTTCGACCAGCGGACCGACGTCGAGATGCTGTCGGGCGAAATCCGGCTGAGCCGCGGCGGCGCCGGAGGCGCCGGCTGGCTGATCGGGGCAAGCCTGCTCAGCAACATTTCCGACCAGCGCCGGCAGGGCGGCCCGCCCGATTCGCCGTTTCCGCTTCCCGGCGTTCGCAACTCGGCGCGCGAGGGGGCGCTGTTCGGCGAGGTCGGCTTCCGGCTGGCGCCGCGCCTGACTCTCGCTGCCGGCGCGCGCCTGTCCTACGCGCGTCTATCCGGCGGATCGCTGGACGTCCTCGTTCCGGTCCTGACACCGCTGGGAATGAGCGGGCGGCGCGAGGAAGTGGCTTTCCTCCCATCCCTCGCGCTCGCCTTCGAGGCTCGCGAGGATCTGCTCCTCTTCGCCCGCTACCAGGAAAGCTTCCGCCCCGGCGGGGTCGGCGTTTCCGGCTTCGGGATCACCGCGTTCAGGAGCGACAATGTCGCGACTCTCGAAGCCGGCCTTCGCCATGGCGCCCGCGACGGCCGGCTCGCCGCCCAGCTGACCCTCGCTTATACGCGCTGGACCGATATCCAGGCCGACACCGTCGACCTGGGCGGGGAGCCGATCACCGCCAATATCGGCAATGGCCGGATCTGGACGGCCGATTTCAGCCTCGCCTGGCGGCCGCTTCCGCGCCTCAATCTCGAGGTTGCGGGCGTGGTCAACGACAGCCAGGTCACCAATCCCGTGCCCGGGATCGGCCTGGTCAGCGGCTTCCCGCTTCCCAACGTCGCCGATTTCAGCGGCCGGATGAGCGTCGACTACCGCATCCGGATCGGGCCCGATCTCAACCTCGGCCTCAACGCCGCCGCCCGCTATACCGGCCGGTCCCGGCTCGGCGCTGGTCCGGTCTTCGGCCGCGAGCAGGGCGAAACGCTCGACCTCAGCCTCGGCGGACGGCTCCAGCGCGGCCGCCATGCCCTGACATTCAGCCTGACCAACCTGCTCGACGAAGCCGGCAATCGCTTCGCCATGGGATCGCCCTTCACCCTGGCGACCCGGCCGCAGATCACGCCGCTTCGCCCGCAATCGCTCCGGATCGGCTGGGAGATTCGTTACTAGCGGGTCTCCGTTACTAGCGGATCTCCGTTACTAAGCGATCTCCGCTTCTGGCCGGACCCGGCCGACCGGACCCCGGGAAATCTACCGTCCTCGACTGCGGCACCGCCAGGCGCGCGGCGTCATGGCCGTACGCCGCCCCTCCGGCGGTCTTCATCACCAAGCGAGGATCGTTACCCGATGCGTCACCTACTGGCCTGCACCTGTCTCACCCCGATCGTCCTGGCTGTCGCCGCGGATCCGGCCTCGGCCCAGCGCGTGATCGACAGCCGGATCACCACCCCGGTGCAAACCTCCACCGCCTCGTCGGGCGCGCCGGCCAATATCGAAATCCGGTCGAACGGTTCGATCGAGCTCGGCCAGGGGACCGCCGTCACGGTCGACAGCGACAACAATGTTTCCAACGCCGGAACGATCAGGTTCGAGAAGGCCGCCAGTGATTCCACCGCCATCCTCGCTCTGCCGGGGCGGACCGGGAGCCTCACCAACAGCGGCACGATCAGCGTTCTCGAAGATTATACCGCCACCGACGCCGACAAGGATGGCGATCTCGACGGCCCGTTCGCCCAGGGTTCGCGCCGGTTCGGCATCCGGGTCGCGCCGGGCGGCGTCTTGACGGGCAATGTCGGCAATAGCGGCAGGATCGAGATCGAAGGCAACGATTCCGGCGGAATCTCGATCGGTTCGCGGCTCAACGGCAGCCTCACCAATGTCGGCACCATCACAATCGTCGGCGACCGGTCGCACGGGATCCGCGCCGGCGAAGTCAGCGGCAATGTCACGCTTCGCGGCGTGGTCGAGATTCGCGGCCAGGATTCGGTCGCGGTCGATCTGGCCGGCGACATTGGCGGCGCCCTGCTCGTCCAGGGCGGTATCACCGCCAGCGGCTACCGCTCCACCACTCCGCCGGCCGACACGTCCAAGCTCGATTCGGACGATCTCCTCCAGGGGGGGGCGGCGCTTCGGATTTCCGGCAATGTTGCGGGCGGGATCATTCTCGCCGTTCCGCCGCCGAACAACAGCACGACCGACAATGACGAGGACAAGGACGGCATTTCCGACGACCAGGAAGGAAGCGCCGCCATTCTGTCCTATGGGGAAGCGGCCGCGGTCGAGATCGGGGCGGCGGATCGCGACATCGCCATCGGCCCGGTCGCCGGCAATGCCCGGGGCTTCGGCCTGGTGATCGACGGCTCGGTTACCGGCGCCGGCACCTATTCCGGGGTCGACGGCAACGGGCTCGTCATCGGCGGCCAGGGCGGCAATGTCCTCATCGCCAACGGAATGAGCGTCGGCGGTTCGGTGACGGCGACGTCGCGCGATTCCGACGCCACGGCCATCCGCATCGGCAGCGGCGCCAGCGTCGCCGAGATCGAGGTGCGCGGGGCGGTGGCTGCCTCGGCCGGCAAGGACCAGGGCGACCAGGCCCGCGCCATCCTGATCGAACAGGGCGCGGACGTTGGAACGATCCGCAACAGCGGCCGGATCGAGGCGAGCGCCGGGGAGAAAGCGGTCGGGTCGGCAATCACCGATCTGTCGGGCGGAGTGTCGCTGGTCGAGAATCGCGGCGCGATCCTGGCCAGCGGCGGATCGGCCGCCGCCGGCGGAGCGATCGCCATCGATCTTTCGGCCAACGGATCCGGAGCCGTGATCCGGCAGCTCGCGCCGACGGCCAGCGGCGCTCAGGCCCCACGGATCGCCGGCGACGTCCGGCTGGGCTCCGGCGACGACCTCGTCGACCTCCAGGCCGGCTCGCTCGCCGGTTCGGTCAGCTTCGGCGCCGGCGCCGACCGGCTCGCCCTTTCCGGATCGTCGAGCTTCTCCGGCACGGCCGACTTCGGCGGCGGCGCCGACCGGCTCGACATCAGCGGAACGGCCAGCTTCACCGGCCGCCTCGTCGGCAGTTCCGGCCTCGCCGTCCGGCTCGATGGCGGCAATCTCGAACTGACCGGATTCGATCCGGTGTCCGTCACGTCGCTGACCCTGGCCGGCCAGAGCCGGCTCACGGTCGGCATCGATGCCGCGGCGGGGCGCAACACCCGGCTCGACGTGGCCGGAGCCGCCGACTTCGGCGCGGACAGCCGGATCCGGGTCAGGCTGGCCAATATCAGCCAGTCCGAGGGCCGCTATGTGGTTCTCCAGGCCGGCACACTGACCGGCGCTCCGCAGCTCGGCCTCGACGTTTCGACCCTGCCCTTCCTGTTCGACGGCGCGCTGGAAGCGACCGGCAATTCGCTGGCGGTGGTGATCGAACGCAAGAGCGCCGAACAGCTCGGCCTCAACCGGTCGGAAGCGAGCGCCTATGACGCGATCTTCGACGCGCTCGACGGCGACGAAGGCATTGCCGGCGTGTTCCTGACCGTCACCGATGCCGAAACCCTGCGCCGCCGCTTCGGGTCGATGCTTCCCGACCATGCCGGCGGCGTCTTCGAAACCGTCACCGTGGCCTCGCGAACCTCCGCCCGGTTCCTCGCCGACCCCCAGCCGAGGCTCGCCGACCTGGGCGGCGACTGGGGCCTGTGGCTCCAGCAGCTCGCCTGGGGCACGTCCAAGGATATCGGCGACACCGCTTCCTACGACGTGACCGGCTGGGGCGCTTCGGCCGGGGTCGAGCGGCTGACCGGAATCGGCAGCTTCGGCCTTTCGCTCGCCTATATGGCCGGCGAGGACGGCAATGGCGACAATGACAATCAGGTGCGCATCGGCCAGTATGAACTGGCCGGCTATTGGCGCGCCCGCTTCGGCCGGTTTGCCGCTTATGCGCGCGGGTCCGCCGCCATGCTCGATCTCGAAAGCAAGCGTTATTTCAACGGCCAGGACGATGAAGGCCGCGAAGTCACCCGGACGGCGGTCGGAAGCTGGGACGGCAGGCTCTATTCGGCCGCCGCCGGAATCTCCTACGAACTGGGCTTCGGCCGATTCTCGCTCCGGCCCGCCGCCGGGATCGATTATTACCGGCTGACGGAGGATGGCTATGCCGAACAGGGCGGCGAAGGCCTCAACCTCGTCGTCGAGGAACGGAAGAGCGACGAGCTTGCCGCCAGCGCCTCGCTGACCGCCGGCTGGGATTTCGGCGGCACCGCCCCCGACGATCTGCGGCTTCGCGCCGAGATCGAAGGCGGCCGCCGCCAGATCCTGTCCGGAACGCTCGGATCCACCACCGCCCGCTTCGAGGATGGCGATCCCTTCACCCTCGAACCCGACCAGCGCACCGACGGCTGGAGCGGCGCGCTCCGCTTCATCGGCGGGATCGGGGGATCGACCTTCGCGGCCGAAGCCTCGGCCGAGGAACAGGGCGGCCGCGCGCTGCTCGGTTTCCGGGTCTCGGTCGGGCTGAGATTCTGATCCATGGCCGGCGGGCGTCGCCTTTGCCGCGAACTGGGGCTAGGACGGGGATCGTGGAATCGCCATCCGGAGCCCGGCGGAACGCGGCCGCCCGCCGCTGCAGCGTCACCCGCCACGATGGCGGGGACAATCTTCCCCGCCATCGCCACCGTGACGGCTATGTCGCGCTGGTGCTCGCCGGCGGCTATGTCGAGGCGGGCGATGGCGGCCGGCTCCGGGTCGAAGCGGGGCAGGCCGTCTTTCACCACGCTTACGAGGCGCATCGCGACGAATTCGGCCGCTCCGGCGCAATGGTTCTCAACCTGCCGCTCGATCAGGACCCGAGCCATGGTTTCGGCCGGGTCCGCGATCCCGACGCCGTCGTCCGGATCGCCGAGGTGGATGCCCGGGACGCGGCCGCTCTCCTGATCGAGTCGCTGGAGCCGATCGACGCCCCGATCCTCGACTGGCCCGACCAGCTCGCGCTCGAGCTTCGCCGGTCGGCGGCGTTCCGCCTCGATCAGTGGGCCGAGGCGATGAACCTGGCGCCGCCGTCGGTCAGCCGGGCCTTTCGCCTCGCTTATGGAACAAGTCCCAAGCGTTACCGCGCCGAACATCGCGCCCTTCGCGCGGTTCGGGCTCTGCCGGAATGGCGCGGATCCCTCGCCGAATTCGCGCTCGAAGCCGGCTTTGCCGACCAGGCCCATCTCACCCGCGCCTGCCTGGCCCTGACCGGGCGGACTCCGGCGCAGCTGCGTTAAGTCCGTTCAAGAGCCGGCCGCCGCCGCCCGCTAGACGGGCGGCATGAAACGAAGATCCTTCCTCCTGGCCGGGGCCGCGCTCGCGGCATCCGTCGCCCTTCCGGCGCCGCTCATGGGCCTCCAGTCGCCGGCCCGACGGACCGAGTGGCGGGTCCGATCGTCCGAAGGGTTCGATGCCCTGGCCTTTCTCGGCCCGCTTTCCGGCGGCGAGCTCTATACCCTTTATTATGGCGCGGAGGCGGAAAGCTTCGGCGCCCGGCTTGCCGAGCCGATCCGTGCCGACATTCCCCGGTTATGGGCCTCGGCCCAGGCCGAAGGCTATGGACTGCTTGGGCCGGCTCTGGCGCTGATGTTCTCCTCGGGCGGGGCCGACCGGTCGCTGGATACTTTGCTTTCGGCGCTTCGATCGCGCGAACGGAGCCTGCTCCCGGCCTATCGCGCCAGCTCTTATTGGAGCGATCGCAACTGGCGCTGGTTCGACCAGGCCGCCCCCCGCCTGGAGGCGATCCTGCTCGCCATGCGGCAGGCCGGTTTCTCGCAATTCCGGGCCGAGCAGGCCGCCGGCCTCGACGCGAGGGTCGGCGAGGTCCAGCGCGGCCTGGACGGCTATGACGTGGTGCGCTGGCAGGAGAAGCTGACCGGCCGGAGCTTCGATCCCGCGATCGAGGTCGTGCTTCTTCGCTTTTCCAAGCCGCACGGGATCAAGGTCCAGGGGCAGACCTTCCTCCAGGCTGCCGATTACGACATCGCGACCACGGTCCGCATCGCCGCCCACGAAATGCTCCACCCGCCGGTGGCGATGGACGGCCCCGCCGCTCTGGCGGCGATGGCGGTGTTCGAACGCGATCCGCTGATCATGCGCATCGTCCGCGATCATGATCCGCGCTGGGGCTATACGACCCTGGAAGGCATGGTGAACGAGGACCTGGCCCAGGCGCTCGACCAGCTGATCAGCGAAGCGCTCGGGGTCGCGCGCAACCCGGCCGACCGCTGGCGCAACAGCGACGACGGAATCCATGTGATGGCGGGCGGCTTTTACGGCCTTCTTCGCCAGGACGGCTGGGTCCGGCAGGGCGGATCGATCGAACAATGGCTGCTGGGCGCCGCCCAAAGCGGCCGGCTTTCCGCGCCGAGCTTCCACCGGGTCGCAGCCCGGGTCCTCGAACGCGATCCGGACCGCCTCTGGCCGCTACCCGCCGAAACGGCGAGCTGATCCGGCCCTGAAGGGCTAGCGGAGCAGCTCGCTGACGAGCGAGGGCCTCTTCGCGATCATGGCGAGCAGCACCTGAGCCGGGCCGGTGGGCTGCCTTCGGTCATGCTCCCAATTGACCAGCGTTCCCTTGGCAACTCCGATGCTCCGGGCGAAGGCGCTTTGCGACAGGCCGGTTTTCGCCCTGATGGCTGCAACGTCCACGCGGGCACGTCGATCGTGTGGACCCGTGCGCCGATGTCCTTGCCCTGGGCATGTTCCAGCGCTTCGTTCAGGCCCTGCATGAGGCTTTCGTAAGCGTTCATCACTATCTTTCATTGTGGGAGGTGGCCTGGAACCCCACTTTGCTTCCCGCTCAGGCTGACCGCGCCCCACGTCGGGCGCGCAATCCGCCCGGCGTTCAGCGGGCGATCGTCGCGTCGATCGTGCAGACCAGGCCCGAAGGGTCGAAGTCGAGCCGCACCTCGCCCTCCAGCTCGCTTGCCAGCGCCCGTTCCAGCATCCGGGTTCCGAAGCCGCGGCGGCTGGGCGGCTTGCAAGGCGGGCCGCCGCTTTCCGTCCAGCTGAGGCGAAGCTTCGAACCTTCGAGCGCCCATCGGACCCGAACCCGCCCCTCCGGCACCGACAAGGCGCCATATTTGGTGGCGTTGGTGGCGAGTTCGTGGAGCGCGAGGGCGAAGGTGACGGCCGATCGCGGCGGAAGTCGGAAATCGGCGCCGTCCAGGTCGAACTGTTCCGGCGAATGGACGGCGAGCGTGCCTTCGACGAAGTTGCGGAAGCCGAGCCAGCCCCATTCTTCCTGGGTAAGCAGATCGTGCGCCCCGGCGAGCGCGCGCAGCCGCCCTTCGAACGCTTCGACACCGCCCCGCTGGCCGGAGCCGCGAAAGCTCTGCTGGGCGAGGCTCTGGACGATGGCGAGGGTATTCTTCACGCGGTGGTTGAGCTCCGCCACCAGCAGCCGGAGATGGTCTCGGCTTTGCTCGAGTTCGTGGCGGCTGTCCTGCAGCCTTTGCTCGCCCTCGCGGATCTGGATCGCGACGCTCAGCGTGACGATCACCATCGCCAAGCAGGTCGCCGGGATGAACAGGGCGAAACCGAAGGCGGCGTCATAGCCGCCGAGCCCCGATCCGACCATGATCAGGACTCCGAGCGAGACTGGGATCAGGATCGACAGCGGCAGGATCCGGGCGAGCAGCGCCCGCGCGCTGGGATAGCGGAGGAAGGGTTCCAGCCAGCCTTCGTCGGCCCGGGTCATCAGCGCGGCGGCGACGGCGATCAGCAGGCCGAGCGCGGTGTGGAAGGCGATCGCCGTGTAGAATCCGATGCCGAGATAGGCTTCGGCGCCGAAGCTGTAGCCGCCGACGGCGAGGATCGCGACAAAAGCGGAATAGCCGCTGAGGCCATGGGCAATCCGGATCGCGCCCCGGTGGCGGGCGACTCCGAGAAGGACCAAAGCCGGGCCGAGCGTCAGCCAGGCCGTCGCGGTCAGAAGCGACATCCGCCCGGGATGGCCGGAACCGGAAAGGGTGCCGTGATCGCGGAAAAGCAGCTCGTCGATTCCGAGCTGAACATGGGCGACATATTGGAACAGGGTGAGGGCGCCGATCAGCGCGACGATGGCGCCGAGCGCGGCGGCAAGGATCTGCAGCGGGCGGCGCCGGCTCCCCGCCGCGGCCAGGCTGATCCCGACCAGCAGGAAGCAGAGCGCCGTGTTGAACTTCATCGTCGAATGGCCGGGGATGACCGATTTCAGCCATTCGGTTCCGGTCGCCCAGCCGACCATCGCCGCCGCGCCGATCGCGACCAGGGAAAGGCACAGGAACAGCCGCAATTCGGGATAGGCGCCGGATCGAAGTTGGGGGCCGGCCGCCTTTGGCGACGACGAAACTGCGCTACGTTCCCCGATGCCCATCCAAGCCCCTGCCCGAGCCGGCGACGATCGCCTGCGCGCCGCCGACCCTTCCATAGAGCGCGGCGGACGCAATCGCGGGGAATTACGGCCCCGTAGCGCTTCTAGAAGATCAACCCCGCCGGGATCAGCGACAGTCCGACGAAGAGCGGCAGGCAGCCCCAGCCGAACTTCAGGCAGCCGCCGCGCGCCGGATCGGGCGTTCCCGATTCCGGCCCTTCATTGTCATGGGCGTGGGGCGCGTCCTCGAACCCCTGGGGGCCGGCGGTGGTGGTCTTGTCGGCGCCGGTGCCGCGGGTGGGATCGTCGCTATTGATAGCCACGCTCGTTCTCCCGCTCCTCGGCCGCTTCCTCCTGGACCCGAACGGTTTCCTCGCGCTTGGCGGATTCGTCCGCCGAAGGTTCGGGCGTTTCGCCCCTCTGTTCCTTGTTCCTGTCCTCGTCCGACATGGGCGTCCTCCTGTGCTGATTGGGTCGGGGCGTTGGCGATCGCCGGCGCGGCGGCGGCGGGGCGAGGCTTCGCGCCAGCCCGCCGGCCAGCTCCATCGCGGCGGCGGCGGCGGCGAGGGGGAGGAGCAAGGGCTGGGTCTGCGCCTGGAGCAGAAGGCTCGTCTGCCGGACGAACAGGTCCTGGCCGCCTTGTTCGTCGCCGTCGCGGCGCGGCGCGTAGAGATTGTCGCGCTTCGCCGGATCGCCGGGATCGCCGGGTTTCTGCTGCGCGGACACGCCGAACCTTTCCATCGCCAGGTCGGTCGCGCGCGGCGCCAGCCGTCCGGCAAGCGAGATCAGCCAGCCGCTTCCGCCGACATAAAGCTGCCGGCGCGGCGTTTCGCAGGCGAACAGGATCGCCTCCGCCACCAGGGCCGGATCGTAGAGCATCGGCGGCAGCCGCGGCGGCGCGTCCATATAGTTGCGGGCGTGTTCGGGATAGGGCGTGGCGACCGATCCCGGCTTGATCAGGGTGACGGAAACCGGCGCCCGGTCCCGCTCCAGCTCCATCCGCAGCGCGTCCGTCGCCGCCTGGACGGCATGTTTGGAGGCGGAATAGGCGCCCTGGTAGATCATCGCCCGGTCGGACAAGACGGAGCCCAAGTTGACGATCGCCCCGCCGCCGCGCGCGCGAAGATGGCGAAGCGCCACCAAAGAGCCCTTGAGCAGCCCGAAATAATTGACCTCGAAGATCCGCCGATGATCGTCCATCGGCACGTCCTCGACCGCGCCATAGGTGGCGGAGGCGGCATCGTTGACCCAGCTGTCGAAGCCGCCATACGAGTCGATCGCCACCTGGGCGATGCGCTCCACATCCTCTTCCACCGCCACGTCGGCGGCGCAGATCGCCACCCGGCCGCCGCGGGCGGAAAGATCGGCCCGGATCCGCTCCAGCGCCTCCCGGTTGCGCGCCGCCAGCACCACCGCCGCCCCGCGCCCCACCGCCATGCGCGCGGTGGCGAGGCCGTTGCCGCTCGATCCGCCGGTGATGACGATCACCTGTTCGCGAAGCGGCTTGAGGCGGAGGGCCATGGCGAAGGTCCTACACGGTCGGCCTAGACCGTCGGCCCGGCGGCGCTGGGCGCGGAAAGATCCTCGGCCCGTTCCTTTTGCGCCTTTTCGAAATCCTCGAACAGCTTTCGGTCCGGCGCCGCGGTGCCGCTGCCGGTGCCGCCCGAACCGGAGGGCGCGCCGCCGGTGCCGCCGCCCATATGCACCTGCTCCAGCCGGCCGCCGTCCGGCGGCGACTGGGTGACGACGGCCTTCAGCACCTTGCCGGCATAAACGAGATTGCTGCTCGTCGCGTCCCACAGCTTGGCCTCTTCGGGCTCCACGGTGACGAGCGCGACGTCGACGCCGTCCGGCCCCTGCGGTAGCCAGGCCTCCGTGAACATCGACCAGAGCTCGCGAAGCTTTTCCCGATCCTGCGACGTTCGCGCCGTCCCGGAAATGGAAAGATAGGTGTTGGCGTGGGTATCGGCATAAGCGAGATTGACCGGCGCCGACCCGCCAATCTCCCCGACCTTGGCGTCCAGCCGGGTGACGAAATAGATGGCATGATCCTCCGGCCGGACGAGCGAGGCCATCGGCCGGCTGACCAGACGCCCTTCCTCCTCCACCGTCAGCATCGCGATCCGCTGCTTCGCCGCGATCGCCCAGACATCCTGTTCGGGTGAATGATGGGACATGGCTCTTTCCTCCTGTCGCGCCGCGCTGCGGCCGGCTGGGCCGGCGCTTGCGATGCGCGCGTTGTTCAGGGGAGGAGAACCGGCGCTAAGCGCGAGTGTTCCCGGGAGATTTTGCGGATGAGGCGGACTGTGCAGCACGACTGCCACAAGCAATGTTGTAAGTTGAAGCAGGGTTTGAGCACCGGCCAAAGCTCAAGAAATTGGTAGGAACTAGGATCTAGACTGTGGACGATGGTCCCGCGTCCGCACCCTCATTTCAGCCGCCGGGGGCAGCAGCTGCGACGGAAGCGCCGCTATCGCGACTTGCTTACCAAGGCTGGGCTGCTGGTCGTTGTGGCAAGCTGGGCCTCGTCCGGAATGCCGGGAATGGACTGGCTGACTTCTCCAGTGACGGCCGACACGCCGGGCGAGGTCGAGGCTTCCGAAGGTTCGGCTTATTATCCCAATTGCTCGGCCGCCCGAGCCGCGGGAGTCGCCCCGCTCTACGAGGATGAGCCGGGCTACCGCTCCGGGTTGGACGCGGACGGAGACGGCGTGGCCTGCGAGCCGTATCGGGGGTGAGCTGCGAGACGCCTACAGTCCGTTAGCAGAACCGACGCACCAAGCGGCGTATTCGATGTGAGCTTCACATGGGCGCGTCGACGTTCACCGCTAAAGGTACTTGGCTGTGCGCGCATTGTCATAGTTCGATTGCGTCCGCTGGACTGGATCGACTTCGCGGGCAGTCGTTGCTGAAGCAGTAGCCCACCTTGGCGATCGCGCTTTAGTATACAAGCCCCCTTCACCCGCCGAGGAGGCAATACTTTTCGCTTGAACTCCGAACGGCGGCGAACGACCGCAGACTAAGAGCCATGGAGTTCCGCGGTTCACCGCTTACGATCGGCGACGCAGTAGCGTCCGCGCTGCTCGGCTCAGCAAGAGGAGCAGTATCCCCTTCAGAGCCGCCAAAGCGGTATCTCGGGCTCCTTGGAAGAACGATCCGCCGCAGTTCAGGCTTGGAGCGGTGGTGTCGACCACAGTCAGAGGGCGACGGAGCTTACCTGTCCTCAGCCTCCAAGTTCAGTGATCCGGGCTTCGATCTTGTCGGACAGCTTATAGATGTCCGTTAAATCCTGGATTTGATGGCGTTGCTCATCTTTTCCTGAGAAGGTCCCCACGTATTTTACGGCAATGCCGTTGAAATGCAGCCTAGCGAGCGTCTTGCGGTTGTTGTCATCCAGCAGGATAGCGCAATAGGATTTGGCATCCCTCATTACGACACGCTTCGGGTCCACTACCTTCGCCGCGATCGCCTGAAGGATATGGTAACCCGATATTTCCTCCTGCGTCGTGACAAGTACCTCCTGCGTCTCATCTTCGACCTCATCCTCCTCTGGTAAGGAGCTGGCGTTGAGGGCATTCGTCAGGCGATCATTGACCACGTCTTTGACGATCGAACTGAACGCGTTCGCGATCAGGCGCTGGAAGTTTTCCTTGACGGCTGTCGTCACACGGCCGCCGTGTACCCTGCTAGCGATGATACGGGTAAACTCCTCGGAAGGTTCGGCGACCTCCTTCTCGACCTCCTTTCGGATGAGGGATTCCAGTTTGAGATTGCCGGCTGCTTCGACGATCGAGTCTATGTTGAAGCTTGTCTTGCTGAACTTCTCAAGAATGCGCAGGTCAGGTCGGCGGATCGCGCTCATCGTGAACGTGAAGAAGGGTTCTACGTCCATCTTGTTCGGCTGATCAATGTCAGAATAGAACTTATAGACAACCCCATTCGTAAGGATCGCTAGGCGCGCATCCGTGACCGTGAAGTAGCGAAAGAGCTGCGAGGCGTGGCTGACGTTGAGCTCAGCCGATGAAGGCTTGCACTCCACCAGGATCCGAACCTTGCCCTCTTCGCAGATCGCGTAATCGACTTTCTCGCCCTTTTTCGTCCCAACGTCGCAGGTGAACTCCGGGATCACCTCTCCCGGATTGAAAACATCATAGCCGAGGGCTTGCAAGAACGGCAGCACCAAGGCTGTCTTGGCTGCTTCCTCAGTGAGCAGGATTTCCCGGTGTTTCTCGGTTCGCGCCGCAAGTTCAGTGAGTCGAGTTGCCAAGTCCATAGGTAAGCCTCCCCCTTAGCCCATCCTAACGCAACCAGAGTGAATCGCTATAGTTTTTCATCGATGTGTCGAGAGCCGCGACGGATAGGTGTTTTAATTCAGATCAGATCTAGCGCGACGGCAGTTGGCGGCAATCTAGTGCTGACTAGCCACTCCTATCGCACGTCTTAGATACGCACCATATCTCCGGATCGAGCATCCGCACTCGTGTCGTGACTCGTGGAAGTTCGGGTAACGAAGGCGCGCTTCCGCACTCCCTGATTTTCACCGCAAGTGCGCTGCTGATGATGGTGGCGCTGTGGCGGCCAGCTTCAAGCAAGCGGTCAGCATAGGCGTGGTGACCGTACACGTCGCCCCTGAGCGGGGCGGGCGAGAGGTCGACGTAGATCACCCGGTCGGTGTCGAAGTCAGTCATGCGGCGGTCCTTCTTTGCGGTCGGGCGGCTTCGGCGTCCCGCTCAACGGCGGGGACGGAGCGCCGCCTGCCCCGCTGCGCCTCGGCCACGGCGCGGGCGATCGCCGCCTGGGGCGTCAGGGCAAGCCACTCGATCCAGGCGGGGTTTCGCGGGGCGGTTCGGCGGTGCGGTAGAGCTGGCGGAGGCGGCGGACGCGGCAGTCGGCGCTCGAGGAGCGGGTCACCAGGTCGCGGCAGGGTCGGGTGCGCCAGCTGTGGGTGAGCGGCGGCCGCTCCGCGCAGCTCGCCAGCAGGCGCTCCGCCTCCGGCAAGGCGCGCCAGTCCGGGAGGGCGATCGGATCGGTCGGGGCAAAGGAGGTGGAGGTTGGCGCTGATGGCGCCGGCGGGGCCGGAAACGGATCGCTCATATCGGCCCTCCTTGCTACCCGATATATACGATAATCGGATAGTACAGTCAATCCGGTTTCCGGATGGTGAGGACAGGTGCAGCCGATGTGAGGTGAGGGGTCGGCCGGCCAGCATGGCGTGCTTGTGTCGCGTCCGGCGCGTGTCGCCCGCGCCTTAAGCGGGCGGTCTCGAGCCTCGACGATCAGCTATCGGCCGCCGCTCCCATCGCCCGCCGCGGCGCCGGCGGTCGGCGCCGGCGTCAGAGCCTTCCGCCGCGCCACACCACCCGGCCGATCACGCGCAGCGGATCCTGGCCGATGAAGACGGGCTGGTGCATGTCGTTGCGCGACATCGGCTCGAACCGCGCCGGATTGCTCCGGTACAGCTTGATCTGGGTCTCGTGCTCGGCATTTTCGATCAGATAGACCTTGTCGTTGTACAGCTGGGTCTGGTCCGGATCGACGACGACATATTCGCCCTCCTGGACGATCAGCTCCATGCTGTCGCCCTTCACCTCCACCGCAAAGGCGCGGCCGCTCGCCAGGCCGGTCGGAACCGGCATCGCCCCGCCCGGCGCCGCGATCGCCTCGCGCCAGTTGCCGGCATTGGACATGCCGATGATCGGGACGAGCTGGACGTTGGACGCCCGCTCCAGTCCCAAAGTGCGGTAGATCGAGGAGGCTTCGTGAACCTTCACCTGGCGGGTGCCGGACAGGATGTTCGACACCGCCGACTGGGGGAGGCCCAGCCGCTCGGCGAGGAAGGCCTGGGTGACCTTCAATTCCTTCATCCGCTGCCGGACGAGATCGCGATCGAACGGCGAATCCTCCACGGCACCCTTCCTCATCCAAGCGCAAACCTTATCCCTTTCTGCCATGAAGGTCGGAAAGGGTCGCTGAAAATTTTCCGATAATCGGCTTGCCAATGCGCACGCAATATCCGATAATCGGATCATGAGTCAAGCCAACCCGAGTCGAACCCCCAAGGCTGCGTCGGCCGACGCACCGACCGACGCGCCGGGCGCCGCCGCCTGGCCCGCTCTCGCAGCGCGAAAGGCGCGCGCCTGCCCCGTGCGCTCCCCCGGCGTCCGGTTTGAATATGCGTCATGTTTTTCAAACGGCCCGGTCCGGTCCGGCGGCGAAGCGGCCCCGGCCCTCGCCCCTGCGGGGAGGGCGGGGCGATGAGCCGGATGGAAAGACTCCGGCCGCTGCTTCGCCGGATCGTCCTGGCCGGCGACGAGGCGCGGGTCGACGCCATGCTCTGGGCCGCGGCCTATGAACATCTGCCCGACAGCGATGTCGATCCCGACGCCGTCAGATCGGCGCTGGCCGATCTGGTTCGCGAACGGGACGAACTCGCACTTCTTCGCGCCCGCCCGGAACAGGAGGGCTGAACCATGTTCCCTCGACAAGGCTCAGGACAGGCCCTTCGACCCGGCTCAGGACAGGCCCTTCGACAAGGCTCAGGACAGGCCCTTCGACCGGGCTCAGGACAGGTCCCTGTCGTTCTGGTTGCGCGGATCCCGATGCCGCCTGCCGCCGACGGCCTGTACGCGCCGCCGACCCGTGCCGGCGCCCGCGCCCGGCCGACGGCGGAATATCGGATGTGGAAGGAAGTGGCCGGGCAGGTGCTGGTCGAACAATGGCGAATGCAGGGCGAACCGCGCATCGCCGCCCCGTTCGCCGTCCATATCCAGCTGAACCTCACCCACCGATCGGACCTAAGCGGGCGGGAGAAGGTGGTCGCCGATCTTCTGGCGGAGGCGATCCCCGGCTGTCCCGGCCAGCGCTGGATCGACCGGCTGACGATCGAGCGCCGCAACGATCTGGAAGCGCCCGCCATCGTTCGGGTGGAGGCGCTGTTGTGATCGGACGAGACGCGATCCTTTGCGCGCACGGCAGGGAAGGGCGCACCGACGTATCGGCGCCGGCTTTCCCGGAAGAGGCGATGCGCTTTCCCGCCGGCATTGCCGACCCATTCATCCTCGCGAACGACGAGGTTCGGGCGGGAGGCGCGCGTTGAGCCTGTCCGCTCTGATCCGCAACATGGCCGCCGCCGGCGCTCCGCCGGAAGCGATCGCGATCGCCGTCGAGGCGATCGAGGCGGAGCAGGGCCGGGCCGCCGAACGGCGCGCCCGCGATGCCGCGCGCAAGCGGGCGAAGCGCGGTGCGGCGGCGGCGACCGGGGGCGAAGCGCAAGGATCGTCCGCGGACGCTCCGACGGCCGGCGCGGACAGGTCCGGTGGCGGGTCCGCGGACGCGTCCGGCGCGGGTTTCCTGGACAAAGGGGTCCCCCCACACCCCCCTTCCAAAACCCCACCTTCCGATCCCCCCCTTAAAGGTTCCCCCCCAAAAGCCGGGCGGCGGACGATCGCCCTTCCCGATTTCGTGCCGGCGGCGAACTTCGCGGCGTTCGAGGAGATGCGGCGGAGGATCCGAAAGCCGCTGACCCCGTTCGCGGCGGAACGGATCTTCCGAAAGCTCCAGCAGATCGCCGAGGCCGGCTGGAATGTCGGCGACGTGCTCGATCGCTCCACCGTCAATTGCTGGCAGGACGTGTTCGAACCGGAGGAGGGGCGAACCCGCGACGTCCGCCGCAACCGCCCCGCCGCTTCGCGCCGGAGCCCGGCCGAGCAGGCCGAATGGTGCGAACGCAACGCGGCCTGGTTCGCCGCGATCGGCCGCGACGACGAGGCGCAGCGGCTTCGCGCCGAGGCGGCAAGGCTCCGCGGCGGGCCTGAAGCGGCGGGGCCGGGGACGGGTCCGCCCCTAGACCCGCCGGTCCCGCAGGGCGCGGCGGCGGCATTGGCGTTGGCGGCGGGCGCGGGCGCGGCGGGCGCGGTTTCGGACATCGAACAGGCACAGGCGAGGAGCTGAGGATCATGGCAAAGGCGAAGCGCAAGCAGAGGATCAGGAAAGCCGAGGCGGAACCGATCCTTTCCCCCTTCACCGCCCGGCACGGCGATTACCGGTCGACGATGGTCGTCGACCTGACCGGCGAACTGGGCGGCAAGAGGCAGTCGATGGTGCGGGTGCTCCGCAACCAGGCGACGACCACGGTCGATCGCTGGCTGAAGGATGGCGGCCCCGGCTTCGACGCTCCGCAGGCGCGCGCCGTCGACCATGTCCGCGGCCTTTGGGCGATCGTCGGATCGGGGCCGCGGGTGGTCGCCAACTATTCCGGGGTCGGCCGGGTCGGCGGCGGCGCCGGCGGCGAGCGCGAAAACTATCTCGCCGCGCTTTCGACGCTGGACGCCTATCGCAAGGAATTCCCGGCCTATGTCTGGGAAGCCTTCGAAAATGTCGTCCGCTTCGACGAGCCGGCCGGCAAGGTCGGATCGCGAATGGCCAACAACAGCGCCCAGCAACAGGCCCACGCCAAGGCCTGCGTCGGCTTCGTCGCCAGCAAGATCGCCGAGTGGCGGGGGTATTGAGGGCGGGGAGGATCTAGCCGTGACACGTGGATCAAAGCGCATTCTACCGCCAGTCGGTGCTGTCGGTGTCGATTAATCAGGGAGTCTTCGAATTGGCCCTCAATGAAAGATTTGATTGGCCGTACTAAGCATTTGCTTGAGGGTAAAAAGTATGCAGAGTGCCTATACTGGGGGAATCAATGATGACGAACGCGAAATCTGCTGTAGGTCTGATAATCGGTGCATTGTTGGTTTCGGCGTGTGGGAATACGGTTTATGGTCCAAGGCGGCTGATCCAAGGCGGATATGTCGATGACGGGGACGACGCGTCTAAACGGGATTGCCCAGCTACGGTACCGAGTGATCGCCCAGTAACGCCGATGAACTTGACCTATGACTTCCATGACAAAGCTTGCGCTTCGCTGCGTGAGCCCGATAATCCAATCCTTGCACGGCGAATGATGGATTCCGGGATCACCTTGAACCGGATGAGGTGCAATGATTTCTTTGCCGAACGTGCCGGAAACCAGACTAGGGAGCGAATCCTGCGCGGAGCGGTCGCACCGGTTAGTG
Source organism: Sphingosinicella sp. SM1-17 (assembly GCF_056821765.1). Lineage (NCBI taxonomy): Bacteria > Pseudomonadati > Pseudomonadota > Alphaproteobacteria > Sphingomonadales > Sphingosinicellaceae > Sphingosinicella > Sphingosinicella sp. SM1-17. The sequence continues at coordinate 1,802,959 of NZ_JBPDIO010000001.1, forward strand.
CGCTAATCACCGGCATCATCGGAGTCGCCGAGTTCGATACGGATGCAGGTCGGCAGGAGGCAATCCAGATCCTAGGTATCGGCCAAAGTGCGACAATTGCCGGCTTAGATTTGTATGAAACTGAGTTCCTGTTCGGATCGGCCAATGTGAATTCCGTCCGAACGCTGACAATGCGAGCCGCCGACGAGCACGCGGCCGGAATACTCTCGCAAGACGTCGGCTTCTACACGGCTGCTCGGCATCTGATCGATCACCAGATGATCTGCACCCCTGGAAATATCCTGGAATTGGCGCAGACCGCGATCAGGGAAGGACGCATCGCTCCGGCACCGCAAACCTCGAATAGCCGTGCAGCCGCGACAGGAGGCCACGATCAGGAGGTGATCGCCCGGATTCAGGAGAGTCTCCAGGTCCAAGAACTGACGGCGGATCAATTGGGAACCCTCTGGTGGCTTTCGCAATTGGTCAAGAGTGGAGGAACGATCAGTCAGGAAACTCTCGCCGTGATCCAGGCACGGCTGACAGGTCTGCCGGTGGATCCGATCACGGCCATTGAGGGCAATCTCACCGTCGACACAGCTCTCGTGCAGCAGTTCACACCTCTGATTGATCAATTGTCTGTCGATGTGACGAGAAGCTTTTTCGTGAGTCAGCGTCGCCTCGAGGCACTGATCCGTGCGGCACCTCCGGCCTCCGTCGTGGATGCGGTGAGTCAAGTGCGCTTCAGTTATCCAGCATCTTCGATTCCTCCGGGACGCGCCGTTGAAGTGGGCGTCGAATCCGCTGCAACACCACAGCGATGAACGAGCCGTTCGGGCGCCTCAACACCAGTCGGCGTGGTCCTTGAGGTCGAGTTCGGCCGCCGCTGTTGCGAGGTAGGCCAAGTCGACGGGTTCGTGGAACGGATCCTTGTCCAGTTCGGTCGCCCGGTAGAGCCGTCGCTGCCACCGTGCAGCGCCTCGCCATGAGGCACAAACCATCGGCGCAACAGGACCACTCCGGGTAAGCGTTCCTCGGCGCCGGTAAGTTGCGGCAATTCAGCTTCGTGACCGGCGCGAAGCGTTCAATGGCCGTTCTTGTCCGCCGCCTCGAGACTTGGACCCATGGCCTCGGCCATCACTCGAGGATGGTCGAGGCCCTTGGAGCGCCGCCGCCCCGATGACGGAGACTTCCTTTCCGAGTCAGACGGAGCTTCGGCCAGAAGGTTTTCGGTCAGCGGCGCCAGCTCCCAGGGCCGCCAGCGTGGCTCAGCCTTGTCGAAGCGCTTCTTGTCGAAGATCATGTCGCCGATCAGCTGGCCCAGCCGGAAATAGCTTTCCCACTGCGCTTCGTCGAAGAACTGGTTGGTCGTCGGCGTCTGCGGAAAGGCGGCATTCTCCTCGCGATACTGGAGCAGGTCCGGAAGCTCGCGCCCGGCGATTCGCGGCTTGATGAGGAGAAGGGTGGACGATTTCTCCTTCCGGGGATCGCCGCGATAGTGGATCCGCGCCAATGTCGCATAGGGCCCGGCCTTGGGCTGGGCCTCGTCGGCCGTGCTTGCATCACGGGCCCGGACTCCGCGGCCCCTGATCCCGTCCAGCGTGCCGAACACTTCGGCCCACGGCGTCCCGCCGAACAGCCGTTCCAGCTGCGCTTCGTCCAGGAATTCGACCTCGGCGTCGAAGTCGATCCTGAGCTTGCGGATCAGGCTGACGACGTCGGCGAACTCGTAATCCGGGTCGGCGCCATTGTCGCTGGCGATGATGAACGGCACGCGTCTGCGGACGAGCTCGTAGATGCCGGTATTCTCGTAATGGCCGCCGTCGGAAAGGTGCCATCTTTCACCTTCCGTGCCTTCGAAGCTGGCGCGCAATTCGTTGAGCAGATAGCCCTGGACCAGCCGGCCCGGGTTGAAGTGCCAGGTGCGGTTCGGCGGGCAATGCTCCCACCAATAGCCCAGCCGCATGTTGATCAGGCCGGCGAGCATCGCCGTGCCCAGGGAGGTGTTGTGGCCCGCACCGGTGGTGAAGGCCGCGCCCGAAATCCCGATCCAGGAGGACAAGGGCAGATCCTCGGCGCCCTTGCGCCGGATCAGCGCGACCGGATCGGCCGGAGAAAAAGGCGGATAGATGTAGCCGGAAGGGGCCACCGTCATCGACTTGCCCTTGCGGTCCCGCTGGACGATGCGGGAGGATCGGCTGGTCGTTTCGTTGATCGTGACGTTGATGAGGTGGATCGGGGCCATCACCGACTTGTCGTAATAGGCATCCAGGTGGATCTCGTCATAGGCATCGTCCCGATCGACCTCCCGCCCCTTGCCCGATCGTCGAGCGACCGGATTGTCGACGGCGCGGATCCACCGGCGCGGATTGGTCGCGCCGAGATAGGCAGAGCGGAGCCTGCCGCTGTAGAAAGTGGCCAGCGACGACCGGTTCAGGAGCGCATCCACCTGCCCCAGCAGAAATGCGGCGCCAACCACGACGCCGGTGAAGATGGCAAGGTTGACGTTGTTGATCAGTTCGGCCGGCACCTGGCCGTCCGGCTGGTAGAGCGTGGGCGTCGTTGCGAGATAGAGGCTGGCGGCTCGGGCGAGCGACGCCCACACCAGGACGAACAGGAGAAGCAGCCCGAAGCCCGCAACCAGCGCCAAGGCCCGAAGCACGGACTTGGGGATCAGGGGCGCCTTCTTGCCACGGCGCGATCGTCCCATCGAAGCGTTCAGAAGGAGCCGAAGCAGGACCACGCCGAGGATCGCGCCGCCGCCGATCAGGGCAATGTCCCCGAACGGCAGCTCGAGGATCTTCTCGAAGCCGTTCTCCCCCAGGCTCGGCGCCGCCGCCAGCTTGCCGGCGGCGGGCCCGCTCGAGTCCGGAGCGAAGAGCCGTCCGACGGCCAGGTCGATCGCCGCGAGCGTCCCGAGCGCCAAGAACGATTGCACGCCCCGAAGGAGCCAGCGGCTGAGCCTCGCCCGGATCCGGTCCTCCTCGGCCAGGGCCTGGGTGACGTCGACGGCGCGCGGTGCGCAGCTTCGCTTGTCGTCCCAGTAGGCCAGCGCCTGGGCGATCGCGTAGGTCGCAAAGGCCAGGGCCGCGACGAGCGGAGTCCAGAACCGGAGATAATCCGGCCACTGTCCCTTCTGCGCCGGCCAGGATAGGGCAAGAGCGACGATCAACGTCGCGATCAAGGTCTGGATGCTCAATAGCCGCCAGAAACGGGACAGGGGAACCTGGCCGCTGCGGGCAAACCAGTAAGCCCAAGCGCAGGCCGCCGGCCACAGCGCCAGGACGGCAAGGAGGGTTGCCCAGGGGCTGTCGATATTGGCTGGAAAACCGCTGAGGCCGAGACGTGTAAGCGGCTTGTCCAGCGCCCCCTCCGATAGTCTCAGCAGGAGGTTGAGGAGCAGGAAGCCGCCGAGCGTCGCCAGGCCGGCGACCAGCGCGACGGCAAGCCAGTTGCGGATGGCGATCACTCCGGCGAACAGCGCGTCGCTGGTGCCGTTGGGGGCAAGATAGTGGCCGCCCTGCCGAAGCTGGGCGATGGCCTGCCGGCCGCGCCGCGATTCGAAGACGTCGGCGCCGAGCATCCGGGCAACAGTTTCGCCGTCGCCGCACTGCGGCGGCTTGCCATCGTCTTCCCCGGCCGCGGCCCGGGCCGCCGCACCCTTCGGCGCGGCGCCGCGACGGCTGACCGGAACGAACAGGCTGCAATAGAAGGACCCGGCATAGCCCCCGCCCGAGACGGTGGAGAGATAGTCGATGGAGTGGAGGAGCCGGGCCTTGCTCAGCGACTTGAGCAATCCCAGGCTGAAGGTCGCGCTCCGTATACCGCCGCCGGACAAGGCAAGGCCGACAGGGTCTGTCGGGTTTGCGGCGCAGTCCAGGCCCGAATCCTCGATCCAGGCGCGGCGGGCCCGGATGAGCGCATCCTCCTCTTCCTGGACGATCTGCCAGTCCGACTTTGGCTTGGGCTCGTTCATGACCCTGCTCCGCTTTTGCGGGTCGCCGAACGCGATCGGCGGCTGCCCGCCATTCAGGCGATCAACTTCTTCTGTTCTTCCCAGGCCTCGATCAGGTGCTTTCGGAAATCCGCCATCGAACAGACGCCGCCCGGGCCCGCTCCGGCGGGTTGGATCAGGCAGCCGCCAGGGTCGGTCTTTCTTCGAGGCGCCACTTCGTCATGGCCGAAGACGGAATCGAGCCGGAAGGTCGTGAAGCTGCGCTTCAGCCAGAGGATCACGTCGACCAGCGCCTTCACCTGCTCCTTGGTGTAGGGGACATAGGCGCCCTTGCGCAGGTTCCCGGAATTCTGGGTGACGAAGTTGAGCGAACTTTTTCGGTAGAGTTCGCCATTGGGATTGGCGATTCTTGCCCGCCCCTGGCTGTCGAGCACGGGATTGCCCTTGCTGTCCCGAACCGCTTCGAACCAGGGAACGAACAGGTCGGGATCGGCGGTCGGGTAGACGATTCCGGGGCAGTTGACTTCGAAGCCGACATAGAAGCGGCTGACCCATTCCCGGCCGGTGCGCGGGCATTGGCTTTCACCGGCATGCGATCCCCAACTCTGCCAGTCCATGTTCGTCGGCAGGTAGATGGTGCCGCTTCGCGAGATGGTCGCAAAGGCGTAACCGTCGCGCTGGCCACCCTCCAAGGTTCGCTTGGCGCCCAGTTCGGGGTCGTCGGGACCTCTGGCGGGCCGGGTCCGTCCCGCATCATAATGGACGATGGCCCCTTCGATTCCTCCTGGACGCCGGCCTCTCAACTTGTGAACGACGTGGCCGAGCGTCTTGAAGCGCGGCTCCTCGGCAGGAGGGATAAGGTCCGCCAGCTGCTCGCCCCGCGAGGCTCGGCCCGGCCGAGCTTCCTCGGGGGCGAGTTCCGGCTCTCCGGTCACCGGTGCCGGAGCCGGCGATCGCGATGACGGGGCGGGGGCGGGCGCGGGCGCGGGCGCGGGTCCGGAACGGGGCGCGCCGTTTGCCGCCCCGGGCGAAGCAATCTCCGCGAAAGCGCGGACGAGCGCTTCGGTTCGCGGCAGAAGCGCAAGAACACGATCCGCATAGTCGGGAATGCCGGCGAAGCCCTTGCTGGCGATGAAACGGACATAGCCGCCCGGGTCGTCGGCATGGGCTTGCCAGCCCGAATAGATGGATCGGCCGATGAAACGCCAGTAACCGCGGATGAAGTCTTCGGGAGACGCGAAGCTGCAATAATCGTCGGCCCCGACATGGGCCTGATATCTCACTTTCTCGGCCACACCCGCCATTTCCGGCCGCCATTTGAGGCCGCTGAAATTGTTGTGGGCCTTGGCGAGCGGCGAGGATCCCCAGCCGCTTTCGAGGGCCCATTGGGCCAGGGTGACCGCCCGGAGCGCCGGCGCCGGAATCTCCGCAACAAGCGCGGCTGCCACCAACTGCGTCCATCCACTCATGTTCGCACCCCCTATTTGCCGGTTTGAACGTTCGCCGCTGACTCCTTGGCTTGATCCACCTTCGTCCGCGCTGACTGGAGATCAGGAGCTGCTCCAACTTGCGCAAGACGGGGACAAATGACGTAGTTGACGGACTGGCGCCTGCCGATCCGGTGGTCACGATTGCTGACGGTGTCGGACTCTTGTCGAGTCGCTATTCTATCCCGAAACAGCAGATGATCATGAAGTGCAAAGAAGTGCAATCGTCATCTTTGGATATAAGCTCTTGCCGTGATCTTCGCCGACTTGGGACGGTGACTGAACTGGATGGTTGAGGATCTGTGGCGCGATCCGCCAATCGACTTCGACAAAGTGGACTCGAAGATCGGCGCAACGCCGCTGGCCTGGCGGTGTGACCTTGTCATCCTTTGTTGAAGATTCGGGCTTTCGAGCGAGTTGGCCGCGGCTCAAGGCACGCTTGCGTTGGCGCGAGCAAGCGGCTTCGATCAGTTCCAGTCCGCGTCGCCCCTGAGGTCGAGCTCGGCCGCCGCTTTGGCGACGTCGGCCAGGTCGACGGGTTGGTCGAACGGATCGTCGTCCAGCGCGGTCACGCGGTGCAGCCGCCGCTGCCAGCGGTGCAGCGCCTCGACATAGGGCACGAACGGCCTGCGCATCAGGATCCCGCCGGGCAGCGGTTCGACGTCGGCGATCCCCATGTGGAGCCATTCGCCGGTGTGCCAGTCCGTCATGTCCACCGCCGGGAACAGGCAGATGCCCTGGAGGTCGACGCCGCGGTTGAGTGCGGCCAGCCCTTCGGCGGCGACGTCGTTCAGCCAGTCCGGCCGGCCGCCCTTGATTCCGGAAGTTTCGGCGATGATGCAGGGGCGGCGATATTTGGCCCAGGCTTCCTCGACCAGGTCGCTGAGCGGCCGGATCCGGTCGTCGCCGGGATCGAGCGGCACGTGCGGCCCGGACGGGCGATATTCCATCTGGCCGAAGCTGTAATTGTTGAAGCCCAATATATCGATGATCTCCGGGCTTCCGCCCAGTTCCGGGTGCCGCAACCCGGCGATCACGTCCCAGGCGAGATAGGCGTCGTCCATCGACTCGCGCTCGGCCGCCGCGGCGAGATCCGGCCGGTCTCGCGGCGGGACGACCCAGATCAACGGGTCGATATGGACCATCCGGGCGTTGGGGAAATCCTCGCGGATCGCCTTCACCGCGGCAATGTCGGCGCGGGCGAGCGCCAGGGTGAAGCGGCGGCGAAATTCGCGCGACGTTCCGAACGGCGCCGCCCAGGCCCATTCCCCGCCCATATAGCCCCAGAAGGTCGGCTCGTTCATCGGCGTGAACAGCAGCGGCCCGTGATGGGCGCGCTCCGCGACGTGGCGGGCGGCGGCGCGCGCATAAGCGGCGAAGCGATCGGCAAAGGCATCGGACAGTGGATCGAGGCCGTCGGGATAGCCATAGTGGCAAAGATCCCAGATCGGCAGAATGGCGTGCCGCCGCTGGGCCTGGAGGAAGGGCTCGATGCCGGAGAAATCATGGTCGCCGGTGCCGCGATCGACGATCGGCCAGGCGATGCCCTCGCGCGCGGCGCCGATGCCCAGCCGGCGAAGCATCTCATAATCCTCGTCGGCATGGACGTCATGCTGGAGCTCGCGGGTCAGATCGCGCCGGCCGACCTCCTTCCAGTCGAAGGACGAACATTCGAATCCGGAAAGGAAGAAGGTCGGGAAGATTCCAGGGCGCGCAGTCATCCCGTGACTACGCGCAAGGCCCCCGCCGGGTCCCGAGTGCGCGTGCTATGGCTGGTCCGGCGGCGATTGGCACGCCAAGGTAGCCGAATGGGATTTTCCCGACGGCAGGCAGATCCTGAGAGTTCGGTTTTTTGGCTCAGTGATCGTCCGTATCCTCGACGATCTTCCCCTGAGCATCGAGAGTGACCCTGAGGCCTGGGAAGGATTAGTGCCTGACCACTTCGCTTACGCGTGGAGGGTGGCCCCTTTTACGCGGCCCAGTCGGAGTTCTGGAAAGTTCACGAGGGCCCAACTCAGCACTACAGGTTTTTGACGGGCAACGGTTGCATGACGTAATCTCGTCAAGCCCACCAACGTATGGGACGGTGGGGTCCTAAGTGTTGAGGAGTTCATACCCAAGGATCGAGCGCAGAACGCAAGGTCCAGGGCGAACCTGAAGGAAGATCGATCAATGTTGCCACTTGTCCTCGCCCTTTTCGTTCAGGATCCACTCGTGATCGCCCCCCGGGAGCCGATTCCGGCGTCGCCATGGACCGAAACCTACCAGGCTAGCTGCGACCGCGACACGCTCGAAGTCACTCGCCCGCTTTACTCCCCACGTCGCACCGCTCTCCGCCCGCGTCCGTTGATTCGCTTCAACCAAAGGCCGGTTCAGGGCGACGTCGAGGCCCTGCTGGTCGAATTCAGCGATCTTCGCGCCGTCTATCGCTTTTCCTTCCTTTGCAGCAGAGGCCCGACCGGCGTGATCACGCTTCGCTGGGTGCGCGGCGCTGCGGATCAGTCAGGCCGCGTGAGCTACCGGTCAGGTGTGGCCTCCTTCCGCAACGGGGCGCTGGTTTACATGGTAGCCGAGGACTCCAACCAAGAAGCCTTCTGGTACCGATAGCGGCATCGCGCTCGATGGTTGATGGTCCTTCCAAGCAAAAGCAACAGGAGGGCCGCCCCAGCCCGGGCAAGCATGAGCCGCGAAGCTGACCGAATGGGGGAACGACTTGGCGACGCCGCAATAGACGCCCACATCAAGCGGGCTGCGCCGTGCCGACACCGGCCGGACCGCCACGCCCCGGACGAAGGAGAAGAAGGATGAACGCCGCCGCCGAAACAAGCTTCGACCTGACGCCGCCGAGCGAGGATCAGTTTCGGGCGCTGGTTGCCGATCTCGACGCGGATGCGCGGCGGGTGCTGCTCGAACATGGTACCGAGGCACCGTTCTGCGGCGCCTTCCTCGACGAGAAAAGGGAAGGGACCTTTACCTGCCGGCTGTGCGGCCTTCCCCTGTTCACGGGCGGGACCAAGTTCGAAAGCGGCACCGGCTGGCCGAGCTTCACCGAGCCCTTCGCCCCGGAGCATCTGCGCTACGTCCGCGACACCAGTTATGGGATGATCCGGATCGAGATCGTCTGCGCGCGCTGCGGCGGCCATCAGGGCCACGTCTTCCCGGACGGACCGCCGCCGACCGGCGAGCGCTACTGCATCAATTCGGTGTCGCTGGATTTCACCCCGAAGGGCGAGCCGCTCCCCGACAGGCTCGGCCGCGGCACTCCGGAAGGTGAGCCCTGGGCGGGCTAGCGTGAGGGCGATTGCCGCCCCTCTTCACCCGAAAACCGGCTCGGCAAAGGTCAGCTTCCAGAACATCGTTTCCGCGCCTTCCACGCCGAAATCATTGTCGTTCACCAGAAGCAGTTCGCGGGGCGAGAGGATCGCCATGCCTTCCAGATCGGCGCTGACCTCCGGCGCTTCGTCGGTGGTGAAGATGAGCTGCTTGGAAAGTTCGGGGAAGCGGGCGCCGTCGGCGCTCAGTTCCTCCAGGGTCGGGCGGGTTTCGCGGTCGAGATGCTCGGCCGGCAGTTCGAGATCGGGCCGAAGCCTGGTCCGGTAGATCCTGGTCGTCTGCGAGGCGCGCTCGAGGACGAGAAGGTCGCCGCCGGGCAGGGTCACGAGCTCGCTGATCTTGAGGTCGCTATATTCCACCGCTCCGGCTGCGGCGTCCCGAAGGAAACTGCCCGGCGAATCGAGCGGATAGGCATATTGGGCGGCGACGCGCATCCTTGCCAGGTCGAGCCGCCAGAGCCGGACGTGCCGCGCCCTGGCGTGCGCCGACTCGTCGGGATGGGCGAGCGGGCTCTGGAAGGCGAGATAAAGCCATTTCCCGTCCGGCGAGGCGGCAACCCCCTCGAAGCCGCGGTTGAGCTGGCGCTTGCCGGCTATGGCCGGAAGGCTCCCGATCACCGGATAGTGGGCGCCGGCGAGATCCGTGCCCTTCGGGACATGACGGGCGAGGATCCGTCCGTCCCGGTCCAGCCGGACGAGTGAGGGGCCGAATTCCTCGCTGAGAAGGAAGCTGCCGTCCTCCAGGGCGACGATCCCTTCGCTGTCCAGGCCGGACGGATCGGGCGCGATCGATTGGCCCTCGAGGTCATACACCGGCTCGCTCGCCACATGCGGGCTCGACGGCATCGGCAGACCCGAAACCGGTCGGCCCTCGGCGTCGGAGACCGGAAGCGTTTCGACGAGCTCGACCGTGCCGCCTTGGACCCTCAGCCGGGCGAGGCGAGGGCCGATATCGAGCCTCGGCATGACCTTGGCGCCGGGCAGCGATCCGAGCGGGGCGAGAGGCTGGGCGCCGTAGCGGTCCAGCAGAGTTCTGATCTTGAGATTGGGGCCGCGATCGCCGGTCGCCCAGACGATCCCCGGCGGATCGCCCGAACGGCGGGAAAGGCCGGAGCCGAAGCTCTGAGTGATGCGCAGCGGCGCGCTCGGAAGCTCCACTGAGCCGAGTTCCTCGTCGGTCCAGGCTAGGCGCTCGACAGTGCAGCGGGGAGGGGCGGTCATGGCAACTCCGGTCGTCAGGGGTGGGGATCCAACGCGGCGGGCTTCCACCCGTTGCGGTGCCGTGCCTTCGGTCGGTCGGCCCCCCGCACCCCCCGTAAAAACCTGCGCTTCACCGCGGAGTGCTCCGGGACGCCTCTATAATGGCTTGGAGTTGAAGCCGGGACCGACGCCGTTTCGGTTCGGCCGGAACCCCCTCGCGGAGGAAAAGATGTCGCCGTCGCCAGCCGTCTTCACGGCGCCGCAATCCCTGACGCTGGCCCATGCCCGCGACATTTCGGGCCAGCTGGCCGAAGCGCTCCAGGCATCCGACTGGACCGAGATCGATCTTCGGCCGGTGGTCGAGGTCGACGTGGCCGGGATCCAGCTTCTGATTGCCGCCGAGCGCAGCGCCCGGCGCGGCAACAGGACCCTGACCCTTCGAGGAGCGCAAGGCCCGGTCTTCAGCGACGCCCTCGCTCGCTTGGGCCTCGTTGCGCCCGAGGGAGAGACAGGCCGCGAAGGCGATGGCTTCTGGACCGGCCATTCCGCGCAAAAGGAAGTGCATCAATGAGCAAGACGATCCTCACGATCGATGACTCGCCCTCCCTCCGGCAGATGGTCGCCCTCACCCTGTCGACGGCAGGCTATCGGGTCATCGAGGCCTGCGACGGCGCCGACGGGTACGACAAGGCGGTCGCAAACCCGGTCGATGCGGTGATCACCGATCTCAACATGCCGGTGATGGACGGCCTGGCCTTCATCCGGAAGTATCGCGCCCACCCGGCCAGCGCCGGCGTCCCGATCATCTTCCTCACCACCGAATCCGATGACGCGCTCAAGGCCGAGGCGCGCTCCGCCGGCGCCACCGGCTGGCTGGTCAAGCCGTTCAAGCAGGAACAGATCCTGGCGATCATGCGCAAGGTCACCGGCGCGTGAGCCCGGTCGATCCCGCCGAAACCTTTCGCCAGGAAGCGCGCGACCTGCTCGAATCGCTCGAGCAATGCCTGCTCGATCTTTCCGACAATCATGGCGATCGCGAGCTGGTCGACAGCGCCTTTCGGGCGCTGCACACGCTGAAGGGCTCCGGGTCGATGTTCGGCTTCGACGAGGTCGCCCGCTTCGTGCACGAGTTCGAAACGGCCTTCGATCGGGTCCGAAAGGGATTGGCGCCGATCGGCGACGATCTGGTCCGGATCGCGCTTGCCGCGAAGGACCATGTCCAGGCCCTGATTGCCGAACCCGGCCGCCATTCGGCCGAAGGCGAACCGATCCTCGCCGCCCTTCGCACCTTTGTTTCCGGAGGCTCGGCCACAACGGCGGTTTCGGCCGAGGCAAGCGCGCCGGGCAGCGAGGCGAAGAGCAAGAGCGCCGCGGGCTGGAAGATCAATTTCCGCCTGCCGGCCGATGCGCTGATGATCGGCACCAATCCGCTCCTCCTCCTGGACGAGCTGCGCGCGCTCGGCCCCTGCCGGATCGTCGCGAGCGGCGAAGCCGTGCCGCCGCTGGAGGTCTTCGATCCCACCGCCTGCTACCTCGCCTGGAGCGTCGCCCTGAACTCGGATGTTCCGCGTGAGGCGATCGAAGACGTTTTCATCTTCCTTCGCGACGACATGGAACTGGCGATCGAGCCGCTCGAGTCCGAAGGCGAAAGCGCCGCCCCTGCCGATGAGGCCAGCGACAGCCCACCCGCCGAAGCGGTCAGCCTGGCGGCCGCGGGCCGTCCCGCGGCCGGGAAGGCCGGAGCTTCGCTTCGAGTCCCGGCCGAACGGCTCGACGAGCTGATGGACTGTGTCGGCGAGCTCGTCATCGCCCAGGCGCGCCTGTCGCAGATCGCGGCAAGCAGCCATGACGTCGGACTTGCCGCCGTTGCCGAGGAGATCGAACGGCTTGCGGCCACGCTTCGCGACACGACGATGGGCGTCAGGATGGTGCCGATCGGCAGCCTGTTCGGCCGTTTCCGCCGCCTCGTCCATGATCTCGGCGAGGAGCTTGGCAAGCAGGTCGAGTTCATCACCGTCGGCGAGGAAACCGAGCTCGACAAGACGATGGTCGAGAAGCTCGCGGATCCGCTGGTCCACATCATCCGCAACGCCGTCGACCATGGCATGGAAAGCCCGGAAGCGCGGCGCAATGCCGGCAAGCCCGAATCGGGGACCGTGCGCCTTTCCGCCGTCCATTCCGGTGCCGAGGTCGCGATTTCGGTGTCGGACGACGGCGCTGGTCTCGACGCCCGGCGGATCCGGGCCAAGGCCGAGGAAGCGGGCTTGATCGCCCCGGACGCCAAGCTGACCGACCAGGAGCTTTTCCAATATATCTTCCACCCCGGCTTTTCGACGGCGCGCGAGGTGACATCCGTTTCCGGCCGCGGCGTCGGAATGGACGTGGTCAAGCGAACGATCGAGGCGCTTCGCGGATCGATCGAGCTGAGCAGCGAGCCGGGCCAGGGCACCCGGGCCACCCTCCATCTGCCGCTGACCCTGGCGATCGTCGAAGGCATGCTCGTCCGGGTCGGCAAGGGCCGCTACGCCATTCCCTTGTCGGCCGTGGAGGAATGTCTCGAACTGCCGGCGTCCGAAATAGCGGGCAACGGGGGACGCAACTTCCTCGACGTCCGCGGAACGCTGGTTCCCTATCTGCGCCTTCGCCAGATGTTCAACACCGAGGTGCCCGCCGAACTGCACCAGAAGGTGGTGATCGTCCGTTCCGGCGAACTGCGCGTCGGGCTGGTGGTCGACCAGATCATCGGCAACGCCCAGACCGTCATCAAGTCGCTTTCGCGCCTTCATTCCGGGATCGGGACCTTTTCCGGTGCGACGATCCTCGGCGACGGCACCGTCGCCCTGATCCTCGACATCGCCCAGCTGGTGACCGCAGCCCAGCAGGCCCAGCGGCGAAGTGCAGACTATCCGTTGGGAGTGGCGGCATGAGCGCATTGCAGACACAGGCCGACGGGATCGGCGAAGGCCAGCGTGCGCTGACTTTCGCGCTTCAGGGCGAAGTCTTCGCGATCGAGGCGGGACAGGTGCGGGAGATACTCGATCTGCTCGCTATCACCGAAGTGCCCAACGCTCCGGCCTTTGCCAACAGCCTGATCAACGTTCGCGGACGCGTCGTCCCGCTGGCCGATCTTCGAATCGCCTTCGGAATGGAGCGGACACCGCCGGACGCGGACACGCGCATCATCGTGATCGAGATCCTCTTCGACGACGAAGTGACGATCGTCGGGGTCCTCGCCGACAAGGTGCTGGACGTCTGCGATCTCGAAGCCGTCTCGGTCGAGGAAGCGCCGTCCGTTGGAATGCGCTGGCGACCCGATTTCGTCCGCGGGATCGGCCGGCATCAGGGCGGCTTCGTCATCCTTCCGAACCTTACCCGAGTCTTCGCCGAGCATATCGGCGCCGCTTCCACCGTCTCAAACTGAACCCTTCGAACAACTTGCAAGGCAGAGCCATGAAGATGACCCTCAAGCTGAAACTGGCGGCGGCATTCTCCGCCATCGTATTGCTGACCGCCGTTCTGGGCACCGTCGGCATCTTGAAGATGGCGTCGATCAACGCTCAGTCGACGATCATCGCGTCGGAATGGATGCCGAGCATCGACGCGATCCACCGCATCAACACCGCAAGCGCCGACATGCGCACGGCACAGTTTTGGCACGTGACCGAGCTCTCCGCTGAAGGCAAGCGCGGTGCCGAGGAGAGGATGGCCACGGCCTCGACCGAAATGGCCGAGGCCCGGGCAGACTATGAGCGCCTGATCTCGTTGGACGAAGAGCGCACCCGCTATGGCCAGTTCGCCGAAAAGATCCGGCGCTACATGCAGGAGCATGAGCAGCTGCTTGCCTTTTCGCGCGCCAACCAGAGCGATCAGGCGCTGGCAAAGCTTCGAACCACGCGCGCGCTGTTCGACGAATATTCGTCCGATCTCGACCATCTGGTCCAGCTGAACGTCGAGGGCGGCGAGGCGGCAAGCGCCGAAGGCGACGCCGTCTATGCCGAAGCCAGCGCCCTTTTCATTGGCCTGATGATCGCGGCTATCCTCGCCGGGATCGCCGCCGCTTTCCTCGTCACTCGAAGCGTCCTGAAGCAGATCGGCGGCGAGCCCGATTATGCCCGCGAAGTGATGCGGGAAATCGCGGCCGGCAATCTGAACGTCGAGGTCGTCACCAAGGCGCGCGACAATCACAGCCTGCTCGCCGGAGCCCGCGAAATGGTCGCCAAGCTGCGGGACGTGATCGGCGAAGTGTCGAGCGCCGCACGCAATGTCGCGGCCGGAAGCCAGCAGATGGCCGCCGGATCCGAGCAGCTGTCGCAGGGTGCCACCGAGCAGGCGGCGTCCACCGAGGAAGCGTCGAGCTCGGTCGAGGAGATGGCGGCGAACATCAAGCAGAATGCCGCCAATGCGCTTCAGACGGAGGAGATTGCGCGTCAGTCGGCGGCCAATGCCGAAGTGTCCGGCGCCGCCGTCACCGAAGCGGTCACCGCGATGGAGACGATCGCCGAGAAGATCATGATCGTCCAGGAGATTGCCCGTCAGACGGACCTGCTCGCCCTCAACGCCGCCGTCGAAGCGGCGCGGGCCGGCGAACATGGCCGGGGCTTCGCCGTCGTCGCCGCGGAGGTCCGCAAGTTGGCCGAGCGCAGCCAGTCGGCCGCCCAGGAGATTTCCGGCCTTTCCGGCAGCACCGTCAAGGCGGCGCAGAGCGCTGGCGAGCTGCTGTCGAAGCTGGTCCCCGACATCCGCAAGACGGCCGAGCTGGTCGCGGAGATTGCCGGCGCCACCAACGAGCAGAATGCGGGCGCCGCCCAGATCAACCAGGCCATCCAGCAGCTCGACCGGGTGACCCAGCAGAACACTTCGGCGGCCGAGGAAATGTCTTCGACCGCGGAAGAATTGTCCAGCCAGGCGGACCAGCTTTCGGCGGCGATCAGCTACTTCCGGGTCAGTGCCGGCGGTTCGGACGCGCCTCGCCGATCCCATGCGCCTGCCCCGGTTGCCCGAAATCCGATCGGCGCGATGCAGGACCGACTGAAAGTCGCGACCCGGACGATGAACGGCGGCGGCGGCGGCTTCGCCCTCGACCTGGGCGATGCCGGCGACGAGGCCGATCGCCACTTCGCCCGGCACCAGGATGCGGCCTGAAGGGATCGGGAGCATGGCTGACTCACGGCAATATGTCACTCTCGGCGCGGGAGGGGGAACTTTTGCCCTCCCGGTCGAGCGGGTCCGCGAGATACTGGAGAACCGCAAGACGACGCGAATGCCCAATGCTCCCGCCGTTTTCCTGGGCGTCATCGACGTCCGGGGAGAGAGCGTCCCCGTCTTCGACCTTCGGACCCAGCTCGGCTTCGAAAGCGGCGAAGATGACGCGGATACCCGGATCCTGGTCCTCACCATCGTTGCTCAAGGGCGGGGCGAGTGCACGATCGGGCTGAAGGCCGACCGGGTGTTCGAGGTAACCGTCCTGGACCAGGAGGACGAGGATCCGCCCATGGCGGTGGGCTCCAGCTGGGACAGTCGATGCGTCATCGGCCTCGGCCGACGGAATGGCGCTTTCGTGACCCTGCTCGATCTCGACCGGCTGTTCGATTCCGACAGCCTGGGCGGGAGAGTCATGGATCACGGGCTCGTCAGCTGACGGATGCCATTCGGGAGAGATCGACATGACAATGGCGTTGCGGACGGCGACCGCGTCGAAGGTGCGGGTCGATTCCTCCGGCCTCGGCGATTCGGACTATGCCCGGGTTGCCCGACTGGTCAGCGAGCATAGCGGGATCAAGCTTCCGGCCGCCAAGCGGCTGATGGTCGAAGGCCGGCTCCGCCGCCGCGCAGGCCAGCTGGGCTTCGCAAGCCTGGCCCAATATTGCGCCTTCCTGTTCCAGGACGATGGACTGGAACAGGAATTCCAGCACGTGGTCGACGTGGTCACGACCAACAAGACGGACTTCTTCCGGGAGCCGAACCATTTCCGCTACCTGCAGGAAGAGATCGTGCCCGCGCTTCTCAGGAAAGGCGGCGGCGCTCGCAACGTGAAGCTGTGGAGCGCCGCCAGTTCGAACGGAGCCGAAGCCTATACGACCGCCATGGTGATGGCCGAGCTAGCGGCCCGCCATGACGGGTTGCGCCATGTGATCCTGGGAACGGACATTTCCACCGCCATGGTCCAGCAGGCCCGAACGGCCATCTATCCCCGTGCCATGCTGGATCCGGTGCCCACCGAGCTGCAGCGCCGCTACCTGATGTTCGATGGCAAGAAAGGGCCGGACTCCAAGGCAAGGATCGTCCCCGAGCTTCGCAAGCTGTGCAACTTCCAGCAGCTCAACCTGATGCACGCTCAATATCCCGTCGATCGCGACGTGGACGTGATCTTCGTCCGCAACGTCCTCATCTATTTCGAACCGGAGATTCAGGAAGCTGTGGTTCGCCGGCTCTGGACGCATCTGCGCCCCGGCGGCTTCCTGATGCTCGGCCATTCGGAATCGATGATCGGAACCAAGCTCGGCTTCCGTCAGGTGACCAGCGCCGTCTTCCAGAAATCCGAAGGCTAGAACGAGAGATGGGCATGGACTTTCCGGGACCGGCGGCGGGCAGGAAGAAGCGGATCCTGATCGTCGACGATTCCGCGGCCGTTCGCCAGGCGCTGAGCAGCATCATTTCGAGCGATCCCGCGCTCGAAGTCATGGCCGTGGCGCCCGATCCCTATGTCGCGGCCGCGAAGATCCGCGACGAGGTTCCGGACGCGATCATTCTCGACATCGAGATGCCGAAGATGGACGGCCTGACCTTTCTTCGCAAGCTGATGGCCCAGCGCCCGATCCCGGTGATCATCTGCTCCACTTTGACCGAGGACGGATCGAGCGCGATGGTCCAGGCGCTCGAAGCCGGAGCGGTCGACGTCATCACCAAGCCGCGGATCGACACGGCGCATGCGCTGAAGGACGCCACGTTGCGGATCTGCGACGTGGCAAGAGCCGCCACCCAGGCCCGCTTGCCCAGGACCCGGCCCGCCCCGCCCCCGGTGAAGGTCGAGCAGAAGCTGAGCGCAGACGTGATCCTGCCGCCTTCGATTTCCCGCCCCCGGGCGGGAAAGACGGACCCGATCGTGTGCATCGGGGCGTCGACCGGCGGCACCGAGGCGCTTCGCGAACTGCTGATGGCCCTTCCGGCCTCCTGTCCGCCGGTGATGATCGTCCAGCACATGCCGGAAAAGTTCACTGCCGCCTTTGCGAGCCGGCTGGACGGGCTGTGCGCCGCGACGATCAAGGAAGCTGCGGACGGCGATCCGGTCATTGCCGGCCGGATCCTGATCGCGCCCGGCGACCGGCACATGGTGCTGGAACGGGCCGGGTCGAGCTTTCGAGTGACGATCAAGGAAGGCCCGCGCGTTTCCCGCCACCGGCCATCGGCCGACGTCCTGTTCCGATCGGCGGCGCAGAGCGCCGGCGCCGGAGCACTCGGCATCTTGCTGACCGGAATGGGCGACGACGGCGCTCAAGGGCTGCTCGAGATGCGCCGGGCCGGGGCCGCGACCGTCGCCCAGGACGAGGCGACCTGCGTCGTCTTCGGAATGCCCAAGGCCGCCATCGATCTGGGTGCCGCGGCCAAGGTGCTGCCGCTCCAGCGCATGGCCCGGGAGATCATGGACTTTCAGGTCGGAACGGGAGCAGCGGCGCGATGACGGACGTGACGGGAAACATCGCCGCCGAGGCTCCGCTCGATCCGGCGGCCAACCTCGCCATCGAAGTGCGCGCAAGGCTGGTCCGGTCGCACGGCGCGATCGAGCAGAATTTCTCCGGGATGGGCGACGGCCTTACCGCCTGCGCGATGAGCCTCGCGGCCGTTTCCGCAGCCCATGAGGGAATCCCGGGCGCCCTCAACGGCAGCGCGTTTGCGGATTCGGAGAGCCGGCTCGCCGCCATATCCGACGAGCTGACCCGGATCGCCGGGAGCCGCTTCGGCGAAGGCGAGGAGATGGCGCTCCTGCGAACCATCGCGGCGAGAATGGACGAGCCCCTCGCCGGCATCCAGAAGACGATGCTCCTGCTCGAGATCATCTCGTCCAATGTCGGGATCTTGGCGGCGGAGCTCTCCAATCATCATGACGGCCTCGGAGTCTTCGCCAGCGACATGCTGGCCCTCGCCCGGGGCGCGATTCAGGGCATTTCCGCTTTCAACCAATCGCGTTCGAAGCTCCTTTCGCAGCTCACCGCAGCCACCGCCTCGAGCCACCGCTTCGTGGCTCAGCACAAGGATACGCTCCAGCACGTCGTCGAGCGGCTCACCGTCCAGGCCGAGGCGATCGGTCGCCACCGTTCGGCGGCGGGGACGCGGCTTTCGGACAATGCCGTCGCGACCCGCCAGATCGCCGGACGGATCGCCGAGCTGGTCTCGGCGATGCAGATTGGCGACATCACCCGGCAACGCCTGGAGCATATCGAACTCGCCGTCGAAAAGCTCGAGGTCGAGCCGCAGACGGCAGCGCCGCACCTGCTCAAGCTTGCCGAGGCCCAGCTTCGCGACACGCTCGACGACTATCGCCAGCGCACCGCCAGCATCGCCGAGACGATGCCGCATCTGGTCGACGACACGATTCGCGTTCTCCAGGCCGGAGATGAACAGGCGAAACGCCTTTCTTCGGAAAGCGGCGATGCGCTGGTCGGAATCCTTGCCGACCTGCGCAGGGCCCGTTCACTGTTCCACGACTTCCGGGTGGTGAGCGACGAGGCGGAGCAGACGACGATCTTCGTCGCCCGTGCGGTCGAACAGATGGTGGCCCAGCTGGGGATGATCGAGCGAATCGAACACCAGGTTCGGATCGTCAGCTTCAACATGGCCGCGCAGTGCAGCAAGTTCGGCGACGAGGGGCGGGCATTGCTCGTCGTCACCGAACAGCTGCGCGATCTTGCGCGGATCACGGCCGGAGCCGTGGCGGCCATCCGGGCCTGCCTGGCCGAAAGTGCCGAAGCGGCGCGATCGATCGCGGAGACGAACAGTCGCACCGCCGATCTCGAACGGATCGAATCGAGCTCCGAAGCCGCGATCGCGCTGATCGAGCAGGTCGTCGGATCGATCGCCGAACATGCGCAGACGCTCAAGCAGCGCGGACCCCAGGCCCTCACCCTGATCCGAGAGGCCGCCTCAAGTGCGGAAGACCTCGTGTCGGTCGCCGACGACTGGCTGGAAACCCAGGCTCTGATCGCGGCGGAGGTCCAAGAAGATTCGGTTCCGAGCCCGGAACAGGCGCAGCTTCTGGCCGTCCTTCGAGCGAGCTACACGATGGAAAGCGAAAGGCGGGTCCATGACGGCCTGCTCGCGCAGTGGGGCCTCGAAACGAGCGACGCTGGAGGCGAAACACCTCCCGAAGCCGGCGACGAAGACGACGATCTCCTTTCGGCCCTGTTCTGAGGATAGTGTCGACCGTCTGGTCGAGCCAGATTGGCTCCCGATCGAGGCCATTGGGCATCGAGGCCGCACTCGTCTTGTTCTCGGTCGCGCCTTGGCAGATCTATCTGAAGCCCCTCATCTGAACCCGCAAAGCCGTCTTCGAAAGCCGCTCGTTGGCAGTCATGTTGCGAGCTGCGCCCGGCCGTCGGGCTGGCCGCCGGTCAGGCGGCCCGCGCATCCCCTTTCATCACCGAGGGCTGAGCTCGCGCGATGAATTCCCTTACCTGCTCCGAAGCCATCGGCCGGCCAAAGAGGAATCCCTGGACCTGGTTGCACCCCAGACCCCGAACGAAATCCAGTTCGTCAGCCGTTTCGATCCCCTCGGCAGTCGTTTCGATGCCAAGGTCGTCGGCCATGGTGACGATGGCCCGGACCAGCGCGGCATTACGCTGATCAGTGGAATCCTGGGTGCGAACGAAGGACTGATCGATCTTGATCTTGTCGAAGGGCGCCTTGCGCAGATAGGCGAGCGAGGAAAAGCCGGTTCCGAAATCGTCCAGGACCAAGCGCACGCCGAGCGATTTCAGCCGGAGGAATATCTCTTCAGTCGCCGACTCGTCCGCGAGGAAGACGCGTTCGGTGACTTCCAGTTCGAGCCTTTCCCCCGCAATATCCGCGGCGGCAAGAGCGTTCACGATCACTCCCGGAAGATCGGAGTGGGCGAGCTGGATCGGTGAAAGGTTGGCCGCAACCCGAAGATCCGCGGGCCAGTTCGCAGCCTCCGCACAGGCGCTTCGCACCACCCATTCGCCGATCGCGCCAATCAGGCCGCGATCTTCGGCGATCGGAATGAATTCGCCTGGGGCGATTTCACCATGTTGCGGATGTTCCCATCGAAGCAGGGCCTCGAAGCCGCTCAGTTTCTCGGATCGGGAATCGATGATCGGCTGATAGGCTAGCCTCAATTGCTCTCGCTCGATCGCGTTCTGCAGGTCTGCTTCCAGCATCCGTCGCCGCTGAGCTCGCAAGAGCATGGCGTCGTCGAAGAAGCAGTAGGCACTGCGGCCGCTCTCCTTTGCGGCGTAAAGCGCAAGATCGGCATTCCTGACCAGTTCGTCTGCGCCAGTCTCCGCCGGGGAAGCCACCGCGATTCCGACGGACGCTCCGATGGAAATGCCATGGCCTTCGACGGTGTAGGGCGCGGACACGTTCGCGATCAGCCTTTCCGCCATCGCGCCAAGCTTTTCGGGATCGGTGATGCCCGGAAGCAGGGCTTCGAACTCGTCGCCACCGAGACGCCCGATCTGGGCGGCGTCGCCCAAGGTCTTCGTCAGCCGCTGGGCCACCTGCCGCAGAAGCGCGTCGCCAACCGGATGGCCGAGCGTGTCGTTCACCCCCTTGAACCGGTCCAGATCGATCAGGAACAGTCCGCAACCCGATTGCTGATGGCTCACGCTCTGCAGTGCTTCGCCAAGCATCTGGCGCATGTAGGCGCGGTTCGGAAGCTGCGTCAGCGTATCGAAACGGGCAAGGCGAGCAATCTCCGCTTCCTGCTTCCGCTTCTCGGTCAGATCGCTGCCGACGCCGCGAAAGCCCAGAAAGGCTCCGTTCTCGTCGAAGACCGGCCGGCCCGAGACGGACCACCAGATCTCCTTGTTCGCATCCGGCCGAGCCGGAACGTCCGAAAAGGGCATTTTCGTCGCCAGGAACTTGGTGAGCGGCTGCTCGGGGCCGGTATCCTCGTGCACGGCGACGATGTCCGAGAGTGCACGTCCAAGCAGCACGGCGGGCGACGTCTCGAGCTCGGCAGCAAGCCGCTTCGAGACATAGCAAAGCGCGGCTTCTCCGTCGGTTTCCCAGTACCAGCCTCGTCCGCTCTCCTCGAATTCGCGCAGGAAGCTCTGTGCCTTGGCGGCCTCCCATTCGGCATTGTACCGGGCTCGAGCCACTTCGATGGCAGACCGGGCGCCCGAAATGCTGAACCAGACCAGTGCCGTGTTGGAACCGACGAGGCACGCCAGAAGCAGCGGATAGGGGTTGATGAAGGCCATCCCCAGAACGGCGATCAAGCTGTTCGAGAGAACGATTGCCGGTATGGAAAGGAAGGCGAACACGAGAACGACATGGCCGCCGGCCAGCGCAACGGTGAGAGCGTGAGAGTTTTCCGGCGTAGCCAGAGCCACGGCGCCAGCGGCAAAAACACTCCACAACAGCGCCGACGCCACCGCATAGGCGATCGCCAAGCGAATCACGACATAGTGCTTGAAGCGACGCTTGGCCGTCCACAACAAGGCGGCATCGAGAGCCATGATGAGCCCGAGCGTGACCGACAGCCCGGCAAGGGCTCCCGCGCCCGGCTGTGAGGCTGCAGCCCACAAAATTGTGCTCCCCAGAACGAAATGGGAGCAAAGCATGAAGAGCGCGCTCGCGGAAATGCGTTGGGCACGATCGATTCCAATCCGCTCAAGATCGCGGCTTTCGGCGGATCGAATGTCGCTGAGAAGAACGGCGAACAGGCTCAGCCTCGGCGGAGCTTTTGTCTCCGGCCAGTGCTGGGAATTGTGGTCGGCTTCGCGGACGGCAGGATGCAGCATCGCACAGCTATCGCCGACAGGGGTTGCCAATCTCTTGATGCGGCCCTCCGCAATCGGGGCGTTTCGCCGTCTTGCAGGCGATTTTTCGGGTTCAGTCAGGGAACCGAAAAGCCCGACTCAGGGTGGCTCCTGATCCAGCCAATGGTGCAATCAAAGGCGAACGAAGGGCGATGAGGGACGTCGACGAACACGGCAAAGCCTCCGTACCCGATATAGGATAGGCGGGCGTCGCGGTGGCTGCAGTCGTGAGCCGCCCGGACCAGCCGGTTCATCTGTTCGAGACTGCCACGGAACATGTAGCTCTCGCTGCTGTGCGAGGTCGCGCAGGCGGTGAGCAGTAGCGCCACGAGCATGGGGGCAATGCGCGCCATATCCGACGAGCAGCCTAACTCCTCCCATGTCCGCTATCCACCTGTTGCAGACATTTCGTCAGGGCGAACAAAACCGAGTCCGTCAACACCGCCGGGTGGAGCCGAATGTCCGCTCGTCACCCGGTTTCCGACACCCGGCCCAGCGTCCGCATTGGACCCATTGCGACCATCCGCCGCGCGTTCTTGCCTTACTCCAGCAAATCCTTCTTCAGCCAGTGTCGAGAATGTCCGGCGGGAAAGTCGTCCAGCCTGGCAAATTCGTGATAGCCGAGCTTTCGATAGAAATGCGGCGCCTGGAAGCTGAAGGTGTTCAGATAAACGTACTTGCAACCGCGCTCGCGGGCGACATCCTCGGCAGCAGCAACCAGGGCCGATCCAAGCCTGGCTCCGCGAGCCGTCTCATTCACCCAGAGCCAGTCGATCAGGAACCATGTCCAGATCGAGACACCTTTCAATCCGCCAACCACCGCACCCGAATCATCGCGTGCGACGACCCAGGCGACACGCGACGGGTCTGGTCCGGCTTGAGCTTCGTTGTAGCTGTCGAGGCCTTCCCCGATCATCCGCTCGATGGACTCCTCGACGGAGTCCGCCACCGATACATTGAACCTACGCACCTACATGCCCGTCCTGTCCCGCACCGGGTGGGAAGCCGGTTTGGCTGCCGATCTCACTCGAAGCGAAGGAGCCCATGGTGTTAACCTCCGCTGCCGACCGGGCGCTCCAAGGCGGCTCCCAACCTTGCCGTGGCGATCAATCCCTTTCATTCCCGGAGCTGGGCCTTTACCGGACGGTCATGGCAGTCGAAAGGTGCGTGGGCTGCGGCGGCGAGTTCAGTCCCGAGGACGGCCCGATCCACAGATACATGACTTCGAGCCCGGCCTGTTGGGCCGCATTCGGGCGAATCTTGGCCGCGGAATATTCGGATCCTCGGCTCATGTCCGTCCATCGCCTCAGCGTCGACGCCTTCGCCGTTCAGCACCCCGGTGACGCCAGTCGCCAAGCGATTCAGTCCGTCGGGATCCACCTCACCCGACTTCATGCGCAGCTCGAGCAGGGTTTGTCTCCAGCCGAAGCCCACGCCTTCATGCTTCGGGTTGCGGCCAGAAAAGCAGACCTGCCGCGCCTGCCGCCGCCGGAAAGCTTCGAAGTGACGACTGCGGACGTCTCGCCTCTTGCGGGATCGGCGCAACATGAAGCCGCTGTTCGCGACTGGGCGCAAAGCGCGTGGCGGTCGTACGCACATGTGCACGACCTCATCGCGGCCTGGGCCAGGAAGGCAGGGCCTTGACGCAAGGTACGGCATTTGCCGTCGACGTCCGCCGAGGTTCAACCGTGCCTGTTGGGACCAGGTGAGCTTCGGTCCTCCGGGAGCTCGAAGCACCTGACTGCGTCGGAAGCCACCCACGAAGGGATTGTCGATTCGGCATTTCCGGAGCGAACCCGGCCTAGTCGGTGTCGAAATCACCGGCGGTCGCGGCGAGGGCCTGGTCGAAGGCGGGATCGGGGATCGAGATGGGAGTCATCTGGCGGTGGACGAGGCGCCACTCGCCATCCTCGCGGGAGAAGACGTGACTCATCAGGATCCGGGCGGGGAAGGGATTTCCGGCGACGGTGCCTTCCGCGTCGGCCCGAGTGAGGACGATGGCGGTGTCGCCGAACCGCCTGACGTCGAGCAGGCGCTGGTCGAAACGAGTCAGTCGGACATTGCCGGCCGTTTCCGCCACCGCGCCGCGACTTTCGACCCTTCCGACCGGAAGGACCGTGCGGAAAGCGGGGTGGGCGAGGGCGAGGATCGAGCCGCCGTCGCCGCGCATCACATAATCTTCGAGCTGAGTCATCGTTCGCTCGCCGAGCCTCGCCATTTCGTCACTTGCGGCCGGATCGGCAGCGGGCGCGGAGGCGAGGGCGAGGACAGCGGCGGAAAGGATGCGGAACATCGGAACTTCCCCTGTTTCACGCCTGGTCGTCCTACCATGAAATGGCGGGCGACGGCCAGCGGCGCGGCGGGTCGAGCGAATGGAGCCCGCCTGCGCAGCTTACCGGCAGGTTCGATGCCCTTCCGGACGCGCCGGTCTTCTCGTCCCTCCTCGGGATGTGCGCTCGACCTGGAGCTTTGCATCGCCCCGGGCGGGGAACGGCTGCCGCTGTAGCTCGTAATGCCTGCCGTGGTGGAGAGACGGCATGATGAACGAGTTCAACACGATTGTTGCCCTGCTCGGTGGCCTGATCCTCGTCCTCGGCCTCGCCTCCAGGTCGCTTGCGAAGAGCCCCGTCCCGCCGACGCTCATTGCCCTCGCGATCGGGATCGTCCTCGGACCGGAGCTCCTGAACCTCATCAACCTGGAGGAAATGGGCGACCGTTCGACGCTCCTGGAGCGCGCCGCCCGGCTGACGCTCGGAATCGGCCTGATCGGAGTCGCGCTTCGCGTTCCAAGGGAATTTCCCCGGACGAACTGGCGCGGAATGCTGGTCCTGATCGGAATCGGAATGCCATTGATGTGGGCGATCAGCGCCGGGCTGGTCTATTATGTCCTTGGCATCTCCTTCTGGCTCGCCTTGCTGATCGGGGCGATCCTCACCCCCACCGATCCGATCGCGGCAACGCCGATCGTCACCGGCGAACTGGCCGAGAAGAACATTCCGGAGCGCCTTCGCAACGCCATCTCGTTCGAATCCGGAGCGAATGACGGCCTTGGCTATCTTTTCGTCTTCCTGCCCTTCCTGTTTCTCACGCGTCCGGCCGGAGAGGCGGTGACGCACTGGCTGACGAACACTTTGCTGTGGCACGTCGGCGTGGCCACCCTGTTCGGGCTCCTGTTGGGCTATGCGGCGGGAAAGCTGCTTCGCGCCGCCGAGAAGGGCGGATCGATCCAGTCGGACTGGCGGCTCGTCTACACCGTCGCACTCGGGCTTCTGGCGGCCGGCGCGGGCAAGCTGATCCAGAGCGACGAGGTGCTCGTCGTCTTCGCCGCGGGCGCCATGTTCACCCAGGTCGTGAGCAGCGACGACCGGCACAACGAGGAGCAGGGGCAGGAGGCGGTGAACCGCTTCTTCGCCATTCCGATCATGGTGCTGATAGGCGCGGCGCTTCCCTGGGCGGGCTGGATGGATCTGGGCTGGAGCGGCCTTGCCCTCGTGGCGGCGATCCTGATCCTGCGGCGACTGCCGGTCATCCTGCTTCTGCGGCCGGCGCTTGCGCAGATCCGCAATTCAAGGGACGCCCTGTTTGTCGGCTGGTTCGGCCCGATCGCAGTCGCCGCACTTTATTATGCGTCGCTGATGGAACACCGGCTTCAGGAACCGCTGATCTGGGACGTGGTCAGCCTGGTCATCTGCGGATCCCTCCTGGCGCATGGCGTGACTGGAGCGCCGTTCACGCGGCTCTACGGGCGACGGAACCAAGGATCGAGCGACGGCGAGCCCAAGGGGAACTCCGACAAGCGCGCCACCGGCGCGGGAGGGGCAAGCGGCTGACCCGCTTCGGGCGATTATCCGTCCCTGTCGAGAGTCATCCCGCTCCTACGGCCGAGGCGAAAGGTCGATCCAGGCGTTTCCGGAGGGCGATCTCATCGGCCGAGGATCTCCTCGGCCTCGACAAGGTCGGCATCGCTCATCCGGGAAAGATAGGCTTCGAGGTAGGGCTTGTGTGCGGAGCCGACGAGGACGAGAATCGGACGGCCGGGATGAGGCGCAGAGATTTCGCGGATGTGGGCGGCCATCCGCAGGTTGCGGGTTTCCCAGGAGGCGAGACGTCGGCGATGCATTTCCTGGTGGGTTTGGGCTTCGAGCCTTGAACGCCACTGCGAAGCGGCATCGCTTCGCCCGGCTTCGTCGCTGTTGTGCTCGCGAAAGTTTTGCAAGGCATTGTCCGCGGAGTCGATCGGCGTGAATTCGACGCGTGGATAGCGCGCCCGGGCTGATTCAGCGGCCGGGCTTCTTTCCGCGGCCGCAAAGTCGTCGAGGACGGACAATATGACGTCGGCTTCGCTCTGGTCGTCCATGGCATGGACCCGCTCCAGCCCGAGCCGGACGGCCAGCCTGACACCGATGGCGACGCGTTCATTGGCGCTGGTGGAGAGGCGGTTCAGTCGCTCGGCCAATTCCCCGGTCAGGCCGTCCTCCGGACGCCGTTCCGCCTCGGCAAGGCGCATCCACTGGACGAGGGCGGAATGAGGATCGCCGGACGCGAGGAACAAGGCGGCGAGCCGGCGACGCTGGGACGGAGCGGGATCGGCCGGCCATTGGGCGAGCGCTTCTCGCACGGCGCCTTCTGCGGCGGGCATGTCCAGGCCAACCGAGCTTCGCGCCAGCGCCGCGAGACTGAGTGCCGTGCCACCGAACATCGCCGCCAGATCGGGGTAGATCCTCTCGTAGGCGCTGATGTGGTGAAGGCTTTCTCCTGACAAGGCTTCGATCGCGATTGCTGCCGGAGCGAAGGCCTGGAGCCGGTCCAGCAGGGGATCGAGCCATTCCGGATCGATCTGGTCGGCACTGGAGAGATGGCCGGTTCCGAGAATCAGGAAGCGCGTGGGTTCGCCTTGCAGCCCATTCCGGAAGACGCGCGGATCGAAAGTTTCGGCGGACTGCGCAGCCGCGGCCGGCGGAATTGCCAGACCCGCGGCGGCGGCCAAGACCGCCAGAATCGCGCCGAGCGTCATCCGCTCCTCCCCATTCCAGCCCTATCAGCCAGATGAAGCGTTAATCATCGGCGTTGGCAAGGGAGCAGCGACAGCGTCGACGAGAGATAAGTCGGCGATGGCGCGGCGCCGGAGCGGTGAATGTCCGCTTCTCCCGGCTATTGAGCGGGTGCACACACCCGCTTCCGGCGCTGGCCGGCAGGCGCGGGGCGGGCCGCGCAGGTTGGCCGCCAGTACCGGTTTGCTGGCGCCCGAAGCGCCCGGCGGGAAGTTCTAGATTTGGGAGGCCTTGGCCGCCTGATGCTCGGCGCGAAAGGCTTCGGTGCGGCGGACGCGATCCGCCATGCTGTCCCAGGCCGCCGCTGCGCGAAGGCATCGTTCCCGGACATTCTCGAGCGGAGATCGCTCGGCATCGGCTCGGGCATCGGCCGCTCGCGCGGCGTAGAAATCGTGTTGGGCGGACATGGGCAGTTCCTTCAGCTGTTTGCGGGAAAGGCGGGAGCGTTGCCGCCCCCGCCCATCGAAACGGCTCAGGCCGACTGCAGGTTGACCGCGCTCGTCTTGCCGCGGCGATCGGTTTCCAGCTCGTAGGAAACGCGCTGGTCGCGATCGAGCGTGCCGAGGCCGGACGCCTGAACGGCGCTGATATGGACAAAGGCGTCGTTTCCGCCGGTCTCCGGCTGGATGAAGCCATAGCCCTTGTCGATGTTGAAGAATTTCACGGTTCCGGTGATCATGTCTTTTTCCTTCTTGTGGCGAGCCGCCAATCGGCCCCCCGGTGCTGCGAGAGGCGAGAGAAGGAAGAAGGAGCCGCAAAGCGCCAAAGACCGTTCATTTGCGACTGTAGCCTAGCCTAGGTGAGGCGGGCCGCCTCCGAATACAAGGAGGATCTCGTCCATCGCCCGATCCGAGGCCCTGGACCAGGGGATCTGCAGGTCCTTCCACGGCTTCGGTTTCCCCTCGGGCGGTGCGACGAAAAGCGCGCTGTTCGAACGACTTGTCCCGGGATCGTGAGGGAACGAGGTGACGCGGGGCCAGCGGTCTCGTAAAGCCATTCCATCTTGTCGAATCGATCCGATGATAGCGCGCTGGAACGACTGAGGCCGGTTTTCGAAACCGCGCTGGATGCGGTCGTCGCGATGCGCTCCGACGGCACCGTCGCCGAGTGGAACCGGGTGGCCGAAGAGAGTTTCGGCTGGAGCCGGGAAGAAGCGCTGGGCAAGCTGATGGCCGACCTGATCGTGCCGGAAGCCTATCGATCGGCCCACATCGAGGGGATCGATCGGTTCAACCGGACCGGCGAGGCGCGGGTGATCGGCCAGCGGCTCGAAATCAGCGCGATGGACCGAAGCGGGCGCGAGTTTCCCATCGAGCTTTCGATCACCACAACCTGTTCGGAAGGGGAGACGATCTTCATCGGCTTCCTTCGCGACATTTCCGGCCGCAAGCGGTCGGAAGACCTGCTCGTCCGGCAGGCGCGCGAATCCCAGCTTCTGTTCCACATCGCGCGGTTCGCGGGCGAGACGGAGTCGGTGGAGGAGGTGCTTCGGGAAACGCTTCGGGCGATCTGCGACCTGACCGGCTGGCCGGTCGGCCACGCCCTGACGCCTCCGTCGGCCGCGGAGGAGGATAGACTCGTATCGACCGGGATCTGGCACGGGCGCGACGGAGCGGTGTTCGACCGATTGCGCGCTGCAACCTCGCAGATCATCTTCACCCCGGGCGTGGGCCTTCCCGGCCTCATCCTCCAGTCCGGGGAACCGACCTGGATTTCGGATACGGAGAACGAAGCCGCCTTCGTCCGAAAAGGCCTGGGCTACCGCTCCGCCTTCGGCTTTCCGATCAGGAGCGCTGGCCAGCTGATGGCGGTCCTCGAATTCTTCACGCACGAGGAAACACCGCCCGACACCGAACTGATGCTCGTGGTCAGGACGCTGGGCGAACAGGTGGGACGAGTGTTCGAACGAAGCCGGGCTATCGCCGAGCTCACGGGCCTCAACCAGACTCTGGAACAACGGATCGCCGAGCGGACGCAGGAACTGGAACTGGCCCACGATGCGCTTCGCCAGGCGCAGAAGATGGAGGCGATCGGCCAGCTCACCGGCGGCATCGCCCATGATTTCAACAATCTGCTGACGGTGATCAGGGGCTCGGCCGACCTTCTTCGGCGTCCGGACCTCAGCGAGGAACGGCGCCGCCGCTATGTCGATGCCATTTCCGATACGGCGGACCGGGCCGCCAAGCTGACCGGCCAGCTGCTCGCCTTTGCGCGCCGCCAGGCGCTCAAGCCGGAAATATTCGACGTGTCGGCCCGGATCGCCAGCATTGCCGACATGCTTCGCGCCATTCTCGGTTCGCGGATCGAGCTGGTGGTCGAGCAATATTGCGAGGATTGCTTCGTCGAGGCGGATGCCGCCCAGTTCGAAACCGCGATCGTCAACCTGGTCGTCAATGCGCGCGACGCCATGGCCGGTGAGGGGCGGCTCCACATCTGCGTCGAGCGCGAAGTGGGGGAGGGCGGCGAAAAGATGGTCGCGGTCAGCGTCACCGACAGCGGCCAGGGAATCCCCGAGGCAGACCTTTCGCGGATCTTCGAACCTTTCTTCACCACCAAGGAAGTGGGCCGGGGCACCGGCCTCGGCCTCAGCCAGGTCTATGGCTTCATCAAGCAGTCCGGTGGCGATGTCGACGTGCGCAGCGACCTCGGCCAGGGCACCCGGGTCATCCTGAGATTTCCGAGCGCCTCCGGCGAGCCGATGGCGGAGAGCCCGGCACCCCGATCGAGCGGTCTTCCGGCCGGAGCGCGGATCCTGGTCGTCGAGGACAATCCCGATGTCGGCGCCTTCACCGCTCAACTCCTCGAGGAATTTGGGGTAGAGGCGAGCCTTGCCACCGACGCGGCCGAAGCGATGGAGATACTCGAGCGCGACCCGACGCAATTCGACCTCGTGTTCAGCGACGTCGTCATGCCGGGCACCAACGGCGTCGATTTCGCGAGGCAGGTCCGTGAGCGCTGGCCCGGGCTGCCGGTCGTGCTCACCAGCGGCTATAGCGACGTCATCGCCGCCGAGGGGAGCGCCGGATTTCCGTTGCTCCAGAAACCCTACTCCGCCGATGCTTTGGCCCGGATCCTTCGCTCGGCGATCCGGCGCTGATTTCGGTAGGAACCTGCCCGATCTGGCTGGCTTCCGCATCGCTTGACCTCGGCGCCGCAAAGGCGCAGCGTTGCCGTCCCTGACGAGAAGGGGACCATCATGACGAAGGCCGTGGCCCGCGCGACATGGGTGCTCGCCGCGCTGCTCGCTGCCGGTGGCGCCGGCGCTCAGAAGCCATCGGATGCGCAGCTGCGCGAGCTCGTCGCCGCCCTGGTCGAGCAGGCCCGACTCCAGCTTCCGATGCGCCTGGACGAGGAGCGGACCTGGTCCGGAGTGCGCGCCGAAGGCTCCGACGTCGTCTATGAAATCGCGATCGGCCGCGACCTGAGCCCGGAGGAACTCGGCGCCCGTCGGCGGGTGCAGTCGGCAAGCGACCAGATCGCGATGTGCGCGGACGCCACGATCTCCTACCTTGTGGGCCTCGGCGCGCGCGTGCGGCAAGTCTATACCGATGCCGGCGGTGACCGGTTCGAGGTGCTGATCGATCGCTGCCCGGCCTAGCGGACTCGGCCTTCTATGGAGGTGTCGGCGAGACTCAGCGGAGGCCGCCGTCGCTGACGCCGAACTCCCTCAACGGAATGTCAGGCCGGCATGCGATGAAGGGCGCAGATCTTGTTGCCGGCCGGATCGCGCAGATAGGCGAGGTACAGCTTGCCGAGGCCGCTTTCCCTTATTCCGGGCGGATCCTCGATCGCCGTTCCGCCATTCTCCAGTCCCGCCTTGTGCCACGCATCCGCCTCTTGCGGAGAAGCCGCGGCGAAGCCGATCGTGCTGCCATTGCCGCAGGACGCGGGCTGGCCGTCGATCGGCCGAGTGATGGCGAAGACGCCCTGCCTCGTCATCCAGAAGACCCGTCCCTTCTCGTCCTCCCTTCCGGGTGGAACTCCGAGCACGCCGAGGGTGGCGTCGTAGAATCGCCGGGATGCCTCGATATCGTCTGCCCCGATCATCACGTGGCTGAACATGTCACCTCCCTTTCGGGTGGCGCCAAGGCGGCGCCCCCGCAGCGACATTGAACATCTCGGTGCCAGCGTGCAACGCTGCTCTGCGGACTTCGTTGTGGCCGGCCCTCCCCCCGGGAGAGGAGAGAGAGGGCCGGAGCTCGCAGACGAAACGTTGCTGATCTGTCTATCGTCGAGGTCCGCCGCGCCCCTGATAGCGCTGGCTCCAGGCATCCCGCTGCGCCTGCCATTCGGCGCGCTGAGCCATCCAAGTCTCGCGAACGGCCACCCATTGTTCCGGAGTCATCGTCCGGCGCAATTCGCGCCAGCGATCACGTTCGTTCTGCCAGGTCTGACGGTCCACGTTGAAGTCACGCCGCCAGTCTTCGAGGTCGCGTTCGATCGCGTCGAAATCCCGGTCGCGAAGGCGTGCCATTTCCGCGCGATCGAGCCCCTGCAGTCCCGGAGTCGCGGCGACTTGCCGGGCCCTGTCCAGCCCGGTCGCTCCCTGCCGGTCGCGATAGTCGAGGCCGCTTCGGCCGTTCTGTCCGGCCGTCGCGCGCCGCTCCCGAGCCTCGGTTCGGCGCCGC
The DNA here is from genome assembly GCF_056821765.1 of Sphingosinicella sp. SM1-17. NCBI lineage: Bacteria > Pseudomonadati > Pseudomonadota > Alphaproteobacteria > Sphingomonadales > Sphingosinicellaceae > Sphingosinicella > Sphingosinicella sp. SM1-17. The sequence goes on from NZ_JBPDIO010000001.1 coordinate 1,834,587, forward strand.
TCGGCTTCCAGGCGCCGCTGCTCCGCCTGGCCGCGATCCATTCGCCGCTGCTCTTGGCCCATCGATCGACCGAAGTCGCCGCGCGACTGGCCGATATCTCGCCCCATGTCGCCGCGACCCGGCCCCGACATTCCCGACTGGCCGGGCGGAGTCATCGGAGGGCCGCCCTGGCCTCGGCCTTGGGCCGCTGCGAGCGTGGGGATGAGTGCCGCCACGGCCACTCCCAGAATGATCTTACGCATGATACTTCTCCTCAACAGGAGCTGCGTCAACGCCCTGACTTCATGAGAGTTTCGGCTACTCGCCTGCGCTGTCCGCCAAGTCGGGCACGAAGATGCGGTCTCGCCGTTACTGGAGTCCAGGCGAGCCCCCGGGGAGGAACGCGGTCGCTCATCGGGTCGCTTCGCGCGCCCTGGCCAGCATTTCCGGAGTCAGACCGGCCGAGCGGGCGGGGAGCGGCCGGGCACCGCGTTCGCCATTGCGCTCGATATCCTCGATCAGAAGCTTCATCTCCGCAATTTCCCGCACCTGGCTTTCGATGATCGTGTCGGCGAGCCTGCGGACCCGAGGATCGCTGATCCGCGCCTTTCGGGCATTGTTGATGGCGATCGAATGGTGCGGGATCATCGCCTTCATGAAGCGGGTGTCGTCGACCAGCGCCTGGCTTCGGTTGAGGGCCAGGAGCCCGGCCGCGACCAGCAGGCCGCCCGAAAGGACGACGATCTTCGCCAGCTTCGGCCGGTACATCTTCCACATGAAGGCGAGCATCACCGCCGTCATGACTCCGCCCATGATGAGCGCCGAAAGCAGCCGGTTGACGCTGAACATCACATGGCCGGCCGAGTAGACGAGCTGGTACATCAGCAGGAACATGATGACGCTGGACGTGGCGATCATCGCCACGAAGCGACCCCAGCCCATGACCATCGCCTGCCTGCCGTCGCCGTCCATTGCGGAACCTCCTGCTGACCGTCCCGCCGAGTGAACGACGATCAAGAGGGTTGGTTCAGCGGTCCTGAGCCGCGGTGGCGACCGGGCTCAGCCTCGGCCCAGATGACGTCGAAGCGCGGCTTCGTAGCGGTCCAGGTCCGCCTGGTTCACGTGCAGGTGGGGGGAAAGGCGGAGCCACGTCCCGCGCCGGCTGACATGGACTCCGTCCACAGCCAGGCGCTCGACCAGGTCGGCCGGCGCATCAGGGGGCAAGTCGAAGCCCAATATGTGCGGGGCCTGCAACTTCGCTGTCCTTCGGGTGAGCCCCGCTTCGGCGCTCCGCTCGGTCAGCGCTTCGGTGAGCAGCTGGAGCCGCTCGGCAATGTCGGGCACCTGCCATTCGTTCAACTGCTCGAGCGCCGCCACCATTTGGGCAACCGTCGTGAAATTGCTTTTTTCGCCGACGTCGAAGCGGCGGGCGCCGGGTTGATAGCTGTCCTTGTAGGGGACGAGCTCGGCAAAGCGGTCGGCGCCGGCCCGGCCCGCCCAATTCTCCTCGAGCGGCCGCCCGCCATGGTGGCGCGGGGCGACGTACATCAGGCCGGAGCCATAAGGGCAAAGCAGCCATTTATAGCCGGCCGCGATCGCAAAATCGGGATCGATCGTGGCAAGGTCGACCGGGACCGCTCCCCAGGACTGGGTGAGATCGAGCACCAGCGCCGTCCCCTGCGACCGGCAGGCCTCGCCGATCCTGACAAGATCGAGCGCGCTTCCGTCCGTCCAGAAGCAATGCGGAAGCGAGGCGATCCGCACTCGGGGGGCGAGTTCGGCCAGTATTGCCGAGGTCCAGTCTCCGTCATCCGGCCGCTGCACCCGGACGAGGCTTCCGCCCCTTTCCCTCGCCAGCCTGTCCCAGGCGTAGAAGTTGGACGGATATTCGCCCTCCAGCAGAAGGACGCTGTCGCCGCGGGCGAAGGGCAGGCTTCCGGCCGCGGTCGCGATCCCGTAGCTCGCGGCCGGGATCAAGGCGATGCAGTCGGCCGGCGCGCCGACCAGCTGGCCGAACAGCCGTCGCACGCGCTCGACATTGCCGAAAAAGTCGCCGGCAAGGATCTCCCACGGGCGCGAGCGCCAGTCGATCGCCGCCTTTCCCGCCTCGGCCACCCTTCGCAGCTGAGGCGCGAGATAGGAGCAGTTGAGATAGCAGACCTCGTCCGGAACCTGGAAGGCGGCCCTTTGCGCTTCTCGAAGAGTCATCGCCGAGCGGTCTCCCTCAGGCTTGACCTTGGCGGCATGTGGAGGTGGTTCATCACCACCGAAACGCGCTGCTCCGGACTTTGCACCGAAACGGAGCGAATTTTGCCCTTCCGACCCATTGGGCCCGGTGGAACGATGCGACGGTCCGCGGCTATTGGCCCAGCCCTGGACTGTGCCGGTCCGCCGGCCATTTCAGGCGGCCTGGCTTCGGCGATCGAGCACTTGGTAATGGACCGCCCGCTCGTCGAAGCGGGACAGGACCGCTCGCGCAGCGGCGGGGACGTGCGAAACCTCCACATCCTCGCCGACAAAGGCCTTGATCGAGTCGAGATCGTCGAACCACATGATGGTCGAAAATTCGATCTCTTCGCCGAGCGGCCGGCGCATGATGTCGATGTGCCGGAAGCCGGAAATCCGCCGGGCCTCAATTCCTGGGACGATGGTGCCCTTGAGCAGCCTTTCATAGGCTTCGGCATTTTCAGGCATGGTCCACCCGCGCCAGACCCTGCAGATCATCGCCTTCTCCTTTTCATCGCTTCCGGTGTCGCCGGCCTTGCCTGCGAGCCCATAGCCGATGCGGCGAACAGGCGGAACGACAGGCTGGTCCGGAAAGGGCGATGTCGTCCATCGAAGCCGAGAACGCGTTGGTCGAGGAATCGACGCGCGGGCCGGAGCCGCCCACTAGGCGTAGTTTCATGGCCGAAACGAATCGAAACCGGGCTGTTCGCGTCTGCCTGATGGCCCTCGCCGCGGGCCTCGCCGCACCCTTGCCTTCGATCGCAGCGCCGACAATGCCATTGGCGACGGGGGAGCCGGCGCCTGGAGTGGCGGTGGAGCGTAGCCGCTATCGCGGGTTCGAATCGGTCCATGTACGCGACACGGCCGGCCTCGTGGCCGAACATCGCCTCGTTCCGCTTCGCGTTCCCGACTTCCGGAATGGTGTGATCGAGGGTCGGATGGCCGGGATGCCGGCCGAAGGCGCGTCCGCCGGAGCTCGGGGCTTCGTCGGAATCGCCTTTCGAGTCCAGTCCCAGCCGCTGCGATACGAAGCCTTCTATCTTCGTCCCACCAATGCGCGCTCGCAGGACCAGCTGCGCCGGAACCGCGCCATTCAATATGTATCGGAACCCGACTTCCCCTGGGAAAGACTTCGGCGCGACTCCCCCGGCGTCTATGAAAGCTACAGCGACATGGCGCCGGGCGAGTGGATCCCGTTCCGGATCGAGATTCGCGGCGAGCAAGCGCGGCTGTTCCTGAACGGCGCCGACCAGCCGGCCCTGGTCGTCAACGACCTGAAGCTGGGCGCCGACGCGTCGGGCGGAGTCGCCTTGTGGATCGGCCCGGAAACGGAAGCCCGATTTGCGGACATCAGCGTTCGTGGCGATTGAACGATCGTTCGCGCCGCTACGGCAGTGGCGAAAATCCGGCGCTCGCCGAATGGGCCCGGCATTCAAGGATGAGGAACCCGAAAAAGGCCGCGAAGACGCAGCGGCCTGGCTGGAGCGATACAATGCTGCGGGACTATCGGACCGGGACCGATTCCTGCTTCTGGCCGATCGCTTCGCCGCCGCAGGAGAAGACGCCGTCGTTCGGCCGCCCTTCTTCTGCGAGCACGGGTACAACATCTCGCTGGGTAGAGGGGCCTTTCTCAACTTCAACTGCGTGGTTGTCGACGTGAAAGCCGTCACGATCGGCGAACTCACGGCGATCGGCCCGGGCGTCCAGATCCTCGCATCCGACCATAGGAGGGTCCCGGACCTTCGAGGAAGACAGGTTCGATTCGCACGCCCAGTGACGATCGGAGCGAACGTCTGGATCGGCGCTGGTGTGATCATCCTGCCCGGCGTGACGATCGGCGACGACGCGATCGTCGGCGCCGGAAGCGTCGTCGCCCGCGACGTGCCGGCCGGCGCCGCCTTCATGGGCATTCCCGGACGAGTCCGCTAGCCCCTGCCCAGCCGGACGGGCCGCCGGATCGGCCTGGCCCCTACATCCGCAAGGCGCCCCCGGGCAGTGACCGGCCGCTATATCAGCGGCGTCATCGAGGCCGACGGCAACTTCGCGGAGTTCAGAGTCACCGGCGGCTGACGCCGTTCGGGGCGGGCGTGGTGGTGCTTCGCCCGCATCCCGAGCTTTCCTCTCGTTGCCGACCGATCAGTGGGCCTCGGCGGGACCGTGCTTGTGTCCGCCGCCGGACGAGTGCTGATCGCCGCCCGACGAGCCCCAGCTCCTTTCGAGTTCGGAATAGCGTTCGGGCGTCATTCCTTCCAAGCGATCGACGAAGACGGTGATATCTCTGATCGTTCCATCGGACTCGCTGTCGCCGAAGGCGGGCATTCCGGTCATCTTGATCCCGTTCTTGACGATCCAGAAGATCTGCGCCGGAGTCCAATCGGCGGCCGCCTCCGACAGCGGCGGAGGCTGGGGAGTCATTCCGCGAGTCCATTCGTGCGGCTGGACCCCGGGAGCGCCGTGGCAGTGGACGCAATATTCCCGATATTCGCGAAAGCCGGAGCGGAGGTCGGCCGAACGAACGAGTTGCGCCGAGGCTTCGTCATCGCCGGCGCGCGCCTTGACCGACTGCTCCATCAGGCTTCCCAGCAGCCAGCGGACCGACCCCGAATGTCCCGTACTGGCGGCGACGTTATAGGCCCCGGTCCAGATGAAAGCGAGGCCGATTGCCGCCAGCAGCACGAGCGCGGCGAAGAAGCCGAAGAAAAAGCGCACGAGAGGCTCAACGTGTCAGGCGGGGGATTTCTCCGAGCCCGTTCCAGTGGTCCTTCCCGTCAGGGCTTTCCGACGCATGGCCCCGTGGATGGCTGGCGATTTCGCGAACGGCGGGTGTCTGTCGGAAGTCCAATATCCCTCAAGTTGCCGATCAGGAAATGCGGACGCTCCCCATCCAACTAGCCGAGGTCCATTCGCAAACGCGCTTCGGCCAGCGCCGTGTCCATATATTCGCGAAGCTCGACCATCTTGCCGTCGCGCATCCGGATCACGAAGCAATAGCTGTTGTTATAGTCTTCGCCGCGGACCGTCTTCACCTCGCCGCGCGCGAGGACGACGACTCGGTCATCCTCGGCGATGATCTCTTCGGCGAAGTTGCGATATTCGGTGGCGAAGTTGGCGAACAAGGCCGGCACGAGTTCGTTTCGAACCGCGGCCTTGCCCTCGAAGCGGCGCGACAAAGCGGAGCTTCCTTCGATGATCCAGGTGAAGTCCTCGGCCATGGTCGCGAGGAAGGCGCTCGCGTCCGCCTCGGCGAGGCCCTCGAACGCCTCCCTGATGATCCGCTTGTTGGCTGCCGATTCATTGACCATGAGCTATCCTCACAGCAATCAAGGAGGTCAGCAAGGCGAAGGTGGCGGCCATCGCGGCGATGATCGTCCAGTAGAGCCAGGGGTCCAGCTTCCGCTCCAGCCTGAGCTTTCCGATTCCGGTTTCGCCGGCCTGGAGTCCGCGAACCAGCCAAAAGCCGATCGTCGTGGCGGCAAAGACATGGAGCAGCGTTCCGAGAACAAGAGTCGCCCCGCTGCCGGCGAGAAGAAGCGCCAGGAACAAGGCCGGGAACAGGCAAGCGGCGGCGGCGACGGCGAACCAATATTCGACGGGCTGTCTTGCCCGTTCGTACCTGTGCCCTTCGAGCGCAATCCTGCCCGTCCCGAGCGCCCGCACCGCCAGCGCGAGGGAGAGCAGGGCGGTGATCCCGGCGAATGACATCATCACCGTGTCGAACGACATGGCAGTCATATTAGCACGACTTCGGATGGGCCTGAAGGGCGCCGCGCCTTGTGGGTTCAGCCTGGTAATGGCCCGAGCCGCGTTCCAGCCATCGCCGAAGCGGCGGCCGCTCCCGTAGCCGGAAGGGCCGCCGGATCGGCCTGACCCCTACATCCGCAAGGTCGCCCGGGCGTAGAAGAAGCGGCCGGGAAGATCGTAGGTGGTCGGATCGATATTGTTGAGGCCGCAGGTGAAGCAGGGCGGCGGATCGGCACCGAGCAGATTGTTGACTCCGATCGCGAAGCCGAAGCCGTCGTCGAGGTTCCAGCGCAGCTGAAGGTCGGTGTAGAAGATCGAGTCCATCCGGTTGCCGTCGGCCTCGTCGACGCCGCTGATATAGCGGCCGGTCACCGACGCCCCGAACTGACCCAGGGACCAGTCGAGGATGGCGGTCGACTTGTATTTGGGAAAGGCCTGGTCCGGGCTCCCCTGTTCCGTGCCCTCGCGCTCGATCACCGTGAAGCCCTCGGTGGCGGGGACCGTCACCGTGTAGTTGAACAGGAAGCTGTTGGTCCAGAACAGGGAGAAGGTGCCGATGTCGCTCGCCGGGCTCCGATAGTTGAGAGTGACGTCGACTCCGTCCGTCTCGATGCTGGCGATGTTGCGAAGGAAGCCGCTGATCTGCCCCACCTGTCCCGAGGCGGTCCGGGTGATCGCCCCGCAGCTCAGCGGATCGGCGGTGAGGGCGCAGCGGCCGAGCAGCACCTCGGCGTCGATCGCCTGGATCGCGCCGTCGACCCGGATGTCGAAATAATTGGCTTCGATCGACAAACGCGGCGCGAAGGACGGACGCCAGACGGCGCCGAACACCCAGCTTTCCGAGGTTTCGGGCTCGAGATTTTCATTGCCTCCGGTGAGGACGGAAATCTGCGGGTTGAGCTGGGTATAGCTGCCATCGGCGGGAACGCCCTGGGCGATGCAGTTCTGCCTCACCGTCGACGAATTGTTGAAGTTCTGGGGCGCGGTGCTGCCCTGGGAGCAGGGATCGTCCACTTCCTGGTCGAAGCGCGAGGGCGTTCCGAACAGTTCGCCGATCGACGGCGCCCGGAATCCTTCCGCCCAGCTTCCCCGGAACAGCAGCCCCTGGATCGGCTCCCAGTTCGCCCCGGCGCTGAACGTCGTCGTCGACCCCGATGTCGAATAATCGGAATAGCGGGCGGCGCCGGTCACTTCGAGCCGGTGGAAGAAGGGCCGGTCGGCGAGCAACGGAAGGCGAAGTTCGGCATAGGCCTCGTCGACATTGTAGCCGCCGCGCGTCGGAAGCGCGGGGATGTCCGACCCGAGTCCGGCGGCGACGATCGGATCCGGATCGAAGCGGCCGCTCTGGTCGCGATGCTCGACTCCGAGAGCGATGGCGGCGGTTCCGCCGGGCAGCTCGAACAGTCCGCCGCTGACATTGGCGGAGATGTCCCAGAGCCGTTGCTCGCTGCTGTCGCGCTGAATGAAGCTTACGTAGTTCAGCATCGCCTCGGTGATCGACCCCTCGCCGCCGAAGATGTTGAACGGAACGCAGGCACCGGTGCAGTCCGCGACGGGGCCGAGAGCGCGGGCCAGGTTCTGGGCGTTGATATTGCCGAACACGGTCTGCTGCGCGTCGTTGCGGCCCCAGACGCCGTTCACGTCCCAGTACCAGTCATGACCGAGAAGCTGGAACGATCCGTCGACGGTCCCGGAGAGGTAATAGGTGTCGACCCGCTGGTCGTAGCGGCGCGGGCCGTTCTCGACGACGCGCCGGCCGATGAAATTGTAGCTTCCCGGCCCGAGCGTCTGCCCGAACGGATTGAACGGGTTGGTGGCGTCGATCACGATCGTGTCGAGCAGGTTGCCGTTGCCGGCGTCCGGACCGACGAACAGGGGCAAAGGCGCGGCCTGGTTGCGCGAATTGCGACGGTTGTAGATGCCGCGCAGGGTCACGGTCAGGACGTCGGAAAGCTCGTGGGTGAGGGTGGCGAAGCCGCCATAGCGCTCGAGCGGGATCTGCTGGAGATTGTAGGGGGCGAAGTTGAACCGGTCGGGCGTCGTGAAGGCCCGGAAGTCGCTGGCCGGATCGGTCGGATTGGCCGGGTTGAAGACCGGCCGACGGCCGATCACCGGGCCGCGGAGCGTGAGATCGTTGTCGAGAACGATGAACCGGCCGAGCGGCGTTCCCGAGCTGCACGACGCGTCGCAGGCGGTTGCTCCGGGCGTTGGGAATTGGGAAAGTTCGCGGTCTCCGGCACTCACTTCCTCCTGCCGGACATAATTGCCGCCGATGACGATCCGGGTACGATCGTCATTGCCGCCGGTGCCCCAGCTCAGCTGGTAATTCTGGCTGAAGCCGTCGCCTTCGTCGAAGATGCCGAGCTGAGCCGAAGCGCGGAACCCGTCCTGCCGGGTCCGGCTGATGATGTTGACCACGCCGGCGATCGCGTCCGACCCGTAGATCGCCGAGGCTCCGGCCTGGAGCACTTCGACCCGCTCGATCATGTTTTCGGGGATTGCGTTGAGATCGACCGATCCCGGCACGCCGCTCGCGGAGGCGGCGTTGACGAAGCGAAGGCCGTTGAGAAGGACGAGCGTCCGGCGGGAGCCGAGATAGCGAAGGTCCACCTCCGCCGCTCCGGCCCCGACCCCGCCGCCGTCCGGCGGGTTGCCGAAATTGCCGCTATTGTTGAACCGGCTGTTGAGAGCGCCGCCGGACCCGGGAAGCCGCTGGAGGATCTCGGCCGTCGAGGTGAGGCCGGTCCGGTCCAGATCCTCGCGATCGACGAAGACGACGGGCTGGTCCTGATCGAGCGGATCGCGCCGGATGCGCGAACCGGTGATGAGAATCGACTGGTCGTCCTGGCCCCTGCTCTGCTCGGCGGGGAGCTCGTCGGGCTGGCTGGTGCTCGGCTGGGCATGAGCGGCAGAGCCGAGGCCGATCGTGGCTGCGGCGACGGCGAAGGTGGCAGTACCGGTCCGGAGGAGGCGAACGATGCTCATCATCTGGGTTCCCCTTATGTCACGACGCCTCCGCGACAGGCCGCGGGGAAGCGTCCGTCACGAACCTAATCCGCAGCACCGGAATTGCGGAAGCCGAACCCGCAAGGCGCGGGCGATTGTTGAGATGGCGTGGCAGATTTGTGACAGCGGCTAATCGGCGGGGAGGACAGATTGGTCGCGATAACCCGCAGGGGCCGGGGCAAGCTCATGCTGATAGCCCTCAGCAACCGTGCAGAGGCACTCGAAAGGCCACATTTCGTCAGCTGGCTATCCCAACATGGATCCTCGACCGGGTACAGGGACTGGAAGTCCGCGGCCAGGCACGCTTCGAGAGCATCAGAAGGAGATTCCGGCTTTGGACCACCGGCTTCAAGGGCTGCCTTTACCAACGCCGGGCAAGAAGGCGGCATGACCTTCCAGGGCCCCGCCGCTTCGGATCAGGCCCACTCTCGCAGCGGATTTCGCCGAGCGCCGCAGTTCGGGCATCGGCGCGTCGGTCGGCGGCCCTTCGCTAATCACCACCTCGCGTGGTGGTGATGCGCAGGGACGGCGCAGCTGTCAGTCAGGAGCGGACCATGCCGCGGCCGGTACGGCGGCTGTCGGGCGGCGGGCCGACTCGGTCGGTCCGAAACGACCCTTCTTCCTCGCCAGCCAGATCGCGGCCAGGCCGACGGCACCGCATATGATCAGGGCCGGGAGGGAGGCCTCGGGGCCGAAGGCTCCGCCGGTCAGCCATTGCGGATGGCCGGGCAGAGCGGTGCTGGACGCGAACGAGGCACCCATGCTCTGGCCCGAAACGGTCGCGCCGAACACAAAGCCCTGGGTGAAGTTCCACGCCGCATGGACGCCGATCGACATCCACAGCCGACCGGTCAGAGCGTAGAAGGCGCCGAGCATCAGTCCGGCCTCGATCGCGATGCAGACGGCAGCGAACAGGCTTCCTTCGGCGTTGCCGACATGACTGAGCCCGAACAGGGCCGCCGAGCCGATGAAGGCGATCGCGGCACCGAAGCCACGCCACAGCAATCTGAGGATGACGCCGCGAACGATCACCTCCTCGACGATGCCGGCCTCGATCGCCGCGCCGGCTGCCTTCCAGACGGGTTGCGGCCCGTTGATCGTCAGCTGGTAGAGCTCGCTGCCGACCAGAATGGCCATGACCCCGCCCATGACCAGCGCGCCGAGGACGAGCCCGATCGCGAGCTCGGCCGGCGCGGGCCTGAGCGCCAGCTCGTTCACGGGGCGGCGTTCGACTAGGCGAGCGAGCAAGACATAAAGGCACAGGACGATGACGGCGCCGGCGCTGCGCGCCGCGAAGCGCAGCGGCAAGTCGTCGACCGGGACCAAGGCGGTCCAGGTCCTGCCGATCACGCCCAGCGAGACGATCAGCAAGGCGGCCAGCACGGCCATCCAGGCAAGGCTCCGCAACCAGAGCAGTTTCCCCGGCTTCACCACCCCGTCGCAGCCGAGCTGGATGGGACCGCTTTCCCAAAGCTTGATCAATTCATGTTCCTCTTGGCTGATTGTTGTGCCCGCGCTTCGTCGATCCGGGCGTCGAAACTCTTTCTCTCCAACGCCTCGATTGCGGCGCCGAGCAGGGCGGGAAGTGGCATCGGCAGGTCGTCGTCGAGGCTCCTGGCGGCGCTCGCGGTCGCGGCCCAGGCGCGCTGCAGCTGCGCCACCATCGCCCGGCCCCGGCTGCTCAGCTGAAGCAGTTTCTTGCGACCGTCGCTGGACCGAACCGTTTCCACCAGGTCATCCTTGATCATCAGAGCGACGGTCTGGGTTGCGGCGGGCTGGGTGATTCCGGCTCTCCGGGCGACCTCGCCAAGCGTCAGCGGCGCCTCGCTCATCAGGCAACGCATCACCGGTGTGTAGCGCGGGCGGTAAGTCAGGCCGAGCTTCGCGTAGCTCCGCTCGACCGCGCCATCGAGCAGGTCTAGCAAGTGGCGAAGCTGGGTCCCGAGAGTGCGTTGCATAAGCCTTTATATAAAGACTTATGAGAATTGCAAATCGGCCGCGGCACTTGCCGGGAAGGGGATGGAGGCATCCGAACTCGGATGGAGTGACTCACCTGCCGATGCGAGCGAAAGAAGGCTCGAGATGCTGTGCGCACACCTCAAGCGTATCCTCCGCCTTGCCGGCTCCGACCTGCAAGGGCTCGCAAGGTGCGTGGTCGAACCGCCTGGTGCCGGGCGCGCCGCCGCGCCGAACGCAATCGCGATCTGCGCTTCGGCTCTTTCTAGCCCTCCAGCCATTCGCCCGCCCGAGCGGAGCTCAGCCGGTCCAGGCGGGTGTCACGAAGGAACGAAAGCGCTTGGAGGCACGGCGAGCCGTTTTCCCCCTGCTCCCTCCGGGATGAGTACAATTCTTTTGGGGTGACTTGTCCTTTGGGGACACCCTAGCGTCCGGCGACGGAGGCCACGGGATAAGGAACAATGGAAGGCTTGCACGCGCTGACCGAGAAGGAGAAGCAGACGCTTCGACTGCTCCTTGGGGGGCACGACGCCAAGTCCATGGCGCGGCACCTCGGCCTGTCCGTTCACACGATCAACGAGCGCCTGCGTGAGGCCCGTCGGAAGCTGGCCGTTTCGAGCAGCAAGGAAGCCGCACGGATCCTGAGCAAAGCCGAAGGCGCGACCCCCGAAATTTTCGGGGACAAGCGAATCGGGGATGCGGCAACCGATCCGGCCGAGCAGCAGTCCGATGAGCCCAGGGCACGATCGACTGCGAAGCCTCGCAATCCCTGGGCGATTGGAGGACTTGCCATGTTTTCAGTCTCAGTTGCGATGATGGTCGTGATGGGAGCGCCCGAAACGACACCGAGTAGCGCCCAGCCACAAGAACCAGTGGCCGGGGCGTCGTCCGTCGCCGACTCCACGGTCGCGCAGGCGGCGCGGCAGTGGCTGGCGCTGGTCGATTCCAGCAATTGGAATGCGAGCTGGGCGGCCACTGCGCAAAGCTTCCAATCCCTGAACAGCGTCGAAGCCTGGCGGTCGGCATCCGACGATGCGCGGGTGCCGCTCGGGCGCGCTTTGTCCCGTCGCCTCGTGAGCGAAGAACGCATCCCGGCGCCGCCGCACGGCTACCAGCTGGTCCGCTTCCAGACCCGGTTCGAACATGGCGGTGAAGCCACCGAAACCCTGTCGCTCACGCGCGAGGGCGGGGCCTGGAAGGTGGCAGGCTATCTCATCGACCGATGAACGAGCCTCGGGGGGACCGCGACTGCCCGTCGCGGTCCTGACCAGCGCTGCTTCTGTCTGTGTCTGCTAGACAGGGGCGACTCTCCTGCTTTCCGCTCTGCCGAGCGGAGCTCGGCTGCACCAGACGAGCGGCCATTGCCGGCGGGGCTGGCCAGCCCCAGAGGAGCCAATTACGGGCGGCGCATGAACCCTTCGCCGCCAGCCGGATCCGCCCGAAGGGCCACGCTCATCGGTGCCCTGGCAGTGGTGATGTGGGGCATGCTCGCCGCCTTGACGGTTTCGCTGCGCGCCGTGCCGCCGTTCCAGCTTCTCGCCATGGCGTTCGGGATCGCGTTCGTCGCGGGAAGCGCCTGGCTCCTCGTCACGGGCGGGCCGAACCGGCTCCGGATCTTCGCCCAGCCGATCGCCTTCTGGCTGCTCGCGACGACGGGGCTGTTTGCCTATCATGCGCTCTATTTCGTCGCGCTTCGCCTCGCGCCGGCGGCCGAGGCCAATCTGATCAACTATCTCTGGCCGCTGCTGATCGTCCTCCTGTCGGCGCTGGTTCCCGGCGGCGACAGGCTTCGCGCCGCACAATTGGTCGGCGCGGCGATGGGGCTTGGCGCCACGGTCGTGCTGATCGGCGCCGGGGGGCGGCTCGGCGCCGCATCCGGAAGTCTCGGCGGCTATCTCGCCGCCTTTGCCTGTGCGTTGGTCTGGTCGTCTTATTCCGTGCTCAACCGGCGCTTTGCCAGCGTCCCGACGGAGGCGATCATCGGCGTGTGCGGCGTGGTGGCGCTGCTAGGCGCCCTGACCCACTTGCTGTTCGAGGCATCCACGGTCCCGCCAGTGGGGCGCGATTGGCTCCTTCTGCTGGCGATCGGCGTGGGGCCGCTCGGGCTTGCCTTTCTCGCCTGGGACCATGGCACGAAACATGGCGAATTGCCGGTGCTCGGCACGCTCGCTTACGGCGCGCCGGTCATCTCCACCCTGCTGCTGGTCCTGCTCGGCCTTGCGGAGCCGACGCTTCAGCTCGCCCTCGCCTGCGGACTGGTCGTCGGCGGAGCGTGGATCGCGACCCGGAGGAGAATGCCGGCCTAGCGCAGGCTTTCCACCGCTGGCCTGCTTTGCGGGCGTCTAGTTCCAGTGTTCGCTTTCGACCCTTTGCGGACCTGAGCCCGTGCCTTGGCGGGCCCTATCCAAGCGGTCCGTTGAAGCCCCAATGGGTGAAGGTTTCTGTGTGCGGGTCATACTCAGCTCCGAAAAACACAGGGCCGCCGTCGCAAACATCTGTTGGTCCCGCCAGCAACGGACTCGGATGTCCCGGGATGTCGCGGATTGGACCGAAGTTACCGTACATGTATCGGCGACCTTGGCGGACTATCCCGACATATTCTCGCCAAAAGCCAGCCGGAAACCTGGTCAACTGTTCCCTCTCCGCGGGCAACATCCAGCTGACCCTGCGGGTCTGGTGAGATAGCTCCGTCGCCACCCGATCTTCAAACTCCCTCACATCGGCGGCCGTCGGTTGCCATGTGCTTTCGCCCTTTGCCGGGGCTCCTCGTGAGCACTGATTGAGCATTTGCTCTACGTTGGACCCGGCTACAATCTCCACCCCCTCGGGAAGATCAGGTGAGCTGCTGCAACCCAAAAGAGCGAGCATTGCAGATGGCCAACCAATCGCCTGGAGAAGTCGCATTCTCACAATGGGCTACAGTAGCGAGTGTCAGCTTTCCACCCGTTTCGAACACTCGTTCGAGAGTCCGCTTTCGACCCATTGCGGACATTCGAAATGGGGAGCATGAAATCCTTTGTGAGTGCCCGTGGGATCCTGATTGTCTTGCTGATCACAGTGCTGCTGATTGTGATCATGTTCTACAGCGGCATGTTCATGCATGGCGACCCGATCGAGTAGAATCCGCCTTCCACCCATTGCGGAAATAGAGATTTCGTTCGAGACTGCCTTTCAAGCCATATCGGCAAGGAAGGTTGGGATGAGCGTTGATTTCTATGTTGCATTGCCAGCCGGCGATTGGCCCACAGCTGCGCAAGTTCAGCAATGTCTCGTTGAGCAAGGATTTCCAATAGCGGTTCAGCGCTGGCCATCTCCCGATCCTGTCCGAGTACAGACTGACGGCGCACTGGTTATGCTGGATGGCACGCCGGCGTATCTGGAAGGGGAGATCTTCTCCAGCACGGTCGCGCCGCAGGACATTGCCGCACTCAATGAGCGCCTGACCGCAATTGGCAGTCCTCGGATTGGGACTGGAGAAGCTGTGATCTCAATTCGCGTACGGTCACCCTCCGAGATGCGGGCTGCAAGCTACCTCATCGCGAGTTTAGTGATCTGCTTCGATGGGTTCGGTTTTGAGCCGCAGGGAAATACGAGCGGTCGAACCGAGTTCGCCAACGCCCTTCTCGCCGGAGCTGATGCGCTGAAGGAGGTTCGCTAATGATAGGCGAACGTCCGCTTCCACCTATTGCGGACGCTGGGACGAGAGTCCGCTTCCGAACCCATTGCGGACATTCAGTTCGGCGAAGCTGCTGTGATATCCTTCGCCCAGTGCTGGCGTTCACCAATTGGTAGAGGCGGTCGCGTATCGTTGTCGCGATGCTGCCACCCTTCGCCTTCACCGGGTATCGGCTGCGTGCGCCTGATGAAGGCGCGGGCGCTTTCCGATGACGTCTCCGGAAGACCGGGAGGAATTCGCCGCCGGGCTGGACCGGCGGCGCCAGGCGGCGGAGGGGCTTGAGCAGGACCTCCTGACCGAAGTGCCGCTGCTCTATGGATCGCCCGGCCCCTTGGAACCTCATTGGGATCCCGGAGTCGTTCTGGCACGGATCCACCAGGATGAGTTGCTTCGGCGACACGGCGGCGGCTTATCCCCGTCTCCGAAGAAGCGATCCGACGCCTCGCTTCCCTATGAGCGCGCGACCATGGTCCTCGCCTTGGTGCTTTTCGTGCTGCTCTACCGCTTGGGTTGACGGATCAGCGCGGACCGGGGCCGATTTCCGCCTTCGAGCAAGGCGAACATGCTCGCCTAGTGACAACCGACGGCTTCTCCTCCAAGTTTGGCTTCGGAGAGCCCGCAGCCCCACAGCTTGGCGGGGTGCTGCTCCGGCAGATGAAATGGTCGGCATGACTAATCCGTGGGCGCGCGACCGGGCGAGTCTCTTCTACCTCGGCTTTGCGCTCGTCGGCCTGCTGGTAGTGGCCCTTGGTTTCGGCTTCACCTACGTGGCGCCCATGGTCCGGCGCACCTTTTCGGCGCCGTGGTTCGTCCATCTCCATGGCGCGACGGCGCTGGGCTGGACCTTGCTGCTGATCGCCCAGGCACAGCTGGTGAGAAGTCGTCGAACACCGAGGCACCGCCGCCTCGGGCAGGTTGCGCTGCCACTTGCGCTCGCCGTCTGGGCAAGCGGCATCGCGACGGCCGTCTGGGCGGCCGAGAGGGACCTTCCGGAACAGGAATCGGCTGCCACGTCGAGCCTGGCAGGAACGTTCAGCGGTCTCAGCCTCTACTTGCTGCTCGTCGTCGCGGCCGTTGCGACCCGCCGCCGGCCGGATTGGCACAAGCGGCTCGTCATGCTTGCGACCATCCAGCTGCTGTGGCCGGCATTCTTCCGATTGCGTCACTACCTGCCGGCGATCCCGGACCCTGACATCTGGTTCGCGCTGGTGCTCGCCTATCTGCCGGTTCTGGTCGCGGCCGTTCGCGATCAGCGGCGCTGCGGGCATGTCCACCCGGTATGGCTGTTCGTCGCCCCTGCGCTGATCCTCGAGCAGAGCGCGGAATTCGCGTTCTTCGATCAGGGCCCGATGCGTCACTTCGGGCAGTGGCTGTACGCCCTCCTGACCTAGCCCGGTGCCCCCAGGTCGAGGTGCGAGATGTCCGTTTTCCGACGGGTCGGACATCGGGGGAGCGGTTCGATCCATTGCGGACTATCACGTCCAACCTCTATCATGGGGTATGGACCAGAACCGTGTCACTTCTAGCAGAGGCGGATGCCCGCGTTGTGGGAAGACGATCCCCTTCGCCCGAGCGGCACTGCGTCGAGGCCGGCCCTTCAAATGCGTCGGGTGCGGGAGCATGCTGGTCGTGCCGAAAGCTGCCACGACGCTTGCCATAGCGGTTTTCGCCCTGCTCTCGTTATTGTCCCAACGCATACCCTTTGCGGTCATCGCAGCACTGATCGTAGCCGGCATGGTCCTGGAATGGCTGCTGACAAGGGTGCGGCTCGCCGAGGACCCAATCCCCACCACCTAAGGAAGTCCGCTAGCGATTGCGGATCGAAGGTCATGGTGCGAGAACCCTCAGCATGATTGGCTTTGGTAGCGCCCTGATTGCTCTTGTCGCTGGCGCCTGGCTGGCCAACGGCGCCTTCGAAAGCGTGCAACCGATTACGCCAGATATGGCGCTTGAGCGCGCGGGAGATTGCGGATTGGGACCAGCGACCATCAGACATGAAGATGAGCTGCAGTCAGACATTCTGTCGGTGCCGAACGCAGCCTCGGTGACGGACAGCCAGCTAAGCTGTCTCGATGTCGCGACGGGGTTCGGCATCTTCGTTGAACTGCCGCCCAGTCTTCAGCCCCGATTTGATGCCGTTAGGGAAGCAAGGGCTTTGGCGATGATGAGGGCTGAAGCGCGCGAATGGCTTTCAGACCGCGGGCTCCTGGACCAGGTTCCAGACTACCTTCCAGGATCGACCGACAAAGTAGCGTTCGTACGGCAGGTCGAGCATCTATGTGGCCGACGGGCGACGGGCGCCTTTCAATCGCAATATGGCCCTCGCGCGCTCAGTCCCGATTGGATCGGGAATCTCCGGTTGGAGGCAGAAGAGGACATGGAGGCAATGTCCTGTGTACTGAACGTTGCAACGGTTGCTGGGTTTGAGGTTCGCTTCATCGGCAATGAGGCATTCCGCGATTAGCCAAGGTCTGCTCCAGCTTTTGCGCATCTAGCCAAGGGTCCGCTTCCGACCCATTGCGGACATTTGAGAGCTTTGGCAGAATCCGGTCTCAGGGGCTCGATATGGCTTACAGCGATTCAATCGGGGACAGTGCTCCACTGCTTAAGAGCACGGTCACAGGCGTGGCCGACTTTTCAGGCCGCTCTCGTCGAACGGAAGTGATCCATTATGGGATTGCCAGTGTGCTCGTCGGATTAGTGCTCCATGTTACAGTGAGCACGTTCGCGCCGTTTGAGACGACGCTGCTGTTCGGGAACGCTCTTCAGCTCTTGTTGCTGGTCCCCGTGTTTGCCCTCTTCGTCAGGCGGATCCACGAAGGCAGGTCAGGTTGGTGGGGTCTGCTCTTACCGATGTCTTTGTTACTAAGCATCCCGCGCGTGGTGACCGAGCTTCGCGGCGACGTGGCTGAAATCATCGCGCAGAAGACCACCCCACTGAATCTGGCGGCGGGGCTCTGTGCACTTGCCGTGTTCGTCCTGTGCCTGCTGCCGGGGACCCAAGGAGCAAACCGCTACGGTCCAGACCCGCGTCTCGAAGAGGTCTAACGTCCGCTATCCACCCAAAGCGGACATCGCGCGATCTAGTGGAACAGGTCCCTCAACCACTGTATCCGCTGTCGCGCTTCCATCTCGGCAGTCTCTGCAGAATCCTATACTCCGGCGTCGATCGGAGCCGCGCAGCCAATCTCAGTCTGAATGACACTCGATCGCCTCCGCGAAGGTTTGCCAATCCTGGACCCTTCTGCGTAGGCGGGCGCGATGGAACTCACCGTCGAGATCATCGGCTTCCTGATCGCCGTCGCCTTTGTCGCGGGGGCCATCGACGCGATTGCGGGTGGTGGGGGTCTGCTGACCGTTCCGGCTCTGTTGGCCGTCGGGGCGTCGCCCGCAGCCGCCATCGGAACGAACAAGCTGCAGAGCACCTTCGGCGTCGGGACGGCGGTGATCACCTTTGCCCGAAGGGGGCGGATCGACCTGCGAAGGTTCGCTGGCCCCGGCCTTGCCGCCTTCTTCGGCTCGGTCGCGGGAGCCTTCGTCCTGACCCGCGTCGACCCGGCGATCCTTTCCGGGCTGATACCGCTCCTGCTCGTCGCGATGGCGATCTATTATGCCCTGAAGCCCAATCTCGGCGACGACGACCGTCACGTTCGGGCTCGTCCAATCCTGTTGCTGGCATTTGCAGCGGCGATCGGATTCTATGACGGCTTTTTCGGCCCCGGCGCCGGCTCCTTCTATACCACCGCACTAATCGCCATGTTCGGGCTGGGCACCATCAACGCCATTGCGCACACGAAGCTGCTGAACTTCTCCAGCAACCTCGCCAGCCTCATCGTGTTGCTGGCCGCCGGGGAGGTTCTGCTGGTGGCGGGATTGTGCATGGCGGCGGCAAGCATGGCGGGGGCCTTTCTGGGGGCCCACAGCACCCTGCGTTTCGGGACCAAGGCCGTCAGGCCGCTGCTGATCATCATGTGCCTGGCCCTCACCGCCAAGTTGCTCGCCGATCCTTCCAACCCTCTCACTGCCGCTGTCCTCGACTGGCTGAGCTAGGTAGGTCCGCGTCGGCGGTTGATGACAGGCGCCGCGCCGCCTAGTCCGGGGGCATGGCCGTTTTCCCGGAAGATCCCGCCTCGCTGGCGCTCGAGCTCGCCGCCGTCGGCCGGGAAGTGACTTTGAAGGCGTTCGCCGGCGCGCTGGCCTTCGACAACAAGATGGAGGGCGGGTTCGATCCCGTCACCCAGGCGGATCGCGAGTGCGAGGCGGCGCTTCGGCGCTTCATCGAGGCGCGTTTTCCCGACCATGGCATTTCCGGGGAGGAAATGGCGGCGCGCGCGGGCACGTCGCGCTGGTCCTGGTCGATCGATCCGATCGACGGCACCCGAGCCTTCATCTGCGGCCTTCCGGTCTGGTCGACCCTGATCGCCCTTCTGGAGGAGGGGCGGCCGGTGCTGGGGATCATCGACATTCCGCGGCTCGACGAGCTTTATGTCGGCCAGGGCGACTTCGCCCGCCTCAACGGCCGACCGATCCGGACGAGCGCGTGCCGATCGCTCGGCGAAGCGCGGCTTTCCACCACCGATCCCTATCTGTTCAAGGGCGGTGAGGCGGACCGGTTCGAACGGATCCGATCCAAGGTTCGCCTCGCCCGCTACGGGCTCGACGCCTATGCCTATGCGCTGCTGGCGGCGGGCCGGATCGACCTGGTCGTCGAAAGCGGGCTGAAGCCGCACGATTATCATGCGCTGATTCCGGTCGTTCGCTCGGCCGGCGGGACGATCGGCGACTGGACCGGCGGCGAGGATTTTTCCGACGGAGCGGTGGTCGCGGCGGCCAGCCGCGAGCTCTACGAAGCGGCGGTCGAGGCGCTGCGCTAGGCGGCTCGGCCGCGGAGCACCCGCACCACCTCCGCCCAGCCGAAGCCGCGCGCCTCCATCAGCACGGCGAGATGGTAGAGCAGATCCGCCACTTCCTCGGCGCAGCCGGCCTCGTCGCGGCTCACGGCGGCCAGCGCCACTTCCACCCCTTCCTCCCCGACCTTCTGGGCGATGCGCGGCACGCCCTGGCTAAGGAGCCGGGCGGTATAGCTGGAAGGATCGCCCGTCGCCCTTCGTTCGGCGACGGTGCGCGAAAGCTCGGCAAGCCAGCCCGCCCCCTGCGCTTCGCCGCCGAAGCAGCTGGCGGTCCCGAGATGGCAGGTCGGCCTCTGCGGATCGGCCCGGACGAGCAGGGCATCGCCGTCGCAGTCCGGATGGACGGAGACGACGTGGAGCCGGTTGCCGCTGGTTTCGCCTTTCTGCCAGAGCCGCCCCCGGGAGCGGCTGAAGAAGGTCGCAAGGCCGGTGCGCAAGGTCGCTTCCAGCGCTTCGCGGTTCATGTAGCCGAGCATCAGGACCTCGCCCGACAGGCGGTCCTGGACGATGGCCGGGAGCAGCCCGTCCATCTTCGCCCAGTCGAGCCCGCCAAGATCGGCCTCGGTCAGCGGCGCATTTCGATCCCGCATCGGACGAGATACTCCTTGAGATCGGGGATGGCAATGAGCCGGTCGTGGAAAACGGTGGCGGCAAGCGCTCCGCTCGCGCCGCATCGGAAGGCCGCGAGGAAATGTTCGGGCGCGCCGGCGCCGCCGGAAGCGATGACGGGGACGGTGACCGCCTCGATCACGGCGCGGACATGGGCGATGTCGTAGCCGCTTCGGACGCCGTCGCGGCTCATGCAGTTGAGCACGATCTCGCCCGCGCCGCGATCGCTCGCCTCGCGGACCCAGTCGAGCGTCCGGCGGCCGGAATCGCGGCTCGCCTCCGGCGATCCGGTATATTGCTTCACCCGATAGCCGGCTTCGTCCTCCAGGCTGTCGACGCCAAGCACGACGCACTGGCTCCCGAAATCGCGGGCAAGCTCGGAAATCAGCTCCGGCCGCTCGAGCGCCGGCGAGTTGATCGAAATCTTGTCGGCGCCGGCATCGAGGCAGGCGGCGGCCTGGTCGCGGGTTCGGACGCCGCCGGCGACCGCGAAGGGAATGTCGATCACCCGGGCGATCCGGCGCACCCATTCGGGATCGAGGCTCCGCCCCTCCGCGCTGGCGCCGATATCGTAGAAGACGAGCTCGTCGGCGCCTTGCTCGCGATAGCGAAGGGCATGTTCGACGATGTCGCCGACGTCGCGATGGTCGCGGAAGCGGATGCCCTTGACGACCCGACCGTCCTTGACGTCGAGGCAGGGGATGATCCTACGCGCAGGCACGGATCGCCTCCGCAAGATCGATCCGGCCTTCCCACAGGGCCTTGCCGACGATGACGCCCGCCGTCCGAAGGCGGCGAAGATCGTCCAGCGAGGCGATCCCGCCCGAGGCCTGGATGGCAAAACCGGGAAGCCTTCGACCCGCTTCCTCCAGAAGCGCGAAATTGGGGCCGGCCAGCATTCCGTCGCGGCCGATGTCGGTGAGCAGCAGGTGCCGCGCCTCGGGCAGGCGGGCGATGGCGTCCCACGGGCTCGTGCCGCTATCCTCGGTCCAGCCGGCGACGGCGACCAGGGGCGTTTCGCCGCTCAGTCGGACGTCCATCGACAGAGTGATCCGTTCCGCCCCGAATTCGCGGAGCAAGGCGCACACAAGATTCGGATCCCGGACGGCGAGGCTTCCGATCACCACCCGCGCCGCGCCGGAATCGAGCAGCCGGGCGACCTGGTCGCGGGTCCGGAAGCCGCCGGCGACCTGAAGCTTGACGGCCGAGCCGGCGGCGAGCCTTGCCAGCAGATCGTGCTGGACCGGACTGCCGGCGCGAGCGCCGTCGAGATCGACGACATGGGCCCATCGGGCGCCGGCCTCGGCGAAGCGCTCGAGCGCCCCGGCGGGATCGGCCGAATAAGAGGTGCGCGCGTCGAAGCGGCCCTGGACGAGGCGAACGACCTCGCCGCCCATCAGGTCGATGGCGGGATAAAGGATCATGACTGGAGAAAGGCCTTCAGGAAGCGGGCCCCGGCCTCGCCCGAGCGTTCGGGGTGGAATTGGGCGCCCAGCCAGTTGCCGCGCCTCACCACCGCGGGGATTTCGCGGCCATAGACCGTGCTCGCCACTGTTTCCGGGACGGGATCGCCGGCGAAGCTGTGCGCGAAATAGACATAATCGTCCTGGCGAAGGCCGAGACCGTCGCTGGACAGATCGAGCCGGCTCCAGCCCATGTGCGGCACCGGTCGGTCGGGTGCGGGCGACAGTTTTCGAACGCTGCCGGCGATGATTCCGAGACAGGCCGTATCCTCTTCGTCCGACCGGTCGAACAGAAGCTGCATCCCGAGGCAGATTCCGAGCACCGGCTGCTTCAGGCCCCGAAGCGGCGCCTCCAGCCCAAGCGCGCGGATCTGCGCCATCGCGAAGCCGGCGGCGCCGACTCCGGGCAGGATGATCCTGTCGGCCGATCCGATCGCCTCGGCATCGGCCGTCATCACCGGCTCCACGCCGAAGCGGCGGAAGGCCAGGGCGACCGATCCGATATTGCCGAAGCCGAGATCGAGGATGGCGAGCTTCACAGCACGCCCTTCGTGCTCGGGACGGCATTGGCCGAACCTTCGATCGCCAGCGCCTGGCGAAGGGCCCGGCCGAACGCCTTGAAGCCGGCTTCGGTCTTGTGATGGTCGTTCTCGCCGTCCACCCGGACGTGGATGGCAGCGCCGAGGCTGTCGGCGATCGAACGGAAGACGTGGCCAGTCATTTCCGTCGGATAGGCGCCGATATGGCTCGCCTCGAAGCTTCCCTCGAAGCGGCTGTAGGGCCGGCCGGAAAGGTCGATCAGCACATGAGCCTCGGCCTCGTCCATCGGCAGCGAGAAGCCGAAGCGGCCGATCCCGCGTCGGTCGCCCAAGGCCCGCGACAGAGCGGTGCCGAAGGCGATCGCGCAATCTTCCAGGCTGTGATGGGCATCGATCTCAAGATCGCCTTCGCAGGACAGGATCAGCGAGAAGCCGCCATGGGCGGCAACCTGGTCGAGCATGTGATCGAAGAAGGGAATTCCGGTGGCGATGCGCCGGGGCTCGGCGCGGTCGAGGTCGATCGCCACCGCGATCCGGGTCTCCTTCGTGTCGCGAACGGCCTCGGCGCGCCGGCCGGGCAGGGGCGCTTCGGCGACTTCGAAGGCGGCGAGCGCGGCCGAATTCTCGGCCGGTGTCCCGATTGTCAGCCGGACTCCGCCCGGCGCCGCATTGGGACGGAAGCGGGCGCGGATTCCCAGTCGGCCGAGCTTTTCAGACAATGCCTTCGGGTCCTCGACTTCGAGGAACAGGAAATTGCCGCCGCCGCTCCGGACCCGGGTGACGAGGGGCGACCGGGCGAACAGGCCGGCCAGCCTGTCCCGGTCCGCCTTGATCCGGGCGATCCGTTCTTCATGGACCGGCCGGCGCGAAGGGGCGAGCGCGGCGAGCGCGGCCTGGATCGACAGGGTCGGCAGCGGGTAGGGCGGAAGCGCCCGGGCGGCGGTGGCGGCAAGCTCCGGATCGGCGATCAGAGCACCGATGCGGGCGCCGGCAATGCCATAGGCCTTGGACAGGGTGCGAAGGACGACGAGGTTCGGCCGGCGGGCCGCCTCGGCCGACAGGCTTTGGAGTTCGGAGAATTCGATATAGGCCTCGTCGAGCACGACGAGGCTGTCCGGCAAGGCGTCGGCGACCTTGAGGATCTCGGCCGGATCGACCGGATTGCCGGTGGGATTGTTGGGCGAGCAGATGAAGGCGAGCTTCAGCGACGGCTCGCTTGCGATCGCGGCCAGGAAGGCGTCGGCGTCGAAGTCGAAGTCGGGCCCGAGCGGCGCTTCGATCACCCGCGCGCCCTGAAGCCGGGCGAAATGGGCGTAAGCGGAAAAAGTGGGCGTGCAGATCGAAACCGAGTCCAGCCCCGACCGGCAGAAGGCGCGGACGAGGAGGTCGATCGCATCGTCGGCGCCGCGGGTGACGACGAGATTGTCCGGAGCGACGCCGTAGAGCGCGGCCATGGCCTGCCGAAGCCGGGCCGGCTGCGGCTCCGGATAGCGGTTGAGCCCGGCCGCGAGCGCGCCTTCGCTGAGCGGCGGATAGGGATTTTCGTTGGCGTCGAGCTTGATCGCGTCCGGGCCGAACGCCGGGTCGGCGGCGGCGGCGAGGTCGACCGGCGGCAGGGCCAGGATTTCCGGCCGGGCGAGGCGGGTGGCCAGCGAAGTCATGCCGCAAGCGCCTGCGCCCGGGCGTCGGCGGCGCGGGCATGGGCTTCCAGCCCCTCGAGCCGGGCCAGCGCCGCAGCCGGGCCCGCGATCCGGCGGGCGGCCTCGGCCGTCACCGTCTGGACGCTGATCGCCTTGAGGAAACTGTAGACGGAGATTCCGCTCCAGCTGCGGGCGGCGCCGTCGGTCGGGAGGACATGGCTCGACCCGGCGAGATAGTCGCCGAAGGTTTCCGCCGCCCAGCCGCCGGCAAAGATGGCGCCGGCATTGCGGATCGCGGGAAGGAGCCGTTCGCAATCCTCCACCGCCAGCGACAGATGTTCGGGCGCATAGGTGTTGGCGATGTCGATCGCGGCTTCGAGGCTGTCGACGAGGATGAAGCGGGCGCTGGCCAGCGAAGCCTGCGCGACCTTCACCCGCGGCAGCGAACCGAGCCGGGCGCGAAGCTCGGCCGCGGCGGCGCCGGCGAGACTCGCCGAAGGGGTGACGAGCAGGACCTGGGCGGAAGAATCATGTTCGGCCTGGCTCAGCAGATCGGCGGCGACCATCGCGGGATCGGCGGAACCGTCGGCGATCACCATCAGCTCGCTCGGGCCGGCCGGCATGTCGATGGCCGGTCCGCCGGGGAGCGAGGCGACATAGGTCTTGGCCTCCGCGACCCAGGCATTGCCTGGTCCGCAAATCTTGTCGGTCCTGGGAATGTCGCCGGCGCCGAAGGCGAGCGCCGCCACCGCCTGGGCGCCGCCCACCGTCCACACCGTTTCGATCCCGCACAGGTCGGCGGCGAGGGCGACGAGCGGATCGAGCCCGCCCTGGGGCCGCGGCGGAGTCGCGACGACCAGTTCGCTCACTCCGGCGGCGCGGGCGGGAAGGGCGAGCATCAGCAAGGTCGAGAAGAGCGGAGTCGCCCCGCCCGGGACGTAAAGCCCGATCCGATCGAGGGCGCGCCAGATCTTGCGCACGACGAGTCCCGGCTGGGTTTCCACCCGATGTTCGGGCGGGAGACTTCCGTCGTGGAAGCGGGCGATGTTGCGGGCGGCAAGCTCGACCGCCTGCAAGGCCTCGGCGGAAAGGGCGCGGCGCGCCTGGGCGGCGATCGGCGCCACCGCCACCGCCACCGGCGCCTCGCCGTCGAGCCTCACCGCCTGTTCGCAAAGCCCGGTCCAGCCGCGCTCGCGCACATCGTCGACGATCGCTCGGACGGCGGCCTGGAGCGAGGCCTCGCTGCGCTGCGCCGGGCGGGCGAGGGCGGCGGCCCGTTCGGCCGGGCCGAGTTGGTTCCAGTTGAGGATGTTCACAGCATCATCTTTTCGATCGGGACCACCAGGATCGCCGAAGCGCCCGCGGCCTTGAGCTTCTGAAGCGTCTCCCAGAAAACGGATTCCTGGCAGACGGCATGGACGGCGAAATGGCCGGGCGAGCCGTGGAGCGGGATGATCGTCGGGCCGTCGGCGCCGGGGAGGATGGCGGTGATTTCCTCCAGCGCCTCGCCGGGGGCGTTGAGCATGATATATTTGGAATCGCGTGTCGCCAGGACGCCTTCGATCCGGCTGAGCAGCCGGGCGCCGAAATCGGCCTTGGCTTCCGGAACCGCCTTTCCGGTCCGGACCAGGACGGCTTCGCTCTGCAGCACGGTTTCGACGGCGCGAAGGCCGTTCGCTTCCAGAGTCGCCCCGGTCGAGACGAGATCGCAGACGAAAGGCGCGATTCCGAGCCGGGGGGCAAGCTCGACCGCCCCGTTCATCTTCACCACCTCCGCCTCGATCCCGCGATCGGCCAGGAAGCGGCGGACGAGATTGGGGTAGGAGGTGGCGATGCGGGCGCCGCGAAGCGTCTCCGGGCCGGAATAGTCGACGCGCTCCGGAGCGGCGATGCGGAGGCTGCAGCGACCGAAGCCGAGCCTGGCGACGACTTCCAGCCGGGCTTCGGACGCGCCGAGCGCGAATTCGCGCAGCACGTTTTCGCCGACGATCCCGAATTCGCAGACGCCGTCGCTGACGAAGGTGGGAATATCGTCGTCGCGGACGAACATCAGGTCCGCCGGGAAATTCTCCACCCGGGCGGTGAGATCGTTCTTGCCGTTCTGGATCCGCAAGCCGGCATCGCGGAGCAGGCCGCGGCTATAGTCGGACAGCCGGCCCGATTTCTGGACGGCGATGTGGAGGCGCCCTTCGTCAACCAGCATCTTTCGCCTCCAGGCCGTCAATGGCGAGGCGGTAGCCCTGATTGCGCTCCTGCTTCAGGAAGCGGGCGACACGGACGATCGTCGTCGTGCTGACGCCCGTCGCTTCGTGGATTTCGCGATAGGTGAGATCGGTGCCGTCGAGCAGCCGGGCCACGTGCCAGCGCTCGGCCAGCGTCCTGATCTCCGCCGGCGTGCACAGGTCGAGGAGCAGGCGCTCCATCGCCTCCGCCGAACGCGGAACGAGAAGGGCGCGGCACAGGTCGGCGGTGAGCTCGGGCCCGTCGCGGGAGGGAGAGATCGGGGGTGTCTGGGGAGCCATTTTGTTACAGCGTGTTAAAACGATGGAACGCATTTGGCGTTGGTGGCCGGCGCTGTCAAGGGGCCGAAAGGGGTGAAAGCATTGGGAAAATGCGGGGTGTCTGGGGCAACGTTCTACAGCCTTGGCCGGAAGGTCCGTTTTCCACCGACTGACACTGGCCGCAGCCTCTGCTCGTGAGCCAATGCGGACGTTCAGCCGAGTGTCCGCTTAGACCCATTGCGGACATTCGCACGTCCGGGCACATCCCGACGAATGGCCCTCGTAGCACGATTAAAACCCGGCGAGACACTTGGGGACCGCGTGATGAAGGTCGATCACGCGGGCGAGCACGGCGCCGTCTGCATCTATCTTGCTCAGAGGTGGTTTGCGCGGTGGCGAGCACCCGAAATGTTGCCTGAACTCGATCATTTCCTCGCGCATGAGCGGGGGCACCGTGCGCGTTTTGCGGGTGAGTTGGCCAGTCGCGGTCAGCGGCGCTGTCGAAGCTATTTTTGGTGCGGGCTCGGCGGCTTCGTGCTCGGTGCGGTGACCGGCCTTGCCGGGAGAGATGCCATCGCTGCTACCACAGTGGCGATCGAGCGTGTGGTGCTGCGGCACATGCACGAGCAGGTTGAGGAGCTAACCGCCGTGGATGAGGAAGCGGTTCAGGCTCTTCGCCAGATCATCGTCGAGGAGCAGGAGCATCACGACCTTTCCATCGCCCATCTGGCTCCTCGCGGCGTCTGGCCGAAGATCATGAACCCCCTGGTGGGTGCGTCCACACACATCGTCATCTGGCTCGGCATGCGCCTCAAGTGGGGGTGAGCGGAACCTCCGTTGTCCACCCATTGCCGACATTACGCTCGTGGCCGCAGCCACCACCAAGACAGAGCGCAAACGCAGCCTCAAAGGGCTGAAGTGGCAATGCCGTGGGTCGTCGGCACTCCGATGATCACCTTGCCCCACAGCGCCCAGTGCCGGCTCCTGCAATGACGTAGACGGGAGCGTTCTCCGCTCGCAAGCGGATCAACGCATAGGCTGTAGGAAGGCCGAACAGGATGAGGCCTCCGAGTATGAACGGGAACGTCACTGCCACCGCGAACACGCCGCGGGCGAGTGGGCTACCTCCCTCGTGGAGGGTCGGGCGCGAAAAACCTCTCGTAGAAGCAGTTCGCTACCGCTCCGATCAAAGCCGTGAGAAGCGTAGTGGTCAGCGCCCGAGTCACGAGGAGAATCGCTCGTTCGCCCGTGGTGTATGGACGCTGCTGACCGCCAGTGCTCACACTGGGGAGTCTTCCACAGCCAATGTCCGTTTTCTACCCGTTCCGGACCTAGTGAACCGACCCTGTTGGACGTGTGAGCCGCAATCGTGCGTATGCCGGAGTGAGCTGATTGAAATGATCCTTCCACTCCCCGAACCCATGCAGGGCCTCGGACGCATCTTGGAAGATCAGGGCCGAGACGCTGAACTGATAATCAAGGAGATCCAACTCAGCCGCAGTGGCCAGGTCGATAATCTGTCCTACCACCTCGACGACGTAGGTCTTTCCATTCATCCCAACCTTGAAGTTCGGGAACGACAGCGGGGGTGCAGGCATATTGTGCCCAATGACCGTCCAGCGGCCGTGATACACAAGGGCATCCGTCGTCCAGCCTTGAAGCGCCACCTCGTCCTTGCAAATCTCGGAAAGAGCGGGTCGCTCTTCGTACGCGGACCGGAAAATCGCGATGTAAGGCGTGCCGCCGTTGGCCAGCGCGCCCCGCCTCACGACTATCCCGTATTCAAGCCGACCGTCCGGCAGCGGCAACTCGAGCAAGTCGCCCTCTCTCAGGCGAACGCGCCTTCTGCTTGCTGGCTTGTTCACCGGCGCAAACCCTCGCTCTGCGTCCGTCGCAGTCGAGCAGGGTACCAGCACCCATGTCCGCTTTCCACCCATTGCGGACAGTGGTGGGATGATGCCAAACTTCCCAGCGAGGAGGAAATGTGAGGCCACTTTTCATCGGGTCGGCGATCTGGTGCGTCAGACTGGCCGCTTTTGGGTTGATCGTCGCCACCCTTTTTATTGGCCTCTTCATTGCCGGGTTCGGAATGGCCGATAACCGGTCCGCGTGGCCGCACCTACAGCTTCTCCTGGTCATGGTTGCTCTAATTGCCATGGTCTCATTCGTGGAACGGCGGGTTGAGCGGCTGCTCCGAAGACTGGGCGGCGGTTAGCTACTTGCGGAGCGTCCGCTTTCCACCCTTACCGGACATTATGAGGATCGGTAACGCAGGCCAGCACTGGCGACGAAAGCCTTGGCGTCGAATCCGCTCCATACCTCGCCCCAAGGAAAGACCTCGCTCCCCTCACCGATGTCGAACCCTGCATCGGCCATCGCACCGCGAATGAACGCGACCTCCTCATCGATTGCCTCGCGGGTCGGCCAGCCTCCCTCCTCGATGCGTGAGAAAGCTGAACGCTCCAGGACCCTTCCACCAGCCGCCAATCAAGAAAGCAGAGTGCCAAGGTGGCAGGTCGGCCGCCGAAAGTCAGACCGCCAAGATAGAGCCACTCGTAACCATTCCCGTGACTCCGTGCCCCCTTCACCCAACCAGCAATATGCGGCTCAACCTCCGCCTTCGATTGCATGGGTTCGAGCCACATGTCGCCAATTCCGATGCTGCCGGTCTGCCTGTCGATGGTGATGTGCGTTTGCATCAGGGAACCATCTACAAGTTGGACGAGCGCGGCAATGTCCGGGTTCCACCCGATTCAGCCGGTCGGCCACTGTGCGGCTGAGCGGCTGGTCCGCGGCAGAAAAGCTGACCTTCGCATCGCCGTGGTGGCTACTTCCGGCACCGACCCATTGCGGACGTTAGGCTTGCCACTCACCCGTACCTTCGCCGCACAGTCCGGTAGCCTCGCAGCGAAGGACCTGCTCCAGATCATCGCGGATCGTTTGCACCGCAGCGCAGGCTGCCGCGCCGTCCACACGAAGTGTGACGGCGGTCGTCGTATCCGAGCGGGCAATCGCGGCAAGATACTTACGCAGCTCAGATCGGGACACGACGTGACCATTCCACCGGAGGCCGCCGTGCCCCTCTAAACTTACGGTGGCGACTGGCATGTGATGCCAGAGAGGGTATCCGCCGGGAGCACTTTGTCCCGGCCTCATCCAGCCCCTCCGCGGTTCGCTACAGGCGTCCGAATAGGTCCGTTCCGCTTTAGGATCGTTGCCGGAAGGAGACGAAAAGCTGCAGCTGGTTGCGACCAGTATGGAGAGCGGTGGGAGTAACCAGCAAGGTTTCAAGGTTCCAATGGTCGCAGGAAATGCTCCTTGCCGCAATGTCCGTTTTCCACCCATCGCAGACACTCGGCCGTGGTGCGAAACATTACCGATGACTAGAAACATTGACCTCGCTTGCTTTGGCATTGCCGCTGCAAGCGCTGCTTCAATGCTGCTCTTCGATACACTCTTGCGAACCGCGTCGTTCAACTCGGCTGGGTATGTTTCCGAAGGCGAGTTTGCGGGCATCCTTATCGGTTCAGACCGCGAAGCTGCCTCTAGGGCACTGTTAAGCCGTGGCCTGCGGCGGCATGAGGGTATGCAAGGCGGACTCTGCCTGATGAGAAGTCTGGAGTGCGACTGGACCGACCGCAAAGCCCGCCGCTCCATGCTTCGATCGATAGCCGCAGAACACATCGACCCTATTGGATGCTCATGAATATCAACTTCCTCTGCTTCCCCGATTTCTCCGACGTGCAGAGACGAGAGCACTCCGCGATCCGCCGTTTCAAAGGCTCGCCGAGCAGCCGAGACTGCAGCCGGTCACCGGTGCCTATGCGCCGTTCGTCGACGCAGCCGGGCCGTTGGCGGAAAAGCGCGTGGCTTTGCTCGGAGCGCACTGAAAGGGCACGACGGGGTGGACCGCACCTCAACGGGAGACAAAGTCGAGTGAAAGATACCTCGCGCCTCATAGCTGTTACGTTCCTGCTGGCGGCGCAGGCTGCCCTTGCGCAGCCGTTGGCCCCAGCGGAGCACGCAGCGGCGACAGAGTCTCTTGCGCCAGTCCTCAGCGCCTCTGCCAGGCAGGAGGCTGCCGAGAACATCGCAGCGGCGGCCGAGACCTTGTATGTGGATCCCACGGCCGGTGCCGAGATCGCCCGTCACATTCGACAGCAGTTGCGCTCCGGTGCTTACGACCGGCACGCCGATCCGACCTCGTTTGCCGCTGCGCTGACAAATGACTTGCGATCGGTCGTGCCGGACCTCCACCTCCGAGTGGCGTACGAGCCGAACAGGAATGTCTCGACGGGTCCGACACAGACGGGCGCTTCCGTTGCAGGCGGGCGCATGATGGCGCGAATAGATCCTCGGGGCGCAAGCGAGATCGCGCGGACGAACTTCGGCTTCGATCGTGTGGAGCGCCTTGAAGGCAATGTCGGCTATCTTAAGCTGAGCCGATTGGTGCCGCCGGACCTGTCCAGGGCGACAGCTGAGGCGGCCATGGGGTTCCTGGCCAATTCCGACGCCGTCATCATCGACGTACGAGGCGTGCCCGGCGGCTCCCCGGAGCTGGTTCGTCTACTCCTCGGTCACTTCGTTCGGGAGCCTCTCAGGCTGCTGACGACCTTCGATCGCCCGAGCGGCACGACGGAAGAGATCTGGACCCCCGAGGGGCCAGCGGGGCGGTTGGCGGGCGTTCCGCTTTACGTGCTTCAGGATCGCCGCACCGCATCGGCTGCCGAGATGCTCGCCTACATCGTGCAGCGTCGAAACCTTGGTACGGTCGTTGGTGAGACAAGCAGGGGGGCAGGAAACGGCGGGAACATGATCGATGTCGGCAGCCGCCTCTCTTTCTTCCTGCCGCAACGGCGAGTGACCGACGGCCCCGGCTGGGAAGGCACCGGTGTAAGACCGGATGTGCCAAGCTCGGCCACAGATGCGCTGAATGTCGCGCATCGCGCCGCGCTGGCAACGGGTTCATCCGCTTTGGCGAACAGCGAACCCGCCGCGCGGCCATGAGCTAAGTTGAGCAAGAGGTCGACGGGTTTGTCGCTTCACGAGTAGCGACGCAGGCCTCGCATCCGCCGTCTAGAGAGCCGGGTTCACGCACCGCGTCCGCTCACCACCCATTGCGGACATTGCGGTGAGCAGCCACGGTCGCTGCGAGGGGAATCCGCATGTTCAAGAAATGGTTCGCGAAGAGGCCCAGGTTTGATGCGTCTGAACCGGCTCAAGCCGTCGAGGAGGGGCAGGAGGAAGGCAAGATCGTCGATGTCGCGTTGGAGCGGATCGGCGGTCCACCCGAACTGCAGTGGATGCTCGTCGACATTCCCGACCGAGACATACAGCGCGGCTTGGACGGGTGGAGATGGCTCGAACTCGAGGGGCTTACAACAATTGCAATTTCAGCCTTCGGAGACGTCTTCTTTCGAGCCCCGGGGGGAACCATCCAGATGCTGGACACCATCGAAGGACGCCTGAAGCGGGTAGCGGAGTGCCTCCCAGATCTGGTCGCGCAGCTGCAGGAGACGGAGGCGCGAGACGAGCTATTGCTAGGTGGTCTCGTGAACGCAGCGCGAGCGCAGGGTAACCAGTTGGAGCCAGGCGAATGCTACGACTTCGCAGTCGCGCCCGTCCTTGGTGGCGAGATGTCGCTTGAAGCGACACATAAACTTTCGTTCGTCGTGAAATTGCACATCGCTGGGCAATTGCACCAGCAGGTGAAAGATCTTCCACCGGAGCCCGGATCAGTGGCATCTCCATCGGTCGGTAGTGGCAACGTCCGCAAATCACCGATCGCTAACGTTCACCCTCTGCAGACAACACCCTGCACGAGCTGCCCTTACTCCATCGACCAGTGGTCCGCGTCCCCGACAGGTCGCTTCAGAGCTTGGGCGTGAAACAGCCGCTCGGGTTCTCTAATCAGTTCACGGGTCGGGAGCGAGTAGGGTTTGAGGCCGTCCTCGGGAGGCGCGGCCAGCCATGGCAGGCGGCGGACCAGCCCTTCGGTAACCGGATCGTCGGACGGCGCGATAGTTACCCGGCGGAGGCGGAAGCCCGGCCCAAGTGAAGCGCCGAGATCGCGCGGATCAAGGACAGCGATCGAGCGCGGATCAGCGGGGTTGCCGAATGTGGCAAGCACCGGGATCGACTTATAGCGATTGGGGTCTTGCGGATTGCCCAGATCGGCCGGTTCCTCGAGCTCCCGGAGCCGCCGTCGGTTGGCAAGCGCGTTTGCCCAGGTGACGCAGTCGAACCGAGGGCTCATTCGCTGGCCGTTGACCAGGTAGTCGACATTGGCGGGGAAGGATGGCGGACCCCGGTATCCGTAGGTGACAAGCAGCGCGTAAACAGTCCGCCCATCATTGAGATCAATGGGTATGGCCTCGCCCCTTACGCGCGCGGTGTAGGGCTGGACCGGGACGCGATCGCTGCAAGTACCGATGTAGAATGGATCATATCTCCTGCGCAGCCTGATCTCCACTACATTGCTGCCAGTGCGCACTCCAGCGGGCGTATCAAGTTCCACCGTCACGCGCATGCGGTAGTGGCTCTCGAAGGGGCTTTCGCATGCCGTTGAGGCCAGGCTCGCAAGGAGTAGGAAGAGGCGACGCATATGCACTAACGGGCTCCAGGCGCAAAAAGTCACGCTTGGTTAGCAGCTGACTCTTTCGGATTCCTCAATGTTCGCTACCACACCAACACGGAGACTTGTTGCGCCA
This sequence comes from Sphingosinicella sp. SM1-17, assembly GCF_056821765.1. Classification (NCBI taxonomy): domain Bacteria; kingdom Pseudomonadati; phylum Pseudomonadota; class Alphaproteobacteria; order Sphingomonadales; family Sphingosinicellaceae; genus Sphingosinicella; species Sphingosinicella sp. SM1-17. The sequence goes on from NZ_JBPDIO010000001.1 coordinate 1,867,543, forward strand.
ACAAGGGGGCCGCAACTCGTCTCCGCTCAGCACTGCCACCTTCGATTGCGGAGTGATCGGCTAGGACGCGGAGAACGCATTCATCTTCCGGGTCGAGGAAGAGGATTGATCGTTCCGCTTCCGACCGATTGCGGACGTCACGGAGGAGTTGCCCTTCAAGTGAAGACGGTTTCCCGGCGAGCTCTTGAGACGAGGCCTACAAGTTCGCCTGCTCCAACTGTGACAGTGCGCGATACGGCGTCGAGGTCACGAAACTGCCTGCTCAGTTCCATTTGAGTGATTGGATGCTCAAGAATATAGGCTTCCTCCGCTTCCCCGAATTCTCCGACGTGCAGAGACGAGAGCACTCTTCGGTCCGCCGTCTCGTAAGCCCGCCGAGCAGCCCAGACGGCGTTCTGCGGGTCGTCGTCGCGAATCAGCCGCAGCGTGTAAACCAGGGCCGCCGCCGCGTCCTCGGCTACAGCCGAGGACAAGTCAGGACTGGTTTCCTCATCGGGCAGGAGCGCAAGCAGACGCTCTTCAGCAGGCAATGTATCAAGGCAAACTCCCCTTCGGAGGTACGCGGAGACAGCCTTCGAGATTTCCCGGAGAAGGCACTTCATTTCTGCGTCCACCGGCAGAGATGACACGGTATTTTCCAGCCGCGCAGTACAAGCGGCTGCAAATGCGACCTTCGAGGAATGGGGAAGGTTCGAAAGTCGCTCACGAAGCCCCTCTTCGTCGAACTCCCGGATCATGAGTTTTGCCCCCCCGATTCCCGCCGCGCTTTCGGCTAAAACCTACCCAATGTCACTTGTCAGTCGGTCCGCTGCTATCGCTGAGGCGCAGCAATCGATGACTGGTCGGGAGATACCACTGATCTCACCGAAAGCGGAGTAGGGCGCCCACGGCGCCGCTAGTCGACGCTCGATGTCTGTTATCGCCTTCCAGCGCGATCACCGCATATCCCCTTGCGGAGGTTCCGCGAACCCGCAGCGTGGCAATTCAAGGGACGGCCGTGCGAGGTCACAGGCATCCTGCGCATGCAGCGCGATCTCGACGATCTCGGCGCGGTCCACTTCGGGAGCCCCCGGCGTCGTTCCGCCATCATGGCTGGCCAGCGATTGTGATGCGGAGCTGACGATGGCTCGCCTCAACAGCGACGATCCGCGTCGGATGAACGATGCCGGTTCGGTGGCGCAGTTCCAGCAAGTCAGTTTTCATCGGCCGCAGTTGGCCACGAGAGGCTCCCGAAAGCAACAGGCTCGAATGTCCGCTTTCCACCACTGGACACTGGAACGAGGGTCTGTCTTCGTCACTTTGCGGACCTTCGAAACACGAAGTAGATTGCCGTATGAAGAGCCGTCAGCAAGAAGCAGCCTATGCCGCGCGCACGATCCGGAGTTTCCTTGATGGATCGTGCGGGGATTACGACTGGGATGATTTCACCTCATGCTCTTTCCACGATCCTGAAGTGGAGCACATTCGGCAACGGGCCCGCGACGTTGATTTACCCGTAGATGGTGATGGTGAGATCATGCTGCTAGCGTTGGCGAACGAGGCCGACCAGCTTGCAATGGGCGGCGTCGGCTAACGACCCATTGCGGACACTCCTCGCCAATGCATTATCCAGTACATGACGGGTGGCGCGATTAGATCCGGCGTGATGTTCGCACCGCTCTTGTGCCTTGCGTGTCAGTCTGGGCAAAGCGAGGTCTCGCAGAGCTTGGTCGGTGCCCGAAACCTTCCTTCTTCCGAGACGCTGGAGCGTGAGACCATCATCATCGCTCGTGGCAGCGGCGCCGTTGACGCGGACCCAGGGCAGACACTTCGGCATGAGCTCCGCCCCGACAATACGCTCTTGGTCACCCTTGTCGCTCATCGGATCGCGAGCGGAGAACAGGTCATTGCCGAGAACACAGTCGAGCTCTCGGCCGATGTCGCAAATCGAGCGCGACAGAGAATGTGGCGGATGCGGCCGGAGGAGCAGCGAGGCTTGGAGGTCGATACACGGCCCACCGGCTGCGAACGGCAGAACGATCACGACTTCGGCGAGGCCCAAATCGCATTCGTGGGCCCTGATGAGAAGCTGGCATTTTTCACGCTGCCGTCCCGTGAAAGTTGCGGGACTCCTCAAGCTGAAGAAGCCAGGCATCTGGTAGGACAGGTGCTGGACTCCTTTCCTTACACAAGAGCGGCCGCCGCCTTTCCGCGACCGCGCTAAATCTTGTGCTTGATGTCCGTTTTCCACCCATTGCGGACATTCGCTTCGAGTGCGAGACTGAGGTTCAAGGGGTAGGTCGCCGTCGGCGCTTCGCGAACGTCCATCTTCCGGCACAGGCGGCCATTTGTTGGCTTTGCGGGAACCCATCTTCCGCACGGCCATTCACCGGGGAGAATTGGGAGACAGGCCATCATGATCACGAGGACGGCACGGGCGCGCTACGAGGGCATGGGCAAGGGCGGCAAGGGCTGGGTCTCGACCCAGTCCGGAGTGCTTTCCGAGCAAAGATACGGCTTCGGGACGCGGTTCGAAGACGAGCCCGGGACGAACCCCGAGGAACTGATCGCCGCAGCGCATGCGGGATGCTTCACGATGGCGCTGTCGTTCGCGCTGGCGGGCCAGGGGTTCGAGGAAGGTAGTCTGGAGACGACGGCCCGGGTGAAGCTGGAAAAGGAAGGCGAGGGATTTCGGGTGACCCGATCCGATCTCCAGCTCACCGCTTTCGTGCCGGGGATCGACGAGGCGCGCCTTCGTGAGCTTGCCGAGGGGGCGAAGGCGAATTGCCCAATCTCGAAGCTGCTCGATGCCGAGATGGACCTGGAGGTGACGATCCGCTGAGCGCGGGGCGAAAGACGCGATTTCGAGCACATCCAGAAGCACCGTTATCAGAGCCGCCGAGCCATAGACCCGACCGGAAACGTGCCGGCCGGCCCCCGTTCTCGCGCTCGGCGGGGCGCTACGGGACGCCAGCTCCGACCGCTCCTGATGTTCTAAGTCCCCGTTACGGAGGTTCGCGGAATGGCCGCTTTTCGACCTATTGCGGACGTTCGACTGGGAGTTGAAACAGAGGCTTCGGACTTGATGCATCTGGTTCCTCGTCTACTTTCTGTGCCGGTGGCCACTCGGAGATCCAGATGCTTGTGCTGATCATCCTCTGGCTGATCGCCATCCTTGCAGTCCCAGCTTTCGCGCTTCTGCTTCGAGCTTGGTTTGGAACCGGTCGCTGGGCAGACTTTGATTTGACCACCTATTTGGTTGCGTGGTCGATCGTGGGAGTGGCCGAGATCGTGGGCGGCTTGCTCACGGGCGAGCCGATATCGGTGCTGATCGCCGGGTTCTGGTCAACGCTTGGGGCGGTTATTGTCGGTGCGGCCTGGTGGCTAGCGACGAGAAGGGAACGGGCGGAGCGTTGATCAGGGACGGGCCCCTTTGCGGGTGCTCCTCCGAAAATGGTCCGACGAGCGTTCGATCTTGGGGGACGTCGAAGAAGCGGCCCCACGCGAAGCGCGATCGAACTGGGTCCGCCCCTACCGCTGACCTGGTCCCGCTCAGGTCTGCTACCTTCATTGCGGGGTGATCGGCTACGACGCGGAGAACGCATTCATCTTTTGGCTCGGGGAAGAGGATTGATCGTTTCGTTTGAGACCCGTTGCGGGCGTTCTGGACGGCTCTAGGATCCAGCGAAACTTCTTCAGGGGACCAGAAGTGTGGGGGCTTTGGGTATTTCCGCTGCTTCAGTTGTTGTTCGTCGGCGGCGCAGCAGCCGCGCTAGTCTGGCTTTTTGCTAGCCGCAGAGGGAGACGCCCAAGCATCGCCCTCGTGATGGCCATCCCATTCGGGTGCGTTGCCATCCCTGTTGTCGCAGTTGTCGTGCTCGGGGACATTGCGAATCTGATGCAAAGCAGTGACCCCGAACTTTTTGAGGAGGCCTTCGGCTATCCGCCAGGCATAACCGAAGACCGAATGCTTTTCGACGATTTCGGCCGCGGCAGCACCCGGCAGATCTACATGCGGGCCGAACCCACGGATGCCCAGCGAAGGAGGCTTCTTTCCATCCCGAACGCCGTAGAATCCGACTTCGAGCTCGATCATTTCATTGCACGTGGCGAAGCGCACGGGTTCGGTTGGTGGCTATCGAGCAGCGACGTCTCAGGCGGCTACTGCAGATCGGCCCGGATTTTGGATGCGCATGGTTTTAGAGGTTGGGTGGAATTTCGAGTCGCCGAGTGCCTCGATGCAGGCACCGAGTTTCCAGCGTCCATGAATAGGGGGAGGGTCTATCTGATCGCTTCCGGCAGGACTCATTAGTCTTGCCCAATCGACCGCTTCCACTCGTTATCGAACATCCGCCGCGGCGGCGGCAGTTCAGGGTTCAACGCGCCGCCGTGCGCGGGCTCGGGTGGGCGCCGTTGCACGCTATCAGTGACCCCACGGCACTTTATCCCTATCATTCGAACCGGGCCGCCTGGATCGCCTGGTTCGGCGCGGGCATTTGGGCGAGCCGGCCGATAGAAAGGTCGTGCGAATAATTCCGCTTCAACTCATTCGGGGCGTTGGCGATGTCCGTTTCCGACCCATTTCGGACGCTAGTGGCGATTCTATTCTGAGCGGGTCCTGCCTCGGTGGCCGCGAAACTTGATGCCACACGGTAGGAGCCAGATGGGGGAAGTCACTATCCATAGCACCGCTATCCATGATGCCAGATTCACCGCGCCGAGGGTCCTAAAGTCCGGAAGGGCGAGCACGCCGCCACTGAACCCATATGCCAGCACGATTGGAGCTGGCACCACAGCGAGCCAGAGCAGACACACTCGTCCATACCATCTGCGAAAGTTCACGGCCTACCTGTTCCTTATCTCAGGTTGCCGGCAAACTGCACCGGGCGAAGCCTTCAAGAAAGTACTGTTTCGTACAGTCCTGTCTCGGCCGCCCAGCGATGTCCGCTCTCGACCCATGGCGGACTTTGCGGCAGGGTCGTATCAACAGCTCGTGAGCCGGCTTCCCGCCCTTATGCTGACCGCTTGCTTGGCCTCCTGTGGTGCTGAGCCCAGCCGATCGACTGAAGACGCGCCCTGCCCTGGACTCCGCATGTTCGAGCCTGCACGGGCGAGCGATGACGCCGCCGCGGCCTTCGAGCGCGGAGACCGCACTCTTCTGGGTGTTTACGGCTTCACGACCATCGTTCCCGAGGCAGAGCGAAGCAGCCTACCGGTGCGGATGATCGAGGGGACCTCCGATGCTCCCGAGAATGACGACTGCGCCCGCCGCAACGAGCAAGCGCGTCGATATGCAGCGGCTTACAATCGCAGAATGCTAGCCGCCGTGGAGGCTGCTGAATCCATTCGCTGAATGTCTGCTTTCCACCCATTGCGGACCTTCGAATTCGGGCCGGCTCAGGCGTCCAGCCGAGGATCCAGCCTTGCCGCAAGGAATCCCGCTCCCGCGAGCACCAGCAACAGTGGCGCACCCACGAAGAAGGGAAGAAGCCCTATGGACAGGGCTGCCGCCGTCCATCGCTCGGCCACCATCGCTTCCTCGGCGGCGTAGAAGGCGCCGAAGTAGAAATAGGAGAGTGCGATCAGAGTAGCGCCGAACAAGGTGGCTGCCGCTCGAGTCCGTGCGTGTCGGTTGACCTTCGCGCAGATCAACGCGGCCGCCGCATAAGGCGCAAACAGGAGCAGTACGCCGACGGTTGTCAGCGACACCCATTCGAGGTGCCGGATCACCGCCGCCGGCAACGACAGATTACTGACGGCCATGCTGGCGAAGATGTCCGATCCGCTCACCGCGATGACAAAGGCCGCCAGAGCAACGACCAGATACATCCTCATCGGAGGCAGCATACGACTTGATTGTCCAGTTTCACCCATAGCGGACGTTTCGGTGGTTCGTCAGCGTCAGCCTTCGATGGTCATTCCTAACGCCCTCTCAGGCAAGCGATACTTGACCCCGACCCTTTGAAGCAGAAAGATTGCCCCACCGATGCACCGCCAAGGGGTGGTCATCTCATCCCAGGTCAAAAAGATGCGCCGGTCACCGACGCTGCGAAGGAAGTTGCTCAGGTCATCCTGCTGACGAGCATCGAAGCGACGACCGCCGATCGTCATGACACATCCGTCCGCCGGTCCCTCCGTGGTCATGACGAGCTCCGGTAGCGGAGGAGTCTCGGGCCTCTCAGTTGCGCAAGACGCTGATAAGATGAAGGCCGAGGCCGCTACGAACCGGTGCGCCATAGTGGTGAGCTACGCGATCGAAAATCCGTTTTCCACCAATTCCAGGCGCTGTTCGGAAGGTCTGCATTCGACCCATTGCGGACATTCGCCCGGGCATCGATAACTACCTGTTGCGGATCCTAGTCACTCGCTTGCTGCGCCCGGCGCGGCGGAAGCCGAGCGAGCACCACGGGCACCTGGTGAAGAAGTTGGCTCAACTGAAAGACCGGCCTCCGACCCCTCAATAGCCGAGCCCATTTGGGTCACGTCTTGCCGTTAGTGAACCGGAGCCGCCGAAGCCCGCCTGTGCCGTCGAAGGTGAGGCCGGTCTCTAACTTTGTCAGGATGTTCAGATCGGCCCGGCCGAATGGCGTCTGCAGTCTCGGATCAAGCGATCGATCACCTCGGGCTCCTCGTCACAAGCGACTTCCAGACGCGTGAGTGCGAGCGATCGCCGGCGTCGGGGATGAGATGCGAGACAGGCCTCACGATAAAGGCCGACGAAGTCGCGTCGAGCGCCATCGAGCTGCGCTTCGAGCTCGGCGAGGCCGCCTCCGTCGGGGCTGGTCCGTCGCGATGCAAGCGCTTCGACATCACCGAGCAGGTTGCGACGCGCCCGCGAGTCCATCTTCAAGGGATGCCCCGTCCTCGCCAGAAGCTCGGATGACCCGTCCGGCATGACGAGCGCCACGCCGCGCGTGCCAACGTCGTCGAGCATCAGCGGGTGAACCAACATCATCTGCGTGGCAAAGCATCGGTGCCCGTCACAGGAATAGGCATAGGACCAGGTCATCATTCCCCTTGGGTGGGTGCGCAGGCTCAGCAGATCGGCCTCCTTCAGCATGAGCCGCTCGGGATGTCGGGTCATGGCCAACCTCATGCCGCCCGCCTTCCAGGCGGCCCATGCGAAGGCCATGCAGAACAAACCGACCGCGACGAGCATGAGCGACGGTATGACAATGGACACCATGTCTTCGGCGGGCCGGATCCCGAGCAGCGGCTCCGCCCAGGGCGTTGGGATGAGGAAGGCGAGCAGAAGCAGGGCCAGACCCGTCGGCCCGACAAAAAGCGCTCCGATGCGATGGATCCATCCCACGACCGAACTCCAGCGGACGAGCCGGAATGGCGGCCCCGGCCAACGCACCTGCTCGATCATCCTGTTCCCCCGGTCATCCGGTGGCGTAGTCCGGCTCAACGGGCGGTGACGAGCCGGCGGCCCTGTTGCCCCGTTTTCGTTCTAGCCAATTCTGGCCTCCGGCGGAATGGCGTCGCCGATCGACAGGCGGCCGCACCGCCGCCAGGGCTTGACCGCTATCCGGCGGTACCGGAGAACGCACGATGATCGCGTCCGGGATCCAGCGCAGCCGCTGGAGCGGAGGGGGAATGAAGGAACCAGCTTCAACGCGTCGCGGCAGCCCCATGCTCACTGGTGCCTGCCTGATATTCATCGCTCCGCTTTATCTGCTCAGCCTCACGTTCGCGGTCGATCCGCCCTACCGTAGCCCTGAAGACGGAGTTCGCGTGGCATTCGCCACCGCGATAGAATCGGCACTCTGGCTGTTACTCGGACTGTTCCTGGTCCTGCGCCTCGGGCGAACGCGTCTGCCCGGCAGGTTCCTGCTTGCAACCCTGCTGATCTTCCTCATGGCGGCCTTCGCGTCCGTGTCGGCCTTCCACCTGATGAACGGCCAGTCGAACTGGCTCGTTGTCACGCCGTTCCTCCTTCCTCCGCTCGCCGTCCTGTTCGGACTCCGGGCCGGCCGTGGCGAGGATCAGGGGGATCGTGATCGAGCCACGATGTTCGCCGGAATGGGCGTCGTCGCCCTGCTGCTCTGCCTTCCGCCAGGCATCGCTTTTGCGGCCTGGCTTGCCGATGCCCCCGCGCGGAGAGCCGAGCAGGATGAGGAGGCCAGGCAGCATGCCCTTGCGAGAGCGAACCTGGAAGCACGTCTTCGTGCATTGGGTCCCCAGACCCCGATCGAGCGATACGTGGATTTTCTGAATGACGAATCGATCTTCTCGACCGACGCCGGCAGCGCTTATCATGACGAGGCGCTGGAGCGACTTCGCGCCTCGCCCCGACTCCAACCGGATGTGATCCGCCTGCTCCAGGCCGGCGAACTGGAGCAGCTCGCTAGCCTTCACGGCTACGGCATCTCACCCACGGCCGAGCTGTGCCGCAACTATGCCGCTGCGATCGAGCAGAGGCTTTCAGGGCTCGATCCTTCCGAAAGGTCGGGCGCCAGCTTCGCTTTGTACTTCCGCCGACAGATGGATAATATTGAGTGGCTGGTCTCGCAGGACTGCGACCTGTCCGGCGCGATTGGAAGTCTCCTGACGACGCTTCGTCGAGCCCCCTCAAACGTCCTGTCAACGGATCTGATCGAGCGGCTCGAGCAGATCGAGGCGGGGCGAAGAGCGCGGGCCGAGGCGCCCTGAGCATCTGCGCCGCCTTCGGCGGTCTGGTCCCGGCTGGAAACAGCCGCGCTCGCTGGTGGAGCAGAGGGGAGGGGTGACATGGATCGCGCAGAGCGAAAGCGGCAATGGCTGCGCGGCGCCGCGCTTGCGATTGCCTCGTTGCTCGCGGCGACTGCCCCATTCCTGATCATCGCGCGGTCCTCCGCGGCGCCGGAAACGCCCGTCAAAGCTTCGGGTGGCGAAGCACCCTTGCCCGTTTTCGAAAATGAACGCGTCGGCAGCGGTGGCTCGGCTCCTTCTTCCGGCGCCTTGCTCAACTGGGCCACCTCGAGCGAGGTGTTGGGCGAAAGCCCCGCATCCCTCGAGACGCGGCTGGGGCCAGCTCTGGAGCGATCGGAGGATGCGATGCTTTTTGAGATTGGGGGGTGCTCGATCGGATACTCGGTATCGGATTCGCAGGTGACCAGTTTGAGCGTTCTCGTCGATGAGAATTGTACGGTTCAGGTCACGGGCCGCCGGATCACGGAAGGGACGACCTTCGGTGACGTCGTCGAACCCGGCAGCCGCTATCTTGGACGCTGCCTCGATGGATGTAGGAGTTCAGCCAGTCCCGTGATCCAGCTGAGCCACGCCCGGGACCTTGCCGCCCGTTCGGTAACAACGATCTTCTGGACGACCGGGGGCGAGGACGTGCGTCACGCCTGGGTTCGATCCATCCGAACGACGCCCGCTTCCCGGCGGGCGGGAGCGACAACCAGTCACCCGTCGCCCGAGTGCATCGCGGATCCGCCGCCCGGAACTGACCCGGCGACTGGCCGAGCTTCCCGTCGAAGGCGTTAACCTGTCCCTTCATGCAAGTCACTGTCGTCGTTGAACAGAGTTGACTGTCAGTGAATTGAAGCCGCTCCGCCGCAGGTCTTGCATTCCCCGCAACCCGGAACCGGGAACCCGTAAGCCGCAAGTTCCAGAAGTAGCAGCTGCCCTTGCTCGCGGCGGCTGGCGCAGTAAGCAGGCGGGATGGGGCTCAGCGCACAGCAGCGGGATCATCTTGCGAGGCGCAAGGAGGCTCTTCGAAGGCGGCGCACGGCCGAGGAATCGCAAGCCAGGCTCGCAGCCCGCCGACTGGCTCTCCAGCCCATCGAGAGCGCTCTCCTCGACTCGAAAACACCTTATGCGTTGGTCGACCTTTGGGACGACCAGATGTGGCTGCCCCGCTGGATCCCGGACGGGTACGGGCGCATTCCCTGGGAGCTGGCACCTGCCTCGGAGTACAAGCCGCACGATCCCGACTGGAACGGCACGGAACCGACGGTCGAGCAGGCGCTGCACGAGCTCGCCGAGCCGCTGGACGAAGTGCTGCTCATCTATGAAGATCCGTGGCTGGCTCTCAGCCTCACCTGTCGCGCTGCCATCGACCACCTGCCGCAAGCGGTCGAGACGGTCCGTCGCGGCTGGCAGGACCTGTTGATCAGCGACCGCCTCGCCCGATGGATCATCCGCTGCGCGCCCGGCCACACCCTGGTCTGTCTTCCCGTGTCGCCGACGGCAGCCGAAGTCGCCGCCGCGCGTGAGTGGCGTCGGGAGCGACGCGAGGCGGTGGAGGATTTACTCGACGTGCTGGCGCGCCACGAGGTCAGGCACTGGGTGCTCTTTCCGCGCTACCGGCGAGAGGCCTGCATGCTCCCTCCGGCCGTGGACTGGCGCAATGCGAGCAAGTCGCTCAGTACGGCGCTGCCTGAGGATCTGCAGTCGCTGGAACAGATCGTGCGGGAATTTCTCCTTCCCCGGTGCTCGGGTGTCGAGAAGATCCGGATGTATGCGCAAGGGGTGCGGATCGACGTGGAGCCGAAGCGATTCCTGGAGCATCTCGCAGCATTTCTCGATCGCTACCGCCTCCACCGACCGATCCTTCTGGCCGGCGATCGGGACGAGTGGCAGCTCCTGATGAAGGGGAAGTGGCTGTACGCAGTAGGCTGACCCTTCCCAAGACGGCCGGACGTGTCCCTGACATGCCCGCTTTCCACCCAAAGCAGAGGTTCTTGAAGCAGCAGGCCAGCGTTCAACGCGCCGCCTTGCTTCGCGCCTCGGCGACCAGCGCTTCCAGCGTCGCCAGGGCGCGGTCGGCTGACTCTTCGGGAACGAAGAGATGGTCGTGATAATAGCCGGAAACGGGATTGGTGCTGATGCCGGCGGCGGCGAGGGCGCCGGAAACGGCGGCGATCAGCCCGACCGCCTCCAGCGAGGAATGAATGGCGAGGGTGATGCGGCGGCAGGGGAAGATGGAGGCGAGGCCCTCGCTTTCGGCCCATCCTTTCTCCGCGATCAGGGTCAGTCCCTCTTTCTCCCGGAACGTCCCGATCACCGCCGGATGGCCGGGAGGCGCATCGGCCTGGATCGTGATGAACACATAGGTCTCGGCGCCGAGTTCGGGCCGCGCCTCGGCTAGGAGGCGGCTCAGGTCGGTTTCACCGGTCATCGCGCACGCGCCTCCGCCGGCGCCAGCGCCTTGCCTGCCGAAGGCGCCACCAGACGGCGCCGAGCGCGAAACCCACGCCTGCGCCGGCCAAGGCGAAGATCACCAGCCCGAGGGCGGTAGGCCCCGAAAGGTCGACAAGCTTCGAGGCGAGGTCCGCCGCGGCCTCGTCCGCACCTCCGGGCGCGGACTGGCGAAGCAGATAGTCGCCCAGCTTGTAGGCCGCGATGTAGATGGCCGGGAAGGTCAGCGGGTTGGTGACCAGGGTGGCGGCGGCGGCCAGCGGAACATTGGCGCGAAGCGGTACCGCCAGGAGGGCCGCGACGACGAACTGCCCGAGCGGAAGCAGGAAGCCCACGAACAGGCCGGCGGCCAGAGCGCGAGGAACGCTTCGACGATTAAGGTGCCAGAGCGACGGGTGGCGGAAGAGATGCGCGAAGGGCCTGAGCCACCGGTTCTGCAAATAGGCGTCGCGCTTCCACATCTGGCGGGACATGGCGACGAGCCTCCCGACTTTCTAGCCAGCCCTAGGCAAACCGGGGCTTCCCGCCAGTTCGCGGCATTCAGATGAGGAAGAAGCGGGTCGCCCCTTTGCGCTTGACGCTCTGTAACCCATAGGTTACATGTAACTTACAGGTTACAAATGGGAGCGGAAGATGGCAACAGATACGGAAAGAGCCGAAGCGTTTAGTCGGCAGCAGGCGTCGTACATGCTGGTCCTGGCAGTGGCGTTGCTGACTCATCAGGGCCTGTTCTTCAGCTGGAACTGGGCAGCTGTCACCCTGGAGCAAACGATCACCTGGACATTGCTCGTACTGGCGATGCTCATCGCCCTCATGACGGGCGGCACATGGTTCACTTCGCGCAAGTTCCGCGAACTCGTCAATGACGAGGTGACTCGAGCCAATCGCGCCAAGGCTATCGAGCGCGGCTTCATCGCGGCCATGCTGACGGCGATCCTCATCTTCGCCGTTGCCCCCTTCGAACCGGTCACTGCCCAACGTGCCGTCCACTGGATCGTCAGCATCGGACTGGCCGTCGCACTGCTCGTCTTCGGTTGGGAGGAAAGGAAAGCCCTTGGCTAGTGCCTTGTCGAATAGAGTTCGCGAAGCGCGCGAGTCGAAGGGCTGGACACAGGCGCAGCTGGCGCAGTTCGTGGGAGTAAGCCGGAAAACGGTGAACACCGTGGAGAATGGGATTTTCGTCCCTTCGACCATCGTCGCCCTGAAGCTTGCAGCATGCTTGGAACAGCCGGTCGAGGCCTTGTTCTCGATCGTAGAGAAAGAAGCTCCGTAACGCTTCAGGATCGTGGTCCGGATCATCAAGCGAGGCGGGTCCGTGGATCGCGTGCCCTTCTTCGGCACTCGAGCCGGTCTCTCGCTCGGCCCGCCGGTTCCGGCCGGCGAGGCCGTGATAGGTCGATGCTATCTGCCGCCGGCGCCTTTCGGCCGGCGGATCGCCCGGATCCGCCCGCTCGTCCCCCCGCCGCAGTAGAAAAGCGCGCCGCCATCCGATTCCAGCCCGGAAACGCCGGTTCCGGGCGGCATTTCCAGCCGCTCCAGCACCTCGCCCGACTGCGGGTCGATGCGGCGGACGTCGCTCGCCTCGTCCTGCCAGGTTCCGTGCCAGAGCTCGCCATCGACCCAGGTGACCCCGGTGACGAAGCGATCGGATTCGATCGTTCGAAGCACCGCCCCGGTTTCGGGATCGACCTGGTGGATGCGCCGGTCGCGATGCTGGCCGACCCACAGCGAGCCTTCCGCCCAGGCGAGGCCGGAATCGCGGCCCTGGCCGGGTGCCGGGATCGTCGCCAGCACCTGGCCGGTCGCCGGATCGATCTTGCGGATCACCGCCTCGGCAATCTGGAACAGATGCCTGCCGTCGAACGCCGTTCCTGCATCGGCGGGGCCCGGGAGGGCGGCGACGATTTCGCCGCTTTCCGGTTCGAGCGCGTTCAGCCGGTCGCCGGAGGCGAACCAGACCCGATTGCCGTCGAAGCTGACCCCATGCACGGCGTTCACTTCCGGAAAGGGGCCATATTCGCGGAGGATTTCGGCCGGTGCGCTTTTCATCCGCCCCTCCTATCGCCCGGGCAGCGGCGCCGGGAGTAACAAGCTTGTCGGGAATCCGGGAAGGGTGGCCGCCATCCAGCGGCAGGCGCGGCCGCGGCCGAAGGATTCGACCTGGCCGGACTGCTTCAGGCGTTCCAGCGCGCGCTGGACGGTGCGCGGCCCGAGGCCGGTCGCGAGCGCCAGCGCCGAGCTCGACCAGGCTTCGCCATCGGCGAGCAACGCAAGGATCGCGCCATGTTCCTGCTCGACCGGCGGAGCGATCACCGCCACCGCCTGGCCGGGGCGCGGCTCGAGGACGAAGCCCCGCCCGCTCGCCCGGATTCCGGCGAGCGGGTGGAGCGCCTTGCGAAGCCGGCCGATTTCCACCCGAAGCCGGGCGCGATGCGATTCGTCGGCCTCCCGCGCCCGGAAGGCGCGGGCGAGCAGCGCCTCGCGCGGGACATCGGCGGGCCAGGCCTCGGCAAGCGCGCGGGCCAAAGCGAACAGGACCGGGCGGCCGGCCAGCGGAACGACCGTCGACCCGGCGCGGACGAGATTGCGGCAGGCATCGAGGATGAGCCTGTCCGACGCGATCAGCGCCTCGACCTCGGCCAGGGAAAGCCTCCGTTCGCCCCCGCCATCGACCCGGCGGGCGGCCGGAGCCTCGAGCGCGGCCCGGGCCCGGTCGACCTCGGCCACTAGGGCGGGGATCGCGGCCTCGCGAGCGGCCCGGGATGCGGCCTCGATCGCGGCGAGCGCCGGCCCCGCCTGGATTCGCCGGGCGGCAAGGCCAGCGCGGACCAGCCAATAGCCGGTGCGCGAGGCGAGCGGCAGGATGGCCGGATCCAACTCTGCGGCCGCCTGCTCGGCTTCGTCGAGCCGGCCGATCAGCAGGAGCCGGCGAGCTTCGAGACAGGTCGCATGGGCCGCGTTCGCGAAATCGCCGCGGGCGTGGAGCGCCGCTCGGGCCGGACCGAGCGCTCGCGCCGCGCCGGCCAGGTCGCGCGAGACGAAGGCGATTTCGGCCTCGGCGAGCGCGCAGCGGACGCGGGCGACCGCCTCGCCGGGGCCGAAGGCGCGGCCCGCGCGGCGGAGCAGCAAGGTGGCCCGAGCAAGATCGCCGAGCTGGGCCATGGCGATGCCGCGAAGGGCCAGCGCCGGCGGATCCTCGCGAAGCGCAATCCGGTTGAGCGCCGAGAGCGGATCGCCGCCCGCCAGCGCGCGGGCCGCGGCCGTGATCAGCGAATCCATCGAAATCCCGTCAAACTTGTCACTCTCGCCCGCCTTGCCCGTCGGCATACATCGGTTCGGCAACGGCCGGAAACCCGGCGCCGTGAAGGGAAGCAGGGATGTCGATGTCGAATTCGCAGCAAGTCGGCGGGGGACTCGCGGTCCCGGCGGGGTGGCTATCCCTCGCCGCCTCGCCGACCTTCGCGCTGATGGCCTGGCTCGGGGCGAACGACCCGGCCGGATCGGCGCTCTGCGCGTCCGGCACGGGCGCCCTGCCGGTCGACCCGATGACCGCAATGTACCTGCTGATGAGCCTGTTCCACCTGCCGCCCTGGCTGAAGGCCGCCGGGCGTGCAGGAAGGCGCAACTGACGATCGTTCGAAGGAGATCAGACCATGACCGACACCCATGTCCAGCACCCGATTGCCTCCCGCGAGGAATGGCTCGAGGCGCGCAAGGCGCTTCTCGCCCGCGAACGCGCCTTGACCCATGAACTGGACGCGCTCCGCGCCGAACGCCGGCAGCTGCCCTGGGTGCGGATCGACAAGGCTTATGTCTTCGAGGCGCCGGAGGGCGAGCGGGGGCTCGGCGACCTGTTCGGCGGCCGAAGCCAGCTCGCCGTCTACCATTTCATGCTGAGCCCAGACTCCGAGCACATCTGCCCGGGCTGTTCGTTCATCGCCGACCATGTGGACGGCGCCCGGCGGCATTTCGAACAGGCGGACCTCGCCTTCGCGGCCGTATCGCGAGCGCCGATCGAGCGGATCGAAGCGGTCAGGCGGCGCATGGGCTGGACCTTTCCCTGGGTCTCGTCCCGGACAAGCGACTTCAATCACGATTTTGGCGTGTCGTTCACGGCCGAGGACCGGGAGGCCGGCCGGGCCTTCTACAATTACGGCCTGACGCAAATCCGCCAGAGTTCCGACATGTTCGGGGTCAGCCTGTTCGTGAAGGACGAGGCCGGTGACATCTTTCACAGCTATTCGACCTATCATCGCGGCGCCGAGCTGCTGATCGGCGCGTTCAACTGGCTCGACCTCGCGCCGAAGGGGCGGGCCGAGACCGGCGGGACGATGAGCTGGGTGAAGCTCCACGACGAATATTGAGGCGGGCGGCCGGGATCCTCCGGAAAGTCAGCCGAAGCAGCAGGAAGGGCGGACCGGCCGGCCGTAGCGGGTGAGGAGCTGCTTGAGCAGCCTCGCCAGCTCGGTCGGAGCGAAGGGCTTCGGAACGAAGGCGGCGCGGCCGACCCCTTCGGCCGCGACCCGGGCGGCGGCTGCGCCGCTCATATAGACAATGGCCGCATCGGGACATTGCTTGAGCGCGGCCCTGGACAGAGCGAAGCCGTCGGTCGCGCTGCCGAGATTGATGTCGGTAACCACCGCGTCGAATTCGCGGTCGCAATCCAGCCGCTCCAGGGCCTCTTCGGCGCTGGTCAGGCCGATCGTTTCGAACCCTTCCGAGTCGAGCAGATCGGTCAGCATTTCGACGATCAGGGGCTCGTCGTCGACCACCATCACCCGGGAAGGCATGTCAGATCGCCCTCGCGAAGCGAAGCTCGGCCGCCAGTCCGCCCGGCTGCCAGCGAAGGTCGAGGGCACCCCTGCGCGAGGCCATGACCCGCTGCATCAGCTGCAGGCCCTTGCCTTCCGGCCGCGACGTTCCGGTGACGGGCCGATCGGAGCTTTCGGCCCAGCCGATCACGAGCTGCTCGTCGTCCATCCGGCCGGTAAGCACCACTTCGCCCGACGCGCTGAAGGCGCCATGCTTGGCGGAATTGACGCACAATTCGCCGAGCACCATCGCCAGGGCGTCGATTTCGCTCTGGCGGAGCTCGACATCGGGCAGAGCTTCGAAGCGGACCGGACAGGTCGGAGTCTCGTAAGGCGTCACGATCGCCGGAAGCAGGCCGGGCAGGCGGCAAAGGGCGCCTTCCTTCTGCTCGATCGTCTGGGCCGCGGCCAGAGCGCCGAGCCGCGCGAGCATGTCGGCCGTGAAGCGCTCCTTTTCGCGGTCGCCGCGAGCGAAGGCGGACATCAGGATTCCGACGATATGGTAGGCGTTGCGAAGCCTGTGCCGCATTTCCGCGGCCACCGCGTCGGCCGCCTCGTTGGCGAGAACGAGTTCGGTGATGTCGCGCGAGATCGAAATGAAGCCGCCAAGCTCGCCGGCCTGGTCGAACCGGCGCAGGGTGACGTCCCACCATTTGCTGGCCCCCTTCGCCGTCGGGCAGGGCGCCTGGAAGCGGACCACGTCGCCGAGCGTCGCCTCGGCAAGGGCCGAGGCGATCAGCTCCCTGTTCTCGGCCGGCCAGAGGCTTTCCCAGCTCTGCCCGGCAACGGCGCAGAAATCGTCGATTTCCATGGCGCACTGACCGTTGCGGTTCATGTAATCCAGCCGGCCGTCGCGGCCGAGGATCTTGATGCAGTCCGGGCTCTGGTCCAGGATCGCGAGAAGCATCTCGGTCGACGCGGCTGCGACCGGGAGGGTTTCAACGACTTGCATGGCTTGGGCCGGGCTCGGGCGCATCGATCATCAACTCCATCATGGCCGTTGCCGGCGGTCCGCACCGGCCATCGCGCTGGCCTTGGCGGGATCGCCGCCCTTGCGGCTCGCCTCGAAACGCCCGGCCATATTTCTTGTCGTTTTGCAGGTGACGGCCGGATCCGGTCGCGATCCGCCACGAGAGGTTTCCGAAGCCAGCAAGCTGAGCTCCGGACGTGACAGAACGCATGTTTGTTCAAAGGGTTGCGTGCACCGAACGAATGGGATCGGAAAGCTTTGGCCGATCGCCTGAGCGGTCTGATCGGGCCGGTCCGGATCCCTGGCAGGGGCTTGCCGGGAACGATATGGCCGGGTGCGGTGTTGGCGCAAAATGACCGACAGCAAGGATTATGTTCCGCCCAAAGTCTGGACCTGGGACCAGGAAAGCGGCGGCCGCTTCGCCCATATCAACCGGCCGATCGCCGGCCCCACGCACGACAAGGCGCTGCCGGTGGGCAAGCATCCGCTTCAGCTCTACTCGCTGGCCACGCCGAACGGGGTCAAGGTCACGATCATGCTGGAAGAGCTGCTCGAGCTTGGCCATCAGGGGGCGGAATATGATGCCTGGCTGATCCGGATCCTGGAAGGCGACCAGTTCGGAAGCGGCTTCGTCGAGGTGAACCCCAACAGCAAGATCCCGGCGCTTGTGGACCGGAGCGGGCCCACCCCGGTGCGGGTGTTCGAATCGGGCGCCATCCTCGTCCATCTCGCCGAAAAGTTCGGGGCCTTTCTGCCCCGCGACGACGAGGCGCGGGCCGAGTGCCTCTCCTGGCTGTTCTGGCAGATGGGCAGCGCCCCCTTTCTCGGCGGCGGCTTCGGCCATTTCTATGCCTATGCGCCGGTGAAGATCGAATATGCGATCAACCGCTACACGATGGAGGTGAAGCGGCAGCTCGACGTCCTCGACCGCCGGCTGGCCGAAACCGAATATGTGGCGGGAAACGAATATAGCATAGCCGACATCGCCATCTGGCCCTGGTATGGCGCCCTTCTCCAGGGCGAGCTCTACGAGGCGGCGGAGTTCCTCCAGGTCCAGGATTACAGGAACCTGCAGCGCTGGACCGAGCTCGTCGCCAGCCGTCCGGCCGTTCGGCGCGGACGGATGGTGAACCGGACCAGCGGCGATCCGGCCACGCAGCTTCACGAACGGCACGATCGATCGGATTTCGACACCCGGACCCAGGACAAGCTTCAGGGCCAGGAGGACAAGTCCGGCGCCTGACCCGGTCAGTGGGGGCGGCGGAGTTCGGCCGATCGGCTCTTCGCGCCCCGGTTCGCTGCCCGGCGCCCTACCGGCGGCTTCGACTTTCGAGCTGCGCCAGCTGCGCCGAATCGCGGCGGTAGACGTCCGGACGATAGACGATCCGTCCGTTTTCCGGCACCGCCGTCAGGTAGGTGATGTAGATCGGCACCGGGGAGGGGAGATCGAGCTGCTGTTCCGGTTCGCTCGAACGCGGGCGAACCGTCCGGCCGAACAGCCAGCGGGCAAGCCGAGGCGCATCTTCCAGTCGGACGCAGCCGGCGCTGAACTGCCGCAACTCCTCCCGCATCAGGTTTCGTTCGGGCGTGTCGTGAAGATAGATTCCGAGATCGTTCGGGAACATGAACTTCATCGCGCCCATCGCATTTCCCGGTCCCGGAAGCTGGCGGACCCGGACTTCGCTCCGGCCCGCAGCGACGGCGGCCCAGTCGACATCCTCAAAGTCCAGCCGGACGGAATCGTCGGTCCAGCCGGAAAGCAATTCGAAGCGCCGCCGGTCGAAATAGGCCCGGCCCTCGCGAAGGATGGATGGCGCGACGCTCCTCTGGACGAGGTCGGGGGGGACGTTCCAATAAGGGTTGAGAGTGAGATAGCGGACCCGGCCGGCCATCATCGGAGTCGGCTGGTTGGGTTCGCCGACCACCACCCGCATCGAATCCTGGACCTGACCGTCCTCGTAGAGCCAGAGCCGCGCGGCGGCGGCGTCGACCAGAATGTAGCGCCGCCCGAGATTGGCGGGCAAAGCCCGGGCCCGTTCCAGGTTGAGCCGAAGCAATCGCGGATCGCCGGCGGCCGTGGCGCCGTTGCCGTTCAAAGCCGCGATCGTCCGGGAACCGGCAATGCCGTCGACGGGAAGTCCGCGCGCTTCCTGGAAGCGGCGAACCGCATCGTCCAGTTCGCCGTCGAAACCGCCCTCCGGGTCGAGCCCGAGCCGGGCCCGGAGCAGTCGCACCCGAAGGCCCTCGGAGCCGAGGCGGAGCGCCGGGCCGGCGGGGACGGGGATGCCCTCGTCCCGATCGGGCTCGTCCAGGCTTGCGGCGAGCGCGTCGCGAATCCGGGCGTAAATCGGATTCATCCAGCCCATGCTTTCGACATAGCGGCCAAGCGACGGAGTCGCGGCCGCTTCGATCAGCACCTGGCTTCGTTTCGGCACCTCCGGACGAAGCGAAGGGTCGGCATAGACCATGCCGACATCGCGAGTCCGCCGAACGTCGCGGACGTAGGACACGAACATTCGCGAAAGCAGCATCTCGGCCCTGGCGAGGGCGCGGGGCGAGCCGTCCTGTGCCGACTCGAAAGCGCGGGCGATCTCGCCCGGCCGGTAGTCGCGTGGATCGAGGCCGTCGGCTTCGGCCGTTTCGAAGAGTTCGAGAAGCGCCCGGGCTTCAGGCCCGATCCGGCCGTCGCGGATCCAGAGCGGCCGGTAAAGCCGGCTTCGGTAGAATTGCCGGATCTCGCGATCTCCGCCCACGTCCTGAAGGGCGGCCTGGACGGGATCCATCTGCACCTGCGCCTCGACCGGAGCGGCGACAAGGACCAGCGCCGCCGCAAGCCAGGACAGCCGGCCTGATCGAATGCGCGTTTTCGGATGTTCGGAAGATTGCGATCGCACGTCGCTTCGACTCACCATGACAGACCCGGCGCCGGATCGACGCCACTGGAACAACGAGGACCAGCGCCGGGCGTTCCCGAAGGGGAGGCGCCGCGCATCCGCGACGGCGGCGCCTGTTCACGCCTTTCCTCAGCCGCGCTCGCCGCTGCGCGCCGGCTGCTGCTGCGGCGGCGGCATCGTCGAGGTCGGAAGCGACTGGGCCTGCTGATAATGCATCTGGATCGCCGGCACGACGCGCGAGGCAAAGGCGCGAAGCTCCGGGCGATCGCCCTGCGAGGCATAATTGCCGTGCAGGGTCAGCGCTTCCTGGTGCGCCATCAGCTGCTCGTTCCGGTAGGCGCTGTCGAAATTGGCCGGAGTCGCGGCGACGAGCCGGTCGAGCATCTGGCGGTGGTGCGGCATCATCGTCCTGGGCGGAGGCGCCATTCCGAGCGTCTGGGCCAGAGCCATCATCTCGTTGCTGGTGCGCGTATGATCGTTGATCATCATCTGCGCGAACGACTGGACGGCCGGATTGCTGGATCTTTGCAGAGCGAGCCGGCTGGATTCGATTTCGAACATGTCGCTGCTCGCCGCCATGGCCATGTAGCCAGGAGCGCTGAGCGGCGAAGTCGGATCGAGAGCTGCGGCGGTCGCCGGTTCCGGAGCGGAATCCCGGGTCGCACATCCCGCAACGAGTGCGGCGGCGCTGAGTGCGATGAACAATTGCTTCATGACGGTCTCCCTGTTCTTCCCCGCGCTGCAGATATGCTTGGACGCCGCAGATGTTCCGCAGACGTGACGGTCAGGCGCGAAGTTCGGCGCCCGCAGAGGCATGATGAAGGTCCGCAACGACCCGGCGAGTTCGACGTTGGTCGGGTTTGGTGGGATCGCAGATGGACCAGTTCGACAAGGCGCTGCCGTCCGTCCTGGAGACGGGGCGCAATTGCTGGCGGATCGAGGAGGCGGATCGGGCGGCGCTGATCGTCGACGCCGCCGACTATTTCGCAGCGGTGCAGGAAGCGCTTCGAAGCGCTCGCCGACAGGTGCTGATGATCGGCTGGGACTTCGACACCCGGATCTGCCTGGACGGGCCCGGCGGGAGGAGTTCGACGAGCCTCGGTCGGTTCATTCTCCAGCTCGCCAGGGACCGGCCGGAGCTCAAGATCCACATCCTGAAATGGAATCTCGGAGCGTTGAAGATCCTCGGCAGGGGGAGGATGCTCCTGTCGGTGCTTCGCTGGATCAGGCGGCGCAATATCGAGATGAAGCTCGACGGCGCTCATCCGGTCGGCGCCAGCCATCACCAGAAGCTGGTGGTGATCGACGACAGCCTCGCCTTTTGCGGCGGAATCGACATGACCTCGGACCGGTGGGACACGCGCGAGCATCGAGACGCGGATCCGCGGCGGAAGCGGCCCGGCGGCAAATCCTATGGGCCGTGGCACGACGTCACCATGGCGCTGACCGGGCCGGTCGCCAGGGCGCTGGCCGAGCTCGGGCGCGATCGCTGGAAGCGGGCGACGGGCAAGACGCTGCCCGTCGTCACGGATCCCGGAGATCGGTGGCCGAGCCGGCTTCGCGCCACCTTCGAACATGTGCCGGTGGCGATATCGCGCACCCGGTCCGAACATGCCGGGTGCAGCGAACTGCGCGAGAATGAAGCGCTTTTCGTCGACCTGATCGCCTCGGCCCGGCGCTTCATCTATGCCGAGAACCAATATTTCGCCTCGCGTGTCGTCACCGAAGCGATCGTCCGCCGGATGCAGGAAGCCGATCCGCCGGAATTCGTGCTCGTCATGCCCGAAAAGGCCGACGGGTGGCTCGAGCAGGTGGCGATGGACACGGCGCGGGCGCAGATGATTGCCCTGATCGCCAAGGCCGATCACCGGAAGCGCTTCCGCATCTATCATCCCTTCACGGCCGGGGGCGAGGCGATCTATGTCCATGCCAAGCTGATGATCGTCGACGATGAAGTGCTTCGGGTCGGCTCGTCCAACATGAACAACCGCTCGCTGGGGCTCGACAGCGAATGCGACGTGACGATCGACGCCCGGCTGTGCCGGAAGACGGATGTCCGGCCGCTCATTGCCGGAATCAGGCTCGACCTCATGGCGGAGCATCTTGGCTGCACCCCGGGCGATCTCGCCGGTGCGCCGTCGATGATCGAGGCGATCGAACGGCTTCGAACCTCCGGCCGATCGCTCCGCCCCCATGTTCCCGAAGCGCCCGGCGCCGCGGCCGACCTGCTGGCGCAGCAAGGCTATCTCGATCCCGGCGCCGAGGGCGCTCCACCCTATGAGCAGATCGCCCGGCGACGGCGATGGCGCTGGCGCAGGCCGACCGGCTGATCCGAGGCTCGGCCGCCCGATCATCGGGCCCGATGGTGGGCTTGGCGCCGAGACTTCGCCCCGCTGACCTTCCTCCTGGCGCATTTCGGGAGCGTCTCACCGGCCATTGATTATGGTCGCCAACCCCGCCCAAGATGCGCCAGCGTAATAATGTCGAATGCGGAACGATCGAGGAAAGGGGCCGAAATATTGAGCAATGGTGAGTCCAGGACCCGTGAATAGTTGATGAACGCAGGCTTTAGAAGCCGAGTAAAGCCCAAAGTAGAGGGCAGGAACGACTTGGGACGACTCCGGGTTTTTACCTGTGCGGTCGCCGGAAATGCGGCCGCTGATTTCCACAGTAATGGAGTAAAGCCATGAAACTCAAGCTCACAGCCACCGCCCTTGCGGCCTGTCTCGTTCTCGGCGGCACCGCCTTCGCCGATCCCCCGCGCAATCGGGACCGAGCGTCCTCGACCAGCGCTTCGGGTGGCGTAGCCGTTGCCGGACCGGATGGAGCCGCCGCCGGCGGAATCGCCGCCAGCCGCGCCGAACAGCGCCGCGACCGCAACCGCCGCGGAATGAATGCGCAGCGCGAGCTGTGCGTGCCCGGAAGCGTTTCGACCTCGACGTCCGGCGCCGTCTATACCGATCGCCGTCGGGGCAGTGCCGCGATCAACACAAACGGAACGGCTGCCGGCTCCGGAACGGTGAGGAGCAGCTCGGAAGGCGAGGTCTACAGCTCGACCGATCGCACCGGCTCGCAGGCCGACGCTTACGGCAATTCGAGCGCCGTCGCTCGGGAACCGACCCGTCGCTGCTAATCGGAAGGGCGGTGCGGCCTCCGGAGGGAGGCCGCACCCACCGCCATCGAGGAGCGAGTCCCATGATTGCCCGGATCGGCCTGATTTCCCTCTGCCTTGCCGCCACGGCTTCGTCCGCGGGCACAGGGCTGCCTCAAACGGAGTGTGAGATGGTTCGAATCCTCGCCGACGGGCGCGAAGTGCGCACTCGCGGACCGGCCAATGCCGGGATCTCGGTTTCGGTGGACGGGCGTTCGTCCGCGGCCTCGGCCGCTGCCCGGTCCCAAGGTTCGTCCCGGTCCTCGGTGAGCGTGTCCTCGTCGAGCTCGTCCTCGAGCTCGGGGAATGGCGACGCAAATGCTCGGGCGACCTCGTCCTACACGGATTCAGAGGGACGGACCGTCACCACCACAAGGGACGAAAATGGTTGCACGATCGTCATCGACGAACGTGCCGACACAGGAGAATGATGATGTCTGCTTATCTGAAGAAGGGGGCACTGACCTCCGCGATCGGCCTTGCCGCCCTTGGGCTGGCGCTTCCCGCTGCGGCCCAGCAGCAGCCGATCACCACCGGCACCAGCGGCGGCGTGACCGGAACCGACGTTTCGGCGAGCACCTGCGGCCAGGGCTCGACCGATGGCACCAGCATGACCGTTTCGGGCTGCGCCGATGCCGAGGCTCGGGACGGCGGCACCGCCGCGACCCGGACCCGGGCCCAGACCAACCATCGCCGGGCGATGCAGCATTCGACCGCGACTGCCCGCGACGAGGACGAACGGGCGCGATCGCGCACCCACACGATCGTCCGCAATGGCCAGGTCGTTCGATCGCGCACTTCGTCCATGTACAAGGAACGGGGCGAGCGGCCGGTCCGTGAAACCGTCACCAGCAGCACCCGCCAGCAGGGGCAGGGCCCCCGCTAAGCCAGGCCCAAGCGACGTCGCCGGCCGCGGCCAGAGCCGCGCCGGCGACGATCCTGTTTTCCCTATCTTCGAAGCCGCCGCCGCCCCGGCAATCAACGCCGGGCGCCTGGCGGCGCTCTATCGTTCGGAACCACGCGCCAGATCGTGTTGGACAGGTCGTCGGCGACGATCAGGGCGCCGCGCGGATCGACGGTGACGCCGACCGGCCGACCCATCGTCCGCCCGTCCGCCTGGAAACCGGTCACGAAATCGATTGGCGGCCCCGAAGGCCGACCGCCCCGGAACGGAACGAACACGACCTTGTAGCCGACCGGGCGATTGCGGTTCCAGCTGCCATGCATTCCGACAAAGACGCCCTCCGCGAAACGCGATCCCATCGCCGGGCCCGAAAAGGCGAGGCCGAGCGGCGCCGTATGGGACTGGAGCGCGTAATCGGGTCGGATCGTCGCCCGGACCTTTTCCGGATCGGCCGGCCGGACCCTGGGGTCCACGTTCGGTCCCCAATAAGCATAAGGCCAGCCGTAGAAGGCGCCTTCACGAACCGAGGTGAGATAATCGGGGACGAGATTGGGGCCGAGCTCGTCGCGTTCGTTCACCACCGCCCAGAGCGTTCCGCTGCCGGGCTGGACGGCCAGAGCGGTGGGATTGCGAAGCCCGGTCGCGAACGGACGCGAGGCGCCGGTCCGGGCATCGACCTGCCAGATCATCGCCCGGTTTTCCTCGACCTCCATTCCGCGCTCGCCGACATTGCTGTTCGATCCGATACCGACATAAAGGAAGCGGCCGTCGGCCGAGGCGGTCAGAGCCTTGGTCCAGTGATGGTTGATCGCCGAAGGCAGCGGAGTCACGGTGACCGGCGGGCCGCTCGCTCGGATCTGGCCCGGCCGATAGTCGAACCGGACCAGAGCGTCCTGGTTGGCGACGAACAGCTGGTTGCCGGCCAGAGCGAGACCGTAGGGCGCGTTGAGATTTTCGGCGAAGACGGCCCGCCCTTCATAGGTGCCGTCGCCGTCGGAATCGCGAAGCAGGGTCAGGCGATCGCCGCCGCTGACCGAAGTGGTGCCCTTTTTCTTGAAATAGCCGGCGATCAGGTCCTTCGGAGTCAGGATCGGAGCGCCGCCGCCCCGTCCTTCGGCGACCAGGATGTCGCCATTGGGAAGCACCAGGGTCTGGCGCGGGATGCGCAGATCGGTGGCGATGGCGCTGATCGAATAGCCTTCCGGGACGGCCGGCCGCCTGTCACCCCATTCGCCCGGCTCGGCGATCGCCATGCTCGGAAGCAGTCCGCGGCTGGGCTGGGGCAGATCCGGATTGGGGCCGTGCTGAACGACTTCGGGATCGCCGCCGCAGGCGGACAGCAAGGCCGTGGCGATCCCCGCCCCGAAGATCCGGCGCCGGAGGCTCATTCGTCCGCTCCCGAACGCCAGCCGGAAAAGCCGACCCAGGTCGCGGCGAAGGCGAGAAGGAAGACGATCACCGACAGGATGAGGCCTTCGGGCATCGCCGCCCAGCCATCCTTGGCATGGACCAGCGCATTGCCGATGCCGAGCAGCAAGGTGACGAGGAGCAGGGCGACGAGAAGCCAGCGGCGGCGGCGCGCGGCGACATCCGCCCGAAGCGCGTCGACCAGCGACCACAGCAAGGCGAAGCCGGTGAAGATTATTCCTCCGGCGATCAGCCAGGAGGCGAAGTTGGTCCACTGGATCTGGTAGCTGGCCGAATAGGCCCAGTCGCTGAGCAGCGCCCCCAGGAACAGGGGAATCGTCCCGGCGATCAGCACGGCCGGAACGGGGTGGAGTCTTTGCGAACGGCTCCACGTCCCGCTGTGCGCCAAGGCTCGTCTCCTTCCCGCAAGGGCGGCCGGTGCACGGCCGCGAAATCAGGCTGCCGGTTCAACCGGCTCGACGACAGGCAAATGCAAAAAAGGGCGCAAGGGTTCCCGAACAGCCTCGCGAACAGGCGGCCGGTGAGGGCATGTGAGGGAGCTTCTTCGAAGATCCGAATCGGCAGACGTTTCCTGGAGCGCTGGTTAGCGGCTTCACGTCGACGTCAGCTCTGCGCCATAGCCAGACGTTCTAGGCTAGGGACGATCTCCCCGAAAGCAGCCGTCCGTTGGCAGCATGAGCCATCCTCGTCAAAGGGCTCAAAGCGGTCGTTGGCTTTGCGAAGCTCCCTCTGGTGCTGTGGCGATGGCGTTTAGGTGGTTACGATGTTCTACTTGGGTTTCATTGAGTAGCCATTCATAGATCGGCCGGATGGGAAAAGCCACTAGCGGACATTCAGCTTGTCACCCTATTCCTGCCTCGGCACCAATACGGCGATAGGGGATAAGGCCGGGCGGCGCCCTGGCGACTAATGCAGATCCAGCGGCCGAAAGGCTCAGCCGGTGGGCACTGGCGATGGTACTGCTCGATGATGCTTAGTCGTAATGAGGGCCATCTACGTGGGTGCTGCTGAAATCCACGCCGCGCCGCGTCGCTACGAGGTCGAAGCGCTTGAAGAACGCGAGAGCTTGGCCTGGCGTAACACGCACCTCTACCGCACGCACCTCAGCCGGAGCTGGCTCAAAGTCAGCAGTTCGAAGGAGATATGCGACCAGCGACACGTCGGTCACGGGCGTGCCGCGGTTCTCGCCGGACGTGATTCTGAATCCAACGACGCGCTCGTCCTTCTCGGCTTTTCCCAGGGACACCAGATGATCGCCAAGTGCGACATTGTCTGAGATGTCCGCAGCGACGGTCCCCTTGAAATCGTTGTATTGAACTCCAGCGTTGAAGGTATCCATTTCTATATCCTCTTGCTGCTAATCTGCGCGAGCCGTCGTTCAAAATTACCTACGAGTGTTACTGCGAGCGGCAGACACTCGCTATCTTCGAATTCGATCCGGAGCGGGTGGTGCCCGATTGATCAATGAAGCGAAGCTGAAGCATCGGCTCTGCTGCCTGCAGCTGTGCAATTTCGGCGTCCTTGCGGGCAAGCTCCTTCGCGCTGTCGTCTGCCTCCGGATCTTTCAGCCAGTGAGCTGGCAGCATTTGTACCGGCAGCCCGAAATGCTCCGAAGTCATCGCCGCCGCGAAACTATCATCTGTCAGGAGCAGGACATCAGCTCCCCCACCGAGGCTCGCAAGAGCTTGATTGATGATGGCTTGGTCGTCATCGGAAGGATCAATTTCCTCACGCACCTTCGCCTGGTTCGGCGTGCCGGGGGCGAGACGAAGCACAACCCGAGGCTCGGTTCGCGAATCAGTTCCGCTCGCGCCATGGTCGCCACCAGTTCGCGCACCTTCGTGCTGACGGAGCGGGCAACCTTCCCGACCCTGCCCAGCCGATTTTTCAGCCGATCAAGCTCGCGGATCACTGGCCCGGAAAGCATGACGTCGATGTCGTCTCGGCCGAGCTCCTCCCAGGACTGATCTTTGAGCGCGCGCCCCTGTATGAAGACGTTTCTGTCGAGAAAGACGATCAAGGGCGCTCGGTCATTCATCAGACCTTTGTATCGCCCAGGCGACCCGTCTTCCAGCGCACACAGGAGCCTAAAAGCAAGAGGCGGAAGATCGCTCTTCCGCCCCCTACTGGTGACGCTGGCGCAACTGCGCCGATGGTCCGGGGCCGGCCGCACCAGCAGACCAGCCAACGATCAGTGCCCAGACGGTTTCAAAAGAAACAGAACAGAGCTTCATCACGTTAGTTACTGGGTTCAGGTTGGTGTTCTTGACCTTGTGCGCCTTGCGAGCGCGAGATTTTGAACGTGTAATCATAGGCAATCCCTCCATGAGAATGACGCTCGCGAAGCGAAGAGCCAGAGCCAAAAAGAGGGCACCAATAATCAGCCAGCCTGCGGGAGTTGAACCCCCCAGCACCTCTAAGCCATGAAGGCCGTCATCTATGTAGGCATGAGGCATCGCGCGTTCAATGCCGGATGGGTGTGCCACGTGGCACACCGCCGGTCCGAGGGGCGCGCGAGCTTCGAATCACGCGAACATCGTTTAGAGACTGCTTCGGATCGAGGTTAG
The DNA here is from genome assembly GCF_056821765.1 of Sphingosinicella sp. SM1-17. Lineage (NCBI taxonomy): Bacteria > Pseudomonadati > Pseudomonadota > Alphaproteobacteria > Sphingomonadales > Sphingosinicellaceae > Sphingosinicella > Sphingosinicella sp. SM1-17. The sequence continues at coordinate 1,895,377 of NZ_JBPDIO010000001.1, forward strand.
CGGTCGTACAGCAGCTCAGCACGGCTATGTCCACTTTGCCGCCCCGCGCTATCGAAAGCAGCGAGTCTGCTTCTGGCCAGGTTCAGCCATTCTCTAGGAACCCATCCTGGCCAATGGAAGAAGGGCGCGCCAGTGGCTTAAGCGGCCGTTCGCTCAGATGATCCGGAACTGCGAGGGCAGCTCGAGGATGTGACGAACCGAGTTTGTTCGGCACAGGAAGCGCTCCATAACGGATCGTGTCTTTGGGATTGGAGCCTACACGGGCAATCACCTCGACCGGGCTCTTTCGTGTAGTGTAGAGGTTGCCCATCGTCAGAATCTCATGCGTCTAGCGATCCGAGCGTCATTGTCCTCGCGTTCCGCGTCGCGGAGGTATGACTTTTCCATCCCGCGCAGAACCGCTGCCAGTCGGGGATGAGTATACTCCATGGCCTTTGCCCAGCCGCCATATCGGGCTGCGAGCTCGCGTTCTGCTCCGCCCCCTTCGCCACGGAAATGAGCACCACGCGAGTTGAAGAGCGCGACGTGGAGCCCGCTTTCGATCTGCTGGTTCAGCACCTGCTCCAGAACGTCACGGACAGGAAGGCAGGGCCATACGCCATCTTCCGCCGCTGGCGCATTCGAAAGGAGCTTTCCGATAGATTGGTCCCCCATCGTTGTCCGCGCCAATCCCGCGCATCCCTCGCGAACTTGTTCAATCCAGGTGAGCAACTTCTGCGGGTTGATTGAACCATCATCCTCGGTGCCCGGAACGCGCGACACGTTCTGCAACAACTTGTAAGCTGCCATTGCCCGGTTAGAGTGGTGTTCCTCATCCGCTGCCTGGAGCTCCACCGGATCCTCGGCATCGTCATTACGCTTGAACGCGAAAGCGACTGCCTGGACGAACAATTCGGGCTGGGTCTCAATCCGCCGCTCGAGGTTGACGAGACTGCCTTCGTCCCGATGAAACACATCGATATACTGGAACCCTAGCCCGGACATCTCATCAGTCGAGAACTGCCCGCTCTCATTCAGGAGGCGAAAGGCCTCACGAATGTGGTGCGGTTCCAGCATGTAGGTTTTGGGCGGCTCTTCTGACCGAGTAATGTCGACAAGCATGTCGAACACCGTCCGCGGCGAAAGGACCTTGAGGTCGAAATGGGCGAACTGGAATGCAGCCCGAGGACGGCCAGCTTGGAGCAGACGCGTGACGGCATATGCAAGATCCTCGTCATCCCTATTCCAGCCCGGGTGGATTTCCTTCCAATAGCGCTCGCTGACCTGTTCTCCGAGCTTTTCGACAATTTCCCAAGTGGGACGCGCAAAGGGGGCCAAGACCAATAGAGGGACCAGATCTCCGAGCGTGTAACCCTCTATGACTAGATGCAAGATCGAAGCGGTGTCGTCATCGCTTGCCGCGAATGCCCCCATAATCACCGACGACCGCACGCCGCTCTGGGCGCCGCTTGAGGCCGCGGCGAGGATTGCCGTTGCGATGGCTTGCGGCTTACCCAAAACCTTCGCCAAGGACCAGCCAACATTGTGACTGGCCTGGCCCATTTCCGCGAGCTGCATGACGGAGTCCACTCCTCCCGCTTCATATACCTCGCGGATCGCGGCCTCGCGGAGCTTAGCAATTCGCTCTTTGCGTTTTCTATAGTCGAGATCCTCATCTGCAATCTCGACGGTGGACTCCTCAACCCATGACTGCCTGAACAGCCACTCGTTGCGAAGAACTGGGTCGCGCGGCTCAAGGCGGTCGAAGGCTTGTTGAGCCCTCTCGTCGGACTGGTCTTTTGAACGTTCGCCGCGGCGCTTGACAGCGCGGCGACTGAAAGCTGAGACGCGGATTCTCTCACGCAGCCAAGCTCGATCCTCCTCGGACGCAGTTTCGATCCAGGCATCGACAACGTCCCAGACCTCCAGCTTCAGCGATTCCTCGAGCCCGCTGAGATTGGAAACAAGATCGCCGATCGTGGTGCGAGTGTGGTGGGGCCAATTTAGCGAGAGGCGGAACGCGAACAGCGCAAACTCATTGCGCTCAAAGTTATTCACCGGGTTGCCGTGGCCGTGGCCGTCTGGTCGCCACCGCGGTTTGTGGCTGTAGTGGCCAATGCCGGAATCAGCGGCGAACTGCTCCACACAGACGTGCCATGCAACCGCCGGATGTTTCTCAGCCAGCTTGGCAAGAGCCGCTTCGCGTTGTTCCAGATTTACGCTGGTCTGCGGCATCCAAGAGCGGAAAATGGAAGATAGGCTGCCTGTCGGCTTGTTGACGAGATTGTCGTCGATTGCTTGCTCAGCAAGGCGGCCCAGCACGAGGACCGTGCGCATGAACAGCTCCTCCGACCAGGCGAGATTTTCCAGTGCCCAAAGCAGCCCCGTGCGAGGCGCACGACCGAACGTAACGTCACCAATCGGACGCATCAGACCCAGTGTTTGGGGGTCAGGAGTGGCGAGATCAGCTTCGATGATAGAAAGAAACGTCTCGGGGGCCGCCTCAGCGTAGAGGGGCAGGTTGTCGGATTGGGATTCCAGAGTTCTGGTCGTGAGCGGCGAGAGCAGTTGGCGCACCATCAGGCTTGCATGGACGGCCGTATCGAAGTTCAAGCGCGGCTTGAACAGGCTTGGTCCATGCACGGCCAGGAGAACCAGGCTCTCAGCCAAGCCTTCTCGCAACGCGCCTGAAATCTCTCTCGTCTTTCCGTAGATGCTGGCAGCCCATTGCTGATCCTCAGGCAACTCTAGTGAAGGATCATCTTCCGACAGCACCAACTCTGCCACGTCAAAGAACCGCTGCAAATCGGCGGTTTGGATCGCATCTTTGATGGCGAAAAGGAGGTCGATCTTGGAGACAATGCCTCGGAACGATCCTGTCGACCAGACCGGCGCGCTGTCGATTGGAAGAAGCCCTGCGAGCCGGCGCTCTAGTTCATCGAACGCGAAATCACCCGCCAGGAACTCCAAGATTGCCCGGTCTGCGTTGTTGTCTGCCTTCCAAGCCCCCGCGAAGAGGAAGGGGATGAGGCTGGTGGCAATTGCCTTGTCCGATGCCCAATCCGGAGTTTGGATAGCGGGCAATCGGGAAAGCCGTCGACGAAGCACCGTGGGAGAACGGCCGGTTTCCCGCTCCAATTGGCTGGTTCGGTCCTCGTCGAGTCCCATTGCTCTGAGTGCTTTCCTGAACGATTCAGAGCTTAGGGTTTCGAGATCGATGTCGGGCACTGATGTCGTCGCGTTGCGCGGATAGACGATAAAGGAAGGCATTGACGCACGAAACGGAGCGAACTCCTTCTCGACTTCGCGCGACGTAATGACCGGTATAAAGTTCGAGACCTCGGCCGCGAGCCTGCTCAGCGTCCCAGGCTCACGGAACACCATCACGCGATCCCGGTAGACCCCGAGTTCGGCATCATCCGCCGCAAGCGCGCTACTGAGGAACGCAAGTGCTTCGTCCCGCGAGTCCGCCGAGATTATTACTGGCTTCGGCTGCTCAGACGTGAGTGCCTTCTTTAGAGTATTCCGGTGTCCTTCAACCGCCTCTGCGAACAGGTTGGGGGCGAGAGCGGGCTCGCAATCCGCAGTCCAAATCTTCCATGCCTCGTCGAGCGAAATTGAGCCTTGGGCATACTGCCCTGTCTCACCCGCAAACCACGTCTGACCTGCAATGGACTGCTCGAGCCACTGCTCCAAATCGCTCGCATCATAGACTCTGACGTCCTTCCAAAGCTTTTCGGACTTACGCTCCTTCACCCAGGCTGCTTTGCCGGGCCAGCTGCGCGGCGTGACGAAGATGAACGTGGTCCGCCTCCGTTGCGCCTCTTCGGTCGCCTGAACGCTCTTCGCGAAATCTCCGTCGGCCTTCTTCTTCGCGTCTTGATTGACACCGAACTCCCAACCGGAGTCGCCTTCAGGGATCCAAGGGGTCGCCTGGGTTGCAGTTACGTGGCCGTCCCATCCAGCGCGCTCACTTTCATCATTGCCTGGGAAATCGACCTTGGTGAGGCCAACTCCGGTCGAATTCACCAAAGTTCGCAGGAGAACCGATAGCCGCTGGCGTGGGGCGATGCCCGACGCCGACCAATCTTCGATCCGCTTCGCTTTGATTTGAAGGAACGGCGGCACGTATGATCTTATGGTGGGCTTGAGCTTGGGCCTTTTAGCCCGGACCGCATCCCACGCGCTTTGCAGGTCCAGTAGCCGTCTTGCGGGGACTCCAAATGCCATTTCCAGTCTTGCCGCCATCTCCGGCGAAAGGTCGGCTTTGCCATTAAGGAAGTTCGACAAGGTTGGTCGACTGACGCCGATCTGCTCGGCAGCCTTCGCCACCTCTAAACCCTTCGGGGCGAGGACTTGTTCGCGCACATAGGCGCCAGGATGCTGGGGTTCGGTGCTCACCCCCGTTCATAGCACCGGTCATCGGCGCTGAACAGAAAGTGTAGCCTTACACGATACAGTTCGTAAGGTTGTGGTGCTTCAGCGTTGTCGGGAAAATCGGCTGCCGGTCACCGTCGGCGCACTTCAAGTTCCAACTCCCATATCAGCGGGCACGCGATGTCCGCTTTGCCCACTGCGACATTCGAAAGCTGACAGTCGGCTCGCGGCCAGATCCGGTCGTGACCGAAACGGCAGTTGCGGTCGCTCAGCGTGGCCCGGGCATGCCGGGGGCCGGACACGATCAGGTGCCGCCCCTATCTCCGCCGACTCAGAACCGACACTTCGGCGGCCCAGCCCAGGAAGCTTCGCCCGGTCACCTCGGCCGGCCGCTGAAGCCGGCCGCTTGCCGAAGCGCGTCACCGTCCATCACATAGCCGTCGCTGACGACGGTGACGACGCGGCGAAGCGCGCCGAGTTCGCGGGACGGATCGCCGTCGACCAGCACCATGTCGGCCTCCTTGCCGACGGCGATGGAACCGGTGCGGCTGTCCGCCCCGACGACGCGCGCGGGGAGGATGGTGGCGCTTTGCAGGGCCTCGGCGGGCGTGAAGCCCGCCTGCTGGTAGATTTCCAGCTCCCGGATCAGCTCGAGGCCGAAGCCGTCGGTGCCCGCAACGATCGGCACGCCCGCGCGATGCAGCCGCCCGACCAGCTCGACCATCCTGGCATAGCTTTGCCGGTAATCGTCGCGCGTATAGCCCTCGACAAGCGGATAGCCTCCGCTGGTGAACACCGAGCGTTCCAGCACCGGCGAGAGGATGCCCATATAGGGCGCATAGGCCGGGTGCGGCCTGCCGCCATCCTGGGTCAGCATGCCTTCGAAGATGACGATGGTCGGGTCGACGATCGTCCGGCGGCGAGCGAGGTCAGCGATGAACCCGCTCATCAACGGACCGTCGAGATCGACATCCTTGAACAGGCGCGCCGGCCCCTCCATCCGCTGCCGGGTATTGGCGCGGTCAACGACGTCCGCGGGCATGGCTTCCATGACGACGAAGTTGAGGTGGGTGAGCTCGTCATAGCCGGCGGCGACCGCCTCGCTCGGCTTCATCCTTGCGGGGACGTGGCCGTGCACATGGAGGCCGAGCCGGTGCGCTTCCGCCGCCACCGGGGCGATCCAGCTCGGGTCCATGCTCGTGTAGAATTTGACGCCCCACAGGCCCGCTTCCCTGATGCGGCGGACCACGGCGATCGCTTCGTCGGCACTGGTCACGACCTCGGCGCCCTGGGCCGCCAGCGGATCCCGCCGGTCGACGATCACCGAGATGAAGGGCTCGCCCATCAGCAGCTCGCCGGCCGCCCTTCGCCGAGTCGCGTCGACGGCGCGGTCGAACGTCGTGCCCGGGCTCCGGAAGCTGGTTATTCCGGTGGCCATGTTCGCCAGAACGTCCCAGTCGCTGCCGATATGCATGTGGCTGTCCCAGATCCCCGGGACCAGAGTCTTGCCGCGGCCGTCGATCACCCGGGCGTTCGCCGGCGCTCGGATCGAGCCCGCCGCGCCGATCGCGGCGATCCGCCCGTCCTGGGCCAGAACCGCGCGATCGGCCAGGAACAGGCCCCGGTCGGCATCGAACAGCTGGACATTGTCGAACAGCACCGGCGCCCGAGCGGCCGGCGTCAGGAAACGCTGCGCCACCGACCTCACTTCCGCGGCCGTCGCGGCCTCCTGCGCGTCGCGCAGCTGCCTCAGCGCCCCTTCATAGCCCGCCGGCATGATCGAGACGTAGCCGATTTCGGCGAAATAGTTCCTGTCCTCGTCGAGCCAGACGGGAACGGGCGATGGAGTCATCCCCCGGATGAAGGCGAGTTGGGCCGTCTTCGGCCCGCGCGGGCCCTGGATTGTCACCGTCGGTCCGAAGGTCATCCGCCCCCTGCCGCTCGGCAGCAGATCGATGCCGCTTTCACCGGCCCGGGCGAGCGCCTCGACCAGCGGCGCATTGGCGATGCCGACCCCGCCCGCCGGGACGTACCAGCCGCCGGCCGGAGCCTCGCCGCGGTCGTTGGCCGTCCTCCAGCTCGCGCGGCCATTCTCCACCCGATAGACTTCGGCGGCGTCGCCGGACATGGTGACGCCGCGCACTTCGAGCGCCTGGATCGTTCCGTCGGGGGCGAGGCTGTTCACCTGATCCATTTCGGTGATCCAGCCGCGAAGCTCCTGCGACCAGCGATAGGCGATGCGGCCGTCGGGCAGCGCCCAGCGCCACTGGTCGCCATGCTTGCCGGCTTCGGAGACCACCACATAATGGTCGGCGCCGGCGGGAGGCTGGAGCAGCTGTTCCTTGGGGACCGGCGTGGACGCCGTGGCCGACGTTGGGGCGTCGTGCGCGAAGACGGCCATCGGCGCGGCGGCGGCAAGCAGGCTGGCGATCAGGAATCGGCGCACGTTCATTCTCCCCCACAGATGGACCAGCGATGACAGCACGGATCGGCAAAGGCAATCGCGCCTCTGGCTGAAGAGCGGTCCGACGAAATCGCCAGCGGCGCTCGCGCGGGTCCGCGCCAGATCGCGAAGAACCTGGCCGACGCGATACCGCAGGAGGCTCAAGTCTGCTTCCTGGTGCGACACACCCGAACGGGTTTTTGATGACCAGACGCCGAGTAACTGGCTTCGCGGGCAGCTCATCGCGGAGCGGATGAGTGGTCCGCGGATTTCCGCTAGGCGGTGCCTGGAGGTGGGATATGCGACGTCGCTTGATCATGCTGGCCGTCTGCCTGGCAGCGGCCGCCTGTTCCGCGGATTCGCAAGGCTACGGCGCCGATCCCGGCGCCGCAGAGTCCGGCTCCGCAGGGAGCGAAGCCGACTCGATCGCAGGCCGTTTCCTCGCCGAGAAAGGCGAGGATATCGAGGCTTGCTTCGCCGACCTCCCCGCGCTTGAGGATCGCGGCGCCACCGCGACGTTCGCGGCAGATGAGGGTCGAATCAACGCCGGGGGCGCGGCACGCCTGGTCCTGGCGATCGACGCTTCGGGATCGATGGCGGGAAGGGTCGGCGGCGAGACGAAGATGGCGGCGGCGAAGGCCGCTGCACGGGATTTCCTGGCCGGTCTGCCCGAGGGCGTGGAGGTCGGCCTGGTCGCGTTCGGTCATCGCGGCGACAATTCGGCCGCCGGAAAGGCGGCAAGCTGCGCCGCCGTCGAGACGATCCATCCGCTCGGCAGCGCCGATCGTGCGGCCGTGACGGCGGCGCTGGGCCGCTTCGATGCGCGGGGCTGGACTCCGCTCGCCGCGGCCATCCGCAATTCGGGCCAGGCTTTCGTCGAGACCGGCCAACCGGGCGCTCAGGTGGTTTACGTCGTCTCCGATGGGGAGGAAACCTGCGGCGGCGATCCGATCGCGGAAGCGCGTGCGCTGCACCAGGGCGGAACCCGCGCGATCGTCAACGTCATCGGCTTCGACCTCGCGGCACGTGACCGGGCGCAACTGCGCGCGGTGGCGGAGGCCGGCGGCGGGCGCTTCGTCGAAGCACGCACGGGCGAAGAGCTGCGACGCGCGGCCGCCGAAGCGCGGCGCGCACTCGGCAATAGCGCCGCCATGGCGCGCACGTCGCTCAGCAACGCCGCCGATCGGTCGCGCAACTCGTTGCGCACGAGCGCCGAAGGCGGAAGACTGACGCTTTGCGTCAGCGCGGCCGCGGGTCGCGAAGCACTGCGCCAGGCCCGCTGGTTGGGCGAGGCCGTGCCCGACCCCGCGCTACGCGAGGCGGTGGCCGACCGGCTGGAACGCCGCCGCGACGCCTATCGGCAGCGCGCGAGGGCGTGGAACGATGTGGCCCGGCAGCGGAGCGATGCCGTCAACACGGCCATCCAGTCGCGCCAGGATGCAACCCGCGAGCGCTACGAAGCGGCACGCTGATCCTCGGTCGGAGAAGAAATCGGCGCTTCTCAGGGGCTGGCGTGACTCGTCCACCCATCAGGCAAGGCGTTCGAACGACGCAATCGGTATCCAATTGCCGGCCAATGTGCCGCTGACCCGCCGGATCAGTTCCCAACCGTCGTCCGCACCCGGCCGCCTGGCTGCCGCAACTGCTGCGCAGCGCGGTCGATCACGTCAGCGACAGCTTCTGCCTGGGTCATGAACAGCGCATGGCTGCCGGGCACCTCGGTGATGTCGGCGTTCATCCGCCGCGCCATGTGCAGCAGCATGCCCTCTCCGAAGGCCTTGTCTTCGCGACCGATCACGGCCCAGCTGGGCCTGGTGCGCCAGGCAGCTTCGCCGATCGGCGTGGCGAATACCGACATGTTGATCGGCACCTGCGAATCCCGCAGGAATGCGGCATCGCTGTCGCTCGCGTCGGCGGCGAAGGCTGCTTTGAACCTGTCCGGGTCGACGAAGCCGAAGCCATCGCCGTGCGTGTCGATGACGAACTCGCTTGCAGCGGGAAAGCCTTCATACTGCTCGGCCGTCGTTTCGCCGCTGTCGGGCGCGAGCGCCGAGACGTAGACGAGGCCCACCACCTTGGGATGGTTGCCCGCCTCGGTGATGACAGTGCCGCCCCAGCTATGTCCAACCAGGATCACACGCCCCGGCTGCCGATCGATGACCCGGCGGGTCGCAGCGACATCATCGTCGAGGGAGGTGAGCGGGTTCTGGACGATGGCGACGCGATAGCCTCTTCCAGTCAGTCGATCATAGACGCCGCGCCAGCCGGACCCGTCGGCGAATGCGCCATGGACCAGGACGACGCTGGGTCCGTCTTCACGCCCTTCGGCGGGCTGGGCATGGCCGGGATTGGCAAAAGCGAGTGCAGCCGCGGCGGCCAGGGTAATCGGAGGCATCTTGCTCGTCATGTCGGGTTCCTTCCTCGGAGAGCCGACGAAAGGTAGAAGGCGCAGGCACTGGTTGCCATCCGCCCACAATGTTAGGCTTGCTAACGATCTCCGTGAGGTGGACCAATGGATTCCCGTGGGCTTGAGGTGTTCGTCTGCGCGGTGCGCAAGGGCAGCCTTTCCGCCGCAGCCCGGCACCTCAGGCTCACGGCGATGTCCACCACCAGGCGCCTGGTGGCGTTGGAGGAGGAGCTGGGGGTTCGCCTGCTCCACCGTACGTCCCGCTCACTGGCGCTGACGCCCGAGGGCGAGGCTTTCCTTCCGTTCGCAAGCGAGATTCTCGACACGCAGGAAGCTGCGCGGGCGACCCTCAGTCCAACCGAAGGCGGCGCGACCGGACTGCTCCGGATCACGGCACCCGTGACCCTCGGCCGCAAGAGGATCATGCCGATCGTTCGCGAGCTGCTGGACGAAAACCCGCGACTGCGGATCGACCTGGACCTGAACGATGCCATGGTCGACATCGTCGCGTCCGGGGTGGACCTTGCCATCAGAATCGCGCCACTCAAGGATTCAGGTCTGATCGCCCGGCGGATCGCGGACAATCCCAAGCAGATCTATGCCGCACCAGAATATCTGGAGCGGCACGGCGCGCCCCGCACCATCGAAGATCTTGCAGATCACGAATGCCTGACGTGGACCAACTTCACCCGCTGGCAGTTCGTCGTCGATGGAAAGGAGCGGTCGGTACCGGTGAACGGCCGATTCTCGTCGAGCAGCGTCGACGGCTTCTTGTCAGCCTGCGTCGCCGGGCTCGGCTTGGCGCAACTCTCTGCCTGGGATGCACAGGACGAGGTCGCCAAGGGCAGGCTTGTGCCAGTGCCGATTGCGGGTGCCTCGCCGCGCGATCTCGCCATCTGGGCGGTGTTCCCGTCACGGCGGCAGGTCCTTCCCAAGCTTCGTGTCTTCCTGGACAGGTTCCAGAAAAGTCTGGGTTGACCTGTTGCTCGAACGTTGACCCGGGCCGGGAAGGGCGGCGCTCTGCCTTCCGGCGCCTGCAAGGCCGCCTGTTGCGACACTCTGGCAGCTGAACCGGGGACGGCGGCTGCTCGCGCAAGGAACACCCAAAGCTCTGGCGCCTCAGAGTCGACATAACGGTTCACGTTACATAGCTGCACCCATAGCGGCCATAGTAACGGCAGGAAGGGCGATCTACATCGTGGCCATTCAAGACCAGCAGAGGTTCCCATGGCCCAGAACGCCCTCTTCACCCCACTCCGTCTCGGTGCGCTCTCCCTCAGTCACCGGGTGATCATGGCCCCGCTCACCCGAATGCGCGCCCGGCAGCCCGGCGACGTTCCCTATGAGCTCAATGCCGAATATTACGGCCAGCGCGCCAGCCATGGCGGGCTCCTGATCAGCGAGGCGACCGACATTTCCCCTCAGGCGCATGGTTATCCCGGGGTGCCGGGCATCCATTCTGAGGATCAGATTTCGGGATGGCGCCTCGCGACCGATGCTGTCCACGCAAAGGGCGGCTTCTTCTTCAATCAGATCTGGCATGTCGGCCGAGTTTCGCATTCGTCGATGCAGCCGCAAGGTGCGCTCCCGGTCGCGCCGTCGGCGATCGCCGTCACCGGCGACCACATGGATGCTGAGGGTAAAGCGGTTCCATTCGAGACGCCGCGGGCGCTCGAGACCGACGAGATTGCGGCAATCATCAGCGATTTCGTCCAGGCCGCCCGCAACTCACGCGCCGCCGGCTTCGACGGCGTGGAGATCCACGGCGCGAATGGCTATCTGCTGGATCAGTTTCTGCACGATGGAAGCAATCACCGCACCGACCGCTATGGCGGATCGATCAAGGCTCGCGCGCGCCTGCTTCTCGAGGTGGTGGATGCCGTCGCGGCGGCGATCGGTAGAGATCGCGTAGGTGTTCGACTGTCGCCCTGGAGCGGAATCCTCGACATGAAGGATTCTGCCGGTCTCGCGCTGTGGGAGTATGTGACGAGCGAGCTTGGCAGGCGCGACATCGCCTATCTTCACCTGATCGAACCACGCGCCGACTTCACCGACGACGACAAGCCGCTCGACCTGGACGCGCCCGACGTCGCGTCGCTGTTCAAGAAGGCGTTCGGCGGCCCAATCATTTCTGCCGGCGGATTCGTTCCGGCCACCGCTGCAGCGGCCGTGACTTCCGGAGTGTCCGATGCCGTCGCCTTTGGCCGGGCATTCATCGCCAACCCGGACCTGCCCGATCGCATCCGCACAGGCGCTCCGCTCAATAGGCACGAGCGGGCGACCTTTTATGGCGGAGGCGCCGAAGGATACACCGATTATCCGTTTCTCCTTGCCGCGCAGGCCGCCTGACTGAAGCCGGTCCGGCCGGTCTCCTTGCAGCGCTCCCCCGGAAAGTTCGCTATCCGGTTTATGCGGTCGCCTGAGCGCTTAACGCGGCTCAAGCCGTCTCTCAGGCGATCCCCTGGGCCAGCGCCGCGCCTGGAGACGCTTGAACGGCGGCCGGCTCGGCCGGTTGCGCCGCGAGCCAGGCATGGACCGAAGCGACCACCTGGGCGCCGTCGCCGACGGCGGCGGCGACCCGCTTGACCGAAGCGGAGCGGACGTCGCCGACGGCGAAGATTCCGCGGCGGCTGGTTTCCAGCGGCAGCCGGCCCGCAGCGGCGGCCTCCCCAGTCAGGATGAAGCCGTTCGGATCAAGCGCAATGCCGGAGCTTCGCAGCCAATCGGTATTCGGTTCGGCGCCGATGAAGGAGAAGAGGAAGCGGGCCGGGCAATCGCGCTCGGCGCCGGACAAGCGCTCGCGCAACGAGACCGAAGCGAGCGCTGCCGGGTCGCCGTGAAGGGCCGCAATCTCGCAGCCGATCACGACCTCCACATTGGGCAGGCCCGAAATTCGGTCGATCAGGTAGCGCGACATGGTGTCTTCGAGCGGGCGGCGGGCGACGAGAGTGACCTTGCGCGACTGGCGGGCCAGGAAAACGGTGGCTTGGCCCGCCGAATTGCCGCCGCCGACGAGGACGACCGGCTGATCGGCCGCGAGATCGGCCTCAAGCGGCGAGGCCCAGTAATGAACGCAGGAGCCTTCGAACGCATCGAGCCGGTCGACGCCCAGCCGGCGATAACGGGCGCCGGTGGCGATCACGACGGCCCGAGCCCGGACGCTTTCGCCGTTTGCGAACTGGAGACGGCAGGGATCGTTGCCGCAGTCCAGCCGGACGGCCTCTTCCGGAATGGCCATTTCGACGCCGAACTTCTGCGCCTGGTTGAAGGCGCGCGCCATCAGGGCCATGCCCGAAATACCGGTCGGAAAGCCGAGATAGTTCTCGATCCGCGCCGATGCCCCGGCCTGACCGCCGAACGAGCGGCAATCGAGGGTGAGCACCGACAATCCCTCCGAGGCCGCATAGACGGAGGTCGCGAGGCCCGACGGGCCGGCGCCGACGACGACCAGGTCGTAGACCCGATCCGGATCGATCGGCCCGACGAGGCCGACACAGCGCGCCAGCTGAGCCTCGGTCGGGTTGCGAAGAAGCTCCCCCGCCGGGCACAGGACGATCGGGAGTTCCGTGGCGGCGACTTCGAACCGATCCACCAGGGTTCGGGCGCAGCCGTCATTCTCCGGATCCAGCTGCTCGTAGGGATGGCCGTTGCGCCGAAGGAAGTTGACGAGGCGGAGAAGGTCGGGATCGGCATGGCCGCCGACGATGATCGGTCCGGCACCGGCCGCGATCAGTCCCACCCGGCGAAGGATCAGCGCCCGCATGATCCGCTCGCCGAGCTCCGCCTCCGCGATCAGAAGGGCGCGCAGTCCCGCCGGCGGGACGGCGACCGCCTCGACATCGGTCACGGCGACTCCGTCGACGAGATAGGGCCGCCCGGACAGCTGGGCGAGCTCGCCCATGAAGTTGCCGGATTCGTGAACGGCGATCGGCTGAGTTCCACCCCGATGGCCCTGGGTCATGTCGACCCGGCCGGAAAGGACGAGCAACAGCCCGGGTCCGGCTTCGCCGGCACGAACGACGCTTTCGCCGGCACGGTAGCGGCGCGGCTCGCCGAACCGGGCGAGCCGCGTGCTTTCCGTCTCCGTCAGGCGCGGGAACATCTGCGCCCCGCGCTCCGCAACCAGCCGCTGACGAGCGTCGCTCATTCGGCCGGGACCGGTCCTGCCTGGACGACCGGCGAGGGGCCTTCGGAATCGAGTGGCTCGCCGCGAACGAAGGCCAGCAGGTCGCGGTTGATGATGTCGGGATGGGTCGTGCACATTCCGTGCGGAAGGCCGCGATAGGTGCGGAGCGTCCCATTGCTCAGCAAAGCGGCGGCAAGCGGCGCGGAATTGGCATAAGGCACGATCTGGTCGTCGTCGCCGTGCATCACCAGCACCGGAACCTCGATCGCCTTGAGATCGTCGGTGAAATCGGTTTCGGAAAAGGCCCTGATGCAGTCATGTTGCGCCTTGATCCCGCCCATCATGCCCTGCCTCCACCAGTTGCGGATGACACCTTCGCTGACCGTCGCTCCGGGCCGGTTGAAGCCGTAGAAGGGGCCGGTCGGGATATCGAGATAGAATTGGGCGCGGTTGGCGGCGAGCGCCGCCCGGAAGCCGTCAAAGACCTCGATCGGCAGTCCGTCCGGGTTGGAGTCCTTGCGGACCATGACCGGCGGAACCGCTCCGATCAGAACGGCCCTGGCGACCCGGCCGGGTTCGGCCCGGGCGACATAATGGGCGACTTCGCCGCCGCCCGTCGAATGGCCGACATGGACCACGGCCCGGAGATCCAAGGCGGCGACGAGCTCGGCGACGTCGGCGGCATAAGTGTCCATCTCATTGCCCGAGTCGGTCTGGCTCGACCGGCCGTGCCCGCGCCGGTCATGGGCGATGACCCGATAGCCCTGGCCCAGGAAGAACAGCATCTGATTGTCCCAGTCGTCGGCGCTGAGCGGCCAGCCATGATGGAACATGACCGGCTGAGCGTCCTTCGGACCCCAGTCCTTGAAGAAGATCTGGGTGCCGTCGGTGGTGGTGATCGCGGGCATTGAGCTCTCCCGTGCAAGAGGCGTCCGGCCGGCAGGACCGGTGCTGGTCTCGTGAAGGGGCCGAAAGGCGGGCACGGACGCCGCCCGTCGAACTCGATCGACTCGCTCGCGCGACGATCCGAAGCCTAGCAGGGATGATGTTGCCTGGCGATGACAGCGCGAGCGCGAGGTCATCCGGAGCGACCGCCGCCTTGCCAGGGACGGGTCGGCCAAACGAGCTTTTCCACCATCCGGTGGCACAAGGCGCATCGAGGAGGGTTTCGAAGAGGACGGCTCCGAGCGGCACTTTTGCCGAAGGCGCAAGGAGGAACGGCGATGGCGGGCGAGTTGCACGTTGGATCGAACGTCCAATGGAATTGGGGCCCCGGCGTGGGCGAAGGCAGGATCGAGGAGCGGTTCGAACGGCGGGTACAGAGAACGATCAAGGGCACGCGGGTCGTCAAGAACGGATCGGCCGACAATCCCGCCTTCCTGATCCGTCAGTCCGACGGCGACCAGGTCCTGAAGCTGGCGAGTGAGCTCGAGCCGGCCAAATAGGAACCCGGGATGGGCGACCGCCAGCAGGACTATCTTCTCGACCAGCCGCCGGCGAGCCGGGCAGGGGCCTTCCAGCTTCTGAACGTCGGCCGGATCTATCTGGAGCCGGCGGTCGAGGATTTTCCGCGCGGCCGCGAAATACTTGCCCGCTTCCCCGATGCGGAGCGGATCGAGGTCGCCTCGCACTGGAAGATACCGGAGCTTCACGGCAATGCCGGCCTTGCCGAGGACTGGCTCCGGATCAAGCGGGACACGCTCGTGCTGGGGGTCAAGAAGGGGCTGGGAATGCGGCCCAACGGGCGATCCGCGGATTTCATCGCGCCTTCCACTTCCAACGGCTGCGCCATGGCCTGCGCCTATTGCTACGTTCCGCGGCGGAAGGGCTATGCCAATCCGATCAGCGTGTTCGTCAACATCGAGGAGATCGGCCGGGCGATTGCCCGCCATGCCGGTCGGCAGCCGCCGAAAGCGCCCAACCAGGTCGATCCCGAGCGCTGGGTCTATGATCTCGGCGAGAATGGCGACCTTTCGGCCGATGCCCTGATCTCCGACAATGTCCGCGATCTCGTCGCCCTATTCAGGAGCCTTCCCAACGCCAAGGGCAGCTTCGCCACCAAGTTCGTCAATCCGGACCTGCTTTCCTACCGTCCGGAGGGCGCCACCCGGATCCGGATGTCGCTGATGCCGGCGCGGGTGGCGAAGATCGTCGACGTCAGGACCTCACCGATCGCGGACCGGATCGCCTTCATCGATGAACTGGTCGGCGCAGGCTACGAGGTCCATGTCAATTTTTCCCCGGTCATCGTTCATGACGGCTGGGAAGAGGAGTGGGGGCAACTGTTCGAGCAGCTGGCCCGAAGCCTCTCGGCCGCGGCCAGGCGGCAGCTGAAGGCGGAGGTGATCTTCCTCACCCACAATGCGCAGCTGCACGAAGTCAATCTGAGCTGGCATCCCAGGGCCGAGGAACTGCTCTGGCGGCCGGACCTGCAGGAGCGGAAATGGTCGCAGAGCGGACAGCGGAACGTCCGCTACCGATCGGCGAGCAAGCGGGCCTATCTGGAACGGTTCAAGGAAGCGCTCCGGAATCACCTGCCCGAATGCGAGATCCGCTACGCCTTCTAGGCGCCGCGGCCGATCATTAGGAACAGGACCGCGACGAGGATGGCCGCGGTCTGAAGCATGACGCGCTGGCGCATCAGCGACTGCGAACGGCTGCCGTCGAAAGCCTTGCCCTGGGCCATTCCGATCACGCCTTTCACGAGCACGTAAAGGGTGGCGATCGCGAGAAGAAGAATGAGGATGAGGAGGAAGCTTTGCATGATCCGAAGATAGGCATCTGTATCCTGATTTTCATCTGGGAGAGGCCGTAAAAAGCGAGCGAAGACAGATATTTATTGATCCGATGAAGTCACCGCCCGGATCAGCTTTTCAAGGGTGGCGGAGGAGGATTCGCCATCGGTCCGGACGATCAGGTCGCTGAAGGCGCGGCGGTCGTAGCCCTGGGCCAGCATCTCGCGGATCCTCCGCTTTTCCCAAGGCGTGAACGCGCGGCCGCGCGCGGAATCGACCGTTGCCTCATAGCTCGCGGCGAGGGTGACGAAAGTCGTCGCTACCCCTCGATCCGAAAGGTGGCGGCGATAATAGATCCATTCGAAACAGCGCAGCGGATAGGAGACGACGACCAGATCCCGCCGCTCCAGCTTCGCAAGCGTTTCGGCCAGAGTCCCTCGGCAGGTGGAAAGCGCCGTCGCATACCAGGGCCGGGGCGGCCGCTGATGATCGTCGCCTTCGACATGAAGGCCGCCGAGCGCGCCGGCCAGCGCCCTTCCGATCGTGCTCTTGCCGGCGCCGATCGCTCCGGAAAGGAAGATGACGCGCTTGGGGGAGCGGATCGCGCTGTTGCCGGCTTCGGTCTGCAACGAAAAGGTGGATCCTCAGCTGCGGATCAGCCCTTCTAACACGGGCCTGCGGCAGGCGCGAGCGGATGGCGGGAGAGCGTACGTCGAGGAGTCGGCGCCGGCGGTGCCGGCGCCGACTCCGATCGCTCAGAAGCGCAGGCCGAGGCCGGCCACCACCTGGTTGGTGGTCGCATCGCCATAGGAGCCGTCGCCGACGTCCTTGTAGCGGGAGCGGCGATATTCGACTCGTCCTTCGAGCGGCCCGGGGAGCTGAACTTGAAGGCCGCCGCCGAAGCGGATGCCGCCGGCATTCTCCTCGAGCTCGTCGAGCGAGCCGGAGGACGTGAAGGCGGTGGTGCTCAGCGACGTGTAGCCGATCTTGCCATAAGCGGCGATTCCAGGGGTCAGGGCCACGCCGGCCCGGGCACCGACATAATATTGGCCATCGGCCTCGAGGCTTTCGCGCGCTCCGGAGAAGCTGTCGGGAAAGCGGGTCGAGCCGCCGCTGGTCGACAGCTCGCCCTCGACTCCGACAAAGGCATTGCCGAGGCTGAGATCGTAGCCGGCATTGACGCCGTAGACCGCCGAACTGGCGTCGGCCCGGACCGAACCGTCCGAGGATTCGACCTTGATGCCTTCGTAGCCGGCGATCGCTCCGACATGGAAACCGCTTTGCGCCAGGGCCGGGGTCGCGGCGGTGCCGGCGAAAAGGCCGGCAAGGATGATCAACTTCTTCATTGGAAAGCCTTCCTCTGGTGGATGCGCCCGCAAGTCCCCGCTCCCGGCTTGCCGCAACATGAACCGGGAGGCGAAGCGAGGGGCGGACGCGACGACTGGCCGGGTCGCCGCGATGGTCTGCCGCTGCACTCGAACCGACAATTGGTTGGCAAGCTCCGGCACCAGCCGGAGCGCAAGGCCAGCTCGCCTGATGAGACTATCGAACAAGCGGCACTCGGGAGCGGGCGCACGCCTTCGCGCCCGCTCCCTTCGTGGCAACCTCCGGTCAGCCGCGGCGGCGGTTGCCGTCCCGGCGCTCGAAACGGAGCTGATGGCGAACCGCATTCACCTGCCTCTCGAGCTGCGCGACCTCGGCGCGATCGAGCCCATTGCGGCTGTAACGGTTCAGCGACCGCTGCAGGTTGAGCGTGCTCCGGCGAAGCTTCGAAGCCTCCCGCTGCGAGATCGCCCGCCGCTGGGCGGAGCGCTGGATCTGATTTTCGAGCTGGCTGATATCGTTCTGGATCTGGCGCTGGACGGAAGCGGAACCGCGCCAGTTCTGGGCCGTGGCCGGGGCTGCAACCAGGGTGACGGCGGCCAGCGAAACGATGAGGGTCTTGATACGCATGTTACGCTCCTTCTCTGTGGGCAAGAGTAGACCTATCGCAGCCGTGATTTTACGGGGCTGAATGCCGCAGTCAGCCGATCGACAAGGTTGTATCGACTTGTCGCGCGGTTCCGGAGGGGAGGAGGGGGAAAGGAAGCGAAGCCCGAAGGCTCGGGCTGACGGGTCAGCGGGTTGGATCTGCGGTCGGGCCGGACCGCAGTCCGCCGCGCAAAACGTCAGCGTTTCAACCGCTTGAACTCCGCTTCCCGGTTGTTCGTCCTATATTGGGACTCGTGAGGGAACATTTTGCCGAGCCGACAGTCTTGGCTTCGCCAACCGGGAGACGACGATGGAATTGAGGCTTGTCGTTGCTTATGGTCTGATCGTTCTGCTGGCGATCTTGGCAGGCGTCTTCACCGCCGTGGTCGTTCGCAGGCGCCGTATCCACCGGCTTCGGATGAGTGGACGCGGGCGCTACAAGCGGCCGCCGATCGCCGGAATGCCGCCGGCTTGAGATCGGATCGGCTGATCGGCCCGAGTGTCGAGCTCGTCCTTCTTCGCTAACATTGGCGGGCGAGCCCGCTGACGCCCTCGGATGGCAGCCGGTCGCGGCCTGATCCCATGGACCGGCTGAGCGAGGCGCGGAGCAGATCAACCACTAGCAGATGGATCGATGGCGGCTGGCGTGGCCTCGCCGCGGCGCCTGAACCAGGGCTCGCCGGTGCGTTCCATCACCGTCAGTTCATCCGGAAAGCATCGGCCCTGGAACGCCACGACGTCGTCGAGCGTGCCTCGGAGCCACAGCTCATATTCCTCTTCGTGGAGAAGGACAGGCATCCGGTCGTGGACCGGCCGGATCACTTCGTTGCAGTCGGTCATCAGCCCGGAATAGACCGGCCCCCATTCATCCGAAGCCTTCCACATTCCCGCCCAGGCGAAGATCGGCCGGTCGCGGACGCTGAACCAGGTCCGGGTCTTGGATCCCTTCTCGCCTTCCGCCTCGCAGAAGCCGGTGAGCGGAATGATGCAGCGATGCTCCGGCTTTCCCGCGATGAACCGCCACATGAAGCTGGAAAGATCGGCGATATTGTTGACCGGCTTGGGCTTGGTTCCCGGCTTCATCGACTTGAGCCTGAGCGGAAATCCCCAGGTCATCGACTGGAGGATCCGCTCGCCGCCCTCCTCGCGAACGACCATGCCCTGGCCGCCGGGATAGACCTCGCCCGGGCCGGCATTGAAGTTGAGCGGCATCTGGGCCCGGAAATGGGCCGCAATCTCGGCAGCGCTCTTCCGCGTCGTGTAGAGGTTGCACATGCCGTCAGGATAGCAGGTGCATCAGGCCGGCCAAGTCGGTGTCGGCAGCGCCGCCTTCCCGCGATGCTGACGGCAGCGGCAGTTCGGGGGTCGGCGCGGGCCTTTTCGAGCGCTTTCCCGCCGAGGTCTTGAATGTCGCCGCCAAAGCAGGGAGAGTGAGGCTGTGCCACGACTGCGCGCCCGGCGTTTCCGAAGGCTGCCGATCGCTATCCTGTTTTGCGGAATGGCGGCGGGCACGTTGCTGGCCGTTCCGATCGCCCGGACCATCGACCAGTCGATCGCGCGGAAGGGGCTCTCGCCTCGCCCCTATCAGCCGCAAGCGCCCGGATCGGAGGACGAGAGAGCGATCGGCTTTGCCGTTTCCGCCGCCATGGGCGTGCGTGATCGCGGTGATTGCCAGTCCCTCTCGCCTCGTCACCGACAGGCTTGCTGGTCCTATGTCGAATGGCGGCACCGGGACGAGGCTCTGGCGAAGTAGGAGATCTACGGCAATCGGCGGTGTTCATGCCGCAGGTGGATCGGGATGGCGTCGAGGCAGAGATTCGGGATGGCGTCGGAGCAGAGATCAGGCGCCCCATATCTCGCGGGCGACCCGGACGAAGTTGAGCCCCATGACCTTCTCAATCCGAGATTGAGCGTAGCCGCGCGCCTCCAGCAGGCGGATGAGCATCCGGAACTGGTCCGGTCCGGTGAGGCCCTGAACGAAAGGCAAAGTCCCGGGATTCTCGCCCGCTGCGCCGATGCCGGCTGCTCGGCGACGTTCGATTTCCTGGGCGATCCGGGCGCGGTAGGCGGGCAGGTCGTCGATCTCGGTGGTTCCGCCGTCGGTTCCGATCCCGACATGATCTTCGCCGCAAATCCTGACGGCATGGTCGACATGCGCGACGACGTCCTCAGGCTCGGCGACGCTGTCCGGACTGAGGAAGGGCATGAAATAGATTCCGACGAAGCCGCCGCGCTCCGCCACCAGACGAAGCTCCCTGTCACTCTTGTTCCTTGGAAGGTCGGCGAGCGCCCGGCAGCCGGTATGGGTGATGGCTACCGGCTGGCTCGAGTGGGTCGTGGCCTCCAGGCAGGTGCGCTCGCCGCTATGGGACAGGTCGATCATCACTCGGTTGCGATTGAGCGCTTCGACGACTTCGCGTCCGAAGGCGCTGAGGCCCTGGTTTCGTGGCGACATCGCGCCGTCGCCGATCTGGTTCGGCCCGTTATAGGTGAGCTGGATGATCCGGACGCCGAGGTCCGCGAAGATATCCGCCCGGGTCGGATCGTCACCCATCATCGCGCCATTCTGGAAGCCGTAGATCACGCCGATCCGGCGCTCGTCCCGAGCGCGGAGAATGTCTCCGGCAGTGAGCACCTTCAACAGGTCGGACGAATGGTGGCGGAGCCGAGAGTCCCATCGGGCAATGTCGCGCACGCTGTGCTCGAACGGGTCGCTGTCGCCGGCGACATAGCCGAGTGTGACGTTGACCGCGTCCATCCCGGAGGCCCTGGCGTCCGCAATCAAGCGGGCTTCGAGAGTCCGGCTGGCGGCGCCCGCTCCCCGCGGGGCGTTGGGGTCGAGGAATCCACCCAGCGCGTTGACGATCAGCATGTCGCGCCCAGCCCGCTGCGACGGGGCCAGTGTCGCCGCGCCCGTTATCGCGGCACCGGCCAGGGACAGGAAATCGCGCCGGCCGACGCGGAAACGGTCACTCATGGGGCGAAGCCTCTTCACTGGCGGAGGGGCGGTAATCGGATCGATCGAAGCGGCGGCCGCGCTTGACGGTGAACAGGACACTTCGAACGTTGGCGATATCGGCAGCCGGATCGCGTTCCAGCACCAGCAGATTGGCGGCGAAACCAGGCGCCACCACGCCCATCGTTTCGCCTTGCCCAAGGCTCATCGCGCCGACCTGGGTAGCCGACCGGATCGCCTCGATCGGAGACAGGCCGGCGCGGGTGACGAGCAGCTCAAGTTCGTCGAACAGGGCGGGAAAGTCGGAATCCACCGGAGTCTCGCCATCCGAACCTGCCGCAACGAGGACGCCCTCGCGAAAGGCCTGGCCGGTCAGCCGTGCGGCGAGATCGAACGTACAATCCGCGCTCCGGCTCGCCGCGACGGCATTGCGCTCGGCAGCCCTGGCAACGAACAGGGTTGCATCCAGGACGATCCCCCGGCGCCGCATCTCCCGAAACAGCTCGGCAAGGATCGGATGGTCGCCGCCGAGGAAGAAGGAGGGATCGATGGGGACGCGTTCGCCGTGCCGCTGCGGCCGTCTCTCCAGCGCCTGATAGGCGAGGTAGCAGCTGTGCGAAATCGAGTTCGGATCGGCCGAGACCACGTCCGCGGGCGGGGTCGGGAAGACCATGCCGTGGGCCCAGACTCCCAGTCCCTGGCGCCTCGCCTCCGAGGAGAGCTGCCGTACCAGGTGCGGCGGAAGGTCCGAATAGATTTTGAGAGCGGTTGCGCCCGTGCTTCGGGCCCTGGCGATCGCCGCCGGAATGTCGGTCGATTCGTCGATCGCCTGTGCCCAGGGCGCCTCGCCGGGTCTCCAGCCCGCGCTGGCCGCCCGCACACGCGGGTCGTCGAAGAAGCTCGGTCCGGCGACGACAGCCGCGAAATGGAGGTCGGGCCCGGCAATCTCCCCCGCCCGAGCGGCTCGGTCCAGTTCCGCGACAATTCGGGCATCGCCCGCCATGATTCGTGTCGCGACGATTCCGCTATACAGCTGACGACGGAGCAATTGCTCCGCTCGGCTTCGATCCGCTGGCGGCTGGAAGTGCTGGTGGCTGTCGATCAGGCCGGGAAGCAGGAAACGTCCAGAAAGGTCGACGACCTGCGCACCTTCCAGGCTTGCTGGAGCCAGTTGCGAGTCCGGCAGCACGGCTTCGATCCGCTCGCCCCGGGTGATGACGGCCATGTCCGGCTGCGGCGCTGTGCCGGATCCGTCGATAAGCGTGGCCCCACGATAGACGATCCGGTCGGCTTGGAGTTCGGAAGAAGCCATCGCCCCGACATCAACGGTCAGAGCGAGCCAGCAGATCAGAAGCACTCGGCCCAGCTGCAGCATCAGCCCAGATTATCACAGGCGGCCGCGGTCACAAAGGCTGCGCGGTGGAGGATCACAGCCGTGTCGCCGGCGACAGCTGCGGCGATCGGCGGCCAGCTGGCCCGATCAGGCAGCGGCGCTTCGACTGCGCAGGGCGAGGTGGATGCGTTCGTCGAGGCTCAGCGCTTCAGGATCGTGAGAAGGCCGCCGGCCGCGGAGCCGAGCGCGAGCCCGATTCCGATGCCAAGCGCGAGATTGTCGATCGCCACGCCGATCGCAGTTCCAACCCCCACGCCAATCGGAAGACCAAGAGCTACGTAGTTCGCGGACGGCGCCCCGTCGCTGTCCGGTCTGGATGATCGATCCGTCACTGATCTTCTCCTGGTCCTGTGAAAGTCGCGGCCCGCTCCGGTTGCGGACAGGGCAAGTCCGGCCATTCAGTGCACAGGAGTTTGGAACGAATGTTTGCCGGTTGCCAGCCCAGGCCGGCGGTGAGATACAAAAAAGGGGCGGAGTCCGCCTGGCCTGGACATGGGGGTCCGGGACCATCCCGGGGGGAGGGGTGCCAATGCGAGCCGGGACGCGTTCGTTGCCGATCGTAGGGGGAGCAGCGCGATGAGCCGCCTGCGCCAGACGACCTTGTGCGTTCCGCTCGAGGTCAAGCCCGAAAGCTGCAGCCGGCTTTCCGCGCTCATCACCGAACTCCGGCTCGAGGTGGAGGAAAGCGGCGAAGGCTATCGAATGATCTCCACCCAGGTGCCGACGCTTCACTTCATGTCGATGAGCGTCTTCCCGCACCAGGAATATGACCCGATCTTCATCCTGGAGGCCAATTTCGACGGGGCCCCGGGCGTATTCTGGGGGCAGATGGAGGCTGCGTTCGGCGAGTCGCTCCGGGCGATGCTGCGCTGCTGCAAGCGGCCGCTCGACGGGGACGGGCCGCTTTACGACTCCGTCACCGAACCCGACAGCCGATCACCGGTGGCGCCTTATCTGGAGGCGCGAACCCAGCGGCCGAGCGTGTTCCATCACGGCAATCGCGGGCTGGACCGCGACCGGATCCTCGCCGACTGGCAATTGTTCAAGTCGATCCGGGACGAGCTCGATCCGGCGCAAGGGCCGAGCCCCTATCGCGGCATTCCCGCCGAGCAGGCCAGGCGCAAGCTGCGCGACCACCTGATCGGCGCCTATCCCTGGCTGGCGGAAAAGAAGCCGCGCCGCATCGGGCTCGGCGAAGGGCTTGCCGACATCGCCAAGCTGCTGCTGTTTATCGCCGTTGCCGTGCTTGCGCTTTCGCTGCCCGGCCTGCTGCTTTCCGCCTTGCTTCCGGACCGGAGCTATTTCCTGCTGATGGCAGGATTGACACTGCTCTCGCTGCTGCTCGTCTGGCGGGTGAGGCGCGGCCTTCCGGGAACCGAAGTGGAAGGCAGCAAGCTGCCCCGAATCCGGCTGGCCTATATCCTGATCCTGCTGGCCGGGATCGCAGTCTACGGCCTGCTCGCCACCGCGCTGCTGCTGCCGATCGCGGTCGGCGGGAGCCTCGTCCTCGACTGGATCGGCGCCGGCGAGTCGACCAGCTTCGCCGAGGCGTGGCGACCGGTCGCCCGAACGGTCATGTTCGGGCTTGCCGGCCTGCTCGTCACCGTTCCGTTGCTGCTGCTCTGGATCCGTTATCTCGAGCGGCGCGATTCTTCCAGCGAGGCCCCGCATGTCGACGAACGGGTGCTTCGCGAAATGGTCCGGCGCGAGGACTGGATCGCGCAGAATCACATGGGCTCGATCGTCCTGATCAAGCCGGGCGTGCTTCGCTCCATCGTCATTCGTGCCGGCCATCTCGGGCTCGGCCTGCTGCTCCGGGTGAAGGCGCGCGACGGCTATCTCGGGAGCATGCGCACCGTCCATTTCGCCCATTGGGCGTTTCTCAACAATGGCAGCCGGCTGCTCTTCTTCAGCAATTTCGACCATAGCTGGGATTCCTATCTCGACGACTTCATCGAAAAGGCCGCCAAGGGGCTGACGATCGCCTGGGGCTGCGGAGTCGGCTTCCCGCCGGCGCGATTCCTGCTGCTCGACGGCGCCGCCCATGGCCGCCAGTTCAAGAATTGGGCGCTGGCGTCCCGAACGGTCACGCGGTTCTGGTACAGCGCCTATCGCGAGCTCACCGTCGACCAGATCGAGCGCAACCACCGGATCGCCAACGGGCTGCGCCCGCAGCGGCTCAGTGAAAGCCAGGCGCGCGCCTGGATGAGGGATCTTTGACCATGGCGGAAGGCAAGGGAAGCTGGAAGCTGGCGCCGGCAATCGCCGAGCAGACCCAGGGGATCGTCGTCACCGGCTTCGGCACCCTTCCCACCGGGCGGGCCCTGTTCATCGAACTGGGCGGCCCGGGCGGCGACTGGCTGAAGAGCCTGAGCGAAGTCGCGCCGATCACCCATGCCGTGCCGCCGCGGCAGGGCGAACGCCAGGACCGGGCGGCGGCGATCGCCTTCACCTGGACGGGGCTCGAGCGGATGGGCCTCAGCGAGACGGCGCTCGCCTCCTTCGCCCGCCCGTTCCGGGAAGGGATGATGCAGGAGGATCGCCTTCGCCGGCTCGGCGACCGGCGCAAGGGCGAGTGGCTGCAAACGGTGATCGCAGGTGGGCCGCGCTGGAGCGCCAACACGCCGCCGGCCGAGGAGCGCTCGGCGCCGGGTCGGATCGGCGCCTTTGACGTTCCGGTCGGCGATCCGGGCCTTCCGCCCGAACCCACGCCGATCACGGTCCACGCCTTGCTGCTCCTCTACGCCCGGGACGAAGCGGATGCGGAGATTTGGTGCAAAGAGGTGGATACCGTGCTCGGCCGGCACGGCGCCGGGGTGGTTCACCGACTGCCGCTGGTGCTCGATCCCAATCATCTCGGAATCAGCAACGAGCATTTCGGCTTTGCCGACGGGCTTTCGCAGCCCGAACCCCATGACCCGCAAGCCGTCACCCTGGGAGGTGCGCCGGCGCCCCGGGATCCGGTCCAGGGGGTGCCGCTTGGCGAGTTCCTGTTCGGCTATGTCAACGGGCACCGTGAACCCGCGCCCGGACCGGTCGTTCCCGGCGAGGATCCGCGGTCGATTGCCGCCGGGCTTACGCCCCACCGCTCCGCCGAGGGCTTCTTCGACCTCGGGCTCAACGGCAGCTATCTGGTAGTGCGGGAGCTCAAGCAGGACGTCGCCGCCTTCTGGAATTCGATGGACGCCAATGCGGCAAGGATTCGCGAGCAGGACCCCGATCATTCGGCGCATGTGACGGCCGAATGGCTCGCCGAGCGCGTCGTCGGGCGAAGCCGCGAGGGGCACCTGCTCTGTCCGGGCGGCTATAGGGCGGCGGCGGCCGATGGCCTTCCCGACAATCGGTTCCTGTTCAGCGCGGACGATCCGCACGGCGTCGGCTGCCCGGCGGGGTCGCACGTCCGTCGTGCCAATCCGCGCGATGCGCTCGCGCCAATTCCCGACGGGCGCGACGGATTCCCGGACCCTTCCAGGGTGACACAGGACGCTCGACAGACCCTCCTCGACTCCGCGAACAATCACCGGATCCTGCGGCGCGGGCGCAAATATGGGGAGAAGATCGCCGACGAACGGAGGGACGATGGCGAAGATCGCGGCCTCCTGTTCATGTGCCTCAACACCGACATTGCCCGCCAGTTCGAGTTCGTCCAGCAGACTTGGCTGTTCAATTCCAACTTCGCGACCCTGTTGGACGAGACCGACCCGCTGATCGGCCCGGCTGGGCGGATGACGATCCGCGAGGAGCCGCTTCGCCGAACCGTCCACGTCGAAACCTTCGTCCGACTGGTCGGGGGCGATTATTTCTTCGTCCCGAGCCTTCCGGCCCTGAATTATCTGGGGATGCTGTGAGCGAGCCCGAACGCCCGCCGGTGCTTCGCGAAACGCCGGCGGCGAAGAAGTGGATCAGGCAGCGGATCATGGCGCTGATGCCGGCCGGATTCCGACTGCTGCGCCGATTCAGGCCGATCCTTCGGATCGGATCCACCTATGTGGTCACCCTTCATGACGACGTGCGCGAAGTCTTCCGCAACGACTCCGCCTTCGCCGTGCCCTATTGGGGCAAGCTCCAGGTCATCACCGCCGGCGAGCCCTTCTTCCTGGGCATGGGCGACACGCCGGACTATCGCGCCGGGCTCGACGCCATGCTTCGGGTGTTCCGGCCGGACGACCTGCTTGCTCTGGCCGAACGCTCGGAAAGCCTCGCCGAGGAACAGGTTCGAAGGGCAGGGGGCAGAATCGAGGTCGTCCAGATGGTGCGCGACGTCACCTTCCGGATGATCGGCGACTATCTCGGAATCCCCGAGCCGGCCGATGGCGATCTCCAGATCTGGGCGACCCGGCTGTTCGAATTCCAGTTCGCCGATCCCAAGGACGATCCGGCGCTTCGGGCGGAGGTGGACGCGATCGTCCCGTCGCTCCATGCCCATGTCGATTCCGAGATTGCCCGTCGCAAGTCGGCGGGCGAGGCGAAGGACGACGTGCTGGGCCGCTGCCTCGAACTGCAGTCGGCCGGAGTGCCGGGCTATGGCGATGTCGAGATCCGGACCGCTTTGGTCTGCATGATCGTGGGCGGGCCGCCGCAGCCGCCGATGGTGGTTCCGCAGGCGCTCGAGCAGCTGTTGAGGCGGCCGGAAGCGCTGGCGATCGCCCGATCGGCGGCCCGAACGGGAGATGACGGGCGGCTCCATGACGTCGTGATGGAGGCGATGCGCTTCGATCCGCTTGCCCCCGGCCTGCCGCGGATCGCGCTGAGGGACGCGGTCATCGCCAGGGGAACCAAGCGCGAAACCGCGGTTGCGAAGGGCAGCATTGTGATTGCCGCCTTCGCCTCGGCGATGATGGACAAGCGCCGTCTGCGCGACCCCGAACGGTTCGATTCGAGCCGGCGACCACACGAATATGTCCATTTCGGCCATGGCCTGCACCAATGTTTCGGCCGGCACATCAACCATGCCACTCTTCACCGAATGCTGAAGCCGCTTCTCCGACAGGATGGCCTGAGGCGAGCGTCCGGACGCGCCGGGCGACTGACCAAGAACGGCCCATTTGCGGAGCGGCTCTGGGTGTGTGTCGGGCCGACCGCTTGAGCGTCGGGACGCTGAGCACAGCTGCCGCGACGCGCGAGAATCCTGCGCGTCTCGCCGGAGCCTCACGTGCGGATGAAGGTCGCTACTGAAACGGCGAGACGAGGGCGCGGCGCCGATCGGGAGCCAGGCGTCGCTGGCCGCGAAGGTTTCCGCGTTCAGCCTGAGGAGATGAAGGATCAGGCCGGCGGCCATAACCCGGTAGATCCGCGACAGACGAACAGGTCATAGGCGAGCGCGACGATGAGCCGGGCAAGGATCAGCGGCTGCCAGATCAGGGCGTTGTCGAACGAGAAGCGCGACCAGGCGACCGACGCCGACCACGGCGATCGAGTAGGTTGCGATCAGCATCGCTCGCTTGTGCAGGTCAGGCCGCTTTCGACGGATTAGTGCCAGCAAGAGAAACGCGGCGAAGAACAGCATGTCGACGAGCGGGAACAGGACAAAGGCCGCGCCGGCGTCGGGATCATCCATTCGCTCCCCGAAGCGTTGGGCGAGGAAGCCTGCGGCATAGACACCGAAAGCGGCGGTCGCAAAGCCGAACCGGCAAGCCAGGGACCCATCCTGAAGTGCAGGGCTGCGTGACCGGTCATGACCAGGCCTGCTTGAGCGATGTAGAAGAGGAGCCAAAGCATGAACAAGGCGGCGTGGAGGTGAATCAGCCAGAAGCGGGTTGACGGATCAGGCGCTGCGCCGGTCACTGCCACGAAATATTGCGGCCAGAAGCCCGCAACGGCGAGCGCGAGTAGAGCCAGACCGAGGAGAGTATAAAACGGCGATCGACGAAGTCGGCGGCGAAGTCCTGAAGGCTTAACGGAACGCACTGCAATCGTGCTCATCAGCCCTCCATGTCCGACATAGCAGGGTTCGACCCGAGAACCCAGCACAGCATCGGCCAGTCGAGTCAATCTTTTCGTAATCTCCTGATCTTAATGCTCGATGCGGGGAATAAGGGAGGGGGCATGCTGAGGCGGATTTCGCGCCACGAGCTGAAGCTCGGAATGTTCATCCACAGCTTCGATTCCTCATGGCTCGACCATCCCTTCTGGCGCGGCAAGTTCCTGCTCACCGACCCCGCCGATCTTCAGGCGCTTCGAGAGAGCCGGGTTCAGATCGTCCTAATCGACGATGAAAAGGGGATCGGACCCGACGAGACAAGCGAGGTGACTGTAGCTCCCGCTGAACCACAACCCGAGGCACATCTTGTCCAGCCGCTTCGAGCGGTTCCGGGGGATCGGCCGGTTCGTCCAGAGCCTCCATCCCGGCTCGCCCCGAACTCGCGCGAGAAGCAGCCGTTCGAGCGTTCGGCGCAGACCTTGAAGGCGCTGCGACGGCCGATGCTGCAGTTGCTTGACGACGTTCGCCTGGGTCGTGCGATCGACATGAACGGCGTGGTCCCGATGGTGGAGGAAGTCTCGAGCGCCCTCGACCAAAGCTCGGACGCGCTGATCAGCCTCAGTAGAATTCGAAGCAAGGACCAATATACCTATATTCATTCGGTCGCCGTCTGCGCGCTGCTGATCAACCTCGGCCGACAGATGAACCTCGATGAGCGGGAGGTGCGCGACCTCGGTACGGCGGGCCTGCTTCACGATGTCGGCAAGGTGTTCATGCCGGACCAGGTGCTGAAAAAGCCGAGCCGGCTCAGCGAAGTCGAGATTGCCCTGATGCGAACGCACACAAGGCGTGGCCATGAGGCGCTGAAGGCCACTCCAGGAATACCGGACATCGCGCTCGATGTCTGCCTCCACCATCATGAGAAGATGGACGGCACCGGCTATCCTTATGGTTTGAAAGGCGGCGAAATCAGCCTTCACGCACGGATGGGTGCCGTATGCGACGTCTACGACGCGATCACCTCCAATCGCCCGTACAAGTCTGCGGCGGGACCGGCGGAAACGATCGCGGACATGTATCGCTGGCAGGGGCATTTCGACGAGGCGGTGATCGGCGCATTCGTCAAGAGCGTCGGCATCTTTCCGGTGGGAAGCCTCGTCAGGCTCGCCTCCGACCGGCTCGGATTGGTCATCGGTCAGAACCACGCGGACCTTACCCGGCCGATCGTGCGGATCTTCTACTCGATCCTCGACCGGCGCAGGCTCACAGCCGTCGATCTGGACCTGTTGAAGGCGGCAGGCGACCAGATCCTGTCACGCGAAGACCCGCGCAAATGGGGCTTCACGGACTGGGACGAACATTGGGTCAAGCTGATCAGGCAACCCTCACGAACCGCAGAGCGCGACGAGATGGCGGCCTGAGTCACGGCCCACGAAAGGGGTTTCGCCCGGCGCCCCGCCTGTTCGCTCTCGACCTTCAATAAACGGCGGCCGTCTCGCTGACGACGAGCTGGGCGTGCTCGGATCGGCACCAAGCGTCCAGTTCTTCGCGAAGCACCGGCCACAGCTCGGTGCTCAGTGAGGCGCCTTGCGCCGCCACGCTTCCTCAGTCGGAAGTAAGGCGGTGAGCACCCCCATCGCCAGCTCGAGCTTGAACGAGCCGCCGGGGCCGGTCACCACAAACTCTTCCTTCCACTGCGGTCGAAAACTGAACATCGCCCTCGCTTTCTTGCGGGCTCCCCAAGCTGGAGCAAGCCGGCCGCTGGCAGGCCGGCGGCCAATCTACACCAACTAGTGAATTGAGGCACGATCGAGGCTGAGGAAAGCTGGTCCGGACAAGCCCTCGTTCCGGAGCTGCCCATGCGCGCAATCCTTATTTTCCTCGCCTTCCTCCCGCTCCCGGCGGCTGCCCAGCCGGAGGCATCCGACCGAGCCACCGTGGTGGTCGAATGGGGACACCGTTCACGCGATCATGTCATTGCCAACCGGTCGATCTGGCCGTGCCGGGACAATGTCTGTTCCGGACGTTTGGCTGACCGGCCCCAGGCGCGCCAGCGCGCTTGCCGCGAAATCCGGCGCTTTGCTCATCGGGTGGTGAGCCTGGAAACCGCCTCGGGCCGGATGGAGGCGGAAGAGCTGGCGCGCTGCAACCGCTGAACGGCGGAGATCAGGCCGCCCGGCGAGGCCGCTCCGCGGTGGCCAGCATTGGCCTGGGCGCCGAAAGCAGCGATCGCGCTGCCGCTGCCGCCGCCTCGGCATAAGCGGGATTCCGGTGAACGAGGATCTGGGCGATGGCGCCGTCGAGCAGCACCATCAGCGCCTGTGCCAGGACCGTGCTGTCGGGGCGCTGTTCGGCGTCGAGCAGATCCCTGAACCAGCGTTCGAAGGCGGCCTTGTGCCGGCGGGCGGCGACGGCGGCGGGATGGCCGGGCAGGGCGGCGAGTTCGCAGGCCGCCCGAAGAAAGCCGCAACCGCGCCAGGCGCGGTCGAGCGCGGATTCGCCGAGGCGCAGCATCATTCGCTCGATCCGGTCGGCAACCGTGCCGCTTTCCCCGGCCCAGGTTCGGTAGCGTTCCATTACCGGGCCGTGGCGGGCGTCGAGATAGGCGCCCATCAGGTCGTCCTTCGACCGGAAATGGTAGTAGAGCGTCTTCTTGGTCACGCCGGCGGCTTCGGCGATCCGCTCCATGCTGACCGCGCTGAAGCTTTCGGCGTAGAAGAGTTGGTCGGCTGCGGCGATGATCCTTTCGCGGGTGGCGGCGGCGCTTCGAGTCACGGTTTCGGCTCCTCCAGCGGATGGATCCGAACAGTGCGGCCTGGAATCCGGCGTGTAAACTCACCGTTCAGTGTAGTTTCGGCGATATCGGCGTCGTCGCCCTGGCAAGCCAATCGACTGGCAATCGGAAGGGGAGCGGCTCGCCGCCGGCGCAACCGCTCTCCGACCTGTGGCAGTCAGCGCGTGCCGGCCCGGCTGCGCTCCAGGCATTCGTGGACCCGTTCGGCGACCCGTTCGCTGCTGCCGCCGCGGCTTTGCGCCTGCGTTCGACAGACCGCTTCGGGCGAGCTGGCCTGCGCCGTGCGCCAGGTGTCGAGCAGAGCGCCGAAGCGGGAAGAAAGGCGAGTGCGTCCGTCCGCGGTCTGGAACGGTACGGCGAGCGAGGTGCGCGCCGCCAGTTCCCGTCCTGCCGGGATCCGGGCTCGGCTGCCGGTGATGAACCCGGCGAAGACTCCGACCGCGATGATCCCGCCGACGGTCGCGAGCGTATTGCCTTCGCCTTCCTGATAATATTCGCCCTCGATCGGGATCCGGGTTCCGTCGAGATCGAGATA
Organism: Sphingosinicella sp. SM1-17; assembly: GCF_056821765.1. NCBI lineage: Bacteria > Pseudomonadati > Pseudomonadota > Alphaproteobacteria > Sphingomonadales > Sphingosinicellaceae > Sphingosinicella > Sphingosinicella sp. SM1-17. Next base: position 1,927,013 of record NZ_JBPDIO010000001.1, read on the forward strand.
GCGAAGCGCGATCCGCATCTTGCCGGACTTGCCGAAGGCGCCCCGGCCGGTGCGCCAGGTCACTTCGCCGACCGCCCGAGTTCCCCGGGGGATGACGACATGGTCGCCAATCCGCGTATCCGTCGCGGTCGACAAAGTGAAAGTGTCGCCCGCCCGCTGCGTGGTACTGGTGATCTCCGTATTCATCGAAAGCAGGATTTCGGTGTTCGCCGGAAGTTCGGTCTCCAGCACTGCCGGCAAGGCTGGTGGCGCGATCTCGGCCTGTAGCGATGCCGGCGACATATTTTCCTGGGCCGCGCCGGGCTCCTGAGCGAAGACAGGCGAAGTAACGAGCACGGCGATAATCGCCGCACCGACGGTCCTTGTCATGTTTTGATCCCCCCCTTTTGTACGGGGGCAAGGCTATCCTACTTCAATCCCTAGTCAAGCGATTGAATAATCAGGTGCATCGAATTGAAACGAAGATGCGCTTGTTCTGCTGCTTTCCGGACTCCGGCCGGCTTAGTCGAGCGCCTTCTGGATCCGCTCGCGAACGGCGGCGATACGCTCGGCGGCCTCGGTGAAGGTCTGGACCTCGGAGCGCCGGTTATTGCCCCGGGCCTCCTTCGCAGCCTCGACATAGCCTTCATGATCGGCGTCGAGGGCGTCGACGATGATCTCCGCTTCGTCTTCGGTGAGGTCGATCTTGATTGTTCTAGCCATCTTTGCGCCCTGGAGTTGTTGGTCTCGAATGAAGTCTAACGCCATTTCGGGGCTGACGATCAATCCCGCGGCGCGACGAGCGGCTCCAACTTCCCGTTCGCCGGCGCGGGTTACCCCTTCTGCGCCAGCCCGCCCCGGAACGGAACCGGGTCGAGGTCCCTTGCCGATGGAAGGGTAGGTGAACGGACCTCCGGGCTCCCGGCCCGTACCGCCGGGAGAGCCGGAGGCCCGGCGTTCCTCAGACGGCCTGAAGCGCGACTGCGCTGGTCTTGCCGCGGCGATCCTGCTCCAGCTCGTAGGAGATTCGCTGATCCTGGTTGAGCGTCGCCATGCCCGCCCGCTCGACCGCACTGATGTGGACGAAGGCGTCGTTGCCGCCATCTTCCGGCTGGATAAAGCCATAGCCCTTCTGGGCGTTGAAGAATTTCACTTTGCCGATGGGCATTTCACTTTTTCCTTTCTGGGGGCCGGAACGTCCATTCGCGCCGGCGGTGCTAGGAGTAGCGGAGAAGGAAAAAGGAGCCGCAAAGCGCCCAGAACCGTCAGTTTGCGACTAGTAGCGAAGCGTTTCTAATCGGCGGCGGGGCGGAATGCAAACCGCCAAGGCCCAGCCGGTGCGCGTCGATGCTCGGCCGCGGGCAAGTCCAGCCGGTCCGAGCCAAGCAGGGCCGGGCAGGAGACGACGCGTGACGAGCTCGATCACGCCCGAAACGGATGTGCCGATCCTTTCAGGCTCCTTCATCCACGACCGGCCGGCCGCGCCTGACGCGTTCCGCCCGAGCCTGCCTGGCCTCTCGTCGGCGAAACGCCGCGACCGCCAGAAGTGCGACCAGCCCACCCGCAAAAAGGAGACCGATGAGGCCGATCAGAACCAGTTGGCCAAACATTGCGGAATGCCCCCAGCGTTGCCGCTATAGCCGAGGCTGGTGAAGCTCGGACTTGAGGCCAATGGCTGCCAAACGCCGGCGACGCTGGACATCGATGATCGCCCGATAATGTTCGGCAAGCCCGAGATGGGCCGCGCGGGCGCGATCGCAATCCGCCTGGTCGGCGCGCATCCGTTCGATCTGCTCGCGCTGGAGGAGATAGTTGAGGTCCATGAATGTTCCCTTTCGAAGCCCATGCAAGCGGGAGCACTCGGCGACGGCGGAGCCGTCATTCGGCGGGGGCAAGCTCCCGCTCGTCTCTCAGGCGCCGGCAGGCTCGCTGCGCGACAGCCGACGATGATCAGACCCTAACACGACATCGTCGCGGCACCTAATCGCGTTCGATGTTTCGGGGCGATGCCGCGACCGGTGGAGGCTCGCTCCGGGAAACACCGATACAGGTTCCCGAAACCGTCTCTCCAGCAGGTGCCGGGCGTGGACGGGACGGACTCGGTCGATGTTCAAAAGCGACTCGCCGCATTCCGACCGGATTAACTCCAGCCCGAGAGAGAATCTTAACCCTTTGCGCGCAGGGCCGAACAACGCATCGTGTGCAAGGTCAGTTATGATGAGCTTTCTAGCGAAGCCGCGAGTGCTTGCGGCGGATGAGCGTGGCAACATGCTCATGCTGGGAGCCGCCTCGCTCCCACTGATCATCGGAGCGGCGGCGCTTGCCGTCGACGCCATTCAGCTGACTCTCGCCCGTCGTCAGCTCCAGAGAGCGGCCGATTCGGCGGCCATTGCCGGGGCTCATGCCCGGGTGCAGAATGCTTCGGCCAATGCCGCCGCCACGGCGGACCTGCAACTCAACAACCCCGTCGCCTTGAGCGGTCCGGCCGTGGTCGAGAACGCCCCCACGAGCGGACCCTATGCCGGCAATCCGCGCGCCGTTCGAGTGACACTCACGGCGGCGCGGACGACTCCGTTCATGGCCTTCTTCACCAGCGCGACTCCGACGATCGAGGTACAGGCGACGGCAGCGGCCGTCTTTACCGGACAATATTGCATGGTCGCGCTTGAGAACGGGACGACCACCGGAATCACCTTTACCGGCAGCACAAGCGTCAATCTCGGCTGCGGAATTGCGACCAACTCGCGCTCCGGTTCCGCCGTCGTCGCTGCCGGCAACGCATCCGTCGTGGCCTCGCCGGTGGCCGCCGTCGGGGGCGTTCCCGAGAGTCGCGGCTATGTCCAGCCCACGACGCTCCTGCCTTATTCCCCGACTCAGTCGGATCCTTATTCGCGATTGCCGGATCCCGCCCCGACCGGATGCCAGGGACCGGTGAACGTGCAGCCCAACCGAACCGAGACGATCCGCCCGGGCTGCTATCGAGGCATGGATTTGAAGGGCAATGTGACTTTCGAGCCCGGAACCTATTTTATCGACGGTTCCGAACTGCATTTCGCAGCGACCGCAGAAGTCACCGGCAACGGCGTGACCTTCGTCCTCACCAGCCGAACCGCGGCCACCGATCCTTCCTCGATCGCGACGCTTCGGATGAACGGCAATGCCGTGCTCGATCTCACTTCGCCAAGCAGCGGCCCCTATGCCGGGATTCTCTTCTATCAGGACCGTCGAGCCGAGGCGGGGACCGAAACCATCATCAACGGCAATTCCGCGTCGAGCTTCCAAGGCGGCTTCTACTTTCCCACCGGCGACATGACCTTCAACGGCAATACCGGGCTTCGAACCGAGTGCCTCCAGCTCGTCGCCCGGCGGATCACCTTCTCCGGCAACAGCCGGGTCCAGAACAGCTGCCCCGCCCATGGCGGCGCCCGGGCCTTCGACGCCATCTTCGTTCGGCTGGTGGAGTGACGATGCGGAGGAGGCTCATCCTCCGACGTCTTCGGCCGGACGAGCGGGGCGTGAGCGTGGTCGAACTCGCGCTGATCGCGCCGTTCATCACCTTGATGATCGTCGGCGTCATCGACCTGGCAATGGCCTTTGCGACCAAGCTCAATCTCGAGCAGGGCGCCCAGCGAGCGCTCGAGAAGGTCGCCGTCGGAAGCGTTCAGACGGACTACAGCTTCCTTCGCCCCGAAGCGGCGAGCGGCGCCAATGTTCCGGAAAGCGCCGTCACCATCACGACCTGGCTGGAGTGCAATGGCGTTCGCCAGCCGGCGTTCGACGGAACCTGTCCGAACGGTCAGATCATCACGCGCTATGTGCAGGTTGCGATCAGTTCCAGCTACCAACCCATCTTTCCGCTCGGAATTTTCCGAACCGGCTCGACCGATCGTTCCGATGGATCGGTGCCCCTTTCGGTGAGCCGCGCACTGAGGATCCAGTGATGAGGCTACGCCGGACCCTTGGACGCAATGAAAAAGGCGCAAGCGCGATTGAATTCGCTCTGGCCGCACCCGTCATCATTCTCGCTCTGGTCGGGCTGTCGCAGCTCGGGCTGCTCTTCTATGCCAATGCCGGCCTCAGAAACGCGCTTGGAGAGGGCGCTCGCCTGGCCACCATCCATCCTCGACCGACGACGGCGGAAATCCAGCAGCGAATGGCCGATCGTCGTTTCGGTCTGGATCCGGCACGCCTGTCCACCCCGACCATCGTCTCCGGCCAGTCCGGCGGCGCCAATTATCTCGATATCGAGATCCGCTACTCGATTCCCTTGAACTTCCTGGTCTTCCAGGAAACGATCACCCTTCGTCAGTCGCGAAGGGTATTCGTTCATCCCCAAGCCTAGACCGCTCCCACTGCAGCTGGGGCGACTTCGGAACTGCCCGGGCTGCCGGCTCAGCGCCGCTGGGAAACAGGTTGGTCGAGCACCTGCCTGACCTTGGCGGCCAATTGATTGTAGGTGAACGGCTTCGGCAGGAGCGCGACGCCCGGATCGAGGCGGCCGTTGTGAACGATGGCGTTGCGCGTATAGCCGGTCGTGAACAGGACCTTCACGTCCGGAGCGAGACTTTGCACCCGCTCGGCGACTTCGCGCCCGTTCATTCCGTCCGGAAGCACGACGTCGGTGAAGAGGAGGTGCGGTCGGGTTCCCGACCGGACGAGGTCGATCGCGGCAGGTCCGCTGGCGGCTTCGTAGACGACATAGCCAAGCTCCCGAAGCACGCCGGTGGCGAAGGCTCTCAGATCGTCATGATCCTCGATCACCAGGATGATCTCGTTGCCGCCCTCCGGCTTCGTCGTGCCCGCGCCCGCAGCGAGATTGGTCGGTGAGGCTCGACCGGCGGCCCTCGGCAGATAGAGCTTGACGGTCGTGCCTTCACCGAGCTCGGAATAGATGCGCACATGGCCGCCCGACTGGCGGACGAAACCGTAAACCTGGCTGAGTCCAAGCCCGGTGCCCTTGCCCGCTTCCTTGGTCGTGAAGAAGGGCTCGAACACCCGGTCGACCGTCTGCGGATCCATACCGGTTCCGGTGTCGGTGACGGCGATCATCACATATTGTCCCGGTGGAACCGGCTCGGGGAGTTGCTCGACATAATCTTCGTCGAACGAGACATTGCCGGTTTCGATGGTGAGTCGGCCACCGCCAGGCATGGCATCGCGGGAATTCACGGCGAGATTGACGATCGCCCGTTCGAGCTCGACGGGATCGGCCTGGGCCGGCCAGAGACCCGCGGCGGCGACGATTTCGAGTGCGATCGACTCCTCAAGGGTGCGATGGAGCATATCGGACAGTCCGGCGATCAGCTGGTTGACGTCGATCGGCCTGGGATCGAGCGGCTGCCGGCGGGAGAAGGCCAGCAATCTGGCGGTGAGCGTCGCTGCTCGCTCCGCGCCCTGCTGCGCCATGTTGCACAGGCGGCGGATCCGCCGAGTGTCGCGATTGTCCTCGGCCGAGTCGAGGTGGCGAACGAGATTGTCGAGGCTTCCGATGATCACGGTCAGGAGGTTGTTGAAGTCGTGCGCCACTCCGCCGGTAAGCTGGCCGATCGCTTCCATCTTCTGTGCCTGGCGGAGCGCATCCTCGGCGCGCAGCCGCTCCGCAACCTCTGCGGCGACTCGCGCTTCCAGTTCGCGGTTGAGCTTCTCCAGTTCCGCGGCCGTCGCTTCGGCCGTTCGGCGCGCCTCGAGCAGCTCCTGCTCGTAACGCCGGCGGTCGCTTGCGTTGAAGAGAGTAATCAGATTGGCGACGGGATCACCCTTCTCGTCCCGTCGCTGAACCGTGTTGACGATGGCCGGCAGCCTTTCGCCTCCGTCGCAGACGATATCGAAGGCGATCTCGCGCACTTCGCCCTGCATCCGGAGCAGCGGGGCGAAGTGGGTCTCATGGTAGATCTGGCCGGGGATCGTCAGCAGCGTCTGGAAGCGGCGGCCACGAAGCTGCTCCGCCGAATAGCCGGTCCACTTCAGGAAGGTGCGGTTTGCACGGACGATGGTGCCGTCGGGCAAGGCGGTGAGATAGGCGCAGGGTGCGTCTTCCCAAAGAGCCACGGCTTCCTGTTCGAGCGTCAGCACGAGTCCAGGTACGGGGGCCTTCAGAGCCAGGCCCTGATCGCCGCGATCGTCTCGTCGGGCGCGCTCAGATTGGGGCAGTGCCCGGTCGCCTGCATCTGGACGAAGCGGCTGCCCGGGATGCGCGAATGGACAAAGCGGCCGACGGCATCCGGAGCGATGACATCATCGGAACATTGAAGGACCAGGACATCGGCCTGCACCCCTTCGAGGTCCGACCTGTTGTCGGAAAGAAAGGTCACCCGGGCGAAATGCTTAGCGATCGCGGGATCGGTCTGGCAGAAGCTGTTGGTCAGCTCCTCCGCCAGCTCGGGCCGGTCGGCATTGCCCATGATCTGCGGCGCGAGCGCGCTCGACCAGCCGAGATAATTGGCGTCCATGAAGTCGAGAAGTTCCTCGATCGAAGTCCGGTCGAACCCTCCGGTATAGGTTTCATCGTTGAGATAGCAGGGCGAGGGGCCGACCAGGACGAGCCGGGTGAACATTCCCGGCGAACGCTTCGCCGCCATGATCCCGATCATCGAGCTGACCGAATGGCCGACGAAGATGGCGTCGCGCAGGCCCAGAGCCTCGCCGATTTCGACCACGTCGTCCGCATAGCCTTCGAGCGAGGCATATCTTTCGGGATCCCAGGCCGACAGGTCCGATCCTCCGGAGCCGACATGGTCGAACAATATGACCCGATGAGTCTCTTCAAACGCCGGAGCGACATAGCGCCACATATTCTGGTCGCAGCCATAGCCGTGGGCGAACAGCATGGCCGGACCGTCAATGCCCGAAACATGGACGTTGTTGCGTTTCAGCGGATCCAATTGAAGCTCCCTTGGAGGTGGAGTTCTGCGGCTCTATCGATTCCGACGCTAAGTGTCACCGAACATTCGGGTATCGGATGATCGACCGGCCGGTTCCCTCCAGTCGGGGCGAACCAAGGCAGGCTTGCTGCGATCCTACAGAGTCGGACACCCGTCTTCGGCGGTGCCGGAACGAAGCGCTGCCAGGCTCGCGGCAAGCTCGTGCTGGCGGAACGGCTTGGACAGCCGCGCCAGATCGGGCGAAATGCCGTCAATGTCGGCATAGCCGGAGATGATCAGCGTTCGAACCTCCGGGTGCCGCTCCCCTATCATGTGAGCGAGTTCGGTTCCGGTGATTCCCGGCATCAGATGATCGGTAACGACGAAGTCGGGCTGGCTAACTTCCAGCCGTTGAAGGGCGGCCGCTGCATCTCCGGCTTCCTCCACCTCGAAGCCGAGTTCGCGAAGCATCTCGGCGGTGCTGGCCCTGACCGGGGCCTCGTCCTCGACCAGCAGGACCCGGCCGGCGCCGACCGCCAGGACCCGCTGCTCAGCGGCTCGTTGCGAGCGAACCGGAGAGCGCGGCTCGGCCAGCGGAAGATGAAGGTCGATCGTCGTGCCAAGGCCAAGCTGGGACCTGATGGTGAGGCCACCGCCGAGCTGAAGCGCAAGTCCGTGCACCATCGAAAGGCCGAGCCCGGTCCCGCGCCCGATGCCCTTGGTCGAGAAGAAGGGCTCGATCGCCCGAGCCGCGGTTTCCTCGCTCATTCCGGTCCCCGTGTCGGAGACGGAAAGCTTGAGATAGGCCCCGGGTTGCACGCCCGATACATGATCCGGCCCGACATCTTCGGGCTCCGCCCGGATCGAAAGCGTGCCTCCGTCCGGCATGGCGTCGCGAGCGTTCACGCACAGATTCAGAATGGCCATTTCCAGCTGATTCCGGTCGGCAAGCGCCAGCGGCAGACCTTCGCCAAGATCCGTCACCACCTTGACCCGCGGACCCGAAGTGCTTGCGACCAGGTCGGCCATTCCGGTCACCACCTCCGACACATTGACCGGGCCCGGTTGGAGCGGCTGGCGACGAGCGAAGGCCAGCAGCCGCTGAACGAGCGTCTTGGCGCGTTCGGCGCTGTCGAGGGCGGCGCCGATCAGCCTCTGATCCCGTTCGCCGGCCTGTGGTCTTCGGCTCAGCAGGTCGAGGCTGCCGATGATCGGAGTCAGCAGATTGTTGAAATCATGGGCGACGCCGCCGGTGAGCTGGCCCATGGCTTCGAGTTTCTGCGACTGGCGAAGCTGCTCGTGCACGCGCTCGAGCTCCGCCGTGCGCTGCCGGACTCGCTCCTCAAGGCCCTCGTTGAGCCGCTTCATCTCGTCTTCGAGCTGCTTGCGATCGGTGATGTCGATCTTGATCCCGTCCCAGATGACGGTTCCGTCGGGCTGCGGCCTGGGCGCGGAGATGATTCGGGCCCAGCGTATCTCGCCGTCCGACCGGCGAAAGCGCGCCTCCGCGTCGAAAGCTTTCACCGTTCGAATCGCCTCCTGCTCGGCCGAGGCAAGGGCCGGCAGGTCCTCGGGAAGGATCGTCCGGTACGGAAGCAGCGGATCTTCCTTCACCTTCTCCGCCGAATAGCCGGTCAGCTTCTCGAAGCTCTGCGAAACGTAGAGGAATCGACGATCGCTGCCGTCGCTGCCAGTGCAGATCTGGTAGACCATCCCACCGGGCAGGTTGTCGGTGATCGCCCGCAATCGCGCCTCATTCTCGCGGACCGCTTCTTCCGCGGCGCGACGATCGGTCACGTCGATGCTGACGGCGAGCACGCCATAAGGATCGCCGCCCGGTTTTCTGATGACCGACACGGAATTGTTCACCCAGACGTTCGATCCGTCCGGGCGGACATATCTCTTCTCGTGAACATAGGGCGTTCCGTCGGCCACGGCCCGTTCGAACAGCGGGACATTGCGCAACAGGTCTTCGGGATGGGTGATGTCCTGCATCCTGAGCGCCAGCAGCTCTTCGCGCGAGCGGCCCGCAATTTCGCAGAACCGGTCGTTGACGAGGGTGAAGCGGCCGGTGAGGTCAACCTGGGCGAAGCCGGCGGTCGACTGGGCAATGAAGGCGGAAAGTTGTTCCTGCCGCTCGCGCAATTCCGCCTGGGCGCGAAGCTCATCGGTGACGTCGTTGCCCTGGACGAAGATTCCGGTGACCTTACCTTCGGAGTCCTTGATCGGCTGGTAGACGAAGTCCAGGAAGCGCAGTTGAGCCGCACCCTCGACTTCGATTTCGACGGGAGTCGCCTTGCCGACGAAGGCTTCGCCCGATTCGAAGACCTGGTCGAGAAGGGCGATAAGGCCCTGCAGTGTCGCTTCGGGGAAAACCTCGTTCACCGTCCTGCCGAGAATCTCCCGACGGCCGATCAGCCGGTAATATGCCTCGTTCGCCAGCCGGAAACGATGCTCGGGCCCGCTCAGCATCGCAACGAAGCCGGGCGCCTGTTCGAACATCTGGCGGAGGCGTTCATGCTCCTGGCTGAGCTGCCGCTCGGCCCGAACCTTTTCGCTCGTCTCGACGACGATGGCGATCACACCGATCGGCTTTCCCCGTTCATCGAAGATCGGCGAATAGTCCAGGTTCATCCAGACCTGTTCAAGCTTGCCCGAGCGGCGGAGGGTGAGCTCCTGATCGCGGTAGGAGAGCGTCCCACCGGAAAGGCCGACCCGCATGACATGGTCGTTGAAGTCCGCGACTTCGGGCCAGCCTTCGCGAACCTTGCAGCCGAGCAGGGCAGGGTGGCGCTCGGCCGCGAAGACGGAATAGACGTCATTGTAGATCATGACGCCTTCCTCACCCCACAGGGTGACGATCGGAACGGGCGAGCGGAGGATCAGCGCAACCGTCGTCCTCAGCGTCGAATGCCACTCGGCGATCGGGCCAAGGCTGGTTTCTTCCCAGGGATAGTCCGCGATGATCCGAGCGACCTCCGACCCGCCCGGAAGGAAATCGGTCGATCCCAGTCGTTCTTCCGTCCCGTTGGTCATCGAAGGAGAATCAGCCTGCCGCAAGAACTTATGCCGGTCGTGGGTACCGTCGGGACGAAGGCATTGGAAGCCCACGGGGGCCTTGCTCAAACGAACGAGCCGAAAGAAGGATCATCGAACCCTTCCAACTGGAACGCGACCCCGAAACGTTCGCGCGTTGACTCTGCCGCCCACGGCCTTAGCTCCGCTCAGGATCTCCCGTCAGAATCAGCGGAAAGGCGCGCAATGCTTTCACCGTCGGCCGACCCGAATGCGTTCGAGCCCCTGCGGCAACTGGCCGCGGAGATCGGGAGCACGGTGCTTCAGGAAGACCGTTCGAGCGTCGACGTCGAGGGCCGCTGGCCGGAACGCGGCATGCGTGCCCTTGCCCACGCGGGGCTGATGGGCCTTCACATTCCCGAGCATCTGGGCGGACACGGCCAGGGCCTGGTTGCGCTGGCGGCGATCACCGAAGAACTCGGCCGCCATTGCAGCTCCACCGCCATGTGCTTCGGGATGCACAGCGTGGCCGCCAAGGTGCTCGCCGCCAAGGCGACCTCCTATCACGAGGAGCGTTTCCTTCGGCCCATCGCGGAGGGGCGGCACATCACCTCGCTCGCCCTCAGCGAGCCGGGAACGGGAACCCATTTCTTTCTTCCAAGGGCCCAGTTCCGCCGCGAGGCGGACGCGATCGTGCTGGAAGGCGAGAAGAGCTTCGTCACCAGCGGCAGCCACGCCGATTCCTACGTGATGTCGGCCGTGACTCCCGGCGAGGAGATGGACCCGGGCGCTTTCAGCTGCTTCGCCGTCGAGGACGGATCGCCTGGAATGGAATGGCAGAATGACTGGCAGGGCTTCGGAATGCGCGGCAACAGCTCGCGCGGAGTCCGGCTGAACCAGGTACGGATCCCGCACGAGAACCTGCTCGGCGCCGAAGGCGACGAAATCTGGTACGTGTTCGAGGTCGTTGCCCCCTATTTCGTCATCGCCATGTCCGGCGTCTATCTCGGCATCGCCCAGGCGGCGCTCGACTCGGCGATCGCCCATCTCAAGGGGCGCCGCCACGCCCATAGCGGCGAGGCGCTCAGCGACGTGCCCGTGCTGTGGCATGACGTTGCCGAAATGTGGACGGCTGTCCAGCGCACCCGGCAGCTGATCCAGCATGCCGCAAGGCTGGGCGATGCGGGTGACCCCGCAACTCCGCTCGCCTTGTTCGCCGCCAAGGCGGACGTCGCCGAAATGGCCGCCTCGGTCACCCAGCGGGCGATGACTCTCAGCGGCGGCCGAGGCTATGCCCAGAACAGCCGGATTGCGATGTTGATGCGCGATGCCCAGGCCGCCCATGTGATGGCCCCGACAACGCATCTGCTCAAGACCTGGCTCGGACGTTCCCTGCTCGATCTGCCGCTTCTCTAGGAACCGAACATGCCCGAACAAGGCAGGTACCGAGTGATGATCGTCGGCACGGAAGGCGACCGGGCGCGCCTTCAGGCCGCGCTTGGGCCGGCGGCCGACCGGTTCGTGATCGAATTCGACCAGCCCGACGCCGCCGGGCAGTTGCCGCCAATGGATTCCGGCGCTGAGGCGCCCGACGTGGCGGTGATCGGGGGAATGGTCGAACGCCCGCTCCCGGTCGCCCAGCAGCTTCGCTCCGTCTCGCCGAAATCGCAGATCGTGTTCCTGCTCCCGCCGGAGCGGCTCGATCGCTTCCGGGCCGGACTGCCCTTCGTTCCCAATCTCGCCTCCGCCTGGACCGCGAGCAGCTCCGCCGAGGCGACGAGCCTTGCGGACCTGATCGGAGAGGCCGCTCGAGCCGCACGGGAGAAATCCGCGACCGCCGCGGTCTATGGCCGGATCAACCAGCAGCTCGCCGCCCGAAAGGCGGCCCCGGACCAGTTGCGGCGATCCCAGCTGGCCCTGTCGGAACGCTATCTCGCCACCATCCTGACCCAGTCGCCCGATGCCTTCATCGCCGTCGATCCGGAGGGGCGGGTGGTCGCCTATAATGATGCCGCATCGAGCCTGTTCGGAACAGCGCTCGAGCGGGGATCGCAGGGGCGGGTGACGGACCTGTTTCCCGACGAGGAGCGAGCGCGGCTGAGCGAGCTTCTCGCCAAGGCCGGTGCCGGGGAGATTCTTTCCGGGATCGAGGTCCGGCTGGAAGCCGGTGACCAGGGACGCAGCCATGCCGAACTGTCGCTCGCGCCCGTCCACGACGAATCGGGAGCGATCGCAAGCCTGTCGATCACCGCTCGTGACATCAGCGAGCGCAAGCGGGCCGAGGATCGCCAGCGGCTGCTGATCAACGAACTCAACCACCGAGTGAAGAATACCTTGGCGATCGTCCAGGCGCTCGCCCATCAGTCCTTCAGGGGGCGGGCGTCGCCGGCGGAGGAACGGGCGGCCTTTGAGGCCCGGCTCGCAACCCTTGCGGCCGCTCACAACCTGCTGACCCAGCAGACCTGGAAGTCGGTCAGGATCGGGCAGATCGTCAGTGCGGCCGCGGGCGCGGCGTGCGGCGCCGACCGTAGCCGGCACAGGGTGGAGGGACCGGACGTCGAACTCGCACCGCAGACGGCCGTCTCCCTGGCCATGGCGATCCACGAGCTGTGCACCAATGCGATCAAATATGGCGCGCTTTCGAACGACAGCGGAACCGTCACGACGCGCTGGAAGACCTATGGCGAGAATGGCGAAAAGAGATTGCGGCTGGAGTGGATCGAGCAGGGCGGTCCGGCCGTTGAGCCGCCGCAGAAGCGCGGATTCGGAACGCGCATGATCGAGCGCGGACTTGCCTCGGAACTCAACGGGGAGGTCCAGCTGGAATTTCGACGGGAGGGCCTCATGTGTGTGATCGATGCGCCGCTTCCGCGGGTGGAGGGCTGAACCTGGCAACACGGCGGATCCTGATCGTCGAGGACGAGCCGGTGATCGGCCTCGCACTCGAAGACATGCTCGAAAGCCTTGGCTGGGAGGCTGCGGGGATCGCCTCGCGGGTTCCGCAGGCGCTCGACCTGATCGGCCGGGCCGACCCGGACGCCGCCATCCTGGACGTCAACCTGCACGGCGAGAACAGCTATCCGGTGGCTGACGCTCTGGCTGCACGGGGCGTGCCCTTCGTCTTCGCCACCGGCTATGGCGATACGGAGCATCCCGATCGGCACCGGCAGGTGCCGACCATCACCAAGCCCTATTCGCTGGACGACGTTCGAAACGCACTGGCGAAGGTCGTCTGAGGAACCACGCCCGACCCGATCTATCGGCCGGCGACCGCCGACAGGCCGGGAGCTGCCTGCAAGATTCGCCTCGGCCCGAATCCGATTCGCACTGCCGACAGGACCGGAACGAAGGATTCCGCGCCTCTTTCACCTTCGATTCTTCTGTCAGGGAAGATCGACTTGCGGGCAGCCAAACTCTCATCGAGCCTGATCAGCCGGATAGTGTATGACGACCGGACGGCGCAGCTCCGGGTCTGCTTCCGCGATGGCCCGGCATACGTCTATTTCGACGTTCCGCCGCAGGCATTCGAGGCCTTGAAAGCGGCTGGATCGCCCGGCCGACACTATAATCGCTTCATCAAGGGCCAGTATCGCTGCCGCTTCGATCCCGAGCGCAGGCGCTACGGGCCGCGCGCGGCCTGATGATTGAACCCGGGCCAGCCGCGCCGTCGCCCGGAGCCGGAGAAGGATGGACGCGATGCGCTAGCCGTGCGCGGGCCAGGGGAAGGCGAAGGCGAGCACCAGAAGAATGGCGATGGCCAGGAAGGTGGCGATGATGGCCGCCTTCGGCACGCCGCGGATCCGCGGCTCCGCCGGCGGACGGTCGTTCGGGTTCCTCATTCATTTCCTCCATTTTTCAAGGACAAGAATGGAAGGCGACGGGGATCGATCCCGCTTGGGCAGAAAAATCCCATGCCGGATCGGGAAAGGGCAGCTTGCCCGCATGGAACCGGGGCGCCCGGCGAGCGATTCCGATGCGTGACCGGTCTCGCCCACCGCCTCGGACTCGGCTTCATCGAGCCGATGAAGGCCAGCCTGGTCGATCGGGCGCCGTACGGCGACGATTGGCTGCACGAAATCAAGCATGACGGCTATCGCACCGAAATCGTGATCGATCGCGGCGAGGTTCGCGTCTTCACCCGAACCGGACTGGACTGGACGGAAAAGTATCGATCGATCGCCGGGTTCGCCCGATGTCTCGAATGCGGCGGGGCGATCATCGACGGCGAGATCATCGTCCAGAGCCCGAGCGGACTTTCCGATTTCCGGGCGCTGAGGACCGAACTGGCGCGAAAGACGCCGAAGGGACTCGTCTTCGTCGCCTTCGACCTGCTCCACTTGGACGGGCGCGATCTCAGGCGCGAGCCGATCGAGGATCGGCGCGAGCGGCTCCGCCAACTGCTCGGGGAGAATCGCCCGGACTCGCCGATCCAGTTCAGCGACCATGTGGTGGGCGGCGGGCCCGATTTCTTCCAAGCGGCCGAGCGGCTGGGAACGGAAGGGATCGTCTCCAAGCGGCTCGGCAGCCGCTATCGAAGCGGGCCTTCCCGATCCTGGCTCAAGACCAAGGCGTTCATCGAAGAGGAATTGGTCGTCATCGGAACGTCCAGGGGCGAGCTCGCCCCGGTGGCGCTGCTCGCCCGCGAAACCGAAGATCATCGCCTGGAATATGCGGGGGCCGCGATGGTCACCTTTTCCGAGGCCGAACGGGAGCGCTTCTGGCGCGCCAACGAACGGCTCAAGGCGGACAGGCCCGCTCTTGCGCTGGAGCCGCGGCCGGAGACGAGCTGGCTCAGGCCCGAAATGCGGGTGAGGGTTCGCCACCTTCGCGGCGAGGAAAGCCTTCGCCATGCGACGGTGAAGTCGATCGCCTATCTTCCCGAGCCGCCGAACGGGAAGCCCTCGACCCCGCGGAAGCAAGGAAAGGAGCCGGCGCACCTGGTCGAAGCGGGGGCGGTGCCGGATCGCGAAGCGCTGATCGCCTACTACCGGAAGATGGCGTCGCTGATCCTGCCGCACCTGAAGCGTCGGCCGCTCAACCTGCTGCGCTGCCACGGCCGCCACTGCTTCTTCCAGCGCAACCGGAATCATCCCCGGACGCAGCAGGACTTCGACCCGCCGATCCGAAGGGTCGCGGTGCTCCAGAAGAACGGGCGGACCGAGGATTATCTCTATGTCGAGGACGTGGAAGGTCTCATCGCCTGCGTCGAGGCCGACTCGATCGAGTTTCACGCCTGGGGCTCGCGAGTGCCCGATCATGAACGGCCGGACCGGATCGCCTTCGACCTCGATCCGGGCGAGGGCGTCGAGTTCGAGGCGGTGAAGGAGGCGGCCTTCCAGATGCGTCGATCGCTCGAGGCCGTCGGACTCCGATCCTGGCCGATGCTCACCGGCGGCAAGGGCGTGCACGTGATCCTTCCCTTCACCCCCGAAGCGCGCTGGCCGGAGGTTCGCGCCTTCGCCCGCCGATTCTGTGCCGCTCTGGCCGAGGCGGTGCCCCATCTCTACACGGTGGCGCTGCCCAAGGCGAAGCGCCGGGGAAGGATCTTCCTCGACTATCTGCGCAACCAGCGAACCGCGACGGCCATCATGCCCTACAGCCTTCGCGCGCGAGCGCGTTCGCCCATTGCGGCGCCGGTGAGCTGGGAGGAACTGGAGGATATCCAAACGGCGTCTGCGTTCAGGCTGGACGATCTCGACGGTCTGACCGGCAAGTCGAGGATTGGGGCGCTGAGCGGCTGGGGATCGAGCGACCAGCGCCTGAACGGACCTTGATACGGACCTCTCAGGACGAGGGCCCATGCGCAGGTTCGGGAACCTCGCTCATGCCCCGCGCCTTGATGCATTCAGGAGGAAGGGCAGGGCCATGAACCAAGCGCAACCGACCGCCGGGCGGATTGGGAGGGCGCGAGCGTGAGCCTGCCCTTTGCGCGGGTTCGCGCCGGCTGGGACGAGATGCGGTCGAGCCTCTGGCTGCTGCCCGGCCTGTTCTTCGTTGCCGGGGCGGTGCTCGGGCCGCTGATGGTCGAAATCGACCGCGGTTTCGGCGCGGAAGACCAGATGCACCGCTGGTGGCTGACGAGCGGCGGCGGCGAGGATGCGGCCAATCTCCTTTCGACGCTGCTGACCTCGATCATCGCCATGGCCAGCATGGCCTTTTCGATCACGGTGGTGGCGCTGTCGCTGGCCGCCAATTCCTACGGCCCGCGACTGATCCGAGTCTTCCGGGCGGACTTTCGAACCCAGGCCGTGCTGGGCTTCTTCATCCTGACGATCGTCTACCTGCTGATCGTGCTTCGTTCGATCCGGCGCGACATGGAAATGGCCGACGTTCCGCATCTTTCGGTCACGGCCGGAGTCCTTCTGTCGCTGATGTGCGTCCTCGCGCTTCTCGCCTTCATTCAGCAGGTCGCCCGATCGATCGTTGCCGACGAGGTCGTGCGCAAGGTCCGGGAAGAATTCGACGCTTCGGTGAGGCAGCTTCCGGACATGAGCGAAGGCGATCCGGAAGCGGCGGCACTTCCCGACGATTTCGAGGACAGAGCCTGCCGGATCCCTCTTCCGAGTGAAGGCTATGTCCAGTCGCTCGAACTCCAGGGGCTGATCGACTGGGCCGAAGCGAACGACCGGCTGATCCGGCTGGACTTCCGGCCCGGCGACTTCGTCGTGGAGGGTGACCGCAAGGTCCTGATCTATCCACCCCCCGACGATGTCGAACAAGCGCGGCGCGAGATCGACCGGTTCATCACCAGCGGCGAGGAGCGAACGCCGACGCAGGATCTGGAATTCTCGATCCGGCACCTCGTGGAGGTGGCGGTTCGGGCGCTTTCGCCGGGGATCAACGATCCCTTCACCGCGATCGCCGTGATCGACCGGCTGCGAGGTGGCCTGGCGCGGCTCGCCCAGAAGCAGCTTCCGCCGCCGGCCTTGTTCGACCGCTCGGGCAGGCTTCGGGTCGTCCGCCGGGTGACTGGCTATTCCGGAGCGGCGGATGCCGCTCTGAACCAGATCCGCCAGGCGGGATCGGCCAAGCCTTCCGTCCTCATCCGGATGGCGGAAGCGATCGGAGCCGTGGCCGAGCATCTTCGAACGGTGGAGCAGGAAGCGGCACTTCGCCGCCATCTCGAGCTGATCCTTTCGGCGGCGCGAAGGGACGTGACGGAACCGGCCGACCTCGAGGATGTCGAAAAGGCCGTGGCACGGGCTTTCGATGCACTGGCGACGCGCCGCTGAACGCTCGGCCGGCAAAGCCCGCCACAAGGCCAAAGCGTGCTGGCGAGAGCGGGGCTTGCCGGTTAACCAGTCGAGATGGTGGAGATCCGGACGAAAAGGCTCCTGCTCAGGCCGGCCCGGGAAGCGGACCTGGAACCGATCCATGCGATCCTCAGCGACCGCCGAGCCATGGCCTTTTGGTCCACTTTACCCCACAGCCAACTGGAGCAGACGCGCGAATGGCTGAACGCGATGATCGGGTGCGATCCCGCGCTTGGCGAGGACTTCGTCGTCGAGCTGGAAGGACGGGTGATCGGAAAGGCCGGGCTCTATCGCTTCCCCGACATCGGCTACATCTTTCACCCGGACCGCTGGGGTCTTGGCTATGCCACGGAAGCGCTCCGGCCGATCATCGAGCGCGCCTTCACCGTCCACCGGCTGCCGTCGATCGAGGCTGATGTTGATCCCCGGAACATCGCCTCGCTGAAACTGCTCGAGCGGCTGGGCTTCGTCGAGGTCGGGCGGGCGAAACGCACCTGGCTGATCGGCGGCGAATATTGCGACAGCGTGTACCTCCGGCTCGAACCGGCAGGGTGGGCGGCTGAGCGATAGCGCCGCAGGCACCGCGCGCGGCAGGGCAGGACTTTTCAGCGCAGCCGCTCCGCGATGTTCTGGCGGAGTTGACGACGAGCCAGTCCGACCAGACGTGCGGTATCGACAGGCCCGGGATCGCTCCAGAGACCGCTCTTCCAGATCGCCGGCGAGTCGGCGCCAGCCTGCCTTTCCAGGTCTTCGAACAGCTGGAGCGAGACCGCATGGCGTGGAGGCGCGGCCGGTGCCTTGGCGAAGCTACATGTCGAAGTCGGTGATCCGGCCGTCGCTTCGGAAGCTGCACTGGAAGTTGCGGCTCCCATAGTTGGAACCGACGATCCCGTAGACCCGGAGCGAGTTGCTGCTTTCCTGGCGCACGTCCTGGATCTGCACCTGGCCATATTGCGAGGCATGGTTGCCGCAGGCCGAGACCGCCGCCTGCTGGAAACTCTGGCCCGAAGCCTGGCCGGCGCCGAGCACCGAGCCGATGACGGATTCAAGGGGACCGCCCATCCCGCCGAGGGGGCTGGTGGCACATCCGCCGAGCGCGAGGGCACCGGCGACGACAATGACTGAAATTGATTTACGCATCGAGCTACTCCGTCGTTACTGCCCGGCCGCTCATTGCCGCGAAGAACCCCCGGCTGCGCCTCGATGTTCCGAGCCCCACCGGCCGAAGCTCATATTCCCTTTCGGACGCGCGCGTCGGCAGGCGAGACAGAAGCCGCCGCTTCGATGACCGGTCGCGACATTCCGGCCGCTGGCTAGTCGGCGGAAGCGGCAGGCGACCCCGAGATGTGGCTGGAGAGGGCTTCCAGTGTCGAGTCGAGCGAGACCTGGATCGCCGAATGGCCGCCGGGGAGCGTCAATATGCGCGCGTCGGGCTTCAGCCTGGCGAAGGCGGCGTTGAAACGGGCGTGGACGGGGGCTGTGCCCGACCCGGCAATATAGAGGATCGGCTTGTCGAAGAGCGAAAGCCTTTGGGGATCGTCGCGGTGGGTGACAACCGCATGGACGCCGCGAAGCGAGCGGCGATAGCGGAGCCGGTCGCTCCACCAGGGGAGCTGGCGCGCCTCGGCAAGGCTCGGTGCCGGACATCCGCCGACCGCGCAGAGGAAGTTCCACAGATCCTGCTCGCTGATTTCCGGCTTGTGAAGGCCGCTGATCGTCGAGGCCCAGGCCTGGACATCGGGCTGAGCACGCTCGTTGGAGTCAAGAAGCCAGGCCGCCGGAGGCTCGGACAAGGTCAGGGTCCGGATCCGTTCGGGATGGTGCAGGGCGAAGTCGAGCGCGACGAGAGCGCCGAGCGAATGCCCCACCAGATCGACCGGCTGGCGGAGCCCGAGCTGGTCCAGAGCCGAGCGGAGCGCGCAGCTTTCCATTCGGATCGAATAATCCGCGGGAAGCGGCCGGTCGCGCAGTCCGAAATCCACGGCCATGTTCTGAAGCCGGATGACCTGTCGCCATTCGCGAAGCCGGCGCGAATGGATCGCCCAATTCTCGTTTCCGACGAGCCCTCCACCGATCATGACGACGGGTGGGCCGCGGCCTTCGATCGTCGGCTCGAGCGGAGCGACCCGGCTGAGAGAAGGGGAAACGGCGCAGACGTCGGCAACAGCGTTCGTCCGGGGCGTTGCCGTGCTGGCGCAGGAAGCGGCCAGGACCCCGATCAGCGGCGCGACGAGAGCATGCCTTGGCATTGGCATGATCCTCCTGACGCGAGGAAGCCTCCGAAACGGCCCGCTGTCAACGCCCCGCAGCCAAGTTGCGACGGCCGGTCGATCGTCGTCGGTGGGACCAAGCTCAGGCGTCGAGATCCATCTGCATGAAAACGAGCCAGTCGCGCAGATGGGGGGCGAGCGGATAATAAGGAGCGGTGTCCCTGAAGCCGAGCCTTCGATAGAGGCCTTGCGCTTCGTGCTGGGCGGGGCCGGTGTCCAGCATCATCCGTCGATAGCCCAGGCGACGGGCCTCGTCGACGATCGCGCGCCCGAGCAGCATTCCGATACCTTTGCCGTGAAATCCGCTGTGGACGAACATTCGCTTCATTTCACAGACGCCGTCTTCAAGGCGGCGGAGAGCGACACAGCCCACGACCGCTCCTTCATGTTCGGCGACAAGCAGCGCCCCGGCCGGAGGTGCAAACTCGCCGGGCAGATTGCTCAGCTCGGAGGCGAACTTGTGGGGATCGAAATAGCTGTCGATGATGTGACGGTCGGAGGCGTGTCGTTGATAATGCCATTCGACGAAGGCGTGCATCAGTTGCGCGACAGCCCCGAAGTCGCGGGTCGACTCGGCCGGACGGACGATCATCCCGCAGGTCTCAGCCATACCGAGTGCGGGCGCAACCTCAATCTGCGGCCTTCATTCGTGATGGCGAAGGTCGAGCTTCGGTGCCGTCAGCCGGCCGGGCGGAAGCCGGCGCCGATTTCCTCCCATAGGTGGCGAAGCGCCAGAAGGCTTCCGCAGGTCCCTGATCGTGCCTCCCTAGCCACCATCGGGAGAGGAGCAACTGGCACGCGAAGATCAGCAGCGCGACTGCGTAGAAGGACAGGGGACGCATCGTCCCGGCAAGGCCGAAACCAATGCCGTAGAAGACGATCAGTCCGATCACCGAATGAGCGAGATAGTTCGTCAGAGCCATTCGTCCGACCGGCACGAAATGCCGCAGGACGAAGCGAGCGCGGGGCCAGGCGAGAACGAAGGCCGATGCATAAGCAAGGGCCAGAGGCACCGTACCGATCAGTGAGGGCCAGCTCGACTGGCCCTGGTTCGGCAGCCAAGCATAAGCGAGGCTGGCCGGAAGTCCGACGACAAGCCCTGCCACCAGCACCTGACGGAGCAGCCGCCTATTGTCGATCAATGCTCCGGAGGCGAGCCTTCGCCCGACGATCAGCCCGAGCAGCATGATTCCGAGCACCTTCGGAATGCGCCAGGTTTCCAGCCGATGGCCCCAGGAGAAAGGCGGTCCGCTCATGGCCCAGGAGAGCCAGCCCGCAAAATCGTCGCGGCGGAACCAGTCCAGCGCCTTTTCGGGCGCTGTGTCGGCCCCCAGGCTTTCGGCGATCGAGAAGCTCAACGCGTAAAGCTGCTGGTGCGGAGCCCAGCCGAACCGATCGAAGATCCAGGTACCCACCATCGGGACGACAAAGATCAGAATGGCGGAAGCGACCAGCAGGCTGCGTTCGCGCCAGCCGTAGAAGAGCGGCAGGATCAGCCCGAGAAGAGCGTAAAGGGTGAGGATGTCGCCGTCCCAGATCAGCCAGGAGTGGACGAGACCGATGGCGAGCAGAACAAGCACTCGGCGGCGATAGATTCGAAGCCCCGCGAGGCCGCGAGCGCTCAAGCGAGCGATCTGAAGCGCGAAGCCGGCCCCGAAAAGGAGCGAAAAGATCGTGTAAAATTTGCCGTCCACGAGAAGGTGGTGGAACCGATATTGCCAGGTCACCGGCTCGGCGCCCGCCAAGGCCAGTCGCTGTTCAGTCGTCATGAAGGTCCAGCCGGACCAATAGAGCATGTTGGCGAGAAGGATCCCAAGCAGCGCAAATCCGCGAAGCGCATCGAGCAGCTCGATCCGCTCCGCCCGCCCCGTTGCGACTCCCATTCCGGCACCCTCCTGCCAGCCCCGGCGCCGAGCCTATCAGTTCGGGCGAGCCGCCCCAACCTGATCTTTCGGTCGAAAGGTTTGGCAAAAAAGGCCTGCCAGGGGCGCCCGCCGATCTGCCGAGCCAGAAGGCGTGGACGAGCGGCGCGCATCAGCCGATTGCGATCGGGGGAAGCGGCAAGAAACGGCTTGACTCGTAACGCGGCTTGAGGTAATAGAGCCACACTCGCTAGAGTTGTGAGTGGCGCAAATAGAGTCACTCAGGCGAGAAACCGGAGGCCGCCACGAGCGGCCTTTTTCATTTCGGCCGCCGGCGACCCATCGACCGCGCCGGCCGAACTCCCGCCCGACCCACATCCCGAACGCCCATCGGACGCCTATGCTGCTCAAGGCGGTCGGCTCTGCGCGCGTCGGGCGGGACCCAATTTCGCAGACGCCAAGGCGTTCGCTCGGCTCTTCGTCTTCGGGGGTGCCGAGGCGATGCGTTCGGCGTCTCCCGTCCCACGGACGGTCCGGACGCCGCCGGTGGGGAACGGCGACGGCGGCTAAACTGCCGGGCGCCGGCCGGTGCAAGAGGCGGCGCTCGAGGCGCGACATCGAAAGGCGGAGGTGCATGGCCCAGGAGCAAAAGCCGGGCGCGGTGCGTCCCCGAACCCGAGCCCCAGCCCGCAGCGGCCGAGGGGCGGCGCCCGCAGCACCGGCTTCCTTGCCGCCGATCAAGGACATGATCCTGGCCGCGCTCGATCAAGCGGGCGGAGTCGATTATCTCGTTCGCCAGGCGCAGGAGGATCCGGCCCGCTTCATGGCGCTGGTCGCCAAGATCCTCCCGCTCCAGGTGGAGGCGGAGCATGAGCTCGGCAAAGGTCTGGCAAGGGCCCTGACTTGGAAGCCGCCGACCTGATCGAGAGCCCCTATGCGCCGCGCCGCCAGTTCATGGCGCTTCACACCCGGACGGCACGCTGGGCGATCGCGGTCGCGCACCGGCGGGCGGGAAAGACGGTCGCCTGCGTGAACGAGCTCATCAAGCGAGCGGCGACGTGCGAGAAGGACAGTCCCCGCTTCGCCTATATCGCGCCGCAACTGAACCAGGCCAAGGATATCGCCTGGTCCTACCTCAAGGATTATAGCGACTGCTTCGGGCCGGAGCGGAAGGTCAACGCCACCGAATTGTGGGTGGAGCTTCCCAGCAATGGCGCCCGGATCCGGATCTACGGCGCCGACAATCCCGACCGGCTCCGCGGCCTCTACCTCGACGGCGCCGTGCTCGACGAGTTCGGCGACATGGACCCGACGGTCTGGACGCAGGTGCTTCGGCCGGCCCTTTCCGATCGCAAGGGCTGGGCGATCTTCATCGGCACGCCGAAGGGACGCAACGCCTTCCACCGGCTCTGGACCGCGGCCGAGGACGATCCCGACTGGTACCGATTGCGCCTGAAGGCGTCGGAGACGGGCCTGATCGACGGCGCCGAACTGGCCGATGCCGCGAAAATGATGAGCGCCGACGAATATGCGCAGGAATATGAGTGCAGCTTCGAGGCCGCGGTGCGGGGCGCCTATTACGGGCGGGAGATGAACCAGGCCGAAGCGGACGGGCGGATCGGCCCCGTTCCCCACGATCCGAGGCTTCCGGTCCACACCGCCTGGGACCTTGGAATGGCCGACAGCACCGTGATCTGGTTCATCCAGACGCATGGTCCCGAAACCCGAGTGATCGACGTGATCAAGGGCGAGGGGGTGGGCCTCGACTGGTACGCCAGGCGACTTCAGGAACGCGACTATCTGTGGGGCAGCCACTATCTGCCCCATGACGCGCAGGTTCGCGAGCTCGGTACCGGTCGAAGCCGGGTGGAGATGCTTGCCGGACTTGGGATCCGGGCGACGATCTGCCCGAACCTCCCGGTCGAGGACGGGATCCATGCGGTTCGGCTTCGGCTGGCCACCTGCTGGTTCGACCGCGACCGATGCAGGGCGGGGATCGAAGCGCTTCGAATGTATCGGCGCGAATATGACGACCGAAGCCAGGAATTCCGGGCTCGGCCGCTTCACGACTGGACGAGCCATTATGCCGACGCCTTCCGCTATTTCGCGGTGGGCCATCGGGAGAGCATGCCGGCGAGGCCGGCCAAGCGAGACACGAGGTGGGTGGTATGACGAGAGCCAGGCGAATTCCCGATCCCGTCCCCGGCGACAATGGCGAAGCGCTGGCGCGGATCGCCGAATTCTTCCGCACCACCTGTCCGGAGGCTTGGGAAAGGCTTCGGCTTTGTCCGCTCCAGCATGGTCTCGAGGCGATGGCCGAGCTTCTGAAGGCGCGCCGCTGAGATGGCGGATTCTGCGATCCTGCCGCCGCCGGACGAAGGCGCCGAGCGGCCGGGCACGCAAGCGGGCGGAATGGACGAAGGCGAATTGGCGTCGCTGCTGGCGGCGCACGAGGCGCGTGCCGTCGGCTACTATAACAGCGAGATTGCCGACGAGCAGGCACGGGCGATCAACTATTATTACGGACGGATGGACGACCTGCCGGCGCTCGACGGCTGCTCGTCGGTCGTTGATCACAGCGTCGCGGTAATGGTCGACAATGCGCTGGCGGCGGTCCTCAAGCCGTTCGTCTCGGCCGACGAGGTGGTCTCGTTCCAGCCGCGCGGCCCCGAGGACGTCGAGCAGGCCGAGCAGGCCGGCGAATATGTGAACTATGTGATCAACAGCGACAATCCCGGTTTCCTGATCCTCCACAACTGGTTCAAGGACGCGCTTCTGACCAAGATCGGCGTCGTGAAGGTCTGGTGGGAGGACAAGAGCCGGGTGGAGGAGCGCCTGGTCGGCGCCGATGCGGGGCAGCTGCTCGAGCTGCGGGCGAGCGACGCCTATGCCGGGGAGCAGGACAAGGGCGAGGGAACCTTCGCGGTCCGGCTGCACGAGCTGATCGCGGACGGGCGGGTGAGGATCGAGAACGTCCCCCCTGAGGAATTCCTGATCTCCCCCTTCGCGCGGTCGATCGAGGAAGCGGCCTATGTCGCCCACCGGCCGTCAAACTATACGCGGTCGGACCTGATCGAGCTGGGGGTCGAGCCTGAAATTGCCGACAGCCTTCCCGCTTCTGATCAGGGGCAGAAGGAGGAATCGCGGGTACAGGCGCGCTATCGCGACGAGGACTGGTATTCGGCCACGCGCGAAGCGATCGGCAACGACAGGAGCCGGGACGTCGTCGCCGTGATCGACGAGTATGTCCGCTGCGATTTCGACGGCGACGGAATGGCCGAATTGCGGCGGGTGATCCGGGTCGGCGACGTCATCCTTTTCAACGAGCCGGTCGAGGACAAGCCGTTCGCCTTGCTCTGCCCTGTGCCGATGCCGCACAAGGTCTATGGCCGGGCCCTGGCCGACCAGGCGGTGGAGGGGCAGAAGGTATCGACGGCGGTGCTCCGCCAGACGCTCGACAATCTCTACAAGACCAACAACCCGCGTGCCGAAGTGCCCGACACGGCGCTCAACGAGCGAACGATGGACGATCTGTGCGACAGCGCTCCGGGGGCGATCATCAGCACCAAGGTGCCGGGCCAGCTGGCCTATCACACGGTTCCGTTCACCGCGCAGCACAGCTTCGCGATGCTGGAATATGTTGCGCAGCAAACCGAGGAGCGGACCGGGATCCAGCGCAAGGGCAATGGCTTCAACGCCGAGGCGATCCGTAAGAACAGCCCCGACACCGCCACCCAGGCCGCGATCGACGAGAATAGCCGCAACGAGCGGGCGGAAATGATCGCCCGGATCTTCGCCGAAACCGGCGTGAAGCGGCTGTTCAGACTGGTCCTGAAGCTGCTCGTCCAGCACCAGCCGAGCGAACGGGTGATTCGGCTTCGCAACAAATGGGTGCCGATGGATCCGAGCGGCTGGGATCCGGAAATGGACGTGACGATCTCCGTGGGACTGGGGCTCGGCAACAAGGTGGAGCAGATCGGCCAGGCGCAGGCGGTGCTTCGGTTCATGGCCGAGCTTCAGTCGTCGCCCTTTGCCTGGCTGATCGACGCCGGTCATGTCCACAAGGCGGCAAAGCGGCTGCTCACCGCCTCGGGAATCAGGAATGTCGACGATTTCATTGGCGATCCGGCGCAGCGCCAGCCGCCGGAGCCGAAGCCGGATCCCGGGTTGGCGCAGGCGCAGGCGCGGCTGCAGATCGAGCAGGCGCGAGCGCAGGCGCGGATTCAGGTCGAGGCGGCGGAGCAGCAGCGCAAGGCGGCCGAGACCGAGGCGAAGCTCCGGATCGAGCAGGCGCAGGCCGAGTTCCGGGTCGAGCTGGAGCGCCAGAAGGCGCAGTTCGAAGCCGAGCTGGCGCTGATGGAAAGCCGGTTCGAGATGGAGATGGAACGCGAGCGGATCGCCGCCCGGCGCGAGTCCGCGGAGCGAGGGGCGGAGGAGGGGGCGGTGGAACTCGACCGCAACCGTCCGGGCGGGAAGCTGGACGAATGACGAGCGAGCAGCGCGCGCTTCGCGCCGTTGCCGTTCGCGCCCTTCTGGACGATCCCAATGTCCGAGACGCGTTCGCCGCGATCGAGGCCGACCTGACCGCTGAATGGAAGCGAAGTTTCGAGCCCGCCGAGCGGGAGAATCTGTGGCGGGCGGTGAACATAATGGAGCGGCTGAAGAGCTGGCTCCATTCGGCGGCGAGCCACGATCTCGCGGCGCTGAAGCGGTCGAAGTGAGACTGTCGGAATCCCTGCCGCCGTCTCGGGCGGAGTCGATCGGGGTTCAGTCGATATGCTCGACCTCGTCGCCGAGGATGGCGACCCAGTCATGCTTGCGCGCCTCCCAAACGGAAAAGCGGGGAGAAAGCGAATATGGATCGTCGAAGGCGCCGAGGGGAATCGCGACGAGCCCGTCGAACTTGCCGACGATCCGGTAATGAACCGTCGAACCGCATTCCGGGCAGAAATGATGGGTGATCTGGTTGCCGCTGTCCGCGTGGTGGACCCAGGCCCTGGATTCGCCTTCGATCCTGACCCGGTCTTCCGGCCAGCGTGCCTGGGCGGAAAAGGCGCTGCCCGTGCGCTTCTGGCAATCGAGGCAGTGGCAGGCGGACACCCTGACCGGGTCGCCGGCGGCGATCGCCCGGAGCTGTCCGCAGCGGCAGGCGGCGGTTCGGGTCGCGGCTTGCTTCAGCATTGCCAGGCCATGCTTGGTTTCATCCCCGGACTCAACGGCCGTCGAAGGCGGCCGATGCCGGGACGGGCGCTTCAGCGCAGCTTTGCGATCTTGATGCCGTCGGCTTTCGCCCGATCCTGAACCGATTCCTCGCTTCGGGTCAGAGCCTTCGCCACCGCCTTCAGGCCCATGCCCTTCGCGGCGAGGGTTCGAAGCTTGGCGATTTCCTCCGGCTTCCACGGCTGCCGGTGTCGGACGAAATGCTCCGCCATCAGCTTCTCGCCGGCGTGCCCTTGGTGGAGGGATTGGCCGCAATGGTCTTCTTGACCACCTTTTTCGGCTTTCGAGCTTCCTTGTTACCTTTCACCTGACCCTTGGCCATGTCGACTTCTCCGTCCTGATCCGCGCCTGTCGAAAGTCCCATCGCAGCAAATCGATCCCATTGCGAGCAAGATCGGGAGGGCTTCGCAGGCGAGCGAGGGGCGGGGCCGCTCCGGAGCGGAAAGGATTGGGAGCGCGGAACCTTCAGCCGCGGCAGGCCTTGGCAGGCCGGAGGCGAGTGATGGACTCATCGCGGCTGAATCGATCGGGCCTGCTGCTGGGCTTCGCGCTCGGCGGGTTCTTCGACGGCATCCTGCTCCACCAGATCCTGCAATGGCACCATCTGCTCAGTCTCGTTCCGGGCGTCGGAGACATTGGCCGCCAGGTGCTGTTCGATGGGCTGTTCCACGCGCTGATGTACCTGATCGCAGCGATCGGGCTCGTCATGCTGGCGCGAAGCCGGGCGGCGCTGGAGCAGAGCGGGGCGGGGCGCCGGCTGCTGGCTCATGCGCTGATCGGCTTCGGTGCCTGGCACATCGTTGACGGCATCGCTTCGCACTGGGTGCTCGGGATCCACCGGATCAAGCTGGACAGCGACAATCCCTTGTTCTGGGACCTCCTCTGGCTGATCCTGTTCGGGCTTGCGCCGCTGATTGCCGGCTGGCTGATCCGCCGTGGCGGCGGACCGGATCGGCTCGGCCGTGCCGCAGCGACCGGAGCGGCGGCCCTGGTGCTGATCGGCGGCGCCTGGGCGGCGCAACCGCCAGGGGATATGAACAGCGCCGTCGTGGTCTTTC
This sequence comes from Sphingosinicella sp. SM1-17, assembly GCF_056821765.1. NCBI lineage: Bacteria > Pseudomonadati > Pseudomonadota > Alphaproteobacteria > Sphingomonadales > Sphingosinicellaceae > Sphingosinicella > Sphingosinicella sp. SM1-17. The sequence continues at coordinate 1,954,530 of NZ_JBPDIO010000001.1, forward strand.
GGCCGGGAATGAGCGAGGGCGAGTCGGTCAATGCCGTCGCCCGGTCAGGAGGGCAGTTGCTCTGGCACTCTCGCGGCGTGTGGGCAGTGCGATGGCCCGACGGGACGCAAGCGGGCGGCCTCTATCGCGAAGGGGCGCTGATCGTCAGCCGATCCCTTGCCGGGGCGGGCTGCCTCGCCTGGACCAAGCTGCGGGGTTCATGAAGGGCCGCAGCTGAGCCTTCGGCGCCTATTCCGGATCGGTGGCGTTTTCCCATTCATGGGGCGCGGGCGGCGGAGGGCCGCCCTTCCAGTCTTCCAGATCCCGGCCGATCCAATCTTCGAGCGCCCGGCAGATGCGCGGATCGCAGGTCGGCAAGGCGCTTTCCAGAGCGTCGCGCGCGCCCTGGAGATAGGCCCGGCGAAGCTCGGGACTGTCATAGTTCATGACGATTCGCTCATAACCGTTCGGCCGCTCCTGCGCCTTTACCTGCATCACTCGCAACCCGCGACGAACGGACCGGGTCAGTGCCTTGTCCGCATTCGGGACGACGACCGTGCAGACGACGAGGCTGGCCGATCCAGGCCGCGCGTGCCGCAACCGAAGTTCATTCAAGGGAGAAGAGGATGGCATTTTTCTCAGGCCTTCAGCGCGGCGTTCAACGAGCGATCGATCCGATGCGGCTTGCGATGGCGCAGGCGCTGGCGGAGGGGAACGAAGAGGCCGCGCTGGCTCTGGCGCAGCGCTTCGGCGGGATTGGCGGCGAGGACCGGCACACAGCCCCAAGTGCCGGTGCCGGTCTCATGCCGCTTCCTGTGGCGGCGCAGGAGGGGTTCGATCGCCGGCAGGAGCATGAGATTGCCCGCCGGCGCGCGCAGCAGACCGGCCGGGATTATCGGGACGTGCTGCGGGAGATGAGGGGGCTGCCGCCGGTCACCCGGCCGCAGGCGCAACCGCCGAGGCCGCAGCCGCCGCGAACTGCGCCAACAGCGACCTCACCGCGAAGGCGGGCCGGGACACAAAGTGGGAACGTCGCACAGGAGATATTGGATGAGAAGATCCGGCGACACGGCGTCAACGGCCTCGGCTATGTCCCAGCCCCGCGCGACCCGCATGAGCTCGCGAGACTGATCTACGCGGAATCGCTGGGTATCCCCAAGGATTTCGAGGCCATTGGCTGGTCGATCGTCAATCGCGTCAACCGGCAGGGCTTCCGACCGACATTGCCGGCGGTGATCCATCAGCCAGGTCAGTTTGAGACCGTGCCGGAAGGCAACAGCAGAGGGGTCGCCCACCGGAACTATTCAGCCACGGAGCGCCCGGAAAGTCTGGGCCCTGAGGAGAGCCGTCAGTGGAAGCATGCGCTCGACACTGCGCACGGCATATTGAGCGGCCGGATTCCGGACCCGACCGGCGGAGCTACCTTTTTCTTCTCGGACGAGGATTTCAATCCGGAATGGCCGCACACCGCACCCGGCACCTTCTTTCCAGAGAGCCTCGAATCCGGTCGGCTTCGCCCGTCCAAGTACGAGTCCAGAACGCAGCAGCGCAGGCGCAATCACATACTTATCGACAATGAAAACCCGAGGCCGATCAGACGCTAAGGGCGGGCCTTACCCGATCGTGCTGCCCGGCTCCTCGACATCGATCTGGAGCCTGGTTCTCCGCCGGGAAAGCGCAGGGTGGGGCTGGTAGACCTCACCTTCGATCCTCCATTCTCCGTCGATCTCGACGCCGCCCCCAGGTGGCGCATCGGACCGGTAATCGAGATTTGCCCCTGCGTTCGTGCCAACCGCGTGGCCGATGAGAAAGCGGCCGCGCTCATCCAGACCTCGAGCGGAATATTTGTAGACGGTGAGATAGTGGTGGGTCGCGCCCGTGCCACGACCATCGGAGTGTTGATGGAGAAGATAGGGTTCACCGCGGCGATCAACCAGGATTTCCGCATTGCCCAGCCCGTAGGCCGAGCAATAGCTCCGGACATGGCTCTCTCGACGGTCCTCAAGCAGGATGAGCTTCATCCCGTCGCGGCTGTTGCTGCAATGTGCCCGGTTATCCGGATCAGACTGGACGACGGCCGTCCAGCGGCCGACGCGGCTTTCGCGGCGCTCCAGTTCTGGCGCGATCGCCGGCGTTGCCCCGCCGGCCGGAGGCTCACCGGGTGCCGCCTCTCCGTCACTGCAGCCAGCGAACGGGAGCGTCAAAGCAAAGAGAGAAAGAAGACGTTCACGAAGGAAACCGGTGCCCATGGGCCGCTCCGTCGATCTGGCGGCTGAGGTTCATCGAGCGGCCATTGCCGCCGATCGGCGCGCCCGGCCAATACCGTACACGATGTTGAAGCAGTCGAGAACAGAAAAAGAACAAAGCGGCGCTACGCTGAGAGCCTCGGTCCTTAGTGGTCTGGCCGGCGAGAATCCGCAACGTCGATCTCAATATGAGTTGCGCGGCGCAAATGAGCGGGGTGGGGCCAGCGGCGTTCCTCCTCGAATAGCCATCGACCGCCAATCACGATCCCCCCGCCACCTGGCCTGGAGACCCGATAGTCCCAGCCCGCCCATTCGCTGAGGTTGAACACGTGACTGATGACGAACCGGCTGCGTTCGTGGAGTCGGCCCCCTGAAAATCTGTAGACGGTGAGGTAATGGGCGGTTGCACCCGTGCCATGCCCTTCGCCATGCCGGCGCAACAGATACAGTTCGCCGCGCACGTCCTCGACCAGCTGTACGTTACCCGTTGCGTAGGCCGAGCAGTAATTCCCAGAATATATCTCACGGCCGCCATGGCCTAGGAACAAGGTCATTCCGTCCCGATCGTCACTGCATTGCGCCCGATTGCTGCGATCGAATTCCGTGCGCGCCGTCCACTGGCCGGCTCGACTGACGTCCTCGCGCAACGGCGCGACGCCGCCCGCCCGATGTCGATCCGGACCATCAATTTGAAAGGTCATCCCACGGGATGGCGAGGCCGTTGCGGGCGGGGGCACTTCGCCGTCGCCATGCCAGCGACCGCCGATCACGAGGCCGCCATCGCTCCGCGCAACAGCGCGATACTGCCATCGTGATGAGGAGCCTCCAGCGAGCGGCGCGCGAGTGACGAAGCGCCCGCGCTCGTCCAAGCCGCGCGCCGCGTATCTGTAGACGGTAAGATAGTGAAGGCTTCCAGCGGAGCCGTTTCGTTCCGCATGCTCACGTAACAGGTAGATGTCGCCCCGCCCGTTGGTGAGAAACCGCACCTCGCCCTCTCGATCCATCGAGCAAAAGCTCGCGGAGTCCGTCTCACGATCACCTTCGAGAATGCGCAACCTCCTAGCGTCGGCCGCCGGCTCGCAGCGCATCCAGTTAACCGGATTGGTGGTGAGGACCGCCCGCAAACGCCCGAACCGCACCTCCCGAAGGACTTGGGGCGGCCGAGCGGATGAGGTTTCATCCTGCGCGACCGGCCTGTCGAGGCTCTGTTCGTCCCGCTCGTCGCCGAGTACCTCCGCCTGCGCGAGCTGCTGATTGGCCGCGCGCGGAGTCCATCTGCCCTCCCGCGGCTCGCAGCCGGCGAGCGGGATGGTCAAGCCAAAGATAAAAAGCAGGCGTTCACGAAAAGAATCCGTGCCCATCGGCCTCTCCGTCGATCAGGGGCGGCTGGAGCCAGATCGGGCGCCGCTGCCGCCGGCCGGCCACCCGATTCAACGATCCTCCATCAGTCCGATGAAGATGGAACGGAACAGAGGTCCTGACGGATGATCAAGGCGGATCAGGCGCCGAACGCGATCATCATCGGCTGGCGCCTTGTGGCCGTTGAACATCGATTGCCAGCGTCGTCAGGTGTCGACGTGGAGGATTGGCCGGATCCGACAATTCGCCTTGGATCCGCCAGGGACCGCTGATCACGAGGCCCCCGCCAGGCGGCGTATAAGGCCGATAGTCGAAGACCGAGTCCGCATTGAAATCGACGGGCTCGTCGATGATGAACCGTGCCCGTTCATCCAGCTCTTCCGACGATAATTTGAAGACCGTCAGATAGGTCGTCATTGCGCGGGTACCATGTCCCTCGCCATGCCAGCGCAGAAGATAGACCTGCCCCAAGGCGTCGACGATCAGCCGGGCATGTTCGGTTGCATAAGCGGAGCAATATCGCTCCTGAAGCAGTTGGCGATCGCCCTGCCGCAGGGTGAGGCTCAGGGCATCGGATGGTAGATCGCAATCCGCGCGATTGCGCAGATCAAGCTGAGTCACGGCGGTCCAAGGACCGGCCCGGCTCTCCCACCGCGAGAGGGTGGGGTATTCGTGGTCGATGAAGCGCGGCTCGCTGGAACCGTCAGCCCTCGAGCGCTCGTCGAGTGCGGCATGCGATTCACCGGACCGAGTCACGTCGATCTCAAGGCGTGTGTCCTGCCTGAATGAGGCAGGATCGGGCCGGAAAACAGGACCTTCGATGCGCCAGGGGCCGCGGATCACGATGCCGCCGCCCTCGGGCGTCTCCATCCGATATTCAAAGTTGGAAGTCGCGGCCGGGCCGACCCGTTCCCGCGCGATCACCCGGCCGCGCTCGTCCAGCCGATTCGACAAGACCTTGTAGACGGTAAGGTACTGTGTTCCTCCGTGCTGGCCGCGGCCCGAGGCATGTTCATGGAGGAGGAAGGCCTCTCCCTGCGCATCCTCCAGCATCCGAACCGATGCATGCGCATGAACCGAACAATATTCGAGCCGATCGACCTCGCGTTCGCCCTCCAGTACGGCGACGAACATCGGTTCGTCGCCATGGTGCTGGCAGTTTGCGAGACCGGCAGGATCTCGCCCGGTGCGAGCCGTCCAGCGGCCGGATCGGCTCTCGATCCAACCTTGCTCCGGCGCTGGCTTGTCGAGCTGTCCGCCCAACTGGGCTTCCTGACCATTGGCCGGAACGTCAATCGAGCCAGCCTTGCCGGCCTCGCATCCGATCAACGGCAGGGCAATGGCGCAAAGACAAAGAAAGCGGTTACGAAAAGAACCCGTGCCCATCGGCCTCTCCGTCGATCAGGGGCGGCTGGAGCCAGTTCGGGCGCCGCTGCCGCCGGCCGGCCACCCGATTCCCGATGCTACACGAGATTAACGAACCGGTGAACAGAAAAAGAACAAACAATGATCTCGCCGGGGAACAAACCATGCTTCGCCGGCGCCGCCGGCAGCCGAAATCTGGAAGGAAGAGACATGATCGATGGCGTGCAGTCCCCTGCCACGAGCCAAGGCGAAGGCCTGTCGACCGCCGACGCGCTGGCGTCCGCGGCGGACGCGTTCAAGGTTAGGCTCGGCCAGGCCGAGCCCGACCGGCCCAGGGACGGAAGAGGCCGGTTCGCGCCCGGCGGCGGCGAGCCGTCGGCCGAGGAAGAGATCGAAGCGGAAGCCGAGGCCCCCGGGGCCGAGGACGAAGCCGAGAGCAGGAGCAGGGAGACTGCGGAGGAGGCGGAGGAAGCAGCCGAAGAGGCCCAGCCATCCGAGCCGCCGCTGCCCAACTCCTGGCCCGCGGAACAGGCGGAGCTGTGGAAGTCGCTGCCACCCGAAGCCCAGGCGTTCATCGCCGAACGCGAGGGACAGAGGGACCGAGCCGTCAACGCCAAATTCCAGGAAGCCGCCAACGTGCTGAAGGCCAACGAGGCCATCGTCACCGAGGCAGAAAGCAACCGCCAGCTTTATGCCGAGGCGGCGGACCTGGTGTTGAGCCTGGTGCAGCCGCAGCGGCCGCCGCTGTCGATGCTCGATCACAATAGCGACGATTATGACCCGGACAGCTATCACCTGATGGAGCGCCAATATCAGGAATCGCTCGCCGTCCTCGACCAGCACCGCCACCAGCTCGCCCAGCTTCGTGCCCAGGAGCAGAGCCAGAGGTTCCATGCGATCAACGAGGCCAGCCGGTCGGCCTTCGTCGAGGCCGTTCCGGACGCGGCCGACCGGGCGAAAGGCCCGGCCGTGTTCCAGGAACTGATCGACTATGCGCTTGCCCAGGGCGCCCCGGCCGACCTGTTCCAATCGCCGACCACGGCGCTGGAATGGCACATGATCTGGAAGGCGCGCGAATATGACCGGCTGCAATCGGCCAAGGCGAAGCTGAGGGAAAGCCCGAAGCCCGAGCCGAAAAGGGCGCCGCCGGCGGTGAGACCGGGCGTAACCACGTCGCGAAGCGCGATCGAGCATCAACGAAAGGGGCAGGCGCTGGATCGGCTGCGCCAATCGGGCAGCGTCGCGGACGGCGCCGCCGCCCTCAAGCATCTGTTGAAAGGACAACTCAGCTAATGGCGAAAGTCACCAATGCCGTCGCCTCCTATGACGTGGCGACCAACCGCGAGGATCTCGCGGATGCGATCTACCGGATCTCGCCCGTGGATACGCCGTTCATGTCGGCCGTGCCGCGCGCCAAGGCGTCGGCCGTGCTCCACGAATGGTCGACCGATTCGATCGACAGCACCAACACGTCCAACGCCCGCCTGGAAGGCGATGCGTTGAGCCGAGCCGCTTCCACCAGCCCGGCGCGCAAGCAGAATTACTGCCAGATCAGCTCGCGCGATGCGACCGTCACCGGAACCGAACGGGCGGTCAACCCGGCCGGGATCGACGACATGATGGCCTATCAGATGTCCAAGAAGAGCCTGGCGCTGCGCAAGGACATGGAGGCGATCCTGCTCGGCAACCAGGGCCAGGTGGCGGGCGACACGACCACGGCGCGAAAGCTGCGCTCGTTCAATGCCTGGATCAGCGGCAACGGATCGCGCGGCTCCAATGGCGCCGATTCGACCGCCGCAACGGCGGCGGCCACGGACGGGACTGCCGGCGACCTTCGAACCCTCACCGAGGACATGCTGAAGGATGCGGTGAAGGATGCGTTCGACGATGGCGGCGAGCCCACGCTCGTCCTGGTCGGATCGTTCAACAAGCAGAAGATTTCGGCCTTTCCCGGCCGGGCTTCCCAGCAGACGATCGTGGCCAACAAGGCGATCCTGGGCGCCGCCTCGCTCTACATGAGCGATTTCGGCGACCTCAAGGTCGTTCCGAACCGGACCCAGCGCGGCCGCGACCTGTTCGTGGTCGATAGCGACAAGGTGGCGGTGGCGTTCCTTCGCGCCTTCGAGCCGCAGGAGCTTGGGCGGGTCGGCGATGCCGTCACCCGCGACATCATCTCGGAATATACGCTCGAGATGCGGCACCCGGACGCCCATGCGATCGTCGCGGACCTGGCGACCGCGTGAGGCCGAGGCGGGGAGGGGGCTTCGGCTTCCTCCCCGGTTCCGGGGCGGATCTCCAAGGGGTAGGCTGGGAGCAGCGACAGCAACCAGTCTGCTGGGATTATCTGCGCCGTACATCTCGGTAGCGCGACGCCGTGCCGTCCCGAAGCGATTTCGGGCTGGATCCCGTCCAGCGCTTGAAGGCGCGCGAAAAGGAAGCCGGATCCGAAAATCCCACCCGATAAGCGATTTCCTTCACGGACAATTCGCGGTCACGCACCAGCGAAAGCGCCTGTCGGCGGCGCATTTCGTCGACAAGCTGCTCGAACGTCCGGCCTTCGGCCTTGAGACGGCGGTAGAGCGTCTGACGGCTGCAACCCAGATTGCGGGCCACCTGCTCCATTCGCACGGAGCCTGAGTCGAGCAGCGAAGCAATCTGCTGCTCTACCCGGCGATGGAAGGCGGGCCTGCGCGACCTCCTCAACGAGCGGACCGCTCCGGCGAAGCCTTTCAGCGACTGACGCAGGATCTCCTTCCGAAGCCCCGGGGCGGTCCCGTTTGCCGTCGGCTGCTGCGAGACTGGCCGAAGCGCAAGCAGGAACCGGGCGAACATCGCCCGCGTGCAATCTCCGCCTCGGGACCGAGCCGTGCAGGCCCTGTCGGCACAAGTCGCGCTGCAACCAACGGTCATGGAAAAGTCCCCTCGGGCAATGGCCAGGCCGTCTTATGCGCATAATACAGCCGGGGTCACCAAAGCTCAAGGGAAGGTTCAATGACTCCGATCATGCTCGTCCATGTCGCAAGCGGCGCCATAGCCTTGCTCTCAGGTGCAGCGGCGCTCCTCCTGCGCAAGGGCTCTCGCCGACACCGGAGTGCCGGGACATTGTTCTTCTTCTCGATGCTGTCGATGGCCTTCACCGGCGCGGTGATCGCGATGCAGCAGGCAGCTTATGGAGTCGCGGTCATCGGAGTCCTGACCGTCTATCTGGTCACGACATCATGGGCGGCAGCCAAGCTTCGGGACGGCAAGCCGGGGCCGATCGAGCGCGGAGCGCCGATCGTCGCGCTTGGCTGCGCCTCGGCCATGCTCCTGTTCGGATTCTGGGGCATGGAGGCTCCGGGCGGAATGTTCCGGCGCCTGCCTTACCTCGTCTATTTCCAGTTCGCAGCGATTGCGGCCGTCGCGGCGGCGCTCGACCTGAACTATATCCTGCGCAGCCCGGTGTCGGGCGTTCAGCGGATCGGCCGCCACCTGTGGCGCATGTGTCTTGCGCTCTTCATAGCGGCAAGCTCCTTCTTCCGTGGCCAGCGCGACGAGTTCCCGGATCTGCTTCGCGATCTTCCCATATGGGATCTGCCGCCGCTCGCGGTGCTGGCGGCGATGATCTTCTGGAGCTTGCGGGTCCGATTCACAAAGGCCTACCGGAACTGGCCGCCCCGAGCCGCGAGGAGAAGGACTGTCGCGAACGAGGTCGTGGAGCCGGTCGCGTGAGCCATCGGGGCCGCATCGACCATTGCGCACATTCGCGGTGGCGGCGATGAGATCAGCCTCGGTTCAAGGTAGACAGAGGATTTGGCGATGCCGGCGATCCCCGCTCACAAGATGGTGATCGAACGAGTCGAGGCGGATGGGCCCTGCGGCCCTTCGGAAACTCGCTGGATCAGCGAAGCCGGTGGCTTGACCCAGTTCGGGGCCTTCATCGAGCTTCTGCCGCCGGGCTCGCGCTCCTCGCTCAAGCATTGGCACAGTGCCGAGGACGAAATGATGCTCGTACTTGAGGGCGAAGTGACACTGCACGAAGGGGACGAGGTGACGATCTTGCGGGCAGGAGACGCGGCGGCCTTCCCGGCCGGGCAGCCGAACGGACATTTTCTGGAGAATGCGGGAAGCCGTCTCTGCCGCTACCTGATTGTCGGCACCCGCGCAGCCACCGACGTGATCACCTATCCGGATCACAACCGGATCTGCGTTCGAGTCCGCTCGCTTTCGGATGACCTATGGATCGACGGCAGCGGGCAACCCGCGAGCAGCCCCTACGCCGGCTAGACAAGGGCAGCGACATGGATCCGGTTCAGCTTCATGGATTCCGTTACAGCGTCTACAACCGGATCGCCCGGCTCGCCTTGCTGTCCAAAGGCGTCGAGCATGAGAGGATCGAGGTCGATCCTTTCGCCGAGCTGCCCGAAGGCTATTCGGCGCTTCATCCGTTCGGCCGGGTTCCGGTGCTGACGCACGGGGCGTTCAGACTGTTCGAGACGAGCGCGATCACGCGCTATGTGGATCGCGCGTTCGACGGGCGGGCGCTTCAGCCGGAGGGAGCCGCCGCGCTGGCCCGAATGGACCAGGTGATCGCGGCGATCGATTCCTACGGCTACTGGCCGATGGTCCGGCAAGTCGCCTCCCACGGCTTCTTCCGGCCATTGTTCGGGGAGGCTTCGAGCCGCGAGGAGATCGACAAGGGGCTGCAGGCCTCGGAGACGGTCCTGGGCTTCCTCGACGGCGTCGCAAGCGAGGGAATGGTCCTGAACGGCCAGGATTTCACCCTGGCCGACTGCCACCTTGCGCCGATGCTGGATTATCTCGTGCGCACGCATGAGGGCAGGGCCGCCCTTTCCCTTCACCCGGCCTTGCAGCGATGGTGGGACAAGGTGTCGACCATCGAGGCGATGAAGGCCACCGATCCGTTCGCCTCCGAGTGATCGGATCACGGCGTCGGAGGCTTGCGAACATGCTTCGAATGCGCTCGGAGCGACTCCATCGCTTGCGTGACTCGAGCGTTTCTGGTGAAGCGGGCCGATGAGATGGAACAAGCGTCCGAAGGTCGAACGGCCTGAATATCCGAAGCTGATCCCGGTTGCGGGAACGGTGGAGGAAGCCAGCCAGTTGCTGTCGCAGATCCAGGCGCACGACCCGGAGGCGGCGATCCTGGACGGTGGCGAGCGCGGCGCCTTCCTGAAGGTCCATAACGAGGCGGCCGAGGCCGCAGCCACGGCAGAGGAACGCAAGTTCCCGCTGGCTTGAGCGGGCGGGTTGCCCACGCCGACATGGCGGGAGCCTTTCGAGCCCGCCGACGCCCAGGGCAGGGCCTCGACGCTCTGCCCAAGGCCGCAGATGATCGATCAAAGGCTCGCTTCGGCGGGCCTTTTCCTTTTGGGAGGCGCGAATGGCCGGGTTTCACGCTTGCCGGGCGGATCTGCCATGAGCAAATCCGCTCTCCTCGACCTCGTCCCCGAGGCGCGGCGCAAGCTGATCTATCACGAGCAGGACGGCCAGACCTTCATCGAGACGCGGCAGGACGTGGAGCCGATCATCGCGGCGGCGAAGCTCGTGGCCGACGAGGTTCCGGGCAAGGATTTCCGCCATGCCGCCTTCATCCCTGACGTGGTGATGGAGCAGGCGTTCCGCGAAGGCTGGTTCCACGACAAGGCGAAGTGGCGGCAGTGGGCGAACGATCCCGCCAACGACTGCTTCAGGACATGGAAGGGTCGCCTTTGAAAGTCGCTGTTTGCATCCCGGTCTATGGCCACACTCACGCCAAGTTCACCCAGAGCCTGGCGAACATGCTGGTCCATTCGCTTGGGGCCACCGTTGTCGATCCCAAGGGCGAGCCGGTGAAGCTGGAGATCGAGACCTTCATGGTCTCCAGCTCCATGTTGACGGAATCCCGCCACCGTCTCGTGGCCGAGGCTTTGGCCTGGGAAGCGGATTACATGCTCTGCCTCGATGCGGACCATGTGTTTCCGCCCGACGCGCTGCTTCGGCTGCTTGCGCACAACCTGCCGGTCGTAGGCTGCAACTATCCCCGGCGCTTCACCCCGACGGCACCGACCGCGGCGATCGAGGGGCGGGACGATGACGATCCCCGAACGCTGCTTTACACGACCCGCGAGGATGCGGAGCGCGGGCTGGTCGAGCCCTGCGCCCATCTCGGCTTCGGGGTGCTGCTGATCGACATGCGCGTGTTCGACGCGCTCCAGGCCCATGCCGAGGCGAATGGCGACGGCAACTTCCTTCCCCTGTTCAAGTTCGAGCCCACCCCCGACAAGGTGGGAATGATCGGGGAGGACGTGTTCTTCTTCCGAAAGCTCGCCGAGGCCGGGATTCGCCCGTTCGTCGATCATCGGCTGTCCTGGGAAGTCGGGCATCTGTTCGAGGTGATCCTGACCAACGGCCATGCGATCGCCCAGAAGGACAAGTGGGCCGAGCATATGAAGAAGCGGGCCAGGAAGTTCGCCGACAAGGCGGCGGAGATCGAGCAGCGCGCCGAGGAGGAATTGGCCAATGGCTGAAGATCCCGAAACCTGGGCCGAACTCAAGACATGCCTGGCGGAATGGCTGAACCGCGACGACCTCACCTCGAAAGTCCCCGAGTTCATCGCGCTGGCCGAGCGCAAGTTCAACCGGGTGCTTCGAGTGCCGGAGATGGAAGCGACGACGACGATTACGCTCGACGCGGCGACCGAGAGCCTGCCGGCGGACTTCCTCGAGCTGCGGGCCATCCATATCGACAGCGACCCGAAGGTGGTGCTGGAGCAGATGAGCCTTGCCGAGCTTCGCAACGCCCATTCCGCTGCCACGACCGGCAAGCCGCAGAACTTCGCGATCCAGTCCGGAAGCACCCTCGTCTTCGGCCCCACACCCGACGCCAGCTATTCGCTCATCATCAACTATTTCCAGAAGATCCCGGCGCTCAACGCAAGCACCGCCGACAACTGGCTGCTCCTGGCCCACCCCGACATCTATCTTTGGGGCTCGCTGCTGATGGCCGAGGCGTACCTCGTCAATGACGAGCGCCTGGCGATCTGGAAGGCCTCCCTCGAGGAAGCCCTGGAAGAACTGCGCCGGCAGGGACAGCGAAAGGCCAATTCGGCCGCGCCGCAACGCATCCGTTCCGCCTGCGCCGTCTGAGCGGGAGAAACCGATGAAGATCGTCATTCCGTCAGTGCAGGTGCTCGCCGGAACCTCGGCGGATATCGAAGATCGGAGCGCCTGAGTGGCGCTGTTCAGGCCCTCCGGGGCGCCGCCATGGCTGACCGAGGTCCTGCGCTCGATCGAGCGGGCGCTGCGCGAGATCTGGCCTTCGCCGTTCCGCCCGCAGCAGCTCGCCGCCGCGGAGCTTCCTCCAGCGGCGAAGCACAAGGGCGGGATCGTCTACGACCTCACTCTCGACAAGGCGAGATATTCGAACGGCAGTGCCTGGCTGACCCTGGTCGACAGCGCCGGCGCCGCCTTCGCCGGAAACGTGACCGGCCCAAGCGGAACCTTGGGGGGAGTGAGCTTTCCAGGAACCCATATCGCTTCCCAGGTTCAGATACGCGGCGGTTCTTCCGACCATGGCTATATCGAATTCTATCCCCGCGCCGCCAATCCGAACCTGCGCGGCGCCTATCTGGGCTTTCCGAGCGCCGGCACGACGCAACTGGCGATCGCGAACGAGCTTGGCGGAAACATCCTGTTCTACATTGGCGGGGTTGCGCAGCTGACCGTCCAGCCCGGGGCGATTCTCGTCGCCGGCAATTTCTGGGGCGCCCATGCTTCGGGCTTCTCGGTCGGCCACAGCCCCGCCTTGGCGATGCGAATCTTCGGCGCGTCGTCGAAGATCGATTTCGTCGTCAGCAGTACCGTCATGGCCGAATTCCATTCGGCGGGGGTGAATTTCAACGGCACCCGAATCCAGTTCCTGGCGAACGGAAGCTTCATCGAAAGCACGGGCGGCGGTTCCAGCCATATCTACTTCAACATCCGGGCCTCGGCCGGGAAGGGCGGCTATCTGCTGTTCACCGAAGATGGCGTAGCCGATCGCTGGACCGTCGGCTTCAGCAGCGGATCGAGCGCATTGATATTCGCCCGGGGCAATGGCTTCGCGACTCCGCTGATGACCCTCACCCCCGCGGGCCTGGACGTTGCCGGCGAGCTCCGCGGCGACAGCCTGCGGATCGACTCCACTCCCTCGGCCTCGGCCGCCACCGCGACCCACAAGCTGGCCGTCAACCTGAACGGAACCACTTATTATCTGCTGTTGAGCAACGCCTGAGCCCCTCCGGTCCGGCCCGGAATCGGCGCCTAGTTGGGAAGGCGGCCAGCCGTCCGATCCTGCATGGTGCCGGCCGTTCGCCAGATCTTGTGCCTCACCCGAACCATGGGAGCTTCGCAATACCGGCACTGGCTCACGATCTGGTGACCATTGTGCCTGGCATGCCCTTTCGAGCGGACATGGCGACCGAAGAGGCAGAGTATCCTGTTGAGCGCGCGACCCGATTTCGACTGTGTCATACCGGACCGGGTGTAAGCCGCAGAAGCTTGCGGCGGCCTAAAGAGCGGAAGCGTATTTTCGCGAACGGATTTTGCCGACAGGAGCAACTTGCCCCGAGCCAGCGCGTGGCGCAGTGTCGCGGCCATGAAAGTGGCCATCTGCACGCCGACGACTGGCAGCGTAAAAACGGGTTATGTTCAGTCTCTCTTCGGACTTCTCGCAACTACGAGAGGCCATGCGATCGCCTATTACACAGATAACTCCTCCGTCCTTCCATTAAGCCGCTATCATTTGGCGTGGACGGCGCTGCGGGATGGATGCGAGGCGATCCTGTGGATCGATGCGGATCAAACGTTTCCGCCTGACGCATTAAACCGACTGGCAGCACGAGGCATTCCCGTCATTGGCTGCAATATTCCAATGAGGCAGCCGCCACACCTTCCCACTGCTACCGTGGAGAGAGGCGGCAAACACTGGCCGGTGCGCACCACCGAGTCGAACAAGGATGTCGAGGCGGTTGATCATATTGGTCTGGGGTTCACCCTAGTTATGGCCGAGGTGTTTCGGAAACTGCCGGAGCCGTGGTTCGCAATTCCGACGGATGGACGGACCATGCTCGGCGAGGACTGGTACTTCTGTAGGCTCCTTAGCGAGCACGGTTTCCGCCCATACGTTGATCATGCCCTTTCATGGGAAATTGGACACATCGGTGATCACGTCGTCACCCACAGGGACGCCAATAAGGTGGGAGAAGAGAATGCGAGTACCGTTCTCCCCGCCGCCGGGGCTAAATAGCGACGACACCACCTTCGCGGCACAAGGGCGCTGGGCTGACGGTAACAATGTGAGATTCCGCCTCGGCAGGCCCCAGGTCATCGGCGGGTGGCGGCAATATAATTCCGCCAATGGTTCTAACGATCGGTTCAGTGGGATCTCCCGTAAGCTCTACTTCCATACAGCGAGCAACGGCTTTCACTGGTTGATGGTGGCGACATCATCTCACCTTTATGCCGCCAGGGTTACGATCAACGCCGGCACAATCTCAGGCGCCTTCTCATCCACAAACTCTTTAACGACTGCGGGAACGATCGACGGCTTCAGCGGTCGAGTTTGGTCATTGGCGATGTTCGGCGACACGCTGCTTGCAAATGGGTATTATGCTGCCGGTTCGGGTGTCTATCAGAACTCGCTCTGGGCGGCCACGTACACAACCACCAGCTACAACGATGTCACATCCGTCACTCAGGCCCCCGCCCAGATTGCCTGGATAATCGTCACTCCACAGCGGCAAGTTTTGGCTCTGGGGTGCAACGAAGAAGCGAGTTCCAAATTCAACCCTCGGTGCATCCGTGGTTGCGATCTGGAAGACTATACGGACTGGACCACATCCGCCTCGAATAATGCCTTCGAGCATATCTTGGACGGCGCTGGTGTCATCATGCGCGGCGAGTGCATCGGCGGATATGTGGGCGTCTGGACCGACCGTGATCTGTGGATGGGGCAATATATCGGAGATCCGTCGCAGACATATCGCTTCGACCGGGTGGCCGATAACTGCGGCCTCTCTAATGTGGCTTGCTTGGTCGTGGTGGACAGCACTGCGTACTGGATGGGGATCGACGGCAATTTGCGCTCGTGGAGACCTGGCGGTCAGGTAGAGGTCATCTCGTCACCGATCGCACTAGACTACCAGGCGAACGGAGGAGGGGCCTACGCGCCACAGAACGGGATTCACCAGAGCCAGTTTTTCATCGGCTACAACCCGATCTTCAGCGAGATCTGGTACTTCTATGCAGACAGGCGGGATGGATCGAGTGATTGCGCCACCCGCTATGTCGCACTGTCACTAAAGGAGGGGACGTGGTTCAGGGGGAGCATGAGGCGGCACGCATGGCTTTCTCAATGCCCTCAAACGCCGCTTGCCGCCGCTGACTCTGGTTACATCTATCTGCATGAGCAGGGTACGTCGGCGCATTCGACCTTCGTCCTGCCGAACTCCGGCTCCGCCATCTCCTGGCATCTCCAGAGCGCCGACTTCTATGTCGATGAAGGCGATCGGGAGGTGGAGCTGCAGCGGTTCATTCCCGACTTCGAGGACCAGACCGGAAGCGTCAACCTGACCATCAACGTCCGGATGCGTCCGCAGGATTCGGCCACGGCCAAGGGGCCTTACACGCTCGCCACCAGCGACACGAAAAAGGACTTCCGGATCAGCGGCAAGCTCTTCTCCGTCAAGCTGGAGGATGCCGACGCCACGAACTCCTACATGCGGCTGGGAAAGCCGGTCTTCGAGGCGGTGCTGAAGGGCAAGCGCAGTTGACCGACTATCAGCGGTTTCGGCCGCTGTTCGCCCAGGCGATGGACCCCCGCCTCTACACGATCGACTATCTCGACACGCTCGTCCTCTCGATGCGGGCGCAGATCTGGTTCTCCGGCAACGCGGCGATCGTCACCGAAATCAAGGGATATCCGACCGGGGCGCAGGCGATCCACGGCCTCGTCGCCGCGGGGGATCTTCAGGAGATTGTCGAAACACTGATCCCGCGCGCCGAAGAATGGGGCCGGACGATCGGCTGCACGCTTGCGGTGATCGAATCCCGTCCCGGCTGGGCGCGGGAAATGAAGAAGCATGGATACGCGCCGTTCCAGACGGCCATTGCGAAGGAACTTTAGGATGGGTCTTTCCACCTCCAAGTCGAAAACCACGACCAACCAGACCCAGACCCAGAACAGCAACACGTCCGGCTACCAGATGCCGGTCGCGCCGGAATGGCTGTCGGGCGGGCTCCAGGACTATTTCAGCCGGGTCGGGCAGTTCGGCCAGATCGATCCGGCCTCGCTGGTCGCCGGGGCCTCGCCGCTCCAGCAGCAGGCGTTCCAGTCTGCCCGGCAGCTCGGGCAGGGTGGGAACCCGCTCGCCGCCAATGCCGCGTCGATCGCCGAGGGCGTGGCCGGGGCGGGCGCCAACATGATGGGGCAGGCTTCGACCTACAATCCGTCGCTGGCCAGTGCGACCGGCTACGACCTGCCGACGCTCGGCAATGCCGCCCAGGTACAGGCGCCGACCGCCAATCTGTCCAACGCCAGCCTGACCGAGGCCGATCGGACCCGGATCGCCGACA
Source organism: Sphingosinicella sp. SM1-17 (assembly GCF_056821765.1). NCBI lineage: Bacteria > Pseudomonadati > Pseudomonadota > Alphaproteobacteria > Sphingomonadales > Sphingosinicellaceae > Sphingosinicella > Sphingosinicella sp. SM1-17. The sequence continues at coordinate 1,971,074 of NZ_JBPDIO010000001.1, forward strand.
GCCTTGGCGATTTCATGTCGCCTTATACGCGCGACGTGGTGGATTCGACGCTGGCCGATTTCGACGCGGATGCGGGACGGCGGCAGGCGGCGCTTGCGGCTGCGGGCGCAAGATCCGGGGCGTTCGGCGGTTCGCGCTTCGGGATCGCCGAAGGGACGCTTCAGGGCGAGCTTGCGCGCGGGCGAGCAACGACCGCCGCAACGCTCCGCGACCGGGGCTTCCAGACCGCGCTCGGCGGCGCCGTCTCACAGGCCGGGCTCGACCAGCAGCGCAACCTCTTCAACGCCGGCTCGGCCAATGATCTGAGCCAGTTCAACGCGAACAGCGCCAACAACATGTCGCAGTTCAATGCCGGGATGGGGATGCAGGCGGGGCTGGCCAACCAGAATGCCCTGAACCAGTTCGCTTTGACGAACTTCGGGGCCGGGGTGGATCAGGCCCGCTATGGAGCCGATGCCGCCAACCAGTTCGCGCTCGCCAACCAGTCCGCCCAGAACCAGGCGGGGCAGTTCAATACCAACAGCCTGAACGAAGCGGCCCGGTTCAATGCCGGGCAGCAGGACACGGCTTCGCAGCGGGCGCTGGCCGCGGCCCAGCTGCTCGGCGGCTTCGCCAATGACGAGGCGAACAACCGCCGTGCCGACCTGGGCGTCCAGGCGACATTGGGCGAGCAGCAGCGGCAGATCGCCCAGGCCCAGCAACTCGCCCCGCTCGCCCAGCTCGAAGCGATGGGGGCGCTGTACGGGAACGTGCCCTATGACGCGCTGGTCGGGCGCTACGTGCAGGGAACGGAGAACAGCACCGGCACAATGCAGGGCACGTCGACGACAAGATCGACGCCAAGCATGTTCAACTCGTTCCTCGCGCTGGCGAGCATGATCAACCCGATGTCGTTCGGAGGGGGCAAATAATCCCCGACGTCATCGCGGGCGGCTTCAAACAAGATAGTGAAGAACCCGCCATGCCGGCTCCGGCCGCGGCAAGCTCATTCCGGAAAGGAACGCATCATGCGTGTGAACGGGTGCGCCGATGGGCGCGGCTGAGCTGCTGGGCCTGGCCGGGCAGTTCGGCCCGCTCGGGCTCTTCGTCGGCTATCTGATCTGGGACAAGACCCAGGAACGCAAGCTCGCCAAGGAGCGGATCGAGACCGATCTCGAGCTCGCCCGGTCGATGACCCTGCTCGCCGCCCGGATCGACGGGATGAAAAGCTGATGTGCCCGCGCCAGCAGGCCCTTCGCGAGGTGCGATCGGCGGCGTCCCGCCTGTCCCATGCCTGCCTGGTCGATCTTCTGAAGATCGACACGACGGGGTTCCTGCCGGCCGCCGCCGAGGATTTTGCGGCGATTCTGGCCGAGCTGGACCGGCGAACCCGCGGCCGCTGATCCGCGGCCTGGCCGCCGGCCGAAGCCGACCGCCAAAGCCGCGACCCTTTCCATTCACGGGAGACCCAAGCCATGAAGCCGATCGACAATGCGCGCCTGTGGTGGCGCTTCTGGTCCGTTCGCCTGGCGGCGATCGGATCGGCGCTCCAGGCCCTGTTCACCGGGTGGCCCGACGCGGGGCTCGCCTTGTGGAATTCGATGCCGGTCGAAGTGAAGGCGCTGCTTTCCGCCGAGGCGGTGACGGCGCTGCCGCTGATCTTCTTCCTCGCCGCCATCCTTGCCCGCCTCGTCAAGCAGCCGAGCCTCCACCATGCCGAAACCCGCGACCCGCGCGCCTCGGCCTGATCCGAGGGGACGGCTGGCGGCGATCGTCGGCCTTCCCGCGGCCGCTCTGCTGATGGCCACCGTCGCGCTGTGGGAGGGCAAGGAGAACAATGCTTATCGCGACGTCGCCGGGATCTGGACCATCTGCTACGGCGACACGGCCAACGTCCGCCCCGGTCAACGGGCAACCGACGCCGAATGTGTCGATCGGCTGGAGCGTCAGCTACTCAAGCACGCCGAGCCCGTCCTTCGCTGCGTCCCCACCTTGAGGGGCAGGGACGACCAGCTCGCCGCGGCTTCGAGCCTCGCCTACAATATCGGCGTCAACGCCTTCTGCAATTCGACGGCTGCCAGGAGATTCCGCGCGAGCGACTTCCGGGGCGGCTGCGATGCCATGCTCGCATGGAACAAGGCTCGGCTGAACGGGCGGCTGGTACCGGTCCGGGGCCTCACCAACCGGCGCCGGCACGAGCGGGAGATCTGCCTGAGGGGGTTGTGAGGGTTTTCCAGGCCGGCGGCGCGGAACGCGCCGGTCCGATCGAACCGCTTGCCGCCAGAAGCGTTGGCCCGCTGGATGCCCCGCTTCTTCTTCCATGTTCGCGGCGGTCCAGTCGAGGCCGACGACCCCGAGGGGCTCGATCTTCCGGACCTGGAGGCGGCGCGCCGAAAGGCCGCCGAATATGCTCGGGACCTGCTGGCCGCCGCCGTCCTGGAGGGGCGGCTTGCCCTCCAGGATTGGATCATCGTGTGCGACAGCGAAGGCCGGGAAGTGGCGGCGGTATCGTTCGGCCAGTCGGTCGGGCTGCCGGAATAGATCAGGCGGCTTCCTGCGCCGCAACCGGTCCGACCAGCAGATAGGTTTCGTCGAACTCCGCAGCGTCGCTCAAGCCCTGCCAATCGTCGATGTGAACGGTTCGGTGCTCCATCCTTGCCAGCCCGCCGGAGCGCAGCGATTGCAAAGTCCGGTTGACGTGAACGGCCGTGAGGCCGAGCGCATCCGAAAGCTGTTCCTGGGTCGCGTTCAGCGGGTAGCAAATGCGGCTTACGAGGCCCGCTTGCTCCATCCGGATGCCGAGTTCGCAGAACAGGTGCGCCATTCGCGAGCGGGCGTCCCTGCGACCGAGATTGCCGAGCCATTTCGCCAGGATGGAGGCGTCGGCGATCGTATCCCGCCACAGGGCCAGGGCAATGGCCGGCCTGGCAGCGGCGAGCGCGCGGATTTCGGCATGAGGGACGTGAAGCACCGTGGTGGTGGTCAGAGCCTCAATCCCCCAGCCGGCAATCGGAACGACGGTGGAGTGGAGGTCGCACATATCCCCCGGCAAATGGAGCGCGGTCACCTGCCTTCGTCCATCTCTCATCTGGTCGAACCGGGCGGCGAGGCCATCGACGACCAGGGTGGCGTGGCAAATCCCCTCGCCCGGCCTGACGATGTCGCGGCGGGCGGCGACCTGGTGAGCGTGGCTCTTGAGGTTCAGCACGGCCTGCCGATCGGCTTCGCAGAGCGGGGAGCGGCGCAGGAGCCGGTCCAGGAAACGCGACATGGGTTTGAGATTGGAGGTCGCCACGGCGCATCCCTTCGGTTTCAAGCGGGAGCGCGATGTTTTGTCTCTCAGCCACCGGCGCTTGAGGCAGAAACCGGTGATAGGGCGGTTATAACACAGATCATGCAGATCGCAAAACAGGGCAGTTTTCGTCTCTGCGGAACTGCGGCGGCAAGTGACTGAAAAACACGAGGTTTTCGCGGAAGGCCGAATCGCAGCTGGACTGAAGCCGGTCGACGATCAGGACGCGCTATTTTCGTCCATGTTGCGCTGGATCGCCTCCAGCTCGTCGATCCGGTGCTGGATGACCCGGGCAAGGCAGAGCGGGAAGTCGCCCGAAGCGCCCTGCGATCCGAAGTCGTTCAGCAGGTAGAAGCGACAGGCACCGTCCTTGAAGCGGATCCAGATGCGCTGCTCCTCGACCAGGCGCTGGCGCGGTTCGCCGTCTAAATAGCCGCTCAGGCGCCGCCACTGATCGTTGAGGCGGGCATCGAGCCGACCCAGCAAAGCGTCGCCGCAGGCGCGAACCTCCGCCGTCGTGCGGGTGGAGTCGATGCATTGCCGATAGGAAGCATCGATTCCGGAGGAGGTGGGGGCGCCTTCCTGCGCCACGGCCGGCGCGGACAAGGCAAGGCAGCCCATCACGAAGAAACCGCCAACTGCCCTCATCGTGCGCCTTCGAAGGTCCAGGAAGTCCGAGCGAAGCTGAAGCAGGGCCAGGATCAAGTCAAGCCGAGGCGGAAGTTCGTCGCGGCCGAACGACGATGAGCATCCAACCTGAACGATGGAGTCACCCATGTCGGCGATTTCCGGGCGCTTGTGGCCGCATCTCCTGATCCTTGCCGGGCTCGCGATCGGAATCTGGTTCCTCGACCATCGTGGTTATCAGCGCGCCCGGCAGGAACAGGCGCTGGCCGGCGCCCGCGCCGCCGCCCAGACCGCCGAGCTTCGCCGGGTCACCGAGCAGGCGCTTGCCGAGCGGCTGAACGAGATGGACGGCCGCCTCTCGGCGCGGCTGAACGCCGTCGACCGTCGTCACGGGACGATCGTCACCCCCATCATCGAACGGGAAATCCGAAATGATCCGCGTTATTCCAATCCTGCTGCCGGCCTTCCTGACAGCGTGCGCAGAGCGCTCAATTCCGCCCGCCGCGGTGACGATCCCGCCGCTTCCGACCAGCCTGGCCGAACCCTGTCCGCGCCCGGCCGAGCTTGCCGACGCAAGCCTGGCCGAGCTGGTCCGCCAGGATGCCGAGCTGGCCCGGCTTTACCATCGCTGCCGCGAGAAGCACCGCGCCGCGGTCGAGGCTTATGAAGCGCTAAGACGAAGCGTTCGGCCGGAACCCTAACGCGAGTCGCTCGTTACAGCAACCGAAGCCCCCCCGCTTCATCCCACAAAGAGAGCGCCCGGGTCCCCTCCCGGGCGCTCTTTTTTCGTGCCCAGCTCCGCCGGATGAATTCCCGGGGTTTCCCGCCAGCCTCGCCCTCGCCGGCACCAGCCGGTCCGCCCTCCTCCTGCTCTTCGAAGCGATCCAGATTCGCTGGCGTTCCCCAAAAGGGGGAAGGGCGGCGGTGCGGGCTCCGCGGGCACTCAGGCGGGCACGGCACCTGCTTTGTCGCTCCCGGGCGCCGAGCTCGTCGTGATACTCGCGGCCGCCGCCTTGGCCGCGATCCGCATTTGCCGGCCGGACCGCTGGAGCCTATCACCGCAGCATGGCTCAACCGTCCGCCGACCTGCTTGCCCGGCTTGAATCGCTGCTTGGGCCGAAGGGCTTCACTCGCGAGATCGAGGCGATGGCGCCGTGGCTGACCGACTGGCGCGGGCGCTATCGAGGCTCCGCGGCCGCCCTGCTTTCCCCCGCCAACCGGGAGGAGGCCCGGGAGATCGTTCGGCTTTGTGCGGCGGAAAGGGCGGCGCTGGTGCCGCAGGGCGGCAATACGTCGATGGTGGGCGGAGCAACGCCCGATTCTTCGGGCGAGGCGCTGATCGTTTCGATGCGGCGGATGAACCGGATCCGATCGATCGATCCGGAATCGGGCCTTGCCCAGTGCGAGGCCGGAGTGATCCTGGCGGAGCTTCACGAGGCGGCGCTCGCCGCCGGGCGGCGATTCCCGCTGACGCTCGGAGCGCGAGGCTCGGCGACGATCGGCGGCCTCGTTTCGACCAATGCCGGCGGAACCCAGGTGCTTCGCTTCGGAACGATGCGTGCCCTCGTCCAGGGGGTGGAGGCGGTGCTTCCCGACGGCAGCCTGTTCGACGGGCTGACGGCGCTCAAAAAGGACAATCGCGGCTACGACCTGACCCAGCTCTTGATCGGCGCCGAGGGAACTCTGGGGCTGGTCACCGCGGCGAGCCTGAGGCTGGTGCCGGCGATCGGCGAGCGGGTGGTCGCATGGCTCGGACTCGAAAGCGCCCAATCGGCGCTTCGGCTGCTTCGCCATCTCGAGGGCGAGATCGGCCCGGCGCTGGAAAGTTTCGAGCTGGTCCCGGCCGTGGCGCTCGATCTCGTGCTCCGGCATGTTCCGGCAAGCCGGGCTCCGCTCGGTCAGCGCCACCAATGGAACGTCCTGGTGGAAGCGGTCTCCCCGGCAGGGGCGCCGGGACCGGAAAAGGCGCTGTTCGAGGCGCTTCGAACCGCGCTCGAAGCCGATCTCCTCGCCGATGCGACGATTGCCGCCAGCGAAGGGCGAGCCCAGGAGCTTTGGCGGCTGCGCGACAGCATTTCGGAAGCGGAAAAGAAGGACGGTCCCGCCGCCAAGCACGACATTTCGGTGCCGGTCGCCGACATGCCGCGATTCCTCGTCGAGGCAGCGGGCGCGGTGGAACAGCGCTTCCCCGGAACCCGGGTAATCGCCTTCGGCCATCTCGGCGACGGCAACATCCATTTCAACGTTCGGGCGCCGGACGGGGCGGGGACCGACTGGGTCGATGGCCCCGGATCCGAGGTTTCCGCCTTCGTCCATGACCTGGTTACCGCCGCCGGCGGTTCGATCTCGGCCGAGCATGGAATCGGACAGATGAAGCTGGCCGAGCTGGCCCGGCTCGGCGGCGAGGCCCGGCTGGGCGCCCTTCGAGCGATCAAGCGGGCGCTCGATCCGAACGGGATCATGAACCCGGGAAAGCTGGTTCCGGCCGGGGATGCCGCTCAGGACAGGCTTGCGCGTCAACCGGCGAATCCATAGACCGGGCGCCGGAAGTGGCCGCGGTCCACCGCATTGCCGGCCACCTCCAAAACACCCCGATGGGAGAATGCTCATGGCGACCCAGCCGCCACCCGGCCTGCCGATCTTCTACAACAATATTCAGCCGCTCTCGAGCTCGCTTCACGCCAATTATCGCGCGCGAAGCAGCGACCGCGCGCCTTATTTCGCCAAGGCCCATGCCATTCCGCTGACGATCGACGAGTTCGTTCATGCCCAGCGTTTCACGCCGATCGTCTTTTCGGCCGGCGAGAATCCGGTGCCGCTGGCGCTGATGGGCCTCAACGAAGGCGTCAACGTCTTCGTCGACGAAGAGGGCCGGCCTCTCAATCCCTTCTACATTCCCGCTTATGTCCGCCGTTACCCGTACATGCTGGCTCGGATGGACGCGAATTCGCAGGAGCTTTCGCTCTGCTTCGATCCCAGCAGCGACCTGATCGGCGCCTTCGACGAGGGCGATCCCCTGTTCGACGGCGACAAGCCGAGCGAGCGGCTCAACGGCATTCTCAAATTCTGCGAGGATTTCGAGATTGCCGCCCAGCGCACCCAGGCCTTCATGAAGGAACTTGAAGAGCTCGACCTGCTGATCGACGGCGAAGTCGCGATCCAGCCGGAGGGCAGCCAGCAGCCCTTCATCTATCGCGGCTTCAAGATGGTTGCCGAGGACAAGTTCCGGGACATGCACGGCGACCAGCTGCGCAAGATCAACCAGAACGGTATCCTGCCGCTGATCATGGCCCATCTCTTCTCGCTGTCGCTGGTTCGCGACATTTTCGGCCGGCAGATGCAGCTCGGGCTCGTGCCCCAGTCGGCACCTCAGATGGCGGGCGCCAACGGCTGATTTCAAAGGGGAAACCGGCCGAAGCGCCAGGCTCTTGAAAGGACGTTGCCGGTCCTTATCTTGGGATCAGCGCCGCCGTATTCCCCCTTTACGACGGCGTGATGCGCCCCCTCCTGGGGTGGCGCTTCCTCCCTGAACCTGGCCGCCTCACGGACTTCCGTGAGGCGGTCATTTTCGTTTGGGGCCCCTGTCGCTTCCAATCCTCGGGAGCCGGGGAGATGGGGAGCCGGAGAGATGGGGCGAGGAGGCGCTGAGGCGCTCGAGAATAGAGCCTCCCTTGCCGAGGACGCTCATCCAGGGGATCGGCGGCAGCTAATCAGAAATTGCGGTCGCTTCGCCGATCGGAACCAGATGGACAAGGCTGTCCTGTCACCTCTGCCGCTTAGAGAGGGCGACCTGCACCCGGAACCGGTCGCTGCCGGTTCGGGAAAGGGCTCCGCAACGCCGGCGCTCGAATCCAGCGAGCGTTGGGACCGAGAGGAACGGACACCCGCCCTGATCCATCGAAAGACGCAATTGGGCTCTGCTCCTGGGTCCAGTCTGAGCGGCGGGATGATGAGGCTTACAAATCGTGGTTCGCATCAGAGAGCTGACGTTTCGATCTGACCAAATGACCGATCAATAACGTGACCATGAAGACGGCAAGAAGCACGCCTTCGAATAGACTGAATGTCAATGACTCCTCACGATATAGCCCGATACCCACCTTTGCAGCCAAATAGGTGAAGAAAACTACAATGAAACTCTTGAGGATCCTCATGTAAGTCCAATTCCAACTAGATCGGTTATTTTGGCGCTCCTAAATTGGAAATAAGCATCCGCATCAAGATCCGAGTCGCTCCGGGCTGTGCTAACGTAATCGGAATGGTGAAGCATCCTTCGACGAAACAGGAATAATCCTCATCCGGCACGGTTTCAAGCGATCAGGTCGCGATGCACCTGCTGATCGCTGAGGTCACTCACGAAACTATTCGAGACGCTGTTGGTACGAACCTCCTTTTGTCAGGAATAGAAGCGAGGCGGAAACCTGAACCCGCGACTGCTCTCGGCCGTGGTGGCGAGCTACGCTCGGGCTTCCCGGACCCTCGAACAGCGCAGTATGCCGATCCGTCGCGTCGCGCGGGTTGGTTACTCCGCCGCTAGCGCCTGGCCGGAATCGAGCAGCCGGATTTCGAGCGCTTCGACCAGAGCGGCGATCAGTCGGCAGGTGGCGGCGAAGCCCGGTCCGGGCGAGCGCAGCTCCACGTCCAGATAGGCCGAACGGTCGATTTCCAGCTGCAGCGCATGGATATGCTCGTCGGGCCGGCCGTGGCGGGCGACGACATGGCCACCGGCATAGGGGCTGTTGCAGGCGGTCCGATAGCCCAGGGCCTGGGCCGTCTCGATTGCCGCCGCGGTGAGATCCGACGTGGCGGTGGTTCCGAAGCGATCGCCGAACACCAGCGACGCCTCGGCCTCGGCCCCGGACCCGCCGTTCGGCCGCGGCGGCATGGAATGGCAATCGAGCAGCATCGCCACCCCGAATCGGTCGCGCGCCTGCCTCAGCGCCGATTCGAGCGCCTGATGATAGGGGCGGTGGATCTGATGGATCCGCCGGGCGAGTTCGGACTGAGTCACCCTGTCCTTCCAGATCGCTCCGGCGCCGGTGATCCGGGTCGGGATCAGGCCGATGCCGCCGCGCGATCGCATCGATTGGACGGCATGGCCGGGCGGCAAGGGCGGGGCGATCAGGGCGGGATCGAGCTCGCGCTCGTCGCGATTGAGGTCGATTTCGGCGCGGGGGGCGCGGGCGATGATGGCGGTCGCTCCGGCCGCCACGGCCTGCCAGACCAGCCTGTCGACAAGCCGATCCTCAAGCGATTCCAGAACGTGGCGCGGGACCCGCGCCGCCTTCAGGAGCGTCGGGCTGTAGTCGCGCCCGGCATGGGGAACGGACAGGATGACGGGCGAGGCGGGCCGATCGGGACCGATCCGGATGAAGGGCGGCGCGGGTGACTCGTCGGTCATCTCGTCCGTGAAGTAGAGCCGCGATGGCACAGGCGCAAATCAAAGCGGTCGCGGCGGCTGGAAAAAATTAAGTGGTTCGCCCATAATCCCGCGCGATGATTGCGACGCGCCCCGACGGAAACAGCGTATGCTGAGGATCCTTCTCGCCGAAGACGACGAGTCGATGCGCGTCTATCTGGCGCGGGCGCTGGAGCGCGTCGGCTATCACGTGACCAGCGTCGACCGCGGCACCGCCGCCGTGCCGCTGCTCGAAAACGAGCCGTTCGACCTGCTCCTGACCGACATCGTCATGCCGGAAATGGACGGGATCGAGCTGGCGCAGAAGGCCGCCACCATCGCTCCGGACATCCGAGTCATGTTCATCACCGGCTTTGCGGCGGTGGCGCTGAAGGCCGGCCGAAAGGCCCCGGACGCCAAGGTCCTGTCCAAGCCGTTCCACCTCAAGGACCTGGTCGCCGAAGTCGAGCGGATGTTCCAGTCCGAGGACCAGCACGGGCGCCTCTAACGTCCGGGGCCTGGCCGGGGCCGTCAGACGATCGTCGACCGGGCCGCCTCGGCGATCAGCGCATCCAGCCGCTCGATCTCGCGCCGGAGCCGGCTTCTCGGCGCCGAGCCGCCAAGCGAGATCCGCAGCGCCTGAAGGTCCGATCCGCCGCCGACATTGAAGGCGGAGCTCGCCACCGCGGGAAGGCCGACGGCAACGGCCTTGAGCGCAATCTCGTCCGCCGCAACGCCGTCGTCCAGCGGCAGCCAGAGATGATAGCCGTCGGGGTGGAATTTCGGGCGTCGGTGTCGAAGCAGGTCGACCGAGTCCTTCAGCCTCGCCTGAGCCTCGGCGCGAACCGAAGCGAGCAGCCGGAGGAAGGTGCCGTCGTCGATCCAGCGGCTGACCAGAGTGGCATTGATCGGCGGAGCCATGCCGCAGGTTTCGTGGCTCGCGGCGGCCAAGGCGAGCGAATCGCGGACGCTTGGCGCCCGGACGAAGCCGATCCGGAGCGACGGCGAGACCAGCTTCGAAGCGGTGGCGATGTGCCAGCTGAGCTCGGGCGCGAGGGCGGCAATCGGCGCGATCGGCCGTTCGGGCAATCGCCCATAGGCATCGTCCTCGATGATGAGGAAGCCGTGCTTTCGGGCGAGGGCGGCGATCCGCTTGCGGCGCGCCAGGGGCATGGTCGCGGTGGTCGGATTGTCGTTGGTGGGAACGACATAAAGGGCCTTGATCCCGCCCTGGCGGAGCGCGGCTTCGAGCGCGTCGGGATCGATGCCTTCGAAGTCCATGGGAAGCGCCACCAGCTCGAGGCCGAGCCGGCGGGCCGCGCCGATGAAGCCGGGATAGGCGAAGCAGCCCACCGCAACGCGATCGCCGCGGCGGGCCAGGATGGAGAGCAGGGCGAACAAGGCCGGCTGGCTTCCGCCGGTCAAGACGCATTGATCCGGCGCGGTGTCCGGTATGGCCTGGGACAGGAACAAGGCGGCGGAACGCCGCTGGGCCGCCGTTCCTCCGGCGCCTTGATAATGGAGCGGGGCGGAGCGCTGCCGAAGGAGGTCGGCGACGCCTTCCGCGATCCGCCGACGAAGCGATCCGTCTTCCGGATCGGGCGGCATGTTCATCCCGCTCGAAGCCTCCTCGGCCGGATGGTCGCCGGCGGGCGATCCGGCATCGGCGCGAACGAAGGTGCCGCGCCGGCCCTCGCTGACGATCAACCCTTCGGAGGCGGCCTGGGCGAAGGCTCGGGTCACCGTCGTCAGATCGACGCCGAGCCGCCGGGCCAGCTCCCGCTGCGGCGGCAGCTTGTCGCCGGGCTGCACCTTGCCGGCGGCCAGGTCCGAGGCGAGCCTTTGCGCGATCGCCCGGTAGATCGGGCCTTTCGAGTCCGACAGATCGGGGCTCCAGTCCATCAGCGGATCCTTGAAGTTCGACGACAATGCTCATATATGCATGCCATACAAAACGTCAAATGTATGGAGTGGCGGTTTGGCCACCCGGAGGCCTTGTGCAGGAACGTGACGATCTCCGCTTCGTGGATAGCAGCGGCAGGCGGTGGCCGAAGCTGGAGCCCCACAAGACCGGTCCGCTTGGCCGCTGCCCGAGATGCGGTCAGGGACGGATCTTCGACGGCTTCCTGAAGCTTCGCGGCGAGTGCGAGGTTTGCGGCCTGGACTATTCCTATGCCGATCCCGCGGACGGGCCGGCTTTCTTCGTCCAGATGTTCACCTGCGTCCCCGCCGTCATCTTCACTTTGGTTCTGGAGATCGTCGCCAGCCCGCCTTTGTGGGTGCATCTGGTGACGAGCCTTCCGCTCCTGCTTCTGACCACCATTCTCCCGCTCCGGCCGCTGAAGGGCTGGCTGGTGGCCAGCCAGTTCTTCTTCAAGGCGCGCGAAGGGCGGCTGGTCAGCGACTAGTCCGCTTCGCCGTTGCTCCCCGAGCCGCGGATCAGGCGGCGAGCGCCAGTTCGGCCTGCTCCCCGCCGCCCGCGGCCTGGACCCTTTCCTGTTCCGCCGGCTTCGGCAGGGCCGGATTGGGAACGATCAGGCGCGACAGCCCGACCAGCACGCCGGCCGCGGCATAGCCGCCGACCGCGGCCAGCGGATTGACGAACAGGACCAAGGCCAGGCCGATCCGAAGATATTGCGGGTTGAAGCCGAAATCCTCGCCGATTCCTTCGCACACGCCGAAAAAGGTGTCCTCGCGGTCGAGCACGGCGGGCTGATAATTCTGCATCGGACCTACTCCCTTGGCAAAGCGGGCCAAGTCCCGCTCGAATGCCAAGGCTTCAGCATGAGCCGTGCCAAATGGACGGGGAGGTTGCTTTTCAGTCACTTGGCCGACCTGGTGAGGGGCCGGGTGCGGAGCGGCGAGGCAGGAGTTGCCAAGAGTTGGCGGACGACGCCAACCGCTTGCGGTGCCGGTGCGATGATTCTGTTCCACCAGGCCGCGCCGCTGGCCGTTCATCCCGGATCGGGCTCGTCCTGCAGATCCGCCCTGGCGGCCGCCGCTCCAGCCGTGGATCCTGCGCCGGTGCGGTTCGCGCAATCCAGAGTTTCGGCCGAGGCACGGCGCGAGCGGTTGCCTGCGGCTTGTCCGACGGAGAAACCGTCTTAGATTCAAAGTCCTGACGCGTTCGGTCAGGATCGAGATCCAAGGGAGTTCCCTCGAATGAGCAAGATCTTCGCCGCCGCCGCGGCCGCTGCGATCGCGCTTTCGGCGGCCGGAACGGCGGTCCAGGCTGCCACTGCGGATCAGCCGCTGACCGGCGTCTGGCGCAATCCCAAGAACTCGGTTCATGTCCGCATCCAGCCGTGCGGATCGAACGTCTGCGGAGCCGTCGTCTGGGCCAATGAACGGGCCAAGATGAAGTCCCGGCGGGCGGGAACCGACCGGCTGGTCGGACGCCAGCTGTTCCAGCAGTTCCGTCAGACCGGCCCCGGCGCCTGGAGCGGGCGGGTCTTCGTTCCCGATCTCGGCCGGAGTGTTTCCGGCACCCTGCGTTCGTCCGGGCCGAACCGCGTGATCGCGAGCGGCTGCCTGGTCGGCCGGATCCTGTGCAAGTCGCAGACCTGGGTTCGCGTTTCCTGAGTCGACGCCCGCGGCTCCGCGGCTTGGCGGGCATTGCAGCAGCGGCGCGCAGGCCGGAAGGGGCCAATGACGGGGGCTGAAATGTCAGGGGCGCGCGACAGGACTTGCGCCCGCCGCGGGGCATGTCTACATCGCGCTTCCCGGGCGGCCCATGACCTCGGCCGCCGGTCGATGCCCGGCATCGATCTGGTCTCGGTGGGCGTGTAGCTCAGTGGTAGAGCACTGTGTTGACATCGCAGGGGTCGCAAGTTCAATCCTTGCCACGCCCACCATTTCCCTCTCCTCATCACGATCGCGCACTCGCTCGGATCGCGAGGCAGCGCAGAAGCTTGGGCTCACTTGTTGCATCCGGCTGGAGCCGTCGGGTTCACGCTGCCCCTCTGGCAATTGTGGCGGCCCGGCTGTGCGGGCATGAATCGGATCGGCGAAAGCGTTGCTTAGCGGAAAAGCCGGTTCAGAAGGGCGACGAGCTCGGATTCCCGCCGTACATGAACCTTCAGGAAGATGTTCTTGAGCTGGTAATTCACCGTCTGGGTGGAGGTGCCGCGATCCTGGGCGACCGCCTCGCGGGAACGTCCGTCCGCTATGGCCAGAGCGATGGAAGCCTCGGCCGCGGTCAGGCCGAACCTGTCCTGCAGCAGGCGCCGCTCGGAATCACCAAAGGTGCCGGCAGAGCGCACCACGACGACGATGCACGGTTCGAACCCGAACGACCAACGCCGTCGCGGCAGAGCGAAGATCTCGCAAAGCCGGGATTGCGGAACGTCCTGCGTGTCCGTGATCCAGAGCCGGGCGACCAGTCCGGTACTCGAACTCTCCCTCGCCTTGAGAAGGTCCCGCTGCAGGGCGTCGTTCTCGTCGCGGCGGAGGGCGGACAATTCCCTATTGATCAGTCGCAAGCCGGTCGGACCAGCAAGATGATGCTGGGCGGCAGGAGTCACCGCGCGAACTCGGCCGCGCGCGTCGCAGATGAAGGCCGAAGCCGACATTGCCTCGTAGGTGCCCGCAACCAGTTCAACCGCCTGGTTCTCGAGGGCATATTGAAGGCGGATGGCGGCCAATGCCGACGGCGCGGCTCGAGCGAAGAGCTCCCGATCCTCGGCACTGGTCTGGCCATCGGCCTCAGTCCTCAGAGTCGCGAGGCCGAAGAAGATGCCTTGGCCCGAATACAGCGTCGTCTGGCAGCCGTGGAACATGTCGTAGTGGCGGGCGAAATCGTCATAGACGTCGCTCTTCATCGTCCGCCGGATCTGGGCGTAGCTGTCTTCGGCAACGACCGCCAACGGCTCCCTTGTGCTTCTGATCCGCCAGTTGACCTTGCTGCTCGCACCGCCGATGCCGAGAAACTCCTCCTCCCACGTCGAAGAGGGAATGTCGGTCAGGCAGTTGAAGGCGAGTTCCCGCTCACCGCCGATAGCCAGCAATTGCGCGCGAGCCGAGTTGGTTCGCGTGGCGAGTTCGGCAAGCGCCGCTTCCCAGCCGCCGACCGACAGCGGGGCCGCGAGAAACGCGTTCTGGAGATCGGCTACCTCGTCGACCAACGGTCCGTCTCCTGTACCGGCTCCGGCGCGCCTTCATCCCTGCTTCAATCGTGAGCGGCTTCTGGTGAGGGCTGTTGGAAGGATGGCAGCCTGTCCACGCGGCGGCATCCCCAGAACTTGGGATCGCGCAGAATCCGGCCGAAAGCCGATCAAGTCCCGGCGTCAACCGCTTCCCGGGTGAAGGTCTGGGCAACCGCGCCCGGGCGCGGTCCGTCCTCCCACCAGTCTCCGAGCGCGTCGATGATCGGCATCAGCGCTCGTCCCCAGTCGGTGAGCGCATATTCGACCCGCGGCGGCACTTCGGGGTAAATGGCGCGGCTGACCACGCCAGCTTCCTCGAGCGCGCGCAACTCCCGGGTCAGCATCTGCTGGGAAATCGGCCCGAGATCGCGCTTCAGCGCGTTGAAGCGTCGGGTTCCCTGGTCGAGATAATAGAGGATGAGCGCGCGCCAGCGTCCGCTCAGGAGCACCATGGCGCCCTCGATCGGGCAATCGGACTGCGGCGGAATCATCGACTTCGCTCCTTCGAGGCGGTCACTCGGAAGTGACCAGGACAGAAATTTTTGCGTTCTTGGAGCTCTTTCAAGGCGCTTCTATCTGGCGGGTCCCACCGACACAGAAGGGACTGACAGATGGAACCGATCCTTGTCTACGGCCATCCGCTCGGTAGCTCCATGGGCCTGGTCGCGGCCCTGGAATGGCTCGATCAACCTTATCGGCTGACGCGCGTCGACATGCTCGGCGAGATGCGCGAGCCGGCCTACCGGCGCCTGAACCCTCGGGTCGAGACTCCGGTGCTCGTCCTGGGCGAAGGCGTCGTGACGGAGACGATGGCCATCGCGGCATGGATCCAGCAGCGCGACGTCGATCGCCGCCTTTCCTTCGAACCGGGCACGTTCGACTCCCTGCGGATGCTCCAATACATGGCCTTTCTGAATAGCGGCTTCACCGCCGCTTTCGGTCCGTACTGGATGGCCCTGGAGGATGAGTCGCTTGCGTCCGAGGAACGCGAAGCGCTTCGGGCGCGAGGCCGCGAAAGCGTCCGCGAGCGCCACGACCGGCTCGAGGAGATGATCGGCGGGGCACCCTATCTGCTCGGCGAGCGGCCGACGCTTGCCGATGCGTTGTTCATCGGCGTGGCCCGCTGGGCGCTGTTCCACCAGGCGATCGATCCTGCCGACTATCCCCGGATCACCTCGGTCCGGGAGCGGCTCGAGCAGGACCCCGCCGTCCGCTTCGCCGCAGCAATCGAGGCCGGCGAAGACGCCACCGGCACCGGCGCCTTCAAGGGCCATGTTCCCTTGGCCGAGCTCCTCGCCAAGGAGCAGGATCTCAAGGTCGCCTGATCGAAGTGACCTGCCGTCGCAGCGGCCCTCAGGATCGGCCACATCGAGAGGTGCGCCTCCAGGCCGGGCGGGCGGTTCGGGAGGACGATCCGGCAGCGCAGGGACCGAAGCCGGCCGAGCGCCTCAAAGCCGTTCCAATTTGAGGTGCTCGGCAAGGAAGTTCGTGAACAGGCGAGTCCTGGCTGGAGTGAAGCGGGTTTCGGGACGGACGATCCGGATCGGCACCCGAGGTGCCTCATATTCCTCCAGAAGAACCTCCACCCTTCCGGAATCGACCAGGTCGAGTATCTGCCACAGCGGGGTGAATCCGATTCCCAGGCCCTCGGCGACGGCAGCATAGGTTGTTGCCGCATCATCGGCTCGGAACCGCCCGCTGACCCGCATTTCCCTCAAGCTCCCGTCGATGAGGAACGGCCAGCGGTCACCATTCCCGCCGATGCTCCTGACGACGCATTGGTGGTGTGAGAGCTCGTTCGGATGACCGGGCCTTCCATGCCTTTCCAGATAGGCTGGGGCCGCGAAGACGACACGACGCAGGTCACCAATTATCCGTCCCCTGAGCGAGGAGTCCGGAAGCTGTCCGATCCGGACGGCGAGATCCAGATCTTCTCCTGCGAGATCGACGAAGCGGTTCGAAAGCGTCATCTCGACTTCGATCTCGGGATACTGCTTCATGAAGGCCGAGACGATTGGAACGAGGTAGACCGGGGCGAAGAGAACCGAGGCCCCGATCCGCAACACACCCTTTGGCCGGGTACTCAGATTGGCCGCCTCCAGCCGAGCCTCGGCGAGCTCCTGGAGCACCGGCCTGATCCGGCGGTAGAAGTCGTGGCCCGCATCCGTCGGGCTGCAGCGACGCGTCGTGCGTTGGACAAGCGCTACGCCCAAGCCTTGCTCAAGCGAGGCCAGGGACCGGCTGACCGCCTGAAGTGACCGGCGCAGGCGTCGTGCTGCGGCCGTAAGGCTCCCCTCCTCCACGATCGCGAGGAAGGCTTCGAGATCCTCTATGCGTTCCATCGATTATCTCGCAAGTCGAGAGAGTAACTACACGATAACAGCCATTCTCAACATTTCTAGAGCCGCGTATCCGCGTCTCCACCTGGTGGTGCCAAGGCCGCCGGAGATCGGGAGGTCGGCCGATGGCATGCAACGGCCGACTCAATCTCCGAGCCGACTTTCGATCACCGGACCCAACCTCCAGCCCAAAATGGAGCCGCCATGACTACATCCACTCCGATAAAGCCTCGTCAGCGCCGCAAATTGCCCAGCCGCTATGCGGCCATCCTGACGCCGCTGATCGTCTCAACCCTGATGTCGTGCATCGTTTCGGCGGTATCGACCGCCAAGGGCCTGGGATTGTCGGCCGACTTTGTCTCGCACTGGATCAGCGCGTGGGGCGCCTCCTGGTTGGTGGCCTTTCCCGCACTGCTCGTGATCCTTCCGTTCGTCCGCCGGATCGTCGGTGTCCTCGTCGCTCCGGCTGATCGGTGAGTCCGTGGCTTGCCGGGCCTGCAGCGCCGGCAGGGAGCCGCTGCGCGCGAAGTCGATCAGCATCCGCAAACAGCCGGAAAACATGCGCGTCGAAACACGGGTGCCGTCCTCACCGAGATCGAATTCGGTGAGACCGTGTTCGGCCTGAGGACATAGGACAAGGGTGATCGGGCGGCTCTCACGGGCGAGTGCTTCGAGTCTCCGGACCGTTTCTCCGCTCGGCGCGTCAATCAGTTGTGAGTGACAAATCTGGTGCGATTTCCAGCCGCCGGGCATCCCATCCGGCAACGCGGCTCAGTCATGATGATCAGGCACCCGCGTCGGTGGGTGCCGTTCCCGGCCGAAGATAGGCGAACATGTGCGGCACCAGGTCGGTCTTGCCCAGATCGACCCCCTGGTTGCGAAGGATGGCATAGGCGATGATCAGGTGGAAATAGAATTGGGGGAGCAACCAGTCGCGCACATATTGCCGACCGGTCATGTCGAAGATCATGCCGTTCGGAAGCTCCAATGCGATCGGCTGATCGTCCGAGGCTCTCTCGCTTTCGGCCGCACCGTCGAGGAATGCCAGGGTCTTGGCGAGGCAACACTGCGCCTCTTCGAGTGAGGCCGGGCGCTCGCCGCCGGCCCATCCGTCAGCCCTGATCTGAAGCGCGTCAATCGGAACCGGCTCCGAACGCAACCGATGAACGCCCTCTCGCGCCTGGAAGCAGGCGAACCGGATCTGGGACGAAAGCGGGAACATGTCGGGGGCAAGGCGCCGCGCCAGGAGGGCTTCCGGATCCTCGTCGCGATCGACACAATGGGCGGCCGCCTTTTCCAGCCAGGCGGACAGGGCGCGAAGCATCTGGGCGAAGGAGGGGAGGAGGAGGTTGTCGACGAGCATGAGTTTCTCCGGTGGTTGGAGCAGGAGATCAATTGGCGGGAACCATTTGAAGGTCCCTCGCCGGCAGCCTTTCAGGGTAGATTTTCGGTCATTCGAAAATCCGGACGGCTGGGTCGATCAATCATAAGGAAGCCCTGACGGAACGATTCTCCCTCCGAGACCATTTCGCATCAGGCACGACCGAGCCAAGCCGAGAGGACAAGCCATATGGGCAGGATCGCACTTCCGACGATCGTCGTCATCGCCCTCATCGTCATTGCGGTGCTCTACTTCTTCTGAGCCCGGCTCCCTCGCGCCTTCGGTCTCGGCGATGAACACGGCCCTGTACGCGGTCGTGATTGCTGAAAGAACCGGAGTTCGGCCGAACAGGCAGGCTGAATCGGCGTGCGCCGGCTCGCCGGCAGTGGAGAGCCGGTGGCGGCGGTTCCGTCCGGCTTCGATCCGCCGTGGCGGTGCTTTCGCGCGAGGAGGGGAGGATCATGACCAAGCATCGAATCTATTCGGTCAGCGTGGCGAGCGTTTATCCTCATTATGTTGCCAAGGCCGAAAAGAAGGGCCGAACCAGGGCAGAAGTCGACGAGATCATCTGCTGGCTCACCGGATACAGCCGGGAAATGCTTGAAGACGAGCTGGCGAAGCGGACGAGCTTCGAGGACTTCTTCGCCGAGGCGCCCCGACTGAACCCCTCGCGCTCGCTGATCACCGGAACCGTCTGCGGGGTTCGGGTCGAAGAGGTCGAGCAGGGCACGATGCGCGAGATCCGCTATCTCGACAAGCTGGTCGACGAACTGGCGAAGGGAAAGCCGATGGAGAAGATCCTCCGAAGTTGAGGCGCGTTTCCGACCGGGAACGCCCTCGACCTTTCAGCGCGATCTCCCGGCGACACGGTCCGGATTTCCGCGCCGGGGCGGGCGAGGGCGCGATAGGGCCTTGTTCAGGATCCGGCGGAAAGTCGGACATTCCATGTGGCTCGGTGCCGGACAGGCCGCCGCATGTCTCAGACCGTCGCGCATCGCGCTCAGCCTCCGGATCGTGGTGTCGAGATCGTCGGCCTTGGCAGCGAGCAGATCGCGATCGATCCGCGGCGGTTCGTCGGCAGCGAACATCCGGCCGATCTCGTCCAGCGAGAATCCCGCCATCCGGCCCAGCTGAATCAGCGCCAGCCGATCGACCACGCCCGGGTCGAACAGCCGCTTCAAGCCATGTCGTCCGATCGAGACGATCAGCCCCTTTTCCTCATAATAGCGAAGCGTCGAGGCGGGCAGCCCCGATCGCCGTGCAACCTCCGCAATATCGAGATCACGCACCCTCTTGACCTCAAGTCGACTTGAAGTGGCACAGTGCCGCCTCCGCCTTACGAAGGCAAGCGGACAGGAGGTGCAGATGACCACGGAAAACTCAGCGGCAATCGATCAGGCGGCGCTTTGGAACGGGCCTGCCGGAACGGTCTGGGTCGAGGAACAGCAACTTGTCGACCGGCTGTTCAAGCCGATCGAGGAAAGGCTGGCCGAGACGGTGCGGACCGCCGGTGTTCGGCATGTGCTCGATATCGGCTGCGGGACCGGGAGCACGACCCTGGCGGCAGCCCGCCAGCTCGCCGGTCCGGGCGAATGCGTCGGCATCGATCTTTCGGAGAAGATGATCGCGGCGGCCCGGGCGCGAGCGGAGGAGACGGGGCTTCCCGCCCGCTTCATCGCCGCCGACGCTCAGGTCCATCCGTTCGATCCGCAGGGTTTCGACCTGCTGATTTCGCGCTTCGGCGTCATGTTCTTCGACGACCCCGTTGCCGCGTTCCGAAACCTTCGCGCCGCGGCCAGACGTTCGGCCCAGCTCTGCCTCTTCGCGTGGCGAAGCCCGGCCGAGAATCCGTTCATGATAGCGGCCGAGCGAGCCGCCGCCCCGTTCGTTCCGGCGCTGCCGGAGCGTCGACCCGATGCTCCGGGACAATTCGCCTTTGCCGACGCCGATCGGGTCAAGGCCTTGCTCGAATCGGCCGGGTGGAAGGACGTCCGGATCGGCCGGTTCGACTTCCAAGCGCGGTTTCCGGAGAGTCTTCTGGAACACTATTTCACCCGCTTCGGACCGCTCGGGCTGGTGCTCGCCGAAGTGGATCCGACGGAACGGCGGCAGATCGTCGAGACCGTCCGGCGCGCCTTCGATCCTTTCGTCCAGGCCGGGGAGGTAGGCTTCACCGCCGCCTGCTGGGAAATCCGGGCATCGGCGGTTCAGGGTTTGGCCGGATAGTGCAGTCCATCGGGCGACGGCCGGGCCGCCGGGGTCATCCGGGCCGGCTCGGCCCGGCCGGCGCCCATCAGGTGGAAGACCTCGCGGCCCGCCTCCAGGAGATAGTCGGCAACAATCCGGCGATGGCATCGCCACCAAACGGCTTCCGCGCACATGATCGCCGTCCGCCGTTCGCTCGAAAGATCGAGCAGGCGATCCAGACCGCGACGAAATTCGTCCGACAAAGCGTGGTCGGCATAATTGTGAAAGCTGCGGTTGCGCCAGAAGGCGTTCACCTCGTCCGGCACCTCAGGGCTGGCATTGCGCCGGCCGCCCAGCTCGGGAAGATAGGCATGCGCGATCTGCCAGCGGGAAAGCTCGTCAGGAAGCCGGTCGAGATTGTAGTCGGGGTTGGTTCGCGATCTTGGGATGCTCCGGATGTCGACGATCATCGACACCCCCACAGCTTGCAGAAGTTTGGCGAATTCGCCGATCGAACGTGTCGAATGACCGATCGTGTATACGGCCGGCAGCGCTTCCTCCGAAAGATGCGTCGACACGCCCACGGCGTCTTTCATGCGCTCCACCTCACTTCCGAATCCACGCGAAAGAGGATTGTCGTAACGCTCCTCGCGCGAGTCCGACTCATCAGGCAGGACTGCGCCGGGTTCCGGTTCAGACAGCATCGGCCCGCAGGCATCCTCGGCTTCGAACATTCTCCCGATAGGACCGGGCGCGAGCATCGCGTAGGAACGGCGGATGGACCTTGGACAGTTCGACGTCTCCATCAGGCTCTTCGCCATCGCGGTCATCCTTCAGCTCGCCTGGCTGCTGTTCCGTCGGCGCGAGGATCTGGGGGTTCCCGCCTGGCTTTTTGCGCCCATGGCGATCTGCCTGTCCGGCTTTCTCATCGGCAACACGCCCGATCCCTCGCTTCGCCTGTCCGGTACACCGGCGGCGGTGGCGGGACTGGCGAGCGGCTGCGCGGTCGTCTTCCTGTGGTGGTTCTGCCTGAGCTGCTTCGACCGGCGTTTCAGGCCCCGCGGCGCCGTCCTCGCCACGGGGTTGATCTGGATCCTGCTTGCCGGCGCCGATCGTCTGACCGGCCAGTCGGGTCCGGCGCTTTCACCGGTGCTCGTCGGGCTCGGATTCGCCATCGTCGCCCACCTCGTCTGGAGGCTCTGGTCGGAGCGCGAGGGCGACCTGATCCAGCAACGCCACGACGCCAGGGCGATGGTGGCCCTGCTGCTCGGCGGACTCCTCCTCGTCGATCTGCTGGTCGACCTCATTCTCGGCTTCGCCTGGCGCCCGCAGCCGTTCGCCATGGCTCAGAACGCAACGCTTCTCGGCTTCTCGCTGTGGCTGTCGGGCAGGGTGTTGCGGGCCCGCCCGGATGTGCTCAGCTTCGCCCAGGAGCGCGGCCGCGCCGATCCCGCGGCTGACTCCGGTTCGCGTGCCGATGAGCCGCTGATCGACGTGGGGCTTCGGCGCCGTCTCGCGGCGTTGATTGAGCAGGACCGGGTCCATCTCGATCCCGACCTGACCTTCGCCGCCTTCGTCGCGCAGATGAATGCTCCGGAGCGTTCGGTCCGCAAGCTGGTGAATCACGAGCTCGGCTTCGACCATTTCCGCGCCTTTCTCAATCATCATCGACTGATCGAAGCACGGCGGCTGCTGGCCGATCGCCGGCGGTCCGGGGACAAGCTGATCGCGATCGCCCTCGACAGCGGTTTCGCCTCGCTGCCGAGTTTCAATCGGGTCTTCAGGGCCGCCGAAGGCTGCTCTCCCGGCCAGTACAAGGACAGGGCGCTCGCGGCCGCAAGCCGCGCCGAACAAGGGCAAGAGGCCGGCGAAACCGCCCTTGAGCCGAGTTTCGAGCAACGATCCGCCGCCTTTTGAGACGCGGCCGGAGGCAATCCGGTCCATGGCCGCGCTCTTCAACAAGGCGAGAACGAAATCGTGAACGGACTCATTGCCCTTTGCGGAATCCTGTTCCTCTTCCTGCTGGCGGGAGGCCTGATCGGACTGACCGATCGCGAGCGCTTCGCGAGGCGCTGGCTGGCGGTCGCCGCCTTGCTCGTGGTCGTGAACGACGTTCTTCTCACCGGGGGCTACGGAACCTTGCCAGACCTGTTTCCGGGCGCCGAGCGCAACTGGCAGGGGAAGCTGCTCGCCTTGGCGCTGAGCCTGGCCATTGCCGCGCTTCCAGTCTTCGGGTGGCGCCGGGTCGGCCTGACGATCGCCCAATCGACGGGAAGCCTGAAATCGGCCCTGCCCGTCCTGGCGCTCTACTGCGCCATCTTCGTGGCGCTCGCCCTGATCTTTCCCAACGGCGAAACGAGCGGCGAGGACCTCGCCTTCCAGCTTAGCCTTCCGGGCCTGGAGGAGGAGCTTTTCTATCGCGGGATCCTGCTGTTCGCGCTCGACCGGGCCTTCACCGGTCGGTGGCGGTTCCTGGGCGTCGATTGGGGCTGGGGGGCCGTCCTGTCATGCCTTCTCTTCGGTCTTGCCCACGCCTTCGGCTATTCCGGCGGCGCCTTCAGCTTCGATCCGCTGGCGATGGCGTTGACCGCACTGCCCGCCTTCATCGCTGTGTGGCTGAGACTGCGGACCGGCAGCCTGGTGCTTCCGATCCTGATGCACAATTTCGGCAATGCGATCATGATTTCAGTCTGATCGCGCGCCTTCCGGTTCAACGCCTCGGCTTCCCGGGCGAGAACCGCCGTGGCGCGGTCTCTCCTTCAACGGGAATATCGAATGGGCGACCGCCTGGAGGATCTGCTCGCGCGTGAAGGGCTTCGCGACCACCGCGGCGCCCGATGCCATTCGGGGCAGA
The DNA here is from genome assembly GCF_056821765.1 of Sphingosinicella sp. SM1-17. Lineage (NCBI taxonomy): Bacteria > Pseudomonadati > Pseudomonadota > Alphaproteobacteria > Sphingomonadales > Sphingosinicellaceae > Sphingosinicella > Sphingosinicella sp. SM1-17. Next base: position 1,994,275 of record NZ_JBPDIO010000001.1, read on the forward strand.
TGCTCGGCACCATAGCCGCTCACGAAAACGAAGGGGATCCCGACTTCTTCCAGAGCGCCGGCAACCTCGTCGACCAGTTCGCCGTGGAGATTGCCGTCGAGCAGGGCGCCATCCACGGCGGCGTCGGCGATCAGGTCGAGCGCCTGGCGTGAGGTCGTCGCCGGGCCCGCTATCTTCGCCCCCGCATCCTCGAGAATGGCCGTCAGCTCCAGTGCCACGAGCGGCTCGTCCTCGACGACCAGGAGCCGCTTTCCCGCAAGGTCAGGCAGGGGTGCCTCGTCGCCGCGGTGAGGCTCGACCGCGGTCGCCGCCCGTTCACGTTGACGCTCGGTGACCTGGTCCGCCCGAAGCGGAAGCTCGATCACCCAGCGCAGGCCGTGGCTTCGCCATTCGGCGCCGGCTACCCCGCCTTCCGCTTTCAGGCTTCTCTCGATCAGCTTCGTTCCGAAGCCCCGTTGCTTGGGCGGCGATACGGGAGGTCCGCCATTCTCCTCCCAAACGAAGCGGAGGAGGTTCCCGGCTGCCGACCAGTCGATCAGGACCGATCCGTCGGGGTTCGAAAGGGCGCCATATTTGTTCGCGTTGGTCCCGAGCTCGTGAAGGATCAGCGCCAGGTGAAGCGCCACTTGCGGCGAAAGCTGCACATCGGGGCCGCTGGCGACGACCCGTGAGGAGTCCAAGGTGCCGATCTGGAACTGATCGTCGACGAGCTCGGTCAGGCTTGCGCTTCGCCAGGTGGCACTGCTCAGGAGCGAATGGGCTCGTGCAAGAGCCTGGATCCGTCCGGTGAACTTGGCCGTGAACTCCTTCGGCTCGGAGGAATGGCGAAGCGTCTGCTGCGCGATCGCCTGAACCGAAGCCAGGCTGTTCTTCACCCGGTGGTTGAGTTCGCCGATCAGGAGCTGCTGAGTATCCTCGGCCCGCTTGCGCTCGGAAACGTCGAGGATCTGGGCATGGACGGAGGGGAGCGTGCCCTTCGAGTCGACGATTGCGGAGATATACCATTCGCAGGTGAGGACCTGGCCGTCATTGCGCCGAACCCGGCAGGTGAGGGTCGATCGCGAAGCCGCTCCCGACACCAGCTGGTCGAACAGCAACGAGAAGGCGCCTCGGTCCTGTTCGTCGATCCAGTCGAGGGCGAAGGCCGAGCGGCCGATCATGGCATTTTCGGGCCAGCCGAACATCCGCTCGGCGCCCCTCGACCAGGAGATGAGCCGCGCGTCCGAGCTGAATTCGACGATGGCGAGCGGGGAATTGTCGATATGGGCATTCAGCCGTCCGAGCGCGCGGCTGAGCTGCCGGGCCGTCGACTTCAGCTCGTCGCGCTGCTTCACCAGCTCGCGGCCGCGCTTGCTGACTTCAAAGAAGACGTCCGCCTTGCTTCGAAGGATCTGCGGATCGACCGGCTTCAGCAGATAGTCGACCGCCCCGGCCTCGTAGCCCCGAAAGCGGCGCCGGTCGTCGGTGGCGACGGCAGTGAGGAAGATGATTGGAATGGACCGGGTCCGCTCCACTCCGCGCATCAGCTCGGCCAGCTCGAAACCGTCCATCTCCGGCATCTGGACATCGAGCAGAGCGAGCGCGACGTCGTGGACGAGCATCATCTCGAGCGCCTCCGGGCCAGAGGTCGCCTTGAGGAGTTCCAGCCCGTCGCGCTTCAGCAGCGCTTCGAGTGCGACGAGATTCTCGGGAACGTCGTCGACAATCAGGAACTTGATCGTCTCGGCCTCAGGCCGCGGCATGACGAAGGTCCTTCCTTTCGAACTGCATCGAGCGCCGGTAGATTCGCTGTTCCCGGTCGAACAGGTTGAAGGCTTCCGAATGCCTGGAGAAATGCAGCGTTTCCTTTGCCCCCAGCCCGAGGAAGCCGCCATGGACCAGGGAGTCGCGGAACAGCTCGATCGCCCGATCCTGGAGATCGCGCCCGAAATAGATCAGGACGTTCCGGCTCGAGACCAGATGGCATTCGCTGAAGACCGAATCCGCGGCGAGATTGTGCTGCGAGAAGACCGCTCGTCCTTTAAGGCTCTTGTCGAACGCGGCGGCGCCATAAGCGGCCGTGTAATAGTCCGAAAGCGAGGTCCTGGCGCCCGAGGCCCGGTGATTGGCCGTGAAGCCGGCGATCCGGTCGAGGCCGAAGATCCCGCGTTCCGCCTGGCGAAGCGCCCCCGGGTCGATGTCGGTAACGTAGAATTGCGTCCTCGGCTCGAGCCCCTCCTCTCGAAAAAGAATGGCGAGCGACCAGAATTCCTCTCCGGTCGCGCATCCAGCAATCCACACCTTCAGCGAAGGAAAGGTCCGAAGATGCGGGATCACATGCTCGCGAAGCGCCCGGAAATAGGACGGGTCGCGAAACATGTCGCTGACCTTGACGGCCAGTATCCCGAGCAGGCTGGCGAAGGCGCCGGGATCGTGAAGGACCAGATCCTGCAGCGCCGAGTTGGTCGAGCATCGGAAGTGCTGGCGCGCCCGCTCGAGCCGCCTGAGAATCGAGCCGCGCGAATAGCCGCGAAAATCGTAATGGTAGCGCCGCCAGATGCCTTCGAGCAGAAGGTCCGTTTCGAGTTCCTCGATCGGGCTTGCGCTGACGGTTTCGCTCATCGCGGCATCCAGACTCGGACGAGGGAAAGGAGCTTCTCGACGTCGAGCGGCTTGGCCAGATAGTCGTTGGCGCCGGCGGCGATGCATTGTTCATGATCCTGGAGCATCGCCTTGGCGGTGAGCGCGATGATCGGCAGCTCCTTCCAGTCCGAACGCTTGCGGATTTCGCGGATTGCCGTCAGCCCGTCCATTTCGGGCATCATGATGTCCATCAGCACCAGATCGATGGACCTTCCACCGGGAAGCGCCGCTTTCTCCAGGACCTCGAGCGCCTCGCGGCCGTTGCGGGCGATGCTGACGGTGGCGCCATGAGGCTCGAGCAGGCTGGTGACCGCATAAACGTTCCTGATGTCGTCCTCGACGACCAGGATGTGCCGCTCCTCGATTGCGGAATCCCGGTTGAGGGCCCTGGCAATCAGCCGCTGCTGCTGCTCGGGCAGGTCGGAAACGACCTGGTGGAGGAAGAGCGAGACTTCGTCCAGAAGCCGTTCGGGCGACTTGGCACCCTTGACGATGATCGACTTGGAATAGCGACGAAGCCGAAGCTCCTCGTCGGCCGTCAGGTCTCGGCCGGTATAGACGATCACCGGCGGGAAGGAGAGATTCTCGTCCTTGCTGAGCTGGTCGAGCAGGTCGAAGCCCGAAGTGTCGGGAAGATTGAGGTCGAGCACCATGCAATCGAACGTGATCTCGCCAAGCCGCTGCTGGCATTCGGCGCCGGTTCGCGCCGCCACGGTTTCGACGTCGCGCGACGCGAGCAGGGCGCGAAGCCCGTCGAGCTGACCGACATCGTCCTCGACGACGAGCACCCGGCGAACCCTTTGCGCCAGCCGTGCCTCGAGTCCGGCAAGAACCTCCATCAGTTCCTCGCGCCGGATCGGCTTCATTGCAAATCCGATCGCCCCCTGATGAAGCGCCGCTTCGGTATAATCGTTGACCGAAACCACATGGACCGGGATGTGGCGAGTGCGCGTATCATGCTTCAGTCGGTCGAGCACGGACAGGCCGCTATGGTCGGGAAGACCGACGTCGAGGATGATGGCCTGCGGAAGATATTGGCGCGCCATCAGGATGGCGTCTTCGGCATTGCCGGCGATCAGGCACTGGAACCCGGCCTCGTGGGTGAGATCGTAGAGCACCTTCGCAAAGGAAGGGTCATCCTCGACGACGAGGATCGTCCTCGTATCGCCGGCAAGCCTTTCCCGATCGTCTCCGACGATCACGCCCCGCCCTGAGCCGGGCGGCGCCTTGGCCTCTTCCGCTGGCCGATAGAGCAGAGCGGGCGAGGCGGAAGTGCCGGACTCGCGGGCAGGGACGGCCGAGACGGCCACGAAGGCCGGTTGGGAAGCCGTTGCCGACACATCCAGGCTGGGTGGCAGGACCAGGGTGAAGGTGCTGCCCGCACCGGGCGCGCTTTCCACCCGGATGTCGCCGCCGAGCAGGTGCGCCAGGTCACGCGAGATGGACAGGCCGAGGCCGGTGCCCCCGAACTTGCGGCTGATTGAGCCGTCCGCCTGGCGGAAAGCCTCGAAAATCGCCTGCTGCTGATCGCTGGGGATGCCGATCCCGGTGTCACTGACGGCAAAGGCGATCCGACCGTCTTCTGCCCCGACTTTGAGGAGGACCTCACCTTCGTCCGTGAACTTGACGGCGTTGGACACGAAATTGCGAAGCACCTGCTCGAGCCGCTGGGGATCGGTTTCGAGCTGCCGGGGCGCGCCCGAAGCGAGTTCGGCGCGAAGGGAAATACCCTTTTCGGTCGCGGCAGCGTCGAAGGCGCTTCGAACCTTCTCGATCAGGGGCTCGATCCGGACCCTTCGGACCTGAATCTCCAGCCGTCCCGCTTCGATCTTGGAGATGTCGAGAATGTCGTTGATCAGGGTGAGCAGGTCGTTGCCCGAAGTTTCGATCGTGCGGGCGTAATTGACCTGGTCGGCGGTCAGGTTGCCGTCGCGATTGTCCGAAAGAATCCGGGCCATGATCAGCAGCGAGTTGAGCGGCGTTCGAAGCTCGTGCGACATGTTGGCCAGGAACTCGGACTTGTAGCGGCTGGCCTGTTCCAGTTCCCGGGCCTGGGCCTGGAGCGCCGACTGAGCTCGGCTGAGGTCGTCGCGCTGAACTTCGAGCAGTTGCGTCTGCTCCTCCAGCTGAGCGTTGGTCTGCTCCAGCTCCGCCTGCTGGGTTTCGAGCCGGGCCTGCGATTCCTGGAGCGAGCGGCTCTGCTGTTCCAGCTCTTCGTTGGTGGAGCGAAGCTCCTCGCTCTGAACCTGCAGTTCTTCCGCCTGTTGCTGGGTTTCTTCCAGAAGCTCCTGGAGCCGGGCGCGATACTTGGCCGACCGGATCGCGATGGCGAGCGACTCGCCGGTGCGTTCCAGCAACTCCTGAGCCCCGTCCGGAATCCCGTCGAGGAAGCCGAGCTCGACGACGGCGAGGACCTCGCCGTCGGAAAGGGCCGGAGCGATCACGACCGCGGACGGCTTGCCCTGGCCGAGGCTGGATCCGAGATAGAGATAATTTTCGGGCACGTCGTCCAAAGTGAAGGCTCGGCGTTCGGACGCTGCCTGGCCGAGCAGGCCTTCATCCGGTCCGATCCTCTTGGGAACCGGAGAGTCCGCCGGTACTCCAACAAGGGCGCATTGCGCATAGCCGCCCTCGTCGCGAACGAAGATCGCGCCCGCTCTTGCCCCCAGATATTGGGCCAGAAAGGAAAGGATGTTGCGGCCAAGTTCGGCAACGGTCTGCTCGCCCGACATGGCGGCGCTCAGGCCGACCTGACCGTTCTGGAGCCAGGTCTGGTGGCGGACTGCCAGTCGGCCGCGAATGAAAAGATAGCCGATCGTCCCGATCACCCAGGCGGTGACCGCGCCGAGCGTTCGGTTCGTCTGGGCGATGTCGGGATCGACACCGGGCTGGGCGAACAGGAAGCCTACTGACATGAGCAAAGTCGCCACCGCGGCGAGGACCGGCGGAAGGCGCGGCTCGCGCGAAAGGAAGGACAGGGCGATCGGGAAGAGGTAGATCACCCACACGGCCGTCCCGAGCGGGAGCAGGAGATCGGCAGCGCAGGGGACGAGGATGAGCGCCAGCAGGCCGACGCGCAGCCAAAATTCCTGGTTCTTGTTGGACGCAGCGGGCATTGAGAGGATCCTGATGCGCCCCCCCACGGAGCCCATAGCCAAAGGGCTCTCCTGATCGCAACCCGAAGCTCCTGCCTGCCTGGCCGGCTCAACAGGGTCCCGCACCGGCGCACCCTTTCTTAACCTGCATTGGTTAGTGAAGAGGCGGGATTGAGCTGGGGGGCTCGATGGGGAAGTTTCGAACGGCTTCGGCCGAACGGCCGCTTCTGGTCGGAGGCGGGATCGGCTTGATCGGCCGGGCGCCGCGAATTTCGGCCGGCGTGCGTCCGATCGCCATGGGGTGGTGCGGCAATGCCTGAAATGGCCCGGCTTCTCCCGCAATATGTCGAGCGCGAGCCACGATCGTCCGCCGATCTGCCGGCGCTGATCCTCTGCGCGGACGGCGCAGAGATTTCGGCCCGGGTTCGCAACCTGTCCAGCAACGGCTGCTTCGCGGAGGTGGCTCAACCGATCATGATCGGAAGCCAGATCGCCATCCTTCTCGGGGAAACCGGCCGGCGCGAGGGCCAGGTGCGCTGGGCGCTCGGCCACCGCGTCGGGATCCTGTTCGCGCCGGAATAGGTCGTACCTCGCGACTCTTCGGTCCGCTCGAATCGTTTCGGATCGATTGCGGCTTTTGCGTAGTTGAACCTCGGCGGGTGCGTTCCTTTCTAACGGGCGAACCTGAGGGCAGGCGCAGTTGCGGCCCGCCTCATGCGGCCGAGAGGGACGATCATGACCAGAGATCCGGAAACGGCAGGATTCACCCTGAACCAGACGATGCTTCGGGTCCGCGATCCGGAGGCGTCGCTGGACTTCTACACCCGCGTGCTGGGAATGACTCTGCTCCAGCGCCTCGATTTCGCGGAGATGCGCTTCTCCCTGTACTTTCTCGCCTTCCTGAACGAGGGCGAAGAGGTTCCGGCCGACCCGGCCGAGCGGGCCCGCTTCGTCTTCTCCCGCGAAACCACGATAGAGCTGACCCACAATTGGGGGACGGAAAGCGATCCCGACTTTGCCGGCTATCATAGCGGCAACAGCGAGCCGCGCGGGTTCGGCCATCTCGGCATCAGCGTTCCGGACGTGGACGCCGCCTGCCGGCGCTTCGAGACGCTTGGCGTCCCCTTCGTCAAGCGTCCGCAGGACGGCAAGATGAAGGGCATCGCCTTCATCACCGATCCGGACGGCTACTGGATCGAAATCCTCTCGCCGGAGGGGATGGCGCGTCTCCTCGACGCACCCCCGGCCTGAACCTCAAGAACATCGCTGGAGTCTGTCAGTCGTGAATCCTGTCGCCACGGCCTTCATTGGCATTGGCCGCCAATTGCTTCCGCCGCAGGCGGAGGTAGGCGCCGCCGAACGCTCGCGCGCCGTTACCAACCTGTTGGTCGATGCGGCCGCCGGGACGGCGATCGGCGCCCTCAACAGCGGCGTCGTCCTGCTTGCCCTGGCGCTTCATATCGGCGCTTCGAACGTCCAGATCGGACTCCTCGCCGCCATTCCGCTGCTCACCCAGATCCTTCAGGCGCCGACGGTCAGCCTCGTCGAATCCCTGCGCATGCGGCGGCTGATCTCCGTCACTTCGCTCTTTCTCGCCCGGCTGGCGCTGCCCGTCTATGCGCTCGTCCCTTTCATTCCCGATCGCGACATGGCGGTGAGCGTCCTGCTCGTGGCGGCGCTCGTTCATTACGGCCTCAACGCCGTCGCGGCCTGCAGCTGGAACAGCTGGATCAGGGACCTGATTCCCGGCGAGACGCTCGGCCGATTCTCGTCACGGCGGGGGCTGGTCGGAACCGGGGTCAGTGCCGTCGCAACGATCGGAGCGGCGGTGGCGCTTCACCTCGCCAGCGGGTCGGAATCGACCGGGAATCTCGTCTTCAGCGGCCTTTATCTGGTCGGCTTCCTGTGCGGCATCGTCAGCATCGCCGCTCTCGCCCGGGTTCCCGAGCCGGTGATGCCGGCGCGCGAAGCGACGACTCCGCTTCGCAAGCTGCTGTGGCAGCCGCTTCGCGACCGCAATTACCGGAACATGCTTCGCTACCTTGCGAGCTGGCAGTTCGCGGTGAATCTCGCGACGCCCTTCTTCACCGTCTACATGGTGCGCGAGCTCGGCTTCAGCATGTCCTTCGTGCTTGGACTGACCCTTGCCAGCCAGGTCGCCAACATGGCCGTGGTCCGCGGCTGGGGTCGGCTCAGCGACCGCTACACCAACAAGACGGTTCTCGTCGCCTCCACTCCGCTCTTCATCCTGTGCATCGCCGGAATGGCCTTTGCGAGCGAGCTTGCCACCGATACGGCGAGGGCCGCCTATCTGATCGCCCTTCACGTCGTGATGGGCGCGGCGGGCGCCGGCGTCGGCCTGGCTTCGGGCAATATCGTCATGAAGCTCAGCCCCTCCGGAACTTCCACCAGCTACATGGCGACGAACGCCCTCGTCGGCGCGCTGGCGGCGGGCGTCGCCCCGGTCTTCGGCGGCTGGGCCGCGGACTTCTTCGCCAGCCGACGGCTCGAGCTCCGGCTCGACTGGGCGAGCCCCGGAGGCGTCGACCAGCTGCTCGGCCTCGCTTTCACCCATTGGGAGTTCTTCTTCCTCCTGTCGGCCCTGATGGGGCTCTACACCCTGCATCGCCTCTCAGCCGTCGACGAGCCGGGAACGGTGGCGCCGCGCGAGCTGGCTCAGCAGGCCTGGTCCTCCGCTCGCCGGACGCTCCGCAACGCCTCCTCCGTGGCCGGGCTCCGACTCGCTGTCAGCTTCCCGGCCGGCGACCTGATCAAATCGCGCCAGCGCCGGCGGCTGCTGCTCGAGCCGGTCTATGAAGGCACGGCCGATCCCCAGGATCGCGACCGCGCGGTCGTCGGCACCCTGCTTCGATCGGCCTTTCAACAGGCCGGCGAGACAACGGATCTCGACGAGGTGCTCGGCCGGATCGATTCCACCTCGCAAAATCGGGCCGCTTCCCGGAGCGCCTTCGGCTTTGCCGGACCGGAGCAGCGACGGAGCGATGGCGGCCGAACGGAAGCCGATCTCGTCGCCACGGACGAGCCGGATCGGCGGCGGAGCTGATCGGTGCCGACTACGGCCTGACCCGGCCGGCGCGCCGGCGGAAGGCGCCGCCTATTCGGCGGCCTCGACGATCGGCATGGGGGCGATCGGCCGGGTTCGGCGCCGACCGCTCCTGCCGAACCAGAAGCTCCAGGTCGCCAGGGTTCCGAGAAGGGTCAGCGCCAGTCCCGAAAAGGTGAGGAGCAGCTTCCAGATCAGTCCGCCGACCTTGGCGGAATGGACCGGATAGAATTTCTCGACGACGCTGGCGGCCGGATCGGCGAGTGCAGGATCATCGCTGCCCAGCACCCGGGCCGTTGCGGGATCGAGATGGACGTAGGTGCGCCCGTTCGGAGTCCATTCGAACGGCTGGCGGAGGCGAAGAACGACCGGTTCCCGGGCCGCTCGGGGAAAGGTCAGTCGACGCGGAACGGCGGTGGGGAAAGCGGCTTGGGCGTTGGTCATCATCTGCCGCCAGTCCGTCTCGCTAGTCACTCCGCCCGCCGTTGCGGTGCGTGACGGAACGGCAGCGGCCGGATCGTGCCAGGGCGCCAGGAGGGTCTTGGGAAGCGCGGGAAAGACCATGAACGCTCCGGTCAAAGCCGACAGGATCAGCAGTGGCGAGGCCAGCGCTCCGATGTCGCGATGCTGGCGGATGATCGCGCTCCGGGTCATCCTTGCCGGCCAGAGTCGAAGATTGAACGTTCGACGGACCCGCCACCACAGGATCAGTCCGGTGACGGCGAAGGCGAGGAGCAGGAGGCCGAGGATTCCGGTCAGATTTTTGCCGGTCTCGCCGAGGAACAGGTAATGGTGAAGATCGAACAGCCACAGCTCCGGCCGACCCCAGAGGCTTTCCCAGCGATCGACGATCTGCCCTGACTGGTCGAGATAGGCGCCGCTGCCGTCGGCAAAGATCGCCTGGTGAAGCCCGAGCGACGGGTCGGCAAAGGTGATCCGGTCGAGCGCCGGGTCGATCGCCAGGGCCGCTTCCACCGCCGCTCCGAAGGCTGCCGGATCGGCCCTCAGCGGATCGTCGGCGCCGGGAAGGGCAATCCAGGAGTCTTCCCACAGAAGAATCGTGCCGCTGAGCCCGATCACGGCGAGCAGAAGCCCCGCAATCGCGCCGGTCCAGCGATGGAGAAGGGAAAGCCAGCGATTCATCCGAAGCGATAATCCCCCCGCCAGCCTGATCGTCCGCCTCTCCGCTATAGTCACTAATGCAACTCACTCGCAACAGGCTGTTCCGCGGCGATACCGCGTCGGGGCGCGCTCCGATCACACCATATCCCGTCCCAGCTTCGAGAACAGGAACATAGGGAAAGGGGAGGGGTTTGCCTCGGCAACCATTACGCGAAATGGAGGAGGCGGTTGCGACATGGACGACGAACGGATCAAGGATTTCGAGCGTGACCTCTGGATTGGCGGCGAGGACGTGTACCGGCGCTGCATGGCGGAGGACTGCCTGATGGTCGTTCCGGAAGCGCCGTTCGTCCTGAGCGGCGAGGAGGCGATCGAAGCGGTGTCGCAGACGCCTCGCTGGTCCAGCGTCGATTTCGACGATTTCCGGGTGAGCCGCCCGGAAGAGGGACTGATCGTGATCGCCTACAAGGCGAGGGCAGCCCGCGGCGAACAGGCCTATGAAGCCTATTGCACCTCGACCTACCGACGGCTCGGCCACGACGACTGGAAGGTGATCCAGCACCAGCAGACGGTGGCACCGGCCCGGGGCGGCTGACCGGAGGCCGCGCTTGGTCGACCCGCCTCCCCGCTCGGACAGCGCATCGGGCGACCTGCGCCGCCGGATCGGCGACGCCTTCCTGGCGGCATTCGAAGCCTTCGATCCGGACCAGCCGATCGCTCTGCTGGGACATTTCGACGCGGACGGCCTTTCCTCGCTCGCCATTCTCGGCCGACTGCTCGACCGGGCCGGTCGGCGGCGAAGGTTCAGGCTGGTCGGCAAGGGCGAAAACCCCTGGTCGGAGGCGATCGCCCGGGAACTGGAAGGCGAAGCGCTTGGCGGGTTGATCGTCGCCGATCTCGGGGTCGGCGCCACCGAGATCGTGCCAGGCTGCCCCACCATCGTGATCGACCATCATGTCCGCCGCGGCGATCCGGCCAACATGACGGTGATCAGCGGCAACGGCATGGAGCCGGAGCCGACCACCTCGCTTCTCGCTTACTGGTGCGCTCAGGCCGTCGCTCCGGTCGACGACCTGCTGTGGCTCGCGGCGCTCGGCCTGATCGGCGACATGGCCGAGCAGGCCGGCTTTGCGGAAATGGAGGAGGCCCAGCAACGGTTCGGCAAGACCGCGCTCCGGAACGCCGTTTCCTTGATCAACGCGCCGCGGCGATCGTCCAGCGCCGATGCCTCGCCGGCGCTGCAACTGCTGATGAAGTGCGACGGCCCGAAATCGCTCCTTTCGGGGATCCATCCCGAAACGGCGGCTCTGCTCGAGGCGAAGGCCGAGGTGCAGAGCGAGCTTCAATCGGCAAGGAAGACGGCGCCCCGGATCCGCGGCGACGTGGCCCTGATCCGGTTCTCCTCACCCTGCCAGATCCATCCGCTGATTGCCCAGCAATGGCGGTCGCGGCTTCGCGACAAGGTCGTTCTGGCGGCGAACACGGGCTACCGGCCGGGCTGGGTGCATTTTGCCGCTCGGTCGGCCTCCGGACGGGATCTCATCCGCTTTCTCGAGCAGCACAAGCCGCCCGGAGCGGACGAGCTTTATGGCGGCGGCCACAGGCAGGCGACCGGCGGCGCGCTTCGTCACCAGGACTGGAACTGGCTGGTCGCGGAATTGGGTTTCCCTGAGGAGCGGATCGGATGACGACGAACGACAGGCCCCTTCGGCTCGGCTTTCCGGTCAAGGTGATGGGACGGCCGGACCTCAAGAGCAACGATACAAGGCGGTGGCAGAACCACCCCCACCTCAAGACTTCGCTCGAATATGTCGACCGAATCCTCGACTATCTGGAGGAGGTCCGGATCGACATGTACCGGCTGAGTTCCGACCTTGCCCCCTATGCGACCCATCCCGACATGCCGCAGTTCCACGCCATGCTTGCGGAAAGCGATTCGGAGCTCGCCGCCTTCGGCGCCAAGGCGCGTCGGCTCGACATCCGGCTGTCCTTCCATCCGTCCCAATATGTGCTTCTCAACAGCCCGGATCCGCAGATCACCCGCAAGAGCATCTGGGACTTCTCTTCCCAAGCGGAGATGCTCGACCGGATGGGCCTGGGCCCGGAGGCGGTGATGGTCACCCATGTCGGCGGAGTTTATGGCCAGCATGAGGAAAGCCGGGCGCGCTGGATCGAAGGCTGGAACCAGTGTCCGGAGCATGTCCGCCGCCGGCTCGTCCTCGAAAATGACGACATTCGCTTTTCCGCTGCCGACGTCCTGTGGATCCACGAGCGGACCGGCGTCCGGCTGGTCTTCGACTATCAGCATTTCTGGTGCCTCAATCCGGAGCGGCTCGAACTGCGTCCCACCCTGGAAAAGTTCCTGGCCACCTGGCCCGAAGGGGTTCGACCCAAGATCCACTTCTCCTCGCCCCGGACCGAGATGCGCGAGATCAAGCGCAAGGTTTCCAATGCCGAGCGGGCCGCGGCCGGCCGCGGCCGGGCAGCGAAGGGACAGGTTACCCGCGGCGCCGTAAAGGCGACGTCGCGGATCAAGACGGTCCTGGTTCCGCCGATCTGGACCGGCCATGCCGATTTCACCAATCCGTTCGAGTTCGCGACCTTCATGCGGATGGCCGAAGGCCTGGAATTCGACGTCATGCTGGAAGGCAAGTCCAAGGACGTCAGCCTGTTGAAGCTCCGCCCGGACCTGCTTCGTTTTGCTCCCGACGTCGCGGCGCGGTTCGGGATTTTCGAGTCCGAGCAATCCGCTCTGGCCGAGATGGAGCGAAGGCTCGAGGAAGGCGTCGCCACCGATAGCGAGCCGGACGTCGACGAGGGAAGCTATGCGCCGCTTCCGGAGGAGGAGCCGGTCTAGCCTGAAGGCGTCGAGGCGATCGGCTTCGCCCTTGTTCCCGGGGTGCCGGCCGTGCTGAGATGGCGCAGCCCAAATCCGGAGGAACGCACGTGAAGAGACGAACTTTCCTGACCGCCGCCCCGATCGCCGCGCTCGGGATCGCCTCCGCCCGATCCGCTTTCGCCCAGACGGCGTCGTCTGCGCCGCCGCTTTCGCCCGCTCTCCCCGCCACCCAATTCTTTCCGGACGTGGAGGCCGGCGACCGGCCCGTGGGCGCCAGCTTCGCGACGCGCTCGGAAGTGTTCGGACGCAACGGCGCCGCCGCCACTGCCCATCCGCTCGGGACCCTCGCCGGGATCGAGATCCTCAAGAAAGGCGGGTCGGCGGTCGACGCGGCGATCGCGATCAACGCCGCGCTCGGTTTTCTCGAACCGACCGCCAACGGCATTGGCGGCGATCTCTATGCCATGCTTTGGGATCCCTCCGCCTCGCGGGTGGTCGGAATTGCCGGCTCCGGACGCTCGCCGCGCGGATTGAGCCTCGCCACCGTTCGCTCGCGCGCTCGAAACGGCATCCTCCCACCTTACGGAGCCGTGACCGTCACCGTTCCCGGAACCGTCGATGCCTGGTGGCAGCTTCACCAGCGTTACGGGCGGCTCCGCTGGGCCGAACTGTTCGAACCGGCCATCGCTTATGCCGAAGGGGGCGTGCCGCTTTCGCCGGTGGTCGCTTATTACATGAACCGGGCGATGGCCAATTACGCCCGGCCCGAGCACGGCATCGAGGAGATTGCCAATGCTCAGGCCACCTATCCCTCGGGCGATCGAGCGCGCGCCGGGGAGATTTTCCGCAATCCCGACCTTGCCCGAACCTACCGGATGATCGCCGAGGGCGGCCGCGACGTCTTCTACGAGGGCGAGATTGCGCGAACGATCGAGACCTATTTCCGACGGATCGGCGGCTGGATGGACCGGGCCGATCTCGCCGCCCACCGGAGCGAATGGACCGAGCCGCTGTCGACGACCTATCGCGGCGTGACCGTTCATGCGATCGGTGCCAATACCCAGGGCATCGCCACCCTGCAGATGCTGAACATGCTGGAGCGGTTCGACATGCGCGAAGCGGGGTTCCAGACGCCGCTGTCAATCCATCTCCAGGCCGAAGCCAAGCGCCTCGCTTATGAGGATCGGGCGCGTTATTATGGCGACCCGGATTTCTCCCGGATTCCCGCCGAATGGCTGGTTTCCAAGGATTATGCCGCCGAGCGGGCCCGGCTGATCCGGCCCGACCGGATCAATCCGAACGTCGCTCCGGGGCAGGCGCCCTCCCGGGGCGATACCACCTATTTCAGCGTCGCCGACCGCAACGGCATGATGGTCTCGCTGATCCAGTCCAACTTCCGCGGCATGGGATCGGGGCTGGTCCCGGATGGGCTCGGCTTCATGCTCCACGACCGCGGCCAGCTCTTCACCCTGCGCGACCGCCATCCCAATGTCTATGCGCCCGGCAAGCGGCCGTTCCAGACGATCATCCCCGGCTTCGCCACTCGGGACGGGCAGCCCTGGCTCTCCTTCGGAGTGATGGGCGGCGACATGCAGCCGCAGGGACAGGTCCAGATCATCCTCAACCGCGTCGACTACGGCCTCGATGGTCAGGCGGCCGGCGACTCGCCGCGCTGGCACCATGAAGGCTCGTCGGAGCAGATGGGCGAGGACGACAAGAGCATCGGCGGCACCGGCCTGCTCCGACTCGAAACCGGGGTTCCCGACCGAACCGTCCGGACCCTTGCCGAAATGGGCTGGCGGATCGGACCTTCGGACGGCGGCTTCGGCCGCTATTCGTCGGTCGAGCGTCGCACCAGCGGCGGCGAACAGGTCTACGCCGCCGCTTCGGACGTGCGAGCGGACGGCATCGGACTGGCCTATTGATCGATCAGCCCGCGGCCTAAGCGCTCGGACGCATCGCTATCGTTTCGGCCTTGTCGCGGATGTCGTCGAGGACTCGACGCATGTTCTGGCGAAGCGCCCAGCGCGCGATCGGCTCCCAGTAGAGGACGGGATCGATGCGCAGCAGGTGGGAAGCCCGCACGGTCAGACGGGTGCGACCCTGCGCAAGCGCGTCCAATTCGAAGCGCGTCTCCCCGGTTGCGAAATAGCCGTGGAGGTGAGGCGCATGCACCTGCCGATATGGACTCATTTCCTCCATGGCTGCCGGCTGGCTCAGCACTTCGAACCCCAGACGGCGACCAGGCTCCCATTCGGTGAGGCGCTCCCGAGCCACCCCCGTGGAGAAGAAGCCGAGCCGCTCGGCACCGGCTCCAGTCCCGAGAAGCCGCCCCCGGAGCGGGTACGCCAATCCGGCCCGGGCGACCAGACCAGGAGGAGAAGCAATCGGTTCGTCGCTCGTGATTGCTCCCCAAACCTGTGCCGGCGGGGCGGATATCTCGATACTTTCTTCGCTGACGATGAAGACGCTGGGCGGCATTGCCGCCTCGAGAGCGAATGCCGCCGGCAACAGAGCGATCGTGAAGAAGGGCCGGCCCCGCCGATGGCCAGCAAGGGCCACGGCATGGCCGATCAATGCGCCGGTGACGGCAGCAAGGGCACCCAAGGGGGCGGCCATGACGATACAGGCGAGCCCCTCAAGCGCGAACATGACAAGGGCGAGGCTCCCCACCGCGGCCGCTGACAGGACCAGACTGATCGTGCGACCGATCCCCAGGTCGGAATCCCTGTTGGTGATGTAGGCTGTCGTGATGCCCACAGTCAGGGGCGTGAGGAGGAAAAGGCCCCAGCCGTATGCGCCGAAGCTTATCGCCGAAACCAGCACTGCCAGGACAATGATGGCAACGCCGGCGAGTACGCCCTGCAGCTTGTGAGCGAGCTGAATGCGCTCTTGTGGATCGGGCGAAGCAGCGACCCTACGCCGAGGTGCGAAGGCTAGCATTGCGATAACCAGGATCTGGACGCCGGGAACGACGGCCAATGAAGCCAACGGATACCAGCGGTCGGCATGAACGGCCCGCCTGAACGACAGGATCGCAAGGATCGACGCGATTGCGAGACTGACGGTGAAAGCGAGCGCTGCTTCGCTGGGCCTGATCCCGGGCAGCGCCGCGAGACGGCCGATGGGCATCAACCAGAAAGGCTGGTCGTAGGCGAGAGGCTGATGATGGAGGCGGAAATAGCCGGCGACGAAAGCATGTTGCGAAAGGATGATCAGCGGCGCCAGAACCGCATAGGCGACCGGTGAAATGGGTGAGGTCATCGAGAGCCAGCGCAACATCATCAACCTCGCGCCGGAACACGAACCGCGGTTCCGGCGGCGTCACCAACGGCCACTCGGCGCAAGGCAGGCCGAGGTGGCAGATCGTCGGGCGTTGCGATGTTCCACGCCAGCCTCAGCGACCGCAAGGTGCAGAGTAGCCACCATCCCGGGTCAACCTGGCCGGGCCGGAGCCCCAGCTTAGCGGAGCCGGGGAAAGCGTGATGGTTGTTGTGCCAGCTCTCGCCCATGCTGATCAAACCGGCGATCTTCACATCGAAACCTTGAACGCAGGCCCCTTCGACAATCCAGGTCTGCCCGCCTTCGCGATGGGCATAATGGCCGACCAGCCAGTGACCGGTGACGCAGATCGCCACGCGCGCGCAGATGCCCCATACGAGCCAAGGCATTCCGCCAATGGCGAAGAACAGGATCGCCCATGGGATTTGCTGCGCCATCCAATAGCGCTCCAAGAAGAAATAGACGCGGTCATTGGCCATCCGGGGTTCGAGACGGAAGGTGGGCGGTCGGTCGAGCCGCAGTTCGCAATGGAGCTGATGCCATGCATCGCGCCAGAAGCCGGCACGGTGAGCGAAGAAATCGTGACAATCCGGCTGCCGCTGGGCCCAGTCCCGCATGTCGTGAATCCGAGTCATTCCGATCGGCCCGGCCATGCCGACCAGCACCCCAAGATAGACGCAGGCATGTTCGAGCCAGAGCGGACATTCGAAGCTGTTGTGGATCAGCCGTCGATGCATCCCCACCGAATGGCCCGCACAGAGCGTCACGGCGCTGGTCGCAAGGAAGAGAAGGAAGGCACTCCAGGTGAAGGTCATCGGGCCGAGGACGAGGGCCGAGGCGGTCATGGAGCCGATCCAGATCGACTTTCCTGACGACCATCGCACCTGTCCGTACACGGGATCCGAAAAAGCGTCGGCGACGATCCGATTCGATCCCGGCACCAGCTGCATGGCGCTCCCCTACTTCTTCTGTTTTGCCTGATCCGGTTCACGCCTCCGGCGGAGCTCGGCGCTTTCCCGCTTCAGCGGCGTGGACACAGGGCAGATTTTCTGGACGAAGCCGTTCAACGTGTTGACGACGCTCTCGCGAACGAGCGAATAGTGAACGAACTGGCCGCGTTTCTCGCTCGTCACCAGGCCGGCATTTTCGAGGATCTGCAAATGCTTGGAGATTGCGGGTTTGCTCATGTCGAAACGCGCCGCAATTTCTCCGGCGGTGAGGTCGACCTCCGCCAGATAGGCGAGGATCTTGCGCCGGGCAGTGGAGGCAAGAGCCTCAAAGACCTTGTCCATCTTGGCAGTCATTTAACTAAAAAGTTAAATTACTCATCGGTCGGTTGTCAAGTGTCCATTGCCTTTTGTGAAGCTGGAGTCGGGCCATTCCTGTCGTGCCGATGAGAGCTGCGGCCCGAGCGCCCCTGCTCGCAACGGCGGTCGCAGCGATCATGACCGGCTGCGCGCCGGCCGCTGATCAGGCTGGCGCTTCCGGCGGAGAGGGGAGCGCGGCATCCCCAGGCGTTGCGACCGGATCCTCGCCCGAGGCGCCGTCGGAAGCGGTCGTCACCTCCCTCGCCGCGATTGCCGGCCCTTGGGATATCGAAAGCTTCGCCGGCTACCGGCCGGGGCGGCTGGGTGCGGATGGTCTTCGTCGAGCGTTCGTCAATGTCGGTCCCCAAGGCCTCTCCTACACGCTCGAATGCAATTATTCCGGCAATCCCGCCTCGATCGACCGCCAGGGCATTCTCCACAACGACAGCAACGAGCCGGGCATCATGACCCAGATGAGCTGCGGGCCGGCGATCGACGCACGCGACAGCCGCTTCTTCGGCTTCTTCTCAAGCCGGCCGCACGTGACCCGGCTGGCGGATGGGCGGATCCGGATGGCCAGCGGCGGAACCGAGCTGATCCTCCAGCGGCCGGATCAGAGGCGGCTCGCCTTTGTCCCTCCACTGGCGGAGATTGCCGGGCGCTGGGTCCCGCAGATGGCATCGCGCACGGAAGGCGGCGGCCATACCGGTTGGGGATTCCAGGAGGAAAGCGTGGTCACCATCACCGCCGACCGGCTGAGCTGGTCGGGATGCGGGGGAATGGCGATCTGGTTCCGCTATAGCGGCGAGGGCCGGATGGAAAAGCTGGGCGAGCAGGGCCGTCCCGCCTGCACCGACAATCCCGGCTCCATTTTCGTCCAGGTCCTGAGGGCAGGGCCGCTGGTCGAGCGCACGGCCGGCGGCGGACTGTCGCTGACCGCCGGCGATCTCGTGATCGGCCTAAAGCGCCCGGAGCCGCGTCCCCGTACCGGTGGAATCGTGCCGGGAATGACGGTTCCGGTCGCCCCGCCGCCTCCTGATCGGGAAAATGGCCGCCGGCGATAGATCGCCAGCCTAGTCGGTCATCGTCACGTCCGCACGGCGAGTCTCGGGGCGGCACGGGCGGATGAATCCGCCCGTGCCGGCTCCTCTTAGCGCTCGGAGCGGCGGACGCCCATTTCCTCGAGCAGATGATGGGCGCCGTCCACCCGGTCCATGACCCACAGCATGTAGCGGCTGTCGACATGGATGGTCCGGTTAACCGACGGCTCGTAGAACCAGTCGGCGATCACTCCGTCCAGGGTTCCGTCGAAGGCGAGCCCGACCAGCTCGCCGCGGGCGTTGAGCGTCGCCGATCCGGAATTGCCGTTGGTGATGTCCACCGTCGACAGATAGTTGACCGGCAGAGTTCCCAGCGCGGGCGAGGCATAGCTTCCATAGTCGCGTGCGCGAACGGCCTCGACGGCCCGGTCCGGGGCGTCGAATTCGCCGGTTCCGGTATGCTTGGCGGCCATGCCTTCGGCGGTGGTGAAGGCCGTCCAGATCTGGCCGTCCTGCTGGCGTCCGGTCACCCGACCATAGGTGAAGCGAAGGCTTCCATTGGCATCGGGATAGATGGGCCGCCCCGTCGCCTGCGCATAAGCGAGCATGCCCTGCATGTAGCGCGACCGCGCGGACTGGAGTCTGCCCGCCAGGTCCTTGGACCTTTGTTCGCGGGCAAGGTCGCCCGGCGAGAGGGCGACGGCGAGCTGGATGAAGGGATCGTCGGACGAACGGAAATCCCCGGCCGGCCGGTCGAGCCAGGCGATCCGGGTGGCGGTGTCGCCAAGCTGGGTTGCGGCATAAAGCCGGTCGAGCCCGATCTGTTCGAGCCGCGCCTCGAAAGCGGAATCCCGGGATTCCGGAGCAAGCTGGCGATATTCGACCAGCGCCGCCTCGAACAGACCGCGATCGACCTGCGGCAGGAAGCGCCGCTCGATCTGGCGAAGCCGTTCGACGATCAGTTGCCGGTCACGGTCCTGATAGCCGGGCTCCCGCTGGGCATCGGGCTTCGATTGCTCCTGAGCCCAGCGATAGAGAAGCCGGGCGGCGCTCAGCAACTGTGCGCGGTTGAGCAGGCCGGAGCGAAGCTCGGCGAGCGCCGCAGCGTTGCTCTCCGCCGTCAGCCGGTCGAGCTCGGCCGCCGCTTCGCCATATTGCCGTTGGCGCTGCGGATCGGCCTGGATCCAGCTGCGATAGGCCTGTTCCTGCTCGCGCTTGCGTTCGGACAGCCGAACGCGCTCGGCGCCGGCCATCTGGCCGATCAGCTTCTTCTTGTAATTGTCGGCGCTCTGCCGGATCGAGGCGTAGCGGATCCGCGCATTGTCGTCGCTCTGGGTGAGACGGCCGATCTGTTCGGAATATTCGGCGAGCAGGCGCTGCTGTAGCGGATAGAATTGGGAATAGTAGAATTCGGCTTCCGATGCGGTCCGAAGCCGGTCCGTCACTCCGGGGAAGCCGGCGAGCATGATGAAGTCCCCTTCGTTGACGCCCTGCTCGGCAATGCGCAGGAAGGCTCGCGGCCGGTAGGGGACATTTTCAGGCGAATAAGTGGCGGAGCTTCCGTCCGGGGCGACATAGGCGCGGTAGAAACCGAAATCGCCGGTGTGACGTGGCCACTGCCAATTGTCGGTCTCGCCGCCGAAATTGCCGACCCCGGCAGCGGGCGCGTAGACGAGCCGGACATCGCGGATCTCAAGCTGCTGCTGAAGCCAATATTCGGCGCCGCCATAATAAGCGCGAACATCGCAGCGCCGGTTCGGCTGGCGCTCGCATTGGGCGATCAACCGGGTGCGGTTGGCTTCCAGCCGGCGCTGGCGATCAAGCCCGCTGAGCCGATCGGTGACACCCTGATTCATGTCGCGGGTGACGTTGCGAAGGTCCTCGATCACGAAGATCCGGCTTCCCGGCGCTGCCTGGACCTCGTCGGCTCGGGTCCGGGCGAGAAAGCCGTCGGTCAGATAGTCGCGGCCAGGCGCGCTGTTATACTGGATCGATCCGACGACGCAGTGATGGTTGGTGGCGACGAGCCCTTCCGGGCTGACGAAGGCGGCGGAGCAGCCGCCGAGCGAAACGATCGCGTTGAGCGGCGCGGCACGGAAATTGGACAAAGCGGCCGGGTCCAGTTCCAGGCCGGCTTCGGTCAGCCGGTTCGCCAGTTCGCGGGTCTGGTGCGGCATCCACATGCCTTCTTCGGCAAAGGCGGCGCTGGCCATCAGCGCGGCAAAGGCGGACAAACCCGCGGCGATCGACTTCATTATCTGCACCCTCCCATTGAAAAGCTCTTGATCCGGTCACTGCGATTAGGCGGCTTTCAGCCCGTCGTGAAGCATGGGCAAAACACGATGTCCGGGCGCATCGACGTGTCAGAAAAGGAAGGCCAGTAGGCCTTGCAGCCACGGCGTAGGGAGCGCTCCGTCGGCGGGAACGCGTTCAAGCCTTGCCTCGGTTTGGCTTGTTTGTTATGATATAGCATCTCATTCTTCATACTGCCTCGTCATCGGAACATCGTCAATGGCTTCATCCTCCGGCTCGGCAAGGGCTTCCTCATGGCTCGACGGTCTGGCGATCGGTGCCTCCAGCCTGTGCCTGCTCCACTGCCTGTTCCTGCCGCTGGTCTTCGCCCTTCTTCCCGCCGCCTCCAGGTTGATCGAGCTTCCGGAGAGCTTCCACCTTGCCGCCTTCGTGGTGGCCGTGCCGGCGAGCGCTGTGGCGGTGGTCACGGGCTACCGCCGCCACGGCCTGTGGCTCCCGGCCCTGATCGCCATTCCCGGCCTGCTCCTGCTCGGAATCGGTGCGCTTGGCGGACTGAGCCTCCTCTACGAAACCGGCCTGTCGGTGATGGGTAGCCTGCTCCTGGCCGGCGGCCACCTGGCTAATTGGAAACTGCGCCGCCGGGCCGCCGAGTGCCCGATCGGGCAGACAGCAAGCGGCTGAGGGCGCGGCGTGCGGCCGACCGGGCCGCACCGTCGGCGAGGCGCCAGTCGGACCTTGCATGCGCGGCCTTTCGAATGTTATTACATTACCGTGGCAAGATTCCTGTCCCTGCTGATGATGTTCGCGCTCGTTCTGACGAACGGCGCCGTCGCCACCGCCATGTGCCGCCACGTCGACGATCAGGCGCATGCGCAGGCGATTGCGAGCAGCGACGCCGGGGTGGCCTCGGCCGCCAGGGCGGAGGAGACGGCTGCGGCCGCCGCCAAGAAGGGAACCCTGGTCGACGCCGCCATGGTCCAGCTGGCGGGTTTCCTGTTGCCGCCAAGCCCTTCCGTGCCACTGCCGCAGGCCTCGACCGAGGCACCGCGTCCTGCGATCGAATCGGTCAGACTGGCGAGCCGGGCGATCAGCCCGCTGCTCGAACCGCCGCTCGGCTGAACGCCTCGCTCCGGTGAGGGCGCATAGCGGCTTCTAGCCGGTCCGGCGGTCATTCCGACCGTCCGTGCCTGCCCCAAGATCCGGCCCGAGACGTTCCCATTCTCGTTCGAATTCTGCGCGCGCCGAGCGCGATTCCGCTGTCCTGAGGGGCAGCCAAACAATGGAAACCTGTACACATGCTTCGACTGACCTTGCTCGCCGGAACGGCAGCCGCCATCCTCGCTCCTGCCAGCGCCTTCGCCCAGGCCACTTCCGACGCCGCGCAAAGCCGGCCGGCTCCTGCCGCTCCCCACCATGAGGAATCGCAGGAAATCATCGTCACTGCGTCCTTCGTTCGCGAGCTGAATGTGCTTGCGGGTACCTCGGTCCTGTCCGGCACCGAGCTCCAGCGCGACATCCGCCCCCAGATCGGCGACACTCTGACGCGGCTTCCGGGCGTTTCCGCCACTTCGTTCAGCCCCGGCGCCTCCCGGCCGGTCCTGAGAGGTTTTCAGGGCGAGCGGATCCGCGTGCTCACCGACGGCATCGGTTCGATCGACGTGTCCAACACCTCCGCCGATCATGCGGTGACGATCGATCCGCTCACTTCCGAACGGATCGAAGTGCTTCACGGTCCGGCCGTGCTCCTGTTCGGCGGCCAGGCGATCGGCGGCGCGGTCAACGTGCTCGACCGCCGGATCCCGCGCTCGATCCCGGAAAATGGCGCCCATGTCGACATTCTTGGGGTCTACGGCTCGGCCGCGGACGAGCGCTCGGTCGGCGCCGCCGCGGACGTCGAGCTCGGCAATAGCGGGCTCGTTTTCCACCTCGATGGAAGCTTCAGGAAGACCGACGACCTGCGGGTCGGCGGTTTCGTCCTGTCGCCGACCCTTCGTGCCGAGCAGCTCGAGATTGCGGAAGAGGAAGCGGCGGAAGGCCATGCCGAGGAGGCGGCGGAGGCGCTCGAGCTTGCGGGGCTCCGCGGCCGGCTCCCGAACAGCGCCACCGAGCAGAAGACCCTTGGTGCCGGGGTCGCCCTGATTCGCGATCGCTTCAGTCTTGGCGCCTCGCTGAGCTGGTTCGACACCAGTTACGGGGTGCCGATGCGTCCCGGCGCCGGCCACCATCATCACGAAGGTGAGGAAGGCGAGGAGGAGCATGAAGGGGAGGAGGAGCATGGCGAAGAGGCCGTGACGATCGGCCTCGATCAGCTTCGCTTCGACGTTCGCGGCGAGTTCGAGCTGGGCGGCGGCTTCCTCGACCGGATCAGGCTTCGCTTCGGCGCCGCCGATTACGAACATACGGAGTTCGAAGGCGACGAGGTCGGAACCATCTTCCGTTCCGACGGGATGGAAGGTCGGCTGGAGTTCGTTCAGCGGGACCGCAACGGCTGGCGCGGAGCGAGCGGGGTCCAGTTCGCCACTCGCGACTTCGAGGCGATCGGCGCCGAGGCCTTCGTTCCGCCCAACGAGACCCGGCAGCTCGGCCTGTTCACCTTGCAGGAGTTCGACCTGGGGCAGGTCGGGCTGGAAGCCGCCGCCCGCTACGAGAATGTCGACGTCGGTTCGAACCAGGTCGGCGTCGATCGCAACTTCAACGCCTTCTCGTTCGCGGCCGGCGCGTCCTACGAGCTCGCCCCGCGCACCCGGATCGGCCTCAATCTTTCCCGGACCGAGCGCGCCCCGGCGGCGGAGGAGCTCTTTTCGGACGGGCCGCATATCGCGACCCAGGCCTTCGAAGTCGGCGACCCGACTTTGTCCAAGGAAAAGAGCTGGGGAGCCGAGGCCTATGTCCGGGTCCAGAGGGATCGCTTCACGCTCAACGCCACCGCCTTTGCCAACTGGTTCGACGACTTCATCTACCAGTCGGCGACCGGCGAGGAGGAGGACGAACTTCCGGTCTTCCAATATCTTCAGCGTGACGCCCGTTATTACGGGTTCGAGGTCGAAGCGACCGCGACCCTGTTCGAGGCCGGCGGATTCCGCTTCGTCGCCGATACCGTCGCCGATTATGTGCGCGCCTCGATCCGTGACGGCGGCGGCGCCATTCCGAGAATCCCGCCGCTCCGGCTGCTCGGCGGCATCGAGGCCCAGTCCGATTCGCTTGACGGGCGGGTCGAGGTCGAATGGGTGGACGATCAGGAGCGGGTCGCCGAGTTCGAGACCCCGACCGACGGCCACACGCTCGTCAACGCGTCGATCGCCTGGCGACCCTGGGGACGCGAGCGCGAGGCGGTGCTGATGCTTTCCGCCAACAACATCTTCGACGTGGATGCGCGGCGCCACGCCTCGTTCACCAAGGATTTCGTTCCGCTTGCCGGACGCGACATCCGGCTCAGCGCCAGGCTGAGCTTCTGAGGCGATGGAAACCACTCGGATGGCGCGGGCAGGCCGGCAGGAGGAGCCGGAAGCCCGCGCCGCCGGTGCGCTTCCGCCTTTTGCCGATTATCACCGTCTCGGCATCGAGCGCGGGATTCAGTGGAGCGCGCTTCGCCTCGATCTCCTGGCCCTGCTCTGGGAGACCCGGGAGGCCTGGGGCGCCTATGGGATCGTCGATCGCCTCAGCCGCGAGGGCTGCCGGATCCATCCGAACAGCGTCTACCGTTCGCTCCGAAGCCTCGAAGCGGCGCGACTCCTGGTCCCGATCGTCACCTGGAGCCGCTACGTCATCTCGCCGGACCCGGGCATCGGCTTCTGGGGGGTGGCGCTCTGCTCGGGATGCCGAAGCTTCATCTTGTTTCCGATGCCGGAAGAGGAAAGCTGGCTCTGGGCCGTGGCTCGCGAGGCCGGCTTCCGGCCTCGCCGCGCGGCGGTGGAGTGCGTCTCGACCTGTGCAAGCTGCTCGGCGTCAAGCGGCGGGTGAGAGGGGCTCGATGCGTTCCGTCTGGCTGGCCTTGATCCTTTCCTGCTCCGCCGCCGCTGCGGACGCGAGCGAGCGGGCTCATGAGCGCCTGAATTCGGCCGTGCGCGCCGGGGAGATCCTGCCGCTGCCCTCCGTGGAGGCAAGAATCCTGCCGATGATGGAGGGGCATCGCTATCTCGGCCCGGAGATCGACCTGGAAGGGCGGATCTATCGGCTTAAGTTCCTGAAGGACCGGCGAGTGATCTGGATCGACGTGGACGCCCGAACCGGCCGAGTGATCGGCCGACTGGGCGGCTGAGGAGCCCGGCTCGAACGGCGCACTGGTAACAGGGCCGTATCGACCCTATATTGGCGAGACCGTCCCCCTTGCACCAGGCGCCGGGGCGGCTGAGAGAGAGTTCGTGCTCCCGTCTGATCAAGGAGCCGAAA
Source organism: Sphingosinicella sp. SM1-17 (assembly GCF_056821765.1). Lineage (NCBI taxonomy): Bacteria > Pseudomonadati > Pseudomonadota > Alphaproteobacteria > Sphingomonadales > Sphingosinicellaceae > Sphingosinicella > Sphingosinicella sp. SM1-17. The sequence goes on from NZ_JBPDIO010000001.1 coordinate 2,019,288, forward strand.
CATGATCCCCAATCCAGACAAGTCGGCGGTCAGTCCCGCCGGCGCCGACGCCCGGAGAGTTGCGGCCGGACATCGTGCGGGTGCCCACAACAAGTCCGTGGCGATGTCCGACCTGCTCACGGTCCTCGAACGGCGCGACCCGGATCTCGAGCCTCGCGACCCCTCTTCTGCCGCGATCGAGCCTTCGAATGTCTCGCGCCTCGCTTCCAATGCGCCCGGCGCGGAGGTCGCGGCGATGCAGGCGCAGTTCCGAAGCGACTTCGCCGGCGGCCTGATGGGCCGCCACCATAACAGCTACCAGCATCGTTCCCGGGTCCTTCGACGGCTCGGCGAGGAAGAACCGTCCTAGCAGCCTGCTTCCGCCGGGATTCTCCGGCGGCGTCAGCCTCAATCGCACGCAGAAGGAGCCTGAGATGGCCAAAGGCCAGAAAAAAGGAAACAAGGAGGCGCGAAAGCCGAAAAAGGCTGCGCCTCCCAAGCGGAATGCCTCCAACCCTTCGACCAAGGGGATCGTGGGCGGGCTAGCGAAGAGCTGAGCCGCCCGAAGAGTGACGGCCAACGATCGTTTTTTGGAAAGGACGACAGATGCAGCTCTCATCCGCCTTGTGCAGGGCCCAGCAGGCCTTTCATAGCAATCGCGCGGCCGATGCCCGGCTCGACAATGTCAGGATCATTGCGACCAACGCAGCGGCGGCCTGGGGGCAGGAAGCGCTCAACGCCGAACGCCGCGAGGCTCGAGGCCTGCGTGCCCGGGAGAATGCCCTGCGCAACTCGACCACCGCCTCCTCGGCGGGCTCGGAAAACCAGCCTTCATCCGGGGATGATCCCGCCAAAGCCTAGGCTGGCGTGCCTGCCCCGGCCGCGTCCGAAGCCGGAGAGGCCCCGGGCTCAGCCCTGCCTTGAATCGCGTAACCGCCAGGGCAGGCTCGGGAGCTTGACCATTTCGCGTCCGCACAGGGTGCATTGGCTGACGAAATAGCCGGCTTCCCAATGGCTCGTCTCGAAGTCGGGCACATGGCGCCCGAACAGGTCGTGGAGGCTCATCTCGCTCTTTCCCGCTTTGGCGCGCCGCGCTTCACTTGCGCCAGCGCATCGTCGAGGTTGGAATAATGGTAACCATCGACATGATAGCGATAGGTCGCGGTGCGGGTGATCCCATTGCGCTCGATCAGCGCAAGTTCGGAATCGCCAGACGACGTCCGATCGCTTTGGCGAGACGGTCCCTCGACCTCCAGCCCGGCTGAATATGCACTACCCATGGGGTTCACCTGTCGTCCTTCCTGCCGTTTTGGCCGTTTCGCAGGCCTTCCGGTCGCCGCCGGTCAATGGAGAATGGCTGGCCGCTCCAGACTGCCGGCAAGCCTCGCCTGCCGCTGATAGGTTCCCGCCATCTTGAGATGCTCGACCCGTTCGCCGCTGTCGGTGGCGATCGCCGCCAGATATTCGGCCCCGATTGCCAGCTGCTCGTAATAAGTGGCCTCGTCCTTCACTCCGAATGGCCCGGCGGCCAGGGACAGGATGTCCGAGCGGTTCCGGAGCCGTAGCTGCCGGCCAATTCCCGACGGATCAAACCCGCCTCCGCCGGAGTCGCGCTCCGGGCCATCATCGCTGCCACGCTGTTGCGGGCCAGCCAGTCGTGGGTTTTCATGGGATCACCTCGATCGGCAAGCGGGAGCACGATCGTCTCTCTGTCACGGGATGCTTGCGGTCAGGATCGGGTGATGCCTGCACTTATAGCATGGCTGGGACCGGTGGGATAGAGCCGCGTCGGAATTCATTCGCTCCACCCACGCTGCGCTTTCAGCGGATGAGCAGCAGGCGCTGTCTCGGATAGTCGACGATGAACCGGGACCAGTTTTGCAGGCTATAGGCGCCGAGGAAGCCGACCGCGTCTAGGCTGGCAAAATAGCCGATCGGCTGCTGGACGATCAGTTGGGGGCTGGCGACCTCCAAGCCGCCCAGGGAAAGTGTTTCACCCTGGAGGACGGGGATCCGGATTTCGCCGCCTGTGCCCCGCGCCGTGAAATGGCGAACGGGCTCGAGGCTCGGATCGCGCTCCCTGAGCTGACGGTAAAATGTCTGGGTGATGTTGACGAACGTCGTCGGTCCTCTTCCGATCGACGCTCCGGTGTCGATCCTCAGCGTGACCGGCAATCCGTTGATCCGCGCCTCCACTCGCGGAATTCCATTGTCGATCTCCATCGGGACGACGACCGCCCGATCGGCTCCCTCGAAATCTTCCGCCCTCCTGGCAAAGGCGATGGCTTCATTCCTCATGTCGAACATGACGGCATGATCCTTGATGACGTCATGGCCGATGATCCCGGCAATGCGCTGCCCTTCGGGCGCCAGCGAACCCGACAGATCGTAGACGGTCGGCTGAAGGTCGCGCGCGACCACGCCGCCCAGGTCGAGCAAAGGCAGTCGCACCCCCCTGACCTCCACCGTTCCGGCAGAGCCCTGAACGGTCGTCCGCTCTGTTTCCGCCAAACCCAGTTCGGCGGCGATGCGGCTGTCCAGGGCGCTTCGATTCGCTCCGGTGTCGATCAGGAACCATAGGGGCCGGCTGCTGCCGATCCGTCCCTCGACGAAGGCGACATAGTTCCGGAACAGCGAGGGCGGAGCAGCAACCGTTGTCGCCGGGTCTCGACGCCCCGGCTCCGCAGATGCACTGAAAGCAAAGGTCGCCAACAGAAGCAGAAGGGGCCTCATTCGCCTTCGAAACTCCCACCACTGAACGATCTTCGCCGCGTCAATCGGAGACGGAGTTTGGAGCTTGATCATAATGGGTCAATCTTCGCAACTTTTGGCAAGCGAAGACTTGCGAAAGCGTCTAGCGGGAGACGACGTCTTTGGGGGGGAGAGCGCTCATGTCCTGGCGACGCCTGGTTGGCCTGGAGGAACAAACCGCCTCCGAGAAGCGAGCGGCGCTGAACGGCGTTTCCCTTTTCTTCGGTGCACTGATCGGCGCCAATCTCGGCACCATCGACCAGATGCCGATTGGCGATTACGTTCTGCTGATCGCGATCATCTGCCTGATCGTCCTTTACATCCACCTGGCTCCGGTGGCGCGCAACCGCTGGACCGTGCTGGCGCAGCTTCTGGCGCTCATCGTCGGCCTGTTCCTTCTCCTCGTCCACGAGGCGGGGGCGTCCGCCTTCGTCGGCCCGCGGCCGACCGGGCATGTCTTCGCTACCATCTGTCTCTGGCTCGTTTCCGTCGCGCTGGTGGAGCTTCGGCCCATTGCCGGCCGCTCGGAGAGTCCGGCCGACTAGACCGGAGCGATCGTGGCCTCCGGTGCGGCAGGCTCCGGACCGAGGTTCGGCAGACCGCCAGCCTGCAAGTCGCAGTCGGCAAGGCATGGCGCGCAACCATGGGCGGGAGTCGCGCGTCTGGTGAACCTGGATGCGCCTGTCACTCGCCAAGACCTTCGCCTTCGGAATGATCGTGCTGGCGAGCGGCTGCGGCTCCGGCGGCGGTCCGCCCGTGTCCGAAGCGGAACGAAGTGCCGGCGCCGAAATCCATGGCCAGCTGCTTCAGGAGTTTGGCGGCGCTTATTCCGGCGACGAAGCCGACTTCGTGGCCGCGGTGGGCGAAAGAGTCGCCAGCGCCGCCGGTCTTCAGGGGCAATGCACCTTCACGCTCGTCAACAGCGACGTCGTCAACGCCTTTGCGGTGCCCGGCTGCTACATCTACGTGACCCGCGGATTGGTGAGCATCGTCAACAGCGAGGGCGAACTTGCCTCGGTACTCGCCCACGAACTCGGCCATATCACCGGCAATCACAGCGAAAGACAGCAACGGCGCTCAATCCTCCGAAGCCTCGGAGTCGCCGCCCTCGGCCTGATCACCGAATCCGAACAGGTCAGCCGGATCGCCTCGGCGGCGGCGGGCTTCTTCACCCTGCGCTATTCGCGCAAGCACGAATATGAAGCCGACGATGCCGGCATCGGCTATCTCCGCGCCGCTGGCTATGATCCCTACGCCGCGGCCGACATGCTCCAGGCGCTTGGCCGCCATTCCGAATTCCTGAGCCGCAGTCGGAGTCGCGACGAAGCCCGGAGTCTTCCCGAATGGGCGGCGACCCATCCGCTGACGGCGAACCGGATCGAGCGATCGCGTGCCAAGGCAGCGGCAACGGGCCTCGATCCCGACCAGCTTCCGGAGCATGAGGCGAACTATCTGCAGGCCGTGGACGGCCTGCTCTATGGCGACGATCCGCGGCAGGGCTTCGTCATGGGCCGGAGCTTCGCCCATCCGGTGATGCGGATCGCCTTCGAGGCTCCGGAAGGCTTTTCGCTGACCAACAGCCCGCAGGCGATCCTGATCGAAGGGCCGGACGGAATCCGTGGCGAATTTGCCGGCGGCAAGCTCCCGGCCGGAGGGCTCGAAGCCTATGCCGAAGCCGTGCTCACCGGCCTGCTCGGCCATGCCCAGGTCAGGATCGGCGCCGGCCGGCGCGAGCGGATCAACCGCGTGCCGGCGATCATCCTGCCCGCGGCGGTCGAGACAGAGCAGGGAAGGGTGAGGATCGCCCTCGCTGCCTACCAGGCGGGCCGGGATTCCGCTTATCACTTCCTCATCATCTCGCCGCCCGGCGCTCAGCAGGAAGACGCGCTGGCCCGGCTCTTCGCCTCGTTCCGGTTGCTGAGCGCCGCCGAGGCGGCAAGGCTTCGCCCGCGACGGATCGAGGTCGTGGCGGTGCGGACCGGCGATACACTGCAGAGCCTCGCGGGCAGGATGGCGGCGGAGCAGCCGGTGGCCCACTTCCTGATGCTGAATGGCCGGGAAGCCTCCGATCCGCTTCGGCCCGGTGAGAGCGTGAAGCTGGTCGTCGGCGGTTGAGCGCCGAGACTCGTTCCTACTGGCTCTGCAAGAGGGATGGATGAGCCTGTCGAAGCAGGAGCGGTTGTGAATGGGCCAGCGCCAGGGTGAAAGACGAGAGCTCCTGGTGTAGCTTGCCGGCATGTGGAGCCGGCTTCTTCTCGCCATAGGATGGTCCTCGGCACTTCTGGTTCCTCCCGGCTCGGGCAAATCTGCCGAGCTTCCCCAGGGCGTCGAAATCATCGCTGGCTCGAGCCTGGACGACATGCTCCGTCAGTGCTCCCGGAGCGCGCCCGAAAAGGGCGAAGGGACGTGGCAGCCGACGCCCCGCAACGTGCTGGACCTCGAAGCCCAGCTCAGGTCTGAGCTTCCACGCCAGCTGAACGGGATCAGCGGGATGCTGCCGTCCGATCGGGATCGGCTGGACGACTTTCCGACAGGCTTCTGGCGGGAATATGTCGGCATCATTCGTCGGGGGCGTCGCTACATCTACGGAAATTTCGGTCCGATCGGCGGGTTTCCCGGTGATTGGGGCCTGGCGATGGAGGGCCCCACCCAGATCTGTGACGGTGGCCCGGTCTTCTTCGGCGCGGAATATGACGTGACTTCGCGAACCTTTACCCATTGGGGGTTCAACGGCCCGCTGGGGTGAGTGGCTCCTCTCCGTGGCGGTCGTGGAACCTGGCCCGGTTGCAGGGCCGCTGAGACTTCGCCGACTCGAGCCACATCGTCCCCCTGATGCCGCTTCCCCAGCTGAAAATCGGCTCGGCCCGGCGTCCTGGCGGGGCTCCAGCAGCGGTTGAGGCGTTGTAGCGCCAGGAGGTTTGGCTGGATGCAGGACGACAGGCCATCGCGACCCGGGGAGGGCGGGCATATGAGCTCCACCGGCGGGACCATCGTTCGAACGTCTGACCCCGACCGGCCCTACAAGGTGGTTCTCGCCCATGAGAAGGCGCAGCCCACCGAGCATGCCTTCGCGACGATGCGGGAGGCCGAGGCCTTCATTCGCCGCAACACGCCGGTTCCGGCGGAACGCTCCACCTTCTTCGACAATCCCGGCAAACAGGGCTGACCCTTGCCGATCACAAGGCGAGGCGGATCAGGGCGAATCCGCCGAGCAGGGCCGTCGTGAAGGCAATGCTGACAAGGTTGAAATGCCGCTCCACCAGCCTCTTCATCGGCGCTCCGAAGCGCCAGAGCAGGGCGGCGACGGCGAAGAACCGTGCGGCTCGAGAGATCGCCGAAGCGAGCAGCAATATGTGGAGCGGCATTGCGGTCGCGCCGGCGGCGATGGTGATCACCTTGAATGGCAGCGGGGTGAAGCCGGCGACGAGCACGATCACCCAACCGTGCTGGTTGAAGCGGGCTGCGAAGTCGGCGAAGCGCTCCTCCAGTCCATAGATGGAAAGGATCAACTGGCCGAAGGATTCGAACAGGAACAATCCGATCGCATAGCCGAACAAGGCGCCAGCGACCGAGGCGAGGGTGCAAACAAGCGCGAAGCGAAAGGCGCGCTGGGGCTGCGCCAGGCACATCGGGGCGAGCAGCGCGTCCGGCGGAATCGGGAAGAAGCTCGCCTCCACGAAAGCGATGAAGGCAAGCCATCGCTCGGCGAACGGATGTCCGCACTTGGCCAGGGTCCAGTCATAGAGTCGGCGCAACATGGGGCCGGTCCATAATTCGGCTGCAGCTTGGTGGAAACTCGGCCGGGTCCGGGAGCGTGAGGCGATAGCGGGATTGACGAGGAGCAGCCGGATCATCAGTCAGGCGGCTTCAAGCCCCGGCTTGGCGAACGGGGCGGGCGCGAACCTCGCCGCCTTGTTCCAGATCCAGAAAGCTTCGATGCCTTCCATGAACAGCGCTTCGACCCTTGCCCTGACCGGCTTTGCGATCCTCGTCGCGTCGGCTTCCCTGGGCTCGGTTGCCCAGGCGCAGGAACATCCACCCGCGGCCGAAGCCGATGACGGGCATTCGGAAGAAGAAGAGGAGAAGATCATCGTCCAGGGCACCCGGACCCGTCGCCGGGTGCAGGACGAGCCCATCCGGGTCGAGGTAATCACGCGCGAGGAGATCGAGGAGAAGCTCCTGATGCGGCCCGGCAATATCGCGATGCTGGTCAACGAAACGGGAGGCGTTCGGGTCCAGGTCACCTCGCCGGCGCTGGGTGCCGCCAACATCCGGGTTCAGGGGATGGAAGGCCGTTACACCCAGCTTCTCGCCGACGGCCTGCCGCTCTACGGAGGCCAGACCTCGTCGCTGGGCCTGCTTCAGATCGCACCCACGGATCTCGGCCAGGTGGAGGTGATCAAGGGCGCCGCCTCGGCGCTCTACGGTCCATCGGCACTCGGCGGAGTGATCAACCTGATTTCGCGGCGGCCGGCGGATCGGCTCGAAGCGGAACTGCTGGCCAACGCCACCACTCGCCGCGGTCAGGACCTGACCGCTTATCTGTCCTCACCGCTGGGCGGCGGCTGGAGTGCCTCGGTGACCGGCGGTGCCCATCGACAGAGCCGGAACGACCTCGACGGGGACGGTTGGCTCGACATTCCCTTCTATGAGCGCTTGACCGCCCGGCCGCGCTGGTTCTGGGAGGGTGCGAACGGCGCGTCGGCCTATGTCACTCTGGGCGCGATGGCGGAGCAGCGCGTCGGCGGAACCCTCCCGGGGCGCACGGTTCCGGACGGTCGCCCGTTCCGCCAGGCGCAGGACACCGACCGGCTGGACGCCGGGCTGGTGGCGGAAATCCCGGTCGAAGGGGTGGGGCGGCTTCACCTGCGCGGCTCCGGAATGAACCAGGACCATCGGCATGTCTTCGGCGAAGTGGTGGAGGATGATCGTCATTCGACCGCTTTTGGCGAAGTGTCTCTGGCCGGCCGGTCGGGCGCGACCTCCTGGGTCGCGGGGCTGGCCTTCCAGGCCGACCGCTTCCGGTCCGATAGCTTTGCGGCCTTCAACTATGATCACGACGTGCCCGGGCTGTTCGGCCAGGTCGAGCAGGAGGTCACGCCTGAGCTGACGCTCGCCGGAAGCGCCCGGCTCGACTTCCACAACGCTTATGGAACGCAGTTCAGCCCGCGCCTTTCCGCGCTCTACCGCCCCGGTCCCTGGACGGTCAGGGCCTCGCTCGGGCGGGGCTTCCATGCGCCGACGCCGTTCGTCGAGGAAATCGAGGCCGCCGGACTGTCGCGGCTCGAGCCGCTCGGGGAGCTGGAGGCGGAGACCGCCGAGACGGCGTCGCTCGACATCGGCTATGCGCGCGGCTCCATCGAGGCGAGGGTCACCCTGTTCGGATCGAACATCGACCGGGCAACCCGGCTGGTGCCGGTCGCGTCCGACCGCGTCCGGCTCGTCAATGTTGACGGCCAGACTCGGATCCGGGGCTCGGAGCTCCTTTTCCGCTACCGCCGGGACGCCTTCACGATCACCGGCAGCTATGTTTATGTGGATTCGAGCGAGCCCGACGAAAGCGGTACCGGGCGCCGCCGGGTGCCGCTGACTCCGCGCCACAGCGCCGGAATGGTCGCGATGTGGGAGGAGCATGGCCGGGGCCGGATCGGGATCGAGGCCTATTATACCGGTCGACAGTCGCTGGACGACAATCCCTTTCGAACCGAGAGCCGGCCCTATCTCCACCTCGGAGTGCTTGGCGAGATCGTGCTGGGCAAGTTCAGCCTGTTCGCCAATGCCGAAAACATTCTTGGCGTTCGCCAGACCCGCTACGATCCGCTTCTCCTCCCTCGGCGAGCGCCGAGCGGGCAGTGGACGGTGGACGTGTGGGCACCGACCGAAGGGTTCGTCCTCAACGGCGGCTTGCGGCTGCGTTTCGGCAGCCGCTAGGCGTTGCTCCGGTGGCTTCGAAGAGACGACTGCGCAATGGGTGGAATGCCGGCTTGGCGCGCGGTACGCCGGGCCGATGCCGTCGGCCGCTTCCCGCCTGTTGAGAAACTTCATGGTCAAGCTCGCAAGACGGCTGGCGATCGCTCTCGTCCTCCTCCTGTTCCTCCTTTCCCTTACCTTCGTCAGCTTGACGCCGACCGTTCCGGTTCAGGGCCGCCCGTCGGCGCAGGACGTTCAGGCCGCTCGACAGGCTTGGGAGCAACTGAAGCTCGCTCGCGGCCAAACTCCCACCCAGCTCCGGATCGACGAGCGGATGATATCGGGACTGTCCGCCCTCGCCCGCGATGCCCTGGGCATCGAGCGGATCGATGCCGGCCTGTCGGAGGAGGGTTTGCGGGCTCGCGCAAGCCTCCCGCTAGCGTTCGGCCTGTGGCTCAACCTGTCGGCATGGGTCAGCGGCGATCATCCGAATTTCCCGCCCTTCCAGCTGACCGTCGGCCGGCTGGATCTGCCCGCCGCGGCCGGCCGGCCGCTTGCCGGCCTGGTCCGGTGGGTGCTCCGCCTCAGGGGCGCGGAGATCCCGCGGCTGGACGACGCCGTCCAGGGCATCAGCATCGGTCGCGACCATGTCCGTGCCGACGTCGCTCTGCCCTCCGGTACGGGCCTGGTCGACGGGGTGCTCGCGGCGCGGAGCGGCGGGGTCGATGCTGCGCTGGTGGAAGCGATCCATTGTCGGGTCGCGACCGCCCAGCAAAGGCAGCCCGTCGGAACGCTTTCGGGCCTCGTCCGGCGCGCCTTCGTGGAATGGCCCGGGACCGACGCCCCCGGCTATGCCCGGGCGGCCTTCGTGGCGCTTTCCCTCGGCGTCGTCGGAGAAAGGGCCGAAGCGCTGATTCCCGGTGGCACCCGGCTGAGGCGGGAATGCCCCTTTCCCGAAGGCGCCGTGCTTCTGCAGGGGCGGGACGATCTCGCGAAGCACTGGATCTTCTCGGCCGCTTTGACCTCGGTGCTGGGCGCCCAAGCCGCCGGGAGTCTGGGCGAGTGGAAGGAATTGGACGACAGCTTGCCGGACGGCTCCGGCTTCTCTTTCGTCGATCTGGCGGCGGATCGGGCCGGCGTCCAGGCGGCGCTTCGTGCGCTGGATCCGCAGACCTCCGTCGCGACCTTGCAGGGCCTCGGCCGGGTCACTGACGACCAACTCCTGCCAAGGGCCCTGCTCGGCGGCGCCGAAGGCCTGGAGGACGTTTCCTTTGTCGAACGCTTCGGAAGCCTTGATCAAGCGCGATATCGCGAAGCGGTTGCCCGGATCGACCGGATCCTGGCCCGGCAGGGGCGGAAATCGCCTCCGAATTGAACGGGATCAGTCGAAAGCGACACCGTCGCGGCGCTGCGCCACGTGCCAGAGCACGCCCGAAGGATCGATCACATAGGCGATCCGCAATCCCCAGGCTTGCATTGCCGGCGCGCTGGGCGACGGCACTCCGAACCGGCCGGGCAGGTCGAGCGCCTCGATTTGCGCCCACCAGCCGTCAAGATCGTCGACCATCAGCTGCATCATGAAATTGGCCGCCCAATCCTCCTGGAAATAGTTTTGAAGGACGAAGCTGCTCGGCCCGATCGCGAAGATCGCCACCTCGCTGTCGAGCAGCTTGGCGAATCCCAGCGCCTCGTAGAAGCGCTTGCTGAGCTCGAAATCGCGGGCCGGAAGGAAGGGCCGCGCCAGTTCGGTGCCGGTGGGGACAGGCTTCACGGCTGCCCCGCCGCGCCCGACTGTGGCCGAAGGTAGCGTTCCAGCCAGCCATGGCGGCAAGATCGGCCTCCCCCACGCCGTAGACCAGCCAGTTGCCGTCGGGCGAAACGGCCGGCGCGGCAATCCGCCCCATCGTCGCGAGGTCGGTCGCCGTCATCGGCCGGGCGAATGCGGCGGGGGCGGCGGCGAGACCCTTGTCCACCAGGGGAGGCTAGAGTGGCAAAGCGACGGGTGCAACTTAGGTTTGGAGGCGAACCGGACCGGCACTAGCGGTTGGATATCCCCTCCTATCGGTGGCGGAGGGCGATTGACGTCGTGCCGGTCGTCCAAGACTGGGCACGATGTAGTAGACGTTCCCGGGCGCGCGCCCGGCGCTGTTCGGCGGCTAGCCCTTGCTGGCGGCCAGGGTGTGGGCGACGATCGCGTTGGCGTGGCCGTGGCCCATGCCATGCTCGTTCTTCAGCATGGCGACCAGTTCCATATGCTTGGCCGGCAGCCGGCTTCGCACCAGGTCCTGCCATTCCGAAACGGGCCGTCCATACTTCTTCTCGATCGATGGGAAGTAAGAGGCGGGTCCTTTCACCGGTCCGTCGGCCATGGCTTGGCTTTGCTCCTTCGCGATCCTTGAAGGCTCCGTCATCGCCTGGCACCGTGCCAATTGCAAACCGGCTGCGGGGCTTCGTTCGCCCCCGGAACAGGGAATGCCCAAGCTTCGGCGATGATCCCAGGCGATGAAGCGGCAGTTCGGGAATGATTCGCGGCACCTGCTCGGCTAAGACCATGCTGATGCTGTCGGCGGCGGGGGTTTTCGAAGTGGTGCGACTCGCGTTCGTTCGGAGGCTCCTGTTCGTCCTTGCCGGCCTTGCCGTCGCGCCCGCGGCGCAGGCGCAGACGGTGGCGGAGATCGCCCAGACCTGCCGCCGGGTCGGCGACGTTCCGAGCCGGACGGGGACTCCGAATTTCATCCGGATCGATCCCGCCGCCGCCGAGCAACTGGCCCGGATCGGGCTGGACCGGGCCGCGATCTTCGAGCGCATGGCCGAGACCTCCATTCCGGAAACGATGGGCTGCTGGGCGATGCCGGTCGGCAATTTCGACAGCCAGCTCATCTCCGTGGGCATGTCGCAATGGAATTTCGGCACCGGCAGCCTCCAACCGGTGCTGGAGCGCTGGCGCGACAGTTTCCGATCACTCCGACGCTTCCGCCGGGCGATGGCCGAACTGGCGCCGAACTATGGGCCGCTGCTCTTTTCGCGGGACTGTCTGGCCGTGCCGGTGCGCGAGCGCTGCAGGGCCGCGATCCTCGCCGCGCACGACAGCGACGGCCGGCTTCATCCCGTCCTGGCGGCCGAGCTGACCGCGATCTTCGAAAGCGATGCCATGCTCCAGGTCCAGGCCGATGCCTATGTGCAGCGGCTGCTGTTCGTGCGCGACGAGCTGATGCGGGTCTTCCCTTCCGGCCCGATCACGATGCGCAAGGTGCGCTGGGCGATCGACACGATCGTCCAGCAGACCCGGCTGCCGCCCGACGAAGACATCGCCCGGCTCCGCCGCAAGCTCGCCGCAATGCCGCCGGCGGAGCGCTGGCCGCGGCTGCGGGCGATCTTCGGCTGGTACCGGGCGCTGGCGGAAACGATCGACCAGGATGGAATCGTTCGCGACTATGCCTGGAATGTCGAGCAATGGAGCTGCCTGATCGATTGGGGCCTGATCGATCCCGAGCAGTATGAGCTGCTTCACCTCACCTTCCTGAGAAGCCGGACCGCGATCGGCAATAGCGGGCGCTGGCAGGCGCTGACCTTCTCCCGTCGGGCGAAGATCATCCTCGGCGTCGGCAGCGTCAGCGGCCGGAGGGACGGCGAATGTCCGGCTGCGGAGATGTCGCGTCACTCGGAGGCCACCGGATGAAGCCGCGGTGGATCAAAAAGGAACGAGGCAGTCTCGGAGCTGGCAAAGTCGAAAGCGGAGCGAAGTGATGAACGAACTCACGGATCCACTGCCCAAGCCGGCCGGCCATTATTCCAAGGCGGTCAGCGCCGGCGACCTGATCTTCACCGCCGGGCACCTGCCGGAGCGCGCCAGCGAAGGCGCCCATGAAGGGCTGTCGTTCGAGGAGCAGGTCCGGTCTGCCTTCCGGGGCCTGTTCGCCACCCTGGCCGCGTTCGGCGCCGGCCCGGCGGACGTGGTCAAGGTCACCGCCTATGTCGTCGACGTGGAGAGGTGGGGCGAGTTCAACCGACTCTTTGCCGAAGCCTTCGGCGAGGACCGCCCGGCGCGAACCGTTCTTCCGGTTCCCGAACTCCATCATGGCTGTCTGGTCGAAATCGAGGCGATCGCCGCCCGGCCGGGCCTTGCTCATTCATCGTCCTCGCATGCCGTTGGGGGCGCTTCGGCTTGACCGCTGTTGCGGTCGCAGCGAATGCCGCGCGTTCGTAGAGCGGGTGGAGGACCTGCGACCGGAGGCGCGGTTTCGCCGGGGTGACGCATTGATCGATCCTTGGACAATCCTTCTCGCCGGCGGGGCGGGCGTGGTCGGCGGCGCGATGAATGCGCTTGCGGGTGGCGGCACCTTTGCGACCCTGCCGGCGCTGATCGCGCTGGGGTTGCCGGCCAACATCGCCAATGCGACCTCCAATGTCGCCTTGCTTCCGGGGGCGGCAACGAGCGCCTGGACCTTTCGCGACGAGCTCGGTCCCGTGGCAGGCCTTTCGGTCCGGTTGCTCGCCGCGCTGACCTTTGCGTTCGGACTGGTCGGAAGCCTTCTCCTCGTTCTCACGCCCACCGAGACGTTCGACGTCATCATTCCCTGGCTTCTGCTATTCGCTTTCGTCGTCATGGCGTTCGGCAGGCGCGCCGCCGACTGGCTCCATTCGAGGGTGACGATCGGCCGGCCGACGCTGATCGCGACCCAGGCGCTGCTCGGGATCTATGGCGGCTATTTCGGCGGCGGGGTGGGGCTGATCCTGACCGCCATTTACGGCCTGCTCGCCAACATTCGGCCGCGCGAGCTGTTCGCGATCCGGACGACGATGCTGGCGGTGGCGAACTTCGCCGCCGCCTTCGTTTTCATCGGCTTTGCAATGGTGTGGTGGTGGGCGTGCCTGCCGATGCTCGCCGGGGCGATCGTCGGCGGCCGCCTGGGGGCGCTGCTTGGCAAGAAGCTGTCGCACCGCGCCGTACGCATCTGGACCTTGCTGGTCACGGCCGCGACGACCTTCGTCTTCTTCGTTCGGGCTTATGGCTGAGGGAGGTTGGCGGCTCCCAGCACCACGGCCGATCCCGAACTCCGTCGAGCCTTCGTGAAGGGTGGCGGGACATTGTAGCGTCGGCCACGATCTCGGCTAAGGTCGTCGAATGATCAGGAAAGGCGCGATCGCTTCTGCAGGGCTCATCCTCTTGCTGCTGCTTGCCGTGATCGCCGCCATCTTGTGGCCTGTCAGTGCGGCTCCATTCAGGGACGGTCCACGCGATTATCTCCTGCGCAACGTGCACGTGGTGGATGTCGAGAGCGGGATTGCGAGCGGCCCGACATCGGTCCGAATCCGCCATGGCGTCATCGCGGCCATCGGAGAAGATGCGGGCACTTCGGACGACGCGGCGATCGACGGGGGTGGCGGATATCTGATCCCGGGCTTGTGGGACATGCACGCCCACACCTTCCAACTCTCTCCCCAGATGCATCTACCGCTCTTCCTCGCTAACGGCGTGACGAGCCTTCGCGACATGATGGACTGCCCCGGCGAGCAGGACAGCCTCATCGCTTGCGTCAACGACAAGCGCGCGTGGAACTCGGCCGTGGAAGCCGGCCGGATGGCCAGTCCGAGGATCGTCAGTGTTGCGAGCTACTATCTGGAGAATTCGGAACTCACGGCCGCCGAGGTTTCGGGCCGAGTGCGTGAAGCTGCGCTTCGGGGGATCGACGAGGTCAAGGTGTATAACCGTCTTTCCCGCTCTGCTTATTCAGCGGCGGCCGCGGAGGCCCGGCGAACAGGCCTTCGGCTCGTCGGTCACCTGCCCAGGGCGGTCAGCCTCGAAGAGGCGCTTGCGGCGGGCCAGCGCAGCTTCGAGCACGCTCATCTGCTTCCGAGGCACTGTTTCGATGGAGCGGCTGCCTGGCGGAGCGGAGAACTGGATCAGACGAACCGGACGTTGATCGCGGAGGCAATCGTCAGAGATCATGATCCGGAGCGATGTGAGCGAGCCTTCGCCTTGCTGGTCGAGGCTCAGGCTTGGCTCGTGCCGACCCACGTAACCAGAGAAGAGGATGCCAGGGCAGGCGAGGGACGCTTCATCGATGATCCACGCCTGGTCTATCTGGACCCGCTGTCGAGATGGGCGTTTCGAGACGATCTGGCTTCCACTCGGTCAGCCTTTCCCGGCGAGCGGGGAGAGCAGGTGCTCCGTGACTATTTCGAACTTGGGCTGCGCCTGACCGGCGCTGCGCATCGGGCGGGCGTGCCCATCCTGGTCGGCACCGACACGGCGATTGGTGGCTTTCGTTATCATGACGAACTGGAACTGCTGGTTCGCTCCGGTCTCTCTCCCTCCGAGGTGCTGCGGTCCGCGACGATCCAGGCTGCCCGCTATGCGGGCGTTGAAGAGGCCTCCGGGTCTGTGTCCGTTGGGAAGGCGGCCGACTTGGTGCTGCTGGACTCGAACCCATTGGTGGATATCCGCAACGCCCGAAGGATCAGGGCGGTCATGGTTGCCGGTCGGTTCTACGGCCGCCAGGACCTTGACGAACTCCTCAGTTTCACCCGGAGGCAGGCAGCCCGGCCCGACAACTGGGTCAAGCTTCTGTGGGGCCTCGCACGCAGTTCCGTGGCGTCGGACTTGTAGTCGATTCCAGCGGGCAAATGTCCGCTTCCCCTTGGGAAGAACTTGGTCATAGCTCGCATGACTCGACGGGCGATCTCGCCCGATCTTGCCGGAGCGACATTGCGGCTTATGACGATGGCATCCGGTTGAGAGGGGGAGGGAGCATGAATCGCGCCGCTTTGTTCACGGGGGCGCTGCTGGCGCTCGCTACGCCGCTCATCGCCCAGACGCCGCCGGCCGCGACCGGCGCAAGCGCCGATCCCGCGCCCGGACCGAGCAGCGTCTTCGACGCCAACGACCTGTTCGGCCTCGAAGTCGCCGACAATCCGCGGATCAGCCCTGACGGCAGCCAAATCGTCTATGTCCGTCAGTCCGGCGACATCATGACCGACCGGATTCGCTCCACCCTCTGGCTGATCGACACCCGCACGGGCGAGCAGGCGCCTCTGGTTGCCGGACCCGGCAACCATTTCTCCCCGGTCTGGTCTCCGGACGGCCGACGCCTCGCTTATATTTCGACGGCCGAAGGCGGCGCCGCGCAGCTCTACGTGCGCTGGCTGGACAGCGGCGAATCCGTCCGGATCACCGGGCTTCCGAACAGCCCAAGCAGCATCGCCTGGTCGCCCGACGGCCGGCAGCTCGCTTATCTGATGCTGGTGCCGGCGGAAGCGCCGAAGCTCGGCCGGACTCCCAATCGGCCGGAAGGCGCGCAATGGGCGGAGCCGCTCCAGCAGATCACAGCCGTCACCTACCGGGCGGACGGTCAGGGGCTGATCCGCCCCGGCTTTCGCCACCTCTTCGTCGTTCCCGCGGAGGGCGGCGCCCCAAGGCAGCTGACCCGCGGCGATTTCCATCATGACGGGCCGATTTCTTGGAGCCGTGACGGGCGAACGCTCTATCTCAGCGCCAATCGCGAACCGGACTGGGAGCGCGAGCCCGAGCAATCGGACATCTATGCCGTCGAGACGGCGTCCGGAATCATGCGGCGGATCACCGATCGCTCCGGCCCGGACGGAAGCCCGGCCGTGTCGCCCGACGGCCGGAGCATTGCCTATATCGGCTACGACCATCGGCCCCACGGCTACACCCAGAACCGCCTCTACGTGATGGACGCCGACGGCTCCAATGTAAGGGCCCTGACCGAGCGGCTGGACCGCGACGTCGGCGCCCCCGCCTGGGCGGCGGACGGCCGTTCGATCTTTGTCCGCTATCAGCGCGAAGGCCTGGGCCGGGTCGCCCGGATCGGCCTCGACGGCAGCGTTCGGGAGTTCGAAACGGGCCTCGCCGGCGCCGGGCTCGACCGGCCTTATTCGGGGGGAACGTTCAGCGTCGCCCGCGACGGCAGCCTCGCGGTCACCACCGGCAGCGCCACCCGCCCGGCCGACATTGCCCTGGTCCGCGGGACAAGCACCCGGATGCTGACCGACCTCAATCGCGACCTGCTCGGCCACAAGCGGCTCGGCGAGGTCAGGCATATCGCGGCGACATCCTCGGCCGACGGGCGAGCGATCGATGCCTGGCTGACGCTTCCGCCCGGCCATTCGCAAGGACAGCGCCATCCGCTGATCCTCGAAATCCATGGTGGGCCGTGGCAGGCCTATGGCCCGAACTTCGCCACCGACAATCAGCTGTTCGCGGCCGCCGGCTATGCCGTGCTTTCGGTCAACCCGCGCGGCTCCACCTCCTACGGGCAGGAATTTGCCGACCTCATCCACCTCGCTTATCCGGGTCAGGATTATGACGACCTGATGAGCGCGGTCGATGCCGCGATCGCCGCCGGCTTCGTCGATCCCGACCAGCTCTACGTCACCGGCGGGTCGGGGGGAGGCGTCTTGTCGGCCTGGATCATCGGTCAGACCAACCGCTTCCGGGCAGCGGCGGTCCAGAAGCCGGTGATCAACTGGACGAGCTTCGCCCTGACTTCGGACGGCGTTGCCGGCTATTCGCGCTACTGGATGGGGGCCATGCCCTGGGAAAATCAGGAAGCCTATTGGCGCCGTTCGCCGCTCTCGCGGGTCGGTAGCATCGCAACGCCGGCACTGGTCATCGTCGGGACCGAGGATAACCGGACTCCGCCGAGCGAGGCCGAGCAGCTGTACAATGCGCTTCACCTGCGCGGCGTGCCCACCGGTCTGATCCGGATTCCGGGCGCGACCCACAATCTGGTCGGCCGGCCCTCACAGAATGCGGCGCGGGTAAGCGCCATCCTCGACTGGTTCGGCCGCTACCGTACGAACCGCTGGCAGCCGCCGGCCTCGGCCGGGGGGCAGTAGCTCGAGGTTCGCCCGGAGCGGGGGCCGTTCCGAGAGACGATGGGTTCCGGGTCCGGCCGCTCGGCTGCCGGACCCGGGAGCCCAGTCGCGGCAGTCAACGCGCGGCGAGCATCTCCACCATCGCATCGAACCGACCCTCGCGCTCGGCCCAGCGAAGCGGTTTGACGTTCTCGACCAGGATTTCCGGCGGCGTCGGCTGGAGCTGGAACAGGGCCATGGCTTCGTCGATGAAGGCGTCCAGGGGCATGTAGCCGGCCCGCGTCGATTGGCCGGGCGTGAGCTCGGTCTGGACCCCCGGCGGCACCAGCTCGATCACCTCGGTCCGGCCCTTGAGCTTCGCCCTCAGGGCAACGGTGTAGGAATGGAGCGCCGCCTTGGTCGCGCTATAGGTCGGGGCCGCCGCCATCGGCACGAAAGCGAGCCCCGAGGTGACGTTGACGATCGCCGAGTCCGGCCGGCTTGCCAGGTGATCGACAAGGGCATCGATCAGCCGGATCGGACCCAGAAGATTGGTGACGATCGTCGCTTCCGCATCGGCGAGGTCACGGCTGCGGCCAGCCTCCTCGCGGCGCATGATGCCGGCATTGTTGACGAGGATGTTGAGCGAAGGATGGGCCTCCGTCACCCGGGCGGCGAAGGCCTCCAGGGCGGCGGGATCCTCCACGTCGACGGGGACGGCGTGCATGCCCTGACGGCCGGCGATCGTTTCCTCCAGCGCCTCCATCCGGCGGCCGGCGACGATCACTTCGTTGTCGAGCGCATGGAAGCGGCGGGCGAGCTCGCGCCCGATGCCGGAGCCGCCGCCAGTGAGGAGGATCGTGTTTCCTGTGAGTTTCATGCTCTGCTCCTGTATCTTCTGCTGCGACGATGCCGGTCCGCTGGGTCAGATGACGTTGCTGGCAGTCGGGCGGACGATGATCTCGCTGACGTCGACATCGGTCGGCTGCTCGATCGCGAAGCGGATCGCGCGGCCGATCGCATCGGCGCCGAGCGCAGCCTCGCGAAACGCTTCCATCATCTGCTGGGTGCCGGGATCGCTGATCGTGTCGGCGAGTTCGGATGCCACGACCCCCGGCGAGATGATGGTGGCGCGAAGATCCTTATGCTCCTGACGGAGACCGTCGGTGATCGCCCACACCGCGAACTTGGTCGCGCAATAGACGGCGCCGGTCGGCACCACATAATGGGCGCCGAGTGAAGCGACGTTGACGAAATGGCCCGAGCCCTGTTCGCGGAAAAGGGGAAGGGCAGCGGCGATGCCGTTCAGGACGCCGCGAACATTGACGTCGATCATCCAGTCCCAGTCGTCGACTCGAAGCGAGGCGAGCGGCGACAACGGCATCACCCCGGCATTGTTGACGAGCACGTCGATCCCGCCGAAGCGCGCCTTCGCTTCGGCGACGAAGTCGGCGAATCCGGTGCGGTCGGTCACGTCGAGCGGTGCCCAGGCAACCTGCTCGCCAAGCTCCTCGGCGAGGCGCTCGAGCCGGTCGGTCCGGCGGGCGCCGAGCATCAGCCGGGCGCCGGCCGCCGCAAGCTCGCGCGCGGTCGCTTCGCCGATCCCGCTCGAGGCGCCGGTGATCAGGACGGTCTTGCTGGAAAGGTCGGTCATGGGTCTGCTCCATCCTTGGTGTGGAAAGGGTGCAGCCCGGATGGCTCAGGGCGGGTGCGGAGCGTTAGACCGATGCTCCACGATTCTTGCCCGATCCGACGAGCGAGCGGCTTTTCGCCTTGCGCGCGCTTGAGGCGCCGTGCGACAGGAAACTCATGGAATTGCTCGAAATCATCGCTGGTCAGATCGCCCGCCATGCGCCGGGCGACGGCTTCCACTCGACGCTCCTGGAGCGAATGTCGCTTGTTCGATCCTCCACGCCGACGATGCCGATGCCCAACATTTACCGACCGATGCTCTGCCTCGTCGCCCAGGGGCGAAAGCAGGTCGTGCTCGGCGACCGTCTCTTCACCTACGATCCGGCGCGCTACGTGATCGTCAGCGTCGATCTGCCCGTGGTCGGCCGGGTGATCGAGGCCAGCGCCGAGCGACCCTATCTGTGCATGGCTCTGGAATTCGACCTCGTCGCCCTGAGCGAGCTGGCGTTGCGGGTGCCACCGCCACCGGAGGAGGCGCCGCCGCTCGGCCTATCCCTCGCCGATGCCGGATCTGGCCTTCTGGAAGCCTCGCTCCGGCTCCTCCGATTGCTGGACGATCCCGCCGCGCTTCCGGTGCTCGCGCCGCTCGCCGAACAGGAATTGCTCTATCGGCTGCTGACGGGCCCGCACGGCCCGACCATGCGCCAGATCGCTTCCGGCCAGGGAAGGGTCGCCCAGGTGGGCCGGGCGGTGGCCTGGATCCGCCGGCACTTCCGCGAACGGTTCAGCATCGGCGAGCTTGCCGAGGCGGTCGGGATGAGCCCGTCCAGCCTCCACGAGCATTTCCGTTCGGTCACGGCGATGAGCCCGCTCCAGTTCCAGAAGCAGCTTCGGCTCGCCGATGCCCGCCACCTGATGCTGACCGGCGGAATGGATGCGGCGAGCGCGGCCTTCGAGGTCGGCTATGAAAGCCCCTCCCAGTTCAGCCGCGAATATCGTCGGCATTTCGGCGAGCCGCCGGCGCGCGACATCGCCCGTCTTCGCTCCTCGCCCGAGCTGGCGCTTGTGGCCTGAACAGGACGGTCACGTCTTGCCAGTCGGGTCGCGGCGACGACTGGCGGCGCCGCCGCCGACCATTGGCTCCGCTTATGCTTGCGCGCCGTGATTTGATTGGTCGAGCGCAAAGGGCAAGCCCATCTTGATGGCAGGAATGGCGCGGCATGTGCAGCGCCGGAAAGGGAGCCTTGCCATGACCGCTCAGAGCCGGATCGCCGCCGCCGCCGTGGATGCGCCGCTGACATTCCTGAGGCCGATGAACGCTCGGCCGGCTTCCTACCAGTACGATCCGCCGCCGGGCATTCCAAAGCGGAACGGCACCTATGACGCTCATGTCGTCACGATCCGCAATGCCCGCCCTCTGGCTGCCGAGCTTTCGCTGGACGTGCAGGGTTTTGCGTTGATCGATGCGCCCAGCGCCTTCACCGAGTTCGGCGACAGCGACGCGATCCGAACGGATTATTATGCCGAGGTCGAGCGGCTGCTTGCCGCGACGACCGGGGCGGAGCTCGTGGTCAACTTCGACCACAATATCCGCAACGCCGGGCGCGCGGCGAGCGGGGAGAAGGGCATCCGGCCGCCGGTCGCCAACGCCCATAACGACTTCACCTTCCGGTCGGGGCCGGAACGAGCGCGCCGCGAGCTGGAAGCGCGCGGACTGGACGCCGGCTCGCTGCTTGCCCGACGCTTCGCGATCGTCAATCTTTGGCGGCCGATCGCTCGACCCGTCGAGAAGTCGCCACTGGCCCTCTGCGACGCTCGGACGCTTGGCCGGGACGATCTCGTCGCCACCGATCTTCTCTATCGGGACCGAACGGGCGAATCCTTTTCGCTGAGCCACAATCCCGCCCAGCTTTGGTACTATTTCCCGCGCCTCAGGCCCGACGAGGCGATCCTCATCAAGGGCTACGATTCGGATTCCACGCGGGCAAGGCTGTCGCCCCACACCGCCTTCGATGATCCCTCCAGCCCCCCTGACGCGCCCGAGCGGGAGAGCATCGAGACTCGAGCCCTGGTGATCTACGCCGCTTAGCCGGGGAGGCGCTGAATTCTCCTCGCCTGCGCCTTCTTCCCTGGACCTCTTTTCCTGACTCGAGGAAGAGCGCTCTTGCGAACGGTTCGCAATAGCGCTAGCGGCGGGTCAGAAAAGGGGTGAAGGATGAAGAACAAGCTTTCGAACAAGGTCTCGATCTTTGCTGTCGTTGCCGCCGCACTTCTGGCGGGATGCGGCTCCTCCGGGGAGGCTCCTGAAGGCAACAACTCGGCCGCCGCCGAGGCTGGCGTCGTCAATCTCTACACCGCCCGGCATTATGACAGCGATCTTCCGCTCTACGAGCGCTTCACCCGGGAAACGGGAATCCGGATCAACCGGATCGAGGGCAATGCGGACCAGCTGATCGCGCGCATGCGCAGCGAGGGCGAGAACAGCCCGGCCGACCTGTTCATCACCGCCGATGCCGGCGCCCTCTGGCGGGCCCAGCAGGCGGGACTGTTCCAGCCGGTCCAGTCGGCGGTGCTCGACGAGCGGGTTCCCGGCAATCTGCGCGAGCCCGGCGGCAACTGGTACGGCTTTTCGCGGCGCGCCCGAGTCGTCGCCTATCATTCCGGCCGGGTCCGGCCCGAAGAAGTCGACACCTATGAGGAACTGGCCTCGCCGCGCTTCCGCGGCCGCCTTTGCGTCCGTTCGTCCGACAATATCTACAATCTCTCGCTCGTCGGCGCCCTGATCGAAGCCTGGGGCGAGCAGCGCGCGGAGGAGTGGGCCCGCGGAATCGTCGCCAACATGGCGCGTCCGCCCGAAGGCGGCGATCGCGACCAGATCCGCGCCGTCGCCGCCGGGGTCTGCGATATCGCCATCACCAACAGCTATTATTACATCCGGATGGCCAATGGCGAGCCGGCCGACCGGCAGGTGACCGAGCAGGTGAAACTCGCCTTTCCGAGCCTCAACGGCCAGGGCGCGCATGTGAACATTTCCGGCGGCGGAGTGGCCGCCCGGGCGCCCAACCGGGCCAACGCGATCCGGCTCCTGGAATTCTTCGCCTCGCCCGAAGTCCAGCAGCACATTTCCAGCAACAACAACGAATTCCCGGCCAGCCCGAACGTCCCGGCGCCGCCGCCGGTCAACGCTTATGCCGACTTCCAGGCCCATCCGATGCCGGTTTCGGCCTTTGCCGCCCGGCAGCCGCAAGCCCAGGCGCTGATGAGCCGGGTGGGGTGGCGCTGATCGAGACAGCGCGAACGCTCGTCCCGCCGAACCGGCGCTTGAAGGCGCCAGGCGCGCTTCAGTGGCTGGCGCTCGCCGCCGGACTGGTGGCCGTTCTTCCGCTCGCCGGGATCGTGTTCACGGCCCTCTCCGGTCCGGGGGCCGCCATCCCGGCGAGCGACGTCCTCCGCTACGGGGCGACCTCCGCCTGGCTCGCCTGCCTCGTCGGAGTGGCGGTTGCCGTCCTGGGCTCGGCCGCGGCCTGGCTGGTGGTCATGTTTCGCTTTCCCGGCCGCGCCTTCTTCAGCTGGGCGCTGGCGCTTCCGCTAGCCGCGCCCGGCTTCGCGCTCGCTTATGCCTATGCCGACCTGTTCGACGTTGCCGGCCCGTTCCGGATCTGGCTTCGCTCGACGATCGGCATCGATTGGCCGTTCGAGATGCGCACCGTCGCGGGCGCCGCTTTCGTCCTGTCCTTCGCTTTCTACCCCTATGTCTATCTCGCCATGCGCGCGGCTCTGACGAACCAATCGGCGAGCGCGATCGAGGCGGCGCGCCTTCTGGGCTGCTCGGAACGCTCGGCCTTCCTTCGCGCATCGCTTCCGCTCGCCAGGCCGGCGCTCGCCGCCGGAGTGGCGCTGGCGGTGATGGAGACCCTGGCCGATTATGGCGCCGTCCAATTTCTGAGTGTCCAGACGCTCACCACCGGCGTCGTCCGCGCCTGGTCCGTGTTCGGATCGACGGCGGGGGCGGCGCGCTTCGCCTTGCCGCTGCTCGCCGCAGCCGCCTTCCTGTTGTGGATCGAACGCCGAAGCCGATCAGGCCAGGGCCATTACAATCAGCGCTCGGCCTGGCGCGCTCTTCCGGTCCGGGAACTCAGCGGCTTCAGGGCGGCAGCGGCCTTCGCCTTCTGCGCGCTTCTGCTGACGGCGGGCCTCGGCCTTCCTCTGGCCTGGCTCTTCTGGAACGCCTTGGCCCACGCTCCGGAGACCGTCCGGCTGGTTGAGGCGGCCAGGAACAGCCTGAGCCTTGCGGTCGGCGGCGCTGTGCTCACCACCTTCCTTGCCGGTGCCCTGGCGATCGGCGGGGCGCGGCTTCCGTTGGCTTCGCGCCTGGCCAGCTTCGGCTATGCGACTCCCGGCGCAGCAATGGCGATCGGTCTCCTCGTCCCAGCCGCTTTCCTTTGGCAGGCGATCGGGGGCGCCGGCGGATATGTGCTGGGGATCGCGCTTCTCCTTTATGCTTATGCCGCGCGGCTGATGGCGGCGGCGCTGGAACCGATCGACGCCGGCCTTTCCCGGGTGACTCCGTCCATGCTTCAGGCCGGCCGCAACCTCGGCCGGTCGGAAAGCGGAGTCGCTGTGAGCGTTCAGCTGCCGTTGGCGCGCGGCGCCTTCCTCACCGCCGGACTGATCGTCTTCATCGACATATTGAAGGAGCTTCCGGCGACCCTGATCCTCCGGCCGTTCGACTATGACACTCTGGCGGTGATCGCGAACAATTACGCGCTGGACGAGCGGCTTGGGCAGGCCGGCTGGCCCTCGCTCGCGATCATCCTTCTCGCGCTCGGACCGACCATCTGGCTCAGCCGGAAGATCGCCGGCTCCCGTCCGGGTGCCTGAAGCCGGGCCTTGCCGGATCTGGCGGTCGTGACGGTTTTGCGCGGCACGCACCCCGAACGGACTGCTTCGCGCCTTGCCCGGTCCCAGCCCTTCCACCCGCCCGGGTCAGGCACTAGACCCACCGGCGTGTCGCACTCGCCGGTCCTCGATATACGTTCGGTCAGCAAGCGCTACGGCGACGAAAGCGCCGTCGCCGAGGCCAGCCTCCAGCTCATGGCCGGCCGGATCACCTGCCTGCTCGGGCCTTCGGGGTGCGGCAAGAGCACCCTGCTTCGGCTGATCGCCGGCCTCGAGGCGCCGGATTCCGGCGAGATCGAGGCGGCCGGGCGCCTGCTCGCCGGCAGGGGCGTGAACGTTCCGCCGGAACATCGCGGAATCGGCCTCGTCTTCCAGGACTTCGCACTGTTTCCGCATCTGACCGCCGCGGAGAATGTCGCATTCGGATTGCGGCACCTGCCCGCCAAGGCCAGGCGGGAGCGGGCGCTTCATCTGCTCGATCAGTTCAAGCTCGGCGGCCGGGCCGAGGCCTGGCCGCAGACGCTTTCCGGTGGCGAGCAGCAGCGCGTCGCGATCGCCCGGGCGCTCGCCCGCGATCCGGCCGCCATCCTGCTCGACGAGCCCTTTTCGGGACTGGACGGTGACCTCAAGGCGGAAGTTCGCCATGCCGTCCTTTCCGGACTTCGAGCCGCCGGCGCCGCCGTCCTGATCGTCACCCATGATCCGGAGGAAGCGATGCTGATGGCCGATCGGCTCGCCCTGATGAGCGGCGGCCGAATCCTTCAGCAGGGAACGCCAAGCGAATGCTATCTGAGGCCGCGCTCGGTCCATGCGGCCCGGCTGCTCGGCGCGGTCAACCTCCTGCCGGCAACCCTTACCGCCGGCGTCGCGGCAACGGCGGCGGGCGAACTGGCAGCGCCGGACCTGCCCGACGGCGAGGCCGTCGCCATGGTTCGCCCGGAGGGGCTTCGTCCGTCAGAATCGGGAATCGTCGCTCGGATCACGGGCGTCCGCTTCGGCGGCGCCTTCTGGGAAGTCACTCTCGACATGGCCGGTGTCGAAGTTCGGATGAACCTGGTCGACCGGCCGCCGGAAGGCGAAACCCTGACCGTATCGATCGATCCCGAGCGCGCCGCCGTCTTCCGGCACTGATCTCCGGTCAGTCGGAGACTTGCTGTCCGATGGCGCCCGGCGTCGGCTCCTGCCAGCCTCCCCCCAAAGCGAGGAACAACGACACGAGATAGTCCGAACGCTGGGCTTCGGACTGGGCCAAAGCGGCGTCGATCTGGGCGAGCGAGCGTTCCGCGTCGAGGACGATCTGGAACGGTTCGCGGCCGGCCTGATAGCGCAGCCGGGCGATCCGAGCCGCCTCTGCGCTCTGCGCGCGCGCTCGGCGAAGGGACTGGAGGCGGTCGAGTTCGCGCGCGTAGCGGGTGAGGGCGCTTTCCGTTTCCTGCAGCGCCCGAAGCCAGGTTCCCTCGAAGCCAGCGAGTGCCGCTTCGGCCGAGGCTTCGGCCTGCGCCACACGCGATCGCGCCACCGCCAGATTGGGAAAGCTCCAGGAAATGAGCGGCCCAAGGCTGAAGCGCAGGGAATCGCCCGAGCCGAGGCCGCCGATCGAGGTGGCGGTGGTTCCGATCAAACCGCCGAGCGAAACCCGCGGATAAAGATCGGCCGTCGCGACACCGACCCGGGCCGTTGCCGCGGCAAGCTGGCGCTCCGCCTCGCGAATGTCGGGGCGGCGGGCCAGAAGCGAAGCGCCGTCGCCGACCGGAACCGGCCGGGCGAGCGCTGGCGGCTGCTCGCAATCGGCAACCTCGGGTGGAAAGTCCGCCGGAGGCCGGCCGGTCAGAACCGACAGGCGGTACAAGGCCGTCTGGCGCTGCGCCTCGAGCGAGGGAAGACTTGCCCGGATCTGTTCAAGCTGGGCACCGGCCTGGCTGGTCTCGAGCGCCGTCGCCCGGCCCCCTTCGAACAGGCGCCGGGTAAGATCGAACGTCTGTTCCTGAAGCTCCACCGTCTCCCGCGCGACGGCGAGCTGGCGGCCGGCGCTGCAGGCATCGGCATAAGCCCGCGCCGTTTCCGCGGCGACGCTGATCCGGGTGAGGTCGAAGGCCGCCTGGACGGCGCCAAGGTCGGCCCGGCTGGCCTCGATCGCCCGGCGAATCCCGCCGAATAGATCGAGCTGGTAGCTGACATCGAAGCCGGCATCATAGAGTTCGCCGGCGTCGCCGCCCGGTTCCTGGCCGTAGGTCGCGCTTCCGGACAGATTGGTGGACGGAAGCCGTCCCGTCCGGGTCTCGCGAAGCGCGGCTCGGGCCCTGGCTAGATTGGCGGCAGCCACCCGAAGGTCGGTATTGGCGGCCAGCGCCTCCTCCACCAGGCGATCGAGCAGCGGGTCGCCGAACAGGCTCCACCAGCGCCCCGGCGGCTCGTCGCCGGTGAAGGCCGGCGAGCGTGCACCGAGGAAGGGCGACTGGGCCGGCGCATTGGGCGCGGGGGATCCATGGTCCGGGCCGACCGTGGTGCAGGCGGCAAGGGTGAGTGCCGCGCAGCCGGCGGCGAGAAGGCGCTTCATTCGGCAGCCTCCGGCTGGGGCTCGTAGGAGGTCGGATAATGGCTTCCGCCCTTCGGCGGCGGCTTCGGGAGCCAGCGGTCGAGGGTTCGGCAGACGACATAGAAGACGGGCGTGAAGACGAGTCCGAACAGGGTCACCCCGAACATCCCGAACACCACGGCCGTGCCCATGGCCTGGCGCATCTCGGCGCCCGGACCGACGGCGATCGCCAGCGGGATGACTCCGAAGATGAAGGCGAAGCTGGTCATCAGGATCGGCCGGAGGCGCGATCGGGCGGCGTGGACCGCGGCCGCGAACCGGTCCATCCCCTGCTCCTCCTCCGCCTGGCGCGCGAACTCGACGATCAGGATCGCATTCTTGGCGGCGAGTGCGATCAGCACGATCAGCCCGATCTGGGTCAGGATATTGTTGTCCAGGCCGCGGGCGTTGATTCCCAGCATTGCCGCAAGCACGCACATCGGAACGATCAGGATGACGGCGAGCGGCAGGGTCAGCGACTCATATTGCGCGGCGAGCACCATGAACACGCACAGCACCGCCACGGCAAAGACGAGCGGCGCCGTGTTGCCCGCCTGCTGCTGCTGGAAGGCGAGGCCGGTCCATTCGAAGGTGAAGCCGGGCGCAAGCGCCTGTCCGGCAATCTCCTCCATCGTCCGGAGCGACTGACCGGAAGCCACTCCGGGCGGAGTCTGCCCCTGAAGCTCGGCGGCGGGATAATTGTTGTAGCGGGTCACCTGGACCGGACCGCTGCCATAGCTGAAGCTGGCGACCGCCGAGAGCGGAACCATCTCCCCGGTCGAGGATCGCACCTGCAGCCGGCCAATATCGGCCAGATCGTCGCGAGCGCCCGCTTCCGCCTGAGCGGTGACCCGGAAGGTCCTCCCCAGGAAGTTGAAGTCATTGACGTAGGTCGAGCCGAGATAGGTTCCGAGCGCCTGGTAGACCTGGGTCGGCTGGACTCCGAGCATCTGCGCCCGGTCGCGGTCGACTTCGGCCTCGATCCTCGGCGAGCCGGTGTTGAACAGCGAGAAGACCTGGGCGACGCTCGGATTGTTCTGAGCCGCGCCCATCATCGCGAAGGTCGCCCCCTGGAGCGCCTCGTAGCCGGCGCCCGATCGATCCTGGACCATCATTGCGAAGCCGCTGCCATTGCCGAGGCCCGGAACGGGCGGCGGCGACAGGAAGAAGACCTGGGCGCCTTCCTCGGCGCCGGCGATCGCCCCGGTGAGCTGGCCGGCGAGCTCGGCGGCCGACTGGCCTTCGCCGCGCCGTTCCTCGTGCGGCGCGAGGCGGATGAACATGATTCCGGAATTGGAGGCAGGGCTGAAGGTCGAGCCGTCGAGACCGGCGAAGCTGCCGGTGTCGAGCACCATCGGATTTTGCGACACGATCTCGCGGATCCGGCTGACGGCGGCGTCGGTCCGGTCGAGCGAGGCGCCGGGCGGGAGCTGGATCACGCCGATCAGGAAGCCCTGGTCCTGGTCGGGGATGAAGCCGGTCGGGGTGGCGTTGAGCCGCCAGGCGGTGAGTCCGAGAAGTCCGCCATAGATGACCAGCATGATCGCCGAGCGATGGACCAGCTTGGAGGTCATCCAGCCATAGCGGTCGGAGAGCCAGTCGAAGCCGCGGTTGAACCTGTCGCCGGCCTTGCGAAGCGGGGCGAGCCAGCGGCTGCCGTCGCCCGGCTCATGTTCGCGATGCGGCTTCAGCAGCAAGGCGGCGAGCGCCGGCGAAAGGGTCAGCGAGACGAGCGTCGAAATCACCGCCGCCGCCGCGATGGTCACGGCGAACTGGCGGTAGAAGATCCCCGGGATTCCGGAAATCATCGCGGCCGGAACGAACACGGCGACCAGCACCAGCCCGATCGCGATCAAGGCGCCCGAAATCTCCTGCATCGTCCGGTGCGCGGCATCGCGCGGGGAAAGACCCTCGCGAATATGCTTTTCCACCGCTTCGACGACGACGATCGCGTCGTCGACGACGATTCCGACGGCAAGGACCAAAGCGAACAGCGATAGGGAGTTGATCGTGAAGCCGAGCGCGAGCTGGACCGCGAACGTGCCGATCAGCGAGACCGGAATGGCGATGATCGGGATGATCGCCGCCCGCCAGGTCTGAAGGAAGACCATGATGACGAGGACGACGAGAACGACCGCCTCAATCAGGGTGCGCTGCACTTCCTCGACCGAGGATTCGACATATTCCGTCGGATTGTAGGGGATCAGATATTCCATCCCCGGCGGGAATTCGCGCGACGCCGCTTCGAGGTCGGCAAGGACTCCGTCGGCGGTGTCGAGCGCGTTGGAGCCGGGGAGCTGCTGGATCGCCACGAACACCGCCGGACGATCGTTGGCGGTTCCGCGGATGCTGTAGTCCTGGCTTCCGAGCTGGACCCGGGCGACGTCGCGAAGCCGGGTGATCGCTCCGGTCGCAGTGTCGGTCTTGAGCACGACATTGGCGAATTCGGCCGGGTCGGTCAGCCGTCCCTGGACCTGCACGGGAAGCTCGAAAGCCGTTCCGTCGCCCCGGAACGGCGCCTGGCCGAGCGAGCCGCCCGCAACCTGGACGTTCTGGCCGCGGAGCGCCGTCACCACCTCGTCGGCGGTCAGGCCGCGAGCCGCCGCCCGGTCGGGATCGATCCAGACGCGCATCGAATAATTGCCGCCGCCGAACACCTGGACCGCACCCACGCCCGGAAGCCGGAGCAGCCGGTCGCGCAGGCGCGAATTGGCGTAGTTGCCGACATAGTCGATATCCAGCGCCGGGTCCGTCGATCTCAGCGCCGCGACCATCAGGAAGTCGGACGCCTGCTTGTTCACGGTAACGCCGATCTGGCGGACCTGCTCGGGAAGGCGCGGTTCGGCCAAAGCGACCCGGTTCTGGACCAGCACCTGGGCCGTATCGATGTCGGTTCCGGGCTGGAAGGTGACCGTGATCTGCGTCAGGCCCTGGCTCGAATTCGAGCGCATGTAGAGCATGCCTTCGACGCCGTTCACTTCCTGCTCGATCGGCGCAGCGATCGTTTCGGCCATCGTCTCGGCCGAGGCTCCCGGGAAGGCGGCGGTGATTGCCACCGACGGCGGAGCGATCTCCGGATATTGGGCGAGCGGAAGCACCGGATAGGCGAAGGCGCCGATCAGGGTGATGAAGAGCGCGATTACCGATGCGAAGATCGGCCGGTCGATGAAGAAGCTCGAAAAGTTCATTCTCATGGTCCGGCCTTTCAGCGGCTGGCGGTCTGGGAGACCGGGGTCGCCACCGAAGCCGGGACCGGTTGCGGAGTGGGTGCATCGGGCTCGGTCGTCGTCGCCGGAGCGATCCGTGCCATTCGCACCTGCACCGGCTGTCCCGGCATGGCCCGCTGAATTCCGCCGATCACCACCCGGTCCTGGGGCGTGAGGCCGCTTCGAATCACCCGGAGGTTGCCGGTGAGCGGCCCGAGCTGGACGGGACGCATGGCGACCTTGCCCTGCCGATCGACGATATAGACGACGCGTCGGGCAGCGTCGGTGACGATCGCCGTGTCGGGAACGAGCAGGGCGCGGTAGGGCGGCGAGGCGGCAAGGCGCAGATGGCCCATCATTCCCGGCTTCAGGAAACCGTCGGCATTGGCCACCACCGCCCGGGCCCGGATCGTCCCGGAAGCGGTGCTCAAGACATTGTCGATGAATTCGAGCCGGCCGCCATGGGCATATTGCGCTTCGTCCTGAAGTCGGATCCGGACCGGTGCGCCGAGTCGGCTGCCGCTCTGGCGCTGGTAGCGCAGAAGCAGCGCCTCGGAGCCTTCGAAGGTGAAGTGAAGCGGGTTGGTCGAAACGATCGTCGTCAGCACCGTCTGATCGGCGCTCACCGAATTGCCGGGATCGACCCGGCGCTCCGAGATCCGCCCGGAAATCGGGGCGACCACTCGGGTGAATCCGACATCGAGCTGCCGCGCCCTCACCGCGGCTCGGGCCGCCGCCACTTCCGCCTGGGCGGAGCGAAGCGAAGCCTGGCGCTGCTCGAGCTCTTCGATGCTCGCCGCCTGCTGGGCCGCAAGGATACGCGAGCGTTCAAGCTCGGTCCGGGCATTGACGAGCTGAGCCTCGGCGCGGGCGAGCTGGGCACGCGCCTGGTCGAGCTGCGCCTGGGCCGGACGGGCATCGATCGTGAAAAGGAGCTGGCCGCGGCGGACGAACTCGCCATCACGGAAGTGCGACCCGACGAGATAGCCGGAAACGCGCGGCTTCACCTCGACGCTTTCGATCGCCTCGAAGCGGCCGACATATTCGTCCCAATCCACGACATCCTGGGCCAGCGGGTTGGCAACCGTCACTTGCGGCGCAGGGGGCGCCGCTTGCGATTCGGCGGGGCCCGAACAAGCGGAAAGAAGGAAGGGCAGCGCGGCGGCCGCGGCAACTAAGTATTTGCGCATATTCTATTTTCCGAATGGCCGGCTCGGCGGTGGCGTTACTTTAATCGACTGCCCCGGATCGATCCCGCACCTGAATCCAACTTTGCGGCGGCGGAATTATGCCCGCGCACGGAGGAAGTCAACGCCCGTAGACAGAAAAGTCACCTCTTGTTGACTTATAAGGAAAAATTGTTACAGCCCTTCACGTGAAATGCCCCGTCTGCAGCACGCCGCGCGTCCGCAACGCGGCCGCAACCCGGCAGGCGATGCTGGTGGCCGCCCGGCGTCGATTCCTCGAGGAAAGCTATGACAATGTCGGGTTGCGCGAGATCGCGGCCGACGTCGGTGTCGACGTGTCGCTGGTCAATCGCTATTTCGGAAGCAAGGATGCGCTGTTCAAGGAAGTGCTTCGAAGCGGCAAGAAGAAGCTCGAGCCCGATCTCACCGCCGAACAGCTGCCTGCCTTCCTCGCGGGGATCATCCTGGACCGGGACTGCAATGATGGCGGCGAGCATATCGAGCGCCTGCTGATCATCCTTCGCTCCGCCTCGTCTCCCCGGGCGATCGAGATCGTCCGCGAAGCGATGCGCGAGGACGTGCTCGAACCTTTTGCGAAGCTGCTCGGCGGCGAGGATGCGGAAATGCGCACGACCTTGTGCATGGCCTTGCTGATGGGGACGACCATCCAGCACTCGATCATGGACGTCGGTCCGGTGCGCGGGTGCGATCCGACGATCTTCCGCCGGAAGCTCGAGCGAATGTTCGAGGCGGCGCTGGAAAAAGAGGAACTGCCTTAGCGCGGCGCTTCTCCCGGCCTCGCCGGCTGCAACCCGACGTTGAGCTGGCGAGGCGGTTTGCGGCCTTCGAACGGCCGATCAGAAAGGGCTCGACATGGATCGATCGCGAAGCCGGATTGAAGAATCGAACCACTCTCGAGCGAGACTCGAGCGCGAAGCCGATCGCAGGCGTGCCCGATTGGATCTTGAACGGGAGCGTTCCCGAGCGAGGCTCGAGCTCGAGGCGGAACTGGCCGCCGCCCGAATGGCTGACGAAAGCAACCGCGCGGCTTCGCGGGCGGTGCGGTTCCAGCCTTCGGAACCGGCCGCCAGGGATTCGCGAAAGAGCGAACGGAGCCGCCGTGGACGTCCAAGCGGACCTCGTCCTCGTCCCGATCCAGCGCCGGTTCGTCCCAGGAATCCGAGCCACCTGAACGGAGGAGCGGAAGCGCCGATCGATCCGTGAGCCCGGAGCCGGCGCGGTTCAGGCGTCCGAACGCCTCAACCGTTCGGCGTGCCATTGCAGATGGTCGGCCATGAAGGTCGAAATGAAATAATAGCTGTGGTCGTAGCCGGGTTGGAGGCGCAGGATGAGGTCGATCCCGGCCTCGCCGCAGGCGCGTTCCAGAAGCTCCGGCCGGAGCTGCTCCTTGAGGAAATTGTCGGCTTCGCCCTGGTCGACGAGGATCTCGGGAACTCGCGCGCCGTCTTCGATCAGAGTAACCGAATCGTGGTGCCGCCAGGTCGAGCGGTCCGGGCCGAGATAGCGGGAAAGCGCCTTTTCGCCCCACGGAACCTGGCTTGGAGCCACGATCGGCGCAAAGGCGGAAACGCTCCGGTAGCGGCCGGGATTCCTGAGCGCGATGGTGAGCGCGCCATGTCCGCCCATCGAATGGCCGGTAATCGCCTGGCGCTGGAGGTCGATCGGGAAGGCCGAATCGACCACCGCCGGAAGCTCTTCGGTCACATAGGAATACATGTGATAGTGGCGGTCATAGGGCGCCTGCGTCGAATCGACGTAGAAGCCGGCGCCCTGGCCGAAATCATAAGCCTCGTCGTCGGGAACGTCGGCGCCGCGCGGGGACGTGTCCGGAGCCACGAAGATCAGCCCGAGCTCGGCGCAGGCACGCCGATATTCGCCTTTCTCGGTGACGTTGGCGTGGGTGCAGGTCAGGCCCGAAAGATACCAGACGACCGGAAGCCTGGCGCCATTTTCGGCCTGAGGCGGAATGAAGACCGAAAAGGTCATGTCCGTGCCGGTCGTGCGGCTCGGATGCTTCACGACATGCTGAGTGCCGCCATGGCTCCGAACTACCGAGATCGTTTCCAGGTTCATCTTCCGCTCCGTCTGATGACGTCATCGTCGAAGCGGGCCTGTAGCGTGGGCCCGACCCGGGCAACAGTGGCGGCAACGATGAGCGGCGGTCGCGGCGGCGAGGTCAGGCCGCCGAGGCGCAGGGCCCTGGCGAGAGGGCCACGCAGCGGTTCCGGCCGGTCCGCTTGGCCGAGGCAAGGGCAGATTCAGCCTCCGCAACCCACTGTTCCGAGCTTCCCGTCAACGGCGTCGCTTCCGCGATCCCGAAGCTGGCGGTGACCGTCAGTTCCCCCGTTCGGATAATCAGGAAGGTCCGGATCCGCTCGGCGAAGGCGGTTGCCTCGGCAAGGTTCGTCCGGGCCAGCAGGATCCCGAACGTCTCGCCGCCGAGGCGGCCGAGAAGATCGGCTGGTCGAAGGAACTGTCGACAGCATCCCGCGACTTCCGCGAGGATCCGGTCTCCGGCTGAGTGACCAAGTGCGTCGTTGACCGTCCTGAAATGATCAAGGTCGAACAGGATCAGCGACGAGGGTTCGTCGGGCCTGTCGAACTTCACAAGCGCCTTGTCGAGCTCATCGAAAAAGGAGCGTCGACTATGGGCGCCGGTGAGGCTGTCCCTATGGGTGCGGGTGCGCAGTTCCAGTTCGTTCACGACGAGCTCGGCGAAGCTCCACAATATGGCGACCTGCTCGGGCGAGAATGTCCGTGGTCGTGTATCCTTCACGCAAAGTGCGCCGACATTGTAGCCGTCGGGTGTCGTCAGCGGAACGCCGGCATAGCTTCGGATGAAGGGAGGACCGGTGACGAGGCTGCTCGAAGCGAATCGCTCATCGGCGGTTGCGTCCGGAACGATCAGGGCTTCAGGGCTCAGGATGGTGTGCGCGCAAAAAGCGACCTTGCGCGGCGTTTCCCGGTCCGGAACGCCCTGGATCGACTTGAACCATTGTCGGTCCCGGTCGACGAGCGAAACGGCGCAGATCGGAGCTCCGAGCAAGTCCTGCACGATGGACGTGATCTTGTCGAACGCGTCTTCCGGCTCGGAGTCGAGCACGCAATAACGATCCAGTGCGGCGAGGCGGCCGGCCTCGTCCATCAATTTGGCGTTGCTCATTGGGGCGGTTCCTCGAGTTTCTCGGAGGCGGCGCTCAGCTCGCGGCGATAGTGATCCACGAGCCCGGCGAGGTTCTGTTCGATCTGACGATCGCCGAGCCCGGCAGACCGGAGTGTCCAGGCGATCTCGCAAAGATGTTCGTGATGCCTTCGCACGACGTCCGCGAGCGGCAAAGGCACCTCCACGCCAAGATAGATCAGAGTGGGGCGATCGGGACTGGGATGGGGAGCCTGCGGCAGCGCGGCGATCGGTGGGGACACAGGCAGCTCCAATCCGTAGTCCCCGGAGCGTAGGTGAAAGCGAGTTGAGCCGGTGTTAGTCAGTCGACGGTATTTTTACCGCCGGCAAGGAAGATCATTCCGGCAGGGCGTGACCTGCCGTCGGATCGAGAGGATGTCTGGCCACCCCCGAGACTTGCTGCCACCCGTCAGACGCTCGCCTTCAGTAGACGACCACCGACCGGATGCTCTCGCCGGCGTGCATCAGGTCGAAACCCTTGTTGATCTCCTCCAGACTCAGCACGTGGGTGATCATCGGGTCGATGGCGATCTTGCCGTCCATGTACCAGTCGACGATCCGGGGAACGTCGGTGCGGCCCCGAGCGCCGCCGAAGGCCGTTCCCTTCCAGACCCGGCCGGTGACGAGCTGGAAGGGACGGGTGGAGATTTCCTTGCCGGCCTCGGCGACGCCGATGATGATGCTTTCGCCCCAGCCGCGATGGCAGCATTCGAGCGCGGTCCGCATCACTTCGGTATTGCCGGTGCAGTCGAAGCTGTAGTCGGCGCCACCATCGGTGATTGCGGCGACATCGGCGACGATCTGTGCCCGGTCCTTGTTGCGGGCGTCGATGAAGTGCGTCATTCCGAATTTGCGGCCCCACGCCTCCCGGTCGGGATTGATGTCGATACCGACAATCCGGTCCGCGCCGACCAGTTTCGCGCCCTGAATGACGTTGAGGCCGATCCCGCCCAGCCCGAACACGACGATATTGGCGCCGGGCTCGACCTTGGCGGTGTTCACCACCGCGCCAACCCCGGTCGTCACTCCGCAGCCGATATAGCAGCTCGTCTCGAAGGGGGCGTCCTCGCGGATCTTCGCAACCGCAATTTCCGGAAGGACGGTGAAATTGGAGAAGGTCGAGCAGCCCATGTAATGGAAGACGGTCCGGCCTTTGTAGCTGAACCGGCTGGTGCCGTCGGGCATCAGGCCCTTGCCCTGGGTCGCTCGGATCGCGGTGCACAAATTGGTCTTCCCCGAAAGGCAGCTTTTGCACTGCCGGCATTCGGGGGTGTAGAGCGGGATCACATGGTCGCCGGGCTTCACCGACGTCACTCCGGCGCCGACCTCACGAACCACTCCGGCCCCTTCGTGGCCGAGAACGGAGGGAAAGATTCCCTCCGAGTCGAGGCCGTCCAGCGTATAGGCGTCGGTATGGCAGATCCCGGTTGCCATGATTTCGACGAGCACTTCGCCGGCCTTTGGCCCTTCAAGGTCGAGCTCGACGATCTCGAGCGGTTTCTTGGCTTCGAACGCGACGGCGGCGCGGGTCTTCATTGATGGCGACTCCCTTGACAGGGCGCGACATATAGCGGCTCGACCGGTCCAGGGAACCCGCCGACGAACACCGCATTGGCGTCATATGATTCAGGCCAATCCTTTCATCAGACATGCCTTTCTCGCCCTTCTGCTGCTTGCCGCATCGGCCTGCGAGGCTTCGACTCCGACCGCTCCGGACTATCGGCCGGAAGAAGCGGGAACGGTGGATCACGCTTTGTGCCTGCTCGGTTTCAAGGCCCTGCCGCTTCGCCAGACGGCAACCACCGGTCACCATCTGATCGAAGGCCGCCTGAACGGTCGGCCGGCTCTGTTCGTGGTCGACACCGGTGCCAATGTCAGCGTCATCGACGACGATCATGCGGCGGCGTTCGGCCTGGCCGAACAGGGGGTCGCCCGGGGCGGCGCGGTCCTGGTCGGCGGCGCCGGAGCGGCTCGGCAGGTGTCGATCGAAAGCCTGACCCTTGGGCCGGTCGCGATCCGGCAGCAGCGCATCGTCGTTGCGAATCTTGGGCAGATCTCGGCAATGCTGGGGCCGCTGGCCGGCGGCGATGTTCATGGGCTGATCGGCCAGGACGTGCTCAACGAGCACCGCGCCGTCATCGATATGAGCGAGCCCATCCTTTACCTGATGGAAGAGGATCATGACCCCGCGCCGGTTCCGGCGGAGCAATGCCGCCGGCAGGCGGAGGCCGGCGCCGCTAACGAGTCAGGAACCCCCTGATCCACTGCCCGACCCGAACAGTGTCGTTGGGGCGGTCGAGCGAGGCGAGCGCGGAGTCCGGATCGGGAAGTCTCGACCGGCGGCTTTCGATCAGGGCTTTCGCATAGTCCGGCTCGAACTCGGGATGGAACTGGAACGAGATTGCCGGCTGGTCGCGCCAGGCCAGCGCCGCATAGGGGGTGAAGACGGAGGAAGCGAGCACGTCCGTTTCCGGCGGCTGGACGACGACCTGGTCCTGGTGGGAGGCGGGCACCGAAACGAGAGCGGCCCCGTCCATCCAGGCTCGCCGCTCGACGACCGGATAGCTGTGCAGACCGACACCCCATCCCTTGTTCGACTTTTCCACCCGCCCGCCGAACGCCTGAGCCATGATCTGGTGGCCGAAGCAGATGCCGACCAGCCGGGCCTTGCCCCTGGCGGAGCGGAGGAATTCGGAAAGGTCGTCGATCCAGGGGAGGGGCTCGTAAACGCCGGCCGGCGAGCCGGTGATCAGATAGGCGTCATGACTGGCAGCATCGGCCGGAAGCAGGCCTGAAGCCACGTCGTAACTCTCCGCCTCGATGCCGAGAAGGCGCCGGAACATGTCGGGGTAACGACCGAAGCGCGGGATGAGCTCTTCGGGAGGGGTTCCGGTTTCAAGTATCGCAAGCCGCATCCTCGGTCCTTTCTCACGCTCCTGCGCCTCACCACAGTGGCATCGTGCTGACTATCCTGTCCTCGACCTGCCGTCGCCACGGCCGTCGTGGGCGTCGCCGGAGCCCGCTGCTGGATCGGAAGGCGTTCAGCGGGCGGCGAGGCGATCCCGCTTTGCCGCGATCCGAAGCCTCAATGCGTTGAGCCGGATGAAGCCGGCGGCGTCGCGCTGGTCGTAGGAGCCCGAGCCTTCCTCGAAGGTGACGAGATCCTGGTCGTAGAGCGCGTACGGGCTTTCGCGGCCGATCACCGTCGCATTGCCCTTGTACAGCTTCATCCGGACGGTGCCGGCGACAGGCTCCTGGCTCTTGTCGATCAGCGCCTGGAGCATTTCGCGTTCGGGGCTGAACCAGAAGCCGTTATAGATGAGCTTGGCATAGCGCGGCATGATCTCGTCCTTGAGGTGCATCGCTCCGCCATCGAGAGTGATGCTCTCGATCCCGCGATGGGCGGCGAGCAGGATGGTTCCGCCGGGAGTCTCGTAGACTCCGCGCGACTTCATTCCGACGAAGCGGTTCTCGACCAGATCGAGACGGCCAATGCCATTGTCGTGGCCGAGCTGGTTGAGCCTGGTGAGAAGCGCCGCCGGCGTCAGGCGCTCGCCGTCGATCGCGACCGGGTCGCCGCGCTCGAAGGCGATCTCGATCACGGTCGGCCGGTCGGGCGCCTCTTCGGGAGAGATGGTGCGCTGATGGACATATTCCGGCGCCTCAACCGCCGGGTCCTCGAGCACCTTGCCCTCCGACGAGGAGTGGAGGAGATTGGCGTCGATCGAAAAGGGGGCTTCGCCCTTCTTGTCCTTGGCGATCGGGATCTGATGCTTCTCGGCAAAGTCGAGCAGGCCTTCCCGGCTGGAAAACTCCCATTCGCGCCAGGGCGCGATCACTCGGATGTCGGGCTCAAGCGCATAATAGCCGAGCTCGAACCGAACCTGGTCGTTGCCCTTGCCGGTGGCGCCATGGCAGACCGCGTCGGCGCCGACCTGCCGCGCGATCTCGATCTGGCGCTTGGCGATCAGCGGTCGGGCGATCGAGGTGCCGAGCAGATACTGCCCTTCATAGACGGTGTTCGCCCGGAACATCGGAAAGACATAGTCGCGGACGAACTCCTCGCGCAGGTCTTCGATGAAAATGTTCTCGGGACGGATTCCGAGCATCTCCGCCTTGCGTCGGGCCGGCTCGACCTCCTCGCCCTGGCCGAGGTCGGCGGTGAAGGTGACGACTTCCGCGCCATATTCGGTCTGAAGCCATTTCAGGATGATCGAGGTGTCGAGCCCGCCGGAATAAGCAAGCACCACCTTGTTCGGCTTGTCACTGGTCATGCGATCGTCTCTTTGGATTGGCCCATCAGCTGCCGGAATCGGTCGAGCAGAGCGGGCAGGGGAACGCCGTCGCGGACGGCAAGGAACATGGTATCGTCTCCGGAAACCGTGCCGGCAATTTCCGGCAGTCGCGCCTGGTCGATGGCGGAGGCGACGAGATGAGAGGAACCGGGCGGAGTCCGGATCACCAGCAACTGCCCGGCGGCCTCGATCGAAAGCACCCATTCGCGAAGGATCCGCTCGAGCCGCTCGGTGCTCCAGTCGGCGTCCGCAATCTGGTCCGGAAGCGCATAGGACAGGATTCCGCCCTTCTTCACCTTGATCGCTCCGAGCTGCTCCAGGTCACGGGACACCGTCGCCTGAGTCACCGCGAAGCCGAGCCGACGGAGGCGCTCGGTGACTTCCTCCTGGCTGGCGAAGCTTCCGCCTCGGAGCAGGTCGGCCAGCGCGCGCAACCGTCGGGCGCGCAGGTCGCTCATCGCCGGACCAGCCAGGCGAGCGCCCCGCGCGCCGTGTGCATCCGATTTTCCGCCTGGCGCCAGACGGCCGAACGCGGTCCGTCGATCACGGCCGCCTCGACTTCCTCGCCGCGATGGGCGGGAAGGCAGTGCATGAACCAGGCATCGTCGGTGAGCGCCATCAGCGCTTCGTCGACCTGATAGGGCGCCAGCGCCGAATGGCGGGCGGCCGTCTCCTCGGCCTGGCCCATCGACACCCAGACGTCGGTATAGACGATCTGTGCGCCTTTGACGGCCTCGGCGGGATTGACGACCTGCCGAACGCCTTCCGGCGGAGCGGCGAGCTGGAACTCCTCCGGGCTTGCGATCGTCAGGCTCGCTCCGGCAAGGGCGCAGCCTTCCGCGAGCGACTTGGCGACATTGTTGTTGCCGTCGCCCACATAGGCGATCCGAGCGCCTTCAAGGGTTCCGACCAATTGTTTGATCGTGAGCAGGTCGGCCAGCCCCTGGAGCGGATGATCGGTGTCGGAAAGCATGTTGAGAAGCGGGGTTTCGGTCGCCGCGGCCATCTGCTCAAGATGGGCGTGGTCGAAGACTCGCGCGGCGATCACTTCGTGATAGCAGGAAAGGGTCCGCGCAACGTCCTCGGCCGTTTCGCGGAGCCCGAGCCCGATTTCTTCGGCCTGGATGTAGACGGGATGGCCGCCGAGCTGGACGACCGCCATTTCCATCGAATTGCGGGTGCGCGCGCTCGGCTTCTGGAACAGCAGGGCAACGCCCTTTCCGGCCAGCGGCGCTCCGACGTCGCTTCGCTCGGCGAGCGCGAGGATTTCGAACAGGGCTTCGCGGTCCAGTTCCGCGAGTGTGAGTAGATCGCTCACCAGCTTTTCTCCCGCCGCACCATGGTTCCAATGCCTTCGTCGGTCAGCAGCTCGATCAGCAGAGCATGGGGCACTCGCCCGTCGATGATATGGGCGGTGCCGACCCCGCCATCGACCGCGTCGGCGCAGGCCCTGAGCTTGGGGATCATGCCTGCGCTGACAGCGACCCGGCCCGGAGTGGCCGAATCGCCCTGGTCGATAAGCTCGCGAAGCTCGGCCGAGGTCAGCCGCGGGATCAGGGTCGATTCGTCCCTGACGTCCTCCAGAAGGCCGGGAGCCGCGGTCAGATAGACGATCTTCTCGGCGCCCATCGCCACGGCGATCGCGCGGGCGGCTTCGTCGGCATTGACGTTGTAGGGCTGCCCGGTCGGATCCGCGCCGATCGTCGACACGACGGGGGTAAGCCCTTCGTCAAGCAGTCGGTGAAGCACCGAGGCGCGGACATGGCTGACATCGCCGACATAGCCGAGCGAGGATTCGCGCGGAGCGACCGTCAGAAGGCCGCCATCCTCGCCCGAGACTCCGACTGCGACCGGTTCCTCGATCGCCTCGCGATTGATCGTCCCGACCAGGTCGCGGTTGATCTTTCCGACCAGCACCATCCGGACCAGTTCCAGGGTTTCGGCATCGGTCACGCGCAGGCCGTCGCGGAATTCCGGCTCCTTGCCCACCCGGCGCATCAGCACGTCGACCTGCGGACCGCCGCCATGGACGAGAACGCAGCGCACGCCGACGCTTCGAAGCAGCAGCACGTCCTGGGCGAGCGCCTTGTCGAGCGTCGCGTCGATCGCGGCTCCGCCCAGCTTCACCACCACCGCCTTGCCGGCGAAGCGTCGGATATAGGGGAGGGCCTGGACGAGGACCTGGGCGGTAACGGCGGGACTCATCATGACGTCTTCACATTTTCCTTGATGTAACCGGGGCCGAGATCGATCCCGATGACCCGCGCTTCGCCACGGCCGACGCCGAGGTCGACTTCGATCTCGATCTGCTCGCGCTTCATATGTTCGGCGACGGCCGCTTCGTCATGGGCGATGGGCACGCCGCCGCTGGAAACCATGATGCCGCCATAGGATACCCGGCTCCGCTCGGAGTCGAAGGCGATCCCGGCCGATCCGGCGGCGGCGAGCAGACGGCCCCAATAGGGATCTCCGCCATGCCAGCTGCACTTCACCAGATTGTTCTCGGCTATATTCTTGGCAGCGATCCGGGCCTCGGAGTCACTGGCCGCCCCGCTTACCCGGAGCAGTGCCATCTTGGTCATGCCCTCGGCATCGCGCGCCATCTGCAGGGTCAGGTCCTCGCACAGCCGGTGCACCGCATTGGCGAATTCCGCTTCGTCCGCCTTGCCGCGCCGGCCGTTGGCAAGAAGGATCACCGTATCGTTGGTCGACGTCGCTCCGTCGACATTCAGCGTGTTGAAGGTGCGGTCGGCGGCGTCGCGAAGGATCTGCTGAAGCCGGTCCCGGGGAAGATCGGCGTCCGTGGTCAGGAAGGCCAGCATCGTCGCCATGTTGGGAGCGATCATTCCACAGCCCTTGGCCATTCCACCGAGCGTGAAGGTCGAACCCCGGACGAGGGCCTGCTTCGGCAGGTGGTCGGTCGTGAGAATGCCTCGGGCGGCTTCCTCGGCCCCATCCACGTTGAGCTTCCTTGCCAGCTTCGGCGTTGCCTTCAGGATGACGTCCATCGGCAGTGGCGTGCCGATGATCCCGGTGGAGCAGACGAGCACATCCTGCTTGTCGATCCCGAGCGCTTCGGCGGCAGCGGCCGTCATCGCATCCGCGTCGGCAAGCCCGGGAGCACCGGTACCGGCATTGGCGTTGCCCGAATTGACGATCACCGCCGCAGCGCGCCCGCCATTGGCGGCAAGGCGCTGCCGATCCAGAGTGACGGGCGGAGCGACGAACTTGTTCTGGGTGAACACGGCGACCGCGGTCACCGGCTGGCGATCCTCGGTCGCGATCAGGGCCATGTCGTGCTTTCGGCGCTTGATCCCGGCATGGCAGCCGGCGGCGACGAAACCCTCGGCGGCGGTGACGCTCATGGCCAGACCCCGACACGCGGCAGTCCGGCCGTCTCATCGAGGCCGAGCATCAGATTGGCGCACTGGATCATCTGTCCGGCGGCTCCTTT
Source organism: Sphingosinicella sp. SM1-17 (assembly GCF_056821765.1). NCBI lineage: Bacteria > Pseudomonadati > Pseudomonadota > Alphaproteobacteria > Sphingomonadales > Sphingosinicellaceae > Sphingosinicella > Sphingosinicella sp. SM1-17. Next base: position 2,061,198 of record NZ_JBPDIO010000001.1, read on the forward strand.
CACGAGGTTGTCGAGGGCGGCGATGGCAAGGATGTAGCCCGTCCGCTCCTCATAGCGCGCGGTGAGGTGCACCGCGTTGGACCCCAATGTCCATTTGGTTGAGGGCGGCCGTTCCGTCACGTGGACGAATGGCTCGTCCGCATAAGCCGACCGAAGAGCCTCGAGCGGATCGCAGGGAGTCTTCGCCTTGGCGTAGCAGGTCGCAAGTATTCCCCTGTTCATCGGGGCGAGGTGCGGCGTGAACAGCACCGGGCCGCCCAGCTCCATCTCCATCTCGGCGGTATGGCGGTGGGAAAGCAGGCCATAGGCGGTCAGATTCTCGTCGACCGTGTTGAAATGCGTGTCTTCCTTGAGCGCCTTGCCCGCGCCCGACACGCCCGAAGCGGCGTCGACCAGGATCGTGCCGGGCTCGACCAGCTCCAGCAGCGGCTTCAGCGCCAGGATGGCGGAGGTCGGATAGCAGCCCGCTGCAGCCACGCTGCTCGAGGCGGCGATCGCCTCGCGATGAAGTTCCGGGATGCCGTAAACGAAGCGGCCGAGCAGGTCAGGGGCCTGATGCGGCTCCTTGTACCAGCGCTGATATTCCGATGCCTCGTTCAGTCGGAAATCGGCGCCGAGATCGACGAAGCGGATTCCTCGAGCCAGGATCTCCGGTGCGATCGCCTGCGAATGACCGTGCGGAAGGGCGGCAAAGACGAGATCGATCCCGGCGAGAAGCTCAGGCGCGAAGCGCTCCACGACCAGGTCGGGATAGGCTGGCGCGAGGTGCGGGTGGACGGTTTCGAGCGGAAGGCCGGCCTGGCTGTCGCCGAACAATCGGACCGGCCGCAGATCCGGATGTCCGGCGCAGAGTCGGAGCAGCTCTCCTCCGACGAATCCGGAGGCTCCCAGGATGGCAATGTTGATCGACATCGCGGCTATATGCATACCAATGTATAGATATGCAACGTCGAACCGGGCTTGCTACAAAAAAAGTAAGCTGCCCCCGAAGGAGCAGCTTACCCTGTTCAAATCCCTTATCCCTTACGGGCTGTCGGGATCGTCGTCGAACGGCCAGGTGTCGGTCAGGGCGAGAATCGCCACGACCACGACCGCGATGCCGACGAACGGCAGGATGCCCATGCCTTCCAGCCGGTTCGCGTCCTCGGCCTCGGCACCGGCCCGCTCGATGGCGGGGGCGTTGCTGAGGCTGAGCGGCGAAGCCGACTGGGCGACGGCGGCGGTGCTGCCGACCATCAGCGAGAGGGCAGCCAGAGCCGCCAGCTTCTTGGAAAGCATTGTTTCCTCCCACAAATGCCGCCCGACGGAGTCGGGCGGAGACAAGTCCGGCCGGCCGAGCAAATCGGCCGACCGGATTCCTGCACAATATACTGTACTATGTTCCAATCAAGTTAAAACGGGTTGCGAGTTCTGCAATCGCCACCAATTCAGCCCAATTGCTGTTCGGTCCAACGCCTGACTACCTGCCCCAGTACTTCAAGCGGCATGTCGCCGTTTAGCAATACAGCGTCGTGGAAGCCCTTGATATCGAAGCGCTGACCGAGCCTCGAGCGCGCCTCCTCGCGCAGTCGGACGAACTCGTTGTGGCCCAGCTTGTAGCTGCAGGCCTGGCCCGGCCAGACGATGTAGCGCTCGACCTCGCTCGTTGCGGAGATGGGGTCCAGCCCGACCTTTTCGGTGAAATAGCGGATCGATTGCTCGCGGCTCCACCCCTTGGCGTGCATCCCCGTATCCATGACGATCCGGGCCGCGCGGTAAAGGAAGCTTTGCAGCATCCCGATCCGGCCGGTCGGGAAGTCGGCATACATTCCGATCTCGTCGGCCAGCTGCTCCGAATAAAGTCCCCAGCCTTCGCCATAGGCCGGGATCCCGATGTTGCGGTGAAGCAGCGGGATGGACTGGTTCTCCAGGACGATCGACCCCTGCCAGAGATGGCCCGGAATGCTCTCGTGATAAGTGAGTGTCGGCAGCGCCCATTTCGGCCAGATCCGGGTATCGACCAGGTTGATGTAATAGGCTCCGGGTCGGGAACCGTCGAGGCTCGGTCCCTGCGCATAGCCGCGCGGCGCGCCCACTTCGATCGCCGGCGGAACCCTTTTCACTTCCATTGGTGATGTCGGGATCGTCGCGAAATATTCGGGCATCCGGGCCCGGATTGCGTCCATCTGCCGATCAAGGTCGGCGAGCAGCTCGGCCCGGCCGGAATCATTATTCGGATAAAGGAAACGCTCCTGCTCCCTCAGTTCGTTGATTCGCTCGCCGACGGTGCCGCGGCTAAGGCCCTCCCGCCGGAGCAGGGGATCGAGCTCGGCGGTAAGTTCGGCGACCTGGGTCAACCCGATCTGATGCGCCTGATCCGGCGTCAGGCTGGTGCTGGTGTGGAACCGAAGGCACAGATTGTAGAAGCGCTCGCCGTCCGGCAGCCGTCCAGCCGCCGGATTGGTGCCTGCACCGCGCCGCAGTTCCGTCAGCAGAGCGATCTGGCGGTCGAGCGCCGAGGCTAGGCGGCCGTCGACGATGGCCGTCGCCTGGGTCTGCCAGTCGCCGGGAATTCCCTTTTCGCGAGTCCGCCGGACCAGCGACTGGACGAGCCCGGATTCCTGGCCCCGCTCGCTTCGGAGATTGCGGGTCTGGGTCAGGGCCTTGTCGAGAATATAGGTGGGAGGGACGACGCCTCGGGCCGAGTCGGCCCGTGCGGCATCGACTTCCAGGTCGACGTTGCGCGCGAATGCCTCCAGTCGCTCGACATAGGCCAGCGCGTCCTCGCGAGTCTCGATCTTGTGCTGGCTGTCCAGGAAATCGGGGACGCTTTGATAGGATCCGGTTAGCTGCGAGAGCACATAAGGAACCGGATAATTGTAGCCGCCAATGCCGCCATAGGAGAAGGTCGCCGCTTCGCTCATCCGGTCGCCCAGCCAAAGCACGGTGTCGAGCCAGGCCTGTTCGCGCGACTGGAGGCGATCGCGGCCGACCTGCCGAAGCCGCGGAAGGTGGTCGAGCAGCGGCTGGTACATGCCCATCTTGCCCGCCGGCGAGGAATCGTCGAGCCGGCTCTTGAGATAGGCCCGCTCGCCCGAATCCAGACCCAGGCTCGTTGCCATCTCGGGCGAGGCCCGGAGCATGCCTTCAAAGATGCTGTCGTAGAGTGCCCGTGCGGCGGCGGCCTCCGACCTCGGTGCAAGGCCGGCGCAGCCGGAAAGCGCAAGCGCGCCGGTTGCAGCCGAGCCGAGCAGGAACTGGCGGCGATCCAGACTGATCATCTATTCAGGCTCCCTCATTGTTCTTGTCGGTCGTGGCGGTGGACCCGCCCCCGGGCCATGACGAAACGCACGTTCCTGAGCAGCGCGACATCCGCGAGCGGGTTTCCCCGGACGGCGACGATGTCGGCGCTCTTGCCGGCCTCGATCGTTCCGATCTCGCTCGCCAGGCCGAGCAGGTCGGCGGCATTGACGGTGGCCGCGACGATCGCCTGCATCGGCGTCATTCCGTTCTGGACCATGAGCGGGAACTCGTCGGCATTTCGGCCGTGCATCGACACTCCGGCATCGGTGCCGAAGGCAATCCGCACGCCCGCCGGAACCGCCCGCCGCAGCGCCTGGCCGGTGATCCCGATCCGCCATTCGATCTTCTCGCGAACCTCGCCGGTATAGGCATTCGGGTTGGCGCGGAGCCGCTCGATATAGCCATTCACCGTCGAGAGGGTGGGAACGTAATAAGCGCGGCTGTCCCGCCACAGTCGAAGGGTTTCGTCGTCGATCAGGGTTCCGTGCTCGATCGAATCGGCTCCGGCCCTGAGAGCGAGATTGATGCCGTCGGCACCATGGGCGTGAACCGCGACCTTCTTGCCGTAAAGATGCGCCGTCTCGACGATCGCCCGGACCTCGTCCTCGAACATCTGCGCTCCGAGCCCGAGGCCGATGCGGCTGTTGACCCCGCCGGTGGTGGCGATCTTGATGACGTCGACTCCGCGGGCGACCTGGCGCCGAACCGCGCGGCGGCAGTCGTCCGGCCCATCGCAGGTGCTTCCCGACCGGCGAAGCTCGTCATGGAAATCCTCGCGATAGCCGAGGGTCGGATCCATGTGCCCCGTTGTTGTGGAAAGGCTGGTTCCTGCGTCGACGATCCGCGGACCGATCGCCCAGCCGCGGGCGATCGCGTCGCGAAGGCCCAGGGTCACGCCGTCGTCCGAGCCGAGGTTGCGAACCGTGGTGAAGCCCGCGTCGAGCGTCTTGCGGGCATTCCACGCCGCCTCATGGGCGCGCAAAGCGACATTGTCGGTGAGGGCGGCGAGCTGACCTTCCACGCCGGCGCGATCGCTGTCGAGATGGACGTGGGAGTCGATCAGTCCCGGAAGGACGAAGCTGTCGGAAAGATCGATCAGCCGCGCGCCGGGCGGTGGCGGGACAAAACCCTCCTGGACGGACTCGATCCGGCCGTTGCGGACGAGAACGCTCGCGTTGCGCCGGGGTTCACGGCCCGGCCGGTCCAGAAGGGAGCCGGCATGGATGACATAATGATCATCGGCCGGCGCGGTCTGCACCGTCTGCGCAGTTGAGGCGGCGGGACCGACGACGAGTGCGAACAGGATCGGCAGCAGGGCGGACAGGCGCATCGATGGATTCCCCGTTTGATCGATGGGCGACGATAGCGAAACCGGGGCGAGGGCCAATGGCCCATTTGGTTTACGGGTGTTCCTGTGGCTCCGCTGCAACGGAGTGTCGCCGATTTGCGGCGGGAGTCTTCAGAATGTTGTCGCAGTCATCCCGGCAAAGTAACCTGATGGTCACAATTAGAAGGGGGTTCGCATGCTCAGCTACCGGTTTCGCGCCCGTCAGGTCATCCTCGCCAGCGCCGTCTCGCTGCTCGCGCTGGGCTCCCAGCCGGCTTTAGCCCAGAGCGGACAGGAGGCCGCGCCGGAGCCGCAATCCTCATCTGCCTTTGGCGAGGAGAATATCATCGTCACGGCGACCAAGCGCGAAACCTCGTTGTTCGAGGTGCCCTTCTCCATCAATGCCCAGACGGAGCAGGACATCCAGCGCTCCGCCGCGACCACGATCGAGGATCTGTCGCGCAACGTCGCCGGCCTCACGATCCAGAATCTCGGACCGGGTCAGAGCCAGGTTTCGGTTCGCGGCGTGTCGGCAGGACAGGTCGTTCGCGACCAGCCTGGCGTGAAGGAGCAGGTCGGCGTCTATCTTGACGAGTCGGTGATCTCGCTTTCGCTCTTCACCCCGGATCTCGATCTGTTCGACCTCAACCGCGTGGAAACCCTGCGCGGGCCGCAGGGAACGCTGTTCGGTTCGGGTTCGGTCGGCGGAACCATCCGCTACATCACGAACCAGCCGGAAATGGACGAGCTCTACGCCACGGTCGAAGGCAACCTCAACGTCATCGGCGACGATCTGGGTGGGCACATCAAGGGTGCGCTCAATGCGCCGCTCGCTGACGGCGTGGCGGCTCGCATCGTCGGTTATCATACGGAATATGCCGGGTTCATCGATGCCTTGCGGGAAGGCGGCGGCGTCGACGAGAACGTCAACAGCGGTCACCGGACCGGAGGCCGCTTCTCGGTGGCGATCGAGCCGACCGCCGACGTCCGGATCACGCCGCGGGTCGTCTATCAGGAGATTCGAGCGAACGGATTCAACCGGCAGGAAATCTACAATCTCTTCGCCAATCCCTATACCACCACCCGTCCGGCGATCACGCTCGACGAACGCGAGCAATATCTGCTGCTGCGCGAGTCGTTCGCCGACAACACCTTCCTGACCGACCTGACGTTCAGCTGGGACATGGGCCCGGTCGAACTTACCTCGATCACCTCCTACATCGATCGCGATATCCTGGTCAGCCGCGACGCCAGCGCCCTCACCGGCAGCGTGTCCGTCGACCTCGGCTTCCCGGACTCCGCGGTGCTCCTGCCCTCGAATCTCGTGGACAGGACGGACCTCCAGTCCTTCGTTCAGGAGGTGCGCCTCAGTTCCAGCGTCTCGGGGCCGTTCCAGTGGGTGGTCGGCGCCTTCTATTCGAACACCGACCGCTTCTATCGCCAGCGGCTGCCAACTCCGGGCTATGACGCCGCGACCGATGCGACGCTCGGCGCGGGTACGTCGGCGGCGGTGCGCAACGGCTTCCCGGCGGACTCGCCCTACAATTCGGACCTGCCCTACGACATCCGCCAGACGGCTCTCTTCGGCGAGGCGAGCTACGACATCACCGATCGGTTCACCGTCACCGCCGGCGGGCGCTATTACGACTTCGAGGAAGAGCGCAGCTTCAAGTCCGGCGGCCTGTTCGCGAACGGCGACAATCGCACCGACCGGACGACTTCGAACGGCTTCAGCCCACGCTTGATCGCGACCTACGAAGCCACCGACAATGTCCGGGTCAATGCCCAGGTTTCCAAGGGCTTCCGGCTGGGCGGCGTCAACGATCCGCTCAACCTGCCGCTTTGCTCGCCCGAGGACGAGGCCCTGTTCGGCGGCTTTCAGACCTATGACGACGAGACGCTCTGGAATTACGAGCTGGGCGTCCGCGCTCAGCGGCGTGGGCTGAATTTCTCGGCCGCCGCCTTCTACACGGACATCAGCAATCTCCAGGTGACTCTGGACGCCGGTTCCTGCTCATCGCGCATCGTCTTCAACGTGCCCGAGGCACATACGATGGGGCTGGAGTTCGAACTCGGCTACGAGCCGGTCCAGGGCCTCGCCCTGCAGATTGCGGGAAGCGTGCTCGAGGCTGAGTTCGATTCGACGCTGCCCGAGCCGCTGGCGACGACGACCGGGATCCGCAACGGCAACCGGCTGCCGACCGTACCCAACTTCCAGATTTCGGCCTCGGCAAGCTACAGCTTCCCGGTTGCGACTGATGCTGAGGGCTTTGTCTCGGCTTCGGCCCAGCATGTCGGAAGCCGCTACACCCAGCCGAGCGACCAGGAGAATAACCCGCGTACCTTCGTCCATGGCCTGCCGTTCGGCGGGGCGCCTGCCAGTGCGGCAACGACTGTGGATCTGAAGCTCCCGGACTATCAGCTGGTCAATCTCAGCGCCGGCGTGGACTGGGACAACGGGCTTGGCGTGATGGTCTATGTGACCAACCTGTTCGACGAAAACCCGTTGCTCTCCTTCGATCGGGAGCGCGGCGGACGGGCGCGTCTGGGCTTCAATATCGGCCAGCCGCGGACGATCGGCATCACCGTCCGCAAGCGGTTCGGTTCCTGAGCAGATCCGCCTTCCTCGCCGAAGGCGGCTTCGCTGGACTGCAGCCATGGCGCGATTGACCCGTCGCTCGCTTCTGCTCTCCGGTGCCGGGGCGGCGGCCACGCTCGCCGCGCCGGCGCTGGCCAGGGCGCAATCGCTCGGAAGCGATCCCCGCACGGTCGTGATCGGCGCGGGCGCGTTCGGCGCCTGGACGGCCGAAAAGCTTCGCGACCGCGGCGGCAAGGTACTCCTGCTCGACGCCTGGGGACCGGCCCATGCCCGGTCCTCCTCCGGCGGCGAGTCACGCATGACTCGCGCAGCCTACGGACCGGACGAGGTTTACACCCGGATGGCGCTGGCGTCGCTTGCCGACTGGAAGCGCCTCTCCGATAGCGCCGGGCTTCCGATCTTCCACGAGACCGGCGTGCTCTTCTTCTTTCCGACGGTGGAGCCCTATGTCGAGCAATCGCTCGAGGTTCACCGCCGTCTGGGTCTCGAAACCGAAAGCCTCGATCGCGCCGCGATGCAGGGCCGTTTTCCAGGCATCGATTTCAGCGGCGTTGAAGTGGGCCTGTTCGAGCCGCGCTTCGGCGCGCTGATGGCCCGGCGCGCGGTGCAGACGCTGGTTCAGCGCTACATTCCGGCGGGCGGGCTTTACGAGCGCGCTGCGGTCGCCCCGCCGGCCCGGGACGATCTCGAGCGGCTTCGGCACGTCACGACACTGGACGGGCGGACGATTGAGGCGGATCGCTTCGTCTTTGCCTGCGGCCCCTGGCTTGCCAAGCTGTTTCCGCAGCTGCTGGGTTCCCGGATCTTCCCGACCCGGCAGGAAATCTTCTACTTTGCCACGCCTCCCGGCGACTCCCGTTTCACCCCCGGCCATCTGCCCGGCTGGGCGGACTTCAACGGCGGCGACATCTACTACGGCTTTCCGGATCTCGAAAATCGCGGCTTCAAGATTGCCCACGATGCTCATGGTCCGAGGATCGATCCCGACACGATCGAACGAACGCCGACGCCGGAAGCGCTCGCCGAGGTCCGCGCCTTCATGGCCCGCCGCTTCCCAGCGCTGGCGCGGGCACCGATGAACGAGGCGCGCGTCTGCCAGTATGAGAACAGCTCCAATGGCGACCTCCTGATCGACTTCCATCCGCAATGGCGCAACCTGCTCCTGGTCGGCGCCGGATCGGGCCATGGCTTCAAGCACGGGCCGGCGGTCGGCGCCTATGCCGCCGACTTGCTCGAGGGGCGGCTCGATGAGGTCGAGCCGCGCTTCTCGCTGGCAACCAAGGCGGAAGCGCAGAACCGCGCCGTTCACTAGGCCGGACCTGACGCCCGGAAGGCGTAGCGAGCTGAGCGCCTCTCCGGGGTCAACCCTGACCGGCTCAGGCGAGCACGTTGAGCGCCGCTAATCGGATCGGCTCGCGGTCGAAGGCGAGGAACGCCGGGTCCATCGAGGTGTCGAAATCGGCGCGTTCGCCGGTGATCTGGCGCGCGATCAGGCTGCCGATCGCCGGGGCGAGCTTGAAGCCGTGCCCGCTGCAGCCATTGGCGACGTAGAAGCCCGCCAGCGGAGTCGCGCCCACGATCGGGTGCATGTCGGCGCGATTAATCGTGTAGAGCCCACTATAGCCCCGGATCGGCCCCTTCAGATCATCGAGGCGCAGTCGGTGCTGGAGCGCGAACAGCTTGGGGTGGAGGAATTCGTCGTCGACGAAGCGCGCGAACTCGTCCGGGTCGGCAATCGCCTCGCGCTCGTCTTCCTCCCGGACCGAGCCGACGATGATCTGCTGTCCCCGGTTCTGCGGACGGAAATAGATGCCGCCCGGAAGATCGACGCAGACGGGCAGGGGCTCCGCAACTTCCGCGGGTCGATCGATATGGACGATCTGGATCCGGGTCGGCTCGAGCGGCCAGCGATCGAGACCCTGCTGTGCCAGGAAGTCGAGGCACCAGGACCCGGCGCCGAGCAGGACGGCGCCGCAGGAGAGGGTTTCGCCCGAGGCCAGGCGGACGCCGCGGACTGAGCCGCCCTCCGCCTCGATCCCGTCGACCGGACTGTTGAAGCGAAGCTCGACGCCGAGCGATCGTGCCGCGCCGATCAGGTCCTGGAGCGCGTCGACCGGGTCCATATAGCCGCCGTCGCGCTCGAACAGGTGGCCGCCGCCGCCGCGGCAGTCATGCGCCTCGCCGCCGACCAGGTCGGGCGCGACCCGGCATGCGCTGATCGAGGGAAAGTTTCGCGCCAGATCCTCGTCGTCGAGCGAGTCGGCAGCGACTCCGAGCGAGGACAGACGCGCCGATTCCTTTCTTGCCCATTCGCTGTCGTTGCCGAGCCAGAGGACTCCGATCGGGTGATAGCGGGCGATCGGTTCGGAGACGCCCAGAAACTCGCTCCAGTGGCGGTAGGCGGAGATGCCGTCGGTGGCGAGCTGGACGATCTCCGGATTGGAATATTTGAACCGGCAAACCGCGGAGGAGGCGCCGGTCGAGCCCTCCGCGGGGCCGGCGCCCTTGTCGAGGACGACGACTCGAAGCGCGGATCGGCGGGCGATCTGGAAGGCGGCGCTCATCCCGATGATCCCGGCGCCGACGATCACGACATCGGCAGTCTCAGCCATAAGGCAACACTCCTGCTTTGATTGGACGGTCTAGGCGCCGAACCGGTTGACGAATGGAACCAGCGCGCCGGCGAAGATTGCGGACATCAATCGTGACCCCTTGATCGGCTTCAGGTCGGTCACGGGCAGGGCCAGCCGCTCGGCGGGTTCGCCGAGGATGAGCCGGGCGGCCTCGCGCGCGGCGAGCGCGCCCAGCGTGAGCCCGAAACCGTTGCAGCCGGTCACCGCGACCATTCCGTCCCGGCTGAACAGCCGCGGCAGGCCGTCGGGCGTCAGCGCGATCCGACCGGAGGAGAAGCGCGTGAAGGGGGCGAGCGGGTGGTCCGGGAACGCCGTCCGAAGCCTTCGAAGGGCGGGCCTGATTGCCACGGTCGGATCCGCGGCCGGATCGGATATGAGAAAGCTGACGGCGAGCCGTCCGTCGGCGGTGATCGCCGGCGCGAAAACCGCCTTGTCGTCCAGGTCGACGACCGGACCGCGTTTGGGGAGCAGCGAAGCGGCGCGGTCGGCGATCGGATCGGTCGTCGCGAAGCCGCAGCCGGCGGTGAAGGTCGTGCGGTCGAGACCCGGCCAGATCTCGCCGCCCGCCGTCCCGCAGGCGACCAGCAAATGCGGAGCGATCGCCTTTCCTTCCGGAGTCGTCGCCACCCACAGGCCGCCCTGCTTCGTCACCCGGCTCACCGGCGTGCGGAAGTGGATCGCCGCGCCCTGCCGCTTGGCCGCTTCGATAAGGCCGGCCAGCAGCAAGGCGGGGTTGAGCGAGCCGCCGTCGGGGAGGAGGATCCCGCCGGCATATTTCGGCGAACGAATGTGGTCCGAAAGCTCGCCTGGGCCGAGCGTCAGCGCGGCGCCCCCGTAAGAGGCCCACTTGTCGAACCTGGCGCTCGCCTGGCTGAGGCTGCGCTCGCTTCGGCTAAGGCACAGCAGGCCGGTGCGTGCTTCGCATTCGATTCCGTGCCGGGCGATGGTTTCGAACAGCCATCGCCCCGACGCGGCGACGGCGCGGTTCAATCGCTCGCCCTGCTCCCGCCCGAGCCTTGCGATGACGCTGTCGGGGCTTTTCCTGGCGCCGTAGAAGAGCGGACCGATCTGGCCGGCGCTCGCTGCCGAACCATTGCTCGCAAATCCTCCGCCATCGAGGACCACCACCGAACGGCCGGCCGTCGCCAGTTCCAGAGCGGCGATGGCCCCGGCGAAACCGGCGCCGACGACGATCACATCGGCCGAAACCGGGTCCTGGAGCGGAATCGATGCCGGCGTCGCGCTTCCTGCCGTCCAGGCCGGGGCGACGCCGCGCTTCATTGGCCGCCGGCTTCGAAATGAGCGGCGATCGCCTGGAGGGCTCCGGACAAGTTCGCATGGAGCAGCGCGCCGAGCGCTTCGGGGTCCTCGTCCATCGGGTTGGCCATCGCCGTCCAGGACAGCAGGCTCGCACCGCCCGCCGGGGTGACCTGCGCCAGGCCGAGATAGTGCGTGCAGGGCAGGGGGCCGGGATCGAGGATCCGATAGACATAACGGAAGAGGGATGGATCATATTCCTCGATCCGCTCGACGACCTGATGGCCCCCAACCAGATGGTAGGTCCTGATCGCGCCTGCACCCTCGCCGACCAACTCGACCCGCTCGATCATCCCGCCGCCGGGCACGAGGCTGGCGAGATCGCCGACCACCGCCCAGACCTCGGCCGCCGGCCGATCGAGGCGGATCGCACGATGACATCGAACCGAGGGGACGAACAGGTCGGCAAGCATGGGCATATCCATTCCCTTCTTCAGAAGGCCGCCATGACCTCGATCTCGACGAGGCATTCCGGAAAGGCGAGCCGCCGGACCTCGACCGCGGTGGCGGCAGGCAGAGCACCTGCATAGGCGTCGATCCGGCGGCTGTTGGCAGCCAGGAAAGCGTCCATATCGGTGACGAACAGGGTTTCCTTGACGATGTCCGCCATGCCGAGGTCATGTGCTTCAAGAGTCCGGGCGATGGCCTGGTAGATCGTGGCGATCTGGCCGCCCATGTCCCCGGATGCGACCGGCTTGAAGGAATCGTCGACGGCAAGCGTGCCGGCGACGAGCAGCCAATCCCCGGTCCTCACCGCCTGAGCGTAACCGAACGCCTTCTCGCCTTCCGGTCGCAGGTGAAATCGGACTTGTTCGGTCATGATCTTCCTCAGAATCGGAAGCCCAGCTCGACTCCGACGATCCGGCCGGGGTCGGGCTGGATCGCGTCGCTGTTGAGCGGGACGAGGGCGGCGGCGAAGATGTAGCGGGAAAAGGCGCTGGTCGCGTAATCCCGCTCGAACAGGTTGCGCACGAACAAGGTCGCGGTCCAGTTCGACCCTTCCAGACCGAGCTGGGCATCGACGGTGCCGTAGCTGCGCTGGAAGAGATAGAGCTCGTCATTCTGCGGGAACTGAAAATCCTGGAAGGACTGCCTGCCGATGATGGCGGCATCGACCCGGGCGCGACCCGTCAAGCTCCCGCTAATCGGAAAGCGGTACTGGGCGCCGGCATTGAGGGTGAATTCCGGTGCATTGGGCATCTGCTGCCCGACATACAGTTCGGTGCCGTTGAAATCGTCGATCCGGGCGTCGAGATAGCCGAAGGCGGCACTGAGCTCGAGGCCGCGAATGGGCCGGGCGTTCAGCTCCAGCTCGAAGCCGGTGATTTCCACCCGATTGGCGTTCAGCGAACCCTGAGTGATCGTTGCGGGGTCGAGTTGGAAGATCTGCGGATCGAGATGCTCGGTATAGAAGGCCGCGCCGTTGAAGATGAGCCGGCGATCGAGCAGGGTCGACTTGAATCCGAGCTCGTAGTTGCGCGACGTCTCCTCCCCGAGAACCCGTGGAAAGGCCGGTCCGGCCGCGGCGGGATTGAAGCTGCCGCTCTTGAAGCCCTGCGAATAGGTCGCATAGACCATCAACTGCCGCGAGGGACGATAGGCGATCGACACTTTCGGCTGGAGCGCCTCGAACGTTTCCTCGGTGACGAGCGAGGAAAAGAAGTCGTCGATGCGTCCTTCGGTGGCGTCGTAGCGAAGTGCGGCGGTGAGCTCGAGCTGCGGCGTCAGGTCGAAATTCAGCTGTCCGAACAGCGCATATTGATCGAAGGTGATCCGGTTGTCGGCGAGCGGCGCCGCCAGCGTGCCTCCCGACGCGAAGCTGCCGCCGGGGCCGCTGAAACAGCTTCCCGCGAACAGGCACAGGTCGAGCACCGCCGACGTCTCGATGTCGCGGCGTGAGTGCTGGTAATAGGCGCCGAGAATGTAGCGCAGCCTTTGTCCGCCCGGCGAAGTCAGCCGTATCTCCTGGCTATAGGCTTCGGTGTCGCGGGACTGCTGGGCGTTGGGCACCAGCGGGAAGGGCGACAGGTCCAGGTCCTGTCGGAAGAAGACGTCGATCCGGTTGTAGGCGGAGATCGAGGTGAGGGTGGCGAAGCCGGCATCGTAATTGACCAGCATCGACAGGTCGGTGATTTGGCGCTCGGTCAGCGATCTTGTGTCCTGGGACGGCCGGATCGCGGCGATGTCCTCGGTGATCGCGCCCCCCTGGCCGAGCACGTCGGCGCGGCTGAACCATGTCGAGCCGCCGGTCTCGTCCGTATGAGCGGCGCGAAGATCGATCTCCAGGCCGGGCGCGGGCGTCAGGATCAATCGGCCGGTGAGGCGTGACTGTCGGCTTCGGTCGATTCCCTCGCCGTCGAACTGGTTGATGATGGTGCCGTCGCTGTCGCGGTGGGATACGGAAATGCGGGCCAGAACCGTATCTTCGACGATCGGGCCGGCAACCGCTCCGAAAACCCGCCAGGCATCGCCGGTCTGGTAGCTTGCCCGGGCTTCGCCTTCCCATTCGTTGGTGGGGCGACGGGTGGTGATGTTGATCGCGCCCGCGATCGCGCCTCGACCGTAGAGTGCGCCCTGCGGCCCCTTGAGAACTTCCACCCGCTCCACGTCCGTGAGGTCGATCGTGAAGGCGTCGGAATCGGGAAGAACCACACCGTCGACCGAAAAGGCGACCGCGGCTGCCTGGTTGCGGTTGGCGCCCAGACCGCGGATCGCGATGTTGTTCGTTGCTGTATCCTGATCGTTGTTGATCCGGACGTTGGATGTGACCGCAAGAAAGTCGTCGATCCGCTCCAGGCGCCGCTCGGCGATATCGTCGGCGGTGAATGCGGTAATGGAATCAGGAACGTCCTGAAGGCTTTCGGCGCGACGCCGAGCCGTGACGATGATGTCGGCGCCGCCTTCGGCATTTGCGGTCGCGGCGCATTGCTGCGCCTCGGCCGACCCGTCGGGCGCCGCTGCACAATCGACGGTTTCCTGAGCCGCTGCGGGAACAGTCAGCGCCGCCAAAGCGGACGACATCAGTGCCGCCGCGATCCGATCTTTCCTCATCTTCCTCTCCCCCTTGGCGGCGTCTCTTGGCCGTTTCTTCTAGGCGAATCTGCTCATGTCACTCGAAGTCGCTGGGCAGCGGGTCTTCCTCCGTTTCATTCTCCCAGGCCGTCGCGATGATCCGCCAGCGCCCAGCCTCGCGAACGAGGTGAGCGAAAGTCACGCCGCGTCGGGCCTCGCCGTTGATGGTCGCGACGAAGCTGCTTCGAACGCTCGCGAGATTGGCATAGCCGGTCACCTCCCGGCTGGTTTCGACTTCGGAGAGCTGCGCGACTGCGCCGCTGGTCCGCTGGGCCTCCATGCCTGCGATGAAGGCTTCGAGTCCGATCGGGGTCGCTGCTCCGCTTCCCATCGGCACGAGCAGGATGTCGGGATGGCAGCAGTCACGAAAGGCGGCCCAGTCCGGCGCCTTGTCCTCGCTCCACCCGACCGCTTCATAGAGCCGGGGGCAGACCCTGCCGATTTGTTCGATATCCTCTTCCGTCAGTCTCGCCCCCATGACGCTCTCCTCGTCTTTCGATCAGTTGATGAAGCTCGCCGACGGGTGCGCGCGCGGATAATCCCGAACGTAGCGAAGGAATCTCGATAGCGACTTGTCGCTCTTGGTGAGCGTCCCCGGCCGGAACCTCGCCCGCTCGACGATCGGCAGGTCCTCCGTGGCGACGTGCACCTCAAGGTCGTACATCGCGTCCAGGAAGGCCTTCGTCCCTTGCGGATCGGACGGATCGTCCTCGACGGCGACGGCGAAGAACATCCGGCATTCGCCGGGGCGCGGAAGCCCCATCGGCGCCACAAAGCCGAACCAGCGGCCGCCGAGCATCCCGTGCTGCCAGTAGATGCTGGTGCCGAAGATGCCGACGTCGAACTCGATCCGGGTACCGTCGCGCATCGTGCCCTTGAGCTCGTAGGTCATCGAATGCGGCGCCCAGCGAACCTCGTCGTGCGGCTGCTCGCTGTCGAAGGTGATCCCGTGAACGACATTGATATGCTGCATGTCGGGCGTGTTGCAGCAGATCACCCAGGGATCGACCGGCATCCGGACGTTCCATTCGCCGATCTTCCAGACGAGATTTTCCGCTGGCTTGGGGAATTCGGGGAGGTCGAACAGCGGCTCGGTACCGTTGAACGCGAAGATGCAGCCATATCTCTCGGTGGTGGGGAAGGCGAACAGCTTCGCCGTTGGCGGAACCTTGTCGCCGGTGCCGGTCGCGACGCAGCGGCCATCCGTTCCGAAGCGCCAGAAATGGAACGGACAGCGGATCGTGCCGTCGACCAACTCGCCGCCGGCGAGGTCCGCGCCCATATGGGGGCAATAAGCGCTGAGCACGCTGGCCTGCCCTTCGGAATCCCGCATCACGACCACGCGTCCGCCGAGGAAATCGAAGCCCGCAAATCCGCCCGGTGCAACGTCGGTGGAAAGGCAGACCGGAAACCAGCTCTGGGTGAACTGACCGTCCTCACCTTCCTTGAGCGGCTCGAGCGGCCGGCGGTGGAGCACTGGTTCGGCGATCGCATTCATGGGCCAACTCCCGTTTCGATCCGGTCATCGATTCGTCATAACGTCCTACGAAAACCGTAAGACGTCAAGACACACACTGCGATATCCGGCATAACTTGACAGATACGCTCAGGAATGCGCATCGTTTGGGCGATTGGCCCTGCAGGTCTAGGCTAAGGCAAGGCGGGGAGAACGGAGTTGGAGAAGATGAGCCAGTCGCGCGGGCGCAGGGCCGAACAGGAAGCGGTCGAGGCACAGCTGGAGGGCCCCGAGCTCAATCGACGGATCATCGAGCTGCTTCAGCAGGATGGGCGAATGGCCTATTCCAGCATCGCGTCGATCGTCGGAGTTTCGGAAGGCACCGTTCGCAACCGCGTCCGCCAGCTCATCAACGACAATGTCATCACTATACAGGCCGAGGCGCTTCCCGATGCGTTCGGCTATACCTTCAACACCATGACCTTCATCAAGGTCGCGGCCGGCGCGGACGTCGATGCGGTTGCGCATCGGCTCGCCGAGGTGCCGGAGGTCTATTACCTCACCATGCTGCTCGGCCGCTTCGATCTCGGAATGGCAACCTACCACAAGTCGCAGGACGACTTTCGCGCCTTCCTGACCCGTCATTGCTACGGCCAGAGCGACATCGCCGAGGTCGAGAACAACCTCATTCTGAAGGTGCACAAGGTCAAGCTCCATTGGAGCCTGGACGGGGTGATGGGGCGCGGCGCGAAATCGTCCTGAGCGGGAGAAAGACGATGGTGGTGAACGAACGGGCAACGCGCATCGAAGCGCCTGCGGAAAGGGTGTGGCACCTCCTTGCCTCGCACGACGGACAGCGCGAGGCGAGCAGAGGTTTCGTCGCGGCGATCGAGTTCGAGGGCGAGGGGCTCGGAATGGTCCGGACGATGCGAACCGAAGGCCATCTCGGCGAAACCCATGTCGTCGAACGGTGCGAACATTTCGACTCGGAAGAGATGGAGCTGGCCTATCGAATCGTCGACACCGGCGGCACCGTTCCGTTCGCCGACTATCTCGGCCGGGCCAAGGTGATCCGGGCCGGGCCCAAAGCGAGCATCCTCATGCTTCGTTCGACCTTCATCCCGGTGGACATGGAAGAAGCCGAAGCCAAGGCGATTTCCGAGACCAATTTTCGCTTGTTCCTCCAGAACATGAAGACGATTGCCGAGCGGGAACCGGCCTGATGCCCGTCCTGGCGACGCCGGTCGGCAACAGCTACAATCATATCAGCTACCTCGTCTTCTGCGCCGAAACGGGGGAGGCGACGGCGATTGATCCCTTCCACCTCGATCTCACCCTGGAGACAGCGCGCGAGCGGGGCCTGGACATCACCCAGATCGTCAGCACGCACGAACATTGGGACCATGCCGGCCGGAACGAGGCGTTGCGCGCCGAGACCGGCGCCAGGGTGCTTGCCGCCAGGGCGGCGGTGGGCGTGATCGAGAAGTTCGACCGGATGCTGGTCGAAGGGGACGTTGTCGATATTGGCTCGAGCCTCTCGCTGCGCGTGCTCGAGACTCCGGGGCACACCATGACCCATATCAGTCTCCTCGGAAGCCAGGACGACGAGCCCTTCCTGCTGTGCGGCGACACTCTGTTCGGGGCGGGAGTCGGCAATTGCGGCTTTGGCGGCCATGTCGGGACTCTTCATTTGACGATCGAGCGACTGAAGGACGAGCTGCCGCCCCGCACTCGGCTCTATCCGGGCCACGATTATCTCGCCCGAAATCTCGAATTCACGCTGAGCCTCGATCCGGACAATGCGAAGGCGGCGGAACTGCTTGAGCCGGCGCGACTAGAAACCCTGTTCACCTCGATGGCCGATGAACTGGAGATCAATCTGTTCTTTCGGCTGGACGACCCCGGCCTGCGCGAGCGCTTCGCACAAGAAGGAGGCTCAGTGCTCGAGGCGGCCGACCGCTCGGTGGTCTTCGCCTGGCTGAGAAAAATCCGGGATCAGTGGTAGCCGGTGTGGGACTTCCACTTCGTTCAGTCGCTCTGGCAATCCGCGGTCGTGCGCGACGCGACCGCTTGCAGGCGAGGAGTGGGCATCAACCCTGATGTTCATCTGTCGCTCAGCCTCTGGCGCCCAGGGTGGGATCCGGCGGGCACCTGCGCCGCCAGCGTATCCTGAAGGAGCCCGTTTCATGCTCAGAAAATTCATGCTTGGCGCTGCCGCGTCGCTCTCCGCACTCGTGATGCTGCCCGGCGCGGCGCAGGCGGATCATCGCGACGGCTATTACGACCGTTCCTATGACGGCTATTATCGCGAGGCGCCGCGCCGTTATCGTCCCGGCGACTATTATGGCGGCGGCTATGATCGCCGCGCCTCCCGCCGAGGCTATTACGACCGCGGTTATTACGATCGCGGCTATGACGATCGTGGCAGGTATGCTCGCGGCTATGGCGACCGACGTTATTATGATCGCCGGCTCTGCGGAAGCGGCACCACCGGAGCCATCGTCGGCGGCGCCGCCGGCGCTCTTCTCGGCCGGGAAGTCGCCCGCGGCGGTAATCGCCGCTATTCGCGCCGCGGCGGCGACGGAACGGTCGGAGCGGTCATCGGCGGCGCCGTCGGCGCCCTGGTCGGACGCGAGATCGATCGAAGCTGCTGACGGCTCAGCGCGCCAGGGAATGGGCGAGTCCTTCCAGGATCATCGTCCATCCCTGGCGCGTCCGATCCTCGTAGGGCGTCCAGCGCGCGTTCATTCGATGCGTCAGGGTGAGCAGCGAGCCGTCGCCGTCGGCGGCGACCTCGACGATCACTCGGCTGCGTTCGTCGCTGAAGCGGGTCCAGAAGTCGAAGGCGAGCCGCCGTGGACGGTCGATCTCGACATATTCGCCGAAATGCTCCGCCAGTTCATCGCCTCTCCGCTCGGAAATGACAAACCGGCCGCCGACCCGCGGATCGAGTTCGCACGTCTCCATGACGCCATCCTCCGTGGCGAACAGCCAGTGGCGGACTTCGGCCGGATCGAGCCAGCAATCGAAGACGCGTTCCGGCGGCGCATCGAATCGCCGCCGGACCGCGAGGACGAACGATTCGTCCGTCATGCGTCCTGCCGCAGTCTCCGGGCAAACTGCTCCAGCTGGCTCGCAACCGTTCCCCAGCCTTCGTGAAAGCCCATCTTCGCGTGCGTGTCGCTGTCGGCCGAGTCCTTGTGGAGCGCAACCGCGCGGTACAAGGTCCGGCCGTCGCCGGTATCCTGGAAGGTGATGATCGCCGTCATCGGGAAGGACTCGCAGCCTTCCGTTGCAAGCGCGGTGGGGCGGAAGCCCGGGCCAAGCGCACTGGTCCACACCAGCCTTTCGCCCTCGACGACCTCCAGCACGCAGCCCGCATTGCCATGGCCGGTGTCGAAGCCGTCCGGTCCCACCATCCGGATTCGGAAGATGCCTCCGGGCCGGACCTCGAGCTCGACTTCCGAGATCTCGTAAGGCTTGGGTGCGAACCAGTGTTTCAGATGGTTCGGATCGGTCCAGGCGCGCCAAACCAGCTCGCGCGGCGCGTCGAGGGTCCGTTCCAGGACGAGATCATGTTCGGCCATTCTTTTCCTCCTCGGCTTTCAGGGTTTCGAGATAGGCTTCCAGCCGATCCAGCTGCGCCTCCCAGAGCACTCGCTGTTCGGCGATCCACTGCTCCGCCTCGCTCAAGGCCCTGGGATCGATCCGGCAAGTTCGGACCCGCCCCTTCTTCTCGCTTTGGACGAGGCCGCTCTGCTCGAGCATCTGCAGGTGCTGAAGCACGGCCGGCAGGCTGATGGTCAGCGGCTTCGCCAGCTCGCTCACGGAAGCAGGTCCGCGGCTTAGTCGGGCGACCATCTGTCGGCGCGTCGGATCGGCGAGCGCCTGGAAAGCAAGATCGAGCGCGGCCGATTCGTTAAGCATGTGCTTAACTAATCAGGCCGAGCCCTTCCGCGCAAGAGAAACTTAGGTGAGTGCTTAACTATTGGGGGCAGGAGGTTTCCGGCCCTTCGATCAGGTCGAGACAGCGACCGTCGATCGTCCCTTCCGGGATGGTCACGTCGATCAGCGCCGCAAGGGTCGGCAGGATGTCGGCCGTTTCCACCGCAAGCGGTTGTTCGAACGGCGTCAGGCCGCCGCGCCAGAACAGGATCGGCACGCGCCGGTCATAGTCCCAGGGGCTGCCGTGAGTGGCGCTGTAGCCGCGGCTCGTGTCGAAGATCGGGGTCACCCGCGGCTTCAGCATCACGTAGAAGTCGCCTGATCGCTCGGGGTCGAAGGAGGCACGGGCGCGCTGGATCAGGGTCCAATTGTCCGGCGGTCCGGATGGCGAAGGCGTGGCGGCGATCTCTTCCTTGGTGAAGACGGCCGCCACCTGGGCGTGAGCACGATAGGCGTTCACCGCTTCGGTGAGGACTCGGCGGCGATCCTCGGGCGACAGGTCGCGGCTCACATACATGTCGCCGAAGGCACCGTCGCCGAACAGCAGCCGCCCGGAGAGGCCGAGCTGCCGGGCGAGGGTTTCGTTCATGGTTCGGGCGCTCAGCGCCGGGTCCACGCGAGCCGCGTCCGGACCCGCCTGCTGACGGATCCGCTCCGGAATGTCATGTCCGCCATGGTCCGAGGTCAGCATCACGACATAGTCGATGCCGGTCCGGTCGAGATGATCGAACAGATCGCCGAGCGCCCGGTCGAGAGCGAGCAGCTGAAGGCACATTTCCGATCCTTCGGTTCCGAAACTGTGGCCGACATAGTCGGTGGCGGAAAGGCCGATCGCGAGCAGGTCGGTGCTTTGTCCCTGGCCCAGGCGGAGTTCGTCGCGCAGAGCGACGGCCAGCGCGAGCACTGCCCCGTCAAGTTCCGGCGATGCCCGGAAGGCATTGCGGTTGCCGGCCTCGCGAGCGAAACGGCCCGCTCCGACGGGACCGCCGCCGCCTTCGAGAGGGATGGCCCGGCTTCGCGCTTCGCAGACCGGCGCGAGTGGCATCGCCTGGCGCGGCGCCGCGAGCGCCTGGGCAACCGCCGAATTGATCCTGCGGACCGATTGCGGAGCTTCGGTTCCCGAATGGCTGACGAATTCAACCCCGCCCCACCACCAGCGCTGGGCCGGATCCCGGCCGCCCATCATCACTGCGGCGCGATCCTTCCCGGCCACGGCGACGGTGCGGCTCGAAGAGTCGGCGCGGCGCATATGCTCGCCCAGCGTGGGCACGCGCAGGTGATGGGGGGAAACGGTATAATTGTCCGAACTGCTGCCTTCGACCCGCTCGTCTTCGGCACAATAGATATATTTGTCCTCGCGCGCCGTTCCGAGGTCGTACCAGTTGTTGGCGATGATCCCCGTCCGCGCCGGCCGCGATCCCGTCAGGATCGTCGAATGGCCGGGGCAGGTCTCGGTCGCAGCGTGCCCCTGATAGCCGGAAGGAAAGACGACGCCCTGCGACAGCCGTCTCAGGCCGCCGGTGAAGGTCTGGCGGTATTGAGCGAACAGGTCGGACGAAAGCTGGTCCACGGAGATGGCGACGATCAGCTTGGGCTGGCCTTGCGGCTGCGCACCCGCCGGGGCCGTTGCCGACATCAGAGCAACCAAGGCGGCGGCGAACTTCAACTTCATCCGATTTTCCCCCGATACACGACTCGCTCCGCCTTGGCACAACGCCGTTACAAATCAACAGCTTCCTCGCCAACTTTCTGGACTTGCGAAGACAAGCGGCTAATCGCCCGAATCCTTTCGAGGAGTGTGGCGTATGGACAGCAGGGACGCGGCGGATCTGATCGCCGAAATTCATGAGGATCGCGAGGAGAATGAGAAAGCGGAGCGATTCCGCAACGGTGCCGCTCTGCTGATCGCCTTCCTCGCCGCAGTGCTGGCCGTCGGCGGCCTCGGCGGCGGCAATGCGACCGACGACATGATCTTCAACAACATCCGCGCCAGCGACACCTGGGCGTTCTTCCAGGCGAAGAACATGCGCCAGACCGTTTATGAGATCGCTGCCGAGGAACTGGAAGCGGAAATCGCGTCCGGTGCCGAAAGCGCGGCGAATCGCGCCCGACTGGCCGAGTATCGCGCAACCATCGATCGCTACGAGAACGAGCCCGATCCGGCCGCACCGGCCGATCCGCTCCGCGGCGAAGGCAAGCGCCAGCTCCGAGCCCAGGCTGAAGCCTATGAGGCAGCGCGCGAGCGTGCCTCCGAACGGGACGATTCCTTCGACCGGGCCGAGGTTTTGCTTCAGCTTGCGCTGGTGCTGGGTTCGGTCGCGATCCTCGCGCTCAACCGCGCGATCCTGCTCCTCGCCGGCGGCCTGGGGGTCGTGGGGGCGCTTCTGACGGCCAACGGCTTTCTGATGCTTTTCCCGCTTCCCTGGTAGCTCGCCCTGTTCAGATACTCGCTTGGGAAGCTGAACGCGAGACTACCATCCAGTTCAGGGCGAGGTCAGAGCGCATCGTTTATTATGACTCCAAGCTGCGGAAAGTGTCGCGGCTTTTCAAAGCAGGAGGTTGCCATGAAGGCTCTGACCAAATTCGTAACCGGCGCCGCGGCCGCTGCCGCGCTGACCGTCACCGCCGTGCCCGCACAGGCCCAGTCCTGGGACCGTCGCGATCGCGGCATCGATGCGGGCGACATCATCGCCGGCGTCGCCATTCTCGGCGGGGTGGCTGCCGTCATCGCCGCCCTCGACAATGGCAATGATCGCTATGGCTACGGCTATGACCGCTATAATCGCGGCTATGGCTATAATGGCTACAATCGCGGCTATGGCTACAATTCTGGCTATGGCTACGGCTATAACCGCTACGACACGGCCCAGGCGGCGGTGAATGCCTGCGGCCGCGAAGCCCAGCGCTACGGTCATAACGTCCAGATCACCGATCTCGACCGGACAAGTCGGGGTTACCGGGTCCGCGGACGTGTGGAGCAGGTCGACTATCGCGGCTGGAATCGTCGCGGCCGGATCGACCGCGAAAGCTTCACTTGCTACGCGGCCAACGGCCGGATCTACGACTTCCGAGTCTGATCCGGGAGATTATGAAGGGGCGCGCGGAGCTTGCTTCGCGCGCCTCCCCATGGCGGATCCCCTCCACCTCTCTTTGGCCGATCTTAGCGCCTGCCTTTACAGGGGCCGAGGCGATGCCTAATCGCCGGCCATGACGGTCCAGCCTTCCGACTCCATCCTCATCATCGACTTCGGCAGCCAGGTTACCCAGCTGATCGCCCGACGGGTGCGCGAGGCGGGCGTCTATAGCGAAATCGTCCCCTTCAGCGGAGCGGTCGGCGCCGTCGATCGGATGAAGCCGAAAGGGATCATCCTTTCCGGCGGTCCGGCATCGGTCACCTTTCAGGACAGTCCGCGCGCCGATCACGCTCTGTTCGAACAGGGCGTTCCGGTGCTGGGGATCTGCTACGGTCAGCAGCTTATGGCGGAGCAGCTTGGCGGAAGGGTCGTTGCCGGCGACCATAGCGAGTTTGGCCGGGCCTTTATCGAGATCGTCGACGACTGCGTCCTGTTCGACGGGCTCTGGGCGAAGGGCGAGCGGCATCAGGTGTGGATGAGCCATGGCGACAAGGTCGAGGCAATTCCCGACGGCTTCCGGATCGTTGCCCGGTCCGAAGGCGCGCCCTTCGCGGCGACGGCCGATGACGATCGCCGATTCTACGGCGTTCAGTTCCATCCCGAGGTGGTCCACACGCCCGATGGGGCGAAGCTGATCGCCAATTTCGTCCGGCACGTCTGCGGTCTTGCCGGCGACTGGACGATGGCGGAGTTCCGGGCGACCAAGATCGCCGAGATCCGCGACCAGGTTGGCAAGGGCAGGGTGATTTGCGGCCTGTCCGGCGGCGTCGACAGTGCCGTGGCCGCGGTTCTGATTCACGAAGCGATCGGAGATCAGCTGACCTGCGTCTTCGTGGATCACGGGCTGATGCGCCAGGGGGAGGCCGAGCAGGTCGTGAGCCTGTTCCGGAACAGCTACAATATCCCGCTCGTCCATGTCGATGCCGAGGATCTGTTCCTGGGCGGCCTCAAGGGGGTCACCGACCCGGAAGCCAAGCGCAAGTTCATCGGCAAGACGTTCATCGACGTTTTCGAGGAGGAGGCCGGAAAGATTGGCGGTGCCGATTTCCTGGCCCAGGGAACGCTTTACCCGGACGTGATCGAAAGCGTCAGCTTCACCGGCGGCCCGTCGGTGACGATCAAGAGCCATCACAACGTTGGCGGACTCCCGGATCGCATGAACATGGCGCTGGTCGAACCGCTTCGGGAACTGTTCAAGGACGAGGTGCGCGAGCTTGGGCGCGAGCTCGGGCTTCCCGAAGCCTTTGTCGGCCGCCATCCCTTCCCCGGGCCGGGGCTCGCCATCCGCATTCCCGGCGAGGTGACCAAGGAAGGCTGCGATATCCTGAGGAAGGCCGACGCCATCTATCTCGAGGAGATCCGCAATGCCGGGCTCTACGATGCGATCTGGCAGGCCTTTGCCGTTCTTCTGCCCGTGCGTACCGTCGGCGTCATGGGCGATGCGCGAACATACGACCATGTCTGCGCGCTTCGTGCGGTCACCTCCACCGACGGCATGACGGCTGACGCCTATCCCTTCGACGCGGCGTTCCTCGGCCGGGTCGCCACCCGAATCGTCAACGAGGTCAAGGGCATCAATCGGGTGGTCTACGACTGCACGAGCAAGCCGCCCGGAACCATCGAGTGGGAGTGACGCGCACGATCCGCGAAGCGGGAATCTTTCGACATGTTCAACCCGGCCTTCGCCGCGCGACCCGGTGGATCGACCGTCAGCGCTTGTGCCCGGAGTTCGGCATCATCACCCTTTCAGCGGGCGGCGACCCGGCCGGCTTCAAGGCTGCTTGATCAGGGAATGAACGACCAGAGGGCCACCGAATTGCTGGAGACGGCCGCCTTCGGCGAGCTTGCCGAGATAGATGGAAGCAAAGCCCAGCTGCTCCGCGAGCATGGCGACGTCGCTGGCGGCCCCCGCATCGTCGCTCGACAGGAAGATCGTTCGCCGCCCGCCGTTCACCTCCGGATCGGCGCCGAGCATTGCCGCCGGCAAGGTGTTGAAGGCCTTGACGACTCTTGCACCCGGGACCGTAGCGGCGACGATCTGGGTGGACAGCCGACCTCCGAGGTCGGCCGGCGTGAAATCGGCGAAGTTGATCGCATTCGTCGCATCCACCACAATCCGATTGGCCCAATCGCCGACGCCTGAAACCGCATCGGGAACGGCCGTGAAGGGCACGGCGAGGATCACGATGTCAGCCGACAGGGCCTCGAAACGCTCGGAAGGGGCGATGCTTGGGCCGAGCTCCTCCGCAAGGCTGGCGAGCGAGGCGGGTCCGCGGGTGTTGGCCACCCGAACCCGAACGTTCCTGCGCGCAAATTGCCGAGCGAGCGCGGTGCCGATCGCACCGGAACCGATGATTGAATAAGCCATGATCTGGTCCTCCCCTGTAGTTGAAGCGGGGCAGCAACCCTTCAGCAAGGTGCGGCCTGGTGCTGGACAAAGAACGATTTAGGAGAAGCCGACATAAGGCGAGTGGCAGGTCCGAAGGATTCGGATAATCTCGCGCGGAACGTTCGAGGAATCCGATATGATATCCGAGCCGGGAACGCCCACGCTCGATCAATTGCGTATCTTGCAGACCATCGTGGATGTCGGCAGCTTCGCCGGCGCGGCACGACGGCTCAATCGCGCGACCTCGGTCATCAGCTATTCCATCGCCAATCTGGAAAATCAGCTCGGCGTGAAGCTCTTCGACCGCCAAACCACGCGGAGGCCGCAATTGACCGAAGCCGGTCGGATGGTCGTGGCCGAAGCGCGAACGATCCTGAATGGCGTCGATGGACTTCGTGCCAAGACCAAGGTCCTGTTGCAGGGCGTCGAATCCGAACTCCACCTGGTGTTCGACATCCTGCTTCCCGAGGCGCGGGTGGTCGACGCCCTCACGAGCCTGCGCGACGCGTTTCCGACCGTGTCGCTCCATCTCCATGTGGAAACGCTGGGGGCCGTCACGCAGCGCGTCCTGGACCGGGAGGCCACATTGGGCGTCAGCGGCCCGCTCGATACGGTCGGGGGTGTCGAACGGATCGGTGTCGGCAGCGTTCGGATGATCCCGGTAGCCGCCCCTCAGCACCCGCTGGCCCTCGCCGGACGCAACCCGCCCGGTGCAGGCCGCGATCATGTCCAGCTCGTCCTGACTGATCGTTCGCCGCTCACCAAAGGCCGGGATTTCGGCGTGATGGGCGCGAGAACCTGGCGTCTTGCTGATCTTGCATCCAAGCACATGCTGCTCAAGGCCGGCATCGGCTGGGGCAACATGCCGGAACCGATGATCGCGGAGGATCTCGAGCGCGGGCGTCTCGTTCCTCTCGACATGCCGGACACTATTGGCGGAGACTATGTCATGCATGCCATCTACCGGACGGACACGCCGCCGGGCCCGGCCGCTTCCTGGTTGATCGAACGGCTGCGCAGCCAGGCGGGGAAGGCCTGAAACCGGTTGCTCGCTGCCGGCAAGACAGGCGGCGAACTTTCGGGGCTCGCCGCCTGTGGGCTGGATGGAAATGGAAAGGCGCATCAGCGGCTCGCCGAACGATCTCGGCGCATCCAGGGCTCGATCAGCGGCAATGCGCCGCTAAGTCATCGATCACTTGCCCCATTCGGGTCCGCCGTCCGTGCAGGTCTGGCCGCCGTCCACGGCCAGGGTCGCGCCCGTTATCCACAGCGCTTCGTCGCTGGCCAGAAAGGCGATGGCGGCCGCGATCTCGTCCGGAGTGCCGGCTCGCCGCAGCGGAATGCGTTCCCACGCCTTCGCCAGCAGCGCCTCGTCCTTCATGATCTCGTCCACCATGCCGGTGACCGTGAGGCCGGGGCAAACGGTATTGGCGCGCACGCCATAACGCCCGTTGTCGCAGGCGATGGAGCGCGTGAGATTGGCAACCGCCGCCTTGGCCGCGTTGTAGGCGGCATGACTCCAGCCGCCGCCGAGGGAGGAGACCGATCCGATGCTCACGATTGATCCCCTCGTCCGGCGCAGGTGGGGCAGGGCCGCCCGCGCCATGTAGAAGACGCTGTCGACATCGGCCCCGAAGCAGGCTCGCCAATCCTCGTCCGACGTGTCGTCCACCGAGCCGACGAGGTTCATGCCGGCAGCGTTGACGAGGGTGTCGAGCCGGCCGAAGCGTTCAACCGTCGCGGTCACAAGGCCGTCGCATTCTTCGCGGCGAGACACGTCGGCGCGATGGACCAGGATCCGGTCCTGCGGCATGGTGGCGGCGGCCTGGGCAAGCCGCGTTTCGCTGCGACCGGAAATGGCGACGAAGGCGCCTTCGGCGAGCAGCCGGCGGGCTGCGGCCTCGCCGATCCCGGAGCCTCCGCCGGTCACGATGGCAACTTTGTCTGCAAATCTCGACATGGCAATTCTCCCGTTCTTGTGATGATGGGATTGGGGTTTCAGGCCTGAGGGGAGCCGTCGAAGGCGGTGCTCCGAGTGAGCGCCTCCCACCGCGCGAATTCGCGGAGCATCTCGTCGAGCTTCGCGGTGGCCGCCTCGTAGGCGTCGGCGCCGAGCAGCAGGCGCTTGGGGGGCGAGGCGACGAGAACCGCCTCCGCTATCGCAGCGGCGGCCTTGGCCGGATCGCCGGGCTGCCGGCCTACGGAGTCGCGATAGGCGCGCCGGGCGGCGCCAGCCGTTGCGTCATAATCGGCGATGCTGTTCGCCGCTTCGCGCGAGGAGCCGGCCCATTCGGTCCGGAAGGCGCCCGGTTCCACCGTCATGACATGGATGCCGAGCGGCGCGACTTCCTTCCGAAGCACGTCCGACAGGCCTTCGACGGCATACTTGGTCGCGCAATAATAGCCGACGGCCGGATAGCCCTCGAGACCGCCGACCGAGGTGAGGTTGACGATGGTGCCTTTCCGTCGCCGCCGCATCCCCGGCAGAACGGCCCTCGCCATCGCGGCAACGCCAAAGAAGTTTACTTCGAAAAGCGCCCGGACGGCCGCTTCCTCGCTCTCCTCGATGGCGGCGAAGTAGCCCAGGCCGGCATTGTTCACGAGCACGTCGATGCCGCCAAACCGTTCCTCGGCATCCCTGACCGCTGCCTGCACCTGGGCCGGATCGGTGACGTCGAGCGGCAGGAGCATCGCCTCGCGTCCGGCAACGAGGTCCGCGACATCCTCCGTCCTGCGCGAGGTGACGACGACGCGCTCGCCGCGATCGAGAAGGTGGGTCGCGATCTGCCGTCCGAAGCCGCTGGAGCAGCCGGTGACGAGCCAGACGAGATTTCGTTCATGGGTCATTTGGGATCCTCCTTCAGTTCGGTGGTCAGGCGCGCTCGGCGTCGTCGGATCGGCGGCGGTAGCGGCAGATCTCGACATCGTCGGCGCAGAGGTTCGGAACCTCGGCCATGAACGCCTGGACGTAGGGTGCCGCGAGATGGGCGTCGAAGTCGGCCGCGCTTCGCCAATGTTCGAAGACGAACCAGGCATTCGGATCGTCCTCGGATTGGTAGATGTCGTAGCGGGCGCAGCCCGGCTCGAGCCGCGTCGTTTCGACGAGGGCAAGCAGGCGGGTGCCGAGCTTTTCGCTCTGCCCGGGCTTGGCGGTGAAGAAAGCGGCGATGGTCAGTTCGTTTGTCATGCGATATCCTTCGCGGCCGCGCGGCCGCGCCTTTCCTGTTGTTGGTTTGATTGGGTGCCGGTCTCGACCGGGCTATTCGTCAGCCGATGGCGACGCTCATTCCGCCGTCCGCCATCACGACCGAGCCGACGATGAAGCCGGCTCGATCGGAGGCGAGGAAGGCAACGATCTCCGCAATCTCCTCCGGCACTGCCGCACGGCCGATTGGTGCCTTGGTTCCATGCTCCGCAAGGAAATCCCGGCCATCTTCCATGAAGTGGTTGAGAAGATTGGTGACCACGTCACCGACGCCAATCGCGTTGACGCGAATGCCGTGTTCGATCGCCTCGAGCGCCTGAGTTCGGGTGAGCTGCGCGAGCGCGCCCTTGGAGGCCGTGTAGGCGGCAATCCCCGGGAATGCGAAATAGGAAGCATAAGAGGCGATGTTGACGATCGCTCCAGACCTATTCGGGATCATCGCCTTCATCGCTTCGCGCGAATGGAGGAAAGCGCCGGTGACGTTCGTCTCCATCTGCCAATTCCAATCTTCGCGAGTCATTTCGACGAGGGGTTTGTAGAGAATGCGACCGGCATTGTTGACGAGGATATCCAGGCGCCCGAAGCGCTCGAGCGCAAGTCCAACCGCCTTTTCGGCCGCGCCATCCTGGGTGATGTCGGCGACGAGCGGCAGCAGCCCGTCGCGGGCGAGGGTTTCGACCGCCGGGTCGATGTCCTCGGCAATGACCGTCGCACCGCGATCATGGAGCAACTCGGCCGTGGCCCGACCGATCCCGCTCGCTGCGCCGGTGACGAGCGCGACCTTGCCATTCACTTCGTTCGCTTCGCTTGTCGTGGAAATCATGAAGCTTCTCCTCCTTCAACATTCGAGCGCCTTGATGCGCTGCTGCAGAGGTAGAGAGGCTCGACTATCTAGTTAATCCGCTATAAACAGAATAGGTTCTTTAGATTATCCGAACAAATCCAGCTTCGGAAAGGGATGGGATGTCCGGCGGAAACGACTTGCGGGCCTTCGTTGCGGTGGCGGAACTGGGCAGCTTCTCCAGGGCTGCCGAACGGCTGGGGCTCTCCCCATCGTCGCTGAGCCAAATCATCCGCAACTTCGAGGAAAGGCTCGGCGTCCGCCTTTTCCATCGGACGACCCGGAGCGTCGCATTGACTCAGGTCGGCGAAAGACTGCTGGTGCGGGTGCGGCCGGCGCTTGCCGAGCTGGAGTCGGCTCTCGCCGATGTCGGATACTTCCGCGATCGGCCGGCAGGACTTGTACGGGTCCGTTGCCTGAGGCTCGCTTACACCTCCTATGTGGAACCCATTCTTTCGACCTTTCACGAGGCTTATCCCGACGTCACGCTGGACATCCTCGTCGACGATGCCGTGGTCGATCTCGTCGCCGCAGGCTTCGATGTGGGCTTCACGCTCGGCGAGGTAATGGAAAAGGATATGGTTGGCGTTCGCCTGGGGGGAACGATGCGTCAGATCGCCGTCGCATCGCCGGACTATGTCGCTCGCCACGGCCGCCCGCAGACGCCTCGGGATCTGCACGACCACAAGTGCTTGCGGTGGCGTTGGCCCGGGCGAACGACACCCTATAATTGGGAATTCTTCAAGGATGGGGACTGGATCGAGGTGGAGGTGTTCGGGCCGCTCATCCTCAGCGAGCAACGGATGACGATCGATGCCGCACTGAGGGGCATCGGCATTGCCTTCTGGGTCGAAAGCGAGTTGAGGCCGTTGATCGAAACGGGTCAGCTCGTTCCGTTGCTGGAGGAATGGTCCGCCCCATTCCCTGGCTTCTACATCTCCTACCCCCAGCAGCGCCAGATGGCGCCAGCCCTTCGCGCGTTCATCGACTGTGTCAGGTCAGGGGCCGCAAAGTCCTGAGCCTCGCGATTGTTCGGGCCGGCTGAAAACCCCTTGTAGAACGCGCTGCATTCACGCTGGCCTTGGCGGCCGGTAGAGCGGCCCCGTCGGCCTACGCCGCTTTGTCATCCAATCGCAGCCGTCATGACCCAGACAGTCGCTTGCGGAGAAAATCGAACAATCAAACCCGATCTTGCCGATTTCCTCGGCAAGTCTGCTGGAGGCCTGGATTGAAAGGGGCAAGCACACCGACCTTTGATCAGTTGAGAGTGTTCCTGACGGTCGTGGAGGTCGGCAGCTTCGCCGGTGCCGCGCGGAAGCTCAATCGGGCGACGTCGGTGATCAGCTACACGATCGCCAATCTCGAAGCCCATCTCGGCTTTGCGCTGTTCGAGCGGGAATCGACCCGACGACCGCGTCTTACGGAAGCCGGACGATCGATCCTGGCGGAAACCCGGAGCATTGCAAACGGGGTCAACCGTCTCCACTCGACAGCGCAGGGGCTTCTGGATGGTCTTGAAGCCAGTGTTTCGATCGTCCTCGACATGATGCTCCCGGCCTCGCGCGTCGTCGACCTCCTCAAGAGCTTTCGTCGCGAATTTCCGACGGTTCCGCTCAATGTCCGCAGCGAAGCGCTGGGCGCCGTTGTCGAGCAGGTGCTGATCGGGAGGGCAATAATCGGCGTCTGTGGCCCGCCCGACGTCGAGATCGCCGGGCTGGATCGGATTGGCGTGGGGAGCGTCGACTTGGTGCCGGTCGCTGCACCGGATCACCCTTTGGCAACGGCCGTTCGAAACCCGGTCGGGGCGGGTCGTGACCATGTTCAGATCGTGCTGACCGACAGGTCAGATGGGACGAAGGGCGTGGATATCGGCGTGGTCGGAACCCATACTTGGCGGGTTGCAGACCTTGCGACCAAACATTTGCTGCTGCTCGGGGGCGTCGGGTGGGGAAACATGCCGGTGCCCATGATACGCGACGACCTCAGAACCGGACGGCTGGTCAAGATCGACTTGCCGGAAATGAAGGGCGGCGCTTACCGCTTCTTTGCAATCCATCGTTCCGCCAGCCCGCCGGGGCCGGCGGCGCGATTCCTGATCGATCGGCTGGTCCGGCAGGTGCCGGACTGGGAACCGGGCGCTGGCGACGTCAATGCGCTGTGACTCGAAGAAGGGTGAAGCCCGTCCATGCGGACTTCACCCATCGGAGCCATGACGTTCAGACGCCGCTTCCCGGCCGACCGGCGAGGAGCTGAAGTTCCCAGGCGAGGTTGGTGGCGGTCGCACCGCCATGGGCGAGCATGATTTCCTGGACTCCCGGAACCGTTTCCGCACGAGCCCAGTCGCGCTGGAGCTCGGCCGTGAAGACACCGCTCGTCAACGGACTGGCGCCGGCCTGGACCATGCGCTGGACGGCTACTTGGTGCGCCTCGAGCGTTGTACCTCCTGAGGCGTCCGTGACGAAATAGACTTCATAACCCTCGCCAAGAGCGTGGATCACCGGAAAGGCGAGACAGATCTCAGTCCATAATGCGGCCATGACCAGCTTCCTTCGGCCGGTGCTTTCGACCCATTCGACTACCCGCGGATCTTCCCACGTGTTGATGGTGGTTCGGTCGATCGGCTTCTGATCGGGGAAGACGTCCTGAAGCGGCTTGATCAGATATCCGCCACGTTCCTCGACCACGGTCGTCAGCAAGGTTGGGACGTTGAACAGCTTGGCGGCTTTCGCGAGCTGGACGACATTGTTGATCATCAAGGCCGGGTCATGGCTCCCGATGCCGCTCACCTGGAAAGGCTGATGATCGATCAGAATGAGTGCGCAATTGTCGGGCGTCAGCAACGCGTCTAGCCCGACAGGGGCTGGTCTGGAAATCGGCATGAATGATCCTTTCGCTTCATATTCACCAGTCCTTCTCGGAAGAACGCATGCGCCCGTTGGCGCTCGACGCCGCAGACACTCTGTTAGCCGATCTGCAGAACTGGTGCCGAAGGATTTCACCCGAGCGGCCTCAGGCCGGAAGCCGGATAATCTCGAAACCGTCGTTCGATGGAATAGACAAGACGTGCCAAGTCGCTTCATCGACGAGCGGAGGCTGCGACTCCGGAGTATCGAGCGCCGGCCGCAAGGAATCGGCTAGACCATGCAGGAAACGGCCTACATCACGCAGAATCGCTCCCTTCAGGCGGTCGCGGACCTCATCCGCGAGGTTTCGGCCAATGAAATCCTGCCCCGGTTCCAGGCGCTGCAGCACCACGAAATTGCAGAAAAAAGCCCGGGCGATCTCGTGACGGCTGCCGATCATGGCGTCGAACAGGCCTTGGCTGATAGCCTTCTTGCGCTGACGCCCGGAGCGCGGTTCGTCGGTGAGGAAGGCTGTGCGCGTGCACCTCAGCTGCTCGATCGGCTCGACGAGGGCCTCGTGTGGGTTGTCGATCCGCTTGATGGAACAGGCAATTTTGCCGCAGGGCGACCGCCCTTCGCGGTCATGCTGGCCTTGCTCCGCGACGGCGACACGATCGCGTCCTGGATCTACGATCCGCTGAGCGGGCGGATGATGATCGCCGAACGCGGCGGCGGCGCCTGGTGCGACGGAAGACGGATCGAAATCTCCGCCGGCTTCGCCCGGAGAACTGAGTTGACCGGCATCGTCAGTGCGTTCTCGATGCCCGAGGGGATGCGAAGCGCCGTCGAGGCGCTGACTGCGGGCGTCGGCGAGACGGTGCCGACGCAACGCTGCGCGGGCCATGAATATGCGCTGGTAGCGCTCGGCGAGCGCGACTTCGCGCTCTACTGGCGAACGCTCGTCTGGGATCATGCCGCTGGCGCGTTGCTGCTCGAAGAGGCGGGCGGCGTGGTCGAACGGTTCGACGGAACGCCTTATCGCCCCGGCTCGACAGAGACCGGCATTGTGCTGGCACGTAGTCGTGGCATCGCCGATGCCGTCCAGGCGCTCCTTCGGAGCAGCGCTCGGCGGCCTTGAAGCGCTCCGAGCTATGCCGGTTGCTTGGCGAGCGCGTCGAACGCCTTCAGCTGACGAAGCAGCGCCGGCATTTCGCTCAGCGGCACCATGTTCGGCCCGTCACTCGGCGCGCTGTCCGGATCCTGATGGGTTTCGATGAATATGGCTGCGACGCCCACCGCCACGGCCGCCCGCGCCAGCGGGGCGACGAATTCGCGCTGGCCACCCGAACTGGCGCCGCGCCCGCCGGGTTGCTGAACCGAATGGGTGGCGTCGAACATCACGGGATAGCCGGTTTCCGCCATGATCGGCAGCGCGCGCAGGTCGCTGACCAGCATGTTGTAGCCGAAGCTCGCACCGCGTTCGCACAGGATGATATTCTCATTGCCCGATGCCGCGATCTTGGCCGCCACATTCTGCATGTCCCACGGGGCCAGGAACTGCCCTTTCTTGACGTTGATCGTGCGTCCGGTCTGCGCCGCGGCGATCAGCAGGTCCGTCTGGCGACAGAGGAAGGCGGGGATCTGAAGGACGTCGACCGCTTCGGCGACGGCTGCGCATTG
Organism: Sphingosinicella sp. SM1-17; assembly: GCF_056821765.1. NCBI lineage: Bacteria > Pseudomonadati > Pseudomonadota > Alphaproteobacteria > Sphingomonadales > Sphingosinicellaceae > Sphingosinicella > Sphingosinicella sp. SM1-17. Next base: position 2,094,921 of record NZ_JBPDIO010000001.1, read on the forward strand.
CGCGGCTTCATGGACATCGGTCAGCACCGGACAATTGTAGCGTTCGCGAAGCTCGGCGAAGATTTCGAGCGCGGGCGCCATTCCGATTCCGCGCGGTGAATCGATCGACGTCCGATTGCCCTTGTCGAACGAGCTCTTGTAGATCAGCCCGATCCCCAGTTCCGCGCAAAGGCTGGTGAGCGCATCGGCCATTTCGAAGGCATGGGCGCGACTTTCCATCGCGCACGGGCCCGCGACGAGCACGCAGGGCTTGTCGTTGGCGATTTCGATGGCGCCCACGGCCACTTTCTTCATCATCTCGTCCTCAAAACTGGCCGCATTCGTCAAGGATCGCGTTCACATCGCGGCCGCGCGCGGCCTGGAGGCGGATTCGCGCCTCGTTCGAAAGCACGGCCCAGGCAGCTTCCTCGATTTCGGGCCAGTGCGCACGTGGGATGACCACGACCCCGTCCTCGTCGGCGAACACGACATCGTCGTTGCAGATACGTACCCCGCCCATGCTGATCGGGCGGTTCATCGCCTTCACGGTGCCTTCATATTTGATGTCGTTGCACGTCTGATTCCGGGCGAAGACCGGCAGCCCGAGCGCACGAACGTCCGCCGTGTCACGGGTCGATCCGTCGATCACCGCGCCAACCGCGCCCGAGCGGATCGCGAGATTGGCATTGAGGTCGCCGAAATAGGCATGTTCGGGCACATCGGTGGCGACCATGATGACATCCCCCGGCCGAACGAAGCGATAGGATTGCAGCGCGTCGTAGATGCCGTTCCATGCCCCTCCGGGAGCGCGATCCGGGCGCTCCGCGAGCGCGGTCAGCTCGAGCGTCTTGGCCCGGCCCAGCAGTTTGCCGCCGCTTGTCGGACGGAGGGCCGACGGAAGCACCACGCGCATCCCCCGTTCCTTGGAGATGTCCGAAAGGACGGACGAACTCAGATGCGATCGCATCGCCCGGAAGCGCGTTACCTCGGCCGCGCGCAGACCCGCCGCAACGGTTTCCGCGAACGCCAGATCATCGTCGTGGTTGATGTCGATCTGCTCGAGCGGTTGCAGATCGAACAGGATCGGCTTGGTCCCGAAGCGGCGTGTCGCAGGATCGTCGCCGGTGCGACGAACGATATAAAGGCTCATCGCCTCGATCACGGAGGTCGGCAGGTCGACGCTGTTCGGAACTCGGTCGGTTCCGTAGGCGGGTGTGCGGCCGTTCCAGCAATATTGCTTGGCGCGGCTCACTCCCACGAGACTGTCCGCCTCCGGATCGGCGAGCAGTGCGGCGATCGCACGCGAAATCGTGTCGGCGGTGATGAACGGGGCGGTACACAGGAGCTGTATCCAAAGATCGGCTTCGGGACGCTGCGCGCATTCCCACGCGAACAGCGCATGCCCGTCCGTTGCGTTGGTCGCGAGTTCCGCCGGGCGCGACAGGCGCGACACGGAGAGGTCGCTGGCCAGTTCCGCCAGCCCATCGCTTTCGGTGTCGAGGCAGACTTCGGTGATCGCGCTGCAGTCGAGTGCCTGCCGCAGCTTGCGCTTGAATAGATATTCTCCGTCCAGAACGCGCATATTCTTTCCGGAAACCCGTTCGCTTTTGCCCTTGGCGGGAATGAAGGCGACGATCTTCATACGCTCAACCGTTCAGGATGTCGCTGGCGTGGAGCATGCCGTGGAGGCGCCCTTCGGAATCCGTGACGGGAAGGACGAGCAATCGACTTCCGCGTTCGCGCAGCATCAGCATTGCATCGCCGAGCGTCGCCTCCAGGTCGATCACCTGCGGCTGTCGCTGCATGAGCGCTTTGGCCGGCGTGTCATAGACATCCTGCCGTGCCTGGAAGTGGCGGCGAACGTCGCCGTCGACGACGAGTCCCAGGAGCAGGCCGCCATGATCGACAACACAGGCGGCGCCCATTCGGCGCCCCGACATGACGGCCAGGAGCTCAGCCACCGACGCCGAAGGAAGCACCATGGGCAGGTCGGCACCGCTGCGCATCAGGTTGCGCACCGGGATCATCTGCCGGCCGAGCAGGCCCGCGGGATGGTGGCGCAGGAAATCCTCCCGAGTGAAAGCCCGAGCCCGGCTCGCCGCGACGGCAAGGCCGTCACCGATCGCCATCTGGAGCGTCGTGCTCGCTGTCGGCGCCAGTCCGATATGGTCCGCCTCGCGCTCGACCGTCGCAGGGATCAAATGATCTACCGCCCGGCCGAGCGGCGAGTCCGAGCGGCCGACGATGCCGATCAAGGTGCATCCACGGGCTCTCAGAAGCGGGAGGATACGACAGATTTCCTCGGTCGCCCCGCTGTTTGAAAAGAGCAGAACGACACTGCCCTCCTGCACGGCGCCCAGGTCGCCATGCGCGGCTTCGGCTGCATTGAGGAAGAATGCCGGAGTCCCCAGACTCGACAAGGTGGCGGCGACCTTCGCCGCGACAAGCCCCGACTTTCCGACCCCGAGACAGGTGAGCGGCCGCACCTGTGCCGCGATGAGGGACACCGCGGCCGAGATGCTCTCCGGAAGCGAGTGCTCGAGCTGCTCGAGAGCGCGCCGTTCGCCGGCGATGACTTCGGCAAACCATCCGCAGGCGGCCTCAGCTGCGAGTGGCCGAAGCCGGGCGGCTGACGGACGAGTCAACTTACTCGCTCCTGCTTCACGACTTGAACTCGAGCGATTCCGGCGCCCCAGCGATCGGTGTTCGCTGGCCGCAATGCGCGATCGATCAGTTCCGCTCCTGTCAGTGCGGCGTCCTTCGGGTAGAAGGCCTCATTCGCCAGATGATAGGCAAACCAGCGGCGCGCATCCGCCTGTGCGGGCGCTCTGGCGTTGCCCGACCGGACGGCGGCGACGAAGCGATCGAGATTGGTCTCGGCATTGAGCCAACCCGCGGTTGCGAAGCTCGACCGTCGCAGGATCGGGGTCCCGAACGCGGCTGCCAGGCTGAAGCTCTTGGAATCGCCCAGCAGCATGCCGTCGGCATGCGGGGCAAGCGCTTGGGTGGCGGGCAATCCGAGAATTTTCTCACCCGCAAGAATCACTCGACTGCCGAGCCGGGAGACGGTGTCCTGCAGTCCGCGATCACCGAGGTGCATCGAATTCAACGGATGATCCGTCACCACCAGCGTGCAGTTCGGCGTCACCTTGCTGGCGATCTTCGTCACCAATGCCCGGTTGCTGACCTTCGGCACGCGGTGCTGGACGAAGAAATTCTCTTCATGCTCATATTCAAGCGGGAGGAGCAGCATCGGCCGGTCTTCCGGGATGCCGATCTGACGGAACACGGATCCGCGATCGGGAACGGCGTCTCGCCAATGGTCGCGCATCTCGGACCAGAGCGGATCGATCAGCGCGTCCAGCTGCGCCCGATCGGCAGAGACGAGCCCGGAAGTCGCGCCATAGACGAACGGCTGATCGGTGATCGTCGTCGTCTCCGGTGCCATGTGGAAGGGCGCGGAAGCGACCTCCATCAGGAAGCGGACCGCTCCGGGGAAGTGACGCACGGTTTCGAAATCAGCGGCTCGGCACAGCACGACGTCGGGCGCAAGTTCGCGCACATGCGCGATCAGCCCCGCGGGATCCGCTGCCCTGGTGCGAAGGCTCGGATGGTCCTCGCTGTCGATGATCTGCCACCTGACGTCGTCCAGGTCGAGACACTGGCGCAGTTCGCCGGGCCCGATGCCGGTATTCCGCCACATCACGGGCGCCAGAACGTACACCTCGGCGACGCTCGCGATCCGGCGCAGGATCGGCGCGACGATATGCTCGAACCACCATGAGGTGACGACAGGCAGATAGAACAATATTCTCATCAGGGCCGTCCGCCCGGGGGTGAGCCGACCTCACGAAAGTAGCAAGCAGACGAACGAACCATTGTCGCTCCAGAACGGGGGCGGGCGGGTAGTTGCGGTCCTCTTCTTATAGAAGCGCTCTCAACGGCGATCGCGCGGCACTAGGAAATTTTTTCCCTACTCCTCCGCCGTCCAGGCGGTTGCGGCTAGAATGGGAGCATGACGGCCGCCGTCATATCCCCGCTTTCTCCAACAAGGATCGACATGCCCTATATTCCTGCGCCCGCCGAGGCGGCCTCGGAAGCCGAGAACATCTTTTACTTGCGGGGGGCGGTCGGCCGCATGGGTAAGCTGCTCGCCCACCTGGAACTCTATCGTGCCATCCAGGACTTGCCAGGCGCGCTAGTCGAACTGGGCGTCTACAAAGGCGCATCGCTCATGCGATTTGCCATGTTTCGCGCGCTGATCGAACATGAAGTCAGCCGCGAGATTCACGGATTGGACGCCTTTGGTGCCTTCCCGCGAGAAGGCGTGGGGGATTCGGACGATCGTGCCTTCATCGAAAAGTTCGAGGACGAACGCGGCGAAGGAATTTCCCGGGAGCTGCTCGCGCAATTGTTTGCAGACAAGGCGATCGGCAACGTGCATCTGCACCAGGGAAATGTGTTCGAAACCCTGCCGAACCTGTTGGCGCGCAGGCCCGAACTGCGAGTTGCGCTGCTCCATCTCGACATGGACGTGTACGAACCCACCGCGTTTGCGCTCGAGCAGCTCCTGCCGCACATGGTCCCCGGCGGCCTGATCCTGTTCGACGATTACGGCCTGGTCGCCGGTGCGACGCGTGCCGCCGACGAACTGGTGAAAGGCAAGAGACTCACGCTAAGGAAGCTCCGCCACTATTCGGTTCCGACTTTTGTTCAGATTCCCACCTGAGACATCGGTCACAAAGGATGAGAAGGGATGATGAGGAGGAAGCGGGCGCCATGACCCTGACGCTATTCGGGATCAGGAACTGCGACACCGTCAAGAAGGCGCGCGCCTGGCTGGAGGCGAACGACGTCGCTTACGATTTTCACGACTATAAGAGCGCGGGAATCGAGGAAAAGCGGCTTCGCGGCTGGGTTGCGGAGCATGGCTGGGATCGGCTGCTCAATCGTAACGGCACCACCTTTCGCAAGCTGCCCGACTTCGAGAAGGAAAATCTCGACGACGACAAGGCTGTCGAACTCATGAGCCGGCATCCGTCGATGATCCGGCGTCCCGTGCTCGATCTCGGCGATCGACGCTTGGTTGGCTTCAATCCGGTGGCGTGGCTTGAAATGATCGCCTAATAGACGGATTCGGAACGATTTACCCGCTATATAGGAATTTGATTGGCGGGCTACTCAGGGGGTTCGATTGCGGCAATCGGTGGCCCAGGACCAGGAAATGAAGGCGGGGCACGCCTCGTCCGACGCCTTTGCCGAGATCCACCGCTTCACTGCCACTGCGGGAACGATGCGTGCGCTGATCGAGGCGCATGACTGGACCGGATCGCCGATCGGTACTCCGGAATCCTGGCCGCAGAGCCTCCGGTCGGCCGTCGATTTGATGCTTCCGGCCATGGCTCAGATCGCCCTCTATTGGGGGCCTGACTATGTCGCGCTTTACAACGACGCCTATGTTCCGACGATCGGCGACAAGCATCCGAAGGCGCTAGGGCGGCCTGCGCGGGAAATCTGGGCCGAACTGTGGGAGGATCTCGAGCCGCTGCTCCGCAACGTTCGCGAAACCGGTGAAACCGTCTTCGCCAAGGACCGCCCCTTCTACATGGAGCGGCACGGCTATCCCGAAACCGCCTATTTCGACCTGTCCTATTCGGCCGTGCGCGACGAAAGCGGCGGCGTCGGCGGAATCCTGTGTATCGTCAACGAAACGACGGATCGGGTTCGCGAGGAGCGGCGCGCGCGCGAAAGCGAGGCCCGTTTCCGGGCGATGGCCGACTGCGCACCGGCACCGGTCTGGGTGACGAGTCCGACCGGAGTCGAGTTCGTCAACAAGGCCTTTGTCGAGGTTTCGGGTCTCGCAGCCGACGAGCTCACCGGCGAAATGTGGATGAGCCTCATCCATCCCGAGGACCTTCCCCAGGTGATCGAAACCCGCGCCCGCGCCTGGGAGTCGCGGTCGAGCTACGGCTATGATGCGAGATTTCGCAATTCCGCGGGCGAGTGGCGATGGATGCAGGTCAGCTGCAACCCCCGGATCGACGAGCAGCACAGGCTGATCGGCTATGTCGGGCTCGCCGTCGATATCACCGAACAGAAACGGTCGGCCGACGAGCTTCGGGAAAGCGAGGCTCGGTTCAGGGCCATGGCGAACAGTGCGCCGGCCCCGATCTGGGTGACGAACGAGGTCGGGATCGAGTTTGCGAACCAGGCGCTGTGCGACTTCACCGGCCTTGCCATGGAGCAGCTTTGCGGCGACGCCTGGACGAGGCTCGCCCATCCGGACGACCTTGACGCCGTCCTCGAACGGCGCTCGGCGGCGTGGGAGAAGCGACAGCCTTTCGAATTCGAAGCGCGTTTCCGGCGTCATGACGGCGAATGGCGCTGCCTTCGCTGTTCCTGTGTGCCCCGACGTTTGTCGGGGGAGTTTGCTGGCTATGTCGGCCTTGGCGTCGACATTACGGAGACTCGGCGGGCAGAACAGGAATTGCGGGAAAGCGAAGCTCGCTTCCGAAGGATTGCGGACAGCTCGCCCGTCATCATGTGGGTCACTCGGCCGGACCGAAAGCGCGAATTCGTCAATCAGGCCTATCTCGAATTCCTTGGGCTTTCGCGGGAAGAGGCGGCCGATTTCGACTGGCGCAAGCGGATCCACCCCGACGATGCCAAGCGGCTCGTCGCCCAGTCCATCGCCGGCGAAGCGTCGCTGAAGACCTTCACACTGGAAGGCCGCTACAGGCGGGCCGACGGCGAATGGCGCTGGCTGCACTCGGTTTCCCAGCCGCGCTTCGACGCGAGCGGACAGCCGAACGGCTTCATCGGCGTCGCTCATGACGTCACCGACATGCGCCGGGTCGAGGAGGCGCTCCGCCAGAGCGAGGCGCATCTCGCGGCGCTGGTCGGCCAGACCGCCGCCGGAGTTGCTGAAACGGACCTGGAGGGCCGCTTCATCAACGTGAACGACCGCTACTGCGTCATGGTGGGTCGAGGCCGGGAGGAACTGCTCGGCCTTCGCATGCAGGACATCACGCATCCCCATGATCTGCCGCGCAATCTTCCGCTGTTCACGAAGATGGTCGAAACCGGCCAGCCATTCGACATTGAGAAGCGATACATCCGCCCCGACGGCTCCATCATATGGGTCAACAATACGGTCAGCCTGATCCGCCCGTCCGGCGCTCCGGCCAGCGTTCTTGCCGTCAGCGTCGACGTAATGGATCGCAAGGCTGCGGAAGATGCTCTTCGGGAGAGCGAGGATCGGCTTCGACTGGCCACTCAGGCGGCGGCGATCGGGACCTTCGACTATAATCCGGTAACGGGCGATCTGCGCTGGGACGCCCGCTGCAAGGAGCTGTTCGGACTGCCGCCCGACGCTCCGGTCGATTATCCGCGATTTATCGCCCGGGTTCACCCGGACGATCGCGAGTTCGCCGATCATGCCGTGCAACGCGCGCTCGATCCCTCCGGACCCGGCGAGTTCGACATCGAGTATCGCGCCGTGACTCCGGACGGAACCGAGCGCTGGTTGGCGGCGGCCGGCCGCGCCGTGTTCGACGAGGAGCGGGCGGTGCGCTTCGTCGGCACCGTCATCGACATCACCGAGCGCAAGCGGGCGGAGGAGGCCCTCGCCCAGAAGGAGCAGGCGCTGCGCGCCGAGACCCGGCTTCTGGAAACCCTGAACGGGGTCGGCGCAACCCTCGCCGGCGAGCTCGATCTCGATCGGGTCGTTCAGACGGTCATCGATGCCGCCGTGGAGCTGACCGGCGCCCAGTTCGGTGCCTTCTTCTACAATGTCATCGATCAGGTGGGCGAGAGATACATGCTCTACGCCATATCGGGAGTCGATCGGGCGGAGTTCGAGAAGTTCCCGATGCCGCGCAACACCGCGGTCTTCGCTCCGACCTTCGGAGGCGAGGGGACGGTGCGGTCCGACGACATCAGCAAGGACCTCCGCTACGGCCGGAACGCGCCTTACCATGGCATGCCGGAAGGCCATCTCCCGGTCACCTCCTATCTGGCAGTGCCCGTGACCAGTCGTTCGGGCGAAGTGATCGGCGGCCTTTTCTTCGGCCATGAGGCGCCCGGTCGCTTTACCAGCCGGCACGAGCAGCTGCTGGTCGGCCTTGCCGGCCAGGCGGCGGTCGCGATCGACAATGCCCGGCTGTTCGAGGCCGCGCAGCGGGAGATCGAGGAACGCACCCGGGCCGAGGAAGCCCTTCGCGACCTCAACCATACGCTCGAAGTGCGGGTCGCCGCCGCCATTGCCGAGCGCGAGCGGGCCGAGGAAGCCCTTCGCCAGTCGCAGAAGATGGAAGCCGTCGGCCAGCTCACCGGCGGCATCGCCCACGACTTCAACAATCTGCTGACCGTGATTGCCGGCAATCTCGACATGGTTCAGCGCCGACTCGGCCCCGGAACCGAGGAGCGGGTGCTCCGGGCCGTGAACAGCGCCATTGTCGGCGCCGAACGGGCTGCAACTTTGACCCAGCGCCTGCTCGCCTTCTCCCGGCGGCAGCCGCTGAGCCCCAAGCCGATCGACGTGAACGATCTGGTTGGCGGTATGTCCGAGCTGCTGCACCGGGCGCTTGGTGAAACGGTCGAGGTGGAGACGAAGCTCGATCCAGGACTGTGGCAGGTCGAGGTCGATCCCCATCAGCTCGAGAATGCGATCCTCAACATTGCGGTGAATGCGCGCGACGCGATGCCCGACGGCGGACGTCTCGGTATCGAGACCCGGAATGTCGATCTCGCGCTCGAAGCCAGGGGCGAGCAGGGCGAGCCGACGAGCGGTGACTATGTGCTGATCCGGATGACCGACAGCGGCACCGGAATGGACGAAGACATGCTCGCCCGCGCCTGCGAGCCCTTCTTCACCACCAAGGAAGTGGGCAAGGGAACCGGTCTCGGCCTCTCCATGGTCTATGGGTTCGTCAAGCAATCCGGCGGTTATTTCCGGCTGGAATCGGCCATGGGCGTGGGAACCAGCGTCAGCATCTATCTGCCGCGGCTCGAGGCCTGTTCCACCGCCATGGAAGAGGGACGCCAGGCGCAGGATCTCCAGTCCGGCTTCGACGAGACGATTCTGGTGTGCGAGGATGATCCGGACGTGCGCAACTATACCGTCGAGGTGCTGCGCGACCTCGGCTATCGCGTGGTGGAAGCCGAGGACGGCGCCGCTGCCCTTCAACTGATCGAGGACGAGGGCAGCGCCATCGACCTGCTCTTCACCGACGTGATCCTTCCCGGAGGCATGACCGGCGCCGATCTTGCCCGACGGGCACGCGCGTTCCGGCCGTCGCTTAAGGTGCTCTATACGAGCGGCTATCCGCGCGACGCCATCGTCCATCACGGCCGGCTGGATCCGGGGGTCGAGCTGATCACCAAGCCCTTCGCGTATGCCGAACTGGCGGGCCGGATCCGCGAGGTGCTCGAGCGCGGCTGAGGGCGAGGGTGGTCACGACGGCCACCACCCGTCTGCCGATCAGCCAGACTCCGACCTCGACAGGACCGGACGGCTGTTCGCCTGACTAGGCCGCCGCGGCCGCCTGGGGCTCGGTATCGTTGTCGGCGGTCGGTCTTGCAGAGTCGCTCGCATCGACATCGTCGCCGCGCTTCTCCCCTTCGCTCAGGACCGGATCTGGGATCAGCCAGCGTGCAAGGGCGGTGATGGCAGCAAGCGCCACATAGCCGCCGACCGCCGCCAGCGGCTGGAACAGTAACGCCGCGCCGAACGCGATTCGCAGCCAGAGGGGATTGAAGCCGAAATCCTCGCCCAGTGCGTGGCAGACCCCGAGCAGAGTGTCGTCGCGTGCCCAGGGCGAGACTTGATCTTTCTGCATCGAAAGCTCCTTCTCGCAGCTTCGGATCACAGCCTTCGGCCGGGGCCGCGCCGGAGCGACCGCGCTGATCATCTGCCCAGGAACATCCCGCACCGCCTCGGCGAAGGCTTCCGCTGGAAGAGTTGGGAGGAGCGCTTGAGAGCGTCAAGGGCGCAGGCGCGTCAAAGGAAAGGCCGGAGCTCGCGCCCCGGCCTCCAAGCCGCTCGGTTTCTTGACCCGTGCGGCGGGCTACTTGACCAGTTCGACCTGCTGGAACTCCAGCTCGACCGGAGTTGCGCGGCCGAAGATCGAGACGCCGACCTTCACTCGGCCGCGATCGAAATCGAGCTCCTCGACGATTCCGTTGAACGAGGCGAACGGACCTTCCAGAACCTTGACCTGGTCGCCGATCTCATAATCGACGTTGATCTTCTGCTTGGGAGCAGCCGCAGCGGCTTCGTCCTTGGTGTTGAGGATCCGCGCGGCCTCGGCATCGCTGATCGGCTGCGGCTTGCCGCTCGAGCCGAGGAAGCCGGTCACCTTCGGCGTATTCTTCACAAGGTGATAGACTTGGTCGTTCATGTCGAGCTTGGCCAGCACATAGCCGGGGAAGAATTTGCGGTCGCTCGTCACCTTCTTGCCGCGACGAACTTCCGTCACCTTCTCCGTCGGGACCTCGACCGCCTCGACCATCCGGTCGAGCCCGAGGCGAGTTGCTTCGGCCATGATCGCGTCGCGGACCTTGTTCTCGAAGCCCGAATAAGCGTGGATGATGTACCAGCGGGACATTGTGTTTCCTGTTTCCTTCCTTGCCTCCCACTCCCGCGTTCGGGAGGGGCAGGGGAGGGGGCCTGGCCCCCGTCTAGCTCAAAAGCCCGAGCAGCTGCTGGACGATTGCGCTGAACGCGCTGTCGATGCCGAAGAAGAAGAGCCCGAGCAGAGTTGTCATGATGACGACCATTACCGCCGTCATCATCGTCTCGCGCCGGGTCGGCCATACGATCTTGGCCGTTTCGGAGCGGACCTGCCGCAGAAACTCGCCGGGACTGGTTCTCGCCACTGCTGTCTTCGCCTTCGATCCGATATTTGAGAAAAATGCCCTTGCCCAGATAGGACTGCCGGCCGCCGCCGCAATAGCAGCGCAGTCCGCCTCGGAAAAGCCGCACCGACTCCACGGCCGTTCCGCCGCCTCGCCCAGCGACCCAATGCCGTTTCCCCAGGTCTCCACCGGCTGAGGAGGGAGTTGGCAGGAGTGGAGGGACTCGAACCCCCGGCCCTCGGTTTTGGAGACCGATGCTCTACCAGCTGAGCTACACTCCTAGGCCAGAGCGCCGAGCCCTTAACCGTCAGGCCCTTTCAGCGCAAGGGTCTGCCGTCAGTCCGCCGGGCTGCCTAGGCGGCGGCTTGCTTGCGCTCCTGATTGAGCATCGACTTGACGGTTGATCCGGAAACCGGCCTCGAGAAGATATAGCCCTGGATCCGGTCGCATCCCAGCGACCTTACCAGTTCGAGCTGCTCCATCGTGGCGACGCCCTCGGCCACCGTTTTCATGCCGAGGCTGCCGGCGAGGGCGACCACGGCGCGGATGATCGCGGTGCTCTCCGGATCCTCCGCCGAAATCGCCTGAACGAAACTCCGGTCGATCTTGAGCGTGTCGAAATCCGCCTTGCGCAGATAGCCGAGCGAGGAATAGCCGGTGCCGAAATCGTCCATCGCAAGCCGGACCCCCAGGCTCTGGATCTGCTGCAGCACCTTCTGAGTCGCGGTGGTGAGCTCGAGAAAGACCGTTTCGGTGACTTCAAGTTCAAGCCGCCGCGGCTCGAGCCCCGCCTGGGTGAGCGATGACACGAGCGTGACGATGAAACCCGGATCACGCAGCTGGCGCGGCGAGACGTTGACGGCAATGCAGATATCCTGGGGCCAGCTCGCGGCCTCTCGGCAGGCGGTTCGGAGCACCCATTCGCCGATCCGGCCCAGCATTCCCATTTCCTCGGCGATCGGGATGAACTTGGCGGGCGAGATCGAACCGAGCTCCGGGTTGTTCCAGCGGAGCAGCGCTTCGAAGCTGCGAATCTTCATCGTTCCGGCGTCAACGACCGGCTGATAGTTCAGGCTGAACTCGCCACCGTCGACCGCCGAGTGGAGGGCGAGTTCGATCTTTCGACGCTCTTCCGCGCCGGCATGGAAAGACGGCTCGTAGAATCTCATGTCGTTGCCGCTGCCGGCCTTTGCCTGGTAAAGTGCGAGATCGGCATTGCGGACGAGTTCCTCGACCGAATCGCCGTCCTCAGGGCCGATTGCCACTCCGACGCTGGCGCCGACAAACAGCCGCTGCTCGCGATACAGGAACGGTCCCTGGAGCGCTCCGACCAGCGCCAGGCAGAGCTGTTCCAGTTCGTCACGGGTCGAGACGATGGGAACGACGATGGCAAATTCGTCGCCGCCGAGCCGGCCGGCCGTCATTTCCTCGGAGATCACCGTCTCGAAGCAGCGCGCGACCTGCTGCAACAGGTGATCGCCGGCAATATGGCCGAGGGAATCGTTGATGGTCTTGAACCGGTCCAGATCGACCAGAAGAACCGCGCATTGACGATCCTGGCTCTTGGCCAAGGCGAGCGCATCGTGAAGCTCTTCGAGCAGCTGGACCCGGTTGGGAAGGCCGGTGAGGGCATCATGCCGAGCCATGTGGGCGATGCGGTCGGCGGCCTGGCGAGCCTCGGTGACGTCGGATCCGACTCCCTGATAGCCGACGAAGCGGCCATGCTTGCCGTACATCGGGCGCGCCGAAAGCTCGATGCACTTGGTTTCGGTGCCGACTGCAAGGGGGATGACCAGGTCGGCAATCGGCTCGCGCCGGAGAAGCGCGCCCTCGGCCGCGGCAATCGCCCGCCGGGTGCTCTGATCCGCCTGGCTGCGGTCCTTGAGCAGGGCCAGCAGCGAAAGCCCCTCAAGCTCTTCCCGAGCCCGGCCGATGGCTCGGGCGAAGCGGCTCGAGACGTTGGTCAGAGCAAGCTGGCTGTTCGTCTGCCAGAGCCAGTCGGCGTCGCTATTCTCGAACTCGCGAAGCAGCAGGCTGACCGTCTCCCGCCGCTCCTCCAGAGCGATGTCGAGACATTTGCGCTGCATGAAGGCGCGGCCGTTGTGAAGCACCATATGCAGCATCGCACAGGTGTAGATCGGTCCGATTGCCGCTATCACCCAATTGTCTGTCGTCGCGAGCATTCTGGTGGCAGCGACGCCCATGACGACGACATAGGCGGCAGCGGCGGCCGGGATTGGGGAGAAGATGAAGGCCGCACCGGCCATCATCGTTGCGGTCATGACCCCGATGGCAAGCTGCTGCCCGTGATTGGCGAACTCGAAGAAATAGCGTGCCGGAAAGCTCCACAGAAAGCCGAAGATGATGCTGTGATAGGCGACTCGATTGATTGTCTGGCGCGGTACCGAATGGATCAGCCGGCCGGCCAGTTTGGCCCGGTGCCCGAAGACATAGTGAAGGAGCAGGGCCAGGCTCACCAGCCACAGGGCAACGTGGAGCGACGGGGCGCGACCGCCGACCAGATAGATGACGAGCAGGGCGTTGAGCGACTGTCCCCACGCCGCGATCGAGAGGGTTGCCCCCGTCTCCTCGAGCTGTGCGGCGCGCACACGTCCCCAACCCCTGCTGCCAGGGGGCGTGGCGCGGTTGAAAACCACCCGCCAGTCGAGCTTGGGCAAGCTTTTGTCGGTCATGACGCTCCATCAGAGGTCATACCGCTCAAAGCGTTAGTGAAGCGTTATCTGTCTTCGATCAGGCGGCGATATCGTAGGTCGGCATCTCGCCCGCCAGATACAGGTTTCGAGCCTTCGCCCGGCTGAGTTTGCCGGAACTCGTGCGCGGCAGCGAACGGGGCGGAACCAGCTCGACCACGCAATTGATTCCCGTGATCGCCCGGACCCGCTCGCGGATCATCTCGCGGAGCCGGCCCCGCTCCTCCGAATCCGACGTGCGGCATTGAACGAGCACAGCCGGAGTTTCCTCGCCTCCAGGAGTGGTGATCGCAAAGGCGGCAATGTCTCCGGCCTTGAAGCCCGGCATCTGCTCCACCGCCCACTCGATATCCTGAGGCCAGTGATTCTTGCCGTTGATGATGATCATGTCCTTGGCTCGGCCGACGATGTAGAGATAGCCGTTGGACAGATAGCCCATGTCGCCGGTGTCCAGCCAACCTTGCTCGTCGAGGCAGGCGTCGGTCGCCTCCTCGTCGCGGAAATAGCCGACCATCACCGACGTGCCGCGGCAATAGACCCGGCCGATCTCGCGCTCGCCGATCGGATTTCCGTCGTCGCCGCGGATCTGCACCTCCATTTCTCGCACTGGTTTGCCGCAATTGACGACCGCTCGATAGCGTTGCGGCCGGTCGCGTTCGCCCGGAGTCCCGCCTGCGAGCAAGGTCTCCTCGACCATTTCGACGACGATTCCCTCGCCCGGCGGCATCACGGTGACGGCGAGGGTTGCTTCGGCGAGGCCGTAGCTAGGAAGGAAGCTGGACGCCTTGAAGCCGGCCGGCGCGAAGGTGTCGACGAAGGCCTGCATCACGTCCGGCCGGATCATGTCGGCGCCGTTGCCGGCCACCCGCCAGCGCGACAGGTCGAACCGTTCGGCGACGTTCATCTGGCTTGAAACGCGGCGGGCGCAGATGTCGTAGCCGAAGGTCGGCGAATAGCTCATCGTCGTGCCCTGGTTGCGGCTGATCAGGTCGAGCCAGGCGAGCGGACGACGGGCGAAATCCTCGGTCTTGAGATAATCGACCGACATCTGGTTGGCGACCACCGAAAGCAGGCAGCCGACCAGGCCCATGTCATGATAGAAGGGCAGCCAGGACACGCCGCGGTCGGTGGGGCCCATTTTCATCGCATGAGCGTGGGCGGCGAGGTTGCTGAGCAGGGCCCGATGCGTGATCGCGACTCCATGCGGGAAGCGGGTCGAGCCGCTCGAATATTGCAGATAGGCGATCTCGTCCGGCTGCGCCTTCGGAAGCGGGCACTCGCCGGCGCCGTTCTCGGCGAACCTGGCCCAATCCTCGCTGTCGACGCCGACCGCGGCGGCGGCCGCGGTGCACAGGCTCTCCAGTTCGGGCGGATAGAATAGCCGCTTCGGGTCCGCGCTCTTCAGCTGCACCGAAAGCTGTTCGATATAGGCGTCGCGGCCGCCGAACGAGGTCGGCAAGGGCAGCGGCACCGGCCAGGCGCCGGCGTAGAGCGCCCCGAAGAAGAGCGCGACGAATTCAGGCGCGGTTTCCGCGATCAGGGCGATCCGATCTCTCGGCTGGATACCCTGGGCGATCAGCCGATAGGCGTTGGCAAGGGCATCGGTGCGAAGATCGCTGAACGGGTAAGGACGAACGAGATTGCCCCGGGCATCATGGAAGTTGAGTCCCCGCTGCCCTTGCGCTGCATAATCGAGGGCGTCGGGCATCGTCCCGAAATCCGCGAAGCGGCGCGGCAGGTTGTCGTCGGTGGGCGTCGGCGTCAGAGTCACGGGCGCCGCGCTCCCCCGCGGTTCTTCCCGGCCTTCATTTTCAAGCACGTCCGGCTGAATCCTCATTCATGGACCTTTGCGGTCCGCAAAACTGCAGTTCAGCCTCGCTCTAGGAGATGAGGCGCGTTCATAATCCGGCCCGACTGTGGCACAAACATGGCGATGAGGCCCAGAAGTCCCAGAAAGCCGCGTCAGCCCCTTGATCGCGAGGCTCTGGAGCAGGCCGCTTTGGCTTATGCCAGCCGCTATGCGACCACTCGTGCAAGGCTTGCCGCCTATCTTCGGCGCAAGCTCGCCGAACGCGGCTGGGCGGAGGCGGATGAACCTCCCGTCGAGGCGCTGGTCGAGCGGATGGCCGGCCTCGGCTATGTCAACGATCGAGTCTTTGCCAGCGCCAAGGCCGCCTCGCTCGGCCGGCGCGGCTATGGGGAGCGTCGGGTTCGCGACGCCCTGCGAGCCGCCGGAGTCGAAGCCGAGGATGCCGCTCAAGCACGGGAGGAAGCCCAACGGAGCGCCTGGGAGGCCGCGCTTCGTTTTGCACAGCGGCGAAGGATCGGGCCTTTCGCCGAGACCCCGCCGGAGCGGCCGGCTCGCGAGAAGGCGCTTTCAGCCATGATCCGCGCCGGTCATTCGGTGGATCTGGCGCGTCGGCTCGTCTGGGCCAGTCCCGGCGAAGTCCCGGACGCGGACAGTGATTGAAAGGGATAGTTCACAATCGAAGAATCCGTGATACTCATACCGTGAACCCACGGGGGGACCAGGTGTTAAAGATGTCGCGTCAGGAGATGTTCGACGGGCATACGGACGCTCCGCCGGAGAGCGGCGATCCCGCGCGCGACGAAGAGGCGCTTGTCCGGGTGACGGGCACGGTGAAATGGTTCGATGCCACCCGCGGCTTCGGCTTCGTCGTCAGCGAGCAGGTCGAAGGTGACATTCTCGTCCATTTCAGCGTTCTCAAGGAGCATGACCGCAGAAGCCTCCCCGAAGGAGCGATAGTCGAATGTCTGGTTGCGGAGCAGGAGCGCGGCCTCCAGGCGCGCAAGGTGCTGAACATCGATCTTAGCAAGGCGATCCTTCCCGATGCCGGACGGACGGTGGCGGTGCGCAGCGATCGGATCGATCCTTCAGCCCTGCTCGACCAGGCCGGGGCGTTCGAGCCGGTGCGGGTCAAATGGTTCAATCGGCTGCGCGGCTATGGCTTCCTCGTTCGCGAGGACGATGACAGCGAGGATATTTTCGTCCACATGGAGACGGTGCGTCGCGGCGGCCTTTCCGATCTGATCCCCGATCAGCCGCTTCGGGCGCGCATCGCCGTCGGCCGGAAGGGGCCGCTCGCCGTGGAGGTCGAGGACCGTTGAAATCGCGTCAAGTGCTGCTGGCGGTCGGCTTCTCGATCGCTCTCGTCGCCTGCCGGGCGGAACCCGCGGCCAATGCCTCGCAGCCCGCGGCGGTTCGAACCGCGCCGTCAGGACTGGATCTGGTGCCGCTCACCATTCAAAGCGGCGGGCGGACTCATCGTTTCACGGTGGAGGTTGCGCGCACTCCGGAGCAACAGGCGCGGGGACTCATGTTCAGGGAGCGCCTTGGGCCGAACGAAGGCATGATCTTCCCCTTCGCTCCGCCTCGTCCGGCGAGCTTCTGGATGCGCAATACCCTGATTCCCCTCGACATGATCTTCGTCCGGGAGGACGGCACAATCGCCCGAATCGCTGCCAACACCGTCCCGCTCTCGGAGGAATCGGTGGGCGTGGACGAGCCGGTCGCCGCTGTGCTGGAGATTCCAGGCGGGCGTTCGGCGGAGCTCGGGATCGTCGAAGGGGATCGGGTCGTGTGGCAGGACCGACCCGGCTCCTGACGGGCTTGCACCGCCCCTTGCTTCGGGGCTAGGCGAAGCCGCCATGGGTTTCTTCAAGAATCTGTTCACCTGGTGGGAGGGGGCAACCCTCGGGACCGCCCTCTACAGCTGGCGCAACGGCACCAAGGTCGGGGAGGATTCGCTCGGCAATATCTACATGCAGTCCAGGCGCGGCGATCGCCGTTGGGTGATGTACAAGGGCTCGAACGACGTCAGCCGGGTGCCGCCGGAATGGTATTCCTGGCTGACCCGCCAGATTGACGGCGTTCCCGACGAGTCGCTTCCGCCTGCGCCGAAGTTTCTCAAGCCGCCGGCGCCGAACCTGACGGGCACGCCCGATGCCTACCGGCCGTCCGGGGCTCTGGAGCGCGGCGCCCAGCGGCAGGCGGCAAGCGGTGACTATCAGGCCTGGACGCCCGACTGAGGCATGATCCGAGCGCGCAATAGCCTGGTGATAGCTGCGCTGGCCGCCCTTGGCGCCTGTGGCCCGACCGGCGCGCCGGAGCGGACTCAGACCGAAAACGAGACGATCGAGACGGTCGACATTCCCCAGACCGTCAGCGAAGTCCCGGCCGGTACAACGCCGATGCCGGAACGAGTCGCCGTTCTTCGGCTGCTCAACAAGCGCAACGGGCAGATGCGCGAATTCTCACTTCGGCCTGGTCAGGCGGTCCGCGCCGGGGATGTCGTGGTCCGGCTCCGCGCCTGCGAAACGACCGCTCCCTGGGAGGTCCAGCAATTGACCGGCGCCTTCGTCCAGCTTGACGTCAGGAATCCTCAGCGCCGGGTGGAGCGCGTCTTCTCGGGATGGCTTTACAAGGAATCGCCGTCGCTTAACGTCGTCGAGCACCCGGTCTACGACGTCTGGCCGATGAGCTGCGCGATGACCCATCCGGGCGGCGAATCGGATCCGGCGAGCAACCGGTCGAGCGCTTCGAACTCGACCGGCGCCGCTCGCTCGGGTCCCAGAACGCCGGCTCCGGCTCCGGCTCCGGCTGCGCCGGAAACGGCGAGCGAGGCGCCTCCGCCGAGCGCCGAGGCCAATAACGACAGATAATCGTCCTGGCTGATCTCGACCGCTCCGAGGCTTTTGAGGTGCGGGGTCATGAACTGGCAATCGAGCAGCCTGAAGCCGCCGACGATCAGCCGCGCCACCAGCCAGGCCAGCGCTACCTTTGAAGCGTCGCTTCGGGACGAGAACATGCTCTCGCCGAAAAAGGCCGCCCCCAGCCGCACCCCATAGAGCCCGCCGACAAGTTCCGCCTCGGCACCCGAACGACCAAGTTCGTCCGCTGGGGTTTCCCACACTTCGATCGAATGGGCGTGTCCGGAGGTATGGAGAAGATTGTAGCTATGCTCGATCTCGTCGTTGATCCAGGTGTCTTCGCGATCGGCGCAGCGTCGAACAACTTCGGCGAAGGCTCTGTCGGCTGTGATCCGGAAGCGATCGGATCTGAGCGTCTTTCGGAGCGACCTTGAAAGATGAAATCGGTCAAGCGGAAGGATTGCCCGCCGCCGCGGTTCCACCCAGAAGATATCCTTGGCGTCACGGCTGTCGGACATCGGAAAGACGCCGATCGCATAGGCTCGAAGCAGCAGGTCCGGGTCGAGCACCTTCACGCTCTTCCCTATAGACCGGGGCGGCCTGTTGTTCCCAGCCGGATCAGAGGATTTCGCGCACCTTTTCCTGAGGTCGGCACAAACGCACCCCCTTCTCCGTCTCGACGATCGGCCGTTCGATCAGGATCGGATTCTCGACCATCGCGTCCAGTATCGCGTTGTCGCTGACGGCGCCGCTCACGAGATCGAGATCCTGCGCCAGCGCTTCCTTCGCGCGCAGGCCTTCGCGCGGAGTGATTCCGGCGCGATCGTAGAGCCGCATCAGTTCGGCCTTCGAGGGCGGATCCTTGAGATATTCGACGACGGTGACTTCGGCGCCGGCGTCCTGGAGAATCTCCAGCGTCTTGCGCGACGTTCCGCATCTTGGATTGTGATAGATCGTGGCCCTCATCGCTGCTTCCCTCGAGTTGCGGGGCCAATAGCATGTTCGTCGCCCGGGACGAGAGCCGGAGAAGAAGCGGCTCAGGCCGAGCGAGAGATTGCCGGACCGCGGTTCAGCCATGCCTGCACTTCCTCGGCCGGCATCGGACGCCCGAAATAGAAGCCTTGCCCTTCCGCGCAGCCCATCTGACGGAGGCGGTCGGCCGTTTCCCAATTCTCGATCCCCTCCGCGACGACGGGCAGATCCAGGCTTATCGCCAGACTGGTGATCGCCCGCACGATCTTCAGGGCCTCGGGATCGTCGACGAGCGAGCCGATGAAGGTGCGATCGATCTTGATCTTGTCGAAGGGCAGCATCCGCAGATGCTGGAGCGATGAATAGCCGGTCCCGAAATCGTCCAGAGCGACGGTGATTCCCTGGTTCTTCAGCGACTGGATCGTTCGCCGGGCATTGTCGGCGTCGACGATCAGCGCATTTTCGGTGATCTCCAGCGCCAGCCGGCGCGGCGGGAAATTCAGCCGGGCAAGCTCGGTCAGGATCTTCTCGCTGAGCCAGGGATCCTTCAGCTGGACCGGAGAGATGTTCACGGCGATGGACAGCGACGGATCCCAGGTGAGAGCCTCGACGCAGGCACAGGCGAGCAGCTTCAGCATGAGTTCGTTGATCAGCCCGCATTCCTCGGCAATCGGAATGAACTGATCCGGTCCGATGACCGAATCGCCCTCCCGCGACCAGCGGGCAAGCAGTTCGAAGCCGATCGTTCGTCCGCTCGTCAGGTCGACCAGCGGCTGGTAGGCCGGCCGGAAGGCGTCCGCGGCCAGTGCGCTTCTGAGCTGTCGCTCGATCGCCGATCGCCGCTTCAGCACGGCGTCCATCACCGGCTCGAACGCGCGTGACTGGCCGCGGCCTTGTTCCTTCGCCTGGTAAAGAGCGATGTCGGCTCGGCGCATCAGCGTTTCGCGGTCCGACGCATCTTCGGGGAAGAGGGCGATTCCGACGCTCGCCCCGATATGGTGGACCAGATCGGAGGATCGGAAGGGTTCGTTCATCCCCTGAACGATCCGACGCGCAATCCGGTGGGGAGCGGAGCGATCCTCGTCCGTGGTCTCGATGACGATGGCGAATTCGTCGCCTCCGAGCCTGAAGACCTGACCGCTGCGACCGACCAGCTCGACCAGCCTCTCGGCCACTTCGCGAAGCAGATTGTCGCCGGCCAGATGTCCATGAACATCGTTGACGGACTTGAACCGATCGAGGTCGACGATCAGCAGCCCGGCCGTGCAGCCGCATCCGTGAAGGCTGCTGAGAGCGTCGAGATACTCGCCCAGCGCCCGCCGGTTCTGCAGGCTGGTCAGGGGATCGTTATAGGCGAGGCGATGAGCGCGCTGTTCAGCGTCTCGCGCCCGTTCGCGTTCGACGACCATTTCGGACCGCGACGAAAGCACTTCCTCGAAGCTCGAATAGTTGGCCTTGAGGCTTCGCTCGCTGAGCAGGCCCACCAGAACGAGGCTGAGCCCCAGCCCGGCCAGCAGAGCGTGCCCGGATGCGAGCATCTGGACCGTCACCGGGGCTGTCGCAACGAGCATCACCAGCCGTGCCGTCGAGGGCAGGGGTTGGAGGCAGAAGGAACAGCTGATTGCGCCAATGAAGACAAGCAGCCCGACCAGGGAGCGTTGAACCAGGTCGGCCTGGTGGAAGAGCAGAAGGGCCCAGCCGCCGAATCCCAGGCCAAGAGCGATCGAGATGAATGCGGCTGCGCGGACATGACGGCGAACCTGGGCGATTCCCCGCACGCGCCCACGCCGCCGAAGCCAGATCATGGCGGTCGTCGCGGCGGCGAGCCCCATCGACATCGGGACGCCGAGGCTTGCGGCCAGCGGGATCGAGCCGAGCGTCGCCGCCACAAGGGCGGAGGCAGTCACCACCGCCAGCGCGATCGCCAGCGGGACCTGCCGTCGCAACGATCGGTACTGCTCTTGGAGCAGGGCGCGCCCGCGCTGCGTTGTCGGGTCGGGGATCGAGAAATAGCCGTTGTTCAAGCCGCTCCCCCTGGCCCCGCAAGGTGTTGCGCGCCGATAGATCCATAACGGCCGCGCAACGGTGAAGTTTAGGGTTGTGGAAGGGGCGTCGGTGGTGACTGGCAGACTCGGTCGAACGCTGTCCGTCGCCTGTGCGTGGCGGATTGCAGCGACTGCCAATCTGGTTTCGGCCTTGTCGCGACTCCGGATGACACGACGGCTTTCGTCCGTCCCCCGGACGGACCTAGCCGCTATCGCGGGTCAGCCACTCCTCCAGATGGCTGGAGTCGTGGCTTCAAGTCCGTCCCCCGGACGAACCTAGCCGCTATCGCGGCTCAGCCACTCCTCCAGATGGCTGGAGTCGTGGCTTCAGGTCCGTCCCCCGGACGAACCTAGCCGCTATCGCGGCTCAGCCACTCCTCCAGCCATTTGATCGTATAGTCGCCGTCCTGGAATTGGGGATCCTCCAGAAGCGCCTGGTGGAGCGGGATCGTCGTCTTGACGCCATCGATGACGAACTCTTCGAGCGCCCGGCGAAGGCGCCGCATCGCGCCCTGGCGAGTGGTGCCGTAGACGATCAGCTTGGCGATCATGCTGTCGTAATAAGGCGGAACTCGATAGCCCGAATAAAGGCCGCTATCGACCCGAACATTCATTCCGCCCGGGGCGTGGAAATGCTTCACGAGCCCTGGGGAAGGGGCAAATGTCTTCGGGTCCTCGGCATTGATCCGGCACTCGATGGCGTGGCCGCGGAACTGAACATCCTCCTGTCGCAGGGTCAGCGAATGGCCTTCGGCGATCCGAATCTGCTCGCGAACCAGGTCGAGGCCGGTGATCGCTTCCGTCACCGGATGCTCGACCTGAAGCCGAGTGTTCATCTCGATGAAATAGAATTCGCCATTCTCGTAAAGGAACTCGATCGTTCCGGCGCCGCGATAGCCCATGTCGGCCATCGCCCTGGCGACGAGACCACCCATCCGATCGCGTTCCTCCGGCGTGACGACCGGGGAGGGCGCCTCTTCCAGAACCTTCTGGTGCCGACGCTGCAGCGAACAGTCCCGTTCGCCCAGGTGAATGGCTTCGCCCTTGCCGTCGCCGAAGATCTGGAATTCGATGTGGCGCGGATTGCCGAGATATTTCTCGATATAGACGGTGTCGTCCCCGAACGCCGCCTTGGCCTCACTCCGCGCCTGACTGATCTGGCTCTCGAGCTCGGCTTCGTTGCGGACGATCTTCATGCCCCGGCCGCCACCGCCCGAGGCTGCCTTGACCAGCAGCGGGTAGCCGGTCTCGGCAGCGACCTGGCGCGCCTCCTCGGGTCCTTCCACCGGCCCGTCCGATCCCGGGACGAGCGGCAGTCCGAGGCTCGCGGCGGTGCGCTTCGCCTCGACCTTGTCGCCCATCACCCGAATATGTTCCGGCTTGGGCCCTATCCAGATGATCCCGTGGGATTCGACAATCTCGGCGAAGCGGGCATTTTCGGATAGAAAGCCATAGCCCGGATGGATGGCGTCGGCCTGGCTGATCTCCGCGGCCGAGATGATGGCGGGGATGTTGAGATAGGATTCGGTCGCCGGAGGCGGTCCGATGCAGACGGTCTCGTCGGCGAGCCTGACATGCATGGCATCGGCATCGGCCGTCGAATGCACGGCCACCGTTCGGATCCCCATTTCGTGACAGGCGCGGTGAATCCGGAGCGCGATTTCGCCGCGATTGGCGATCAGGACCTTCTGGATCGACATTATTCGATGATGACCAGCGGCTGATCGAACTCGACGGGCTCAGCATCCTGGACGAGCACCTGCTTGACCGTACCCGCCTTGGGCGCGGGAATCGGGTTCATCACTTTCATCGCCTCGATGATCAGCAACGTATCGCCGGCATTCACCTGACTGCCGACCGCAGCGAAGGGAGCGCTCCCGGGTTCTGGCGACAGATAGGCGGTTCCGACCATCGGCGATTTGACGGCGCCCGGATGGCTCGACGGGTCGGCGCTCGGCGCCGGCTCGGCAGCCGCCGAAGGGGCGGGAGCAGCCGGCGCGGCCAGCGCAACGGGCATCTGGGCCTGCGAAGCCTGAGCGGCCATTGCCTGCGCGAAGATCGCCTTGCTGGAATCCCGTTTGACGATGATCTTGCGATCGCCGTCCTCGACTTCGATCTCGCTCAGATCCTTCTCGGTCAGAAGGTCGGCAAGCGACCGGATCAGGTCCGTGTCGATGCGCATGGCGTCGCCGCCACCCTTGTTATCGCTCATCCGCAACCCCTTTTCCCTGTTGGGCCGCCCCCTGTCAGAGACGAGCCGCCGCGTCCAGAGCCAGCTCATAGCCGAGCGCTCCGAAACCCGTGATTGTTCCCCTGGCGGCGGCGGCGATCATGGAGCGGTGCCGGAAGCCTTCGCGCGCCAGCGGGTTGGAAAGGTGCACCTCGATGACCGGCAGTTCGATCGCCCGTACCGCATCGTGAAGCGCGACCGAGGTGTGAGTGAAGCCGCCGGCATTGAGGATCACGGCCTTGGCGCCCTTCAGTCGAGCCTCGTGAAGCCAGTCGATCAGATGGCCTTCATGGTTGGACTGCCGAATGTCGAGCTGGACTCCAAGGTCCCGCGCCCGTCTCTCGAGCCGGTCGGCAATGTCGTCGAGCGTGTCCGAACCGTAGATTTCGGGCTCGCGCAGTCCGAGCAGGTTGAGGTTGGGACCGTTGAGGACGTAGATGGTCGCTGGCGCCGCCATGGCGCGCTCCTATATGACGCGCATCCCTTCCGCGCAAAGGCTCTCATATGGTTCAGGACGGCACCGTTTCGATCAGGGTCAATGGCGAGCACCGCCGCGTTCGTGATGGAATGACCATTGCCGACCTGGCGCTGGATCTCGGTCTCGAGCCCGCCAAGGTGGCGGTCGAGCGGAACCTGGAGATCGTTCCGCGCTCGACGCTGGGCCAGGTCAGGGTCGAGGATGGCGACGAATATGAGATTGTGACTTTCGTGGGCGGGGGCTGAGAAGCAGAGAGATGTTGATGGATAATGGCGTAAATCGACAGCAACGGCCGGGAGGGAACGATTCTTTCGCCGACTCGTGGACCGTGGCAGGTCGGACCTTCACTTCACGGCTGATCGTCGGCACCGGAAAGTACCGGAATTTCGAGCAGAACGCCGCCGCGGTCGAGGCTTCGGGCGCCGAAATCGTCACGGTCGCGGTCAGACGGGTGAACATCTCCGATCCCGGCCAGCCGCTGCTCACCGATCATATCGACCCGAAGAAATACACCTATCTGCCCAATACGGCGGGCTGTTTCACGGCCGAGGAGGCGATCCGGACTCTCCGGCTGGCGCGGGAGGCGGGTGGCTGGGATTTGGTCAAGCTTGAGGTGCTCGGCGAGGCGAAGACGCTCTATCCGGACATGCGCGAAACGCTTCGGGCCACCGAGACGCTGGTGAAGGAGGGCTTCCTTCCGATGGTCTACTGCGTGGACGATCCGATCGCCGCTCGTCAGCTCGAGGAAGCGGGGGCGGTGGCGATCATGCCGCTCGGAGCACCGATCGGCTCCGGGCTGGGAATCCAGAACCGAGTCACCATCCGGCTGATCGTCGAAGGCGCGAAGGTGCCGGTGCTGGTCGATGCCGGCGTCGGCACGGCTTCCGATGCCAGCGTCGCGATGGAGCTGGGCTGCGACGGCGTTCTGATGAACACGGCCATCGCGGAGGCCAAGGATCCGATCATGATGGCTCGGGCGATGAAGCTGGCGGTTGAGAGCGGCCGGCTTGCTTATCTTGCCGGGCGGATGGGCCAGCGCCGCTACGCCGATCCGTCCAGCCCGCTTGCCGGGCTCATCTAGCCGCAAGCCGGGCGTTGCCCATGTCGAGTGGAGGGGCAAGCTCCAGCCCCTCGTCGGCAAGAATGTCGAGCATGGCGAGGACGAGCTCTTCCTGGATCTCCAGGAATTCGTCGATGTCAGTGACGAGGACGTAGCCGAAAATCTCGATCGGGAGGCGATCCTCTACCGGTGCGAGCAGGCGAACGCGCGCCGTTCGGTCCAACAGCCTGTCGTCGCCCGCGAAGAGTTGCCGAAGCCGCTCCAGTGAGCGCCGGAGACGCTCAGGCTCGGTGGCACCCGCCACGTGAAGCTTGGGACTGAACAGGAATCGGTCGCGCACCGTCAGATTCTCGATGTCGCTATTGGCGAGGCTGCTGTTCGGGATCGTCAGCAGCGTCCTGTCGAGCGTTCGCACCCGGCTCGATCGCATCCCGACATCTTCGACCGTGCCGATCCGGTCGCCGAATCGGCAAACGTCGCCAACCCGGAAGGGACGATCAGAGACGATTGAAACGCTGGCGATCAGATTTTCGACGGTTTTCTGAGCGCCCAGCGCCAGCGCGATGCCGCCAATCCCGAGCGCTGCGATCGCCGCGGTCACCTCGAACCCGAAGACATCGAAGATCGAGACGAGCGTGATCGCGACGATGATGAACTTGGCGCCGCGTGCGCTCATCCTGATGATCGCCGTGGCGCTGGCCCGCCCGCGGCGGGCGAGTCCCGCCAGGGCTCCGTCGGCAACGACGTCGACGAGTCGCCACAGGAGCCAGCCGAAGGCGAGCCAGCCGACGATCAGGGTCAGCCAACTCAGCGCTTCCCTGGCGACGATCGAGATTCCGAGCAAAGGTGCCGTCCAGCTCGCCACCGCCACCGCAGCGAACAGGATGATCGGAAGGGCGGTCGCTCGGATGAAGCCCCGCAAGCCGCCGAACCGGGTGCCCAGCAGGTTGAGGGACAGTAGTGCGAGCCAGAGCAGGGCCGTGCTTGCAATCAGGGCGAGCAGGATGACGGCAGCGATCGTCAGCCAGTGAGACAAGGGGGCGCCAGCCACTTCCTGGTCCGACATGGACTCAGGAAGCCACTCTTCCGCAGCCGTCACGTCACCCGGCACTTCGGTGTTCAGCGCTTCGTCCAGGGTGTCGTTCGAGAAGAGCCAGATCGGCGGGCCGGTAGGCTGTTCGACCCGGCGAAGCAGAATCGGAATCGGCTCGGCGGTGCGGCCGATCGTTCCGACTCGCTCCTGGTCCGGTTCAAGCGCATCATTGAGCTCGCCGGCAATGTCCCGGCTGAGCTCGTTGCGCGGTCGCAGATTTCCCTCGCGGTCCAGGAGTGCCTGGAACTGGGCCGCAAGCTCGGGCCCCACCCGGGCCCGGCGAGACGGACGGGTGTCCGACAGATCGAGATAGCGCGCGGCGCGCTCATAATCGCGCGCAGCGATCGCGTCGATGAATCCACCCACCGTTCCCGCTGGGGTGGTCCGCCCAAAGGGATCCTGAACGATCTCTGCCGGCGCGGCGGCATTGTTCGGCTCCGGAAGCTGACCGCTCGCCGGCGCCGCGATCAGGACCAGGAGCAGCAAGAGCCATGCCGGTGGCGCGCGTCTGATCGCGTAGGTCCTCATGGTCGTTGACGGGTCGAAGGGACGGTCCAGGGCACGCCCTGTTCATTTACGAAACGGGGCGAGCTTCGTTCCAAACGTGCTCGGGACCGATGGCTGTTCAGGCGCCGAACGGGCCTTGCGCCTGGGCCAGCCACACCGTCGCACCGCCGCACTCGGGATCGCTCGCCCGATACTCCAGCACGGCGAACCCGCTCGACTCGAGCAGCGCCCGATACTCCTCGGGATCGAGACTCGCGTGGTATAGGGGCTCGCCTTGCCATTCGCCGATGCGGATCCCCGCCTCGTCGCCGCTGGTGAACATGAGGATCGCCCCGGGGAGCGCATGGGCCGCAAAGCGGCCGAACATCGGCCGCTGGTCCTCGGGTGGCAGATGGAACAAGCTGTGCCAGGCGATGATCGCGTGGAACCGTCGCTCCAGGGAAAGCGAACGCATGTCCGCAACCCGCCAGTCCGCCTCCGGAAGTTGCTCCTTGCAGATCCCGATCAGCGAGGAGGAGGAATCGACGCCGGTGACGGCGAAGCCGCGTTCGATCAGGGCACGGGCGATCGGTTCGCCGCTGCCGCAGCCGACATCGAGGATCGCGCCGCCGGAAGGCAGGCGCTCGACGAGCCGATCGAGCCAGGCGCGTTCCAGCGCTCCACTGCCTCGGCGAAGCGACGCCCACAACCGGGCATTCTCTTCGTAGAGGCCGATGATCCGTTCGTTGGAACGCGCCGCCATTGCGCTGGTTTAAGGACGGGGTCGGAGGCAGGGAATGGCCGATTTCACTCGCGAACGCGAAATCATGGTCGATCGCCAGATCGAAGGGCGCGGGATCGGCAACCCCCGACTGCTTGCCGCTATGCGCGAAGTTCCGCGCGAACAGTTCGTCGCTCCCGAGTTTGTCGGCGCGGCCTATGAGGACACGCCGCTGCCGATCGAGGCCGATCAGACCATTTCCCAGCCCTATATCGTCGCCTTGATGGTCGACGCCGCCGAAGTTGCGCCGGGTGACCGAGTGCTCGAGATCGGCGCCGGATCCGGCTATGCTGCCGCCGTCATGGGCCGGATCGCCGAGCGGGTGATCGGCATCGAACGGCACAAGGAACTGGCCGATCTTGCCCAGACGCGGGTTCGGCGACTCGGCTACGACAACGTCACCATCCTTCACCGCGACGGCACCCACGGCTGCCCCGAAGAGGCGCCCTTCGATGCGATCCTTGCCGCCGCCAGCGGCAGTCACGTCCCGGAGGCCCTGCTTCGCCAGCTTTCGATCGGCGGAACCCTGGTCATGCCGATCGGCGAGCCGCAGTCGGTGCAGAATCTGGTCAAGGTCACCCGCACCGCCGAGGACGGATTCGAACAGGAGGATCTCGGCCCGGTCCGCTTCGTCCCGCTGATCGGGGAGCATGGCTGGGCGGGAGGGGAGGAGCCGGGCACTCCGCCGAAAGCGCGCTCAGTCGAAGAGCGGATCAACCGAGCCGCCGAAATCCTTCCCGACATGGACGATCCTGCCTTCGGCGCCCTCTTCGATCGGTTCGGCGACGCGCGCGTGGTGCTTCTCGGCGAGGCGAGCCATGGCACCAGCGAATTCTACCGAGCCAGGGCCGCGATCACTCGGCGACTGATCGAGCGGCACGACTTCAACATCGTCGCGGTCGAGGCCGATTGGCCCGACGCCGCCAGTATCGACCGTTTCGTGCGCCACCGGCCGAAGCGGGAAGGGGAAGGCGCATCCGCCGACGATCCGCCCTTTCACCGCTTCCCGACCTGGATGTGGCGCAACACCGATGTCGATGCTTTCATCCGCTGGCTTCGTCGCCACAATGAGGGGCGGGAGCTCGAGCGGATGGCCGGCTTCTACGGGCTCGACCTCTACAATCTCGGCGGGTCGATGCGGGCGGTGATCGACTATCTGGACGATGTCGATCCTGAGGCCGCCAAGCTGGCGCGCGAGCGCTATGGCTGCCTTGCGCCCTTCAGCCGCGATCCCGCCCGTTATGGCCGTCTCGCTTACTCCGAAGGCTATGCCCGCTGCGAAGCGCCGGTGCTCCAGATGCTTCGCGAGCTTCAGCAGAAGCGACTGCAATATGCGGCCGAGGATGGCGAGGAGTGGCTCGACGCTGCCGCCAATGCGCGCCTCGTGAAGAATGCCGAGGCCTATTACCGGGCCATGTACCAGGGCGCGGCCGAAAGCTGGAACCTGCGCGATACGCACATGTTCGAAACGCTCAGCCAGCTGCTGGAGGCCAAGGGGCCGCTGTCAAAGGCCGTTGTCTGGGCGCATAACAGTCATATCGGCAATGCCGCTCATACCGAAATGGGGCAGGTTCGCGAGGAGTTGAATGTCGGCCAGCTCGTCAAGGAAAAGTTCGGCGAAGAGGCGCGGCTGATCGGCTTCGGAACGCATGGTGGCACCGTCGCCGCCGCGACGGACTGGGACGAGCCCATGGAGGTCAAGACGGTGCGACCGTCGCTCCCCGGCAGCTATGAGCGCCTGTCCCACGACTGCGGCGTTCCGCGCTTCCTCCTCGACCTGCGCGAAGGCGAACTCGACCCGGACCTTCGCGAGCAACTGATGGAGCCTCGGCTGGAACGGTTCATCGGCGTCATCTATCGGCCGGAGACGGAGCGCTGGAGCCACTATGCCCAGGCGATCCTGCCGAGGCAGTTCGACGCCTGGGTCTGGTTCGACGAAACCGAAGCCGTGACTCCGCTCGGGCCGGAGCCCGAGGGCGGAGAAGACGAGACCTATCCGTTCGGACTCTAGCCCGCGACGAGCGAGCGCTGCTCTTCCCGTCCCATCGACAACAGGATCGGGTCGGAGGCCTGCAGGTCCTGGAAGTCGCGCTTCGAGCCGAGGCCGCGCCAGCGGATGGCGATCAGCGCCTGGGCGATGGCGCCGCCGAGCGTGTCGCCGGGGCCGAGCAGGATGATCCGGTCGGGCGCATATTCCTTCACCGCCACCTGAACAGCGCGGGTGAAATCGTAGGTCTCCAGGATCTGGGTCGCGAACGTGTAGTGGCGCAGCGCCTGCGGACGGCTTGCGAATGGCCGCCAGATATGGCCGCGTCCGTCCACCATCGGAAGGTCGGGACCGTCGAACCATTGCTCGGGAAGTGCGAAGGCCCGCTCGGACGAGCCCTGCATCAGCGGCGTGTGGAAAGGACCGTGGTTGACCAGCCGGAGCGGCTCGCGAACCGGAGAGGGCGGCGCCTCGGCCACCAGCGCATCCAGGCCGGCCTCGTTGCCGGCGAAGACGATCATCCCGCCAAGCTCGATCGAGACGAACAGAGCGCAGCCGTCGCGATCGTTGATCGCCTCGGCAAGCGCGAGCACCTGCTCGCGCAGCCCCGGCACTTCGCGCCAGTCCTCGTCGACAAGCGTCAGAAGCACCTGGCCGCCCGGATCGCCGGCCTGGCTGTTCTCGCCCATCGCGTCGACGATCCGGAAGCCGTGCTCGGCGCTGACCGCTCCAGCGCAAGCCAGCGTGGTATACCAGCCCATCGAATTGCCGGTGACGGCTGCGATGTCGAAGCGCGAGCGGTCGATCGCCAGGAAATCCGCGTAGGAAGCGGTGAAGATGAGTGGCGAGGCGATGTCGCCGCGCGTGTGCAGGGCGACGCTGTAGCGCTCGGCTCCGTCAAGCTCGGAAAGGGTAGGCTGGCCGCGATCGGCACGGATCCGGTCGGCCATGGCGATCAGCCCGCCTTTGTCGCCGTGGAGGCGCTTCAGATAGCCGAGCTCGGCCTTGCCGTAGGTTCCGCGCCCGGGGCAGACGACCAGGGCCGATTGCCGTTCAGCCACGGACCGTCTCCAGCGCTGCAGCGATGATCGAATCGCGACTTGGCAGCGGAAGCGTTGCCGCCCGGGCCAGCGGAATGAACGTGTCCTCCGCCGAGATCCGCCGCCAACGTTTTTCCGGCGCCCGCTCAGCCAGAAGCGCCATCAGAGCTTCGCTTTGCGAGCCCGTCCGGCGACATTCGTCGACGACGAGCACTCGCTTGCAGGGAGCGACGGCATCGAGCAGGCCCTCCTCGTTCAGCGGCGCCAGCCAGCGAAGATCGATCACCCGAAGGTTCAGGCCGTGTTTCTCCCTGAGGATCTTCTCGGCCTGGCGCGACAGATAATAGCCGTTGCCATAGCTGACGATGGCGAGGTCGGTGCCGTCGCCATGAATGCCGAGTTCGCCAAGGCGGATCGGCTTCGCCTCGCCCGGCGCGGCATAGGTGGCGGTCCACAGTCCGTCGCCTTCCTCATGAAGGTCGCGGGTCATGTAGAGCGCGATCGGTTCGACGAACACGACGACTCGCTGCTCCTCCAGCGCGAGTCGGACGCATTCGCGAAGCATCTCGACGGCGTCCGCGCCGTTGCTCGGGACGGCGAGGATCAGGCCTGGAATGTCGCGGAAGACGGCAAGGCTGTTGTCGTTGTGGAAATGACCGCCAAAGCCTTTCTGGTACCCCAGGCCGGCGATCCGGATCACCATCGGGTTGGTGTACTGGCCGCTCGAGAAGAAGCTCAGGGTGGCGGCCTCGCCCCGGATCTGGTCCTCGGCGTTGTGGACATAGGCCAGGAACTGGATCTCGGTGATGGCGAGCAGATCGTTGTGGGCCGCGCCGATGCCGAGGCCGAGGATGCTCTGCTCGTCGAGCAGGGTGTTGATCACCCTGGCCGATCCGAAGCGCTCGTGCAGCTTGGCGGTGACGTTGTAGACGCCTCCCTTGGGTCCGACGTCTTCGCCGGCGACGATGATGTTCCGGTGCGCAAGCATCAGGTCGGCCAGCGCCCAGGAGAGGAGACGAGCCATGTGCTGCGGCTTGTCCATCATCCCGAGATCGCGGGCGAACAGCGCCCGGCGTTCCTCGGGTGCCGGCGTGTTGGCCACCATGCGCTCGCGTTTGGGCGGAACGATGCTCGCCATGACGTCGGCGCACCTGATCAGCTTTGGCCGACTGATCGCTTCCTCGGCAATTCGCTCGAGCGTCGCCTCGGTCTCGTTGTAGATGTCGACTATCTGCCGCTCGGTGAGGATGTCCTGCTCGATCAGTAGCGCGGCGCTGTGGAGCAGCGGATCGCGTTCTTCGTCCGACTCGATTCGCGCCTTGGGCAGGTAGGTCGACTGAACGTCGGACCCGGCATGGCCGTAGAGGCGCACGCAATCCATGTGGAGGAAGACCGGCTGGCGCTTGGTCCGGGCGTGGCGCGCCGCCTCGCACGCACCGCGATAGGCGTCGGCCATGTCGAGGCCGCTGCAGTGAATGTAACGAAGCGCCGGCCGATCACGGAAGGAGGCCTGGATCCAGCCCGGCGGAGTCGTGGTGGAAATGCCGATGCCATTGTCCTCGCACAGGAAGACGAGCGGCATCGGCGTGCCCTGATAGGCGGCCCATTGCGCACAATTGATCGCGCCTTGGGCCGTCGAATGATTGGCGGAAGCGTCGCCGAAGCTGCACAGGACGATGGAGTCCGAAGCAAGGGGCGTTTCGCGAAGCTTCAGGGTGCGGGCGAGGCCGATGCTGAAGGCGGCACCGACCGCCTTGGGCAGGTGCGAGGCGATCGTGCTGGTCTGCGGCGGAATGTTGAGCGGCTTGGAGCCGATCACCTTGTGGCGTCCGCCCGAGATCGGATCCTCGGCCGCGGCGGCGAAGGAGAGCAGCATGTCCCAGCAGGGCGTCTGACCCGGAAGCTTCTTCGATCGGTGGATCTGGAAGGCATTCGAACGGTAGTGAAGGAAGGCCATGTCGTCGAGGCGGAAGGCCTCGGCCACGGTGGCGTTGTTCTCATGGCCGGAACTGCCGATCGTGTAGAAGCCTTCGCCGCGCGCCTGGAGCTTTCGCGACAGCCGGTCCATCTGCCGGCTGGTGCACTGGCTGTAGAACAGCTCGACCATCGTCTCGCGAGCCAGCCCCACTTCGGCCGGATCGGTCGTGCTCGATCGCCGCGGGAGCCTGCCGCCCGCGACCTTCGTCAGGAATTTCTCGTGAACTGCCTCGGCTGCGTCCATGATGGCCCGCCTAGCGGCGTTCGTGAAGCGAGGAAAGCCGGACGCTATTGACACTCGTGTAGGCTTGACGCGAAGTTCGGGGAAAGTACGGGTGTGGGGATTCCAATCAGGAGAGAGTCATGACCAAGAGCGAAATGGCGCAGCGTCTCAATTCGGCCAATGCCTGGCTCCCCGGAAAAAGGGTGAAGCTGGATTTCGGCAGCGAGGGCGTCGTCTTGCTCGACGGCAACGCTCAGCAGGTGACCGAGGAAGACGGGCCCGCCGACACGACGATCAAGGTCGCCTGGTCGGACTGGGAAGACATGGCCGCCGGCAAGCTCGACGGAATGACCGCCTTCATGCAGGGCAAGCTCAGCGTCGAGGGCGACATGTCCAATGCCATGCAGCTCCAGGGCGTCCTGGCGAAGCTCAAGAGCTAGCTCGCTCGGCCGTCCCGGCCGAGTTCCTGCCAGCCCTGCGGATGGACGGCAACGGCTTCGAAATCATGGATTTCGCGCTCGCCCAGGCTCAGGCGGCGGCTGCCCGGGGCTTCGCCGCGGCCAGGATGGCAGCGGCTTGATCCACGTCCGGCTTCGGCTCGGCGCCCCACGTCGTCACCGTCGATGGCGGAGTGCCGGTCTATTCGGCCGATGGCGGGAAACGATCGGTGCCGTCGGAGTCTCCGGAGAGGCACCGGCTGACGACCCCGCCTGCGCCGAGACCGGCGTGACGGCGGCGGGTCTTCGCACATCCGGCCCTTGAAGTTGAACAGTGATTCAGGTTTGCTTGACCTGACTCGGCTCCGCCGATTATCGCGGGGCTCGGTTTGGACTTCGTGTCCAGGGGAGTGGTGAATGAAGAAGATCTACCCCGACGCCGCTTCGGCGCTCGAAGGCTTGCTGTTCGACAATATGACGATCTGCGCCGGCGGATTCGGTCTGTGCGGAATCCCCGAACGGCTGATCGACGCCATTCGCGACAGCGGCGTCACCGGCCTGACGGTCGTTTCCAACAATGCCGGGATCGACAATGAGGGCCTCGGCAAGCTTCTTCGGACGCGTCAGATCCGCAAGATGATCTCTTCCTATGTCGGCGAGAACAAGGAGTTCGAGCGGCAATATCTTGCCGGCGAGCTCGAGGTCGAATTCTGCCCCCAGGGGACCCTTGCGGAGCGCTGCCGGGCCGGGGGCGCCGGGATCCCGGGCTTCTACACCAAGACCGGGGTCGGAACGATCGTTGCGGAAGGCAAGGAACATAAGGATTTCGACGGCGAAACCTACATCCTCGAACGGGGAATTCGCGCCGACCTATCGATCGTCAAGGGCTGGCGCGCCGACGAGAGCGGCAATCTCCAGTTCCGCAAAACGGCACGCAATTTCAACCTGCCGATGGCGACGGCGGGGCGGATCTGCGTCGCCGAGGTCGAGGAGATCGTTCCCGTCGGGACCATCGATCCCGACTGCATCCACCTGCCGAGCATCTATGTGAAGAGAATGATCCTCGGCGCGCCCTACGACAAGAAGATCGAGTTCCGAACGACCCGCCAGAGGGAGGCCGCATAATGCGACCCAATCCCTGGCTGGTGGCCGGTGGATGCTTGAGCCTCGCCGCCGCCCTGCTTCACCTTGCGGTGATCGCCGGCGGACCGGACTGGTACCGCTTTTTCGGCGCCGGCGAGGCAATGGCGCAGATGGCAGCGGATGGCCGCTTGTATCCGGCCGCCCTGACGGTCGCAATCGCAGCGGTGCTCGGTGCCTGGGCCGCCTACGCCTTTGCCGGGGCCGGGCTGATCCGGCGCCTCCCGCTGATGCGCACGGCTCTGGTGGCAATCAGCGCCGTTTACCTGATTCGTGGCCTGGTGCTGGTCCCCATTGCCTTTGTCCCCGCCGCGCAGACGGCGTTCAATTTCTGGTCTTCGCTGATCGTCCTCGGCTTCGGAACTCTCTACGCCATCGGTACGATCCGCGCCTGGCCCATTCTCTCCCAACGAAAGGTTTCTCATGCCCTGGGATCGTAACCAGATGGCGGCGCGCGCCGCAAAAGAGCTGCGCGACGGCTATTACGTCAATCTCGGCATCGGCATTCCGACTCTCGTTGCAAACAACATCCCCGAAGGGATGGAGGTCACGCTCCAGTCGGAAAATGGAATGCTCGGAATCGGTCCGTTTCCTTACGAAGACGAAGTCGATCCGGACCTGATCAATGCCGGCAAGCAGACGATCAGCCAGCTTCCTTCCTCGAGCTATTTCGATTCCGCCTTCAGCTTCGCGATGATCCGCGGCGGCCATATCGACCTGACCGTGCTCGGCGCGATGGAAGTGAGCGAGAAGGGCGACATCGCGAACTGGATGATCCCCGGCAAGATGGTCAAGGGCATGGGTGGCGCGATGGATCTGGTTGCCGGGGTGAAGAAGATCATCGTCGTGATGGAGCACACGTCCAAGAACGGCGATCCCAAGTTCATCCCCGAATGCACTCTGCCGCTGACGGGCAAGAATGTGGTCGACATGATCGTCACCGATCTCGCCGTCTTCCAGCGGCCGGACCATGACAGCCCGTTCCGGCTGATCGAGCTTGCCCCGGAGGTGACGGCGGAGGAAGTCGCGGCCAAGACGACGGCTCGCTACGAGGCCTGATGGCGCCGCGCCGTCGGCGTTCGCGCCAGTTCACAAGCAGCAGCAGTCGCTCGCTCGAGGAGCGCGGGCTGGCCGGCCCCGGGCTGATCGTCCGACTCGAGGAAGGGGTGCTGGTGCTTCAGGGCCAGAAAGGCGGGCGGCTCGAAATCGCGCCGGACCAAGTCGATCGGCTCCGCCAGTTCCGGATGGAGGCGGTGCATTCGCTGCATTTCAGTTCGCCGGTCATCTACGAGACCAAGATCTGGTGGGGCGGGGCTCGCAGGCCGGCGATGCTCGTTCCTTATGGCGATCTCAATGCCTTCCGAGCGGTCCTGGCCGACTTTGCCGCTCGGGTGGCGGAGGCCAGAGGGCTCGAGCGGCTTCGGATCGGCCCCGGCTGGACGACAGCGATCATCAACCTGCTGATCGTCGGCATACCCTGCCTGTTGCTTTTCGCCTTCATCTTCTGGCTCGCTCTGGCCGAGGGCGGCTGGTGGTGGCCGGCCGCGGCCGGAATCTTCATGCTCTTCTTCTGGCTGGCCGGGCGCAACCTGGTGTCCCGCTGGCCGCGGAAGGTCCGCTCGCTCGAACAATTCGTTGCGGAGCTTCGGTGAGGCGCTGCCGACTCACAGGCCGACCCGGGCGGTCAGCCGCACCTGGCGGGGGAGACCGACACCCAGCAGGTTGTTGCCCGCCGTGCTCCAATATCTTTCATTGGTAAGGTTATCGATGTTGAGCTGGAGCGTCAGACCGCCTGGAGCCGCCTTCTCGAACGTGTAGCGGGCCGAGGCGGAGAAGGTCGTATAGCCGTCGACGAACGCCTGATTGAGCGCATTGACCGCGCGACTCGACACGTAAAAGGCGCCGCCGCCCACCGCGAAGCCGGGAAGCCTGTCTGGGCGGTATTCGGCGTAAAGGCTGCCGGTCCATTCCGGCGTATTCTCCGGCGTCTTTCCGATCACCGCCGGATTGTTCGATCGGCGAACGCTGGCATCGAGATACTGGCCGGAAGCGAAGATCGACAGCTCGCGGCTGACCTCTCCGGTCAACGATGCCTCGATTCCGCGGTAGCGGGAACGCCCGGCCAGCTTGAAGACGTTGTCGGAAGGATCGGTGAAGGCGAACGGACGGTCCACCTGGAAACCGGCGACCTGGAAGATCGTGCTTCGGAAGATCTCCCCGCGCAAGCCGACCTCATATTGGCGCGAAACCGCCGGCGGAAGGACGGCGCCGCCATTGGCGTTGTTCAACGGCGCGGTGCCGCCTTCCTCCAGCCCTTCGAGATAGGTGCCGTAAATCCTCAGATTTGCCGTCGGCTTGGCGATGATTGCGACCGACGGCGTCCAGCGATCGATGGCGAAGCGGGTGACGGTTCCGTTGGCGGCCGTCGAGCGGCTCCGATAGTCGCTGTAGCGCACACCGGCGAGAAGTTCCGCAAAGCCGAGATCGGCCCGATCGACGAGATAGGCGCCGGAGTCGCGGATGTTGAGCGGTGCCTCGGTGAAGACGGTCGGCGCCGGAACACTGACGTCGCGTGGTTCGATGAAGCTTTGGGCAACGGTCAGGCCGCTGCTGTTGCGGCCATTCTGAAAGCGCCAGTTGCTGGTGATTCCGGCGATGAGATTGTGGCGGATCGGACCGGTGTCGAACGCCGCTGCGAGCTCGGCTCGGGCGTTGCGATTGCGGTAGCGCTGGTCGCGTGTGCGGAAGACGCGAAGCGTCCCTTCGCCGGTCGAGCCGCCGTAATTTTCAAGCTGGGAAAAATCGCGGTCGCGCTCGGTGATGGCCTGACCGCCCTCGACGGTAAGTGCCAGGTTGGGAGCGATCCGCCAGTCGGCCCGTGCCAGGACATTGGTCGCCCAGGCGTCATAGCGAAGATTCTGTCCTCCGAAGTTGAGCTCCGGATCGGGAATGGCGGGGATGAATCCCTGGCTGGCAGGGAGCAGCCGGAGCGCGGACGGCTCGGTGACGTCCTTGGCGACATGTTCGGCGTCGAGCCGGAGCACGAAGGCGCCGGTCAGCTCCCAGTCGGCGGCGAGCGAAGCCATGTAGCGTTCGCCGTCGACGCGCTGAACGCCGGTTTCGACCAGTCCGGCCGAGCCGTTGACCCGCAGGCCGAGTCGGTCGGTGAGTCGGCGGCTGACGTCGATCGAACCTCTCGCCGAGCCATGGTTGGTGCCGTCGAAGCTGATCTTGGTGAGGTCGCGATCCGGCCGTTCGGTGACCAGGTTGATGATGCCCGACGGCGGCGCGAAGCCGTAGTAGAGCGCGCCGACTCCCTTGAGGACTTCGACCCTATCCTTGTTCTCGAGCGGCAGGTCGACGAGATTGACCGTGGGCAGGGATCCATTGAGCCGATAGCTGGTCCGGTTTTCCACCAGGATTCCGCGAATGGCGATATTGTCGTAGGTCGACCCATTGAGCTGCGCCCGGCTCACTCCGGCGGTGTTGCGAAGGGCATCGAAGATGCTTGCGGCGGCCTGCGAACGAAGCAGTTCCTGCGGAACGACATTGACGGTCAGCGGGACGTCGATGATCCGTTCATTGCGGAAGGTTCCGACCTGGACCAGCGAGGCGCCGAACCCGCTCCGGTCACCGGTGACGAGGATTTCGGTAAGCTCCGGCGATTGGGCGCGATCCGCTGAAACGGCGCCGCTTTCTTCTGCGGCTTGAGCGGGGGCGAAGGCGGAGACCGCAGCCAGCGAAGCGGCGGTGATCGAAAAATGACGCATTGGGTTCCCTGTTCGGATGGTGACGGGTCACTAATGCGAATGACTTGCAGTTTCAACGCTGCGGAATTCCATGTCGCCGCGTTGCCGACACGGTCGCGCCGTGCTTCGCCTTGCCACCTCCGCCCGGCTCTCCCTTGCCCAAGTATCGGCTGTGCCTTATATGCGCGCTCGTCCAGCGGGCGTTCGGCTCGCGGAATGCCTGAAAGGCGAGCGCGTTGGGGACCGGCATGGCCGTCCCCTGACGCGCCTTTTTGCTTGGATGGACCTTCCGCTTCCACGCGTCCAGCGGATGCCGCACCGGCATGGGGCCGGCGCGGCGGCAACACTCTGGCCCGGCCCGCGTCCGAAGAGAAGAAACGCGGAGCGGACCGGTATTGTGAAGGTATTTGATTTGGCCACCACGGCATTTCCCACCCGCGACGATTTCGCGGCTCTCCTCAATGAATCGCTCGGCGGCGAGAACGAATCGTTCGAAGGCCGGGTCGTCACCGGCACCGTCACCGGAATCGAAAACGACATGGCCGTCATCGACGTCGGCCTGAAGAGCGAAGGCCGGGTGCCGCTTCGCGAATTCGCTGCGCCGGGCCAGAAGGCCGAGCTCAATGTCGGTGACAAGGTCGAAGTGTTCGTCGACCGGATCGAAAATATGAGCGGCGAGGCCATGCTGAGCCGCGACCGCGCCCGTCGCGAGGCCGCGTGGGACAAGCTGGAAACCGAATATACCGCCGGCAATCGCGTCGAAGGCGTGATCTTCGGCCGAGTGAAGGGTGGCTTCACCGTCGATCTGGGCGGCGCCGTCGCCTTCCTTCCGGGCAGCCAGGTGGACATCCGTCCGGTTCGCGACGTGGGCCCGCTGATGGACATTCCGCAGCCCTTCCAGATCCTGAAGATGGATCGTCGTCGCGGCAATATTGTCGTTTCCCGCCGAGCCATTCTCGAGGAAACCCGCGCCGAGCAGCGTTCCGGCCTGATCCAGTCACTGACCGAGGGTCAGGTTGTCGACGGCGTCGTCAAGAACATCACCGACTATGGCGCCTTCGTCGACCTGGGCGGAATCGACGGCCTGCTCCACGTCACCGACATCTCCTACAAGCGCGTCGGCCATCCGTCCGAGGTGCTCAATATCGGCGACACGGTCCGCGTTCAGATCATCCGCATCAACCGCGAGACTCAGCGGATCAGCCTCGGCATGAAGCAGCTCGAAAGCGATCCGTGGGAAGGCGCCGCCGCCAAATACCCGATCAACGGCGTGTTCCGCGGCCGTGTCACCAACATCACCGAATATGGCGCCTTCGTCGAGCTCGAGCCGGGCATTGAAGGCCTGGTCCACGTTTCCGAAATGAGCTGGACCAAGAAGAACGTGCATCCGGGCAAGATCGTCTCGACCAGCCAGGAAGTGGACGTGGCGGTGCTCGAGGTCGACGAGGAAAAGCGTCGTATCTCGCTCGGACTCAAGCAGGCGCAGGCCAATCCCTGGGCCGCTTTCGCCGAAAGGCATCCGGTCGGAACCGAGGTTGAGGGCGAGGTCAAGAATGCGACCGAGTTCGGCCTGTTCATCGGTCTCGACGGCGATGTCGACGGGATGGTGCACATGTCGGACATCGCCTGGGGCGTTACCGGCGAGGAAGCGCTCAACCTTCACCACAAGGGCGAGGTCGTGAAGGCGGTCGTTCTCGACGTCGATGTCGAGAAGGAGCGAATCAGCCTCGGCATGAAGCAGCTCGAGCGCGGCGGTGTTGCGAAAGGCGGAACGGGCTCGGCCGGAGTCTCCAAGAACGACGTCGTCACCGTCACCGTTCTCGAGGTCAAGGATGGCGGGCTCGAGGTGCAGGTCGGCGACGATGGCGCGACCGGCTTCATCAAGCGGACCGACCTTGGCCGCGATCGCGACGAGCAGCGCCCTGAGCGTTTCCAGGTTGGCCAGAAGTTCGACGCGATGGTGATCGGCTTCGACCGTTCGAAGAAGCCCAACTTCTCCGTCAAGGCGCTCCAGATCGCCGAGGAGAAGCAGGCGGTGGCCCAATATGGCAGCTCCGATTCGGGCGCGTCGCTGGGCGACATTCTCGGTGAAGCGCTCAAGCAGCGTCAGAGCTGATCAAGGTAAAAGAGGGCGAATGCGGGTACTACCGTATTCGCCCTTTTCCTTAGCCACTTTAATTACACGGAATTCCGCAACGCACGTTATTGCAATTTCCCGGCATCGGTGCGACTAACCCAGATCAGCGGCGTCGTATTCGGGGGTTGCGACGAAGCGGTCCGGCATCGGTTCGGACCTCGATTTTTCTAAATGGGAGGGGGAGCCGTGATCCGATCCGAACTCGTTCAGAAGCTCTGCGAAGACTATCCGGACCTCACCCTCAAGGAGGTGGAGCGGGTCGTCGCCGCCTTCTACGATTCGATCATCGAGCAGCTCCAGAAAGGTGGTCGAGTCGAACTTCGCGGCTTTGGCGCCTTTTCGACTCGCGGCCGCGACGCCCGCAAGGGCCGCAACCCGCGCACCGGCGAGCCGGTCGACGTCGACGCCAAGCGCGTGCCTTATTTCAAGCCCGGCAAGGAAATGCGCGAGCGCCTCAACGTCTGACGGCGTGAGTCGAGGCACCGCAGCCCTCGGGTTGCAGGCTTCTTCGATCGAGCACATTCTTTCTCAGCACGAGTTTCGCTATCGGCGAGCAGGTTCACGTGCGGACGTGGCGAAACGGTAGACGCTGGAGACTTAAAATCTTCTTCCCCTCGGGGAGTGCGGGTTCAAGTCCCGCCGTCCGCACCATGCTCCCCCGACAAGCGTCCGGGGGACGCTTGTCGGGGGAGCATCCGCCGGAGGCATCGACAAAGGCGCGTCCGGGGGACGCTTGTCGGGGGAGCATCCGCCGGAGACATCGACAAAGGCGCATCCGGGGGACGCTTGTCGGGGGAGCATCCGCCGGAGGCATCGACGAAGGCGAGTCCGGGGGACGCTTGTCGGGGGAGCATCCGCCGGAGGCATCGACAAAGGCGCGTCCGGGGAACGCTTGTCGGGGAGCATCCGCCGGAGGCATCGACAAAGGCGCGTCCGGCCGCCCGAGGGAGGCGCTTTTCTGGGGAGGATCCGGCGAAATGCGGCCGTTCAAGCCAGCGTCAGCCTCCGCCCGGTGCCTTTGTGCCCATCGGCGGGGCCTCCCGCGAGTCCTCGCCGCGAGTCCCGCGATTCCAGTCGATCCGGTAAAGGTCGAAGCGCCGGTCCGACAGGTTGCGCACGGTTCCTTCCGCGCGCGCCCAGGTGAGGTCGGCGAGATTCACGTCGGCGATGGTCAGAGTCTCGATATTCTCGCTCGCCTCCGCCGCAATCCCGTCGCGGGCGAAGGGGAAGTCGCACGGCGTCAGGATGCAGGACTGGGCGTATTGGACGTCCATATTGTCGACGCCGGGGAGGTTTCCGACATTGCCTGACAGGACGACGAAGCACTGATTCTCGATCGCCCGGGCCTGAGCGCAGTAGCGCACGCGCATATAGCCCTGACGGTTGTCGGTGCAGAACGGGACGAAGATGATTCTTGCGCCTTCGTCGACGAGGCGGCGCGCCAGCTCCGGGAATTCGCTGTCGTAACAGATGAGCACCCCCACGGGGCCAATGTCGGTCTGAATGACATCGACGGAGCTGCCGCCCTTGATCTTCCACCAATAAGCTTCGTTGGGAGTCGGGTGAATCTTCTCCTGTGCATGGACCGAGCCGTCGCGCAGGCAGACATAGGCGACGTTTTGGACGCTGCCGTCCTCCGTCCGCGTCGGATGGGAGCCGCCGACGATGTTGATGTTGTAGCGCAGCGCCATTCGCGAAAGCTCGGCGACGATCGGCGCGCGATGATCCGTCATTCGATCGATCGCCTCCATCGGCGAAAGCGATTCAGTCTCGAACGACAGGAGCGACATCGTGAACAGCTCGGGAAAGACGACGAAGTCGGCGCGATAGTCCGCCGCCACATCGACGAAATATTCGACGTTCTGAACGAATTCGGCAAAGTCGGCGACCGCCCTGGCCTGCAACTGGACGGTGGCCAGCCGGACGCTCTCGACATCGCGGGGCACTCGGAAGGCCGGCGGTTCGCTCGGGTCGACATAGGGGTTCCGCCAGACCATGTGCGCGGCGAAACCGCCGGAGGCCTTGTCGAAAGGCAGATAGTTTCGAAGCACGCCGATCGGGGTAAAGCCGTTGGCGAGCTGGAAGCCGACGACCGGATCGCGCAGCTTGCCCTCCTGGACCTGGGCGAGATATTCTTCCGGGCCTCCGACCTTCGATTTCGCGCGCGCATAATTGGGCATCCGGCCGCCGAACACGATACCCCGCAGTTCCAGTCGCTCGGCGAGGGCACGGCGCGCTTCGTACAGGCGCTTGCCGATCCGAAGACCGCGCTGACGGTCGTCCACCGCCATCTCGATGCCGTAAAGCCATTCGCCGGTCGGATCGTGACGGCTGCCGAAGCCGTTGCCGGTGATCGTGGTCCAGTCGTGCGGCGCCAGTGCAATCGCTTCGTCGATCCTCGACGAGGCGCAGTAACCGACAATCGCCCCCTCCAGCACGGCGACGAACTGGCCTTCGGGAAAATTGTTGATCTGGCCCAGTATCTGGCCGGGGCTATAACTTCCAAATCCGGGATAGGCCCGGCTGATCAGCGCCAGGATCTCGGGCACGTCCGAGGGAAGGGCAAGCCGGACCTCGAGGCGGGCGGGGGTATTTCTTGGCACCAGCACGTTCCTTCTTCTGTCGTGACAAGGCCTCGCAGCCTATTTGCGGCTCTTTCGGGCGGCATGGCGCGCGTCCCGGGCGAGCTTCCCGCTCGGCTTCGCTGGGCGCCGGGCGGACCGGTGCCATCCTTGCCACGGCTTCGGCTGCTTTGGCCTCCGCTGCGGCCTGTTGTGCCGACTTTCGGGCAGACCGCCGCGACCGCCAGGACGGCGCACCCCGCCCGTGGACACCAGACAGGCTGTCGACGAAAGCGGATGCAGCGCTTGAGGCGGCGCGTTCACGCTGCGCCCGCCATCGTTGCAGCCACTGTCCGGGAAGGTCCCGTTCGTCCGGGTCGCCATCTCAGATTCGTTCCGGGGATAGCAAGTGGAGCCTGGCCGCCAGGAGAAGCGGAAGTGAGCCGAGAAAGGCTGAAGACCATCTCATTCACCCCTTTGCGTCAGCCGTGACAGGGCGGCCGAACCTCCGGCGAATAGGCCAGAGACGCGACGAAGGGGCTTCGAACCCTGCGTCGCTTCGCTGCCCGTCGCCTTCGTGCAGCGGCGCGACGGCAGCGTGCAAACAGCCGCTATGATGCGACCAAGTCCTCGGCTATGCGTTCGTCCGTCGAACCCCAATCGATCCGCGGCTTCCCTCTTTCAAGAGGAGCCGGACCGACCGCTGTTTGAAAGTATCCTGCTTGCCTACCCCCAGTTCGCCTGCCGCCGGCGGAGACAGTGCCCGTAACCTGCTTCGCGATCTCATTGCCTATCGGGAGCCGAAAATCCGCCGCAGCCTGTTGGAGCTTGCCGTCACGGCCGTGCCGTTCGTGCTTCTGTGGACGATCATCTGGCTGAGCTTGCGGGCTGGTCTTCATTGGGGCTTGCTCCTCGTGCCGCCGGCCGCCGGCTTCCTTGTCCGCCTCTTTCTCATCCAGCATGACTGCGGGCATGGCGCCTTTTTCCGGCGGCGGGCCACCAACGACTGGGTTGGCCGTGTCCTCGGCGTGGTCACCTTCACGCCCTATGACAGCTGGCGGCGCTCGCATGCCCTGCATCATGCCGGAACCGGCAACCTCCAGGCCCGCGGAGTGGGGGACATCGATACGCTGACGGTGGCCGAATTCCGGGCCCGGAGCCCACTTGGGCGCGCCTTGTACCGCCTTTATCGCCACCCCCTCGTCCTGTTCGGCCTCGGCCCCGCCTACATGTTCGTTCTCCGGCATCGACTTCCCCTCGGCTCGATGAGGTGCGGGTGGCGGGGCTGGGCCAGCGCGCTCGGGACGAACGCCGCAATCGCCGCTGTTGCGGCGGCGTTGATCGGGCTGATCGGCCTCAAGCTCTTTCTCCTCGTGCAGCTGCCGATCCTGCTGTTGGCCGCCGCGCTGGGCGTCTGGCTGTTCTACGTACAGCATCAGTTCGAGAACACGTTGTGGGACGACGAGGAGCAGTGGACTTTCCACGAGGCCGCGCTCCGGGGTAGTTCCCACTACGCCTTGCCGGCCGTGCTGCGCTGGTTCACCGCCAATGTCGGGATCCATCATCTACACCACCTTGCCAGCCGAATACCCTTCTATCGGCTGACCGAGGTGCTCCGGGACCGGCCGGAGATTGCCGCGACGAACAGGATAACGCTTCGTCAAAGCCTCGGATTGGCCCGGCTGGCGCTGTGGGACGAGGATCAGCGAAGGCTCGTTCCGTTCAGGAAGGTGAGGGTCTGACCGGGCTCAGGCCGAGTGAAGTTGCGCGCTGACTCGTTGAAGCGAGCCGAAGCGTGTCT
The DNA here is from genome assembly GCF_056821765.1 of Sphingosinicella sp. SM1-17. Lineage (NCBI taxonomy): Bacteria > Pseudomonadati > Pseudomonadota > Alphaproteobacteria > Sphingomonadales > Sphingosinicellaceae > Sphingosinicella > Sphingosinicella sp. SM1-17. The sequence goes on from NZ_JBPDIO010000001.1 coordinate 2,139,336, forward strand.
CACCTGGAAAGTGGTGGCGCCTTGAGCCGCGACCCTCCTGACCGGCGCCGGCTCACTCCCGCAGCGTCAAGGTTCATCCTCCGTTCATTGATTAGACTACAGTTGTAGTCTCCCCAGGTAACGAAGCGTGGGACGACCGTGGCTGAACGAATCTCCGGAGCCGAGCATGAGATCATGGAGGTGCTCTGGCACGATTCGCCGCTGACTGCGGCCGAGGTGGCCGAGCGAGTGCCGGCCGAGCGCAGCTGGAGCATTCGAACCGTGAAGACCCTGCTGTCGCGCCTGCTCGCCAAGGGGGCGCTCGTCCATGAGGAGGATGGGCGCCGTTACCTTTATCGCCCCGCGATCGCTCGCGAGGACTATGTCGCTCAGGAATCTCGGCGGCTGCTCGATCGCCTGTTCGCCGGACGGGTGACGCCGCTGGTCGCCCATCTCGCCGAGCGCGACAGCCTCACCGATCGAGACATTGCCGAGATCGAGGCGCTTCTGAAGGCGCTCAAATCGTGACCGTCTGGTTCTTCGAGAACATGCTCTGGGCCAGCGTGACGATGCTGCTCGTGCTCGCCATCCGCCAGCCCGTCGCTCGGCTGTTTGGCGCCGGCCCGGCTTATGCCTTGTGGGCCTTGCCGGCGCTGCGCTTGATCATGCCGCCTTTGCCCGCGCTCGGCGCCGACCTGTCCCTGCTTCCTCCGCTGGCGGTGATCGTGCCCGTCGGCGAGATGGCCGGTTCGCCCGAAGGAAGCGGAGCGGAGGCTTGGGTGCCGTTGCTGCTGGCGCTCTGGGCCGGTGGCGCGGTTGGCTTCGTCGTCTGGCAATGGCTGCTCTACCGGGCTTTCCTGACCCGCCTCAGCCTCACTTCGCGCAGCCTGGGCGGGCATTGCGGCCTGCCGCTGGTCGAGAGTGGGGCCGTCCAGGGGCCGGTGGCGGTCGGCCTGCTCGACCGGCGCATCGTCGTCCCAATCGATTTCCAGACCCGCTATCTGCCTGAAGAGCAGCGCCTCGCGCTGGAGCACGAGGCCGTCCATCACGGCCGCGGCGACATCTGGTTCAACCTGGCCGCTTTGTTCATTCTGTCGATCAACTGGTTCAATCCGGTCGCCTGGCTGGCCTATCGCGCCTTTCGAGCCGATCAGGAGCTGGCCTGCGACGAGAAGGTGACCGCCCGGGCCGGAGCCGAGGAGCGGCAGGCTTATGCCCAAGCGATGATCAAGTCCGCCAGCCGCCATGGCCTGATCGCGGCCTGCCCGCTCAATCATGTCGGCCAACTCAAACGGAGATTGAGAATGATGAAAAGCCACAACAGCAGCCGCTTGCGCACCGTCGGCGGCGCCGCCGCCTTGCTCCTGATCGCAGGGGTGAGTGCGACGCTCGGCAGCCCCGGACTCGCCCACCCGCATGCGGAAGGAGAGGGCAGGGAGCGTAGCCGCATCCTCATCATCGAAAAGGCAGGCGAGGGCGCCGGAGAACGCTCTCATACCGGCACCTTCGCCCTTCGCCGGGGCGAGAATGGCGAGATCGTCCCTCCGGAGGGCTGCGAAGGCGGCGAGGCACTCGCCGATGTCGACGAACGGGATGGCGATCGGCGCGCCCGAATTCTGCTTTGCGGCGACGGGGCGGCTCCCGGCCAGCGGCTCGCGATGCTCCAGCGCGCCCGCGATCGCCTCGCTCAGGATCGTCATCTCAGTGCCGAGCATCGCGAACGCATGACGGCGGCCCTCGACCGCGAGATCGCCCGCGTTAGGGGGCAGTAGACGGTCGCTCGAGACCGGCAGGAAGCTGGAAACCTGCCGGTCTCTTCATTTTCCGGTTCGCCGGTGCCACATGCCGGTAATGGAGGATTGGCCCACCGGCATCGTCGAAGAGGTGCACCCGAAGGTTCGGCGGCTGCTTGCCGGCAATCCCTCGCCATTCACCCATTCCGGTACCCAGACCTATATCGTCGGGCGCGGGGAGGTCGCCGTGATCGATCCTGGTCCGGACCTCGCCGAACATGTGGAGGCGATGCTTTCCGCAACTGCTGGCGAGCGGGTCGTGGCGATCCTCTGCACGCACACCCATCGCGATCACAGCCCGGCGAGCCGGCCGCTGGCCTCGGCGACCGGAGCGCCGATCGTCGGCTGCGCGCCGCTTGCGCTCGAGGATGAGGGGCCGCGCGCGGACGCCGCCTTCGACTTCGACTATGCCCCCGATCGGGTGCTGAAGCATGGCGAAACCGTGAAAGGCGGGGACTGGAGCCTGGAGGCGGTAGCGACTCCCGGCCATACCTCGAACCATCTCTGCTTCGCCTTGGGAGAAAGCGGGCTCCTGTTCACCGGCGATCATGTCATGGGCTGGTCGACGACCGTGATCGCTCCCCCCGATGGCGACATGACCGCCTACATGGAAAGCCTGGAAGCTTTGCTCCGACGGCCCGATCGGCGATACCTTCCCGCTCATGGACCGGCGGTGGAAAAGCCGCACTCGCATGTTCGGGCGCTGATGGCGCATCGCCGCATGCGCGAGAAGCAGATCCTTGCTCAACTGAATGGCGGGCAGGGGCGGATCGCCGCCATGGTCGAAAACATGTATCGCGACGTCGATCCGCGCCTTCACCCGGCCGCAGGGCGCTCGGTTCTTGCCCATCTCGTCGATCTCGAGCGGCGGGGCCTCGTTCGGCGGGACGGGGACCGATGGTCTCTCGCCGGCTGAAGCGGCTGGTCCTCATCGTCCCGCCGGTCGTCGCGCTCCTGCTCGGCACCCTGGCCGGCTTCCTTCTGCGCGGCGGCGAAAGCCGGGCGCCGGCGCCCGATCCGCTCGCCATTGCCAATTCAACCTTGCTCTCGGTTCGGGATCAGGAGCGGCTGACAAGTCTTGTCGCGCGCTTCGTCGCGGTCGCGACGGCGAGCGAGGCGCGTTTCGGGCTGACGGCGCGCAAGACTTTGATCATGCCGGGAACGGTGCGCTACGGCGTCGATCTGGCTCGGTTGCGAAGGCAGGACCTTGGCTGGGACGAGGCAACGAGAACGCTTACCGTCACTCTTCCCCCTCTTGAAATTTCGGGTCCGCAGATCGATCTGAATGAGGTTCAGGAATATTCGGAGGGCGGCATGCTGATGGCGCTCACCGATGCCGAACGGACGCTCGATCAGGCCAACACCCGGAGCGCCCAGGACGAACTGATGCGACAGGCCCGTGCTCGGACTCCGACGGACCTGGCGCGAAACTCGGCTATGCGGATGGTGGCGAGGAGTTTCGCCATGCCGCTTCGAGCAGCGGGGATCGACGCCAGCGTGGTCGTTCGGTTCGTTGATCCGGCGGGCAGGGAAGAATCCACCTTCCTGGATCGCCCGCGCAGGATCAACGAGGTCGTCCAGGACCGGCAGGCAGGTCCGCCGCGGCGCGACCAGGGGGAATGAAATGAACGCACTCAATCCGGTTCTGAAGGGTCTCGATCTCCGCGCCGAGATCGATCGGCTGCGCAAGGAGCGCAATGCCGTCATTCTTGGCCATTATTACCAGACCCCCGAGATCCAGGACATTTCCGACTTCGTCGGCGACAGTCTCGATCTTTCCCGCAAGGCGCAGGCCACCGATGCCGACGTCATTGCCTTTTGCGGAGTCCGCTTCATGGCCGAAACGGCCAAGATTCTGTCGCCGGACAAGATCGTCGTCCTCCCCGACATGGATGCCGGCTGCAGCCTTGAGGATTCCTGCCCGCCCGAGCAGTTCAAGGCGTTCCGCGAGGCCCATCCGGACCATATCGCCCTGACCTACATCAACAGCTCGGCCGAGGTGAAAGCGCTAAGCGACATCATCGTCACCAGCTCGTCCGCAGAGCAGATCCTCGCCCAGATCCCCAAGGATCAGAAGATCATCTTCGGCCCGGACAAGAATCTCGGCGGCTGGCTTGCCCGCAAGACCGGGCGCGAAATGTTGCTGTGGCCGGGCGTGTGCATCGTCCACGAGGCCTTTTCGGAAACCGAGCTTCTGAAGCTCAAGGCCGAATATCCGCAAGCTCCGGTCCTTGCTCATCCGGAATGCCCGCCGCACATCCTCGACCATGCCGACGAGATCGGGTCGACATCGGCGATCCTGAAATTCGCGCTCGGTTCGCCGTCGGACCAGATCATCGTCGCGACCGAACCGCACATCATCCACCAGATGCAGAAGGCGGCGCCCCACAAGACCTTCATCGGAGCGCCTGGCGCGGACGGGAACTGCAACTGCAACATGTGCCCGTACATGGCGCTCAACACGATGGAGAAGCTCTACATCGCGCTCCGCGACCTCGAGCCGCGGATCGAGATCGAGGAAGGACTTCGCCTTCGCGCCAAGAAGTCGCTCGACCGGATGCTGGAGTTGGCCGGAAACACGGTCGGCAAGGGCGATGTCGGCCGGCCGGTCCTTGAAGGCGCCTGAGGCAGGAGCCCTCGGCGACTGACACTCGTTGCGGAGCGGGCTACCGGCGCTGGCGCCGGTAGCCCCGAGCTCCCGGAGCGCGGGCAACCCGGTCCCACCCCCACCTCGCCATCAGGCGGCGACATGCCTGACATTGCTGCCCCCGGACTTTGCCAGTTCCGTTTCATGGGCGTGCGGCTTCGCATGGCCTTGATGGCGCATATAATGCTCATCCAACCCGTCGATCAGCTTCTGCCCGTCCTCGCCGCCGGTGATCCGGAGCAAGGCGTCGATCTTGGCCTCCATCCGATCGTCATTCTCCTTGGATGAAGGCGACCCGACATAAAGGAAATAGGCCAGGCCGACGACCTGCCAGATCAGCTGCAGGAACTCCGATTGCCAGTTTTCGAACGTGTCGCGGCCCATCTCGACGAGATAGGTCGACAGCTCGGCGGATTGGCCATGTTCGGCCGAATCCTCGACGAAGGCATACCAGCCGAACAGCCAGTGAAGTCCGATCGAGACGAGAAAGAAGAGCAGCGTGATCCACCCATAGGCATAGCGTCTCATGACAATCTCCGCGGTCGTTCGGGAGCCGTAACGTCGCCGAGGATCGTCGGGTTGCATCCTCCTCTGCTGGGGCGTGACTCGGCGGCCCGAAGCCAGTAGCTATTCTGCAACCCTCCAGCGGAGATGTCTGCCTTGCTCAAGAAGCTGCTTGCCTTCACTGCCCTGCTGCTCGCACCAGCCGCCTTCGCGGCCCAGCAGGACGATCCCTATATCTGGCTCGAGGAAATTCAGGGGGAGCGGGCGCTCGCCCAGGTGGAGCAATGGAACAAGGCGACCGAGGCCGACCTTGCCCGGGCGCCTGGCTTCGACGAGCGGCGCCAGCGGGCGCTCGCCATTCTCAACGACGAGCGGCAGATTGCGCTTCCCGGTCAGATCCAGGGCGATTTCGTCACCAATTTCTGGCGCGACGCGGAACATCCGCGCGGCGTTTGGCGGATTTCGCCGCTCCAGGCCTATCTCGCCGGTCAGCCGCAATGGCGGGTGCTGATCGACGTCGACGCGCTCGGCCGACAGGAAGGCAAGAGCTGGGTCTGGCACGGCGCCGACTGCCTTGCTCCGGACTATCGCCGTTGTCTCGTTTCGCTGTCGCCGGGCGGAGGCGATGCCGATGTCGTTCGGGAATTCGATCGTGAAACGGGGACTTTCGTCGAGGACGGATTCTCGCTTCCGGAGGCGAAGACCGACGTCGCCTGGCTCGACTCGGACCGACTGATTGTCGTCACCGATTATGGTCCGGATTCGCTGACCACTTCAGGCTATGGCCGCGTGGCCAAGATCTGGCGGCGGGGAACGCCGCTGTCCCAGGCTCAGACCCTGTTCGAGGGCGAGCGTACCGACGTCAGCGTCAGTCCCTTCGCATTGGTCGAAGAGGGGCGGCGCTGGGTTTTCGTTCGCCGCGGCTTGAGCTTCTGGACAAGCGAGGTTTCGCTTGTCACGCCCGGCGGGCTTCGCCGGGTGCCGATGCCGGAAAGCGCGACCGTTCGCGACGTGATCGGCGGACGGCTGATCGTCTCTCTCAACAGCCCGCTCGAAGCCGGCGGCCGTACCCTGCCGCTGGGATCCATCATTGCCTATCCGCTCGATCGGATCGCCGCGGGCGCCGATGTGGTTCCGGAACTGGTCATGGCGCCGACCGAGAAACAGGCGATCGAGGAGGTGTCGGCAAGCGGAGACGTGCTCTGGGTGAAGGCGCTGGAGGACGTTTCGGGGCGGCTCTTCGCCCTTCGCCGTGGGGCCGATGGGCGCTGGACCAGCCGGCCGATGGACCTGCCCACGAACAGCACGCTCCGCCTGGAAGCGGCGGGAGGGCCTGACGACGTCGCTCTGGTGCGGGTCGAAGGCATGCTGACCCCGCCATCGCTCCATGTCGTTCGGCCGGGTGGCGAGACCCGGCTGGTGCAAAGCCTTCCGGCCCAGTTCGATTCCAGCCGCTTCACGGTCGAGCAGCGATTCGCCACTTCACGGGACGGAACGCGGATCCCCTATTTCCTGGTGCGAAGGCGCGGCACCACCGGTCCCGTGCCGACTCTGATCCATGCCTATGGCGGTTTCCGAGCGGCGCAGACTCCGACCTACCTGACCGAGCAACCCTACCGGTCGGGGCCGCTTGGCCTGTTCTGGGTGGAGGACGGCAATGCCTATGTGCTCGCCAATATTCGCGGCGGCGGGGAATATGGCCCGGCCTGGCATGAGGCGGCACTTCGCGAGAATCGGCAGCGCAGTTTCGACGATCTTCACGCCGTCGCCGAGGACCTCGTCCGTGCCGGTCTGACCGAGCCGAAGCGGATCGCCATTTCCGGTCGTTCCAATGGCGGCGTTCTCGTCGGTGCAGCGGCCAATCAGCGGCCGGATCTTTACGGTGCGGTGATCTCGGGTTCGCCCCTCACCGACATGAAGCGTTATTCGAAGCTTCTCGCCGGAGCATCCTGGATGGGCGAATATGGCGATCCGGACGTCCCCGAGGATTGGGCGTTCATTTCCCGCTACTCGCCCTACCAGAACCTTCGAGCCGACCCCAACTACCCGGCCACCTTCTATTATCTCTCGACTCTCGACGACCGGGTCCATCCAGGCCACGCGCGGAAGATGGCGGCACGGCATGCCGAACTCGGCCATCGCTTTTACTATCGCGAATATCGTGAAGGTGGCCATTCGGTGGGCGCAGACCGGAGCGAGGATGCAACCCGAGCGGCGCTTCTGTTCGCCTTCCTGAAGCGGGAAATAGGTGGCGGCTGGTGAGCTTCGAACTCGAAGGGTTCGATCTCGACAAATTCCTCGCTTCCACGCTGGCCGAGGATCTGGGCGAGGGCGGCGACATCACCTCGAACTCGGTCATTCCCGAGGATGCCCGTTTTGCCGGAGTGATGCGAAGCCGCGACGACATCGTCGTTGCCGGCCTGCCGATTGCCGAAGCCTTCTTCCGAAGACTGGATCCGCAGGTCGAGATCGAGCGGCTGGCCGGGGAGGGCGAGAAGGCTGAGGCTGGCGACATCCTCCTTCGCCTGGCCGGCAAGGCCCGGGCGATGCTGACGGCCGAACGCTCGGCGTTGAACACGGTCCAGCACCTTTCCGGGATTGCGACGCTCACGCGCCGCTATGTCGACGCGATTGCCGGAACCGGCGCCCTCCTCCTCGACACGCGCAAGACCCTTCCCGGACTTCGCGTGCTGGAAAAATATGCCACCCGCATGGGCGGTGCCCGCAACCACCGGATGCGGCTCGACGACGCGGCGATGATCAAGGACAATCATATCGCGGTCGCCGGCGGGGTGGCCGAGGCGGTTCGGCGCGCCCGGGCTTCGGGAATCGACCGGATCATCGTCGAAGTCGATCATTTCGATCAGATCGAGCCGGCGATCGAGGCTGGAGCGACCCATCTTCTGCTCGACAATATGGGTCCGGCGGCCTTGCGCGAGGCCGTCGCTCAGGTCGGCGGCCGAGTCCCCACGGAAGCCAGCGGGGGAGTCACATTGGAGACGATCCGGGACAGCGCCGCCACCGGCGTTAGCTACGTCTCCGTCGGCAAGATCACCCAGTCCGCGCCGGCCGTCGACATCGGCCTCGATTTCGAACCGCTTTAAGGCTCCCGCCGTTCGATCACCTGCCCCTCGATCGTCCGGCTCGCCGGGTGATTCTTGTCGAGCCACTTCTTGATGATCCGGAGATTGCGGCTGTTCGACTTGAAGGCGAAATCGAACAGGTCGCCGACCACGGGAATGGCGCCCACCGCCGTATCGAAGCCGACATTGCCGATCATCCGGACAAGGTGGAATTTCGACATTCCAAGATTTCGCGCTTCCCAGACCAGCCAAGCGCCCATCGCGGCCGTGATCAGGTCGCCGACGACGGGAACAAGCCCGAGCACCGAATCGAGCCCGACCTTGGCGCCGACACCGGGAACGGTGAAGGCGCGCTCGAGCAGCGCCTCCATGGCCTCGACCCGGCGCCGCACGGACGCCGGGTCGCGCCCGATCGGCAGCTCGTTGGCGATGCGTTCGAATTGCCTCGGATCGATGGCCATGGTTCAGAACGGCTCCGCAATGAGTTCGCTGGGTTCATGCCGGCCGAACGGGGTCGGTCGAAAGCCGGTGAGTCGCGGCGAGACGAGCGACCAGCGCACCGGGCCCGACAGCGGGATGAAGGGCGTCAGGACGTTGAGCAGCTGATCGGCGGTAGCGATTTCCCGTCGGCGATCCTGGAGATTGCCGGCCACTCGGGCGGCCTGGAGGGCCTGGTCCGCCGCAGGGTCGCAGATCGGGCTGTTGTCGCAGGTGAAGTGGCGCAGGTACCAGCTGCCGAGGCTGGCCGGGGCCACCCTGTCGACCAGCCGCAGATCGGCTGCAGCGTCGATCGCCACCCGTTCCGGTTCGATCCCGATCAATCGCCAGTCCCGCCGCAAATGGGCGAAGACGAGCCGGTAGCCGGGCGATTCGGGCATGGCCACTCTCACCCGAAGCGGCTCCTCGAGAGCCTCGATCGTCCGAGCGGCAAGCTCGCGTCGCATCGGCAGGGGCAAGGCCGCCCAGTCCGGCTGCGCCGGCTGCGGGAGCTCTTCGATCCCGCCTGGCAGAAGGGCCGTTCGCGGCGTCAGGTTCGGCGCTCCGAGAGCCGCGACGAGCGCCTGGCGGTCGATCGCCATGCTCATCGCGCGGCGCACGGCGGGATCCGCCAGCGCGCCCTCGCTGCTGGTGAAGACGAATCCGAACAGGCCCGAGACCGGATCGAAGACGAGCCGGTCTCCCGGCGGTGCGGCGGCTCGAGCGAGCGGAAGGTCGCCGATCCTTCCGCCGGTCACCAGATCCGCTTCATTGGCGCTGAACATGGCGACCGCGATGGCTGCGCTCCGACCGCTGAGCAATATGTCCGGTCCGGCGGCTTCGGCTTCCTCCTCATCCTCGGCCCTTGGAAGCTCGAGCCGGAGCGGATCGCCCGGCGCTGCGATCCGGTAGGGACCGGTGCCGCGATTGTTCAGGAGGATGGCCATTTCCGGCTGGGCGAGAAGCTGGAGCAGATTGGGCCTCGGTCCGCTGAGGCTGATCTCGAGCACCTCGTCGGTCATCGCGACAACGTCCTCGATCGTCCCGAGCACCGGCTTCAGGGGATTGCGGCTGGCCCGGCTCACGGCGGCGCGCAGTCGAGCGGCTACCTGCTCAGCCGTGACCCGGCTGCCGTCCGACCAGGTCGCTCGTCCGATCCGGAAGGTGTAGCGGCGTCCGTCGTCCGAGACGATCCAGCTCTGGGCCAGAGCCGGCTCGATCTCCCCCGCGGAATCGAACCGGACCAGACCCTGGGCGACGGCCTGGGTGAGGAAGGCGGACGGCGGATCGAGCGGCTGGAGGTTGGGGTTCACCAGGCGCGGTTCACCGCCAATGGCGGCGACCGTTATCGGTCCCGTCGTCGGGCGCTCGCAACCGGCGAGCAGGGCCAGACCGGCGCCGGCAATAGCGATGATCGTCCGACTCGACACGTCCTCACCGTCAAAGTTCCGGACCGCCCCGCTGGAGTCGGTCCGATCATGATCCCCCGGCCAGCCCGCCTTTTACCCGCTGCCGCACGAATTGCAGCCGCCTTTACGCCTTCTTCACCACTGGCCCGTTAGGCGGCTGCAATGGACCGCGCCTCATTCGAGCCGTATCGCGACGAGCAGGATCCCGGGATGAAGCCTCGGCGTTCCGAGCGTATGCCGGTGGACGGCCCGACCAGCCTCAGATCTTCGGACCTTTACGACGTCGAAGTTCGAGTTCGCGACGTATCGACCTGCGGCTTCAAGGCCGAATGCGCGGCGCCGGTGCTGATCGGTTCCTACGTGTCGCTCGACGTGCCGGGCATTGGGGCGGTCCAGGCTCAGGTCCGCTGGCAGATCGGCGCTCGAATGGGGGGAATGTTCCTCGATCCGATCAGCCTCGCGCGCTGCGAATGGGTTGCGGTCAGGGCAGACGCCGCCGAATAAGACGCGAGCGTCGGGACGCTAAGTTCAGGCCGCCTTTTTGTGAATCCTTTCCACGGTCGCGATGTCGAGCGGATTGGCGAATTTGAGTCCGACTCGAAGGCCGCGGATCCATCGCACCTCGGCGGCGACGCAATGCTTCGCATCCAGTTCGATATAAAGAATCTCGCCGACCTTGAGCGGTACCTCGCTCAGGCAGGACGCCCCTCGGCATGACAGATCGTTCAGCCTGATGCTCGCTCGCAGATTGTCGATTCGGACGGCAAATTCGTTGCCGCGGAAAGGGAGCCGCCGGTAGACTCGGCGGTCGTCGTCCGAGACTTCGGATGCAACTCCCGCGACGCCACTCATCTCCGTCATGCTCGAACTCACTCCGAACCTCCTCGTGGAGCGGGACTGCCATGGCAGACAGGCGTTAAGGCTCGGCTGTCCGTTAGGATGAACGATCCGGTAAGGATTGACAGGTCGCCGCAACCACTTGTTCCGGGGATGGAAGCCAGCTGTCGGTTCACTTTACACCGACCGAAAGGGTTAAATCCGATTCAGCATCGGAAGCCGCAGATTTCCGCCGCTCGCGGGAACTGGCACGCGGCGTGTATCGAACAGCGCGTCCACACGGTTCCACTCAGGGCGGACCAGCGCTTCACCGGTCGCGCGGTCCGCCCCCTTCCCACTTAGAAGCGACGAAGCGCATCGGCGGTCCACGAGTCAGCTGGAAAGAAGGTTTCCAGCGCCAGTTCCGACAGCGTCACTTCGACCGGGGTTCCGAACACCGTCGTGGTGGAGAAGAAGGACAGCCGACCCGCTTCGGTCTCGAGGACCATCGGCACGAACAGCCCCGAGCTTGGCTCCGTCGGCATTCGGCTGGCCGGTGCCGGATAGGATTCCAGTTCCTCCCGAAGCGCTTCCAGCCGCTGATCGGCGCTCGCGGCGATCTGGCCCTTGAGGCGATCGATCAGGTGGCGTTTCCATTCCGCTAGATTGACGATCCGCGGCGCCAGCCCTTGTGGATGGAGGCTGAGCCGAAGGACGTTGACGGGGGGTTGAAGCTGCTCCGGAGCGACTCCGCCGAGCAGCCTGGGCACCGCGGCATTGTGGGCAAGCATGGTCCAGTGCCGGTCTACGGCCAAAGCCGGGAAGGGCTGGTGAGCGTCGAGTAGCTTCTGAATGGCCTGGCGCGCCTGATCCATCGCCGGGTCGTCGAGGCTCCGTTCCGGATAGGTCGGAGCAAAGCCGGCGGCGAGCAGCAGCGCGTTGCGGCTTCGAAGCGGCAATTGCAGGCACTCGGAAAGTCGCAGCACCATCTCGCGCGATGGACGCGAGCGGCCGGTTTCAACGAAACTCAGGTGGCGCGACGAAATCTCGGCCTCGAGCGCGAGATCGAGCTGGCTGAGCCGCCGGCGCTGGCGCCATTCGCGCAACTGGCCGCCGAAATCCTGCTGTGCTGCAATCATGTTCATGCACCTGATCCTGACTCCACGCGGCTGCAGCCGCCATTACCTTCGAGGTAATCGACCCGCCTCCCTGTCACGGAACATGATTGCGGCATCCGGCGCAATGCCGGCCTGACAATGGAGGACGACATGCAACTTTCGACTTTCCTGAAGCGGATCCTGATACTCGATGCTGCAAGCTGCCTCGGAATGGGTGCGGCTCTCGTCGTCGGCGACGGCGCCCTTGCCCAGCTTACCGGACTTTCCGAATGGCTGCTGGCCGGTGCCGGCTATCTGCTCATTCCGTTCGGCCTGTTTCTCGGCTGGCTCGGCTCGCGCAGCATGGCTCATGCCGGCCTCGTCTGGCTGGTCATCATCGGCAATGTCGGCTGGACCGTTGAAAGCCTGATCGTCGCCTTCACGACGGCGGGTATCACCGGTCTCGGTTCGCTCTTCGTCGCAGGGCAGGGCGCTGCCGTGCTTGCGCTGGCGGCGCTGGAATATGTCGGCCTTCAGCGCAGCCGTGAACCGGCCGCCGCCTAGTATGGAGAAGACGGCCGCTCCCTTGCCCTTCTCCCGGGGATGGGCAGGCGGAGCGGCGGCTCAGGAAGCCTTGGCGATCTGCTTTTCTTCCAGCAGCTGCTGGAGTTCGCCGGCCTGGAACATCTCCATCATGATGTCCGATCCACCGACAAACTCGCCCTTGACGTAAAGCTGCGGGATCGTCGGCCAGTCGGAATATTCCTTGATTCCCTGCCGGATCTCCGGATCCTGGAGAACGTCGACCGTCTCGAACGGCACTCCCAGATGATCGAGGATGGCGATCGCTCGGCTCGAGAAGCCGCACTGCGGGAACAAGGCGGTTCCCTTCATGAAGAGAACGATGTCGTTGCTCCTGACGATCTCGTCGATGCGCTGCTTGGCGTCGGTCATTTCGATTTCCTTCAATCCGGTACGGCGGTGGTCAGCTTCAGCGCGTGCAGTTCGTTGCCCATTCGGCCGCCGAGCGCCTCATAGACACGTCTTTGCTGCTGGACGCGCGACAACCCCCTGAAACTCTCCGAGACCACTCGGGCCTCATAATGGTCGCCGTCTCCGGCAAGGTCGACGATTTCGACCCAGGCATCGGGAATGCCGGTCTTGATCAAGCTCTCGATCTCGTCGGCGGCCATCGGCATGACGATCAGCCCTGAGCTTCCATGAAGTAGCGGCGAGCTTCGACGGTCTTGTGCTCGACCTGCTCGCGGATCGTCGCTTCGTCGACCTCGACCCCCGCGGACGTCAGGTCGCCGAGCAGCTTGCGGATGACGTCCTCATCGCCCGCTTCCTCGAAATCGGCGCGGATCACGTCCCGGGCATAGGCGTCGGCTTCCGCCTCGGTCAGGCCCATCTTCTTTGCCGCCCACTGGCCGAGCAGCCGATTGCGGCGAGCGACGATCTTGAACTGCATCTCCTGATCGCGGGCATATTTGCCTTCGAAAGCCTTTTCGCGGTCGTCGAACGTGGTCATGTGGGTCCCTTTGCTGGTTGACGTCCAGATAGGACGCCCGGTCAGGCCGTGCAACGGCGGCGATGAGGGCGCGGAAAACCCGCTTGCGTCGGCGAGGCAATGTGTCAGTGAGAGGGTCTGACAGGAGAATCATCATGAAATCGAGTATCGCGTTCGCTGCAAGCCTGCTGATCGCCGCCAGCGCCGCGGCCGCACAGCCTGCCCAGCCCTCCCAGCCGCAGGCTCCGGCGCCGTCGCCGGCGCAGGTGGCCGTTCAGGGCGCGGCGATCGCTTTCGGCGAGTGCCTTGCCACCGGCGTGGAAGCCCTTTCGGCGACCGAGACTCCGGAGGCCGGTGCTACCCGAGTGCTGAGCGGCTGTGCGGCTCAGCGGACCCAGCTCGAGCGGTCGGCCGAGGCCTATATCGCCACCATGCCGGAAGAGCGAAGGGCGGGTGCGCTCGCTCAGCTTCGCAGCCGGCTCGGCGAAGCCGAAGCGCAGATCGCTGCGGGGATCCGTCAGCGTCGGGCGGCTGCCGGAGCGGCGCCCGCCCAATAGGCGGAGGCGGGGGTGAAGCTCACTCGCCGATCGTGACGACGAGCTTCCCCACAGCCTGCCGAGCCGCCATGTGAGCGATGGCTTCCGCGCCGCGCTCGAGCGGCCAGGTGCGGCTGACCCTGGGCGCGATCTTCCCCTCGTCCCAAAGACGGAACAGCGTCTGGACATGGGCGGCATTGGCCCTGGGATCGCGCGCCGCGAACGCGCCCCAGAAGACTCCGCGAACGTCGCAGCTCTTGAGCAGGGTGAGGTTGAGCGGAAGCTTCGGGATCCCGGCCGGGAAGCCGACGACGAGCAGCCGTCCTTCCCAGGCGATCGCTCTCAGCGCCGCTTCGGTATAATCGCCGCCGACAGGGTCATAGATCAGGTCCGCGCCCTGGCCGCCGACCGCCTCCTTGAACTGCTGCGAAAGCGCTCGCGCCCCTTCCTTGTCGAAGGGTCCGCGCGGGTAGACGAGGACCTCGTCGGCGCCGGCTTCACGGGCAGCCTCGGCCTTTTCGGCGGAGGAGACGGCAGCGACTACCCGGGCCCTGAACGCCTTGCCGAGCTCCACGGCCGCAAGCCCGACTCCGCCTGCGGCACCGAGCACGAGCAGGGTCTCGCCCGCCTTGAGCCGGCCTCGGTCGAGAAGCGCGTGGATCGTCGTCGCATAGGTCAGGATCAGGGCCGATCCTTCCGCGAAGCTGCGCTTTTCCGGCAGCCGGAGCGCCGTCGAGGCGCTGACCAGAACCTTTTCAGCCAGTCCGCCATGGCCCAGCATGGCCATGATTCGGTCGCCCGACGACCAGTCCGACACGCCCTCGCCGGCGCTCTCCACGATCCCGGCAATCTCCCCGCCCGGAGCGAAGGGACGGGGCGGCTTGAACTGATATTTGTCCTCGATGATCAGCACGTCGGGATAGTTGATGGCGCAGGCCTTGACCCGGACGAGAAGCTGGCCGGGTCCCGGCACCGGATCCGGAAGCTCGGTGAGCTGGAGCGTGTCCGGTCCGCCGGGGGCGGTGGAAAGCAGGGCCTTCATCATCTGTCTCCTGGTAGGGCGAGCTGCGCCACCCATCGTTCGAGCGCGTCGGTGTCGCTGATGTCGCCGTCATATTGACGCTCTGGAGCGAAGGGGCCGATCTGGTAGGGCGACACGCGCGACATTGCCTGGAGCGTCGAGAAGAGGCCGAGCCCCGAAGGAAGGGGATCTTCCCTGACCTCGAAATAGCGGGTCGCCGCATCGGTCGCTTCGCCGACATGAATCGCACCGAGGCTCCGGAACCGGTCAGCGACGAGCAGGCACGAACTGAAGCAGAGATGATCCGTCAGGAGGATCAGGCGGCCGGCAAAGAGCGAATTCCGCGGCGGCTCTGCGAGCGGCCGCGGCCGCAGGTCGACGCCTTCGCAGGTCGGTTGCGCGGACAGCGGACGGCCGGCCGCGCGGGCGGCAACCGCCCGTTCGTGCTGCGCTTGCCAGAAGGCGACGGCTTCGTCGCCCATGCGTTCGGACGCGGTTCGGGCAATCTCGGCCAGCGCCGCAAGGTTGCGGGAAGAGGTTCGCCAGACCGGCGGGCAGTCGGGCGGCGGGCCGTCAGATTCCACGCCACGGACCGATTCGCGGCCAAGCAGGGCTTCGGCGATCTCGTCGCCATAGAGGCTGTTGCCGCCGCCATTGCCGCGCATGTCCAGCACCACATAAGGGGCGCGCCGAATCTCTTCCGCCTGTGCGCGGACGGCCTCGACGACCGGTCGGGCGTCGTCGGAAAGCGACTGGAGGGCGATCCACCAGCCCTCGCCGCTCCGACGGACTCCGAAGCCCGGCGCTCCTCGCTTGACCTGGCCGTTGATCCGCGGCGCCAGGCCCGTCCGCGAAGCGCTTCGCCAGCGAAGCTCCACGTCGCGACGTTCGCCTGACTGGTCGAAGGTGCAGCGGGCCGGTCGGCGAAGAAAGGGATTGCCGTCGTCGACCAGGAGCAGTGGGGCGACCGCGATCCGCTGCGCTGGCACCGACCAGACGGCGCGAAACCCGCCGAGCCTCTGCTCCGCCAGCCGCTCGGCCTCGACTCCGTCGCAGTCGATCAGCCGCGAGCCGCGAAGCGGAGCGCCGTCGGTCGCCTGCTCCTCGTCGGAGACGATCCACTGGTCGCCGCGCCTGACGAACAGCAGGCCGGCCCAGTCGATCGTCGCCGGAGCCAGGGTCGGGCGCCAGCGAATATGCTTGTCGCCAAGGGCATTGCCGAACGCCATCATCGTCGAGGCGTAGCCGGCATGGGATCGGACCTGCCGGACGCGCTCGCGTCCGGCCTCGAGCGCGTCCGCGAGGGAGCGTCGGAAGGTTGGATCGCCCGTTTCAGGGGCGGCGCCTGGATGATCCTCGCTGACGATCCGGTGCGCGGCTTCGAGATCGGCTTCGGTCAAGCGTCGCCATGCGGCCGCGACGTCTTCAGGAGTGGCGGCGGCGATCGCGGTTCCGATCAGCGCCGCTCCGATCACCGTGCCGCCTCCGGGAAGGTTGGAAGCTTTGCGATGTCGGCCGGCTCGTGCTGGATGATCGTCCGGGCGCGGAGGTTGCGGGCGATCCGGTCGAACCGGTCCATCGAGGCCAGAGTGTCGGCCCGGTCATGGTTGAAGGGCGGAACGCCGCGATTTTCCACCTGCTCGGTGAAGTGATAAAGGTCGCCGGACAGGAGCACCGGCCCGGAATCGAGCCGGACCAGGAGCGCATAATGGCCGGGCGTATGGCCCGGAAGATCGAGCATCACGACCCGGCCGTCGCCGAAGAGGTCGCGATCGCCGTCGATCGCCTCGATCTGTCCGCTTCCCGTCAGCCAGTGGGCGAGCGCACGCGCCGAATCCTCGGACACCGGCGGCGTCCGGCGAAGCATCTCGACATCGCCCCGGCCCATCAGGAGGCGCGCTTGCGGGAAATGGCGGGCCTGGCCGGTATGGTCGAAATGCCAGTGGCTGATGCCGATCATCTCGATCTGCTCCGGCCGGACCTGGATCTGGGCAAGCTGATCGACAAGGCTTCGGCCGAGCCGGAGCGTCTGCGCCTCATTGTCGATCCCCTGGCCGATCAGGGCGTCGGTCAGGCCGGTGTCCCACAACAAGTAGCGATCGCCATGGCGGATCAGATAGCAGCTGGCGACGATATTCTTGGGTCCCGGCGGATATTGAAACGTGTCCGAGAAGAAGGCGCCATATTGCTTGATGACGATTTCGCCGCAGTCGAGCCGCCAAAGCCTCAGATCGGGTTGCGGCGGCGCCTGCATCCCCGTCAGTGCCAGCCAGCCCAGCGCCACGCCCAATGCCCGTTTCAGCATCGCCCCTCTCCCTGCCTGATGGTCTCAGCATAAGGCGCTGCGCCGTCATCCGCCAGCATCGAGCGACGCTCCTTCTTCGGAAGCTCAGGTCGGGCGGGGCCGTTCCTTCGGCGACACATAATGGGGGTCGTGGATGAAGGGTGGTGGTCGGCCCGCGGCGAGCGAATCCAGCACGGTGCCGAAGTCGGTTGAGCAACGGAAACCCAGCACCCGCTCCGCAAGCGATGGATCGTAGACCCGGTCGATTCTGGCCGGAAGAGTCCAGCCGGCGCGGGCATAGAGCAAGGCGGCATCGGGGAAATAGCGGGCGATCACCGCCGGCGCGTCCTCCAGCAGGGCCCGGCAATCCGCGCGCCGGAAAGGCGGCGGCGCCGAGACGATGAAGGTGCCGAAGCCGATCTGCGGCGCCCGTTCCAGGGCCGCGACATGCGCCTCGGCAGCATCCTCGACGGTGAGGCGCCGGTTCAGCATTTCGTTGGCCTTGATGTTCGGACCCGACAGGCCGCTCAGCGTATCGTCCTCCTCCGGGAAGAAGCGGCCGGTGCGAAGGATGACGGTGGGGAGGCCATGCTCGCGCTGGAAGAGGGCGCAGACCTGCTCGGCGGAGCGTTTTGTCACTCCATAGATGTTGCGCGGTTCGATCGGGCCGAAGTTTTCGTCGAGCCAGAAGGCACGGGTTGCGCCGCCCGCCTTGCCGGCGCGAACCTGCTCCGAAATCATCAGCGAGGTGGTCGACGTGAAGACGAACCGCTCGCATCCATTCGCCACCGCGGCCTCGAGCAGGTTGAGCGTGCCGGTCACGTTGACGTCGACGAAGGTCTGCTTCGAATAGCGTTCGATATCCGGCTTGTGCAGCGCTCCGGCATGGACGACGGCCTGGAATCCGCGTTCGGCGAACAGCCGGTCGACGAGGCTCCGGTCGGCGACCGATCCGATCATGTCCGTCGACTCGCCGGGGGCGATGTCGAGCCCCGTCACCTCATGTCCGTCCCGGCGCAGCCGCGGCGCGAGAAAGCGCCCGAGCCAGCCCGACGATCCGGTCAGCAGAAGCCGCACGCCTGTCCCTGCCTGGAGCTAGCGCGCCGGTTCGAGCCGCTCGGCAACGATCGCGATCGCCCGCTCGACCGCCGCTTCGACCGCCAGTTCGCTGGTGTCCAGAAGTTCGGCGTCGGGGGCAGGGACGAGCGGGGAGGCGGAACGGCTGCGGTCGCGTTCGTCGCGGGCATGAATGTCCGCCAGGACGTCCGGATAGTGGACGTGGAGTCCCATGGCCTGGAGTTCAGCGAAGCGTCTTTGGGCGCGCACTTCGGGCCGCGCGGTCACGAACAATTTGGCTTCCGCCTGCGGGCAGATGACGGTTCCGATGTCGCGCCCGTCGAGCACGGCTCCGCCCGGCTGGCCGGCGAACCGGCGCTGACGCTCCAGCAGGGCCTCGCGGACCAGCGGATAGGCGGAGATGCGCGAGGCGATCCCGCCAACCGTCTCGCTCTTGAGCTCGGGATCGTCGAAGTCGATCTGTTCGATGTCCGTCGCCCGGGCGGCCGCGAACTCGCTGTCCGGATCGCCGCCCATGGCGAGCAGGTTCAAGGCGGTGGCCCGGTAGAGCAGGCCGGTATCGAGGTGAGGCAGCCCGAAATGGCGGGCAAGCGCCTTGGCGATCGTGCCTTTGCCGCTTGCTGCGGGTCCGTCCACGGCGATGATCATGCGCTTGTCAGCGCCTCGAGCGCTGCCTCGAAACCGGGGAAACTGGTGTCGACACTCTCCATGCCGGCGATCCCTATCGGCTCTTTCGCCTGCAGGCCAGCCACGGCGAAGCTCATCGCGATGCGATGGTCCAGGCGCGCGTCGAGCGTTGCGCCGCCGGGCATGGAACTGCCGCCGCGGCCGTGAACGGTGAGGCCTTCCTCGTCCTCCTCCACTTCGACGCCGATCGCCCAGGTGCGCTCGTCGGCGAAGGCGGTGGCGACGAACGGGATCGGAAATTCGTCAATCATGTCCGGCGCGATTCCGAGCGGCACTTGGGTCGCTCGAAGCGACGAATGGCGGACGACGAGGTCAGCCAGCGGCTCCCCCGATTCGTTCCGCGGCCGATCGAAGGCGAGGTCGGCGCCCAATCCCTTTTGCGTGCTTCGCAGTCTTCATGCGCTTGGTTTTTGACAGCGCCCCACCCATGTGGCAAGGCGCGCGCCGATCAGGGTTCCCCCGCTAGGCGGCGCCCACTTCATCTATTCGACACGGAGATTTTTCACCCATGGTGAAGCCGGAATGGGGCACCAAGCGGACCTGTCCCAAATGCTCGACCCGCTTCTACGACCTCGGCAAGGAAGAGCCGGTGACCTGCATCCAGTGCGGCGTTTCCTGGTATCCCGAGCCGGTGCTCAAGTCGAAGCAGCCGCTGCCGTTCGAAAGCGCCAAGCCGGAGGCCGAGGCCGAGAAGGAGGATTCGGACCTGGCGGCCGAGGATCTCGACATCGACGTCGACAATGACGCCGAGGAGAATCCGGACGACGAGGTTGATCTCGGCGGCGACGATGATATCGGCGTTCCGGGGGCCGGCGACGAGGACGAGGAAGTCTAAGGCGCCGACCGAACAGGGGGCGTTCAACAAGCCTTGCGCCGGGGCGACGCCTCACTTACATCCGGCGCCACATCAGCCGGCCGCACCTCAGCAGCGGCCGCGAAGGGTCAGGGGCCGTAGCTCAGCTGGGAGAGCGTCGCAATGGCATTGCGAAGGTCAGGGGTTCGATCCCCCTCGGCTCCACCATTCCAATCATAATCGCCTTGGATTTCTGCCGTCCTTATCGGGTGGCTCGGTAGTCGGCCCACACTTTCCGTTCCTCACGTCCTTGCGCTCTAGCGGGACTCCTTGAACTCTTTGTCACCCAGCCACTGGGAGCCATCCGGCGCTATGCCTCTGCCGTGAATGGCTGGCCTTGGACGAGAACAGACGGTCTGCTTCTGGGTGAAGTGGAGGCGAGCGCCGCCATTCGCTAACGAACGCGGTCGAATCGCAGCTAAGGCCCAGTCCTCGCCCTTTGAGCGGCATTGTAGCGCCTCGTAAGCGAAAGTAGGAACGAGGCAGGTCCGGCGCGTCTTTGCGCTAGCCTGCAAATCGCCTGGGCAAAGATGCTACAACAATTTGGCGACGAGATCTGGATTGTAGACGGGCCGACGGTGCTCGTAGCAGGGTTCAGATATCCCACGCGCATGGTCATCATCAGATTGTCGGGCGGCGCGCTCTTCGTCTGGTCGCCCATCGCACTTTCGACGGAACTCTGCGCGGCTGTCGAGCAACTCGGTCCGGTCCGTCACGTTGTTGCGCCGAACACGCTTCATCATCGATTTATCGGCGACTGGCGCTCAGCGTATCCAGCAGCAAGATTTCACGCGCCCGCAGAGTTGCGCGCACGGCTCCGCGAGATCGCCCTGGATGGCGACCTCGATGCTGGTCCCGCAGCGGAATGGTCAGGAGATATCGATCAAGTCGTGGTGCGTGGAAATCGGATCACGACCGAAGTCGTATTTTTCCATGTCCGCAGCCGGTCGGTAATCTTCACCGACCTGATCCAGAATTTCGATCGCGGGTGGTTCAAGGGTTGGCGGGCGTTAGTCGCGAGATTGGACCTCCTCACGGCGCCCGAGCCGACAGTCCCGAGGAAATTCCGAATTACGTCCTTTGACCGAGGGGTCGCGCGCGACGCGCTGCAACAGATCTTGGCCTGGCCGATTGAGAACATCCTCGCGGCTCACGCCGCTCCAATCAAGGGCAACGGCCGCGCCGTGATCGCCCGCGCATTTGAATGGCTGCTTCGCTGATTGGCTGCTGTTTCGTTTTCCACGACTTCCAGTCGCTCTGAACAGGCATAGACCAAGTCCGTCCCTGCGGTCGTCGGAATCATTCCGCGATTTCCTCATCCCGAGAGAGGTCGAACAACGCGATTCATCCTGCAAGCGGGTGAGGCAATCTCGCGCAGCTTCGCTGCTGTCGCGCTTCGAAAACTATCAGGAGATGGGCGCCTTCAGGCCAAGCCTCTTCCGCCACTCTGATGGTCTATTCCGGGGTGGGGCTTGCGTCAATCGAGCCCCACCATGTCATAGGAACGGCCCTCGATTCGCTTCAGGGAGCCTTCCTCATGTCGGCTAGCGCCACCATGTTCTCGCAATCCTTCTTCCACGGAACCAAGGCCGATCTGTCACCCGGCGACTACATCCTTGTCGGCCACCGATCCAATTTCACGGAAGATCAACCGCTTTCCTGGGTCTACTTCTCGGCGACTCTCGACGCGGCGATCTGGGGTGCCGAGCTCGCGGCCGGAGGCGGAGCGGAGCGCATCTATGTCGTGGAGCCCACCGGGGCCTTCTTCGACGATCCCAACCTGACCGATCAGAGGTTCCCCGGCAACCCGACGCTCTCCTACCGCTCTCGCGAGCCGCTGAGGATCATTGCCGAGGTCACAAGATGGCAAGGACACCCGCCCGGAAAGGTGCAGCAGATGAAGGAGGGCCTTGCCCGTCTGGAGGCGGAGGGATCGCAACCGATCATTGACTAGTCGGGTGGGCGGCGAAGCACCGTCGGCTAGGCGCCCTGTCGCTCCGTCATCCACCTTCCGGGACAAGCGGAGGCGGGTTCCGGATGGTGGGGAGAGGGTGCCCATCCCCGTCTTCGACGCTGCGAGGCTTCCACCAGGGAACGCGCCCCGGAGACCAGGCAGTTGCGCGCCGGCCCTGGGAATGGCATCCGGATTTCGACGGGCTACGAAACCTGTCTTCGGTTCAGGTGACGCAGTGCGAGGAGCTTGGCGTGATCTGCAGAGTTCCCAGGCCCGGGTTGCGGCCCTTTGTGGACCTTGTCTGGTCGTGCGAAACGATTGCGGGCACGGTTCCGGGATCAAGGGAATTGTCGCTGCCGAGCGGCTCGCATCACCTCGTGATCCGGCTCGGCGGCATTCCCCTCCGTCTTTACCGGTCGATTGAGGAGGCTTCGTCTGAGACTGTCTCGGCCTTCATCCTCGCCGGCATGCGTTGCCGCGCCGTGTGCAAGGCCCTGGACGGCGCCGGAAGCGTGGGCGCGGTGCTTCGGCCGGATGCGCTCGGCCGGTTGTGCGGCATTCCGTCAGGAGACCTCGTCAACCGGCACGCGCCGCTGGGCGACCTTCTTCCCGGCGGCGTCGCCCGGGAGATGGTCGAACGGATCGAGGGCGCTTTGACCATCGAGGAGCGACTCGACCGTTTCGAGGACGAACTCTCCCGCCTGTTTCGAGATTCGAAGCCTCCCGATCCGCTCGTGCGCCATGCTCTGCGGCGGCTTGATCGGGGGGCGAGGATTGAAGCTGTGGTCGAGGAGGCAGGGCTCAGTCACCGACATTTCTGCGATCGTTTCCGGAACGAGATCGGATTCGCGCCCAGTACCTATCGGCAGGTCAGGCGGTTCGATCGGCTGATCGACGCATTATCCCGTCCCGGCCGGTCGGGACTGGCCGAAATCTCCGCCGCCGTCGGCTTCGCGGACCAGGCGCATATGGCGCGGGAGTTCCGTGCCTTCACCGGTCTTACGTTCACCCGTTACGAGCGCTTGCCGAAGACGCATCCGCGGCATGTCACGCTTCCGGTCTGCGGATCAGATTTGTTCAAGATGCGGGAGAATGGATCGGCTATCTGAGTCGGCGAAAGGAGAAGCCGATGCAGATCCATGAAGTCTATCCCTATCTGCGAGCCGCCGAAACCGAAGCCGCAATCAGCTTCTACAAGGAGGCTTTCGGCGCCGTGGAGAAGTTCCGCCTGGTGGAACCGGGCGGACGAATCGGTCACGTCGAGCTGTTGTTCGGCGAGATGACCGTGTTGCTGTCGGCGCCCTTTCCTGAGTTTGGAATCCACGCACTCGATCCCGAGGGGCCGAGCAGCTTCGTGATCCATCTCCATGTCGACGACGCGGACCGGATGATCGACAATGCCGTCAAGGCCGGTGCCCGCCTCGTGCGGGCGCCCGCCGATCATTTCTGGGGCGAACGGGCCGGAACGATCCGGGACCCCTTCGGCTATGACTGGCTCATCGGCCACTCGATCGAGGAAGTCTCGCCTGAGGAAATGCAGCGGCGCTACGATCGGATTGCGGCGGGATCTTGCTGAGGTTGAGTGGTGAACACTCAACTCACTCGCGAAGCGCCGGATCTCCGCCATTCAGGCGGGTGGTCGATGAAGCCGAGCTTCCTTCGAGTTCAGCGCTCGTCGCGGTCCTGAAGGCACTCGATGAAAGCGCGAAGGGCAGGGCGCTGGTGCCGCCGATCCGGATAGTAGAGCTGGAACCCGGGGAACCGGGGCGAATAGTCCTTCAGGACGCGAATCAGCAGCCCCTCCGCCAGCCAGCGCTCCATTCTCCAATCCCATGTGTAGGCGATGCCTACACCCTGCAGCGCGGCCTGGAGGATGAGTTCGGGATCGGACGACATGAGTGGCCCCGTTACCTCGACCTCCACGTCCCTACCGCCGACGACGAATTCCCAACGATAAGGTGAGCCATCACTCGGCCACCGCCAGTTGAGGCAGTCGTGACGGTGCAGGTCATTCGGCGTTTCGGGAACACCCCGAGCGGCTAGATAGGTGGGCGCGGCGACGGCGATCATCTCCAGTTCACCGCTTACCGGAACTGCAATCATGTCCTTTTCAAGCCGCTCGCCGATGCGGATCCCGGCGTCGAATCTGTCGGTGACGATGTCGGCGAGCGCATCCTGAACTACGATGTCTAGGATCACGGCAGGGTTGTTGCGATGGAACCGGCCCAGACGCGGAGCCACAATGCTGACCGCCGCCGCCCTGGCCATGTTAAGCCGAAGAATCCCTGCCGGGCACGACTCGCTTGCCACGGTTTCCTCGACGGCCTCGGCAAGCTCACCGAGGATGAAGTCGAGCCGCTCGTAGAGGCGAGCACCGGCTCGGGTCGGCGCAAGGCTTCGCGTCGTCCGGTCGAGAAGCCGGACGCCCATCCGGTCTTCCAGCAGTCGAATGGTCTGGCTGAGGGCGGAAGGCGTGACCCCGAGTTGTACTGCGGCGCGGACGAAACTGCCCTGCTTCACCACCTCCGCAAAGGCGGACAGGCGCGCAAATTCGGAACCCCGCATTATACCCTCCCCGCTTAATGATCCTTCCAGATAATTCGGTATTATCTTGTGAGAGCCCTTGCGGGAAGGTCGCGGCACCATCTCCAAGGAGCCCATACATGATCGCATCTCGCACTCTCCGGTCCTATCGTCTGCTCGGCCGATCGGGCCTGCGCGTCTCGCCGCTGTCCCTGGGAACGATGACCTTCGGCACCGATTGGGGATGGGGCGCTGACGAGAACGAGTCTCGCCGCATCTTCGACGCTTATGTGGAAGGGGGCGGCAATTTCATCGACACCGCCAACCAGTATACCAATGGAACGTCCGAGCGGTTCGTCGGCAACTTCGCGGAAGGCAGGCGCGACAAGCTGGTGATCGCGACCAAATACACGCTGAGCACCCGGCCCGGCGATCCGAACTCGGGCGGCAATCATCGGAAGAGCATGATGAACTCGGTGGAGCAGAGCCTGAGGCGCCTGCGCACCGATCATCTCGACCTGCTTTACCTCCACGCCTGGGACGACACGACCCCCGTCGAGGAGATACTTCGGGCGATGGACGACCTCGTCGCGCAGGGGAAGGTGCTGTACCTCGGCATTTCCGACACGCCCGCCTGGCAGGTCTCCCGAATGCAGGCCATTGCGGATCTTCGCGGCTGGTCGCCGCTCGTCGCGCTGCAGATCGAATATAGCCTGATCGAGCGAACGGGTGAACGTGACCTCATCCCCATGGCACGCGAACTGGGCCTCGGCGTGCTGCCCTGGTCGCCGCTGGGAAGCGGAGTGCTCACCGGCAAGTATAGCCGAGCAGACCTTGTCCACGAGGTTTCGGCCGATCCAGTCGGGACGCGCAAGAACGTGGCAGTCGCGAACGCTTCTTTGAATGAACGCGCACTCTCGATCGCTGATCTGGTGGCCGAGATTGCGGATGAACTCGGACGCTCTCGGGCTCAGGTGGCGCTCGCCTGGACGCTTCTCAACCCGGCAGTTACGTCAACTATCCTGGGCGCGCGCACCCTGGCGCAGCTCCAAGACAATCTCGGCGCGCTCGAGGTCCTCTTTACCGACGATCAGCGCCGAAGACTGGACGAGGCCAGCGCTGTGGATCTGGGCTTTCCCCACGAGTTTCTGAAGCGACCGATGGCCCGGCATGTAGTGACCGGAGGCTTGAATATCCCCGTGCGATCCTAGGTCGACGCATCAAGAGGATGGATTCGGTCCAAGTCGTCGAACCGGGTTTGCCAGGATGGAAGGAGATCAGGGGCCGAGCCGATGCCCGATCCCCATCATGTTCAGGTCACTCACGCAGCAGCGACCTCAGAGTAAGTCGGGTCTGTTCCTATCAGGCCAGGAGCCGGTCCGATCCCGACGCCTGGAGATCATCCACTTGTAGGTCGAGCCTGATCCCATGCCGATCCATCTCGTTCACGCCGGACGGCAGCGATTGCGCCTGAAGACCCGAGTCTTCCTCGACCGCTTTCGCGCTCGACTGAACGCAACCTCGTTCTCGGTACGGTGCGGGAGGCTCCCTTCGGGTCAGCTTTCTGGCCGGCTCATTATCCAGCTGCCGCCGACCAGCGCCGCGGCGAGCGGGACCAGCGACCAAGGTAGGGACAGCAAGGCGAGGCCAGCCGCCGCGCTCGCGCCGAAGGCGATCAGGGCGGCGTGCTTGCCACGGCGGCTGATCGCGCCCCGCGTTCGCCAGGCCGTGATGTGCGGCCCGAACTGTTCATGAGTGACGAGCCAGCGTTCCAGCCGCGGCGAGGAACGGGCGAAGCAGAAGGCGGCAAGGAGGATGAAGGGCACGGTCGGCAGCAGCGGAACGAACGCGCCCACCGCGCCGAGAGCGAGCGAGAGGAAACCCGCGAGAAGATAGAGTAGCCGTGCCATCAGCCGCTTCCTTAGCGCGGACTTGCGGGGCAGTTGTAGCGATGCCGCTCGGTTCTTCTCGTCGGGCGAGGCGGTGAAACCGCCCAAGCGATCGACCTCCCTCCGCATTTAGCTCCAGGGCGGCATCAGGCTTATCCACGACTTTGCGTCGACTGCGTCCGGAAGGGCGCCTAAACCCTTGCCCGGGACTTGGAAGTTCGGCCACACGAGCGCTCATGACCACCAAGATCGACCTCGGAATCGGCGCTGACGGGACGGTCGCGGCCATGGATCTGGAGGAACTTCTCGCCACCCGCTTGCTCGTCCAGGGCAATTCCGGATCCGGCAAGTCCCATCTGCTTCGCCGGCTGCTCGAGGAAAGCGCCGGGCTCGTCCAGCAGATCGTGATCGATCCCGAAGGCGACTTCGTCACCCTGGCCGACCATTTCGGCCATATCGCCCTCGACGCCGCCGAACATAGCCTGGACGAAATCGCCCGGATCGCGGCCCGGATCCGAGCGCACCGGGCCTCCGTCATCCTGAATCTCGAGGGGCTCGAGATCGAAGGGCAGATGCGCTGCGCCGGGGCGTTTCTCGCCGCGTTGTTCGAGGCGCCGCGCGAGCATTGGTATCCTGCCTTGGTCGTGGTGGACGAGGCGCAGCTCTTCGCTCCCGCCGTAGCCGGCGAGGTTTCGGAGGAGGCGCGCCGCTCCTCGCTGGGCGCGATGACCAACCTGATGTGCCGCGGGCGCAAGCGCGGGCTCGCCGGGATCGTGGCGACCCAGCGCCTCGCCAAGCTCGCCAAGAACGTCGCCGCCGAAGCGTCCAATTTCCTGATGGGTCGGACTTTCCTCGACATCGACATGTTGAGGGCCGCCGACCTCCTGGGCATGGAGCGGCGCCAGGCCGAAGTGATCCGCGACTTGGCGCGCGGCGAGTTTCTGGCGCTCGGACCGGCCATCACCAAGCGCGCGGTGAGCGTCCGGATCGGGCCGGTCCGGACCGAGGGGCGGACCGGGAGTCCGAAACTGGTGCCGCTTCCGCCGCAGGGCGAGGAAGTGAAGTCGGCGCTGTTCGCCGAAGATGAGAGCGAATCCTCGCCATCTCCCGCGGCTCCGCCAGCGACGCTTCCGGCGGCACCCCCGGTCCAGGCCGAGCCACGGATCGAGCGGCGGATCGAGCCGCCGTCGCTGGATCCCGAGGAAGCGGAGCGGGTCGCTGCCGAAGTGCTTCGCGATGTCGCGGCGGAAGCGCCTGCCGGGCAACCGATCACCAGCCTTTATCAGGACTATATGGTCCGCTGCCGGATGCGCGGGGCCGTTGCGAGCGGCGATCTCGCCGAGTTCCGGCTTCGGCTCGCCATGGCCAGGGCCGCGCTCGACCCGGAGGAGGATTGGACCGGCGCGATCGCCTTGCTCGACGTCCTGCCGGAAGAGATGCATGCGCCCTTCCTGGCGATTGCGCGCTGCGCCCGGCACGGCCAGCCCTGCCCGAGCGACGCGGATCTGGCGGCGCTGTATGGAACCAGCTCCTATCGAAGGGCCCGGCTGATATTGTCGACGATGGAGGAAAAGGGCCTGCTCGTCTGCCGAACCGATCTGGCCGGTCGGCGGACGATCAGCCTGCCGCATCTCGGCTGGCAGACCTCACCCGCGCTCGCCGATCCCGAACGGCCCGGCCGGCTTGCCCGGATTGCCGGCCGGGAGGCCGCGAGAGCCGGCGGCACCCGCTAGCGCTCGGGCGGTCCTCCCTGGGGGGCAGGTAAGGGAAGGGCCCTCAGCTCAGCCGTTCGAACTGCCGATAGCGGCTGGGCGCCTGGCGGGCGGTCACGAGTCGGGGGCGAGGACTCGGCGTCTGCGGGCGATCCTCCTCGCAGGCGCGGCTTTCATAGGCGGCGGCGATCTTGTGGAGACGCAGCCGTGTGGCCTCGTCCCCGGCGTTCATCGCCGCAAGGCGGAACGCGAAGGCGCGATCGTTCAGCAGGTCTGCACGATCCTTGTTCATCCGACGTCCGAAACCTCTTCAATTCCTTCAGCAGCCCCGCTCGACCCGGGCCCCGGGCGGGTCAGCCATTGTGCTCGTCACCGTACGGGCCGGGCCTTCCGTCAGGCGCGCCTGGAGATCCACTCCAAGCATGCTCACGACCTCGCCCAGCGAGTGCTTCGGGCCGCCGACGTCGGCGAGCCGCTGCAGATGGATCGCCGCAAGTTCCAGGCGCCTCAAGCGAGCCGCAGCGGTCACCGAATAGGCCGCACCCCTGATCTCCTCGCAGGCGCGGCGCCAGTAATAGCGAGCGTCCGACTCCATCCCACCTCCGGGCGACCCCGAAACGCCGTTCGGGCATGACAGCTCCAAGCCCGCGGCGCATGTGAGCCCAAAGCTCCTATCAGGTTGGGAAGCCGTCACAAGAGCGAGAGTGTAAACTATTGTTACGCGAGTCCAGGACTAAGTTGGGAGCGCAGTTGATTCACAAATAAATAAGTACAAGGCTCGCGAGCGATTTAATCTTCATTGTGCCTGATCGTGTAGGATTGCGCAATCCGTCTTTATCCGAGAGGATGACACGGTGCAGGAGTAATGCGTCCGTGGAATGCATCCTGCATTCGCCTCACGACGCAGGCGCAGAAGCGCCAACGACGCTGACGCCTGCGCAAGTATCTGGCGCGGTTTGGGCTAGACTGGGGAAGGTGACCTCCGGCGCCTGAGGCTGTTCACGCCCGCCGCACCGGTTGCTAGCGACGCGCCATGTTCGAGCTGCTCGTCTTCCCTCGGCCTGGCGATGGACGCGTTCGCGGTGTCGCTCGTCCGCGGCGCGGGCGGCGAGCGCCGGCTTGCCCGAGCTCTCGAACTCGGTCTGGCGTTCGGGCTCGCCCAAGGGCTGATGCCGCTGCTCGGCTGGGGCTTCGGCCTGGCCTTCGGCGAAGCCTTTCAGCATTTCGACCACTGGACCGCCTTCGTCCTCCTCTCGGTGCTCGGCGGCCGGATGCTGGTCGAGGCCACTTCAAGTTCCGGCAAGGCCGCGGTGGGCGATCATGGTCGCTGGCTCGGCCTGATCACGGCGGCTTTCGCAACGAGCATCGACGCCGCCGCTGCCGGACTGACTCTGCCGCTGCTCGGGATCGCGGTCCCGATCGCCTGCTTCGTTATCGGCACGACCACCGCCCTGTTGTGCACGATCGGCTATCACGCAGGGTCCCGCGCTGCCAACGGCGCCGGCCGCTGGGCGGAAATACTAGGCGGCATCGTCCTGATCGCGCTCGGCCTCAAGATCCTCGTCGAGCATCTCGCTGGCTGACCGGCCACAGCGTTGCGGGCGCTAGAGCGGCATCACGCCGCGGCGAGGCTCGCGCGTGCCGACGCTTTGCGCGACCAGTGGGGCTCCGGCCGCGAGCAGCGCCGCTCGGCGTCCGGCGGGATTGGTGCTGAGCTGGGCTTGCTCGAACGGGAGCGTCGCGGCGAAGGCGGGATGATCCAGCGCCCGATCGATGAACGCCGCGGCGCGTGGCCAGCGAAGGGAATCGATGCTGAAGCCGACATGGAAACCGTTGCGGAAGAAGGTCGAAATGGCGATGTCGGCCAGCCCGAACGCGCCGAACAGCCAGCCGTCGGTCGGAAGCTGGGTCTCGAGATAGTCGAGCACGGCCGGAATGTCCTGGCGGAGCGTCTTTTCGACGCGCGCCTCATCGGTCGGCTCCCCCCAGACGGCTGGCCGAACGCGCTTCTGGTAGAACAGGCCCCAGATGAAGACGTCGCCGAGCCTGGTGTCGGCATATTCCTCGAACCAGCGTGCCCGGGCTCGATCGGCGGCGTCCGCGGGAAGCAAAGGATGGCCCGGAAAGGCTTCGTCCAGATAGGCGCAGATCACCGAGGAATCGCACAGCACGAGATCGCCGTGGATCAGGACCGGAATGCGGCGAAGCGGACTGAGCCGCTCGAACTCGTCGCCGCCATAAAAGGGCGTGATCGGGTCGATCTCGTAGGTCAGGCCCTTGAGGTGCATGCAGGCGAGCACCTTTCGAACATAAGGACTGGCATAGCTGCCGATGATCTTCATTCTTGCCTCCACCCGTCTTCGGCCCCCGACTGTGAAGAAGCGCCGATTTCGGTTATAAGCAAGCCATGTTCACGGACATGCGCAATGGCACCGCCGAGGAGTGGGCCCAGATCGCCGCCGAACATCGCAGGCACCAGGCGAGCACGGCGCCGAAGCAGATCATGGACAGTCTCAGGCGGCTCGAAGCGATCGAGGTCGGCTTCGCCGCCAACCAGCTCACCCATTCCCTGATGGCCGGCACTTTGGCGCGGCGCTCAGGCGCTTCGGACGAAGAAGTGGTGGCGGCGCTTTGCCATGATCTTGGCAAGCTCTTCTCGATCCCCAATCACGGGCCGATCGCGGCGGAGATGCTCAAGCCCTATGTGGACGAGGACATCTATCACGCCGTCTACTGGCACCAGGAATTTCAGGGCCGCTATTATTTCGAGCATCTCGGCAAGGACCCGGAAGGGCGGGAGCGCTTCAAGGGCGAAAGTTGGTACGCCTTCGCCGAGAGGCTGGTCGACGAATGGGATGCGCCGGCCTTCGATCCTCAGTTCCCCGTGGACCCGCTGGAAAGCTTCGAGCCGGAGGTGACTCGCGTGTTCAGCCGCCCGAGGGCCATGGTCTGAGCCGATTTTCTATTCGGCAATGAGTTCCCCCGACCCACCGGCATGGGCGGGAAAGTCGCGAAGCTTGGGCAGACCGTCCTTCATCGGGAGCACCGTCTCGGAATAGTTCAAGTGAACTTCCGGCCGGAACGGCAAGGCCGGAAGAATCGCGGCAGGAATGTCGGCGAAGCCAAGCCCCGGATGTTCGATCAGGACGTGGCCCCCGCACAGCGTGCAGAAGCGGCGAACGCTCATGCCCGTCTTGTTGACGCTTTCCAGCAGGTCACCGCCATGGCTGACCTTCACCTGTTCCGATTTCCACAAGGTGAAGGCCATGACCGGCGCGGCTGACCAGGAACGGCAGTCGCTGCAATGGCAATAGCCCATCTCCAGCGGCGCGCCCGAGGCCTGGACCTCGACCGCGCCGCAGAAGCAGGTGCCTCGGTAGCTGCCGGTCATGCTGCCTCACGGTCCGTCAGGGTGCAGCCGCATCCGGCGAGCCTTTCCAGCTCCGCCACGACCGGGGAGCCGGCGATCTCCTCGGTGATCCGGCGGCCGAGCGCTTCCGCACCCGCCGCGTATCCGGGGTCGGAAAGCAGCGCATTGATCGCGGCCCTGAACGTTGCCGCCGACGCGCCGGCCTCGAGCCTCAGGCCCGCCTGACGTTCGGTGACCCGGACGGCATTGTCATTCTGGTCGCGGCCGTGCGGCACGACCAGCAGCGGCTTGCGATGGGAAAGGGCGCGAGTGACCGTGCCGTGCCCCCCATGGGTGATCACCAGCGCCGCCTCCGGCATCACCTGATTGTGCGGCGCGCTTCGCACGAGGCGGGTATTTGCCGCCGGCGAAAGCTCGTCGGGAGCGATGGTCTCGCCGAGCGTGACGAGAAGTCGCACCGGCAGGTCCGAAACCGCCTCGATGATCCGCTGAAGGACGCCGGCATGATCCTGGAAGCTGGTGCTGAAGGCGACCAGCACCAGCGGCCGATCGTCATCCGCCGGCCATGGCGAGATCCACGGCTCGGCCCAGGCAGGGTCGTCAAGCTGCGGCCCGACATAGATTATGTGCGGCGGCAATTCGGCCGGGGCGAAATCGAACGACCGTGCCGTCCCCAGCAGCAGGCGCTCGGCGGCGAGATGCTGGTCGGCCAGATCGGCGAGCGGCGGCAAGCCGAACACGGCCCGCGCCGCATTCACCGCCGGCAGGCCTCCGGCCATCATCTGCCGGTTCGCTTCGGCAATCTGCGCATGAAGCGTTTCTTCCTCGGCATCGGCCGGCGGCGCAAGTCCGGGCCCCAGCGGCGGTACGCCGGGGAGCGGGAAGAGGCTGACGTTGCAGGTGAGCAGGGCGAACTTCTGTCCGATCGCCTCGCAGCCGACCATCACTCCGAACAGCATCTCGCTCGAGACGACCAGATCGGCCGGCTCGCGCCTCAGCTCGTGGATGACGTCCTCGGCATAAGCGAGCGCCGGCCCGGCCATGATCCGGTCGAGGACGCGCTGGATCTGCTCCTGGGGCGTGTCCACTTCCCAGTCGCGGAAGACGTCGCTGTCCCTGCTCCGGTCGGGCCGGCTCGGCGCTCGAGTCCAGGGCACGAAGCGGGCGCCCGCAGCCTCGCTTTCCGGGCGGTTGCAGCGGTCGCTCATCACCCGAACCCGGTGGCCGCGCTCGGCGAGCTTGCGGGCAACGGTCAAAGCGGGGCCGACGGAGCCACCGCCTTCCCAGGTAGCGACAAGGAAGTTCATCGGACGTGAAGGAGCAGTCATTCGCGATCTCCAGAAAGGGGTGGGGGGAACAGGCGCTTCGGATCGACCCCGAGCGCGGCGGCGCACATCGTCTCCACCAGGGCGCGATACTCCGCGACCGGGCGCTTCATGTCGCGCCGGACAAGTTTCCAGACATAGACGTCGCCGGCGACGACCAGCGCGTCTTCGGCGCGACGCCGGAACTCGTCCGGCATCGCGTCAAGCCACGGCTTGAAGGCCCGGCCGATCCATTCGCGATGCATCGCTCGGCCAATGTCCGTCATAGCCCGAAGCGCGGCATAGCGTTCCTCCTGGGCCAGGCTTCGGAGGACGAGGTCGCCGACCTGCTCATAGTCCTCGACGAGCGCCGCGAGGATGCCCGAGGCATCGCCGGGTTCGACTTCGCGCCGCTGCCGGATCTGGGCTCCAAGCCGCTCGTGCATGGCGTCGAGCAGGCCTTCCTTTCCACCGAAGCGTCGGATGACCGTCTGGACGGTGACTCCGGAGTCGCGGGCAACGTCCTCGAGCCGGATTTCGTCGAACCAATGTTCGCGCAGATGCGCGGCGAATGCGTCGAGGATGCGGTGAGCGGTGGCTTCGGCTGCCTTGGCGCGTGCCGACTGCCGATATGGGCGTTTGGGAGTGGCGACATTCATGCGAATCGCCATAACGCGAAATCTCGCGCACTCAATTTGATGTTAGTGTCAGTTAAGTCAAAGTTGTTTCAATTGTGTCAGCACCTTGCCGTAGCTGCGCCCGACCGGAATTTTCGAGCCGTCGCTCAGCTTCAGGAGCCGACCCCCGCCGGCTCTGGGGAGGATCGTTGCCACATGGGCGCGGTTGACGGCGTGGCTCTTGTGGACGCGTTCGAATCGCGGGGGCAGCGTCTCGAGGAGTCGGGACAGGCTCATCGTCACCAGCAGGGTACGGCCATCGGCCAGGGCGACGTCGCAATAATCGTCAGCGGCGCGAATGGAGAGGATGTCGCCTTCGGGGACCCGATGGCTGTGAGTGCCATCCTTGAGATTCACGATTGGCTCGCCCTCCCGCTCGGCGCGCGCCAGCCGATGTGCGAGAGCGGCGGCGCGCTTCGCCTCGAAGTCTCGTTCGGCCCGAGCTCGGCGAAGGCTGTACACCTGCTCGACCACGAGGGCGACCAGCAGGGCGGCGAGAAGGATGAAATAGCCCTGATCGAGAAAGGCGGCGAGCATCGTCGAAACGAGGGTGGCAGTCGCAACAGCGGCGGCGAGGGCGACCCACGCGTCGCTTCGCCTCTTCCGGCGGAGCGCCTGAACAGCGCAGGTGGCAAGCGCGATGGCGGCGACAAGGAACGATCCGAGCGCCTTCAGGTCGAACCAGGGGACGAACAGCAGGGAGGCGAGTGCGGCTGCGCTGGTGGCAAGAAGGACCGGACGTTGCCATTCGGGCGCAAACCGACGAGCGGCATAGGCAGCGATCAGCACCGAGGTCAGTGCTGCCAGCAGGGCGATCGTCGAGACCCGGGCGAGGTGCCAGGGATAGGCATAGGCGATGAAGGCGCGGCTCACCTCGACCAGCAGCTGGGATAATGCCGTCCCGGCGATCAGCGCGAGCAGCAGCGCGCCGCAGTCTCGCCGGTCGCTCGCCGCTGCGGCGCCGAAATACAGCAAGGCGGCAAGCAGTGCCCCCAGCATCAGCAAGGCAGGCAGATAGTCCGTTGCGCGGGTGAGCGCGTCGCTTTCGTAAAAGGCGACGTCGAATATGTGGACCGGGCGGCGGACGGGTAGCCAGAGGTGATGAGCGGAGAGCCGCGCCGAAACGACGTTCGTGCCGGGGCGGACGAGGCGGTGCGGAACGATGAAGGTAGCGACGAATCGACCTGGAACCTCGCCGGCGCGCTCACTCGCCGGAACGCCGTTGCGGCCGATGAGGACGCCGTTCCAACGCACCTCCGAACTGGCCATCGCGATCATCCAGACCATCAGCGGCCTCTCGAGGGGCATTGCCTCGGGACGGACGGTGACGGTGCGGGTGAGCAGTGTTTCCGTCTGCGACAGCGGCAGCTCCGACAAGTCCGCATTGAGGCAAGGGGCCGATGCGCGGGGGCAGACCTGCGGCCGACCGGTACTGAACGGCGGTGCTGCCGCAACGAGCAACATCAGGCTGAGCAAGGCGATAATCGGCTTCACGCTGACTTCTATATGAAGAGGCGACAAGCCTGTCCCTGTCGTTCACCGAGGCGGGACGTCATTGACCGAGGCAGCGTGGATTTCGCACGGACGGCAAGCGAGCCGTGCTTTCACCCAAATGTTGGAGATGAAAGCATGTTACGTACCTTTCTGAGGCGCGCTGTGTTGAGTTTTCTGGCCTTGTCCGCTCCGGTAGCGCTGGCGGCCGCCGTTCCCGAACTGCGGCTCGAGCCATATCTTTTCAGGCTGGCGGACGGCAGTGATCTGCCGGCCGAACGCGGCACCTTCTCGGTACCGGAAGATCGCAACGATCCCAATTCCCGCCACATCGAGATCGGCTTTGTCCGATTCCGCTCGACCAATGCCAATCCGGGAGCTCCGATCGTCTATCTCGCCGGAGGACCGGGCGGCTCCGGCGTCGGCACGGCCAGAGGTGCTCGCCAACCGATCTTCCTTGCCCTGCGCGAAGTCGCCGATGTGATCGCGGTCGACCAGCGCGGCACGGGTCTTTCCAACTCCCTCCCACCCTGCGAGGCCGAACGGCCGCTGGACCAGACCGAGGTGCTTACCGAGCAGAGCCTGACCGCCTATCACCGAGCTGCGCTGGAACATTGTCTCTGGCAATGGCGAGCGGCCGGAGTTTCGGTGAACGGCTATACGACGGAGCAGAGCGCCGACGATCTGGAGGACCTGCGGCGGGCTCTCCGCGTTCGCAGGATCGACCTGTGGGGCATCTCCTACGGAACCCACCTTGCTTTTGCGGCGATGCGACGGCACCCGCAATCCATTGGCCGGGTCGCGCTCGCGTCGGCCGAGGGCATGGACCAGACTGTCAAGCTTCCGGCCCGTGTCGACGCCGCCCTTGCCCGAATCGACCAAGCCATAGGCGGCGGCCTTATCAACACGATGCGCCGGGTCCACGCGCGCTTCGACTCGGAACCGCAGACCTTCTCCGGCGCCACCCCGGACGGAACCCCTTTCAGCTTCCGGTCGGACTCCTTCATGTTGCGGCGGCTTGCGGGCTTCCTGCCCAAGAATCCCGAGGGCATTCCCGACCTCGTGCAGATCTATGCGGCGCTCGATGCCGGGCGGACGGAGGTTCTTGCACCCTTGTTGTACGACTTGCTGTACGCCCGACCCCACAGGATCGGAATGCCCGATCTGATGGATATCGCGTCCGGGGTTACTGATGCGCGGCTCGAGCTGGTAGAACGGCAGGCCGCCAATTCGCTGGTCGCCACCTCGACCAACTTCCCGATGCCCCAGCTCAATCGCCTGGTGCCGGGACTCGATCTCGGGGATGTATTTCGCGAGGAGATCCGGTCCGACCATCCGGTCCTCCTGCTCGCCGGGGACCTTGACGTGCGCACGCCGCTCGAGGAGCAGTCGGCGGCCACCGGCGGCTTGACCAACCTCCACCGGATACTGATTCGCAACGGCGGGCACGATCTTTTCGAGGCGCACCCCGAAGTGCCCGGCCTGCTGGTCACCTTCTTCTCGGGAAGGCCCGTGACCGTGGCGGAGCTCGGTCTGCCCACGCCGACCAGAAGGTAGGTTTTCGCCAGCCGCCTGTCCCTTGCCGGGACGGGCGGGACGGCGGCGGGCAGGGCGCTTGAAACCTTGTGGTAAATAGAATCTTAATGACGGGCATGAATCGCCTGTCACCCCTGATCGCGCGCCGTCTCGGTCCTGTTCCTTTGAACTCGCTGCGGGCCGGTTCGGCCTCCGCGCCGTTTCGCGCTTCCGCTTTGGCTGGGGCCAAGCCGGCGGCCTGGACGGAGGATCTCAGGCTGTTCGCCACCGGCTGGGTGGGGGGGCTGATCTTCTTCGGGACCCTGCTCGGCTAGGCGGGCGTTCAGACGGTCGGCGGGAGCACTTCGGCGTCGGCGCAGCGATTGTCGTCGCACGCCTTGTGAAGCTTCCAGGCAAGCCAGGCGGAAACCAGGCACATGGCGGCGGCGAGCAGGAGCTGATCCTCGACCGCGACTCCGGCGAACGACAGTCCGATGGCGATCAGCGAGCCGCCCACCATCGCCCCGGAATTGACGATATTGTTCGCCGCCACGGTCCGTGCCGCCTGCGACTTGGGGACGGTCGTGGTCAGGAAGGCATAGAGCGGGACGACGAACATCCCGCCCGAAATGGCGATCCCGAGCAGCGATCCGAGCAGCGGCCAGTTGCCCGGATGGTCCATGAAATCGGCAATGTCGTACAAGCTCCCGTCCGTCGTGCCCTGCCAGCTTGCGGAAACGAGGTGAAAGGCAACGACGAACAGGCCCATCACGATTACGGACGGCATGCTGTAGCGGGCCGAAACTTCGCCTTTCAGGAGCCGGTTGATGACGACCGATCCGATCGCGACCCCGATCGAGAAGATGGCCAGGAACAGGCTCGCGACCGCGCGGTCGGCCGTCAGCACGTTCTTCACCAGCGGCGGGAACTGGATGAACAGCACGGCACCGATCGTCCAGAAGAAGCTGATCGACAGGATCGCGAGGAACAGGCGCGGGATGTGCAACGTGGCATTGATCAGCCGAAACGACGATCGGAAGACGTTGAGATCGATCCTGTGTCCTTCTTCCAGCGCCGGTGCGGGCGGCACCTGGCGGCCGGACGCATAGCCGATCAAAGCGACCAGGATCACGCCGACGGCCGAAGCCTCGACCGGTATGACTCCTGCCAGCAGGGTTCCGCCGAGAATGGCGATATAGGTACCGGCTTCCACCAGCCCGGTGCCCCCAAGCACTTCGTCGTTCCTGAGATGCTGGGGCAGGATGGCATATTTGATTGGGCCGAAGAAGGTGGAATGGATGCCCATCGCGAACAAGGCGAGCAGCATCAGGGGAATGGCGATCGTGTGAACCGTCATGCCCAGCCAAGCCATGGCAAGCCCCGCCGCTCCGACCAGCATGATCAGGATCTCGCAGAGCTTGACGATGCGGATGATCTTCGCCTTGTCGCGAGCGTCCGCGAGCTGCCCCGAGAGCGCCGAAAGAAGGAAGAAGGGCAGGATGAACACGCCGGTTGCAACGGCGCTGAACCATGTCTCGGAACGCTCGTCGTTATAGACCTGGTAAACGACGAACAGCACCATCGCATTCTTGAACAGATTGTCGTTGAACGCGCCGAGAAGCTGGGTCGCGAACAGCGGCAGGAAGCGCCGTGTACCGAGCAAGTGCATGGAGTCGGTCATCGGCGCTGGCCTACCTTGATCTTCAGTTCGACTGGACCGGACGGAAATCGCGAACGAAGCGGTCGAGCAGTCGAACGCCGAAGCCGGCCATTCCTTCGGGGACGGTTGGATTGCGGTCGCTTCCGGAATCGACGCCGGCAATGTCGAGATGGGCCCAGGGCGTATTCTCGACGAAATAGCCGATGAAATGGGCGCCGAGCCCCGCGCCGGGGCTTCCGCCTTCGACCACATTCTTGATGTCGGCAATGTCCGAGCGCATGTCGCGGGCGTAATTGGGATGGAGCGGAAGGCGCCACAGCTCCTCGCCCGTGATCCGGCCGGCCGCGAGCAACTGGTCGGCCAGGGAGTCGCTGCGGCTGAACAACCCGGCATATTCGTCGCTGAGCGCGGTGGTGACCGCGCCGGTCAGGGTGGCGACGTCGACGATCGCTGCTGGCCGGAAGCGCCGTTCCGCCAGGGCCACCGCGTCGGCGAGCACAAGTCGTCCTTCGGCGTCGGTGTTGAGGATTTCGATGGTTCGGCCGTTGAACGCCCGAACCACGTCACCCGGCCGGGTGGCCGAGCCGCTCGGCATGTTTTCCGCCAGCGCCGCGATCGCGACGACGTTCACCGGTGCCTGCGAACGGGCCAGGCTCAGAACCGTCCCGACCACCGCCGCAGCGCCGGCCATGTCGCCTTTCATCGCCCACATGCCCCTGCCGGGCTTCAGCGAGATCCCGCCGGAATCGAAAGTGATGCCTTTTCCGGCCAGGACCACAGGCGCGCCTTCGGCGCCGCGGCCGCGATATTCGACGATCAGCATCCGCGGCGGGCGAACCGATCCTCGGCCGACCGCGAGGATCGCGCCCATGCCCGCTTGCTCCATCGCCGGCACATCGAGCGTCTCGATCCGGACATTGGCGATCCCGCGAAAGGCTTCGCGCGTGCGCTCGACGAAAGTTTCGGGATAAATGACGTTGGACGGCTCGGTTATCAGGTCACGGGTGAAGTGGACGGCGTCGGCGAGCGCCTGGCCCTGTCTTTGCCACTGCGCACGGGCGGCCTCGGCATCGTTGGTGACAATGGTGAGCGGAGCATCCTGACCGGGACGGCGCGGCTGATCGGGATTCTCGGACCGATAGCGATCGAAACTGTAGCCGCCGAGACGGGCACCGATGCCGATCTGGGCCGCCCCGTCGGGACCACGGCCGAGCCCGGTGGCGAGCAGGGCGACGGGGCCGCTTTCGCTCGCCGTCTGGCGTGCCGCCAAGCCGCCAATGTCCTGCAGCGCGACCGTTTCGCTGCCTTCTCCACTGGTGCCGATCACCAGGATCTGCGACCAGGGCCCGATCCCGCGCAGTTGCAACGTGTCGCGGGCGCGGTAGCGGAACTCGGCGGCGGCAAGCGCGCGCGCAACGGCGTCGCGCGACTCCGGGTCGAGCATGGCGCCGCGCCTGCTCAGCTCTTCGGCGCTCCCGAGCGGGAGGACGAGCGCGCCGCCGGTCGGCGCCTGCTGCGAAAACTGGACGGGGCGGGCTGCCTGAGCGATCCCGGACGCGGTCAAGGCGAGAAAGGCGAAAGCGGCAAGGCGGTGCATATCATCTCCTACGAGCCCGCCGCTTCATTGGCGGAGGCCGGCATGGGGCACAAGCCTATCGTCGACAGTTGAAGGCTTCGCGACTCGGAGACGCGCAGGGGGTCGCGCGCGGCTCTCCCAATCGTTCGAGATCCGGGTTAATGGCGCCTCTGGGATGCTGACCCTGCCGAACCTTCTCACGCTTTCGCGCATCCTTGCGGTGCCGCTTCTCGTCGTTCTGCTGTGGAGTCCGGGTCGGGTCGATTATGCGATCACCTTCGTCCTCTACTGCCTTGTCGGAATCACCGACTATTTCGATGGTTATCTCGCCCGAGCGCAGGGGACGGTCTCCCGCCTGGGGGTCTTCCTCGACCCCATTGCCGACAAGATCATGGTTGCGGCGGTGATCGTCATGCTGGTGGCGCGACCATCGCTCAACGGTCCGCCGATCATCGCCGACTGGCATCTCATTCCCGCTTTGGTCATCCTGCTTCGCGAAATCATCGTCTCCGGGCTTCGCGAGTTCCTCGCCGGACTTCAGATTTCGGTGCCGGTGAGCAAGCTCGCCAAATGGAAGACGACGTTCCAGCTGGTTTCGCTGGGGGCACTGATCCTCGCCGGGGCGACTCCTCAATGGGAGTGGGTGGAACTGGTCGGTCTGACGACGCTCTGGGCTGCCGCCGTGCTCACCCTCGTCACCGGCTGGGATTATCTTCGCGTCGGCGTGAAGCACATGGACTGAGCCGGAGCGTGTGATCGGATTTTCCGCTCTCACTGACGGAATCAACTTGTTTCAGTAAGCACAATTCCCGTCCTAGCTTCCTGAGGGCAAACTGATGGAGGCATGGAGATGGACGCTAAGACTGGCCAAATGGGTTGTCCGGTAGACCGACCGACAACGGTCCGATCGCTGCTCGGACGCACGAACCGCGACTGGTGGCCGGAGGCTCTCCCGCTGGAAGTGCTCAACCAGGGCGGAACCTCGCCCGATCCGATGGGCGAGGATTTCGACTATGCCGAAGCCTTCAACCAGCTCGACTATCAGGCGCTGAAGGATGATCTCAGGGCCTTGATGACCGACAGCCAGCCCTGGTGGCCGGCCGATTATGGGCATTACGGCCCGCTCTTCATCCGAATGGCCTGGCACGCCGCCGGAACCTATCGCACCGCCGACGGACGCGGCGGCGCCAATAGCGGTCAGCAGCGTTTCGCTCCGCTCAACTCGTGGCCGGACAATGGCAATCTCGACAAGGCGCGTCGACTGCTGTGGCCGATCAAGCGCAAATACGGCAAGAATATCAGCTGGGCCGACCTCTTCATCCTTGCCGGAAACGTCGCCATCGAATCGATGGGCGGCCCGATCTTCGGTTTCGGCGGCGGCCGCCAGGACGTTTTCGAACCCGAGCGCGACATCTACTGGGGCGCCGAGGAGAAGTGGGTCAACGAGGGCGCGGAAACGCGCATCCAGCCCGACCGGGAAAAGGAACTCGAACATCCGCTGGCGGCAATCCAGATGGGCCTCATCTACGTCAATCCGGAAGGTCCGGGGGGAGTCCCCGACCCGCTTCAGTCGGCGCGCGACATCAAGGTGACGTTCGAGCGCATGGCGATGAACCATGAGGAAACGGTGGCGCTGACCGCCGGCGGGCATACGTTCGGCAAGGCGCATGGAGCCGGCGATCCAAGCCTCGTCGATGTCGCTCCCGAAGCCGCCGACATCGCGCTCCAGGGCCTGGGCTGGGCGAGCGCTCATGAAAGCGGATTTGGCGAACACACGATCACCAGCGGGATCGAGGGGTCGTGGGTGAACACGCCGACCGAGTGGTCCGAAAACTATTTCCGGCTGCTTCTCGACTATGAATATGAACTGGTCAGGAGCCCGGCCGGAGCCCAGCAGTGGCAGCCGATCAACCAGAAGCCGGAGGATATGGCGCCGGCCGCGCACGACCCGTCGAAGCGGGTTCCGACGATGATGACCACGGCGGACATGGCGCTGAAGATGGATCCCGAATTCCGGGCGATCTCGGAGCGGTTCCGCAACGATCATGAAGCGTTCAAGGACGCCTTCGCCCGGGCCTGGTTCAAGCTCACCCATCGCGACATGGGGCCCAAGATTCGCTATCTCGGACCCGAAGTTCCGGAGGAGGATCTCATCTGGCAGGATCCGGTTCCGCCTGGCACGATGCCTTCGGATTCGGACGTCGCCGAGTTCAAGTCGAAGATCCTCGAGTCCGGTTTCACCGTCGGTCAGCTCGTCAAGGCTGCCTGGGCATCGGCTTCGACCTATCGCCGGTCCGATCATCGCGGCGGCGCCAATGGCGCCCGGATCCGGCTTGCACCGCAAAAGGACTGGGCGGTCAACGAACCCGAGGAGCTGGGCCGTATTCTGGCCCGGATCGAAGAGCTTCGCGGACCATTGTCGATGGCGGATGCAATCGTCCTGGCGGGTACCGCCGCGGTCGAAAAGGCTGCAAGGGACGCCGGCTTCGACGTCGCGGTTCCCTTCACTGGCGGGCGCGGCGACGCCACCCAGGAATGGACCGATGTCGACAGTTTCGCGGTGATGGAGCCGGCGGCCGACGGCTTCCGCAACTATCTCAAGAGCAAGCATTCGGTGAAGACGGAGGAGCTTCTGCTCGACAAGGCGTCGCTGCTCGGGCTCTCGGTTCCGGAGATGACGGTGCTCCTCGGCGGGCTTCGAGTCCTCGGCGCCAATCACGATGATCGGCCGCACGGCGTCTTCACCCATCGCAAGGGGCAGCTCACCAACGACTTCTTCGTCAACCTGCTCGACAACGACACTTTCTGGCAGGTGGTGGATGAAAGTGCCGACGAGGAGTTTATCGGCTATGACCGAGGCGGCGGTCAGGAAAAGTGGCTCGCGACCCGGACCGATCTGATCTTCGGTTCGAACAGCCAGCTTCGAGCCACGGCCGAGGTCTATGCCGAGGGGGGCAATGAGGAGAAGTTCGTCCGCGACTTCATCAAGGCCTGGACCAAGGTCATGAATGCCGACCGGTTCGACCTTCCCCAGAATACCAAACAGGAAGAGCCGATCGGAGTCGCCGAACCGGCCGTGGCGAAATAGCCGGTCGACTGGAACGGAGCTGTGGCCGGCCTAAGCCGGTTGCGGCTCCGGCCCGATCGCTTCCAGGTCGGGAATGAGATCGCTCAGGATTCGCCGGAGCGCGGCTGCAAGCAGCTGGAACTCGCGTTCGCGCGGGCTCGATCGGCGCCAGATCAGGGCGATCCGGCGAAAACCGTGGTTCGAACGAAGCGGCTTGGCATCGACGCCCGTCCCGTCGAGGATACCCGCCTCGATCGCCATGGACGGGATGAAGGTAATCCCCAACCCATTGTCCACCATCTGCACGAGCGTGTGCAGGGACGTTCCCATCATCGCCGCCTGGGCGCGAAGCTCCGGGCGGTTGCATGCCGAGAGCGCATGGTCCTTCAGACAATGGCCGTCCTCAAGCAAAAGCATCCGGTTCTCGTCGATCGAATCGACATCGACCATCTTCCCGCGCGGAGCCTCGCCGGCCGGAAAGGCGACGAACAGGCGGTCGTCGAACAAGGGCGCCGAATCCACTTCGCCGCAGGCATAGGGCAGAGCCAGCAGGACGCAGTCCAGCCGGCCGCGGTGGAGCGCCTCGCAGGCGGCCTGGCTCGTTTCCTCCCGAAGATAGAGCTTGAGGCTCGGCCACTCGCTTCGGAGCCGGGGAAGCATGGCCGGAAGGAGAAAGGGAGCGATGGTCGGGATCACGCCCATCCGAAGTTCGCCATGAAGCGGCTGCCCTTCCGCCCGGGCCATCTCCGCCAGTTCCTCAGCCTCGCGTAGCACCCGAACCGCCTTTTCGGCGATCTTTTCGCCAAGCGCGGTGAATCGCACCACTCGGCGGGTGCGCTCGACCAGGATCACGGCGAGCGAGGTTTCGAGGTCCCTGAGGCCCGCGGACAGCGTCGATTGAGTGACGAAGCAGGCATCCGCCGCCTTGCCGAAATGGCCGTGCTTGCGGAGCGCAACCAGATATTGAAGCTGCTTGATGGTCGGAAGATGGACGGTCATGGTGATCGATATTTCCAATCAATCCATTTGCTATAATGGACTTGAACGATCAACGCCAGCACCATAGATGCTGCAACGCCGCACGAAATTCACCGCAACGCAACATAGAGGAGAATCCGATGCTCACCGTTGGTGACAAGCTTCCCGAACTCACGCTTCCGGTTCAGCAGGGAACCGACGCCCTTCCGGCGGGCGAGACGATCGATCTCGCCGAGACGAACGGAAAGTGGAAGGTGCTCTTCTACTGGCCGAAAGACTTCACCTTTGTCTGCCCCACCGAAATCGTCGGCTATGGCGAGCTGAAGCAGGATTTCGAGGATCGTGACGCGGTTCTGATCGGCGCTTCGACCGATACTGCTCATGTCCACTTCGCCTGGCGCCGCTCGGACGAGCAGTTGGCGAATGCCGATTTCCCGTGGATCGCCGACAATGGCCGTCTGCTCGCCGATGCGCTCGGAATCGTCGACAAGAACGAGCATGTCGCGTTCCGCGCCACGTTCATCATCGATCCGGACAATGTGATCCAGCACGTCACGGTCAACGGCCTCAACGTCGGCCGCAACCCGCAGGAGACTCTTCGAGTCCTCGATGCTCTTCAGACCGACGAGCTTTGCCCGTGCAACTGGACCAAGGGTGAAGAGGTCCTGAAGCCTGCCGCTTAAGGGCGAAGCAGGGTCGTGCTTCGGCACGACGGCGGAAGGCCCCTCCGTCCGCACCTGCTTTCCCCCTGGCCCTTAAGCAGTCCCGAACCAGGCTGGGACCTCGGAAGGGGCGCGGCGCGTGAAGTTTGCCGCGCCCCTTTTCATTGGAGAAGGAGATCAAGAATGTCTCTCAAGGAATTCGCCGACACCCTGCCGGATTACGCCAAGGACCTTCGGCTCAACGTCGGTTCGCTGCTCAACGACCAGACTTTGGGCAACGAGCGCAAATATGGGCTGATCCTCGCCTGCGCTCATGGCTCCGGCTACCGTCCGCTCGTCGCGGCTGCGGAAGCGGAAGTCGCGGACAAGCTCGACGAGGCCTATGCCAATGCCGCCCGGGCGGCTGCGGCGGTCATGGCGATGAACAATGTCTATTACCGGTTCGTCCACCTGGCATCCAACCCGGTCTATGGTACGCTTCCCGCCAAGCTTCGAATGAACGTGATCGGCACGCCCGGAATCGACAAGGCCGATTTCGAGCTGTTCAGCCTTGCGGTGAGCGCGATGAACGGTTGCGGCATGTGCATCGACAGCCACGAACGCGTCCTGACCCAGCATGGCGTCAAATCCGAAGTGATCCAGTCCGC
The DNA here is from genome assembly GCF_056821765.1 of Sphingosinicella sp. SM1-17. NCBI lineage: Bacteria > Pseudomonadati > Pseudomonadota > Alphaproteobacteria > Sphingomonadales > Sphingosinicellaceae > Sphingosinicella > Sphingosinicella sp. SM1-17. The sequence goes on from NZ_JBPDIO010000001.1 coordinate 2,184,134, forward strand.
CGCCCGCATCGGCGCGGTGATGAAGGCGGTCGCAACCGTCCACGCCACCCTCTGAACGTGCCGGGCCGGCCTGCACCTAGGTGCGGCCGGCCCGATCGAACCTGGCTGAAGGGCGCCAAGGAATGGAGCGAAGCTTCTGTTCCGCCGATCAAGACGGGTGATCGGTCGGTCGTCGTTCAGGATCGAGGGGTTCGAAGGTGGCAGCTCCAAACCGTTTCAGTCGCGGCGAACAATTGCCAGGAGAGGAGCTTTGAACGCGATCCGCTAGGGGATGGATCGCGCTCTTCGCTCCTCTCCTGATTTCCTCTCCCTCAGAACCGGATCTTGGCGCCGAGGCTGAAGGTTCGACCGAGATCGTAGCTGTTGATGTCGATCCGGTTGCCGTCGACGCTCTGATACTCCTCATAGTCCTGGCCGGTGAGGTTGCGCGCCTCGAAGCTGAACTCGACCGCCTTGCCAAGAAGTCGGGCTTCCTGCCGAAGCACGAAGTCGAGCCTCAAGCCCGGCCGCTCGATGAAGTCGGGCTGACGAAGCTCGCCCTGGATGGGGCCGCGGTTGGTTACACGCTCGCTCGCATAGGTGAGCAGAAGCGTGGCCTGGGAAAGGCTGTCCGTATCCTCGATCCCGAGCTGCAGGTTGACGAGATGGTCGGACTGGCCGGTGAGCGGAGCGCCGTCCTGGAACAGCAGGTTGGCCGCGATCGGCTGCAGATCCGGACCGATGATGATCGAGTCGTCGGATCTGATCTCCGACTGGGTGTAGGTGTAGTTGGCGATCACCAAGAGGCGGCGCGTGGCGAAGAAATTCCCACCAAGACCCTCAAGCGGCAGGTAATATTGGAGTTCCGCCTCCAGGCCGTAAAGTTCCGCCCCAGGCGCATTGGCAAAGCCCGCCCGAAGCTGGTTCTGGCCGCTGGCGAAGAAGGCCGCGGTTTCGATCGGATTCTCGATATCCTTGTAGAAACCGGCCAGGCTGAACCGCTGGTTCGGCGCGAAATACCATTCCCAGCGTGCCTCGGCATTGATCAGCTCGCTGTCGACCAGGAACGGATTGCCGGTGAACTCGCGATCGGATTCGAAGTCCTGATAGACCTGCGGCGCAAGCTCGCGGAACTGCGGGCGAGCGATCGTCTTCGATCCGTGCAGCCGGAGCTGCATGTCCGGAAGGAAGGACCAGGTCAGGGTCGCGGCCGGGAGCCAATACTGGTTTTCGAGGTTGGTCGGAGTCAGCGAGGTCCCGATCGGCAATACCGTCTGGTCGCCATCCTCGAAGCGGACTCCGAACTGGGCCCGGAGCCCGTCGATCGGCTCCACCTCCGCCTGGACATAGCCGGCATGCACCCTGAGATCCGCTTCATAGGAAGCGGCGCCCTCGACGCCGGAAATATCGCGCAGCTGGATATCGTAGAAGTTGATGTTGAAGTCGGAAAGCAGGAAATCCGGCCGCTGTTGCGCCACCTCGATCGGCAGAGCGCCGTCGGGCCGGAAATATTGGAACTGGAAGCGGTCCGATCGGCGCTGCGTATCGGTGTAGCCGTAGCCGGCGGAAACCGTCGCCGGGATCGCCGTCGGAAGCCGGTAGGCGAAATCCAGGCTTGCACCGTACACGTCCTCGTTCAGGTCGCTGAAGGAGATCGTCGCGCCCTGTCCAGAGGAAGTCAGGTCGTTGACATAATCGTCGACGTCGCCCGGCCCCTGGGTGCTCGGATCGTTGTCGCCCGCATAGCGATAGTTGATGCTTCGCTCATAGGGGGACTCGCGCTGGGTGTTGGCATAGCTGCCGCGCACGTCCAGGCTGAGGTCGCCGAACTCGAACTCGCCCACCAGCTGGGTGTTGATCAGCTGACGCTCGAACCAGTAGGTATTCTGTTCGAGCAGCGAGGGCGGCAGGTCCGGATCCTGGTCGTTGACGTTGCGGTTGAAACCGGCGGCGAGGCGCGCCTGCTTCAGAGTGTCGCGGATATAGAGGTTGGTCCAGCGGATCCGGTGCTCGGCAATGTCGAGCCCGAGCCCGAACAGACCGTTGACGATGATCCGGTTGTCGGTGGTGACCGCGTTGAACGAGGTCTGCGGAGTTCCCGCCAGCGACGGATCGGTCGACGTCTGCTGAAGCGCATCGCGGGTGCGCCAGGTATTGCTGTAGCCGGCCGAGGCCAGGACGCCGAGACGGGCGCTGCCGATGTCGAACGAAGTTCCGCCACTGATCTCGCCCGAGAAATTGGCGGGTGTGTCCTTCATCCGCTGGAGAAGCGTCGTTTCGGCATTGACGAGGCTCGTCGCGAAGTCGCGACGCTGCTGCGGTGTCGTACTGTTGAACGTCCCTTCCCGCATCACCTGGCGCAGGGCGGCGGGAAAATCTCGAGTTCCGTCGTCGAAGCCGAGCGGATCGAGATCGCTCCCGAAATAGCTATAGCCAATCTGGGCCGTCGTCTCGGTATCAGCGGTAACGCTTCCGCCAATCTCGAGAAAGGTGTCGCGCGGCACCGCGGGAGTGGTGAGGTTGATGACTCCGCCGCCGAACTCGCCGGGATAATTCACCGAATAGCTCTTCTGGACGAGCGCGCTGGCGATGACACTGGTCGGAAAGATGTCGAGCGGGACGACCCGGCGCAGCGGTTCGGGACTCGGCAGAGGCGAGCCGTTCAGCAGAGCAAGGCTGTAGCGGTCGCCGAGGCCGCGAACGAAGACGAAGCCGTTGCCGACCACCGAAAGGCCGGTGACGCGCTCGAGCGCGCTGGCGATGTCGCCTTCGCCGGTTCGGGCGATATCCTCGCTCGACAGGACCGACAGGACCTGCGGCGTGGAGCGCACAACGTTGCGCGTCCGCGATCCGGTGACGACGATATCCGGCCCCTGCTGGAGATTGGCTCCGGGTACCGAAATTTCGATGTCTGACGGATCGCCGCCGGCTTGGTCCGCTTGCGCGAATTCTTCTTCGGCCGGCGGGGGATTGTCCTGCGGCGCAGCGGTCGGCGTCTGGGCGAGCGCGGCCGGCGCGACCAGGGCAGTCGAGAGGAGCAGGCCTCCCAACAGGATCGATCTATTCATGAGGTTTCCCCCCTTATGGTAGCAAGAGGGGCGGCGACCATGGCCGCCGCCCCATTCTCACACAGTGGCGGCGATCAGGTGGTCGGAAGGGCGGTGCAGTTTCCGCTGCTTGCGCCGAACGACACGTAGCTCGAATTGCAGGCCCAGCCGGCGAACCAGGTGTCGCTGGCGTCCCGGACCGCACCGATATAGGTGACGGCCTGGAGCCGGTTCGGCGCCGACGCATTCGGCTGCCCGGTCCCGGCGAACTGGTCGGCATTGAACGGCGTCGGATCGGTGGCAGCCACCGTCGTCTCGTTCGCTCCGTTGACGTAGACGTTGGTCAGCGTCGACGTGTGCGTAGACGAATTGTTGTTGCTGCCGCTGCCGAAGATCGCCGCCACCGTGTCTGTGGTGACATTGTTGTCGTTGCGGAAGGCGGTCGGGCAGGCGAGCCGCACCGAGCGGAACTGCGGCGCACCGAGGTCCTGAACCGAAGCGTCGGCGGCGCGGGTGGTCGTGCCACCGGTCTCGTCGATGTCGAGGCAGGCCGCGGGGCTGACGACGATGCTGTTGAGCAGCGCGTAATCGGCACCGCCGCGGATCAGCATGGCGTTGCCGCCCGAGCCGACGCGGGTCTGGACCGCGGTCATGTTCGAGATCCGGGTATATTGACGCGGCAGCGCATCTTCATTGCCGCCGGAATCGGCTTCGATGATCGAGTCGCCGTCGCCGGTCGGCTTCTGTACCGCAATCACGAACTGCATGGTGCCGCGATAGCCGAGGTCGGTGTCGAGGCTGTCGTCGTCCGCGCCGCTGACGATCAGATATTTGAGGTTCGCGCGGCCACCGAAAATCTCGATTCCGTCGTCCGAGCTGTTGTGGATCTGGATGTGATCCAAAGTGGTCAGCTGGCCGACACCGCCAAGGGTAAGCCCCTGAAGCTCGTTGCCGGCCGAAATGGCAAAGCCGGAATAGCGGATCTGAACATATTGCATGGTGCCGCTATTGTCGTTGGGCGAAGAGCCGCCGTAGAGCGAGCCGGTCGTTCCTTCGATCACCTGCTGGCACCCTGCGGACCCGCCCGGGACCGAGGCGTTGCAGTCGCTGATCGGAGCGCGGCCAAGCAGGATCACGCCCCCCCAGAGGCCCTGGCTGCTATCGGTCACCGTGCCCTCGATATTGGCTCGAGCGGTGAAGATGATCGGGTTGGACGCGTTGCCGACGGCGTTGATCCGCGAACCCCGATTGACGACCAGATAGTCGTTGCCGGCCGACCCGAACAGAACGGTTCCGGCCTGGATGGTGAGCGTCACCGGCTGGCAGCCCGCAAGCGGCGCCGCGGTATCGCCACCGCAATCGGTGCCGACATTGACCGGTCCGGAGATGGAATAGGCGACGCCCGGCAGGTTCTGGATGGTCGTGTCCTGGGTGAAGCGAGTCGGAAGCTCGCACGACCGCTTGTTGGCGATCACGCCCCGGTCGACGGTGCCCGACGGGCAGCTTGCGGCGGGACCGCCTGCGGCCGGCGGCGGCGGCGGCGGCGGCGGCGGGGCGGGCGGGTTGACGACGACGAGGCCGCCTTCGCCGGGCGACGCGACGTCATTCGGTCCGCAGGCGACGGCAAGCGGAATCACGGTGGTGAGCAGGAACAACGTGCGAAGCTTCGACATGGCGGAATTCCCCTTTTGTAGTTCGGCAGGGCGATTCGCCGGGTGGCGCTGCCCTTGCCGCGCCGAGCTAGGCCGGCTTCATGATAATTATGTTACAAGTTGAACAAGTAACGAAGTGCAACAAGTCCTACACTGTACCGAAATAATAAAGTCGCGAAGGCGTAACATTATTGTAACCGGACTATCTTGCGCTCGTTATGGTCATCCGGCGACCATTGCGTTCAATCTCGAACTCCATGCGGTCGGAATTATCCATTTGCCAGGCAAGCTCCATCATCCGCTCCTCGTCGAACGTGCTTCCATTCACTCGAAGAATGAGGTCGCCTGGGCGCAGTCCGATTTGCTCGAGTTTGGGGAGGCGGGCGCCGGGCCGAATGGTGAAACTCGTAACCCGCCCGTCCACCTGGCGCGGTTCGAGGCCAACCCGATAGCGCAGCGTTTCTTCGCGCCAGCGGGCTTCGGGCCGCGCCTGGTCCGGAGTTTCCCGGCTTGGCTCCGGTGATCGCGGTTGGGCCACGCCGTCGAACCCCAGTCTCACCTCGCCGCCGGCCGACTCGAGGACGACGTGGCGAAGCTCGATCCTGGCGACGCTCAATCCGGGCAGGACTTCCCTCCCGACCTGAACGAAGCGTTGGCTGCCGTCGGCAAGCCCGATGATCGCTCCCCGCCCGAGCAGACCGAACAGCCGAAGTCCCTCGGTGGAGGGAATGGCTGCCGGAGCACTAGGCTGGGCCTGCGGAAGAGACGAAGCAGATGGGGCCGAGGCCTGACGCTGCTGGGGCGGGACGAGTTCGATCGCCGGAACGGGCTCCGATGTCCGTGGCGCGAGCAGGTATATGAGCAGAAGCCCGGCGGGCACGCTCGCCGCCGTCCACAAACGCCGGTCGCGAAACTCAAGCCGCGTCATCGTCAAGTGCATATCCGGCCGATCGGACCGTCCGGATCAGTTCCGGATGGCCTGGTGTGTTGATCGCCTGGCGCAGCCGGCGAATGTGGACATCGACCGTTCTGAGTTCGAGATCCTTCTCGCGCCCCCAGACTGCGTCGAGCAGGCGCTCGCGCGAGAAAACTCGCCGGGGATGTTCGAGGAAGTGGCGAAGCAACCGGAACTCGGTCGGGCCGAGGGCGATCGTCTTCCCGGAGCGCCGAACCTTGTAGGCGGTGAGGTCCATGACGAGGTCGGCGAAGCTCAGCTGCTCGCCGGCAAGCGCCGGCCTCATCCGGCGAAGCACCGCGCCGACCCGGGCGATCAGCTCACGCGGCGAAAAGGGTTTGGTGACATAATCGTCGGCGCCGGTCTCGAGGCCGCGAATCCTGTCCGCTTCATCGCCGCGTCCGGTCAGCATGATGATCGGCACGTTGGAGGTACCCGGGCAGCGGCGAAGCCGCCGGCAGACTTCGATCCCGGAAAGCCCTTCGATCATCCAATCGAGCAGGACGACATCCGGCGGCGATTCCTTGGCGAGCAGCAACGCCTCCTCGCCGTCGGGCGTGTGGGCGACTTCGAACGCTTCCCGCTCGAAATGCCAGGTCAGCAGCTCGGTGAGGCTCGGATCGTCCTCGACGAGAAGCAGCCGGCCCTTCACGCGCGGCTGCCTTCTGCGCCGGAGAGCGGGGTCGATGGTCTTATCACATTGTCGGGCTTAGCGTGTCAGCGACACGCTCTTGTGACTGAGTGATGACGGTTTGATGAAAGCTGGCGGCTGCCCTCAGCTTGGACGGGGCTTGTCGATCCAGCGGCGGCCGGCTTCCAACCGCGCCATTTCCCGTGCGCTCATTTCCGCCACGAGGCGGCTCGCCGACGCCGTGCCTCGCGCGAGGGTTTCCAAGGCCGAGTCGATGTCGGGCTGAGCCGTAGCGAGTTCGCGCAGAGCGGCAAAGCGAATCCGGTCGCAGGGGTGCCGCCCGGCGAAGCTTTCGACCAGGTCCCGCCCGTTGCCACTGTCGCGATTGGCGGCGAGCGCGAGCAACGCCTCGATCGACGTGCGATTGAGAATGCCGGCGATTTCGCAATTCTTCACGTCGAAACGATACTGATCGAGGAAGGGAAGGGTGTCGGTCGCTTCCATGATGTTGATCGAGACCGAGAGTTCGTCGGCCGGCAACTGGTTGTGAACGTCGCGATGGGCCCGATAGAGCATCACCTTGCCCTGCTCGAGTCGGCTCTTTTCGACGAACTTGAGGTCGACCTTCTCGCCCGGAACCCCGGCCACCTGTTCATAATCATATTCATAATATTCGCTCCAGTAGCCCGGCCCCAGGTAGCCGACGGTCAGGAACGAAAAGTTGTGGTCATGCGGCACTTGGTAGAAGAAGGGGGAGGTGCCGCTGGCCTTGAACAGGCTGTCGCGAGGGGACGGCCAGAAATTGGCGCGGATGAAGTATTTTTCCGAGGCCCGATGAAGCATGAGAACCTGCGCGCTGTAGCGATTCTCGAGGCTTTGCCGGCTGCAGCGATCCTTGAGCTCGACAACGGCGAGCTCGGCAAGAAAGTCTCGATTATTGGAAAGCCGCTTCAGAAGCGGGGCGGCCGCGGCGAAACTCTCCTCGTCGGCCGGATCGAAGCTTTCGTCGTTCAGTGCCTGGATGAGGTCACCCAGGCTGATGGCGTCCGTCTCCGAAGCGGGAATGACCCGTGCCATCAGGCCGCCTTCTTCTGGTCAGCCGCGGCCTCGACATAATCGAGGGTCGCTCGAGCGGCATGGCGCACTTCCGGGTGAGGATCGTGTGCGGCCATACGCTTGAGGTGCGGAAGCGCGGCTTGTGCGTCGAGTCCGAGCAGTTCTCGCATCACGTGCCAGCGAACGAAGAAATGCGGGTGTCGAAGATATTCGGAAATGACCGGGAATGCCGCTTCGTACCCGAGCTTGCGCAGCAAGGTCGTGAGCATCTGAATCCGAGAGGCGCTGTCGTCGGCGGCGCTGGAGCCGACATATTCGTGCGTCTGTGCATCATACTCGACGCTGAGTGGCGCCTGATCAGGCTTGATGCTTGCCTGCAAGATGAAGAGGTTCGCGCGCGCATGCTCGACCACGAAGCTTTGGTGGCGGCCGTCGACGATCAGTGTCTCGCCGTCTGCAATCGCTCGTTCGCCCGTGCGGATGCACCTGCCCGCGTCGGTTGCAGTAAAACTTCCGTCAATAGTCGGCGCTTCCCAGAATGAGAGTCGCGCCTGTCCCGATTTCAGGAACCTGATGACGGACATCTGTCCGGAGAAGACGATCGAAGTCTTGCCACGGGGGCCACCCTTGCGGGCCGCCAGATCGATGACCCGGCTGACTCCCGCCGCCAGTGAGAGATGATCGTCCTCGAACAGAACAAGCCCGGTATGGAGATCGCCGCTCAAATATCGGAACGGAGGATTGAAGTAGGGCTGTCGACTAGCGGCGTCCGTCAGCTCGTCGATGACATTGGAAACCCACTCATCCTCGTTCAACAGTCTTGCGGCAACCGAGGCGATTTCCTCGGCATCCATGCTCGCCGCCGAAGCCATGACGGCCGAGATTCTCTGGTGTACCGGGCCGTCGTTCCAGCTTTGGGCGAGTGTGTCCGCGGCTTTCCGGGCGGCCCGGCGCGCAGGCTGGTCGCTCAACCAGCGCCGAAGTTCGTCACCAGCGATCATTGATCAGACGTCCTGGATGGTCCCGAGAATGTCGGCCCGTCGGAAGTTGCAATGCCGATCGGACCCGGGCGCGCCTGGACGTTCCCGGAGATCAGTTGGCGACGTAGAGCGCGATCCCCGCAGCAACCATGAAGCAAGCGGCTCCGCCCACCTCCTGCTGCTTCGTGGAGCTCGAGATCGCGACTTCTGTCCTGAGCTCAGGGAGCTTCTCGACTTCGAGACGGAGGGGTAACGAGTTCGTGCTCATCCGCAGCGCTCCTCTAGATTCATTCGGATGGCACTTGTCTCGCAGCGAAAGATTGAAAGATCGCTAATGGCGATTGCGGGTCCGCTACTCCGGAAATCCGGTCGGCTACTCCTGGCGATAGGCTTGCCGAAGCGACCGCAGTCTCTCCAGCTCCCTTCGATTCTGCCGATAGGAGCGGATGAGGTGAATGGCACCGATAACGAGGGCTGCTCCAACGCCGAAGTCGATCACTATGGCGACAAGCGACCCGGGCTGTAATTGCGGGAGGAGTTTGCCCTCCGAACTCCTGTCGACGATGTAGGCGAAGAGAAGGCCGAGCATCATTCCAGGCGCAGCGAGAAAGGCCGTCAACCGAATTCTCTTCTGTCTCACCTCGATCCGGTCGATGGACTGACTCAACATTTCCTCGACAGTTCCGGTCAAACTCTTGATTTCCAAGCTGCGAAGCTTCCGCTGGCGCACATGGCTGGCAAGCAGGAACAGCAAAACGGCGACGCCGATCAGAATCGTGTCGGGTTCCGGGTTCAGAGCGACGAGCGAGACCACGACTCCGCCCAGAGCGAGAGCGGCGATCATGTCCAACAGCTCGGCCCAGCGGGCGCGGCGGCTAACTCCGGCGGCGGTGCGCTTGAGGGCGTCGATTTCTTCAGGATCGGGCTGCTGGCGCCACACGTCGCCGAGCCGGTCGAGATCGAAGTCCGTCATCGACCCTGCTCCAGCATGGACTTGAGCGCCGCCTTTGCGCGCGACAGGCGCAGTGCCAGCGCGTTCGGCGCGATGTTCAGCATTTCGGCGATTTCGGCATAATCGAAGCCTTCGAGGACGAGGATGATCACCTGGCGCTGCGGCAGCGGCAGGCGTCGGGTCGCTTCAAGCAGGGCGCGGCGCTGGCTGGCGCCGATTGCGTCATCCTCGGGGGTGGGCAGGTCCGATTCGATCCGCTCCGGAATTTCGGCGACCGGCGGCTGGCGGACCTGCCTGGCAACATAGGAAATGGCGCGGTTCTGGGCGATCTTCGCAATGAACGTCTTCAGGCTCGAATCGGCGCGGAAGCTTGGCAGGGCCTGCCAGATGGCGAGGAATATCTGCTGGGTGAGGTCCTCGCGAAGCACGGGATCGGCTTCGTAGGACATGGCGATACGGGAGATCAGGGGCCCATATTCGCCGACGATCTGGTCGAACGGCGGCGGGTCGCCCACGGCAGTCACGGCGCCCTCATATCCCAAAGCTCAGGCTCGGCCCCCCGCATGATCGTGCGCTAATCACATTGCTGACAGGCTTGCCAGCCTGCTGCAACCTTCGTCCCGCCGCGGAACAGCGGTGCCCGCCTGTCGCCTGCTCGGTAGACGTGCCAACTCCAGTCGGCTTCAATATGAGACCATTCGATGAGCGGGGTACAAGTCGAAAACGGGCCTGAGAACGCGCCACCCGTCGGGTTCGCGCTTCGACATTGGCGAACGATTGCCGCAATTTGGGTGATGTCGGCCGCCGCATGGAGTCCAGCGGCCAACCTCGCCAGCAACGACCCGGATCTGTCCATGGGGGGGATTGCGGCTTCGTTCGCCCAGATGCTGCTCCACTTCGCACCTTGGGCGCTCGCCACGCCGATCTTCCTTGGACTCAGCCGACGATTTCCCATCGGACTTCGCCGAACTACGCGTCACATCCTGGTTTTCGTCGTCCTGTCCCTGGTTGTCACGCCTCTTCTGACCGCGATGGGAATCGCCGCGGCCCGGCTCCTGATGGCGGCGTTCTCCGCAACGGGCGTGGAGCAGGCATTCGTCAACTTTGCGCCGGCGACTTTGATCACCAGCCTCTTCGCCCTGCCGACCTATGCAGCGATGGTCGCGATTGGGCAGACCGTCGCCTATTTCGGCCGCTACCGGGCCCGTGAGCGGCTTCTGTCGCAAGTCAAGGCCGAGGCCCTGCGCGCGCAGATCGCCCCTCACTTCCTGTTCAACGCGCTCAACGCCATCTCCGCGCTTGGCTATCGGGATCCCGCCTCGGCGGATCGGGCAATGGTCCGGTTGTCGGCGCTGTTGAGGGCGACTCTGGAGCGGCCGGACTCAAGTGCCCTTCGCGACGAGCTTGCCTCGATCGCCGACTATGTCGAACTGCACCGTCTGCTGCTTGGCGATCGCCTCGATTTCACCCTCGAAGTCGCGCCGGAAGTTTGGGAAGCGCGGCTTCCTTCCATGTTGCTCCAGCCGTTGGTCGAGAATGCCATCGTTCACGGTGTTTCTCGAATGCCCGACGGCGGAGCAATCGCGGTTTCGGCCTCGCAGGACGGAGGCATGCTTCGGATCGAGATCACCAACGATATGGCGGCCGAGCCGGCGGCTTCCGGCCCCGGCCTTGGACTCGCCAACGTCAGGCAGCGCCTTGCGACGATCTATGGTGAGCATTCGGAGTTTCAGTTCGAGCGCACCGCCGGCCGTGCCCACGCCATCCTTCGAGTGCCGTTGGAAGTCGATCCGTGATCATTCGGACGGCGATCATCGAGGACGTGGTGCTGGCCCGCGAGCGTCTGCGCCGAATGACCGAAATTCATCCGGATCTGCGGATCGTCGGGGAGGCGGGAGACATGCGGACCGGGGCCGCCCTGCTTAGATCGGCCGAGCCGGATCTACTCTTCCTGGACGTGACGCTACCCGACGGAGAAGGGCCGGACCTGATCCGCGCAACGCCCGTGGAGGTGCGTCCGCTGATCGTCTTTCTGACTGCTCGGGCCGATCATGCGCTGCCTGCCTTCGAGCTTGAGGCGATCGACTATCTGTTGAAGCCGGTCGGAGAAGCCGAGCTGGCCCGAGCCCTGGATCGCGTACGTCGGCGGCTGATCGACGTGCCGAGCGACGGCAATGCCGATGATCATATCGCCGTTCGCAACGGTCGCCGGACGGACCTGATCCCGGTCGACTCGATCGACTATGTCGACGTCGCTGGCCATTATCTCTGCCTTCATGTCGGCCGGGAGGTGCATCTGCTTCGTGAGCCGATCGGAGTTCTGGCGGAACGCCTCGGCCGGTTCGGGTTCGTGCGCTGCCATCGATCCGTGCTGGTGCGCGTGAAAGCCGTCGAAGCCGTGACCGAGCGGCGCAACGGCGATGCGGATCTCACCCTCACATGCGGCGCTCGACTCCCGTTGAGCCGGACTTTCCGTGCCGAGCTGGAGGCGCAGCTGCGGCTCCGTCGCTGATCGCACGGTTCGCGCCACCCCTGGCCCGATTCCCGCCATTTCCTCGCTGACGCTCTTTCCGGCGGGCTCCTGGGTGCGCACAGGCGGAGCATTGCTCAAATGGGAGAATGACATGCACCTGATGCGCTTCTTCATCGCCGTCTGCCTCGCTGCCCCGTGCGCCGCGGCTCAGAACGACGCGCCGGAAGCGACGGAAGCGACCGCCGCCGTTCGAGCTGCGACTCCGAACATGGCCTTCGTCAACGGCCGCTGGTTCGATGGAAGCGGCTTTGCCCCGGCAACCTGGTACTCGGTTGGCGGTAGGCTCACCGCCGCACGACCGGCCCGAATAGATATCACCGTCTCGCTTGACGGCCGATGGGTGATGCCGCCGCTCGTGGAAGCGCACAATCACGATCTGCAGAACGCTCACATGGCGCCGAATTCGAACGACAAGAACCTCCGGCAGGGCGTTTTCTATTCGGTTCAGATGTGCTCCCGCCCCGACCTGCGCCGGGACTTCGCCGGTTTCTTCAATCGAGCGACCAGCATGGATGTCGTTTATGCCGACGCCTGCATCTCATCGTCTGACGGCCACCCGCTGGGAATCGCGCTCGCTTCGATGCGCGAGGTCGGGATGGAGGCCGATGTCGATGAGATCCGCCGCAACTATGATCCGATCGACACGCTCGCCGACCTGGATCGCCTCTGGCCGGAGATCGTCGCCCGCCAGCCAACATTGATCAAGGTCATCCTCATCAATTCCGAACGGCGGGAACAGGATCGGTCCAATCCTGAGCTATTCGGCTATCTCGGCCTGGACCCCCAACTTGTCCCAGTGATCGTCGAGCGGGCGCATGCGTCCGGGATCCGAGTGGTTGCCCACGCGGACAGCGCCGCCGATTTCGCTATCGCCGTTCGGGCCGGTGCAGACATCATCGCCCATCTTCCCGGCTACCGGATTGCCGAAGGAATGACGGCAGCGGACTACCGCATTGCCGACGCCGTGATCGCGGAGGCGGCACGACGTGGAACGGTGGTCATCACGACGGCGAGTGCGGCTCGGCACGACATGCTTCGGCGACCGCAGAATGCCGAGGCACTTCGTGCTCAGCAGATCGACAATCTCGCTCGGCTTCGAAGCGCCGGGGTAAGGCTGGCGATCGGCAGCGATGCAGTGATGGGAACGGTGGTCGAGGAGATCCTCTACTTGGACGGTCTCGCAATCATGCCGCGGGCCGAGCTTCTGCGCCGGGCGACCGTGGAGACTGCGCATGCCCTGTTCCCCGGACGGGCGATCGGAAGCTTTGGCGAGGGGAGCGAAGCCAGCCTGCTCGCCTTCGACGAGAACCCGCTGGGCAACCTGGAAGTGCTTCGTTCGCCGAGCCTCCGAGTGAAGCAGGGTGCTATCCTTGGCGACTAGACGATTTCGCGTCCCTGGCTGGAAATCTGTCCTCTTCGGGTCTATCTCACGGTCGTAACGGCAAGAGCATCGACGCTATGGCATCCGGCCTCCTGGCCTATCTCGATTCCATCAAGACGCGTGACCCGGCGCCTCGAACCCGATGGGAGATTTTGCTCTATCCGGGCGTCTGGGCGCTCGGGCTCCACCGGATCGCGCACTGGCTGTTCAAGGGGGAGCTTTACTTCCTGGCCCGCTTCATAAACCATCTTTCCCGGATGCTCACCGCGATCGACATCCACCCAGGCGCGACGATCGGCCGCAACTTCTTCATCGATCACGGCTTCGTCGTGATCGGCGAAACCGCCGTGATCGGCGACGACGTCACCATCTATCAGCAGGTGACTCTTGGCGGAACCAGTCCGCACGACGGCGTCGGCGGCAAGCGTCATCCGACGATCGAGGACGGAGTCGTGATCGGTTCCGGCGCTCAGGTGCTGGGCCCCATCACCGTGGGCAAGCGCGCGCGGATCGGCGCCAACTCCGTGGTCACCAAGGACGTACCGGAAGGTGCCACGATGATCGGGATCCCGGCCCGGTCGACGCTTGTCGACGCGCAGCAGAGTTCCGCCAGCTTCCTGCCCTACGGAACGCCTTGTTCCGAGGTCTACGATCCAGCGACCCAGAAGCTCGAAATCCTCCAGTGCGAGGTCGAGCAGTTGCGCAAGCGCGTTGCGGAGCTGATCGAGGAACGCGATCGGACCCGGGGCGGGGCTTCCAAAGAACGACAGACCAGCGATCGGAGCCGGGCCTGATGGGCACCGTCCTGCCGTTCCCCGGGCCCGGACAGGCAGGACAGGTCGGTTTCACACGGTTCGAGCTCAACCGCATTGTCGACCTGTATGGCCGGATGGTGGCCGCTGGCCTGTGGAAGGACTATGCCGTCGAGTTTCGTCCGGACGTTGCCGCCTTCTGGGCCTTCCGACGCACGGCCGACCGTCCGGAATATCGAATCGAGAAGCGGCCCGCTTTGCGGCATCGGCAGGGGCAGTGGGCGCTGATCGGCGAAAGTGGGCAGGTGCTGCGCCGGGGCCATGAGCTCGGGCCCGTCCTGGCGCCGATCGAGCGACGCCTGCTCAAGCTCGTCAGGGGCGGCTGAGCCGCCTCAGGACGGCTTTGGGGATGCTTCGCGTGCGGGCTTGTGCGGCGCTTCGAGCAGTTCGTTGAGGGCCGCTCCAACCCGGTCGCCGATGATCGGCTTGGCGATGACCGGCGCGTCGGCGAATCTGTTGTCCGGATCGACCAGCTCATAGCCGGTGCAGATCACGAAGGGGACGCCTCGCCGTGCCAGTTCCTCGGCCAGGGTATGGACCCAGCGCCCCCGAAGGTTGACGTCCAGCACTGCCGCGTCGAGTTCGACCCCTGCCGTCACCAGCGACATCGCTTCTTCCAGCGTCGCCGCCGGGCCGACGATCCGCCAGCCGCGACGGTTCAGCGACTCGACGAGATCAAGGGCGACCAGCTCCTCATCCTCGACGAGCAGAACATTGCGCTCCTTCTCCGAACTGGAGGCGGCTTCGGTGTCGGACATGTCCTCCTCCTCCTGGACGACGGGTTCAATCCTCCCAACCTGCACCGGGCGCTAGGGTTCCCCAACAAAAATCCCTCCGGCCGAAGCCGGAGGGAAGCGGGGTTCGACCGGTCGAAACTAGGCGGTTGCCGTGGCCGCGGCAGGACGATCGAGGACGGGTAGCCGGTTCTGAAGCCGATCCGGCAATGGCCGGACAACCGCCCGCCGCGCCGTGGTCCAGAAGGCGGAAAGAAGCAGAAGGGCCGACCCGATCACCAGTGCGGTGAGGGCCACCGACAGCTCGACGGCGCCATAGGTTTCGAACAGGCTGTTGAGCGCGTACAGGACATAGGCCAGAGCCGAGACGAGCAAGGCGCGGCGATCGATCGCCAGCGCCACCAGCCCGAGAATCACGTAAAGCAGGACCACCGCGATCCCGCCAAGCGCCCCGAGCTGGCCTTCCGTAAGGCCCATCAGCGAGAAGATCGGGTGAACGATCAGCGGCGCCGCCAGCAGGTGGAGCCAGAACGCGACGTCCGATCGCCTCGTCTCGCGGCGGGGATCGGTGGAGTCCCAGCGCATCGCGAACAGGAAGGTGCCGATGCCGAGCAGCAGCGCGGTCGCCTCCAGGATCGAACGGACCTGCTCGGCGCGGGCCTCGGTCATGTTGTCGCCATCGCCGATCAGGGCCGAGGCGATCAGACCGATCACCAAGGCAACCGCCGCGGCGACTCCGGCCGCCACGGTGATGGGTACCCGGAAACGCCGCCAGTGCAGCCAGGCCCCCAGCGTCCCAACAGCGGCGGCGGCGGCCAGGATGAGCGTGCCCGCGCGCGGCGCATCGCGGAAATATTCCTCGCCCAGGATCACGGCGATGGAAAAGGCCGACGCGGCGAGCAGGCCGCCGACGAACGCCAGCAGGAGGAGGATGCTGGGCAGCGCCATGCGTCGCTTTCTTGTGAAGAATTCCGCCAGACCCCAGGCGGTGGCGGCGACCAGGATCCCCGACGTCGGCGAGGGGCCGTCGATGCCGAGATTCGGGCCGATGGAATGGCCGATCCAGGCCATCGCCACCAGCAGGATCGCGGTCGCGATGGCGACGAAGATGTCGTTGAACCCGGTCAGCAGTCGGAAATGTTCCTCGTCCACGACCGGCATGTGCCGCCCCGCCGCGACGAACTGGCGAAACCGGCTCGCCTGCTCCGGCGTCAGTGCGCCGCCGGCGACCGCGGCTTCAAGATCGCTCTCGCTGTACATAAAGCTCTCCTCCCTGGAGAGCCGTCTCTACCACACGTGTTATAGCTGAACAACACACCTTGTGTGGCGCTATTGATCCTGCAGCCTCTGAAGCGCGGCCATCGCCTGCTCGGCGCCGGATTTCGGGACGATTTCCCCGTTTCGATCGGTAATTCGCGTCCATTGTTCGGCAACGGCTTCGGGGGTGGGCTCGGGCAGAGCCACCCCTCGGGTCAGCGTGACATAGGCGGCCTGGACAACGCCTGCTCCCGCGCCGACGATGGCGCTGGTCGGAGCATCGTCCGAAACAAGGAACAAGGCGGCGGGTGCGACCAACTCGGGCCTGAATCGCTCGAGCAGCTCAGGCGGAAAGATGTCCTCGGTCATCCGGGTTGCGGCAGTCGGGGCGATGGTGTTGACTCGGATGTCATATTTGGCGCCTTCGAGTGCCAGCGTCTTGGCGAGGCCGGCCAGGCCCAGCTTGGCGGCGCCATAATTGGACTGGCCGAAATTCCCGTAAAGGCCGGTCGAGGAGCTGGTCATCAGGATTCGCCCATAGGCCTGGTCGCGCATCGTATCCCAGACCGCTTTCGTGCAATTGGCCGATCCGACGAGATGCACGTCAACCACGGCTTGGAAGTCGGCCATCTCCATCTTGGCGAAGCTCTTGTCGCGCAGGATTCCGGCATTGTTGATCAGAATGTGAACTCCGCCCCATTCGCGCTTGGCGAGAGCGATCATGGCCTCGACCTGATCGAACTCCGTCACGCTGGCGCCGTTGGCCATGGCGATCCCACCGGCGGAGCGAATCTCCTCCACCACCCGCTCGGCCGAATCGGAGCTGCCCGAGCCGTCGCGAGCGCCGCCAAGATCGTTGACGACGACCTTGGCACCCCGGCGGGCGAGTTCCAGGGCATAAGCCCGGCCAAGCCCGCCGCCGGCGCCAGTAACGATCGCGACCCGGCCTTCGAAACTGATGGTCATCGGCTGATATCCCCCGCTCCACGCGACATCGAGGCGCGCGGAGTAGGGGATTTGGCGGCAGGCGAAAAGCCGTCCTTCTAGCGCGGTCGGCTTACGCCCCGCTCATAGGCCTGAACGCAATTGTCGGTCACGGTGCGCGAACAGACGGGATAATTCTCCGTCGCTGGCTGGGGGGTCGGCGTCGCCGAAGGGCTTGCGCCGGTCCCGCCGACCTGCGGGGGCTGATTGAAGCCGGGAGGCGCCTGGGCGGGGTCGGAGATGACGGGGATACCGCGTGCGTCGCGCTCCGGCGCCTGATTGCCGGGGGCGACGGTCTGACCGGCCGTCTGGCCGCCGGTGTTGGTGGTCTGGGCGGCGGCAGTGCCGCCGATCGCCAGCGCGATCGCCATCATGGCTGTTTTCATTGAGTCCTCCTTGATCACTCGCGCCGAGACGACGCGCTTGCTCGCCCCCGCAGGAACGCGGGATCAGCGATTGAGGCTCAACGAAGGCGAAACGATTTTTCTCCGGCGGCGGCGCCAA
This sequence comes from Sphingosinicella sp. SM1-17, assembly GCF_056821765.1. Classification (NCBI taxonomy): domain Bacteria; kingdom Pseudomonadati; phylum Pseudomonadota; class Alphaproteobacteria; order Sphingomonadales; family Sphingosinicellaceae; genus Sphingosinicella; species Sphingosinicella sp. SM1-17. The sequence goes on from NZ_JBPDIO010000001.1 coordinate 2,201,591, forward strand.
TCGCGCTTCGACTAGACCCGGCCCTCTGCATCGAGGGCATAGCCGGCCGACCGAACCGTCCGGATGATGTCCGCCTTTCCGCCGGCGTTGATGGCCTTGCGCAGCCGGCGGATGTGAACGTCGATCGTCCGCAGTTCGATGTCGCTGTCATGACCCCAAACGGAGTCGAGCAGTCGCTCGCGCGAGAAGACCCGGCCGGGATGCTCGAGGAAGTGCCGGAGAAGGCGGAACTCGGTGGGACCGAGATTGATGCCCTCGCCGTCGCGCTTCACCTTGTGGCTGACCAGATCCATTTCGATGTCCGCATAAGCGAGCCGGTCGCCGGCAAGCGCCGGGCGAACCCGGCGAAGCACGGCGCCGACCCGAGCGACCAGTTCGCGCGGCGAAAAGGGCTTGGTGACATAATCGTCCGCGCCGGTTTCGAGGCCACGGATCCGATCGGTCTCCTCGCCTCGGGCGGTCAGCATGATGATTGGAACGTTCGCGGTTTCGTTGAGTCGACGAAGCTGGCGACAGACTTCGATCCCCGAAACGCCTTCGATCATCCAGTCGAGGATGACGATGTCGGGCGGCGATTCGCGCGCCATGAGCAGCGCCTCGTCACCGTCGCCGGTCGTGTCGACCTCGAATTCCTCGCGCCGGAAATGATAGGCGAGCAGTTCAGTCAGTGCCTGGTCGTCCTCGACCAGCAGGATACGCGCTTTAGCTGCCAAGGTCGGCGATCCCGATATCGGTCACGTCGGGGCCCTTCGGACGATCGGCAATATGCTCGCCCTTGGCGGCAAAATAGACCATCTCGGCCATGTTGGTGGCATGATCCCCGATCCGCTCGAGATTCTTGGCGACGAACAGCAGGTGCGTCGCTGGCGTGATATTGTGGGGATTTTCCATCATGTGGGTCAAGAGCGCACGGAAGATGCTGTTGTAGAAATCGTCGACCGCCGCGTCACGCTCGCAGACCTGGGCCGCCTTGTCGGCATCCCGCGCCGCAAAGGCGTCGAGGACGTTGTGGACCATCTCGCCTGCGATCCGCGCCATTTCCGGAAGCAGCGAGATCGGCCTGATCATGCTGTCCTCGATGTTCGAGACGCGCTTGGCGATATTCTTGGCATAGTCGCCGATCCGCTCGACCACTCCGGCGATCTTCAGCGCGGCGACGACGTCGCGAAGGTCGTCCGCCATCGGCGCGCGCAAGGCGATGATCTGGACGGCCTGCCGTTCAACATCGGTTTCGAGCGAGTCGATCTTCCGGTCGCGTTCGACGATTGCGGCGGCGGCGCTCGTGTCGCGGCGCACCAGTGCCTCCATCGCGTCGCGAATGGCGGCTTCCGCCAAGCCGCCCATTTCAGAAATGGTCGCTCGGAGTTGATCGAGATCCTGGTCGAAGGCTTTGACCGTGTGACCGGTGGTGGGCATGATTTGATCCTCGTCCTCAGCCGTATCGGCCGGTGATATAGTCCTTGGTGCGGGTTTCGCGAGGATTGGTGAAGATCTCGCTCGTCTCGCCATATTCGACGAGAACGCCAAGGTGGAAAAAGGCCGTGCGCTGCGAGACTCGCGCCGCCTGCTGCATGTTATGGGTCACGATGACGATCGCGTAACGTCCGCGAAGCTCGTGAATCAATTCCTCGATCTTGGCCGTCGCGATCGGATCGAGAGCCGAGCAGGGCTCGTCCATCAGGATCACTTCGGGATCGACGGCGATGGCCCGGGCGATGCACAGCCGCTGCTGCTGTCCACCGGAAAGGGCGGTGCCGCTTTCGCTCAGGCGATCCTTGACCTCTTCCCACAGGCCCGCCCGCTTCAGCGAACGCTCGACGATCTGGTCGAGCTCGCTCTTGCTTCCGGCAAGGCCGTGGATTCGCGGACCGTAGGCCACATTCTCGTAGATCGATTTGGGGAAGGGGTTCGGCTTCTGGAACACCATGCCGACACGGGCGCGAAGCTGAACCACGTCCATCGACGGAGCGTAGATGTCCTCGCCGTCAAGCTCGATACGTCCCTCGACCCGCGCATTGGCGATGGTGTCGTTCATCCGGTTGAGGGTGCGCAGGAAGGTCGACTTGCCGCAGCCGGACGGGCCGATGAAGGCGGTGACATGTTCGCGGCTGACGTCGATCGAAACCTCGTCGATTGCCTTCTTGTCGCCGTAGAAGACGCTGACGCCCCGCGCCGTCATCTTGGCCATGTCGTTGGTCTGATTGTCCATTACCAGCGCTTCTCGAACCTGTTGCGTAAATAGATGGCGAGGCCGTTCATCGCGAGCAGGAAGACGAGGAGCACGATGATGGCCGCGGAAGTCTTCTCGACGAAGCCGCGGCTGACCTCGTCCGACCAGAGGAAGATCTGAACCGGCAGAACCGTCGCCGGTTCGGCGAAACCGCCTGGAGGAGTCGCCACGAAGGCGCGCATGCCGATCATCAGCAGCGGCGCAGTTTCGCCAAGGGCCCGGGCCATGCCGATGATCGTGCCGGTCAGGATGCCCGGCAGCGCCAGCGGCAGGACGTGATGGAACACGACCTGCACCCGGCTTGCACCAATTCCGAGCGCGGCGTCACGGATCGACGGCGGAACCGACTTGATCGCGTTCCGGCCGGCAATGACGATCACTGGCATCGTCATCAGCGCGAGCGTCAGTCCGCCGACGATCGGCGCCGACCGCGGCAGATGCATCGTGTTGAGAAAGACCGCCAGTCCCAGCAGTCCAAAGATGATGGACGGCACTGCGGCGAGATTGTTGATCGACACCTCGATGATGTCGGTCCAGCGGTTCCGCGGTGCATATTCTTCGAGATAGACTGCCGAGAGAACGCCGATCGGGAAGGCGATCAGAAGGGTGACGATCATCGTCAGGAGCGAGCCCTTGAACGCGCCCCAGATGCCGACGAGCGTCGGATCGGTGGCGTCCGATCCGGTCAGGAAGCTCCAATTGATTCCGGTACGGATCGCGCCCGCTTGCGCCAACTGGTCGTAGCGACCTTCCGCCTCCGCCGAACCCCGGCCCTTGGCCGCAATGTCGATCGCGGTCGAAGCGGGCAGCCACAGGGTCGCGCGGCCGGCCAGGATCGACGGATCGCTTCGTACCGCCTCGCGAAGCCGGAGGCGCGCCCCACTGGAGAAAAGGGCTGAAGCGCCGGGACCATATTGGGCTTCGGCTGCTTCGGCGAGGGCGCGGTCGAAGTCGGCACTCGCCAGCGCCTGCTCGGCTCCGAATCCCTGAAGCACCGCCGGGTCGAGAAAGAGGGCGCTCCGGGGGAAGTCGATGTCGAGCCGGACTTCCGACTGGGTGAAGCCTCGGATCCCGTTCGAGAACATGGTCACGAGCAGGAAGGCGAGGAATCCGGCCGAGAGCAGAACGGCCCCGAGACCGATCAGCTTGAATCGGCGCTCGGCGGCATAGCGCCGGCGAATGCGCTGCTGCATCGCCGTTCCGTTCCACTCGGTCGGCGTGGGGTCGAGGAGAGCGAGGTCACTCATAGGCTTCGCGATACTTTTTGACGACCCGCAGGGCGATGATGTTGAGCGCGAGAGTCACCAGGAAGAGTACCAGCCCGAGCGCGAAGGCGGCGAGAGTCTTCGGACTGTTGAATTCCTGGTCCCCCGTCAGCAGCTGGACGATCTGGGTGGTCACCGTCGTGACGCTTTCGAACGGGTTGGCCGTCAGGTTTGCGGCAAGACCCGCGGCCATCACCACGATCATGGTTTCGCCGATCGCCCGGCTGACGGCGAGGAGGACGCCGCCCACCACTCCGGGAAGTGCGGCGGGGACAAGAACCCGCTTGATCGTTTCCGACGTCGTCGCACCCATGGCCAGCGAACCGTCGCGCATCGCCTGCGGTACCGCGGCAATCGAATCGTCGGCCATCGATGACACGAAGGGAATGATCATGATCCCCATGACCAGGCCGGCCGCGAGGGCGGACTCGGTCGAGGCGGAAATGCCAAGCGAGAGACCGAGATCGCGGATAGCCGGAGCGACCGTGAGCGCGGCAAAATAGCCGTAGACGACCGTCGGCACGCCGGCGAGGATCTCGAGCAGCGGCTTCATCCAGGCGCGCACCTTCGGCGAGGCATATTGGGTGAGATAGATGGCGCTCATCAAACCCAGCGGGATCGCGACCGCCATCGCGATGATGGCACCGATGAAGATCGTTCCCCAGAACAAGGGAATCGCGCCGAACGCGCCCGACGATCCGGCCTGGTCGGCGCGGATCGCCATTTGCGGGCTCCAGTTGAGGCCGAACAGGAACTCGATCGGTGAAACCATCGAGAAGAAGCGAAGCGATTCGAACAGGAGCGACGCGATGATCCCGAGCGTGGTCAGGATGGCGATCAGCGACGCGACCAGAAGCACGGCCATCACCAGCCGCTCGACTCGGGTGCGGGCTCGAAAATGGGGCGAGACCCGGGTGAAGGCCCAGCCGCCACCGGCGAAGGCGACGAGCAGGGCGATTCCGGCGCCGATCCAGTTGTAGAAGGCGATGGCCCGCTCATAGACGGGCACAAGCGCCATGGCCTGAGGATTGAAAGCCGTTCGAGCCTGCCCGGAGGCGATCGCATAGGCTTCGCCCAGGATTGCGGATCGCTCCATCCCGAAGCCGGGAAGGTTTGCGGCTTCCGGGCTCGCCATCACCTGATTGTAGATGAGATTGCCGGAGACTTCGCTCCAGATTGCAAGCACGACAAGAGCCGGCACGACTGCCCAGCCGGCAACGTACCAGCCATGATAGCTCGGGAGGGAATGGGGCCTTGCCTTGCCCGGCCCGGCGAAGGCCGCCGCCCTCGCGCGCGCCGACAGCCAGGCGATCAGGCCGAGCCCAAGAATCAGCAATGCGATGGCGGACAGTGACACTGTGATTTCCGTGGCAATTGGCGCCGGACCGAGGGTCCGGCGCCTTTAACGCAACTACTGAAGATCGGCAGCCGTAATCGGCCGCGGATTCTGGGCGATCTGCTCCGCAGCCTGCCGTTCGGCATCCGGAAGCGGGATGAGGCCACGCTGAGTCAGATAGCCACCCGGTCCCCAGCCCTGCGGCCAGGCGGCAAGGAACTCGCGAAGACCCGGAATGGCAGCGAGATGCTCACCCTTCACATAGATGTACATCTTGCGCGCACCCGGATAGGTGAAGTTCTGGATCGTCTCCGCGGTCGGCGCAACGCCTCCGAGCGGAATGCCTTGAACCCGCTCCGAATTCTCTTCCATGAAGCTGTAGCCGAGCACGCCGATGGCGCCCTGATTCTCGGCGACCCGCTGGACGAGCAGATTGTCGTTCTCGCCCGCCTCGATATAGGCGCCATCCTCACGCAACTGGGTGCAGGTCTGCTTGTGCTGGTCCTCGTCCTGCGCCTTTAGCGCCTCCATTGCCGGATCGCTGTCGCAGCCTTTGGTGAGGATCAGCTCCGCGAAGCTGTCGCGGGTGCCGGACGTCGGCGGCGGACCATAGACCCGGATCGGCACGTCCGGCAGCGACGGATTGACGTCCCGCCAGGTGCGAGCGGTCTGCGGCCGACCGAACGGATTGGCAGCCAGTGCGGCATAGACGTCGCGGGCGGTAAGCTGGAATCCGGTCGGGCGCTGAGCGGATTCGATCAGTGCGAGCCCATCGATCCCGATCGGAAGTTCGATGATCTGCTGGACTCCGTTGCGGTTGCACTGTTCGATCTCGCTCGCCTTGATCCGGCGCGAGGCGTTGGCGACGTCCGGGTGCTGGGGACCGACGCCGCCGCAGAAGAGGTTGATCCCGCCGCCGGTTCCGGTGGACTCGACGATCGGTGCGCCGAAGCCGGAATTACCCTGCGAGAAACGCTCGGCAACGGCAACTGCGAACGGATAGACCGTGGACGAACCGACGATCCGGATCTGCTGACGCGAGCTGGCCTGGCCGCCACCTTCGCCGGTCGGACCCTGGCCGCAGCCAGCGAGCGTGAGCGCCGCCGCCGCGAGTGCAATGAGTGATTTCTTCAAGTGCGCCTCCATCTGGTGCTCTAGTAAGGCTTGGCGGCCGGAATCATGTCAGGGCCGCGCCGCTTCTGTGACCAGTGCGTGACAGCATGATGACAGGCTTTCCGGGAAACGCTGCACGCGCTGAACTGGGTCCGAATCGATCGCCGCGCCGGAGAAATGCCGAGGCCCTGGCAAGGCTTGTCGACGGGCTCTTCTGGTCACGAAGGCGAGGTCACGTCGTCCGTTCGGACCGCCGGAAGGCGTTCCATGGACCGGTGATGGCGAGCGTCTTCGTCGGGTGGTAGACATTGACGAACATCGTCGACCCATCGGGCGAAAAGCATGCCCCCGCCAGTTCCGTCTGCGCGTGCAGTCTGGCGAAGCTGTAAAGCTCTCCGGTGGGCGTCACCCCGCGCAGATGATTCGCCACCTCGTCGGAATATTGGTCCTCGCAGATGATGAGATGGCCGGTCGGAGCGACGGTGATGTTGTCTCCGAAGTTGAGCATCGAGGCGTCGGTCGACTCGACGAACAGCTGGATCCTGCCAGGCGATGAACGCTCCCCAGGCTGTCCTTCGAAACGCGACGGCTGATAGCGCATGACCTGGCTGAGCTTCGCCGAGCCGCCATTGGTGCAGCAGAAATAGAGTTCGTCGTCGCCGAAATGAATACCTTCGCCCCGGGCGAACAGAACGGCGCCGCGGGCGTGGCCGCGAATCCGAAGATCATCGTCGGGAGCTTCGACCTGGTCGAGGTCGATCCATTCGACCTCTCGCCACTGCTGGACTGGAAAGACGACGCCCGACCAGTTGCGACTGTCTGAACCGAGCTGTCGGTCCCGGAACGCCAGCACCTGGAGACGCCCTCCGCGGAACAGCTCGCCCCGGCGATCCGGGAGGAAGCGATAGAAGAGGCTGTCGTCACGATCCTCGGTCAGGTAGACGATTCCGGTCCTCGGATCGACGGCGGCGGCTTCATGGTTGAAGCGACCCATGGCTTTCAGGGGAACCGGTTCGGTCAGCCCAGGACGGCCGGCGGGAACCTCAAAGATCCAGCCATGGTCCTGCGACTGACCGTTGCTTCCCGATCGGCTCACATCCTCTTCGCAGGTCAGCCAGCTTCCCCAGGGCGTGGTTCCACCGGCGCAGTTGCGGATCGTTCCGACCAGACTGAGAAACTGCTGCTCGATCCGCTCGGTGCGATGATCGTAGACGATCGTGGTAGTGCCGCCGGGCAAGGGCCGTCCGTCAGCGCCTCGATCGAAGGCTTGGACGTTGCTCGCCGCTGCACCCTGGAATGGCCCGGCATCCGAGTGGCGGGGCGTCAGTTCATGGTTTCGAACCAGCGCCAAGCGGCGATCGTCGATCGGGATGGCGCCCATGCCATCGGCGCGATCCGGGACGATGAAGCCGTCGTCCATCCGGTCACCGAAGCTGGAGATGATCCGGTAGGAAAAGCCCTGCGGAAGATCGATCAGTCCGGCCGGGTCGGGCTGGAGAGGGCCATAGCCCGCGCTATCGCGAACCGAACCGGTCGCCAGCGATGTCGCGCAACCGCTCAGCGCCAGTCCGGCAAAGGCGGTGGAGGTGAGGCCGAGAGTGAAGCTTCGTCTGGTCAGCATGCTGGATTCCCGTCAGGAGGCGCCGTGCCCTATCGTCGAAGTGTGGCGATCATGTTGCGCCGACGCAAAGCCTTCCGGAACGAATGTCGAGCCACGCTCCTGGAGCGGCGGGTAAGCTGCTTCTGGTCACCAGCTCAGCCGCAGGGCGGTGGTCCAGGTCCAGCCGTCATACGCGCCGCCGTCCGAGGCGCGGTCGCGCATGTTCGCATAGGTCACGCCCGACTGGAGCTTCAGCCTGTGCCCGTGAATGAGATAGCTCAGTCCGGCATAGATTTCGTGGTAACGGTCGCCGCGACCTCGAACCACCGCATTCTCATAGCGGCCGAGCCGGAGTCCGTTCGGCTCCTCGCTCCTCAGGAAAGTGTAGCGGCCGGCCAGCTGGAGTCGATCAGTGAGGCTGACCCAGGGCAGGGCGGTAGCGCCAATGGCGTCGCTTTGACCGAGGAAGCCGTCGCCGGCAACAAGGTCGCCGGAGAAACCCCAGCCGCCCGAATCCAGGATCCAGACCAGGGCGAAGATGTTCTCGAAGGGCCTGGTGAAGTTGCTCCCCGGATCAGGCTCGTTGCGAACATAGTCGATCCGCAGCAGCGCTCGCTCGATCCCCAACTGATCCGCGAAGTCCCGGCCGACGCTCCCAAGCCAGAAATAGCCGGCGTCGAACTCGCCGAACTCCGAATTGCTTCGCCCGCCGCTGAACAGCCCCGTATTGTAGCTCCACCGACCGGACCGGCCGCTCAGACTCACGCCCGGTATATATTCCTCGGTGAACCAGAAATTGTTGGCGACGTTGCTGCGATCGATGGTCAGCAGCTCGTTGGAAGAGGTTGAACCGTCGAGGGTGAACTTCACCGAATGCTTGCCGACGGTGAGCCGCGCGGCGTCACTGAACCGCCAGGCGAGATAGGCATCGGTCAGCCGATCGTAGAGCGGGCCACCTTCGAGATCGAGGTCGGCTTCGACATGGGCTTCAAGCCTGCTGAACAGCCGCGCCCGCACGCCGAGGCGCGCCCTCCGCACCGTCAGATCGCTCTCGTCGCCCGCTTCCGAATCGACGACATAATGATCCAGGTGGAGCCGCCCGACGATCCGGACCTCGTTGAGGATCTCGGCATCGTCATTCTTGAAGAGGGTGGGCGCACTCCAGATCCTGTCGAACCGGCTTCGCGTGTCCGAAGACGGCGGCCGATCGGAGCTGGTCGCCGGCAGGACCGAAGGGGTTTCGCCCGTCTGCGAGGACGAAGTCCCGTCCTGGGTTCCCAGACCCGAGTACGACCGGTCGGAACCGCCGGCAAGAGCGTCCGCTTGTTCGCCACGCGCCGGGGCGGCACTGGCGACCATGGTCGCCGCCAGCAGCAATATCGAGCATTTCGGGATCATCGGCCCCTCGCTGGAATATGACGATTAGTTTACGTCGTCATGACGGTTTCTATTACCAGCAAATGACTGAAACGCGTCACCCAGGTGACAATCGTGTTACACCGTCTCTGGTTCCGCTCTGGGCAGGTAGACCTGGACGGCAGTGCCTTCACCGACACTGCTCCTGATCTCCAGTCGGCCGCGGTGGCGAAGGACGATATGCTTGACGATGGCCAATCCAAGTCCGGTGCCGCCGACCGAGCGGCTTCGCCCCGCGTCGACCCGATAGAAGCGTTCGGTCAGTCGGGGGATATGCTCGGCCGGTATGCCTTCGCCCTGATCGATCACGCTGACCCTGACCAGACCCCCTGAATGTTCCAGAAGAACCCTGACGGGTGTCCCGGGGCGGCCATATTTGAGGGCATTGACGATGAGATTGTTGAGCATCTGCGCCAATTGCGGCCCGTCGCCCTGAACGATGGCCGTCCCGGCGCGATTGTCGACGACAAGATTGGACTGGCGCTGCTCGATCAGCTGGGCGACGGCCGCTCGAACTTCCTCGATCAGCGGCATCAGAGCTACCGGGTCGCGCGGAAGCGCAAAGCGTTCCGCTTCGATCCGCGACAGCGAGATGAGATCGCCGATCAGGCTTCGCATCCGAGTCGCCTCGTCGAACATGATCTTCAGGAAGCGCTGGCGAGTCGGCGGATCGATCCCCTCGCCATCCTCCATCAGGGTCTCAAGAAAACCGAGCAAGGTGGCAAGCGGCGTTCGAAGTTCGTGACTCGCATTGGCGACGAAATCGACCCGCATCTGCTCGGCAGCCCGCGCCTGGCTCTGGTCCGACAGCCGAACCAGGCGACTTCCGTCCGGCAGGGGGGTCACGGTCATCGTCCATTGCCGATCGGGGTCGCCGATTCCGACCAGTTCGGTACGGCTGGCGCTGCCATTGCCGGCGGCCGTGCCGGCGAGCCGCTCGGCAGCGGCCGGGTGGCGGATGGCAAGCCGCACGTCGACGCCTTCGATATGATCGCCGAGCAGGGTTCGAGCGGCCGTGTTGGCGGCGAGGACGCGCCGCTCGCGGACGACGAGCATCGGATCCTCGACGGCGCGCAGCAATTCGGCGAGCCCTGGAAGGTCGTCCCGAACCTCTTCGGGCGGGGGCGGAGGCGGGGTCGGGACTTCGGCTTCCGGTCGAGGCGCCAGGGCATAAGCGGCGACCCCCGCCAACAAGGCGAGCAGGGCCGCGCCGGGTGGCGCTCCAAGCGAGACGGCGGCAACTGCGCCGACCAACAGCACCGAGGCCGACGCCAACGCCCAGATCGCCTGCCTCCGCGCCATCAACTGCTCCGTCCCGTAGCGGGACAATCAGCCCGCTTCCCTCGATTCGGATCGGCTTTACCCTTAATAAAGGGCGGGCGTGTATCGGAAAATCCATGAGCGGCACTGACGAGAATGACAGCCCCCTTGTGCCGTCGCGGCGAACCGTGCTCGCGTTCGGCGCAGCGGCCGCCTCAACGGTCGTGACCATCCGCCCGGCGCTTGCGCAGACGGCCGGTTCGGTGCTGAACTGCGAAATCCCGGTTCCTGGCCCGCACGCGGCCGGCAGCTATATCGCCCCCGACGGCAGCCTGGCCTCACCCGGAACGCCCGGTGCGGCGCCGCCGCTGGCTCGCCCGCTCAAGGGCGAAGAGGTGAAGCAGCTGCTGAACAGCGGGGCGACTCCGCCCGGCGTCGACCCTCAATCCGCTCAGGCTTACGCCAACTATATTCGCCGGCTGCAGGCGGGGATGAGCGGCTTCACCTGCTACGCCTCGCTTCAGATGCCGCGCTGACGGGCTCATGCCCGGCCATCGCTACATCGCCGATCCCGAGGAGTGCGTGCAAAGCGTCGCGCTCGACGGGCTCTGGCTTCTGTTCCACCGCCCCTCTGGAATGACCCATATCGTGGCGCCACCCGCGCCGCAGATTCTCGAGGCCCTGCGGCTCGGCCCGGCCGATTCGGGCGAGATACTGGCGCGAATGCGCGCATGGTACGATCTGGAAGGCGAAGGAACGGCCGAAGCGGTGGAAGCCCGGCTCGACGAGCTCGAGGCCGCAGGTCTGGTGAGTCGTCTGTGAGGCACAACCTTGAGCTGCAGATCGGACCGGTCGCATTCCGGATCGGGTCGGCCTGGCCGGAGCCGCTCGATGCTTTGGCGGCGCTCTATTCTGGCTATCCCAGGCCCCTCGACGGGATCTGCGACTTCACCGTTCGCCTGGAGCCGGAAAGACCCTGGCGGCGCTGGGCCAGGCCATCGGTCGCGATCCGAGGCGACTATATCCTTCCCGACGCTTCTCCCATGGCGCTCGAGCACGGCCTCCTCGCCGCCGAGATGGGGATGAACCTGCAGATGGCGCTGGGGCAGAAATCCTACCTCCTTCTCCATGCCTCCAGTGCCGAGAAGGACGGTCGGGCGCTGCTCATGACTGGCGAGTCCGGTGCAGGAAAATCGACGCTCGCGGCCCTGCTCGGCGAGCGCGGCTGGCGTCTGATGGGCGACGAATTCGCGCTGCTCGACCTTCGCACCGGCCGGCTGCTTCCCTTTCCTCGCGCCGTCAGCCTCAAGAACGGGGCGATCCGGGTCATGGAAGAAAGGGTTGCCGCCGACCGCTTCGGTCCGAGGCTCGAAAATACGCCCAAGGGTGCGATCCGGCACATGCGGCCCAACGACCAGGCGCTGACTCGAATGGGAGAGGGGGGTGTCCCCGCCCTGATCCTTTTCCCGCGCTTCGGCGAAGCGCCGGCCATGCGACGGGTCGGCGAGGCCGAGATATTCATGCGCCTGACCCAGGCCTCGACCAACTATGTCGCGCTCGGCCAGGCCGGATTCGATGCCCTCATCGGACTCGTCGGCGCCTGTCCGGGCGTGGCGATCGATTATCCGGATGCCGAAACGGCCCTGTCGATGGTCGACCAGTTGTGGGAGCAAGCGGGTTGAGCGGCGCTCGACTTCTGGTCGGCCTGCTGAGGGAGCCCGGAAGGCTGGGCGACTGCGACTGGACGTCGCTGATCGCCGTCGCCCGAGCCGAGCAGTTGATCGGCAGTCTCGCCTTCCGGCTGCAGGGGCAAAAGCTTCCGGAGAAGGTCGAAGCCTTGTTCGAGGCCGCTCGGCGGGATTCGCACCAGGCTCGGGTCCAGGCCTTGTGGGAGGCGGAGATGTGTCGACGCGCCCTGGCGTCGCTGAACGTGCCGGTGGTCCTGCTGAAGGGCACGGCCTTCCATGCCGCCGGGCTCGAGGCGAGCCTTGGCCGCTCGGTCGGAGACCTCGACATCCTCGTGCCATTCGATGCGCTCGACGGGGTGGAGACATGCCTGATCGGCCATGGATGGGAACGGCTCAAGGAAGCCGAAGGCTATGACGATCTCTACTATCGCCGCTGGATGCATGAGCTTCCACCGCTGATCCATCGCACCCGCGATCGGATGATCGACGTCCATCACACCATCCTTCCGCTCACCGCCCGGCCGAAACCGGATCCGGAGGCGCTGATCGGCGACAGCCTGGAGCTGCCTGGCGGCCTCCGAATCCTGTGCCCCGCCGACATGATCGTCCACGCTTCGGCGCACCTGTTCGCCGACGGCGACCTGGCGGGAGGGCTCAGGAATCTGTGGGACATCGACCGGCTGCTTCGCGAGTTCGATTCCCCCGATTTTCGCCAGGCGCTCCGCCGCCGCTCCGAACTCCACCTACTGGTGCCGCATGTCCGTCGGGCCTTGCGCCTTTCCGAACGCCTTTACGGAACGCCAGTGGACCGGGATTTTGCCGGCCGATTCACGTTGGCGGATCGCCTGTTCGAGGCTCGGCTGCTGGCTCGCAACGGCTGGGGCCAGGATTGCCGCAAGGCGCTTCGACTGGCTTTCTATGTGCGCTCCCACTGGCTTCGAATGCCGCCGCTGATGCTGGCTCGCCATCTCTGGACGAAGGCGCGAGCGGGCTTGCCGTAGTCACCGCAATCCATCTTCAAGCCGCGATTAGTAACCGGTGTCATAGATTTCCCCCGGGGAAGGGGAAAATGGTCTCAATCGTCCTGTTGCTCGCCGCTGGGGTGCTGGTTCTCGCCACTCGGGAGTGATTCCGAGTCGCTCATCCCGAACTCGTTGCCAAAGCTGGAGCGATCAAAGCCGCTCAAGCGCGGACAGGAGCTCGGAATAGCTGTCGATCAGCGCATCCGCGCCGAGCTCGCCGGCTGGGCGATCGGAAAAGCCGAAGCTCACGGCGACAAAGGGGACGCCGGCCGCCCGTGCGGTGTCGGCGTCGGTGATCGAGTCGCCAACGAAGGCCGCTCGGCCGCCACCCGCCCGAGCGATCGCCTCCCGCAACGGGAGCGGATCGGGCTTTCGGGCAGCGGTCGTGTCCGCGCCGACGATGGCCGCAAAACGATCGTTCCAGCCGAGCGCTTCGACGAGCAGATGCGTCAGTCGCTCCAGTTTGTTCGTGCAGATGGCCAGAGCGACGCCGCGCTGGGCTAGGGCGTCGAGGGCTTGCTCGAGGCCCATATAGGGCTTCGTGCCCACGCAGATATTGGCCGAATAATGTTCGAGGTAGATCGGCAGGGCCCGCTCCACCAGTTCTTCGGCTGCGTCCCCGCTGGCGGCGAGCCCGTTGCGCAGCAGCGCCCGCGCCCCGTGGCCGACGAGATGTCGGACCGATTCCGGTTCGATCCTTGGCCGCCCAAGCTGTTCCAGCACATGGTTCAGGGTCGCGGCGAGATCGGGTGCCGTGTCGGCAAGCGTGCCGTCGAGATCGAAGGCGACGACATCGAAGGGAAAGTCGGCCATGACCGAGCGCCTAGGGCGACGGCTATGGAAATGGCAAGTTTTCCGTGGCACGAGGCCGCCCATGACGAAGCCCCTGGCCGCGATCGTCCTTGCCGCCGGCAAGGGTACGCGAATGAAATCCGATCTCCACAAGGTGCTGCACCCGATTGCCGGTCGGCCGATGATCGCTCACCTGCTCGACAGCGTGAACCGGCTTGCGGCGGAGCGCGTCGCCGTCGTGGTCGGCAGCGGGCGCGAACAGGTCCAGCCGCTGGTCGAGGAGCATGGCGGAGTCATCGTCGTCCAGGAACCCCAGCTCGGCACCGCGCATGCGGTGCTTCAGGCCCGGCAGGCCTTTCATGGGTTCGACGGCGAGATATTGATCCTTTACGGCGACACTCCGTTCGTCACGGTCGACACGATGCGCCGGATGCGCGAGCGGCTCGCAGCCGAGGATGCCCCCGCAATCGTCGTGGTCGGCTCGCGTCCTGCCGACCCGAAGCGATATGGGCGGATTCTGGCGCGGCCGGACGGCACGATCGAGAAGATGGTCGAGTATAAGGATGCGACGGAGGAGGAGCGGTCGATAGACCTGTGCAATTCCGGCCTGATGGCGGTTCGCTCGGTCGACCTGTGGCCACTGCTCGCGAGAGTCGGCAACGACAATGCCGCGAGCGAATATTATCTTCCCGACATCGTCATGCTTGCCGCGAAGGACGGGCGCCGATCCGCGGTCATCGAAGTTCCCGCCGACGAGGTGGAGGGCATCAACAGCCGTTCCGAGCTGGCGGCGACCGAAGCCGCCTGGCAGGCCCGCCGGCGTGAGGAGATGATGGCAGCCGGAGTGTCGCTGCTGGCACCAGAAACCGTCTGGTTCGCCTGGGACACCGAGATCGGCCGCGACAGCCTGATCGAGCCGAACGTCGTCTTCGGCCCCGGCGTGCGGATCGGCGAAAACGTCCGGATCCGTGCCTTCAGCCATATCGAGGGCGCGAGCGTAGCCGCTGGCGCCGAGATCGGCCCCTATGCCCGCCTTCGTCCGGGCACGGAGATCGGCGAACAGGCCAAGGTCGGCAATTTCGTCGAGGTCAAGAAGGCCAGGCTGGGCAAGGGCGCCAAGGCCAGTCACCTGACCTATCTCGGCGATGCCGAAGTCGGTGCCGGGGCCAATATCGGCGCGGGAAGCATCACCTGCAATTATGACGGCTTCTTCAAGTACAGGACAGTCATCGGCGAAGGGGCGTTCATCGGCTCGAACTCGGCCCTCGTCGCTCCGGTCTCCATCGGCAAGGGCGCTCTCGTCGGCGCCGGATCGGTTGTGACCAGGGACGTCACCGAGGATGCGGTCGCGATCGCGCGCGGAGAACAGGTGGAAAAGCCGGGCCGAGCCGCAAGGTTTCGCCAGGCGATGACAGAGAAGAAGAAGGCGACCTGATCGCGCTCTGACCGCCGCGGCGACTTTTCGTCAGAGAATTCAGCGCCTAAAGAACTGCAGGCAATTGAGGAAGCAAGCCAAGATGTGCGGGATTATCGGTATTGTCGGGCGATCGGAAGTGTCCACCCGATTGATGGACGGCCTGAGGCGGCTCGAATATCGCGGTTATGACAGCGCCGGCATCTGCACCATCCGCGACGGCGCGCTCGAACGGCGCCGGGCGGAGGGCAAGCTCGACAATCTGGAGCGCGAGCTCGAATCCTCGCCTCTCCCGGGCTTCGTCGGTATCGCGCATACCCGCTGGGCGACCCATGGCGCGCCGACCGTCGGCAACGCGCATCCCCATGTCGTCGACGGGGTTGCAGTCGTCCACAACGGGATCATCGAGAATTTCAAGGCGCTTCGCGAGGAATTGCAGGCGGGGGGACGAGTCTTCCAGAGCGAAACCGACAGCGAGTGCGTCGCTCATCTCGTCGACGACCAGCTCAAGCAGGGGAAGGGACCCCAGGAAGCCGTCGCGGCCGTGCTGCCGCGCCTTCACGGCGCCTTCGCCATCGCCATCCTGTTCCGCGACCATCCCGGGATGATCGTCGGCGCTCGCCTCGGAGCTCCACTCACGGTCGGCTACGGCAATGGCGAGGGCGAGAATTATCTCGGCTCCGACGCTCTCGCTCTCGCTTCGCTCACCCAGAGGATCGCCTATCTCGAGGAAGGCGACTGGGCGGTGGTCACTCATGACGGCGTCCAGATCTTCGACCGGGAGAACAATCCCGTGAGCCGCGAGGTCGTGGCTTCCGGCGCGAGCGCGGCCCGGATCGAGAAGGGCAATTACGCCCATTACATGCTCAAGGAAATTCACGAGCAGCCGGTCGTCGTTGCCCAGACCCTGCAATCCTATCTGCGCCCGCTCGAGCAGAAGGTGGCGCTTCCGGCGATGGATTTCTCCTTCGCCGAGGTTCCTCGGATCACCATCGTCGCCTGCGGAACCAGCTTCTATGCCGGAATGGTCGCCAAATATTGGCTGGAGCGCTTCGCCCGAGTGCCGGTCGAGCTCGATATCGCTTCCGAATTCCGGTACCGCGAGCCGGTTCTGGAGCGCGACGGGCTGGCGCTTTTCATCTCCCAGTCCGGCGAAACGGCGGACACGCTTGCCGCTCTTCGTCACGCCCGGGCGCAGGGGCAGAAGATCGCGGTCGTGGTCAACGTGCCGACCAGCTCGATGGCTCGTGAAGCGGACCTGCTGCTTCCCACCCATGCCGGACCTGAGATCGGCGTCGCTTCGACCAAGGCGTTCACCTGCCAGCTCGCCGTCCTGGCCGCGCTCGCCGCCAAGATCGCGCGCGACAAGCGGGTGATGAGCGAGGCGGAGGAGCGGGAAATCGTCGTTCACCTGTCCGAGGCTCCGGCGGCGATGAACGCGGCTCTGGCGCATGACGACGAGATCAGGGACATGGCGCCGATCGTCGCCCGAGCCCGCGACGTTCTCTACCTCGGCCGGGGCCAGGACTATCCGCTGGCGCTGGAAGGTGCCCTCAAGCTCAAGGAAATCAGCTATATCCACGCCGAGGGTTATGCCGCGGGCGAGATGAAGCACGGCCCGATCGCTTTGATCGACGACAATGTCCCGATCATCGTTCTCGCGCCTTCGGGACCGCTGTTCGAGAAGACCGTCAGCAACATGCAGGAAGTGCAAGCGCGCGGCGGCAAGGTGATCCTGATCAGCGACTCCGAAGGCCTCGTCCAGGCCGGCGACAACACCATTGCGACGATCGAGATGCCCAAGGTTCACCCGCTGATCGCGCCGCTCGTCTACGCGGTGCCGGTGCAGCTTCTGGCCTATCATGTCGCGGTGGCGAAGGGGACCGACGTGGACCAGCCGCGCAACCTGGCCAAGAGTGTCACGGTCGAATGACCGCGCGGCGTCTCCGGCCTCAGCCGGTGCAGAGACTGTCGATCATCTCCAGCAGGGCGTCGGGCGTGAACGGCTTGCGCAGGTAAAGGGCGTTCGAAAATCGCCGCTCCTGGAAGCTGGTCACCGGGCGGCCGGATGTGATCAGTAGTGGCAGCTCCGGACTTCGCGAACGGGCCTCCGCGGCAAGCGTCAATCCGTCGGGTCCGGCTCCGAGGTCGATGTCGGAGACGAGCAGGTCGAACCTCCGGTCCAGACAGGCCATCGCCTCGGTGGAAGAGGCCGCCGTCACCAGCTCATGGCCTTGCTCCGTCAGCAGTCTTGCGGTCATGGCGCGCTGTCGTTCGTCATCTTCGACGAGCAGGATCCGGCGGCTGCGGCTGCCCGGCATTCGCATCGGCGGCCTGGCGCAAGCAGAGGTCGAAAGGACAGAAGCGGCCTGAGTCGACATGAGACGACCATTCCACAGCCGGGCACCATCTCAGCGTCAAACCTTGTAAAATGTGGGTGTTCGCTATGGTGAACGAAGATTGTAGGACCCGTTGACGACAGTTGCCGTCGCACTCCCAGCCGGGATATGGGACGGGTTCATGCCGATACGCTCCTTTCCCATCCGGATCCTGGCTGGTTCTGCGTTTCCGATACTTGCGGGCTGTGCCGGAAACCCGCTTTCGGTTACTTCGTCGGGCAGCCTTCCCGCTTCCGGCACCTTTGCCATCGTCGATGCCGGCGGATCGGCCACCACCGAGGCGAGCGAGCGCTTGACCGAGCGGCTCGAACTTCGGGGTCTAGCCCGCTCCGAGACGCCCTCTTACCTGGTTCAGGTGGGGCTGGCGGAGCGGCCTGCCGGGGTGGGAAGCCTTGTTCCTGTCGGTGAGCAGCCGGATTGGCTTCGACCTCCGAACCTGCGGAGCCGAAGAGCTCCAGTAGCGGTTCTGAACGTCACCATCACCGACGCCGCCAACGGAGAAACGGTCTACAGCGCCTCGGCGAACCGGCGCGGCGCCGCATCCGACAATTGGCCGGTCCTGCTGGACTCGGCGCTCGACCCGCCTGTCGGATCGGATCAGTCGTCGGACTGATCCGGCCCGAGCGGGAGCTTCAGAGTGAATGTGGTGCCCTGGCCAGGCTGACAGGCGCCGCTGATGGATCCGCCGTGGCGGACGGCCACGGTTCGGACGAAGGCGAGCCCCAGTCCGGTTCCGCC
The DNA here is from genome assembly GCF_056821765.1 of Sphingosinicella sp. SM1-17. Classification (NCBI taxonomy): domain Bacteria; kingdom Pseudomonadati; phylum Pseudomonadota; class Alphaproteobacteria; order Sphingomonadales; family Sphingosinicellaceae; genus Sphingosinicella; species Sphingosinicella sp. SM1-17. The sequence continues at coordinate 2,219,864 of NZ_JBPDIO010000001.1, forward strand.
GCCCGGCGCAGCCGAACCGCGCTGAAACTGCTCGAAGAGGGAAGCGATCGCCTGTTCCGTCAGGGCTTCTCCCTGGTCGCGGATGGAGCAGACCGCCATCGGCTCGGGCCTATCGTCCTCGACCGACAAGCGGCAATTCAGCCGCCCGCCTTTGGGACCGTATTTCAGGGCATTGTCGAGCAGGTTGATGAGCGCTCGGGTGATGAGCGAAGGCTCGCCCAGCACTGGAAGAGGGCGGATCCCGGTGACCTCCACCTGCACCTTTCGCTCCGTCACCTGGGGCCATAGCTCGTCAATGGCGTTTTCGAGCAGTTCGGCCAGGTCGAGCGGAACCGGCTGGTAGGCGAGGGTCTCGGCGCGCGCGAGATGAACGATTCCGTCCGCGAGCTCGAGCGTTCGGCGGGCGTATCGCGCGATTCGCTCGGCGAGCCCCGGAGCGATCCCTGCGTCATCTCCACTGGCCGTCAGGGCAAGGATCGAAGCCTGCGGCGAACGCATGTCGTGAGTCAGGAAGCGCAGCATGTCGTCCCGCTGTCGCTGGGCGACCCGCATCGCCGTGATGTCGCTCATTCTGACGATCCAGCCGAGCGTGGTCTCCTTTGGCCCGAGGCGGGCGGTGAACAGGAGGTCGAAGATCCGTCCGTCCGGAGCTGCAGCTTCTAAACGCAGGTCGGGACGAGGTGGCCAGGCAATGCGGTCGAAGTCGTCGGCCGAAGGCTGAAGTCGACCCGCAACTTCGAGGAAATCCTCGCTGTTCACGCCGAACTCGCGGCGCAGGACGTCGGCGCAACGGTTGGCGAGGGTGATCCGTCCGGCCTGGTCGAGCACGAAGACGGCATCGGGAAGCTGGTCCAGGCTTTCCCGAATGAAGCGCCGGGCAGCCTCGATCCGCCCGATGGCTTCGCTGAGCAACATGGATTCGCGCATCAGCGGATCGAGCGGCGCTTCGGCAGGCGCAATGATTTCGTCCCGCTGCGAATGGAGACGCTCCAGTTCTCCGACCATGTAGGCGCTCACGCCCTCGAGCCGTCGCCAGCTCCAGAGCGGATAGACGAGCAACATCCCCGCGAGTGCCGGGACCGGCGTGATCCAGACCCGGAGGAGGAGGAAGGCGAGGGCGGTCGCCACCGCCACCACCAGCACCAGCCCGGCCAGAGTGAGCATCGAAGCGCGCGGGCGCATCAGTCGAAGGGCGCCGAGCAACAGCCAAAGGGGCAGCAGGCCGGCGACCGTTCGGACAGCCTCGTTCGCTTCGGCGATCAGACGGTCGTCGAGCAGAGCATCGAGAAAGTTGGCCTGGAGTTCGATCCCCGCCATCACCCCTTCGGGGCCTGCGAGCGGCACGGGATGACGATCGCCGAGACCCTGGGCGGTCGCGCCGACGATCACGATCCGGTCCTTCACGAGCTCCGGTGGAAGCTCCCCCCGCAGAACCATGGAGGCCGGGATCGAGGGATAGGTCCCGGCCGGCCCGGTGAAGGGAATAAGGACCGTCTCGGCGGCCGGTGCGGACGTTTCGCCCGATACGGTCTGGCTCAGCAGGACCATGAGATGCGGCCAGCGGCTCGCGCCGTCGCGCTCCACGGGCCTGATGCGGCGGATCACGCCGTCGGAATCCGAGTGAAGGTTCACGTGACCGATGCCCGCCGCGGCGCCACGAACCGGCGCAACGGGCATTCTCGGTTCGAACCGGGCACCGTTGCGGCCCGGTGCGTCGAGAAGGAGCGGCAGGAACAGCGGCGGCGCTGCCTGGACTGCCGCACCCAATTGCAGGTCGCCCGGCGCCGGCTCGACGAACAGGACGTCGTAGGCGATGGCCCGGGCCCGGCCCTCGCTCAGCCGATCGATCAGTCTTGCATGAAGGTCGCGTGGCCAGGGCCAGCCGCCCACTTCCTGCAGGCTGTGACTGTCGATGGCGACGAGCAGGATCCGGGAATCGGGCTGGTCCGATTCGAGGCGAAGCAACTGATCGTAAGCGAGATTGTCGAGCCGCTCGGCGATCTGGCTGTTAGCCAGCAACAGGACGAGCGCGCTGGAAAGCAGCGCGACGAGCCACCATTCGGCGGCCAGCCGGCGGGCGCCCGGCGCGCCCCTCATTCGTCGGCGCTGATCGTCAGTTGCTGGACGGCCGACCATTTCGAGTGAGCGGTTCCATCGGAATGCTGGATCGTCATCACTCGCCAATAATAAGTGCCGGGCTCGAGGTCGGTGAGCACGAAGCGGTCGGCCGTGAGGCCCGGTTCGTCGACAACCGGTATTCCGTCCGGCCCGTCTTTCATGAGCTGGAAGCGGTAGCGGTGAATTCCGGCGCCCTCGGCAGTCCAGCGGAACAGATATTCGCGGTACCGGCCGATCCGGCGGCGCTCCGACGCCGTGGCGATTTCCAGCCGTCGACGCTGGAAACTGTAGGTGGAGGGAAGGCCTTCCAGCCCACTTGAGTCGATCGCGGAAGCGCGGACGAACCAGGTCCCGTCGGGCAGGCCCGCAAGCCTCACCTCCGGGCCTTCGGAGACGGCTTCGCCGACGACGTCGATGAACCCGGCATCCTGAGCCACCTGGATCCGGTAGCTCGCGGCGCCGGCGAGCGGTTCGACGCGGAAGATCAGCTCGGCCTCGTCCTGCACCCTGCCGGGTCGTGCCAGCGAAGGGGCGGGGAGGAGCGGAACGGCCGCGCTCGTGCCCTCGGCGGTCGAAAGCGCTCCAAAGCCGGCACCGATGGACACGGTGTCGCCGCGGCTGCTGACGCCGATCTCGCCTTCGATGACTTCGGTGGCGCCTCGTTCTTGCTGCTCGTCATAGCGGGTCCGGAACTCGGTGCCGCGAACCGCGGACACGGCAACTGGAGTAGAGATCCGGAATTCGCCCGGTGTTTCGCCCATCGGGACCACGACCGCCCGGGCGCGGCCGGTCTCGAGCGCGAACAGGCGCTCGACTCGACCGGTCAGCAGGACCCGACGCAAGCGCTGGACGAGGATCCGGCTCTGGGAGGGAAGGGAGACGGTCGAGCCGTCCTCCACCCGCAAGGTGATGAAGGAATTGGCGCCCGTGATGATCCTGTCGCCCTCCGTGATGCTGGCGCCGACGGTCGCTGCTTGCGCTCCGCCGCCCCGAGCGATCCGAACCTCGCCGCGAAAGGCGACGATCCGGGCCGTCAGCGGCTCGTCGCGGAGCAGCCGGCGAGGGATCCGCAGGACTCGGCCGATCGCAAGCCGGTACGGGTCTGTGACCCGGTTCAGCCGCTGGACCCGGGCATAATCCTGAATCCGGACGAGATAGCGCTCGGCAAGCGTGTAGAGATTGTCGCCTGCCTTCGTCGTGTAGAGCACCTGCTCGTCCGGCTGGGCAGCGACGACGGGCACGGCCATCGGGAGAATCGCGAAAGCGGCGGCCAGCAGGGCAAGCAGCGCGCGCAAGATCACGAGTCTCCGAAGCTCATCCCAGCCCCTCGCCGGTCGTTTCGAGGCGATAACCATAGGCGTAGATGGGGACAAGCCGGAAGCCGTTGCTCGCCCGAAGCGCGAGCTTGGTCCGCACCTTCGAGATATGGGCGTCAAGCGTTCGGGTCTGGAGGTCGGGATTGCCGCCCCACAAGGCTTCGAAGATGTAGGAACGGGACAAGGTACGGTTCAGGTTCCGGAACAGCATCAGCCCCAACGCGAATTCCTTCGCGGTAAGTTGCACGGGCTCGTCCCGGACCAGGACCGTCTCGGCGCTGGTGTCAAAGGCATAATCGCCGAACTGTTCGATCCTGGCGCGCGGCGGCTCCGGATAGGCGCGTCGGCAGAGCGCTTCGATCCGGGCGAGGAGCACAGCTTCCTGAACCGGCTTGATCACATATTCGTCGGCACCCGCCTTCAAGGCGGCAACGATATCCTCTTCGGCCGAGCGCGCGGTGAGGACGACGATCGGCGGATGCCGCGAGCTTTCGCTGCGCACCCATCGAATGACGTCGATCCCGGGAACGTCCGGAACGTTCCAGTCGAGGATGAGGAGATCGACGGTTTCGCGTGTCAGCAGACCGATGAGCTTCTGACCGCTCTGATAGAGAAAGCAGCTATGGCCCTCGCGCACGAGCAGGCCATGGAGCTGCTCGGCAAGTGCCGCATCATCCTCGAGAATGCCGATCCGCATCTTCCTCGCTTCTGCTCCATCAGATGTCGAATCCGTTCATGGCCCTCGCAAGCGAGAACCGGCTCCGACGCGCACCTAGCAGGGTGTCGCCCAATTGTTACGGGTCTGACTGCGAGATTTCACAAAGCTTTACATTCTTGTGCCGGACCGTTCCATTCCTCTTCTGAGGACTTCAGATCGAAATGTAAAATCTTATGAAATAAGGATTTTGGTTACTTCTTATTAACGTTCCGCTCCCGTAATCGCGGGCGACAAATTCGTCTGAAGCGGGGGCCTCGAAGTGTTTCGTTCCAATCTCGCCGTGCGCGCTCGCGTTGCGGCCTCGATCCGCTCCGTTCTGTTCGCGGCCTTTCTGCTCGCCGGCGCGCCGGCCATCGCCGCCGACCTTCAGATTTCCGCCTATAGCTGGCTGCCCGATCCGGTTCCCAATGGCGCTCGCACGACCTTCACGGTTCGAGCCACGAACAATGGGCCGGGAACGGTCAATGATGCGGTGGTGACGGTCGCCGTCTCGAGCCGCTTCCGAGTCGACTCCGGTGACTTTCCGGCGTTCTGCAGTCTTTCCGGTGCGGTCGGTTCGCAGTCTCTGACCTGCAGTCTTTCGGCCTTTGCCGTCGGCGACCGCACTTTCGATTTCGACGCCACCGCGATCGCGACCGGCTCGGCGAACACGACCGCCTCGATCGCGAGCGCTACGGCCGGCGACACCAACCCTGCAAATGACAGCCTGACCGTCACTCCCGCCGTTCAGAATGGCGCGGATCTCACGGTGTCCAAGGATGATGGCCTCGCCGACAACACAATCGCTGCCGGCGGGATCGTCTCCTATGTCGTCAACGTCACCAACTCGGGTCCGGATCCGACGGCCGCGATCCGCCTGACAGACAACCTGCCGCCCACCTCGGATTTCCAGTACCAGTCGGCGAACGGAACGAACTGGACTTGTTCGCAATCGGATACCACCGTCACCTGCAGCTATACCGGCGCCGCCGTGACCGGGGCACTGCCGCCGATCACGATCACCGGCCGGGTTATCCGCCAGTCGAGCGGTACGATCACCAACACCGCGTTCGCGGAACTCACCAGTCCGCTGGTGCTGGATCCGAACGGCTCGAACAACACGGCGTCGGTGGTGACGAACATCATCGAAGGCAGCGATCTTCGCGCCGCCAAGTCCATGCCGGCGACGATCGTCGAGGGAACGTCGGTCAACGTCACCTTGACCGTCTTCAATGACGGCCCGCGAACCGTCGACGGAGCGACGATCAGCGACACGTTCGCCAGCAACTTCACCCTTGGCGCGTTGCCTCCGGGCTGCTCCGCCGTGGGTCAATCGGTCACCTGCAACGCCGGCAATCTCACCAACGGCGCCAGCCGGCAGTTCGTCATCCCGGTAACCGCCAACAGCCCGACGGCCGGCAATCAGATCAACAGCGCGACGATCACGCCGCCGGCAGATCTTGCCGATCCCAACACGGCCAACAACACCGCCACGGCCACCTATCGGATCGTTCAGCCGACGGCCGATCTCAGCGTCCAGAAGTCGAAGACGCCGAGTCCGGTCGCGGCCGGCGGGGACATGACGAGCACCATCACCGTGCGCAACAATGGGCCTTCGGTGCTGACCTACGGCCCCGGAACGCCGCTTCGCGTGACCGATTCCGTCTCCGCCGACGAAACCTTCGTTTCTTCGAGTGCAGCCTGGAGCTGCGGTCAGACCGACAACGTCATCACCTGCGACACGGTCAATGCGGGAACGCTGGCCGTGAACGGCACCATCACTCTCACTCTCGTCACGCGGGCGAGCGCAAGCGCCAATTCCAATCTGAACAATACCGCTTGTACTGGTTCCACGGCGGGGTCCCAGGCAACCCCCACCGATACCAACACGGCGAACGACTGCCAGGGTGCTGGTGTTCGGGCGACCACCGTGACCACCGACCTTGCCGTGGTGAAGGAGGTTTCACTCAACCCGGCCGGCCCGTGGAGCCAGACTCCATCGCTGACGGTCCCTGCGACGGCCCCGAGCTTCTACATCCGACTCACCGCCAGCAATGTCGGCACGGCGACAGCAGGCACCGTCATTGTCGAAGATGTGCTTCCCAACCGGCTTAACACCGGCGGTTTCATTACTGGATTCGCCCAGATCAGCGCCTCCAGCGGTTCCACCTCCTACACGGCATCGAACGGCCAGATCCGCTGGACGCTCAGCGATCTCGGCGCCGGCGACAGCGAAACGGCGATCATCCGCATCGATCGGCCGGTGAACAGCGGCAGCTATACCAACACGGCGACGATCACCTCTTCCGACACGATCGACAGCAACAATGGAAACAACAGCTCGTCGGCTCTGTATACGGTCGATCCGCTTGCCGACATGGCCGTCACGCTCAAATCGGTCGCGCCCAACCCGACGCAGGTCGGAGTCCTTGCGACCTACACCATCAGCATCCGCAACAATGGCGCCAATCCGGCTTCCAATGTGGTCGTGACGGACACGATCGACCCCGACCGGTTCGAACTGGTCGGCAATCCGGCGAGCACGAAAGGCGGAACGACCTGCACCAGCAATCCGGCGACCGGGGAAATCAGCTGCAACATGGGCCAGTTCGCCCGCGGCGAGACCTTCCAGATCAGTCAGCAGATCCGGCCGCGTTTTCCGTTCGGCGGAGCCACTGACGGCTTCCCGATCAGCCACACCAATACGGCGACGGTGGCGACCAGCACGGTCGAAAGCGACGCCACCAACAATAGCGGCTCCGTGACCCATAACGTCATCGCGCCCGGCTTCGACCTTTCCCTCACCAACTCCGAGCCGGGAGCCGACTTCGACCCGCGGCGCTTCGGCGAAGAGCTCGTCTACGACATCCGCCTTTCCAACTTCGGACCCTCCCGGGCCAGCAACGTCCTGATCACGGATTTACCGCAGCCGCCGCCCGGCTATACGATGACCCTTGCGGGTTTCGAGGTGAACCCAGTTCCGGCGACCGGCGGTTTGACGCTCTACACGCCGCCGGCGCCGTCCTGTCTTCAGAACGGGGACGGCAGGGTCGAATGCCGCCTCCACGCTTCGTCGACCGCCAGCAACTTCCTCGATCCGCTTCGGCAGGTCGTGTTTCGGCTTCGCTTCACGCCTGGCGGAACGCCGCCGAGCGGCTCGCTGACCTTCACCAACGAAGTTCAGGTGGTGGCGTTGGAGCAGGACAATGTCAGCGTCAATCAGGCCGACAGCCAGCTCGCGAACAACCGTGCGGTACAGACAACCACGGTGCTGCCCTCCGCAGACCTGGAGGTGGTTTCGAAGACTCGCGTGACCGCTTCTCCGGCAGGGATCAACGAACCCGTCGAATATTCGATCGTCATCCGCAACAATGGCGTGTCGCCGACCACCCAGGTCCGGGTCACCGACAATCTTCCCGCCGGGTTCGTCGTCGCCGGGGCCGCGCCGACCGCCACCGCATCGGGTGCCGCGAACGTCAGCGCCATCAACTGCACCGGCACGACGAGCGTGCTTTGCGTGCTCGACGGCAGCTTCCCGCCGGACGGCTCGCTGGTCACCATCCGGCTCTTCGCTCGGGCCGACTATCCCTATTCCGGTCCGTTCGGAAGCGACCTCGCCAACACAGTGACGATCTCCCCCGGCCTGGATGGGGACGGACGTGAGCTCAGCCGCGATTCCGATCCGACCAACAACAGCAAGACCGCGACCGTCCAGGTCGCCCAATCCTCGATTGCCGGAACGGTCTACGCCGACGACAATCTCGACAATGTCATCCAGTCGGGCGAACGGCTCGCCGGAGTCAGCATAGCCCTTTCCGGAACTGACGCCTTCGGCAATCCGATCCCCGCCCGAACCGTGGCGACGAGTGCCTCGGGCGACTTCCTGTTCGACGGCTTGCCGCCGGGAACCTACACCCTTGTCGAAACCCAGCCGGGCGGTCTGCTCGACTATCGGGAAACGGCGGGAAGTTCGGGCGGAACGGTCAACAATGCGGCCTTCGGCAGCGATCCGGCGACCAACAGCATCAGCGCCATCGCGCTCCCGAACGCCACCGCTGCGACCGGATATATCTTCCAGGAAGTTCGGGCCGCTTCCCTGTCCGGAACGGTGTTCCGCGACGCCAACAATAATGGCTCCATTGACGCTGGCGAAGCGGGCGTGCCGGCGAGTGAATTCCTGTCGACGCCGCACATCCGGCTGACCGGCAACGATTATGCGGGCAATCCGCTCAACCTCACCCGAACGGTGGACGCGAGCGGAAACTATAGCTTCGCCGACCTGCCGCCGTCCGATCCGACCGGCTATACGGTGACTCAGCTGGTCCAGCCCAACGGCCTGTCCGACGGGCTCGACAGCAACGGCGCCGGCAATGTCGTTGCCGGCTCTGCAAGCCGGTCGGCGCCCGAGGACATCGTCGTCGGCCGCCTTCTTCCGGCCGCGGCGCTCACGAACCGCAATTTCGGCGAGATTCCGACGTCGACGCTTTCCGGCATCGTCTATCTCGACCCCAACCAGAACGCGACCCGGGACCCGACCGAGGTGACCGGGCTCGCCGGCGCCGTGATCCGGCTCACCGGAACCAACGATGTCAGCCAGGCGGTCGACTGCTCGATTACCACCACCGCGTCTGGCGAATATCGCTTCCCGTCGGAAAGCGATGCCAATGCCGCCTGCCGGGTCCTAAGGCCAGGGACCTACACGATTGCTCAAACCCCGCCGCCGGGCCTGACGCCAAGCGGCGCCTTCATTGGCTCGGCCGGCGGCAGCTCGGGCGGAGTTTCGGGCAGCAACGTGGCGGCGCCGGGCACCGCCAATACCAGCATCACCGGGGTGACGATCACGGCCGGCACCATCGCCTCGCGCTACGACTTCGGCGCGACCGGCGAGGGGCTGAGCGGCTACGTCTATGTCGACCGCAACAATAATGGCGTGCGCGATTCGGGCGAAGTCGGGATCGCGGGCGTCACCATGACGCTTTCCGGCGACACCGCCGGCGGGCAGAATGTGTGCACCATCACCACCTGCACGGCGACCACCGACGCCAGCGGCAACTTCATCTTCATCAATGTGCCCGGATCGTCGCCCGCCGGCTACGAGATCGGCCAACAAGACCAGTCGACGCCGCCGCTTTCGGCCTTCGCCGACGGCATCGATTCGCCCGGCACCGTCGGCGGCAGCCCGCGCGGCACGGCGGGGAATGACGAGATCACGGCCATCATCCTCGGCGCCGGCGAACTCGGCACCAACTACGCATTCGGGGAGCGGGCAGGCTCGCTCGTGGGCGCGGTCTATATCGATGGCAATGACGATGGCGTCCGCCAGCCGGGCGAGACGCCCCTGCCTGGGATCACCGTCACCCTGTCCGGAACGACCCGGAGCGGCGAGGACATCTGCGCCGTCCGTGCGGCGCTCGATCCGGCGCTGAACTGCACGGCGACGACGGCCGCCGACGGCAGCTACCGCTTCGACGACCTGCCCGATGGCAGCTACACGCTGACCGAGTCCCAGCCCAGCGACTATGCCGACGGCCGCGAAGCGCCGGGCACGCCCTCCGGAACCGTCGACAATGGCAGCTTCGGCCCGACCGCAGCCACCAATCGGATCGCCTCGATCCCACTGGGCGCTGGCGTGCAGGGCACTGGCTACGATTTCGGCGAGCGCGCGACCACCATCTCCGGCCGAGTCTATTTCGATCCCGAAAGGGACGGAAACGACAATGATGAACGCGGCCTCCCCGGGGTGACCATCACGCTCCGCAGGGACGGCTCGGTCGTCGCCACGACCGTTACGGGAACGGACGGCAGCTACCGCTTCGAGAACCTGCCGGCAGGCAGCTACACGGTCGATGAAACCCAGCCGGCGGGCTACGGCTCGTCCACCCCTGACAGCCGATCGGTCAACGTCAGCGCAGGGGCGAACCAGACGATCGACTTTGGCGACACGCTTTCCAGCATTGCCGGGTCCGTCTTTGTCGACAGCAACAATGACGGCCTCCGCGAGCCTGGCGAGCGCGGTATCGAAGGAGTTTCGGTTCGACTGACCGGGACCGACGCCGCCGGAGCGGCGGTGGATCGCACCCTGACCACCGGTTCGACCGGCGCCTTCATCTTCGACGAAGTCCTGGCCGGCACCTACACGCTGACCGAAACTCAGCCGAACGGCTTCGGCGACGGTCTCGAAAGCGCCGGCACTTCGGGCGGGACTGTCGGGAACGACGTCATCTCAGCCATCGCGCTCGCAACCGGCATCGACGCGATCGATTACGTCTTCGGCGAGGTCGGCCAGGGCTTCGGCGGAATCGTCTATGTCGACAGCGACCTGAACGGCACCCGCAACGAGGGCGATCCCGGAATTCCGGGCGTGACTGTGGAGTTGCAGCGTCCTGACGGAAGCGTCGTCGAGACCACGATCACCGGGCCCGACGGCAGCTACAGTTTCGCCGACGTCGAGGCGGGCGACTATGTCATCGTCGAGGTACAGCCCGCCGGTTACGGCGAGGCTCCTGAGAACCCGAACAACCGCGTTCCGGTGACGATCGGAGTTGGTACACCGACGCCCGTCGTGAACTTCGGCGAGCGTACCGGATCCATTTCCGGCCTCGTCTACAATGACAGCAATGGCAACGGCCGCCGGGACTCGGACGAACCGGTCATTCCGGGGGTGACCTTGACCCTCACCGGAACGGATGCGCGCGGCAATTCCGTCACCCAGTCGGCGGTCAGCGGGCCCGACGGAACCTATCGCTTCACCGGCGTCCCCGGAGGGACCTATTCGATCATCGAAAACCAGCCGGCCGGCTATGGCGATGGCGCGGACTCGCCGGGATCGGCGGGCGGCTCGGCGAGCGGCGACACGATCTCCGCCATCACGCTCGGTGCGGCGGAGGACGCGACGGACTATCTTTTCGGCGAGGTGGGCGAGGGCGCCCGGGTCTCCGGCCGCGTCTGGATGGACAATGACCATGACCGCGCCCTCGACCCGGGCGAGCCCGTCCAGGCCGGCTGGATCGTCGAGCTGCTGCTCGGCGACACTCTGATCGCCACCACCGAAACCGATGCGGATGGCACCTACGCCCTCACCGGAATCGCTCCCGGCTCGGGCTACCAGATCCGTTTCCGCAATCCGGAGAATAATGCGCTCTACGGAAGCGCTCGTCCGAACGAGACCGGCGCGCCGGTGACCGAAGGCGCCGTGTCGCCGGCCAATCCGGCGGGCGCGCGCACCGAGGGCGGAACCCTGACCGGCCTCACGCTGACTCCGGGTGCCGACATCCCGCAGCAGTCGCTGCCGCTGGATCCTTCCGGCGTGGTCTACGATTCCGTTCGCCGCGTTCCGGTCGCTGGGGCCACGGTGACTCTCAGCGGGCCGACGGGCTTCGATCCGGCGATCCATCTGCTCGGCGGCGCGGCGAACGTCATCCAGGTGACCGGGGCCAGCGGAATGTACCAGTATCTGCTGCTTCCCGGCGCACCCAACGGCGTCTACTCGCTGTCGGTCACGCCGCCGAACGGCAGCTACAATCCGATCCAGCCGTCGACGATCATTCCGCCCTGCAACGGTCCGCTCGTGGTCGGCCCCACGCCGGATCCGCTCCTCGTCTCTGCCTACGAGGGCGCCCCGCCGACCAGCGCGATCCGGGCCTGCACGACCGGGGGCGAGACCACCGCTTACTTCCTCAGCTTCACCCTCACGGCCGGCGTGTCGGCGGATGTCGTCAACAACCACATTCCGATCGACCCGATCCTGGAGGGCGCGATCGAAGTCACCAAGCGCACGCCGATGACCAATGTGTCGCGCGGCGGCCTCGTTCCCTATGTCGTGACGGCTCGGAACACGCTGTCCGGAGCGATCACCGGGATCACCATCACCGATCGTGTTCCAGCCGGTTTCCGCTACCGCGAGGGCAGCGCGACGATCGACGGCACGCCGGTCGAGCCGCAACAGAATGGGCGTTTGCTTGCCTGGCCGAACCAGAGCTTCGCGGCCGGCCAGGAACGGACGGTCCAGCTGATCCTGGTGGTCGGTGCCGGAGTCGGGGAAGGCGAGCACGTCAACCAGGCCTATGCCGTGAACGCGCTGGTCGGTCAGACGGTCTCCAACGTCGCCGACGCAACCGTCCGGATCGTTCCGGATCCGGACTTCGACTGCTCCGACGTGATCGGCAAGGTCTTTGACGACCGCAACATGAACGGTGTCCAGGACGAAGGCGAACGCGGCCTGCCGGGGGTCCGGCTGGCAACGGCGCGCGGCCTGCTCATCACCACCGACTCCGAGGGCCGGTACCATGTCACCTGCCCGATGATCCCGAACGAGGATCGCGGCTCCAACTTCATTCTGAAGGTGGACCAGCGAACTCTGCCGACCGGATACCGGATGACGACCGTCAACCCGGAAACGGTGCGTCTTACCCGCGGAAGAATGGCGACGCTCAACTTCGGGGCAGCGCTGGGGCGAGTGGTCCGGCTCGACATCAACGGCGATGCCTTCGACGGCGAGCAGGTCCGAAGCGAATTCCTCGCCCGGATCGACGCCCTGGTCGGAACGCTGGCCGAGCGACCGTCGGTGCTTCGGATCGCCTACGGTTCGCGCGGCGAGGAGGGTCGGCTCGTTCGTCGGCGAATCGCCGCGATCCGCGACATCATCGAGGAGAGATGGAGGTCAGGCGAGGATCGCTACCGATTGATCATCGAGGAGGAGACGACAGTCCCGGCCGCCGCCGACCAGGGAGACGCCCAATGAGCCCGCTGACTATCCGCTCGCTTGCGGCCCTCGCTCTTGGCGCGTCATCGCTGGCCTTGAGCAGCGCAACCGCTCAGACGCCTCTGCCGGTCGATCATTGCGGCGATGACGAGCGTCCTTGTGGACCTCGCAACGACGACAGCTCGGTCGAGCACCGCACCGTCGCGCCGAATCTCGAGCGCGGACCGGCCGCCGGTGCATTCCGGGTCACCGTCGACGGCGAAGGGGAGGGGGCCAGCCCTGCCGACGTCCAGCGCGCCACCGACGTCGCTCTGTCGGAGTCCGGCATAGGCGTTCAGGTCACCCGGTTGGACGGTCAGCCGATGCTGAGCGTCGTAGCGGCGGAGGCCGCGGCTGCCCCGGGTCAGCCGATGCGCTTCGAGGTGATGACCAATTATGCCGCGTTCATCAGCCGTGCCGAGCTGCGCATCTTCGGTCCCGACGAGTCGCTCGAGGGCACGCCTCGAACCATCGTCCCCATCACCTTCGGTGAGCCGGTGCTCTGGACTCCGGACGACGTCGAAGACCGGCCGCTCCGGGCGGTTCTTCGGGTCTATGACTCGGAGGGACGATTCGACGAGACCGCGCCCGCCAGCTTCCGGGTGAGTGCGGCGCCTCGCGATCCGTTGCGGGACACGCGCGATGGCCCGCTGTTCGAGAATATGCGCACCACCGGCAACATTCCGGTGACCGGCACCGAAGTGACGGTGAGCGGCGGGGTCGATCATCCGGAAACCCGGGTGACCGCCTTCGGGATGCGTATTCCGGTCGATCGCGGCCGGCGCTTCGTGGCCCGTCAGATCGTCCCGTCCGGAACTTCCGAGATTGTGGTTCGGCTCGACCCGCCGGGCGGGGAAAGTCGCGAATTCCGGCGGGCGCTCAATGCGCGACGGGGCGATCACTTCCTGGTCGCCATTGCCGATCTCACCGTCGGCCATCGCAGCTTCGATGCCGCCAAGCTGGAGCTTCAAGGCGAGGATCAGGCCGATGCCCGAAGGGATTTCGCCGATGGTCGGCTCGCTTTCTACTATCGCGGCCGGATCTCCGAAAATTGGCGACTCACCGCCTCGGCGGATACCGGGGAGCAGCCGATCGAGGCTCTGTTCGACGGCTTCCTTCGCCGCGATCCTCGATCACTTCTGCGCCGGCTCGACCCCGAGCGCCATTATCCCGTTTATGGCGACGATTCGATCACGATCGACGATGCACCAACCTATGGCCGGTTCTACATTCGCGCCGAGAGCGAGGATGCTCTCGCCATGTGGGGCAATTTCCAGACCCAGCTGACGGGCACGGAGCTGATCCGCTACCAGCGTGGACTTTATGGTGCGCAGGCGAGCTGGCGCAATTCCGACACCACCGCCGCCGGTGAGCGGCGTACCGAGATCAACGCCTTTGCCGCCGATCCCGGCACGATCGGAAGCCGGGAGGATTTCATCTCCACCGGCGGCTCCGTCTATTATCTCCGCAACCAGGACATCGCCGCGGGTTCGGAGCGGCTGTTCGTCGAAGTCCGCGATCGCGACTCGGGCAGGGTGCTCGAACGCCGCGAGCTGATCGTCGCTCGCGACTACGACATCAACTACATCCAGGGACGGGTGCTGCTTCGCGAAGCGCTTCCGATCACGGCCGATTCCAGCCTGTTTGTCCGCAACTCGTCGCTTGCCGGAAATCCTGTCTGGCTGGTCGCCACCTACGAATATGTGCCGGGACTTACTCGTCCCGACGCCCTCACCCTCGGTGGTCGGGCACAGCACTGGCTGACGGACAATGTCCGGATCGGAATCACCGGCTACCACCAGGGCGAGGATCAGGCGTCGCAGGATCTTTACGGTGCCGACATTCTGCTTCGCTACCGGCCCGGCACCTGGCTTCGCGGCGAGTTCGCGCGGTCGGACGGGGCCGGCACGGGCGTGGCTTATTCGTCCACCGGCGGCTACGACTTTACCCAGCTCAGCACCATCGCGCGCGAGGCGGACGCCTACAATATCGAGGGCGCTCTGGACGTCGCGGAAGTGCTCGGCCGCGGCAGCGGGCGCGTGGGCGCCTATTGGCGAAGCCGCGAGCGCGGCTTTTCGGGGCCGGGCGAGCTCACTTTCAACGAGAGTCTCGACCAATATGGCGGGATTGCCGATCTGCAGCTCGCCCAGGGAACGAGACTGCAGGTCAAGGCCGACGTCACCGAAGGAACAGTGACCGAACGCCACGCGATCGAGGCCGGGCTCCGGCACGAGCGCGCCGATGGCTGGTTCGGAACGGTCGGGATCCGGTCGGAAGGTCAGCAGGGCCAGGCCACTCCGCAAACCCCGTTTCCGGCTCCGCCCGAATTTACCGGATCGCGGACCGACGTTGCCGCCAGTATCGGCTACCGGCACGTGCCGGCCGCAGCCGCCGCGCCGACCCAGGATGGCGAGGCGGAGAGCGTCGAACGCGACCGGCCCTGGTCGGTTTCGCTGTTCGGACAGATGACCGTCGATCGCAGCGGCGGTCGGCAGGAGAATGACCGGATCGGCGTTGCCGGCGAAGTCGAGCTCACTGATCGTTTGTCGGTCGATGCCGAAGTTTCCGACGGCGATCTCGGCCTCGGCGCCGATGCGCGCGCGACCTTCGCCATGGGCGATCGTGGCTCGCTCTATCTGGGTTATGCGCTTGCCGCCGAAAATCCCGATGCATTCAACACCGGAAGGCTGGGACGGCTCACCGTCGGCGGACGTCGTCGTCTGGGCGGCAGTACGTCGGTTTTCGCCGAAGGACGCTACGAGCATGGCAGCGGCCCCACCGGCCTCACCCAGGCCTATGGCGTCGATTTCACGCCGATCCCGGGCTGGACGTTCGGAGCCCGCTACGAGCGCGGTTCGCTGTCCGACGCGCTCGGCAACCGGATCCGCAGGGAAGTCGTCGGCGCCACGGCCGACTATGGCGACGACCGCCTACGCTGGAGCAGCGCGGTCGAATATCGCCGCGACGGAAGCGCGGTGCTCGGCGAGCGCGAGACTTGGGCAACCCGCAACCAGGTCACCTTCCGCGCCACGGATGCGCTTCGACTGTTCGGCCGCGCCAACCTGGCTCTGTCGAGCGGCGGCAATCCCGCCAGTTCGCTCGATGCCGATTATTACGAAATCGTCGTGGCCGGAGCCTACCGCCCGACGACGAACGACCGGCTCAACCTTCTCGCAAAATATACCTATCTCTACGATCTGCCGTCACCGGCGCAGGTCGACAGCCTGGGCCTCAATCTCGACTTCGCTCAGCGAAGCCATGTCTTCGCGATCGACGGCACGTACCAGCTGACTCCCCAGCTCGCCGTGGGCGGCAAGCTTGCCTATCGCGTCGGCTCGCTTCGGCCCTCGCGGGATGCCAGCGCACCCTGGTTCTCGAGCGAGGCCACCTTCTGGGCCGTTCGAGCCGACTACCGGATCATCGGCCGCTGGGACGCGCTGGTGGAGGTGAGGCAATTGTCGGTCAGCGAGGCACAGGACAGCCGACTGGGCGCCCTCGCGGGAATCTACCGGCACCTCGGGGACACCATCAAAATCGGCGTCGGCTACAATTTCACCGATTATTCCGACGACCTCACCGATCTCAGCTATGACGAGCGAGGATTCTTCGTCAACTTGATCGGCAAGTTCTAGGACGGGGACGGTCCGGTGGCAGGGTCGGGCCGCCACATCCTGGATATTCCTTACTCAAGCTATAACAAATCCGAAAGGCGTCCCCGTCATATGTGATGGGAAGCCTTGGCCGGGTTCGGCTAGGATAAGTCCGAGGCTGGGAACAACTGGGCATGATCATGCAGCCGGCGAGGCTTCAAGGGCACGACCGCAACGACGACCATGTCGCGCATTACTGGCGCGAAGGCTATGCCGTGGTTCGTGGCGTCTTCAGCGCTTCCGAGATCGCCGTGATCGCCGAGGCGATCGAAGCGATCCATGACGAAGCGCTCGCTCACGGACGCTGCTTCCGACACGGCAATCTCTTCTACAATGTGACGGACGGCGCCGACGGACAGCCTCTCGTTCGAATGGCGCAGTGGATGTCCTATCACCAGCCGGTTCTCAACGCCGTTCGCCTCGACCGGCGCATCGCCCACCTGCTGGAGCCGCTGATCGGAAGCGACCTCAAGCAGATCATCAACCAGATCCACTGGAAGGCGCCGGGGAGCCAGGGCGATTTCGCCTGGCACCAGGATTCGCGCTTTCGCCGGCCGGCACGGGCCTATCGCAATCTCGGCACGGCCTATGTGCAGACCGGGCTCGCCATCGATCCGCACACCCCGGAATCCGGCTGCATGCGCTTCATTCCGCGAAGCCATGCCCTCGGCAATCTCAAGCTCGACGAAAACACCAAGGTGCTCGGCTCGGCGATGAGCGACGAAGTGCTCGCCGCGGCCGGCCTGTCGGCCGCCGACGCTGTCGATCTCCTCCTCGAGCCCGGCGACCTGGCGCTGTGGAGCCCCTATCTCGTCCATGGGTCGGGGACCAACCGCTCGAACCACCGCCGGCGGCTCTACATCAACGGCTATGTCCGCGCCGGCGACTGCGATCGCGGCGAATGGGCATTCCGGGGCGGCGAGCCGGTGTCATTCGGGCCGCAGCAGGCGCTCGTGCATTACGAAGAGCTGCGGGAACGGCCCGAGCCGCATTATCCCTAGGGGCGGGGCCTGAGCCGACCGCTGCCGCCGCGAGGCGGCGGCAGCGCCGGTTCAGAAGGCAATTCGGAGGGTCGCCTGGAACAGCCGGCCCGATTGCTCCCGCTCGAGCTCGAACTCGTCAATGTCGCCTGCGGCACGATTGTCGAGTATCTCGTCGAACGAGTCCCCATCATATTTGCGGAAGGTTTCCCGCTTGGCCCGGTTGAGCAGGTTCTGGGCCGACAGCCGGAGCACGACGTTGCGGCCGAAGCGCCGCTCGATAAAGGCTTCGAGATCGGGGTCGTAACTGAGCTCGACGGTTTCGTCGAAATTGCTCTCGACCGCGCGGCTCCGGCCCGACAGCGAGGCGCCGAAACTCATGTCCCACGGCCGAACCGTTTGGATGAAGCCGACATTGTAGACGTGGTGCGGCTGGTTGTTGAACCGCCTTTCCTCTCCGGTGAAGGGGTCGGTCGTCTCGCTGTCCAGATAGGTATAGTTGGCGAACAGCCCAGTATCGGGAAGCCCGGCGAAATCGAGCGACGCGGAAAGATCCAGCTCTACGCCCCAAAGCCGTCCGTCGCCGATATTCTGCGGCGTGAAGCGGTTTTCGCCGATGCTCACGAGCTCGATGAGGTCGCTGATGTCGCGATAGAAAAGGTTGATGCCGAAGATGCCGTTTCGGCCGAGCCGCCGTTCGTAGCCCAGGTCGGCGCCCCAGGCAGTCTGGTTGCGAAGGGCCGGATTGCCGATGGTCGTGTCGTCGTCTCCCGGCGTTTCCTCCTCTTCAAACGGGGAAAGCAGGTCGTAATCCGGACGGCGGACGGTACGCGCGAAGGAAGCGCGGAACTGGTCGGCGGCGGTCGGCGCATAACGGAGATGAACCGAGGGGTTGAGCGTCTCGTCGTCGAACGAAGCGGAAACGCTCTCGCCCGAAACGTCACGACGGGTGATCTCGTAGCGAAGGCCGGCATCGATGGTGAGAACCGGCGAGGGCTGGAAGGTGAGCCTCAAGTAGGGATCGTAGCGATTCTCGTCGATGCTGAATTCGCCGCTGAGAAGATCGCCGTCATTGAGCCCGTCGCGCTCCTTGTGAAGCAAGTCGATTCCGATCTTGACCTCGAGCGGCGAGCCATTGCCGAACAGCAGGCTTGCGGTTCCGCTATATTCGTTGTCGCGGATCCGGAGCGTTTCTTCCTCGTCGAGCTCGACGTCGGTCAGATCGTCCTCATTCTCCCCAACGAAGGTCCGGACGTCGGTATTCTCGCGGAAACCGGCCCAACCCGCCGAAAGACCGAGCTCGGCAAAGCCGACCGGGAGCCGAAGGTCGGCTTCGAGGGCATAGGTGCGCTGGCTGATCCGTTCCTCCTGAACTTCCACCTCGTCGAATTCGAGCTCTTCGCCCTCCAGGGTGATCGAGGTCTCGTCCTCGTCGCGATCGGTATCGACGAACAGGCCGGACAGGCGAAGGCGACCTTCGCCGACCGGGGCGTTGATCTCGAAATTGCCGGAAATGTCGGTTCCGTCGCGGGTGTCGTCCTGAAGCTCGAGATTGTCGAATTCGGGATCGGTCTCGTCCGATCCGGAAGGAACCTCGTCGCCGAAGCGCAGCGAGACCTTCTCCTTCGGGTTGCGGCGCTGCTGATAGTTGAGCGCGGCCCAGAAGCTGGTCGCGCCGATTTCGCCCGCATAGGCGCCGGAGGCCGACGGCCGAACACCGCCATCCTCATTCACCAGAACGCTTCCGCGAAGGAAGCCGCCGCGGAAGGAGGCGCTTTCCTTGGTGATGATGTTGAGCGTTCCGGCAACGCCTTCGCTCGACTGGTCGGCGCGGGGCGCCCGGACGATCTCGATCCGCTCGACCAGGTCGGCCGGGATCCGATCGACGAAGAAGCTTCGATCGGCTTCGGCGCCGGGCGCTCGGCGTCCATTGATCAGGATGTTGGTGAAGCCCGGCGGCAGGCCGCGCATCTGAACGCCGTCATATTCGAGCACGTCGGAGGTGAAGGTCACGCCCGGCACCCGCTTCAGCATCTCGCCGACGGAAACCGGCTCGAACCTTTGGAAATATTCGAGATCGTAGGACAGGACCGGATTAACGTCGGTGGTGCGATTGCGGAAAACGAGCGTTCCGGTGACGATGATGTCCCGTGCTTGATCGGTTTCCGCGACCGGCTGGGCCGGGGCAGCGCCGGTAGAGCCTTCGTCCTGGGCAGCGGCCGGCGCAGCGAGTGCGCCGAGCGCGCAGCCGATCAGCCACGTGGTTCTGAATGACATGGTTTCCCCCCAAAGCTGTAATCGAACGGACTTTATCGGCGCCTATCGCCGCCCCGTCGCAGCGGGGGCTTAGGGGGAGAGCATGACTGGATCCGGTCGTTTAGGTTTCGGTTGGATGACCGCTCCGCTTCTGGTGCTGGCGGCGGGCTGCAGCTCCATCGGCGTGGGCGGAGCGCCTGCCGTCACGCTCGTTCCGGCGGGCGAGACCGTTGCGGTCGCGACCGCCAATCAGGACGCCGCCGACGATCCCGCAATTTGGGCCGCCCCTGCCGGTGCGACGGCGATGCTGGGCGGCCGACGAATTGCCGGCTTCATCGCCGGCACCGACAAGAAGGCCGGCCTATATGTCTATGGGCTCGACGGTTCCGAGCTCCAGTTTCTGCCCGAAGGCCGGCTCAACAATGTCGACCTTCGCGAGGGCGTGGTCGTGGAGGGGCGCCCGCATGTGCTGGTCGGCGCCAGCGACCGCGGCCGAATGGGGATCGCGCTCTATCTCTTCGATCCGGCGAACGAAGATCCGGCCAACTCGCTCCGACCCTGGGGCTTCCTCCCCAGCGACGTGGCCGAACCTTACGGCTTCTGCATGGGAATGGCAGGCGGAGTGCCTCACGCCATTCTGATCGGAAAGGATGGCCAGCTCCGCCAGGTCCGGATCGAGGCGACTCTGCAAGGGCCCCGGGGCCAAGAGGTCCGGCGACTCGCGGTCGGCTCCCAATCGGAAGGCTGCGTCGTCGACGAGGAATCCGGCCGGCTCTATGTCGGCGAGGAACTGGTCGGGGTCTGGAGCTACGGCTTTGACCCGGCTTCGGGCGACGACCGGCAGCTGGTCCAGGCCGTGGATTCGACCGGGCGACTGGTCGCCGACGTCGAAGGCGTCGCTCTGATACGGGACGGCGGTCGAAGCTATCTGCTCGTGTCCAGCCAGGGCGACAGCGCTTTTGCCCTTTGGCGCGTCGACATCGGCGAACCCGAATATGTCGGGCGCTTCCGGGTCGGGGCAGCCAACGGGATCGATGCCGTCACCGGGACGGACGGTATCGACGCCCGCAGCGGCCCCGTGGGTCCTTTCCCGGAAGGCCTGGTGGTTGTCCAGGACGATCGCAACGAAGGCGCCCAGAACTTCAAGCTGATCGATTGGCGCGAAATCAGAAGAGCGCTCGGGATCGATGGCTCAAGCGAGTAGCTCGACGAAGCGACTGGCTCGACCGATGCCGCGGGGCATGATCGATGCGGGTCCCGCGAACCTCGGGCGAAGCGCCTTGCCACAGCACGGTCTTTCGAAGCGATCGGTCTATTGACAGGAAGGCGCTAATCGGGCGGCTTGTGGGCCGCGACTGTCCGGGAGTTCGGATGGCGTCGCACGGGAGCTTCGCTGAATGACGAACTTCGCCGAGCAATCGGACATGATCGGCCAAGAGGAGACGCTTCGGCCGCCTCCCAAGGACAATCTGGAAAGGCGCGTATTCCGGATCACCGTAGTGGTCCTGGCGACGCTTGCTGCGGCCTATGTGCTGTGGCTGCTGGTCGATCTTCTTCTCCTGCTGTTTGCCTGCGCCCTGGTTTCGCTCATTTTGCTGAGCTTCACCAATGCGCTTCGAAGGCGCTCAAAGCTGCCCTTCGGGGTCGCACTGGCGCTCGTCGTGGCAGGACTGCTTGGGCTGATCGGCGGATCGACCTGGTTTTTCGGAGCGACCATGCAGGCGGAATTTGCCGAACTGGCCACCCGCCTTCCGGCCGCTTGGGCCGATCTGCAGGAACGAATGAGACTTTCCCCGATCGGTACCGCCCTGCTCGACCGTGCACAGGGTTTGGCACCGAGTGGGCAGGCGATCGTCAACGCCGCCACGAGGGCCCTGGCAGCGGTCGGTGGGGCCCTGTCCGGCCTCATCCTCGTCCTGGTCGGCGGGCTCTATCTTGCCGCCCAGCCGACACTCTATGCGGCAGGCCTCCTTCGTCTCATCCCGGTGAGCGCCCGCGGGTCGGCGGCCGAAACGCTCGATGCCATTTCGGTGTCGCTCCGGAACTGGCTGAAAGGCCAGGCCCTGGGAATGCTGTTCGTCGGTATCGGCACCGGGCTCGGTCTGTGGCTTGCCGGAGTTCCCGCCGCCTGGGCGATCGGCCTCGTCGCCGGATTGGCGGAGTTCGTTCCCTATCTCGGCATTCTCGTCGCGGGGATTCCGGCGGTCATTCTCGGCTTCGGCCAGGGCACCGAAACCGGACTGTGGACGCTTGCCGTCCTGATCGGGGTTCAGCAGCTCCAGGGCAATCTGGTGATGCCGCTCCTCCAGAACCGGATGGTCGACCTCCCGCCTGCAGTCACCATTTTCGGAATCATCGCCGCCGGGATCCTGTTCGGTCTGCCCGGCGTACTGCTGGCGACGCCGCTTACCATCGTGGTGCTGGTGCTCGTCCGCCGTCTCTATCTTGAAGAGGACAAGCAGGAGGTGCTCGCGAGCGGTGATGCTCCTCCGGCGCCGCCACCTCCCGCCACCGCCACTTGAGCAACGGCCTCGACGAGGCTCACAGCGAATAGCCTCCGTCGGCGACGAGACAGGCGCCGGTGACGAAGGCTGCGGCGTCGGAGAGGAGGAAGGCGATCTGCTCCGCGATTTCGGCAGGCTGGGCGAAGCGGCCGAGCAAGGTTCCGGACGCCATGGCTCCGAAAGCGGCCTCCTCGCTCCCGGCGCTCTTCACCAGCTCCTGGAAGAAGGGCACGGCGCTCCAGATCGGAGTTTCGACTCCGCCCGGGGCGACGGCATTGACTCGGATTCGGTGCGGCGCCGCTTCCTTGGCTGCGATCCGCGCCAGGTGGATGACGCCCGCCTTGGATGCGCCATAGGCGGCAATGCCCGGCTCCGCCTTCAAGCCCGCCGCCGAAGCGGTAAGCACGATGGCACCGCCCTGGCCAGTGCCCCGGATCGCCCGCATCGCCGCCTGAAGGGTAAGGAAGGCGCCATCGAGATTGACCGCCATCACCCGGCGCCAATCGGCGAAGGTCATTTCCTCGATCGAAGCGCCATCGGCCACGCCGGCATTGACCACCGCATCGGTAAGACCGGTCAGATCGGCCTCGGTCCAGAGCCGCTCGTTGGTCACGTCGCCGACGATCAGCTGCCGCTCGCAGGGAAGCGAAAAGGCAAAGTCGCGAAGTCGATCCTCGTCCTGATCGACGAGGATCAGCTTCTTGGCGCCGCTACCGGCAAGGCGGGTGGCGACCGCGGCTCCTATTCCCGAAGCGGCGCCGGTTATCAGCGCGACGGCGCCATCGAACTCCTGCATGACTCCGGCTTATACCGAATTCGGGTTGGCTGGACACACCCATGTGCCGGACCCGTTCCGACGCGCTAGGCGGCAGCGTCGATCCCGAGCTCGCCGAGCTTCCGGTAGAGGGTGGAGCGACCGATGCCGAGGCGCCGAGCCACTTCCGTCATTCGCCCGCGATAATGGCCGATGGCCAGGCGGATGACGTCGGCTTCGATTTCCTCGAGGGGGCGCAGATTGCCGTCGGGACGGTAAAGGGTGATCCCGGGACCGTGCGCAAGCGCGGCGGTGGCCGACTGCCCGTCCAGCCGACGGGCGTGAAAGTCGTCGGCGCGGCGGCCATGGGCGGCTTCGGCGGCGATCTGCGGGAAGTCGGCCGCCGTGAGGGCGTCGCTTTCGCACAGCACGGCAGCCCGGAATAGGGCGTTCTGGAGCTGGCGCACATTGCCGGGCCAGCCATAGGACATGAGCACGCCCAAGGCGTCGTCGGTGATCGACAGATGACGCATGCCGGGCTGCTCGGCAATTCGGGAGAGTAGGTGCCGGGCAAGGGCGGGCAGGTCGCTGATCCGGTCGCGAAGCGGCGGGATCGGCACGTGAACGACGTTGAGCCGGTAATAAAGATCTTCCCGGAACCGGCCGGCAGCGACCTCGTCGACGAGCCGTCGGTTGGTCGCAGCGATGATCCGAACGTCGACGGTCAAGGTGTTGCGACTGCCGACGCGCTGAATCTCGCCGGTCTCGAGGGCACGGAGGAGCTTGACCTGGGTGTCGAGCGGAAGCTCGCCGACCTCGTCGAGAAAGAGGGTGGAGCCGTCAGCGTCCTCGAAACGGCCGATATGGCGATCGAAGGCGCCGGTGAAGGCGCCCTTTTCATGACCGAACAGGACCGATTCGACGAGATTGCCCGGAATCGCTCCGCAATTGACGGTGTGAAGCTGCTTCCTGCCCCGCGGCGAAGCGGCGTGGATCGCCTGCGCGATGATCTCCTTGCCCGATCCGCTTTCGCCTTCGATCAGGACGGAAACCCGGGCGCGCGCCGCCTTGGCAGCGACGGCCAGTGCCGCCCGGAAAGCGGGTGCGGAGCCGACAATCTCCTCGAAACCGAGCGATTTGTTGATCTTCTCCGAGAGTGGCCGGAGTTCCCCGGCTCGCTTGCGCCGGTCGGTGGCGGCGTTGAGCGCGGTCAGCAGCCGATCCGGAGCGATCGGCTTGACCAGGAAGTCGCTGGCACCGGCACGCATCGCGTCGACGGCGCAGGCGACGCTGGTCTGGGCGGTCAGCACAAGCAGCGGAAGATCGGGCTTCAGGGCTCGGATCTGGCGGATCAGTTCCATGCCCTGTTCGCCGGGCAACCAATGGTCGAGAAGGATGGCGTCGAACTTCGGCTCCTGCGGATCGGCCATCATCGCCCGGGCCGATTCGAGATCGTTGGCCCCGCGCACCCACCAGCCGGCGCGAGCGCCGATGGCGGAAATGAGTCGGCGCTGCGCCGGCTCGTCATCGATCAGTAGCAGGCAGCGGGTGGGGTCCGGCCGCATTTGTCTTGTCCCTTTCGTCCGAAAGCGGGACCGGGACTAACCGAATCCGGTAAAGGCGCTCTTAAGAGGTCGTCGGTCGCAAAGTGGCTTGGTGCTGCCGCGAAATGGCGACCGTTCGCAGTGCCGGCTTGCCCTCGGCGGCGCACGCTTGGTAAGGGACATGCCGAACAGGGAAATGAGGAAGTCATGGCAGCCGAAGGCGACGCCGACCGGATGACCCGGTCGCACCAGAACACCTACAATTTTTTCATCGGCCTGATGAAGTGGGGCACCATCATCAGCGCGATCACGGCCATTATCGTCATCATGATCATCCGCGCCTGAGGCGCGAAAGGGGGGCGGGTTGAAGATCGCGGTACTCAAGGAGAGCGAGGCCGGCGAACGCCGCGTCGCCGCCACGCCCGAAACGGTCAAGAAGTTCGCCGCCCTGGGAGCGACGGTCGTCGTCGAGTCCGGCGCCGGGTCGAGCGCAAGCGTCTCCGACGCCGATTATGAGGCGGCGGGCGCTCAGATTGTGGCTCGGGCGCAGGCGCTTGACGGTGCCGACGCCATCCTCGTGGTCCAGGGTCCCGATCCGGCAAGCCTCGCCGGTGCCAGGCCGGGCGCCATGCTGGTCGGGGCTTTGAACCCGTTCGGCCGGCGCGATCGGGTGGACGCTTATGCGTCCGCAGGAATCGAGGCGATGGCGATGGAATTCGCACCGCGAATCACCCGCGCCCAGTCGATGGACATCTTGTCCTCCCAGGCGAACCTTGCCGGCTACAAGGCGGTGCTCGATGCCGCGGCCGAATATGGCCGGGTGTTTCCGATGATGATGACGGCGGCAGGCACCGTTCCGGCGGCTCGCCTGTTCGTCATGGGCGTCGGCGTCGCCGGCCTTCAGGCGATCGCCACCGCCCGGAGGCTCGGCGCTGTCGTCTCAGCGACGGACGTGCGCAGTGCGACCAAGGAACAGATCATGTCGCTCGGGGCCAAGCCGATCTTTGTCGAAAGGGTCGCCGGGATCGAGGGCGAGGGGGCCGGCGGCTATGCCACCGAGATGTCCGACGAATATAAGGCGGCCCAGGCGGAGCTGGTGTCCAGCCATATCGCCAAGCAGGACATCGTCATCACCACCGCTCTGATCCCCGGAAGGCCGGCGCCGAGACTGATTTCCGACGCTCAGATCGCGACGATGCGGCCGGGCAGCGTGATCGTCGATCTCGCGGTCGAACAAGGCGGCAATGTCGAAGGTGCAGTGGCGGGCGAGGTGGTCGAACGCCACGGGGTCAAGATCGTCGGCCACCGGAATGTGCCGAGCCGGCTCGCCGCCGACGCCTCGGCTCTTTACGCGCGCAACCTTTACAACTTCCTCTCCGCCTTCTGGGACAAGGAGGCGGGCAGGCCGGTCCTGCCGGACGATGACGAGATCGTCCTGGGCGTCCGCCTGACGCAAGGCGGCAAGGTCGTCAGCGAGCGGCTGCTCTCGGCATGAGGACGGCGGCGGCCAAAGCGGGGATGCTTTCGGCCGCCGTCCTGCTGTCGCCCGGCTGCAGTGGCGACTCCGACGAGCGGATGACCGAGACGAGCGAGCCGATCCGCCGCGCCAGCTTTCGGAGCCTGGCGGCTCGGGACTTCCTTGCATCCTGCCCCGGCGGCGCGAACCGCAGCGAGACGGCACGCCAGGTGGAGCGCCTCGAGGAACTGAAGGCCTTTGCCCGACGCAAGGGTGCCGGACATTCGCTCTGGCTGGCCGAAAACGACTGGGCCGCCGTGGTCCGGCGCTCCGAACGTGAGCCCTGTCCGCCCGGCGAGCCGGCTTATGGCGAGGCGTTGGCCGCGTTCAGCGGGACTCTCGATTCGCTTGCGGCCAGGATCGCAGAGCATCCGGCGGAGGCCAGGCGATGAAGGCCGCGCTCGCCCTCGCTCTGGCGCTGATCGTTGCGGGATGTGCCGCCCCCGGTCCGGTGCCCGGATCCGGGTGGAGCCGCGCGCCCGATCTGTCGGCTTATTCGGCGATGACGACCGTCGCGACCGTGGCTCGCGAGCAGGCAGCGCTCTGCTACGGCTATGATCCGGCGAGAGTCTCGGCAGATTGGGAACGGGATTTCGGCGGGCGCGAGGGAGCGGTCGTCGCCGCTCTGGTCGCCAGGCACGGGGAGGCGGCCGTACGCAAGGCGGAGGCCGAAGCGGCGCCGACGCAGCGGGTCGACTGTCCGGAGGTTCAGAATGCGCGCTGGCGCCGTAGCTATTCGCGGCTGCTGCGCCTGCTCGAAGTTCGGCTGGGGCTAGCTTAGCCAAGAAGAGGAGGGGGCGTTGGATTTCATCAGCATATTGTCCATTTTCGTGCTGTCCTGCTTCGTCGGCTATTATGTCGTCTGGTCGGTCACTCCGGCGCTTCACACGCCGCTCATGTCGGTGACCAACGCCATCTCCTCGGTGATCGTGGTCGGCGCCCTGATTGCGGCGATGGCGGCGGCGGTGCCGGGCGCGAAATGGCTCGGCCTGGCCGCGGTGGTGATGGCCAGCATCAATATTTTCGGCGGCTTTGCCGTCACCGAGCGAATGCTCGCCATGTACAAGAAGAAGGAGCGCAAGGGGTGAGCGGCCGCTTCGGCACCGCTTCCTTTTCGATGAAGACCCAGGGGGGAAAGAACCATGCATGAGACCGCCGCCCCGCCCGCATGGGTGATGCTCGCTTATCTGGTGGCAGGCATCTGCTTCATCCTTGCCCTGAGGGGGCTTTCGAGCCCGGAAACGTCACGAACCGGCAACCGCATGGGGATGGTCGGAATGGCCATCGCCGTTGCCGCGACCCTCGTCTCGCACGAGATTGCGGCGCTTTGGGAGATCGCGATCGCGATCGCGATCGGCGGAGCCATCGGCTTCGTGATCGCCCGCAGGATCGCGATGACGGCGATGCCGCAGCTGGTCGCCGCCTTTCACAGCCTGGTCGGCCTGGCGGCGGTCGCGGTCGCGGCGGCGGCCTATCTCAATCCGGCGGCATTCGGAATCGTCGATTCGGCCGGCCAGATCTTCCAGGTCAGCCGGATCGAGATGGGCCTGGGGTCGGCAATCGGCGCGATCACCTTTTCGGGATCGGTAATCGCCTTCCTGAAGCTCAACGGCAACATGTCGGGCAAGCCGATCATGCTGCCGCTCCGCCACGTGATCAATCTCGGAACGCTTGCGGCGATCCTCGCCCTGATCGCCTATTTCACCCAGGACCAGAGTCCCTGGGTGTTCTGGACCCTGACCGGGCTCGCCTTCGCGATCGGCTTCCTGCTGATCATTCCGATCGGCGGCGCGGACATGCCGGTCGTGATCTCGATGCTCAATTCCTATTCGGGCTGGGCTGCGGCGGCGATGGGGTTCACGCTTCAGAACAGCGCCATGATCATCACCGGCGCCCTGGTCGGAAGTTCGGGCGCGATCCTGTCCTACATCATGTGCCGGGCGATGAACCGCAACTTCATTTCGGTGATCGCCGGCGGCTTTGGCGGCGATGCCGCGGCCGGCGGGGACGCCCAGGCGACCGACCGGCCGTGGAAGCGCGGTTCGGCCGAGGACGCGGCCTTCCTGATGAAGCAGGCGGAACTGGTGATCATCGTCCCCGGCTACGGCCTCGCCGTGGCCCAGGCCCAGCATGCGGTGCGCGAGCTTGCCGACCTGCTCAAGGCGGAGGGCGTCACCGTCAAATATGCGATCCACCCCGTCGCCGGCCGGATGCCCGGCCACATGAACGTCCTGCTCGCCGAAGCGAACGTGCCCTATGACGAGGTGTTCGAGCTCGAGGACATCAATTCCGAATTCTCGCGGGCCGACGTCGCCTTCGTGATCGGCGCCAACGACGTCACCAATCCGGCGGCGAAGACCGACAAGAGCTCGCCGATCTACGGAATGCCGGTGCTCGACGTCGAGAAGGCGAAGACGGTGCTGTTCGTCAAGCGCTCGATGGGCGGTGTGGGCTATGCAGGCATCGACAACGATCTTTTCTACCGCGACAACACCATGATGCTCCTCGGCGACGGCAAGAAAATGGCGGAGGAAATCGTCAAGGCCATCGACTAGTCCGGGGGACTGGTCGATTGACGATTTCCGGAGCCATCGGAGGAGATTGTGAAGTCAATGGACTGAGCCGGGGGCTCAGTCCGCTTCACGATCTCGTCAAGGCCATCGACTAGTCCGGGGAACTGGTCGGTTGACGATTTCCGGAGCCATTGAGGAGATCGTGAAGGCCAGAAGCTGAGCCGGGAAGGGCGCCGCGCCTTGAGGCTTGCCGGAACGGCCGGGCAATGGCAGGAGAACGGCCGCCCGGGCGGTTAGCTCAGTTGGTAGAGCATCTCGTTTACACCGAGAGGGTCGGCGGTTCGAGCCCGTCACCGCCCACCATCCTTGATCCATGTGACCAGGACCGATTCGGCCTTCGGAGGCCGCGAACGGGACGCTCGAGACTGCCCCTCGTCGCCGCCAAGCTCGGAATTGCGACATCGAGAAACCTGCCGCAAGGCGGGGCCCTGCGCCTGCGAAAGACCCGGCGGCGATCAGCCCGTACTGTCCCTGATATGGCCCGCTCGGCAGGACTCGAACCTGCAACCTTCGGGTTCGAAGCCCGACACTCTATCCAATTGAGCTACGAGCGGCCGGCTCGCTTGCGTCATACTGCAACGGCAGATTGGCTCGGGTTTCGACCGGGGTCTGAACCGAAGCCACTCCAGGCGACGATTGATCCAGGCCGAGCCACGGTGCCTCTCAGGCAGTCGCAACGACCGATCCACGGTAACGCATTTCGCCAAGCCGGTACAGGGTTTTCGCCACGAAAGACTGTGTTCGTGGAGCGGCGGAAGACTGTTCGACCGTGATCCCCGCTCCGAAGAACAAGTCAATCCAGGTTAGGGCGATTTTCCAGGAACGCGAACCCCTCCGAAAGTGTTGAAATGCGTATGGAATCCCGAACCGCATCGACTTCCAGAGTCGACCTTCCGCCGCTTCCGCCCTCGGTGGCGGTTCTCCCCTTTCTCTTCATGCGCCGCTCCGGAAGCGATTCCGAATGGGACTTCCACGCCGCCTTGGCCGCGGCCGTCGCGGCGGAGCAGGCCGATACCAGCCACCGCAACACCGTCAGCCGGATCGCCTATCTGCTGTGCGAGATGGCCTGCCAATATGGTCGGCGTACCGGTGACGCCTTCGCTCCGGTCCCCTTGTCGCGGATGGAACTCGCCCGCGCCATGGGCGTGAGCCTGCCTCGGGTGAAGCGGGTTCTTGCGCTTCTCGCCCTGTCCCAGGCGATCGAAAGCAGCGGGGAGTCGATGCGGGTGCAGGA
This sequence comes from Sphingosinicella sp. SM1-17, assembly GCF_056821765.1. NCBI lineage: Bacteria > Pseudomonadati > Pseudomonadota > Alphaproteobacteria > Sphingomonadales > Sphingosinicellaceae > Sphingosinicella > Sphingosinicella sp. SM1-17. The sequence goes on from NZ_JBPDIO010000001.1 coordinate 2,249,746, forward strand.
TTGGCTGCGGCTGTGCGACGTTGCCGGCTTCGACTCGGGACGGCTCGGCGGCAGGGTGGACGACGAAGCCGAGCCCGAGGCGCGGAACGTGGAAGCGCTGCCGGTCGTGGAAACGCCGCTGGTGTTGACCGCTGCCGGCGATCAGGCCTGCTTCGTCTGATCAGTTGTGCGCCGAAGGATCGTCGCCGCTGTGCGGCGCAGGCTCCGTCGGCTGCTCGGTGAAGCCTTCCAGTCCTCCCAGTTCTTCGACGTCCCGGGTGATCTCCACCGAGCTTGAGCAATAAAGCGCGACCAGCTCGGCAATGGATGTCAGCGCGCTGACATGGATTCGCTCATAGCTGTGGCTCGCGTCGATCCCGAAGGTGATCAGAGCGGTCCTCACGTCGGCCCCGCCTTCGAGCGCAGAGGCGCTGTCTGACCGGTAATAGCGGAAGACGTCGCGCTGGTGCGGGATCGAATTTTCTTCGCAGAGTCGGATCAATTTGCGGGTGAGATGGTAATCGAACGGCCCCACCTGGTCGGCCATTCCGATCGTCACCCCGAATTCGGCGCTGTTCTGGCCGGGCGCGGTGGTGCCGTTGTCGATCGACACCATGGCGACGACATTTTCGAGCAGAACGGCCGAAGCGCCCGAGCCCACTTCCTCGGTGATGGTGAAGATGAAGTGGATGTCGACAGGCGTGGTGACCTTGGCATCGACCATCGCCTTCAGCGCCGCGAGCGCGGAAGCGCAGCCGGCTTTGTCGTCGAGATGGCGCGAGACGATATAGCCGTTGTCGAGAAATTCGCTGCCCGGATCGATCGCGACGAAGTCGCCGATATGGATACCCAGCGCCTCGACGGTCGGCCGATCGTGGCAGTCCGCGTCGATCCTGACTTCGACATGGGGCCAGCCGACCGGTTGCGTATCGACTTCCTCGTTGAACGTATGTCCCGAAGCCTTGAGCGGCAGGATCGTGCCGCGATAGCTGCCTTCCTCCGTCAGGATCGTGCAGCGCGTCGTTTCGGCCGATCGCGACGACCAGGTGCCAATCGGAACGAGCTCGAGCCGGCCATTGTCCTTGATCATCTTCACCGTCGCACCGAGCGTGTCGAGGTGCGAGACGATGGCTCGAGCCCCTTCCATGCTTCGGCCGCGGTAAAGCGCCAGGATGGCTCCGCGGCGGGTGACGGAGAAGGAGACGCCGATCCGGGTCAGCTCCTCGCAGACATAGCGGACGATCGTGTCGGTGTAGCCGGTGGGGCTCGGAATGGCGAGAAGGCGGGCAAGCTGCTCCACCAGATAGGCTTGATCGATCGCTAGCTTCATGGGCTCAGTTGGCAGCCATCGTCAGTGGGAACAAGAGGTCGATGAAGCGCTCGGCGGTCGGCTGAGGCTCGTGGTTGGCGAGTCCCGGCCGCTCGTTCGCTTCGATGAAGACATAGTCCGGCTCGCTGTGACTTTTCACGATGAAATCGACCCCAACCACCGGGATGTCGATCGCCCGCGCGACCGCAATGGCGGCCTCGACCAGCTGCGGATGCACTTCTGCGGTGACGTCGTGAATCGTGCCGCCGGTGTGCAGATTGGCGGCCTTGCGCACTGGGAAGGCGGCGCCCGCCGGCGGTATTTCGTCGAGCTCGTAGCCGGCCTTGGCGACGCAGCGTTTCGTCTCCTGGTCGATCGGGATCTTGGATTCCCCTCCGGTTGCGGCCGAGCGCCTGCGCGACTGGCGCTCGATCAGCTGGCGGACGGTGTCGCGTCCGTTGCCGACCACTTCCGCAGGACGGCGGATGGCCGCGGCGACGAGCTGGAAGTTGATGATGACGAGGCGCAGGTCCTCGCCCCTGTGGAAGCTTTCGACCAGCACTTTTTCGGAAATGGCCGACGCGGCCTCGATGGCTCGCTGGACGCTCTCCATCGATTCGAGATCGACGGCGACTCCGCGCCCTTGCTCGCCGCGTGCCGGCTTGACCACCAAGGATCCATGCCGCTCCAGCATCGCCCTTACCGCTTCTTCGTCGGTCGCCTCCACCTCCTCCGGAACGACGACTCCGGCAGCCTCGACGATCCGGCGAGTCATCGCCTTGTCGTCGCAGATCGAAAGGGCGACGGCGCTGGTCAGTTCGGACAGGCTTTCGCGGCAGCGCACCGTCCGGCCTCCGAAATGGAGCTGAAACAAGCCGCCTTCGGCATCGAGCACGTCGACCATGATGTTGCGCCGGCGCGCCTCGTTGATGATGATCCGCGCATAGGGGTTCATCGCCTTGGCCGGGTCGTGGCCGGCGAAGAGACGCTCGTTGATCACGTTGCGCCGCTTGACGGCAAAGACGGGCAGGCGGTGGAAACCGAGTTTCTCGTAAAGGGCGATCGCGCCCTTGTTGTCGTGAAGGACCGACAGATCCATGTAGCCCGCGCCGCGGGCGATATAATGTTCGGCAAGCCAGCGGATCAAAGCCTCGCCGACTCCGAGATGGGGCGTCTGCGGATCGACCGCCAGGGTCCAGAGGGACGAGCCGCGCTCGGGATCGTCGAAGGCGTGGCAATGGTCGATCCCCGTCACGGTGCCGATGACGGCTCCGCTCTCCTCGTCTTCGGCAACGAAATAGGTGATCAGCCGGGCATCCTCCGTTTCCTGGAAGAATTCGGGCTGTACCGGTACCATCCGATGAAGGGCGTAAAGGCGGTTGACGGCGTCGGCATCGGTGTCCGGAACCATGCGTCTGACGAAGAAGCCTGACGGCTTGCGATCCCAGGCGCGGTAGGTGGAAAGATTCAGGCGATAGGTGTGGCTGGGATCGAGGAACAGTTCCGCCGGCGCCGAGGCGATCAGCACATGCGGGTCGGTCACGTACATGGCGATGTCGCGCTGGTTGGGCTCCTCGGCGCGTATCTCGGCGACGAGATCCTCGACATCCTCGAAGGTCTGGGCGAACAGGACCCGCCCCCAACCGCATTCGACCAGCGCATTGGTCCGGAATTTGGCATCGTGGGGAAATCGGCCGAACGGGAAGAGGGGGCGGCGGGGGCGCACGCGCGTGGCCATCAGCCCACCCCGTGCGTCTGCAGCCACAGCTCGAGCAGTCCAACCTGCCAGAGCTCGGAGCCACGCAACGGGGTGATGTGGGCGGTCGGTTCGGCGAAAAGCATTTCGAGATAATCGCCTGAGAAGAGTCCCCGTTCCCGCGCCGAGCTGCTCGTCAGAGCGTCGCGAACCAGCTCGAGATAAGGCCCGTCGACATATTTCAGCGCCGGCACCGGGAAATAGCCCTTGGGCCGGTCGATCACCTCGGACGGGATGACCCGCCGAGCCACTTCCTTCAGGATGCCCTTTCCGCCCTGCGCGAGCTTCAGCTCGGCCGGCATCCGGGCGGCAAGTTCGGCGAGGTCGTGATCGAGAAAGGGGACTCGGGCTTCGAGGCCCCAGGCCATGGTCATATTGTCCACGCGTTTGACGGGATCGTCCACCAGCATCACCGTGGAGTCGAGGCGAAGCGCCTTGTCGACCGGGTTCGTGGCTCCCGAGCGGGCGAAATGCTCGGTGACGAACTGAAGCGGGAGAGTGGCGCCGTTTCGCCAGTCCGGTCCCAGATGTCGGTTGAGCGTTTCGGGATCGCGGTCGAAAAAGGCTCTCGAATAGGCGGCGACCGGATCGTTTGCGCCAGCCATCGGCGGATACCAGTGATAGCCGGCAAAGACTTCGTCGGCGCCCTGGCCGGACTGGACCACCTTGATATGCTTGGCGACTTCGCGGGAGAGAAGATAGAATCCGATATTGTCGTAGCTCACCATCGGCTCGGCCATTGCCTCGATCGCGCCGGGCAGTTCCCTCAGAAGGTCTTGCGAAGGAACGAATATCTTGTGGTGATTGGTGGCATAGTGGCGTGCGATCAGGTCGGAATAGGCAAATTCGTCGCCCTTCTCGCCATGCGCTTCTTCGAATCCGATCGAAAAGGTGGAAAGTCCGTGTTGCCCCATGTCGGAGAGGAGTCCGACGATCAGGCTTGAATCCACCCCTCCGGACAGGAGAACGCCGACCGGCACGTCCGCGACCATCCGCCGTTCGACGGCCGTCCGCAAAGCGTCCATCAGCAGCGCTTCCCATTCCTCGACGCTGCGACGGGCATCGCCTTCGGCCGGTCCGAAATCGAGCGTCCAGTAGGTCCTGTCGGAGAAGCTTCCGTCTTCCTCGTAGATGCGCACCGTTGCCGGAGGAAGTTTCCGGACGCCTTTCAGGATCGTCCAGGGTGGAGGAACGACGGCGTGCCAGCTCATGTAGAACTGAAGCGCTTCGCGATCGATGGACGTATCCACATCACCCGCAGCGACGATCCCGGGAAGCGTGGAGGCGAAGCGCAGGCGCCCGGGCGACTCACTGTAGTAGAGCGGCTTGATCCCGAAACGGTCGCGGGCAATCGCGATCCGGCCGCTGTCGCGCTCATGGATGGCAAAGGCAAACATGCCCTTGAAGCGCTCCACGCATTCGGCTCCCCAGGCATGCCAGGCCTTGAGGATCACTTCCGTGTCGCCCCCGGAGAAGAAGCGGTAGCCGAGCCCCTCAAGCTCCTGGCGAAGCGGCTGGTAATTGTAGATGCAGCCGTTGAAGACGAGGTCGAGTCCAAGTTCCGGATCGGTCATGGGCTGGGCGGAGCGGCTCGACAGGTCGATGATCCGAAGGCGCTGGTGACCGAGGCCGACCCGACCGCGCATCAGCTGCCCGCAAGCGTCGGGACCCCGCCGCGCCTGGCTCCGCATCATCGCGGCGACCGCCGCCGCGTCCGCCAGACCGGAATCGAACCGTACCTCGCCGGCTATTCCGCACATATCTTCATCTCTCCGCGTTGTGCCGGGCGGGCCGGACGGCCCCACGGGCAAGGCCCCAGGGTCGAGGCCGGTACAGGATCAGGCGTCGCCGAGCGCGACCAGCGGACTGCCGGACTACAGCTCCGGCACTGTCTCGAACTATTGGTCCATCGATCGAGCGTCGGCAACCCATGCTGCGACGGGTGGCCGCCGCCACCCGATCAACTGCCGGAACCCGAACGAGGTTCACCCACATTGATCCAGGTTACACAATTTACCGGCTTGGCCGAAAGGACGCTGTTGCCGGCGATCGGCGGTCGAGGATCACAGGCTGATCCAGCCCAGCATCAGCAGGATCAGCAGGGTCCCGAGGGCGGTGATCAGAAGCGATCCCGCGCAGCCCAGACGATTGGAGAAGAACAGGAACATGGATGCATGGCTCCGGAATGGTGAGTCCAGAGCCTAAAGTCGAATCGCGCTAGAGGTTCCGGATCAGCTTCACGGCGACCGCGATCCACTCCGGGTCGCTGACGACCGCCTGTCGCTGGCCTGTTCCAAGGGGGAGGAGGTGAAGCTTGTCGCCTTCACGTCCGATCAGTCGGCCGAACAGGAAGCGGCCAGCCGGTCGAGGCACGAGGACATCGCGGTTGAGCGCTTTCGGAAAGTCGGCCGGGGCCATCCGGTTGGCCCAGATTTCGTCGCCGCTGCGATAGTCGCCGATGCCGGCACTGACGTGGATCGCGACCAGTCCGGGCGAGGGAAGAGGTGGAACGGCGACGCCTTCGCTGTGCGGCGAATGGGCGCCCTCGACGTCAAGAGTCGCAGCAATTGGAACCTCCTCTCGAGACGGCAGCCGCACCAGGTCGGACGCTTCGACGCCAAGCGCCTGCGCGATCCGGTTGAGCCAGGCGACGGACACGGTCCGAGAGCCCATCTCCAGCCGCCCAATCGTCTGCGGCGTCGTCCGGGGTCGGCAGCGCTCTGCGACGTCCTGGAGCGTCATCCTCTTTGCCCGCCTGACTTCCCTGATCCTCGTGATCATGTTCGTTCCTAACCAGATCGGTTTCCTGCTTCTGGATTGTTCGTTCCGATATGGCAATGCAGGAGCCTGCCGGATTGAGCCCAGCGAACAGCACAGCGCATCCTGAACTGACCGAAAACGTTCAGGCGAAGTGGCGATCTTCTTCACCAGCGACACCCATTTCGGCGATCATCGCACGCTGAACATCCACAAGCGCCCCTTCGCTTCAGTGGCGGAGATGGACTCGGTGTTGCTCGAGCGGTGGAACCGTGCGGTGGGCGAGGGCGACGAAGTCTGGCACCTCGGCGACTTCGCCTTCAAGGGAGAGGCGGTGGAGGGGCTGCTGGCGCGGCTCAATGGAACCAAGCACCTGATCTGCGGCAACAACGATCCCCCGCTCACCCGACAGTCTGTCGGCTGGGCGAGCGTCCGCGACTATGCCGAACTGGAACTGGACGGGTGCAGGCTGGTGCTCTGCCACTACCCCTTCCGAAGCTGGAACGGCCAGCATCGTGGGGCCGTCAACCTGCACGGTCACAGCCACGGCAGGCTAAAGCCGATGCCTCGGCAGCACGATGTCGGCGTCGATATTCGGGAATGGCGACCGGTGGCGCTCGATCAGCTCCTCTGAGCCAGAGCGCTTGCACAAGATTGGCTTTGGAGCGAGAAGACCCGGCGCAGCCGGGGGAGTAGGCCGCGAGGATCTGAGTCGGCGTCGATCGCAAGCCGGATCAGCAAGGGGATGGGCATGGCCAGCATCGCAGCGGGTGACGAGCCGACCATGACGGCACCGGCGGCGAGTGAGCGCGCCACTCCCGTGGGACAGCGGATCGAAGCGCTCGACTTCGTCCGCGGCGTCGCTCTGTTCGGCATCTTGCTGATGAACATCACCGGCTTCGGGCTACCCGACGCCTATATCAACCCCACCAATGCCGGCGGCGCCACCGGCGCCAATCTCTGGTCGTGGATCATCGTTCAGATCGGGTTCGAAGGAACTCAGCGCGGCCTGTTCTCGATGCTGTTCGGAGCGAGCGTGATCCTGCTTACCACCCGACTGGAGGCGTCGGGGCGAGCCGACGCAGCCGACATCTACTTCCGACGCAACTTGTGGCTCATCGCTCTCGGCTTCGTGAACGCCTTCGTCTTCCTGTGGTATGGTGACATCCTATACGCTTACGGCGTCACCGCCTTGTTCCTGTACGCATTCCGCAACATGGCGGCTCGCTGGCTGATGACGATCGGCGTGGCGACCCTGCTTCTGGGCGCGCTGTGGAACGGCGTCGACACATCCAAGATGCTCGCCAAGCACGAGGCGTGGCAGGACGCCGTTACGGCCCGCGATTCCGGGGCCGAGCTGACGCCGGAGCAGGAGACGGCGATTTACGCCTGGGAAGAAGCCCGTACGGAGTTCAAGTCCCCGCCCGAGCGGATCGAGGAAGTGGTGGCGGCGCATACCAGCGGTTATTTCGCGGCTCTTGCCCATGTCGCGCAAATCAACAGCTGGTGGCAGACCTGGGGACTGTACCGCTACTTTTTCGACATGTTCGGAATGATGCTGATCGGCATGGCGCTCTATCGCTGGGGCGTGCTGACGCTCAAGCGCTCAACGCGGCTCTATCTTGCCATGATGGGTATCGGCTATGCGGTGGGACTGGCGGTCAATGCCATGGAAACACGCTGGATCCTCGACCATCAGTTCAGCGCCGTCGCCTTTGCCCAGGCGAATGTCAGCTACGATGTCGGGCGGCTGGCGACGACAATCGGCCATCTCGGGGCCTTGCTTCTGTTCGTCAGATCGGGGTTGCTGCCGTGGTTGAGACGAGCGCTCGCAGCGGTCGGCCAGATGGCGGTGACCAATTATCTCGCCCATTCAGTCATCTGCGGGACATTGTTCATCGGTCTCGGCTGGTACAACCAGCTCGAGCGCTACGAACTTTACTTTGTCGTGCTGGCGATCTGGCTGGCGCAGCTCGTCATCAGCCCGCTCTGGCTCCGCCACTACCGGTTCGGACCGGTCGAGTGGCTGTGGCGCTATCTCACCTACATGAAGCGCCCGCCGCTTCGGCATACGGCGGTTCCAGTGACGGCCTCGGCCGTTTCGGCGGCCTAGCGCGAAACCGGCACGTCCGCTGGGGTCCGCGCCCCATATTCCTGGGCATAACGATCGTTTCTGGACCAGAAGGGCTGACGTTCGCTTCCGGCGAGAAGCTCTTCGAGGACGTCGAGATGGAGGTGCCAGCCGCCCGACACATCGATCACCATCGCTCGGCTCGGCAGTCGCCGGTGTGTCAGGATGAAGAGCGTCTGCTCGCCTCTCGATTCGAGTTCCCAGCTGACTTCGGTCGGCGGACCGGATTCCTCGAACCAGTTGAAGATGAGCCGCCTCGGGGGATCGATCGCGACGATCTCTCCTCCGGACTCCAGGCCTTCATATTGGCGAAACCGCTCCGGGACCTCCTCGTCGGCAGGCGCCAATTCGGAGTTCCGGAAGACGAGCGTCAGTGCGCCGCCCGGGCGAAGCTCCATCTCGCCGCCGGCGAACCATTGGCGCCTGAGCTCGGACCGAGTCAGATATTCCCAGACCCGCTCGATCGGGGCGGGAAGGAGGCGCTCGAAGCGGACGGCGCCCGCCTCCGTGACGATCCCGTACTCGCTCATCCTTCTTTCTCCTGTTCGAGTGCGGCCTCGAGCGCATCGAGCCGCTGGTGCCACTGCCCGCGCACTCTGCCGATCCATTCGTCCACGGCCGCCAGCCCGTCCGGGTCGAGACTGTAGATGCGCCGCTGGCCGTCGACCCTGAACTGGACGAGTCCGGCCTCGCGTAGCGCCTTCAAGTGCTGGGACACGGCCGGAGCGCTGAGCGCGAATTCGGCGGCGAGCGCACTGGCGCTGAGTGGGCCCCGCCCCAGCAGTTCGATCATTCGTCGCCGGTTGGGCTCGGCAAGGGCAGCGAACTCATCCATTGGAGTAACTTAAGCAGATACTTAATTAAGTCAATACTAAAATACACCGTGGATGACGAGGGTCTGCGGCGGCGCTATGCCACAAGCAGATTGAAGCCCAGGGGAGACACTGCCGTGATCATCTACGGATCGTCGCTATCGCCATATGTCCGCAAAGTGCTGGCCTTCGCGGCGGAGAAGGGAATCGAGGTCGAGCTGAAGCCGACCGGTAACTATCCTGCCAAGGACCCTGGATTTCTCGAAGCGAGCCCCTTTGCCAAGATGCCGGCGCTCCGGGACGGCGACTTCACCGTCGCCGATTCGACGGCGATCGTCGCCTATCTGGAGGCCATCAGGCCGGAACCGAATCTGATCCCAGACGAGCCGAGGGCGCGCGCCCGCACGATCTGGTTCGATGAATATGCCGACACGATCCTGAATGCCTGTGGCAGCAAGATGTTCTACAACCGGGTGGTTGCGCCCCGCTTCCTTGGCCAGCCCGGCGACGAACCGGCAGCCGCGAAGGCCGAGTGTGAGGAATTGCCGCCTTTGCTCGATTATCTGGAGAAGGCGGTCCCGGAGAGCGGTTTCCTCGTCGAAGACCGGCTCACGCTTGCCGACTTGTCCGTCGCGAGTCCGTTCGCCAACTTCCGCCACCTTGGCCTCGTCATCGAGCCGAACCGGTACCCGAAGGTCACCCGCTACGTTGAAGCGATCCTCGGCCGGCCCAGTTTCAAGCCATGGATTGATCGCGAAAGCACCTTCCTCGCCCAAGTCGCTCGACCGATCCTTCCGAATCCGGCCTGAGCAGCCTGATCGGGGGCAGGGTCCCGGTTCCGTTCGGCGGCTGAGCTCTTCGCAGCAAGTGGGAGGTTGCGGAAAAATTGAGAGTCAACAAGGCATTAACCCGCATCCTCGAGTTCATCCGATCGTTTCAGGAGCTGCTATCGAGGGAACCAGATGCCGCCCGCTCGTCCTGCTCTGACCAACCTTGCCACGCTGCGCTCCGAACAGCGGTTCGAAACTCGCCTGCCGGCGATCCTGGTGGTCGGGAGGCGGGCGCTCTCCGCCCGATTGCTCGACCTGTCGCGGGGAGGAGCGCTCATCGAGGCGGCATCGCCGCCTCCTGCGGGTAGTCACGTGAAGGTGCGGGTCGCGGGATCAGAATTGGAGGGCCGAGTCGTCTGGGCAGAGCGAACGCGTTTCGGATTGCGCTTTGCCGCAGAGCTCCGGGCAACCGAATTGCTCTTGTTGCTCAGCCGCGCTCGAGATTCGGCGAAGGCCGCAACCGTGGCTGCAGCTTCGCCTGTGCAGACATGACGCAAGTTGGCCCCCGGCCGGTCAGCCGGAGGCCTTCGAACCGCGGGTGTTGCTCGCGTTACGGGCTGTCTGGATCGTCATCGTCGAAGATGACGCCTGTCGCGGTGAGGATTCCCAGCACCACGATCGTAACCGCCACCAGCGGCGCGAACAGGCCTCCACCTGCGAGCGCGTTGGAGTCCTCGGCAGCCGGCGCAGCACGCTGGATCGAGAGCGCCGAAGCGTCCTGTGACTGCGCGAGCGCGGGAGTGGTGGCGAGAGACGTCGCTGCCGCCAAAGCAACCAAATTACGAAACATTCTTGCTACTCCTGGCCCAGAGTTTCTGGTGCGCAGTCAAATCTTGGCAACCTGAACTGGTGCCAGTCGCATCGACGAATCGGGGCCGAACTGAGCCGAGTCGCTCTCGGTGCGTGGGCAAGGCTGCGAATGGAGGCGCGGAGGCACTGGACAAGCGCCGACAAGCGGCACCCGGATCGGACAGGTGGCGCCATCTTCCGGCGAGTGCCGACAGGATCTTGCTTTCTGGGTAGAATGTCGCGCCTGATCAGTGGCGAAGGTCGGCGATCGCCTCGCCGCTTTTCTCCTCTTCCAGCAGAACCGCGGCATCCCCATTGGCCGACAAGCGTATCCGGTCTCCCTCGATGGCGGCAACGAGCCCTGCGGAAAGATAATGATGATGGTCCCGGTGCGTGCCGCTGTCGGCGCGGATCAGCTTGATTCGGTTTCCTTCAACTCTGTCGACGGTGCCGATATGGACTCCGTCGGCGCCAATCACTTCCATATGCTCGCGAATCTGGCTGAGGTCTGGCATCGCTCATTCTCCTCTGGCACGGAACGATCCGGGCGGCACTTCGATGCATCGCCGGCGGTGAGCGTCACCGGCAGTCGTCGGGAAACTGAAGGACGCCAGCCCTGATTTCCTCCACGACGCGCAACGCACTTTCGCTGGTCGCGCCCGAATGGTCGCCCGGTGTGACTGCGAGGCCGGTGAGCACGGCCTCGGCCTCGTCGAAGGCAGCGCACAATTGGTCGGTCAGTTGCGGCTGGCTCTCGGACAATCTCCTGAGGACCGAGATAAGGACCGCCTGCAGGGCCGCAACCTCGGCATGGAGGATGGCTGCTTCCGGATCGGTCATCGACGGCCAACCCGGAATTCGAGTTTGGGTTCCCGCACGATGCACGGCGATCAGCCGCTGCTCTCTGCCTGGTGCGGAGGGAGGGTGAACCTACCGCTGCTGTGCGCCAGGTCCGAACGCGTCGGCTAGGCCGCAGCCTCGTACCAGCGGCGCGAACGCTTCACGATCGACACGACGGACAGCATGACCGGCACTTCCACGAGCACTCCGACGACGGTGGCAAGAGCCGCTCCGGAATTGATCCCGAACAGCGAAATGGCAGCCGCGACCGCGAGCTCGAAGAAATTGGAAGCGCCGATCAGCGCGGCCGGCGCGGCAACGCACCAGGCCACTCCGAACCTGCGGCTCAACCAGTAGGCGAGCCCCGCATTGATATAGACCTGGATCAGGATCGGCACGGCCAGCAAGGCGATGACCAGCGGCTGCGCCAGGATCTGCTCGCCCTGAAATCCAAACAAAAGGACGAGCGTGGTGAGCAGGGCCAGGAGCGAAACCGGGCCGAGCACGCTCAGCAGCCGGTGAAGATCCGGCTGGCCCCCATGAGCCAGTGCCGAGCGCCGAAGCAGCTGGGCAACGACCACCGGGATCAGGATGTAGAGAATCACGGACAGCAGAAGCGTGTCCCAGGGAACGGTGATCGACGCCACGCCCAGGAGCAAGCCGACGATCGGAGCGAAGGCGAAAACCATGATGAGGTCGTTCAGTGCGACCTGGCTGAGCGTATAGTTCGGCTCCCCGTCGCAAAGGTTCGACCAGACGAAGACCATGGCGGTGCAGGGCGCTGCGGCGAGAAGGATGAGACCTGCAATGTAGGAGGGTATGTCGCCCGCAGGAAGCAGTGGCGCGAATAGCCAGCCGATGAAGAAGCTGCCGAGGGCTGCCATGGAAAAGGGCTTCACCGCCCAGTTGATGAACAATGTGACCCCGACGCCCTTCCAGTGCTGACGGACCGATCCGAGAGCGCCGAAGTCGATCTTCAGAAGCATCGGGATGATCATCAGCCAGACCAGCGCCGCGACCGGCAGATTCACCCGTGCCAGCTCGGCCGCGGCAATGGCCTGGAACAGATCGGGAAAGAGATGCCCGAGCGCGATTCCGACGACGATGCACAAAGCCACCCAGACCGAGAGGAAGCGCTCGAACACCGACATGGCGGGCCGCGGTGAATGGGACACTGCTTCTGACATTCTTACCTCGAAATACGGAACTTCGGCTTGCGCTCGGTTGCGAGGAGGGCGGTCGAAATCGCTGGAAATGCTCGGCCTTGCAGATCGCTCGCGCTTCCCGGCCCATCTCGCTGGGCAGGTCAGCAGGCGGCCACGCTTCCTTCAGCCTCTCGCCCGATCGACTGGAGACGATCGCGCAGGGCCATTGGGTCCAGGTCTTCGAACGGGAGCGCGAGGAACAGCGCGATCCGGTTCCGCAGATGATGGAGCGCCCGCTCGAAGGCTTCGCGCTGCCGAGCCTCATCGGCCCTTGCGGGATCTTCGATCCCCCAATGGGCCGTCATCGGCTGACCGGGCCAGACCGGGCATGTCTCTCCTGCCGCGTCATCGCAGACGGTGAAGATGAAATCCATTGCCACGGCGCCCGGAACGGAGAATTCGTCCCAGCTCTTTGAGCGCAGGCCGTCGATCGGCAGCCCGATCGATCTCAGCGTCTCCAGTGCGGCGGGATGCACCTGCCCTCGAGGAAAGCTGCCGGCCGAAAAGGCGCGGAAGCGACCAGCGCCCTCGTGATTGAGCAGCGCCTCGGCGAGTATGGATCGAGCCGAATTGCCGGTGCACAGGAAAAGCACGTTGTAGACCCGGCTCATGCGGCGAGGTCCTGGGTGACGTAGCGCCTGACATAATCGGGTATTCGATAGCCTGCGGACTTCCGCCATTCAGGATCGGTCCCGAGCCGAAGCAGGGCCTGAGCGAACATCTCGACCGGAGGTTTCTTGAATTCGCGCCCCTGCCAGACCCATGCGCGAGTTTCGCCGGCTCCGCCTTGCGCGCCGATCCGGTGTTCGGGGAAGAGATCGAGACTGCCGATACGGATCGAGGGCGATCCCTGGATCCTGACAAGCTCGGCTTCGCGCAGGGTTCGGACCTTCAGGTGGCGAACCTTGGCGAGGATTCCGAGCCGGTCGAGCACGGGAGACACCAAGGCGATCGCTTCGTCGAGGCGTGATCGTGCATCGTCGCAGGCCCGGCAGGAGTCGCGCTCCTGAGTCGGCATCTCAACCTCGATATAGTCGATCTCTGCGACGAAGACCTGCGGGCTCGTGGCACCGTCCATCGGAACCTCCCTGATCAGGCTTCGGCAGGCGCGCAGCAGCGCGCCTTCAAGGCTTCCGGGGAGGCGGATTGGCCGAGAGCGTCAAAGGCCGGGCTTCCGCCATAGACAGTGGATTCGCCGCTCGTGTGGAACGCTTCCCAGATCAATCCGTCCGGATCCGAGATCCAGCTCTTCTGCGATCTGGCATAGCAGCAGGTCGTCTTGCCTTCGTCCAGCACCGGCCGGTCGGCCGCCTTGAGCCGGCCGTACACTTCGACCAGCTCGCTTTCCTGGTCGACCTGGATGCCGAGATGCTCGAATCCGCGCCTGGCCCGCTCGCCGCTGGAAATCGCGAAATTGACTCGGGGGTCCTCGAGCATCCACTTGGCATAATCCGGCTTCACCACCGTCGGCTCGCTTCCGAAGAGGGTCGAGTAAAAGCCGATCGAACGATCGAGATCGGTGACCCCGACATGGACGTGCAGTCGCTTCATGCAGATTTCCTTTCCGCTTTTGGGGGCGCCTTTGCCGGTTCGCCAGCTGCTCCAGTGCAGGCGGCGCCGGAACAGCAATTTTCCATCAGGAAGCCGACCAGCGCGTTCATGGCGGAATAGTCGGCGGAATAGATGAGCGACCGGCTTTGCCGCTCCTGCTTGATCAGCCCAGCCCGGTTCAGATGAGCCAGATGAAACGAAAGCGACGAGTTGGGCACCCCGAGCGATTCCGCAATGGCGCCGGCCGGCATGCCCGCTTCGCCCGCCTGGACGAGCAGGCGAAAGATGGAGAGGCGGTGCTCCTGAGCGAGCGACCCCAAAGCGGCAATGGCTTCGGCACTGTTCACAAATCACCTCGTCGTTTCGATGTTTCTGGAATTATCGTCTTGATGCTCGCGAGTCAACGATATTTCTACAAGTCCCGAAATGAAGGCGCTGGACCAGCAGTTGCCGCTCCACACCCGCGATGCGGATCGTCAGCCGGATCGGGGGATCTCAGTTCGGGATCACTGGCGCCAAGCACCGCCGGCTTCATTTCCTGCCCGATACAATAAATCCCTTGATCCTGATCAGTTTAGGCACCAGAAATCGCCTCGGGGGGCGGGAATGGGCTTCGGCCTGCGAGGATATTTTCATGGCCCATTCCGGCGCGTTTGAAACGCACCTGGCTGACCGTCGGTTCGAGTTGCTGGTCAACTCGGTGACCGATTATGCGATTTACATGCTCGATCCCGAAGGCCGGATCGTGACCTGGAATCCGGGCGCCGAGCGCTTCAAGGGCTATTCCGCCGACGAGATTGTCGGCCAGCATTTTTCCCGTTTCTTCACGGATGAGGATCGTGCCGCCGACTTGCCAGGGCGGGCCCTTCGCATTGCAGCCAGGGAGGGGCGGTTCGAGGCGGAGGGCTGGCGCGTCCGCAAAGACGGTACCCGGTTTTGGGCCAACGCGGTTCTCGACCCGATCCGGGGAGAGGATGGCACTCTGCTCGGCTACGCCAAGATCACTCGCGACATCACCGCACGCAAGCAGGCTGAGGAGGCACTTCGAAGGAGCGAGCAGCGCTTCCAGATCCTCGTCAACTCGGTCACCGACTATGCCATCTACATGCTCGACCCGCGCGGACATATCGTCAGCTGGAACGCGGGAGCGCGTCGGTTCAAGGGCTACGAAGCCGACGAGGTCATCGGCGATCATTTCTCCAAATTCTTCCCGCCCGAAAGCCGGCGCGAGGGGATGCCGTCGAAGATCTTGAAGACGGCAGAAGAGGAGGGCCGGTTCGAAGGCGAGGGCTGGCGGGTTAGGAAGGATGGCAGGCGCTTTCTTGCCCACGTCGTCGTGGATCCCATCAGGGACGAGGAAGGCAAGCTGATCGGCTTCGCGAAGATCACTCGCGACGTCACTGAGCGCCGCGAGCAGGAAAGGGCGTTGTACGAAAGCGAGCAGCGCTTCCGCCTGCTCGTTCAGGGGGTGCGCGATTACGCCATCTACATGCTCGACACGGATGGCCGGATCACCAATTGGAATCAGGGCGCCCAGGCGATCAAGGGCTATGAAGAGTCCGAGATTGTCGGCCAGCATTTCTCGCGCTTCTACACGGAGCAGGACCGGGCATCCGGCGAGCCCGCGCGGGCGCTCGAAACCGCCCTTCGAGAAGGCAAGTATGAAAGGGAGGCCTGGCGCGTTCGCAAGGACGGCACGCTGTTCTGGGCCCACGTCCTGATCGACCCGATCTACAACGAGGTCGGCGAGCATGTGGGCTTTGCCAAGGTCACCCGCGACGCCACTGAACGGAAGCGGGCACAGGAAAAACTGGAGGAAACCCGGGCGGCGCTGCTCCAGGCCCAGAAGCTGCAGGCGCTCGGCGAGCTGACCGGTGGGATCGCCCACGATTTCAACAATCTGATGACCGTGATCGGTGGCTCCGTGGACCTGCTTCTCAAGCGCCGCGACCTGCCGGAGGACAAGCGGGAACGCTATCTTCAGGCGATCGCGGAAACGGTCGATCGGGCGACCAAGCTAACTCAGCAATTGCTGGCATTCGGCCGTCGGCAGCCGCTGAAGCCGGAGGTGATCGACCTCAATCTCCGGCTCGACGCCTTCAGCGAATTGATCCGGCGAAGCCTTGGCAGCCGGCACGAACTCCGCCTGCGGCTCGACCCGTCATTGTGGCGGACGGAAGTCGACCCGACCGGCCTCGAGGCCGCCATCCTCAACGCCGTCATCAACGCGCGCGACGCCATGCCCGACGGCGGAACCCTGACGATTGTCACCGAAAACAAAGCGGAGGCGGAAGGAGACAAGGTCTGCATCTCGATCAGCGACACCGGGGAGGGGATCGATCCCGAGCTGATGGAGCGCGTGTTCGAACCCTTCTTCACGACCAAGCCGGTCGGCAAGGGCACTGGCCTCGGCCTTTCGCAGATCCACGGCTTCGCCGCGCAGTCCGGAGGCCGGGCCGAAATCGACTCGACGCCGGGCCAGGGGACGACCTTGCGGATCCTGCTGCCGCGCACCGAAAAACCGTTGGTCGAGGAACTGGACAGCGGACCACAGGCTGCGATCCCCTCCGGGCTTCGAGTCCTGCTGGTCGAGGACAATGACCAGGTCCGCGAATTTGCCCGGAACATGCTCGAGGACCTTCATTGCCAGGTCATGGAATCATCGGACGCCGACGAGGCGCTCTCCCTCCTCCGCAACGAGGCGGTCGACCTGGTTTTCTCGGACGTCGTGATGCCGGGAATGAGCGGCGTCGAAATGGCCCGGCGAATCCGCAGCGAAGCTCCGAACCTGCCGATCCTGCTGGCCACGGGCTATAGCAACGAACTGTCGCCCGACATGCGCAACGAGTTCGAGCTCCTGAGCAAGCCTTATGGACCGACCACAATGGCAAGTGCGATCGTGACCGCTTTCGAAAAGTCCCGAAACGGCACCCGCTGAGCAGCTCCTCGAAAAGCAGGGTCGCGCTTGCCGCGGGAGCGCCAAAGGCGATTATTTTCGTTCCTTTCGGATGCGAAACTTCGTTGCGACTGTCTCGTTCTGCGCACATGCTCGAAGACTCCTCATCCCGCATCGAAGCCGAATCGCTGCTTGAACCGGGCCGCAACTGCTGGCGGATCGAACGGGCGAGCCGGGCGTCACTTATCGTCGATGCGGCCGACTATTTTCGGCTGGCGCGCGCAGCGATGCTGAAAGCGAAATCCCAGATCCTCCTGATGGGATGGGATCTGGATACCCGACTGAAGCTGATCGAGAGGGAAGAAGATGGGGAAGCGCCGATTCACCTCGGGCCTTTCATCTCCTGGCTGGCGAGGCACAGGCCGGGTTTGCGCATCCGGATCCTGGCTTGGGATGGGGAAGTATACCGGCTGCTGGGACGCGGGACGACGTTGGCGCGGATGGCCGCCTGGCGATTGTTCAACAGAAGCATCGACTTCAAGCTCGATAGCACGCCCCCGCGCCACTGCAGCCACCATCACAAGATCCTCGTGATCGACGATGCCCTGGCTTTTTGCGGTGGAATCGACATGACGGGTTCGCGCTGGGACACTCGCGATCACCGCGACGATGAGCCGGGGCGAATTCGACCGACGACCCATCGCCGCTACGGACCCTGGCACGATGCGACGATGGCGCTTGAGGGAGACGCGGCACGCGCGCTCGGCGATCTCGGACGCCACCGGTGGAAGATGGCCTGCGGTGAGGCGCTTGATTGCACCGACGGCCCTTGCGACCCTTGGCCGGACGAGCTCGAGCCGCACTTTCGCAACGTGGAGGTGGCGGTCGCCCGCACCCGGGGGGAGAATGGCGAACATCAGGAGCTTCGCGAAATCGAGGCTCTGTTCCTCGACATGATCCGGAGCGCGAGGCGCTTCGTCTATGCCGAAAATCAATATTTCGCGTCTCGAGTCATCGCCGAGGCGATCGCCGATCGCCTGAGCGAACCCGATCCGCCCGAGTTCGTTCTCGTGAACCCGAGAACGGGGGAAAACTGGCTGGACGATACGGTGATGGGAGCCGCTCGAGCGAAGCTCGTCGAGGAACTCCGCAAGGCGGACCACAAAAAGAGGTTCCGAATCTACACGCCGGTCACCAAGAAGGGACAGGACATCTACGTCCATGCCAAGGTGACGATCGTTGACGACCGGATGCTGCGCGTAGGATCGGCCAATCTGAACAATCGTTCGATGGGGCTCGATACGGAGTGCGACGTGGTGATCGACGCGGCCCGCACTGCCAATCGCGGGCGTGAGCAACGGATTGCGGAGCTGCGGTTCAGCCTGATTGGCGAACATCTCGGGGTGGCGTCTGAGCGGGTTTCCCAAGCTATGGCAGATTCAGGGTCGCTGATTGCCGCGATCGAGCAATTGCGCGGCCCCGGTCGAAGCCTCGTTCCATTCGAACCGCCAGGTTTCACAGCGGCATCGGAGGCTGTGGCCAAGAGCGAGATCGCCGATCCCGAAAGCGCCGGCGACGCCTTCGAGCCGCTC
The DNA here is from genome assembly GCF_056821765.1 of Sphingosinicella sp. SM1-17. Taxonomy (NCBI): domain Bacteria; kingdom Pseudomonadati; phylum Pseudomonadota; class Alphaproteobacteria; order Sphingomonadales; family Sphingosinicellaceae; genus Sphingosinicella; species Sphingosinicella sp. SM1-17. The sequence continues at coordinate 2,268,193 of NZ_JBPDIO010000001.1, forward strand.
GCCCAGCACCGTCTGCTCGGCGGGCTGAGACGGCGGCTCCGGCTCCGTCGACCACGTCGTTAGTCGGACATTTACGGTTCACCCCGTAATTGCCCCATATGTCCGGAACCGCCGCTCCTTCCACTTATCACCCGTCCGAACATCAGCGCCAGGTCGACGAACTGGTGGCGGCGGTGCGCGCCGAGGTGAAGGCCCGCCCCACCTTGTTCAGGCCGCCACCGCCGGCGCTCGCACCCTCGGAAGATGCTCTCGATCACCGGATCGCGGAGGAAATCGAATGTGTTCGCCGCCACCTCGACCAGCTCGGCAGCACTTTGGTGTCCGACCCGATCCTTCTCAACCGGCATTCCAGCCAGCTTCAGGCCATCGACCAGATCAACCAGACCTTGGCTCATCTCGCTCGGGTGATCTCGGCTGAGGACAAGCAGCAGGCGGCAAGTCAGGTAAGCCTCGAGGCGCTGAGGGCGCGACTTCAGAGGCGGCCGCTGTCGGCCTTGTTCTGACCGGCGATTGATTCTCTCGGAGTCTCCGCATTTACCTGTGGAGCCGCTACGTCGCGAGGGGCAGCCTGACGCGGAAGCAGGTGCCGCCTTCCGGTCGGTCCTCCGCCCGAATGTCGCCACCGATCGATTCGACGATGGTCCTGCAAATCGAAAGTCCGACGCCGAGGCCATTCTCCTTGGTGGTGACGAACGGCTCGAAGAGCCAGCTCCTGACTTCCGGCGACAAGCCTTCCCCCGAGTCGCTGATTGCCAGCTCCGCCTCATCGCCTGCTTTTCGAGTGACGATCTCCAGCTTGCGGATCTCGCTCCCCTCCATCGCTTCCACGGCATTGCGAAGCAGATTGAGCACGACCTGCTGAAGCTGCACCTGATCTCCGGAAACGGCGAGGTCCGGAGCGAGGTCGACTCGGACGGCGATTCCGAGCCTCGAAGAATCGATTAGGCCAAGGGCGATCGCTTCGCGCACCGCCCCGGCGAGGTCGAACCGGCATCGCCGCGGCCGCCCTTTTCCGATCATGTCCCGAGAACGCCGAATGATGTCGCCGGCGCGGCGGGCGGCTCCCGCAATGTCGGAGATGACGATCGACAGCTCGTCGACGCTCGGCGGGTCCGACGCCAAGAGTCGGTGCGCGGCCGCGGCATAGTTGCTGATGGCTGCCAGCGGCTGGTTGAGCTCGTGGGCGAGCGTGATCGCCATCGCTCCCATCGCGCTCGCCCGCGAGATATGGACCAGCTCCGCTTGTAACATCCGAATCCGATCCTGTGCCAGCTTCTGGTCGGTGATGTCGTAGCCGGCGAAGATGATCCCCTCGACCTTTCCATCGGCGTTGAGGATCGGCTGATAGACGAAATCGATGAAACCGTTTTCCAGCGGGCCGTCGGTGCCCCGGCGGATCTGGAACGGAACGCCGAGACCGCGGTGCGGCTTGCCGGTTTCGAGAACTTGATCGCGAAGCTCGAGAAATCCCTGTTCCTTCAGTTCCGGCAGCGCTTCGCCAAGGGGGCGCCCGACGATGTCGCGATAGCGTGTCAGTTCGCAAAGGGCGGTGTTGGCGAACTCGACGAAATGATCCTCGCCCGAGGTGATCATGACGAAGCCAGGAAATTGCTGAAACAGGTCGAGCCAGCCCGACGGCGTCGCGAGCTTCGGGCGGATGGAGGATTCGGTCTCTGCCATGCGACCGTCTTGCCTGACCTATGATTGGGCGCAAGCCGCCTGACCGCCGTGCGGCTTCAGATTCGGCGCACCAGGATGGACTGGCGGTTCATTGCGCGCTCGAGGGATGTTGGAGACGCGGGTCGGTCGGACGGAAGGTTCGGGTCCAACGCGATCGAGCTTGAAGCATAAGTCGCAAATCGACGCTCCTGCTTTCGAGCGGTGGTGACTTCGAGGCTGATCATCGGCTCGTTCATGGCTTCCTCCAGCTTGCGGAACAGCAGGAGCTCCGTCTATGGAACCTGAACATTAGTTGAGGTCAAGCGATGAATCCGGAGCCTTCGAAGCCGTTGCCGAAGATATTGACGGTCGGAGAGCTTGCGCGACGAAGCGGCGTCGCTGTTTCCGCCATTCACTTCTACGAGCGAAAGGGCCTGATTGAGGGCTGGCGCTCGGGCGGAAACCAGCGGCGCTACGAGCGCGCGGCCTTGCGGCGCATTGCGATCATCAAGGTGGCGCAGCAGCTGGGAATCTCGCTTGCCGAGATCAGGTCTCGCTTCGCTTCGCTTCCGGGGGACCGAACGCCGGGAAAGTCGGAATGGGCGAAGCTCGCAGCCGAATGGCGGGGCGAACTCGATCGACGAATCGCCCAGCTCATCTTGCTGCGGGACCGACTGGACGGCTGTATCGGCTGTGGCTGTCTTTCCGTCGATCAGTGCCCGTTGCGCAACCCTGGCGACTCTGCCGGCAAGGAAGGTGCGGGGCCGCATTATCTCGATCCGGGTCGGGAGCTGGCGAAAGCCGGCGCAACCGGGACTTTGCCAGTGGCTCCCTAAGTCGGGTCCGACTGCCGCGGGAATTCGTGGCGAAAACTTCCTGATCTGCTACTTGCCGCGCCATCGGGAGGCGGCAGCATGCGGCTGAATATCGAGGTTGAGCTCAACTATCGGTTTGCCGCTCCGACGGACCTCTTGCTGGCTGTCGAAGTAGCGCAGCTGCCGGACCAAAGACTGGTCGAGGACCTGCTCACGATCAATGGAGCAGGGCCGCTGAGGCCGCTAGACGGCCAGGATGGGGTAGGCCGTCGGACATGGATGGAGGCTGAAGGTCCGTTTGTGGCCGTCTACCGCGCGGTCGTCGACGTCGACCGGCCGCTGAGCGATATCGCATCTCTTGCCGCCATGCCCCAGCGGACCTTGCCAGCCGAGATCATCTCCTATCTCTGGCCGAGCCGCTATTGCGAGGCGGATCGCTTCGAATCGTTCGTCGAGCGTGAGTTCGGCGGATTGGCAGGAGGCGCCAAGCTGGTCGCGATGGCGGACTGGATCCACCGAAGGCTCGACTATCGTTCGGGGAGCAGCGATTCGACGACGACGGCCGTCGACACTTTCGTGTCGCGTCGGGGCGTATGCCGCGATTATGCTCATCTGCTCGCCGCCTTTGCTCGCGCGGCTGGAATCCCGGCCCGGCTTGTTTCGGCTTATGGCTGGGATGTGGATCCGTCTGACTTCCACGCTCTGGTTGAGGTTTGGCTCGACAATGGCTGGCATCTCCTCGACCCGTCACGACTTGCCACACCGGATGGCGTGGTTCGGATCTGCGTCGGACGGGACGCGGCCGATATCGCTTTCATGACAAGCTTCGGTGTCGCCGAACTGAGCAGTCAAAGCGTGAAGGTCTGGCGGGACGGCGAGGGCAATTGAGCTTCATCCTTGCCGCGGCGGGCTCCGTTTTGTTTGTCAGTGCCGGCGGGGGCATTCGAGGGCGGCCTTGCGAAACAGCGCCGCAGACAGGAGCCAGAGGCCGCCAAGGACCGCGCTGAGGATCCCGCCGCGCAAGTCGGCCGACATTCCAACGACGCTGACAATGATCTGGGCGATGCCCGCGGCCGCCATGGCGTAGGTCATTCCCGCGGCCTGAAACCGCGCAACCGTCGCGCCGGCAAGGGCCAACGCGATGACCGCAAAGAAGACAAGGTTGTAGGCGTTGCCTTCGTCACCGATCATTCCGACCGCTCCGGTGGCCCAGACGATCAGGAATGAGGCTGCGAGAGCCAGAGCAATGCCCAGGCGGAAGGCGCGGTTCTCCGATACCCTCACAGTCAACTCGAACGCCAGGCCGACAATCCCGATCAGCAGGCTCGCAAAGACGAAATCGCCAGCGGTCCAGTTCACCTCCGCGGAGAATTGCATAGCCACCAGCGGCAGAAGCAGCAGGAGCATCGCAAGCCCCCAGCCAATCGCTCGCCAAAGACCGCCGGCTTGTACGCTGCTCTTCATGCTCAATCTGTCCATCCTTGATCTCCCCTGCTGGTCTCGGGGCGGAATGGCTCGGCTGCACCATGAGCGGCATGAGCAATTGCTGAGATATTTCTGAAAACATCGATTCCGATTGTGGGGGCCAATCCGACACGACCTATCCCGTGTTCCGCTAAACTGGACGACGGCAGACATGAGGGGCTGGGCGCCTGCTGTCGGAACCTTGAGAGGCTTTCGGGCTTCTATGCCGCCATGAGCGACAAGACCCATGACGAAGCCAGTGAAGTGACGGTGGAGGAAGGGCAGGTCCTGGTCGACGGGCCCGACGGGGTCGCCGTCGCGATGACTCCCGAAGCGGCTGCCGAAACCTCGCACCGCTTGCTTTCCGGAGCCGCGGAGGCGCGAGGCCAGGAGAGACTGGCGCGCCGGCGGACCGGCAACCGAAACCCCGAACGGGACTGATTGCCCTTTCAGGCGCCGGCGAGGTCGGGGCGGGTTCCCCCGATCGGAAGCCGTGCCAGGGTTCTTTCTATCGGCTGCGATTCCTTGGCGCTGTCCGATCGCTTCGGATCCGGCAAAGGCAGACGGATTCGATGAGTCGTTCCAGTGGGGGAGGAGTCCAGTTCATGGCTGCCGCCGATCTGTCTGATGAACCTGTCGACCAATCGGGTACCGAGACCCTCGCGGCCGGTTCGAATCGCGATCCCGCGGCCATTGTCGGCGACTTCAAGCTCGAGTGCCTCGCCGTCGCGGCGACTTCTTATCTCGACGGTTCCGCAGCCATCCGGAAAGGCGTGCTTGACGGCATTGGTGACTAGCTCGTTGACGACGATCCCCAGGCTGATCGCGGAATCGGCGCGGACCGTGGCCTCCACAAATTCGGTGCGCAGCTTGACCCCTTCCGGCAGAATGCCGCGGCCGATCTGCTCGCACAATTCCTGAAGATGTTCGTCGAGTCGCACGCAGCCGAGCCCGACGCTGCTCAGGGCAAGCTTTTCGTAGGCAAGCGAAACGGCCCGGATCCGATCGGCCGCCTCCTGAAGTGCCGTTTTGACCTCGGCATTGGTGGCACGGTTGCACTGGAGCGATATGAGACCGAGAACGGTCTGGAAATTGTTGTGGGTCCGGTGATCGATCTCCCGGAGCGCCTCGCCGAGAAAGTCGATCTGTCGCTGACGTCGTGCCCCGCTTGCCGCCACCTCTCGCTGGTAGAGGGTGATCACGAGCAGGATGACCAGCTCCGAAATGCTGGCCATGAGCAGTGAGTTGAGCGCGCCGGCGTCGAGCATCTTCAAGCTGCCCTGAATTGGCACCAGCGAATACCAGCTCAGTGATTGTCCGATCCCGAGCGCGATCAGGCCGCTGCGCCAGCCGGCGAGCAAACATGCCAAGACGACGGCCAGGAAGCTGAGCGCATAAGGAGAGCTGCTTCCGGTGAACGGGAACAGCAGCAGTCGAATGCCGAAAAAGAATGCTGCTGCGGCAACCCCGACGACGATCTCCGTCACCCGTGGTGGCAGTGCCCTGCCGAGCCGCTCGGGCAGCCGATTTCTCAGGATTTGCCTCACCTTCACCACCCCCCTGGATGGCCGCCCCAATAGCAGCCAGCCGTTCTTCAGCCGCTAATCTGGAGCAGTTTCTGCAGAAAAATCAGCTACATGCGGACGGTGGAGAAGTCGGAAACCTAGAGCAGCAGGCGAGCTGTGGCCATTCCGGCGACGAGGGCGAGAATGGAGAGGAGCACCGATCCGACAACATAGGCGGCGAGCTCGACCCATTGCCCTCGTTGCCACATCAGCGCGGCATCCAGGCTGAAAGCGGAAAATGTCGTGAAGCCGCCGAGGATTCCGGTGACCAGAAAAAGCCGAAGGCCCTGACCCGCTCCCGGTCTCATCATCAGCCACTCGGCGACTACGCCCATCAGCAGCCCTCCAAGGATGTTCACGAAGATCGTGCCGTAAGGGAATTCGGGGCCAAGCCACGCCAGGGCCGCGCGGCTGACTTGGTAGCGCAAGAGGGCACCGAGCCCGCCGCCGATGAAGACGACCAGGGCATTCATCTGGTCACCTTACCCGATCGAGTTGCGGCAACCCGGGCGGCCGGTCGGCCCCCGCGCCGGTTCTTCTTGCCCGAGCTGCGGTCTGTCGCGAAGGAGATGTGCTTCGACGAGAGCTAGGCTGCGGCAGGGAAGAGCCTGCCTCCAATGGCCTGAACTCCCGTGCGTCGGCGCTGTTATTGCGGCTCCATTGCCATCTGGTAGCGCTCGATGAAGTTGGTCCTTGCGTCGGCGATTTCCTCATCGGCGGTCTGCTCGGCGGTCGCTCTTGTTGCTCGAAGGTCGGTTTCCCGTCGGATGAGGGCGGCTCGGAACGCCGTTTCCTGAGCGCCGCACTCGCGCGGAATGGCGGCCTCGAAATCGGCCGGCGAAGTGCTGGCCCCAAGGCTCCGGTCCATCAATCCTCGAAGGCAGGAGGTGTAGGTTTCACGAGCGCTTCGCGTCGTATCCGTCGCCATGGCCTGAGTGGCGGCGGCAACCAGGGCAAGCATCGACCAGATCATGGCTAGTCCCCTACTGCTTGTAATCGACAAGCCTACGCCACCGGGGTCGAAAAGAAAAGAAGAAGCGGCAAGGACGGAAGCAAGCGGATCGCTACGGACCGCTGACCTCTCGACCCGCAGTCCGACCGCGGCTGACCTTCCTGGAATTGCTGCTTCACGCCCGAGCGGGTCAGTGGCCGCTGACACCCCCGAACCGCACTGGCGGCAGCTTCGCGACAGACGATCGGCAGGGCGGTGGTGAACAGAAAACATCGACACAAGTGCTTATTCAGAAAGGAGTTTTCGCGTATCGATCCAGGTCGTCGACAATATCGGCTGCGACAATTTTGCCACAGTTTCCGTCGGATCGGAAAAAGTTCCTTGCTGCGGTGCAACCAGAGTGGCAGGGGCACGTTACGGCTCCAGTCTGTAATCCGCAGTTCATCTTAAAGGTGAGCTGCGGCTTTTCAGCAACAGGTGTGCGGCTAAGCGTGCTTGCACGTAAACTCCGCTTACCGTAAGGAGTTCACGTCGTTCCCGCTTGGGACGCAGAAGAAAGGGGAAGATTATGCGGAAGCTCGCCATTGTTGTGGCGCTGTCGTCCACTATGCTCGCGACCCCGGCACTGGCGCGCGATGGCGCCTGGTATGTCGGCGGCGATTTTGGTGCGATGATCGTTGAGGATATCGGCTACGATTTCGGCCGTTCGCCCACCATTCCGGGCGGCAACGCCCAGGTCGAAGTCGACCATGAATACGGCTTTGACGGTGCGCTCTTCGCTGGATACGATCTTGGCGCGTTCCGGATCGAAGCTGAAGCTGCCTACAAGCGGGCGCGTCTCGACGAGATCGAGAATACGATCGTTCTGCCTGGCTTGGGTGGTGTTGGTGGTTCGCCTGCGGCCCAGGCCACTCGCGATGCGGGCGGCGGGAGCTCGTCCGCGCTCAGCTTCATGATCAACGGCATGCTCGACTTCGGCGACGATGAAGGCCTCAGCGGGTTCGTCGGTGCCGGCGTGGGCGTGGCTCGTGTCAGCTACAACAACCAGCGTCTGTTCGCCAACCAGGGCGCCTTCCTCGACGACTCCGACACGCGCTTTGCATGGCAGATCGTGGCCGGCGTTCGCCAGGCGATCTCGGACAATATCGATGTGACGCTGCGTTATCGCTTCTTCAACGTCGACGATATCGAGACGGTGAACTGGCTGGGCGACGTCTCCTCGACGCGTTTCCGGTCGCACAGCTTGCTCGGCGGCATCACCTTCAACTTCGGCGCTCCGCCGCCGCCTCCGCCGCCTCCGCCTCCGCCTCCGCCTCCGCCTCCGCCGCCGCCCCCGCCGCCCCCGCCGCCGCCGCCTCCGCAGGTGACTCCGGGGCCGTTCATCGTGTTCTTCGATTGGGACCGTGCGGACATCACTCCGCAGGCGGCCGCGATCCTGGACAACGCCGCGGCCTCCTATCAGCAGACCGGCAATGCCCGCGTCGTGCTGGCCGGCCACGCCGACCGTTCGGGTGCGGCGGACTACAATGTCGGCCTCTCGCAGCGCCGTGCGGACAATGTGCGCCAGTACCTCGCTGGCCGCGGTGTTCCGGAAAGCGCGATGACGACCGAAGCGTTCGGCGAGAGCCGCCCGCTGGTCGAGACTGCCGATGGCGTCCGCGAGCCGCAGAACCGGCGCGTGGAAATCACCTTCGGTCCCGGCTCCGGCTGGTAAGAAGGGGTCCGCCGCTCCGGCGGTGGATCGCAAAGGAATTGGGAGTCGGCCTTGGGGCCGGCTCCCTTTCTTTTTGCCCGATCCTCGTCGACCTCTGCCGATCTGGGAGCGGCATGGTTCGCATTCCGAACAGAGCGGACGCCTTTCAGCGATGGCGCTGCAACGCTAGGGACGGAGGCACGTTGACCAGCTAAGGAGGCGACCGAATGAAACGGATTTCAGCGATATTCCTTGGAGCGGCTTTGGCTTGTGGCTGTTCGACCACACCCGATGAGCTTCCGTCGCCGCCGCAGGGCAGCGCATCCGCAGACATTCGCGACTCCGCGGGCCGGCTTGTCGCTCGTGCCGAAGCCTCGCAAGCCGATGCCGGCGTTCGGTTGCGGGTGGAGGCGGCGGGGCTCGCTCCCGGAATCTATGCCGCCCACATTCACACCGTCGGACGCTGCGACCCGCCGGGCTTCGAGAGCGCGGGGTCTCACTGGAATCCCACCCAGCGGGAGCATGGCGCCCAAAATCCGCAGGGACCGCATCTCGGCGATCTCCCCAACCTCGCCGTCGGCACCAATGGCCAAGGACGGCTTGAATTCACCGTTCCCGGAGCGATGATCGGTGGAGGGGCGCTGGCACTTTTGGACGCAGACGGCGCGTCGGTCATGATCCACGCCAGCCCGGACGATTACCGCACCAATCCCAGCGGAAACAGCGGCGCCCGCATCGCCTGCGGCGTGCTCGGTTGAATTCGGAAGCGGTCTAGATCGGCTCGCCCGCGGCGCGAGCGCGCTCAACCTTCGTGGCCTCGAGCCGTTCCAGGTGGCGCGAGCCGATCCACAACCCGATCAAAGTCAAAGGCGGCATCAGGTAGAGGGCGGCAATGCCCATCTGAAGACTGCCGGTGAGCACGGACATCTTGCCTGCATAATAAGGGCCAAGGGCGAGTCCGACCATGGTGGTGCCGAGAATGTAGGTGGCACCGGCCGTGGCTCGCATCCTTGGAAGAACGAGATCCTGGAGGGTGGCGACCGCTGCGCCCACCCAGGCGGAGGCCAGCATGTGGGCAAGCGGGTTTACCCAATAGAAAGCGGTCAGGTTGTCGGTCGTCAGCATGAAGGCGATCAGCGGCAGGGGCAGAATGGCGGACAGCATGTTGACGAAGATCCGGCCGCGCGGATCACGCTGGCGCCACAGGTCGGAGACATAGCCGCCGAGTATGACCCCGGCCGCGGCGGAAATCGCCGCCGACCAGCCGAGGATGAAGCCGACTTCCTCCTTTGCGCTGAGGCCGCCGAGATAGCGGGCCGGGGCTTCGCCGCCGCCATAGAAATAGGCTTCGACATAGGGAGGGATCCAGAAGCTCGTCGCATAAGTGACGAAGGAGATGCTACCGAAGGTGATGGCGAGCAGAAGGACGATCGGTGAGCCCCAGATAAGCCGATAGGCGGGAAGATCCCTGGCCCTGAGCGACTGCACCCATGAGAAGATGGCGTAGACGCCCAGGCCGTAGGCAATCCACTGCGGCGCATCGCCGGTGAGCCGGTAAAGGCCGTAGCCGACCAGCAGAACCAGAGCGAGCACCAGCAGATTGGTACGAAGCGCTCCGGGAATGCGCGCGACGTTGAAGAGGGTCAGCGGAGGCAGGATCGCCACCAGCTCGCGGCCGAAATCGCGCCAGGCATTGGGCCGGACGACCGGTTGCGGCAGTCCGTCCGATGCGCCACGCTGCGGCTCGCGCAGCGTGAGCACCCAGAGGGCCAGAAGCAGGCCGGGCAGCCCGACGGCAAGGAAGGCCGCCTGCCAGCCGGCCAGGCCCAGCGGTGCCGCCGCGGGATCGGGAAAGGCGCTGTTCCAGCGGCTGACGACGAACCCGCCGATCGGAAGGCTGAGGGCGCCGCCGATATAGAGCCCGCTCGAATAGATGGAGAGTGCTGTGGCGCGCCGCTCCTTGGGAAAGCTGTCCGATATCATCGAATAGGCGGCCGGCGAGGCGCTCGCTTCGCCGATCCCGACGCCGATTCGGGCCGCGGCCAATACTCCGAAGCTGTTGGCGAACCCGGACAAGGCGGTCATGGACGACCAGAGCGCCAGGCCCATGGCCATTAGCCGCCCGCGATACCAGCTGTCGGCAAGGCGGCCGAGCGGAATGCCGAACAAGGCGTAGAAGACGGCGAAGGCGGTGCCGTACAGAAAGCCGATCTGTGCGTCGGAAACGTTGAGGTCGCGCTTGATGTCGCCGACCAGGATCGAGAGGATCTGCCGGTCGATGAAGTTGACGATGTAGACGAGCACCAGGACGAACAGCGCGTACCAGGCATAGGCGCCGATACGAGGCTTGGCGATTACCGGAGCGGCTTCGTCGCTTGTCGTCGCCATACCCACCCTCTCTCGCTCGTTTTGCCAATGGCTAGCACAGCGCCGCGCTTTGGCAACTCGGCTGTTGCCGCCAGGCGCGAGGTTTCGAGCGCGGCTTGATTAGGTGCGGTCGAGCCGCGCCGGGCGGCCGGGTCAAGCGGATTTGCCCGCGCTTCCCGGCCGAAGCAGCTTCTTGCGTCAGCTCCTCGCCATTTCCGTGGTTCGATGCAGCACAAGGTATAACGTAGAATAAATATGCGGGTCGCAGCAGAAGCTGGCAAATGTTAGTTACCGTTTAGAAACAATCAGGTCTTCGTATCAATGCTCATGCAATTTTTGCATTGATTTACAATTGGCCCGGCAGAACTCGTGTATATACCGTAATCCGCAGGTATTGCGTAATGGTTCGATAACCTCAATGATGAGAAAGTCGTTTCGGATCGACTAGTCGGACAAGTGCCGACGGCACTCGCGGGCTGGAAGGTTCGGGTCAAAGGCAAACTGTCGGCGACGGCAGGACGCAAAGCCTCCGGGCTCGAAAGAGCTAGCGGGGTTGCCAGGGGAGCGAGTGACGTGAGGGGTGGCGACGCTAAGGCCCTGAAGATTCTCCGCCTCGGCGGCGCCCCCTACCGTCCAGTCCAAACTCAAAACGAAAATCTGTGGTCGACCGTCGACTGGCAGGCGCCGGTTGACGAGGCGTGCGTGTGAGGGGGAGTCGATGAGCGTAAAGAGCAGTCAGGCCGGACGCGGAAATCGCGCCCAAAGAAAAACCACGCGCTTGTTGTGCAGTGTCTCCATTCCGGCACTCGCGTTCATCGCGCTGCCACCGATCGCCCAGGCGCAGGATACGGTTTATTGGGACCCCAACCGGTCGCAGGTCGGCAGCGGCGGCAACGGCAACTGGGATACGTCGACCGAATCCTGGAGCCAGACGAACAGCGACGTACTCGGCAACTGGGTTGCGTGGGTCAACGACCCGGACAATCCGAACAACGCTGTCTTCGGCACGACCAGCGGCACGACGGCCGGTACAATCAACGTGACCGCACCGATCATCGTCCGCAACATCACCTTTCAGAGCGCGAACGGCTGGGTGCTGAACGGCGGTGCGATTACTCTGGCGGGTGCGACACCAACAATAACGGCCAGCAGCACCACGACCATCAATTCGGTGCTCGCGGGTACCTCCGGCCTCACGAAGGACGGCGCGGGCACGCTCGTCCTGACCGGCGCCAACACCTATACCGGCGGTACGACGATCGATGGCGGCACGCTGCAGATCGGTAGTGGCGGCGCGACCGGCAGCATCACGGGCGACATCGACAATGAGGGGGCGCTGGTAGTCGACCGTTCGGGTGCGCTCACGCTCGACGGCACGATTTCGGGCAGCGGATCGCTCACCAAGCGGGGCAGTGGAATCCTGACGCTGACCGGCACCAACAGCTATGCAGGTGGCACGACGATCGCCGGCGGCACGATTCAGGTTTCGAGCGACGCCAACCTCGGCGATGCGGCCGGCACGCTCTCGCTGCAGATCGGGACGTTGCAAGCCGGCGCCTCGTTCACCTCGGCACGCAATATTCTGGTGGGCGGTGCCGGATCCAATGGCATCGACACCCAAGGTTTCGACGTGACGCTGAGCGGCACTATCGGTGACGGTCCTAACAGCTCGTTCGGCAACTTCTTCGGCAAAGTCGGCACCGGAACGCTCACCCTCACGGGTGCCAACAGCTACACCACCCGCACCGTGATTGCCGGCGGTACGCTGGCATTGGCCGGCGCCGGCACGATCGGCAGGGGCAATATCATCGTGGGTGCAGGTACCGTCTTCGACATCTCGCAGACCGATGTCGGCGCGCGCGTGATCCAGCTCAACCCCGGGCCCGCGGGCACGATCGCGCTTGGCTCCAAACGACTGACGCTCGGATTCAACAATTCGTTCAGCGGTTGGTCGGGGACGATCACAGACGGTGGAATCGGCGGCGGCACCGGCGGCAGCGTGGTGATCACGGCGCCCGCGGGTGTGGTCGGCTTCCTGGAGGCGAACAGCTATACCGGCGGCACGACCGTCGCCGCGGGAACGTTCGAGCTCGTCGGCAACGGCTCGCTTTATTCCGGTGGCGCGGTCGCCGTGAATGCCGGCGCCGTCTTCAGAATTGCTGGACTGGCGGGATCGGGAACGACGATCGGCGACCTTTCGGGCGCGGGAACCGTAGCGCTCGGCAGCAAGTCGCTGACCTTTGGAACCGGCAACGACACCGCATTCTCAGGCACCATCTCCGGGGTCGGCGGCGGGCTGGTGAAGAACGGCACCGGGACCACCGTTTTCAGCGGTGCCAACAGCTATACCGGCACCACAAACGTCATCGCAGGTACGCTGCTGGTCAACGGCAATCAGTCGGCCGCGACGGGCCTTACCAGCGTCGCCTCGGGCGCGACGCTCGGCGGCACCGGCACGATCGGCGGCGATGTCGTCATTGCCGATGGCGCGACGCTGGCGCCTGGCGCCGGCGGGGCAGGGGGGCTCACCATTAATGGCGACCTGTCGCTCGGTGCGGGCTCGCTGCTTGCCGTCGACTTCGGCCGGGCCAATGCGCCGGGCGATCCGCTCAACGACGTGGTCAATGTCGGCGGAGACCTGACGCTGGACGGCACCCTCAATGTCGCAGTGACGCCGGGCGGCGCCTTCGACATCGGTCTGTACCGGATCGCCACTTATGGCGGCACGCTCATCGACAATGGCCTTGCGATCGGCACCGTGCCCTCGGGCGCCTCCGTCTTCGTGCAAACCTCCGTCGCCAACCAGGTCAACCTGATCAACCTCGGCGGCGCGACGTTGAGCTTCTGGGACGGCGCGGCCGGTCCCAAGTTCAACACTGCCGTCAACGGCGGCAACGGGGTCTGGCAGAACGGGACCGGCAACGACAATTGGGCCGATGCGACCGGCGCGGTCAACGCCGGCTACAGCGACGGCGCCTTCGCGATCTTCACCGGTACCGCCGGGACGGTCACGATCGACGATGATCTGGGGGCGGTCACCGCCTCCGGTCTGCAGTTCGCCGTCGACGGCTATACGATCGATGGCGACGCGCTGACGCTCACCGGGGCGCAATCCGTGATCCGCGTCGGCGACGGAACGGCGGCAGGGGCGGGTTATACCGCCACCATCGCCAGCGAAATCGCCGGCGCTACCCAGCTGGTCAAGACCGATCAGGGCACGCTCGTGCTGACCGACGCCAACAGCTACACCGGGGGCACCGCGATCAATGGCGGCATCCTTCGAATCTCGAGCGACGTTAATCTGGGCGATGCTGCGGGCAGCTTGAGTTTCGACGGCGGCACGCTCAACACGACGGCGGATCTGACTAGCGTCCGCGCGGTGGAGCTCACCGGCGCCGGCACCTTCCTCACCGATGGAGGTACGACGCTCACCCTCGGCGGCGCTCTTGCCGGTGCGGGCAGCCTGGCCAAGAACGGAGCCGGCACGCTCGTCCTGGCCGGTACGGGCGCCTATGTCGGCCTGACCAGTGTCGGCGCGGGCACGTTGCTGGTGAACGGCGATTTTGCGGGAGCAACCGGTCCGACCGCGGTCGCTTCGGGGGCCAGCCTCGGCGGCACCGGCACGATCGGCGGCGACGTCACGCTCGCCGATGGTGCCACCCTGACGCCGGGGGCCGGCGGGGCGGGGACGCTCACCATCGCCGGAGACCTGTCGCTTGCGTCCGGAAGCCTGCTCGCCTTCCACCTTGGCGAAGCCAATGTGGCCGGGGGCGCGCTCAATGACCTCGTCAATGTCGGCGGCGACCTTGTGCTCGACGGGACGATCAATGTCTCGGTCACGGCCGGCGGCAGCTTCGACGTCGGCGTCTACCGCTTGTTCAACTATGGCGGATCGCTGACGAACAATGGCCTGACGCTCGGAACATTGCCGACCGGCAGCAACGCGTCCGTACAGACGTCGATCGCGGGACAGGTCAATTTGGTCAACTCGGCAGGACTTACCCTGAATTTCTGGGACGGCGGAGCCGGGCCGAAGAATGATGGCACAATCAATGGCGGCAGCGGCGTCTGGCAAGGCGGCGGCGGCAACGACAATTGGGCCAATGCCGACGGCCGGGTCAATTTGGCCTATTCCGATGGCGCCTTCGCCATTTTCGGCGGCTTGGGCGGCAATGTCACGGTCGACTCCAGCCTCGGCGCCGTCACTGCGGCCGGAATGCAGTTCGCCGCCAACGGCTACACGATCGTCGGCGACGCTATCGAGCTGACCGGAACGCAATCGACGATCCGGGTCGGTGACGGCAGCGCAGCGTCGTCAGGCTTCACGGCGACGATCAACTCGGCCCTGGGTGGTTCGACTCAACTGGTCAAGACGGATGCCGGCACCCTCGTGCTCGGCGGCACCAACAGCTATTCGGGCGGCACCCTGATCAGCGGCGGAACGGTTCGGATCTCGGCCGACGCCAATCTCGGCGCGGCGAGCGGCAACGTCATCCTGGACGGCGGAACGCTCGCGACCAGCGCCAGTCTCAGCAGTGCCCGCGACATCGTCCTGGCCGGTCCGGGAGCAATTTCGACGGTGAGCGGCACGACCTTCACCTTTGCTGGCCTGCTGACCGGATCGGGAACCCTGACCAGCAGCGGCGGCGGCACCTTGCTTCTGACCGGCAACAATTCGGCTTTCGCCGGTAGCACTCGGGTCGAGGGCACGATGGTCGTGAACGGCAGCCTGTGCGGCGACGTGAACGTGCTTGCGGGCGCCCGTCTGGGAGGCACGGGCACCGTCTGCAGCACCGTCAACGCCGGCACGGTCGCTCCGGGAAATTCGATCGGCACCCTGACGGTAGCCGGCAGCTATACCGGAGCGGGCGGAACGCTGGAGATCGAGGTCGAGCTCGGCGGCGATGCTTCGCCAGCCGATCGCCTGGTGGTGACCAACGGGACTTCGGGATCGACACAGGTGGTCGTCGTCAACGTGGGCGGACTGGGCGCCCAGACGGTCGAAGGCATCAAGATTGTCGACGTCACCGGTGGCGACTCGAATGGTACCTTCGCGCTGCGCGGTGATTACAGCTTCGAAGGCAGCCCGGCGGTCATTGCCGGCGCCTATGGCTATCGGCTGTTCCAGGGCGGAGTATCGTCGCCCAACGACGGCGACTGGTACCTCCGCTCGGCCCTGCTCGACGGGTCCGGCGCGCCTCAGGGACCGCTCTATCAGCCGGGCGTTCCGCTCTACGAAAGCTACACCGGCACACTCCAGACGCTCAATGGCCTGCCCACGCTTCAGGAGCGGGTCGGCAACCGGCAATGGTCGGGCTTCACCGCTTCCGGAGTCGGAATGTGGGGCCGCATCGAAGCGGCCCGGCATCGTCCGGACGCGGTCGTTTCGACCAGCGGAAGCGATGTCGATACCGACAGCTGGGGCCTCCAGATCGGGTTCGATGCCGCCCTGACACAGGCCGATGGTGGCACGCTCATCGGCGGAGTGAACGCGCGCTACGGCACCGCCGATGCGCGGGTTCGCTCCCGGTTCGGCAATGGCGAGATCGACACCAAGGGCTACAGCCTTGGCGCGACTTTGACCTGGTACGGCAATGGCGGCTTCTATGCGGACGCCCAGGCGCAGTTCAGCTGGTATGACAGCGATCTCGAATCCGACGTGCTCGGCACGCTTGCGCACGACAGCCAGGGCTCGGGCGAAGCTTTCAGCGTGGAGGTCGGACAGCGCGTGCCGATCGGCGGAAGTCTCAGCATCACGCCGCAGGCACAGATCGCTTATTCCCGTGTGCGGTTCGATACCTTCCTGGATCCCAACCAGGCGCGGGTGTCGTCCGACAATGGCGAAAGCCTGCGCGCACGCCTCGGCCTGTCGCTCGATCACCAGAGGAGCTGGCAGCAGCAGGGCGGGGGCATGGCGCGGACTCACCTGTACGGCTTCGCCAATCTCGAGCATGAGATATTGGACGCCAGCCGGGTGGATGTTTCCGGAACGCCGCTGCTTCGCCGTGACGATCGGCTGTGGGGCGAAGTCGGCCTTGGCGGCAGCTACAGCTGGGCCGATGGCCGGTTCGCCATCTATTCCGAGCTGTCGGCCAATACTGCATTGTCGAACATCGGTGACAGCAACAGCCTGCGGGCGAATGCGGGGTTCCGGATGCGGTTCTGACTTCCGGGGCGGTTGAGGGTGCAGCCTGTGCGGTCGTGGGAATCAGAGCCATGCGCATTCGCCGGAACAAGGGTTGCGCAGCTGTCTGCTCAGAAGCGCAGGGCCGCCGTCATTCCGGCAGTGCGAGGCCTCAGCGTCATCTGCCGAAGCGGCGCTCCGGTGGCCGGGACCAGTTCGGCGCTGC
Organism: Sphingosinicella sp. SM1-17; assembly: GCF_056821765.1. Classification (NCBI taxonomy): domain Bacteria; kingdom Pseudomonadati; phylum Pseudomonadota; class Alphaproteobacteria; order Sphingomonadales; family Sphingosinicellaceae; genus Sphingosinicella; species Sphingosinicella sp. SM1-17. The sequence continues at coordinate 2,285,058 of NZ_JBPDIO010000001.1, forward strand.
TGAACAGGACGGAACGGTCGTTGAGAAGGTTCCGAATGAAGGCGCCGACCCTCCACTCGTCCGTTTCGTAGCCGACGCGGAGGTTGACACTGTCGAACCCCGATCCGCGATAGACGCGTGGGTCGTAGCTTACGGCGCCAGGCGAGGGCGCGCGTCGGTAGGATCCGGCAAAGCGGTAGGAGGCCCGCAAATACGCCTGTCCCTCGCCCGAGATCGTGAACCGATATTCGGTTGCCAACCGGCCTGACCAGCGGGGAACGAACGGAACCCGGTCATCCTGGGCGACGATGACCTTGGACGGGCCGGAGCCGGCGGGAGCGGCGAGCACCGTTTCCCGGAAGCGCGCCTCGACGAGGCCGATCGAGCCGCTGACGAGAAGTCCGGGAAAAAGGCTAGCGTCCAGCTCGGCCTCGAAACCTTCATTCCGAGCGGTGCCCAGATTGTCGGTGAAGGAGAATCCGCAATTGGGAAGAGTGACCGGCTGCTGGATTCCATTCCAGTCGATCCGGAAGACGGAGGCGGCAAGTCGAAGTCGCTGGCGCGCGAGCACGAGCTTCGTTCCGGCTTCGTAGCTCCACAGCGTGTCGGACCGGTACGAGGTGGGCGCCTCCTCACGGCCGAAGGACGCCAGGTCTTCGCCGCAGTTGGCGCTCGGCACCGGCGGATTGGCACCGCCGATGCGAAAGCCCTTGCCGACACTCACATAGAAGAGCCGCCCCGGCCCGGGACGGTAGCTCAAGCCCAGCCGCGGCGTGATCGGGGTCTCGCGCTGGCGCTGTCGAGCCGGCCCGCCAAGCGATCCGCCAGCATAGGGCCCTTCGGAAAGTACTTCCAGGTCCAGTCGAGAACGCGAGATTCGGGCGCCGCCGCTCAGTTCAAGGCCGGGCAGGGGATGCCACGCCACCTCACCAAAGCCCGCAATCTGGCGTTCCCGAAGATGTTCGGCGCCGCGGTAGGTCACACCGCCGGCGAGCAGCGGCACTCCGAAAACCTCCTCGACGCTCCCGCCGAGCAGCTGCTGGACGAGATCCTCCACCCCCGGCTCCACGACTTCCTGTTCGAGGGCCAGCTTCGAGCGCTGATAGAAGACGCCCGCAACCCAGCGCAGGGAAGCATTTTCGGGCGAAGCGATCCGAAGCTCCTGAGTGAACCGTCTCTGGCGCACATCGGAATAGCTCGAAGTCCCGCCCACCGGCACGAGTCCAGGAATGGCACCGCCGAGAACGAGTTCGCCGAATGTCAGCGAATAGTCGGTGACCTGTTCATCGACCCGGTCAAGCCAGGCCGAAACACTGGTCAGCGTCGCTTCACCAAGCTCGAAGCGGGCCGTGAGGGACGGCAGGATGAATTGATCGAGTGCCGGCTGGGGAAGGATGTTCGCCTGACGATGGGGACCCAGCTTGCTGTCGTAGAAGGGATAATCGCCCCGGTGGCCCCGCTGGTAGCTGAACGCGGGCACCAACTCCGCACGTTCGCCGAGCGCGAGCTTCAGGCCTGCGCGCAGCCCAAGAACGGAGACGCGGTCGACATTGCTCGCCCGCACCTGACCGCTTCCTGGATCGACGCGATCGACATGGCCGGCATCGACCCGCCGGTAGACGGCCGCGCGAAATCCGACCTTGTCCGGAACCAGGGGAGTGCCAACCGCCCCTTGCAGCTCATGGCTCATCCCGCCGCCTTCGGTGAAGGCGATCTCGCCGCTGGCCCTCAGGTCGCTCGTCGCCAGGTCCGGCTGCCTGGTAATGAAGCGGACCGTCCCGCCCATGGAGTTCGCACCGAACAGCGTGCCTTGCGGCCCGCGCATGACTTCGATCCGTTCCACATCGAACGTCCTGAGATCGATGTTGCGCGAGAATCCGAGGGCACGGACCTGGACCGGGATGTCATCGACATAGAGGCCGACGGTCGCTGACCCCGCGGCTGAGAATATGCCCCGGATCGACGGCGTCTCGACGCCGAGCACGCCATTGGGTGTGGACGAGAAGTTGGGAACGTCGCGGGCGAGGTCGCTGACCGTCTCGATGCTGCTTGAATCGAGTGCTCTCTCGTCGAGGGCAGCCACGCTCAGCGGCGTGTCGTCGATCCGTTCCTCGACCCGCCGTGCGGTGACAAGGATGGACGTCTCCGTCACCTGGGCAGCATGGGAAGGCGCGACCAGGTTTCCCGCCAGGATCATAGCCGGCGCCAGCACCCTTCTCGCCACGGCAAGGCTTGGACGCGAGCGAGCCGCGAGTTCTTCCTGCCCCGAATTGGAACAAGTGGGCCGGCGTGCCGCCGCGCGGTCACCAAATGCTGAAATCGTCATGTCATTGCCCCCAGAGGAAAAAAAGGGCAATGTGGCCCGGCTGTCAAGCAATTGCGTCGCCCTTGGGGAGGGGCGGCGCTCATCATGTCCCGGCTGTGCAAATGCCGGACGGACAGGCTTAGCGGGTGGGCGAGTTGATGTCGCAGCAGTTTCGAACGGAAGACATTTACGACGCGGCCACCGATGATGAAATTTTCGATCAGCTTGCCCTGACTCTCGCCAAAGCAATCGGCGCTCGCTCCGGAGTCATTCATTGGAAGGACTTCGAAAGGGACACGGAGGAAGTCTCCTATTCCGGCTACTTCACCGGCGACCAGATGGCGGTTTACGAAAAGCATTTCGCGGATTTCGACCTCTGGTCTGCCGCGGTGCGTCGACCGGAGCGGGTAAACCGGGTCTGGGATTGCGAGCAGCTGGTGCCCAGCGGGGAATATGAAACAGGACGGCTCTACAACGAGTGGATCCGGCCGATGGGCGACGACTCCTTTCGAGGGCTTGGAGCCGCGCTGCAGACGGAGACGGCCGTAGGCGAGATCGGATTCCACCGGGGGAAGGATCAGCCTCCCTTCGGCCCGGACGCCCTCAAGACCGTTGAACAGGGCCTTTCCCACATCCGCCGAATGGTTTCGATCAGGAGCAAGTTCATCGCTGAACGGCGCTCCAGCGACAGCGCGGCGGCGAGCCTCAACCTCATGGGCGACGCCGTTTTCACCCTCGATACAATGGGGCGACTCATCCACTGCAACCTGGCCGCCGAACGAATCCTGCAGCGCGGAGATGCTTTGATACTGAGACAGGGGCGCCTCCGGGCGCCCCAGCCGCGCGATCAGCGGGCGCTCGAAGCGGCGATTGCAAGAGCCACTGATCCATCCGCCAGCGAGGCAAGCGGCCTTCTCCTCCATCGCGGCCGCGGAAGGCCCTATGAGATCTCAATCCTGTCGGCATGTCTGGCGGGACAGCGCCGGGTCTTTCTCGTCCTCACCGATCCCGACGCGACCAACGCAGATCTCGAGAACCGGCTGCGCGCTCTGTACGGCCTTACGTCGGCGGAAGCCGAGGTTAGCGCCCGTCTCGCAGCCGGGGCTTCGCCGGCTCAGCTGGCGGAGGAGCGGGCAGTTACCGTGGGAACGGTCCACTCCCAGCTCAAGTCGATTTTCTCGAAGCTCGGCTGTCGGCGGCAGTCAGAATTGGTTGCGATAATCAGCGGCTTGCCTCGTCTTTACTCCGACAGCTGAGCGCGTCCTGCCGTCGATCCTTTCGCGGAAAACCGCTCAGCATACCATGTTCTGGAGATGAGCTTCCGCACCACAATCCCCTAAACCTGCCAACGCGAGGGGCAGGCCGGCGCACAGATGCGCCGGCCCACGCATGAAGTGCAGGGGACAGAAATGCGAGGGGCCGTCAGTTATCGAGCGCTGGGCGCGCTGAGGCGCGGTGAAAGCGTGGCCGCGAGTTTCATGTTCGCGAGTCTGCTGGCGATGCAATCGTCGCCTGCACTGGCGCAGGCCGGGCCTGCCGCGCCGCCGACGCGTGAGGAAATCGAGCGCGTTCCGGTGCGAACGGACCCGGACCGGCGGGCGCGGCTGGAAGTGGAAGGGGCCACTCCGGCCGCGCCCTGTGCGCTCGACGACGCGCGATTCAACGACGTTCGCTTCACCCTCGGCGCCGTCGAATTCGAAGGTCTCGGGCCAGTGTCACCTTCCCTGCTGGAAGGCAGCTATGCCGGCCTCGTCGGGAGCGAACATCCGGTTTCGGTCCTTTGTCGAATCCGCGACCGAGCCGCCGCCCTTCTCGCCGAAGCCGGCTATCTCGGAGTCGTCGAGATTCCGGAGCAGCGCCTGGGTGACGGTCGGGTTCGCTTTCGAGTCGTGCTTGGCCGACTTACAGCCATTCGCGTTCGCGGCGACGCCGGTCCTTCCGAACGCCTCGTCGCCGGTTACCTCAGGCGACTGACTCAGGAGCCGGTGTTCAATCGCGCCGACGCCGAGCGCTACCTGCTCCTGGCCGGCGATCTGCCAGGCTATGACGTGCGGCTCTCGCTTCGATCCGCCGGAACGACGCCAGGCGAGCTGGTCGGTGAAGTGGCGGTGGTGCGGTCCCCTGCGACTCTGGTCGCGAACGTTCAGAATTACGGATCCCAGGCGCTCGGGCGGTTCGGCGGTCTGGTCAGCGCCGAATTCTACGGCCTGACCGGGCTTGGCGACCGGACGAGGCTTTCGGCCTTCTCGACGCTCGACTTCCAGGAGCAGCAGACATTGCAGCTCGGGCACGACTTCCGGGTGGGAAGCGAAGGCCTGACCATTTCGGCTCAGGTGACGGGAAGCTGGGGCAATCCGGACGTCAACCTGGCCGGGGTCGACATCGAATCGACCACCTTGTTCGCGTCACTGGAGGCGAGTTACCCCTTCCTGCGTTCCCGTCAGTCAAGCGTCAGCGGATCCCTCGGCTTCGACTATGTGGACCAGGACGTCGACTTCAACGACCTCGCGCTGACTCGCGACCGGGTAAGGGTGCTGTTCGGCCGTCTCAGTTTCGACTCGATCGATTCCACAAGCCTTTCGTTCAGCGGCGGCTATTCGCCGGCCGAGCCGCGCTGGGGCGGCCGTGGCTTTCTGGAAGTCCGGCAGGGCATCGATATCTTCGGTGCCTCGCCCGATTGCCGATCGGCACCGGCCGCCTGCCTTGCTGCGGGCGTGACCCCGCCGAGCCGGATCCTCGCCGATCCGACCGGCACCCTGATCCGCTTTGCCGGATCGGCCGAGTTCCGGCCCATCCCCAACGTGACGGTCGTGCTCGGATCCCGTGCCCAATATAGCGGCAACGCCTTGCTCTCGTTCGAGGAATTCTCGGCAGGCAACTACACGATCGGTCGTGGCTACGATCCCGGCATCATGCTCGGCGACAGCGGCGTCGGAAGCAGCATCGAAGTCCGGATCGGCAGCCTTGCGCCGAAGTCCCGGGAGGATGTGGCCGTACAGCCTTATGTCTTCGCCGAAGTGGCTCGGGTCTGGAACGAGGATCCGACCGCGGGCGATCCGAGACTCTCGTCGATCGGTGGCGGCGTCCGGGCGCTCTGGGGTGACCGAATCCAGGCGGATGTCTCGCTTGCGGTGCCGCTCGAGCGGGCCGGGCTTCAGACGGAGCGCGGCGATGTTCGGCTTCTCTTCAGTCTCACGAAAAAGCTTTTGCCCTGGAGTTTCCAATGACCCCTTTCGGACAGGACAGGAATCGTCGCTCCGCCAAGGCATGGCTCCGGCTGAGTTGTGCCGTTGCGCCGATCATTGCCGCCGCTGGCCTGATGGCGGAGCCGGCGCGATCGCAGGCTTTCAACGGCTCTCCGACGGTCGTCTCCGGCCAGGTGGTTTTCGATCGCTCGACGCCCGGCATTGAAACGATCACTGTTGTCGAGGACGCAATCGTCAACTGGACTCCAGTCGAAGATTCGAACGGAAGGATCAATTTCCTTCCGGCTGGGAACACCGTCACGTTCCAGGACACGCTTAACGCTGGCGGCTTCGTCATTCTCAATCGGATACTTCCTTCCGGTACCGGTATCGTCGAACTCAACGGCAACATCGTCAGCCAGCTTCAGACGACGGCGGGGGGCATCGGAGGGGGCACTGTCGCCTTCTACAGCCCCACCGGGATCCTCGTCGGAAGCACCGCGCGATTCGACGTTGGCAGCCTGATCCTCACGGCTGCGGATCCCGATCCGCTGAGTTTCCAGGAGTTCGGGACGGCGAGCGGCGCCCTGTCGCTTGCTACGGCGCCGGGCAGCACCGCCCGAGTCGAAATCCAGCCGGGCGCAATCATCGACGCGAGCTCAGAGAACAGCTTCTTCGCCATCGTTGCCCCGCAAATTATCATGGGCGGAAACATCCGGGTCAACGGCTCGACCGCCTATGTCGCCGCCGAAGCCGCCGACCTGACCCTGGTGGACGGGCTGTTCGACATCGTCGTCACCGTCGGGACCAGCGTCGCGGACGCCATCATTCATACCGGGAGCACCGGTGGCCCGGCGCGGACCGGCTCGGACGCCAGTCAGGTCATCTACGCCGCCGCGGTGGGTCAGTCCCAAGCCGTGCGGCTGCTGTTCTCGGGTAATCTCGGCTTCGATCCGGCTTCGGACGTGAGCATCGTCAACGGCGAAGTGTTTCTCGTGGCTGGCGGCAATGTGGTGGGTGGCAATGGTGCGTCATTCGCGTCGACCCCTGGCGACCTCATCGTCACCAACGCGACGGTCACCTCGCTCTTCTCAGGGCTTGCCAGTCGCGATCTGCGGTTGATCGCTAATGGCTCCGGCAATCTCGATTTCCGGAACGATGTTCGCCTCCTCGCCAGCAACGACGCCCTCTTCGTCGCGAATGGCGGAACGGCGGCGGTTACCGGCAGCCTGTCGGTCAGTGCGCAGGCGAACGGTCGGAATGTAGGAGCCACGGGCGATCAAAGTCTTGCGGATGCGTCAGCGGGCGTAGCTCGGATCGTGGCCGAGAATGGCGGCACGATCACCATTGGCCGCAATGCGTCCGTCAACGCTTCCGCTCAGGGCGGTTCGGGTCCGAACGGAGGATCGGCGACCGGAGGCATCGCGGGCGTGATCGCGGTCGGCGGCGACATTCAGGTCGGGGGCAGCATTTCGGCCAGAGCGGACGCCGTGGGCGGCAATGCGACCGGGCCTGGCGGAGTCGGCGGTTCCGCCCAGGGGGGAACGGCGTTCATCCAGGCACAGTCGCCGGGAGCGGGAAGCATTACCGGCAACAACGCCTTTGTATCGGCGAACGGTACCGGCGGCGTTGGCGGTGCTGGCGACGGCGCTACGATCGCGGCCGGAGCGGGCGGTACCGGAAGGGCAGGGCTTTTCCAGGGCTCGCTCAATTCCGGCGGTGCCTTCATTCTGGCCGGAATCGATGCAGGCAATCTGTCGCTGACCAACATCACGCTTCAGGCAATCGGCAGGGGCGGCGCGGGCGGCATAGGTGGTACGGGACAATCCGGAGGCGCGGGCGGCGAGGCCTTCGGCGGCACAACTCAATTCGGTTCCTTCCGCGGAGAAGCTCCTGGCGACGTTCAGGGCTCGGTTGCAGATTTCGCGACTGCCAGCGCCGATTCCTCCGCTTTTGGCGGCAATGGCGGAACCGGTCCTGCAGGACAGGGCGCCGGCGGTGCAGCAACCGGGGGTGGAAGCTTCATCAGCGGAACGAGCGGCGGCCAGGTGACGGTCGACAGCATCACGCTGCTAGCCAATGCCCAAGGCGGGACCGGTGCCAACGGCGGAGCGGCGGCGGGCGGCTCTACGATCGTGTCCAGCTCTGGCGCTATTGACGTTGCAAGTGCCACGCTGCGTTCGACGGCAACGGGGGGTACCGGTGCCGGCGGTACGCTGGGGACTGCCACGGGCGGCTTTGTCGGGGTCGAATCCGTTGCCGGTGTCGGCGGCTCGGCTGGGGACATCGAGATCGGCAGCTTCACGGCCGAACTCCTCACTCAGGGCGACGAGGCGACGAGCAGTGCCGGCACGGCCGGCATCATCATCGACGCCGGCGAGGCGCGTTTCACGACCTTCGACATTTTCGGCGACGAGAGTGGTCCGACGTCGGTAGCGCCTTCGGCATCGACGATCGCCGTGGCGGGGCGGCTGACCTTCCTCGAGCGCGCTCAAATCCTGCTTTACGGCGACATCGACATCAGCACGACCGGAACCGGACAGATCCTCGGCGGCCCGGACGAGCTTACGCCGACCGCGGACCTGCTCTTCGCCAGTCGGGTTGGAACGATCACCGTTGACGGCGAAAACGACAGCTTCTTCAATATCGGCGCGCAGTCTCTGACCTTCGTTTCCGCGGGCTTCGACCTGCTCGACGGGGCCAGTCTCCGGGCGTTCCGGGTCGCTCTGGACGTCACCGATGCGGGCGGCCTCGCCACGGTCGGGGGAAGCGGTGAGGGCCCTGGCTATACATTCACCGCCGAAGAGGCGGACCGGATCGAAGCTCGGGAATTCTATTTCAGCGGCAACGACCTCGTCGTTCGCGACGTCTTCATCCCCGGCTCTCCGGAGGGCGGGGTCAGCTACGTGGAGATCGAGGGGGACACGATCAGTGTGCAGGGGAGGGTAGAATATCTCGCCGGTCCCGATGACACGCTTGAAATCGATGCGGAAGATTGGATCGAGGTGATTACCCCGACCGGTTCGATCAGCCTCAACGACGGCACGACCTTGTCCGGGCGGCTGCTGCTCGATGCACCGCGGATCGTCGTCGCCGATGCAAGCCTCGCGGCCCAGATCCGAGCCGATTCCAATTTCAGCGGACTTGCCGAAGCGCTGGCGACGAACAATGGCCCCAATAATCCGGAAGGCTATCTTCAGGCATCGACGATCCGCTTCCTGCTGGAAAGCGAGACCCTGAACGAGATCTATATCCAGAACAGCGGCAGTAGCAGCGTGTTCGGTGGCACCGCTGCTCGAGTGCCCGGACTCAGCTTCGGTCCCGAAGAAGATGACGACACCGGTCCGTTCGAGGTTCGGTTGATCGGTTACGGCGCGGGCCTCGACTCCAATGGAACGGTCGTCACCAACGCAGACTATGCTTCGACGGTCGATTTCGGAGAGTCGTTGGGAATCACCTACACCTCCGATTCAACGTTCAATGCGGTGGCCGTGAACGCACCACCGCCGCCACCGCCGCCACCGCCGCCACCGCCCCCACCGCCCCCGCCACCACCACCCCCGCCGCCACCACCGCCACCGCCACCACCACCGCCCGTCGATCCGGTGGAGGGAAGCGGCGCACTGGTGGGGTCCGAAATCATCAACGGACCGATCACCCAGTCGATCGAACTCGAGCCCGGCGAGGACGAGCGCGATGTCGCCTTCGGCGCCGCCTTTCCGGCCCTCGTGGATACCGCAGAGCTGACGATCGACTCTTCGATCGACCAGGCAGTGGCAAGCGGCGGCGACAGCGCTCGATGGCGCAGCGCCGAACCGGACGACGACGATGACGACGATGATGACGATGACGATCGGCAGGACGAGCAGGAGCAATGACCGTGACTCGAGAGATTTTGTTCGGATCGGTGGCTGTCCTGACCTTGGCGGTTGCGATGACTTCGGCCCCGGCCCAGGAACGTCGGGTCAGCCTCGCCGACAGCGTGCAGATCGGATCCAATGCCTTGTGCTCGGCTCAGTTGCTTCCGGTGAGCCCGGGCGACGGAATGTTCGACCGATCCTACGCTCTGGTCTGCCGCGACGCCGCGGCTCCGGTCGGGCGGCTTCACGAGCTGCGAGGAAGTTTCGATCGCGCGCTGGAACGTCTTCAGGGCACGCAAACGGGTTCTTGCACGCCGGCTGAACCGCAAGCGATCGATGGACTTGGTGAAGTCAGAGTCCTGAACTGCAGAACTGAAGCCGGCCTGCTTCACGTGGCCTATCTGCTCGAGCGCGGCAACCGGGTTCTCGCTGCGCAGGGCGTTTCCGGTTACGACAGTGCGCTCAAGGTGGGACTTCAAACGCTTGCGCTCGACCGAGTGGTCGACGTGCCGGTCGAGGTGGCGGTTACAGAAGGCAGCGATGCGGCGGCCTTTGCGCGGGTTCAGGCCACACAGCTGTCTCCGGAAGCCGCATTGGCGGAAGCCTATCGGCGCAGCAATGCCGGCGACTATGCCGCTGCTGCGGAGTTCTTCGCTGTTGCTGCCGGTACCGACTCGACGATCGGGAGCAGCGCCGAGGCTATGCTCAACGCTGCGCTTCAGGAATCCAATCTCGGAAACCATGCGCGCGCCGAGGAATTGTTCCAGGCGGCCGTGCCGGCGATCGGAACGAACCCTGTGTTCGCCCGGATGCTCCGCAATTATCGCGCCATACATCACCTCAACGAAGGTGATCGGCAGGCGGCCCTGGAAGTCCTTTCACACCCCTTGCCTCCCGTTGAGGGCCTGGATCCTGCGAGCGTCGCTTCGCTGCAGATCGATCGAGCCCTTGCTGAGCGGCTGAATGCGGAAGCGGTGGGAGCGGATTCGCTTGCTCTTTCCGGAGAAACATTGCTCCCGTCGGAGCGTGCCGAAGTTCTCGATGGCCAGGCCGCCCAGTTGCGCGGTGCCGTTCACCGGCTCGGCGGCGATCCGGCGCGCGCTCGGACCGAACTCAACCAAGCGCTGGCACGGCTCGCGGCGGTTCGCGGCGGACGCATCGGTTCGGTGGCCTGGATGCGCGCTCAGATCATGGTGGAGCTTGCCGCCATCGCCGAAGCCGAACGCAACGTCGCCGAAGCGGAAAGGCTTTACCGTTCGGCCGCCGATCTGGTGGCCAGCCGATACCCTTCCTCTCCCGCGCTCCTTTCGTCGCAGGCAGAACTTGCCGGCTTCCTTGCCCGGACCGGACGTGAGGAGGAGGCCATCGAAATCTACCGATCGGTTGTCGCACTCGCTCAAAGCACGCCCGCGCCGACACTCAAGACGTTGATCGCACCCTATCTCGACCTGCTCTCGCGCCGCTCCGATCAGTCGGCTGTGGCGGCCGACATGTTCCAGGCTGGGCAGGCGCTCGTTCGCCCTGGTGTCGCTCAGACCCAGGCGGTTCTTGCGCGCGAGCTTTCCGCCGGGAGCGACGCTGCGGCAGCCCTGTTCCGTCGGTCGATCAACCTGTCGCGAGAAGTGGAGCGGACCCGGATCGCGCTCGCCGGGCTGACCAGCCGCCCGAACGCAACCGATGCGGAAAGTCTGCGCTTAGCCGAGCTCCAGGAGCGGCTCGCCCGCCTTCAGGAGCTCCAGGTCTCGACCCAGGCTGAGTTGGCTCGCTATCCACGTTTCCGTGCGGTGTCGAACAACGCGATCGATCTCGCCGCCCTCCAGCAGGAACTTCGACCCGCCGAGGCTTATCTGAAGGTCATCGTACTCGATGGCGCCAGCTATGCACTCTTCGTCACGCAGGATTCGGCACGCGCCTATCCGATTGGGATGGGCGGCGATGAGCTGGATGAGCAGGTGACGGCGATCAGGGAATCGATCGTCAAGATCGAGAACGGCCAAACCGTGACTTACCCGTTCGACGTCGAACGCGCGCATCAGCTTTACCTGCGACTCTTCTCCCCGGTGGAGTCCGAACTGGCCGAGATTCGCCATCTCGTCTTCGAGCCGGACGGTGCGTTGCTGACCTTGCCGCCGAACCTCCTGGTGACAAGCCCGGAGAGCGTCGCCTCCTATCGGGCACGAGCAAGCCAGCAAGGAGGCGACGAATTCGACTTTACCGGCGTCGCCTGGCTCGGCCGGCGGATGGACGTCACCACAGCGGTTTCGGCGAGCGCGTTCCGGGACGTCCGCAACGCCCGCCCTTCGGATGCGCGCCGGCCCTATCTCGGACTCGGCGAGAACCAGCCGCTCGACGTGATCGCCGCGCCGTCAGGAACGCGCGGAGGGATTTTCGGCGGCTCAGCTTGTCAATGGCCGGCGGCGACCTGGGCTCGGCCGATCTCTGCGGCCGAACTCGTGACGGCGCGGGGAACGATCGAACGCTACAGCGGATCGGGCGGCGAAGTCCTCACTGGGGGCGCATTCTCCGACACCGCCGTCAAGCAGATGCCCGGAATTGACGATTTTCGAGTCATCCATTTCGCGACTCATGGCCTCGTGACGGCTCCGCAGCCGGACTGCCCAGCCCATCCGGCTCTCGTCACCTCGTTCGGCGCGGATGAATCCGACGGGCTTCTGACCTTCGCCGAGATCTTCGATCTCCGGCTGGACGCGGATCTGGTCATCCTTTCCGCCTGCGACACGGCCGGGAGCGCCAGCGTGACCACGACTCGCGCGGCCGGGATCACCTCGGGCGGTGGCACCGCGATGGACGGACTGGTCCGCGCCTTCGTCGGCGCCGGGAGCCGAACGGTTCTGGCGAGTCATTGGCCGGTCCCCGACGATTTCTCGGCGACCCAGCGCCTCGTCTCCGGCCTGTTCACGGCTCCGGCGGGCACCTCGACAGCGGAAGCGCTGAAAGTGGCCCAGCAGGCCCTGATGGACGACCCGCAAACCTCCCATCCTTATTACTGGTCCGCTTTCGCCATCGTGGGTGACGGATCGACCCCGGTCATTCGCTCCGGCGGAACCTCGACAGCGGATTCCGGCCAAGGGCCTGGCACCGGTGGGCGAAGCCTGGCCGGCGCCATGGCAACAAGGTGAAGCAAGTGCTTGCGGAGCGGGTCTGAAGCTCGCGCGCAGTCGAGAGCCGAGCCTCTTCCAGGCGTTGGCGAGGCAAAGACTGACGCTTCGTTTCTGACCCGCCCCAAGCCCGGATCGACCGGCAGCGGAACGCGAGGCGGCGCAAGCCATTGATCGGCGGATGATCCGCTCCGCGCTCTCGATCCGGAGCCTGCTGCTCGCCGTCTTCATGCTGATGGCGGGCGGTGGCCTCGTCACGACTCTGGTCGGCCTGCGCCTGGAGGAATCGGGGCACAGCCCGGTCACCATCGGCCTGGTCACGAGCAGCTATTTCGCCGGGCTGACGATCGGATCCCTCAGCGTCGCCCGGATCATCCGCCGGGTGGGTCATATCCGCACCTTTGCGGCGACGGTGGCCCTGATGTCGGCAAGCACGCTGGCTTACGGCCTGCAGGAGCAGGTCGGTCTCTGGCTCGTCCTTCGCCTCATCGACGGCCTGTGCATGGCAGGCGTCTACGTCTGTATCGAAAGCTGGCTCAATGACCGGGCGGAGCGCTCCAGTCGAGGCACACTCCTCGCCGCCTACATGATCGCCATCTATACCGGTCAGGCGATCGGACAGTTCCTCCTGAACCTGAATCATGAGCCGTTCCTGCCCTTTGCCCTGGCCTCGATCCTCGTCACCCTTGCCATCATTCCGGTCGCTCTGACGCGCTTGTCTGGGCCTGAACTGGTTGAGCTGGCGAACTTCTCCGTCGGCCGGCTCTACGCGGCATCGCCGCTTGGGTTTGTCGGAGTCGGTGTGACCGGCCTGATCGTCGGCGCCTTCTACGGACTGGGCGCGATCTATGCGCGAGGATCCGGGCTGTCGGTCTCGGCCACGGCCCTGTTCATGAGCGCCGTGATCGCCGGCGGAATAACGCTTCAATGGCCGATAGGTTGGCTGTCCGATCGTTTCGAGAGGCGACGGATCACGATCGGCGTGATCGCCGGCACCACGGCGACCGGGGTGGCACTGGCGGCCGTCGGGTCCTCGGCCGCGCTGCTCATGCTCCTCGGTGCCCTGTTCGGCGGCCTCGTCTTCGCTCTCTATCCCCTCTGCGTCGCTCACACCAACGACCATCTGACCTCAGCCGAGCGGGTCGGGGCCAGTGGCGGCCTCGTTCTCGTCTACTCGATCGGCGCGGCGCTGGGACCGCTCGCCGGTTCGGTGGCGATGACGGCGGTCGGGCCCGCCGGCCTGTTCGGATGGACTTCCGCCTGCGCCGGCGCCGCGCTGGTCTTCGGCCTGTGGCGGCAGCGTCGCCGGGCGCCCGTGCCGGAGGAGGAGCAGGGACCCTATCAGTTGCTTCCGCGGACTTCGCCGCAAGTGGCAGCGCTCGACCCGCTCGCCTCAGAAGACTGAAGCCATTCGCCAGACTCGTCGGCGGCACGAAGCGAGCGCGGAGGTTGTTGTCGCCTGGCCGGATGGCATCACGTCATCCGCCTGGCCTGGCGAAAGCTGGCGTAGCGCTTCAGCAGATCGTCGATCAGCTGATCGGCGGTGTGGCCGGTTACGTCATGCGGTTGGTCGCCTTGCGAGGAATGGGCGACCGCCCGATAATGATGATCGGGCGCACCGTCGCGAGCTTCCACAAGCGCGAATCTGGGAGCGCGATAGCCGCGGACCCGGATGCAGTAATGGAAGCTGTCCTGATCGCCGTGGGGAATGGTGAGGTCGAGCCGCTCCTCATTCTGCACCAGACTGGGCTGAAGGCCGCTGGCCCGCATCGACTCAGCGACCTGGGCGAGCGCGGGCCGGGCGGTTTGCGCGAGATAGGCCTGAACTTCCTCCTTGCGATGATAGTGGAGGATGGTCGCGAGGCGCTGCTGCCAGTTGAGAGGTACGGACGATCGCGGGGACTCGGCCGCGGCGGCGGAAAGGTCCATGACCGTTCCCTTGCCCTCCATCTGCAGCGCTCGAAGCAGACCGTAGCAGATGAACACCATCACCATGGCGAATGGCAGCGCGCTCGCAATGGCAGCGGTCTGGAGACCCTGAAGACCGCCGGCAACGAGCAGTACCGCTGCAACCACGCCCGCGCCGACGGCCCAGAAGACGCGCTGCCAGACGGGCGAACTTCCGACCCCGCCCGAAGTGATCATGTCGATCACCAAGGCTCCGGAATCTGCTGACGTGATGAAGAAGGTCATGACCAGGATCGTGGCCAATCCGGAGGCGATCGCGGACAGCGGCAATTGTTCGAGCGTGACGAACAAGGCCACCGGCAGGTCGTTGGCCGCGGTTTCGGCGATCGGAGCCACTCCGCTGAGATCCAGGGCAATCGCGGTATTCCCGAAGACCGTCATCCACAGGAAGCTGAAGAGGACCGGTACGATGAGGACGCCGGCGACGAACTCGCGAATGGTTCGGCCGCGCGAAATTCGCGCGATGAACATTCCGACGAAGGGCGACCACGCCATCCACCAGCCCCAGTAGAAAAGCGTCCAGTTGCCGAACCAGGGGTTGGGTTCGTAAGCGTACATGGCGAAGGTGCGCTGAACCAGCTCGCTCAGATAGCTGCCGATATTCTGGACATAGGCCTGGAGCAGGAAGACGGTCGAGCCTGCGAACAGTACGAAGACGAGAAGCAGCGCCGCAACGATGATGTTGAACTCCGAAAGCCGTTTGACGCCGCGGTCCAGCCCCAGCATGACCGACAGCGTTGCCGCTCCGGTGATCAGGGCGATGAGCAATATCTGTACGCCGGAGTTGGTCGGAACGCCGAACAGGTAGCCGAAGCCGGCATTCACCTGAAGAACTCCGAAACCGAGCGACGTCGCCACTCCGAACATCGTCCCGATCACGGCGAAGATGTCGATCGTATGGCCGATCGGGCCATAGATCCGGTTGCCGATCAAAGGGTGAAGGGCGGATCGGATGGTGAGGGGAAGACCTCGTCGAAAGGCGAAATAGGCGAGGGCAAGCCCGACCACGATGTAGATCGCCCAGGCATGAAGGCCCCAGTGAAGAAAGGTGAGCACCATCGCCTGGCGCGCGGACTCGACGGTTCGGCCGGGTCCCACGGGGGGTGAGGCGTAATGCTGGATGGGCTCCGCCACGCCGAAGAAGACGAGTCCGATGCCCATCCCTGCGCTGAACAGCATCGCCAGCCAGGAAAGGTAGCTATAATCCGGCTCGCTGTCGTCCGGCCCGAGTTTCACGTCGCCATAGCGACTGATCATCAGAAACAGGACGAAGACCAGGAAACCGGCCACGACGATGATGTAGAACCAGCCGAAATCTTCAATGATGAAGGCCTGGACTCGCGTGAAGAGCCGCTGTGCCTGGTCGGCGAAGAGGCTGCCGAACAGGACGAAGGCGAGGATCAGGGCTGCCGAAGTCAGGAAGACAGGAGGGTTGATCGACAGTTTCGCTGGCCCCGCCGAGGCGGCCTCGGTTCCGGCGGGATTGCCGCCACTGCTGTTACCGCTGCTTTCCATGTGCGGCGAACGAGGGTGAGCGCTGCTGGTTTCGATTTCCGCACTGCAGCAAGCAATTTTGGCGGTGAACGACTCCGGTGAGCCTCGATCCGGGAAGCAGAGTCGCAAGTCAGGATGGATCGCAAGGATCTGCTCGCGATCTTCGGTCGGCGATATTCGACTCGTTCATCCAGTGCTGTCGCAGAGGCTTGGCTCTTTGAGGGGTGCCTCGGCTTGACGCGAGAACAGGACCGCCGTCAGCCCGATCGCCGCTGTCGCCGCGCCGGCAAGTGCGACGGCCGGGTAGCCGAGACCGACGGCAATCACTCCGCCACCCAGCGCTGCGCCAACGGCATTGCCGAGGTTGAACGCGCCGATATTGACCGACGAGGCGAGGTTTGGAGCCTCCGCTGCTGCCGCCATCACTCGAACCTGCAAGGGTGGCACGAGGGCGAAACTCGCAACGCCCCAAAGGAAGACGAGGAGGGCCGTTGGGGCCGGGAAGGGCATTAGCCAGGCCAAAAGGACGAGAACGGCTGTAAGGGAGGCCAGGGTCACGATCAGTGTGCGGTCCACCGACCGGTCCGCAAACCTTCCGCCCAGCCAGTTGCCCACGGTCAGGCCGACTCCGTAGGTCACCAGCATGGCGGTAACGAAACCGAGGGATCCCCCTGTCGCCTCCCGAAGGATGGGCGCGATGTAGGTGAACACGGTGAACATCGCGCTCGAACCCGCTACCGTCAGCCCAAGCGCCGCCAGGACGCGGGGGCGGACAAGGATCCGAAGTTCGGCCCGGGCATTGCCTCCAGCGGTTGCGGGCAGATCCGGAAGGGTCAGGCGCAGGGCCGCCATGGTCGCGAGACCCAGTGCTCCAATCCCCCAGAACGCGGCTCTCCAGCCGAGATGTTCGCCCGCCCAGGTTGCGATCGGAACCCCGACGACATTGGCGATGGTCAGCCCCATGAACATGGCGGCGACGGCGCTTGCCCTTCGCTCCGGCGCCACGAGCCCAGCTGCGACGATCGACCCGACTCCGAAAAAGGCGCCGTGATTCAGCGAGGTGACGAGGCGGGCGGCAAGGAGCATGCCGTAGCTGCCGGAGATGGCAGCCATGAGGTTGCCGAGGGTGAAGATGCCGGCAAGGAAGATCAGCAATGTCCGGCGCGGTATGCGGCCGGTGGTCAGAGTCATCAGTGGGGCGCCGATCACGACTCCGAGAGCATAGGCGCTGATCAGAAGCCCACCCAACGGAATGGACACGCCAAGGTCGCCGGCAATGACGGGAAGGAGCCCCATCGGGGCGAACTCGGTCACTCCGATTCCGAAGGCGCCTACCGCGAGCGCCAGAAGTCCGGGATTGAGCTTCATGGAGTGGTTCCTGCGCGAGCAAAAGGGGTTGATCTTGGATCGAAGTGCATAGATGCAGCCTCGGCTGCTGGCGGAGAAGCCAGCCCGGATGCGAAGGACTTTTGAGTTTGATGCAAAGATGATGCACGAGGATCGCGCCCGAGCACTCGAGATCTTCGTGACGGTGGTTGCCGCCGGCAGCTTCTCGGCGGCCGGCCGGCGCCTCGATCTGACCCCGTCGGCGATCAGCCGGGCGATCGACCGGCTCGAGCGACGCCTCGGAGTCCGGCTGCTGCTTCGGTCAACGCGATCCCTGACGCTGACCGCCGAAGGACATTCCTATCTCTGCGGGGCCCGCCGGATTCTGGCGGATCTGGAGGAGGTCGAGCAGGAAATCGCCGAACAGGCGGCGCCGCGCGGACGATTGCGCATCAGCGCCGCTCTGTCCCACGGTCGGCTCTGCATCGTGCCCCTGCTTCCCGAATTCCTGACGCGCCACCCGCAGATCCTCGTCGATATCGGGCTCACCGATTCCCTGGTCGATGTCGCTGCAGGTCAGGCGGATGTAGCGATCCGCTTCGGCCCGCTGGCCGACAGCCGGTTGACCGCTCGAAAATTGGGGGAGACTCGCCGGGTCGTTGTCGCTTCGCCCAATTATCTGCAGCGCTTCGGCAAGCCTGAGGTCCCGGAGGACCTGCACGGCCACAACTGCCTCAGTTTCAACTTCCGGCGAGCCGAGCCGATCTGGCCGTTCCTGAAGGCGGGCCGCCATTATGCCTTATCGGTCTCGGGCAATATCGAGGCCAATAATGGCGAAACTCTCGGCCAGCTCGCCGCCGCGGGAGCCGGGATCGCACGGGTCGGCGCGTTCAGCGTTGCCGACGATATCGCAGGCGGCCGCCTCGTTCCCATTCTGGAAGCCTTCAACCCAGGTGACGTCGAACCCGTCCATGCCGTTTTCGTTGGCGGCGCCAACACGCCCGCACGGGTACGGGCTTTTGTCGACTTCCTCGCGGAACGCCTCGGCAATTCGATCGCGAGCCGAGCGATTTGAACTGCCGGACTGTCCGGCTAAGCGCTCTTGTGGCGATGCGCTCGCTCGGCTGAGCCTAGGTAGAATTGCGTAGGCCCGATCGAGCAAATGTTTAGGCGCCGCTTGCTACCGGCGGGATGACTCTGCCGGGATCCAGAATGGTTCGCTCGCTTGTACATCGCCGATTTGCGCGACAGGTCGTGGTTCCTATTGCTCTGTCGATCCTGCTCGTCGCGCTTCTCGTCGCCGGTCTCCTCGTCACTTCGGCACGCCAGGCCGATGCCGCCGCGCTCGCCCGGCAGCAGGAACTGATGCGGCTTGTTCTTGCCCAGAGTCTGGCCAGGATAGCCCATGATCAGGAGGCTTCGACGGTATGGAATGATGCCGTCGAGCAGCTCAGCGTCGCTGAGCCCGACGCTGAATGGCTCGACAACAATCTCGGCGTCTGGTTCGGAACCTATTATCATCACGATGAAACCTACATCCTTCGCGCAGACGGCACGCCGGTCTACGCGATGCGGGAGAGCCGCCGAGTTCCGCCGTCGGACTATGGCCGCCGTGCCGGTTCGCTGCAGCCGGTAGTCGAAGACCTCCGCGCCGCGCTTCGACGGGGCGACGAACCCGCACAAGGCTTCTCCAGCGTCGGCGCCGCTCGGTTCACGATCGTCGGCGCCCGTCCGGCGATCGTCAGCGCGAAGCCGATCGTGCCGGAAAACGAAACGGTTCATCAACGGCCTGGCACCGAGCCGCTTCATATCTCGGTACGCTATCTCGACCGTGACTTCGCCCAGCTGCTCGGGCGCACCTATCAGTTCGACAATGTCCGGTTCCTGAGGCGCGCCGAAACACAGGGCGACGATGCCGTGCAGCCGATAATCGGATCTGGCGGCGCCCCGATCGGCTTTCTCGCCTGGGCACCCTTCCGGCCCGGCCGCGGGATCATCGGCAGACTGGCTCCTGCACTGGCGGGGGCGCTGGTGATCGTCGCCTTGATCGTCTCGGGACTGATCGTCAGGATTCGAAAAAGCACCCTTCTGCTCATCGCCAGTGAGGCACAGGCCCAGCATCTCGCTTTCCATGATGCCCTGACAGGCCTCGCCAATCGCGCACGCTTCGAAGACCAGCTCGAGCATGAACTGGCGCGGGTGAAGCGCGACAGCCAGAGGATCGCCCTGCTCTACCTTGATCTCGATCGCTTTAAGCATGTCAACGACAGTTATGGCCATCCCGTCGGCGACGAACTTCTGCGCCTCGTCGCTCGCCGCCTTCGCGCCCTGACTCGTGAAACCGACATGATTGCCCGACTTGGCGGCGACGAGTTCGCGATCTTGCAGACCGGCGTCCGTTCGCCCGGCGAAACCGAAAGATTGTGCATGCGCTTGATCGAGGCGCTCAATGAGCCTTTCGAGATCGGCGACATGGCCGTCCATGTCGGGGCCAGCATCGGCTTCGCCGATGCGCCGGCCGATGCGGTCGATTCGGTCGAACTCACGCGAAAGGCAGATATTGCCCTCTACGCGGCCAAGACCGGCGGCCGTCACCGTTACGAGCGCTTTACCGATCCAATGGACGAGACCGTCCAGCAAAGACGCGAGATCGAACGGGACCTGCGGACAGCTTTGGCCGCGGGTGATCAGCTGTCGGTCAGCTTCCAGCCGCTGATCGATGCGAGCGATATGCGCCTTTCGGGCATGGAGGCCCTGGCGCGCTGGAGCCACCCGACAAGGGGAGCAATTCCGCCGTCAACCTTCATACCGATCGCTGAGGACACAGGGCTCATCGAGAAGCTGGGATGGTGGATCTTGCGCGAAGCGTGCAAGGTCATCGCCTCCCGGCCGATCCCCTCCATCTCGGTCAACGTCTCGCCGGTCCAGCTTCGAAATCCCGCTTTTGCGAGGGACGTCCTGGCCTTGCTCGATGAGTTTGAGGTTCACCCCTCCCGGCTTGAGCTCGAGCTTACCGAGACATGCCTGGTCGAGAAAGCCGACCAATGCCGGCCAAACATCGCTTCCTTGCGCGCGGCAGGCGTGCGGGTTGCGCTCGACGACTTCGGCACGGGCTATTCATCGCTCAACCACTTGCGCGAGTTCGAGATCGACAGGGTAAAGATCGATCGCTCGTTCGTGGACAGCATCGAGGGTGGCGGGGACGGAAGGGCGATCATCCAGGCGATTGTCGACCTTGCCCGCGCTACCAAGCTGAAGGTCACGGCCGAGGGGGTGGAGACGCCTCACCAGAGCCAGTTCCTTTCGAGCATCGGCTGCAACGAGCTTCAAGGCTACCTCCTCGGACGGCCAATGCGGCTGGCTCAACTCGATGGCTTTCTGGCAAGGGCGCCGCTCGCCGCCTAGGGGCCGCAAAGTCCGATGCTCCTGCAGCCTCATAGGGATGGCGCGCCCGGCAGGATTCGAACCTGCGACCCCAAGCTTAGAAGGCTCGTGCTCTATCCAACTGAGCTACGGGCGCGTGCGGCGGCATTAGCGCGCTTTCACGCAGTTCGAAACGCCGCACATGCAGCCATCGCCGCAAGCCACACCGTGCGGCCGTATGGCGGTGGGGGCGCCCCGGCGAACCGGTCGCCCACCTTCCGTCAGCAGCGCCGGCCGCGATTGGCCGGATCGGCGTAGCGGCCGCTATCCGAATCCGAGCAGGAACGGCGGCAGCTGCGACCCCGGTTGGCTGGATCCGCGTTCGGTCCACGGTCGGAGTCGCTGCATCCACTGGTCCTTCGGCGGCAGCTTCGACCATTATTCGCAGGATCGGCATTCGGCCCCCGATCGGAGTCGCTGCACCCGCTTACCCGTCGCCGGCAGCTTCGGCCGTTTCCGGCCGGATCGGAATTGGGTCCGGCATCGGAATCGCTGCACCCGCTTGTTCGGCGGCAGCTGCGGCCGTTGCCGATCGGATCGGAATTGAGTCCGCTGTCGGAGTCGCTGCACCCGGACTGGCCGGCAAAAGCAGTGCTTGTGACTGCGCCGAGCGCGCCCGCTGCCGCAATGCTGCCGGCCACCGTGCCGAGAAAGGAGCGTCGGTTAAGCTTACGCGTCGGCTTCATGGCAAAACCCCCTTGCCGCGAATGTTGGCGCCGGAATGATAGCAGGAAACCGCTTCACAGGAAGGCCCAGAGTGAAGCAGGATCCGAAATTGCCTGTCGAAGGCTGCTGATTGATCCACTCTGGGAAAGCCCGGATCTCAGCTTGCCGCTTTGGCATTGGCGACAAGGGCGCTAGATGAACCTCGTGGGGACGAATGTCGAAGCGGTGGAGGCGGGGGCGCTGGCGCAGCGGCGGCTTCGCTTCTTCGACTTCGTCATGGCGGCGTTCGTCACCATTCTCCTGCTTTCCAATGTCCTCGGTGCCGGCAAGGTCGCGGTCGTCGACGTTCCGGGCTTCGGCACCTGGCCGTTCGGCGCGGGCATCCTCTTCTTTCCCGTCTCCTACGTGATCGGGGACATCCTGACCGAGGTTTACGGCTATGCGCGGGCCCGGCGCTGTATCTGGGCGGGGTTCGGCGCGCTGCTGTTCATGGCGTTCATGTCCTGGGTCGTGGTTGCGCTTCCGCCGGCGGCGGACTGGACCGGTCAGGCGGCCTACGAGCAGGTGTTCGGCCAGGTGCCGCGGATCGTCCTGGCGTCGATGATCGCCTTCTGGGCCGGGGAGTTCGTCAATTCCTACGTGCTCGCCAAGATGAAGATATGGACCCGCGGCCGCCATCTGTGGACGAGAACCATCGGATCGACGGTGGCGGGGCAGGGGGTCGACAGCCTGATCTTCTATCCGCTCGCCTTCTACGGTGCCTGGAGCGACAGCCTCCTGATCAAGGTGCTTCTTACCCAATGGGCGTTGAAGGTGGCCTGGGAAGCCTTGCTGACCCCGGTCACCTATGCCGTGGTCGGCTGGCTCAAGCGGAAGGAAGGGATCGACGTCTTCGACGAGCAGACCGATTTCACGCCCTTCCGAGCGCGCGTCTAGTCATAGGTCCAGTTCAGCAGGGAAAGCGCCAGCAAGGCGGCCGCGACCCAGATCGAGAGCACGATCAGCAGTCCGGCGAGGCTTCGCGGCCGCTCGGCCGCAGCGGCCGCCGTCGCCCGATGCTCCTCGAACAGCCCGGGCGGGAGCATCTTCAGGAACAGCCAAAGGCCGGCCGGAATCAGAAGCGCGTCGTCCACGAGCCCGAGCACCGGAATGAAATCCGGGACCAGGTCGATCGGCGAAAGCGCATAGGCCGCCACCAGCAGCCCGAAGGCTCGGGCATGCCAGGGCGTCCTCGGATCGCGCGCGGCCAGCCACATGGCATGGACGTCGGTACGAAGCCTCCTGATCAGCGAGGGCGAGCCCTTCGCCATAGCGATGCGCTAGAGGACCTCGAACAGCCCGGCCGCACCCATTCCGCCGCCGACGCACATCGTCACCACGACATATCGGGCGCCCCGGCGGCGCCCCTCGAGCAGGACATGGCCGGTCAGGCGAGCGCCCGACATGCCATAAGGGTGGCCGATCGAAATGGCGCCGCCATTGACGTTGAGCTTGTCGTCCGGGATTCCGAGCTGGTCCTGGCAATAAAGCACCTGGACGGCGAAGGCTTCGTTCAGTTCCCAAAGGTCGATGTCGTCGACCGTCAGGCCGAAGCGCTTGAGCAGTTTCGGAACCGCGAAGACGGGGCCTATTCCCATTTCGTCCGGCTCGGTGCCGGCCACGGCCATCCCGAGATAGCGGCCGAGCGGCTGAAGGCCGCGCTCGGCGGCAAGGCTTGCCTCCATCAGCACGCAGGCGGAGGCGCCGTCGGACAGCTGGCTGGCATTGCCGGCCGTGATCATCGCCTCCGGGCCCATCACCGGCTGGAGCGAACGCAATCCTTCCAGTGTCGTGTCGGGTCGATTGCCTTCGTCCTTGGTGATCGTGACCTCCTGCATGGAGGTCTCGCCAGTCTCCTTGTTCTTGACCGCCATTTTCGCGGTCACCGGCACGATCTCGTCGTCGAACCGGCCGGAGGCCTGGGCGGCGGCGGTACGCTGCTGCGAACGCAGCGCATATTCGTCCTGCCGCTCGCGGCTGACGCTGTAGCGCTTGCCGACCACCTCGGCCGTGCCGATCATCGGCATGTAGATGCCGTTGTGCATCGAAAGCAGTTCGGGGTCCGGCCCGAGCCGCATCTCCGGGGTCTGGACGAGACTGATGCTCTCCACCCCGCCAGCGACCATCACGTCCATCCGATCGACGATGATCTGCTTGGCGGCGGTGGCGATCGCCATCAGGCCGGAAGCGCACTGGCGGTCGATCGACATCCCCGAAACGGTGACGGGAAGGCCGGAACGCAGCGCAGCGGTACGTCCGATCGTCGTCTGCACGCCCTGCTGGAGTGCGGCGCCCATGATGACGTCGTCAACTTCGGCGGGATCGATCTTCGCCCGCTCTACCGCCGCCTTGATGGCGTGACTGGCCAGCGTCGGCGACGGCGTCGCATTGAAGGCACCGCGATACGCCTTGCCGATCGGCGTTCGGGCGGTGGAAACGATGACGGCTTCGCGGTTGGCCATGTTCATTCTCCTGTCGAAGGCAAGTTGGGCATGCCGGGTTCCGGCGCAAGATCGAAAGTGCCGCAGATCAACGCGACGCCCTGGTAGAAGGCGACGAGCTGGACGATCTCAAGCATCTGCTCCTCGCTGAAGACGTCTTTAAGCCGGTCGAAATCGGGGTCGCTCAGGCGCTTGTCGAGGATCAGGCGATCGACCGTTTCCAGGAGCACGCGATCGGTACTCGGCCAGAGGTCGGGATCGATCGGCAACTCGGCCGTTGCCTGGAGCTGTTGCGTGGAAAGGCCGGCACGACCGGCGAACAGCTTCGCATGCACGCCCCATTCGTAGTCGCAGCCGCAACGGGCGCAGGTGCGCAGAATGACGATCTCGCGTTCGCGCAACCCGATCGGTCCACGATCGAGCAGCGAGGCCGAAGCGAACTTGCGCCAGGCGCGTTCCGATCGCGCGATCGTCCGGAACAAGGCCAGCGGCTCCATTCCGGGCGGCATCGTCCGTTCCATCGCCTCGGCAAACCAATCGGGCCAGGGCCGTTCAAGGGGCGCGAGCCGGCTCATACGAAGATCAGGCCGATCCAGTCGGCGATCAGTGCCGGCTTGTCCTCACCCTCGATTTCGACCGTGACCTTGTGGACGAACTGCCACTGGCCTGGTCGTTTCTCCTCGAACCGCTCAAGCCGGAAGCGGCCGCGCACTCGCCTGCCGGAGCGAACCGGGGCCATGAAGCGCACTTTGTCGAACCCGTAATTGACGCCCATCCTGACATGCTCCGGCCGGAGCATGGCGTCCGCCGCCATCCGGCTCAGCAGCGAAAGGGTGAGGAAGCCGTGGGCGACGGTGCCGCCGAACGGAGTCGTGGCGGCGGCTTCCGGATCGACATGGATGAACTGATGGTCCTGGGTGACGTCTGCGAAGGTGTCGATCGCCGGCTGATCGACCAGGATCCAGTCGGAAACGCCGACTTCGCTTCCGACCTTGGATTGGATCTCTTCGATGCTGGCGATGGGCATTCTTGACGTCTAGAGGCAGCGCGACACGAGACTCAAGCCCCACGAGGACAGGATTATGGCGGACGCTACGGCAACCGCGCGTACTGAAATTCGGCGACTCTTCCGCGCCCCCGAACCCGAGGTTTTGAAGCCGCTGCTTCGCGACGCCGCGCTCGACGTCGATTCGCGCCGGCGAGTGGAGCAGCGCGCCAGGAACATGATCAAGGAGCTTCGCTCCGCCCAGTCGCGAGGCTGGGTGAACCAGTTCCTCCAGGAATATCGGCTGAACACCCAGGAGGGCGTGGCCCTTCTGTCGCTGGCCGAGGCCTTCCTGCGGGTGCCCGATCCCGAAACCGCCGACCAGCTGATCGCCGACAAGCTCGGCGAAGGCGACTGGCGCTCGCACAAGGGCAGGTCCAACTCGGCACTCGTCAACAGCGCCACCTGGGGACTGGTGATCGGACGCGCTTTGACCAGCGACAGCGAACAGGCCAGCGTTCTGAAGAAGCTGATCGCCCGGACCGGCGAGCCCTTCGTTCGCCAGGGCGTAGGCGCGGCCATGCGGATGATGGGCGAGATCTTCGTCATGGGCCGGACGATCGGCGAAGCGATCGAGCGGATGCGTAAGCGCGAGAATAAGGGCTTCACGGCCAGCTTCGACATGCTGGGCGAAGCCGCCCGGACCTTTCCCGACGCGCAGCGTTACTTCGAAGCCTATGAAGGCGCGATTCATGCCGTTGGCCGTGTCGCTCAGGAGGGGCATTCCATCTCGGTCAAGCTCTCGGCGCTCCATCCGCGCTATGAAGTGGCTCAATATGACCGCTGCGTTCCCGAACTGATCGAAAAGGTCGAGGCGCTCGCCGTTCTTGCCGCGGGATACGACATTCCCTTCACCATCGATGCCGAGGAGACGGAGCGTCTGGAAATGAGCCTCGACATCATCGAGGCGGTCGCAGGCTTGCCCTCCCTGAAGGGATGGGACGGGCTCGGAATGGCCATCCAGGCCTATGGCAAGCGCGCTCGCCCGACCATTGCCTGGGCCGACGCTCTTGGAGCGAAGACGAAGCGCCGGATCGCCGCCCGGCTCGTCAAGGGTGCCTATTGGGACACGGAGATCAAGCGCACTCAGGAACAGGGGCTGCCGGATTATCCCTTGTTCACCAGGAAGTCGGCCACCGACGTGTCCTATCTCGCCTGTGCCCGCGACATGCTTCAGGCGAAGAATATCTACCCCGCCTTTGCGACCCACAATGCGTTGACCGTCGCGACGGTTCTGGAATGGGCCGGTGAAAGCCGCGATTTCGAATTCCAGCGGCTGCACGGAATGGGCGAGGGCCTCTACGAACCGCTGGTCCGGGATCAGGGCTACCACACTCGGATCTATGCGCCCGTTGGCGGCCATCGCGACCTTCTCGCCTATCTCGTTCGTCGGCTTCTCGAGAACGGCGCCAATTCGAGCTTCGTCCACCAGCTTGCCGACGAGAATCTCAGCGACGACGATCTGCTTGCCGATCCGGTGGCGAAGATTGCCGCGGTAGGCGGAACTCGGCACCCTTCGATCGCGCTGCCCGAGGATCTGTTCGCCCCGGAGCGCAAGAACAGTCAGGGCATCGACCTCAACGATCGCTCGGAGCTCGGGCGGGTGGCGAAGATCGTCGCCGGACCGATGGAGTGGCAGCCGGCCGTCACCTCGGCTGGAGAGCATTCCGACCAGTGCCGGACGGAGGCGGGCCGGGCGGTCGGTCGGGCTCTGGCGGGCTTTCCCGCCTGGTCGGGACGGAGCATCGAGGATCGCGCCGCCTGTCTCGATCGGCTTGCCGCGCTGCTCGAGCGCGAGCGCGACACGCTGATGAAGATCGCGGTTCAGGAAGCCAAGAAGACGATCCCCGACGCGCTCGCCGAGGTCCGCGAAGCCGTCGACTTCTGCCGTTACTATGCGGCTCAGGCGCGCAGCGGACTCCAGCCGATCGAGCTTCCGGGTCCGACGGGGGAGCGCAACCTGCTGCGCATGGAGGGCCGGGGAGTCTGGGTGTGCATCGCGCCCTGGAATTTCCCGCTCGCCATCTTCCTGGGGCAGGTGACGGCCGCGCTCGTCACCGGCAACACCGTGGTCGCCAAGCCGGCGCCGCAGACTCCGGACATCGCCGCTTATGCGGTGGGCCTTGCCCACGGCGCCGGCATTCCGGAGGACGCGCTGGTTCTGGCGGCCGGCGGACCGGACATGGGCGCCGCGCTCGTGGAAGATCCGCGGATCGCCGGAATTGCCTTTACCGGATCGACGGCCACCGCCAAGCGGATCGCCCGTACCCTCGTCGCGGACGACGATCGGCCGCTCATCCCGCTGATCGCCGAAACCGGCGGAATCAATGCGATGATCGTCGATTCCACCGCCTTGCCCGAACAGGTGGTGCAGGACGTGATCACCTCCTCTTTCCGCTCCGCGGGCCAGCGCTGCTCAGCCCTTCGGCTGCTCGTCCTCCAGGAGGATGTCGCCGAACATACGCTGGAGATGCTCAGCGGCGCGATGGACACGCTCGTCGTCGGCAATCCGGCGGAGCCGCGCACCGACGTCGGGCCGGTCATCGACCGCGGCGCCTATGACCGTTTGATGGGCTATCGCGCGTCCGTTCAGAATCGCTGGCTGAAGACGGTGCCGGCGCCGGAAGATGGCCTTTACGTGCCGCCGACGCTCATCTCGCTGGCCGCGATCGAGGATCTCAGGAAGGAATGGTTCGGTCCGCTGCTGCACGTCACCACCTGGAAGGCGGGAGAGCTCGGCGAAACCGTTCGTCGGGTGAATGCCAGCGGCTTCGGGCTCACCATGGGCCTGCACAGCCGGATTGCCCGGGCGGCTGAAACGGTGGAGCAGTCCGCGACGGTCGGCAATCTCTACGTCAACCGGTCGATGATCGGCGCCATCGTCGGGTCGCAGCCGTTCGGCGGCGAAGGCCTTTCAGGGACGGGGCCGAAGGCGGGCGGTCCTCACTATCTGCCGCGATTCTGCGCCGAGCGGGTGACAAGCACCGACACGACAAGTTCCGGAGGCAATGCCACTTTGCTCAGCCTGGAGGATGTCGGCCTCTAGCGTCAGCGCCCGGATCAGGGCGCTGGCGCGAGATGGGTCGGAATGTCGCGGGGATCGACGGGCTTGCCGTCGAGGCCGCCGAGAAAACCCATCTGGGTCGGATAGGCGAAGTCCACGTCCAGCTCGGCAAATCGCCGCATCATGCCGAGGATGACCGCCTGCCGGGTGGCCATGAACTGGGTATAGTCGCTGCTCTCGACATAGAAGACGAGCTCGAAGTCGATCGACGACGCGGCGAACTGGAAGGCATGACAGCGATCGAAGCGCGCAAGTGGCTGGCTTTCCACGATCTCCTTTATCTCCAGCGGAATCCGGGCGAGCATGTCCGGCGGCGTCTGATAGATGACGCCGAACGGCATCACGGCCCGCCTTTCCCGAAGCAGGGCCCAGTTCTGCAGCTGCTGCTCGAGCAGCTTGGTGTTGGCCATCACCACTTCCTCGCCATTGAGGGCTCGGATCCGGGTGCTCTTCAGTCCGATATGCTCCACGGTTCCGGTCATGGGCGGACTTCCGAAGCTGATCGTGTCGCCCTTGCGAAAGGGCTTGTCGAAGATGATCGAAAGCGCCGCGAACAGATCCGAGAAGATACCTTGAGCGGCGAGGCCGATCGCGATTCCGCCGATGCCCAGTCCGGCGACGAGACCGGTGACGTTCACGCCGAGATTGTCGAGGATCAGGATGATCGCGATCGCGAACAGGGCGACCGTCACCAGCAGCCGGATGATTCCGATCGCCGAGCCCAGGGTCCGATTGGTGTCGTCCTCGCCGACCCGATGTTCGATGAAGCCGAGGATCAACTCGCGGGCCCAGACGGCGGCCTGGAAGGCCGCAGCTACGGTGAACAATATGTCGGCCAGCCGCTGCAGTGCCGACGGGGCGTTCGCTTGACTCAGGACGAGCTGGATCGTCGTCATGATGATGAAGAAATTGTTGGTTCTCGCCAGTGCGCGGCCGAAGATCAGTCGCCAGCTCACCGTCGAATCGCGGTCCCTGATCAGCCGGTGTCCCACCCGGCGGAGGAGGTAGAGCAGCCCGGCAATCAGGATCCCCGCGCCGACGGCAAGAGCGATGTCCAGGCTGTTCCTTCCGGCCCAGTCGATCACTTCCTGCCAGCGCACGGCAACGCTTCGAGACACTTCGCTATCGATCATCCGGCAGCTTTAGCGGGAGGACTTGCCGCGGACCAGACGGCGGGCCTCGCAAGGCAGCGCGTCGAGAAACTCGATCAGGCCGCGCTCTGCCGAACTCAGATATTTCGTCGCCTTCGGAAGGCTCCGCCCGCCGATCGCTCCGGCATCCTTTGCTGCCTCGATGAGCGCCGGGTGGACATAGGACTTGCGACTGATCGCCGGCGTGTTGCCCAGTGCTTCGGCCACGGGGGCGATGACGTTCTTCAGCCGGATCCGGCCTTCTTCTTCGCCTCGCCGGACCATCTCCTCGAAGGCGATGACACTGGCGCCCCAGGTCCGGAAATCCTTGGCCGTGAACTCGTCGCCCATCGTTTCGCGGATATAATCGTTGACGTCCGACGAGGTCACCGGACACACTTCGCCATCCTCGTCGACATATTCGAACAGATGCTGCCCCGGCAGGTCCTGGGTGCGCCTCGCGATCCGGACCAGGTGCCGATCGGTGATCGTCACCGTTCGCTTGATGCCGTGCTTGCCGGCATAGCTGATCTTCAGCTGGCCGCGTTCGACCTTCGCGTGACGGTTGCGCAGGGTGGTTGCCCCGAAGCTCTTGTTGTCCTTCGCATATTCCTCATTGCCGATGCGCATCCGGGTTTCGTCGATCAGCCGGACGACGGCACCGAGAACGGTATCGCGGCGGAGCGATCGGCCGCTCAGGTCCTTTGCGATCCGGCGGCGAAGCTTCGGGAGCTTGCGTCCGAAATCCGCCAGCCGCTCATATTTGAGCGTTTCCTGCTGCGCCCGGAAATCGGGGTGATAGCGATATTGCTTGCGGCCGCGAGCGTCCCAGCCGACCGCCTGGATATGGCCGCGCGGGTCGGGACAGAACCAGCATTTCTCGTAGGCCGGCGGCATTCCGATCGAGTTCAGCCGATCGATTTCCTCCCGGTCGGTGACTCGGCTGCCGTCGGGGTTGAAATATTGCCAATAGCGTCCCCGCCGCCTGCGCGTGATCCCCGGTTGGCTGTCGTCGACATATCGGAGCGAAAGCTGAGCGGCCATGGAGCGGCTCTAAAGCGCTTGCCCGGCCACTTC
This sequence comes from Sphingosinicella sp. SM1-17, assembly GCF_056821765.1. Taxonomy (NCBI): domain Bacteria; kingdom Pseudomonadati; phylum Pseudomonadota; class Alphaproteobacteria; order Sphingomonadales; family Sphingosinicellaceae; genus Sphingosinicella; species Sphingosinicella sp. SM1-17. Next base: position 2,315,179 of record NZ_JBPDIO010000001.1, read on the forward strand.
GTTCCAGCCTCCGTCAGGCGGTAGCGCCCGCGCGGGCAGCCGCCGCTTTCTCGATCCAGCCGTCGAAGGCGCGGTTCAGCCCCCGCTGGGCCGGGCGCTCGATCAGATGGTAGAGCAGGACCGACGCGGCCAGGGTGAGCGCCAGGAAAAGCCCCAGCAAGCCGAAGGAGACTTGGCCGGCTCGCTCGACGAACAGGATCTTGAAGGCGACGAAGCCGAGAAAATGGACCAGATAGGTCGAATAGCTGATCTCGCCCAGATAGTGGATCGGTCGTGAGGCCAGCGGGTTCAGCTTCCGATCGGCGGTCATCGCCAAGAGGAAGAGGAGGGAAGCGAGCAGGGCAGGGGCGGCCGCCGTTTCGCCCAGGGTACCGATCATCCACAAGGTTGCGGCGAGCGAGAAGATGGCCAGCGCCGCCAGCCCTGCCGGCCCTCCGCAATCCCGCTTCCAGATCACGCACAGCATCATCCCGATGGTGAATTCGAGGATGGCACGGGCGATTCCGAGCCTCGCGATCTGGTGATCGAGTATGTCCGCGCCGGCCCCCTGGAACAGGAGGTGAAGGGCGGCGGCCGAGGCACCGGCCACAGCCAGGAGGACGAAGGATGGAAATCGCCGCCAGTCGATCGCCAGGACGAGCAGGGGAAAGAGCAGGTAGGCGGCAAGCTCGCCGCTGATCGACCAGGATGGATCGTTCCACGCCAGATCGCTCGTGAAGCCCCAATTGTGGATCAGCAGAAGATGGAGCGGAAGCTGCGCCCAGGGAAATTGCTCCGGATCGGGCTTCCCCGCGACCCATAACGCGAGCGCGAAGGCCGCCGCGCCGCCGAGGATGAAGATGTGCAGCGGCCAGATTCGGGCGATCCGGCGGGCAAGGAAACGCGGCACCGATGCCCAGCCTTCGATCCGAAGCCGTTCGCCATAATTGAGATAGATGACAAATCCCGAGAGCATGAAGAAAAGGTCGACCGCCAGATAGCCCTTGGAAAGAATGGCCATGGCTTCGGGAGGAAGCTGGCCGGCGGCGGAGACCCGGATGTGGTACAGCACGACGAACCAGGCCGCGATCCCTCGTGCGCCGGTGAGGGCGGGGAGATCCGCGCGGGGCTCGACCGCCGCATTCATGCGACGGCCCTTGCCGCGTCGGTCGGCACCTCGGCCGGTCGGCCGAACGCTCGGGCGCCTTTCGACGCTTCGCGCTCGCGACGGCGGATCAACTGGTCGAGCCCGATCTGGACTCCGATCATCAGCAGCATGAAGGGCTGGAAGGCGACCGCCACGAACAGGGCCCCTACCAGGTAGATGATCTGGAAGTGCTGAAGCGCGGTTGCCAGCGGCGCGATCCAGGCATCCTCGTCCGTTCGTCGCCAATAACGGCGCCGCAGGATTTCGAGCCTGACCAGGGAAATGACCTGAACCAGAAGGAACAGGATCAGCCCGGGATAGCCCTGTTCGCCGAGCATCTCGAAATAGGAACTGTGCCAGGCGCGGCCCTGATCGACCTCCGCCTGGGTGGAGATGATCTGGACTTCGCCGGCCGACGCCGTGTTCGTCGTCTGGACCATGATCCGATTGCCGCGATAGGCGCCAAAGCCGCCGCCGAGCGGCCGATCCTGGACATAGTTCCAGGTCCAGGCCCAGACGGCCAGCCGCGTGCTTGCCGACTGGTCCGCCTCATAGCTCTGGATGGTCGACATCCGCGCGGTGAAGGATTGCGGAAGAAGAGGGAGGGCGGCGAGCCCGAGCAGCGCCGCTCCACCAAGATAGAGGAACCGGCGCTTGACGTCGCGAAGCATCAGCACGGCAAGAACGGCGATGCAGACCAGCCCGGTGCGCGCCTCGGTCCCGATCGGCATCAGCAGGCAGGCGAAGATCAGGCCGCCGGCAAACAGCTTCACTCGCCAGTCGGACGGAAAGATGGTGCCGAAGCGGGCGAGCCAGAGGATTAGCGGGATGATGCCGATGGCGATCATCGAGATCGTGCTGCTCTCGTAGAGGCCGCTATTATTGTCGACCATCAGGTTCAGGACGCCATAGCCTCCGCCCGAAAGGACCGTCTTGATCCCGCCGACAATGACGATGGCGGCACAGGACAGGATGAGGAAGAGGAGCGCGGCTTCGACGCGAAGCTTGGTTCGAAGGGTCAGGGGCAGGAAGATGGCGAAGGCCAGCGCCTTGGAGGCCCAGTCCCATTTTTCCGCCGCTTGGACCGGAAAGTCCGCCTGTCCGGTCGTGTAGAAGGCGTAGCCGAGCAGGAGCACCATCAGCCCCTGGCGGGCGGAGAAGGGGAGGCCCTTGCGTGCATCGACGACCAGCCACGCCAGGAAGGCCAGGCAGGCGACGATCATCGACAGCGGAATGCTGTTCAGAAGATAATAAGAGAGCCGCTGCGGCGAAACCGTATCGACGTAGAGATAGGCGAGGACGAACAGGAAGGGCCGGCGCAGCCCGAGCGCCAGCAAGGCGGCAAGAAAGCCGACGAGTGCGAGGTCACGCACCGCGGTCCCGCTCCTTGTTCCAGAAGGAAGCCGAGCGCTTTTCGCCCGGTCGCGGGGCGGGCGCCGTTTCGTCGTCCAGGTCCGGCCGCGACAGCAGGCGCCATGCCGCGAGCAGCATCAGGCCATGGGTGAGGCCAAGCGCGAAATTGTCGATCATCGAAGCTCTTTCCGGCCGCGCCTTTCCAGGGCTGAATAGACCGGGGCGGTTGATGCGCCGTTAAGCAGCGCCGTCTTTTCTTAAGGATCGGCGGCTAGGAAGAGCGGCCATGTCCGGCCTCTTTCTCGTCAGTGCCCGGGAGCCCGAATTCGCCGACCGCGCGATGGCTTCGGCACGCGCCCAGTTCGAACGGCACGGCTTTGGCGGCGTCGCCGAGCAGGAGGTTCGGGGCTGGCGGCTGCTCCATGCCCCGCACATCATCGGCGGGCCGCAGAACCTGCTGATCGACGGCGATGATCTCGTCGCGGTCGCCGGGACTCTCGTCTTCGATGGGCTGATGGGCCGCGCGGCGCTCGAGAAGCTGCTCGGCACGATCGAACTGCCGGCGGTGGACTGGAACCGATTCCGCGGTCATTTCATCCTCCTCGTCCGAAAGTCGGGAAGGACCTTCCTGATCGGCGACTACTTTGCCGCTTTTCAGCTCTTCCACGATCCCGATCGCCGGATCCTGTCGACGTCGCTGCTCGCCGCGATCGAGGCGCTGCCGCGCCTCTCCTTCGATCCGCAGGGCGTCTACGAATTCGCCTTCAACGTCACGCCGACCGGCAACGACACCGTCTTTTCCGAGCTCAAGACCCTCGGGCCGAACCAGGCGCTCGAACTCCTGGCGGATGGGAGCGTGCAGCTCCATTCGCTCGCGAAGCCGCTGCCGGATCGGATCTTGCGCATGCCGCTCCCGGATCGGCTCGCCCGCCACCGGGAAAGACTGGCTTCGGTGGTTCACGATCATGTCGCGATGTTCGGCGATCTCGTCTTTTGCCCGCTTTCGGGCGGTCTCGATTCGCGGCTGGTGCTGGCGGCGCTCCGCGCCGAGGGCTGCCGGCCCAACGTCTATGTCTATGGCGGTGCGGACAGCCCCGACGTTCGGATTTCGAGGGACATCGGCGCCGCGCTCGGCTTTGCCGTCGAATGGGTGGACAAGGAAGCCCGGAAGATCGCGCCGGACGAATTTCCGGAACAGGTCGAACGCAATTTCCAGGAATATGACGGCCTGCCCAATTATGGCGAATTGTTCGAGAATGGCGGCAATGCGGCCGCTCGCAACGCCCGTCATCGCGACGGAGCCATGTCGGTTTCCGGCGGCTGCGGCGAGGTCTTCCGCAACTTCTTCTTCCTTCCCGATCGTCCCTTCACCGCTGCCGCCGTCGCACGCACTTTCTTCGCCCGCTACAGCCGGAGCGACACGACCGACCTCTTCGACGAAGCTCTTTTTCTTCGCAATGTCGAGGACAAGATACTGGACTCGCTCGAACGCCCGGGCGACCGAGCGGCCCTGCCGCGCGCCGTGGTCGAGCAAATCTATCCGCGCGTTCGCTGCCGCTCGCTGTTCGGACGGGAGATCAGCCTGGAGGCGCGCTACGGCGCTTATCTCATGCCGTTTCTCGACCACCAGGTCGTTGCCGAGGCGATGACCCTGCCGCTCCGGCTCAAGAATGCCGGAGCCTTCGAAGCGCAGCTGCTGAACTTTCTCGATCCATCGCTGGCGGCCTTGCCGTCGGCCTATGGGCACGATTTCGCCGGACCACCGACCTGGCGTCATCGCTTCAGCGAGTGGTCGACCCGGGTGCGCCCGATCGCGCTTCGGAAGCGCAGCTATGCGATCCAGCGCCGCTTCGGCCCCGTCGCCGACGAGCATGGCGGGCTTCTCACGCCGGAATATATGAACCGGGTCGTCGATCCGGACTTCCCGATCATGCGGCGCTTCTTCCGGATCGGCCGGATCTCGGACAGCGGATTGATGCGGCGGATCGCCAATCTGGAATATCTGGCGGAGCGCCTCGGGTCGCGCCTCGCAAGCTAGCTCAGCGCCGATCCAGCAAGGTCACCCGTTGGCCGACGCGATTGTTGCGGACGACGAGCCGATCGCCGCTCCAGTCGCCGATGAACGTCGTCGTCCAGCGGAAGTCCGGAACGACTGACGCCTCATTGTCCTCGATCACGAGACCGTCGGAGCTGTTCTCCCTGCCTTCGGGCGCAATCGCGATCAGCGTCGAATAATTTTCCTTGCCGGTGCCGTTGACGAACATGTTGCCGGCGATCCGGCCCGTAGCACCCTGGGAAAGATCGATCAGATAGTTGGTGTTCGATCCCCGGCTGTCGTCGAAGCTGCTGTCGAGCACTTCGATCCGGGGCGCTCGGCTCTTGAGGTAATGGCCGCCGGTGCCGCGTTCGAAGCGCGTGTTGGTGATCCGAAGCGCACCATAATGGCCGATATAGAGCGAATGGGCGCCATCGCCGTCGGGATGACGACCCAGGCCGCTGAAGGTCGAATAAGCGATCGAGATCGTCCCGTTCGGGTCGGCGGCCGAGAGGATCCCGCACTGGCCGTCGATGAACAGGCTTTGCAGCACTTCGAGATCGCCTTGCTCGATCCGGATGCCCGCGCCGTTGCCGTCGGGCACTTGCATGCGGGTGAAGACCAGGCCCTCGACCCGCGCCGATCGGCCGCGCAGGACCAGGGTCGCCTTGCCTTCGCACATCCCGCCGTCAAACACGGCCCGGCCCGGCGTGGCGGCGACATAGGCGATCGAGCCGGCTTCCTGGACGGCACAGTCCCGGTACCGCCCCGGGGCGATCCGGATCGTTCCCGTCCCGTCGCCGATCGCCGCCACCGCATCGCCGAGCGCGCCGAAGCTTTCGCCGGTTTCGACGACGGTGAACGGAGCTTGGCGCTGCGCCGTCGCGGGCGCCGCCATCGTCATCCAGAGCAGCAGCAGAGTGGATCGGCGGGTCAGCTTGTTCGTCATGTGTCCCGCCTTAATCGATCGCGGTTGACGGGCCGTTAAGTCGATCATGGCATGAAGCCGCGCATGCGGATCCTGCATGTTCTCGATCATGGCCTGCCTCTGCACAGCGGCTACGCGTTCCGGACGCGCGCGATCGTCAAGGCGCAGCTGGCTCAGGGCTGGGAGGTGACCTGCCTCACCAGCGCTCGTCATCGCCGGGAGGGCCCGGACCCGGAAATCGTCGATGGCATCACCTTCCATCGGACTCCCGCTCCGGCCCCGGCTCCGGCGCCGCTCGGCGAGTGGCGGGAGGTGAGGGCGCTTTCGGCGCGGCTCGATCGGCTGGTGCGGGAATGGCGGCCGGACCAGATCCACGCCCATTCGCCAGTCCTGACGGCGCTTGCGGCGCTGCCGGTCGCGCGCCGCCACTGCCTGCCGTTGCTCTATGAAATCCGCGCCTTCTGGGAGGATGCGGCGGTCGGCAACGGAACCGGGCGCGAGGGGTCGGCTCGCTACCGGCTGACGCGTCTGCTCGAAACCTATGCGGCCCGCAAGGCCGATGCCGTCGCCGTGATCTGCGAAGGCTTGCGCAGCGATCTGATCCGGCGCGGAATCGATCCGGACCGGATCGTCGTTTCGCCGAACGGGGTCGACATGGATCTGTTCGGCAGCCCGCCGCCGGCCGACCAGGCCTTTGCCCGCTCGCTCGGCCTGGAGGATTCCGACACGGTGGGCTTTATCGGCTCCTTCTACGACTATGAGGGACTGGACGACCTGATTGCCGCGATGCCGCTGCTCGTCGATCGACGGCCTAAGGCTCGGCTTCTGCTGGTCGGGGGCGGACCCATGGAAGCGGCCCTCAAGGCGCAGGCGTCGCAATCGCCCGTCGCCGATCGAATCCGGTTCGTCGGTCCAGTCCCTCATCAGGAAGTCGAGCTTTATTATGCTCTGGTCGACATCCTCGCTTATCCGCGCAAGGCGATGCGGCTGACCGAGCTGGTGACTCCGCTCAAGCCGCTCGAGGCGATGGCGCAGCGCAAGCTGGTGGCCGCTTCGGACGTCGGCGGTCACCGCGAGCTGATCGAGGACGGAGTCACGGGAACGCTCTTTCCAGCCGGCGATCCCGGCGCCCTGGCGGCGGCTCTGGCCGAACTTTTCGATCGACGCGAGACCTGGGAAGAAAGGCGGGACACGGCCCGCCGCTTCGTCGAGCGCGAGCGTAACTGGTCGTCAAACATTTCGCGCTATGCCCCCGTCTATCAGCGGCTTACAGGCAAGACATCATGATTGGATCCCTCGCGGGAGTTATCCGGAACGGAGACCGGAACGCGCTCGATGCGCCGGTGGCGGCGCTCGCCGGGCTTGCGGTTGCCTTTCTTGCCTTTGCCGCTCCCGCTGACCTGCTCTCGGCAGTCGTCGGAAGCACCGGGCTCCCTTCCTTCATTCCCGCCGCCGAACCGCCGCTCGGCCCGAAGGCCCGGTTCCTGCTCGGCGCAGCGGGCGCGATCGTCATTTTCGCCCTTGTCTTCCTGCTCCTTCGCTGGCTGGATCGGCTCGGTTCGGCTGGAACCCGACCGGATCGCGAGCTGGAAGAAGTGGAAGCACCGCGCCTGCGCCGGCGCGACATCCATCCGGATGCACCGCCCCGACCGCCGCTTCTGGCCGGTCTCGAACTTGGCGAGCCGCTCGTGGAGGCAACGCCGGCGGCAAGAGTGGCGGCGCCGATAGCGGTCGAACCTGAAGCGACGCTGCCCCCGCCGGCGCCTCCGCCCCGCGCGGCGGAGCCGCCAGTAGAGCCCGTCCCCGATCCGGAACCGATCGCGTCAAGCAAAAATGAAGCGATCCCGGAGCTGATGAAGAGACTGGAGCAGGGTCTCGCGCGTCGCCGGACCGCCGTCGAACCGACGCGGGTCGCCGATCCGCCCGCCTTCGATCCGGATCCCGGCCAGGATCGGCTGCAAAGCGCCCTCGAAAGCCTGCAACGGCTCGCCTCGCGCCAGGACTAGCCAGGGGCCGCGGGCGCCGGTCGCCCGCAATCGTCGGTCCAGTCTAGCGGCGGCGGTCGTTCAGCCAGACGGCGCCGAGAGCGGCCAGCCCGAGTCCAAGCCCGACCAGGAAGCCGATGCTCGGCTCGCCGACCAGCAAACCGCCGATCACTCCCAACAGGATCGCCGCGGCAAGCAGCGCCCCGCCGGACTTGGGATTGGGCTCAGCCATGACTGCCTCATACCGCCCCAGTGGCGCTTCGCCAGCGTGAAATCGCTTTGGTTTACGGCCCGTTGAGCAATGCCGTCGGGCAAATGGAAAGATCGCCCTGCTAATTGAGCCAGGGTCAACGATAGAGCGGCTGGGGAAAGCCTTGTACGAGCATGTTCACCTGCCCGACCGCGCGGCGGCAACCGACGCGGCGGAGCTGATCACCCGATTTGGAGCGCATGCGGCCAGCGAAGCGGCGGCGCGCGCCGACCGCAGCCGCGAACTCGGGAACGTGGTTCATTTCTGCCGCTGGCGACAGATCGAGCGGATGATCGTGCTGCTCGGCTCGGACGGCTCCGGACGCACGGTCCACTGACTCCGACCGTCTGAGAAGAAAGGCGAATCCGTTCTGGCGCCGTACATCGTGCGCGGCTAGTTTCGCGCCATGTTGCAAGTCGTTGCGGGGCGGCGTGCAGCGGCCTCCTTGGCTGCCCTTGCCCTGATCCTTTCCACCGGTGCGCAGGCGCAGCCGGCCGAGCCGCTGGACGAAGTGGACCAGCCGCTCGACCCGTCCGCCCCGCTCGATCCGTGGCCGGAGCTCGGCGTCGAGTGGCCGGACATGGAACAGGATCCCGGCGACGAGATCCCCGATCTCCCGGACCCCGCTCTGGCCGATGCCGCGGCCGCGCGCAGCTATGCCTATCGGATCGAGGGGCTGGAGGGGGAGGAAGCCGAGGCACTGCTCGCTCGCTTTCGCGAGCTCTCGACTCTCGAGGAATATCGCGGCGACGCCGCCAACGCGGCTCAGATCGACCGCCGCGCCCGCGCCGACGCGGACCTTCTGGCGGAGCTGCTTCGGGCGCATGGCTATTATGACGGGCTGGTCACCACCCGGGTCGAGCCCGGCTCGGACGGTGCCTATCTTGTGACCCTGACGGCTCAGCCGGGGCCACTCTACCGCTTCGCCGAAATCAGCCTGCCGGGGCTCGAGCAGGCTGACTCAGAGGATTCCGCCGCGCTTCGCGAGGTCTTCGCCATTTCCGAGCAGGACCCGGTGAATGCGGCCAAGGTGAACGAGGCGCAGGCCGCGCTCAGGGCCGAGCTCGGCCGTCGCGGCTATACCTTTGCCGAGCTGGGGGAATTGGACATTGCGGTGGATCATGAAAGCCGGACGGCCGCCCTCGTTCTTCCGGTCCAGCCGCAGGGGGCTCGTCGATTCGGCCGGATCATCGTCGAAGGCCGGCCACTTTTCAGCGCCCGCCATCTCGAAACGATCGCCCGCTTCGACGAAGGCGATCCCTATCGCACTCCGATCGTCGAGGACCTTCGCCAGGCCCTGGTCGCAACAGGCCTGATCTCTTCGGTTTCGATCCGACCTGTGGAGCGGCCCGAAAGCGACCTGGTCGACCTGGCCGTCGCTCTTGAGCCGGCGCCGATGCGCACCATTGCCGGCGAGGCGGGCTATGGCACCGGCGAGGGCATCCGTCTGGAAGCGAGCTGGCAGCACCGCAACCTGTTGCCGCCGGAAGGCGCGGTGACGTTCCGGGGCGTGGTGGGCACCCGCGAACAGCTTGCCTCGGCGACCCTGCGCCGGAACAATTTCCTTCGCCGCGATCAGGTTCTGACCGCTCAGATCGCCGCCGCGAATATCGATCGTCCCGCCTTCGACGCCCGCACCTTCGTGCTTGCGGCAGGCCTGGAGCGCCAGACCAACATCATCTGGCAGAAGGACTGGACCTGGTCGCTGGGCGCCGAATTGACCGCCACCGACGAAGAAGATGTCGACATCGATTCAGGCATGACCCGGCGGCGGACCTTCTTCATCGGAGCGCTTCCGGTCTTTCTCGGCTATGACGGGTCGAATGACCTGCTCGATCCGACTTCGGGCTTCCGGCTGTCGGCGCGCTTCTCGCCCGAGGCGTCGCTCGAATCGGGAAGCTTCTTCTATGCGCGAGCGCAGCTTGACGGCAGCTTCTATCAGCCGCTCGGCGACTCGGTGACCCTGGCCGGCCGAGCCCGGCTCGGCACGATCTTCGGCGCCAGCCGAGACCGGATCGCGCCCTCGCGGCGTTTCTATGCGGGCGGAGGCGGATCGGTGCGCGGCTATGGTTTCCAGCGGATCGGCCCGCGCGACCCGGTCTTCGACGATCCGATCGGTGGCCGAAGCCTGGCGGAGCTGGCCGTCGAGGCGCGAATCCGGTGGCGCGACTTCGGAATCGTGCCGTTCCTCGACGCCGGCAACATCTCGACCTCGCCCTGGCCTCGATTCGACAATCTCCGCTTCGGGACCGGGATCGGTGTTCGCTACCACACCCGCTTCGGCCCGATCCGGGTCGACGTCGCAACTCCCCTCAATCCGCAGCGAGGCGATCCCCGGGTCGCGGTCTATGTCTCGCTCGGCCAGGCCTTCTAGGTGAACGAAGCGGCCGTCGATCCGCTCGGGGCGCCGGCGGAGGCGCTGGCCGAGCCGGAGCGCACCCGCCGGAGCTGGCGCGGCTGGGTCTCGCAACTGGCCAAGCTTCTCGTTTCCCTTGCTCTGGCGCTGATGCTGATGTTCGGCGCTCTTGTCGCCTTTCTCGATACCAGCCCCGGACATCGGTTCATCGTCGACCGGATCGCCGCCATGTCCCCGCCGTCGGGTCTCCGGATCCGGATCGGTCGGATCGAAGGGTCAATCTGGGGTCGGACCCAGTTGAAGGATGTTCGCCTCTATGATCCGGAAGGTCTGTTTGCGGAATCGCCCGCCATCGCCATGGACTGGCGCCCGCTTTCCTTCCTGTTCAACCGGCTGCTGATCCACGAGCTCGATTCGGATCTGGTCATCCTCCATCGCCTCCCGGATCTGATCGAGCCGGAAGAACCGGGGCCGGTCCTCCCCCGCTACGACGTGCATGTCGGCCGGCTCGACGTTCACCAGCTTCGGATCGGCCGTCAGGTTGCCGGCCGCGAGCGGGTCGGAAGCCTCGGCGGAGAAGCGGAGATCCGAAGCGGCCGGGCGCTGATCGGACTCGAAGCGCAGATCCGCGACGGCGGCGACCGGTTGCGGCTTCGCCTCGATGCCGAGCCGGACCGCGACCGGTTCGATCTCGAGGTCCGGGTCCGCGCTCCGGAGGACGGCGTGTTCGGCGCCCTGTTCGGAACTCGCAGGCCGCTTCGGCTCGACCTGGCCGGGCGAGGGAGTTGGAGCCAGTGGCGCGGAGTTGGGCAGCTCGACATTTCCGGTCGACGCACCGCCGATCTTCGGCTGGCGATGAATTCCGGCCGGTTCGAGGCGAGGGGATGGGCGGCGCCTTCGCCCTTTCTCCAGGGCAAGCTGCAACGGCTCACCGCCAACCGGGTCGTCCTCAACGGTGCCGGCACCTTCGCCGATCGGCGGCTCGACGCCCGAGTTTCGCTCCGCTCCGATGCCCTGAGAGTGGAAGCCCAGGGCGGCATCGATCTCGGCCGAAGCCGGTATGACGATGTCCGGATTGCGGCCGAGCTGCTTCGGCCGCCGGCCTTGTTCCGCAACATGAGCGGTCGGCAGGTCCGAATGACGGGACTGCTGGATGGCCGGTTCGGACGGGTGGATTTCCTATACCGGCTGACGGCGCCGTTCGTCGCCTTCGATCGGACCGGCTTCGAGGAGGTTCGAGCCACCGGCCGAGGCGTGCTGACCTCGGCTCCGGTGCGGGTTCCGGTTCTCGCCACGGTCCGGCGCGTTACTGGCGTGGGAGAGACGGCTTCGGCCATCCTCGCCGATCTTCGCCTGGAAGGGGCACTCAGCGTCACCGCCCGGCGTCTCGAGGGCGACCGTCTGGCCTTGAACTCGCGTCGACTTCGCGGCCTGGCCAGTCTTGCGGTGGACCTTCGCACCGGCGACTATGTCGTCGTCGCCAATCCGGCGATGCAGGCTTATCCGATCCCGGGCTTCGGGATCGTCGACGTGCAAAGCCAGCTTCGCGCCGTTCCGGGCCCGGGTCGACGCGGCACCGTAGTCACCGGCAACGCCCGTGCGCAGGTGCGAAGGCTCGACAATCGCTTCCTCGCCTGGGTGGCCGGTGGTCTGCCGAGTCTGGAAACGGCGCTCACCCGGGGAACCGACGGGGTCATCCGTTTCTCGAACCTGCGCATCGCTTCGCCGGACCTGGCGCTGACCGCCCAAGGGTTCAGGCGCCGCGACGATACCTACAGTTTCGAGGCCTCCGGCCGGCACGGCGAATATGGTCCGTTCAGGCTGACGCTCGAGGGAAGGCTGGACCGCCCCAGGCTTGCGGTTCGGCTGGATCGGCCCGTCGAGGCGCTGGCGCTTCGCGACGTCCTTGTGAACCTCGAACCGGATCCGACCGGCTTCGCCTGGCGGGCGGAGGGCGGATCGATGCTCGGGCCCTTCACCGGCAGCGGCGGGATCCTGCTTCCCTCCGGCCAGCCTGCCTTGATTCAGGTGGCGGCGCTCAACGTCTCCGGCACTCGAGCCACCGGCGCCCTGCGTTCCGATCCGGGCGGATTCACCGGCCGGCTCGACGTGGACGGCGGCGGGCTCAGCGGCCGCCTGCTCTTCGATCCGGTCGGCGACAACCAGCGGATCGCCGTCAGCCTTGCCGCCAACGAGGCCCGTTTCGCCGGTCCGCCGCCGATCGTGATGCGGCGCGGGACGATCGAGGGAGTCGTCATTCTCGATCTCGCCGGCAATTCGGTGGAAGGCCGGATCCAGGGTCGGGGCGTCAGCCGCGGCCCGCTGTCGATTGCGAGCCTCGACGCACGGGCGAGCCTTCGCGGCGGGACGGGACAGGCGCGTCTCAGGATCGCGGGATCGCGAGGGCGCGATTTCTCCTTCGACGCTCTGGCCGATGTCGCGCCCGGCCGGTTCCGAGTGACGGGCAGCGGAACCCTCGACCGGCGCCCGCTCGAACTGGTGACCCCGGCGGTTCTGACCCAGACGGCGGAGGGCTGGAGGCTTGATTCCACCCGCTTCCGCTTTGCCGGCGGCAATGCGAGCCTGGCGGGCCTGTTCGGCGAGCGCACCGAGATCGACGCCCGACTGGAAGCGATGCCGCTCACCGTCCTCGACATCGGCTATCCGGAACTGGGCCTGGGCGGGATCGCCTCGGGGCTTCTTCGCTACCGCTCTCCCTCGCCGGGCGCTCCGCCGACCGGCGAAGCCAATCTTCGGATTCGCGGCCTCACCCGGGCCGGTCTCGTCCTCTCCTCGCGCCCGGTGGATATCGGCCTCAACGCCCGTCTCGACGGGGTCAATGCCGCGGCCCGGGCGGTGGCGGTGAGCGAAGGGCGGACGATCGGCCGGGCCCAGGCCAGGATCTCCCCGATCGGCGGTTCGGGCAGCCTGTTCGATCGGCTCGCTCGCGCTCCGCTGGCGGCGCAGATCCGCTACAACGGCTCGGCCGATACTTTGTGGCGGCTGACGGGTATCGAGCTGATCGACCTGTCCGGCCCGGCCGCGATCGGCGCCAATCTCGGCGGGACTCTCGAAAATCCGGTGATCAACGGGTCGGTGCGGACCGCGGGCGCGCGGCTTGAAAGTGCCGTCACCGGAATGGTGATCGAAAATCTGCAGTCCGTCGGTCGCTTCGGCGGATCGCGACTGCAGATCCAGCAATTCCGCGGCTCGACTCCGGGTGGCGGAACCGTGTCGGGGTCGGGTATGCTCGACTTCGCCGCGGCGCGCGGAGTCGGAATGAACTTCGACGTTCGCGCGGAAAATGCCCGGCTTCTCGACCGCGACGATATCCAGGCGGCGGTGACCGGCGATCTCGACATCCGTTCGGACGGCCAGGGCGGCTCGATCGCGGGCGCGGTTCGGTTGAACCAGGGCCGTTTCCGGCTCGGAAGCACGACCGCGGACGCCCAGGTGGAGCGGCTGAACGTGCGCGAACTGAACCGGCCGGACGACGATCTCGGGCCGGTCGTCCGGCGGGTGGCGCCGTGGCGGCTCGCGCTCGACGTCGACGCGCCCAACCGGATGATGGTCACCGGCCTTGGAATGAACAGCGAATGGAGCGCTGACCTCGAGGTCGCCGGCACCGTCACCGAACCCCGGATCACCGGCGAGGCCGAGCTGATCCGCGGCACCTATGATTTCGCCGGTCGCCGCTTCGACCTCATCCGGGGAAATATCCGGTTCCAGGGCGAAAGTCCGGTCAACCCGCAGCTCGACATTGCCGCCGAGGCACGGGTTCGCGGCCTCAACGCCCAGATCCGGGTCAGCGGACGCAGCCAGCGGCCGGAAATCGCCTTCACCAGCACGCCGGCTTTGCCGCAGGACGAGCTTCTTTCCCGGATCCTGTTCGGAACCTCGATCACCAATCTTTCGGCGCCGGAAGCGGTGCAGCTCGCCGCCGCCATCGCTTCGCTCAACGATCCGGGAGGCGGGCTCGACCCGATCAACGTGGTTCGCCAGTCGATCGGGCTCGATCGGCTTCGGATCCTTCCCGCCGACGTCACCCAGGGCATCGGCACCCAGATCGCCGCCGGCAAATATTTCGGCCGGCGGGTCTATGTCGAAGTGGTCACCGATGCCCGCGGCTATTCCGCGACCATCGTCGAATATCAGATCACCCGATGGCTTTCCCTGCTGTCCAGCATTTCGACGATCGGCCGCGAAAGCGTCAACTTGCGCGTGTCTCGGGATTATTGAAGCCGGCGAAGGCTGCGCGAGCGGCTGTCGGGCTCTCGAAATGCCGGGAGGACTCCAGTGGCTCGGAGTGTAGAAGAAGCCTAAGCTGGATCCGGGAGGGGAGAGAAGGTGAAAGCTGGCCGGATCCTTGCTGTCATGGGCCTGCTGGTCGTCCTCGTCGCCGGCGGCTTTCTGGTGCTGCGTTCGCGAGCGCCGGTGGAGGCGGCCGGCGATCCCGAGCCGATCTCCCGCCCGCCGGCGCAGCAGGCCGACGTTCCGGTGCCTTCACCGGCCGATACCGAGCCTGTCGACCTTGGAACGGCGCTCGGCCTTGCGAGCCTGGCCGAATGCCGCCCCAGCCCCGCTTTGGCTTCGATCCTCGACCAGATGGTGAGGATTGATCCGCAGTCTTCGGAGAGCCGGCGCGGCGGTCCGATCAGCGTCCCGGGCCACGATCGAGCGCTCGTTCCGACGTTCGAGCGGACCCGCGAGATCCAGGGCGATGCCGACATCCGGTCCGTCACCGCCGATCTCGACCTGAGAGGCGGGTGGCACGACCTGACCGTCACCGGCCTGCGGCGAAGCTTCTTCGAGGAAAGCGACGCCTCGTCGTTCGAGATCCGTTTCGCTGACCCGCCGGCGCGGGTTCACGAAACGCTCGTCCGCAACGGCTTCCGCCTGCCGACGATCGGCGATTTCGCCGATGTCGGCGGGGAAATGGGCCTTGTGCCGGCGATCGGGCTGGAGCGCACGGACAGCGGCACGGCGCTGGTCTGCGCGACGGGCTAGGTTGGCGGCGACCGCTTCGCACGCGAGGCACAGCGGCTCCTGGCTGATATTCACCCCGTGCAGCCGATCCGGAAGCTGGAGGAGCTTCGGATCGGCCGCTGATCCGGATCAGCTGGAATAATACATGTCATATTCGACCGGGCTGGGCGTCGTCTCCCAGCGCAGCACTTCCTCCCACTTCAGCTCCATATAGGCGTCGATCTGGTCCTCGCTGAACACGTCGCCGCGGGTCAGGAAGGCGCGATCGTGATGAAGCGCAAGCAGCGCTTCGCGGAGCGATCCGCAGACGGTCGGGACCTCGGCCAGCTCCTGGGGCGGAAGGTCGTACAAATTCTTGTCGATCGGATCGCCCGGGTGGATCCGGTTCTGGATTCCGTCGAGACCCGCCATCAGCAGCGCCGCATAAGCGAGATAGGGGTTGGCTAGCGCGTCGGGGAAACGGAACTCGACCCGTTTCGCCTTCTCGCCCGATCCATAGGGGATCCGGCAGGAAGCGGAGCGGTTGCGGCTCGAATAAGCGAGCAGCACCGGCGCCTCGAAGCCGGGGACAAGCCTCTTGTAGCTGTTGGTCGTCGGGTTGGTGAAGGCGTTGAGCGCCCGCGCATGCTTGATGACCCCGCCGATGAAGTAGAGCGCGGTTTCCGACAGGCCGGCATAGCCGTTGCCGGCGAAAAGCGGCTTGCCGCCTTTCCAGATCGACATGTGGGTGTGCATGCCCGATCCGTTGTCCGACTTGATCGGCTTGGGCATGAAGGTGGCCGTCTTGCCATAGGCATGCGCGACCTGGTGGACGACATATTTGTAGATCTGCATCCGGTCGGCGGTTTCGGTCAGGGTGCCGAACATCAGTCCGAGCTCATGCTGGGCGGCGGCGACCTCGTGATGATGCTTGTCCATCGGAAGCCCCATTTCGAGCATGGTCGAGACCATCTCGGCGCGCACGTCGACGGCGCTGTCGACGGGAGCGACCGGGAAATAGCCGCCCTTGGCGCGCGGACGGTGGGCCAGGTTGCCGGTCTCGTAGCGGGTCGCCGAATTGGTCGGGAGTTCGACATCATCGATGGTGAAGGAGGAGGAGGCATAGCCGTCCTCGAAGCGGACGTCGTCGAACATGAAGAATTCGGCTTCGGGCCCGACATAGATGGTGTCGCCGATTCCGGTGGCCTTGAGAAAGGCTTCGGCCCGCTTCGCCGTCGAGCGGGGGTCGCGCGAATAAAGCTCGCCGGTGCCGGGATCGACGATGTCGCAGAACAGGATGGCCATCGGGGTCGCGCTGAACGGATCGATGTAGAAGGCGTCGAGATCCGGCTTCAGGATCATGTCGCTTTCGTTGATCGCCTTCCAGCCGGCGATGGAGGAGCCGTCGAACATGAATCCGTCGTTGAGCTGGTCTTCGTCGACGGCGCTCGAACACATGCTGAGGTGCTGCCACTTGCCCTTGGGATCGGTGAATCGAAGGTCGACCCATTCGATCTCGCCGTCCTTGATGTCCTGAAGGATCTTGCCCGCGTCGTTCGCCATCTTGGAAATGCCCTTGATCAGAGTGCTGCCGATTCGCGCGCCCCACAGAATCGGGAGGCGGCGTCGGTGCCACGATCCCAACGCCCCGTCGCGCCGTCCAGAGCCGAAAGGCCAGGGGTGAATATTTCACGCAGGGGCGGGGAGTCCCTGCAGCCAGCCGGGGCGGAAGGTCAGTATGGGCGGCGCTGCGCAGCGATCAGCATTCGCAGGAGCATGGCGACGGGGCGGGGAACGCCCACCTTGCCCTCCAGCCAGAGGCTCACCGTGGAACGGCTGACCCCGATCGCCGAGGCAAGGTCGCTTTGCGTTCGGTAGCCGAGCGTGCGCATCGCCGCGCGCAGCTCTTCCGGAGACATGGAGGCCTTGAGACTGTCGTCCACTAGAGTGGCAATTCCATCATCCGCCTGGCCGAACGGCCGCCCGCCGAACTTCCGGAAACCCCCAGTTCTCCCGGATCGCTTCGGGAAGGCTTCGAACGGCAGGCGACTTTCGGGCCCGGCACTTCAGTCCGGGGCCGATGGCAGCGGGAGGCGGGCCGGTCAAATGGCGTCTGAGCCCCGTTCGCCGGTTCGGATCCGGACCGCTTCCTCGACGCTGTAGACGAAGATCTTGCCGTCGCCGATGCGTCCGGTCTGGGCGGCCTGGGCGATCGCTTCGACCACGCGCTCGGCCAGCCCGTCATCGACCACCACCTCCAGCTTCACCTTCGGCAGGAAATCGACGACATATTCGGCGCCGCGATAGAGCTCGGTATGGCCCTTCTGCCGACCGAAGCCCTTCGCCTCGGTGACCGTGATCCCCGACACGCCGACTTCGTGAAGTGCTTCCTTCACCTCGTCGAGCTTGAACGGCTTGATGACCGCCTCGATCTTCTTCACCCGAACCTCCGTTGTTGAGCCGCCGCATAGGCGCTGCCGACCGAGTCGCACAACCGGTCGACGCGAACCGCTTCGCTCAGCGCGCGTTCAGGTGTAGAATGACAGGATGGCTCCTGTAGAGCCATGACAGTAGAAAGCCGAACCATGCGCAAGCTCCTTCCCCTCATCCTTGGCGGTGCGCTTCTCGCCACCGGATCCGCTCAGGCCGCGCCCCGCGATCCGCAGGCGCAGCTTGCCCGCGAACTCGAAGGCCGGGTGGCCGGCGATCCGGTCGACTGCATCAGCCTTCACCAGGTCCGCTCCAGCCGGATCATCAACGACACGGCGATCGTCTACGATGCCGGAAGCACCATCTATGTGAACCGGCCCCGCTCCGGCGCCGAATCGCTCGACAGCTGGGACACGATGGTCGTCCGTCCGTTCGGAAGCCGGCTGTGCAGCGTCGACACGGTGACGATGATCGATCCCGGTTCGCGGATGATGAGCGGAATCGTCTTTCTCGGCGAGTTCGTTCCCTATCGCCGGGTCCGCGACAGCTCGACCGACTGAGCCAGGCGAGCCGCCGATGCAGCGCGAAGGGCGGGTGCTGCCGATGGGCGACGCCCGCTTTTGAATTTCTGACGACGCTTCCGCCGCCTCAGGCGTAAGGCGGTTTGTCCAGCCCTTGCGGGCTCTTGGTGAAGATCTCGCAGCCCGTCTCGGTGATCCCGATCGAATGTTCGAACTGGGCGGAAAGCGAACGGTCGCGGGTGACGGCGGTCCAGCCGTCGTCGAGCACCTTGCAGTCGGGCTTGCCGATATTGATCATCGGCTCGATCGTGAAGAACATTCCGGGCCTCAGCTCCGGTCCGGTGCCGGGGCGGCCGGCATGGACCACTTCCGGAGCGTCGTGGAACACTCGGCCGAGTCCATGGCCGCAGAAATCGCGAACCACGCTGTAGCGCTGTTTTTCGGCATGGGTCTGGATGGCGTGGCCGATGTCGCCGAGCCGGTTGCCGGGCCTGGCCTGCTCGATCCCGAGCATCAGGCATTCATAAGTGACGTCGACCAGCCGCCGCGCCTTCAGCGGTGCGTCGCCGACCAGATACATCCGGCTCGAATCGCCGTGCCAGCCGTCGACGATCGGGGTGACGTCGATATTGACGATGTCGCCTTCCTTGAGGACCCGGTCGGCCGAAGGGATTCCGTGGCACACGACATGGTTGATCGAGGTGCAGCAGCTTTTCGTATAGCCGCGATAGCCGAGCGTTGCGGGAATGGCGTTGCGGGCGCGCATTTCGGCGAACACGATGTCGTCCAGTTCCTGGGTGGTCACTCCGGGAACGACATGCGCCACGAGCGCGTCCAGTATCTCGGCGGCCACGCGCCCGGCGGCGCGCATTCCGGCGAAGCCTTCGGGTCCGTGAAGCTTGATGGCGCCGTGACGGCCGATGACGGCATCGTCGCGATCGAGAAGACGGGTATCGGTCATCGAGAGGATATAGCGAGGCCGGCTGCGATTTGCACCCATGACGCGCAACTTTCCAGCCGGTAGAGCAGCGTCATGGACGATCGGATCTGGACCGCGGCGCTGCTGGTGATCGGCGACGAAATCCTTTCGGGACGGACCCAGGACCGCAACGTCTCGCCGATCGCCACCTGGCTGAACCTGCAGGGCATCCGCCTCGCCGAGGTTCGGATCGTTCCGGACGAGATCGATCGCATCGCCGAAGCGGTGAACGCGCTTCGCCAGGCCCACGATTATCTGTTCACGACCGGCGGCATCGGCCCGACCCATGACGACATCACCGTCGACGCGATCGCCCGGGCCTTAGGGGTTCCGGTCATCGTCCATCCCAAGGCGAGGGCTGCGCTCGAAGCTTATTATGCCGATCGCGGCGGAGCGACCGAGGCACGCCTCAGGATGGCGCGCGTTCCGGAGGGCGCGGAGCTGATCGAAAATCGGGCGTCCGGCGCGCCGGGAATCCGGATCGGCAATATCTTCATCCTCGCCGGAATTCCCCAGGTCGCGGCACTGATGATTGAAGCCCTGACCGGCCGGCTCGAAGGCGGCCGGCCGATGCTGTCCCGGACGATCGGCTGCTGGGTTCCGGAAAGCGAGGTGGCCGAAACCTTGCAGGAAACCGAGCGCGCCCATCCCGGTTGCCAGATCGGCTCCTATCCCTTGTTCCGGGAAGGCAATGCCGGCGCCAATTTCGTCATCCGCAGCACGGACGGAAGGGCGCTGGAGGCGTGCCGTGCCGACCTGGTCGATCGGCTCCGCTCGGCGGGGCGCGAAGTCATCGCCGAAGGCATTTAGCGGCCGATGGCGCATGTCCTGCTCGGCTGGGAGCTTGGCGCCAATCGCGGCCATGCCGTCCGCCTTGCCGAGCTGGCGCGCACCCTTCGGAACGCCGGCCATCGAGTCAGCTTTGCGCTGCAGCGGATCGACGCCCTTTATCCGCAAGAGGTCGCCGGCGATCCGGTCTGGCAGGCGCCGGTGACGCCGCGCCTGCTGACCAGCGCCCGCCGCCCGTCCTACGGGCCGCCAACCGGAATGGGCGACATCCTCGTCCGCCTGGGAATGGACGATCCGGGCATCGTCTCGGCCATGATCCAGGCCTGGCGAGGACTGCTCGACGCGGTTCGTCCGGACCTCGTCCTGGCCGAATTCGCGCCCTTCCTGCTCATGGCCGCGCGCGGGCGGGTGCCGACGGTGGCGGTCGGTATCGGCTTCACCAATCCCCCTGCCGGGCTCGATCGCTTCGCGCCGCTGGTCGATCATCCGCCCTCGTCCGACCAGGATCGGACTCTGGAAAGCGTCAATTCCGGCCTCGCGGCTGCGGGCTCGCCGCCGCTTCGGCGCCTGCCGGAGATGTTCCTGGCCGACCGGGTCGCGGTGGAAGGTTTCGCCGAACTCGATCCCTATGCGGCTGACAGAGGCCCGCCGCTTGCCCGGCCGGTGCCGGCCGACGCGCCCGCCACCGACGGCGGCGGCGAGGAGGTGTTCGTCTACGGCCCCGAGCGGCTGGACGAGGCAGCACCGCTGTGGGCCGGCCTGGCGGCGGCCGGCGTCCCGGTCAGGGTCCATGTGCCCCGCGCCTCGCCGCAACTGAAGGCTGCGCTCGCCGGCCGGGGCTTCGCCGTCGAGCCCGATCCGCTGCCGTTTCGACGGATCGTCGAGCGCTCGCGCCTCCTCCTTTCCCATGGCGGCCACGGCTTCGTCTCGTCGGGCCTTGCGTCCGGCCTCCCCCAGGTCGTTTGCCATTATGATCTGGAAAAGCTGCTCAACGGCCTTGCCGTCACCCGGCTTGCTCTCGGCGGCCATGTCCCGCTCAATGCCATCAAGCCGGAGGCTTTCGGCGCCTCGCTGGCCTCACTCTATCGCGACGAAGCGCTCGCCGATCGGGCGCGCAAGGCGGGCGACGAGTTCCGCACCCGGCCGCTGCCGGACCGGGACGGGATCGTCCTGGAGGCGATCGCCGATCTGGCCTGATCTCGGCTTCGTTCTGCACCGGGAACAATGTCCGGGCGCGGGCGCTATGCGGCTCAGGAGCCGAGATGGACCGCGCTTTCACCTGGTTCGCCGCCCGCGTGTCCGCGCTGGCCGGTCAGCCGGCGAGCTTCGCCGTCGCGATCGCCCTGGTCCTGGTCTGGGGCGTCACGGGGCCGGTCTTCGGCTTCTCCGATACGTGGCAGCTGGTGATCAATACCGGAACGACGATCGTCACCTTCCTGATGGTGTTCCTGATTCAGAACAGCCAGAATCGTGACGGTGCGGCGATGCAGGCCAAACGGGACGAACTGCTTCGCGCCCAGGACAAGGCCCGGGCCCAGTTCATCGGCATCGAGCACCTCACCGACCAGCAGATCGAGGAGATCAAGGCCGCGCTGGAGCGGGAGGTCGGCAACCGCAGCGACAAGGCGGGCACCGCCGATGATACGGTCGAGCAGCTGCTTGAACGCTACTGATCGGGAGGGCCAGAAGCCTTGGTCGGCGTGAAGCCTTTCCCTGAACCCCAGTCGCAGATCAGTCCCGGCAGGAGCAGTAGCCCCAGGTTGGGATGCCGACCGGGGCGCGCTACACGCGCGGAAACAGCTTATGAGCGGAGGAGTGGGCATGGGGGACGAGAACAAGGCAAACGCGTTCATCGAACGGCAGGTGGGGATGCTTCCCGGCGAGATGCGGCTCGAGTGGGATGAAGTGACCAGCGGGCGTGCCGTAGGGCGCTTCGTCGTTGCGCGCCGCCACATGGCCCCGAACGGCTATCTGCACGCCGCCTCCATCGTCGCGCTTGCGGATTCCGCCTGCGGCTATGGCTGCGTCGCCTCGCTTCCCGACGGCGCCGCGAGCTTCACCACGATCGAACTCAAGGCCAACTATCTCGGCACCGCCCGAGAAGGGGAGACGGTCGCCTGCTCGGCCCGGCTCGTCCATGGCGGGCGATCGACCCAGGTCTGGGATGCCGAGGTCGTCAACGAGACCTCCGGCAAGACGATCGCCCTGTTCCGCTGCACCCAAATGATCCTCCATTCGCGCTGAGGGCGAACCGAGGAAGCGAGGTTTCGTCAGGAGCTGGAGAAAGAGCGGGAGAAAGGAATCGAACCATCGCGTTGCCCTGTAGGGCGAAGCGCGATTGCAGGAATCGAGGGGTTCGTCTGGAGCTGGAAAATAGGCTGGAGCGGGTGAAGGGAATCGAACCATCGCGTAGCCCTATAGGGCGGAGCGCGATCAAGGAATCGAGGGGTTCGTCTGGAGCTGGAAAATAGGCTGGAGCGGGTGAAGGGAATCGAACCCTCGTCGTAAGCTTGGGAAGCTTCTGCTCTACCATTGAGCTACACCCGCTTCGGCCCCGTATCTAGGCAGGTGCCGGAGCCTTGTCGAGAGGTGAGGGGAGGCGGCGGGTTGCCGTCGGATCCTGCCGGTTTGAAGGCGCAAATCTCTGCCTGATCAGTGTGATTTCACGGCTCGCCGATCGATCGCCAGGCTTGGCACCGAAATAGGCTGAGGTCAGGCGACTGACGTCAGGCCTGGCCAGGATCTAGTGACCCGGAATCGTAAACCAGATCGACGCTCCGCCATCCTCGTTGTTCGCGGCCCAGATCCTCCCTTCATGGGCTTCCACGATCGTTCGGCAAATGGAAAGGCCGACGCCAAGCCCTCCGGTGGTCGATTGCCCAAAGCAGGAGAAGAGGTCTGCCGCTTGCCCCTCGGGAAGGCCCCGGCCGCGGTCCCTGACCCGCACCGTGACCTGCCCGTCACTCCCCCTCGCGGCGGAGATGGCGATTTCGGCCCTGGTCCCTTCTGGCGTTGCGCGGCAGGCATTCTGGACAAGGTTCAGCAGCAATTGTTCGATCTGGACCGGATCGGCCTCGATCCAATCCGCCGATTTGGCGATGTCGACGTTCAGCTGATAGCTTGAGCAGATCTGGCTTGCCTCGACGAGCGCCCGGACGTTTTCCGTCAAGGCCTTCAAGGAGGTGCGTTCGCGACGAGCCAGTCCCTCCGACACGATGTGCCGCATCCGGCGGATGATTTCGCCTGCGCGAATGACCTGACTCTCGGCCTTGCTCAACAAGTCCTTGACATTCGCTCCCGTGGAGTCGTCGCGTTCGGCCAAATAGTACTGGCTGATCGCGATCCAATTTGCCGTCGCGGTGAGCGGTTGGTTGAGCTCATGGGCAATGGTCGTTGCGACCGTGGCCATGGCGGTTCTCTGGGAAATTTCGCTCAGTTGCGTTTCCAGTTGGCGAAGCGCTTCCTCCGCTCGCTTCCGTTCCGTGATGTCCTGCATGGCGCCGACCATTCGCCTGGCAGCACCGGGCTCGGTCGGGACCAGATAGCCACGGTCGAACATGTGAGCATAAGTTCCGTCTGCCTTGCGCAGCCGATATTCGTCGGACCAGATTTGTCCGTTGCCCGCGATGACCTGCTGAATTCCGGTGCGGACTCGCTCATGATCTTCCGGATGGACCAACTTGAGCCACCATTCCGAGCTGCTCTCGACGAACAAGTCGCTAGGGTAACCCAGCATCGCATCCTCGGCCGCAACCCGATCGATGGAGCCATCATCGAGGTTCCAGTCCCAGATGACGTCGCCGGTTGCCCGGGCGGCGAGCGCGTACCGTTCTTCGGCGCGGCGAAGCTCCTGTTCGAGTTGTACCTGATCTTCGATGTCCTCGATGGTTCCATACCATTTCAGGATGCGACCTGCGGCATCGCGGCGTGGCGATGCTCGAGAGCGTACCCATCGATAGGATCCGTCACTCAAGCGGAGGCGATAGCGCGCGTCGAAGCTGCGGCCGCTGGCGAGGCAGGCATTCCAGTCCCTTGTCACCCGACCTCGATCGGCGGGATGAAGCGCCTTCTCCCAGCCGCTCCCAAGCCGCTTCGCCCGCTCCGGACCCAGCATCTCCAGCCATCGAGGCCCGACTTCAAGGATCCGGCCGCTCGGATCGGAGGTCCAGGGGATCTGCGGGCTCAGCTCAACGGTTGCTCGGTGATGCGCTTCGCTCTCGCGGATCCTTTGCTCCATCTGCTTCTGCGCGGTGACGTCGGAGACGAATCCGACGAGAGCGACGGCCTCTCCCGAGGGGGCGCGCGCCGCCTGCCCCTTTTCCAGCACCCACTTTTCACCCGCCCTCGAATCACGAATCCTGTAGGTAAGCGTGAAAGGCCTGTTTTCGGAAACCGCGGCTTCGACTTCAGACGAAATGACGGGGAGATCGTCGGCGTGAACGATGCTTGCCCAGGTGATCCGTCCCCCGAGAAACTCCGCAGGCTCGACTCCGCACAGTTCCTGTACCCCGGGGCTCACATAATCGAACTTCCACGGTGGCTCGATGGAACATCGGTATGCCATGCCCGGAAGTGCGCTGAGGAGCAGGAGTTGATCTTCGGTCGTTAACATTCAGATTCGTCTCATTGCGGAATCACAGGCGCTCAATTCAGCGTCCCTTGTTGCCACGCATGGATGTGCGCGTGAATCACAATGCCCATTTTTTCCTATATTATCCTAAACTTCGGCTTCCTCCGATTTTGCGAGTCCACGATCGACCCTGGTCAGTCCAGCATCCGGGGCTCCTGGTTCGTCAAGGGTAGCGCCCGAGCCAACCCGGAGTCCCCCTTGCCCAGCGCTCTCCGGAAGCGCATAGCGAAAGGGCTTTCACGGGAGGCGAACGATGGAAGCCCTCAAGAAAAGGCGGCTGTCGAAGCGGCTGACCTGGTTCGCGGCGATTCTCGGCTTCGGATCGGTGGCGGCGGCCCTGGTGGCCTCGATCGGAGCGGGGCAGGGGGCCTGGGATTTCCGTCCCGCCTTTACCGTGCTTCGCTATGCCTTCTTCCTCGCGATCGGTGGGATCCTCTTCGCTCTCGCCGGGCTGATCGCCGGCCGGCAGCTCGCGCCTCGGCTGATGATCGTCAACCTGCTCGCCCTCCTCGTCGCCGGCGCCTTCGTCCTTTATCTCGGCAACCTGGTCCGGATCGCCCGCACCGTTCCGCCGATCCACGACATTTCCACCAATCTGGAGGACTGGCCGCGCTTCTACCGGCTGACGGTGCGCGCCGACAATCTCGCCAACATTCCCGACATGGGCCGGCCGGAACTCGTGGCGCTGCCGCCGCGCGAACGCTGGAGGGCTATTCACCGCGAACATTATGGCGACATCGCCACCATCCGCGTTCCCTGGAGCGTCGCCGAGACGGTCGATCGAGCGCGCGCCTTGGCCGAGGAGCGGGGCTGGCAGATCGTCACCACCGATCGTGACCGCGGGATCGTCGAGGCGGTCGACACCAGCCGCTTCTTCCGGTTCAAGGACAATGTCGTGGTTCGCGTTCGCCGGGTGAGCGAGGGCAATGGTTCGATCGTCGACATGCGCTCGATCAGCCGGGTGGGAGTGAGCGACGTCGGAGTGAATGCCGAACGGGTGCGGAGTTTCCTGGCCGACCTTCAGCGCGGTTGAAAGGGAAGTCGCCGGCCTTGTGCGGCCGCTATCCCGGAGCCCGGCGCCCGCCTTCTTCCGCTTCTTCCTCCGTCACCCTTTCCACCGCGGCACCGGCGGTGAGCCCGTGGACGAGGGTGGACAGGAGGATGGTGAAGGCGATCGTCGCCCAGAGCTGCCCTTCATTGACGAACTCGAGATGCGAGGTCGCATAGCCGAGATAGTAGATCGATCCGATCCCCCTCACGCCATAAGCGGCGACCACGAACCGTTCGCGCGGAAGAAGGTCGGTCCCGGCCAGCCCGATCCATCCTGCCAGCGGCCTGATCACCAGGACCAGGGCGAGCGCCAGGACGATGTGCGCCCAATCCAGCTCCAGCCAGAGCACCGGGAGAACGGCGCCGACAAGAATGAGCAGAACGGCGGTCAGGCCGTGTTCGATCGCTTCGTTGAAACCGTGAAGGCGCCCGTGAAAGGCATGCTCGCTTTCCGCCCGGCGAAGGACGAGGCCTGTCACGAAGGCGGCAATGAAACCATAGCCTTCCAGGAGTTCGGTCGCTCCGTAGCAGACGAGAACGCCAGCCAGAGCCAGGACTCCCGAACCCGTCTCCGCAAGGACGTTGCGCCGCGGAATCGCGAACAGCAGCTTGCCGAGCAGCCAGCCGATCGCCGCCCCGGAAGCGGCGCCGACGGCAATCCGATAGATCACGTCCCGTCCCAGCCATTCCAGGCCCCATTCTCCCGGAACGAAGCCCTGGGCGGCAATGATCAGGCCAAGATAGACGAAGGGAAAGGCCAGGCCGTCGTTCAGTCCGGCTTCGGTGGTGAGGGCGAACCGGACCGGATGCTCGCCTCCTTCGGTCGGCGGGCCGACCTGGACGTCGCCGGCGAGCACCGGGTCGGTCGGCGCAAGCACCGCCCCGAGCAGAAGCCCGCCCGCCAGGGTCATCCCCGCAAGCGACCAGCCGAGCAGGGCGACCGCGGCGATCGTCAGCGGCATGACGAGGGCCAGCAGCCTCACCGTCGGGCGCCAGCGTCGATAGTCGGTGAGATTGTCGATCCGCAGACCCGTTCCGAACAAGGCGATGATGACGGCAAGTTCGCTGGTCAATTCCCAGATGCGCGGAGCTTCGCGCGGGTCGAGGGCGGCCGGCATTCCGGGAATGAGGGCAAAGGAAACGGCGCCCGCGAGGATCAGCAAGGCGGAGGCTGCGGGCTCCCGACCGGAGAAGAAGCGCGGAACCCAATAGGCGACGAGGATCCCCAGGCCGACGGCCGTCAGCGCGAGATGATAGGGGTTCAACCCGAAGAAAGGCTCGTCTGCCATCCGTCCTCGATCCGCGCTCCGGTTCCGTGTCGGCGCTACGAGCCTCGTCGCCGGAAGTTCCGCCACCGTTACAGGTCAGCAGGCGAGGGGCCTGCGCGCCGTTCGGCCTGATCCCCGCGAAGCGACAGACGAGAGGCGGGCGCTGCTTGACGCTAACGTCAACGTAACCTAGCAGGAGCCGATGTCCCAGGCGCTCCATTCCGATTACCGCCAGTCGGACCGCCAGGCCCGAACCTATACCATCACCCAGCTGTGCGAGGAGTTCGGAGTGACGGCCCGAGCGCTTCGCTTCTACGAGGATGAAGGCCTGATCTCCCCGCAGCGACAGGGGCTTTCGCGAGTCTATAGCTGGCGCGACCGGGCCCGGCTGGCCTGGATCCTTCGCGGCAAGAGGGTCGGCTTTTCGCTGTCCGAGATCCGCGAGATGATCGACCTCTACGATGTCGGCGACGGGCGCCACCAGCAGCGCCGGGTGACAATCGAGAAATGCCGCGGCCGGGTCGATCTCCTGAAGAAGCAGAAGCTGGATATCGACGCCACCATCGACGAGCTGGAGCGCTTCATCGCCATGGTCGAGGCGGCCGAGACCGCCGAATCCCCATCCGCCGAACAAGCCTGAGAGGAAGCCGATGCCCACCTACACCGCCCCCGTCCGCGACACGCGCTATGTGCTCGAACAGGTGCTTGGGATCGATCGCTATTCCAACCTTCCGGGTTTCGAGAATGCGACTCCCGACCTGATCGAGGCGATCCTCACGGAAGGCGGCCGATTCGCTTCGGAAGTGCTTCACCCGCTCAACCGGACCGGAGACGAGGAAGGCTGCACCCGGCACGAGGATGGCAGCGTCACCACCCCCAAGGGCTTCAAGGAAGCCTATCGCCAGTTCTGCGAGGGCGGCTGGACGACCCTTTCCGCGCCGGAGGAATTTGGCGGCCAGGGGCTGCCTTCGGTGCTTTCGACCGCGGTGACGGAATATCTGCTTTCGGCCAACCAGGCGTTCGAAATGTATAACGGCCTGACCCAGGGCGCGATCGCCTCCATCCTCGTCAAGGGCTCCGAGGAGCAGAAGCGCCTCTATCTTCCGAACATGGTCGCCGGGCGCTGGACCGGAACGATGAACCTGACGGAGCCGCATTGCGGCACCGATCTCGGCCTCCTCAAGACCAAGGCGGAGCCGCAGCCGGACGGCAGCTACAAGATCACCGGAACGAAGATCTTCATTTCCTCGGGCGAGCACGATCTGGCCGAGAACATCATTCACCTCGTCCTCGCCAAGATCACCGGCGCTCCGGACAATGTGAAGGGCATTTCGCTGTTCATCGTCCCCAAGTTCCTGGTCAACGAGGACGGATCGCTGGGCGAGCGCAACGGCGTCGTCTGCGGCTCGATCGAGGAGAAGATGGGCATTCACGGCAATTCGACCTGCCTTCTCAATTATGACGGCGCCACCGGCTATCTGGTCGGCGAGCCGGAAAAGGGCCTGGCGGCGATGTTCATCATGATGAACGCGGCCCGGCTGGGCGTCGGGTTGCAGGGCCTGGCCCAGGGCGAGATCGCCTACCAGAACGCCGTCGCTTATGCGCGCGACCGGCGGCAGGGACGCGCCCTCGTACCCGGCGAGCGGGAGGAAGGGGCCAAGGCCGATCCGATCATCGTTCATCCCGACGTTCGCCGGATGCTGATGGAAGCCCGGGCCTATAACGAGGCCGGGCGGGCGCTGGTGCTTTGGGGGGCGCTCCAGGTCGACATCAGCCGCAAGGCGCAGACTGAGGAGGAGCGCGAGGCCGCCAACGATCTGCTGGGGCTGCTCACGCCCGTCATCAAGGGCTATCTCACCGACAAGGGCTTCGAGGTCGCGGTCAACGCCCAGCAGATCTATGGCGGCCACGGCTATATCCGCGAATGGGGCATGGAGCAGTTCGTCCGCGACGCTCGCATCGCCCAGATCTACGAAGGCACCAACGGCATCCAGGCGCTCGACCTCGTCGGCCGCAAGCTCCCGGCCAATGGCGGCCGGGCGATCCAGGCCTTCTTCCGGATCGTCGGCGAGGAAGCCGGCGCCGCCAAGGGCGACGAGCAGCTGGGGCCGATCGCCTCGGCCGTCGAGCGGGCGAACAACGATCTCCAGACGGCGACGCTCTGGTTGATGCAGAACGCGATGACCAATCCGAACAATGCCGGAGCGGCGGCCTATGCCTACATGCATCTGACGGGCATCGTCAGCCTTGGACTGATGTGGCTTCGAATGGCGAAAGCGAGCCAGGAGGCGCTCGCCGGCGGCACCGAGGACCCCGCCTTCCACGAGGCCAAGCTCACCACCGCCCGCTTCTTCGCCGAGCGGATCATGCCGGAAAGCAACGCTCTTCGCCGCAAGATCGAGGCCGGCGCCGACAGCCTGATGGCGTTGCCCGCAGAGGCTTTCTAACGGGCCAGCTCGGCCCAGTCATAGGTCAGTCGCGGCCGGCGAAGTTCGTCCAGCTTCCGGCGCCGTTCCGGCCGGCTCATGGCGAGCGCCCAGCTCCAGGCCGAATCATAGTCGGGGCCGATCCGGCGCTCGATCCGGACCATCCGGTCGGCAAAGTCGCGGCCGTAAAGCTCGGTCCAGACGTCGTAGAGGAACAGATAAAGCAGGCGGTGGTCGTCCGAATCTTGAGACCGCGGCAGGGTCAGAGCGAGCCGGTGACCCATTTCGTGGACCAGGGTCGCCCGTTTATAGGCTGGCGAGTAGCTGGCCCTCAGACGCATCGAACGACCGTCGAAAGCCGTCATCGGCGGGCCTTCCGACACGATCACCTCGATCGGCGCTGCCGGAAACGCGATTCCGGTGGCCGCTTCGAGGGCCGCAACGATCCTCGGACCTTCGCTTTGCCAAAGCGCCCGATATTCCTCCGCTGCAGCCGCGAAGCCGGCATTGATCGGAAAGAAGGCGACCGGCGGTGCCGCCGCGCCCAGCACGGTCCAGAGACCGATCGTGATGGCTGCCATCCTGAAGCCGTTCACGGCCACTTTCCCCCCTCGCCGAGGGCCTAACTCTGGTCCTGGGCGGTCGGGAAGGGCCTCAGGCCCGGCGGTGCCTTTGTGGGACAGTTATGGCCTTGGCGGCGGAGTCGCGGTCCATCACCACGCCCTGGAAGTGGCTGATCGGATTGGGACGGCTGATCAGATAGCCCTGGACCTGGTCGCAGCCTTCCGAGCGTAGGGCATCGAGCTGTTCCGGCGTTTCCACGCCTTCCGCGACCACGGGCACGCCGAGGCCGCGGCCGAGCCCGATGACGGATCGGATGATCGCCCGCGATTGCGGATTGACCATCATGTCCTGAACGAAGCTTTGATCGATCTTCACCTTGTCGAAGGGGAACATCCGGAAATAGGAGAGAGACGAATAGCCGGTGCCGAAATCGTCCATCGAAATCTGGACTCCGAGCGCCTTGAGCCGCTGAAGGGTCGCCAGCGCGCCTTCGGCATCCTTGATCAGCAAACCTTCGGTCACTTCCAGGTCGAGCCGATCGGGTGCGAGTCCGGTTTCGGCGAGCACGCGTTCGACCGATCCGACCAGGTCGTCGTGGATGAACTGGAGCGGCGACAGATTGACCGAAAGTTTCAGCGGCGGGTTCCAGCTCGCGGCTTCGCGGCACGCCTCCCGAAGCACCCATTCGCCCAGCTTGATGATCAATCCGCTCTCCTCGGCGAGGCGGATGAAGACGTTGGGACAGATTCGACCGAGTTGGGGATGGTTCCATCGCAGCAGGGCTTCGAAGCCCAGTATCGAGCCCGTCTCGAGATCGGCGAGCGGCTGATAATGGACCTTGAGCTCGCCCTTGCCGATCGCAAGCCTCAGGTCCGCTTCGAGCTGCCGGCGCTGGCGAAGGGCCTCGTCCATGGCGGCTTCGTAGAAGCGGCTCTGGCCGCGCCCCTCCGCCTTGGCGCGATACAGGGCCATGTCGGCATTCTTGATCAGCTCGCCCGGATCGCCCGCATCGGTTGGAAAGACGGCAACGCCGATGCTGGCGCTGATCCGGACCGACTGGCCGCCGACTTGCAGCGGCTGTTCAAGCAGTTCGATTATCCGCTGCGACAGCAGTCCGGCATCGCCGGGCTGCTGGCCGCCTGGCTGGATTAGCGCGAACTCGTCGCCGCCGAGCCGAGCCACCAGCTCGCCGCCTGAGACGATCGAACGCAGCCGGTTGGCCACTCCGATCAGAAGCTCGTCGCCGGCCGGGTGGCCGTGAATGTCGTTGACGGCCTTGAAGCCGTCCAGGTCGATGCACAGCACCGCGAGGGGCTCGTCCGCGGTCGACGCCCGCTCCACCTGGCGGGCGAGACGTTCCGTGAACACGGCCCGGTTGGGAAGGCCGGTCAAAGCGTCATTATAGGCGAGATGGGCGATCCGGGCGGCGGCTTCCTTCCGCTCGCTGATGTCGCGAACGGCGAGAACCCGTCGCTCCGCTCCGCGCCAGCTCAATGCGCGAACCAGCAGTTCGACCTCGCACGCCCTTCCGCCGGAGCAGGCCAGCCGGCACTCGGTTGCCGAAGTTTCAGAGGCCTCGGCAACCGCGGCAAGGTCGAGTCCGGGAAAGAGCTGCTGGACGTCTTCGGGCATCGAACCGAGTCGGTCGTAACCGGCCAGCCTCAAGAAGCTGCGATTGGCGTCGATGATGCGGTCGCCGTCGACCACGACCAGACCCTCGATGGCGGCGTCCGCGAAGGCGCGGATCCGCTGAGCCTCGTCGGCCGCATTCCGCATCAGCTTGCGGTCGAACAAGACCATGGCGAAGCTTATCGACAGGATTGTTATCGCCATGGCGATGACTGCGATGGTCAGGGCGTCGGTTCCGATCGCTCCGGCCGGCACCTCCAGCAGCGGATCCGGATAGACGGAGGCGGCCGCCATTGCCGTGAAGTGAAGCCCGCAAATGGCGATCGTGAGGAGCAGGGCGGCGCGCCACTGAATGAGATCCTGCCGGTGCCGGCGATCGGCGAGCGCCGCCGCGCTGAATGCGATCCCGATCAGGATCGAAGCCAGGACATAATCCTGGTCCCAGACGATCCGGCCGGCCAGCTTCACGGCCGACATGCCGATATAGTGCATCGTTCCGATGCCGCAGCCGATGATCGCTCCGCCGATCAGCGGCGACCATCGGCTCCGGCGAAGCGAGACCCACCACCCCGTCCCGGTGAGGAGGACGGCGGCCATGACCGACAGCAAAGTCAGGCCGCCATCATAGCCGATCGGAAGATCGGGCTGATAAGCCAGCATGGCGATGAAGTGGGTGGACCAGATGCCGGTGCCGGAGACGAAGGCGGCAAGGGCGAGCCAGGCGAGGCGGCGGTCGCGGCCGGTCCGGGCGCGCTCGACGATCGTCAGCGCCGTAATCGCCGACAGCAGGCAGATGATCCCGGCGATGAGAACCAGCCGGAAATCATGTTCTTGGACGATGCAGGTGTAGACGCGCAGCATAGGTCTCTGTCTTCGAGGCCCGGGCGCGTTAGGACTGTTACGGTGAAAATGCGGTAAACCTCGATAGCTCCTCCCGTTCGAAGCGCTCCAGAATTGGCAACTGGCTCGGAAGAATCATCTCGCGCGCCCTTGGGAGCGTGAACCAGGCGGCGCGATCCACTTCCGGAAAGCTCTGCATTCGCCCACTTCGCGGCGGCCATTCGAGGGTGAAGTGGTTGCTCTCGATCCGCTGCGGATCGAGATCCCCCTCCAGCGCGAAGGCTTCGACCCATTTGCCGCCCTTCTGCCGAATTCGGCCGAGCGGAACGAGCGTCCCTTCGGGGCAAACGCCGATCTCCTCCTTGAACTCGCGACGGGCACAGGCCTCGATGTCTTCGCCTTCTTCGACCAGCCCCTTGGGAATGGCCCAGGCGCCCTCATCCCTTCGGCGCCACTGCGGTCCGCCGAAATGGGCGAGCAGCACTTCGCATTCTCCGCCGCACCGACGCCAGAGCAGAATCCCGGCGCTCAGCGTCGCCATTCAGGCAGTCTCGAGCTGAGTGAATCGGACCGGAAGGACGGCTCGGCTATGAACCGCGCCGCCGCGATCCTTGTCGACGACGCTCAGCTGCTGGACCTCCTTGCCGCCGAGGGGGATCACCATCCGTCCCCCCGGCGCAAGCTGCTCGACCAGAGCTTCGGGCGGCTCGGGCGCGGCGGCCGTGACGAGGATCCGATCGAATGGCGAATGCTCGTTCCATCCGCGCGAGCCGTCGCCAACCCGGATGTTGACGTCGAGGCCAATCGCGGCAAGCCGCACTCGCGCCGCTTCGGCGAATTCCTCGACGATTTCCACGCTGAAGACCCTGGCGTCGAGCTCCGCCATCACCGCAGCCTGCCAGCCCAGCCCCGTTCCCACTTCGAGGACGGACTGGTGCTGCTCGATGTCCAGAAGCTCGAGCATCAGCGCGCCGATGAAGGGCTGCGAAAGCGTCTTGTCGAAGCCGATCGGCAACGGCGTGTCCTGATAGGCGACGGCTGCCAGCTGGGCAGGCACGAACAGGTGACGCGGCACTCGAAGCAAAGCGTTGCGGAGCGGCGTGCCGAGGGCGTCCTGGCCGATCTCCTCCTCGGCAAGATCGAAATGCATGTCGATCACCTCGACCATGTGCCGCCGAAGAATGGCAAGATGGGTTTCCGTCATCGGCTTCATTCGCGCCGCTCCTTCTCGCTTCCTCTCCGATCGTGGCAACGCATCCGCTTGCCAGCCGCTCCATGCCGAGTCCACAAAGGTGGGAAGAGAGGAGCCTTATGCTGGTCACCGAACTCATCCGCCGAGGGGCGCTCTACCATGGCGATCGAACGGCCGTCCTGTTCGGAGAGGACCGCCTGACCTTCCGTCAGGTGGATCTCGTCTCGAACCGGCTCGCCAATTTCTTCGTTTCGGGTCTCGGGCTCGGGAAAGGCTGTCCGATTGCACTGCTGCTCGACAACGGCCTCCATTCCATTCCTTGCGACTTCGCCTGCGTGAAGGCGGGTCTCACCCGAACCCCGCTCAATGGACGGCTGTCGCTCGCCGAACATCGCCAGATGCTCGAACTCACCCGGGCCGAAATGCTGGTCTATGGCCCGACCCAGAGCGAACGGGCGGCGGCGCTCAAGTCGGCGATTCCGGACCTGAAGCTGTTCGGACTCGGATCGGCCGAAGCCGGTCCGGACCTGCTCGAACTCGCCCGGAACGCCTCGGATTCCGATCCGCGCCTTCGCCACGATCCCAATGACGTCATTCTGGCGCTGTTCACTTCCGGAACGACCGGCAAGCTCAAGGCGGCTCAGCACACGCACGCCAGCTATTCGGCCGTGGTCCACAATATCCTGTCGAACCTGGTCGATCCGCGGCCGGGGGAGGCGATGCTTCACGCCGCCTCGATGATCCATGCGAGCGGCACGTTCGTTCTTCCCTATTGGCTTCGGGGCGGAGCGGCGGCGGTCCTGCCGGGCTTCAGTCCGGCCGATTATGTCGAGGCCATCGAACGCTGGCGGCCGGCCGCTCTCAATCTCGTCCCCACCATGTTGCAGATGCTGTTCCAGCTGCCCGGGATCGAACGGGCGGATTTCCGATCGGTCGAAACGATCCTCTACGGCGCCTCGCCCATGCCCCGGCCCGTGCTCGAAAAGGGGCTGGAGCTCTGGGGTCCCGTCTTCGTTCAATATTACGGCCAGACCGAAGCACCGCTAGCCATCTGCCGCCTTGCTAAGGAGGAACATGCCGGCGCTCCTCCCGAACGGCTTCTCTCCTGCGGCCGGCCGAGCGTCGAATGCGAAGTTCGCCTCGTCGACGAGGACGGGAGCGACGTTGCCGAGGGCGAGCCGGGCGAGATCGTGCTTCGCGCGCCCTTCATGATGAAGGGCTATAGCGATCCTTCGATACAGGCCTTTCTCCCCGGAAACTGGCTTCGCACGCGCGACATCGGTCGTTTCGACGGCGAAGGCTACCTGACCCTGGTCGATCGAACCTCCGACATGATCGTGACCGGCGGCTACAACGTCTATCCGCGCGAGGTGGAGGACGTGCTTTCCGCCCATCCGGCCATCGCCCAGGTGGCGGTGGTCGGGCTTCCCGACGAAACCTGGGGCGAGCAGGTCACCGCCTTTGCCGTCCTTCGCGAGGGCCAGGAAGCCGATCCGCCGGCGCTGATCGCCTTCGCCCGCGATCGGCTCGCCGCCTACAAGGCGCCAAAGTCGGTCCGCTTCGTCGAGTCGATTCCGCTCAGCCCGGTAGGCAAGCCGCTTCGGCGGGCGCTTCGCGATCCCTTCTGGCAAGGGCGGGAGCGGCGGATTTGACCCTCCTCGTCGACCAGGACGGCCCCGTCGTCACCATCTCCCTGAACCGTCCGGAGCGGCGCAATGCCGTCGATCCGGCGACGGCGCAGGCGCTCCGCGATGCCTTTGATGCGTTCGACGCCGACGAAGAAGCGCAGGTGGCGGTGCTGACCGGAAGCGGCGGGCATTTCTGTGCAGGCTATGATCTCAAGGCCTTCGCTGCCGAGGGCGTCGAATATGATCCGAACGGCCCCGGCCCGATGGGGCCCACCCGGCGGCTGCTGTCCAAGCCCGTCATCGCTGCGGTGGAAGGCTATGCCGTCGCCGGTGGTCTCGAACTGGCGCTGTGGTGCGATCTTCGGGTCGCCTCGGCAACGGCGACATTCGGAGTCTTTTGCCGCCGCTGGGGCGTTCCGCTGGTCGACGGCGGCACCGTCCGGCTGCCGCGACTGGTCGGTCAGGGGCGTGCGCTCGACATGATCCTCACCGGTCGCCCGGTGGCCGCCGAGGAGGCCCTGTCGATGGGGCTTGCCAACCGGCTGGCGCCGGCAGGTGCGGCGCTCGAGGCGGCCCAATCCCTGGCCGGCGAGATCGCCCGGTTTCCGGCTTTGTGCCTTCGGGCCGACCGGCAATCCGCTTATGCCCAGTGGGACCTGCCTTTGGCTCAGGCCCTTGCGGCGGAAGCGCAAGGCGGCGAAGCGCCGGTTCGCGAAGGCGCCCGCGACGGCGCCGCCCGCTTCGCCGGCGGATTGGGTCGCGGCGGAGACTTCGACCGTCTCTAGCCATTGGACAGCACCCGACCGACCAGGACGAAGGCGGCGACCCGTCCCGCGCCCGATTCGCGACTCACTTGATTCGTTTCGCGAAATGACGGACGCTGCTTGGCCGCCTTGCTGTGGCGGCGTGACTAAGGGGGAACTCCAATGGAATGGATGCTGATGCCGCTGAAGCGCTACGCGGACTTTTCAGGCCGTTCGCGCCGCATG
This sequence comes from Sphingosinicella sp. SM1-17, assembly GCF_056821765.1. Taxonomy (NCBI): domain Bacteria; kingdom Pseudomonadati; phylum Pseudomonadota; class Alphaproteobacteria; order Sphingomonadales; family Sphingosinicellaceae; genus Sphingosinicella; species Sphingosinicella sp. SM1-17. The sequence goes on from NZ_JBPDIO010000001.1 coordinate 2,351,112, forward strand.
GAATTCTGGATGTGGCAATTGTTCCAGGTGATCGTCTACATCATTATCGCCGTTCTTGCGATGGTGGTCGGCGCTGGCGGAATGTTTTCCGGCGACCCGACGGCCATGGCCACTGCTGGCGGAGCGGCCTTGCTGATCTTCGGGCTCTACGGGATCTACGCGCTGGCGGTGATCATTCCGTCCATCGCCGTCGCCGTCCGCCGGCTTCACGATACCAATCGCAGCGGCTGGTGGGTGCTTGCGCCGATCGTCCCCTACATTGTCGGCGCGATGGCGATCGGAGCCGGAGCGGCAAGCGGGACCGAGGGCGGCCTTGCCGCTGCGGGCCTGCTCGGAGTCGCCGCAATGCTCGTTGCGCTTGTGCTGGGCCTGGTACTGCTCGTCTTTTATTTCCTTGAAGGCACTCGTGGCCCCAACAAATATGGGCCGGATCCGAAGGGGCGCGACACCGCCGAGGTGTTCGCCTGACTTGCGCGGCCGGGCGGGTGGCTGTTGCGGCCCGCCCGGCGCCGCATTAAGGAGCGTCGCTCCGGAGCGGCTTCGAAGCCGGCGAAAGCCGGCAGCTCGAAGATCGCGTCGGAGGATTGACCATGGCTTGTTGGGCCATGGTGTGGCCCCTGTGGCGGAATTGGTAGACGCGCTCGACTCAAAATCGAGTTCCGCAAGGAGTGCCCGTTCGACTCGGGCCAGGGGCACCAAATCATCCGCACGCTGTTCGAAGAACAGTGGCGGCCGCCAATCATCATCTTCTCAGCATCCTTCATTGAAGGCATGGTCGCCCGACAGGAGGATCGCGTCGGAATGAAGCAGGAGCGGGAAGGCGAAGCCGCGGGCGAGGCGCCGTCGCCACTGCACGGCCTCGAAGTCGAAACCGAAATCACCGCCTTTCGCCGCGACCGGTTGCTCGCCTCGCTGGCTTTGATGTCGGGCGTCGGACTTGCGCTTGCCACGCCTTTCGCGCTTCGCGCCGGGGCCGAATTCTTCCTTCCCGTCACCGCGGCCATGGTCGTCGCCATAGCGCTGGTGCCGCTGCTCGAATGGCTCGAGCGGCGGCGGGTGCCGTCGGCCCTTGCGGCCCTGCTTTGCGTCGTCCTGCTGATCGTTGTCGCCAATGTCGCCGTCGCCGCGATCGTCTTGCCGGCGACGGAATGGTTTCGACTGCTTCCGGAAAGGATCGGACGGCTTCGGGAAACGCTGACTCCGATCTTCGAAGTCTATGCCAATCTCGAGGAGTTCGTCGACGACATCGTCCGCGAGTTCGGCCGGTCTCCGGCCGCCGCATCTCAGACCGTGCAGGTGGAAACGCCCAATTCGCTGCTGCAGATCATCGCCAGCTCGGCGCCCTATGCCGCGATCCAGATGTTCTTCGCGGTCCTGGTGATCTTCTTCTTCCTTTCCGGATGGACCCGGATGCGAAAGCGCACGATCACCGCCCGGGTCAGCTTCGGCGGCGCCATGACCACCGCCCGCGTGATTCAGCAGGTGGTCGACGCCACGTCGACCTATCTCGGAACCATCACCATCGTGAACATCGGCATGGGGTTGGTGGTGGCGCTCGTGCTCCATCTGATCGGAATGCCGACTCCGCTCATGTGGGGCGGAATCGCCGCAGTTCTGAACTACATCCCCTATCTCGGCCCGATCGCTTCCACCTTGCTTCTCGCGCTGGGCGGACTGATGACGTTCGAGGATCCCTGGTACGCTCTCCTGCCGGCGCTGAGCTTCACCGTCATTCACCTCGTCGAGGCCAATCTCTTCACGCCCACCGTCGTCGGCCGCCGGTTGACGATCAATCCGTTGCTCATCCTGCTTTCGCTGAGCTTCTGGGCCTGGGTCTGGGGGACGACGGGAGCGCTCTTGGCCGTGCCGCTCCTGATCATCATCCGGACGGTTCTGGATGCCGCCGGAAAACCCGACATTGCCGGATTCCTGTTCGAAGAGGGCACCCTGATCCACGAGCATCACGAGGAGGCGCGACCGCCTTTGCAGGGCTCGTCCACAGGCTGAATCGGCGGCGCCAACTTATTGCGCTCGGCTTGCTTGACAGGCTCTGGTGCCTCCACTACCTCGCGCCCTCACCAGATCGCGCGGGTGTAGCTCAGTTGGTTAGAGCGCCGGCCTGTCACGCCGGAGGTCGCGGGTTCGAGCCCCGTCACTCGCGCCATTCACCACCATGTGAGTCTACTCACGATCAGGGTGAAAGGCGCTCGCGCTTCAGGCGCGCCAGCGGCCGGTTTCCATCCAGCGCAGAAGCGGCTTGAGCGGAAGGATCCAGGCGATTCCGGCCACGATGAAGAAGATGGCCTGAACCGCCCAATGCATTGCGCCGATCGCGTCGGCGACATTGACCACGATCACGCTCCACGCGGCGATCAGCGCGATGATCGCGAAGATTCCGGCGGGCTTTCGCCAGGTTGGGTTCATCGGCAACTGATCCATTCGCGCGGAGTCGCCAGCGCATCGAGTGGCATGTCCCAGGAGTCGCGGGGAATCGGTTCGTCGATGATCTGCTGTTCCCAGGCAATTCCGATCGTGAAGACGCTCCCGGCCTGCCGCAGATGGGCCAGGGCACGGTCATAATGGCCCTTGCCATGGCCGATTCGGGTGCCCTGACGGTCGGCGAGGACGACCGGAACGAGGACGACGTCCGGCGCGACCGCCGGGGCGTCGCCGCCGGGCTGGAGCACGCCCCAGGGGCTGGGCTCGCGGGCCGGGCCTTCGCGCCAGATCATCCGTTCATCGCGATCTCCGAACCAGGGCAGCGCCCATTTCTGGCCCGCGCCGAGCGACTCGATCAGCGGATAGGGGCTGATCTCGTCCTTGAGCGGATGATAGGCGGCGATCAGTCGCGCCTCGATCAGATGCGGGAGGACCAGCCGGGCGAGCTTCCACTCAAGGTCGGCGCGAAGCTCGGGGGTGAGGCTTCGAGCGAAGTCGCGCCGCCGCCTCAGGCCTTCGGCCCGCAATTCCGCTTTTGCGGGAGGGGAGGGTGACGGGACCGCCATGGCCGTTGCTTAGAATATCCTCTGACGCCTCAACGTCAGGTGGGGACCATGTGCGTCGGACCAGGGTCCGGGCAGGGACAGCCCCCAAGGATGTGATATCGCCTCAGGGATGTTCTCGAAAGCTCGTACCGGGCAGTACCCGTCATCCTCAATTTAGGGGCTGGCTCGCTCCTGCTCAAGCCGCTCGGCCAGATTTTCCATCCGTCCGGCGAGCCGCTCGAGCGCTTCGCCGATGACCGGATCGTCCGGCGAGGGCGAAGAATCGGACTGGCCACGGCCGGAACGCGCTTCCTGAAGATCGTCGGCGATCAGCAGAGCGGCAAACAGCAGTTGACGCGTTTCCGTCAATCCGCCCAAGGCGGCAGCCGCGTCCTGCGCGCGCCGATCGACGAGCGAGGCGATCGAGCGAAGATGGTCCTCCTCGCCGTCGCGGCAAGCGACATTGTAGCGACGCCCGGCCACCTCGATCTCGATATTGGCCATCAGCGACGCCCCCGAATTTCGAGCAGCTCGTCGATCTGTCCGATCGCTCCCGCCACTCTTCGCCGGAGCCTGTCATGCGCCTGACGCAATTCGAGATAATCTTCGGAAGGCGAGGCCTCGACTGTCGCGATCGGGCGGTCGAGGGCGGATTCGATGCGCGCAAGTGCCCGTTCGATGCGGTGGATGGCATCTAGGGCGCGGGGATCGGCCATTTCTCATAGGCATAGCATGCCTGTGCGTGGCGGCAAGCCTGCTGCGGTTGACGCGCGCGCCACCGCCGATAAAGGAGCCCCAGCGCCGCCGCGCCTTCACCCGGATTCCGGATCCAAGGGGACCGCATGCCCGCCGACACGAGACTTCTCGCCAATGCCATCAGGGCGCTGTCGATGGACGCCGTTCAGGCGGCCAATAGCGGCCATCCAGGAATGCCGATGGGAATGGCGGACGCCGCCACGATCCTCTGGACCGAATATCTCCGGCACGATCCACTCGATCCGGCCTGGCCCGACCGCGACCGGTTCGTCCTCTCCGCCGGCCACGGATCGATGCTGCTTTACTCGCTCCTTCATCTCACCGGCTACGCTCGGCCGACGATGGACGAAATCAGGAACTTCCGGCAACTCGGCAGTCCCTGTGCGGGGCACCCGGAAAATTTTCTTCTCGACGGAATCGAGGCGACCACCGGTCCGCTTGGCCAGGGCTTCGCCATGGCCGTCGGGATGGCGATCGCCGAGCGTCACCTCAATGCCGACTATGGCGACGATCTCGTCGATCATCGCACCTGGGTCATCGCCGGCGACGGCGACCTGATGGAAGGGGTCAATCATGAGGCGGCGGGCCTTGCCGGCCATCTCCGCCTTGGCCGTCTGAACGTCCTTTGGGACGACAATCAGATCACCATCGACGGATCGACGGCGCTTTCCACTTCCGAAGACATTCTTGTTCGTTACCAGGCCTATGGCTGGCACACGGTGGCTTGCGACGGTCATGACTGCGCCGACGTTCGCCGGGCGCTCGACGAGGCGCTGGCCGATCCGAGGCCGTCGCTGATCGCCTGCCGGACGATCATCGGTTACGGCGCTCCCAACAAGCAGGGCACGGCCGCGACCCATGGTTCCGCGCTCGGGCCGGACGAGGTGGCGGCGGCGCGCAGGCAGCTCGGCTGGGACTATGAACCGTTCCAGCTACCCGACGAGATATTGGAGGCATGGCGCTCCGCCGGACGGCGGGCCCAGGCCGACCATCATCAGTGGCGCCAGCGACTCCAGGCGAGCGACCGGGGTGAGGAGCTGCTTCGCCGCTTCTCCGGCGAGCTGCCGGAGGATTTCTCGCTCCGCGACTATATCGCCGGCCTGATCGAAAGTCCTCAGAAGGTGGCGACCCGCAAGGCGTCCGAAATGGCGCTGGAGGCGATCAACGCTCAGCTGCCCGACACGATCGGCGGTTCGGCCGACCTCACCGGTTCGAACAACACCAAAACGAAGGCGCTCAAGCCGCTGACCCGCGAGGACTATTCCGGTCGTTACCTATATTATGGGATCCGCGAGTTCGGAATGGCCGCGGCGATGAACGGAATGGCTCTCCATGGCGGGATCATCCCTTATGGCGGAACGTTCCTGATCTTCTCCGATTATTGCCGGCCCGCCATTCGACTCTCCGCCCTCCAGCAGATGCGGGTCGTCTACGTGATGACTCACGATTCGATCGGCCTCGGTGAGGACGGTCCGACCCACCAGCCGATCGAACAGCTGATGGGACTTCGAGCCATTCCCAATCTCGACGTCTATCGTCCCGCGGACGCGGTCGAAACGGCAGAATGCTGGGAATTGGCGCTGAGCAAGCCCGGTACTCCGGCGGTGCTGGCGCTCAGCCGCCAGAACCTCCCGCAGTTGCGGAAGGAGGCTTCCGGCAATCTTTCCTCCCGGGGCGCCTATCGGCTCCGGTCGGCCTCCGCGCCGCGCAAGGTGGTGCTGCTGGCGACGGGATCGGAAGTCCATGTCGCGATCGAAGTCGCCTCGGAGCTGGAGGCGCAGGGGATCGGCGCCGACATCGTCTCGATGCCCTGCTGGAGCCTGTTCGACGCGCAGGACGAGGCGTATCGGGACAATATCCTGCCCGACGACGCGCTGATCGTTTCGATCGAGGCGGGCGCCACCCTGGGATGGGAACGTTATACCGGCCGGCGGGGAATCCGCATCGGCCTCGACCGCTTCGGCGCTTCCGCGCCGGCGGAAGATTTGTTCAAGCGGTTCGGCTTCACCGCCGACGCGATCGTGCCGCGCATTCACGCGGCGCTGCAATCCTGAAGGAGATCAGTCACATGGCCACGAGAGTTGCAATCAACGGTTTCGGGCGCATCGGCCGGCTGGTGGCGCGCGCCATCCTCGAGAAAGGCGACAGCGGTCTCGAACTGGTTTCGGTAAACGATCTTGCCGACGCCGAATCCAACGCGCTTCTGTTCAAGCGCGACTCCGTCCACGGCCCCTATCCGGGCGAAGTGCGAGCGGACGGCAACGACCTGATCATCGAAGGTCGCCGGATCAAGGTCACAGCGGAAAAGGATCCTGCCAAGCTTCCGCACGGCGAAAATGGCATCGACATCGTGCTCGAATGCACCGGCTTCTTCACGGATCGTGAAAAGGCCGGGGCCCATCTTTCTGCAGGCGCTAGGAAAGTCCTGATCTCCGCGCCCGCGAAAGGCGTCGATCTCACGGTCGTCTACGGAGTCAATCACGACCAGCTGAAGGCGGAACACACGATCGTTTCCAACGCCTCCTGCACCACCAACTGTCTCGCTCCCGTCGCCAAGGTCCTTCACGAAGCCGTTGGAATCGAGCGCGGACTGATGACGACGATCCACGCTTATACCAACGACCAGAAGATCCTCGACCAGATCCACAAGGACAAGCGCCGGGCCCGCGCCGCGGCCATGTCGATCATTCCCACCACCACCGGCGCCGCTCGTGCGGTCGCCGAGGTGCTTCCGGAGCTCAAGGGCAAGCTGGACGGTTCGGCGGTTCGCGTTCCGACCCCGAACGTCAGCCTCGTCGACCTCACCTTCACGCCTTCGCGGGAAACGTCGGTGGAGGAGGTCAACGGCGCCCTCAAGGCCGCCGCGGAAGGCGCTTTGAAGGGGATTCTCGCATATACGAACGAGAAACTGGTCTCGATCGACTTCAATCACAATCCGGCGAGTTCGACGGTCGACAGCCTGGAAACGGCGGTTCTCGAAGGTAAGCTGGTGCGAGTCGTCTCCTGGTACGACAATGAATGGGGCTTCTCGAACCGGATGGTCGACACGGCTTCGGCCATGGCGGCCCTGATCTGACGTCATGGCGTCGTTCAGGACCCTCGACGACCTTGGCGAGGTTCGCGGCAAGCGCGCTCTGGTCCGGGTTGACCTCAACGTTCCGATGCAGGACGGGCAGGTCAGCGACGACACCCGCCTCCGGGCGACCCTGCCGACGGTGACCGAACTTGCCGACAAGGGCGCGATCGTCCTCCTGCTCGCGCATTTCGGCCGCCCGAAGGGGGAGCGGCGCGCCGACATGTCGCTCAGGCCGGTGGTCGAGGCCTATTCGAACGTGCTCGGCCGTCCCGTCGCGTTCATCGAGGATTGCTGCGGTGAAGACGCCGGCGAATCGGTTGCGGGCCTTTCGCCAGGACAGGTGGCGGTCCTCGAAAATACCCGCTTTCACCCGGGCGAGGAGAAGAACGATCCGGCGCTCGCTTCGACGATGGCGGAGCTTGGCGACCTCTACGTCAACGACGCCTTTTCGGCCGCTCACCGGGCCCACAGCTCGACCGAGGCCGTGGCGCGCCTACTGCCCTCTTATGCCGGGCGGGCGATGGAAGCGGAGCTGAAGGCTCTGCAGAAAGCGCTCGGCGATCCCGAACGGCCGGTCGCGGCGGTCGTCGGCGGGGCAAAGGTTTCGACCAAGCTGGACGTGCTCCGCAATCTGGTCGGCAAGGTCGACCATCTCATCATCGGCGGCGGAATGGCCAACACCTTCCTCGCTGCCCGCGGAGTCGCGATCGGCAGGAGCCTGGCCGAGCGGGACCTGACCGAGACGGCCGAAGCGATCCTCGACGCGGCGGACCGGGCGAATTGCACCGTCCACCTGCCCTATGACGTCGTTGTCGCGAAGGAATTCGCACCCAATCCGCCGAGCGTCCGGACCTGCAACGTCCACGAGGTGGCACCCGACGAGATGATCCTCGACATCGGCCCGGCCGCGGTCGAGGCGCTCGCCGACGCTCTCAAGACCTGCCGAACGCTGGTGTGGAACGGGCCGCTCGGCGCCTTCGAGACTCCGCCTTTCGACTCCGCCACGGTCGCACTCGCCCGCACTGCGGCGGCGCTCACCCAGGAAGGCAGCCTGGTTTCGGTCGCCGGCGGCGGGGATACGGTTGCGGCTCTTAACCAGGCCGGCGTGGCCGGCGATTTTTCCTTTGTCTCGACGGCGGGCGGTGCCTTCCTCGAATGGATGGAAGGGAAGGAGCTGCCGGGCGTCGCCGCGTTGATGGAGCGCCGCTGAGCGTGGCTTCGGGTTTTGCCTTCCAGGGTCAGCCGCAGGCGGCGAGCCTTTTCGAGACGCCGGTGATCGTCGACGTTCATCCCGACCATGAGGCGCTTAATCGCGAGCTCCGGGAGACGATCCTGAATCGGCGGGAAGTCCATGGGGGAATTCAGGTCTCCAACGTCGGCGGCTGGCATTCCGACACCCAGATGCTGAGCTGGGGCGGCGACGCCGCGGCTCGTCTGCTCCAGCGGATCATCGCCGACGCTGACCGGTTCACCGTCGACGTCCGTAGCGGCGGCAAGCCGCGCTACCGCTGGTTCCCCGAGATGTGGGCCAACATCTCACCACCGGGAGCTGCCAACCAGTTTCATGCCCATCCCGGTGCTTTCTGGTCCGCCGTCTATTATGTCGACGACGGCTATGGCGGCTCGAACGACGAGGCGCTTGGAGGCGAGCTGATCCTGCTCGATCCGCGAATGCCTGCTGTCGCAATGAACACGCCGGATTTGCGGTTTCGTCGGCCCGGCCACATTCCTGAGCAGCGAGAGAAATATATGCGACCCGCTAGCGGGCGCATCGTGATCTTTCCTTCCTGGCTCAGCCATGCAGTTCGCCCCTACAAGGGCGACGGGTTGCGCATTTCGATCGCTGTGAACCTCAGCGCTGTGCCGTTATCGATTCCAGCTGAAAGCAGTATCCAACAGAACTGACGAGGACTGAACATGATTGATTCGACCATGACGGCGAAGATCGAAAGCGGCAACGGCTTCATCGCCGCGCTCGACCAGAGCGGCGGATCCACGCCCAAGGCGCTCAAGGGCTACGGAATCGAGGAAGGGGCCTGGTCGAACGACGAGGAGATGTTCGGCCTCATCCACCAGATGCGCTCGCGGATCATCACCTCGCCGGTCTTCACCGGCGACAAGGTGATCGGCGCGATCCTGTTCGAACGGACGATGGACGGCGAGATTGACGGCCGGCCCGTTCCCCACGTCCTGAAGGAGCGCGGAGTCGTTCCCTTCCTCAAGATCGACAAGGGCCTCGAAGCGGAAGCCGATGGCGTCCAGCTGATGAAGCCGATGCCGGAACTCGACGCGTTGCTGAGCCGCGCCCGCAAGCTGGGCGTGTTCGGGACCAAGGAGCGATCGGTCATCAACCTTGCCAACCGCGAGGGGATCGCCGCGATCGTGAAGCAGCAGTTCGATGTGGCGCAGCAGGTTCTTGCTTCCGGCCTGGTTCCGATCATCGAGCCCGAGGTCAACATCAAGAGCCCGGAACGGCCCGAGGCCGACCAGATCCTGCTCGAAGAGCTGCTGAAGGCGCTCGATTCGCTTCCCGGCGACGATCGGGTGATGCTCAAGCTCAGCCTCCCGGCCAAGGCCGGACTGTTCGGTCCGCTCGTCGATCACTCGCGCGTGCTTCGGGTCGTGGCCCTTTCCGGCGGCTACAGCCGGCCGGAGGCCTGTGCCGAGCTCGCAAAGAATCGCGGCATGATCGCCAGCTTCTCCCGAGCGCTTCTCGAGGATCTTCGCCACCAGATGAGCGACGAGGAATTCGATCGGGCGCTGGGCACGGCGATCGACGAAATCTATCGCGCCTCGACCGAGAAGGTGGCGGCGTAACGCTCCGCCGCTACCTCGCCCGCCAGTTTCGTCGGCCGAGCGGCCTGGTCGGCCGACTGCTCCTAGGACCGTGGCTGGACAGGATCGGCCGGGAAATGAACCGGCTGACGCTGGAGCAACTCGAGCTTCGCACCGGCGACGAGGTGCTCGAAGTCGGGTTCGGCGGCGGCGCGTTGCTCGCCGACATTCTCGAACGGACCTCGGCGCGCGTGGTCGGCGTCGATCTGTCCCCGGCAATGGTGGAACGGGCGCGGCGACGTTTTGCTGGCAGCGGCAGGATCGCGCTGTTCGAGGCGTCGGTCGACGCGATCCCGCTTGCCGATGCCAGCGTCGACAAGGCCTGCAGCGTCAACAATCTTTATTTCTGGCCCGATCCGGAGGCGGCGATGCGCGAGCTGGCGCGGGTCGTCCGACCGGGTGGCACCCTGTCGATCAGCTTCGAGCCGCCGGAGGAGCTGCGCAAATGGCCGGGCCACCGCCATGGCTTCAGGCTTTATGAAGAAGCGCAAGTCCGCCGACTGCTGGAGCAGGCCGGCTTCGCCGCGATCCGCCGCGCTGAAGGCTGGGGCCGAAAGCCCGACCATTTTCTCTGTTTGACAGGGACGCGCACCGAGGCAGAAGCGGCACCATGACCGACGATGATGATCTGCGGCTCGATCCGGGATTTGCCGAGCGTTTCGAACGCCGCGATCGGGGCTCGTGCCAGCTCTATCTGATCTCGCCTCTCGACGTGGACGGCGACTTTCCGCTCAGGCTGGCACAGGCGCTGGATTCGGGTCCGGTCGCCGCTTTCCAGTTCCGGGTCAAAGGCCGGGACCAGCATGAATCGGCGCGCCTTGCCGAACCGCTTCAACGGCTGTGCGCCGACCGGGACGTCGCCTTCATCGTCAATGACGACATGAGCCTCGCCAAGCGGCTCGGGGCGGACGGTGTGCATCTGGGGCAGGGCGATGGCGACCCGCGCGAGGCGCGCGCCCTGCTCGGACCTGCGGCACAGATCGGGGTGACCTGTCATGACAGCCGGCATTTCGCGATGGAGGCGGGCGAGGCCGGGGCGGACTATGTCGCGTTCGGCGCTTTCTTTCCGACCGGCACCAAGGAGACTCGCCACCGCCCCGATCCTTCGATCCTGAGCTGGTGGTCGACGCTGTTCGAACTCCCATGCGTCGCCATTGGCGGGATCACTGCGGAGAATGGGCGAAGTCTCGTCGAGGCAGGCGCCGATTTCCTGGCGGTCTGCAGCGGCATCTGGGATCACGCTGAAGGTCCCGCCGCGGCGGTGAGGGCGTTCCAGCCGATCCTGGACCGCTAGCGCGCGGCTTGCGCCACCATCGCCTTCAACGTCTGCGCGTCATGGATGGAATGGGCGTCGATGTCGTTGTTGAACAAGCACCAGACCGGGCGGCCGGATCGCGCCTGATCGACGATCCAGTCGGTCCAGGCAAGCAGGCCTTCGTCGGAATAGCGGCCCCAATATTTGCCTTCGCCGCCATGGAATCGGACATAGGCGATCGGGCCGGTCGCGAGCCGTTCGCTGGCCGAGCCCGGCATGTCGTGGACGCAGAAGGCGGCGCCATAGCGCTCCAGCAATGAATAGGTCTCGGGCACGTACCAGCTCCTTTCGCGAAACTCGAAGACGTTGACCACGTCCTTCGGAGCGAGCCTCAGGAAAGTCTCCAGCCGGTCGAGATTGATCTTCAGGCGCGGCGGCAACTGGTAGAGGATGGGCCCGAGTCGGTCGCCCAGCGCGCGGAACGGCGCCATCATCCGCGCCAGCGGCTCCTCGCAATCCTTCAGTTTCTTGGCCTGGGTGAGGAAACGGTTCGCCTTGACCGCATAACAGAAGCCGGGCGGCGCCTGGTCGCGCCACTTTTCGAACGTCTCTGCCTTGGGCAGCATGTAGAAGCTGTTGTTGATCTCCACCGTGTCGAAATGCTCGGCGTAGAAGTCGAACCAGCGGCTGGCCAGCAGGCCTTTCGGGTAGAAGAGCTCGCGCCAATGCTTGTAGTTCCAGCCCGAGCAGCCGATCCGGATGCGTTCCATGGGCGGGGAACGAGTCGGAACCGGAATGGGTTCTGCGGCCATGCGGAAGCTCGGCACCGGCTTGCTGATGGCGCTGACCGCGGTGGTGACCGCGTTGCTCACGAGCATCTTCTGGATCGCCCTGTACAATCTGGGCAACAATCTCGGCGAGGGCAGCCAGGAAACGGCCGAAAAGGTCATCACCGAGACGACGGAGCCGGACAGCGATCCCCGGCTGGTTCTGGGACCGTCCGGTCTGGTGGTGCCGGTGGCGGGGATCCGGGTCCAGGATCTCGTCGACACTTATCGTCAGGACCGCGACGGCGGCGCCCGGGTTCACAATGCGATCGATATCATGGCGGCCGAAGGAACGCCCGTTCTGGCTGCGGCGGACGGCGTCGTGGAGAAATTGTATTTCAGCCGCGGCGGTGGCGGCATCACCGTCTATGTCCGCTCTCCGGACCGGCGCTGGATCTTTTATTATGCCCATCTCCAGGAATATGCGCCCGGGCTGACGGAGGGGCAGCGGGTCGAGCGCGGCGATCGCCTCGGCAGCGTCGGAAGCAGCGGCAACGCCGATCCCGCCGGTCCCCACCTCCATTTCGCGGTACACCGGATGACTCCGGACGAACCCTGGTACGAAGGCACTCCGGTCAATCCCTACCCGCTCCTTGCCGGAAATCGGGCGGCTCGCTAAAGGCGCTGCCACACCTCTCCAGATCAGCGAGCATCACATGAAGATCAGCGGCGTGGACATCCGTCCCGGCAACATCATCGAGTATGAAGGCGGCATCTGGCGCGCCGTCAAGATTCAGCACACCCAGCCCGGCAAGGGCGGTGCCTACATGCAGGTCGAGATGAAGAACCTCATCGACGGCCGCAAGAACAATGTCCGCTTCCGCTCCGCCGAAACCGTCGAGCGGGTCCGGCTCGACACCAAGGATTTCCAGTTCCTTTATCGCGACGGCGACCAGCTCGTGTTCATGGACAAGGAGAATTACGAGCAGGTGTCGCTGCCTGAGGATCTGATCGGCGAGCCCGCCGCTTTCCTTCAGGACGGCATGGACGTGATCATGGAACTGTACAATGAGCGGCCGATCTCCGTTCAGCTCCCCGACCAGATCGAGGCGACGATCGTCGAGGCTGATGCGGTGGTGAAGGGGCAGACCGCTTCCTCCAGCTACAAGCCCGCGGTGCTCGACAATGGCGTGCGCGTGATGGTTCCGCCGCACATCACGTCGGGAACCCGGATCGTTGTCGACGTTTACGAGAAGACCTACGTCCGCCGGGCGGACTAGGTGTCGCCCTCCCGCTGTTTCGGGAGGCTCATGAGAGGCGGGCGTTCCGACTCCCGGTTCATCCACCCCTGGCCCCTTCGCGAGCAGGAGGGGGGAGTAGAAAATGGTTAGCCATTCCGGCCTGATCACCGTGATGACTCGCGCCGCGCGCAAGGCCGCGCCGAGGCTTCGCCGCGACTTCGGCGAAGTCGAGCAGCTTCAGGTCAGCCGCAAGGGACCGGCCGATTTCGTCAGCCTCGCCGACGAGCGCGCCGAGCAGACGGTGGTCGAGGAACTTCGTCATGCCCGGCCCGATTGGGGCCTGCTGCTGGAAGAAGGCGGGACGATCGAAGGCAATCCGGCCAAGCCGCGCTGGATCGTCGATCCGATCGACGGCACGTCCAACTTCATTCACGGCATTCCGCACTTCGCCATATCGATCGCCGTCCAGGAGCCGAAACCGGGCGGCCAGGGTTGGGGCGAGATCAGCCACGGGCTCATCTACCAGCCGCTGACCGACGAAAGCTTCTGGGCGGAAAAGGGCAGGGGCGCCTGGCTCCACGACCGTCGACTTCGGGTCTCGTCCCGGCGCGACCTCGCCGATGCCCTGGTCGCGACCGGAATCCCCTACAAGGGGCACGGCCATCTCGAGCGTTTCGAGAAGATCCTCGCTGCCGTTTCGCCCGAAGTGGCCGGAATCCGCCGGTTCGGCTCCGCCGCGCTCGACCTCGCCTGGGTGGCGGCGGGACGGTATGACGGATTCTGGGAGGAGGACCTCCAGTTCTGGGACATCGCCGCCGGCCTGCTGCTGGTTCGCGAGGCAGGCGGGTTCGTAACCGACTTTCGTGGCTCGGACGCGGGCATTGCCAAGGGGCAGGTCCTGGCCGCCAACGACCAGATCCATTCCCGGCTCCACAAGCTCGTTGCAGGGGCCTTGCGTTAAGCCGGCAACAACCCGATTTCAGTCCGGTTACCGTCCTTTCCGAGCCTTGCCTCTGGGCGAGGCCGGTCCTAGAAGCCGCGCAACCTTCTGACCCCGGAGACTCTTTCCGATGGCGTCCGTCGCCGCCGACTATCTTCCGATCCTGCTTTTCCTGGGCGTTGCCCTGGGCCTTTCGCTCGCCTTCGTGGTGCTGCCGATGATCGTTGCCCGGTTCACCGGCGCGGCTCGGCCTTATCCGGACAAGCTTGCCGAATATGAATGCGGCTTCCCCGCCTTCGAGGACAGCCGTGCGCAGTTCGATGTCCGATTCTATCTCGTGGCCATCCTGTTCATCATCTTCGACCTGGAAGTGGCTTTCCTGTTCCCCTGGGCGGTGACCGTGTTCGACATCGGCTGGGCTTCCTGGATCGCGATGATGATCTTTCTTGCCGAGCTTGCCCTCGGCTTTGCCTATGCCTGGAAGAAGGGGGCGCTTGAATGGGAGTGATCCTCGATCCGCGGCATGAAAATGAGCGGCCGGCCGACCTTCAGCAGCCGGATCCCAACTTCTTCAATCAGCTCAATTCCGAAGTGTCGGACAAGGGCTTCCTCGTCACCTCGACCGAGGAACTGTTTCAGTGGGCCCGGACGGGGTCGCTATGGTGGATGACCTTCGGTCTCGCCTGCTGCGCGGTCGAGATGATCCATGTGAACATGCCGCGTTACGACCTTGAAAGATTTGGAGTCGCCCCGCGTGCTTCGCCGCGTCAGTCGGACGTGATGATCGTCGCTGGAACGCTTTGCAACAAGATGGCTCCGGCGCTTCGGCGGGTCTACGATCAGATGTCCGAACCGCGCTACGTCATCTCGATGGGCAGCTGCGCCAATGGCGGTGGCTATTATCATTACAGCTACAGCGTTGTCCGCGGCTGCGACCGGATCGTTCCGGTGGACATCTACGTTCCCGGCTGCCCCCCGACGGCGGAAGCCCTCCTTTACGGAGTCATGCAGTTGCAGCGGAAGATCCGCCGTGAAGGCACAATCGAGCGCTGAAGCATGAGCAGCACCGCACCCCGGATACCGGCCCGCGAGGGCATCATCGAAGAGGTCAAGGCCGCGATCGGCGACGCCTTCCTTTCGGCCAAGGATGCCGTCGGCGAAGTGTCGATCGACGTCCGCCGCGAAAGCATCGCCGATGTCATCCGAACCCTGCGCGACCGGTTCGAATACCAGCAGCTGATGGAGATTGCCGGCGTCGACTACCCTTCGCGCCCCGAGCGGTTCGATGTCGTTTACCATCTTCTGTCCGTCACGAAGAATCACCGGATCCGGATTCGCGTCACTACCGACGAGGAGAAGCCGGTGCCGACCGTCACCGGCATTTTCCCGGTCGCGAACTGGCTCGAGCGCGAAGTCTTCGACCTGTTCGGTGTGATCTTCGACGGCAATCCGGATCTTCGGCGGATTCTTACCGATTACGGCTTCCAGGGCTTCCCGTTCCGCAAGGATTTCCCGCTCACCGGCTATGTCGAGATGCGCTATTCCGAAGAGATGAAACGGGTCGTCTACGAACCCGTCAGCCTTCCGCAGGATTTCCGCAGCTTCGATTTCCTCAGCCCGTGGGAAGGCGCCGAATATATCATGCCGGGAGATGAAAAGGCGCAACCCGCGGCGCCCGGAGCGCCGACTCCGCTCAAGGCTGACGAGATCAAGAAATGAGCGAAATCGCCCCTTCGCCCGAATCCGCTGCACCGGCCGACGAGGAGACCCAGGTCGCCCGTACCGGCGGAACCCAGTCGGACATCGCTAACTACACGATCAATTTCGGTCCCCAGCATCCGGCCGCGCACGGCGTTCTTCGGCTCGTCCTCGAGTTGGACGGAGAGATCATCGAGCGGGTGGATCCTCATGTCGGCCTGCTTCATCGCGGCACCGAAAAGCTCTGCGAATACAAGACCTACCTTCAAGCGCTGCCCTATTTCGACCGGCTCGATTATTGCTCGCCGATGTGCATGGAGCACAGCTACGTGCTCGCCGTCGAGAAGCTGCTGGGCATCGAAGTGCCGCTGCGCGCCCAGTATCTGCGGGTCTTCTTCGCCGAGCTTACCCGCATCAAGAACCACCTGTTGAACCTCGGCAGCCACGTCATGGACGTGGGCGCGATGACTCCGAACCTTTGGCTGTTCGAGCTTCGCGAAGACTGCATGAACTTCTACGAGCGGGCGTCCGGGGCGCGCATGCACGCCGCCTATTTCCGTCCTGGCGGAGTCCACCAGGACGTTCCGTTGAAGCTTCTGACCGACATCGGCGACTGGCTCGACACGCGACTGCCGCGCCTGTTCGAAGATGCGATCAGTCTCGTTGCGGACAACCGCATCTTCAAGCAGCGCAACGTCGACATCGCGACCGTTTCGAAGGAGGACGCGCTTGCCTGGGGCTTCTCCGGTCCGATGATCCGCGCCGCCGGGATCCCCTGGGACATTCGCAAGTCGCAACCCTACGACGTCTATGATCGGATGGATTTCGACATACCGGTCGGGACTCGTGGCGACTGCTACGATCGCTTCCTGGTTCGGGTCGAGGAGGTCCGCCAGTCCGCGCGAATTATGAAGCAGTGCCTCAACGAAATGCCGGAAGGGCCAATCGCTTCGCTGGACCGAAAGGTCGTGCCGCCGAAGCGGGCCGAGATGAAGCAGTCGATGGAAGCCCTGATCCATCACTTCAAGCTCTACACCGAGGGCTTCCACGTTCCCGCGGGCGAGGTCTATGTCGCCACCGAAAGCCCGAAGGGCGAGTTCGGCGTCTATCTGGTCAGCGACGGAACCAACAAGCCCTACCGGGTGAAGATCCGTCCGACCGGCTTTTCCCACCTCCAGGCGATGGATTTCATGGCGAAGGGGCACATGCTGGCGGACGTCACCGCCATCCTCGGCGCCATCGACATCGTTTTCGGGGAGGTGGATCGGTGAACGCGTTCGGCCCCATCAATATCGGCGAGAAGCTCGCCAGCTTCTCCGATCACTGGAACCCTCGGGTCATCGGCCGCTACAATGGCAACGAGATCAGGGTGGCCAAGGTGGACGGCGAGTTCACCTGGCATTCGCACGCCGAGACGGATGAGCTGTTCCTCGTCATTTCCGGTGATTTCGGCATCGAGTTTCGCGACGGCCTGGTGAAGCTCGCGCCGGGCGATATGATCGTCGTGCCGAAGGGTACCGAGCACAAGCCGGTCGCCAATGGCGAGTGCCAGATCCTGATGCTCGACCGGGAAGGCGAGCCGAATACCGGCGCCAATCCCTCCGAATATACCCGAACCACGCTCGAGGCGATCTGATGGCTGAAGCAGCACGCATGCCCGCCACTGAGGAGGTCCGCGCCCGCTGGGGTTCGTTCGCCTTCACGCCCGAGAACGAGGCCGAGGCGAAGGTGATCGTCGGCCGCTATCCGCCCGGCCGCCAGCACAGCGCGGTCATTCCGCTACTCGATCTCGCCCAGCGCCAGGTCGGGGCGGAGACCAACACCCAGGGCTGGCTGCCGATCCCGGTGATCGAATATGTCGCCGCCTATCTGGAGATGCCCTACATCCGCGCCTACGAGGTCGCGACCTTCTACACCATGTTCAACCTGGCGCCGGTCGGCCGCTACCATGTCCAGGTGTGCGGAACGACGCCCTGCATGCTTCGCGGCTCGGACGACCTGTTCGCCGCCTGCAAGGCGAAGGGTCTGAAGAAGGGTCACACCACCGACGATGGCCTGTTCACTCTGTCCGAAGTCGAGTGCCTCGGCGCCTGCGCCAACGCGCCGATGGTCCAGATCAACGACGACAATTTCGAGGACCTGACCTTCGACAGCATGACGGCGGTTCTCGAGGCGCTTGCCCGCGGCGAGGCGCCTCGGCCCGGTCCGCAGGTCGACCGGCAGACCAGCTGTCCGGAAGGCGGGCCGACGACCTTGCCCGAGATGGTCGGCGAGAATTTCGACTATAGGAGCCGCTGGTGAGAAGGAGTGCAGGCCTTGCCCTTTTGCTCCTTGCCGCGTGCGGCGAGGGCGGTGGCGAGTCCAACAATCAGGCGGCCGCGGCTCCAGCCAAGGCGCCGGCGGCCGAAGGCGATGTCGGCACCGCTCAGCGGCTGGTGCGTGAGCAGCTCGGCAATCCGCAGGGACTGACCTTCGCCAATCCGCGCCGTTCGATCAGCGAGGGCGTCACGATCATTTGCGGCGACTATGCGCAGGGCGGAAACCGCCACCGCTATATCGTCGTCGGCGGCGAGGAGGTTTTCGTGGAGCCGGGAATGGGGCCCGGCGAGATGGACCGCGCCTTTACCGAATTCTGCGGAGACGGCGAGCGTGCTTGAGGACAAGGACCGCATCTTCACCAACGTCTACGGGTTCCAGCCCTGGAACCTGAAGTCGGCGCAGCAGCGTGGCGACTGGGACGACACCCGGGCGCTGATGGCGCGCGGCCAGGACGCGATCATCGACGAGATCAAGGCGTCGGGACTGCGCGGCCGCGGCGGCGCCGGCTTCCCGACGGGCATGAAGTGGAGCTTCATGCCCAAGGAGCCGACCCCCGGCCGACCCAACTTTCTCGTCATCAATGCCGACGAATCCGAGCCTGGCAGCTGCAAGGACCGCGAAATCATCCGGCACGATCCGCACAAGCTGATCGAAGGAGCCCTGATCGCCGGCTATGCGATGCGCGCCCGCGCCGGCTACATCTATATTCGCGGCGAGTTCATCCGCGAGGCGGAGACCCTGCAGGCGGCGGTTCAGGAGGCCTATGATGCGGGCCTTCTCGGCAAGAATGCCGCCAAGTCCGGCTACGATTTCGATCTGTTCGTCCATCGCGGCGCCGGCGCCTATATTTGCGGCGAAGAAACGGCGATGCTCGAAAGCCTGGAAGGCAAGAAGGGCATGCCGCGCCTGAAGCCGCCTTTCCCGGCCGGAGCGGGCCTGTACGGCTGTCCGACCACGGTCAACAACGTCGAATCGATCGCGGTTGTCCCGACCATCCTGCGTCGCGGTGCGGCCTGGTTCGCAAGCTTCGGTCGGCCGAAGAACGAAGGCACCAAGCTTTTCCAGATTTCCGGCCATGTGAACCGGCCCTGCGTCGTCGAGGAGTCGATGTCGGTGCCGTTCCGGGAGCTGATCGAGCGCCATGCCGGCGGCATTCGCGGCGGCTGGGGCAATCTCCTTGCCGTCATCCCCGGCGGCTCCTCGGTGCCCTTGGTGCCGGCCGAGCAGATCATCGACGCGCCGATGGACTTCGATGGTCTGAAGGATCTCGGATCGGGCCTGGGCACCGCCGCCGTCATCGTCATGGACAGGTCCACCGACGTGGTGAAGGCGATCAGCCGCATCTCCTACTTCTACAAGCATGAAAGCTGCGGCCAGTGCACGCCCTGCCGCGAGGGCACGGGCTGGATGTGGCGGGTGATGGAACGGCTCGTCCAGGGCAATGCCGAGATTCACGAGATCGACACGCTCTGGGACGTCACCAAGCAGGTCGAAGGCCACACCATCTGCGCTTTGGGCGATGCCGCCGCCTGGCCGATCCAGGGCCTGATCCGGCACTATCGCCCCGAGCTGGAGCGGCGGATCAGGGAACGTCACGGCCACACGCTG
The DNA here is from genome assembly GCF_056821765.1 of Sphingosinicella sp. SM1-17. Classification (NCBI taxonomy): domain Bacteria; kingdom Pseudomonadati; phylum Pseudomonadota; class Alphaproteobacteria; order Sphingomonadales; family Sphingosinicellaceae; genus Sphingosinicella; species Sphingosinicella sp. SM1-17. Next base: position 2,370,591 of record NZ_JBPDIO010000001.1, read on the forward strand.
GAGGCTGCCGAATAATGCCCAAGGTCAAAGTCGACGGCGTCGAGATCGAAGTCCCGCAGGGAGCGACGGTGCTCCAGGCGTGCGAGCTCGCGGGCAAGGAGATTCCGCGCTTCTGCTATCATGAGCGGCTCGCCATTGCCGGCAACTGCCGGATGTGCCTGGTCGAGGTGAAGCCGGGGCCGCCGAAGCCCCAGGCTTCGTGCGCTTTGCCGACCAGCGAAGGCCAGGAAATCCTCACCATGACTCCGGCGGTCAAGAAGGCCCGCGAAGGCGTGATGGAGTTCCTGCTGATCAATCACCCGCTCGATTGCCCGATCTGCGACCAGGGCGGCGAATGCGACCTGCAGGACCAGGCCATGGCCTATGGCCGCGGCCACAATCGCTACGACGAGAACAAGCGGGCCGTTTCCGAGAAATATATGGGTCCGGTCGTCAAGACCTTCATGACCCGCTGCATCCATTGCACCCGCTGCGTCCGCTTCATGCAGCAGGTTGCCGGAGTGGAAGAGATCGGCGCGATCAATCGCGGCGAGAATATGGAGATCACCTCCTATCTCGAAGAGGCGCTTCACAGCGAACTTTCCGGCAACGTCGTCGATCTCTGCCCGGTCGGCGCCCTGGTATCGAAGCCCTACAGTTTCGAGGCTCGCCCCTGGGAACTGCGCAAGGTTCCCGGAATCGACGTGATGGACGGCGTCGGCACCAATGTGCGCTTCGATTCCCGGCAGCGGGAGGTGATGCGGGCGCTCCCCCGGCTCAACGAGGACGTCAACGAGGAGTGGGCGCATGACAAGACCCGCCACGCCGTGGATGGGCTCCTGCGCAACCGGCTGGACCGGCCTTGGGTCAGGCGCGACGGCAAGCTCCAGCAGGCGAGCTGGAACGAGGCCTTCGCGGCCATTGCCGATGTCGCGAAGTCGGCAGGGGCAAGTGTCGCGGCCGTCGCCGGTGACCTGCTCGACGTCGAGACGATGTATGCGGCCAAGGCTCTGCTGGCGTCGCTCGGGTCGGACCTGATCGAAGGGCGTCAGACCGGCCTTTCCTACGACACGTCCAGTCTCGCGGCCGTGAATTTCAACTCGACCATTGCCGGTATGGAGACGGCCGACGTCGTCCTTCTCGTCGGTAGCAATCCCCGCTGGGAAGCATCGCTCGTCAACACCCGCATCCGCAAGGCGGTGAAGGCCGGCGCGAAGGTGTTCGCGATCGGACCGGAGGTGGACCTCACCTATCCGGTCGAATGGCTCGGCAACGATCTGTCGCTTCTCGCCGACCTCCCCCGGGCCGTGACCGACGCCTTTGCCGGAGCGGCGCGGCCGGCGGTGATCGTCGGCGCCGGCGCGCTCAAGGTGCCCGGAGCCCAGGCGGCGAGCCTCGCCCTGATCGGTCCGCTGAACCTGATCAGGGAGGGGTGGAACGGCTACAACGTCCTTCATACCGCGGCGGCACGAATGGGCGGGCTGATGCTCGGCTATGCTCAGGCTGGCGGAATGGCGGCCGTGGCCGAACGGGCGCCGAAGCTGCTCTTCCTGCTGGGCGCGGACGAGGCGGACCTCTCGCCCTTCGCCGGAAGCTTCAAGGTCTATGTCGGCCATCATGGCGATCGCGGCGCTCATGCCGCGGACGTGATCCTTCCGGCGGCCGCCTACACCGAGAAGCATGGCATCTACGTCAATCTCGAAGGGCGGGTGCAATTCTCGGAAAAGGCGGTCGACCCGCCCGGCGATGCCCGCGAGGACTGGGCGATCCTTCGCGCCCTGTCGGACGTGCTGGGGCGGCCGCTGCCGTTCAACAGCTTCCATGAGCTTCGCGAGGCGCTGTTCCGCGACCATCCGGATTTCGGCCGACCTGGCCTCGCCAGCTTCGCCTGGAGCGCGCCAACACTTGAGACGGTGGCGTTCGCCAGGGGCACGGAGATCGCCTATCCGATCCAGGATTTCTATCTGACCAACCCGATCGCCCGCTCGTCGCCGACCCTTCAGCGCTGCTCGGCCGAGATCCTCCACGGGCAGGATTATGCGGAGGCGGCGGAATGACCGAGTGGTTCCAGGCACAGCTCGGATTCGGGTTCGGCTGGTTCCTCGCCACGCTGATCCTGATCCTGATGATTGCATTGCCGCTGATGCTCGCGGTGGCGATGATCATCTATGCCGACCGCAAGATCTGGGCGGCGATGGCGCTCCGCCGCGGCCCCAACGTGGTCGGGCCGTTCGGGCTGCTGCAGAGCTTCGCCGACGGGCTGAAGGTCTTCCTCAAGGAAACGATCATCCCGTCGGGGGCCAATCGCGGCCTGTTCATCATTGCCCCGATCATCACCTTCACCGTGGCCCTGATCGCCTGGGCAGTGATTCCGTTCGGCGAGGGCATGGTGCTCGCCGACATCAATGTCGGCCTGCTCTACCTGCTCGCCGTCTCGTCGCTGGGCGTCTACGGAATCATCATTGCAGGCTGGGCTTCCAACTCGAAATATCCCTTTTACAGCGCCTTGCGGGCCGCGGCTCAGATGGTGTCCTACGAAGTCTCGATCGGCTTCGTGCTGATTCCCGTGATCCTCTGGGCGGGCACGTTCAACCTGTCCGGGATCATCGAGGCTCAGCGCGGCCATATCTTCGGCGTGATCAACGGCTTCGGCTTCAACCCGCTGCTACTGCCGATGGCGGTCATCTTCCTGATTTCCGCCATGGCCGAGACGGCCCGCGCGCCGTTCGACCTCACCGAGGCGGAAAGCGAACTCGTCGCCGGTTACCAGACCGAATATAGCTCGATGAGCTTCGCGCTCTTCTGGCTCGGCGAATATGGCAACGTCCTGCTGATGTGCGGAATGAATGCGGTGCTCTTCTGGGGCGGTTGGCTCCCGCCGATCGACTGGGAACCGCTTTATGCGGTTCCCGGGATCATCTGGTTCTTCGGCAAGATCTTCATCTTCTTCTTCATCTTCTCCTGGGTGAAGGCCACCGTCCCGCGCTTCCGCTACGACCAGCTGATGCGGCTGGGCTGGAAAATCTTCCTTCCCATCTCCCTGCTCTGGGTGTTCCTGGTGTCGGGATACCTGATGCTGACCCGCTATGACTGCCCGGCAAACGAGCGGCTAGTCGCCTCGAGCTATACTGCGGATGGACGTACCTATTCCGTCGATCGCGACAGTCAGATGGGCGTCTGCGCCTCCGACATCGGCCTGTCTCCAACTTCTCCAAATCGGGATGTGCGTCCGTGAGCAGCATCGCCCACTTCATCAGATCCTATACTCTCTGGGAGTTTCTGAAGGCCCATTGGCTGACCTTGAAATATTTCTTCAAGCCCAAGGCGACGATCAACTATCCCTACGAGAAGAATCCGATCTCGCCGCGGTTCCGGGGCGAGCACGCCCTTCGCCGCTATCCCAACGGCGAGGAGCGCTGCATCGCCTGCAAGCTGTGCGAGGCGGTCTGCCCGGCGCTTGCGATCACGATCGAGGCCGAGCCGCGCGAGGACGGCAGCCGCCGGACGACCCGCTACGACATCGACATGACCAAGTGCATCTATTGCGGGCTCTGCCAGGAGGCCTGCCCGGTCGATGCGATCGTCGAAGGTCCGAACATGGATTTCTCCACCGAAACGCGGGAGGAGCTGATCTACGACAAGGCGAAGCTTCTCGAAAATGGCGACAAGTGGGAGCGGGCGCTCGCCGCGAACCTTGCCGCCGATGCCCCCTATCGCTAAGCGCCCCCCAACCTCAGGCATTCGACCGAGACCGTGATCCAAACTATCGTCTTCTACCTGTTCGCGACCCTCGTCATCGCCTCCGGCGTGATGACGATCGGTGCGCGCAACCCGGTTCACTCGGTGCTCTGGCTCATTCTCGCTTTCTTCAACGCGGCGGGCCTGTTCCTTCTGATCGGGGCCGAGTTTCTCGCCTTCCTCCTCGTCATCGTCTATGTCGGCGCCGTCGCCGTCCTTTTCCTGTTCGTGGTCATGATGCTCGACGTCGATTTCGCCGAGCTCCGGGCGGGAATCGCCCGTTACTGGCCGCTCGGCTTCCTGCTGGCGCTCGTGCTTCTTGCTGAAATCGGCATGGCGGTGCTCGCCTGGAATGCGGGCGGAATCGAGATCGCGCAGAGCGGGGCCCCGGCTGACGATCGGCCGAACATCGAAGCGCTCGGCGGGCTGCTCTACACCCGCTATCTCTTCATTTTCGAAGCGGCGGGCTTCGTCCTCCTCGTCGCCATGGTCGGCGCCATCGTCCTGACGCGGCGCAAGCGATCGGATGTCCGGCCGCAAAATGTCGGCCGCCAGGTTCGCCGCCGGCCGGAAGAGGCCGTGCGCCTGGCGCAGCCGGAATCGGGGCAGGGGGTAGAGCTATGATCGGGCGCTGCTCGAAGGAATTCCGGTCATGATCGGATTGGGACATTATCTGGCCGTCGGCGCGGTGCTGTTCGTGCTCGGCGTGTTCGGCATCTTCCTCAATCGGAAGAACGTGATCGTCATCCTGATGGCGATCGAGCTGATCCTGCTCGCCGTGAACATCAACCTGGTCGCCTTCTCCGCCTTCCTCGGCGACATGGTCGGGCAGGTCTTCGCCATGTTCGTGCTGACCGTCGCGGCGGCCGAAGCGGCGATCGGCCTTGCCATTCTGGTCATCTACTTCCGCAACCGCGGCACCATCGCCGTCGACGACATCAACCAGATGCGGGGCTGAGATGGTCCAGACGATCGTTTTCCTTCCCCTGCTGGCGGCGATCATTGCGGGGCTCGGCAACCGCATGATCGGCAACAGGGCGGCAAAGCTGGTCACCACCGGCGCCTTGTTCGTGTCGATGATCCTGTCCTGGCCAATCTTCCTGGGCTTCATGGCAGGCACGGAGCAGTCGCAGCTCTACCCGGTCCTGGACTGGATTCATTCGGGCGACCTGCGCGTCGACTGGGCGCTTCGAGTCGATGCCCTGACCGCGGTGATGCTCGTCGTCGTGACCAGCGTGTCGGCGCTCGTCCACCTCTACAGCTGGGGCTATATGGCGGAGGATCCTTCGCAGCCCCGCTTCTTCGCCTATCTGTCGCTGTTCACCTTCGCGATGCTGATGCTGGTGACGGCCGACAATCTCGTCCAGATGTTCTTCGGCTGGGAAGGGGTCGGTCTCGCCTCCTACCTGCTGATCGGCTTCTGGTACCACAAGCCTTCCGCCAATGCGGCGGCAATGAAGGCGTTCGTCGTCAACCGGGTCGGCGATTTCGGCTTCTCGCTCGGTATCTTCGGAACCTTCCTGGTTTTCGGAACCATTTCGATCCCGGCCATCCTCGAGGCGGCGCCAGGAATGGCCGGTTCGACGATCGGTTTCCTCGGCGGTCGGGTCGATACGATGACCCTGCTCTGCATCCTCCTGTTCATCGGAGCGATGGGCAAGTCGGCGCAGCTTGGCCTGCACACCTGGCTTCCCGACGCCATGGAGGGCCCGACTCCGGTCTCCGCCCTGATCCATGCCGCGACGATGGTTACCGCGGGCGTGTTCATGGTGTGCCGCCTTTCGCCGATGTTCGAGACCAGCGACACGGCGCTGGCCGTGGTCACGGTCGTCGGTGCGGCCACCGCTCTGTTCGCGGCCACCGTCGGCACGGTTCAGAACGACATCAAGCGGGTGATCGCCTATTCGACCTGCTCCCAGCTGGGCTACATGTTCTTCGCGGCGGGTGTGGGCGCTTATGGCGCAGCCATGTTCCACCTCTTCACCCACGCCTTCTTCAAGGCACTTCTGTTCCTCGGCGCCGGAAGCGTGATCCATGCCATGCACCACGAACAGGACATGCGCTTCTATGGCGCCCTCCGGCGCGAGATCCCGCTCACCTTCTGGGCGATGACGATCGGAACGCTCGCCATCACCGGCGTCGGGATCATCCAGGTTGCAGGCATTCCGAGCTTCGGCTTCGCCGGCTTCTTCTCCAAGGACGCGATCATCGAAAGCGCCTTTGCAAGCGGAACCACGGTCGGCGGACTGGCCTTCGCCGTCGGCATCTTCGCTGCCTTGCTGACCAGCTTCTACAGCTGGAGGCTCGTCTTCCTCACCTTCTTCGGCAAGCCGCGCTGGGCGCAGTCCGAGCATATCCAGCATGCGCTCCACGACCACGGCCATCATGACGATCCCGCGGCCGAGGATTCGGGGCACGACACCCGCCCGCACGAGGCGTCGCCGCGGCAGGTCGCGGAAGGGACGGGCGGCTACCATCCGCACGAAAGCCCCTGGACGATGCTCGTGCCGCTCGGCCTGCTCTCGATCGGTGCGGTCTTCGCCGGCATGGTTTTCCACCACGCCTTCATCGACGTCGAGGAGGGCGCTCACTTCTGGGCCGGAAGCATCGCCTTCGACGAACATCTGATGCATGCGATCCACGAGGTTCCGCTGTGGGTAAAGCTGTCGCCGGCGGCGGCAATGATCATCGGGCTTGCGATCGCCTGGAGCGCCTATATTCGCGACCCGTTGCTTCCGGGCCGGTTCACCGCCCATGCCGGGCTGCTCCACCGCTTCCTCTACAACAAATGGTTCTTCGACGAGCTGTACAACGTGATCTTCGTACGCCCCTCGATCCTCCTCGGCCGGATCTTCTGGAAGCGGGGCGATGAAGGCACGATCGACCGTTTCGGTCCGGACGGAGCCGCCGCGGCCGTCCTCGCCGGAACCCGGGTCACGGCCCGGATTCAGACCGGCTATCTCTATACCTACGCGCTGGTGATGCTTCTCGGCATCGCCGCCGCCACGACCTGGGCAATGGCGCAGTGAACGGCTTTCCCATCCTATCGGCGCTTCTCGCCTTGCCTCTGCTCGGAGCGCTCGCCTGTCTTCTGACCGGTGCCAACGGCGCACGCTGGATCGCGCTTCTCACCACCCTTGCCACCCTGGCTCTGACCCTGGGATTGTGGGCGGCCTATCAGGTCGGCGGACCGCAATGGCAGTTCGTCGAGAATGTGCCTCTCTTCGGTCGCTGGTTCTCCTGGGCGCTCGGCATCGATGGCATCGCTCTGATGCTGATCGTGCTTACCGCCTTCCTGATGCCGGTCTGCATCGCCGCATCCTGGGAATCGATCGACCGGCGCGTTCCCGAATATATGGCCTCCTTCCTGCTGATGGAGACGCTGATGCTCGGCGTCTTCATGGCGCAGGACATCTTCCTCTTCTACATCATGTTCGAGGCCGGCCTTATCCCGATGTATCTGATCATCGGCATCTGGGGCGGTCAGGACCGCATCTATGCGGCCTACAAGTTCTTTCTCTACACGCTGCTCGGCTCAGTGCTGATGCTGATCGCGATGCTGTGGATGGTGAACTATGCCGGCACCACCAGCATCCCGGTCCTCCTCAATACCGACTTCCCTGCGCAGGCGCAGACCTGGCTCTGGCTCGCTTTCTTCGCCAGCTTCGCTGTGAAGATGCCGATGTGGCCGGTCCATACCTGGCTTCCTGCCGCTCACGTCCAGGCGCCCACGGCGGGCTCGGTGATCCTTGCCGGCGTGCTCCTCAAGATGGGCGGCTACGGATTCGTTCGCTTCTCTCTGCCGATGTTTCCGGAAGCCTCGGCCCAGCTGGTCTGGATCGTCTTCGGTCTGTCGATGGTGGCCGTGGTCTACACCTCGCTGGTGGCCCTGGTTCAGCAGGACATGAAGAAGCTGATCGCCTATTCCTCCGTCGCCCATATGGCGTTCGTGACGATCGGCCTGTTTGCGTTCAATCGGCAGGGGATTGAGGGCGGGCTCCTCGTCATGCTCAGCCACGGCCTCGTTTCGGGCGCGCTCTTCCTTTGCGTCGGCGTCGTCTACGACCGGCTTCATACCCGCGACATCGACCGTTATGGCGGTCTCTCCAACAACATGCCGGGCTTTGCCTTGGTGTTCCTGCTGTTCACCATGGGCGCGGTCGCGCTTCCCGGAACGAGCGGGTTCGTCGGCGAATTCCTCGCTCTTGTCGGCGCCTATCAGGCGAACAGCTGGGTCGCGGCGGTCGCGACGACGGGAATCATCCTCGGCGCCGCTTATATGCTCTGGCTCTATTGGCGGGTTGCGTTCGGAACTGCGAACAGCCCCGAAGCGGCCGCGCTTCCGGACCTCAACAAGCGTGAATGGGCGATGATGGCTCCGATCGCCGCCGCCGTCCTGTGGATGGGTATCTATCCCGAAAGTTTCCTCGCACCGATGCGCCAGGACGTCTCGGTGCTGCTCGCCCGGATCGAGCGCGCCGCCCCGCCGGGCGATTCACAGCTGACGGCCGGAACGCCGCGACCTGCCGAAGAAGCGCACGAGGCCGGAGCGGAGGCGCACCACTAATGGCTAACGACTTTCTCTTGATCCTTCCGGAGGTGATCATCGGCCTCGGCGCTCTGGCGCTGATGATGGCTGCGGCCTGGGCCGGCGATCGCTCGGGGCCGGTGCTGACCTGGCTGTCCGTAATCGTCCTAGCCATCGCTTCGCTGTTCATGCCCGGAGTGGCGGATTCGGGCGGCTCGGCCTTTGACGGCCTGTTCGTCGCCGACCGTTTCGCCGCCTTCTCGAAGATCATCATCTTCCTCGGCGCGGCGGTTTCGATGCTTGCCGCCATGGGCTGGTTCGGACGGGATCGCGACTTCCGCGCCGAATATCCGGTGCTGATCCTCTTCTCGACGCTCGGCATGTCCGTCATGGTCTCGGCGAGCGATCTGCTCACCCTCTATGTCGGGCTCGAGCTTCAAAGCCTTGCCGCCTATGTCCTCGCCTCCTTCCAGCGCACCGATACGCGCTCGGCCGAGGCCGGCCTCAAATATTTCGTTCTCGGAGCGCTCGCCTCCGGTATCCTGCTCTACGGTATCTCGCTGCTTTACGGCTTCACCGGGACCACCCAGTTCGACGGGATCGCGACGGCGCTCGCGCACGGCCAGGAGGGGGCTCACGCTCCCACCGGCATCTTGCTCGGCATCGTGTTCGTGCTCGCCGGCCTCGCCTTCAAGATTTCGGCGGTTCCGTTCCACATGTGGACTCCGGACGTCTATGAAGGCGCGCCGACGCCGGTCACCGCCTTCTTCGCATCGGCCCCGAAGGTCGCGGCGATGGCGTTGCTCGTTCGGGTCGCCATCGAAGGGATGGGTCCCGCGCTCGAATCCTGGCGCCAGATCGTCATCTTCATGGCCCTGGCCTCCACTGTGCTCGGCGGCGTCGCCGCGATCGGTCAGCGCAACATCAAGCGCCTGCTTGCCTATAGCTCGATCAACAATGTCGGCTTTGCCCTGGTCGGCCTCGCGGCCGGAAGCCAGGAAGGCGTCGCGTCCGTCCTGTTCTACATGACGATCTACGTCGCAATGACTCTCGGTACCTTCCTCGTCGTGCTGAGAATGCGCGACGCGGACGACCGCCCGGTCGAAACGATCGCGTCGCTTTCAGGCCTTTCGCGCACACGGCCGTGGCTCGCCTTCGGCATGTTCATCTTCATGTTCAGCCTTGCCGGTATTCCGCCCTTTCTGGGCTTCTGGCCGAAATTCGCGGTGTTCAACGCGGCGGTTCAGGTGGATCTCGCCTGGCTCGCGGCGGTCGCCATCGCGACCTCGGTGATCAGCGCCTATTATTACCTCATGATCGTCAAGGTCATGTATTTCGACGAGCCCGGACCTGCATATGCGCCCAGCCGGGAGCCGGTGACCGCTTCCTTGCTCGTCGCCGCTGCCCTGTTCGTGTCGCCGATCGGCATGCTCATCTTGGGGCCGCTGGATCGGGCGACGCTCGCGGCGGCGTCGGCATTGTTCTGATCCGCACTGTCGCTGTCACCGGTTCGACCAACGACGATCTCGCCGCGCTTGCCCGGTCGGGCGCTGCCGAGGGCAGCTGGCTCCGGGCCGAACGGCAGACCGGCGGCAAGGGGCGGCAGGGCAGGGCCTGGCTCTCCCCGGCGGGCAATCTCTACGCCAGCACGATCGTTCGGCTGCGGGACGGGGATCCGCCCGCGCCGACCCTCGCGCTGGTTGCGGCGGTCGCTTTGCACGAGATTGCCGCTCTCCATTCACCCGCCGTCCAAATCAAATGGCCCAACGACCTGCTGTCCGACGGCGCCAAGCTCGCCGGCATACTTCTGGAAAGGCAGGGTGAGGCGGTGATCATCGGCTTCGGGGTCAACCTCACCCATCATCCGGACTCGATCGATCGGCCCGCCACCAGCCTTGCCGCGCAGGGCGGAACCGCTCCCGACCCGGGCGTCTTCCTCGAGGCCCTTGCCGACAGCTTTGCCCGCTGGCTCCAGCGCTGGCGAAGCGAGGGGCTGCCCCCGGTCCGCCGCCACTGGCTGGCTGCCGCCCATCCGGTCGGAACGGCTTTGAAGACTACCGAAGGCGAAGGTCTGTTCGACGGCCTCGACGATACAGGCGCGCTTCGGTTGCGCCTGGCCGACGGCACCTCGCGCACCATCCACGCCGGTGACGTCTTCCTGCTCTGAAAGGCTGACCCGTTAGCCCGAGTTTGGATCGAAGCTCCGCGGAGCAGGTTTAGTCGGGTGTCGGAGCCGTTCCATGACCTTCTCGATTATCGCCCGCTGTCCCGATAGCGGCCAGTTCGGCGTCGCCGCCGCCACCGCGATTCCGGCCGTCGGAAAGCTTCTCACTCATGCCGAGGGTGGAGTCGGCGCGGTGGCCACTCAGGCGCGGCTCAATCCCTATCTCGGGATCGACGGCATCCATCTTCTTCGCCAGGGGCGCTCCGCCCGCGAAGTCCGTGACATCCTCGCCGCCCAGGATCCCTGTGCGGAAACCCGGCAGTTTGCGGTGATCGATCGAGAGGGGGGGACGGCAGCCTGGACTGGGGCGGATTGCATCGGCTGGGCCGGCGACTGTGCCGAGCGGGGTTTCTCCGTCCAGGGAAACCGGCTTGCCGGCAGCCACGTGATCGAGGCGATCGCCCGCTGCTTCGAGAAGAGTCGAGGCAAGCCGCTCGACGAACGCCTGATGGAAGCGCTGGAAGCCGGAGATCGCGCCGGCGGCGACTGGAAAGGGGAGCGATCGGCGACGATCTATATCGTCGAGCGCGAGGAATATCCGCTTTGGGACATCCGGGTCGATGCCCATCCGAACCCGTTCCGCGAGTTGCGTCGGCTGCACGACATATTCGCGCGTGAGCTGGTGCCGGAAATCCGGAACATGCCGACCCGGGCCAACCCCGCCGGGCGATCGGAAGAACATGACGCCTAGCTGGACAGCAGTGCGCCGGCCTTCATCCGCGACCATGGCTTACCCGCCGTCAAGCGAACCGCCAGCGCTTCGGGGCTTGCAAGCCTAAGTCGAACGAACCTTCAATCCTTCATTGCCCATCTCACAGCTCGATGCGGGCTCGTCCAGCGACGCTCTCACCCAGGTCAGATCAGCAAGGCGGGCAGGCCCTGCCAGAGAATGGCGACGCAGGCCGCCGCTCCCGAAAGGGCCGCGATATAGTGGGTCCAGGCGCCGAACCGGTCCGGATCGCCGGCACGGCCGCGCCAGCCGGTTCGGGCCAGCCAGGCCGCGCCGGCCAGACAAAGGAGGGTGGCGGCTGCTGCGATCAGGCGGGCCGCCGTGGAGGTTTCGAAGATGCTGGCCGCGCCGTAGAGGATGAAGAAATGCGCCGCCCACAGAAGCAGGCCGCCAAGCATATAGGCCCAGGCCCGCATCTCAGCCGCCTCCGGGTATCAGACGAGTCAGCAGCGCCGCGGCCAGGCCCTGAACCGCCGTGTAGACGATGAAGAGGACGACGAGGTCGAACGTGTTGCTGCCCGGTCGGGTGATCAGCCCGCGCGCGTTGCGTGCCGCCAAGTAGAGCCCCATGATGGTGGCGGTCGCCGTCAGCACGCCTTGCAGCGACAGGAAGGCGTGAACCGTGGCACCCTGACCGCTGACCTCGCCGGTAAGGCCGTGCGCGCGCCAGCTCCACAGGTCGAATGCATAGGTCGCGATCAATGAAGCCAGGCCGAGAAGTGCGGTCGTTGGGGGACTCCACAAGGTCGTTCCCGGCCGGGCGAGCAGCCATCGTCCCAGCATCGCCAGCCCAGCTGCGGCCACATAGCCGCCCACGATCGGCAGCAGCCACAGAGTGTCGGGTCCGGGCTGCCAGAACTCCGGGTGGACGCCGTAGAGATAGAAAAAGCTGAAAACGCTCATCAGGAAAATCATGCCGATGACGATCAGCAGGATCACCATCGCCCACCAGCCATGGGTGCGCGGGCCGGTGACGTAGGTGGGAAGCATGATCCCGGCGCCGACATCCACTTCCTTCTGAGTGACCGGATGGTCGGTCTCCCACAGCCAGCGAAGCACCGCCAGAATGGCGAGCACGCCGCTCGCGACACCGGGCCAGTAGGCCTGGATGGTGAGATTGAGGAAGAATCCGGCTGTAAATACCGCGGCCAGGAGCGGCCACACGGATGGTCCGGGCATGATCTGCAGATATTCGGGCTCGGCGCGAAGCGGACTGGTGATCAGAGTCTCGCGCCGACCAGTGGCCGATCGGGGAAGGAAGTAACGGCCCTGCTCGACATCTTCCGAAAGCTTGGGATCGTCCCAGAGCGGGTAGCGGCTCTTCACCACCGGGATGGAGCGGGTGGAGTAGAGGCCGGTGGGAAGCCATTCCAGAGTGCCGCCGCCATAGACGTTGCCGGCATCGCGATGGACGGTGAAGCGGAAGTTGCGGGCAAGGTCGAGAAGGAAGATGAGGACTCCCGCCGCGAACAGGAAGGCGCCGACCGTGGAGATCATGTTGGTCACCTCCCAGTCCCTTCCCGGCAGGTAGGTATAGACCCGCCGCGGCATTCCCATCAGTCCGGTGAGGTGCATCGGCAGGAAGATGACCTGCATGCCCGAAAACATCAGCCAGAAGGTCCATTTGCCGAGCCGCTCCGAAAGCGGCCGCCGGCTGGTCATGCCCATCCAGTAATAGAAGGTCGCGAACAGCGGAAACACCATTCCGCCGATCAGCACGTAATGGAGATGGGCGACGATGAAGTGGGTGTCGTGGACCTGCCAATTGAACGGCACCATGGCGACCATCACGCCGGTGAGGCCGCCGATCACGAAGGTGAACAGGCCCCCCAGGACGAACAAGGTAGGAGTGTTGAAGATCGGGCGTCCGGCGGCGAAGGTCGCGATCCAGGAGAAGACCTGGATTCCGGCCGGAACGCTCACCGCCATGCTCGCCGCCGAAAAAAATCCGACGGAAAGCGCGGGCATTCCGGTTGCGAACATATGATGGGACCAGACACCGAAGCTGATGAAGCCGGTGGCGAGAAAGGCGAGAACGATAAGGTCGTGCCCGATCAGCCGGGTTCGGGCGAGCGCCGGAACCATCATCGAGACCAGCGCCGCGGCTGGAAGGAAGATGATGTAGACTTCGGGGTGGCCGAAGAACCAGAAGAGGTGCTGCCAGAGCAGGGGATCGCCGCCGCGGGTGGGATCGAAAAAGGGCCAGTTGAGCGCCCGCTCCAGCTCGAGCAGCAGGGTGCCCAGGATCACCGCCGGAAAGGCGATCACGATCATCACCGCAAAGACCAGCATCCCCCAGGCGAAGATCGGCATTCGGGCCAGGGTCATTCCCGGCGCCCGCGTACGCAAGACGCCGACGATGATCTCGACCGCTCCGGCAATGGCGGAAATTTCGATGAAGCCGATGCCCAGCAGCCAGAAATCGGCGTTGATTCCGGGCGAGTAGTTCAGGCTGGTGAGCGGCGGGTACATGAACCATCCACCGTTCGGCGCCAAGCCAAAGAAGATTGACGCGAAGAAGCTCAGGCCTCCGACGAAATAGGCCCAGAAGGCGTAAGCGGACAGGCGAGGGAAGGGCAGGTCGCGCGCTGCCAGCATCTGCGGCAACAACAGCACGCCGAGCGCCTCCACCGCGGGCACGGCGAACAGGAACATCATCAATGTGCCGTGCATCGTGAAGAACTGGTTGTAGGTTTCCTGCGGCAATATTCCCTGCAGCGGGAGCGCCAGCTGCACCCGCATCACCAGCGCCAGTACGCCTGCGAGAAGGAAGAAGAGGAAGGCTGCCGACACGTACCAGATGCCGACATAATTGTTGTTGACGGCGGTCAGCCGGGCGATCCCGGTTGGCGCAAACCAGATGCGCTCCAACTCTTGCACCTCGTCCGCCGGGCGCTTCTCCTCTGTCGGAAAGCGCTCATAGAGCTCGGGGTCGAACCCGGTTTCCGACGTCACCTTTGCGCCTCGAGATAATCAGTAAGCGCTCGAAGATCCTCGGCGCTGAGTCCCGGATAGGGCGGCATCCGATTGCCCGGCTTGATCGCTTGGCTGTTGGCGATCCAGCCGGCCAATGTGCCGCGATTGTTGGGCAGGATCCCGGCGCCGAGGGTTCGCCGCGAGCCTACGTGGGTAAGATCGGGTCCCGCCAGGCCGTTGGCGCCGGTTCCAGCGATTCTGTGACAGGCGGCACAGCCGGCCGCCTGGAAAGTTTCGGCCCCACGTCCGGTCTGACCGCTGGCGCCGGCGACAGCGGTCCGCTGTCGCCGCTCCGCCAGCAGCGCGGCGAACCGCTCGGGCGGGTGGGCGACGACGACGAAGCCCATCAAGGCGTGGGGACCGCCGCAATATTCGGCGCACTGGCCGCCGAAGACCCCCGGCTCGTCCGCCTGGATCCGCATGATGTTGGTGCGCCCGGGAATCATGTCGAGCTTGCCCGAAAGGCGCGGCACCCAGAAACTGTGGATCACGTCGGCGGAACGGAGCTCCAGTACCACCGGCTGCCCGGTCGGGATGTGAAGCTCGTTTGCGTCGTGGAGAATCGCGCGCCCGGAGCCGTCGAGATAGTCGACCCGCCACCACCACATCTCGCCGGTCACGCGCACGCGCATCTCGTCGCCGCGCAAAGGGGCGGTGAGATTGCCGGTGAGCGACAGCCCGTAGACGAGCAGCCCGGTCAGCACGACCAGCGGGAAGGCGACTCCGCCGGTCCAGATCAGCCAGCGTCCGCTGAGCTTGCGCTGGCGCTCCTCGCTTCCTTTCAGCGCCACCCACAAGGCGGCGACCACCACTGCCAGAACGATCGCGCCGATGGCGAACAGGAGCCAGCTGACCAGCGCCACCGATCCCGCATAGGGGCCCGCCGGATCGAGAATCGGCGGCGGCCAGCCGGCGAGGGCGTCACCGATCGCCGAGTGTATAGAGATAGGCTGCCGCATCGCGCGCCTCCTCCTCCGTCAAGGGCATGGCAGGCATTCCGGTCCCGGGGACGAGGCTCGGAGCGTCGCGAAGAAAGGGTGCCAGAACGTCCGGCCGGTTCGGCAGCCGTCCCGCGATCAGGGTCTGCCGGGCGAATTCGTCCAGCGCCGGTCCGACCTCGCCCTTGGGCCAGACACGGGGAATGGAATGACAGGCGCCGCACCCGACCCGTTCGATGGCCGCCCGGCCTCTCTCAGGGCTGCTCCGAGGCATGTCATGTCGAACGTCGGGCGGCGGCTTGCAGGCCGCCAGGCTGATCAGCGGCGTCACAGCGGCCAGGATCCGCGCCAGCAGCAATTTTCCCCCTTCGGTCTTCGGTGCGACGTTACAAGGCCGGAACATGATGGCCGGCAGAAGGTTCCCCGCCCATGCGGAGCAAGGGCATCGGAGCGGTGCAGAATGGGTTGTTGGCATCGGCCGCCTTGCTTCTGTCCGCCTGCTCAGCGGTTGAACGAACCTCGGCGGACCGCTTTCTTGCCTCCGGCGAGCTGATCGCGCTGAGCGGCGGCGACGCCGGTGCGGCATTTGCCTGCACCGCCTGCCACGGCCTCGACGGAATGGGCAACGGGGCCGGGGCGCCCCGGCTGGCCGGCCTCGAATTCGGTTATCTCGATCGGCAGATGGAGTCCTATGCCGCCGGTTTGCGGCAGCATCCGGAGATGGAACATGTGGCGCGCAAGCTCGAACCCGCGGAGCGTCAGCGAGTCTCCGCTTACTATGCCAATCTGCCTTTCACTCCCGCCGCAGACGTTCCGCAGCCGGCGCCAAGGCTCTGGACGAGCGGCGACCCGGAGCGAGGACTTCAGCCCTGCGCCGCCTGTCACGGGCTCCGCGGCGAGGGAGTGGGTCCGGCCAATCCGGCGCTCGGCAATCAGCCTGCGGCCTATCTCGCCGAGCAGCTTCACGCCTGGCGGCGAAGCACCCGCCGGAACGATCCCGGCAATGTCATGCTCGAGATCAGCCGACGGCTGACCCCGGCTGAGGTTTCGGCTCTCGCGGCTTATGCCGGTGCGCTCCCAGGGGGTCCGCCGCGTCCGGTATTTCCGGGAGCATTCCCCGAAGCACGTCGTGCCGATCCCAGAAATGATGTTTCAGGGCTGCGGCCACATGAAGCGGTACCGTGACGACGAGTACCCAGACGAGCAGGTTGTGGACATCTTCGGCTATGTCCATGATCGCCCAGCGTTGCTCCAAAGCGAGCTCGTCGAGCGGCAGCCGCGGCCAGGGCAGAACGCCCCCCAGATAAAGCGGCCCGGGCTCGGCATAGGCCGACCACATTGCCCAGCCGCTCAACGGCAAGCCGAAGAAGCAGATGTAGAAGACATAGTGGATCGCGTAGGCGATCAGAGTCTGAACACCCTGTTCGTCGGCATCATTGCGCGGCCCCGGAATCAGCAGCCGCCAGCCGAGCCGGCCGAGCGCGAGAAGAAGGATGGGGAGACCTGCCGCGCTGTGCACCTGGTAGGCAGCCAGCTTGTCGCCGCCCACTCCGATCAGGCCGGTGTAGAAGCCCCAGCCGAGCTGGAACAGAACCAGCGCCGCCATGACCCAGTGGAAGGCGATCCCGACCGGCGAATAGCGCCCTTCCTCGGTATGGGTCCGGGCCCAGGCGCGCAACTTTTCGATCATGCCGCGGCGGCTTCCCGAGGTTCGCTGACGAGACGGCGAAGCAGCAGCAGTCCGGCGGCGAGATAGGTCAGCGCTCCAGGCACCCACATGATCAGACCGGCGAGCTGCTGGTCCTCGAGCGGCGACAGTCCCCACGGCACGGTGGTCAGAGCGTGAGGCGCATAGATCGCCGCGGTGCTGAAGCTGAGCAAAGCGCCCAGCAGTCCCATTTGGACGGTGTAGGCGAGGAGCGCAGCAATCGCGGGGGACTCGGTCGATCGAAGCACGGCCGACCAGAAGCCGAACGCCGTTCCCGCCAGGCTCGCCTGCATCAGCCAGTAGAAGCCATCATTCGACAGCGCCGCGGCATAGAGGGGTGGTGCATGCCAGAGCCACAGAGTGAGGGCGCTGGCGGCGGTCCAGCCGGCGAGGCTGCCCGGCAGTCGAGCCGCCGGTCGCTTCCGCAGCGCCAGGGCCACCAGCGGCGCCAGGACAGCGGTCAGCAAGACGTGGTGGGCGCTTCTTGCGGCGAACAGGGCCGAGGTGAGTGCGCAGAAGGGCGAGACGAAAAGCAAGATGGCAATCGCCAGGCCGGCGAAAGCCAGAGCGCGCTCGCTGCGGTCGAGCCGTGTTCCAACCAGCGCGAGGCTGCAGGCCAGCAGCATTGCAAGGAGGATCGGATCGCCGTTCCAGCGGGAGAAGAGCGCCGCCGGCTCCGGCGCCGCACCGCAATAAGGTACCCACAGCGCAGCCGCGGACATGGTGCCTCCTTTCCCGTCCGTTTCGGAACCGATGCGGAGCGAGACGGTTCCGCAAGGAATTAACGGAGGACTGCCGATGGCCATGCCCCCCGCCGCCGATCCTTCTCCTGCGCCTCGGCGACGGCCTTCGCTGTACCTGATCCTGCTCGGTGGGCCTTACGCGCTGATCGGCCTTGTTCTGACGGCCGGAGGCGCCTGGCTCGCTCTTCTGGGAGGTTCGATCTACTATCTGCTTGCGGGTCTTGGGCTCCTGGCGGCGGGATACCTGCTGATCCGGGGTCGACCGCTTGGCGTCTGGATCTTCCTTCTCGTCTATCTTCTTACCTGGCCATGGGCGCTGTGGGAGGTCGGCCTGAATGACTGGGCGCTCGTGCCCAGGATCGTCGCTCCAACCGTTCTGCTCTTCCTGCTCCTGCTCGGACTACCGCTGCTGTTCCCACGGCGCTGGCGGTGGGCTTCGGCTTTCGCTGCTGCCGGCGGCACACTTGCTGCGCTTGCCCTATTCTTCTTTTTGATCGCCCAGACCGACCGGATGGAAGCCGGCGCGCCGCCGCCGCAGTTCGCCGCCGCAATGGCCGATCCTTCGCTCCGGTCGGCCGGCTCCGACTGGCCCGCTTATGGTGGGAGCCACGCCGCTCGCCGCTTTTCGCCGCTGGCGCAGATCACGGCTGAGAATGTGAGCGACCTGAGGCGGGTCTGGGTTTATCACACGCGCGATCTTCCCGCCGACATGGCGAACAACAAATATGGGGCAGAGACTACGCCTCTGAAGATCGGCAATTCGCTCTACCTCTGCTCGGCCACCAACGTTCTGATCGCGCTCGACGCCGCGACCGGGCAGGAGCGGTGGCGCTTCGATCCCCAGGTGTCCGACGAATGGATTCCTTACACGGCCGCCTGCCGGGGCGTCGCCTATCACGCCTCGACCGGAGCGGCACCGAGCGCGCTTTGCGGGGAGCGCATCATCGAAGGGACTTTGGACGGCCGGCTGATCGCCGTCGACGCCCGCACCGGACGGCCCTGTCCTGACTTCGGAGCGAACGGCCAGGTCGACATCAAGCGAGGCATGGGCCGGGTCTTCCCCGGCATGGTTTCGATGACTTCGCCGCCGACAATCGTTCGCGGGATCGTCGTCACCGGCCATCAGGTGCTGGACGGGCAGCGCAACGACGCCCCTTCCGGTGTGATCCAGGGTTTCGACGCGGTGACCGGCGAACGCCGCTGGGCCTGGGACATGATGAATCCGGGCTGGGGAGCAGACCCGCCGGCTGGCGAGACTTTTGCTCGCGGTACCCCCAACATGTGGACGATTGCCAGCGGCGACGAGCAGCTCGGGCTCGTCTACCTGCCGATGGGCAACAGCGCGGTCGACTATTGGAGCCGCGACCGCCGCCCTCCGGAGAACGAATATGCGACCTCGCTGGTGGCGCTCGACGTGACGACCGGGCGTCCGCGCTGGCATTTCCAGACGGTCTACAAGGACGTGTGGGACTATGATCTGGGAGGACAGGCGAGCCTGATCGACTTCCCGGCCGGAGCGGGGCGGGTTCCGGCGCTCGTGCTTCCGAGCAAGCAGGGCGACATCTACATTCTCGATCGACGCACCGGGCGGCCGATCTTCCCGGTCGAGCAGCGTCCAGCGCCGCAGGGCGGCGTCGAGCCGGAGCAGAGGACGCCCACTCAGCCTTTTTCAACTTTTCACACGCTCGCCTTTCCGGACCTTCGCGAGCGCGACATGTGGGGCATGTCGCCGATCGACCAGATGATCTGTCGGATTCAGTTCCGAAGGGCGGCTTATGAAGGCATGTACACACCGCCCACGGCCGACCGGCGCTGGATCCAGTATCCCGGCTACAACGGCGGCAACGACTGGGGCGGGATTGCCGTGGATCCAGTCCGCGGAATCATCATTGCAAACTATAACGACATGCCGAACTACAACCGGCTGGTGCCGCGTGCCGAAGCGAATGAGAGGGGCTGGGCGCCTCGGGACCAGGCACGGGGCGGCGATATGGGCGGCCATGAAGGCGCCGGCGATCCGCAGGTCGGTACCCCCTACGCCGTTGACGTCAATGCCGGCTGGCGGATGCCGGTGACCCAGCTGCTGTGCAAGCAGCCGCCTTATGGCGGAATTCGCGCCATCGACCTTCGAACCGGCCGGACGATCTGGGATCGGCCGCTCGGCAGCGCCCGGCGCAACGGCCCGTTCGGAATCCCGTCAATGTTGCCCTTCACCATCGGCACCCCCAACAATGGCGGTCCGGTGATCACCGCCGGCGGAATCGTCTTCATTGCGGCAACCACCGATAATCAGATCCGCGCCATCGACCTGCGCACGGGCCGAACGCTTTGGGAGGATGTGCTTCCGGCGGGAGGACAGGCCACGCCGATGACCTATGAAGTGAACGGCCGGCAATATCTGGTGATCATGGCCGGCGGCCACCATTTCATGGAAACGCCCGTTGGCGACGCGCTCGTCGCTTATGCCTTGCCCTAAACGGACAAGCTGGAGGAGTTCGGGGCCGGGGCCCGGCCAGGACAAGCCTTGGCCACCGGGCGCATGCCCGCCATGACGTCCGTCGTCTTCCTTATCTACGCGGTCGGTCATCTGGCGCTGTTCGCCTGGGCGCTCGTCCTGCTTCTGCGCTTTCGTCATCCGGCCACGGTGCCGCTGCTGATCGTCACCTTCGGACTCGTCTATGACAATGCGCTCCTCGCCGCCGGGAGTTCGATCGGCCATGGCGAATTGCTCGAGCGGCTAAGCCTTCCCCGTTTCTTCATGCATGCCTTTGCCACCCCGCTGCTGATGCTTTCGGCGCTCGGACTGGCGGTTCGGGCGGGTGCCCGCTGGGCCGGGACGATTCCCGTCGCGCTTGCCATCGCGTTGCTCACCCTGGCGATGATCGCGCTCGGCGTGCATTCCGAGCTACTCAACCTGGAGCTCGAGGCCAAGAGGGTCGACGACCTCCTGTCCTACGGCAATGGCGCAAGCGGCGGACCGCCGGTGGCGCCGATCGTCACCATCTTCGTCCTGATCGCCGCCGGCTGGATCGTGTGGCGGCGCTCGGGTGGGCCGTGGCTCCTGGTCGGCGCTCTCGCCCAGTTCGCGGCGGCCGCGATCGGCGATGCGATCGCGATCGCCGGCAATCTTGGCGAACTGGCGCTGCTCGCCGGTCTGGTCGTCACCGACAGCCGCCTCTCCGGTCAGCGCAGGCCCCGCCGGGATGCCGTCTAGATCGTCGGAATGGTGCCGCCGTCGATCGTGAACTCCGATCCATGGATCGAGGCCGCCCGATCCGATGCCAGGAAAGCGATCAACTCGGCCACTTCCTCGGGTCGTGCCGGTCGCCCGATGGGAATGCCGCCGAGCGCGTCGACGATGCTCTGCCGGGCGGCTTCCTCGCTGCTGCCGGAGCTGGCGGCGATGCGCTTCACGAGAGCTTCGGCCGAAGCGGTGTAGATCCAGCCGGGCGAGACGATGTTCACTCGAACACCCTTTGGCCCGACTTCCTTCGAAAGCGCCTTGCTGTAGGCGGCCAGAGCGGCCTTCGCTGAGGCATAAGCGGTGGTGGATTCGGGTAGCGGAAGCTTGCGCTGGATCGATCCGGTATGGACGATCACGCCCGATCCCCGAGCCAGCATGACCGGAAGCATAGCTCGGTCGAGCCGAACGGCGCTCAGCAGGTTGAGATTGAGCTCGGCCGCCCAATGACCGTCATCCAGCGCAGCGAAGCCGCCGCCGGGGGAACTGGATCCGCCAAGCACATGAATGATGATGTCGACCGTGCCGAGCCGATCGAGGGCCTCGGCGGCGAAGGCCGAAACGGCTTCGGCGCGGCTGAGGTCGGCCTGGACGAAGGCCCCGGGAGGGACGAAATCCGGCCGGTCGGAGCGTGCGGCGGTGACCATCCTGGCTCCGGCGGCGTGCAACCGACGGAAGGTCGCCCCGCCGGCGCCCTGGGTTCCACCGGTCAGAACCACGTTCTTGCCGGCAAACTCCTCGGGATCGATCCTGGCCATCACTGGATCTCCAGCTCGGAGATACGTTCGCCGGCGGTCCGGAAACGAAAGCACAAAGTGATCGGGCTGCCTCGAAAGCCGCCGGACACCAGGGCGCTGACCTCGTGTCGCCCTTCCGCATGCACGATCGCCTGGGGAAGGGCGATGGCGGAACAAGCGAGGCTCGACCGCTCGATCCAGGCGCGGATCGCGTCGAGTCCTTCATGGCCCAGTCCCTCGTCGCGAACCACCGCATCGGGAGCGAAGGAGGACAGCATCGCGTCGGCATCAAGCCGTGCGTTGGCCGCGAAATAGGCCGTGAGTGGCGGGGGAAGGTCCATGAACGTCTCCTGTTCCGGGTTCGGCTTCAGAACTAGGGCTAGACAGGCGTTTCGATAAGTAGGATTATGTGGGATGTACTGTTTCGCTGAGCAGGATAATGCACGGGTCGGGGCTGAACGATCTTGATGCGGTGATGGCGATCGCCCGCCGAGGGTCTTTCCGGGCGGCGGCACTCGAGCTTGGGATGTCGACGACTGCCCTCAGCAACGCTGTCGCGAAACTCGAATCGACGCTCGGCGCTCGATTGTTCAACCGCACTACCCGAAGCGTCTCGCTGACCGACGAGGGGAGGGCATTCGTCGAACAGGTGGGTCCAGCGCTTCGGGACATTCACGGCGCGATGGAAGCCGTCCGCTCCCGCCAGTCGACGCCTTCGGGAACCCTCCGGATCAACGCCTTTCCCACCGCCGCCCGGGAAATCCTCAATCCACTGGTGCTCGAATTGATTCGCGAGCATCCTCGGGTGCATGTCGACCTCGTCACCGAGGGACGGCTGGTGGACATCGTCGCCGAAGGTTTTGATCTTGGCGTCAGAAGGGCGGACCTAGTTCCCAGCGACATGATCGCGGTCCCGGTCGGGCCGGCCCAAAGCTATGCCGTGGTTGGAGCGCCGGCCTATTTCGAGCGGCACGAGCGGCCGCGCAATCCGTCGGACCTTGCCGGCCATCGCTGCCTCCGGGTTCGACTTCCCAACGGCGCTCTGTTTCGCTGGGCGTTCGAGAAAGAGGGGCAAAGTCTGCGGATCGACGTAGATGGACCGATCACCCTCGACGAGGCCAGCCTGGCACGGGCCGCGGTGCTGGAGGGGGTCGGACTGGGCTTCTTCATGGAGTCGGATGTTCGCGCCGACATCGCGACCGGACGGCTCGTCCGGGTGCTGGAGGACTGGACGCCGCCATTGGCGCCGCTCTGTCTCTATTATCCCGGACGGCGGCATGCGTCGGCCGCGCTGAAGGCGCTTGTGGCGCTGGCCCGGAAGAGGGCCTTGGCACGGGCCGATTGACCACGCCCACCCGTGCCGGAGCCGGGATTGTTTCGGTCGCGAAATGCCGGAGCTGCTGATATTGGAGGTCCCGATGCTGAACCGACGAACCTTGTTGCAGGCGCTCGGCGCCCTCCTCATTCCCGCCGGAGCCGTTTCGGCCGCTCTTCCGGCAAGAAGAAAGGCGCCGAGGCTCAGGCCGGGCGACACGGTGGGTCTGGTCGAGCCGGCGGGCTTTACCGCCGACGCCTTCGAGCTCGAGCTGGTCCTCGAGGCGATCCGGGCCATGGGCCTGGTTCCGCGGCCGGCGCCGCACCTGCAGGATCGCTTCGGCTATCTGGCTGGGCGCGACGAAGACCGGGCCGCCGATCTCAACGCCATGTTCGCGGATCGGGAGGTCCGGGCCATCTTTGCCATGCGCGGCGGCTGGGGCTCTGCCCGGATCCTGCCGCTTCTCGATTTCGACCTGATCCGCGCCAATCCCAAGCTCCTGATCGGATTCAGCGACATAACGGCGCTTCACCTCGCGTTCGCGGCACGGACCAACTGCCCGACCATTCACGGGCCCAATGCGGGCAGCGCCTGGGGGAGACTGTCCTGGGATTCGTTTCGGGCGCTCGCCTTCGAAGGCGCGACTCCAACCTACAGCACGCCGGTCGGCACCGAGGATCGACTGGCGCAGCGCAACGGGCGGATCCGCACCTTCCGTCCCGGTCGAGCGGCCGGACCGCTGCTCGGCGGCAATCTCACCGTCCTCTCGGCCTTGGTCGGGACGCCCTACATGCCCGATTTCCAAGGTGCGATCCTGTTCTTGGAGGATGTGGACGAAGCCGAATACCGGATCGACCGGATGCTCACCCAGCTTCGCCTTGCCGGAATCCTCCCCCGCGTGGCCGGAGTTGTCTTCGGCCAGTGCACCAACTGCCGAGCGCAGGGGCCGTCGCTCGGCGGCTTCACGCTTTCCCAGGTTCTCGAACAGCATCTGGCGCCGCTCGGCGTTCCCGCGTTCCAGGGGGCGCTGATCGGCCACATCACCGACCAGTACAGCATCCCGATCGGTGTCCGGGCCGAAATTGACGCCGACGCAGGGACGATCCGGATCCTCGAGCCGGTGGTGGCCTGATCGGCCTGAACGGCGGGTCCAAAACCGAGGCTGTGCGTCGCCTGGTGACGGCCGAAAAGTTCCCAGCACGGGCTCGAAAGCGGTGAATGGAGCCTGTTCTGAGGCAGATAAAGCCGAACATCTAAACGGCATGGTAACAATCTAAACTCCCCCGCGATAAGCTTCAGCTTCGGCAGGCGAGCTTCGGCAGTTGCCTGCAAGGGATGATTTCGAGGGGTTTTCGAATGCGGCTGTTCGGCTTTTTCGCTTTCCTTCTGGCCTTCGTCGCCCAGCCGGCGCTGGGCCAGACTCCGCCTCAGCTGCAGTTCCTGGAGCAGCGTTTCGCCGCCCTGGCGATCGAGAATCCTGGCGAATATGGAATCGCCGCAATGGACCTGGCGACGGGGCAGACGGTCAGCTTCAACGGCAACGAGCCCTTCCCGATGGCCAGCACGATGAAGATCGCCGTTGCCGCCGCCTATCTGGCGGAGGTCGATGCCGGTCGCCGAAGTCTCGATGAGACGATCGCCGGAGTGAGCGCTTATCGGCTGATCGACGGAATGATCACCCGCAGCGACAATCGCGCGACCGACATTCTGATGGCAACGCTGGGTGGCCCCGGAGCGATCGACCGCTGGCTTCGACAGCACCAGCTGACCGGGATTCGGGTCGACCGCACCATTGCCCAGCTATTGGCCGACCGGCGGGACCTTCGCGACATCCGTGATTCCAGCACCCCGATCGCCATGCTCGGACTGCTTCGCCTGATCGATTCCGGCAATGCGCTCAGCCCGACGAGCCGGTCGATGCTGCTGGACATGATGCGTCGCTGCAGGACCGGATCGAACCGGATCCGCGGCCTGCTTCCGGCTGGAATCGTCCAAAACAAGACCGGGACCCTGAACGGCTATACGGGCGATGTGGGCTATCTCACCCTGCCCGGCGGACAGAGGGTCGCGGTGGTCTTCTTCGCCCGTGGCGGGAGCAACCGTCCGGCGGTCATCTCCACGGCCGCGCGTGCAGTCTACGATGCATTTAGCGGCGGGGCCAGCAATGGTCTGCAGGGCCTCGGCGGCCGGGTTACGCAGGCGTCGACCTGGAGTTCGGTCGTGAGCGCCGCAAGCGGCCGGCAAGGCGGATCGACCGGATCCTCCTCGTGCAGCCTCGGCGGCGAGGCGGTGGCGGCCCAATGCTGAGCTTGCGCTGACGCGCTCGCCTGTTTCGCTCCAAAGGGCTTTCGCGCTGCCTTCGGGCTGGCGCTCAAGAAGAGGAAGGCCGCTCTTCCTCGGGTCGCCCGCAGCGCCGGTTGGCCGGGACGGCAATGTCGATCTTCTTCGGCGGCGGCAGGCCCAGTCCGGCCATGATCGTGACGAATTCCTCCATCGTCTTTCCGCCCCCTAGCCGTGGGTTGCGCTCCCGTTCCTGAGCGACGCTGCTGACGTGGCGCCCGTGATAGTCGTGACCGGGATAGACGAGGGTCTCGCCGGCAAGGCACAGGATCTTGTCATGCACCGATCGGTACAGCCTTTCCGGGTCGCCGCCCTGGAAGTCCGTTCGACCGCATCCGTCGATCAGCAGAGCGTCGCCGGTCAGAACGCAGGCGGATCCGCCTCGATCGAGCAGATAGCAATGATGGGTGTCGGTATGTCCCGGCGTGTAAAGCGGCTGGAGCCGGATCGAGCCGATGTCCAGCGGGTCGACTTCGCTGACCCCGATATCGGCGTCGGTTAGGCGGTCCATGGCGGGACAGGCGATCTGGCAGCCGGTGATCGCCTTCAGGCGCCAGGCCGAGGTGATGTGATCGGCGTGGATGTGGGTTTCCAGGGTGAAGGCGAGGCGAAGCTCGAGAACGTTCAGAAGCTCGAGGTCATTTTCCAGGCGTTCCAGCACGGGATCCACCAGAACGGCGGTGCGGGTTTCGGTGCAGGCCAGCAGGTAGCTGTAGGTTCGCGATTCCGGGTCCTGCAGCTGACGAAAGAGCATGATCGGTCCCCCCGCGGCTCGGCCGCAGCCTAGACGTTCGCTTCGGCGACCGCCAGCCCGAAGGCGGCGATGCCGCCGATGGGGTCAGGCGCGGCAGCGCCTGCGCCAGCGCGAGACGAGCCAGCCTCGGTAGCAAAGAGCCACGACAAGGTAGCCCAAGGCCGCCGTTCCTAGCGCCATCGCCGCGAAGCCGACGGCAAGCGGCCCGGCGATGGCAACCAAGGCGGACGCGTCGATCGGCCCGGTCGGGAAGGCGGCTTCGTAGGGGAGCAGAGCCGCGCCGATCCGGTAGGCTGCGAAATAAAGGAAGGGGAGAGTGATGGGATTGGTCACGAATGTGGCACCGACCGCCACCGGGATGTGGGCGCGCAGGTGAAGCGAGGCGAAGACGGCAACGACGACCTGCCCCAGCGGCACCAGAAAGGCGCAGAGAAGGCCGATCGGCACGGCGCGGCCGACGCTTCGCCGGTTGAGATGCCAAAGGCTCGGATGGGTCAGCCGCCAGGCGATCGGCCGGATCCAGCCGTGCGCGAGCAGGCCCTCGCGATCCGGCGCGAATCGATGGGCAGTCCTGGCGAGCCAGTTCTTCACTTGCGTCCTCTGATGGATGTCCCGCTGAGATAAGGCCTTAGCAGAGCAATTGTAACTCCAGCCCTAATGTCGCAATGCGGCGAGCCCGTCCATCTTCCAGCGCTTCAACGCTTTGGGCTCGGGTTCGTCTCAGACTTCCAACAAGTTGCCGAGGTTGAGCTTGGCCATGCAATCGCCCCGGGTGCCGCCGCGCGAGAATCCTGTGCCCGTCAGCGTCAGCCGCCCTCCGCTTGGCTTGTGCCTTGCGGAACGAGGACCAGGGTTCGACCTTCGACGCGCCAGGAGGCAAGCTGCGACAGGAAGTTCATCCCCAATATGTCGGTGGTTCCGAGCGAGGGGGAAATGACGACCTTGAGATTGCGCGCCTCGATCCCGCCGAGTTCCAGCCGCTCGAGCGTGCCGGTCTCCGCCTGGACCACGCCATTGGCGGTTCGAAGCACGACCGGAAGAAGGTTGAGTCCGCGATCGACTGAAGCGAGTTGCGCCGTCTGCTCGGAAAGTGCGGTAAAGGTTGCACCGCTGTCGATCAACATCCGCCGCTCGACTCCGTTGATCTCGGCCTGAGCCCAGAAATGCCCGTCCGGTGACATCCGGATCCGAACCTCCTCGCCAGCGATCCGCTGATTGTCGAGCCCGAGCTTTTCGGTCAGTCGGGCCAGATTGGGATCGTAGGGCGCGTGCTGGAACAGAAGGAACAGGCAGAAGGCGAGGAGGGCGAGCGAGAAGAGCGATCGAAGCAGCCGGCCGATGAACGGGATCCGAAACAGCAGGAACAAGACGAGCGCTCCGCCCACTGCATAGAGTGCGAGCGTCTGCCATTCGGGACCGGTCGTGATCGGCATTTGCGCTCCTCAACCTTGGCGGACGGGATTCGATCCCGCACCCGATCCATCCGGCCGGCTGTTCGGATCCGGACGGCGTCGGTGCCCGGTTGCGAACAGAGAGACCGCTTGCTCGAATGTCTCGGCAGGCCTTTGCCAGCAAACCCAAGAGGCACGGAAATTGCAGCCTCCCCGAACATCGACTTCAAGGGGACGCCTGCACATGCGCATTCTCGATCTGATCCTGGCCGCGGCGCTTGCGACCGCGCTGAACTGGACCGTCTCCACTGATGCTTCGAAAGGATCATCGGCGGCACCCGGCGCCGGTGCGGCAGCAGTGCGAGCGGATCCGGCGCATCCGCCGGACCGGATCATCGAAATCGACGTGCCTGTAGGCGAGGGCGACTGGGCCGTCCCCGGGACGCTGAGTCTTCCGGCGGGCGAGGGACCCTTCCCGGTGGCAGTCCTGATGCACGGCTTCGGCCCGGGAACGCGTGACGGCGACGTCGGTCCCAACAAGATCATGCGCGAGACCGCGCTGGGGCTGGCCCGCCGGGGCGTGGCCGCACTGCGCATGGCCAAACGGACCACGGCTCATCGGCGCCGCTTCGGGGAGGAAGGGCGCCACGCGACCGTGGAGGAAGAATGGATCGACGACGCCGTCGCGGCGGTCCTGATGCTGCGGCGCAACCGCCGAATCGACGCTTCGCGAATCTATGTGGTCGGCCATAGCGCCAGTGGAGGCATGTCCGCGCGCGTCGCCAACCTGGCGGAGGCGGCGGGGGCGGTGGTGGTCAACGGCTCAACCAGGCCGCCCGCGGATCTTATCGAGGATCAGGTCCAATATACGGCGAGCCTGGTTGTGGAGGAGAGCGCCGAGGCTCGAGCCCGGAGGGAACAAATGGTCGCCGACATCCAGCGCCTGCGCGATTCCTCCTTGCCGGGCGAAACTCGCGTTCTCGGGCATCCGCTCTGGTACTGGCGATCGATCGCCGGAATGGACCTCCCCGGCGATGCGCGGCGGCTGACGGCGCGCGGCGGCCGAATCTACGTCGCGCAAGGAGGCCGCGATTATCTGACCGGCGAAGCAGACTGGATGGGACTTCGACAGGGCCTGGCCGAACTGCCGCGGGTCACCATGCGGCGTTTCCCTCGGCTCAATCACATGATGCAGGAAGGGGAGGGACGAATGACTCCGGCCGAATATCAGTGGCTCAAGCCGGTGTCGGCGGAATGGACCGACGCACTGGCCGAATGGATCCTGGAAGGCGGCTGAAGGCTGGCGGATCGGGAAGTTGGACTCGGTACCGCTCGGCGGAGGCTTCCGGGACGGCGTGACGAAGAAAAGCAGCCAGGCTGTTGCGAAGCTTGGCGAACCCGGATGGCCGGTCGTTCGTTCAGGAGAAAACTCCCTGGGGACATGATGAGAAGAATCCTTGGTTTCGCCGGCGCGGCCCTGCTCCTGATCGGGGGCTGCGCCACTTCGCCCGACCGCATGTCCACGGATGCGCCCGTTGCGGTCGACCGGGAGAATATCTCCCGGATCACCCGAACCCTGGCTTCCGAGGAATTCCAGGGGCGGGCCATGGGAACTCCGGGGGAAGAGCGGACGGTCGCCTATCTGATCGAACAGTTCCAGCGCCTGGGGCTCGAGCCCGGCGGCGAAAATGGCCGCTGGACCCAGCGGGTGCCGATGTTCCGGACCCGGATCCAGCCCGGCGCCCGCTTCGCGGTGACGAGAGCCGGCCAGTCGCGCACCCTGGACTTCCCGAACGACATCTATGTCAGCACCGTCCGGCCGATCGAGGAAGCGCGGATCCGCGATGCGCCGATGGTGTTTGTCGGCTTCGGAGTCCATGCGCCCGAGCGGCAGTGGGACGATTTCAAGGGCGTCGATCTCCGGGGCAAGGTCGCCGTTTTCCTGGTCAACGATCCGGACTTCGAAGCGGCGGCGGGCGAGCCGGTCGCCGGGCGGTTCGGCGGCCAGGCGATGACCTATTACGGGCGATGGTCCTACAAGTTCGAGGAAGCGGCGCGGCGCGGCGCCATCGCCGCCCTGGTGGTGCATGAAACCGAAGGCGCCGGCTATGGCTGGAACGTCATCGAGTCGCCCGGCGGCGAAAACTACAATATCGAGCTTGGCGCCGGTCGGCTCCAGCCGCCCATGCTCCAGGGCTGGATTCAGCGCGAGGTGGCCGTCGACCTCCTCCGTTCCGCCGGGCATGATTTCGAGGAGGTGAAAAGGCGCGCGCGAACCGCGGCGTTCCGGCCGATCGCGCTCGGCGCGACTCTGAGCGCGGAGGCGCAGGTGGCGCTCGAACGGATCGAGAGCCGCAACGTGCTGGCGAAGATCAGCGGCCGGGAGCGGCCGGACGAGACGGTGATGTATGCGGCCCATTGGGATAGTTTCGGCTTCGGGCCGCCCGACGCGCAAGGCCGTCGGATGCGTCCCGGAGCGATCGACAATGCCATCGGCGTTGCCGCGGTGATCGAACTGGCGCGCCTGTTCAGGACTCAGCCGCCGCCGGAGCGGACGCTCGTCTTCGCTGCCTGGACGGCGGAGGAGCGTGGCCTTCTCGGGGCCGAATATTATGCGGCCAATCCCCTCTACCCGCACGAGAAGATGGCGGCGAACCTGACGGTCGACGTGCTTCAGACGGCGGGGCCGGCGCGCGACGTGGTTCTGATCGGTGCCGGTCAGAATCAGCTCGAAGACCATCTCGCCCGATTCGCTTCCGCGCAGGGACGGGTGGTCACCCCTGAATCGCATCCCGAGCGAGGACTCTTCTACCGATCGGACCATTTCGCGCTGGCCAAGCAAGGCGTTCCGGTACTGCTGCTGATGGCGCTCGGCGGTGGCAATGATCTCGTCGAGGGCGGCCGGGAAGCGGGCGAGCGCTGGCTCGCCGACTATATGGCGAATTGTTATCACCAGCCGTGCGACGCGTGGAGCGCGGACTGGGACCTGCGCGGCGCGGCCGACGACGTCGCATTGCTTTACCAGATCGGGCGGCACCTGGCTTATGGGCGCGACTGGCCCGACTGGAAGCCCGGATCGGAGTTCAGGGAGCTTCGATCCCAGTCGGCCGCGATACGGCGCTAGGCGCCTGCGCCGGTCCGAGCTTCAGCGCTGCTCGGGCGCGGCCATCGGCATTGGCGCGAGCCGCCGATGCAGAGCGCCCTTGATGTTTCCTCCGCCGTCGACGACGCGCAGCCCTGGGCCGGGACGGCCTGGAGCTGCAGCGTCACGGTGAGCCATAGCAGGGCGGGAATGCTCATGCGCAGTCCTCCGGATCGACACCTCAGTCTAGGCCAGGCTAAGCGGAAACGACAGGCGCTTCGGGAGGATGATGCCGACGGACCGGGTTCGCCGCAGGTCGCTAGGCGCGCAACAAGGCGCTACAGCCCTCCCCGACATCAAGAATCAAGATCGGGAGGGGTGTTGTGAGATTTTCTCGACGGGAATTCGGATTGAGCGTGGCTGCGGGCGTTCTGGCAACGGCCTCGCCGGTTCGCTCGCAGGTTCGAGCGGCGACCGGGGCCGTCCCGGGAGCGGCCGACGCGGAACTGACCGCCTTTCTCGACTCGGCGTTCGAAGCCGAGCTTCGGCAGGATCCGCAGGCGCTCACCCAAATGGGTCGCAAGGACAAGCAGGACCAGCTCACTGACCCGAGCGACGCCGCCGCGGCCGAGCGGCTGGCCTGGCGCCGACGCAACGTGGCCGAGATGCGCCAGCGATTCGATCCTTCGACTCTGAGCGAGAATGCCCGGATTTCCTACGACCTCTGGGCGCTGGAGCTTGAGCGCGCCGAAACCTATGCGCAGTGGCGCCGGCACAATTACGTCTTCGATCGAGGCGGGCCGCATACCGGCCTTCCCAACTTCCTGATCAACCAGCACCGGGTCGACGAGCCGGTCGACCTGGAGGCCTATGCCGCGCGCGTGGCGGCGCTCGGTCCGACGATCGACATTCATCTCGAGCGCGCCAGGGCCGCGGCCGCCGACGGTATCCGGATGCCCCGCTTTTCCTATGACCAGTCGCTGGAGGAAGTCCGCCGGCTTACCCGCGGAGCGCCGTTCGAAGGCGGCTCGGACTCCGCTCTGTTCGCCGACGCCAAGGCCAAGGCGGCCGCGCTCCGAAATGCGGGCAAGATCGACGAGGCGGGCGAGCGGCGGCTGGTTGCCCGGATCGCCGAGGCGATGACCGGATCGGTCAAGCCGGCCTATGACCGGCTCGGCGCCTGGCTGGAATCGGATCGCGCCCAGGCGAGCGCCGAGCCGCGCGGCGCCGGCTCCCTTCCGAACGGCGCCGACTATTATGATGCGATGCTCCGGCTCCAGACGACCACGGACATGAGCGCGGAGGCGATCCACGAGCTCGGTCTCGCCGAGGTTCGTCGGATCCGGGAGGAAATGGAGGCGCTGAAGGCCCGGATCGGCTTTGCCGGCCCACTGGAGGATTTCTTCGTCCATCTGCGCGAGAATGACCGGTTCTATGTCAGCAACGACGAGGCCGGCCGGGCGGACTATCTTCGCCGGTCGGAGGAATATCTGGCGGCCATGAAGGCGCGGTTGCCCGAACAGTTCGGCCGGATTCCCGGGGCGGAGCTGGTCGTTCGACGGGTGGAGCCGTTTCGCGAGGAGCCCGGCGGCGCCGCCCATTATTCTTCCGCCGCTCCAGATGGTTCGCGGCCCGGAATCTATTATGTTCATCTGGCCGACACTCGCGCGACTCCGATCTACGAGATCGAGGGGACGGCCTATCATGAAGGCTGGCCGGGTCATCACATGCAGATTTCGCTGGCGCAGGAGATGAGGGGACTGCCCAGGTTCCGAAACCACAATTTCTACGGCGCCTATGGTGAAGGCTGGGCGCTCTACGTGGAGCGGCTAGCCAAGGAGATGGGCTTCTATTCCGATCCCCACAGCGATTTCGGCCGACTGGGGCGCGAGATCTGGCGGGCGATCCGGCTGGTGGTCGACACCGGGATCCACGCCAAGGGATGGAGCGAAGCCCAGGCGCTGGACTATTACAGCAGCAATTCGCCCCAGCCGATCGGCAAGATTCGTTCGGAGATCCGTCGCTATTTCGTGAACCCGGGCCAGGCGACCTCCTACAAGGTCGGCATGCAGCATATCCTGGCGCTTCGGGAGCGAGCGCGGACGGTGCTGGGCAATCGCTTCGACCAGCGCCGGTTTCACGACATGGTACTTGGACAGGGATCGGTGCCGCTGTCGGTGCTCTCCGCCCAGGTGGAGCGCTGGATCGCCGCGTCGGGCTGAAAAAGAGCCGCTCGACGCTTCAGTCGGGATACTCGCAGCCAAGTTGGAAACTTCGAACCTATTCAAGTTTGCGGTTCTGCACGCCGTGGTCGACACGGGAAGAGTCGAGCGCCTCAACTGGCAACAGGGGCTTTCGGCGCTTCGAAGCGCCGCGAGCAATCCTTCTCGTTGACGCGCTCGGGTCGGTCGTGGTGATCACGACGACCTCCCATTGCTGCGATGAAGTCTTCCAGGGCGCTTTCCATGCTGAGCGGAGCTTGGGACCAAGCCCGGGAGCGTCGACTCGACGTCACTGAACGTCCGCCGACGCTCATCGGGAGCGGGCGGGGAGGGTCTTGGCCACCACCTCGTCGGCGGATTCATCGTTGACGGCGGCGACTATGCCATCCGCGAGCGCCCTCTCGTCGACAGCCGAGTCCAGTGCCTGCAGTGCTTGCGGAGGCACCGGGACGACCTCGCGAACCGCGTCCTCGACCGCGTCGCGCGCCGCTCCCTTGGCCGTTGCGATCACGGCCTGCTGAAGCGCGTCCTCGTTGATGGACTGATCGACAGCATTGGCGAGCGCCTCTTCATCGAGCGCGTTCGCGAGCGAGTCCTGAAAGGAGGCCGGCGCGGACTGGAAGTCGCCGCAGGAAGCCAAGGTTGCCGCCATCGCGGCGGCAAGGATGATCTTTTTCATTTTGTCTACGAAGTCCCTGTCGCATGAGTTGCAAAGTTCGGCGGCCGTTTCATTCGCTGCGGGCCGGGTCGTCAGGTCCCATTCCGGACGGCCACTCCGGCTCCGGCTTACCGCGGGTCTTCCACAGCGAGTAAAGAATTCCGGCCGTAATCAGCGCGAAGGTCACGCCGAGGCTGGCCGCGGGCGGGAACTTGCCGCCCCCGAACAGGAAGTCGGCGGCGAAGATCTTCGAACCGATGAACACCAGCACCGCTGCAAGCGCATATTTCAGATAATGGAATCGATGGACCATCGCGGCCAGCGCGAAATAGAGCGCGCGGAGCCCGAGGATGGCCATGATGTTCGACGTGTAGACGATGAACGTGTCGGTGGTGATGGCAAAAATTGCCGGCACGCTGTCGACCGCGAATACGAGGTCAGCGAGATTGATGACGACCAGCGCCAGGAACAGCGGAGTCGCGGCAGTCACCAGCTTTCCGGTTTTCGGATCGGGCTCGCGAACGAAGAATCGCTGGCCGTGCAGCTTGCTCGTCACGGGCATGTGGTTCGAAATGAACTTCACGGCCGGATTGCCGGCGATGTCCATCGGCGCGTCGCCAGCGAAGAACATCTTTATCCCCGTGAAGATCAGGAACGCCGCAAAGATATAGAGGACCCAGTGGGCCTCGCTCACCAACGCCGCACCGCCGGCGATCATCAGCCCGCGAAGAACGATTACCGCGAGGATGCCCCAGAGGAGTGCACGATACTGATATCTGGGTGGAATCGCGAAGTAGGTGAAGATCAGGCTGATGACGAAGACGTTGTCGATCGACAGTGCCTTCTCGATGAAGAAGCCGGTGAAATACTGGATTCCGGCTTCCTCGCCGCGGCCGTACCACACCCAGGCGCCAAACAGCATTGCGACGCCGATGTAGAAGGCGGAAAGCTTCAGGCTTTCGCCAATCCCCATCTCGCGATCCTCCTTGTGAAGGACTCCGAGGTCGAAGACGGTCAGCGCAGTGACGAGGGCGAGAAAGGCAAGCCAGAACCAGGCCGGCGTGCCGAGCCAGTCAGCGAAGAGGAATTCCGTCATCTGACTATCCCTGCAAGAAAGGTCGATCGGGACGACTTGCGGCTTCTTCAGAGGTGAGCGGGGCCGTGCGCGAACCGATGGATGAAGTCCTGTTCCGCAGCGTCTTCTCCAGCCGCACCACTTCGACCCCGTTCGGCTGGGGTCGATGCTGCGTCAGTCGCAGCGCTTCGTCGATCCGCCGGTGCTTTCCTGTTGGCCGGTACAGTCGCGAACGCATGATTCTTCTCCTCTTCGGGACGCAAAGGTCACCGGAGGATCCGCGCTGCGGGATGTTGGGCGAGAAATCGCGCCGGGCCTACGAGCATCGGACCTTCCGATGCGGTCCGACATCACGAGCATTGGCTCGCCAGAGGGGCCCGGGCCGCGGAAGCCAGATATTGATTGACTAGTCAGAGGACAAGGGGGCGCCGAACTTTTCGGCAATGCTTGTCGATCAGTCCCTTCAGAACATCCTTCTCCGTCACCACTAGCGCCAAGGTGGTGAAGATCCTCGCGGCCAACCGATTGCTGCGATGAAGCCTTCCAGAGCGCATTTCACCCTGAGGGGAGCTTGAGCCCAGATGCAGGGCCGGGAGCGGATGGAATGCGCTCTGGGTGGAAGCAAATGATCTAGATCTCAGTGGCAGCTCATTCCGGATAGTAAGTCGGCGCGAAGCTAAGCTCGTTCGTGCGATCTGCGCGAACTCGGCACGAAGCGCTCCTTACGCCACTCTTTGATCTGGTCGGCAGGTCGGTGTTCGGTCCAGCGCATTCGAATCGCGCTGCTGCACTTGCTGAGCCGGATCTGCGGCGGCCAGGCTCCTGACCCTCGATTCTCTGACGTCCCTGACCGGAGGCTTGCCAAACTGGCGGCCATATTCCCGGGTGAACTGAGAAACGCTCTCATAACCCACTGCAAAGGCCGCGCTGCTCGCCGTCTTTCCTTCCGACAGCATCAGCCGTCGCGCCTCGATCAGGCGCAGATGCTTCTGGAATTGAAGCGGCGACAATGACGTCACCGCGCGAAAGTGCTGGTGGAAGGAAGATGGGCTCATGCCCGCGGCGGAAGCGAGGCGCTCCACCGGCAGGGGCCGTGCATAGTCGGTGCGCAGAATCGCGACCGCGCGGGCGATCCGCTGCGCGTGGCCATCGGCCCAACCCAGCCGCCGGATCGCCGATCCGTGCCGCCCGACCAGCAGCCAGTAATGAAACTCGCGAACAAGCTGGGCCTGAAGCACCGGCAGCGAAGCCGGCTTATCGAACAGCCGGATGAGCCGAAGCGCGGCATCGGCGACCTCTGCGTCGGTCGGATCGATCCGGACGGGCGTGGAGTCGGTCACCGGGCCGGGGCCCATCTCCGCGCAAAGCTCGGCGATCAGCGTCGAATCGAGCTCCAGCACGAACGAGTAGTAAGGGACGGCGAGGCTGGCCCGGGTAATCTGGCTGACCGTCGGCACATCGGCCGTGATCAGAAGCGAATCCCCGGCGGAAAAGGCGAATTCCTGGACGCCCATGGTGACGCGCTTCGCTCCCTGCACCACCAGTGCCACGAGCGGGCGCGAAATGGCGTAGAGCAGGTCGCTGGGGGCGGTCGCGCGAATTGTCGACAGCCCCGCGACTTCGGTGCGGGCGATGCCGTCTTGGTCCGCATGGGTATCGGCATGGCGGCGAACGGCGGCGAGCAAAGCGGTCATGATCCTCATCTACGCCTCAGCCGCCGACGCGCAAAGCAATTTGGAGGATCAGGCAAAAACCCGCGAGTTTCGGGAAACACAGGCGGGCCGCTTCGGACGATAGCCAGATCGCCACATGAGTGGCTCAACTCGAAAGGAGCAAGGCCATGACCAAGATCGCACTCGTAACCGGTTCCAGCCGCGGCCTGGGCCGCAACACGGCCCTGAGCATCGCCCGGCGCGGCGGGGACGTCATCGTCACCTATCACAGCCGGTCCGACGAGGCCGAAGCGATAGTCGGAGAGATTCGGGCAATGGGTCGCAAGGCGATCGCCCTCCAGCTGGACGCCGGAAACGTGTCGACTTTTCCCGAATTTGTCGAGCGGCTTCGAACCGTGCTTGCCCAGAACTGGCAGCGGGAGACCTTCGACCATCTCGTCAACAATGCCGGCCACGGCGACATGGCCACGATCGCCGAGACTAGCGAGGCTCAGTTCGACCGGCTCGTGAACGTTCATTTCAAGGGCGTCTTCTTCCTGACCCAGGCGCTTCTCCCGCTGATCGCCGATGGCGGCCGGATCGTGAACCTGTCGTCGGGCCTCACCCGTTTCGCCGCCCCGGGCTTCTCCGCTTATGCGGCTGCCAAGGGAGCCGTCGAGGTGCTCAGCGTCTACATGGCAAAGGAGCTCGGAAGCCGCGGCATCGCCGTCAACACGGTGGCCCCGGGGGCGATCGAGACCGACTTCCTGGGTGGAGCGGTGCGCGACACGCCCGACCTCAACCAGACCTACGCAGGGATGACCGCTCTCGGCCGCGTCGGCGTGCCGGATGATATCGGGCCGATGGTCGCGACCCTGCTTTCCGAGGAGAATCGCTGGGTGAACGCCCAGCGCATCGAAGTGTCGGGCGGCCAAGCGATCTGACCCAACACCCGAACCTTTTCGCCGGTCCGTCTGGAAAGCCCCACTCTCGAGGCGGACCGGCCGTCTTCCAATCTCTCCCGCCGTTCCTCGGAACCGGCATAATCCCTGGCAGGCAAAAGCCTTATCGAGAAACGGCTTGACTCATATCGATATTCGATCAATATTATTGATATTCGATATGGAGCGGAATGATGCCACCTTCCCTGCCGATGCGCCCAATACTTGCCCTTCTGAAGGTCCTGATCGTCCTCAACCTCGCCGCGCTCGTGCTCTTCATCGGCGTTCTCGGTGCCAGTTTCACCGATCTCGTCATGCGTAGCATTGCCGAGGATCATCCGGACACACCGCTCGAGACAGTGCTGCTGAGCTCGCGCGCCGTGCTGGTGATCGCCATCCTTATCGTCCCGTTCGCCCACGTACTGCTCACCCGCCTGCGCGACATCGTCGAGACGGTGCAGGCGGGCGATCCGTTCGAGATGGCGAATGCCGGCCGGCTCGCCACCATCGCTTGGTGCCTGCTCGCCATCCAGATACTCGATCTCGGCTTCGGAGCCGTCTCCTATTTTGCGCTGCCAGATCCTGCCTGGAGCTTCTCGCTCACCGGTTGGCTGGCGGTCGTGCTGCTGTTCGTGCTGGCCAAGGTCTTCGAGCGTGGCGCGGTGATGCGAGAGGAACTGGAGGGGACGGTCTGACCATGCCCGTCATCGTGAAGCTCGACGACCTGCTCCATGAGCGACGAATGACTCTGACCGAGCTGTCGGAGCGCGTCGACATCACATTGGCCAATCTGTCGGTCCTGAAGACGGGAAAGGCCAAGGCGATCCGCTTTTCTACATTGAGCGCGATCTGCCGCGAACTGGGCTGCCAGCCCGGTCAACTGCTGACCTGGGAAGAGGGAGAGGAAGAATGACGGATATCGCCATGCCTGCCGCCGAAGAGCGAGAGACCTCCCGCATCGGAAGCCTGCTGCGCGGGACGAGCTGGGCGATCGTCCTGACCTATCTGCGCGCCGGCCGGATGTGGCGCGTGGCGCCTGCCATCCTCGCAATCGCGGTGGTACCGGAATTTGCGCAGCATGCCGCAGAGATCCATCTTGGGATGTTCGACTCGCGCGAAGCCTTTCGCGCGCTCGCCTACGACCCGCTTCGCTGGACCTTCGCCTATCCCAAGATGGCGGGATTCGTCCTGGCCATTCTGGCGACCGTGCGCTTCCTGGCGTTGGGCTCGATTCGCGCGGCGCTGTTCATCCGGCCGATGAACCTCCTGCGGCTGGCCTTTGCCATTGCCCTCACTTTTGCCGCCGAACTGCCGATCGAGTGGCTACGCGATGCAAGCGTTTCCGCTGCGGTCGACGGGCTCATCACCGCCACGTCGGTGGTGCTTCAGGCCGGGCTCCTCATCTATGTCGTCCGAGCGCTGGTCGACGACCCGTCGAACAGCCTGCGCTCCGCTTTTGCCGAACGCTGGCCGGCCGCGATTCTGATGGCGCTGCTGGTGGCAGTCGCCTTCGTACCTGCCCAGTCGCTGCACACCGGCAGCCACCTTGCCGCGATGGGGCAGGATCCGCTGATCGTCTGGGCAATCATGCTCTTCGACAGTCTGCTCGTGGGCATGATCGCCGCGCTGATCGGCGCCGCGCTGTATACGGCCCATGCGGCGGCACCGACCTGGCGCGGCTGGACCCGTTCGCCGGCGAAAGGCCGCACATTCGGGAGAATCCTTGGCCGGTACAGCCCGGTGCAACGCATGCGCGGAACAATCCCTGGCTGAGTCATGTCAGCCTTGCCAGGGGCGATAAGTTGCCGGAGGCCCCGTGGATCGTCCGCAGCCCTTGCTTCCGGGCTGGCCTCGCCGCCGCTACGCTGCTCGGTGCGGCCATGGCGAACCAGCGCCGGTTCGGGATATGCTTAAGTCCGATGCTGTTTGCGTGATCACGGTGCCTGCCCTCTTGACTGCCGTCGGTTCAATGAGGATCGCTTATCCGTGTGGGTGGGGAGGGGGCATTTTGACAAGCGTAGATCCTTTGCCTGCTCACTTTCGACGGAGTTCCTCCAACGGATGCGCGCGATGAAAGTGCGGCGCGTGGCCGCACTCGCCTTCTCGGTCCTGCTCGTTCTTATCGCCCTTCTGTGTCTTGCTTCTCCCATTGCA
Source organism: Sphingosinicella sp. SM1-17 (assembly GCF_056821765.1). Classification (NCBI taxonomy): domain Bacteria; kingdom Pseudomonadati; phylum Pseudomonadota; class Alphaproteobacteria; order Sphingomonadales; family Sphingosinicellaceae; genus Sphingosinicella; species Sphingosinicella sp. SM1-17. The sequence continues at coordinate 2,409,717 of NZ_JBPDIO010000001.1, forward strand.
CAGCTGCTCCTCCAGGAGGACGGCGCAATCATCGAGGATACAAAGGCCTATTTCGGTGCTGGAACGAGCGTCGGCGTTCCTCGGGTATCGCAGGTACATTGCTCCAAGAACGGCCGCGGCGGCTCCTCCAGAGGAAACTCACGTACCCTCGGATGGAGTTGCAGCTTGTATCTCGTGCCGGGTCCGGCCCAGCCAGAGCAGGATCAGTGGGAGGGTAGGAGCTACGAAGAAGGTTATCGCGAATATCGGAGGCGGATGAGCCGATATCTCGAAGATCTTCGCACCGGTGAGCGCCCTCCAGCGCGACTGGAGCGCGTGTTGCCTTCTGATCGAACGGGTGATCTGCCCACGCTCCGGCGCCTGTCAGCCGAGGGTGACCCATACAGGTTCGGCATAGTCTGGAGTGGCAAGGAGATCACGAGCCGCTGGTTATACTGGGCATTGATCACTGCAATCTTCTGGGGGATCGGGCTTGGTTGTCTCTTTGCCCTTCGGACAATCTGGCGCCGCCACCGTTGAGGTGTTGAGCCAAGGATCTGGCACTTGCCAATCGAGACGTAATCACCAGTCGGTCCTGTTCCTTGAAATCCGAGTTGAGAGCTGATCGTCCTGGCGGTTGGCGGTCGTCGTGCCCGCGAATGCGGCGAAGATGATCGACGGCGTAGGCTAAAGATCAGTCCACGTCGCGCACCAAGCAAGCAGGGAACTCAGCCTCTTCACGCGGCAGCGAGATCAAGAGGTCGCCTTGACCTAGCAGAGGCGCTCCTTTGGCAGGAATGGGCGGATTGCTGCTCCGTCGCCTGCCGAAACGGGCCCGCGCAAAAGCCCAGTGAGCTGCCCGCGCCCGGATAGTTCATGGAAGCGGGCCAAGAAGGCACCTGCCTCGCCGGCAGGCCTTCTCGAATCGCCGCCGATTCAAATCATTCCAGTGAGGTTGCTCACAACAGAGTTGTGAATCCTTCACTCAGCAAGTGGCTTGCGCAGCCGCAGCAAAGACGGCAGTCTTGCTGCGACGCAACATTTTCTGGTGCACTGCAGCGGAGGTGGAATGAGGCTAGCGCGACGCGGATTGGCGGGTCCCCTGCTGGCGGGATTGCTGCTCTTGCCTGGACCGGCCGCCGCATCGCCCGCAATCTTGAGCGTCGACAAGGGCGACACCGCATGGATGCTGGTGTCCACGTTGCTGGTGCTGCTTATGATCGTTCCGGGCCTCGCCCTATTCTACGGCGGGCTGGTACGAGCCAAGAACCTCCTGTCGATCTGCACTCAGATAGTCGGCATCACAGCTCTGACGATCCTGGTCTGGGTCGGCTGGGGCTACTCGCTGGCATTCTCTGATGGCACGGCTTTGGTCGGCGGCTTCGGGAAGCTCTGGCTCGCTGGTATAGGCGCCGACACGCTCAGCGCGACCTTCACCGAAGGAGTCGGCATTCCGGAGTTGCTCTTCGTTGCCTTCCAGATGACGTTTGCCGCAATCACGGCTGCCCTGATCGTCGGCGGACTTGCCGAGCGGGTGAAGTTCTCGGCGATCATGTTCTTCACCTTCCTGTGGCTGACGATCGTCTACGCGCCGCTCGCGCACATGGTCTGGGCCTCGGATGGGCTCATCTTCACCATGGGCGCGCTCGACTTCGCCGGCGGCACCGTTGTCCACATCAATTCCGGCATTGCAGGCCTGGTCGGCGTCTGGTTCGCCGGCAGCCGAATTGGCTTTCTCCGGGAAACCATGGCGCCCCACTCGCTGGCGCTGACCCTGCTAGGCGCGGGCCTGCTCTGGGTCGGCTGGTTCGGCTTCAACGCCGGATCGGCACTCGAGGCGAATGGGGCGGCTGCGGTCGCGATGGTCAACACGTTCGTCGCGCCAGCCGCCGGCATCCTCGCCTGGATGGGGGTCGAGCGCTTTGTGTCGGGCAAGGCATCGCTGCTCGGCGGTGCGTCCGGCGCAATCGCCGGACTGGTCGGCATCACGCCTGCGGCCGGCACTTCGGGACCGCTGGGCGCGATGCTGCTCGGCGCTGGATCGGCGTTCGCTTGCTATCTCTTCATCACTCGGCTGAAACACCGGCTACGGCTCGACGACAGCCTGGACGTGTTCGGGATCCACGGGCTGGGCGGCATCGTCGGGTCGATCGGCACTGGGATCGCCAGCTCTCCGCTGCTCGGCGGCCATGCGGCTGGAGACTATTCGATCGCTGCTCAGACGTCGGTACAAGTCGGGGCGGTCCTTATCGCCATTATCTGGTCGGCAGCGGGCTCCACGCTCTGCTTCTTCCTCGTCAAGCGAACGATCGGCCTGCGCCATCACGAGGAGGCGGAGCGTGAAGGCCTGGACATCAGCGATCACGGAGAACGCGCATACAATCTGTAGGTCGGGAGCAAGGAGTGGCGCAGGCGTTGAACGCACAAGGGCTTTATCAACCGTCGCGCGAGCATGACAGCTGCGGGATGGGATTCGTCGCCCATGTGAAGGGCGAGCGCACCAACGGCATCATTGCCAAGGGGCTCCAGATTCTCGCCAATCTTGCCCATCGCGGCGGCGTCGGAGCCGACCCGACCATGGGGGATGGCGCCGGTTGCCTGATCCAGATGCCCGACGCCTTGCTGCGCGAGTGGGCGAAGGGCGCACGGATCGCCTTGCCCGAGCCTGGCGACTACGCCGTGGCGATGTGCTTTTTGCCGGGCGACGCCGCCGCCCGCGCCGTGGCCGAGGCACGGCTGGAGCGTTTCGTGAAGATTGAGGGGCAGCTGTTTCTCGGCTGGCGCGACGTGCCGGTAGACCATAACGTCGTCAGCGCCTCGGTGCTGCCGACCGTGCCGGTAATCCGGCAGGCAATCGTCGCTCGCGGCCCGACGACGAAGGACCAGGACGGTTTCGAGCGCAAGCTGCTCGCCATCCGCAAGCAGGTCCAAAATCCCCTCGCCGAACTGGCGGCGAAGCACGACCTTCCGGGGCTCGCCGACTTCTACATTGCCAGCTTCTCAAGCCGCACCCTCGTCTACAAGGGCATGCTGCTGGCCCACGATGTCAGGCGCTTCTACAAGGACCTGACGAACCCGCTCACCACCTCCGCACTGGCGATGGTGCATCAGCGTTTCTCGACCAACACCTTTCCGAGCTGGCGCCTCGCCCACCCCTATCGGATGATTGCGCACAATGGGGAGATCAACACGGTTCGCGGTAACGTGAACTGGATGAATGCGCGGCGGCGGACGATGAAGAGCGCGCTGCTGGGGGATGACCTGGACAAGATATGGCCGATCATCCCGCACGGCCAGTCCGACAGCGCCTGCCTCGACAATGCGCTCGAACTGCTGATCGTGGGCGGCTATTCCCTGCCGCACGCAATGATGCTGCTGATCCCGGAGGCATGGGCCGGCAATCCGCAGATGGAGGCGCAAAGGCGCGCTTTTTACGAATATCATGCCGCGCTGATGGAGCCCTGGGACGGCCCTGCGGCGATTGCCTTCACCGATGGGCGGCAGATCGGCGCGACGCTCGACCGCAATGGGCTCCGGCCGGCCCGCTTCTGCGTCACCGACGACGATCTCGTCGTGATGGCCTCGGAAAGCGGCGTGCTTCCGATCCCGGAGGAGAGGATCGTCCGAAAGTGGCGGCTCCAGCCTGGCAGGATGCTTCTGATCGACCTCGAACAGGGCCGCCTTGTCGAGGACGAGGAAGTGAAGGCGCAGCTCGCCGCGGCCGAACCCTATGGCGACTGGCTGAGCGAGACCCAGTTCAACCTTGCGGACCTTCCGCCCGGCTGCCACCCGATTCGCCGCCCGCCCGACCTGGAGGTGTTTCGACGCACGCAGATGAGCTTCGGCTACACTGAGGAGGACGAGAAGTTCTTCCTCGCGCCCATGGCTGCGCAGGCGGACGATCCGGTCGGATCAATGGGAACGGACACCCCGCTCGCGATCCTTTCCGCCCGACCTCGTCTCCTTTACGATTATTTCAAGCAGGATTTCGCGCAGGTCACCAACCCGCCGATCGATCCGATCCGTGAAAGCCTGGTGATGAGCCTGGTCTCGATGATCGGCCCGCGCCCCAACCTGCTCGGCCGGAACGCGGGCAACCACAAGCGGCTTGAGGTCTCGCAACCGATCCTCACCAACGAGGATCTCGAGAAAGTCCGGTCGATCGACCAGACGATGGATGGCGCGTTCCGCACCCGCACGCTCGACGCCACCTGGCCGAACGGCGGCGATGCCGAGTCGCTCGCGGCGGCGATCCAGCGTCTCTGCTGGGAAGCGACCGAGGCGGTGCTCGCAGAGATCAACGTGCTGGTCCTTTCCGACCGGGAGGAAGGTCCGAACCGAATCCCGATTCCCGCCGCGCTCGCCACCGGCGCGGTCCACCACCACCTGATCCGCCAGGGCCTCAGAATGCAGACTGGACTCGTCCTGGAGACCGGCGAGGCACGGGAGGTCCATCATTTCTGCGTCCTTGCCGGCTATGGAGCGGAAGCGATCAACCCCTGGCTTGCCTTCGACACGATCGAAGATCTGTGCGAGCGAGGAAAGATCGCGCTCCCCGCAGCCGAAGCGCAGGCCAGCTACATCAAGGCGATCAGCAAGGGCATGCTGAAGGTCATGTCCAAGATGGGTATCTCGACATTCCAGTCCTATTGCGGTGCTCAGACCTTTGATGCGGTCGGGCTCAACGCCGACTTCGTCGAACGATATTTTACCGGCACCGCCACCAGCATCGAGGGCATTGGCCTTGCCGAGATTGCCGAAGAAACCGCCCGCCGCCATCGCGCCGCCCATGCGCCGCTCGCCGAACGGCTGGATGTCGGCGGCCTGTACGCGCTTCGCGCCGGCGGCGAGGCGCATGCCTGGACGCTCGATACCATCGCCGACCTTCAGCACGCCGTCCGCGGCAATCTTCCCGACAAGTATCGCGCCTTCGCGGCCGGGATGAACGAGCAGAGCCGCCGCCTGCTGACCATCCGTGGGCTGCTCGACTTCAGGCCTGCCGGGCCGCCGGTGCCGCTGGACGAAGTCGAGCCCGCGTCGGAAATCGTCAAGCGGTTCGCCACCGGTGCAATGAGCTTCGGCTCGATCAGCCGCGAGGCGCACGCGACGCTCGCCGTCGCCATGAACCGGATCGGCGGCAAATCGAATACTGGCGAAGGCGGCGAAGAGCCGGACCGCTTCGTCACGGACGAGCGGTCGGCGATCAAGCAAGTCGCCTCCGGCCGCTTTGGCGTCACCACGGCCTATCTGGTCAACGCGGACGATCTCCAGATCAAGATCGCCCAGGGCGCCAAGCCCGGCGAGGGTGGCCAGCTTCCCGGCCACAAGGTGGACCGCCACATCGCCGCGGTGCGCCACGCGACGCCAGGCGTCAGCCTGATCTCGCCTCCGCCCCATCATGACATCTATTCGATCGAGGACTTGGCCCAGCTGGTCCACGATCTGCGTCATGTGAACCCCGCCGCCCGGATCTCGGTGAAACTGGTCTCGGAGACCGGCGTCGGCACGGTCGCCGCGGGTGTCGCCAAGTGCCTCGCCGATCACGTCACGATCGCTGGCTATGAAGGCGGCACCGGCGCGTCTCCGCTGACGTCCCTCTCTCATGCCGGCTCCCCATGGGAGATCGGTCTCGCCGAAGCGCAGCAGACGCTGGTGCTCAACGGCCTCAGGGGTCGAGTGACGGTTCAGGCCGACGGCGGTCTGCGAACCGGCCGCGATGTCGCCGTCGCGGCCCTGCTCGGCGCCGACGAGTTCGGCTTCGCCACCGCACCGCTGATCGCCGCAGGCTGTATCATGATGCGAAAATGCCATCTCAACACCTGCCCGGTCGGCATCGCCACGCAGGACCCGGCGCTGCGCGCGAAGTTCACGGGCGCACCCGAGCATGTGATCAACTACTTCTTCTTCGTCGCCGAGGAACTGCGCGGGATCATGGCTTCGCTGGGGCTGCGCACCGTCGACGAGATGATCGGGCGCGCCGACCTGCTCGAACCGCGCAGGGTTCAGGATCATTGGAAGGCAGGGGCCGCCGACCTTTCGAGACTTTTGTTCGTTCCGCTCGACAGCGCGGAGCGGCGGTTCGGGGGTGCCCTCCACCGCACACCGCAGGCGCGGGTCGATGCCCGCCTGATGGAGGCGTTCGACGCCATCCCCGCCCGCATCGAGATGCAGGTCACCAACGTCGATCGCGCGATCGGCGCCATGGCCTCGGGCGAGATCGCCCGCCGCCACGGCCATGCCGGACTGGCCGAGGGTTCGGTGCACGCCACGCTCCTCGGTACCGCCGGGCAGAGCTTTGGCGCGTTCCTCGCGCATGGGCTGACGCTGGAGCTGATCGGCGATGCCAACGATTATGTCGGCAAGGGCCTCAGCGGCGGCCGCCTGATCGTTCGGCAGCCGCCGCAAGCGAGGCGGGATCCCGCGGGGAACATCATCGTCGGGAATACCTGCCTCTACGGCGCCGTCGCCGGCGAGGCGTTCTTCTGCGGCGTGGCCGGCGAGCGGTTCGCCGTCCGCAACTCCGGTGCGGTTGCGGTCGTCGAAGGGACCGGCGACCATGGCTGCGAGTATATGACGGGCGGCGTGGTCGTCGTGCTTGGAGCGGTCGGGCGCAACTTCGCCGCGGGAATGTCGGGCGGCATCGCCTATGTCTGGGATCCCGAGCGCCGCCTTTCCGAGCGCTGCAACCGCGAAGGCGTTGCGCTGGAGCCGGTCGAAGACGAAACGCAGCTAAGGGACCTGATCGAGCGTCACCGCGATCTTACCGGGAGCCTGCGTGCGCGCGGACTTCTTGCCGATTGGCGGCACTGCCTGAGCGATTTCGTCCAGGTGATGCCGCACGAATATCGCCGCGCCCTCGCCGGCCGGCTCGTTGCGGCGGAGTAGGGCGATGACCAATCCGACAGGCTTTCTGGAGATCAAGCGGCGGGATCGGCGCTACCGGCCGGTCGAAGAGCGCGTTCAGGACTGGCGCGAATTGGCCGAACCGCTGCCCGCCGAAGCGGTCGCGCAGCAGGCGGAGCGCTGCATGGATTGCGGCGTCCCCTTTTGCCACACGGCCTGCCCCGTGAACAACCTGATCCCGGACTGGAACGATCTCGTGACCGATCGGGATTGGCGTGCCGCGATCGACCGGCTCCACGCCACCAACAATTTTCCCGAGTTCACCGGACGCGTCTGCCCGGCTCCATGCGAGGCAGCCTGCACGCTTAATCTCGAGGAAGAGCCGGTCACAATCAAGACGATCGAGTGCGAGATTGCCGACCGCGCCTGGCGGGAGGGTTGGATCGAGCCGCGCCTGGCACGACAGGCAAGTGGCCGGCGGATTGCCGTCGCCGGCTCGGGTCCCGCAGGGCTTGCCTGCGCACAACAGCTCGCACGGATGGGGCACCATGTGACGGTGTTCGAAAAGGCCGACCGGATCGGCGGACTGCTTCGCTACGGCATTCCGGACTTCAAGCTGGAAAAGCCTCTGATCGACCGGCGGGTCGCGCAGATGGAGCAAGAGGGGGTGCAGTTCCGGACCAACGTGCATGTCGGCATCGACATCGACATCGAGCGCCTGCTCGACGATCATGAAATCGTCGTTCTGACGTGCGGCGCCGAACAACCCCGCGACCTGCCGGTTCCGGGGCGCGAACTGCCGGGCATCCACTTCGCGATGGACTATCTTGTCCAGCAGAACCGCCGAGTTGCCGGCGACGATGAGGCGACGGCGGCACCTGGCGGCACGATAAACGCACGCGGCAAGCACGTGGTGGTGATCGGCGGCGGCGACACCGGGTCCGACTGCATCGGCACGGCGAACCGGCAAGGAGCGGCGTCGATCACCCAGCTCGAGATCATGCCAAAGCCGCCTGCGCGTGAGGACAAGGCCCTGACCTGGCCGTTCTGGCCGCTCAGGTTGAGCACCTCCTCAAGCCATCAGGAAGGTTGCGAGCGGGACTTTTCCGTCGCCACCGTCGCCTTCGAGGGGGAGACCAGGGTCGAGCGATTGCGCTGCGAACGGGTCCGCTGGGCCGGCGGGCGGATTGAAACGGTGCCCGGTTCGCAGTTCAAGATCCGGGCAGATCTCGTCCTGCTAGCGATGGGCTTCACCGGCACCGCCTTTGCCGGGACCGCTGCAGGCATCGTGCAGGACGGAGGCGTGATTCGCGCCGGCTTCGGCGACTATGCCACCAGTCGCGAGCGCGTCTTTGCCTGCGGGGACATGCGTCGGGGTCAGTCGCTGGTGGTATGGGCGATCCGCGAGGGTCGGGACTGCGCCACAGCCGTTCATGCGTTCCTTTCCTCATGAACTCAGATTTCTACCGCATCCGGCGTCTTCCGCCCTACGTCTTCGCCGAGGTGAATGCGATGAAGGCGGCCGCTCGTGCGCGCGGGGAGGATATTATCGACCTGGGCATGGGCAATCCCGACACGCCCCCAGCGCCGCACGTCGTCGAGAAGCTGGCGGAGGTTGCTCGCGACCCGAAAGCGCATCGTTACTCGGCATCGCGCGGCATTCCGGGCCTGCGCCGCGCCCAGGCGGCCTATTACCAGCGCCGCTTCGCGGTGGACCTCGATCCCGAGACGGAGGTGATCGTCACCCTTGGCTCGAAGGAGGGCCTCGCTAACCTTGCACAGGCGATCACGGCGCCGGGCGACGTCGTGCTGGCGCCGAACCCCTCCTATCCCATCCATCAGTTCGGTTTCACCATAGCGGGGGCGGCGATCCGCTCCATTCCCGCTGCGCCGGGGCCGGAGTTCTTGGAAAGCCTGGAGCGCGCCGTCCGCTTCACCGTCCCGAAGCCGTCTGTGCTGGTGATCGGTTATCCGTCGAACCCGACCGCGTACACGGCGACTTTCGACTTCTACAAACAGGTGGTCGATTTCGCCCGCGAACATGCTTTGTGGGTGATCAGCGACCTCGCTTATGCCGAAATCTATTTTGGCGAGGAGCCGACCCCGTCAATCCTTCAGGTGCCCGGCGCGAGGGACGTGGCCGTCGAGTTCACCTCGATGTCGAAGACCTTCTCTATGGCGGGATGGCGGATCGGCTTTGCCGTCGGCAATCGAGAGCTCATCGCCGCCCTCGGACGCGTGAAGTCCTATCTCGACTATGGCGCCTTCACGCCAGTACAGGCGGCTGCCGTCGCGGCGCTCAACGGGCCTCAGGACGTGATCGAGGCCAATCGCCGGCTCTACAAGGCGCGCCGCGACGTGCTGGTGGAGAGCTTCGGTCGCGCCGGCTGGCAAATCCCGCCGCCAGAGGCGAGCATGTTCGCCTGGGCGCCGGTGCCGGAGCCCTTCCGAGCGTTTGGGTCGATCCAATTTGCCAAGCACCTGCTCGCCGGGGCGCAAGTGGCGGTCGCGCCGGGCGTGGGCTTCGGCGAGCAGGGCGAAGGCTTCGTCCGGATCGCTCTGGTCGAGAACGAACAGCGTATCCGCCAGGCTGCGCGAGGGGTGAGGAAAGTGCTGGCGGCCGCTGATCTTCAGGCGGCTCGTGTTGGAAGCTCCAGCAATCCGGATTGGTAAGGATCAAGCGGATCCAGCGCCCGCGGACTAGATCCAACGCCGGGAAGCGAACGATCGCGAGAAAGGGGAGGAGGAGCCCAGCAGACCTGGGGCATGTCTCGGAAGGTCGTCAAAGGCACTTGAGTATGCGGACCCAAGATTCGGTCGAGCGGGTGCAGCAGGTGCCTGCTCCGCGCGATCAAGCTTAGGACGACTGAAAGGCCGGTGATTGTGATTGCTGGTGTGGATGGTTCCATTCATTGGGATTGACTCGGTTCGCGACGGGCGCGGCGAGCCCGCCGTAGACCTCAAAAGCTGTACTTCGCCGCGACCTCCGCGCGCTCGACTTCGCCTTCGGCGCCGGAGACGAGGCGTCTTCGGCCGTGGCGCAGCTCGATGCCGAGGTCGAGCGGGCCGACCGGAGTGAAGAAGAGGTTGGCCGAGGCGCTCCAGGCGCGATCGTTAAGATCGGCGGCGGCGAGGACGCCGGGATGGTCGATGGTCTGGAAGCTGCCCGTCAGCGTCGAGCGCAGGCGATCGGTCCAGCCGATGCGCAGCGCGGCGAAGCCGGCGGTGACTCCAACGGGGCGAAGATCCAGGCCGGCGCCGCGGGCGACCAAAGCATCCGGGGCGAGGTTGAGCCCGACATAGCGGCCGATGCCCTCGCCATGGGTGAGCATGAAGCGGACGTCGTGACGAGTGCCGAGGGCGATCTTCCCGGCCGCGGACACGCCCCACCCGAACGTGCTGTCCCGGGCCGAGCCGGTATTGACGGTGAGGCTTCGGACGAGGCCGGCAAGCGAGAGTTCGGAGCGACCGAGCTTCAAACCCACCCGGGTGGTGAAATCGGGCGAGCGATCGGTGCCATATTCGACGAGGAGCGACGAGCGGGCGTCCGCGGCCACGGTGGCCGGGTTTTCGAGCGCCGCGGACAGGGTGAGTCCGCGGCCGATCGACGCCGAATAACGCAGCTGCGCCTGGCGCACGAACACCGTCCCCTCGCTCGGACCCAGATAGTCGGTGGTCTCCGGAAGAGCGCCAACGAACTGGAAATTGGTCCATTCCTGCCCGGCGAGGAAACCGCCGAACGAGAAGAAGGCGCGGCGAAGGGCCGGATTATAGGCATTGGTCATCCGCTGAGTGCCGAGGCCGGGCGAGGACTGGAAATCGATCTCAATCAGCCCGTCGAGCGAGCGATCGCCGATCGGGGTGGCGGTGGCGAGCGCCAGCCGAGTCTGCTTGGCGTTGATCCCGAAGGACAGGCCTTCGCCGCGACCGCCGACCGGGATCGTCCCCGGAACATAGAAATCCTGGCCGGCCGAGGCGGCGGCGAGCGGCCCGTCCGCATAGCGGCTCGCCGACAGCCAAGTCTTGACGTAGCCGGTCAGCCGAAGCCGGGTGCCCCCGATCGTGGCTGAGGCCGGTGAAGGCGAGGGTGAAGCCGGCGAAGCGGCAACGGGCGGAACGGACGCGGCGGCGATCGCCGGCGGCGCAGACGGGACCGGATCGGGCGCGACCGCCGAAGCGGCGCGGGCGCGGGCAAGCTCCTGCCGAAGCTCATGAAGGCTGGATTCGAGGGCACGAAGCCGGGCTTCGAGCTCGGCCGTCGAAGGCGCTTCGCCGGCGGCGAGGGCCGGGGAGGCGGCGGGAAGGGCGGCGAAGGCCGCCCCGGCGAGCAGCGCCCGCCGAAGAAGGAGGCTCATCTTGTTCTCCGAGGGAAAGGACGTTCGAGGTCAGCCGAAGACCGGGACGGGCGGCTCGGCTTCGGCTTCGGCCAGGATCGGCCTGGCCGGTGCCTGGGAGCGGGGGCGGGACCTCGCTCCGGGAGCATCGGAGTCGATCCGGAACTGCCCGGCATGGGCGGCCAGCGACTGGACCTCGCGGGCGAGGTTGACGGCCGCCGCGGAGGTTTCCTCGACCATCGCCGCATTCTGCTGGGTCGAGCGATCCATTGCGCCGACGGCGGCGTTGATTTCGGTGATCGTTCCCGACTGGGCGTTGTTGTCGTCCGCCATCTTGGCGACGAGCTCGTGCACCTGCTCGACCCCGCCGGTGATGTTGGCGAGCGCGCCATCGACCTTCTGGACCATCTCGACCGCGGTGACGACGTCGCTCTGCGTGGCGGTGAGCTGTTCGCGGGCGCGCTTCGCTTCCTCCTCCGAGCGCATGGCGAGGGCACTGACGAGATCGGCGACGACGGCGAAGCCGCGACCCGCCTCGCCGGCGCGGCCGGCCTCGACCGCCGCGTTCATCGCGAGAACTCGGGTCTGGAAGGCAATCTTGTCGAGGCCTTCGATCACCTGGTCGATTCCCCGGGCGCTGTCGGCGACCCGGTTCATCGCGCCCATGGCCTGATCGGCCGTGCTTCGGCCGGCGACGACGAAGGTCATGGCCTGGCTCGTCTGCTCGACGGTCCGGCCGGCTTCGCGGGCGGTTTCGCGCAGGCGCGCTTCCATCTGGTTCAAGGCGGCCGAAGTCTGCTCGAGGCTGGCGGCATTGCTTTCCGTGCGCCGGGCGAGATCCTCGGCGGCTCGGGCGATTTCGTCGGAGCCGCTGCGGATATTGCCGGTGGCTCGGGCCAGGCTGGCGATCAGGCCGCGAAGATTGCCGACCGCCTTGTTGAAGTCGGCCTTGATCGAGGCGTAGGTGCCGGGGAATTCGACGTCGATCTCGGCGGTGAGATCGCCCTCGGAAATGGCGGAAAGCCGCGAGGAAAGCGTGTCGACGACGAAATTCTGGTCGGCATCGGCGCGGGCCTTGGCCTTTTCCACTTCCGCCTTGGCGATCGCCGCGTCGCGGAAGACTCCGAGCGCCGCCGCCATTTCGCCGACTTCGTCGCCTCGGCCGAGGCCCGGGATCGGCGCGTGGACGTCGCCGTCAGCGAGGCTGCGCATGCGTCCCGTCAGGCTCACGACCGGGCGGGAGATGGAGCGGCTGAGCAGCCAGCTGAGCACGGCCACGACGAGCATGATGATCAGGGCGAGGGCGCCCTGGGTGAGGGCGGTCTCGAACACGGCCGTGTCGATATCGGTCATGTAGACTCCGGAGCCGATGATCCAGCCCCAAGGCGCGAAGCCCTTCACATAGGAAACCTTGGCCTCCGCCTCGGTCGCACCGGGCCGTTCCCATTGGTAATAGACCAGGCCTTCGCCCTGGGCGCGGACGATGTCGACCATTTCGCGGAACATGAAATTGCCGTCGGCGTCGGTCTTGTTGCCGATGTCGGTGCCGTTCAGCGCCGGCTGGAACGGGTGCATGATCATCCGGGGCTGCATGTCGTTGACCCAGAAATAATCGTCCTCGCCGTAGCGCATGGCGCCGACGGCGGCGAGCGCGGCGGACTGCGCCTGTTCGCGCGTCAGGCGCCCCGCCGCTTCCTCCCCCTGATAATGGACGAGGATGCTGTGCGCGGATTCGACGGTCTTGCGGGTCCGGTCGGCAATGTCGCTGCGCATGACGGTGTTGAGGTGAATCAGGGACACGGCGAGGACGAGGGCGAGTCCCACGATCGCGGCGAGACTCACCAGGTTGAGGCGGCCGCTGATCTTCAGGCGGTTCATGTCAAAGCTCCAGCAATCCGGATTGAGAAGGATCAAGCGGAGCCATGCCGACCCCCGGCTAAGAATCTCCAGCGGCGGCCCTAAGTAGTAGTACGGATAGGGGAGGCGACGTCATCGACTGGTTCGTCGGCAAAGCCTGGAACTCTATCGGCCCCGCCGGTTTCTTTCGAAATCAACCCGATGGGAGCAGCCTCATGAGCACCGCCACCAAAACCATTGCCCATGACGAAATTCGGCGTTGGGCGGAGGCGCGCGGCGGCAAGCCGGCTGTCGTCGATGCGACGTCCGGAAAGGGCGGCGGAGGAATCCTCAGGATCAATTTCGACGAGCCCGGAGGAGACGATGACGAGGGTCTGCGGGAGATTGGCTGGGACGAGTTCTTCAGGATCTTCGACGAGAACGAACTCGCTTTCCTGCACCAGGACGAGACCTCCGACGGCAGCGACAGCCGGTTCAACAAGTTCGTAAGCCGGGACGACTGAGCGAAGGCGGGCCAGGCAGGCCTTGATTGTTCCCGGGCGGCTTGCGGGCCGTCGCGACGTAATCGGGATTTCGGCAGGAATGAGTCCCTATCGACAGCGCCGGCGGGGATCGTCCTGCCGGCTCCCGGTCTGCGCGCCTGCTTCCTCGAACTCGGGTGCGGCGCCAACCTGGATCAGCTGCATTTTCTCCAGCGCCTTAACGCTGGTGAATGCGGGCGTGGCGGTTCCTTGTCAGAGGACGGTAAAGCCTTGGCAAGGAACAAGAAAAATGTGCGAAGAAGAGGATCTGAACTACCATCCGGAGCGGGCGATGCGGGAGCTTCATCTGGGCCTCACCGCGCCCTTGATGCCTGTCGCCAGATCGCATCTCCAGCTCTCGTCGCTGCATCTGGAAAAGGTGATCGAGATTCGCGGTCCCGCTTCCCGAACCCGCCCTCACTGCATCCTCGACTGAACCCGCCGACATTCCATCTGCTGATCCTGGGCAAACTTCTGGTTTCACACAGGTTAGGCAGAATGGCTGCAACACTGCCGATGGTTCGTCCGTTCATGAGCCAGGCAGGTTCGGCGAGGATCGAGGCATGGACCGACAGAAGATGGATCGAGGCACCGGGCGTTCTCCGGACGAGCTGGCCCTTCTCGTGCGGAACTGGTCGGCAGCGGCCGTTCGTGCCGGCGACACCCGCAATCGGCGGATCTGCCGGCGCCTGGCCGAGCAGCACCGAAAGCGTTTGAAGCTCAGCGCAACGGCGCGATCGACCGAGCGGGACTGGACAGCACCCGCCGAAGCCGCGGCGACATAGGCGACTTATTTCAGGAGCAGTGCCATGACAGGAGCAGGCGATAGAGCCGGTCACCCGAGCACCACCGTCGACGCGACCGGTACATCCGGCGCCAATGGCGGCGGCGGCCCGATCGAGGGGCAGCAGCAAGACGAGAGCGGCGTTCCTCCGCCCGACGCTCCCGCAGGCGGTGGCACCGGCCGCCAAGGCGGGTTGACCAGCGAAGATCTGAAGAACGATGCCGGAGTCACCGGCGGGCCCGATGTCGTCGGCGAAGAGGACAGCAGGAAAGGCATTGCCGGCGGGCAGACCCAGGGGAGCGCGACCGGCGGCGGCTGAGCCGCGCAGCAAGGGAAAAGCGGCGAAGGCTCGGACCGCCGGCCAGTAGGAAGCGTCCGGCGACCAGCGCAGGAGGGACCGTGGGAACGGTTTGGCGGGGTACGGGCGTGCAGGCAGCCACGCCAGTTCGGCGCAACGCGTGCCGGGCTAACCCGCCACAATGATTTCCACCGCCGCTGCGAAGGGCAGCGAATGAACGAGGGCGCCGCCGTCGTCGTGAACATCGATTCGGTACGGCAAATCGAGCCGTCCGGTCCTGACGTCGCCCGCCATGCAGTCACGGGCCTGCATCAGGGCCGTTCCCGCTACCGCCTCGCCGGTCATGATGATGCCGTCGGGATCGAGCACCTCGTCGATACTGTCCCTCAGATGGAAGAAATAACGAGACATGTCTGTGCTCCTGGGTCGGGAGCACGATCATGTCTCTTAGTCACCGAATGGCGGAAGGCCGGCAATAAGCGACCAGCGCTCATGGGGAGGAGGGATGTTCCTGTCAGCCCGCGGCGAAGCGCGGCCGCCGGTTGGAGCCGGCTCAGCCTCATCCGAGCGCGGCTTCGTCGATGCGCAGGTGCAGATAGGTGCTGTCGAAGTCGCCCGCATCGGCCAGCTTTCTCCAGTCGCCGATGACGACGGTGCGGCTGCTTCGACGTTCGATCAGCCGTTCGGTTTCGAGCGCCTTCAAGGTCCGGTTGACATGGACGGGGGTGAGGCCGGTGCAGTCGGCAATCTGTTCCTGGGTCATCGGCAATTCATATTCGGTCGCCTCGCCCAGACCCGCGACCTTGAGACGGAGCGAGAATTCGCAAAGGAGATGGGCAAGACGGGTATGGGCGTCGCGCCGCCCGACATTGGCTATCCATTCCCTGAAAATCGAACCGTCGACGAGCGTGTCGATCCACATGGCCAGCCCGATGCGCGGACGCTCGAACGCCAGTTGCTTGACGGCATCGCGCGGGATGAAGGCGACCTCGCCTTCGGTGAGCATCTGGACGCTATGATCGGCCACGCCCAGAAAGGAATTCTGGAGGTCGACCATGTCGCCCTTCATGTGAACGGCGACGATCTGCCGAGCCCCACCGACGACGATCTTGTGCCGGAAGGCGAAACCCGAGAGCATCAGGCACGAATGGGAGGTCCGCTCGCGTTCGCGAACGATGAAGCCGTGCCGCTCCAGCCTCTTCACCTGATGCGGGAGATCGAGCAGGGCTTGCTCGTCGGCCGAGTCGAGCTTGCCCCAATAAGCGAGCTTGCGGACCAACGGGTCCAATGTTCGATTCGACGGGCCTGACATCGTGCTCTCCGCTACGGCGGGAGCACTTATGTCTCACGGTCGCTGACAGGCCGGTGGTAAGTTCAGCGATAGAGAGGTTTAGCTCCTAAGGGGATCATTGTCCCTAACCCATGTTGACCTGAAGAACTTATCCAGATCCGGGCCTCGTAGCCTAATTGCCAGTCCCGTCCGATCTTCCGTTAAGCAGGGCATCGGGCGCTGCCGGTCCTTATCATTGACGGAAGAGGAGCCGGATCTCTGCCTCCGAGTGGCTGCTGCCTTGCCGTTCCAGCTCCTGCAAGCTAACGCATCGTCTGAGGTACCGAAACATGCCCTATTGCTACCATTTAGGAGGGATAGTAAGGCATATAGAGGAGTAAAAGGGAGCACTGTTGATGTCATATGGTCTTGTCACCGTTGAAGAGGCTGCCGAGCAGCTGAAGCTTCATCCCAAGACCGTGCTCCGTCACATTCGCGAGGGCCGGCTTGCGGCGACCCGGATCGGCAAGTCCTACCGGATTGACCGGGCTCGACTGGATGCCTTTGCCGGCCTGGCGAGCGGCGAAGCGGGGAGAGGGGACGAGGTGCGCGTCACCTGTATCGTCGACCTTCCCGAGATGACGGCCGAACGAGCGGAGCGGATGGCGACGTTCCTGGCTTCCGCTGCCTTGACCGGCGATTCCGGCACGTCGCCGCTGCACCTCAACACGGCGTTCGATCCCGTGGCCAGGACGGTCAAAATCGTCATGATCGGCAGCCCGGCCGATACGTCCCGACTGCTCGACATGCTGCAACTTCAGATCGGACCCCGGCCATGACCGACCCGGTGTTTCGGAGCGAAGCCGCTGCCGCGACGGTCGAGGCGCAATACCGGCAGGTACTCGACGGCTGGCCGGTTCCGAAGACGGAACTGTGCCTTCAGACATGCCAAGGCTCGACCTTCGTTCTGGCCTGCGGACCGCAGGATGCTCCGCCCGTTGTCCTGCTCCACGGATCGCAGGCCAATTCCGCGGCCTGGATAGCCGATGTCCCTTCATGGTCGTCGCAGTTCAGGCTGTTCGCCATCGACATGATCGGCGAAGCCGGGCTGAGCGCCCGGGTGCGGCCGGACCTTCGGACGGAGGCCCACGCCTTGTGGCTCGACGATGTGTTCGAAGGCCTCGGGCTGAGGGCCGCTCGCATCGTCGGCACCTCGCTCGGCGGCTGGCTTGCGCTCGACTATGCGAGCAGGAGGCCTTCGGCCGTGCAAGCGCTGGCCCTGATCAGTCCAGCCGGAATTGGCCGGCAGAAGAACTTCCTGCTGAAGGTGGCGCCGCTCCTCCTTCTCGGCTCGTGGGGGAGGCACAAGATCCGGGAAAAGGTTTTCGGGCCGCGGCCAGCGGAGTTCCCGCCCGAGGTGCAACCGATGGCTGACCTTATGGACAGCGTGGGTCGAGCGATCAGGCCCAGGGTGGTCGAAATTCCGCGGCTGACGGACGAGCAGCTTCGGCGGCTCGACATGCCCGTCCTGGCGATCGTCGGCGGTCGGGACGTACTGCTCGACTCCCGCGATACACGGGCGAGACTTGAACGTACGGTTCCGCACGCGCAGATCGACTTCATCGAGGATGGCTACCACTTCCTGCCGAACCAGTCGCAGCGGATCCTGGAATTCCTGAAGGACACAGTCGAGCAGGACAAAGGCTGATCGGCACGAGGGCTCGCTGTCAAGGCTTGCGCAGTCCCGCCAAGCGGCGATGGCTCACCGAGTAGCGACTGCGATCAGAGCCGTCGAGGGGATGGGAAGCACCGGGCGATCCGCCGCCAGCTGCCGAACCTCGGCGAGCACGGCGGCTTTCTCGACTTCGCTCAGGCTGGTCCAGTCCGGCGACATTCCGAACAGGGTATCGGGCTTTGCGAGCGCCGCCAGGTCGAGCTCGTAATCGTAGGTCACGGCCTCGATCTCCGGATCGCGATAGCCGGCGTCGATCAGTTCGCGAGAAAAATCCTCGGGGCGGCTGAGCGCCCTGACCGCTTCCGGCATGGTCATGCCTTCGCGCCCGGGGAAGAGCTTGTCGCGGATCCGGCCGAGCAGGAGAAAGGTGGCGGCTCCGCGTTCCTGCCAGGTCGCGACAACGCCTTGGCCGCCGGGCCGGGTCACCCGAGCCATTTCGCGAAGACCCCTTCGCCAGTCCGGGAACATGATGACGCCGAAGATCGAAAAGACCGCGTCGAATAAGGCGTCCGGAAGGTCGAGCGCCTGGCCGTCCATCACCCGCGCCTCGACATTGGGCAGTCCGGCGGCGGCGATCCGCGCCACCATTCCGGGCGAGAAGTCGGTCGCAAGCACCTGCGCCCCGGTCCGAGCGGCGGCGAGCGCCAGCGCTCCGGTTCCGGCCGCGACGTCCAGCACCCGGCTGCCGGGCCCGAGCGGCACCCGGGCAAGCGCCGCCTCGGCGAAGCGCGCCGTGAAGGGGTGGGCGGTCTTCTCATAATGATCGGCGGCGGTGTCCCAATGATCGGGATCCTCGAACGGCTTCATCTTCGCCCTTTCACAACTCATGTAACATCATAAGTAGCATGAGTGCCCGCCCTTGCCAATCCCGGGTCGCCTGTGGAGGATCGCGCGATGCGCAAGGACAGCCGTCTTTCCCGGACCCTGCACGTGCTGCTCCACATGGCGCGGCATGACGGACCAATGACGTCCGAAGCGATCGCGCAGATGCTCGGCACCCATGCGGTGGTGGTGCGCCGGACGATGGCCGGGCTTCGCGACGCCGGTTATGTGCGCTCGGAGAAGGGCCATGGCGGCGGCTGGGTGATCGCGGCGGACCTGAAGAAGGTGTCGCTGCTCGACGTCCACCGAGCCGTCGGCGGACCGAGGATCTTCGCGATCGGCAACGAGCATCCGAACCCCGAATGCGCGGTCGAGAAAGCCGTCAATGCGGCGCTGGAAGACGCGCTGCACGAGGCCGAGGCGCTGCTCTTCGCCCGCCTTGGCGCCGTCAGCCTGGCGGAGCTCGCGCAGGATTTCGACGCGCGCTGCAGTGCGCTGCGCTGAGGAGCAGCCGGCCAGCTCCGCCGCGTGGCGGGGGAGCAGACGAACGCGCTTCCTCCCGTGCGATGGAAGTCGGCTATCGAGTGCCCGAAGTTCGCGGCTCGAGCGACACCGGGAAGGCGCAAGGCAGGCAGGACAAGCAGCGGCGATCGCGTTACAGTCGCGAAATGAGCATCGAGACCAAGCGCTCATGATCAGCCGTCGGACTTTCGTGGCGCTGGCCTCGGCCTCGATGGCGGCGCCGGCGCTCGGCTGGGCGGAGGAGGCGCAAGGACGGATCGAGACCCTGGAGCCGCTCGGTTCCGGCTTTGGCCCGCAGCCCCGGATCCGGATCGGCTTGCCCGCCGGCTATGACGAGAGCGGGCGCTCCTATCGGACGATCTACATGCTCGATGGCCAGTTCGTCTTTGCGGGCGACAGTGACGGCCAGAACTTTGCCGCGGACCGGCGGATCGCCCGGCTCGCGGCGGCCGGCCGGATCGAGCCGGCGATCATCGTCGCGATCGACAATCTCGAAGGCGATCGCTTCCTGCAATATATGCCGCAGACGATCTACGACCAGGCCGAAGGCGAGCTTCGCGCCGCGATCGACCGGGAGCTCGCCCGAACCGGCGGGCGGCCGCTCGTCTCGGCGCCCTTCATCGAGTTTGTCGCGACCCGATTGAAGCCGCATGTCGACGCCCGCTACCGGACCGCTCCCGACCGCCTCGACACCGCGATTTTCGGGGCGAGCATGGCGGGCGTGATGGCCGGAGCCCTCTTCGTGGAGGCCCAGCCGGCGTTCGGCCGGGGCGCCTGCATGTCGCCGAACTGGCCGATCTACGACGCGCGCTTCATCGACCATCCTCAGTTGGCCGAGATTTGGCCGGCCTATTTCGCGCGGCTGGGCGCTCCAGCCGGCCGCCGGCTCTGGCTGGACCATGGTACGGAAATGATGGACGCCGGAATGGCGCCGCATCAGGCGAGGATCGCGCAGAAGCTGGCCGAGCTGGGATGGCTTCGCGGCCGCAACCTCGAGGCGCGAGTCCATGAGGGAGCGGGCCACGCCTTCGCCCAGACCGCAGCGCAGATGGACGAGCTGCTCGTCTGGCTGCTCGGCGACTGATCATCCCGGGAGATCCATTTCCCGCAAACCCCGCAACGCCTTCGATCGGAGCAAGCCCTTGACCCTGACCTTCTACGGACATCCCTTCTCCTCCTACTGCCAGAAAGTCCAAGTGGCGCTGTACGAGAACGACATCCCGTTCGAATATCGCATCATCGGGCCCGACGATCCCGAAACCGCCGCCGAATGGGCAGGGCTTTGGCCGATCCGCAAGTTTCCGGTGATCTCGGACGGTGGGATCGTCGTCGCCGAATCCAGCATCATCATCGAGCATCTGCAGCTGCACCATCCCGGTCGCGTCCGACTGATCCCGGAGGACCCCGCCGAGGCTCTCGAAGTCCGGTTCCTGGACCGCTTCTTCGACAATCACGTGATGACCCCGACCACCGCGCCGGTGCTCGAAGCCATCCGCCCGGACGGAGGGCGCAAGGAGGAAGCGCTGGCCAAGGCGGCCGAGTTGCTGACCGTCGCCTATGGCTGGCTGGAACAACGGCTGGAGGGCCGGACCTGGGCGGCCGGCGAAGCGTTCAGCCTTGCGGACTGCGCCGCGGCGCCGTCGCTCTTCTATGCCGACTGGGTCCATCCGATCGGCGAGGCATTCGCCAATGTCCGCGCCTATCGATCGCGGCTGCTGCAGCGGCCGTCCTTCGCCCGGGCGGTGGACGAGGCCCGACCCTACCGGCCGCTCTTCCCGTTGGGCGCGCCCGACCGGGATTGAGGCGGGATTCCCGAACGCGACGGGCCGGAGACCGCGGCCGGCGGTGCGGACTCCGTTCGTTCGCTTGCTTCGGCGCTTCCCGTGCCACAATTCGGAGACAGGATGCGGTTGGCTGACCACTTGTTCGTCATCACCGGCGGGCCCGGTTCCGGGAAGACCAGCCTGATCGAGGCACTGGCTCGCGCCGGCCTGCGGCACATGCCGGAAGGCGGGCGAGCCATCATTCGAGATCAGCTTTCGATTGGCGGCGACGCCTTGCCCTGGGCGGACAGAGAAAAGTTCGCGGAGCTGATGTTGAGCTGGGAGCTGCGTTCCCATGGCGAGGCCGCCGCTTCGACGGCGCCGGTCGTCCTCGACCGGGGCGTACCGGACGTCCAGGCCTATCTCGAACTTTGCGGCCTTCCGGTGTCGGATCACGTCCGCAGGGCCGCCGAGCTCTACCGGTACAATCGCTCCGTCTTCATCGCTCCGCACTGGCCGGCCATTTACGGACAAGATGCCGAGCGCAAACAGAGTGAAGAGGAAGCGGCGGCCACGTTCGACGCCATGGAGAAGGTCTATTCCCGCCTCGGCTACGCGTTGATCACGCTGCCCCGGAGCAGCGTCGCCGACCGCGTCTCCTTCGTCCTCGAGCGGATTGGCCTGGCTTTGCGGGGAAGAGGCTCCCCAGCCTAAGGCCGAGGGCAGGGCGGCCGACCAAGCCCGGCCGCGGCCGATCCGGAAGACTCGGCCCGGCCTTCGTCTTCAGCCGCGAGAGGATGCGCATAGCGAAGAAGGGCGGCGAAGAAGCGGCCCGGTTCCTCGATCATCGGCACATGGGCCGAGTTTTCGAACCAGAGCGTGGCCTTGCAGGGAGCGTTCACCCGTTCCATCCAGCGCGCCGCAATCTCCGACGGGGTCATGTAATCGTGGCGCCCGAGGAACATGAAGACGGGGACTCGAACTTCCCCGAGGGAATCGAAACTGAGATCGGCCAGCCGCGGCCAGAGCGTCCTTACCGTGAACAGGCTGCCGTCGCTCCACGCCTGCCGGTCCGCGGGCGAATATTCGGGGGATAGGCGCGGCGCGCGAAGGTAGAAATTGCTGTTCGCCCGCCCTGCAGCGAAGGCGCCATAGCCGAATGCGTGCCTGCGCCACCCGTCGGCCTGATCGATCGTGAACGGCCCGGATTCCGGATAGGGCGCCAGCGCCTGGATATCGCGGACGGCGCGTTCGTCGCCGCGGCGGCGCGCCTGGTCCAGGGTCCAGGCCATGCCGACCCGCTCATTGTCCCGGACATCGATGATCTGGCCGGTGCCGATATAAGCGTGGAGCAAGTCCGGGCGCCGGGCCGCGACCGCCAGTCCCACGGCGGACCCCCAGCTGTGCCCGAGGACGAACACTTTCCTTTTTCCGTAGCGGGTTCGAAGCATCTCGATCAGCTCGATGGCATCGTCGCGATACCGATCGAGGCTCAAGGTCGGCGCCAGCTGCTCCGGATCGGTGAGCGGGAAGGATCGGCCCGCCCCGCGCTGGTCGTAATGGACGACGGTGAAATAATCTTCCCAGGGCCGCTGGAAGGCCCAGGCGATCGGCATTTCGACCGCGCCGGGGCCGCCATGAATGAAGAGGATGAGGGGATTGTGCCGATCGGCGCCGCGCACGTTCACGACCTGGGGAACGCCGCCCAAAGTGACCTCGAACGTTTCCTGGACGCCCTGCGGAGTCACCACCCGGTTGATGTCGGCGATGATTTCCCGGCCCTCCGAATAAGGATCAGGCGCAGCCGGTGTTTCGGTCGCGACGTTCAGAAGCAGGAGGAGCGGAGCCAAGCCAATCATCGTGTGCCGGTACACCTTCGTTGGGATTCATGATGCGTAGGAGCCGATCTAGGCCCTGGGAGTCAGGCCCACAACCGGCTGCCCGCCCTCGCCGAGAACACGGCCCCGGCGCTGCCTGGAGACAGCAGCCCCTGATCCCGATGACCGGCACGGCGCGATCGGCAGGGAAGGGGGGCGGAAGGCGCATGACGTTCGCCCAGGCCGACGCAAGGCCACTTGTCTGCGACGGCCTTTGTCGGCCATGCACGACAGGCCGGCCGGAGCGGGTGCGTTCCCGCCCTCCCTTCGGCCAGGTTCGGCGCGGACCGGTGGCAAGGTTCCGATCGCAGACAATGAGGTGAGTGCATGGCTGCAGTCCCCGTCGATCCGGCGAAGGTGCATGAATTCGTCGATGCGGCGGCGTTCGAGGCGTGGCTGTCGAAGCATCATCAGAGCGAAACCGAAATGTGGATCAAGATCCACAAGGTGGGTTCGGGCCGGCCGTCGATCACGCCGAAGGAAGCCATCGACGTGGCGCTGTGCTGGGGCTGGATCGACGCGATCCGGAAATCCTTCGACGACCAGAGCTACCTGCAGCGTTACACGAAGCGCCGCCCGAAAAGCCTCTGGAGCAAGCTGAACGTCGAGAATGTGGAGCGGCTGATGGCCGAGGGCCGGATGACCGAGCACGGCCTGAGCGAGGTCGAGGCTGCCAAAGCCGACGGGCGCTGGGACCGAGCCTATGGCGGCAGCAAGGACATGAAGATCCCCGACGATCTCCAGGCGGCGATCGATGCCGATCCCGATGCCCGCCGGACGTTCGAAAGGCTCACCGCCCAGAACCGGTTCGCGCTCGCCTTCCGGATGCACAAGCTGAAGACCGAAGCCGCTCGGCGCCGCAACATCGAGACGTTCGTTGCGATGCTGAGGCGCGGCGAGACAATCCATCCGCAGCGCTAGCGGTCGGGAAGCGCGCCGCGCGAAGCTCTCCGGACGTCCCGCTAGGGCCTGGAGCCGGTCCGGAGCAGGCTGAGGCTGAGCGCGACGGCCCAGAGACCGACGAGCAGAAGGGTGCCGAGCGCCGCCAGATAGAGGGGGCCGGCCGCCTTGGCCGGGCCGTGCATCTGATGGCCGGCGGTTTCGACGAGCAGGGCGAGGGTAAGGCCGCAAAAGGCGCTCCAGGCCGCGACATGCCAGCCGGCGCCGTCCCGGCCCGATCGCCAGGCCGCCCAGAGCAGGGCCGCGGCGACCAGGAGCTCGTCGAACGCCATCGGGACGAAGCGGGCGCTTCCCCAGTAGCGGGCAACCTCCCCGGCGGAGAGAAGGAGCGCGATCAGGCAGGCGGCGAGGTTCAGCGCTTTCATCGGCCGACCCTAATCGGATCCGGCAAGCGACGGCAACAAGGGCAGGAGCGCGTTCGCCATTGGATTGGCGCCGCACGGCCTCCTAATCAGCCCCTTCGGAACTCGAGGGTTTTGCCCTGCCGCGGCCTTAGTCCGCAGACGCCGTGACGCATTCCGAACTCGACGCCGGCAGGCTTGACTGCAGGGGCAGGCTGAACCGGAATTCCGCTCCGCCGCCGGTTCGCGGGAGGTGCCAGATCCGGCCGCCATGGGCTTCGACGATCGACCGGCAGATCGAAAGCCCCACGCCCATTCCCTCATCCTTGCTCGACAGGAACATGGCGAAGACCTGGCCGGCCCGGTCGGGAGGGATTCCCGGCCCATTGTCGGCGACGCTGACTTCCGCATGTCCGTCATTGGTGGAAACGGACACTTCGAGCCGCGGCGAAAGGGTCGCTTCCATCGCGTCGAAGGCGTTGCGCACCAGGTTGATCAGGACCTGCTGGATCTGGATCGGATCGACGCTGATCGTCACCGGTCCTTCGGGGATGGACAGCCGGCAATCGATCCCGCGCGGGCGAGCGTCCACGCAGGCCAGAGCGCAGGCCTCGCGGATGATTTCGCCAAGGTCGGCCTCGATCCTTTCCGGTTCCTTCCCCGATACCCGCGAACGGATGCTCCGGATCAGTTCGCCGGCGCGAAGCGCGCAGGCCTCGGCCGATTCCAGGCCGTCGATCGACAGCTCGACCGCCTCGGGCGTGGGCCTTGCGAGCAGCCGCCTCGTGCCCCTGATGAGGCCGACAATCGCCATGAGCGGCTGGTTGATCTCGTGCGCCAAAGACGAGCCCATCGCGCCCATCGCGCTCGCCCGGGACGCCTGGACCAGTTCGCGGCTGACCCGCCGCAGTTCGACGGTCTTGTCTTCGAGCGCTGCGGCGAGCTGCGCCTTTTCCTGAAGCGCGCGCTGCAACCCGGCGGAAGCGCCGTAAAGCTCCAGGCAGATGTCCATGAACAGCTTGATCATGAACAGCCCGCCCACGCCCAGCACCTGGTAGAAGCCGTCTCCGGTCAGGAGCGCGCCGATGCTGGCGGGGCCGAGGATGAGGAGGGTCTTGCCCAGAGCGAGCGCCGGCCGGAAATGATCGCGCAGGTTGGTGATGGTCGCGCCGAGGGCAAGCGAGATGAAGATCATGTGGACCAAAGGGTCTTCGGAGGCGAGCAGGGCGAAGCCGGCCATGAAGCCGATGCTTGCGCTCGAGCTCCAGACGAGCCGTTCGAATGCACGCTCCATCGACCGGATATCGGGCAGTGACGCCCCTTGCTCCAGCCTCGCCAGATAGCTGCGCGCCGCCAGCGGAAAGACGAGGACCAGAAGGCAGGACGCGAGCGAAAGCAATCCGAGCACGAAGCTTTGCGCGCGCCACGCCCCGGTCAGGCCGATGACGAGGACGAGCAAGGCTTCGAGCAGCGAGATGGTCGGAGAGATTCGGAACAGCTGGCGGGCGAGCGCGCGATAGACGTCGTCCCCCAGCACCTGCCACGCGCCAGGGCGAAGCAAGTCGATCCAACCCTGTTTTGCGGCGGCCCCCATTCCTGTGGAGCCATAATATATGGCGAGGTTTCAGGCCAGTGCGAGCGCGGGGCGTACTGCTCAGCGCCGATCGAAGGACGATCCGATATCGCGGATCGCGATCGACACGAGGTGGGTGCAGAATTGGAAGGTGGGGCGGAATGAGGATCCACGATTTGAAAAACATGAGGGGTATTCAAAGCGGAGCGTCGGCCGAGAGAGAATTGCGAGGCACTTTGAAAAACCGCGGCGCGAATTCAAAGCCGGGATCCTCGCGCGGAGGGCAGGGCGGAGGGTCAGTACCCCTCTGTTTTGACAGGACACAGTTCGGGATCGTCGGAACTGGAGATGAGCACTCGATCGGGGGAGGGGAGGATGATTGAGTATTGTGTTCCCGGAATAGCGCCGGAATAGCGATGTCCCCGGAATAGCGGTGTCGCCGGCGACGCGAGGAACCGAACTTTGCGAAGCGGTCAATTGTAAGCTGGGCCCGAGCCGGATGGCGGTGGGGTTGGTACCTCGCTACCGAACGAAGAAGGCGGTACGCCCTACACCGGCATTGTTGGCCGGCGTCATCCACGCCCGCACTTCGACTTCGTACAGTCCCGGCGCTCGCGGTGTCAGTTCGGTGCCGAACAGGCCGGTCCTTCGATCGAAGACCAGCGTCCGCCTTTCCGGCGGTCCGCCGTTCAACGAGACGAGGCTCTCGACTTCAGTGTCATCTGCGCGCCAGGGTCCCTCTGTAGAGAGGGGGCAGCCGCACATCATCGTCACCGAGACACGCAGCGGGACGGAGGCGCCGGCCTCTACCCACTGGTAGGCAACCGGACTCGAGAGATCGACTATGAGGCCGGGTAGCTCGAGCCGCCAGCCGTCCCCTGCCGTGAGATGGCGGCCCGGCAGCACCCATTGGGTGCTGGTGACGTTCGTCGCCGCCTGCGGCTGGCTGAGTGGACCGGTCGCGCTGACCGTCACCCTGCGGGGGGCAGCCAGATCGAGCGTGGTCGAGAAGACGGCCGAATCGTCGCTTGAGAGGCGGCCGTCGGCCTGGTCCCCGCCCATGATCCGCTGTGTGTCTCCGGTCGAGCCTCGCGTCATACCGTGAGCGAGAACTTCGCCGCTATCGGCATCCGTGAGAACGATCCGCATCGACGCTTCGTAGCCGCCGATGAACTTGGCACCGCGCGCCAAAACCCGCACCTCAATATGGGTTGGCTCCGCCGAGGCCGGGGAGGCCATTCCAAGCCACATCGCGAATGCCAAGGAAGCGGCGAACCGTCTGGTCTGCATGGTTGGTCCTTTCGAAATCGACGAGCATCGTCACCGGAAATCGTGGGCGCCGCCTGCTAGCGACCCGAGCCGCGGGTGGTGGCGATTGCGGCGTCCAGTTCGCGCAGGACGGCCTTGATGCGGGCGTTGCTGGGATCGAGATCAAGTGCGCGCGCGTAACTGGTGCGGGCCGCAGCCAGATCGCCGGTCGCCCGATAGGCTTCCCCGAGGCTGTCATGCGCGTTGGACGAGTCGGGAAACCGCGTCACATTCAGCTGGAACGGAAGCAGTGCCGCGCGCGGCCCCAGCGCGAACAGGGCGTCATAGCCGACCCTGTTGAGGATGTTCTCCAGGCGGTTCGCCAGCGGCCCATCCGCGACATGATCGATCGTTCGAAGGGCCTCATCCCACTGGCCGGCCGCAAGCCGCTGGAGCAGGGCCTCCTCGAGCGCTGCGCCCGGCCTGGCGGCGCCCGGAATGATCCTATCGGCCAGCAGGCTCGCCAGCCGCTCCGGCCTGAGAAACGTTCGCCCCCCATTGTCGAGGTAGATGACGGTAACCGAGTCCTCAGGATCAGCGGCTTTGAAGAAGTGGCGCCACACGACCCGGTCGCCGCCCGTATGTCCAACGATGATGACATCGCCGGTGCGCTCATATTCCCAGCCGTTGGTGTGGCGGGCAGGGTCGCCCGAGACGAGGCGCCGCGGCTGCCAGCTGCGGCGCAGGGCCGGTAACGGGACGAGGTCGCCGCTGAGCAGCGACTGCGTCCACCTTACCATATCTTCCAGAGTCGTGACTGCTCCGCTGGATCCAAATGTATAATCCGGCCAGGCCGGCACCGGAAACACGGCTGGCGGTCCGCTCCGCTCCGCCGTTGGTCGATAGCTCGTAACAAGGTTGCGCGCAGGTGAAGTCAGGGCGTGGTACGACGTATTGACCATGCCTGCGCGGTCGAACTGGCGCGCCGCAAGCTCGGGGAAAGGCCGTCCGCAGGCGCGCTCGAGCGCCTCGCGTGCGAGCAGGAAGTTTGTCTGGTTGTATTCGCTTCGCGTATCCGGGGCGAAGCGGAGGGGCGCGCGCCGGATCCGATCGAGAGCCAGTTCGGCCGTCGCCGGAATGGCATTGAGGTCTGTCAGGAACTCCGGAAGGCCCGAGACGTGCGAAATCGCCTGGCCCAGCGTGACCGGGGACCAAGCCGAGGGCAGGTCCGGGAAGATCGTGGCGATCGACTTGTCGAGATCGATCCTGCCTCTTTCAACGGCCTCGAGAAGAGCGACGATCAGGAAGAGCTTCGAGACAGAGAAGATGGGATAGATGGAATCGGGCGCGATCGGTGTTCGGCGTTCCCGATCGGCCCATCCGGCATGCCGCTCATAAACGCGCCTTCTACGCCTCAACAAAGCGACCGAGTGGCCGACCGTTCCGAAGCTTGCCGCCGCACTGTCGAGGAGCGACTCGATATCCTCGTGGACGTTCGGCTGGAGCGGAGCAGCCCGTGCTTCCGGCTGCCTCGGGGCGCTCTCCCGTCCCCTCGTGCATGCGCTTATGCTGCTGATGGCTGCGAGCAAGAGAAAGCGACGCCGATCGAGGCGACAGGAATTGCTCATGATCCTCGGCTCCCTCCGCGCCACGACCGGCCGAGGCCGACCGCGAGCGTGGCGAACCGATAGCGGTGTCGCCTTGGAGCGTGGAATGAATTAGCATGACACAGTCTGACAATTTGTGCCGAGTGGTCACCAGCCGGGCTTTCTACCCGGAAAACGGAGGTGGCATGTACCGCTTCGACGAATTCCGCGTGGAGCCTGATTCCCTTCGCATTTTCCGCGATGAGAGGCGGCTGGACGCGCCGCCGCAGGTCGTCGAGGTTCTGGTATATCTGCTGGCGAATCGTCATCGGGTTGTCACCCGGAGCGAGCTCGTCGATCGTTTCTGGCCTCGTGCCGGAACCGGTGCAGATGCCGCCCTCAATACCTGCATAAGAAGGATCCGCGCTTTGCTCGGCGACGATGCGGATTCACCGCGTTATGTTCAGACCCGGCCGCGCGCCGGCTACCGGTTCGTCGGCACGCTTTTGGCCGGGTTGCCCGCGTCGAAACGCCGCCACGGCGGAATGCTCACGTCCGCGGCCGCTTCCCTCGCCGCGATCGTCCTTGGCCTCGCTTGGGCCCAAGGCGGCTTGCGTGCCTCCGAACCGCGGAACATCGCGTTGGAGCCGGCCGAGAACCTTTGCGAATATACCCTTTTCCCAAAGTTCAACGCCGGCCTGAGAGAGAGCCTGGCGGCGAGCATCAGCCGCCGGCTCCCCGACGGCTTTGTGATCGTCGAGCCCGGATCGGACGCGGAATTCAGGACGCGAACGACAGTGCGCCAGACGCCTCAGGCGACCCTGGTGACCTTCTCGCTGGTACGAACCCAGGACGGCGCAACGATCCTCTCGGAGGAGTTTGCCGAGCCGACGAACATGGACGATTATGTTCCAGTTCAACGCACGCTTGCCGAACGCATGGCGGCTTCGGCGAGCCGGGCACTGAGGGTGGCGCCCTAGCTGGTGCACAGCGACGTCAGCTGCGCCTCCCGACAACAGGAGTCACAGCGGACATCGATGCGACATCGCTGGGACGTTCCAATCCTGCAATGAGCTACGAGGTGACAGGTCCTGGCGTCGGGCCGGTCAGTTCCTCCAATACCAGCTTGTTGGATGCTTCGCGGCCGGTGTCGAAGATGGAAGATCAAGGGGTGCAGAGCGTCAGCGTCTTCGATGCGACGGGTTTGAAAAACCGTGGCGCGGATTCAGCGCCGTAGTGCCCGCGCAGGTGCAGGGCAGGGGCAGGGCGGGGTCAGCTCGGCGGCTTCCAGGTGAGCGCGGTGAAGACATGTTTGCGGGCGCTGTCGCCGTCGGAATTTACGGGCTGAAGCCTGGCGTTGCAGTAAGGCAGCGCCGCCTTCGCCGCGTCGAGCCGCCTGGCGGCGTCCTCGTTCTCGTCGCGCATCACCCGTAGCAGGTAGTCGAGCGGCGAAAGGCCGTCATGAGCCTTGGCGATCGCCTCCCGGGTGATCAGGTTGCGCCCGCCCGGCTTGCGGCCGGCCCCCTTCCTAGCGCCGCCGCGGGGCATGTGAGTTGTCCTTCTGTGAAATTGGCATGAGACCTCCTTCAGCCGCGCCACAAGCGGGCTCTTTCCGGATTTCCATGGATGATCGGGGCCGCAGGATCGCTATGGAAACGCCGCCTGTCACGAGGCGATGGCGACGTGGTTCCGCCGTCTAGTGGTGCCTGCGTATAACCCTAGCGACTTTGATGTTCTTACAATGTTCCGCGTTACGGTTCAAGTTTGCCACGCTAGGCCGCGGTGCGCGAATATATGTGCGTGGACGAGCTCGCTCGGCTAGCGAACACCACTGAGCCGACAGCGCAACTGATGATCTGCCTGATCGACCATTGGACTCGGTGCGGGTCAACCAAGCACCGCGATGTGGAGCATCGGCCCAGTCCTGTGCCTCTGTTCTCAGAGGGCGACGGCTCGGGATGCGCGGACCAGGAGATGAGCATTCAAACGAGGGGCAGTTGATTACTATGTCCCCGGAACACCCTTGCCGTAGTGCTCGCCAAAGACTTGGCACCTAACGCTACCGCTTCCCTCGCTACCATGGTGCCGCTAGGTGCCGGGATCGGCTTGGCGCCAGAGTATCCGCGCGCGGGCATATCCTCCCAGATGCCGCTCAAACCGATTGCCGCGACTCTCCAGGCATGGTAGTTACACTCTTCAAGGGTGGACCAATAATGCAGCTGACGAAAACAGTTTATTTCAGAGATTACCCCTCAAACGGTATAAAGAAATCCGGCCTGACAATCTCATTTCCAGAAATTGATAGGAAGCTCCACGCCTATGTTGAGCGCTTGAGCAGTTACAGCGTTAGGCGAATTATCGGCTACGAACTATACGCGGAGCTGGAAGCTGCGGCGAAGGAGGCGCAGAGTCCGGTGGCGGCATATGTCCGGACGCTCTTGGTCAAGGGCATAAATGGTCAGCTTCAAGACTACAGTGTGGATCGAAAAGCGGGTCTGCAGGCAACCTTTCGCGGCGGCAAAGGCAGTCCCCTGCATGACTGGTTCCCCTACCTTGAGGGCTATTCTCCTGATTTCGTGGGCTCGATTATTTCCGAATATGCGACTGCGGCTGAAACGATACTTGACCCCTTTTGCGGGTCGGGTACAACCGTTCTAGTAGCGGCTCTTAAGGGCCGCCGCGGGTTCTATACGGAAGTCAATCCGGTTTGCCAGTATGTGATCGCGGCCAAAGCCTCCGCACTCTCCATGTCGGCCCGCAGGCGGCACAATCTATCCAAGCGGCTCCTCGAAATTGACGACGGGTTGAAGGCCCTACTCAAAAAAAGCCCGCCTGACGCTGCGCTGCGCTCAGCCTATGAAGCGGCGTTCCCAGGTCGCCCGTCGTTCGACGAGACGGCATTCGATCTCATTCTACGCGCCCGCGCCCTTGCCGACCGGCTGGGCGCGGAGAATGCCGCGCTCGGCGTTCTCTTTACGGTTGCCGTGCTGCGCAGCCTCGTGCCGGCATCGCTGCTCATCCGGCGGGGCGATCTGCGCTTCCGGACCCGCCACGAACTGGCGCGAGAGCGGCCTTGTTTTACAACAGCCCTTCACGACAGCCTGCGCATCATCGCCAGCGACCTCGACGACTGCGAAGCGGCAAGCGGCACGACGCAGTTTGTCGGCCCCGATGCGCGGCAGCTTGCATCCGCGCTGCAAGCGCCTGTTGATGCGATCATCACCTCACCACCCTATCTCAACGGTACGAACTATTTCCGCAATACCAAGCTGGAGCTCTGGTTCCTTCGGCAGCTCGCCAGCAGAAACCATCTGCGCGCCTACCGCGATTTAGCCATTACGTCCGGCATCAATGACGTTACAGTAGGAAAATCGCGTGGCAACGGTGCGAGCGCTCTGCCGTCATTGCTTGCGGATACGATCGAAGCGCTCGAGGAAGATACCTACGACCAACGGATTCCGAAGATGGTCGAGGCCTATTTTCGCGAAATGTCGGTCGTCATTCAGAATCTGCGTCAAGTGTCCCACCGGGATACGACGGTTGCGATAGATCTCGGTGACTCCTGCTACGGGGATATTTGGGTACCGACGCACGACATCATCTGGGATCTGATGGAGCAGCACGGGTTTCATCGCCGTGAAGTGGTCGTTCTCAGGGAGCGGCAGTCGCGAGGCGGCAGCAAGCTCTCTCAGACATTGCAGATATTCAAGCCGCATTTAGATCGCTGGTCAGGCACGGTGAAGGAGCCGAAGTCTCCCACCGTCAAATCCGACAACCGACTGAAAAGATGGACGACGTTCCGGGAATCCCTGCCGCATCAGCAGGGCGAGATGGCTAAAAGAAACTGGGGCCATCCCTGGCATTCGCTGTGTTCTTACCAGGGAAAGCTGAAGGCTTCGATTGCACATACACTGACGCATGCACTTCTCCCGCAGCGAAACGGACGTATGCTCGATCCCTTCTCTGGGGTTGGCTCCATTCCCTTTGAAGCGCGCCTCCAGGGACATACGGCTTTCGGTTTCGATATCAGCCCGGCGGCCATTGCGATTTCGCGCGCCAAGCTGGAGGCTGTCAGCGAAGCGGAAGTTCGGCAGGTGATGAAGAATCTGGCGGTTTATATCGGCCGCCGCAAATCCCGCCCCCTCGACGAAGATGCCCTCAACGCGATCCGCTTCAATGGTCCGCTGCCCTCGTATTTCCATCCGGAGACATTGAAGGAAATCGTTGCCGCGCGCGCTTTCTTCCTGAAGAATCCGCCTGTGACCGGCTCGCAGGCACTGGTCTTTGCCTCAATGTTGCATGTGCTGCACGGCAACCGCCCTTACGCCCTAAGCCGCAGGTCGCATCCGATAACGCCGTTCGCGCCAACCGGCGAGTTTGAGTATCGGCGGGTAATCGACAAGGTGGGTCAAAAAGTCGATCGGGCGCTAATGGATGCGGTGCGCAGCGGATTGCCGGCCGGCCGGTCGTTTGCACAGGACGCCACGGCGGTCTGGCCTGAGGAAGTGGCCGATCTTGATGCGATCATCACCTCGCCCCCCTTCTTCGACAGCACGCGCTTCCATACAGCCAATTGGATGCGCCTGTGGTTCGCCGGATGGGACGCGCAGGATTTCGCCGAGAAGCCTGAGACGTTTGTCGACGAGCGCCAAAAGCGCAGCTTCGCGATCTACGATGAGATATTTGCGCAAGGCGCAGAGCGACTGAAGAAGGGT
Source organism: Sphingosinicella sp. SM1-17 (assembly GCF_056821765.1). Taxonomy (NCBI): domain Bacteria; kingdom Pseudomonadati; phylum Pseudomonadota; class Alphaproteobacteria; order Sphingomonadales; family Sphingosinicellaceae; genus Sphingosinicella; species Sphingosinicella sp. SM1-17. The sequence continues at coordinate 2,442,745 of NZ_JBPDIO010000001.1, forward strand.
GCGTATTTTGCGGTGCATCTCGGCAAGAGCGCCAAGTGCGACATGGCGGCTTCCCTGACCGCCGTCGGCAGCAATTATCTGGAGCTGGTGGATTCATTTGCCGAAAGCGTGGAGCACTGCGAGAGCCATGGCATCCGCGACAAAGGAACCGTCACGCATCACCAGTATCTGCTCTTTAGGCGGCGATAATCTAGCGCAGCGCGTCCGCCGCCTTGCGCCAGTCGGGCGATATGCGCGCGGCCGTGTCGAGAAAATCGAAGCCCGTCCGCTCGAGAATACGGTTGCGCAGGCGCAGCAGTTCGTTCGGATTGCACGCGAACTTTTCGAACAGGGGTTCGATGAATTACGGGTTTGTCAGACAGTCCAGCGCGTCGAGATCAAAAACCTGATCGCCCACCATGAGCCTGTAGTCGATCCCGGTCAGCGCCGAAAGCTTGCGCAGTTCCTGATCCGTGTAGAAGGCGCCGGGCCACTTCTCGGCCTTCTCGCCATTGTAACCCCGGCATAGCAGCGTCGCATTGTTCGTGGTCAGAGGCCAGAGATAATAGACAGGCAGGGTGTGATCGAGGTTGCCGAGTTTTTGCGGCGCATTGCTGGAAAGATCGCCGACAGATCAGCCCCGCACTTGAGGCAGCGGCATGAGAACCGCTCATATATCTGATTGATATTGAGCTTCTGCGGTTCTTCAAACTGCGTATAAAGCCGCCGCTTCTGGCCGGCCTCCCGATGCTGCTCCACCAGCCTGGTCTGATTCTTGATGCTGTTATAGACCTTCTTGCACAGCATACATTCGCCCTGCCGGCCGATTTTTCGGGCGCTGTGACGATCGAACTGATCGAGCGGCTTCAGCGCCCCGCAAATGATGCAATATTTGAACCGCTGCGCATCCCGCAGATAGTCGTCATGGAAAATCTCGAAGGGACCTTCGTCGACTTTCTCTCCATCTGTATTAGGTCGTAGTCGTAGATCTTGATCGATTCGCCGGCGGCGTGCTCATAGCCGCACGCATCGCACACTATAGAAAATCGGGATCAAGGCCGTCCTCGCGCACGAATATGAAGTGCGGGCAGTCCTTGTTGAGGCACTGAAAGCCTCGAAACACGCGGTCTCCCATCCCGGCTACGTGAGCGGGATTCTGAAAATTCTTTTGCGTGACCTCGGTATAACTCTCGCGCCGCGCCATTTTGCATCTTCAAAACTCTTCCGTAGGAGGTCAGACTCACCCGAAAAATTCAAAGAAAAGAATCGTTGGGGCGATTGGAAGGGGGCAGATGGACTTCACGGCGCTTTTGGCAGCACTGACAGCGCGCCTGGATGAAGGCGGTCGGGGAGATCGTGCGTGGTGGCTGCTGACGCGCGTGCATCTGAGTGCGGTGCGGTTGCAGCAGATCGCCGCCTACCTGCTCGATGCGGGCGCGGATGCCGAATTGGAGCTGACGCCGGCGCACTATGCCAATCTCGCTATCATCCTCGATATCGCAACGGCCAATCCGGCTCAGGGCATCAACCGGCACTATTTCCTGGCAATGGATACGCCGCTGCAGCTCTTGGCGCGGGCAGATGGCGTGCACTGGAATCGGATCGCCTTGACAGATCCCGGCGTCGCACTGGCGACAGACCCCGATACCTCCGGCATCCTTGAAGACCAGCTTCGTGAAATCCGTTTCTGCCGCGTGCCTTGGTACAATCAGGCGCGCGTCGACGAATATCCTGAGTTCGACATTCGGCCCTACGATTCGATCCTCACGGTGATGGCCGCCAGCGGCGGGTATGTTGATGTCGATGAGTTCGATCTTTTTGTATCCCGCATGCGCAACGACGCGGAAATTGCAGACGCCATCGAACGCATTGCGGCATTCAGAACCCTCAACAATGAGCAGAAACAAATCTTGCGCAATCTGGTCTCCGACCGCATGCCGGCCGGTACCGGAAATGATCCGCACAAACCTTACAATAACTGGCGCGACATGGGCCGGCACACTTTCTCCTTGCTTTCACTCGGGGAACGCGCCGTCCAGATCAATAACAGACTCTATCTCGCAGCCATGCTGGCTGCCCCGACTCAGCCTGAAACCCCAGAGGAAGGAGCCGGTGAGGCCGTATCTGACTTGCCGGCACCGCCTGCGGAGCAGCCACTCGCCGGAACATTATTGCGCATCCCCGATTCCGAGGCGCCTGAAGAACTTCTGAGTCCGCCCGGCGTGCCGCAGACAAACAGCGGCACTTGGGCTGAACTCCTCGTGGCCAAGATCTTTGCGGCCGCCGGATGGGAGGTCGTCTACTACAATCATAGGCGCGGCTATGGATTTGACTTATGGGTACGCAAAGACGGACAGGCGTTTGTCATTGAAGTCAAAAGCTTCGTCGGGCAAGGAGGCAGCGTTACGCTGACCGCCCTCGAACACGAAGCCGCGCAGCATTATGGCGAGAATTTCCTGCTTGTGATCGTCGAGAATGTGACCGGGAGCAACCCGACGCTGCACGTCATTCAAAATCCAGCTGCCGTCCTGACCTTCAATCAGGCGCAGGTTTCGCAATTCAGCGTCGGCCGCGCCGCATGGCTTCAGGCGGCAGCAGAGCTGGAGCCCTAGAGCTCTCTGGAGCGGCTAACCGGATTCGGCCGGCCTGGCCGGGATAATTCCTTTGAACCACGGTGAAGGGAGCTTGTCGGGGCAGTGAGATGACAAGCTTGTATGGAGTGAGGCTGATACGCGAATCAGCCCTCGGCGACAGATCGATAAGGTATTGGTTCAAGGTGATCCGCAAATCGCAAGATCCCGCTCGGGTGGGCCATCGAAGTGCGGATGCCAAGGTTTCAACCCATCGTATCGTCCTCCAAGTTCGACGGTTGTGATGGGTTGATTTGCCTCACACAGGAATCCGAGACCCGAGAGGAGCTGGAGAGGGACATCGACAATCTGATTGCTCAGCCGCCTGAACCCGCCCTTCGCCCAGTGGCGCACCCGACAGGAGTGGCTTCTCTAGCTTCCGCCGGTCTCCGCCTCTGCGGGGTTCGCCCGGTCGCAGTCCTGCAAGCGGACAGACAAGTACCGGCCAACAGCGAACGAGCTGATCGCGCACCCAGAATCGGTGGCTACCGTCAGCTGCGTGCAAAAGACTGTCTCCCCTGCTCTGATAGCGCTGTATTCGAGCTTCGGAAATCGTCTGGTCTACGGTAGTGTAGTGGTTCGCCCGCTGGGGGGGGCAAAATATGCCATTAATCTTTGAGTCGCTCGGATCGGTCGGCTTTTCCAGTCAGGCGGCGACGAGCGTTTTCGAACTGATGGAAAAGGGGCGCCCTTGGGAGCGCAGAGCGGGCTGGGCGAGTCCCCTGGGGATGCTTGCGGGAGCCGCGATCGCGATCATAGCGGCGACTGACAATATGCCGCGCTCCGGAGTGCCAGTAGGCATCACGCTTTTCGTAGTCGCATTCTTCGTTTTCGGGGCCGCCCTGAGCAGTTTCGAATACCGAAAAGCTCAAGCGACAACTGAGGCGGTGACGGCGCTTGAAGAGCGTGTTCGGGCAGAGCCGGCGGAACCTCAGCTGGCTTGGGATCTGGCTCGAATAAAGCTGGAGAGCTATCTTGATCGTAATCTCAGGCAGGTCACTTCAATCTACTATCTCACGCTCCTAGTGATGCTTTTCGGCATGGCGCTGATCAGCGTTGGCGTCTGGCGGGCGATCAGCTTACCGACTGACATCCAGCCGGCAGCTATCGCTGCGTTGGCCGGGGTGATCGTCCAGATCATCGGCGGCACTTTCCTGCTCGTCTACCGCTCGACGATGACGCAAGCCAAGGATTACGTGATTGTTCTGGAGCGGATCAACGCAGTCGGCATGTCCATCAATATTCTTGAGGGGATCGAGTCTGCAACAGAGATGCGCGACAATGCTCGGGTAGAGCTCTCAACCAATCTTCTCAGCATGTACGCTCCAGAAACGCACCGGTTTTCGTCGAAAGGCCCAGAGGGTCCTGGCTCTCGAACAGCGACGTGATCTTGCACCTACTAGATCAAACAGCCTAGCGGCTGTGCAGTGCTCCATAGGTGACGGACGCTCCAACTCGGCAGAACGGGTTCGAACCGACGAGGTCCAAAATCGCTGATGGCGCACCCGACAGGATTGATCTCGCTGCGCTCGATCGTCTCCGCGCCTGCGGCGCTCCGGCTCGAATAGGTTCGAATCTGAGCGGGTCCGCCATCTGCGATGGCGCACCCGACAGGATTGGGCTCGCTCACGCGTCGCCCGTCTTCGCTGCGCTTCGACTCCGAATAGGTTCGAACCTGAGCGGGTTCGCCATCATTAGATGGCGCACCCGACAGGATTCGAACCTGTGACCTCTGCCTTCGGAGGGAAAAATTCATTTCTCTGGTTTCCTCATGGATTCTAAGGCTCTTAGCTGTCGCCGCCAAGCTGGCGTGTACTTGCGGTGTACGGCGTTCCGGATGCGTTCCCGGCGCTCGCGCTGCCAATCGGCAGCGTTGTCGGCGGCCGATCCCCAGTAGAGGTTCGCGGCGCGGTTGTCGGTCTTCTGGCCATTACGATGGCAAGCGAAGCCGCGTCCGACTGGTGGCTGTCCGTGAAAGGCTTCGCACACCAGGCGGTGCACTCGCTGGGGCTCGGGTCGGCTCGCGCGGTAGAGAGTGACCCTGAAATAGCCATCACTCGTCTCGACCCTCTTCAGGATCCTCAGGCTTCCCTTGTTCGAGACACTGGCCCGCCGAACCAGTCCATCATCGGACACTTCGTAGGCCGGGAAGCCGGGTACGGGGCGCCACTCCCGCTGCTTCTCGTCCTGATCGACGAGCTTCAGGATCGGTGCGAGCTTGGTCCTGCCGCAACCGCGCATGACCCTGATCAAAGCGAGGATGCGCGGGGCAGGGCTTGAAGCGCCCTCCGCGATCGCGAACAGGTCGTCACGCTCAATCCCGGCGAGGCGGCTGAACTGGTCCGGCGTCACGTCAAGCCGAGCGAGGGTGGCGAGAAGGTCGTTCACCGGGACCTCGCGAGCCGCAGCCCGGTGCGCCGCTCGGCTTGCTCCAGCCCCGCTCTGAAACCGGCGTGAACCTTCGCCTCCGCGTCCTCCGCGTGGGTGTACACGCGGGCAAGCATGACGGTGTCGGACCAGGCCCCATATTTCGCCGTGGCCTTCGCGTCGGTGCCCTGCCTGACGACATGCTCCTGGCCGAAGCCATGCCGGCCGGCGGCGTGCGGGGAGATGTATGGGATGCCGGCGCGCTTGCACGCGGTGCGCCAGCCTTTGAGCGGCGCGCAGCGGTCGGCGAACCCGAAGACGCGCAGGTTGTCCTTGTCGGTCCGGTCCCAGCCGCGCGGCGTCTTCGCCGGCAGGTTCGCCAGCTCGACCACGAGCTCGACCGGGATGGAGATGGTGCGATCCGCATGCCCCTTGGCGCCGGGGATCGTCACCTTGCCGTTCTGGAGGTCGAGGTGCCGGCCCGGGTGCATCGCGACGGCCTGGCCGATGCGCGCGCCGGTGGCGAACATGAAGAGGGCGAGGGCGGCGTGATAGCGGCCGGCATGCTCGCGAAACTGCAGCAGCCATTCCCATGAGCCGGGCCGCCGCTCGAGCCGGCTCGCCTTCTTGCGCTTCTTGTCCTGCGCGACCCGCTCGGCCTCGCTGTAGCCTTTCACCGTGATCGCAGGGCAGCGGGCGCCGCCGAGGATGTCATGCGCGTTGTTGATGACTGCGCGCGCCGGCGTGACGACCCAGCGGCGCCAGCTATCCGTCGCGTTCGCCGGGTAGAGCTTCGGGCCCAACTCGCGGATCATCTTGGGCGTGATGTCGCGCACCAGCATCGGGCCGAGCTCGGCCGCGATCGGCACCAGCTTTTCCGCGGTGTCTGGATCGCATTCGTAGAGCAGCAACGCGTCGTTGAAGGTTAGCGGGAGGTGTTCTTCGCCGAGGAGATAGCGACGACGCTCCCTCTCCTCGCGCTCGTTGATCCAGTCCTGCGCGCCAGCCTCTGAAGATGCGCCAGTGCTCTCGCGGATGTAGCCGGTGATTGGCCGCCCGTTGTAATCGACCGTGCCGCGCGCCCACCAGACGCGCCCGCGGGGGTAGGCTTCGAGGGGCATGCGCAATCCTCCAGGATTCGGTCGATATGCTCAGGCGTAAGTAGCATGGACTTGCCGAAGACGATGCAGGCGCCGAGCTCGCGGGCCTTGGCGCGCAGGGTGCGCTCGGAGATCGGGGCGCCCTTGGCGGCAAAGTGCTCCAGCCATGCCGAGGGGGTGCGCGCGGCGTCGAGAAGGGAAGAGCCGGTGGCGGGGAGGTCAGCCATTGCCGTCCTGCCGTGCGTAGGCGCCCTCCCAAAAACCATCGTCGTCAGACCGACGATCGATGTTGACCTTCTCGACGCGGAAGGTGAGCGCGACGACCTGCGGGTTGGCTTCCCAGCTGCCGGGGCCGTGGAGGTGCCGCCACAATTTCGCGAAACTCGCTGCCGCTCCCTCAGTCGTCTCCACGCCCGTAAGACTGTGCGGCCATATCCCGGGGACATAGTAGAAGGGTGGGTCGGCCGTCTCGTACTCAACGCCCTCGGCGACTGCGTCGCCATCCGTGATCGCCTGCAGCGGCTCGACCCGCACTGCCTCGACGATCAGGGTCAAGCGCGAGGCCCAGCGGGGCATGTGGATCGAGGGGCGCCACTTCGGCTTGGACCGGTCCCAGGCGGCGGCATAGATCGCAGCGTCTTGAGGCTCGTGCGGGCAGACCGTCTGTTGGACGCCAGCGCTGAGCCGGTATGCGGTCGCCGGCACGATGGCGAAATTCTCCCGCACCCACAGCCGGTCGTCCGGCTCGCACAGCCGCAGCGGCGACGTAGCCAGGCGCCTGGTTTGCGTCTTGCGCCCGTCGAGGAGCGCGCGCACCATCGGCGCGGAAAAGATGATGGAGCGGTCGGTCATGCGAACAGGTCTCCTGCCGCCATCTCCGCCCGGGCGCGCTCGGCAATGCCGGCCCTGCGCTTCGGCGCGTCGTATCGGTTGTGGCAACGCTGGCACATCGCCTTCAGGTTTTCGTCGGCGCAGTTCTCCGGGACGTGATCCAGGTGCGCGACGGTCAGCACGACCTTTGAGCCCGTGTCGGGATGGGCCTCGCCGTTTCGGGCGCTGCATCGGGGTTTCTGGTCGATGTACTCCCCGTGCCGTTCCCGACCATGCTCCTGCCCGCACTCTCCATTGCACTCGCAACGATTGCCGGCTCGCTGGAAACGAATGCGCTCGCTGATCGCCTTCCAGTCCTTTGGGTAGCGTGCGCGATTCTCAGGCCGGATAGGCACTACGCCGCCCTCCGCAGCACCACCGGCGCCGCATCCTTCACCGCTGCCCAATCGACCTCGATCGTTCCGATCGGTACGCCCATCCTGTGGGCCACGGCGGCGCGCGCGATTCGGACGTGGTCGATGTTGGTCCGGTGGACGAATGCGCCGTGTGTGCCGACATGCCGGCGCTCGAAGGGGTCGAGGTGGATCTCGTCCCAAAGTGTCGATCTGGACATCAGCCCTAATCCTTCGCGGGAGGGGCGGACGCGCAGCCCTTGCCGGCTCGCTTTACGAACCTGGTAGCCGTGTGCGCGGTGACGATGATCATGGGCGGGTTCCGCGATGGGCAGCGGCCTTGATGCGCAGCGGCGGCACCGATACTATTCGACTTGTGATCCAGCGCGCTTTTCGGTTCCGCCTTGCACCCACGCCGGAGCAGGAAGCGACACTTAATCAAATCGCCGGCGTCACGCGCCTTGTCTACAATCTGGCTTGGGAACAGCGACGCGACTTCTGGCGACACTATCGAGCGCAAACTGGTGGGACACTTAACTTCGCTAGTCAGGGGCGCGAAGTCACTGAGCTGCGGCGTCAGTTCGACTGGGTCGCCGCAGTACCGTACACCTGCCTGACCCAAGCGCTCCGCGACCTCGACAAAGCGTTCTCTGCATTCTTTGCCGGCCGCAGTCGCTTCCCGACGCCTCGCAAGAAGCGAATCAATGACAGCTTTCGCCTTCAGGGGCGGGAGACTGGAGTGCGGATGATCAATCGGCGCTGGGCGGCGGTTCGAGTTCCAAACCTGGGCTGGGTCAAGTTTCGCCGGACCCGCGAAATCAAGGGTCGACGCCTTAGCGCGACGTTCGCCAATGATGCTCTTGGCTGGCACGTCTCGTTCGCTTGTGAATTGGAGCATGAGCCGCCGCTCAATGACAACCTGAGTGTCGGCATTGATCGCGGTATCGCGGTCAGTCTCACACTGTCCAATGGCGAAACTTTCAACCTGCCGCGACTCGCCGATTTGGAACAGCGCAAGCGCCGAGCCAACCGGGCCTTGTGCCGCTGCCGTCGAGGATCGAAGCGCCGTCGTAGGCGGCTGCGCATTGTAGCGCGTCTCAGTGCTCGCATCGCGCGCATCCGGAGTGACTGGCAGCACCGCATCTCCCGAAACCTTGCTGATCGCTTCGGGACGGTGGCGATGGAAGATCTGAAGATTGGCAACATGAGCGCGGCCGGTAGAGGGAAGCGCGGCCTGAACCGATCGATTCTTGAGCAGGGCTGGGGCGGCTTCGCCACCAAGCTCGCCTATAAGCTCGAAGAACGGGGAGGGCGACTGATCCTCGTCAACCCAGCCTACAGTTCGCAGACCTGTTCTACATGTGGAATCGTTGATGCCGGCAGCCGCAAGAGCCAAGCGGTGTTCGCCTGCATCGCCTGCGGCTTCACTGACAATGCGGACAGGAATGCAGCCGAAGTGATCCTGCGCCGAAGCACGGCGCTGATGCCCGTGGAGGGACGCGGTTGCGCGCCCGGTGAAGCGGGAACCATTCCCGAGGCAGCTTAGGGCCGTCACGGGCGTTCGCCTCCGGGCGTGGATGCTGACACACCTGCAGCAGCGACTGCGCGCATCAGCCAGGTCCCATTCGTTACCACGCTTCAGCGTTTCTCGGCTGCTTCGTAGGCGGCTTCGACATCGGTCCTTATCTCCGGGTTCCACCAGGCGCAGGCCTCGGAAGCAGCGGATCATTTCCGGCCCTTCAGCGCCTGGATCCGTCCCAGCGCATGACTGGCAAGCTCGGCGTGATCATCCTCGGAAAGCTGGCCCTGATAGGACGAGACGAGCCGGTTCACGTCGGTGACCAGCTCCGCCGCGTCGACTGCGCGCTTGGCCTCGTCGAGCCCGGGCGCCTCGCCCCGTTGCTCGTCGGCGGGGCCTTCGGGGAGACACTCCGCGCTGTCGCCCTCCTGGGTTGAGGCCTCGGCGCCGCGATCGCCGGCCGCGGAGCAAGTTGGGGCTTCGTCCGACGAGGCTTGCGCCAGCAGCGCAGCGCCGGTCAGGGGTTCACGTCTCACCTCAGCGAACGAGACGTCTTCGGCTTCCTCGGCGGTCTGATAGCCGAGCATTACGTCGGGCGCGTAGAAGCGGACCAGGAAGGTCGCGCTGCGATAGCGCAGCATGACCTCCGGCATCGTCTTGTACTTGCTGTTGCTGGTCCAGCCTTCGGCCTTTGCCATCGCCATATCGGCGGTGAAGCTGACCTCCTCGCCCGTATCCGCGAGCGTGGCGTAGGCGGTGACGCTCAGGCTATCGCCGCTCCCCTCTATCCGCCAATTGATGCGGCCCTTGAACACGCCGGAGGCGTTGGCGCGAGCGATCATGTATTGCGCCGCGAAGCCGGCTTTGCCCTTCACGATGTGGATGTTCTGCATCACCACGAGCGGGGATTCGCCCATCGCCTCCGCCATCTGGAGAGCGATGAGGCAGTTCGCCGCGGCCTGATCGGCGCCGCCGGCGCGCAGGTGCTCAGGGATCAGCGGCGAAAGGGCGAACATCTTCGCCTTGTCCTTCATGATCGCATAGCCCTCGCGCTGCGGGGACAGCGTTGCGACCGCGGTGCCGGTGCCGTTGGTGTGCTCTGCCTGGGTAGCCATTGTCTCGGTCTCCTTCGTGGATGTGGTCAGGCCGCCGCCGACCAGGCTTGGTCGTGCAGCGTGGAATCGTCGTCGATCGTCTTGCGTGCCCAGCCGGGAAGGCCGACTTGGCTGGGCTCGTCCGAGTAGCCGGGCCAGCGGTCCGAGCTGAGGCAGTCGGCGAAGCGCCGGATCGCCTTTCGATTGAGCCAGCGGCCGCGCTCGATGTCTTCGCCGGGCAACTCGTAGAGCGAGACGACGTGCGGCGGATCCTTCTCGAGCACGACGTGGACCCAGTGCGTCGGATAGGCGCCGAAGATGGCCTTGATCCCGTCGCAGTAGAGCGCGGCGGCCTGATGGTAGCCGTTGTCGTCGATCGCTTTCGCAAAGGCTCGGGGCGAGCCATTGGCCGCCGTCTTCAGGTCCGGGATGATGAGGCGCTTGGTGGGGAGGAAGTCCGGCCGGGCGCGCAGCCACACGCCGGTTTCCGGATCCTGCCACGCCAGCGTCACCTCGGACTCGCCGCTGGTCAGCGCGGCCGCGGCGTAAGGGTTGGCGCGCAACGCCTCGGCCATGGCGAGGACGGTCTGCGCCTCCTCATGCTTCAGGACGGTCTTTCCCGCCTCGATCGCGGCCGCGCGCTCAGCATGCCACTCGGCCTGCGCCTTTGTGGCGTTCGCGTTGAAGTCCGCCGGCAGCACATGGTAGCACTCGGGCCACCGTTCGCTCAGCAGAAGCACGTCGTGCGCCGCCTTGCCGACCCGGAAATGCGGCTTGTCCTTCTCCGGCGGCCGGTTCGGGTTGAGCGGGCTGTCGAACCAGAAATGCCGCGGCGACTTGGTTCGGATCGTCTTCAGGCCCGAGGCGCTGATCGAAGGGCCCGGAAGCAGGTCCGGGTTGCGGTGATAGTCCTCATTCGAGATGCCGGGATAGGCGCCGGGGGCGGTGATCAGGGCGGTCACAACCCGACCCTCCTGAACCGAGGCCGCTGATCCGGCGCCAATGCGGTGACGACGGTCCCCTGATCGACCACGAGCCTGCAGCCATCGGCAAGGCGGACTGCAACCAGGCAGCCCATCTCGGCTGCAGCATCAAGCGCGCGGGCGTGGGAGCGGATTTCTTCCAGGGCGGTGAGCGGGTCGGCAGCCGGATTGACCCGCTCCGTCCAGCGCTGACAGGCGTGGGCTGTGATCAGGGCGTTCATGGCAGCACCACCAGGGCGCCCCAGATCACGAGCGGCAGGATCAGAAGGAAGAAGATTACATCGATGATCGGCGAGCGCTGCCGGTCACGACACTCAGGCCGCGGCATCGAATGTCGTCCGGTCGCGGCGCGGTCGGACATGGCGTCGGCGAGCGTCTCAGGCGAGAGCGGCGGGAACTGGCGCCTCACAGCACGTCTCCGGGGATGACGCAGATTGGGTCGGCCCAAAGTTGCCGCACGCGCTGCGGCAGATGCTCGCCGGCGAGCCGGACCCATTGCGCCGGTTTCTGGCGAATCGCGTAAACGTGCAGCCGGACAGCCCCGTTGTCGGCTGTCTCGCGGATAAGCAGCTGCTCTCGGTGGAGACATGCGCTCTGAGCGGCGCGGACCGCTTCCGAGACACTATCGCACTCCCCGATCGACAGGGGCGAGGCCTTGCCGTCGCTCAGCCGGAAGGCCTCGAAGGTCGCGGCCTGGTAGCGGGTGAGGGTGGCGGTTGCGTTCACGCCGCCGCCCTCCGCGTTTCGATCTCGTGCCGCCGCCCAATTTCGGCCTCGGTGTCGGCGAGAAGGCGAAGGGCCTCATACTTCGCCGGCGTTGGAGCCGCCTCGTAGTCCGCCACTGCGGCGTCGAAATCACGCTTAACCTCGCGGCGGATGCGGCGCGCGACTGGACCGGTGTAGGTCCGGTGTGGGTTGCCGAATTGATCGACGCTGCTGCGGGTGGGAAGGGACGTGTCCATGGGCATCACAATAGCGATGCCTATAGTTCAGTCAATAGGGAAAATTATAGGCTATCTGATCAGGCCGTCATTTTCGGAACCATCCGGTCGCAACCTCCGACGCGCCTCTGTCCATTCCAGCGGAGGGTTCTCTTTAGTCTCGGTTTGTTCCATCAGCATATCGAGAGCTCGATCCTGGTTCCGGAAACGCCAGTGTAGAGCCTCCCCGATCTCATCGAGTCTCTCGCGTAGTCTTCCGACTTCATTGTGAGTGAAGGCATGTCCGCGGATGTTGCCCCAAACCCGTCCAGCGAAGAAACCCAGAAAGACTCCGATGAACAGACCGTGCTGCCAAGTCATATTCTGCGGCCGATCCAGATGACGCGGCCGACCACGTGCATTTCGTCATCAGCACACTCGATCGGCGGGATGGTCGAGTTGTCCGAAAGAAGTAGATACGTTCCATCAGGGCGCCGTCGCACGCGCTTGATCATACCGAGCTCGCCATATGCGACCGCCCAGATCCGATCTTGCTGCCGCACGTCCCGTTGTGCGGTGTCGATAAGAACTATGTCGCCGTCCAGGATGGTGGGCTGCATCGAGTCCCCTTCACCGCGTGCGACGAAGAGGTCAGCAATGGCACCGCGCATCATTGAGCGCAGCCACTCTCTTTGGAAAGGTACGACTCCCTTCTGTTCGTACTGATCGAAAATCGCGCCAGCGCCCATCGAATAGCCGAGCTCGAGCTCTGGCACGATCGCCAGGTCTAGCTTCTCGGCTAACGCCTCGAGGGCCGATGGTGCTACCGAAACGGGAGCGTCATCGTCCGTTTCACCGGCAAGATAGGCGGGAGAGGTTTCCAGCTCCGCCGCGATGCGATGAAGGTGCTTAGAACTGGCATTGTTGCCCTTGATGAGCGCGTTAATCGTCGGCTGAGACAATTTTACTCGACGCGCCAGTTCCGACTGGGAGATGCCCAGCTTCGTTAGTCGTTCTTGGATGCGAGTGCCGACGGACATGCGTGACAGTCTATAGGCGCGGCTATAAACCGCCACATTGGTTTGCCTATTGACTGATCTATAGCCGTGGCTATATGCAAGGCTCATGGCCAAAACACCATTATCCCGAGCGGTGGAGCTGGCGGGCGGGCAGTCCGCCTTCGCAAGGCTTCACGGCGTCTCACAGCCGACCGTTTGGGCATGGCTCAAGCAAGGCAAACCGCTGCCGGCAGAATACGTGCTCGCGACCGAGCGCGAGACCGGCATCTCCCGACACGATTTGCGGCCGGACCTGTACCCGCGCGACGAAGCGGCCGCAGCATGAGCCCACCTCCGATCGAGATCACGCTGCTTTTCTGCGTGGTGGTCGTGGCGCTTCAGGCGTTCTCCAACGCCTTTACGATGATTCTCTTGTCGCGAAACGTGCGCGCGCTGGAGGAGATCGTCAGCTCCAGCTGCGCCGGTCCGTTGACGATCGAAATTCGGAACGTCGCCGAGGAAAGGGGTGCCACGGTCCAGGACAGTCCGACGGGAGAGGCATAGGTGATCTCTGTCCCGGGAATGACCGAACCGCCAGTGTCCTCGGCATATTCGCCGAAGTGGATCCATCCTTGCGAGCGCGCCTCCGAGATCATCAGATGCTCGTTGAGCCGATTCACGACTTCCATGTACTCGCCGCCCCACCAGATCGCGGGCAGCTTTTCGCGACGCTCCTTCCAGCCACGCAGCAACCAGCCAACGAAAGCGCCGGCAAGGCCGACTGCACCGACCGCGACGGCTGCCCATTCCGCACCGATGATCATCAGGCGCGATCATAACGCGCGCGGACCTTGCTTGGCGAGGGCGGCAGCATGACTGCCCTCGACCTGATCGCCATTATGTCCGCCATCATTGCGGCAGGCGGCCTGATTGCCTTGGCACTTGATGAGCGCGCGCTGGGCTTCGCCGAAATACGTATCCGCAAGATCATCCGCGACGAGATCGATCGGCAGACGCTGATCCGGGCCGGACTCAGAGGCGAAGATCGCGAGCGTCTTCGGGCGGCGATTGCGCTCGACCGCGCCAGGAATGATGCCGATGCTAATCTCTAGCCGCCTCGTCGGCCTTGAGCTCACTCTCAAGGATCCGCAGCTTCTCCGCGTCCGTCGCTCGCACCGCTTTGTCGGCGTGGACGGCGGCGTGCCCCATCTCGAGGATGATGCTCGCCGAGTCTCCCTTGCCGATCGCCCCGGTTCTCCGCAGTCCTTCGACGAGGGCGCGGATGGCCATCCGTGTTGCGTAGTCCACTCTTGTCCTCCTGCTGAGCTGGCACTCGCAGGAATGACCGAAGGCGCGGGCGGGAGCAATCCAGTCCGCGCCGGAGGTGCCGCATGAGCCTTAGTGCCCTTCGCAGCGCCGAAACCCGCCGAGCCGCGGCGGAAGAAGGAATTTCCTTCGCCCGCGCCTGGGCGGCGAAGCGTCGACCAGTCCCTGCGCGCGATCCGTATCCGTTTCAGGATCATCGGGACTGTTCGCAATGGTCCGAGGCGGAGGTCTGAATGGACCGCATCCTCATCGGCCTGCTCGTGCTCGCCATTGTCTCGCTCGGATTGCTGCTGGCCGCCGCCTGGCGCGCGCCTGAGGGGTACGAGGACGAAGCTGGCTTCCACTACGGCCGGAAGGGTTGAGCGATGCAGTCTCAGCCCTCCACCAACACCCAGCCCGCCGACAAGACGCCGCCACTCGTCATCGAGGTCGAGCCGATCCCGCGCGGGCTGATGAGCAGGTCCTTTCATCCCGCCGCCAATATTCCGGAGAGGCAAGACGATCATGCCGCTTGATCCGAAGATTATCCGAAACTTGAAGCAGGCTCAGGAGCGGGTCTTCCGGCTCGCCAAGCGCGATCATGGGCTCACCCTTAAGGCGGTCAGCATGGACAGCGGGATCGATTACGACTCGCTGTGCAACTACGCCAAAGGCGAAACGCAGATGCCGGTTGGCGCCCTCTGCGCGCTTATCGGCGTAATCCCCGACGAGTTGCTGTCTCTCCTGCTGCCCGAGGGCAAGGCCATCATCTCGATCCCCGAGAACGTGGATCACGACGAGATCGCGGACCTGGTTTGCGACTACCTGCGCACGAAGCAGCAGGCCCACCACCCTGAGAGCCCAGCGGGGCGCGACATAGCGCCGTGTGAGGACAATATCCTTCGCGGCAAGTTTGCGCGGGTGAGGGCTGCCTGATGTACGGCGGAATCCCTCGTTCAGCTCCGATCGGACATCAGCGCGATGACGCCGAGCGCCGACTGGAATGCGCTCGTCTTGTTGCTGTCTTCACCGATGGCGAGGGCGACCAGGTCGAGAAGACCGATCGGCTGTACCGCTATGTGCGGGAGGGCAGGCGCTGATGCCGACCGGCCTTTTCCCTGTGCGCCGCGCCGAAGGAGGTCCGCGCAAGGGCTACACCCCAAACAACCGCCGTAGGGCGCTCAAGCTGCGCGAATTCGCGGAGCTGCTGAGCCAGGGCCTGCACCCTGAGCTCGCGGCGCAGCGGCTCGGCTTTTCACCCAGTTACGGACGGGTGATGCTCGGCAAAGTACGCGCCGCACTCGGATGGCAGGCGCGATGACCCAGCTCTCCCGCCGCTCTGTCCACCAACTGCCGCCCCGCTTCGTCCACCGCGATGGCGACCAGCTGCCCGGCGGCCGCCCCATGAAGGAAGACGCCTACGCCCGCGACTATCGACGCCTCGACGCACTGTCGCGGCAGCGGACGCTGACCATGAGCGAGTCCCTCCGCCTCGAGGAATGCATCCGCCGTCTCGATCGACGCGCGGCATGGCGGGGCAGCTACCGTGAAAACCCAAAGCGCCAGGGCATGGCGCACAAGCAAGGAGCCTGATCATGGCGAAGAAAGCCACGCCCAACGACGGGCCGACGAACATCTCGGCGGCCAAGGACACGATCAAGGAGGTCGTGCCGCGCATCCTGAACCTCAAGAAGGAGCGCCAGGCGATCAACGACGAGATCAAGGAGCTGCGCGAGCGGGTGAACGTCGCCGGTGTGCCGAAGAAGGCGCTCGATCACGCGATCCGCATTCGCGAGATGGATCCGGAGGACCGCCAGCGCTTCGACGAGGGGTACATCATCGCACGCGAGGCGATCGGCTGCGCGGTGCAACGCTCGCTGTTCGAAATGATCGAGACGCCGGCAGGGCAGGGCGACGACGAGCAGGAGGAGCAGCCGAGCGGCAAGTCGAACGGCTCCGATGCCCTGGCCGCAGCCCGCTCGCACCTCGGCCGCGCCCCGGGCGCTCCGGATGCTCTCACGGCCTAATCGTGTACCTGGGCCTCGACATTGCCACGCGCACCGGCGCCGCCCTCTGGATTCCCGGAACGGCGGCGCCGCGTCTGCTGTCGATCCGCCTTCCCGGTGACCCGGAATGCGTGAACCGTCCCATGGAGGCACTGCGCGAGGCGCTGGCAGGCCTGCACCAGCTGGACCCCATCACGCACCTGTTCTTCGAGGCGACGATCCTGCCCGGCAGGACGACGCCGGCGACGGTGTACAAGCTGTGCGCCCTGGCCGGCATGGCGGAGTGGTTCGCGCACCGGGTGGGTGCGAAGTGCCGCCGCGTCGAGCAGCAAAGCTGGCGGAAGCGCTTCATCGGGCGCGGGACCGGCAAGGGGCACGAGCTGAAGCAACTGGCGGTCGACCAGGCCCGGCGGCTCGGCTGGAACCCGCAGGACGATCATCAGGCAGAAGCCGCGGGCGTGCTCGATTACGGGCTCGCCTGCTTCAAAGTCGACGTGCCGTGGGCGGATCAGGCGCTGTTTAAGCGGAGTATGGCGGCATGATTGAGCCGACCCGCCCACTCCTCAGATGGCACGGCGGCAAGTGGAAGCTCGCGCCTTGGATCATCGGCTACTTCCCGGCCCATCAGGTCTATGTCGAGCCATTTGGCGGCGCCGCCTCGGTGCTGCTCCGCAAGCCGCGCTCGTATGCCGAAATTTACAACGACCTGGATCATGAGGCGGTCAATCTGTTCCGGGTTCTGCGCGATCCGCACCGCGCGGCCAGACTCGTTGAGCTACTGAGGCTAACTCCGTTTTCGCGCGATGAATTCGATGGCGCGTACAGTCCGGCGCGAAGTGGCGTCGAGCGTGCCCGCCGGCTCGTCATACGCTCATTCCAGGGGTTCGGCTCGGACGGTGCTACTGGCGAGTATCGCACCGGGTTCCGGGCAAACTCGAATCGCTCTGGTACTACGCCGGCTCAGGATTGGGCCAACTATCCCGACGCGCTTGCGGCGATCGTCGAGCGCCTGCAAGGCGTCGTTGTCGAGCGCCGAGACGCCGTCACCGTGATGCGCGCTCATGATCGCGCCGAGGCACTGCACTACGTCGATCCGCCCTATCCCATGGAGGTCCGGCGGCGCGCCAACCGGCGTAAGGATGGGGGCGGCACCTATCGCCACGAGCTCACACTTGAGCAGCATGCCGAGTTGCTGGAGGCACTGGACGACCTGGCTGGAATGGTCGTTCTCAGCGGCTACGCGACCGAGCT
This sequence comes from Sphingosinicella sp. SM1-17, assembly GCF_056821765.1. Lineage (NCBI taxonomy): Bacteria > Pseudomonadati > Pseudomonadota > Alphaproteobacteria > Sphingomonadales > Sphingosinicellaceae > Sphingosinicella > Sphingosinicella sp. SM1-17. The sequence goes on from NZ_JBPDIO010000001.1 coordinate 2,460,120, forward strand.
CTACGACGAACGGCTGAAGCACTGGCTGCGAGTCGAGAAGGCGACCTATGCGGACGGTGCCGCGCCGAGGACCGAGGTCCTATGGATCAATCCTGCTGCGGCCGAGAAGCTCGGCAACGGCCCGTTGTTTGAGGCCGCGGCATGACCCGGCGCTTCGCCAACGCCGACTCCCGCCCGCGGGTTCATCTCTGGCCGCAGCAGGCCGGCTGGCGCTTCTCGATCGGTCCGAACGGGATTCAGTCCCGCTGCTTCACGAGCATCGGCTGCGCCATCGACGTTGCGCTGCGAGAGATCCCGGCTGGCCGCGGTGCTGTGATTATCATCGAACCAATCCACAATAATCCACACCGGAGCCCGCTTGATCGGACTCCGGTCGGGAAAGCATAAACTCGGCGATGGGACAGGTACTCTCTTTCCGACCCGCAGACGCCGAGCTCAACGAGGCCTGGGCAGCATATGACGCCGCGCGCCTTCGCGTTGAGGCGCTCTACCGCGACGAGGCGAGCACGTCGGATCAGCGGCGGACGGCTGTGATCGAGGCTGAGCGGCTGCATACTGCGTTCCGCCGGCTGATGAGCAGGGCTGGCGCTTGCTGATGGCCACGCTGCTCCGCCCAATGCAACGCAATCAGGATTATCCGCCCGCGCTCATCAACACCGAGGCGGAGGCAGCCTTCCTCGGCGGCTTGATGGCCCAGAACGGCCTCGTCGACCAGGCAGCCGAGCGAGTTGGCGTCGAGGATTTCTCCTGGGGCTTTCACCAGCGGCTCTATGCCGCAATCCTGTCCGAGGTCGCGGCGGGCCGGCTGGCGACGCCGCCGCTGCTGCGCAATCACTTCATCCACGACGAAGAGTTCCAGTCCGCCGGCGGCTTTGAGTATCTCGCTGGCCTCACTGGATCCGGCGCCGCGGTCATCGGCATCTGGGACTTCGCCAAGCAGATCGTCGATCTCGCCAAACGCCGGCGCCTGCTCGACGAAATGCGCGCGCTCCAGGGCAACGTCGTCACCCTCACCGACAACCCGGTCGAGCAGCTGGTCGAGAGCATTGATTCCGCGCTCGCCTCCGCTTTGTCGCGGGCGCAGACCACGCGGTCCATGACGATCGCGCAGGCCTTCGACCGGACCCTGCAGCAGATTGAGGACGAGGCCGCAGGGAAGGGGCCCCAGGGCATCCGGATCGACGGCCTTGCCGACTTCAATGAGCTGACCGGCGATCTTCGCCGCGGTGAAGTCATGATCCTCGGCGGCCGGCCGAGCATGGGGAAGACGGCTGTGGCGCTCTCCGTCACCCTCGGCGCCGCGCGTGCGGGGTTCGGAACCCTGTTCATCAGCCTTGAGATGCGGGTCGAGGAGCTGCTCGCCCGCGCCATCACGGACCTCATATTCGAGTTCGGCAATTCGCCCACGTTCGACCAGGTCCGCCGCGGCCGCTTCAGCGCGTTCGACAGGCAGCGGATCGACGCAGCGCGTGCCCAGATTGATGACTGGCCTCTCATCATCACGGATCCGCCAACCCTCGGCATTGGTCGCTTGGCCATGATGATCCGCCGATACCAGCGCCAGATGGCAGCTCGCGGGCAAACGCTCGACCTTGTTGTGATCGACTATCTCGGGCTGATCCGTGGCAACGATCGCAAGGCCAAGCGCTATGAGGAGGTCGGCGAGATCAGCCGCATCCTCAAGCAGGTGGCGAAGGAGTGCGACGTTGCCCTCGTGGTCCTCGCACAGCTGAACCGCGAGTGCGAGAAGCGCGAGGACAAGCGCCCGCAATTGGCCGACCTTCGCGATGCCGGCGACATCGAGCAGGACGCGGACGTCGTCATGTTCGTGTTCCGCGAGGAATATTACCTCGAGCGCGCCGAGCCGGACGCGGACGACAAGAAGAGGGCCCAGTGGGAGACCGCGATGGGCCTTGCTCGCGATCGGATCGAGCTCATTGCAGCCAAGGTGCGGCAGGGCAGGGTAGGCAAGAAGCTCTGCTACTTCTTTGGCGCGCACCAGGCCGTGCGCGGCTCCGGCTACATGGCGGATCTGGCGAAGAAGGATGCGTTCTTGTGAGTGAGAAAGCCGATACCTGGATGCCGCTGTACATCGGCGACTATCTCTCGGCGACGACGCGTCTGACGACGGAGCAGCACGGCGCTTACCTGCTGTTGCTGATGGACTATTGGCGCAACGGGCCGCCGCCGGCCGACGATGTCGTGCTGGCCCAGATCGCGCGGCTGAGCCTTCCCGCTTGGCGGAAGATGAAGGCTGTCATACTTGCCTATTTCAAGGTGCAGGATGGCCTACTCGTCCACAATCGAGCCGAGAAGGAGCGAAGCCGGGCGGACGAGATCACCGAGAAGCGACGCATCGCAGGCAAGGCGTCAGCCGAGGCGCGTGCTCGTCGCAAGAATGAAGGAACAGGCGAACAAAAGCAGGAGCAAAACGACAACACACGTTCAACACATGTTGCAGCAAACGGCCAACAAAACGCCAGACCTTCACAGTCACCTTCGCCTTCCTCACTTCGTTCGGAACCCCCCGACCCCCCGAACAAGCCAGCAGGCATGCCGCAGGATGTGAAGGCCGTCATGGAGGAGGGCGGATACGTGCAGCCGCCGCCGGACACCCGCCTGCTGAAGGAATGGTACGCAGCCGGCGCGACGCTCGAGCAGGACATCCTTCCTGTCATCCGGCGAGAAGCCGAGAAGCTTCGGGGCAATACCGGCAAGCCTCCACGAACGCTGAAGATTTTCGATCCGCATGTCCGCGAGAAGCTAGCCACAGACGCTGCCGAGATCGAACGGCTGAGGCGTATCGAGCGACGATACCAGGCCATGGACGAGGCTCAGGCGGGAGGGCCGCATTGATGGGCGTCCGCTACGGTCACAAACCGCCTGCGCCCTATCCGACAGCGAGGAGGGTGCGGGCGGCACTGAGGTCGCTGAACCTTCCCGACGGGACGGTGAAGCCATACCGGCCGCTGCCGCGTGACTTCGCCGAGGTCTACATCCGCATGGGCTGGGACGGGATTGAGGATCACTACGGGACGAACTGGCGAGTGATCCGTAGATGGATCGAGCTCGCCGGCGGCGATCGGCTCAGGCGGGCCAGGGCTCTGTACGTCGCAAGAACCCGTGAGGAGCGGCGAGAAGCGCGGCGCTTGTCGGCGGTTAAGGCCGCGGCGGCGAGAGGGTAGGATCGCGGCAATGTTCAAGAATGTTAAGATTGAACAGTGGCGGCAGCTTGCGGACGCGATCGGTTCATTCGCCCCGATGGCCCATGCCCTCGTAGACGCTGACCTGATAGTTAAGTTGTTCTCCCGGCAAGATGATTGCTACGTCTACGCCCTGTGCGATCCTCGCACGGATAGGGCCTTCTACATCGGGAAGGGGACAGGCGCACGCGCCCTAGCTCACCAACGGGATGAAGCTGCGGGGAAGTGCCAGAACCCCTTCAAGGCGGAAGTCTTGTCGGACCTGCGGGTTCGCGGCCTGTGGTCTACGATCTATGTCATCGCTGATGGCCTGGACGAGGCAGATGCCCTCAGATTGGAGCGGCTGCTGATCGTCCGCGCCCGCCATGCCCTCACCAACATCTCGCTCGGCGAAGTGCCGGAGATCGATCGAGTCAGGGCCGAGGCCCGAACCGGCCTTGGTCAAATCATCCCACTTTGCCAGCTGCTCCGCCAGGAGCCGGACCCATTCCGTTTGCGCGTCTGGCACGACGTCGTCAGCACGCTCAGCCGTATAGCTGTTTCAGGCTGCGCCTGATGGGCCTGACCGCCAAGCAGCGAGCGTTTGTCGCTGAATACCTCGTCGACCTCAACGCGACGAAAGCCGCGATCCGTGCTGGTTACAGCGAGCGAACGGCAGCCGAGCAGGGTGCAAGGCTCCTGAAGCACGAGGAGGTTTCTGGTGACATTGCTGCTGCCATGGAGAAGAGGTGCGAGGAGACTGGAATTGATGCATCGTGGGTGCTGAAAAAGGCCGTGGCGCTTCACCGCGCGGCAGTTGAGGCCAAGGCATTCGCGCCGGCCGCCAGAGCGCTCGAGCTGGTCGGCAAGCACATCGACGTGCAGGCGTTCAAGGAGCGGATCGAACACGGCGGCCGCGTCGAATATTCCAACCTCAGCGATGAAGAGATCGACGCTCGAATTGCGGCGCTGCTGACGCCGACGGACAAGAGCGATGGACCTCGCGACACTCGACACTAAGACCAAACTGCAACTGCTGCCATTGCTCGAGGAGAAGCAGTCTCGGCAGTTGGCGAGGCAACGCGACGCAGAGCGCCGGCGCACCGCCGAGCACCGCGAGACGATCCGCGACCGCTGCCGCACTCTCGCGGGCTTCGTACGCGAGGCCTGGCACGTTCTCGAGCCGAGTAACCCCTATGTCCACGGCTGGCATGTCGACGCGATCTGCGAGCATCTGGAGGCAATTACCCGCGGGCAGATCAACCGGCTGCTGATCAACGTCCCGCCCGGCACGATGAAGTCGCTGCTGACGGGCGTGTTCTGGCCCGCATGGGAGTGGGGGCCGTGTGGCCGGCCCGCCACCCGCATCATCGGCTCGAGCTATTCCGAGGACTATGCCAAGCGCGACAATCGGCGGATGCGCGACCTGGTCACCTCGGAATGGTACCAGGCGCTCTGGGGTGACCAGGTCCAGCTCGTGCGCGCCGGCGAGATGGCGTTCAGCAACACTGCGACGGGGTTTCGGCAGGGCATCCCGTTTTCGCGCCTCACCGGCGGCCGCAGCGATCGGGTCATCATCGACGATCCGCACAGCGTCGACGGCGCTGAGTCCGAGGCCGAGCGCAATGCGACGGTGCGGACCTTCCGGGAATCTGTTCCGACCCGCCTCAACGACCCGGCGCGGTCGGCGATCGTCGTCATCATGCAGCGGCTGCACGAGCAGGACGTGAGCGGCGTCATCCTGTCCCTTGGGCTGGGTTACGAGCACCTGATGCTTCCGATGGAGTTCGAGCCCGAGCGGCGCTGCGTGACCTCGATCGGGTTCGAGGACCCGCGCAGCTACGATGGCGAGCTCCTGTTCCCGGAGCGCTTCCCCCGGGAGGTGGTTGAGCGCGACAAGGTGCCGATGGGGAGCTACGCCGTGGCGGGACAGTTCCAGCAGCGCCCGGCGCCGCGGTCCGGCGGCATGTTCCAGCGCGGCGACTTCGAGATCGTCGATGCGCTTCCCGCCGGCACCCGTAAGGAGGTCCGCGCCTGGGACTTCGCCGCAACGGAGGTGAAGGCGGGCAAGCGGCCTGACTGGACGGTGGGCCTGAAGATGGTGCTGATTGCCGATGTCTTCTACGTCGTCGACGTCGTCCGCGGCCAGTGGAAGGCCTCGGAAGTCGAGCGCACACTGGTCAACGTCGCGAGTCAGGACGGCACCCGGGCCCGGATCCGTATCCCCGAGGATCCCGGAGCTGCTGGCAAGGCTGATGCGCAGACGAAGATCAAGCTCCTCAAGGGCTATGACGTGACTGCGGTTAAGCCGACCGGCGATAAGGCGACCAGGGCACGGCCAGCGAGTGCCCAGGCTGAGGCGGGCAATGTGAAGCTGTTGCGCGCGGAGTGGAACGAGGCGTTCCTGGATGAGGTCTGTACGTTCCCGGCCGGCACGCATGACGACCAGATCGACGCGTTCGCGGATGCGCTGAACGAGCTCGCGCTGGGCGGAGGGTATGATTACGCGTCGGCGTTGCGGCAGGGGATCTGATATTGCTCGATCCGTTACCCCTCAGTAATGACTGCTTTGGACCCAATCCGGTCGGAGTGCCAGATTTGATCACATGCCCATTGATTGTCTACGGCTTCGGCGAGCAGAAGGCCTGGGGAGATTGGGACTTTGAACAACTTCCTTCGCCCGGTGATATGATCAGCGTCCCTGACGCCCTCGCGCGAAGCCATACTCTGCGAGTTCGTTGCGTAGAGCATTTCCCCGCACGCCCCTCACGTGGCATTGATCGACCACCGAGTTCCATGATTGTCACTGATTGGGTCTCGGAGGATTAGCCACAGGCGCCTCTGACGGCGGTAAGCGCTCTCCGACCCGGCGCGTAAAGCCGCCCCATGGGCATCCTGCTGCGCGTCCACGACGGATTGATCAACGCCCTGTCCGGCATGGGCGGCAGGAACGACCAGCGCACGGGCAACCGCTATTGCTTCCGCCCCCTGAGCCACGCCGAGATCGAGATTGCGTATCGCGGCTCCGGCACAATGCGCAAGGTCGTCAACATCCCGGCCTTCGACATGGTGCGCGCCTGGCGCGACTGGCAGGCGGATAAGGACCAGATCGAGAAGCTCGAGGCCGAGGAGCGCCGGCTTGGGCTCAGGGCCAAGGTCATGGAAGCCGAGATCCTGCGTGGGCTCGGCGGCGGCGCGCTCCTCCTGATTGATGGGACCGAGCCGTCACGGCCGCTGTCGCCGACGATGCAGACGGCCTCGCTCCTCAACGTCGCCGTGCTGAGCCGCTGGCGCCTCACCGGCAAGGACTGGATCGATGACGCGAGCGATCCCGGCTACGGCACACCGGAGCGATGGGAGCTGACCACGACGCGCGGGCCCCGGCCGATCCATCCAGACCGCGTCGTGTGCTTTCGCGGCGACCCAATCCCCGACTTCACCACCTTCGCCGGCTCCTACGACGATCGGTTCTGGGGTGAATCTCGGGTGCAGCAGGTCCTCGACGCGGTCCAGGACTGTGATGCTGCGCGATCGGCCTTCGCCTCGCTCGTCCACAAGGCGCGCAACAACATCGTCGGCATGCCCGGGTTATTGCAAATGGTGGCGACGGCCGAGGGCGAGCAGCTCATCGCCAAGCGCATGGCCGCCTTCGCGATGGCTGAGAGCCTCTACAACGTCACGCTCAAGGACAACGGTGACGGCAAGGAAGAAGGCTCGGGGGAGACCATCGACCATCAGCAGGTCACCTGGAACGGCATCCCCGAGGTGATCCGCGTCTTCGCCGAGGCTGTCGCGTCCGCGGCCGATATCCCCATGACGCGGTTGTGGGGTCGCGCAGCGGAGGGAATGAACTCCAGTGGCGAGTCACAGCAGAAGGACTGGAACAAGATGGTGGAGGCGCGGCAGACGCTGATGCTGCAGCCCTGCCTTGACCAGATCGACGCCGCCCTCATCCCGTCGGCGCTGGGAAGCCGGCCGGAGGAGGTCTGGTGGCAATTTGCTCCGCTCGACACGCCAACCGAGGCCGAGGAGGCAACCCGGTTCAAGACGACGATGGAGGCGGTCGAGAAGGTCCAGAACACGGGCGCCGTCCCCGAAGTCGCGTTCTCCAAGGCGCTCCAGAACACGCTCGTTGAGGGCGGCTGGATGCCCGGGCTCGAGGGCGCGCTGGACGAGGTGCCGGAGGACGAGCGGTACGGGATCGAGGCGCCCGAGGCTGATCCGGACGCGATCGCCGCCATGGAGCGCGCCGGCACCATCACGGCGGAGCAGGCTGACGCGCTGATGCTCGATGCGGCACCGCGGTCGCTGTACGTGCGCCGCGATGTCGTCAACGTGGCCGAAATCGCGGCCTGGGCGCGCAAACAGGGCCTGCCCGAGCTGCAGGAAGGGCTGCACGTCACGATCATCTATTCGCGCCGGCCCGTGGACTGGCTCAAGGCTGGCAGCGCGTGGGGCGACGAGAACGGGCGGCTCACAATCCCGCCGGGCGGGCCTCGCGTGGTCGAGCCGCTGGGCGATCGCACCGCGGTGCTCATGTTCGCCTCGACCGAGCTGCAGTGGCGGCACAAGCGGATCATCGAGGAGGCCGGCGCCGAGCACGGCTTTGACGAGTACATTCCGCACATCAGCCTGACGGGTGAGCCCGTCGATCTAAACGGGGTCGAGCCGTACCGCGGGCGGATCGTGCTGGGGCCGGAGATTTTCGAGGAAGTGAAGCAGGGAGGTGGGCCCGAGGCCGCCGTCCCTTTCGCTGATGCCCGCCGGCGCCTCTCGAAGGCAGGTCGGCTCGGCCGCCGCAACTCCCACTTCGATCCGACCCAGCCGCGCGGGCGGGACGGGCGGTGGATCCCGACGGGGACGAGGGCCTACATCGATACGGCGGCGCGGGGCCAGACCGGCAGCAAGTCGCATCGGCTCGGACCGATTGCACCCTCAGTCCGTCAACGCCTGACCAGCCTTGGCATCGACACTCGGGGGCGGGATGTCGTGCTCGACGCCAGTCGGGTACGTCACGCGTTGCTACGGCATGGTGCGGAGCGCCGTCCGGGCCAGAGGAGCATCACGGCCAGTGATATCGCCTCCGCCGGCTTCCTGCTGAACCGAGCCCGCCAGGTCCGTGCGCTGAGGCCGAACCCCTATGGCGGGCAGCGCTTCATCGCGTCCACGCAGCATCGCGGTGACCGCATCTATGCGATCTACGAGACCGGCAAGCGCGGTGTGAAGCTCGTGACGATGTGGATCAGAGGGTGAGGTCCGCGGCGTCCAATGCCAGCGCCGAAGCGCACCCTGGACTTTACGGCCAAACCGACCGCGGCTCAGGTTCAGCATATACCCGAAACCGGGTGAATCTTCAATGACCCGCTTCGATCTCGCCGCCATGCTCCGCCGGGCCCGCAACCCGCGCCGCCGCGCGTTCGTCCTGCGCGAGATCGTCCCCACCGGCGTGATGGCGACCGACCTCTATCGTGCTGTCTATCGGCCGGTCATCGAGGCCTGGGCACGCGGCGCCGAGCGGATCATCGCCGAGTATGCGCGGACGCTGGCGCAGATGACGACGGATTCACCCGCTGACATCGAGGTCGAAATCAGCGGTATGGACACGGAGCTGCGCCGGCTCCTCCTCGAGCTGACGCCGCGGCTGCGCGACTGGATCGTGCGCGTCGAGCGTTGGCACCGCGGCAAATGGCGGGGCGCTGTGCTTTCGGCGACCGGGATCGACATCGCTACCCTGATCGGACCAAAAGACGTGCGAGAGACGCTGGCGGCTCTCATGCAGCGCAATGCCGAGCTCGTGCGCAACGTCTCGGAGCAGGCGAGGGGGCGCATTGCCGACGCGGCGTTTAGGGGCCTGTCGAACCGGACGCAGGCCCGCGAGGTGGCGAAGGAGATCCGGGAGGCCGTCGGCATGGCGCGGAGTAGGGCGCTGCGCATCGCCTCAGACCAGATGGCGAAGGCGGCGAGCGCGCTGGATGACGAGCGCCGGCGTGAGGCTGGTCTGGATGTCTGGAAGTGGCGACACTCGGGCAAGCGGCACCCAAGGGAGAGGCACCTGGCCCGGAACGGGGCGCTCTTCAGCGACAATCCTGCGCGCGTCGGGCGCGAAGTCGACGGCCAAACGGTGAGGGCGCAGCCGGATCCTGAGGACCAGCCTGGGCGGCCACCGTTCTGTGGGTGCCGGAAACAGGCCGTGTTGGTGCTGGATTAGCTCACTTGTGCTGCTGGAGTTCCGTCTCCAGCAGAAGGGACAGCACCTCTGGCTCTGGCTTTGCTCGAACCGTGTACCCATCGGCAGTGTAAGCGTAAGCTCGAACCCTCGTGAGCCTGCGGCCAAACAACGGATAATCGCGCGTGAACAAGGGGTCCTCCGCCTTGCGAGCCACACCTTCCAGAAAGTTCTGCATGAGCGCGTAGCACGAGACTTCGCTTCCCGCCTGGATCTCAAAGGGCGGCTGCGCTCCAATCCCAATGCCGCCTGTTAACTGGATCGCGGCCTTCTTTCGAAGCCACTTTGGAGCCCACCTTACCCAGCCAGTGGTCCAGCCGAGACCACGAATGTGGACGGGACGCTCGCCCAAGTTCACAACTGAGAACATCAGGACGGGAGGGTGTTCCTCACCCGCACCAAAAACGAGGCGCCTTCCAACTCTGACTTTCAGCCGTGGTCGGCGCCCATGGTACGCAATCCAAAGTGAAGCGACGACTGCCATGAATGTGGCGGCCGCGCCTGCTAGCTGTCCGATAGCCGCCCATTTAGTCCAGAAAAGCATTTCATCCATGACGAACATATCCTTCCGCGCTCGTCTGACGGCGGTAAGCGACACATCCTTTGCGCGGTACACGCCGCGGCATGCACATCCTCCTCGCCGACCGTCTCAAGCTAGGCAAGCCCCGCCGGACCAAGGAGGGCTACTACGCCGTCCGTGCCAGGGCCGCCCGAGCTGGCGTCTACGATTATCTTGGGCGTGAGATCGACCCCGAGGGGAAGCACTTCGCCGCTGACCAAGTTGTAAAGGTCTACCGACCCGAAGACGAGGTCTTCGCGAAAGACGCGGTCCACAGCTTCCTCATGAAGCCGATCACGGACGATCATCCTTCGGAGGCCGTCACCGCCGACAACTGGAAGCGCCACGCCAAGGGGGTCAATGCCGGCGCGCTTCGTGACGGCCAGTATCTCGCCTTCGACCTGGTCGTGATGGACCGCAGCGCGATCGAAGCGATCGACGCCGGTAAGCGCGAGCTCTCCAACGGCTATGCCTGCGAGCTGTCGATCGAGGACGGCATCGCGCCCGACGGGACCGCGTACCAGGCCGTCCAGCGCCAGATCCGGGGCAATCACGTCGCCTTGGTGCGCGCCGGCCGGGCGGGCTCGGAATGCCGCATTTCTGACGGCGGTAACACCCTCTTCCAGAATTGCGATGCTGTGCCCGTCATTTTGAGCGTCACCGACGCGATTGAGGAGAAGTCAGTGGCTACCATCATGCTCGACGGCCTGAAGGTCGACCTTTCCGACGCCGAAGCGGTCCAGGCCGCTTTCCGCAAGCTCGAGGACCGGGCGAAGGCGGAGAAGGATCGCGCCGATAAGGCCGAGACCGCGCTGGCCGACGCCCGCAAGGAGCATGACAAGGCCTTGGGCGCCAAGGACGCCGAAATCGAGAAGCTCAAGGAGCAGATCGTCGACGAATCGAAGATCGACGAGCTCGCCGACGCGAAAGCCGAGGTAGTCGGCAAGGCCAAAACGGTCCTGGGTGACAAGCTGCCCGATACCAAGGGCAAGACCATCTCCGAGGTGCGCCGCGCCGCTGTTGCCGCTCGCTTCGGGGATGCGGCGGTCGCCGACAAGTCCGACGATTATGTCGAGGCGCGCTTCGATGCGATGACCGCCGACGTGAAGCTGGGCGAGACGAAGCCCGAGCCGCTCCGCATTTCCATCGGCGCAAACGATGCCGCCGCCGGCCTAAGCACGGCGCGCGCCGCGTGGCTCGCCAGCAAGCAGACCGCCTACCGCGGCCAAGCCGCCTGAGGAGACCGAGACAATGGCAGTCATCCAGAGCGCGTTCCACGACGATCCGCCCCACGGCCACCCGGGCATGGAGGCCGACGGCGAGCTGTCGAACATTATCACTCGAACGCTCGAGGGGAGCTCGACCTGCGCGTTCGGCCGGCCGCTTTACCAGGGCACAGCCGATCGCGGCGCCAGCCTCACGGTCTCGGCGGACCTTCTCGGCTTCGCCGCGGCGCGCAAGGGCCTTCCGGTCCTGGCGCACCGCCCGGCGGACCATTACGCGCCCGACGACAATGTGCCGATCAAGAACCGCGGCAAGATCTGGGTGCACAGCACCACCGCTGCGACGAAGCGGCAGCCGGTCTACGTCACGGATGCCGGCGAGATCACCAACGTTGCCACCGACAACACCGAGGCTGTCGGCTGGGAATTCGACGACACCATCGCCGGCGCGGGCCTGGTCCGCATCGTGCGCCGCTAAGGGGAGCCGCAATGAGCAAGGTTCAGTTCTTCGACTCCGTCGCGGCGGCAGTCGCCCACCTCGAAGCCGAAGGCGGAGCTGCATTCGCGGACGCGATCCGCGGCGTCAACCTGGACGACGCCCAACAGACCGTCGCCTTCCTTCAGCCCCAGCTCCTGCGGGTCGAGCAGGGCGTCTACATGGTCCGTTACCCGCTGGCTGACTATGCCGAGTTCATGCCGGTCGACACGGCCGGCACGGTCTGGACCGCGGGGTCGCTCTTCTATTCAGGCGACATCGCCGGCAAGCCGGAATGGTTCGACGTGGCGGCGGACGACATGCCCTATGCCGACGCCACCCGGACCCAGTTCCTCCAGGAAAACCACGTGGCCGGCATCGGCTACAAGTGGAACCGGGGCGACCTGGAGCGAGCGCAGCAGCTCGGCGTCAACATTCTCGCCGATAAGGCGGACGCCGCGACCAAGACTGCCGAGCGGTTCATCCACCGAGTCGGCATGCTCGGCGACGGGTTGAAGTTCGCCACCGGCTTCATCAACGATCCGCTGGCGACCGCCGACACAGCGCCTGCGGCGATCACAGCTGCTTCCGATCCCGACAGCGACGTCGCGGTCGTGAACGACGCGCTCACCTCGATTGAGGTCAACACCAAGGAGACCTATCGCGCGGACACGTTGGCGATGCCGACCAGCACGTACCGGATCCTCGCGTCAAAGCGGATGACCGACACCGGCATGTCGGTCCTGGCCTATCTCCAGGCCAATTCGGTGATCGGCCAGGAGATCACGATCAAGCGGACCCGGCACCTCGAGACCGCGGGCGCCGGCGGCACGAAGCGCATGATCGCCTATGCCAACACACCGGAGGTCCACCGCTTCCACCTGCCCGGCGGCGGCCACCAGTTCTTCCCGGCTTGGCAGAAGGGCCCATTCTCGTGGGAGGTGCCCGGCATTATGTCGATCGGCGGCTACGAGAACCGGATCCCGCTCGCCAAGACCAACATGGACGGAGTCTGATCCCATGGCGACTTTCAATAACCCCACGCCCGGCGCGCGCGTGATCCGCATGAAGAGTGGGGCCTCGCACCTGCTCGCGCCCGGCGCGACGATCGACCTCGACGAGCGCGAGGTTGCACAGGCCCATCCGGAGGTGACCGTCGAAGGCGACGCGGGCGCCGAACCCGGCCCGCTCGACGGCAGCGTCGCCGACCTGGAGAAGCACCTCGAGACGATCGACGATCCGGATGAGGTACAGCGCCTCATCGACGCCGAGACCGCCGGCAAGTCCCGCAAGGGCGCGCTGGAGGTGCTCGAGGCACGCCGGGACGCGTTGCTCAGAGGCTGATCCAGACAAGCACCGCCGAGCGGGGACGGTTTGCCTTCGGGCGGGCGGCCCCTTCTTCTTGGATAAGGGACTTCGTTGAAGTATCGTTTGCGTAACCATATGGGGACGAGAATGGCGAAGGCTCCGGAAGCACAAGATGGGGTGGGCGACCAAGTCGCACTTGGAACGCAGGCTGATGATCGGGTCATCTGTGGCGTTGTAATGCCCATCTCGTCGACCGCGGGCCACGACGAGCTGCACTGGGCGGCCGTGCAGCAACTGGTACATCGCGCAATCACCTCAGCAGACATGGAGCCGAAAAATGTGTGGAGCGGAGCCGCCACCGACCGGATCACCACTCGGATACTGACGAACCTATTCGCGGCACCGATCGTGGTGTGCGACATCACTGACCTGAATGCGAACGTGATGTTGGAACTCGGCATGCGGCTTACCTCTAAGAAGCCGACGATCGTCATCGCCGAGCGTGGCAGTATCATCCCGTTCGACATCAAAGATTTCGAGGCGCTCCTCTACCCTCCGAACCTCAGCATTCTCGAGATGGAGTCTTTTCTCGATCAGTTGACTGACCAGCTCAAAGAGAAGCACACTGCGTACGTGGCCGACGAATACCGATCATTCCTTGAGGAGGTCGATGCGTTTCAAATAGTTCAGCCTACCCCGAATGAGGTAACGCCTAGCCAATTTATGCTCTCACAGCTTCAAGAGATCTCAGATCGACTAACAAGGATTGAGGCACGGTCTCGACCTACAACCCCGGTTAAGACAGGCAGTGTTATCTACTACGCGGTCGTACCGGCTCGGATGGCGCCTCGGGCAGAGGTTCAACTTCGCGAAATTTTCGGATCTGGGAACGTGGCGAGGCACGCTGTGTGGGAAGATGACATCGCGTACGCTGTTGCCCTTCCAGGACCGCTGGAGGAAACACCGCGACATGCGAGGCAGCTAGCCGAAATTGTTCACATGATTGGCGGATCTATAGGTCTTGCCCCCGACGTGGCACGCCAAACAAGCAACTGACGGCGGTAAGCGAGGTCGTGAGCGCGGCGTAGGACCGATCCCATGGCCTACGACAAGCCGACGCCCGCCGACCTGAAGCAGCGCTACTCGGCTTTCGCGGCGGTCCCAGACGCGACCATCCAATACTGGCTCACCGACGCTGAGCGCACCGTCGATACAACCTGGCTCGAGGCCGACTATGCCATCGCCATCATGGCGCTGGCGGCCCACCACATGGCCGAGCAGGGCATTGGGGCGGGGTCCGGAGGTTCGGGCGCCGCACTTCCTGCCGGCGTGACCCGGTTCCGCTCCGGGGCGATGGACGTCTCGATCAGCGACGCCGCGGCGGCCCGGGCGGCCGCCGGCGGCTATGCCTCGACCCGCTACGGCCGTGAGTTCGCCACGCTCCTCCGCCGGAGCAAGGCTGGCCCGCGCGTCGTCTCGTCGCCGCTGCCGCCGTGCTGCGGATACCCGATCTGGTGAGCATCGCAGACGCCTTCGCCGACATCGCGCTCGGGTTCTCCGCAGCGGGCCTCGGGGCCTTCCATGATGCCCTAGCGAAGTGGCCCGGCGAGGCGGTCTATGACGACGGCGGATCGATCGTCACGCCTGGCGTGCCGGTTGCGAAGTCCTGCTCCGTCCAGATTGATGTGGCTACGGAGGGGATGCGTCTGACCGAGGGCTTCGTCGACGGCGACATGCGGCTGCTGGTGCTGGCGGCGACGCTGGAGGGCGAGCTCGACACTTCCGCCATCGTCGACGTGCTGACTGGCCCATATGCCGGTACGAGCTGGATGGTGGCGAGCGTGAGCCGGGATCCGTGCGGGACGTACTGGGAAGCGCGGGGGCGGCGGGCATAGCCGCTTCCGTCCGCAGAGACCGCAAGCCTATTTTTTCCTCCGGTCGTCGGGATGTTTCCACCAAGAAGGAGGGTCGTAATCAGACGGTCTGACGATCGTTCCTACCCGGCCGGGGACGGAACTCGGAAACAATGATTCTTCGAGCTGAACCAGCTTTAGCGGCGCATGGTGCTTCGTGTAGGTCTTAATCTTCTCCGGTACGTCCCGCCCCAGCGTAGCGATGGCCACGAGCTTCTTATTCGCAAAGCGGTCCTTGAAGCGTCGTGCTGTTGCGGCTTGATCCGAGTCAGCGGTGAGTAGGAAGGCAATGTCGTAAACGTCATCCTGTGCGTCGAGAATGAGTTCTAGCGCCAGGTTAATGTCGGATTGCTTTTCCAGCCGCTTTCCGTTGGGCTCAAAGACATGGTGCCCCGCAACTATGGCGACACCCACTGCCCGAAGTGCCGAATTGTAGGTTAAGTGGTTGCTTCTGCTGTTGCCTGCCTCGTCCGGTACGGCGGTGCAGAACGCGACCTTAATGAGCTGCGCTTTGTGGGCGCGGCATAGTATCTCGCCCAGCCGCCAGAGGTTACTCCATTTCAGCCACGGCTCCCCGTGGTCCACGATGGAATGATAGAGATTGAACCCGTCCACATAGAGGGCGGCCCTCGGTGCTCCTTGCATTGTCCCCATGTATCGACTATCTGGTCCTCACGACGTTGTGTCTGTTCTCAGCGCAACAGCCCCCGTCGCCTAAGGGCGTTCGGGGGTTTTGCTTTTCTGGGCCCGTCGAGTCCAGCACTTGTGGCGCCTTCGGACGTTCAAAGCGCCTTCTTAGAAAGAGTTTGACGGCGGTAAGCCGCACAATCACCACGACCTAGACAAAGGCATGGCACGCATCATCGGCGCCAAAGCCCACTCTGCACGCCTCCGCCGCCTGGCGGGGCCGGAGATGGTCCGCCGGGTCGGTGCCGCGCTGTTCGCAGCCGGCCAGTTGATCGAGGTCGAAGCTGCTCTCTCGATCACGCGTGGCGCCGTCTCCGGCAAGGGCCACGTCCCCAGCGCCCCTGGCGAGCCGCCCAACGCGGACACCAATGTCCTCGACCGCTCGATCGAGACGAACCAGGTCGCGCCTTTGAAGGTCGAGGTGAGCGCCAACGCGCCTTACGCAGCCGCTCTCGAGTTCGGCACATCCAAGATGGCCGAACGGCCGTACATGCGCCCCGCCGTGGCAAAGAAGCGCAAAGAGGTGACCGAACTGGTCCGCCGCGCCGTCTCTTCCGTCATCAAATCGCAGACAGGAGCTTGAGCCATGCGCGTCCGGTTCAACCGCGACTATGACCATGTCGAACCCGCCAGGACCATCAGCTACCGCGAGGGTCAGGAGCTCACCGTCACCCGCGAGATCGGCCGAGCTGCCCTAACAGCAAAAGCGGCCACTGAGCTGAAAACCGAGGCAGTCAAGACAGATGGCGAATGACCTCACGCGGCCTGTCCGGCGCGCGATCCTCGCCGCGTTGAAGACCTATGCTCCCCTGACTGCAGTGGTGCCGGCGTCATCGATCCATTCGCAGAGCCCACTAGGGGCCCCGAGTTGGCCATTCGTGAAGTATGGCACTCCATCCGGCGTTCCGATCAGGGCGGCTTGTGTCGATGGGAACGAGATCACCGGCTCGCTTCACGGTTTCTCCAAAGGACGGTTCACCGGCGCCGGAGCATTGGTCGAAACCGCCGAGGATCACGCAGCCCGCATTGGAGCTCTGATTGCCTCCGCCATCGATCGCAAGGCGCTAACCCTTGATGGCGGCCAGTCGGCCCGGATCCTGTGGACCGGTTCCCAACTGCTCCAGGACGGGGACGAAGCTGGAGCTTATCATGCGGTTGTGAACTTCAGGGCCCGCGTGATCGCGTAAGAGTTCCCTGGCTGAGCATCGCCGGATTTACGGACACGGCATTTGGGCATATCTTGCGTGGCCATGAAAGCTCTTCTGCTCCTGCCGCTGCTCGGTCTCGCCGCTTGTGCCACGACATCGGCGGGCTTGGCTGACACAGAGGTCGACATGACCCTCACCAGCACCAAGCCTCCCGTCACCGTCGCCAACTGCGCCGCGGATCGCATGGCTGGCAGCGTAGACGTCCGCAGTGAGGGCGAGCGCTATTGGGTGCTGCGCAACAACGCCTACGGAGTGCCGATCACCCGGTGGGATTTCCGGCCTGACCGGCAAGGAGGCACCAGGATCGAAATGCGTAGTTCGCTCGGGATTGCCACAGGCGAAGGTGACGTCCGCAATTGTCTTTAGACGATCCCGGTCTCGCCGAGCAGGTCCTTGGCGCCGTCTTCGTGCAGATGTTGCGAAGTGGGGCCATCTCCCAGGCTGACCTTCTCGCCGCAGCAGACACGCTTAACGAGGAGGGCCGCGCCTTCCTTCAGTCGCTGATCATTGAGGCAGCTTCCCCAAACCCGTCTGAGTGGGCGGCGGAAAGAGCGCGAGCGCGATTCCAGGTGATTGAAGGCGGCGATGGATGCGCTCGCTGATCGCAGTCTCCGCAGCTTTCCTGGCATCGTGCGGATCGAGTGATGCTGAGAAGGCCGAGGAACAGTACAACATCGTCAGGGACGCCGCCGGAACGGCGGCGGAGCGATGCGAAGCGGCGCGGAAAGTTGCGGCTGCTTGGCTGCAAGAGGGGAACAGCGGCCAGTATCGGCACTGGTCGGTAACCAGAGACTTGGAATGCAATCGGGCACGGCTGGACGAGCTGAATTGACGGAAGCTCGTTTGTCCTGACGGCGGTAAGCCCGCCTCCCGACCCCGTCTATTGTCGCGTCGAACCGATCCACAGGAGCGCGCGACGATGGCTCTGCCGACCGAAATCGACTTCATGCTCGTGAAGATGGGCGATGGAGCAGATCCCGAGGTCTTCAGTCTCATCTGCGGTATCACGAACGTGAACGTGAACCGCGGCGCGAATACGACGGATCGCTTTGTTCGCGACTGCGCCAAGCCTGGCGAGGTGCCGATCCGGAAGGTCAAGGTGACCGGCAAGCAGCTCGACATCAGTGGGGACGGCCTCACCGACGTGGATAACATCGCCGAGCTCGAAGACGCGCTGGGGAAGAAGAAGAACTATCGCATCGAAGCCTATCGGGACGACGGCACCGATGCAGGTGCGCTGCTTGGGACCTTCGCGGGCGAGTTCGTGTTGACCGCAGCGAACCTGTCGGCGCCGCGGGACGGCGACTCTACCGGCGACATCGCCCTCGCGAACAATGGTGGCTGGACCTACACGGCGGCGCCGTGATCACCACTGCGCTCGAGCTCCACTTCGCGGACGGAGAGTATCTCTTTGATCTGCGTCTGCCCCAGCTGGCTGAGCTTCAGGAGAAGCGCGGACCAATCTTCGAGCTCTACGGACGCGTTCTGAAAGGGCGCTATCTCTATGAGGGAGTGCCGATTGCGGACACGATGGCGGGCGCAGCCCACGCGGAGGATCTCTTCGAGACGATCCGGCTGGGATTGATCGGCGGCGGCCGCGGCCTCGTAAGCGGCAAGGAAATCGAGGTCACCGCACTGACGGCAAAGCAACTCGTGGAACGGTACTGCCACCCGGCGCCGCTTAAGGAGAGTTGGGCCGTAGCAGCGGCGGTACTCGCAGCCCGCATCGAGGGGTACGAGCCAAAAAAAGACGAGCCGGCCCAGGAGCCGGCGGCCGATCCCGCAAAGCTCAAGCGCAAGAAATCGACTTCGAGGCGGCCATCGGCAACTGCCTTGTGATGGGGCTCGATTGGCGAGAGCAGACCTGGAGGTCGTATCAGGTCGCGCTCGCAGGATGGAATTCCGCGCACAGCGACGAGAAGGACAAGCCGGAGCCCGATTTTGACAGGCTCAAGAAGGCGATGAAGGCAAACACCGTCCACTGACGGCGGTAAGCCAGCCAAGTGGCAGCACGTAGGTTCCGAGCCATGGCTCTGGTCGCGGAACGTGTGGTAACTGAACTCGTCGCCTCGACCGAGGGACATGACGTAAAGATTCGATCTTCGGCGCGGACGGTCGAACAAGCGTCGTCACAGATCCAGCAGTCAGCCACCCGGGCCGAAGCGGCCATCCGCTCCTCCTCGACAGCGATGGTTCGGTCGTTTGACCAAGCTGGGCAACGGTCCCGGCTGCTCGGCTATCAAATTGCTGATGTTGGTGCTCAGCTCGCGGCTGGCACGAGCCCTTTCCTTGTCATCGCGCAGCAGGCGCCGCAGGTCGCCAACGCCCTCGAGGGAACGACGGGCGCCGCGGGGCGCATGGCTGCGTTCTTCTCGGGACCTTGGGGCGCAGCATTGCTTGCAGCCGGTTCGGTACTCGCCGTCGTGGCTGGGCGGGCGATGGAGACCGGTGAGTCAATCGATGACCTGACTGAGAAGTTGCGCGACAACGAGCGAAACACGCAGCAAAGCGAGCGGGCGAAGGCCGCATTCGCCAACACCCTTGAAGGCGTGACAGCCGCGCTCCGCGAGAACCGTGAAGCGCTCGATCAGCTGAATGATGCCGACAAGTCATCGGCGCGCAGGGCTCTTGAAAGCGCCATCGCAGCGCAACTGCGCCTGCGAACGATCAGGGAGACGACAGCTGCTCTTGTCGAGCAGGCGGCGGCGGAGCTGGAGCTAGCGAGGATGGTTGCCGGAGCTGGCGATGCTGCGATCGCCGGCATCCAGCAAGCGGAACAGCGCCTTGCTCAGCGCCGACAGGCCCTGGCTCAAACCGATCAGAATATTGCTGAGGCCGAGCGCCAGATCCAGGACGCGCTTTCCCGCCGAGTTGTTGAGATGGCGCAGGGCGGTGAGGAAGACCGCATAGAACGTCAATATGACCGGCTGATCGATCAGGCTCGCGAGCGTGCTATTGCCGAAGGAACCATATCCACCGAGCTCGGACGCCAGGTCCGGGAGCTAGAGCGACAGCGCGAAGCGCGCCTTCGTGAGGTACGCGAGCGTGAACGCAACAGTCGGCGCGGCACCGATGCCGATTCAGTCCGCTTTCTCTCTCCTGTCGCGGGACGACAGACCGGGACCTTCAACGAACGGCGGGGGAACCGGCGCCACGCTGGAGTCGACATCGCCGTTCCAGTCGGGACCCAGGTCCGGGCCGCGGCCCCTGGCACTGTCATCGAGGTCGGCAACTTGCCTGGGTATGGGCAGACGGTCATCATTGACCACGGCCGAGGCACGACGACCCGATACGCCCATCTGAGCCGCGCTCTCGTCAGTCGAGGCGCTCGGGTAAACGCGGGCCAAGCGATTGCTCTATCGGGCGGCGCTCGTGGTGCCCCCGGAGCTGGAAACAGTCGCGGACCTCACTTGCATTACGAGGTCCGGCGCAACGGTCGGCCGGTCAATCCGAATGGCAGCTTCCCCATCGATACTGTCGGAGCTCAGGCTGCTGCGGAACGAGCCGAGCGCGAAGCCGAGCGCTTGGCGGAGCAACGCGCCCGCAACGAGGCTGCCTTCCAGGATGAACTTCGCCAGCTCGACGAAGCGCTTCTGGCCGCGCGCCGGCAGAATGTGGAGTCGGTAGAGGCGATAGCTGAATTCGCCGCTCAGGAGATCGAGGCCCAGCGCCAGCGCCAGAATGAGTCGTATAGAGAGCTGGAGCGGCAGGGGAGACTCACGGACCTTCAGCGCCAGCAACTGGTCGCTGCCAATGATGCCGTGGCAGCCGAGCGCCAGCGAGCGGTTCAAACGCGGCTCCGCCAGCAGCTCGACGAGCAGCAGTACCGCATCGCGGTCGAGGACCTGCGTGACGCCCAGTCGATCGAGCGCGCACGGGGGCAATTCGCCAGGACAATAGCCGAGCGTCGGGAGAGCGAACTCCGGCTCCTCGACTTTGCCCATCAGGAAGAGATGCTCGCCATCGAGCGGGCTCGAACTCAGGAGGGAATCAACGCTCTTGAGCGCCAGCGCCTCGACCGCGCCGAGACCGCCGCTCGCGAGCGCTATGGGCTAGCGCGGCAAGACATCGAGCAGCGCAACATGACGCCGCTACAACAGTTCCTCGACCGCGCTCCGTCCGGCGCTGCCGAGTTGAACGAAGCATTGGAGGGGGTAGCAGCCAACGGATTATCTGCCCTCAACGATGGTCTCGCCGAGGCCATCGGCAACTTCATCAAGCTCGGCGGCACAGCCGGTCGGATCGTCTCACAGATGATCGCCGATATTGCCAGGCTGCTGATCTATCGCCACCTCACCGCGCCGCTGGCGGGCGCTCTGGGGAGCATTTTTGGGGGCGGGGGAGGGTTCAATCCCGCTGGCATTGGAGCAAAGCTGATTGGAGCCGCCGCCGGCATCCCGAAATTCAACTCGGGCGGATCGTTCCAGATCGGTGGTCGGGGCGGCATCGACCGAAACCTGCTTTCGATCAACGGTCAGCCGGTCGCGCGTGTATCCAGGGGCGAGACAGGCGTCATTCTCCCAAAGGGTAGCGGGTCCGGTCGGGCCACTCCTCCCCGACCGCACATTACCGTCATCTCCTCCCCACAGTTCGACCTTCGGGGAGTGATCACCACCCCCGCACTCATGGCAGAGATCGATCGCGTGTCGCGCGCCAATGCCGCTCAGGCCGCTGCCGCCATGGGCAAGGGCGTCCTCAAGGCCGTGCCATCTCGCCTCGCGCAGTATCAATCGGATGGCATCTGATGGGTCTATATCGGGAGGCTTATATCTTCCGGATCGCTACCGATCCGCCCACGCTCTTCTGGAGCGGGTTCGGAGACCTCCAAGTACCAGCTGACGCCGTAGTCGGGAACTCACCGGCGATCGCGCTCGGCGCCGGCGAACTTGTCAGCATTCCTGACCTCACTCAGCTCATCAACGGCATCGCTGAGCGGCTGGATTTCACGCTGTCGGGTGTGACTGAGGAGACGATCGGCTTTGCGCAGGAAGAAGCATTGGAGGTCAGCGGCGCCCGCGTCGACATTGGCCGAATGGATCTCGACGAGGCGTATCAGCAGGTCGGTCCGGTCGAGTGGGAGTGGGCGGGAGAAGCGCGAAAGCTCGGTGTGACGTCTGAGGGTACAGCAAACGGCCGTCTGCGCTCGATCACGCTTTCGGTTGCAGCCGGGGACACGAAGAGGTCGCGTGCGCTTCTCGCCTTTTTCACCGATGCCGACCAGCGTCGACGTAGTCCTGATGACGACGCTTTTATCTATGTCGGCCTCATCAACGCGGGCACGTCGAGACGGTGGGGCCCGGCAACATGATGCTCGGGGAATTCCTTAAGGCGGCGGCAGCCGACCGAAGGCCGTGGAACTGCTCAACCCTAGCAGCAGACTGGTGCATTGCGCTCGGCCATCCCGACTTCGCTGCCGAGTGGCGCAGTGTCGTGGGCGAAGCCGAATGCGAGGCGGTGCAGGCCGAATCCGGGGGGCTCATTTCACTATGGGACAGCGCACTAGGTGAGAGCCTCCCAGTGTTCGAACCGGCCTGTCCGACAGACACTCTCCACGCTTATGGGCTCGAGGCGGGCGACATAGCCGTAGTCTCGGCTGGCCAATTTGAGGCAGGTGCCATTTGGACGGGGCAGCGTTTGGCGATCAGGGCGCCGCGCGGCCTCCATTTTGTCGCTCCTGAAGCGCTGCGCATCGCCAAGGCTTGGCGGCCGTGAGCAAGACCTTAGGCTCGATCCTGCTCGTTGCCGCAGCGGTGGCTGTTAACGTCATCCCCGGAGTCGGCCAGTTCATTTCGGCCGGCTTGGCTACTGCCGGTCTAGGAAAAGCGGCTGCCCTCGCGGTAACCAGCATTATCACGACCTCGGTGACCACAGCCGGTCTTGCAGCCGCGGCGTCACTCGTTGGACTCGGCCCGGGAGGGATAAAGCCTGAGACTTCTGAAACAGCCATAAAGACCAGTCGTCCGCCCCGCGTCTCCGGCACCGGCATGTCCCGGCTGTGGGGCGCCTACATCCTATTCGAAACCGCCTCGGACGGAACTGCCGTTGACGTGTACGCGATCCACGACGGCATCATTACTGGCACTCCAACCTTCTATCTCGCTGACGAGCGCGTGACGCTCAGCGGCAACACCGTAAGCGAGGGTGCAGACGGCCGCTACCGCGATGGCGCGGTGAAGCTCTATTGGACCAATGGCACCACCCCGGGTGCCGGACTGCCCGCAGTCACATCCCTCATTCCTCAGTGGAGCGGACGTGGAGACGGGGTCGTCCTCTTGGCGCTGACAGCTGCTTCAGTGAAAATGAAGCGCTTCCAGGAGACATACCCGCAAAGCCAGGTTCCCATTCCTTCTATGGTAGCGCAGTGGGGTGTCTACCCCGATCCGGCAGCGGCCGATCCAACGAACAAAGCGAACTGGACCTGGACCGAAAACCCGGTGCGACATCTGCTCTGGTACAAGCTCGAGCATGAGGGAGTCGACTATGCGACCAAGATCGCCCCCGCGATCGATCACTGGATCGCCGCGGCTGCGGACTGCGACGCTGGTTCACCCCTGAAGGCGGGGGGCACGGAACCTCGCTATCGCAGCTGCGTCGCCTTCAAGCACACCGATCAGCACAAGGACGTGGTCGGGGCCTTCCTCGCCACGTTTGACGGTTGGGTCAGCCCGCGCGCAGACGGCGCGCTCGTCGTCTATTCCGGGCGCTTCTACCAGCCAACGGTGTCGATCGGACCGAACGAGATCGTGTCCTATTCCTGGGACGGGGTCGGCATAGACGACGACCAGGCCGTCAACGAGATCATCGTCTCCTATGTTTCGGCGGAGCATGATTACAACACGGTCGAGGGAGAGGCTTGGCGAGATGAGACCGATATTGCCCAGCGGGGACAGATCCTCTCCCAGCCGCTCGACGTGCAGGTGCCGAGCTTTCCTCAGGCGCGGCGTCTCGCCAAGCGGAAGATGGCGCGGATCATGGCGCCGGCGAGAGGGACGGTTACCACGAACGTAGCCGGGCGTGTCGTACGGGGCGAACGTTTCATCAATCTCCGGATCGAGGAGGCAGGCACCGTCTTCCACGATGGCCCGGTGGAGATCATCGCCCTCGTTCGCAACATGGCTTCGGGAGGCGTGACATTCGAATGGATCGCAGCCGATCCAAACGTCGATAACTGGAACGCGCTTACGGAGGAGGGGGAGCCGGCGGCAAAGGGGACAAGAGTCGCGCCCACTCTTCTTACTGCACCCACGATCACCGCCGCTGTCGCAATATTCGATGGCGGAACGGTTCGACTGGGGGTTACGATCGATGCCCCCGACCGCCCAGACCTGACCTGGTTCCTGCGTTGGCGGCTCGATGGGGCGGCAGTATGGGGTCCCGAGGAAACTTTCGCCGACACCATTGCAGGCACCTCCGTCACCCTTACCAGTGGTCCGGTTCCGGCTGACTCCCAAGTCGAGGTCCAAGTCGCCTATCAAGCGGGCGATGGGCGTGTATCGAATTGGTCGACCGTCGCGGAAGTTAATACTTCCACCGCAGGCGTTCCCTTCAGCTTCGACGAGGTCATGCCGGTTGGAGCCACGCTTAGCCGCTCTTCCAGCGGCCTATATGTCGATCCGTCCCGGGAGCTGCGGTCTGCGGCCAATAACATAGCGCGCTTTGACCATGATCCCGGGACCGGCGTTCTCAAGGGGCTCCTTGTGGAGCCGGCTCGAACGAACAAGAATACGAATACGAATGCCAATCCGATCAACACGACAAACGTCACATTCACCGGAACCGGGGCGACGCTTTCAATCGTCAACGACGCCGCAGCGCTGGCGGCCGCTGGACTAGATACGATCTGCAGCAATGGGAACGTCTTCAGGGCCAGCGCAGGATCTGGCACGATGGTCGTGACCATCGGCGGCGTCTCGGGCAACACCAACGTCCACACCGTGAGTGTTTACGCGCGTACTAACGACGGTGGAGGACTCAACCAGCTACGTCTCAGTAGCGGAGGCGGCTCGGTCGGCGCCTTCGCCGCCATCACGAGCTCGGGATATCAGCGCTACTATGCCAGCGGAGCGGCGCCTGATGCAAACTCAGTCCTGGCGATCCGCGTCGATGCGGGTGACACGGTTTGGTTCATCCTCAACCAGTTCGAGGAGGGGGGCACCGCGACTTCACCTATCCTGGTGGCAGGTGCCGCTGCCTCACGCGCGGCTGATTTGGTTGCCTTGGACTGGACACAACGTCGGGTGCCAGATGGGTCGATCACAGTGCGCTATGTGTTCGACGACAACTCGACACAGGACGTTCCGACCACTGTAGTTGGCGGCCTCTCCGCAATCCCGACAACCCTCAACAGACGCAATATGCGCTCGGCCCGTAAGCTCTGACGGCGGTAAGCCGGCGCGACCCAGGAGTGTACCCCCCCGGGCATGCCGGAGACGCCGACCTTTCCGACCGCAACGTTCGCGTTCGACGATCAGGAGATCGACATCGAAAGGCGCACGATCAGCGGCGGAGTTGCTCTCTCAGGAGAGGAAGATGTCATCGAGACCGATGGAGGCGGCCGCGTCTTCGCTGAATTCTCGAACGGCCCACTGCTTGATCGTGAGCACCAGCTGCTGTGGCGGGCGCTCAGCACTCGCTTTGGCTCCGGTACGGTGCCGATAATCGTTCCGTTCTGCGATAAGCTCCACCAGCCCTACGGCAGCCAGCACCTGGTGCCCCACTCCGACGACTCACCCTTCAGCGACGATGCCGAATATTCCGGCGGCGGCCCGCTCGCTAACGTTGCCGCGCCAGCACCGCTCCGGGCCACCGCGTTGGCGTTGACGATCAGTCTCCCCCAGCCCCTGCTCGGAGGTGAGTGGTTTTCCGTCAACCACCCGCTCAAGGGCTGGCGCGCCTACAATATTACGACCATCGAAACGCAGTCAGCATCCAGCGCGGTTGTCACGTTTCGCCCTCCACTGCGCCAAGCCGTGCAAGCGGGCGAGGTCGTCGACTTCGCCGATCCTCGCTGCCTGATGCGTGTGGACGGCAGGCCGGCGCGACGGCTCGAAATCGGCCGGTACGGCGAGGCGTCGATCCGATTTGTCGAAGCCCCCTGAGAGGATCACATGGGCATCATCCTAGAGAATGCAGCGTCCACTTTCCGAGACTATGTTACGAACGGCGTTCCGGCGTCCGGGGCGCACGAGCCGGTCAAGGCCGAGATACGCTCGCTTTTCGCTCTGATTGAGAAGACGATGGGCACGCTCGGCCTAGGAAGCGTCGACGTCGCTTATGCGACCAAGGCGCAGCTTGATGCCGACTTGGCCCATGCCGCGGGCTCTGTTGGCCTCGTCTATGCTGATCCCGCCGACGCAAACAACGATCTCTACGTCAAATCAGGGGCGCCGGGAGCGGGAGCATGGACGAACACGGGGGCGCTGCACAACATTATTGCCGGCCTCGCACAGCCCTACGTCGACGAGGTAGAATCCGTCGGCGAGCTGGCTCGCGCCTACACAGAGGCGCTTTCCGTGGACAAAGTTGTCCTTGGCGCAACAGCGCCCAACGATGGCGTCGGTATTCCTGGCGGCACTTATATCTTTGCGGACCAGTTCAGTGACGCAGTGAGCCTTGTCGGCCTCCGCGTCTATGGCGGACCCTCAGGGGGAACCTTGAAGGTCAAGGCGTTCGCCAGCAACGGGACTGCGACCGGAGACAGTCGATCCGTGACGGTGGCGCCGGGTCAACCGAGTTCGCTGCCATTCACCAGCCCCCTGGCAATCCCGGCCGGCGGTTACGTCGGCTTCTATACCTCAGGCAACGTCTACGCTTATACTGGGGAGGCGGGATGGGGCGCTGGAGTGTTCTTCTCGAACGGCGACGCTCCATCGTTCGACACCGGGAGCGCGCCTTTCACGGGAGTTCGACTTCAGATCGGCGTACTTGCGCAGGTGCAGATTGTCACCGCAGATGCATTCAGGAGTGTTGTGGACGGATTGGATGACGTTGAGAGCGCCACCGAGGAAACAGGGCAGGTTGAGATCGGCCGGATCGGCGACCCGGTGGCGAGTGACACGTCAATTGGCGGTGCGACCCTCATGTTTCCACAGCGGTGCCCCGCCAATGGTACGGTTCACACAATCCGGATCCGAGGAGGCAGCGCAGGCGGAACGATCGTTTTTCGCTGGCTCCGGTCGGACGGGAGCAACCCCTGGATTATCGAAGGTGGCGACACCTTCGCCCAGGTTGGGGACGATTTCAGCGTCGAGGTCGGAGCGGGCGAAGCTGTGGAGCTTGCCGACCAAACGTTCCCCGCAATCGGTGGCTGCTTTCTAGCCGCCTACATTCCAGCCGACGCGCTCGCCTACACGCAAACGACCACTGACAACCCGGGTTGGCACTATGTCGGATCCGGCAATCAGAACGGCTTCACCTATGGCGGCGGCGGGATCAGCACATCATCCCGCGTGGAGCTCCAAGTTCTTGTGAGGCACCGTGAGATCCGGCATGAATTGCTCGTCACCACCGATGCGCCGCCTTCCGACGGATTCGATAGGGTCGTACGCGAGTACCATAACGACGGGAGTGTAAGAGCCTCGATCGGATTTCAGAACACAGACGATCAGGACCCTCAGGCTGGGTTCTTTCGCGTGTATGCAGCTTCTCACGATAGCTGGTTTGACTTCACCACCTATCAGTACGGCGGGGCAATCAAGGGGCACGGGGCGCAGGGTCACATTGTCGAACTACAACTGGCCAGCGACAGTCCCGACCCGAACGCGAAGCCAGAACTCTCGGTACGTCATCGCGATGGTAACCCGGTGATGGGTGCACGCATCCAAGCTCGCAACGGTGCGGATACGGTCGGGTTCGGCCTGAATTTCTTGGACGTATCTGATCCGCACATCTGGCTTGAGGACCATGGGTCCGACACGCCCGCGGCGATCGGATACTACCACCCAAAAGCCGATGGAGCCCACGTGTTTAAAGTCGGCGGGGATGAGGTCGGCCGAATTGGTCCGGCAGGTTATCAGGGCAAGGGCCGCGCGGTGCCGCCAGAGGTCGCGGCAGATAGTTTCAGCGTTTGGCAGAAGGGGGACGGCGGCGCAGATGACGGAGACCTGATGGTCACCATCAACTCAAACGGGGTGACCAAAACCGCAAGATTGATCGACTTCTCCGAAATCTGACGGCGGTAAGGCCCTGCCTGGATGGGTTGTAGGGACAATCCTGAGTCTAGCAGGAGTCCTGCCATGTTGAGCGACCTTGCCAATGGGTGAAGCTGCTGCGGTCGCGCCCCTGATTGCCTCGGTGCTCATATCCATCCTGGGCGGAGGTCTATTGGGCGTCTGGCTCACCCATCGCCGGCTCGCTCCTAAGAGCAGCGCCGAGGCAGCGGCAATTACCGCTGCGGCGATCGACAAGGACTGGTCGAGGTTTCAGCGGGAGATCGGACGACTGGTGAAGCGGCTGGAGGAGGCCGAGGCGAAGGCCGAGAACGCCGTCAAGAGGCTCTACGAGTGCGAAGAGCGGGAGATGCGGTTGCGTGCCGAGATCGCGAGGCTCGAGGCGATCATGATCGGGCAGGGTGAGGCCAGACAGGATGCGGCCCGGATCGTCGCGGTGGAGCGGCTGGATCAGAAGGGCGGGGGAGGGGATCGAAAATGAGCCTGACCGACGACATCCGCAACATCCAAGTCCGGCTCGGAGTCCGCCCTGACGGCCTAGTCGGCGAGCGCACCGTCGGAGCGATGCGAGCGGCGCTGGACGAGCTCGAAAGGATGCGGGCGCCGGCCGCTCGGGCGAAGCCCTTCACTGGCAAGCTGACCACGCGCGTTGCGCTCGAACTGATCGAGCATGAGGCAATCGTGCAGGAGGCCTATCTCGACAGCGAGAACGTCTGGACTTGGGGCGTGGGCGTCACTGATGCCTCAACCCACCGCGTGAGCCGCTACAAGGACAATCCGCAGCCGATCCGGCGCTGCCTGGAGATTTTCGTCTGGCTGCTACAGACCCGATACATGCCGGCGGTCGAGGCAGAGTTCGCTGGTCATGACCTGACTGAGGCGCAGTTCGCTGCGGCTCTGTCGTTCCACTACAACACCGGATCGATCGCGCAGGCGCATTGGGCCGATCTTTGGAAGGCCGGCAAGGTCGACGAGGCACGTGAGGCCTTCATGAATTGGTCCAAGCCGCCCTCGATCATCGGCCGCCGAGAGAAGGAGCGAGACCTCTTCTTCGACGGCAAGTGGTCGCAGGACGGAATGGCCGTGGTCTTCCCAGTCTCAAAGCCATCCTACAGACCCAATTTCCGCGCCGGCAGGCACGTTGACATCCGCGCCGACATAGAGGCGCTGCTGGGGGCCACCGAGTGATCCCCGGCTTCTCTGAGGCATTGCGCGGCGCGAACGGTGGATTCGAGCTCAACCGCGTGGTCGGCTTTATCGGCGGCCTTGCCTACATCGTCGGCGCCCACGCCTTCATCGCCTGGAATATGGCGCGCGGCGTTGAGTTCGATCTCACCGCCTATTGCTTGTCCTTCCCGGCTGGCCTTGCGGTTGTGGCGGGCGGCACTGCAGCGGCGGTGGCGATCAAGGACCGCCACGTCGCCTCGGCAAAGGTGATCGAGGAGACGGGGTCGACGCCGAGACAGGGCGAGGCCACACCCGGGGAGGTTCGACGGTGAAGGCCCTCGGCGTCGCCATCGTCTCCGGCGTCGTCTGCTTTGCAGCGCTGACGATCTGGGCCGTGGGCTGCTTCGAGGCGCTGTGCCGACACAGGGGGATCCGGTGATGGCGGCGCTGGCGTCAGTCTTCGCCGTTCCGAAAGGCATCGGAGAATGGGGCCGCCTCGCACTGGCCGCCCTCCTCGCCGCGCTGCTGTCATTCAACCTGGGCCAGTGGGACGGCAGGCGTTCGGAGCGCGCTCGGCAGGCCGCGGCGCGGGCCGAGGCAAATGTGGAGGCGCTGAACCTCAAGGCCCGCGCTGACGCGCAAGCTGCCCGCGCTCGCGTCCAGGATCGGGAGCGCGCCGTCACGGAAGCTGGTGAACTGAAGGAGGCTGTCGATGAAGCCATGGGCCAAGGTCGCGATCCTCGGAGCGCTTATTATGAGTGCGTCCGCCTGCAGCAGTCCGCGCGAGAGGCTGGTCGTCCAGCACCCCTCTGTTGAGGACCTGACCTGTCCCGCAGAGCCGGCAGTTCCACCGGCGGGGTCCGACGCGGCGGCCTACCTAGCGTTCGATCGCGACGTGCTGCTCGCCGGACGGGGCTGCCGGGATGCGCTGGAGAGGGTCTGCCACTGGCATGTCGAGCGGGGACTGGAGCTGCCGGCCGGGGTCAGGTGCGGTCGGAACCCTAACACAGGTTAGCAGTTGTCCAGCTGTCGAAGTCCCCCTCTCAGGGCTTCTTCATCTACACGGGGCGCTCGGGGTGACTCGGGCGCCCTATTCGTTTGTGTCGCGTTTCTCGATCTGGACCAGCTCATCGAGGTAGATCGTCCCGTCACCGTCACGGCTCGCGAACCCGTCGGCAAGCGCGTCCTCGCAGGCGGCAGCATACGTCTCGCGCCATGGTCCGGAGCGGCTAGGCAGGCGGTAACGGTAGCGGGTCACTGACACCTATGGCCGCGCCAGTATCTTTCCCAGCGCAACGCATACCCACTCGCCACCATGGCGCAGCTCAGGTCGACGCCGCTTGGCGTAACGCACCAGGCGGCCGTCCTCGAGCCGACTCCGTCGCCCTCTGATCTGCATGTGAGGGCGGGTCCGCGGACTAGGACATGGCCCTCCCGGCTTCTACCCACCGGCCGGCCAACGAGGCTGACCAGATGATTGCGCGCCTGTTCGGCCGTCGCTCTGGGGCAAGGTTGGTTCGGCCTGCAGGTGCCGTCGATTTCGCGCGCCGCAATGCCGGCGAGGCGGATGCGAGGCCCTTCCTGGCACCAGAGGGGGCCGTCGCCGTCCCAGACGCGCACCGGAGTGCAGGTGAATGTCTCGCCGGCGGCGACAATCTGAAGGGCGATGAGCAGGTTCATGGCCCTGGATTATCCAGCGTCCGAAGTGCCCGCAATGGGTGGAAGGCCGAAGTCCACTTGCCCTGTCAGCTGGATCGTAGCGTCCTCGCCGCGGCGCTCGCTAGTCTCCTTACCTGTGCCCACATCGGGTGAGATAACGATTGTTCGTTGGTACCGGCGGGGAGATCGTCGCAGATTACGCCCAGAGCAGTCTTCAGTTTGCGAATAGACCGGGCCTCGATGTCATTGAGAAGCGAAAATCCGATATCGTTCTCGTCAAAGTCATGATCATCGAAGAAGAAGTGGATGACTTCATCGAATCCGACGCACCATCCTCGACGCGCCTGGGCGCTCCAAAGCTTACCAATGTCGTCGAGCGCCAGCTCATCGAGAACCGCCAGAAGGTCGTCGCGAATCCACGGATATTTCAAACCCGCCCAAGTTGCAGGAAATCTCTCCTCCATAGCCAAGGCTCTAGAGGAGCTCTCAATGGCTCGCAATGTCCGCAATGGGTGGAAAGCGGACATAGACAGGCTTGGACGTTTCCGGGTGCCCGGTGGCGGAATAATGCCGGTCACCGTGTGGCAAGCTGTCCAAGAACGGCAGCGGGTTGGCGGTAGGCCTTGAGTTCGACGAGGTTCCCACTGGGATCCGAAACCATCGCCTTCGCCTGCTCGCGCTCGGTGCCAGAATAGTCGATGCGCGGGCCTTCGACGAAGCCGGTCAGGCGCGCGACCAGCTGCTCCCAGTCCCGCCAGGTCAATGTCGCGCCGAAGTGGCGCGAACGCGGCATTGGCTGGAGCACATCTTCAGGAACGTGCTGGAGCGTAAGTTGCGCGCCAAACAAGGCGACATCGGCCCAACCTGTCTCGCGCCGTCCGACAATGCCACCGAGGGTCGAGTAGAATGCGAGAGCTTCGTCCAGGTCGTTCACCGGGAATGACAGATGAAAAATGGGCGCTGCCTCGGCTCCGGGTGTCATACGGCACCGCGCCGTTCCAAGACCGCACGAATTGCATCAACACTGTCGGTGGGCGCGATCAGAGTAACGAAGTGACACATACAGCCAGCATAGGCATTGGTCGCGAATTACCGCAATGGGTCGAAAGCGGGCATAGGGACCTAGCCCTAGTGAATCTCGTCCGCGGAGGTCGGTTTGCGGCTCAGCTCGTTGATGCGCTCGAGGATCAGCAGCCAGGTCTCTGCGCCGGCGGTGTCTCCTTGCTGGCGAAGCTCGCGCTGACGCTGCACGGCATGAGCAACCGCGCCGCTGCCCTTCTGGCGGATCAGCTCGTTGGCGCAGGCCCAGAGTTCCCACTCCGAGATCATGTGAGGACGATCACCGCAATGGCAAAGAGCAGGCAAACGACACCCATCGTCATTAGGCCCCACTCACCCACCTTGATCGGGCCGGCCTCCTCCTTCCTGGAACGTCGAAACCGCACAGCTGCTTCACCAGCGCAGCTTCAGCGTGGCGCCTGATCCAGGGACCACTGGTCCGCTCGCGTGCCGCTTCTCAAGTACCCTCAGATCTGATCTCTCTTGCTGTGTTCGCGTCATGATGGGTTGCCGTCCATTCGCCCACATGGCCGACTTCCCACGACAAACCGTGATCGACATGCGGGACAATTCCCCGCTCTCTTAACTGCCGGCAGAAGTGATAGTCTTCGCCGTACAAGAGCCCGTTCTCGACCGGAAACACGAACCACGGCTCCGGGATTTGCCGAAACACGTCTGCAGCGGTCAGGGTGAGCCCAAGGCCAAGTTGGTGGACCGACTCGACTCCCTTGTTGTCGGCTGTAGTCCATACTCGCTCGAGGCGTTCGGCGTTCAGCCTGATGGCACTCGGGTGCCACGGCGGGTTTCTACCGGCGATGTTTGCTCCAACTACCGGCAGGTTATGGCTCAAGAGCCTGTCGAGAGAGTCCGCTGGAAAAGTCTGGTCCGCATCGATCCAGAGCAGCCAGTCAGCACCGCCTTTCAAGGCACCCCGGACAAGCTCGTTCCTGGCGTGCGGCAGTACTGAGAAGCTATAAGTGAGATAGTTGATTGTGAGCCTGCGGGAGTGCCCAGTCAGCGCGACAAGCGATCGGACGTATCCCGCTTTCATGTCCCCGTAGTGGGGCGTGCAGATGGCCACCTTCACGGCAGAAACGGTGCTTCAGACGTTGCGTACATTCGGCCCTCCACCGCTATCCTGGTTCGTTAAGACACGCTCAGCAACGTGACCAATTTCCTGAGAAAGGGCGTGATCAACATGGGGCGTGAAGCCGTGCTTCTTGAGCAGCCAGCAGAAATGCCAGTCCTCACCTGTCATCGTCCCGTCGACCATGCGGATCTCGAACCAGGGATCGGGTATGGTCCGAAACACGCTCGCTCTCACCAGCACCAGGCCGAGGCCCATCTCATCGACGGCCTCGACCGACTTGTTCCCGGCTTCGGTCCAGACCGGCCAGCGCGTGCCACCACGCAGGCGCGAGGCGGTTGGATTGTGGGGCGGCATTCGAGTCGGGTAGTTGCAGCCGACGACATCAAGATCACGCGCGAGGAGCCGCTTCAGGGTGTCCGGCGGGAATGTCTGATCTGCATCGATCCAGAGGAGATACTGAGCTCCGTCCTGCAGCGCTGCCCGCACCAGCTCGTTTCGAGAGTGCGGCAGGACTGAAGTTGAGTGAGTCAGATAGTCTATGACGTGGCCGCGACTGTTGAGCAGCAGCCCGGCTAGGGAGCGAACGTAGCCCGCCTTCATGTCACCATAGTGAGGGGTGCAGATCGCCACCTTCATTGCGGGGACAGTGCTGCAGGCGTCCTACATCAGCAAGAAGGAAGTGGATTGGCCGATTCGCGCCTAGGCGCCCAAAAGCGGGTTGCGACCCGTTCCATTTGCAGGGCGCGCCGGCTTGAAAGCGACTCCACCCATGAATTCGCCGGACATGATGAAGCGACATCCGCCCGCATTGTCGCCTCGCTCGAGCGTTCGCCGCAACCGATCGAGCAAGTCGGGGCCGATGTAGCCGCCGCCGAGGAACCGAGTCACGTGAGCCTGTTCTACGCCAGAGGCGGTCGATAGATCGCCTAATGACCAGTCAAGCGCTGCTAGGGCCATTCGGCATTGGATGGGGGTCATGGCGGCGGCCGATAGCACCGCCTACGGATGGGGAACAAGGCGGGAACATGTGCAAAGCTCAGGCGGCGATCGCCCCCGGTGCCTGGGCTTGGGTAAGCCCAGGCTGGTTCGCTTCCACCAGAGCTCGAGCGACCGGCGGACAGACGCTGTTGCCGATCGCACTGATCTGCTCTGCGATCGTGAGGGGTTCGTGCACCAGCTTGCCGCGCTTGATCTTCGGCACGATCGGATCGAGCACATAGCTGTCGGGGAAACCCTGGGCCCGGGCGAGCTCCCGCGGCTTCAGCATCCGAAGGCCGATGTCGACGATGACATAGGTCACCGCGTCGATGGTCACCGTCACGACGGCGAACCGGGCCTTGGTGGTGACAGTGTCTAGCGGCCGGTCGACGGCCTGGCTCTGGGCAACCTCGTTCTCGCCATCGGTCGCATAGTATTTTACGAGGAAGGCGGCCACGCGGACGGCGCGCTCCATCATCTCCGGCGGCAGAGCACCTTCTTCAATCAGCGTGGTCTCGACGATCCGCTGGGTGCAGCCCTTGCCGACAATGGTGCTGAGTGGCCGGCGCGGCGAATGGCCGACCATCCCGGTGTTCGCTTGCTCTATGTGAGCCGCAACGACCGCGTGATGGTTGGCGCCGGCGAGGGCAGTCTTGAGCGGCTTGCCTGGATCTCCGCGCCCGCCGTTTGTGTTGCTGGTGTAGAAGCTCGAGAGGAACGCGGTGACAGCGGCCGATTTCCCACCTCCGCCAGCCGTGGTCGCTCCCAAAGGCTCCTCAACATCATTCCCGGCTGAGTTGCCGAACTGGCGATCGATGAACGCGGCTTCGGCGAGGGAAGCCGTGACAGTGGCATGCTTCGCTGCGCCGGCCATGGCCGTGTCGAGTGGCTGAAGCGGATCCTTGCCGACCCCATTCTGCGCCATCTTGTGCATATGAGCGACGGCCAAGCCGAAGCCGGAGGCCTCCGCCGCCACGGTGCCGAGCGGTTTCTGCGGATCCAGAGCTCGAGGTGCCTGACCCTCGCGCTCCCCGTTGCGGGTACGATAGAGGGTCGCACCGACTAGGCCCAAGGGCATTGCCCCCGCCGGCCGCTTCGGCTGCCCATTGGCGGTGACAGCCGGCATCTCTCTGTCCATTGGCGAGCCAACGCTGCCGCTGTGGAACTTGGTGATATGCGGCGCGAGCTGGGCGTCGACGACCGCGAATTCGCCGCCGTTGGCGGTGGTGATCGTCCGGAGCGGGTCAGCTGAGTCGTGCGATCGGCTCCAGCCCTTGCTGTGCGTCACCGGGACGATGAAGGGGCGCTGCGCATTGACGACATACCGCATGATGCCGTGCGCGATCCGTCGCAGCGTGGCGTCCTTCAGCGGCCGTTTCCGCTCGAATATCGACGGGCACTCGATCGACCAGTCGATGCATCCTGCTGCGGTCCGGTAGGGCAGGAGCTTGCCGGCGCGGACGGCAGGAGAGTCGGGCCGGCCATGAGTCGGCTTCGGCCACACGATCGGCTGCCCATCGCACCGCATGATGATGTAGAGACGTCGGCGCGAGGTGGGGGCGCCATAGTCGCAGGCCCGGAGCTGGCGCCACTGGACCTTGTAGCCGAGCGACCGGCATTTCCGGACCCAGCGTTTGAATTCCTGCCCCTTGAGCTCTTTTATGACATGGCCGTTCTCGTCGAGCGGCGCCCAATCCTCATACTCCTCGACATTCTCGAGATAGACGACGAGCGGGCGCGTCTCAGCGAGCCAGACGGGGATCTCCCAAGGAAGTGCGCGGATGTTGCGGTCCTTGACCGGCCCGCCCTTCGCCTTGCTGTGCTCTTTGCAGTCTGGGGAGAACCAGGCGCCCCAGACCGGTCGGTCCTTCGTTGCCGCCCGCGGCCAAAGAGCACGGATGTCCTGGCAATAGTGGATCGTGTTCGGGTGATTCGCCTTGTGGATCGCGATTGCGGCCGGGCTGTGATTGACTGCGATGTCGACGTCGCGGCCGATCGCCTGGGCAATGCCGGTGCTCGCTCCGCCGCCGCCGGCGAAGCCATCGATGAAGAGGCCACGGAACATCAGCGCCGCCCTCCGGCGGGCTGTACGGAATTTGTACGAGCGTTCCCCGCACGTTCCTGCAATGTGCTGCACGGAACGACGAGAATGGACCGGAGGAGGCGGGCTGCTCTCAGAGAGAGAAGTGGCGCACCCGACAGGATTCGAACCTGTGACCTCTGCCTTCGGAGGGCAGCGCTCTATCCAGCTGAGCTACGGGTGCCCGTTAGGGAAAGGGGCGCTTAGCAAAGGGGCGGCGAGGGGAGAAGCCCCTAACTTTGCTCCGGCGGTGTGTTCGGGGTGCCTGGCGTGGGGCGTTCCGGGTCGTGCTGCCGGCGCATTTGTCGGCGGATGAGGAAGAGTCTCTCTCCTTCGACAGGCTCAGGACAGGCTTCGACAGGCTCAGGACAGGCCCTTCGACGGGCTCAGGACGGGCCCTTCGACGGGCTCAGGACAGGCTCAGGACACCCTTCGACAGGCTCAGGGCGAACGGAGCGGGGTGCAATTCGACCGGGGGCGAGGCTGGGTTCCAGAACTCAACCTTTTTCAAGTCGGCTTCGAAGCTGCGCGCGCGATCCTCTTCCTTCCCGCCGGTTTCGGCTTGGCCTTTGCCGTTTTCGCCCTGGCGCGGGCGATTGCTTCCTCCTCGCTGCCCGGTGGCGGGGTCTTGGGGCGGAAGCGGCACAGGTCGGCGACGACGCAGCGCCAGCATTCGGGTTTGCGCGCCTTGCAGACATAGCGGCCGTGGAGGATCAGCCAGTGATGGGCGTGGCGGCGCCAGGGCTGCGGCGTGAGGCGATCGAGCTTCGCTTCGACCTCGTCGACGTTCTTCCCCGGAGCGAGGCCGGTGCGGTTGGACACCCGGAAGACATGGGTGTCGACGGCGAAGGTTTCGGCACCGAAGGCGCAGTTCATCACCACATTGGCGGTCTTGCGGCCGACCCCGGGAAGCTGTTCCAGGGCGTCGCGGTCGGCCGGGACCTGGCCGCCATGCCAATCGATCAGCGCCTGCGACAGCGCAATGACGTTCTTTGCCTTGGTGTTGAACAGGCCGATCGTCTTGATGTGCTGCTTGAGGCCCTCCTCGCCGAGCGCCAGCATCTGCTCCGGCGTCTGCACCTTGGCGAACAGGTCGCGGGTGGCGAGATTGACGCCCGAATCGGTCGCCTGGGCGGACAGGACGACGGCGACGAGCAGGGTGTAGTCGTTGACATAGTCGAGCTCGGTTTCCGGCTCGGGAATGCGATCGGCGAGGCGCCGGAAGAATTCGTCGATCTCCGCCTTCTTCATCGGAGCTCGTCCAGAGCGGCGCCGAGCCGGCGTAGGCCTTCCTCCAGAGTGTCGGTGGCGGCGCCGATGCCGAGACGGAAATGGTCCGGCGCCTCGAACCAGCGGCCGGGCACGATCGATGTGTCGTATCTTTCGCGAAGACGGCGGTCGAGCTCATCCACGCTGCCGCGCTTCAGCCGCGGGAAGAGGGTGATCCCGTAAGGGCGGGGAACATGGTCGATCTCCGGCCGGTCGGCGAGAAAGGCCTCGGCCAGAATGCGGTTGCGATCGAGCAAGGCGGGCGTCCCGGCCCTGATCTCGTCCAGCCGTTCGAGCGCCAGGCAGGACAGTCGCTCGTCGGCATGGGGCTGGGAGACTCCGAACAGTTCGTTCAGCCGCCACATCCGTTCGGCAAGCTCCGGTTCGGCCAGGATCCAGCCGCAGCGAAGGCCGCTGAGGCCATAGACCTTGGTCAGGCTTCCGGTGCAGACGAAGCGATCGTCGATGAGGGCGGCGGAGCGGGCGCCGGGCACGGCATCGAGGAAGATCTCGTCGACCAGGATCCGGACTCCGAAGCCGGCGATGCGGCGAAGCACCGCTTCGTCCGCCCAGGCGGCGGAGGGATTGTGGAGGTTGGTAAGGACGATCAGTCGGGTTTCGGGGGTGAGGCTTCGCTCGACCGCGTCGGGATCGAGCCGGAAGCCGTCCTCGGCCCGGCGATCGAAGCGATTCACCCGGGCGCCGCAGAAAAGGATGGTCGCCAGCAGCGGCTCGTAGGTCGGGCGTTCGACGAGCACCTCGTCGCCCGGAGCGATCAGGGCGGCGAGGGCGAGATAATTGGCCATGGAGGCGCCATTGGCCATCACCACCCGTTCGGGCGCGACTCCGGCCTTGTCGGCGATCGCCCGGCGAAGCGGCGGGTAGCGATGGTAGCTGGCGCCATCGAGCTCGAGATCCTCGATGGCGATCGGGAAGCGATCGAGCCGGAAATGCTCGACCTCGCTGGAGGCGAGGTTGAAGCGCACCGGCGCGCGCGTCTTCGCCCAGTGCATGTAGCCGGACTGAATCACCCGATCGCCGTTCATTCCGATTCCCTGCCGCGCTTGCGCAGCCAGTAGAGGCAGGCGGGGATTCCGGCTAGAAGGATCAGGAAGCCGACCGCGCTGTTCACCGGATTGGCGATGATCGTCGCCGCCACCACCAGCCAGCAGGCGGCGACGAAAAAGCCGGTGGTGAAGGGGTGGCCCGGAACGCGGAAGCCCGGGCTGTCGGCCAGGCGGCGGCGGTAGACGAACAAGGCGGCGCCGGTCAGTCCGAACCAGATGAAATCGACCGACACGACATAGCTCAAGATCTGTCCGTAGGTGCCGGACAAGGCGATCACCATCGAGGCCGCGCCCTGGAGCAGGATGGCGAAGATCGGCACATGGGTTCGCGGATGGACTCGGGCGAAGCGGCGGAAGAAGAGCCGGTCTTCGGCCATGGCGAAATAGACGCGCGGAGTCGTCAGCATCCCTTGGCTGAGGAAGCCCAAAGCGGAGATGGCGATCCCCAAGGCGATCAGAGTCGCTCCGGTTTCGCCGAGCGCGAGCCGCATCACCGAGGAAGCGGGAGTCGGCGTTCTGGCGAGCCCGGTGGGCCCAAGCGCATAGACGCAGACGAAGGCGACGGCGGCATAAAGGAGGACGACCCCGCCGACCCCGAGCAGGAGGCCGCGCGCGAGGTCGCGGCGCGGATCGCGCATCTCGCCGGCGACGAAGCCGGAGGTCTGCCAGCCGCCATAAGCGAACATCACCGGAGTCATTGCCGCGCCCAAAGCGGCGAGAAGGCCGAGCGACGGCGGCGGGGCGGAGGTCGGCGGAGCGGTATATTCGGGATGGGCGCCGGCAAAGACCAGGCCGCAAAGCACCAGCCCGGCGATGGCGCCGATCTTGAGGATCATCAGCAGGCTCTGGACATTGCTTCCGGCGCGGACCCCGAAGCAGTTGATCAGGGTGAGCAGGGCCAAGGCCGAGACGGCGATGGCGGATTCCGGAACGGCGAGCTGGGTCAGATCGGCGAAATAGCGGGCGAAGGTGACGGCGACCGCGGCCATTCCGCCCGACTGGATGACGAGCAGCAGCGACCAGCCGTAGAGAAAGGCCGGCATCGGCCCCCAGGCGTCGCGAAGATAGGCATATTGGCCGCCCACCTCGGGCCGCCGGGCGGCCAGCTCGGCATAAACGAGCGCGCCGACCATCGCGATCGCTCCGCCGACCAGCCAGGCGCCGACGATCAGCCAGGGCGTTGAAACATGCCTCGCCACTTCGGCCGGATTGACGAAGATCCCGGCGCCGACGATCCCGCCCATGACGAGCATGGTGGCATCGAACAGGCCCAGGCGCCGGACCAGTTTCGGCGCTCCCGGCGCGGGCGAGCGGCCGTCGCTCATTCCAGCCCCAGCACGTCCTTCATCGAATAGAGGCCCGGCGGCCGGTCCTTCAGCCAGAGCGCGGCGCGAACGGCACCGCGGGCGAAGATCTCCCGGCTTTCGGCGCGGTGGCCGAGCTCCAGCCGTTCGCCTTCGGCCGCGAAGACCAGCTGATGGTCGCCGGCGACCGAGCCGCCGCGAAGGGCGGCAAAGCCGATCCGGCCGGATCCGCGCGGGCCGGTAATGCCGTCACGGCCGCGATCGCTCGCCTGGGCCAGGTCGATCCCGCGCCCGTCCGCGGCCGCGGCGCCGAGCATCAAGGCGGTTCCGGACGGGGCGTCCGCCTTGTGGCGATGGTGCATTTCGACGATCTCGATGTCCCAGTCCGGCCCGAGGCGGGCCGCCGTCTCGCGCACCAGATGGGCAAGAAGGTTCACTCCGAGCGACATGTTGGCCGACTGGAGAATGGCGATCCGGTTCGAGGCCTCGGCGATCGCCGCCCGGTGCGGCTCGGCCAGGCCGGTGGTTCCGATCACGATCGGCGTTCCAGCGGCGAGGGCGGCGCCGAGATGCGCCTCGAGAGCGTCCGGGACCGAGAAATCGACGAGGACGTCGCAGTTTTGGGCCAGGGCCTCAGGGTCGTCGCCGCGGCCGGCGAGGCCGCCGATCCGGGCCTCGCTTTCCTGATCGACGATGGCGGCAATGGCCCGGCCCATCCGGCCCGACGCGCCGAGGATCCCGATCCTTGTCATCCCGTCTCCCGCTCCTTTCGCGCTACATGCGGGAGGCGGGGTGGCCGCGCAAGCGTTCGGGTTCTGGTTGGGGGCCATGGCGGCTGGGTCGGAGGTCCGAAGGAAAGGAGAGGGCTTCGACAGGCTCAGCCTGAACGGAGGGAGCTGCCGCTCGGGATGGGCTTCCAGGCTCGGCCTGAACGCGAGGGTGGGGGTGCCGTTGGGGAGCTTGCCTTCTCGGACATGATCCGTTCGGGCTGAGCTTGTCGAAGCCCTCCCTTTCCGTTCGCGCTTTCTGCTGGTTTGAGCGGGCCATGACCTGCTGGTCGCAGGGGGTTCCCCACCCGCTACGGA
Organism: Sphingosinicella sp. SM1-17; assembly: GCF_056821765.1. Taxonomy (NCBI): domain Bacteria; kingdom Pseudomonadati; phylum Pseudomonadota; class Alphaproteobacteria; order Sphingomonadales; family Sphingosinicellaceae; genus Sphingosinicella; species Sphingosinicella sp. SM1-17. The sequence goes on from NZ_JBPDIO010000001.1 coordinate 2,500,827, forward strand.
GCGCTGCAGACCGAAGGCAAGGGGGAGATCTCCAGCTCCTTTCGCGCTTCGTTCGAGGCGAGGCGGCGCCGTGAGTTCTCGGGTTCTGGTTGGAGGCCGTCGCGCCTGGCTCGGAGGTTCGAAGAGAAGGAGAGGGCTTCGACAGGCTCAGCCCGAACGGGAGTGGGAGGTCTCCCTTCGATGGGCTTCGACAGGCTCAGCCCGAACGAAGGGGGTCTGCCGCTCGGGATGGGCTTCCAGGCTCAGCCTAACGCAAGGGTGGGGTGCTGATGGAGAGCTTGCCGCCTCGACCTGGTCCGTTCAGGCTGAGCTTGTCGAAGCCCCTTCTTTCTATACTCTCAGTGCCCATGACCTTCTGGGCCTATATGCTGCATTGCGCGGACCGGAGCTTCTATGTCGGGCACACGGAAGGTCTCGACGAGCGGGTTGGGGCGCATCAGTCAGGGTTGATCCCCGGCTATACGGCAACGCGCCTGCCGGTGAAGCTCGTCTGGTCGCAGGAATTCTCCACCCGCTATGAAGCCTTGCAGGCCGAACGTCAGATCAAGGGCTGGAGCCGGGCGAAGAAGCTGGCGCTCATCCGAGGCGACTGGACCGCGATCAGCGCCCTGGCGCGAAACTCTGAGGAGAAGGAGAGGGCTTCGACAGGCTCGGCCCGAGCGGAGTAGGCCGAGGTGGGAAGAGAAGAAGAGGGCTTCGACAAGCTCAGCCCGAGCGGAGTAGGCCGAGGTGGGAAGAGAAGAAGCGGGCTTCGACAGGCTCAGCCCGAACGGAGGAGGAGCGCTGTTTGAGAGCTTGCCGTTTTGACCTGGGCCGTTCGGGCTGAGCTTGTCGAAGCCCTCCCTGTCCGTGTGCGGCTTTCAATAGTTTCAGCGGTCATGACGTGCTGGGTCGAGATGCTGCGTTGCGTGGATAGCAGCTCAGCGCCTGGTTCGGAGCTCCGAAGAGAAGGAAGGGGCTTCGACAAGCTCAGCCTGAACGGAGGGGGAGGACGGGCTCAGCTTGAACGCGAGTAGGTGCGCCGTTCGTGCGGACCTGAGCGGTGCGACCCTCCTTCCGCCCCTTCGGGCCGAGTTCGTCGGACGACTGATCCGGCAGGCCGGGATGGGCGAGCGGCGACCTCGCCGGCATTGGCTGGGGAACAGGCCTTGCGGCCCAGCGTTGGGGTTCCGCAACGAACAAGGAGGCTCTGTTATGGCCGAGCGTGAAAGAGAGACTATCGTCACCACCGATCGTGGCGGGGGTGGCGGAACCATCCTGGCCGTCGTCCTGCTGATCGCGCTGATCGTCGTGCTGTTCCTGCTGTTCGGCGGCAATCTGCTCGGCGGCGGCGGAACCGAGAATATCGACGCCGACATCAAGGTCGATACCCCGGCCCCCGGCGGCGGCGGCTAAAGCCGCGGGCGGGCCGCAAGGCCCGCTTGGTCGAACCCCCGCGATTTCGGCAAGGCACAGCCGGCCCGACCGGCTTTGGGCCGAACTCGCCTCAATCCCGCCGGGAGCGACCCGGAGGCGCTGAAACCCAGCGCGTCCCGAGCCGCTCCCGGTACCCCGTTCGAGCCTTTCGGCCCGGTCAGAATTCCACGGACACCCGGCCGTAGAGGAACCGACCGTTGAAGCCGAACGGCGAGAATTGGGAGTAAGGGAAGAGATAGGGCGTGGAGCCGAACGCACCCCCCGCCGGAAGCCGGCTTGGATAGACATCGAACAGGTTGTTCGCACCCACCGCCAGTTCGATCGGGCCGAACGGCCGGGCGCGAAGCTCGACGTCCGTCACCCATTTGGGCTCAAGAGTGAAGTCGGTCGCCGCGGTCGAGCCGGGGACGAGGACGCTGCCATAGCGGTTGGTCCGGATCGTCGCTCCGAAACGGCTATAGTCCCAGTCGAGCCCGAGATTGAGCTTGCTGCTCGGCTGTCCCTCCTCGATCCGGAGCGACTCGACCCGGCCGAACAGGGTCAGTCCGGGAAGCGTCGGAAGAACGGCGCGATCGGAAATCCGGGTCCGGTTCCAGTTGTAGCCGGCGGTGAGGGTGAAGCGGCCGAAGCCGGTTTCCGGGATCCGCCAGGTGCCGACCACGTCCAGCCCTTCGGTTCTGGTGTCGATGCCGTTGATGAAGAAACGTGCCGAGCTGACATTGTTGAAGCCGGCCGCCTGGAGAAGCGCCCGGACGGCGGGCCCCTGCAGGTTCTCGGTGACGACGATCCGGTCGTTGATGTCGATATTGTAATAATCGACGGTGACGTTGATCCGGCTGGTCGGCGTGAAGGTGGCGCCGATGCCGAGATTGATCGAGCGTTCCGGCTCCAGGTCGCGCGAGCCCAGGGCCCTGGCGACGGGGCTTGCGACCGGGAAGGTGCCGACCTCCAGCAGAACGCCGTTGACGTTGTTGGTCGACGTCGTGGCGTAGAATTGCTGGTGGAGCGAAGGCGCCCGGAAGCCGGTCGAGGCCGAGCCGCGAAGCGCGAACCATTCGACCGGAGCGAAGCGCGCCGCGACCTTGCCGTCGAGATTGCTCCCGAAATCGGAATAATGTTCGAACCGGCTGGCGAGCTGGACGGTCAGCTGGCGGCTGATCTCGGCATCCGCCTCGGCATAGACGGCCCAGCTGTCGCGGCGCGCATCGACCTCGTTCTCCGGCCGGAAGCCGGGGAAGACCTGGGCGCCGGCCGCGGCGCCGAACGGAGCGGCGGCGAACGGTCCGGCCGCATAGCTTTGCGGCTCGCCGGCGACGATGTCGAAATTTTCGTGCCGATATTCGGCGCCGAAGGCGAGGGAAAGGCCTTCGACCACTTCGCGCTGGATGTCGAGATTGACGACATGCTGGCCGAAGCGAAGCCCGCCTGCGTCGAATTCGGTCTGGCTCGCCGCGCCGAACGAGGTGTTGAAGCTGTTGGCGACCCCGAAATCGAAGCCGTTGTGGCCGTAGACGTGGCTGACGTCCCAGTTCCAGCCGAGATGCTCGCCGCGAACTCCGGCGGCGATCGAATAATCCTCGATCCGGCTGGTGATGAAGGGAAGGAAGCCTTCGGGGTAGAAGGGCACGAAGCTTGTCGTCGAAGCCGAGAAGTTGCGGTTCCTCGGATCCAGCGCCCGGCGGAAGAAGCCGGCGGTTTCGCCTTTGCGGTTGCTGTAGCTGCCGAAGGCGTAGAGCTCGATCCCGGAGCCGAGCTCGGTGCCGGCATTGGCGAACAGATTATAGTCGCGAGTTTCCGCATCGCCGAAGCGGTGGTTGAGCCGGTCGAAGGTGAATTCGCGCGGATCCGAAGCGCCGCCGACCGTCGGGAACTGCCGGCGCGGATCGTAGCCGGCGCGGTTGGTGGGATTGCGGTCCTTGAATTCGCCGGTGAGGTTCAGGAAGCCGGTCGGCCCGATCTGGAAGCCGTAATGGGCCGCCAGGGTCAGGGTCCCGCCATCGTCCGCCTCGCGATCGCGGCCATCGCTGGTGAGGACGAAATTGCCGTCGGAGTCGAGCCTCGGTTCGCCATTGGCGAGGCGCTCGACTCCAGTGACGGCCGAAACGCCCTCGATCGAGCTGATATAGCGGCCATAGGTGGCCTGGGCGCGGGCGCCCGGGCGGCTCCGGAGCTGGACGTTGATCACTCCGGCAATGGCGTCCGAGCCATAGTGGGAGGAAGCGCCGTCGCGGAGCACCTCGATCCGGTCGATCGCCAGCGGCGGAATGGTGTTGAGATCGACCGCGGCGGAGCCCCGGCCGACCGAGCCGTTGATGTTGAGCAGGGCGGAAGGGTGGCGGCGCTTGCCGTTGACCAGGACCAGGGTCTGGTCCGGCGAGAGGCCGCGAAGGGTGGCCGGCCGGACGGTATCTGTGCCGTCGGTAACCGACGGCTGGGGGAAGTTGAACGAAGGGACCAGCTGGTTGAGGATCCGGTTGACCTCGGTGTAGCCGGTGTCGGTGAGCGCCTGGCCGCTGATGACGTCGATCGGCACCGGGCTTTCCGCGAGCGTTCGGTCCTGGCGGCGCGTGCCGGTGACGATCAGGGTCGTCTCGGCCTCGGCGGCGATCGGCTCTTCGACCGGCTGCGGCTCGGGACCCGGGTTCTGGGCGATGGCGGGCGCCGTCGACAGGGCAAGGAGCGAGAGGGAGGCATATTTCAAGACAGCCGATTTCATCTTCTTTTCTTCCTCGACAAGAGCCGCGTGGTGGCGGCGAATTTCCGCCAGCTAGTGCGGTGTCTCGGAGGAAAAAGGGGCTGAATTGCAGGTCGAGCAAAGATGTTCGGACTGTGCTTTCTTGGCAACAAGCCTCTGTGAACAAGGGGTTTTCGAAGGAATTACCATCCGTACCCAAATCTGAGCATAGTTGTTCCAAGCTGAGCCGCGATTTCAGCAGAAAATGATCTTCCGACCTATTGCGGGCGCGGGGCGGGTATCCCGGGAGGCGTAGGCTTTTCCCGCCGTTCGCCGACTTGATCAGCTGATTCGACCGCCCTGGGCCGACAGTCTGAGTCCCCGAGCGCGCTTCAAGATGAGCTCGCGACGTCGATCGCGGCCCACGCCTCTGAGTTCGTTGGCAAGCCGGGCGGCATCGGCTTGCGGGACTCCGTCATACATTTCGACGTAGCGGAAGGCGGGTATCGTGCGGCCCAGCACATCGACGGCGCCCTCGACCGTTCGCTGCCGATGGAGGAGCACGAACGCATCCCACTCACCGCTTTCAACCTGAATGCCAACCAGGATCGCCATGGCCAGGAAGGCGCTAGCGGCACCGGGTCCGCAGATAAACCAGGCGCCGGTCGCGCTGAGATACGAAATCGGATGTCGCTCTTCGACCGCTAGCGGACACAAGCCGCGCCATCTAAGTGCAGCCCCATGACCGACCTTCGCAACATCGTCATCCTGACCGGCGCCGGGATCTCGGCCGAAAGCGGGCTTGCGACCTTTCGCGGGCCGAACGGTCTTTGGGAGGGGCACCGCGTCGAGGATGTGGCGACGCCGGAGGCCTTTGCCCGCGATCCGGTGCTGGTCCAGGCCTTCTACGACGCCCGGCGACGGCGGCTGAAGGAAGTCGAGCCCAACGGCGCGCACCACGCGCTGGCGCGGCTCGACCGGGAATGGCCGGGCGAGCTGCTGATCGTCACCCAGAATGTCGACGATTTGCACGAGCGGGCCGGTGCCAAGCGGGTGCTTCACATGCATGGCGAGCTCAAGTCCGCCTGGTGCCTCGGCTGCGACGCCCGGATGCGCTGGGAAGCGGACCTGGGCGACCACCCCGCTTGCCCCGAATGCGGCGAAGCGGGGCGGCTGAGGCCCGACATCGTCTGGTTCGGCGAAATGCCCTATGAGATGGAGCGGATCGACCGGGCGCTGACGGACGCGGACCTGTTCGTTTCGATCGGAACGTCCGGCGCCGTCTATCCGGCCGCCGGCTTCGTCCAGACCGCCCGCTATTGCGGCGCCCGGACGCTGGAGATCAACCTCGAGCCCAGCCTCGGCAGCTATCATTTCCACGAAAGCCGGACCGGAAGAGCAAGCGCGCTGGTGCCGGCTTGGGTCGAGGAGGTGCTGGCGTTGTAGCCATGACGCCGCCAACGAGCGGCGCGGCGAGCCTCATTCCACCCAGTCGAGGCCGATCTCGCGGTAGAGGCCTCGATCCTCCTCCCATTTCGGGTTCACCTTGACGTGGAGGAAGAGGTGGACCTTGCGGCCGAGAAGGGCGGCAAGCTCCTCGCGGGCGCGGCGGCCGATTTCCTTGATCCGCGTGCCGCCCTTGCCCAGCACGATCGCCTTCTGGCTGTCGCGGGCGACAAGGATCTGCTGGTGGATCGCGACCGAGCCGTCGGGCCGTTCCTCGTAGCGCTCGGTTTCGATCGCGCTTTCGTAAGGAAGCTCGGCATGGAGCTGGTGGTAGAGCTGCTCGCGGGTGATCTCGGCGGCGAGCATCCGGTCGGTCGCGTCGGAAACCTCGTCCTCCGGGAAGTGCCAGGGGCCTTCCGGAACCCGCTCGGCCAGCGCCTGCTTGAGGTCGGCAACGCCGTCACCGGTGGCGGCCGAGACCATGAAGATGCGCTCGAACGGCGCTCGCGAATCGAGCTCGGCCGCAAGCGCCAGGAGATCGCCCTTGTTGACGAGATCGACCTTGTTGAGGACCAGGATTCTGGGCTCGGAACGCTCCTTCAGCCGATCGAGCATCTCGCCGACGCCGCGGGTGATGCCCTGCTGCGAGTCGACGACGAGGGCGATCAGATCGGCATCCTGGGCGCTGCCCCAGGCGGCGGCAACCATCGCCCGGTCGAGCCGCCGCTTCGGCTGAAAGATCCCCGGAGTGTCGATCAGAAGGATCTGGGCCTCGCCATGAAGGGCGATGCCCATCAGCCGGGTTCGGGTCGTCTGCGCCTTGGGGGTGACGATCGCGACCTTCTGCCCGACGAGCGCATTCACCAGAGTGGACTTGCCGGCATTGGGGGCGCCGACCACCGCAACGAAGCCGCAACGCTGGGTCATGCGGCCTTGCCTCCGGCCTGTTCGAGCAGCGCCTGTGCCGCCGCCGTCTCGGCATCCTGCTTGGACAGGCCTTCGCCGCGGGCGCTTCCGAGGCGCGGCACCGTGACTTCGACGATGAAGGTGGGCGAATGCTGCGGCCCGGAGCGGCCGACCAGCTCGTAGGCGGGCGGCTTGTAGTCGTTGGCGGCGGCCCATTCCTGGAGCGCGGACTTGGGATGCTTGGGCGCCTTCACCTGGTCCGTCAGCCGCGGCGCCCAGAGCCGTTGAACGACCGATTCCGCCGCCTGGTAGCCGGAATCGAAGAAAATCGCCCCGATCAGCGCCTCGACCGAATCGCCGAGGACATTGTCGCTGTCGAACGCGCCGTCCTCGAGCGCCTGCTTGCCGAGGCGCATCCGCGTGGGAAGATCGATCGCCCGTCCGACGGCGGCGCAGGTCTGGCGCGAAACGAGATCGTTGAGGCGGCGCGACAGCTTGCCTTCCGGTTCCTCGGGGAAGAGCTCGAACAGCCAGGACGAGACGGCGAGGCCGAGCACCCGGTCGCCGACGAATTCGAGCCGCTCGTAATTGTTTCCGCTCTTGCTCGAATGGGTCAAGGCGAGCTCGAACAGAGCGAGGTTGCCGGGCCGGTGCCCGGTCTTTTCCTCCAGCCAGTCGGCCAGGCTTCCGGTCACCAGGTCCATCCGATCCGTTCCCATCGGGCGGCGCCGAACCAGGTCCAGGGCAGAAGCCATTGCGAGGATCCGTCGGTCGACCAGAAGGCGATCTGGGCCTTGCCGAGCAGATTCTCCACCGGAAGGAGGCCGACGCCGCCCTTGGAGACATCGAAGCGACTGTCGAGGCTGTCGTCGCGATTGTCGCCCATCACGAAGACCTGGCCTTCGGGAACGACGATCGGGGCGATGTCGTCGCCCGGACTGGCTTCGACCTGGTCGATGATCTCATAGCTCCGGCCGCCGGGGAGGGTTTCGCGGAACCGGGGGTAGGCGCAGACCGTCCCGCCTTCTTCGCCGGGCATCTCGCGAACCGCCGGGCCGAGCGCCCGGCAGGGGCTGTTCTCGCTGACCGGCATCGGAAAATCGGCGATGCGCTGGCGCGGCAGGGGGCGTCCGTTCAGGACCACATGGCCGCCCCGGACGCCGATCGTGTCGCCGGGAAGGCCGATCACCCGCTTGACGAAATCCTCGTCGCGGCCGGGGTAGCGGAAAACGACGATGTCGCCGCGTTCGGGCAGGCTGGCGAAGATCCGGCCGTCAAAGCCGGCGATTCCGAACGGGAAGGAATAACGCGAATAGCCGTAGGACCATTTGGAGACGAACAGATAGTCGCCGATCAGTAGGTTGGGCAGCATCGAACCCGAGGGGATCGAGAATGGCGCGAACAGGAAGCTTCGAAGCGCCACCGCGGCAAGAAAGAGGATCAGGAAGAAGCGCAAGGTCTCCCACCAGCTTTCCTGCTTCTTTTCCGGCGCCGACGAAGCGGGTTCGACAGCGGGCGGGGAATCCTTCTCCATCGCCGCCGCTTTCGCTTGACCCTGCCAGCCGGTCAAGCGTCAGAGCAGAAGGTGCGATTCCGAAAACGCGCCATTGGCCGATTTTCCGCGGAGCTTCAGAAACAGGCGGCGATGAAGCCGGACAGCCAGATCGGAGTCGCCTGATCCTTCCACAGCCACAGTCCGAGCGCCGCCACCGGCAGGAGTGCGAGCGGCGCAAGCCACAGCCCGATGCGGTTCCAGAGCCGGCGCAGCCTCATGCCGGCTTCAACCGGGCGACGGGCGTGTCGCGGATCGGCAGGTGGACCAAGGCGGCAAAGACGGCGAGAGCGATCGAGGCGCCCCAGGCCCAGTCGTAATTGCCGCTCCGGTCGTAGAAATAGCCGGCCGCCCAGGCGCCGAAGAAGCTGCCCACCTGATGCGAAAGAAAGACGATCCCGTAGAGCGTCGAAAGGTAGCGGACCCCGAAGATCTGGCCGACCAGGCCGCTGGTCAGAGGCACGGTTCCAAGCCAGAGGAAGCCAAGGGCGCCCGCGAAGGCCAGGGCCGAAGCGGGCGTGAGCGGCGCCAGCAGGAACAGGACGATGACGATTCCGCGCGCCGCGTAGAGGCCCGACAGGACGTAATTCTTGCGCCAGAAATCGCCGGAAAGGCCGAACAGGTAGGAACCGAAGATGTTGAACAGGCCGACCAGGGCCAGAGCGCTCGCTCCGATCCCCAGGCCGAGGCCCTTGTCGTCGAGATAAGCGGGGAAATGGGTGGCGATGAAGGCGATGTGGAAACCGCAGACGAAGAAGCCGGCGTTGAGCAGCCAGTAGCCGCGATGACGGGCGGCTTCGGCCAGCGCTTCCTTCATCGACTGGGCCGGCTCGGTCGAAGCCGCGGCCTTCGGCTTGCCGGCGACTCCGAAAGCGAGGACAGCGCAGATCGCGACGAGCCCAGCAAGCGCGATCAGAGCGAGCCGATAGCCGAGATCGGTGAGGAGCATCTGCGCGACCGGGACGACCAGGAACTGGCCGAGCGAGCCGCCGGCGGTGACGATCCCGAAGGCGAGGCCGCGACGTTCCGGCGGCACCACCCGGCCGACCGCTCCGAGGACGATGACGAAGGTCGTCGCGGCGAGCGCAACTCCGACAAGGAAGCCGAGGGTCAGGTGAAGGCCGAGCGCGCTTCCGACCCAGGCCGCGCCGGCCAGGCCGGCGACGTAGAGAAGGGTTCCGAAGAAGACGACCCGGCCGGCGCCGTGCCGGTCGCCGAGCGCTCCGATGAAGGGCTGGGCAAGGCCGAAAACGAGATTGCTGATCGCGATCGCGAGACCGAAGCTTTCGCGGCCGATCCCGAGCGACACGCTCATCTGCGGGAGGAACAGCCCGAAGGCCTGGCGAACCCCCATGGCGAGGGTGACGATGAAGGCGGCGCAGGCGATGACGATCCAGGGTCTTTTCATGAGCGCAGGGCCTCCACGCGATCGAGAAGGGAAAAGAGCGTTTCGTGATCCGGCCCGAGCGCCTGTGCGACGCGCGCCTGCGCCTCCTCCCAACACGGCTGGGCCTTGCGCATCGCCGCTCTGGCCTCGTCGGTCACGCAGACGATCCGAGCGCGCTGATCCTCGCCCGGACAGGATTTGACGAAGCCCGCCTGTTCCAGCGGCCGAAGGGTTCGGTTGAGGGTGGTCCGATCATGGCCGGTCGCGGCGGCAAGCTCGCTGAGCGTGCAGGGACCGGCGCGCTGAAGCATCCGGAGCAGCGAGAATTGGGCGACGGTGAAGCCCGAAGGCGCGAGCGCCTCGTCATAGAGCGAGGAAAGGATCCGGGCGGATCGGCGAAGCTTGGCGCAGGCGCAGGCGGTCGCGAGCATTTGCGTGTAGATACACCTATCTCGGATGACGTCAAGCTGGCAATCCCGGCGCTTCGACCTAGATAGCGCCCATCAGCAGGAGGAGAGCGCAGATGGACCAGGCCTGGAAGGCATTGGAAGAATCGGAAACCGTCCCCCTGAAGGCGCTGTTCCAGGCCGAACCCGATCGGCTGTCCCGATTGGTCGTCGAGGAATCGGGGATCCGCTTCGACTTCGCCAAGACCCATCTGAGCCGGCCGCTGCTCGACGGCTTCCTCCAACTGGCGCAGGCCGCGGACCTTGCCGGTCGTCGCGACGCGCTGTTCGCCGGGGAGACCGTCAACCCGACCGAAGGCCGAGCGGCCGAACATTGCGCCGAGCGCGGGGAGGGGGCGCCCGAAAGCGTCGCCCGCGCCCGCCAGTTCCAGGCGCGGATGCGAACCCTGGTCGATGCGATTGAGGCGGAAGCGTTCGGGCCGGTGCGCCACATCCTTCATGTCGGGATCGGCGGTTCGGCGCTTGGCCCGGACTTCGTCATCGACGCGCTGGGCCGCGGTTCCGATCGCTACGAAACGGCGATCGTTTCCAATGTCGACGGCGCCGCGCTCGAAGAAGCGATCGACCGCTTCGATCCGGCGACGACCCTGCTGGTCATCGCCTCCAAGACCTTCACCACCAGCGAAACGATGCTGAACGCCCGATCCGCGCTCGCCTGGATGCAGGGAAACGGGGTCGGCGATCCTTATGGGCGGGTCGTCGCCCTGACCGCCAGCCCCGAAAAGGCGGTCGAGTTCGGGATCGACGAAACCCGGATCCTGCCATTCTCCGAAAGCGTCGGCGGGCGCTTCTCGCTCTGGTCAGCGATCGGCTTCCCGATCGCCCTGGCGCTGGGATGGGATTCGTTCGAAAGCCTGCTCGAAGGCGCGGCGGCGATGGATCGCCACTTCCGGCTCGCTCCGCCGGAGCGCAACGCGCCCGTGCTCGCCGCCTTCGTCGACCGCTATTATGCCAATGTCCGAGGCGCAGGCAGCCGCGCCGTCTTCGCCTATGACGAAAGGCTGAGGCTGCTGCCGCCCTATCTCCAGCAGCTGGAGATGGAGTCCAACGGCAAGAGCGTCCGCCTGGACGGATCAGCGGTCGGCCGGGCCACGGCGGCGATCACCTGGGGCGGAGTCGGCACCGACGCCCAGCATGCCGTGTTCCAGCTGCTCCACCAGGGGACCCAGTTCGTTCCGGTGGAATTCGTCGCCGCCATCGAGGGCGGGGATTCCCTCGACCCCGACCATCACCGGCAGCTCCTGATCAACTGTTTCGCGCAGGGCGCGGCGCTGATGGCCGGGCGCGGCTCCGACGATCCGCACCGCCACTATCCCGGCGACCGGCCGTCGACGACGATCCTTCTCGACCGGATCGATGCGCACCGGCTCGGCGCTCTGATCGCCTTTTACGAGCATCGGGTGTTCGCCAATGCGGTGCTGCTCGGGATCAACCCGTTCGACCAGTTCGGAGTCGAGCTCGGCAAGGCGATGGCGAGGTCGATCGACCGGGAAGGCGCGCCCGATTTCGACCCGTCGACCCGCGCCCTGATCGATCGCGCCTTCGGGGAGGCAGGGGAATGAAGCTGCGGCCCTTCGCAATCTTCGCCGCCGCCCTGCTTGGCGCGTCGCCGGCCCTCGCGGAGCCGCTTGAACTGGTCAACAACCGCCTGTTCCTGAACGCCGCGGTGAATGGCCGGCCGACCACCGCTCTGCTCGATTCGGCGGCGGAAATGACGGTGCTCGACGACGATTTCGCCCGGAGCCTCGGTCTCGAACCCGCGGGATCGGCGACGGCGCGCGGCTCCGGAGCGGAGACGATGGAGGCGCGCTTTGCCGAGGATGTGGCGCTTTCCGCCGCTGGCGTGGAGCTTCGCACGAGGGTCGCCATTCTCGATCTCGGCGAAGTGTCGCAGCGGCTGATCGGTCGCCCCGTCGACATGTTGCTCGGCCGCGAGCTGTTCGACCGGGCGCGGCTCCGCCTCGATCTTTCCCGCGGGCTGATCGAAGCGGTCGATCAGGTGCCGTCGCAGGGCGTTCGACTGCCTTTGTCCAGCCACCGGGGCACGCCGGCGGTGCCGGCCGCGATCGAAGGCCAGGCGCCGGTGCAGGCGGTGTTCGACCTGGGCAATGGCAGCGAGGTGCTGGTGGGCCGCGCCTATGCCGAACGGATCGGCCTTTCCGCCCCGGACCGGATCGTCGAGCGCCGAAGCGGCGGCGGACTGGGCGGAGCGGTCGAGCGCGACATCGTCCGGCTTCGAAGCCTCGTCCTTGCCGGCCGGGAGTTCCGCGACGTTGCCGCGGCGATTGATCCCGGCGAAACGGCGTCCGACCTGAATATCGGGACGTCGATCCTTCGTCACTTCATCATCACGACCGATTTCCCCGGTGGGGCGATCTGGCTGGAGCCTGCCCAATGACCCAGACCTACGATTATGACCTGTTCGTCATCGGTGCCGGATCCGGGGGCGTTCGCGCCGCCCGGGTGTCGGCCGCACACGGCGCCCGAGTGGCGGTGGCCGAAGAATTCCGGGTCGGCGGAACCTGCGTGATCCGCGGCTGCGTGCCCAAGAAGCTGCTCGTCTACGGCGCCCATTTCGCCGAGGATCTTCAGGACGCACGCCGGTTCGGCTGGGAGGTCCCGAACGGCCGGTTCGACTGGCCGACCCTGCGCGACAACGTCCTGGCCGAGGTGGAGCGGCTGGAAGGCATCTACAACGACATTCTCGAACGGCACGAGGTTGAGGTCTTCCCCCAGAAGGCGAAGGTGACGGGCCCGAATGAAGTCACTCTTGGCGACGGCACCGTCGTCACCGCCGGGACGATCCTGGTCGCGACCGGTGCCTGGCCGCTGATTCCCGACGTCCCGGGCGCGGAACATGGAATTACCTCCAACGAGGTCTTCCACCTCGACTCGATGCCCAGCCGCGCCGTCATCGCCGGCGGCGGCTATATCGCCAACGAATTCGCCGGGATCTTCAACGAGTTCAGCTGCCACGTGACGATCGTCAATCGCGGCGACCGGATCCTTCGCCATTATGACGAGCAGATCCGCGACCGGCTGCTCACCATCTCGCTGATGAAAGGCATCGACTTCAAGTTCAACGCGCCGTTCGAGAAGATCGAGAAGCTGGACGGCGGGGCGCTCCGGATCCATGTCAAGGATCATGATCCGATCGAGGCGGACCTGCTGCTGTGGGCGGTCGGCCGCAAGCCGCGAACCGACGGTCTCGGGCTGGAGGAAGTCGGCGTGAAGCTCGGCCGCAACGGTGCCATCCTGGTCGACGAGGACAATCAGAGCTCGGTTCCGAGCATCTATGCCATCGGCGACGTGACCGATCGGGTGCAGCTCACGCCGGTCGCGATCCGCGAGGGTCAGGCCTTTGCCGACACGGTGTTCGGCGGCAAGCCGACTCGGGTGGATTATGAGAATATTCCTTCGGCCGTGTTCAGCCATCCGCCGATCGCCGGCGTCGGAATGACGGAAAGCCAGGCGCGCGACCGGGTCGGCGCCTACAAGACCTATGTCTCCGATTTCCGGCCGATGAAGAATGTGCTCGCCGGGCGCAACGAGCGCGCGCTTTACAAGATGATCGTCGAGCAGGGGACGGAGCGGGTGCTCGGCATCCACATGATCGGCCCGGACGCCCCCGAAATCCTCCAGGCGGCGGCAATCGCGGTCAAGGCGGGGCTCACCAAGGCGCAGTTCGACGAGACGATCGCGCTTCACCCCACCATGTCGGAAGAACTGGTCCTGATGCGGTAGCATCATTGTACTGGATTTCAGACAATTAGCTGAACCGATCGTTACTTCCTCCATCGACTGGCGAACAACTTGCCGATCGGCCGTAGACATTGCGGACGTTCAGGTACATGATGGACGTGAATTGCAGTGCCCGCAGATTTGCGAGGAGCCACATCATGCCGGGTTCCCTTCTTGTGATTGCGGATCGAGTTCAGCCGGGCGGCCCACTTGCCGCTGCTCGTGATGGCCAAGGCCCGGCCAGGGGGCTGCCCCTGGCTGAATGCTCCGGTTTCGAACGGCGCGACACTGATCTGCCGCTCAGGTTCCGAAGCTGAAGGTTGGAGGTGCAACCGTGCTATTGATCATTGCCATTTTCGCCATGGGTGCGATGCAGTCGACTGGCGATCCTTTCGTCGTCGAGCAGACCGCACCAGTCGAAGCCGCCCAGCAAGGCGCTGCTTCGGAAGCTCAGGGAGGTGCGGCTGCGCCGAGCGACCAGCGCCTGATCTGCCGAACGCGTCCGGTCCTTGGGTCCCGCATCGCAAGGCAGCGAACCTGCAAGACCGCCGAGGAGTGGAGGGTCTACGAGAACGATCTGGAGCAGTCGCGGCGGGACATCAACGATCGCGGTGCTCGGGGCTGTGTCGTCGGCCAATCCTGCGAGTGAGCGAAGAACCTGTTGCCGTTCGTTCTCCTGTCTCGGGACTCGGCTCCACTCATCGACGATACGTTCCTGGCCGAGGCGCCCGCGGATGCGATTTGAGGTAGGCGTAGCAATGCTGACGAACCGTCCTTGAAGGGAGATTTGCAATGATGCCCTCGCTGTTGCTGATCGCGCTGGCGCTACAGGCGAGCGCGCCTGGCGCTGGTGATACCGTCGAGACCCGAGTGTGCACCGCCGAGCCGAACTATGTGACCAAGGAAAGGCTGCCGCTGCGGGCGCGAGCCTTTCGATTGAGCGGCACGGTTGCGGCAGACAATCTCAACCCCGACAACTTCACCCCCTTCGCCTCCATTGCCCTGCTCGAGGAAGGCGAGCCCCAGGAGCTTTCAGCGGTGCTTTCGATCCAGGCCGCCACTCCGCGCCGGTTCGATTTCACTCTGCGACGATTGATCAACAACGAGCTGAGGGAGCGCAGCATCGTCGGCCGAGTGCCGAGCGGAGCACCGGTGCCGTTCGTGTTGGAAGTCACGGCTGACGGCCATGCGGAATTCCGGATGGGGCAATCCCGCACACGCGTGCCGTTGAACGACCTGCAGCCGAACGCGATCGTCTTCGGATGCTCCTCCGGCACGTTCAGATTCGACAATCTGCAAGTTTCGCGCACGTCAGGCTGACCCGACAATAAGGGTGGCGCCGCTTCGCGCTCGATGACTATCTAGCGCTCGCGTTCGGATTAAGCCGAGCGAAGGACGGGCGTGACCAACCACAGCAGCGACGTACTGATCATAGGGGCAGGCCATAACGGCCTCGTCTGCGCCTACTACCTTGCTTCGCGCGGCCTCAAGGTCAGCGTCCTCGAGGCGCGCGGGATCGTCGGCGGGGCGGCGGTCACCGAGGAATTTCACCCCGGTTTCCGCAATTCGACGGCGAGCTACACGGTCAGCCTGCTCAACCCCAAGGTGATCCGCGACATGCGGCTTCACCATCATGGGCTTCGGGTCGTGCTTCGCAAGGTCGACAATTTCCTGCCCACCGAGACTGGCGACTATCTGCTCGCCGGCCGCGGCGGCCTGACGCGCCGCGAAATCGCTCGCCACAGTCCCGCCGATGCGGAGAATTATGACGCCTATTCGGCCGCGCTCGGCTCGGTCGTTTCCCTGCTTCGCCAATGGCTGCTTCGGGCGCCGCCCAATGCGGGCGGCGGACTGGCCGACCTGCTGGCGCTGCTCAAGCTGGGCGCGGGCGCCAACCGGCTGACGCTGGAGGAGCAACGGCATCTGGTCGACTTCTTCACCAAGTCTGCGGCGGACATTCTCCAGCGCTACTTCAGCCATGAGCTGGTCCAGGCGCTGTTCGGCTTCGACAGCGTTGTCGGCCATTATGCCAGCCCGAACGCGCCGGGATCGGCCTATGTCCTGCTTCACCACGTCTTCGGCGGAGCGGCGGGGGTCGAAGGCGCCTGGGGCCACGCGATCGGCGGCATGGGCGCGATCACCCAGGCGATGGCCAAGGCCTGCCGCGAGGCCGGAGTCGAGATCCTGGTCGATTCTCCCGTCGACGAGATAATAGTGGAAAAGGGCAGGGCCGTCGGCGCCCTCGTCTCGGGTCGAGCCTATCGGAGCAAGGCCGTCGCCGCCGGAGTCAATCCGAGGCTGCTGTTCGACCGGCTGCTGCCTGGAGGCGCGGTGAGCGCCGAGATTGCGCAGCGAATGTCGCATTGGGCAAGCGAATCCGCCACCTTCCGAATGAACGTCGCGCTTTCGCAGCTGCCGCGATTCACCAGCCTTCCGGAGCCCGGCGACCATCTCACCGCCGGGATCATCATCGCGCCGTCGCTGGATTATATGGACCGCGCCTATCTGAGCGCCCGCACGCTAGGCTATTCGAGCGAGCCGATCGTCGAAATGCTGATCCCTTCCACGCTCGACGACAGTCTGGCCCCGGCGGGAGCACATGTCGCCAGCCTCTTCTGCCAGCATTTCCCCTACGACGTGCCGGGTGGCTGGGACTTTCGCCGGGACGAGGCGGCCGACTCGATCATCGCCCATGTCGATCGGCATGCGCCGGGTTTCGCGGCCTCCATCATCGGCCGTTCGGCCTTGTCGCCGCTCGACCTGGAACGGCGCTTCGGCCTCGTCGGAGGGGACATATTCCATGGCAAGATGGGGCTGGACCAGCTCTTCTCGAACCGGCCGATGCTTGGCCACGCCGATTACCGGATGCCTGTCCAGGCGCTCTATCTGTGCGGTTCCGGCGCCCATCCTGGCGGCGGCGTGACGGGCGCTCCCGGTCACAATGCCGCCCAGGCGATCCTCGCCGACCGCCGCCGGCTGAAGCTCTAGCAACGCCGGCTGATCGACCGCGCCCAGACGTCGAATTCGTTCCGCCCGAGAAACGGCTGGAACAATTCTGTGGCTCGGGGCGCTGTTCGGTCCAACAGGGACTACAGGGGTGTAGGACAATGATTCTGCGTCGCAGGTACGCGGCGCTGGCAGGTTCGTTCGTCCTGTTGACGACGACCCAGGCCGCAGCGCAACCAAGCCAGGCTTTTCTGGTCGGGCCACTCGATACTCCGTCTTCCGCCGAGCGGGCCCGGCCCAATCTCCCGGATTTCCGAACCTTCGAAGGCGACCTTCGCAACGCCGGAGAACCTCGGCAAAGCGGGCTGATCGCCGCTTACCCGGTGAACCGGAACCTCCAGATCGGCGTGGGCCGTTTCGCCATACCCGAAATCGCCCGGCCACGTTCGCACATGGAGGGTGATCGCCACCCCACGGCGGTCCGGTCCCGCGACAGGGGAATTGCGGCGATCGGGATGAGCCTGCGATTCCGCTAGGCAATGCAGGGAGACGGGGAGGCCCAGCCTCAAGCTCTAGATGATCGGGTGGCGTTCCCAGTTCGGCTTGTCGACCCGGCCATGGATCCGCCGGTAAAGCCTTTCGATCGTGCTGCTTCCCGTGCGAACGCAGAGAAAGGGAAAGATCGCATGGACGAAGCAGGCGAGGGCGCCGACCAGAAGCTGTGCGCCGACCCCTGTCGCGATGCCCATATGCTCCAGATAGGTTTCGCCGACCTCCTGCGGATGTTCGGTGAAAGGATTCGCCATATGTCGTCCTGCCTCGCTTCGAGAGGCTAATAGACCGGAACCGCCGGGGCTTCCAGTGCCGAGCGGCGGCCGCTACATGCAGCTTACGTAAACGTGAAGCTGGAGCGAGAACATGGCCGAGGCCTATATTGTCGATGCCGTCCGGACCGCCGGCGGTCGCAAGGGCGGAGCGCTCAAGGACTGGCATCCGGCGGACATGGCCGCTCAGGTCCTGAACGCGCTGGTCGACCGAACCGGAATCGACCCGGCCGCGATCGAGGATGTGATCATGGGCTGCGTCGGCCAGGTCGGCGAGCAGAGCTTCCACGTCGGACGCAATGCCGTCCTGGCTTCCAGGCTTCCGCAAAGCGTTCCAGCCGTGACGATCGACCGCCAATGCGGTTCTTCCCAGCAGTCGATCCATTTCGCTGCCCAGGCGGTAATGAGCGGAACCCAGGACGTGGTGATCGCCGCGGGCGTGGAATCGATGAGCCGGGTGCCGATGGGTTCGCCGGTGACCCTGGCGATTCAGGCCGGGCTCGGCGGTCCGTTTCCCAGGAGCATCCAGGAGCGGTTCGGAGTGGCGATGTTCAGCCAGTTCGTCGGCGCCGAGATGATCGCCGATCGATATGGCTTCGAGCGCGAGGAGCTGGACCGCTTCGCGCTCGAAAGCCATCGCAAGGCCGCGCGTGCCACCCAGGCGGGCGATTTCGATTCGGAGATCGTTCCCCTTGCCGTGGACGGAAGCGAACACCGGACCGACGAAGGAATCCGCTACGACGCCACTCTGGACGGTATCGCCTCGGTCAAGCTTCTCAAGGAAGGCGGCAAGCTCAGCGCCGCCAATGCCAGCCAGATCTGCGACGGCGCCAGCGCCGTGCTGGTCGTCAGCGAGTCGGCGCTCAAGACCCATGGCTTGGTGCCACTGGCGCGAATCCACAATCTCACCGTTACTGCGGGCGATCCGGTGATCATGCTCGAGGAGCCGATCCCGGCCACCCGGCGAGCGCTGGAGCGCGCCGGAATGACGATCGACGAGATCGATCTTTACGAGGTGAACGAGGCGTTCGCACCGGTGCCGCTCGCCTGGCTTCGCGAGATCGGCGCCGATCCCGACAAGCTCAACGTCAATGGCGGGGCCATCGCCCTCGGTCATCCGCTTGGCGCGTCGGGCGCGAAGCTTATGGCGACGCTCACTCACGCCCTCAAGCGCCGGGGCAAGCGCTGGGGCTTGCAGACGATGTGCGAAGGCGGCGGAATCGCCAACGTCACCATCGTCGAGAGCCTCGCCTGATCGGCGCTCAACGATGGGCGGCTAGCGTACGGCGCCCCAACTGAAAACGCTGCGGCCGGCCCCGAGTTCGATCTTCAGGCGGCAATCCGTTCTTCCGCAGCGGGCTCGCTACCGCCGCCGTCAATCACGGTCCAGCCGCGGCGCACCGCGGCGGCGTGCGCATCGCCTTTCGGGTCCGGGGCGGTCCAGCCGCAGCGCAGGCAATTTTCATCATTACGGACCGAGGAATGAATTCCCCACGGCCGTTCCGGAGAGCATAAGAATCGTTTCATCGAGCCACCCGCTATTCCTGCGATGCATAGATATGCATCGGCGTGCATGCATGCAAGATTAGCGGCCCAAGGGATCGAAGATCTTCGTCTGGCGGCGCTTCCGACCTAAAGGTCGATCCAGCCCGAACCGTCCGAGTAGCGGCCATGTCCGCCGCTCTTCCGGCCGAATCCCGGTCTTCCGGAGACGCTTGCGGCCGGTTCGAACTCTGGCTGCCGCGGCTGCTGGAGCGCTTCGAGCGCTTCGTCGTCCAGCGGCGTCTCGAATTCGACCCCGGCCTGTCCGCCCGAAATCCAGACGATCGTCCCGAACGCCTCGAACCGGCCGCGCTTGATGAGAACGTCGGTTGTGATCCCCGGAAGCTCGGAGCCTTCGATCCGGGCGCCGCCCGGCGACAGGTCGCGGATCCGGATGGGCCGGTCGCTGGTGATCGTGATCAGCCGTGCCGACAGAAGCATCAGCTGTCGTGGCCATTGCCGTCGGCTGTCGACGCCATTGTCAAACACCAGGCTCAGCATTCGGTGGCTTGCACTCATCGATTTCCCCGTACTTACCCCGCCGAAGCGTTTATCGCTCGTAAACCCTAAAGCGCCGTTAAACATGGCCGCCGCTGCCGATGGCGCTGCAATCCGGGCCCAGTGACAGGCGTTGCGGGTGCGGGGCCGAGACCCTAGGAACGGCCGCAAAGGGAGGAACTTTATGAAGCTCGACAGCCAAATCGCCGCGGTGGTCACCGGCGGCGCTTCCGGTCTCGGTGAAGCGACGGCGCGCGCGCTGGCGGCCCGGGGTGTGAGGGTGGCGGTGTTCGATCGCGACGCCGGCAAGGGCGAGAAAGTCGCCAGCGAGATCGGCGGAGTCTTTGCGCAGGTTGACGTCACCTCCGACGAGGCGGTCGAGGCCGGCTTCGCCCGGGCGCGCGAGGCGCACGGCCAGGAGCGGATCTGCGTCAACTGCGCCGGTGTCGCCAATGCGGTGAAGACGGTCGGTCGCGACAAGCAGACGGGCGAGATCAGGCCCTATCCGATCCATCAGTTCGAGCTGGTCATTCAGATCAATCTGATCGGCACGTTCCGCGTGCTCGCCAAGTCCGCGGCCGGAATGGCGGCGCTCGATCCGCTCGATGATGGCGAGAAAGGCGTCATCATCAACACGGCCAGCGTCGCGGCTCAGGACGGGCAGATCGGCCAGGCTGCTTATTCGGCATCGAAGGCGGGCGTGCTTGGAATGGCGCTGCCGATCGCCCGCGACCTGATGGGGGAGGGGATACGTGTGAACACGATCCTGCCGGGCGTGTTCGAAACGCCGATGGTCGCGATGATGCCGCAGAACGTCAAGGACGCGCTCGCCGCCCAAGTACCCTTCCCGAAGCGGCTGGGCCAGCCGGAGGAATATGCCCGGCTGGCGCTGTTCATGGTCGAGACTCCCTATCTCAACGGCGAACATGTGCGGCTGGACGGAGCGATCAGGATGGCGCCGCGCTGAGGCTGGCGGCGCTTCGGAAAGCCGGACGAAGGACGGTAGCGCCGGGCGGCAAGGGATCGCAGCCGAGACCCCTCATTCGCGTGTGCTCGCTTGATGGAGCGGTCGATCCGGCGACGTAGGACGGATTGGTGGGCTCGGCAGGGATCGAACCTGCATCTTCACCGTAATCTGCGGCGCGCTCTGCTTAAGCTACAAGCCCACCGCGCTCTTTAAACCTGATCGTGGCTACCGTCCTGATTTGATTTGCTGTTTCAGTCCCGAATCGAGACGGAGGTGCTAAGTCGGCGTTAACCTCCGCTTTTCACCCGCTTGCAATGCCCCCGGATGCAGGACGCGAGTTCGAACGGCGATTCCCGCCGGAGTGGCAATCATGCGTAGAACACATTTCCTCCTGGCATCGCTGCTGATGGCGATGAGCGGCCGTGCCGTCGCACAGGCGCCGGATTGGCGGGTCAGCGAGGTGAGCGGCGATGTCAGGATCACCGAGAATGGCCGCAGCCGAGCCGCCACTCGGGGCATGCTGCTCGCCCAGGGCTCAACCATTGCCGCGGCGGCGCAAAGCCGCGCCGTGATGGTGCGAGGGGAGGAATTCGTCATCCTTTCCCCCGGAAGCCGACTCCGCATTCCGGAAGCTCAGGCGTCGAGGGGTATCGTCCAGATGCTGACGGAGTGGGGCACGGCGCTGTTCAGGATTGAGCGCCGCTCGACACCGCATTTCGGCGTCCAGACCCCCTATCTCGCGGCCGTCGTGAAGGGCACGACCTTCACGGTCACGGTGACCGAGGCCGGCGCGTCGGTACAGGTCACTGAAGGGGCGGTCGAGGTTGCGACTCTCGACGGAGGCGCCGTCGAGTTGCTCCAGCCGGGCATGATTGCGGCCGTCGACGCCGGTGATCCTTATCAGCTCAATATCGAGGGAGAGGAACGCCGGTCGATCCGTTCCGAACGTGCGCCGACACCCGGCGTGATTTCGGTTTCGCTGCCCCCGAGTTCTGCCCCTGCAGCGGTGGTGGCGACGGCGCTGCGGGAGGAAAGGGTTTCGCTTGGCGAAGCCACCGGCGGCCTGCTGGAAGAGACGGTGGAACTCGCTTATGCTTTTGGCGAACTCAACGACTTCGACCCGAGCGCACTGGGAGAGCAAGAAGGATCCAATGGCCGTCTGGCCGGGGGTGATGAGGTTGAACTCGCCTTCGCCCTGGCCGGCGTCAATCCGGGAGGCCTGCGCGGGATTGATCTGGGGGAGGATGACTCACCCGGTGGTCGCGACGGCGGCGGATCAGGAGGTCGGGTTGATCCGCCTTCCGAGGAACCCAGGAGCGATCCTCCAATCAGCGGACCCCCAGCCGAGGAGCCTCCGGTTGGCGAGCCTCCGAGCGAAGAGCCTCCCGAAGAGGTGCCAGTAGTCAGCGAACCCCCGGGCGAGGAACCGCCTGCCGAGGAACCGCCCGTCGAGGAGCCCCCAGTCGAGGAGCCCCCGGCCGAGGAACCGCCGGCCGAGGAACCGCCGGCCGAGGAGCCGCCGGTGGAGGAGCCGCCGGCCGAGGAGCCTCCAGTCGAGGAGCCGTCCGTCGAGGAGCCGCCGGCCGAAGAGCCTCCAGTCGAGGAGCCGCCGGTGGAGGAGCCGCCGGCCGAGGAGCCTCCAGTCGAGGAGCCGCCGGTGGAGGAGCCAGTGGCCGAGGACCCTCCAGTCGAGGAGCCGCCGGCCGAAGAGCCTCCAGTCGAGGAGCCCCCAGTCGAGGAGCCGCCGGTGGAGGAGCCCGTGGCCGAAGAGCCGCCGCCGACGGAAGCGGATGAAGACGGCTCCGGCGGGTTGTGCCTCCTGGTTATCTGCATCGGGGGGGATGACCAAGGCGAGGACGAGGACGGAGACGGCGAAGGCGACGTTTGAGCCGTCCTTCATTCCACTTCCGGAAAGCTGCTGACACCCGGCAGCGGCGGCCCTAGTCTGCCCGTCGGAGGTGCTCTTGCCGCAACCTTTGCAGGGGATCCGGATCATCGAATTTGCGGGTCTGGCACCCGCCCCTTTTGCCGCCATGATGCTGGCAGATCACGGCGCGGAGGTGATCCGGATCGAGCGCAAGCATGGATCGGCGCCGATTTCGCCCGAAAGGGACATCCTGCGCCGCAATCGAGCCGAAATACTCCCACTCGACCTCAGAGATGAGGCCGACCTCGAGCGCGCAATCGATATCGCTCGCTCAGCCGACGGACTCATCGAGGGCTTCCGACCCGGAGTGATGGAGCGGATTGGCCTCGGGCCCGATGCGTTGCGCGATGCCAATCCCCGATTGGTCTATGGTCGGATGACCGGATGGGGCCAGAACGGGCCTCTGGCCCACGCTGCCGGCCACGACATCAACTATATCGCCCTTGCCGGAAATCTGCACGGTTATGGCCGGGCGGAGAGCAAGCCCACACCGCCGCTGAACGCCGTCGGCGACTTTGGTGGCGGCGGAATGCTCCTGGCCTTCGCCATGCTTGCCGGGATCCTGTCCGCCCGGACCACCGGCAAGGGGACGGTGATCGACTGTGCGATGACGGACGGCGCGGCCTTGCTCGGCGCACAGACCTACGCGCTGCTTGCCGCGGGGATGTGGAGGGACGAGCGCGGCCGCAACCTTCTCGACAGCGGCTCGGCCTTCTACGACAGCTACGAATGCGCCGACGGCAAATGGGTGGCGATCGGCGCGCTGGAGCCGCAATTCTTCGCGGTTCTGAAGGGAAAGCTCGGCCTCGCCTCCAGTCAGTTCGATCCGGAACTTCGCGACGAACTCACCCGGCTGTTCCTGAGCCGACCGCGGCAGCATTGGTGCGATCTGCTCGAGGGCAGCGATTCCTGCTTCGCGCCGATCCTGTCGCTCGCCGAGGCGCCGGGGCATCCGCACAATCGCGCCCGCTCCACCTTTTCCGACCGGAACGGCCATATCGAGCCGAACCCGGCCCCCCGCTTCAAGGAACTCTAGATGCTCGATCTTTCGCGCCGCTCCGTCTACTCCATGGAGCATGACCTGTTTCGAGACCAGGTGCGCCGCTTTTTCGAGCGCGAACTGATCCCTCACCTCGAGCGCTGGGAAGCACAAGGCGAAATCGATCGCGATTTCTGGCGAAGGGCAGGCGATGCGGGGCTGCTCTGTCCCAACGTTCCGGAGCGCTATGGCGGCCTCGGCCTGGACTTTGGCTACAATGCGGTGATCGCGGAAGAGCTGGGCTATGCCGGATCGAGCGCCGGCATCGGCCTGCATTCCGACATCGTTGCGCCCTATATCGTCGAATATGGCTCCGAGGCATTGAAGTCGCGGTGGCTGCCGAAGCTGATTTCGGGCGAAACGCCGACGGCCATCGCCATGACCGAACCGGGAGCCGGTTCGGACCTTCAGGGGATCAAGACGACCGCCGTCAAGGACGGCGACGATTTCGTCCTCAACGGATCCAAAACCTACATCACCAACGGCCAGCATGCGGAGCTGGTCATCGTCGTCGCGAAGACCGATCCAGGGGCGGGCGCCAGGGGAACGTCACTGATCCTCGTCGAGGCCGATCGCCCGGGGTTCGCCCGCGGGCGCAACCTCGACAAGATCGGCCTGCACGGCCAGGACACGTCCGAGCTCTTTTTCCAGGACCTTCGGGTGCCGCAGAGCAATCTGCTGGGCGCCGAGGGGATGGGATTCGCCTATCTCATGAACCAGTTGCCTCAGGAGCGGCTCGGGATTGCAATCGGTGCCCAGGCGTCGGCCCAGCGCGCCTTCGACGAAGCGGTGAAATTCACCAAGGAGCGCCAGGCGTTCGGACGCGCCGTGTTCGAGTTCCAGAACACCCGCTTCACCCTGGCCGATCTTGCCGCCAAGCTGCAGGTTGGCTGGGCCCATCTCGACTGGGCGCTGAAGCGGCACATGGAGGGGAAGCTCACGGCCGCCGAGGCAAGCGCTGCCAAGCTCTGGCATACGGAGCTTCAGTGGGAGATTTGCGACGCCGCGCTCCAGCTCCATGGCGGCGCCGGCTACATGGATGAATATCTGATCGCCCGCCTCTGGCGCGACGCCCGCGTCACCCGGATCTTCGGCGGCACCAACGAGATCATGAAGGAAGTGGTCGCGCGGGCGATCTAGTCGGACAGCGCGCGTTCGAAGGCGACGGCGGCGCCGAGCAGCCCCGGCTCCGGATAGGTAGCGAGCATCACCGGCACGCGCTGCATGCGTTCGCGATAGCGGCCCTTGGCGGTGAACCGGGCCGCGAAGATCGGCGAGCGCAGAAGATGAGCGATCCGGTTGGAGAGGCCGCCGGTAATCGCGACGGCCATCGCACCATGGGCAAGGCTGATGTCTCCCGCGGCCGCGCCGAAACAGCGCACGAGGATATCGAGGGCATGGACAGCCACGGCATCGCTGCCGTCGATCGCCGCGTTCCAGAGATCGCCGGCGCGCGCCGGATCGACCTCGGCATGGCCGCCGAGAAAGGCATAGATGTCGATCAGGCCCGGTCCGGAGACGACCCGCTCCACCGATGCTCGGCCGTAGCGGGCGGTGAGCATGTCTGCGAGTTCCTCTTCCCTCGGATCGAGCGGGGCAAAGCCGATATGAGCGGCCTCGGTCTCGATCACCAGTACTCGGCCCTTCTCCCGGACCAGCATCGACACGCCGAGCCCGGTTCCTGGCCCAAGCACGCTGATCACGCCTTCCTCCGGCCATCGGCCGGACCCGAAAATGGGCTGGAGTTCGTCGTCTTCAAGCACCGACACGGCGTGAGCGACGGCTCCGAAATCGTTGAGGAGAGTGATCCTCTCCAGGCCCAGTTCGTCGGCGATTCCGAAGCGCGGGATCCGCCAGTCATTGTTCATGAAGCGCAGCACGTCGCCTTCGATCGGAGCGGCGACGGCAATGGAGGCACGGGTCGGAAGCGGCTCCCCCAGATCGGCGGCGAACCTTCGCCAGACCTCGGCAAGCCCCGGATATTCGCGCGAGCGATAGCGCTTCATCGTCCCGAGACGCGGCCGCCCATTCGGCTGTAATTCGGCAAGGGCCAGCCGGGCATGGGTGCCGCCGATATCGGCGACGACAATCCTCATCGGCGGTTCTTCCGTCCTTCGATGAGGTCGTCGACGAGTCCGGGATCGGCGAGGGTCGAAGTGTCGCCCAGATTGGCGAAATCGTCCTCGGCGATCTTTCTCAGAATCCGCCGCATGATCTTGCCCGACCGGGTCTTGGGTAGGGCTGGGGTGAAGTGGATCAGATCTGGCGTGGCAATCGGGCTGATCTCCCGTCGGACCTGCTGCTTCAGCTCCGATTTGAGCGTGTCGCCTGGCTCTTCACCGGCGATCAGGGTGACATAAGCGTAGATTCCGGTGCCCTTGACGTCGTGCGGGTAGCCGACGACCGCGGCCTCGGCCACGAGCGGATGGGCGACGAGCGCGGATTCCACCTCGGCTGTCCCGAGCCGGTGGCCGGAAACATTGAGGACGTCGTCCACTCGCCCGGTGATCCAATAATATCCGTCCTCGTCGCGCCGGCAGCCGTCCCCGGTGAAGTAGCGAGCGCGATAGGTGCTGAAATAGGTCTGAACGAAGCGCTCATGGTCGCCATAGACGGTGCGCATCTGCCCTGGCCAGGAGCGAGCGATGCAGAGATTGCCCGATGCGGCGCCATCGAGCTCGCTGCCTTCGGCGTCGACCAGCTGCGGAACGATTCCGAAGAAGGGGCGACCGGCCGATCCCGGTTTCATCGCGTGAGCGCCGGGAAGGGTGGTGATCATGATCCCCCCGGTCTCGGTCTGCCACCAGGTGTCGACGATCGCGCAGCGTTCGTCGCCAACCGTTCGCCAGTACCACAGCCAGGCTTCGGGATTGATCGGTTCGCCGACGGTGCCGAGCAGCCGAAGCGAGGAACGGTCATGCTTCTTCACCGGCGCCTCGCCGTCGCGCATCAGTGCCCGGATCGCCGTCGGCGCCGTATAGAAGATGTCGACCCGGTGACGTTCGACCATGTCCCAGAAGCGGCTGGTGTCGGGATAGTTGGGAACGCCTTCGAACATCAACACGGTCGCACCGTTGGCGAGCGGACCGTAAACGACATAGCTGTGGCCGGTCACCCAACCGACATCGGCGGTGCACCAGAAAAGCTCGCCGGGACGGTAATCGAACACATAGTGGAAGGTGGTCGCCGTCCAAACCGCATAGCCGCCGGTCGAGTGGAGCACCCCTTTCGGCTTGCCGGTCGAGCCTGAAGTGTAGAGGATGAAGAGCGGATCCTCGGCGGCCATCGGTTCGCATGGGCAGGTGTCGGGAACGGTCTCGCCCAGAGCGTGATACCAATGGTCACGCCCGTCCTTCATCGCGATGTCGTTGCCGGTGTGGCGAACGACGATCACCGACTCCACTTCGAGGCCTTCGAGAGCGGAATCCACATTGGCTTTCAGCGGCACCAGCTTCCCGCCCCGCATTCCCCCGTCGGCGGTCACGACGAAGCGGCTGCCACAATCCTCGATCCGGCCTCGAAGCGCCTCCGGCGAGAAGCCGCCGAAGACAACGCTGTGGACGGCGCCGATCCGGGCGCAGGCGAGCATGGCTATCGCCGCTTCCGGAATCATCGGCAGGTAGAGCGTCACCCGATCGCCCTTGCCGGCGCCGAGCGCCTTCAGGCCGTTGGCCATCCGGACCACCTGGGCATGGAGTTCGCCATAGGTGAGACGCCGGACCGAACCGGGTTCGTCGCCCTCCCAGACGATCGCCAGCTCGTTCGAGCGCTCGGCGAGATGCCGGTCGACGCAATTGTGGCAGAGGTTGAGGACTCCGTCCTCGAACCACTTCACGTCGACCGGATCGAACGACCAGTTGGCGATCGTCGAGGGTGTCCGAACCCAGTCGATCCGCTTTGCCTGCTCCGCCCAGAAGCCGTCCGGATCCTCGATCGACCGCCGATAGAGCGCCTCATACTCCTCGGAAGTGCAATGGGTGCTCGCGGCAGCGGCGGCGGGGGGCGGAATGCGGTCGGGCATGCGTCCTCGCGTTGAAGCTTACATGCCCGGGCTCTTAGCGGCTCAGCCGGACCGAAGCCAGCCGCTCCCCCGCAATCAGTTGCCGAGAATGCGTTCCCGAAGCCGATCGCGAAGAGAGCGACGTCGCTGTTGCGGCCGTTCCGGTTGATCCGCCTGGCCGGCATTACCGCCCATCATCTCTTCCATGTTCATGCCGAGCATGCCCATGTGAACGGAGCGGGTCCGAAGCTTGGCGGTCCATTCGGGAGCCCAGTTGCGACCGGCATTGGCGGGCCTGGCGGGGTGGCTGAAATTGGCCTCCGGCCCGAAGGCGGTCACCATCAGTGAAGCGCCCTGTACGCTTCCGGCGACTTCGGCCGGGACGGTGCACTGAGTCGCCTGCGCGTTGAGCAGAACGCGCTGCTGGACCAGCCGGGCAATCTCCTCCTGGCTGAGATAGTCCATCATTCCCATCTGGTTGAACTGGACCTCGCTCGAGGTCCACATCACGATCGTCCCGTCCTCGCGGGCGCCGGTGGCCATCAGGAAATAGGCCCGGGCGTTCGGCACCGTCTGCCAGGCGACCGGAACGGCTCGGGCGGCATTGGGCGTGTTCGAGGTCAGGACCAGCGGCGCAAGGAAATCCTGGCCCTGAGCAAGCGCGAAACGAATTTCCGGGCTGTAATTGCCGCGAACGACATGATCGCCGACCAGCGATCCATTTACCGGCACCTGGGTGCGCGAGCGCTGGTTCGGCCATTCGCCGTAGGTCGTGCTGCTGGACGGGCTCGGCGGGTTCATCATCCGGATGTCGAGCCCGCCGAACGTCGCCTGCGCCTGACCGGCAGTGAGCCGGGCGAGATCGATTTCGAACGGCTGTCCCTGGCGGGCGCGCTCGCCGCAGCCCCAGTAGATCAGGATTTTCCCCTGGGCGCGCTGGTTGCCGTCGGTCCAATTTTCATTGCCGGTCCGGTTGTTCGTACCTTCGGGAGACACCAGCGGCAGGGAAGGGCCGACGTTGAGCCCGGCGGGCGGCAGATGCTCCGCGGCGGGAGCGCCTGACGCACGGCGCGGACTTCCGAGCTGGAGCGTGAGGTTCCTGACGAAGGCCGAGTTGCCCGAGCGGCCGGACATCAGCGCGCCGATGTTCGGCCGACCGCCCTGGCCCATTGCCCCGGCGGCGAAGCCGCTCATCGTTTCAGCAGACATCCAGTAGTTGACGGTGCCGCCGGTTCCCGCCCGCGGCTGTGCGATCGCCGCTGCGGCAAGGGCGAGCGAAGCCGCTCCGAAAAGGAGTGACGCAGATTTCATGACGAATCTTCCCCTGACAGAGCCCCCGGCGCGGGCTTCTATCCGGGTTCGAAACGATTTCAATAGAAAGGGAGATGGCGATCGCTTCCCGAAGAGGCGAAGCCATTGGAACTATTCGTTCCAAGGTGCTCGGGTTCAGCTGGGCTGCGGTTCGGCGAACGCCCTTCAGGTTGCAGAAAGCCTGTCTTACCTATATGATGCACCTCTTTCCCGGTACTTATTGGTGACTTGATGACGGCGCTTGTCCTGAAGCAGACTTTCTTGCGCGGTCCGGAAGCGGTGCGCAGGCATTGGCGTGCGTGGACGGTGGTTGCGGCGATGCTGGCCTTGTGGGTCGTTGCCGGGGTCAATCTTGCGATGAACCCTGCCCAGTTCAGTTCGATGACCTTGAATCCGGTGACCGCGCCGACGGTTGCCCGCGAGCTGCGGCAGGCGGCGGCGGCCACGGCCGCGACCCAGCTCAAGCCAATCGATCCCACCGACGCAGTAGCGTACAACGCTTCGATTCCGATCTCCGATTCGGCCAATCCCGCCGCCCGGCCGTACCAGTTCGCCTTCGCCAGCGAAGCCGACCGGCTGCGGTCGATCGACTGTCTCACCGCCGCGATCTATTATGAAGCGGCAACCGAGCCGCTCGACGGGCAGCGCGCCGTTGCCCAGGTCGTCCTCAACCGGGCCCGCCATCCGGCCTATCCTTCGACGGTGTGCGGGGTGGTGTTCGAGGGCGCTCACCGGATGACCGGCTGCCAGTTCAGCTTCACCTGCGATGGCTCGCTTCGCCGCGCTCCGATGGCCTCCTACTGGCAGCGGGCCCGGCAGGTCGCCGAGGCGGCCTTGTCCGGTTACGTCTACGCTCCGGTGGGGTGGGCGACCCATTACCACACCAACTGGGTCGTTCCCTACTGGGCTTCCAGCCTCACCAAGCTGGCCAATGTCGGCACGCACATCTTCTACCGCTGGTCCGGCGGATGGGGGCGTCCGGCAGCGTTCAGCCGGCGGCATCCGGGGGTGGAACCGGCGATCGCCTGGCGCGGCGGCTTCGGCCAGCCGACCATGGCCGAACGCAGGGCTGCGGCCGAGGGTGAAACTCGGGACGCGGCCGCGGAAGCCGCCGCGCTCGACACGGCCAAGGGGCTTCCGCTGGGGAGCGTCGACAGTTTCCAGCGCGCGGTGCTTCGCCGGTACGAGCCGCTCAGCCGGGAAACGGCCAATGAAGTGATCGCCGAGCGTGCCGGTGCCAGCCGGGTCCTGTCGCGCAGCGAGCGGTGGTCGCTGACCGGCGACCGTTCGACCGCACCGCCCCAGCGCCCGCTGGGACGCTGGGGAACGGAGC
Organism: Sphingosinicella sp. SM1-17; assembly: GCF_056821765.1. NCBI lineage: Bacteria > Pseudomonadati > Pseudomonadota > Alphaproteobacteria > Sphingomonadales > Sphingosinicellaceae > Sphingosinicella > Sphingosinicella sp. SM1-17. Next base: position 2,530,803 of record NZ_JBPDIO010000001.1, read on the forward strand.
AGGAGCCGCGGCCGCAAGATTCCGCGCCGGCATCTGCGCCTGCGGCGACGAGGCCCACCGCTTCCGAGGCGGACCAGAATGCCGCGCCGGGAGGAAGCGAGTCGGCCAGCGGCTCCCGCTAGAAGATCCGCCAGCCGAGCTGAAGCCCGGCGCCGACATCGGGCGCGCCTTCCGACAGCCCGGCGGAGCCGTAAAGCCCAAGCGACAATCGTCGCGAGAGACCGAGATTCAAGCCGGTCGAGACCTGCTGTTCGTCAGGAACCAGAGGACTGAGACTCTGGGCATAACCATAAGAAACCATGCCGCGCAGGTTCGACGACAATTGGGCGGTCAGCCCTCCGCGGGCGGCGAAGCTGTTGCGCAGCTCATAGGCCTCGGGATCGCCCGGAAGGGTGTAGCTGATCGAAGCGAAGGGAGTCACCCGGCCGAAAGTCCGGGACGCTTCCGCGCCCAGGCTGAAATCGACTTCACCCGTCCCCAGTCCGCGCTGCGCCGATGCCGTCGGCAGCTTCACCTGTCCGACCAGGCTGAGATCCATGCCCCCGAAGGTCCGGATCGAATGACCGGCGCCCAGCCGGAGATCGCCGATACCCTCCCTCACGGTCCGAGTCGTCGGTTCGGTGGGATCGATGATGATCGGCAGGCCCAGGATCGAACCGCCGCCGCCGACCACGTTTCCTGGCGCTTCCAGTCGATGGTAGGGAAGACTTGCCGTGAAGAAGGTTCGCCCGCTTTCGACTCGAAGGGCGTTTCGCACGGTAAGAGTCTCTACCGGTTCGCCGGTGCCGTAGTCGCCTTCCTGATACTCGACTCCGGTGGAAAGTTCGGCGGCAGGCTCGGCTGCCACCGGGGCGGCGCAGGCGGCCACGACGGCCGCAAGGATCTTGTTACGCATTTTCGCTCCTCGGCTGATGCCGGGGAAACGGATGAAGGCGGCCGATTAATCCGCCGCTGCGGAATTCCAGCCGGAATCCCGGGCGCGCCGTTCGGCGTCGGCGGATAGCGGTTCACCGGCCATCATCTCCTGAGCCAGAGCCATGATCTGGGCGTCGGCGCTGGAAGCCTGACGATACTCGCTCACGGATCGGCTTTCGCCGCCCGTGGCAATCACGAGCTGCCAGTCGTCGGCTTCGCGACAGGCGAGTCCCGATACCGCCGCACTCTGGAACGTCCTGCAAAGACGGCCATCGCTGGCGGCGAAGGTCACTCCGATGCGCGTTTCGCCGGGCGTGGCAGAGCTGGCCAGCTGCGTATCCAGCGCCCGTTCGAGATCGCTGGCCGCGAAAAGGGCGCCTTCTTTCGCTGTCAGTGGTCCCGTTTCGGTCGGCAGCGAACGGCCGAGCACCAGTCCGATCAGGAGGGTGGCCGCGATCGCGGCGGCCTGCCCCCAGGCCCGGCTGAAACGCCGCTCGCGAGGCCGAGAAAGACGGACGACCTTGGTGTCGAGCAGCGTCCGGAAGCGCTCGGGCACCGGCTCTTCAGCGACGGGGCCGTAATGGCCGGCAAGTCGATCGCGAAGTCGACGTTGGACCTCCAGTCGCTGCTGCAAGGCGCTGTCGCCGGCAACCGCCTTTTCGACCCTATGTCGGGCAATCTCGTCCAGTTCCCCGTCGAGATAGGCCATCAGCATTTCGTCGTTCAGGCTCATCACGCCGCCTCCAACATCTGTGCAAGTGCCTGGCGTCCCCGGGTCAGGCGCGAGGTCAAGGTTCCCATCGGGATATCGAGGATGGCGGCGGCCTCCTTGTAGGCGAGCCCCTCGACAAGGACGAGTGCGATCACTTCGCGCTGTTCGGCAGGAAGTGCGTTCATGGCGCGATCGACATCGTTCATCTGGGCCTTGCGCTCGATATCGAGATGTCCCTCGTCCGAGACATTCTCTCCTGCTTCTTCGGGCACAAAGGTCTGGCCTCGGCGCGTTCGGCTGCGCACCTCGTCAATCCAGCAATTGCGCATGATCCTCATCATCCAAGCATCCAGCCTTGTCCCGGGCGCCCATTGCTCACGCGCCTTGAGCGCCCGCTCGATCGCGACCTGGGTAAGATCGTCGGCATCCGCCGAATCCCGAGCAAGGGCGCGCGCAAACCGCCGCAGCCGCGGCAGCAAGATCAGCAATTCACGCTCGAACGCCTGCAACAGACGGCCTCCAATGCCGTTCATGGAGGAAACGGTGGATCCGCAGCGTTTCATCCCCAGGCAAGCAAAAATATGCAAAGGGCCGCGGGATGCACTTGAAATCACGAAGATGGTGGCTGCCGGCGGCCCTGCTGGGCTCGATGGCAGTCGCCGGCCAGGCACAGATCCTGCCGTCGGTGCCGGTGCCGGATGTCGGCGGGGTAATCGGCGGCGTCGGCCAGACAGGTCGGGACGTGGTCGATGGCGCGTTGGGCACTGCGGCCGATCTGAGCGCAGGAGCCCGGCGCCTTGCCGGTTTGCGGCTCGACCGACTGCGCGACCTTGTCAGGCAGAATCCCGAGCAGCTCGAATGGACTCGACAGGGCCCGGCGGTGCGAAGCGAGATCATCGCGATCGATCCGGATCCGGCCACTCTTGCCCAGGCCGAGGCGGCGGGATTCGTCCGGCTTGGAGAGGAAGTCACGGAAGGACTCGACATCCGGATCGTGACGCTCGCGGTCCCGAACCGCTGGTCGGTCGATCGCGGCCTGCAGCGGCTTCGTCGGATCGCGCCGAATGGCGCGTTCGCCGCCAATCATCTTCATCTTCAGAGCGGCGCTTCGGCCTCTGCCGCGGCCGCCGGCGGTGCCGTGCTGGCCCAGGGAAATGGCGGCGGTGCAGCGGCCATCGGGATCATCGATGGCGGCGTGGCGGCTCATCCAAGCCTCGATGGACCGGTGCAGCAGCGCGGCTTTGTTCGCGGTGCGCCACGGCCGAGCGCCCATGGAACGGCCGTAGCCTCGCTGATTGCCGGGCGCGAGCAGGTGCGCGGGGCTGCTCCGGGACAGCCGCTTCTGGTTGCCGACGTTTTCGGTTCCGATCCGGCAGGGGGCAATTCGGCCGCTCTGGTACGGGCGCTTGGCTGGATGGCGCAGCAGCGGGTGCCGGTGGTCGCGATCAGCCTTGTCGGGCCACCCAATCCGCTCGTTGCGCGCGCGGTCGCCCAGGCCCAAGCGCGGGGCATGCATATCGTCGCCGCGGTCGGCAATGACGGGCGCGCTGCGCCTCCGGCCTATCCGGCATCTTACCGGGGAGTGATTGCGGTCACCGGGGTCGACCGGCGCAAACGGGTCCTGATCGAGGCGGGGCGCGCTCTTCATCTCGATTATGCGGCGCCTGGGGCGGACATGGCCGCCGCTGCGATGAACGGTCGGCTGGTCGCGGTGCGCGGTACGTCCTACGCCGTTCCGCTCGTTGCCGGCCGGCTGGCACGTCATGCCCGAACAGCGCGTCCGTTGTCCGCTCTCGACCGGGAAGCCGGTCCGCCGCGCGGCGGAGCTTATGGACGCGGGATCGTTTGCGGCGACTGTCGGACGCCCATTCGGTCGCGATGATTTTCCGGGATTAAATCCGTTCCGCCACCCGTTTGCCCTGTTGAGGAATGCAGAAATCCTCGCAGAGCAAGGGAGATTTGGAATGAAATTCGCACTCCAACTGATGGCGGGATGCGCCATGATGGTCGCGGTGCCGGCATCGGCCCAGCTGCTCGGCGGCGGCCTCGGTGGCCAACTTGGCGGTGGTCTCGGTGGCCAGGCTGGCGGCGGCCTCGGTGGCCAGCTGGGCGGAACGCTCGGCGGCGTCACCAAGACCGTCAATGGCGGGCTGAACGGTTCGGGCGCGACCCGGATCGAACGCAACGTGGATCGACGCTCCGGCCGAGTGGATGCTCGCGCTTCCGGCAATGCAAGCGGAAGCGGTGCCCTCGACGGCGCCACGGATTCGGCGCTCGGTTCCGCCGGACTTTCCGGCCGGGCAAACGGAACGGCTTCAGGTGAAGCCGGAGCGAGCGCTCAGGCCATCGGAACCGACGCCATTGGCAGCACCGTCGGAAACGTCGCCGGTACCGTCGGCGGTGCGGTCGGTGGAGTCGTCGGAACCGGCACTGGAGCCGCCGGCGCCCTCCAGGGATCGGCATCGGGCGCTGGCAGTGCCGGCCTCGGCTTCGGCTCAGCGTCGCTCGCGGCAGCGGGCTCGGCTCTGGCCAGCACCGCCGGAGCCGTTTCCGTCTCGCCCGGAATGGTCGTCAGGGATACGGCCGGCCGGACCATCGGCGAGGTTCAGTCGCTGAGGACAACGGCCAATGGCCTCGTCGACACCGTCATCGTCGAGGTGGGCAATCGCCTGGCCGCCCTTCCGGCGGACAATTTCGCGGTTTCCGGTGAAGCCCTGATTTCGGCGATGGGCCGCGGCGAGGTTCGCCGTCAGGCGCGTGAGCAGGAACCGGCCCAGCAATAACGGACGAGGCAGGTTCGGCCGCCGCGCCGTTCAAGCCGGAAGGCCCGGAGCGATGCTCCGGGCCTTTTCCTTTGCAAGACTTCGTGGCCGCCGCATAGTGGCCGACGATGAACCCGCTTTTCGCCGACCAGCCGATTTCGATCTTCGAACATATGTCCGGACTTGCGCGCGAGTTCGGCGCGGTGAACCTCGGCCAGGGCTTTCCCGATTTCGGTTGGCCCGAAGATGTCGTCGGCCGGGCTGCGCAAGAGCTGACGACAAGGTCCAACCAATATCCGCCGATGCGCGGACTACCGGAACTTCGTGAAGCGGTGGCCGCCCATTATCGGCGCCACCAGGCCATTGATGTGGTCGCCGATCAGGTAACAATCACCTCCGGAGCGACCGAAGCGCTCGCCTCGAGCCTGATGGCCCTGATCGAGCCGGGCGACGAGGTCGTCCTGTTCCAGCCGCTTTACGACGCCTATCTGCCGCTCGTGCGCCGCGCCGGCGGAGTTCCGAGGCTGGTACGACTTTCGCCGCCCGACTGGCGGATCCGCGAAGGGGCGCTCGCCGAGGCCTTCACCAAGCGGACCCGCCTCGTCCTGTTCAACAATCCGCACAATCCGACATCGCGAGTCTTCAGCGAGGACGAGCTTCGACTGCTGGCCCGCCACTGCGTTCGCAATGACGTGATCGTCGTCAGCGACGAAGTCTGGGAGCATCTCGTTTTCGACGGGCGCCGTCATGTTCCGCTGGCGGCAATGCCAGGAATGGCGGAACGGACGGTGAAGGTGGGTTCGGCCGGCAAGATCTTCTCGCTGACCGGATGGAAAGTCGGCTGGATCGTTGCTCCGCTTCGTCTCGCCAGCGCCGTCTCCAAGGCCCACCAGTTCGTCACCTTCTCGACAGCCCCGAACCTTCAGGCCGCCATCGCCTACGGCCTTGCCAAGGACGACGCTTATTATGCCGGCATGTTGGCGGCTTTCGCCGAGTCACGTGACCGGCTCGTCCGAGACCTGCACAGGGAAGGCTTTGCCGTTCTAGCCGCCGAGGGAACCTATTTCCTCTCCGTCGACCTCGCCGCTTCCGGGATCGCCATCGACGATCTGACTTTCTGCGAGCATGCCGTTCGGCAGGCCGGAGTGGCGGCGATTCCGGTGTCGGCTTTCTATGCTCAGGATCCGGCGTCCAACGTCGTCCGGCTGTGCTTCGCCAAACGGGACGATACGCTCGCTGCAGCTGTCAGCCGGCTGGCCGAGGCGCGCCGGGCGCTCGCCTGAGGCGACGGGGCGGCGCTCCAGTCGCGGACGATAGGCTCGCAACAGGATCGCCTCCCCTGGGACGAACGTCGTCGCCGGGCTTGCACCAGCGGTCTGGGGAGAAAGCGGATGGGTGGAAGGGCAAAATTCTACCCGGACGTTATTGACCGGGAATATATCCGGGTATAATTTGGGCAAAGGAAGCCCGATGAGCAAGCAAGTCACCGCCTTTTTCGAAGATCGGATCATCGCCCGCGGATCCGTGGAGTCGGTCACTCGCGAGGTCGAGCGGGGATGGCCCGACGATCAGGGCGCCGTTCAGGCCTTCGACGATTCCACCGGACGCGTCGTCGACCTCGACCTGTGGGACGCGACCCCCGCGCCTCCGCGGGCGCGCGGCCGCCCGAAGCTTGGCGTGAAGGCGCGAGAAATAACCCTCCTGCCGTCGCAATGGGATTGGCTGGCGCAGCAGCCCGGCGGCGCATCGGCGACTCTCCGGCGGCTGGTGGATTCGGCCCGCAAGGCACCGAGGGATGCCGAGGCGGCGCGAGAGGCCGTCTACCGCTTCATCACCGCCATGGCCGGCGACCGTCCGGGCTATGAGGAAGCCCTGCGCGCTTTGTATCGCGGCGAGCTCGACCGATTTCGTGAACGGATCGCCCGTTGGCCGAAGGATATCGTCGGCTATGCGGAGGAATTACTGGCCGGCTGAGGCGCCTTACGGGCGCTTCAGTCGCTCGTCTTCCTTGTAGCGGGTCTCGATGAACCGGTTCTGGGTTTCGAAGCTGAGCTGCTTGTCGCGGCAGCATCGTTCGAGCAGATGATCGAGTTCGTCGGCGACGATATCGAGGCTTTCGGTCAGCCGACGGCTGCTCTCCGATCCGGGGACACGGGCACTGGGCGGCAGATCGAGATAGGTGTCGATCAGCTTCGGAAGATGCTGGCAGATCAGCCGGCGTGCCTCCCCGGCTTCCATCGAATGGGGATCCAGCGCCGCGAGATGGGGCTGGAGTTCGTTGAGCCTGGCGATGATCGAATCGGCTGCGGGAAGCGCCTTGCCCGGCAACTCGCTTCGCCGGTCGATCAGCCCGTCCTCGACCCTGACCGCCATCTGGTCGAGAGGGATCGTCGCGGGAGACTGGACGGCGGCAGGAGTCGCCCGGCGGGTTGGCCAGAGAAGCGAAACGGCGGCGACCAGAAAGGCTGTCGGGATCGCGACGATCCAGGTGAGGAAGCCGATCGGATCCACGAAGACGCTATAGGCCACCAAAGCCGCGAGCAGGCCGACCAGCAGGAAGGCGGACCGACGAAGCCGACGGCCGAATTCCTGCATCTTGCGTTGCCAGCGGCGCTTGCGCGCCTGCTGGGCCGAAGCGGAGCTGACGTGCCGGCGCAGAAAGTCTTCGGTCTCGTAGAGGATGCGTTCGAGCTCGAATCCCATCACTCGCCCCGAATGGCCTCGCCCTGATCCTTGTACCGGCTCTCGATGAAGCGGCCCTGGGTCTCGAAAGCCGTGAGATCCTCGTGAGCCAGCTTCCGGCCGAGCTCGTCAAGTGCAGACCTGGCGGCGTCGAGACCAGCGATCAGTCGCTGGTCGACGGTCAGCCCTTCGCCGTCCCGCTCGGCCCGATAGGCGGGCGGTACCCGCTCGTAGCGCTCGATCAGTTCGGGAAGGTGCTTGCCCATGAGACGCCGGGCATCCTGTGCCAGCGGATCGAGGATGTCCGCCTGTGAAAGCCGCGACTCGAGCAGCGGAAGCTGGGCGCTGATCGCATCGATCCGGGTGGCCGCCGGAGCTGGCAAAGCAGGGCGCTTCCTGACCAGCAGGGTCTCGAGCCGCTGCACGACCGCCTGGTTGGGCATATCCTCCTTATATTCCACGATCGGCCTGTCCGTCGGCCAAAGCGAGAAGAGCAGGACCGCGAGGAACATCAGGGAGGCCACGACGAAGAGACCGCCGAGCCCGATCGGCCCGACGACGAGTGCGAAGGCGATCGTCGCCGCGATCAGCAGGCCAAGCGCCATGCCGACATTGGCCATTCTTCGTCCGACGGAGGCGAGGCCCCGTGCCTTGACCCGAAGCTGGGCCTGGCGCGCCTCCGGCCTGCGATCGATCCGACCCATCACCTCGTCGAAACGGGCGATGGCCTGGTCGACGCTGCGCGGGTGGTTGGACATGTTCAGCCTTCGAGCGCCGCCAGCGGCGAGGGTTCGGCGGAAAGGCGGTTCTGTTCGACGCCTTCCGCTCGAGCGATATAGCCGCGGCTCTTCTCGACCTCGCGGCCGAGCGTTTCGACAGTCTGCTTCATGTTGCCGAGCGCCTCCACCTTGAAGCGGTCGATCGTGTCCATCGTGTCGTAGATGTTCTGGAAGGCGCGCTGAAGCGTTTCGAGCGGGATGGTCGACGAAGCGGCCTGCTTGTGGATCTCGCCCGACTGGTTCTTGAGCAGCGTTCCGGTGCTCTCGATCATGTTCGCCGTCGTCGTGTTGAGGGCGCTGATCTGCTCCAGGACCAGCTTCTGGTTGGTGAGCGCCTGGGCGACGGTAACCGCGGTCCGCAAGGCGGAAACGGTCGTGGTCGATGCCCGGTCGACGCCCTTCACGAGCTCGATATTGTTCTTCTTGACGAGATCGAGAGCGAGATAGCCCTGAACCGTCACCGCCATCTGGGTCAGCAGATCGGTCGTGCGCTGGCGGGTATAGAAGAGCGCCGTTTCCCGGATCGCCTTGGCCTTGGCCGGATCGGTGGAGTCGAGTTCGTTGGCCTTCTCCTCGAGCTTGGCGTCGAGCGCCTTCGAAATGTGGATCATCTGCTCCAGCTTGCCCATCGTCTTCCACATCTGGGCACGCTCGGTGTCGATCGCGGCATTGTCCTGAAGCAGCTCGTCCTTGCCGGAGGCCAGCGCGGCGAGAATCTTGGCGATGTGAGTCTGCGCCGACTGATATTTCATGAAATAGCCGCGGAGCGAGTTGCCGAACGGGATCAAGCCGAACAGGCGGCGCGGCCGGTTGAGATTGCCGCGAGCCGGATCGAGCGCTTCGACCGTCTTGCGAAGCTCGGTCAAATCCGCACCGATTCCGGTGTCGGAATCGATCGCCTTCACCGGCCGGTCGAGGAAGCGGTTGGAATGGCCGGCCGCCTCGGCGATTTCCCGACGGCCCATCGAGGTCAGCTGATCGACCTTCTTGCCGAATTCCGGCGAATTGGCGTCCAGCGCAATGAGTTCGCTGACGAACGTGTCGACCCGCTCCTCAAGCTGACTCTTCTGCTCCTCCTTGAGCGGCACCAGTCCGGCCGCCTGCTCCGGCTGAACGGTCTGAAGCGGCTGGGGCGGCTCGAGCGTCAGCGTCGAGGCAGTCTGGGTCTGCGTCTGGGTAGCCATCCTTGTCGTCCCCACAACATGAGCGTTTCAGCGGAGATTGGGGCTTGGCGGCGGTCAGTGCAAGAGAGAAAGCGTATTATTTTAGTAAGTCACCTTCGCGTCGGGCCAAGTGCAAAGAGATCGTTGACCCTCCTTAACGATGCCTGTCGCGGCGATTCAGGAGGCACTCAGCCGAATCGGCCTAGACCCTGTTTCAGACACGGGCGTCTTTCCCGTGCTTCGGGTTTCAAAGGAGCAGATCATGCGCAAAGTGATTCTTGGTATGGCCGCCGTGACGATGACGGTTCCCGCCATTCCGGCCACCGCCGCAGCCTACGACCGCTACGACGGCAGCCGCTACAGCCGCTATTATGACCGGGACGGCAGCTATGCCGGGCCGACGTGGCGCGGACGCGACGGCCGGCTCTATTGCCGCCGTTCGAACGGCACGACCGGCCTGATCGTCGGCGGTGCCGCCGGCGCGCTGGCGGGTCGAGCGATCGATACCCGCGGCGAACGAACCACTGGCACCATCCTGGGTGCCGTTGCCGGCGCCCTGATCGGCCGCGAGATCCAGCGCAGCCGGAGCCGCTGCCGCTAAACCTTTCGATCCGGCATTCCCCCGTGCCCGACCGATGACGAGGCGCCCCGGTCCCATGGACCGGGGCGCTTTCCTTTGGGCGATTGAATCGGCGCAGCCATGCGGGCATTGCGGATCCGAAAGGAGATGCCGATGAGATCGCTGCTCGTCGCGGCCTGCACTGCCGCCCTTGTCACCGTCGCCGCCTGCAACCAGGCGCCCGAAAGCGCCGCGCCCGAAATCCGGGAGGAGGCCCATAATGTCGCCAATGGCAGCGCCCAGACCTCCGACATCGCCGCAGTGATGCGGGCCCGCCACGAACATTATGAGGAGATGGGCAAGGCGATGAAGGGAATAGGGGACCAGCTCAAGGCCGGCTCTCCGTCGATCGAAACGATCCAGCGCCACGCCGCGGTGATTGCCGGCTATGGGCCGCAGCTACTCAGCTGGTTTCCGGAAGGCAGCGGTCCGGAAGCCGGCCGGACCCGCGCAAAGGCGGAGATCTGGACTGACGCCGAGACTTTTCGGCAGCGTGCTCAAGCTTTTCAAGCCGAAGCCGCGGAGTTTCAGCAGGCGGCGCAAAGCGGCGATATCGAGGCGATTCGGGCCGCGCAGGCAGAGCTCGGCAGGAGCTGCAAGGATTGCCATGACCGATTCCGCGGGCCGGAGCTGGACTGATCGTGCGGGCCGCGGTGTGGGACCTGCCGACTCGGCTGTTCCACTGGTCGGTGGTGCTGCTGATACCCTTCATGTGGTGGACGGCTGAGAATGAGCGGCTGGATCTTCACATAAGCGGCGGAACGATCCTGCTCGGTCTGCTGATCTTTCGGCTGGCCTGGGGGTTCGTCGGAGGATCAACCGCCCGGTTCGCCAACTTCGTCAAAGGCCCGCGCCACGTGCTCGAATATGTCCGCGGACGAACGAGCCACGGGAGCGGGCACAACCCGCTCGGCGCCCTCAGCGTCCTTGCCATGCTGGGTCTGCTTTGCCTGCAGGTAGGCCTCGGATTGCTGGCCAGTGACGATGACGGGCTCGAAAACGGGCATCTGGCTCACCTGATCAGCGGCGAGCTGTCCGAACGGCTGACCGACCTGCACGAAAGCGTCTTCAACCTGCTGCTGGTCATGATCGGCGTCCACATTGCCGCGATCCTCTTTTATTGGATCTTCAGACGCCGGAATCTGACGGCGGCGATGATCCTCGGCTCCGCAAGAACCGGCGCCAGCGCTGAGCCGCTCCAGCCCGCGCCGTCATGGCGGTTCTGGGCCGTTGCCGCGCTTGCCACGTTCATCGCTGCCTGGACCGCTGGACTGGTCTGAAGGCACTTGACCTGAATTGCGATTCTTCGGGCTCCGTATGCTACATTTGTAGCCGCTAATCCGGCGTTCAGCTTCGGTCGGGCTAAACCTCCTGCGCCAAAGGGGAATCGCGCCGGATGACCACGGCCTTCACAGTCATGGAGGAGCATCTCGATGCTCCACGGGAGCCCGCCGCCGACGGCAGGCTCGTCCTGTCAAGGCTCAAGCCCGGAAGCTCGATGATCGGTGCGGCCGCCCCGTCGCTCAAGCTCGTGCTCGATGGCGAGGAAGTCTACGAGGTGAACAGTCGAAGCATTCGAGTCCGTCCCGGTCAGTTTCTCTATCTTGATGGAGGGTCGAACTGCGTCGGCATCAATCGCACCGAAACCACGGGTCTGTGCCTGATGCTGCCGCCGGTGCGATGGCCGCCGGCGGCTCCCCGACCGGAAGGCCACGATCCGATTTTCGGACGAGCTCTGGTGCTCTCGACCCGAACCAGCGCGATGGGCCGGTCGCTGGAAGAATTTGGACTCAAGATCGCCCGCGACCCGAATGTTGGTCATCTCGTTGCCGGGAACCTGCTGCGCAGGGTCGAACAGGCGCTTTCCGAGCCGCTAAGCGAGAGCCGGGCCGCTATGGAGAGGTTGAAGGTCGCAAAATTGTCGACTCGTCGATCGCTGTTCGAGCGGCTTGAGCGCGCTCGGGCATTCCTCCACCACAATCTCGACCGGAACGTCACTCTGGCCGAACTGGCACCGGTGGCCGGTCTGTCGCAATTCCACCTCGCCCGCTACTTCAAGCGGGCCTTCGGCCAGGCCCCGATCGCCTATCATCGGGCACTCCGGCTCGCTCGCGCGGCCGAGCTCATCAAGAGCGGCGGAGTTTCGCTCGGCGAGGCGGCCGAGATGGCCGGCTATTCGGACCAGGTCGCGCTGAGCCATGCCTTTCGCCGTCAGTACGGAGCGTCGCCGCTTCAGTGGGCCATGGAGCGCCGAGCCTCCTGACCGGATGCGGTTTGGTCCAGATGGCGGGCTAAAGATCCGGGAGGACCTGGTCGGCCTGACCCCAACCCTGGAGCGCTCGGCTCGAGGCGCGCTGGAGAAGAAGTTCGGAGTCGCGAACGGTGAAGCGGGCACCGCTTTCCATCCTGTCCAGCTCGTCCCAGTTGATCGGGGCCGCCACCGGCGCGCCTTCTCGGGCACGGGCCGAGTAGGGCAGGATGGCGGTGGAGCCGCGCTGGTTGCGCAGATAGTCGAGGAACATCCGTCCCTTTCGGCTCGCCTTGGAAAGGTTGGCGGTGAAGCGGTCCGGCTCGGCCTGGGCGAGAGCGATCGAGAAGCGCATCGCGAAATCCTTGACCTGGGGCCATTCCGCCCCCGGCTTCAAAGGCACGATGACATGGACGCCCTTGCCCCCGGTCAGCATCGGAAAGGTGGCGAGGCCAAGATCGGCCAGGTGCCGCCGCAAGTCCTGAGCGGCCTTCCTGACCTCGACGAAGTCGAGACCGACGTCGGGGTCGATGTCGAAGACGAGTCGGTCCGGTTTCTCGACATCCTCGATGCGCGAACCCCAGCCATGGATTTCGATCGTTCCCATCTGGATCAAGGTGAGCAGACCATCCTGATCGTCGATCCACAGATAGTCTTCGATCTGTCCCTTTTTCTCCTCGATCGGGATGCGATGGACCCGATCGCCAAATGTCCCCGCGTCATGCTTCTGGAAGAAGCATTTCCTGGCGCGGCCCTGCGGACAACGAACGAGGGTCAGCGGCCGGTGCCCAGCCCAGGGCAGCATGAGCGGGGCCACTGCCCGGCAATAGTCGGCAAGTTCCCCCTTGCTGATGCCGGCTTCAGGAAAGATCAGCCTTTCGGGATTGCTGATCTTGACGCTGTCGCTTTCCGGCGGAGTCGTCGGCGCTGGTTTCTCCTCCGCGACGTCCTCGGCGGGCTTGTCGCTCCGCAAGCCCAGGAAGCTGGCATGGCGAACCACCCCGTCGGAGGTGAACTCGGCGAATGCGATTTCGGCGACGAGCTGGGGTTTCACCCAATTGGCGCCTCGGGCGTCGGCGCGCGGGACGTCGGCGGGCGGCTTGGCCACGGCCAGCTCTTCGAGCCTGGCTCGAAGCTCGTGCTGCAGTGAGAGCGAGAAACCGGTTCCGACCTTGCCGGCGTAGCGCAGCCTGCCGTCTTCGTAGAGGCCCAGAAGGAGCGCCCTGAAACCTCGCCCCTTCTTGTCGCTTTCCGTCCAGCCGATGATCACGAATTCCTGCCGAAGGGTGCACTTCACCTTGAGCCAGGATCGGGTCCGGCCACTCCGATAAGGCGAATCGGCCCGCTTGGAGATGATCCCTTCCTGACCGGCTTCACACATCGCCTTGAGCAGCTTCTCGCCCTGGCCGGCAATGTGATCGGCATAAAGGATGAAGGGCTGAAGCGACGGGCCGACGAGCGATGCCAGCCTTGCCTTTCGTTCCACGGTCGAAAGCGAAGTCAGGTCCTCGCCATCGATTTCGAGCGCATCGAACAGGAAGAGCGTGAGGCCCCGACCGCCCTCGCTGATCGCCTGCTGAAGGGCGGAGAAGCTGGTGCCGCCCTGTTCGTCGGCCTTGACGATTTCCCCGTCGAGCAGCGCGGATCCCGCGTCGATCCCCAGGGCCGCCTTGGCGATCTCCGGAAACTTGTCCGACCAGTCCAGCCCGGAGCGGGTGTAGAGCCTGACCGATCCGCCGCCCAGCGCGAGAAGGCAGCGATAGCCGTCGAACTTCATTTCGTGGATCCAGCCGGAGCCGGCGGGAACGCTGTCGACCAGAGTGGCCTTCTGCGGTTCGCGAAAATCCGGGACGCGGCTCGTCGAGCCGCGCCTGCCGCGACCGCTCAAGGAAGATTTCCCAGAGGCTTTCGGTCGTGGCCTTCGCTCCGACCGGTTCGGGTCCGGAGGGGATTTCCAGTCCGCCAGCTCCTTCGCCTTCTTGCCTGAGGCAATCTCCTGCATTGTGCGGCCGGTCTTGATGCTGGTCAGATATTTGTCGGTAAGACCGGTGGAACTGCCGGAATGTTCGTCGTCGACCTTTCGGAGGATCCAGTTCTCGGTCCGCTCCCGGTCCCGGGGCTTGAGCCTGAACATCACCCATTCGCCCTTCATCCGCTCTCCATCGAGAGTGAAATGGAGATGGCCCTGTTCGATCGTCTTGCGGGGATCCTTGCGCGGATCGGGCGTCCAGGTGCCCCGATCCCAGAGCATGACCGTGCCGCCGCCATATTCTCCCTTCGGGATGGTGCCTTCGAAGGTGGCATAGCTCAGCGGGTGGTCCTCGGTTCGGACCGCCAGCCTCTTGTCGTTGGGATCGAGGCTTGGGCCATTCGGGACGGCCCAGCTTTTGAGAGTTCCGTCGAGCTCGAGTCGGAAATCATAGTGAAGGCGCGTGGCGTCATGCTTCTGGACCATGAAGCCGTTGCCATTGCCCCAGGGAAGCTTGTCGGGGGTGCCGGGCGGCTCCGCCGTCTTCGTGAAGTCCCGCTTCTCGTTGTAGCTGGCGAGCGGGTCTGCGCGCCGAGCCATCTGCTAGGCCCGCTTGCGGGCGGGCGCGGCCTTGGCCGGCGTCTTCTTCGCCGGCGCCTTCTTGGCCGGGCCCTTCTTCGCGGTGGACGCCCGAGCGCCGCCGGAACGCGAGCCCGCGCGCTTGGCGGTGCCTGCGGGACCGTCGATGGAGCGTTTGAGAGCCGCCATCAGGTCGACGACGTTCATGCCCTTCGCCGGACCGGCTTCTTCTTCCTCGGTGTGGAGCGTCTTCCCCTTGCGCTTGCGCTCGATCAGGTCCTGAAGCGCTTCGACATAGCGGTCGTGGAACTTGTCGGGGTCGAACTCGGCGGTCTTGCGCTCGATCAGCGCCTCGGCAAGTTCGAGAAGCTCTTCGTCCGGCTTGGCCTCGCTGATGTCGCGAAAGTAGTTCTGGGCCTTCTGCACCTCGTTTGCATAACGCAGGGTTTCGAGCACGATCCCGCGCCCGCAGGGCTTCAGGCTCACCACATATTCCCGGCCGCGCATCGCGAGCTGACCGAGCGCCACCTTCTTGGTTCGTCGGAGCGCTTCCCGGAGGACGATGAAAGCCTCTTCGGCAAGGTCGTCGGCAGGCACGACATAATAAGGCTTCTCGAAATACAGGACGTCGATCTCGTCATGATCGACGAACTGGGTGAGCTCGAGCGTCTTCTTGCTCTCCAGCTTCACGGCTTCGAGTTCCTCGTCGTTTATGAGGACGTAGGAACCTTTCTCATACTGATAGCCCTTGACGATATCGTCGGGATCGACCGGACCAACACCGGGCACCACCTTCTCATATTTGATCCTCTTGCCGGTCGGCTCGTGGATCTGGTTGAAGGCGATCGTCGCACCGCTCTTGGTCGCCGAAAAGATTTCAACGGGAATGGAAACCAGGGCGAGCCTGATCTGTCCCCTCCAATAGGCGCGTGCGGCCATCTGAAATGCTCCGAGTCGATTCGCTCCCGACTCAATCCGCGGACAGGGGAGGGGTTCCGTCCGGTTCGCAGCCGAAGCGCGAACGAAGCACTTCCCGGACGATCCCGGCGACACCGCCGTCCGGCACCTCGTCGGCCGCGACGATCGCCTGCACGATCGGCTCGGTTATGTCGGCGTCAGTCGTGCCCGCCGGAAGACAGCGGCGGCCGGCCTTGCCCTCCTCGCCAAGAAGCGCATCGACCATTCCGAGCAAGTACATCCTGCACCGCGACCGATAGCTCTCGGACAGCAGCAGGTTGGCGGCACGGGTGCGAAACTGCGGCGAGTTCCGAGTTTCGCCGCGGCACATGTCCCGCAGCTCGTCGAGGGTGAAGGACTGAGCGCGTGCCGAAGCGTTCGGCCAAGCCGAGAATGTCACCGCCAGTGCCAGGGTTGCCGAGCGGAGGAAGCGATTCACTTCCGCCACTCGTTGGCCGGGTCGCTCGTCACGACTTACCGCGCGGCGCCCAGAAAGACCGCGGAATCGACATGGACCTGTGCACCCGGCCCGAGCGGCAGGTCGAGAGCGACCCAGCCAATGACCATTGCCACTCCGGTCGCGAGCAGCGCCATCGAATAAGGCAGCATCACCGCGGCGAGGCTGCCGATGCCGAAATCCTTCTGCCAGCGCTGGCAGAAGATAAGGATCAGCGGGAAATAGAACATCAAGGGCGTGATGATGTTGGTGGCGCTGTCGCCGACGCGATAGGCGGCCGTGGTCATCTCCGGACTGATCCCGAGCAGGATCAGCATCGGGACCAGAACCGGCGCCAGCAGCGCCCATTTGGCGCTGGCCGATCCGACGAACAGGTTGAGGAGGGCGGTGAACAGGACGATCATCGCCAGCAGGAGCGGGGCCGGAAGGGCCATGCCCCGCAGCATGTCGGCGCCGTGGACGGCGAGGATCAATCCGAGATTGGACCAGCCGAACATCGCCACGAAATGCGCGGCAGCGAAGGCGAGGACGAGATAGTAAGCGAGGTCGCCCATCGCCCCGGCCATCATCTGAACCAGTTCGCGATGGTTCCTGATGGTCTCAGTCGCCTGGCCGTAGGCCCAGCCGGACAGCAGGAAGAGGAGGAAGAAGCCGGCAACGAGGGACCGGTAGAAGGGGCTGAGCTGAGCCTCAGGAGAAGCCGTCTCGTCGATCAGCGGAGTGCCCGGGCCGACGGTGAAGAGCACCCAGAGCGCGACCACGAACAAGGCGGCAAGTCCGGCGCGGCGAAGCCCCTTGCGTTCCTGATCCGTCAGCGGCTTGTCTTCGGCTTCGCCGTCACCGTTGCGGCCGGCCGCTGCGCGCTCGGCTTCGGTCGTCGGGACATATCGGCCGAGCCGCGGTTCGATCACCCGATCGGTGACGTACCAGATGACGGGCAGGAACAGGATCGCCATGGCCGCGATGAAGTACCAGTTGCCGGCAATGTTCGCCTGCCAGTCGCCGAACACGGTTTCGATCGACGCTTCGGTGATTCCGAACAGCAGAGCGTCGAGCTGGCCCGGAAGAAGGTTTGCGGAGAACCCCCCCGAGACCCCGGCAAAGGCGGCGGCGATTCCGGCGATCGGGTGACGTCCGGCAGCCGCGAACACGACCCCGGCAAGCGGGATCAGGACGACATAAGCGGCATCGGCGGCAAGATTTCCCATCATCGCGACAAGCGCGACCAAGGGCGTGAGAAGCGCCTTGGGCGAATTGCGGACTCCGGCCCGCATTGCGGTTCCGAACAGGCCCGCGCGCTCGGCGACGCCGGCGCCAAGCATCACGACGAGAACATAGCCGAGCGGGTGGAAATGGGTGAAGGTCGCCGGCATGTCGACCCACAGCCGGGAGATATTCTCGGCAGACAGCAGGCTGGTGGCGGTGATAATCCGGCGAGCGCCGGTTGCCTCGTCCACTTCCGAGGGGTGAAGGGCGGACCAGCCAAGCACCGAGGCGAGGATCGAAATGAGGATCAGGGCACCGATCAGCCAGAAGAACAGGAAGACCGGATCCGGGAGCTTGTTTCCGGTCCGCTCGATCCAGCCGAGAATCCCCTTCTGATTTCCTGCCGCCGTTGCCACGTCCGAACCTCTCCTGCCTGCCTGTCACTGTGTAGCGAGTGCCCCGGAATGTCCACTTTTCGCCGGCGAAGCCGCCGGCGGCGGCGCTAGACCGGGATTTCCGTCGTGTATTTCACCTGCCGAAGAGCGAAGTTGCTGGCCGCATTGGCGACGCTCGGATGGGCGAGAACGCCGCGCCGGATGAAGCGGTCGTAATCCGCCACGTCTTCGACGGCGATGCGCAACAGATAGTCCCACTCGCCCGACATGGCATAGCATTCGACGATCTCGGGACTGGACTGGATGAACTGCTCGAACTCGGCGCGCGCTTCCATCGACTGGCGAGTCATGCGGACCTGGCAAAGAACGTTCACGCTTCGCCCGAGAAGCTCGGGATTGGCGAGCCGGACGGCAGGTCCAAGCACGCCCTCCTTTTCCAGGTTCCGAACCCTCCGCCACGCCGAAGCGGCCGAAGCGCCGACGCGTTCGGCCAGAGCCGCGTGACTGAGCGTGGCGTCACGCTGGAGCTCACGGACGATCCGCCGATCAATCTCGTCCATCTGAAACATGGCGGCCGCATATCTCCGGTTTCGTGAAGTACATGTTTCAATATTCCTGTTCCGGCTGTCAACTTTGACAGAATTTTCCGAACAATCCGTGCTACGGCTGATGGCGAAAGGAGACTCGCATGATTGACGCGCCGCTCGAGGAACGACCGCTGCTGCTGGACCGGCTGGAGGAACAGCCTGCGGATTCCCTGCTGGCGCTGATCAGCTTGTGCGAGGCGGATCCTCGCCCCGACAAGATCGACGTCGGAGTCGGCGTTTATCGGGATTCTGCCGGGGACACGCCGATCCTTCGAGCGGTCAAGGCGGCCGAACGCATCCTCCTCGAGAGCCAGGAAACCAAATCCTATCTCGGCTCGCAGGGAGATTCCCGATTCACCGAACTGATCAAGCCGATCGTCTTCGGTGAGAGCGGCGCAGCCGACGACCGGATCGTCGGCGTCCAGACGCCCGGCGGATGCGGCGCCCTTCGCCTGGGCGCCGAGCTGATCGCCAAGGCGGACCCGAAGGCTCGGATCTTCGTCGGCCAGCCGACCTGGCCCAATCACGGGCCGCTGATCGGTTGTGCGGGTGTCGAGATGGTCGATTATCCCTACTATGCCAAGAACAGCCGAACCGTCTGTTTCGATGCGATGATGGAAGCGCTTCGCCAGGCGAAAGCGGGCGATCTCATCCTCCTGCATGGCTGCTGTCACAATCCGACGGGTGCCGACCTGGAGATGGATCAGTGGCGCGAGATCGCCGATCTCGTCTCGGAACGCGGCATTGTTCCCTATGTGGATCTCGCCTATCAGGGCCTGGGCCATGGTCTGGAGGAGGATGCGGCCGGCACCCGGCTGGTCGTCGAGGCGGCCGAACAGGCGCTGATCGCGCAGAGCTGTGACAAGAATTTCGGACTTTATCGGGAACGGACCGGCAATCTCTACGTGAAGGGCCGCACTGCCGAGAGTGCGAAGGTCATCCTCGGCAACCTCATCCAGCTTGCCCGCACGATGTGGTCGATGCCGCCCGACCATGGCGCTGCCGCTGCCCGGATCGTCCTGGAAACGCCGGAGCTTCGAGCCGACTGGCACGCTCAGCTGGACGAAATGTGCGCCCGGATCCGTTCGCTTCGAACCCGACTCGCCGCCTTCGATCCGCGGCTCGAATATATTGGCGGACAGAACGGCATGTTCTCGATGCTGCCGCTGACGTCCGAGGCCGTGCTGGAGCTTCGGCACGAACATGGAATCTACATGGCTTCCAGTGGCCGATTCAACGTCGTCGGCCTTTCCGACGGCAATGTCGAACGATTCGCCGCGGCGGTCGTGGAGAAGATCGATGGCTGAGCTGCGCCTGCAAGAGCGCAAGGCGCGCGCCAACGCTCCCGACCCGGCCTTCGACTGGCGCACGATCGCCTATCTCGTCCATGTCAGCCGGGCGATGGACCGGCTGGAGGAGGAGAAGCTGGTACCGGAACGCAAGGTTCTCTACCAGTTCAGCGCCCGCGGCCACGACATGGCCCAGGTCATGCTTGGAAGCCGTCTTACGCATGCGCATGACGGCGTTTGCGGCTATTACCGGTCGCGCCCGATGCTGCTCGCTTTAGGCGTGCCACTGACCGACGCGCTAGGATCCGGGATGGGACGGGCCGGGGGCTATTCGGACGGCCGCGACATTGGCGTCGTCTTCAACTATCCCAATCCGAACGGTTGTCCGGCCTTTCCGATGAGCGGCGGGGTCGGCGCGCAATATACGCCCACCGCCGGCTGGGCGCAGGCGATCGAATATTATCGCAAGGTGCTCGGCGACCGATCCTATGATGGCGCAATGGCGGTGGTGCTGGGCGGCGATGCCTCCTGTGCGACCAACGGCTTCTGGTCGGCACTGACGATCGCGACGACCCAGAAGCTGCCGATGCTCTTCTGCATCGAGGACAATCAGTACGGAATTTCCGTACCTTCCACGTTCCAGACGCCGGGCGGAGACATTGCCCGAAACCTCGCCAGTTTCGCCAATCTTCATGTCCTGTCCGGCGACGGCACCGAGCCGGCGGAAGCGGCGCGGCTGCTCGGCGAGGCGATGGCCCATGTCCGCAGCGGGGGCGGCCCGGCGCTGCTTCGACTGACGGTCCCGAGGCTTCAGGGGCACAGCTTTCAGGACACCCAGACTTACAAGAGCGACGATTTCGTCAGGTCCGAATGGGCCCGCGATCCGCTGCCCAAGCTCAAATCCTATCTGGTCGGCTCACTGCTTGACGAAGCCGAATGGGACCGGCTCGCCCGGGAGGCGGACGCGGCCGTCGAAGCGGCCCGCGAGGAAGCGGAAGCGCGCGGGATCGCCGATCCGGAAACGGTCACCCGCCACGTCTTCTTCGAAGGCGAGATGCAGCAGCTCGGTGGGCAGTGGACTCATGGCTATCGAGCCCCGGAGTCGAGCGAGACTCCGAGACCCGAGGGGCAGCGGATCAACATGGTGACGGCGATCCGCCGAACGCTCGATCACGAGCTGGCGATCAACCCCCGAGTGCTTCTGTTCGGCGAGGATATCGGGCCGAAGGGCGGGGTCCATGCGGTGACCCTGGGACTCCAGGAGAAGCATGGGTTCGACCGGGTATTCGACACCAGCCTTTCGGAGGAAGGCATTGTCGGCCGCGCGGTGGGACTGGCGCTCGCCGGGCTGATGCCCGTGCCGGAGATACAGTTCCGGAAATATGCGGAACCCGCGCTCGAGCAGATCAACGATTGCGGCACGATGCGCTGGCGAACCAACAACCGTTTTGCCGCACCCATGGTTCTTCGGATTCCGGTCGGCTACTTCAAGTGCGGCGACCCCTGGCACAGCCAGACGAACGAAGTTCAGTTCGTCCACAATCCGGGCTGGCTGGTGGCGGCGCCGTCCAATGCCGAGGATGCGGTGGGGCTTCTTCGGACGGCCTTGCGCGGCAACGATCCCACCGTCTTCTTCGAGCATCGCGCGATGCTTGACGATGTCTGGGCGCGGCGTCCCTATCCCGGCGACGATTATGTCCTCCCGTTCGGGCGAGCCCGCAAGACCCGCGAAGGCGACCAGATCAGCATCATCACCTGGGGGGCGATGGTTCCGCGTTGCGAGGAAGCGGCGAAAGGCTTTTCGGCGGATGTGATCGACCTTCGAACGCTGATGCCGTGGGACAGGGAAATGGTTCTGGAATCGGTCCGCCGCACCCGCCGCTGCCTGATCGTTCACGAGGATCTCAAGACCGGTGGCTTCGGCGCCGAGATCGCCGCCGTCGTCGCCGACGAGGCCTTTCTCGACCTCGACGCGCCGGTGTCGCGACTGACCATGCCCGACATACCCAGCCCGCATAATCCGGTCCTGCTCGACTGGGCGGTCCCGTCGGTCGAGAAGATCCGCGCCAGGATCGAAGATCTTGTAGGATTCTGACGATGATCGATGTGGTCGTGCCTGAGGAGCAGGAAGGCACCAAGGCGGTCGTTCGCGCCTGGCTCAAGAAGGTCGGCGATCGGGTGGAGGAGAATGATCCGCTCGTCGAGCTGGAAACCGACAAGGTGGCGATGGAAGTGCCGTCGCCCGCATCCGGAGTGCTCCGGGAAATCCTCCTTCACAGCGACAGCGACGCGGTTCCCGGTGCGATTCTGGGGCGGATCGCGCCGGTCGCGGAGGTGGAACCCGGCGCGCTCGCCGCAAAGGATGAGGAGGGGAGCGCATCGGCGGGCGGATCGGAGGCCGCAGCGGCGCCGGAGGAATCCAGTCGATCGAACGGAAGCTCGCAAGAGAGCTCCGCTCCGCTTCGGGAGACTCGCCTGTCGCCTTCGGTGAAGCGAGCAATCCTTCAGCACGACCTCGACCCTGCACGGATCCGGGGAACGGGAAGAGGCGGGCGCATCACCCGTGCCGACGTCGACCGGGCCGTCGAAGAAGCCACGCGCGTTCAACGTTCGGCCGAGGGCGTGTTGCCGGCGGCGCCCACGGCCCCGTCCGGGGCCGCCGCTCAGATCGCCTCGCATTTCGTTCCGCACGACCGGATGCGGCTCGCCATCGCCGAGAACATGCTGAATTCGGTGACGACGGCACCGCATGTGACGGCGGTGTTCGAGGCCGATTTCAGCGCGATCAAGGCGCATCGCGACAAGCACAAGGCGAGCTGGGCCAGAGAAGGCGTGAAGCTGACCTACACCGCCTATCTGGTCGCCGCGGCCGCCGAGGCGATGAAGGTGGCACCCGCAATCAACAGCCGCTGGCATGCCGACAAGCTGGAGATTTACGACGACATCAATGTCGGCGTCGGTACCGCTCTCGGAACCAAGGGGCTGATCGTGCCCGTGCTTCGCCAGGTCCAGAAGCTGTCGCTGAAGGGCATTGCTTCCGGGCTCGATGAACTGGTCGAGAAGGCGAGGGCCGAGAAGCTCACCGGCGGCGACATCAGGGGCGGGACCTTCACCATCTCCAATCATGGCGTTTCCGGATCGCTCTTCGCCTCGCCGATCATCATCAACCAGCCGCAATCGGCCATCCTCGGCGTCGGCAAGCTGGAAAAGCGGGTGGTGGTGCGCGAAGTCGGCGGAGTCGATACGATCCAGATCAGGCCGATGGCCTATGTTTCGCTGACCATCGACCATCGAGTCGTGGATGGGCATCAGACCAATGCCTGGCTGACGCGCTTCGTCGAGATACTGGAAAGCTGGCCGCTGGATTAGGACGATGCCGAGAAGTCAAAGGAAGTCTATGCCTCGCGGCACGCTTTACCTGATGTGCAACAGCTTTTTTCCGCGGATTAGAGACGCGTTGCCCTGAGCGTCACATGCAACAGAGCTTCCTGGAAATGATCCCCATCCGTCCGCATCGTTCCAACGAGATCGCCCGGCTGTTCGAGATCTGGCGCTCGGCCGTGGAGGCAACCCATGCTTTCCTGTCGCCCGGCGACAAAGAGCGGATCGCCGCAATGGTTCGCGATCACTATCTGCCGAACGCCCAATTCTGGGTGGCGACCGACGAAGCGGATCGTCCGATTGGGTTCATGGGCCTGACCGGCGCCTGCGTCGATTCGCTGTTCGTCGATCCGGAACATCACGGTCGAGGCATAGGACGAGCTTTGATCGGCCATGCGCAACGACTGGCGGGACAATTGAGCGTCGACGTGAACGAGCAGAATGAGGGCGCCTTCGCCTTCTATCGCCGCCAGGGCTTTGCCGTGGTCGGTCGATCGGACCGGGATTCGGAAGGTCTCCCCTATCCGCTGCTGCACCTGCAGCAGCGCGCCGAACCCGATCAGGCCGCCTCGGCCGCGCTCTTGAAGCCGGCGAGCAGCTGACCCCAGCCGGCGTCCATTCCGCTTTGATCATCGCCACGGACCTGGTCGGCGCGTTCGCCGAACCTTTCCAGATCGCGATGCTCGAACTCGACCAAAGTTTCATCACCGTCGGCGATGAAGCGCACTTCGACCGTCGTTTCGAGTTCAGGATCGTAGGTCCAGTCGGCGCCGATCTGCCAGGCCAGCAAGATCCGCTCCGGCGCCTCCCATTCCAGAACCCGACCCCACTCCATCTCGGTGCCGTCTTCGCCGATGTCGTACCAGCGGCCACCGGGGCGCGGTTCGAGCACCACTTCACGCTGTCCGCTCGGCTGCAGGCTGTGCGACTTCAGCCACCAGCCGCTCATCGCGACGAAGGTTTCGAAGGCACGGCCCTGGCTGGTCCGAACGCGCAACGACCGGCGAATGGGTGCTGGGGCGATGCGCTGGCTTTCGACGTTCATTTCCTCTCCTCCCTCTCGGCAACTTCCACGTAAGCGGCCAATGCGCGATCCCAGAAACGGTCGAGCCATTGGCGAATCTGGCCCAGGCCTGCGGGATCGATGCTGTAGATTCGCCGAGTGCCGGCGGCGCGGTCGCGCACCAGTGCTGCGTCCTTGAGGACTTTCAGATGCTGGGAGACGGCGGAGCGGGTGACCGGAAGGCGATCGGCAAGTTCGCCGACCGACATCGGCCGGTCGGCGAGCTGCTCAACGATCGCCGTCCGCATCGGGTCGGCAAGCGCTGCAAGCGAGGACACTGCGTTAGTCATGGCTAACGGTTAGCCTAGATTAACGAAGGTGTCAAGCGAGCGGGTGGTTCAGTCGTCCTGGGACTGGTTGTGCTGTCCGCCCGGATCGCTGACGCCTTCCAGCGCCACCTGGGCCGCCTGGCTCTGATCGCTGTGGCTGAGATCGCCGAGCGAGACGATCCCGACCAGCTTGTTGTCGCTTCGGCTGAGGACGGGGAAGCGCCGCACCTGGGTGTCGCTCATCCGGATAGCGATTTCCTCGATGTCGTCATCCTCGAAGCAATAGTCGATATGGTCGGTCATCGCCTCGCGGACCGGCGTTTCGGGGCCGCGCCCTTCCGCAACCGCCCGAACCGCGATGTCGCGGTCGGTCAGCATCCCGACCAGCCGGTCGCCGTCGCATACCGGCATTGCACCGGCGTCGGACTTGAGCATGAACTGGGCCGCTTCCTGGATGGGCTGGTCCGGCTTCACGATCTGAACGTCGCGGGTCATGCATTCCGATATCTTCATGGTGGCTCTCCTTCGGCTTTCGGGGGATCGGAACTGGAAACGAGCGGGCAGAGAGACCCGTTCCTTTCCGCGCCCGTTCGCCGTCCGTGTCAGGGAACCGCTCATCGCGCGGCCATTTTGCCAAGTGGGGAGCACAGGATTAGGATTGGCGTCATGAACGCTTCCGTTCTAGCGCTCCGGCCGCTCCTTGCAGGAGGCGAAGCTGCGCCATGGTTCAAGGCACCGGCCTTGAACGGCAATCCCAACTACGTGTTCGATACGTTGGCCGGCCGGCTGGTGCTCATGCTCTTCTTCGGTAGCGCCTCGCGGCCGCCCTGTGCCGCCGCGCTCGACATCGTGCTCGAGAATCGCAATCTCTTCGACGATCGGACGGCCTGCTTCGTCGGGATAACCATCGATCCCTCCGATGCACAGCAGGATCGGATCCGGCCCGAGCTTCCCGGCATCCGCTTCTTTCTCGATTATGACAAAGAGATCAGCCGTCGCTTCGGCGCTGCCGCCACCGACGGCAGCGGGCGCTATCGGCCACTGGCTGCTGCTCGACCGGACGCTCCGCGTCGTCCGTAGCTTCGCCCTCGAACAAGGCGCCGACGCGCTGGCCGAGCTCCGCGCCATGGCAGGCGCGAGTGACCCGGATTGGGCGCCGGTGCTGGAGGTGGAGCGGGTGCTCGAGCCCGAATTCTGTGAGCATCTGATGGAACGCTTCGAACAACAGGGCGGGCAGGAGTCCGGATTCATGCGGGAGGTGGACGGCAGGACCAAGCTGGTCGTCGATCCGCGGCACAAACGGCGCCGCGACCTGCTCATCGACGATCGGAAGCTCAAGGAGCAGCTTCAGCTGCGACTTGCACGCAGGCTGCTGCCGATGGTGCAGCGCGCCTTCCAGTTCGAGGCCACCCGAATGGAACGCTATCTCGTCGGTTGCTACGATGCCGATGAGGGCGGCTTTTTCAATCCACATCGCGACAACACGACCAAGGGGACGGCTCACCGGCGCTTCGCCGTCACCATCAACCTCAACGCCGAGCAATATGAAGGCGGCGACTTGAGGTTCCCGGAATTCGGTCCGAGAACTTATCGCGCGCCGACGGGCGGAGCGATCGTCTTCTCCTGCTCCCTCCTTCACCAGGCGCTGCCCGTAACTTCGGGGCGGCGCTACGCCTTCCTGCCCTTCCTCTACGACGAGGCCGCAGCGAAGCTGCGCGAGGAGAACAATGCGTTTCTCGGCGAGGAGGTCGCCCCCTACCGCGCCGGGGAAATCAAGGCTGGTTCATCGTGAGCAGATCGTAGGAGGCGACCACTTCGTCCTTCTGATTGAAGACGTAGACCGCCCATCGCACCTCGCCCATTTCCTCGTTGCGAACGCTCTTCGACTTGACGGTGAGCTCCACCCGCATCGAATCGCCGGGATAGAGCGGCGTCTGAAAGCGCAGATTTTCCAGACCGTAATTGGCAAGCACCGGCCCCGGCGCCGGATCGACGAACAGGCCGGCGGCGAAGCTCAGGATCAGGTAGCCATGGGCGACGCGGCCGTCGAAGATCGGGTTCGCCTTGGCGGCTTCCTCGTCCATATGGGCGTAGAAGGTGTCGCCGGTGAAATGCGCGAAATGCTCGATGTCCTCCAAAGTCACCGTTCGGCTGGCGGTTTTCAGAGTATAGCCGATTTCGAGCTGCGAGATCCTTTGGCGGAACGGGTGGACTTCGCCGGTCGGTTTCTCCGCTCCGGGAAGCCATTGCTTGACCACTGCGGACAGCATTTCCGGTGAGCCCTGAAGGGCAGTGCGCTGCATATAATGGGTGACTCCGCGGATCCCGCCCATCTCCTCGCCGCCCCCGGCTCGCCCCGGGCCGCCATGAACCAGCACGGGCAGGGGCGAGCCGTGGCCGGTGGACTCCTTCGCGCTGGTTCGGTCGAGGATCATCATCCGTCCATGATAGGCCCCTGAGCCGAGCACGAATTCCTCGGCGACCCGCTTGTCGAAGGTGAAGAGCGACAGCGCGAGCGAACCCATGCCGCGATTCGCGAGAGCGATCGCGTCGTCGAGGTCGCGATAGGGCATGATCGTCGAAACGGGGCCGAACGGTTCGACATCGTGAATTGCCGGCGAACCCCAGGGATCGTCGGCCCGGAGCAGGATGGGCTCGATGAACGCGCCGCCACCTTCGAGGGGCGATCGCTCCGGATCGCCGGCCACGATCCGAGCCGAACGGCTCAGCTCGGCCACGGCTTCGCGCACGGAGCGCAGCTGGTCGCGGCTGGCGAGCGCACCCATGGTGACCCCTTCCTCGCGCGGATTGCCGACCCTGACTTTCGCGAGCCGTGCCGCCAGCGCTTCCTGGACCGCGTCGATATGCTCCGCGGGTGCCATGGCGCGGCGGATGGCGGTGCACTTCTGACCCGCTTTGACCGTCATCTCACGAACCACTTCCTTGACGAACAGGTCGAACTCGGGCGTGCCCGGACCGGCATCGGGACCGAGGATCGAGGCATTGAGGCTGTCGCGTTCGGCGATGAAGCGGACGCTTTCCCGGGCGATGACCGGGTGCGACTGAAGCTTCATCGCGGTCGCTGCCGAACCGGTGAAGCTCACCACGTCCTGGAGCGTCAGATGATCGAGCAGGTCGCCGGTCGATCCGGCAATGAACTGGAGCGCGCCGGGCGGGAGCACGTTCGCTTCGATCATGACCCTGAAAGCCGCTTCCGCCAGATAGGCGGTGGCGGAGGCCGGCTTCACGATTGCGGGAACGCCGGCGAGCAGGGTCGGGCCGAGCTTTTCGAGCATCCCCCAGACCGGGAAGTTGAACGCATTGATGTGGACGGCGACGCCCTGGAGCGGAGTGAAGACATGCTGGCCGACGAAGGTTCCACCCCGGGAAAGTCCTTCCATCTGACCGTCGACGAGAACGCGCTGGTTGGGCAATTCGCGCCGGCCCTTGGAGGAGAAGGAAAAAAGGGTTCCGGCGCCGCCCTCGATGTCGATCCAGCCGTCGGTCCGGGTTGCTCCGGTTTCGTAGCTGAGTTCGTACAATCCCTCCTTGTGCGCCATGATGGCGTTGGCGAGGTCCTTGAGCATCCACGCCCGCTCGTGAAAGGTCATGCGCCTCAGCGCGGGGCCGCCGACCCTGCGGGCATGATCGAGCATCGCCTGAAAATCGATCCCGCGGCTTCCGGTCTCGGCGATGACATCGCCGCTGACCGCGCTCCGGACTTCCGCAAGCCCGCCGTCGCCCGCGACCCACTGGTCGGCAACATAGTTGAGCAACTTCATCGTTTTCATGTCGTCAGTTCCCGGTGAAATTGGGTTTGCGCTTCTCCATGAAGGCGGCGACGCCCTCGCGATAATCTTCGCTGAAGCCGAGCTCGCGCATCGCATCCCGCTGGCGGTCGAGCTCGGAGTCGAGCGTCTGCGACCAGCTTTCGCGGATCATCCGCTTGATCGCCGCCAGCCCGCGGGTCGGCCCGGTGGCAAAGCGGGCGGCGAGGGAGTCCACCTCCTCGTCCAGCCGCTCGTCGTCCACGGCCTTCCAGATCAATCCCCATCGCTCGGCCTCTTCGGCGGGCAGCGGCTCGCCGGTCAGAGCCAGCCCGAGTGCGCGCGCCTGCCCGACGAGTCGGGGAAGAACCCAGGTCCCGCCGCTATCGGGGATCAGCCCGATGGCGGCGAAGGACTGGATGAACTTGGCCGATCGGGCGGCGATGACGATGTCGCAGGCGAGGGCGATGTTCGCTCCCGCTCCGGCCGCCACGCCGTTGACCCGGGCGATCACCGGCAGGGGCAGGCTGGTCAGCTTCCGGATCAGCGGATTGTATCTCTTCTCGACAGATTCGCCGAGATCGACGGCTTGTCCGGGAGCCACCGCCCGATCGGCGAGGTCCTGCCCGGCGCAGAAGCCGCGGCCGGCGCCGGTGATCACCAAGCAGCGGGCATCGCCGAGGCTGGACAGCGCTTGCGCGACCTCCTCGTGCATCCTGACGGTGAAGCTGTTCAGCCGATCGGGACGATTGAGGGTTAGCCGAGCGACTCCGGCCTCAACCTTGAACTCGATGGTTTCGTAGGTCATGGCCGCACCTCATGAACGCAGATGAGACGGCGGACAAGGTCGCGCGCGCGATGCTCGCCGCCGAAGGAACCGGCCCGGCATGGGGCATTGAAATCGAGGAAGCGCGCGAAGGCTATGCCCGAATCCGGATGCGTCTTCGCCCCGACATGCTGAACGGCCACGGCATCGCGCATGGCGGAATGCTGTTCGCGCTTGCCGACACCGCTTTCGCTTATGCCTGCAACAGCCGCAATCTTCGGACTGTCGCCGCCCAGGCGTCCATCGTCTTCCTCGACTCGGCACGCGAAGGGGAAGTGCTGGTCGCGGAAGCGCGGGAGGCAGCGCTTGTCGGCCGCTCCGGGGTTTGCAATGTCAGCGTCCGCGCCGCAGACGGGCGTCCAATCGCCGAATTTGCCGGCTTTTCGCGCAGCCTTGGCGGCGCCGTGATCGGAGAAAAGGAATGATGACCGAAGCTTTCATCTGCGATGCCGTGCGAACGCCGATCGGCCGCTATGGCGGGAGCCTGGCCCATGTCCGAGCCGACGATCTTGCCGCCATTCCGATCAAGGCGCTGATCGATCGCAATCCCGGCGTCGACTGGGACCAGCTCGACGACGTCATCTATGGCTGCGCCAACCAGGCCGGCGAGGATAATCGCAACCTCGCCCGGATGGCAGGGCTTCTCGCGGGCCTCCCCGACCGATCGGGCGGAGTGACGCTCAATCGCCTTTGCGGGTCCGGAATGGACGCGGTGGCGATGGCGGCCCGGGTGATCCGGGGATCGGAAGCCGACATGGTGATCGCGGGCGGATCGGAGAGCATGAGCCGGGCGCCGTTCGTCATGGCGAAGGCAACGAGCGCCTTTGACCGCAATGCCGAGATTTGTGACACGACGATCGGCTGGCGTTTCGTCAATCCGAAGATGAAGTCCGCTTATGGCGACGACACGATGCCGAGCACGGCCGAGAATGTCGCTGAGGAGTTCCAGGTAAGTCGCGAGGATCAGGATGCCTTCGCGGTGAGGAGCCAGGCCAAGGCGGCGGCCGCCCAGGCGAACGGCCGCCTCGACGCGGAGATCGTTCCTGTTGCCATTCCTCAGCGCAAGGGCGAACCGGTCGTCGTGAACCGGGACGAGCACCCCCGCGAGACCAGCATCGAGGCGCTGGCGAAGCTGAAGCCGATCGTTCGCTCCGACGGCACCGTCACCGCCGGCAATGCGAGCGGAGTCAATGACGGCGCCGCCGCGATGATCGTCGCCACGGAGGAAGCGGCGCGGCGCAACGGCCTGACGCCGCGGGCGCGGGTCGTCGGCGCCGCGGTTGCGGGCGTGCCGCCGCGGATCATGGGCATCGGCCCAGCGCCGGCCAGCGAAAAGCTGCTCAATCGTCTCGGCCTCAGGGTCGCCGACATGGATGTGATCGAGCTCAACGAAGCCTTCGCCGCGCAAGCGCTTCCGGTGCTTCGCCAGCTCGGCCTTCCCGACCATGCCGAGCACGTCAACCCGAACGGCGGCGCCATCGCACTCGGACATCCGCTCGGAATGTCGGGCGCAAGGCTGGTTCTCACGGCGGCCGAGGAGCTTCACCGGCGGGGCGGGCGCTATGCCTTGTGCACCATGTGCATCGGGGTGGGCCAAGGAATCGCCATGGTGATCGAGCGGGTCTGAGCGGATCCTTCCGTGGCGAGGCTCGACGAAGCGGATCTTCGGGAGCTCGATCCTATCCGAGGGGTCGCACCCGTCGAAGCCGTCGTGCGTTTAACCAGACGGAAAAGCGGCCGTTAATTCGTTGACCGATCGGTCGGCGAATGGTAGGAACAAGGGGCCGCAGGAGCCTGAAATGTATACGACGGAATTCCAGAAATCGAAGGCGGTCCAGAACCTCGAGGATCCCGAAAAGCTGGCTGCGTTCGAGGCCAGGGTCGCGGCCGACGAGTTCATCGAGCCGAAGGACTGGATGCCCGAGGCCTATCGCCGGACTCTGACCCGGCAGATATCGCAGCATGCCCATTCCGAGATTGTCGGCATGCTTCCGGAAGGAAACTGGATCACCCGAGCCCCTTCCTTGAGGCGCAAGGCAATCCTGCTCGCCAAGGTGCAGGACGAGGCCGGACATGGCCTCTATCTTTATTCCGCCGCGGAGACGCTCGGCACCAGCCGCGAGGAGATGATCGAGGCGCTCCATTCGGGCAGGGCCAAGTACAGCACCATCTTCAACTATCCGACCCTGACCTGGGCGGATATCGGCGCGATCGGCTGGCTGGTGGACGGGGCGGCGATCATGAACCAGGTTCCGCTCCAGCGAACCTCCTACGGCCCCTATGCGCGCGCCATGGTCCGGGTCTGCAAGGAGGAGAGCTTCCATCAACGGCAGGGCTACGAGATCATGATGGTCCTGGCCGGCGGCACTCCGGAGCAGAAGCGGATGGCCCAGGATGCCCTCAACCGCTGGTGGTGGCCGTCGTTGATGATGTTCGGCCCTCCGGACGAGGACAGTCCCAACACTGCCCAGTCGATGCGCTGGCGGATCAAGCGCGAAACCAATGACGAACTCAGGCAGAAGTTCGTCGACATCACCGTCCCTCAGGCCGACGCGCTCGGTCTCGCTGTTCCCGATCCGGCGCTGAGGTGGAACGAGGAGCGCGGCCATTATGATTTCGGCGAGGTCGACTGGGAGGAATTCTACGCGGTGGTGCGTGGGGAAGGGCCGGTCGCCAAGGAGCGGATCACCGCCCGGCGCGAGGCCTGGGAGCAGAATGGCTGGGTCCGCGAAGCCGCCGCCGCTTATGCCGAGAAGCGCGCCCGCAAGAGACAGGCGGCATGAGCAAGGATTGGCCGCTCTGGGAAGTGTTCGTCCGGTCCAGGGGCGGAATGTCGCATCGCCATGTCGGCAGCGTCCACGCGCCGGATTCCGAGATCGCGCTCAGGCACGCGCGCGACACCTATACGCGGCGGATGGAGGGGGTCAGCCTGTGGGTCGTGCCCTCCGCCCAGATCGTGGCTTCCGATCCTGGCGAGGATTCGGCGATGTTCGATCCCGCCGAGGACAAGATCTACCGGCACCCGACCTTCTATTCGATTCCGGACGACGTGAAGCATATCTGAAGCGGGGAGGGCGGAGTGAACGGCGAATGGCATCTGGCGCAGATCAACGTGGGAAGGCTGGTCGCGCCTCAGGGCGACCCGCGGGTCCAGCCCTTCTTCGACGCTCTGGACCAGATCAATGCGCTTGCCGATGCCAGCCCCGGCTTCATCTGGCGGCTTAAGGATGAGAGCGGCAATGCCGCCTCGATCGAAGTTTCGCCCGATCCGCTTTTCATCGTCAACATGTCGGTCTGGACGGATGCGGACGCGCTGTTCGCCTTCGTCTACCGAAGCGCCCATACGCCGGTAATGGCGCGGCGACGCGAATATTTCGACCGCTTCGAAGGCGCTTACCAGGCGCTCTGGTGGATTCCGGCGGGATCGACTCCGACGGTCAATGACGGCCTTTCCCGGCTCTGGCATCTCGACCGGTTCGGGCCCAGCTCGCATGCCTTCACCTTCAAGAGCCGTTTTGTTGCTCCAGGACTCGGCGAGCCTCCGGTCGACATGCAGCCGGACCCCTGGTGCGTGGGGCGCGCTTGATGGCTTCGCTGCCGCCCATCGACCTGCCGAGCGGCGCGACCGGGGAAGGGGCGTTCGATGCACCGACCCCGGATTCGGACCGGGACATCCTGTTCGACTATCTGCTCCGGCTCGGCGACGATGCTCTGATCCTGGGTCAGCGCCTTTCCGAATGGTGCGGCCATGCGCCCTCGGTCGAAGTCGATCTCAGTCTCGCCAATATGGGACTCGACCTGATCGGCCAGGCCACGCACTTCCTCAACCGGGCCGGCGAAGTGGAGGGCCGGGGCCGCGACGGCGACTCGCTGGCCTTCCGGCGGGACGTGCTCGATTTCCGCAATTGCTGGCTGGTCGAGCAGCCCAATGGCGACTTCGCTCAGACGATGGCTCGACAATTCCTCTTTTCGACCTGGCAGAAGAGGCTGTTCGATCATCTGACGGCGTCCAGCGACAGCTTCATTGCCGCCGTAGCCGCCAAGGCCGTGAAGGAGGTTGGCTATCATGAGGAACTGGCCGCCGAGTGGGTGATACGGCTCGGCGACGGCACCGAAGAAAGCCGCCGAAGGATGGAGAAGGGCCTCGACTGGATGTGGCGCTTCATTCCCGAACTGTTCGAAATGGACGCGCTCGCCAAACAGGCCGTCGACTTCGGATTCGCCGTCGACGTGACCCTGTTCAGGAGCGACTATGACTCCCGAGTCCGGGCCGTGCTTGCCGAAGCGGGGCTGGAGCCGCCCAAGGACCAGCGTCCGATCCTCGGCGGCCGGAGAGGCCATCATGGCGAACATCTCGGTCATCTGCTGGCGGTGATGCAGTTCCTCCCCCGCACCTATCCGGACTCGACATGGTAGCGGCAGCGGCGATGAAGGACGTGAGCGACCGGATCTGGTCCGTGCTCGAAGGCGTCGCCGACCCGGAAATCCCGGTCGTCTCGATCGTCGATCTCGGGATCGTTCGGGCCGTTCATCCGGATCGGGTCCTGATCACGCCGACCTATACCGGATGCCCGGCGACCCAGGTCATCGAGCGCGACGTCCGCTCGGCGCTCGATGAAGCAGGCTATAGCCAAGTCGCGCTCGAAACCTGCCTCTCGCCTCCCTGGACGACCGACTGGATCACGCAGGAGGGGCGCCGAAAGCTCGAGGCCTATGGAATCGCTCCACCGGCCAGGGGAGCCGTGAACTGCCCGCAATGCGGATCGCAGGAAGTTGAAGAGATCAGCCGGTTCGGCTCCACGCCGTGCAAGGCGCTCTGGCGCTGCCGTTCCTGCGCCGAGCCCTTCGATCTTTTCAAATGTCATTGAGCGGCGAATGAGCGTCGGATTCCACAATCTCACCATCGCCGAAGTCATTGCGGAAACCGCCGAGGCCAAGTCGTTCCGCTTCGACGTTCCCGAAGCGCTTCGCGAGACGTTCGGATTCCGGCCGGGCCAGCATCTGACCCTCAGAGCCGAGATTGGCGGCGAGGAGGTTCGTCGCAACTATTCGCTGTGCGTTGCGCCCCAGGACGGCGAATTGAAGGTGACGGTGAAGCGGATCGCCGGCGGTCTCTTCTCGAACTGGGCCAACGATGTCCTGAAGCCGGGCGACCGGATCGACGTCATGCCGCCGCACGGTTCCTTCACCTGGAACTTCGATCCTCTGGCGGAGCGGCATTATGCCGGATTTGCGGGAGGATCGGGCATCACTCCGGTGATGTCGCTGCTCAGGACGGCGCTGCTGACGGAGCCGGGAAGCCGCTTCACCTTGTTCTACGGCAATCGCGACAGCCAGTCGGTCATCTTCCTGGAAGAGCTGGCCCGGCTCAAGAACCGTTACATGAACCGGCTGCAAGTGCATCATTTCCTTGCCGAAGAAGCCGAGGATATCGAGCTGTTCAATGGCATTCTCGATCGCGGAAAGTGCAACGAGATCCTTGAGCATCTCGTCGATCCGGCGGACGTTGCCGCCTTCTTCATCTGTGGCCCCGGACCGATGATGGACGCGGCGGAAGAAACGCTGTCGGCGCGAGGCGTTTCCCGCGACCGCATCCATGTGGAGCGCTTCACCGCCGATCGACCGCCCGAGGCGCTGCAGGCGCAGCTCGAAGCCTTGTCTCGAAACGCCGAGGGGCTGACGATGACGGTCACCCTCGATGGCCGGAAGCGACGGGTCGCCTTCGATGCCGCAGCCGGCAACATTCTCGATTCCGCCCGGGCGGCCGGACTGCCGGCGCCGTTCGCGTGCAAGGCCGGCGTTTGCGCGACCTGCCGCGCCCGGGTCGTCTCCGGAAGCGTCGAAATGGCGGCACGTTACGGGCTGACCGACGACGAGGTGGCAGCGGGCTATGTCCTCACCTGCCAATCGGTTCCGAAAGGCGACGGAGTCGAGCTCGACTACGACGCGTGAAGGCGTTCGAGGCCACTCAGCATCAGGTCGACGGCGAGATCCGCCAGGCGTTCCGCCGGAATCGGCCCCTCGGCCCTGAACCAGGTGTGCGTCCAGTTGATCATTCCAAAGAACAGCATGGTCACGGCGAGACCGGCTCCACCGACATCGGGCCGGATGTCGCGCACCAGATTCTCGACCGCGGCAATGATCCGCCTCTGCTTGGCAACGACCTCCGCCCGCCGTTCGGAAGGGAGATTGTCGAGCTCGTTGAGAAGCACTTTGTGGCTGTCCTGGGCATCGACATAAAGCCGCATGAAGGCGAGCGTCAGCGCCCGGAGCTGCTTTTCGGCCCCACCGCGCCGAGTGGTTTCGGCAGCGGCTTCGACCAGGGCATCGAGATGCGCCGTCATGACCGCGTAGAGGATGTCGTCCTTCGAAGGAAAATAGTGGTAGATCAGTGACTTGGACGTGTTGCAGGCCTTGGCGAGATCGGCCACGGAGGCGCCCTGAAAGCCTTGGCGGGCATAAAGGTGCGCCGCGGTTCGAAGGATGGCATCGCGTCGTTTGTCGTAGTCGGGTGACTGGGGCCTGGCCATCGCTCCCCCTTATGGCAGGCTGAGGGTTTCAGCCAGCTTTCGGCTCACGCCGCAACCGAGCTCCGGTCCGATCGGCCTGGCTAACGCGCTACCGACCGGCTCCCGCCGCCGCCACTCGAATCATGGTAGGAGATCACCGCCCGAGTGACGTTCTGCATCAGTTCCATCCGACGGGGAACCGGGGCGCTGGTACGCCCGATCAGGACGGCCACGGCGTAGGTCCGTCCATCGGGCGCCGTCAGGATGCCGATGTCGTTATATCCCGCCTGCGTGGACCCCAGAACCTGACCGGTGCCGGTCTTGTGGGCTATACGCCAGCCTGGTGCCAGTCCACCGGTGAGCCTTTGTCGTCCGGTTCGGGTCTGGGACATGATCGATAGAAGGCGGGCGGTCGAACGTTCGGACAGGAGCTCGCCCTGCTGCAAGCGCGCCATAGCCTCCACGATCGCCTCGGGAGTGGCTCCGTCGATGGGGTCGGCGACGTAGCGCTGGAAGGCTTCGCGCCGCCGCTGCAGCGGCACGTTCTCGCGAGCCTGGAAGAAGGCCCGGCCGACGGAATAGCTCGGCCGCCACTGAAGTCCGGCAATCTGACTCTGCATCAGCCTTTCGCCAGGCCCGAAACGGACTCCTTCGATGCGGCTCCGGGCAAGCATGGCACGAACCGCCTCGGGTCCGCCGGCGCGGCGAAGAACGACGTCGTTGGCAGTATTGTCGCTCTGGGTGATTGCCCGGAACAGGAGGTTCTCCAGGGTTGTCGTATAGCCGTCCGGACCGATTCGAGAGGCAATGGGCTGGTGGAAAAGGGTCAGGTCCTCGCGGCGAACCGTGACCTGCTGCGACAGGTCGAGGCGACCGGCGTCGATCGCCTGAAAGGCGGTAAGCGCCACCCAGAACTTGCTGACGCTTTGCTGCGGAAACAGTCGTTGCCCGTTCCAGCTGGTCGTCCAGCCGGTATCGATCTCGCGAACCGCGATACCGACGTCGCCATCGAATTCGCGGGCAAGTTCCTGGATCCTCGCTTCAAGCAGTCTCTGGGCAAGGGTTGGGGCGGGCCGGACAGGACGTTCGGCGCGCGCGGGCGGCACGTTCTTGGTGGAGGACTGGGCCGGGCGCACGGGCTGCGCCTGAACGAAGGAAGCCGTTACGATCAGCGCCGGTACCAGCGCGAGAACCTGAATCCTGCTCGACTTGCCATTTCGGCCGCTCACTCCGTCCCTCCTAACGTCTTCTGCCCCAAGGATTTCATCATAACTCATGCGCTGTTGCTGTCAGCTTAATCGAGGGTTTCAGAGACGGATCGTTTCTCCGGCGCGGTCAAGCGAGTCGGTGGCCAGGTTTGATGCCGCCGATCCGGCCGGATGGGTGGTCCAGCGCCTCGGCGAACCTCGGCGGGCGCGGCGACA
Organism: Sphingosinicella sp. SM1-17; assembly: GCF_056821765.1. Lineage (NCBI taxonomy): Bacteria > Pseudomonadati > Pseudomonadota > Alphaproteobacteria > Sphingomonadales > Sphingosinicellaceae > Sphingosinicella > Sphingosinicella sp. SM1-17. The sequence continues at coordinate 2,567,361 of NZ_JBPDIO010000001.1, forward strand.
CACTGGGACAATTTCGCGGCTTCGCCGACAAATCCGGGAGACAGGCCCGGCTCATAGCCCACCCACTGGACTTCTCACCTTGGAGGCAAAAGGACGATCATGAACAAACTCACTATCCTGACGGGCGCGGCCCTGCTCGGCGTCGCCGGGGCAGCCCTTGCGCAATCTGCCGCCACCCCGCGCATCGATCGCAATTCCGACATGACCCGTCAGCAGGTGATCGAGCGCACGCAACAGCGCTTCGCTCGCCTCGACATCAACAATGACGGCCGGGTCACCGCCGAGGAGTTCGGCCGGGCTCGCGAGCAGCGACGGGCGGAACGCGCCGGAAGCGCGTTCGAGCGGCTCGATCTCAATCGTGACGGAAATATCAGCCGCGCCGAATTCGATCAGGCGCGCTCCCAGCGCCGGGCGCAGCGCGCGGAACGTGGCCCGCGCCGGGGAATGCGGGGCGATCGCGGCCAGTCGCTGTTCGGCCAGCAGGGTTTCGTCACCCGCGAGCAGTTCCAGCAGCGTGCCCTCGCGCGTTTCGACCGGCTCGATGCCGACCGCAATGGAACCGTGACGGCCGCCGAGCGCCAGCAGGCGCGGGATCAGCGCCGGCAGCGTGCACAGGAGCGCCGCGGCAGCAACGGCTGACCTCCCGGCCGGCCATTCGAAGGGCGGTCCGGATGGACCGCCCTTTCGGCTCAGCGGGAGGTTTTTCGAAGCTTTCCCCGGGCCTTGATCTCGCTCAAGCCGGAGGCGCCGGTTTCGTGGCACACTCCCCCTTGTCCGAGTCGGGCGGACGGGGGACTTCTTGACCTATTATCGACTATACCTGCTCAGCAATTCCGACGGACGCTTCGTCGGGTTCGAGGAGATCGAAGCCTCGGACGATGTCGAGGCGGTTCGACTCGCCGAGCCCTTCGTTGGGCCGCAGCCGCTCGAGCTCTGGTGCGGCAAGCGCAAGGTGAAAAGCTTCCCCGCGGACCAGACCGTCGGCAAGTAGGCGCGCTCGTCGCTAGCCGTCGGAGCCTTCCTTCGGCAGCAAGATCCGAGCGATCAACCCGCCCTCGGGCCGGTTCTCCAAGGTCAGTCTGCCGCCATGGGCCTGGGCTGCCATCCGGGCGAGCGTGATCCCGAGTCCGGAGCCGCCGGTTTCGCGACTGCGTGACGGTTCGATCCGGTAGAAGGCTTCCTGAACCCGCTCGAGCTCCGATTCCGGAACTCCGGGGCCTTGGTCGATGACTTCGATCGCCAGCAGGCAATGCTGCTCGCTCACCCTGACCCTCGCCGCGCCGGCATATTTGACGGCATTCTCGACGAGGTTGCGGACCGCTCGGCGGAGCAGCCGCGACTGGACCGCAGCCGTGTGCCGGTCGCCATTGTCGAGGCGCACTTCGTGGCCGAGCGAACGGAATTCCTCGACCACCGTGTCGGCGAGGGCGGCGACGTCGACGATCCGGACCGGTTCCACCGCTCGACCGGAACGCGCCAGAGCCAGGGTGTCGTCGAGCATCGCCGTCATTTCCTCGATGGTGGCGACCATCCGTTGGCGCTCTTCCTCCGGTTCGACGATCTCGGCGCGGATCCGAAGGGAGGCGAGCGGAGTGCGCAGATCATGGCCGATCGCGCCGAGCATTCGATCCTTCTCGTCGAGCATGGCGCTGACCCGGGCGCTCATCGCATTGAAGGCGTTGATGGCGCGCTGGACGTCGACCGGGCCGCGGGGCACGACCTGTGGTGCTTCGCCGCGGCCTTGGAACCGCTCGGCCGCCAGTGTGAGGTCGCGCAGCGGACGCGCCAGGCGCGACGCCATCCACACCATCGCGCCAAGGACGATCACATAGATGAGCAAGGTCGCTGCCAAGGGCCGCAAGATGAGCCAGGGATTGGGCTTGGGCGTGACGATCCGGGCATTCACCCATGTGCCGTCGCGCAGTCGGACAGACAGGATCAGGGTCTGCAGCCGGTCCAGCCGCCGCTCCGTTCCCTCGCGCGCCAGTCGCTCGCGCAAGCGGGGCAGGGGCAGCTCGTCGCTTCTTGCGGCACGGGCATCGCGCAGGACCAGTCCGCTCGCCGCGGCGCTTTCGCGCAGCCGCTCGACCAGTCGGGGATCGCTTTGTTCGGGAGCGAGAAGACTGGCCTCGCCAACCGCATAGCGGCTTCTCCGCCAACGGTCCGGAAGCTGGGCTTCCCGCGACTTGGCCGGAGCGGCATCCAGGCGCTGGGCGACCATGACGAACCGGCTGATCGCGGGACCTTCGATCTGCGCTCGGCTCACCTTTTGCCGTTCGGTGAAGATCAGGCCGAAATTGATCGCCTGCGCGACGAGGAGGGCGACCGCCATGACCAGGGCGATCTGGCCGATCAGGCTCTTCGGCAGAAACGGCTTCAAAGCTTCCTGACCTCGGCCGCGAGCGTATAGCCGCCGCCCCACACCGTCTTGATCAGCTTGGGATCGGAGGGGTTCTCCTCGATCTTCTTGCGCAGCCGGCTGATATGATTGTCGATGCTGCGTTCGAACGCAGCGAGCTCGCGGCCCTGGGTGAGATCGAGCAACTGGTCCCGGCTCAGCACCCGCCGCGGATGGGTCACCAATGCGTGGAGCAGATTATATTCGCCCGTGGAGAGCGGAATGGCGACGCCGTCACGATCGACGAGTTCACGCTCTCCCGACTTGAGCACCCAGGGACCGAAGGCGTAGCTGTCGGTATCGGGCGCCCGAACGAGGCCGCCGCCTTCGCTCGCCCGGCGAAGCACCGCCTTGATCCGGGCGAGCAGCTCGCGCGGCGAGAAGGGCTTGGTGACATAATCGTCGGCGCCGATCTCCAGCCCGACGATACGATCCGTCTCCTCCGCCTTGGCGGTCAGCAGGATGATCGGCTGCCGGGTCGTGGCGCGGATATGGCCGGTGAGGGAAAGGCCGTCCTCGCCGGGCATCATGATGTCGACGAGAACGAGATCGATCGCATAGGCCGAAAGGATCTGGCGCGCGGCGGCCGCATTCTCGGCCTTGCTGATTCGAAGTCCGTTACGCGACAGATAGGCGGCGAGCGGCTCTCGAATGTCGCGCTCGTCATCGACCAGCAGGATATGCGGTTCGTCGGCCATGGCGAAGCCTATTATGGGCGTCGGCACCCGCGGCGCCAGCACAACAGTGTCGCAGAATGTCGCCGATTGTCTGACGGAGCGACCGACTTCATACTGCCCTGCGATGAGCAAGGCCGCCGATCTCGCCAAAGCCGCCCTTGCCCGCGGCGACCTGATCGGCGCCTATGATGTCGCCGGTGGCGCCATCGCGGCGGGCGACGAGAGCCTCGAGGTTCGTCATTGCCAGGTGCTGTCGCTGGCGAGGATGGGTGACACGGTGCGGGCGATCGAACGTTTCAAGGCGCTCGGCCTGGACCGGTCGCCCGATCCCCATCAGCGGGCGATCGGCGCTCGATTGCTCAAGGATCGAGCGCTCGGGCTCCCGCCGGGCGACGAGCGCGACCGCGCCCTCGAACAGGCGTTCGTGGCCTATCATTCAATCTACGTGCAGAGCGGCGACTCCTTTCCCGGCATCAATGCGGCGAGCCTGGCCCTCCTTGCCGGCGAGCCGGTTCGAGCGCGGGCGCTCGCGACATCGCTGCTGACCGACCGGGTCGATGACTATTTCGCCGCAGTCACCCGGGCCGAGGCGCTGCTGATCCTTGGCCGTGCCGACGAGGTAGGCGAGCTGCTTCGATCAGAGCCGGTAAGATCGAGCCGCGACTATGGCGCCCGTTCGACGACCGTTCGTCAGCTCTCGCGCCTGGCCGACCGTCTGGGGTTCGACTCGTCCGCGCTGCTGGCCCCGCTGATGCCGCCCAAGGTCGCGCATTTCAGCGGTCATATGTTCGCAGCCGACGAGGCGGCCGAAGCCCGGCTGAGGAGCGAGATCGACCGGGTCCTGGCGGAGGAAGATGTCGGCTTCGCCTATGGCGCGCTGGCCTGCGGCGCCGACCTGCTGATCGCCGAAGCCCTCCTTGCGCGCGGTGCCGAACTGCATGTCGTGCTGCCCTTCGCGGAAGAGGATTTCCTCACCCAGTCCGTCGCTCCCGGCGGGGAGACATGGATTGCCCGCTATCAGGCCTGCCGGTCGGCGGCCGCGAGCGTCACCCTGGCCAGTGCCTTCGAATATTTCGCAGACCCCGGCCAGTATGGCTATGGGAGCCGGATGGCGATGGGCATGGCCCGGCTTCGGGCCCGCCACCTCGTCGCCGATTGCGTTCAGATTGCGATCTGGGACGGAGCCGAAGCCAATGGTCCTGCCGGGACCGGCGCCGACGCGGCGGCCTGGACTGGGCAGGGCGGCCGCACCGTCGTCGTCGATCCGGGACCGGTCGATCGCAACCTGAAGCGGCCGCAGTCCCGCTCTTCAAGCCCCTATGAGCGGACTCTCGCGGCCATATTGTTCACCGATTTTGCGGGCTTCTCGGCCTTGAGCGAAAGCGCCTTGCCCGGATTCTGGGACGGGGTCATGCGCCGGATCGCGGAAGTCCTCGACGCCCACGGCGAAGCGGTCGTCTGCCGAAACAGCTGGGGCGATGCTCTTTACGCCGTTGCCAAGAGTGCGCGTGCGGCGGCGACAATCGCGCTCGAGCTTCAGGATGCGCTCGCCGACCTCGACTATTCGCTGCTGGGCCTCTCCGGCGGGGGAATGCGGATCGGAGTCCATTACGGCCCTGCCTATCGCACCACCGACCCGATTACCGGACGCACGACCTTCTACGGGACCGAAGTTTCCAAGGCGGCGCGGATCGAGCCGGTGACCCCGCCTGGCGCCGTCTTCGCCACCCAGCCGTTCGCGGCGATCCTGGCGCTGGAAGCCGGCCGGGAATTCGAGTGCCGCTATGTGGGCCGGATCCCGCTTGCCAAAAATTATGGCGACTATCCCATGTACCGGCTGGAGCGGACCGCACGTCAGGTCGCCGGCTGAGCGGGCGCCGCCTGTCGATCCAGGCTGCGCCGGGCGAGCGATATCGCGCCGACGACGCAGCCGACGAACAGCAGCCCCTCGAGCGCCCCGGTGACGATCTGACTGACTGGTCCGAAGCCGTTCTCGCCGACGAGGGCGCCCAGGGAGTCGAGCCGAAGGCGCGAGCCTGGAAAGCTCCGGGCAAGGAGATCTAGGCTCCCGCCCATCAACCTTCCGCCCAGCAGGGGAACGAGGAGTCCGGCGGCGGCGCCAATCGTTGCCGCGAGTGCAATGCGGCGGCGCAAGGGGCGGGTCTCGCCGCTCCGGCCCGCGAGCCAGGCGCCCAGTCCAACCGCTCCGCCCAACAGAAAGCCTTCGGCCGCGCCGGTAATGTCGCCGGGCGATCGCCCGAGGAGCAGGTTGAACGCGTCGAGGCCAAGCAGCTTGACGACCCCGCCGACGATCATTCCGCCCAGGGCTCCGCCGAGAATGCTCCAATGGCGCCCGGGGAGAAAGGTGGCGGCGGCGATTCCGAAGCTCACGCCAGCGCCGCCCATCAGGGCCGCCGCAACCGTCAGCCAGAGAAGAACCAGCAGTACCGAGGCTGCGCCCATTCCGGGTCCAAGCGGCTCCGATGCTCCGGCAAATCCGTAGAACAGGCCGCCGATGACGCCCGCCAGGCCGGCCCCGAGCGTGCCTGCGCCGCCCAGGAGGAAGAACTGGCGCCAGGGCAAGCTCGACCGCACAGGAGCGGCCGGACCTGTTCCGGATTGAGGGAGAGCCGGCGAGCCGCTGTCGATCCTCTCCACCGGGGCAATGAAGCGATAGCCATGCTTGGGAACGGTTTCGATGAAGCGAGGTGCCCCGGCGTCGTCACCAAGTTGCCGGCGAAGAGTCTTGATGCACTGGGTCAGCGCCTCGTCGGTTACCGGAACGCCCCGCCAGACCTGGTCGAGGAAGCGGTCCTTGGAAACCAGCTTGCCCGCCTCGCTTACCAGCAGGAGGAGGGCGTCGAGATAGCGGGCGTTGAGCTCCACCGGCGCGTCATCCCGGCGGAGCTGCCGGTTTTCGGCGTCGAGGAGGAATCCATCGAAACGGAAGCGGGCGGAGATCATCGTTTCAGCAATTCCTCGCAGCTCCGCAAGCGTTCGCGCCATTCAGGTGCGAGTTGCACCGCCGGCAGGCGCGGGAGTCAAGCTGCTGCCGCCGACGTCACTTGAACGGGAGGATGGAGGCCATTCGCGCTTCGCCCGGGCCTCGAAGCCTGGTCGGGAGGCGGGACCCACCCCGCCTCCGAAACCGTCCTTCCTACTGGTCGAGAAAGGACCGCATCTTCCGCGACCGGCTCGGATGCTTCAGCTTCCTCAGCGCCTTGGCCTCGATCTGCCGGATTCGTTCGCGGGTGACCGAGAATTGCTGGCCCACTTCCTCGAGCGTGTGATCGGTGTTCATGCCGATCCCGAAACGCATTCGGAGGACGCGTTCCTCGCGTGGCGTGAGCGAGGCCAGAACGCGAGTGACGGTTTCCTTGAGGTTGGCCTGGATCGCGGCGTCCACCGGAATGATCGCGTTCTTGTCCTCGATGAAGTCGCCGAGATGGCTGTCTTCCTCGTCGCCGATCGGCGTTTCGAGGCTGATCGGTTCCTTGGCGATCTTCATCACCTTGCGAACCTTTTCCAGCGGCATTGAAAGGCGCTCGGCCAGTTCCTCAGGAGTCGGCTCGCGGCCGATCTCGTGAAGGATCTGGCGGCTGGTGCGAACCAGCTTGTTGATCGTCTCGATCATGTGAACCGGGATTCGGATCGTCCGCGCCTGGTCGGCGATCGAGCGGGTGATCGCCTGCCGGATCCACCAGGTGGCGTAGGTCGAGAATTTGTAGCCGCGGCGATACTCGAACTTATCGACCGCCTTCATCAGGCCGATATTGCCCTCCTGGATCAGGTCCAGGAACTGAAGGCCGCGATTGGTATATTTCTTCGCGATCGAGATGACGAGCCGAAGGTTCGCTTCGACCATTTCCTTCTTGGCGATACGCGCCTCGCGTTCGCCCTTCTGAACCATGTTCACGATCCGCCGGAATTCGGCGAGACCCATCCCGGTCGCCTGGGCAATCTCGGCAATCTCGCTGCGGATGCGTTCGATCTGGGTCGCCTCCTGGGTGCAGAAGGCGTTCCACTTCTTGTCGATCTTGCAGACCCGCTCGGCCCAATTCTCGTCGAGTTCGTGGCCCATATAGGCGTCGAGGAAGGCCTTGCGCGGTACCTTGTGCCGCTCGGCCAGCCGGAGCATCTGCCCGCCCAGAGCGGTGAGGCGCCGGTTGTAGCTGTAGAGCTGGTCGACAAGATATTCGATCTTGGCGCCGTGGAACTGGACGCTCTCCACTTCCGCGGTCAGCTGCTCGCGAAGCTTCTGATACTTGTTCTCGTCCGCCGGGGCGAAAGTCTCGCCGGAGCCCATGGCGTCCATCCGGGTGGCCTGGAGCTTCGAGAACTTCTTGTAGAGATCGGTGATCGTGGCGAACTTCTCGAGCGCCGCCGGCTTCAGCGTCTCTTCCATCTGGGCGAGGCTGAGGGTGTTGTCCTCGTCATCTTCGTCCACCGGTCGCTGGGTGCGCCGCTCGACCAGGCTGTCTTCCTCGTCCTCGTCCTCGGCGGGCGATTCTTCGACCTCTTCCTCCTCCTTGAAGGTGGGGCCGGCGGTCGATTCGGAGATGGTGTCGTCGTCGCTTTCCGCGCCCTCGACCTGCTCGGCAGTGGGGCCCTTGGAAAGCATCGCTTCGAGATCGAGGATCTCGCGAAGCTGCATCCGGCCTTCGTTGAGGGCGTTCGACCAGTCGATGATCGCGTTGAAAGTGATCGGGGATTCGCAAAGGCCCCAGATCATCGTGTCGCGGCCGGCCTCGATCCGCTTGGCGATGGCGATCTCGCCCTCGCGGGAAAGCAATTCGACCGCGCCCATTTCGCGCAGGTACATGCGGACCGGATCGTCGGTCCGATCGACCGTTTCCTTCTTCTTCTCGACGACGAAAGTCTCGACCCCGTCCCCGGTCTCTTCGGTCCCGGCATCGATTTCCGGCTGGTCGTCTTCCTCGCCGTCGTCATTCTCGACGATATTCACGCCCATGTCGTTGAGCGCGGACATGATGTCCTCGATCTGCTCGGAGGACATCTGGTCCTGCGGAAGCGCCTCGTTGAGCTCGTCATAGGTGATGACTCCGCGCTTCTTCGCGCGCGCAATCAGCTTCTTGATGGAGGCATCGTTGAGATCGATCAGCGGCGCGTCGCCGGACTCGTTCTTGTCTTCGCTCTCGACCGTGTTCGTTTTCGCCATTCCCACGCCTTATGTCCAAATGTCGGGACTTAGTCCGCGCCGTTCTCAATCAATGTCGCAAGCCGTTGGTCCGCCTCGTCGCGCGCCGCCCGGAGTCGCTGCTGCTCCGCAAACGCCGCCTCGTCGCCAGCCTCCTTCAACCGCGCCGTCGCCGCCTCGAGCGCCGCCTCAAGCTCCGGCCGTGCCGCCAGCGTTTCGATAACCAGAACGAGATCGCGGCAGGCGCGCTCAGGTTCGGAATCGCGACGCGTGAAGGAAAAGGCCAATCCTCGCTTCAGGCTAAGCTCCTCCACCAGAGCAGCCGCACCCTTCCGGCGCAATATGGTAAGGAGGCCCTCAGGATCAAGCGCGGCGTTGGTGAAGGCGGCTTCCAGCATCAGGTCGCGAAGCCGCGACAGCTTCGCATCGGCAAGCGGAAGTGCGGCGACGGTCTCCGAATGCTGACCGATTTCGTGCGGGTAATGAAGGAGACCCTGGAGTACGGCTCGGGCGAGCGGAGGGCTCAACCCGGCCTTGCCGACTGCCCTGGCTTCGGCCGAGGCGGGCCGCGGCGGGGGCGTGAACGAGAATCGGCCGCCCGGACGCCGTTCCTGCCAGGGCCGCGGCGATGGCTGGGTCAAGGCGGCGAAACGCCGAAGAAGCTCGGAGCGATACTGGTCGCGAACGTCCGGATCGGCGATTGCCGACGAATGCTCGATCAACCGCCGCTTGAGCCCGGCGCGCTGTTCGGGCGTTCCGAGCGGCTCCGCCTCCAGCTCATGCTGCCACAATCGGTCGACCAGCGGCTCCGGCGATTCCAGCAGCGCCTCCAGTGCTTCGCGGCCGCGTGCCCGGATCAGGTCGTCCGGATCCTCCCCCTGCGGCAGGGTGACGAATCCGAGCGATCGCCCCGGCGCGACATGAGGCAGCGCCCGCATGGCGGCGCGAACGGCGGCCTTGTGTCCGGCCGAGTCGCCGTCGAAGCAGAGGATCGGCTCCGGCGAAAGGCGCCAAAGCAGGGCCAGCTGAAGCTCGGTAAGGGCGGTTCCCAGTGGAGCCACCGCTTCGTGGATTCCCGCCTGGTCGAGGGCGATCACGTCCATCTGGCCTTCGACGACGATGATCCGTTTCGCTTCTCGACTTGCCGGCCCGGCCTTGTCGAGATTGAACAAGGTTCTCCCTTTGTCGAAAAGCGGCGTGTCCGGGGAATTCAGATATTTGGGCTCGCCGGGCCCCAGGATCCGGGCGCTGAAGGCGATGCAGCGGCCGCGCGCGTCACGAATGGGGAAGGTCAGGCGACCGCGAAACCGGTCATAGGGCTCGCGGCCCTGACCCGAACCCGCCGAGCGGTCCTCGGGGGCGATCAGGAGGCCGGCCTCGACCAGCTTGTCCGTCCCGAACGCCTTCAGGGCCGACTTGAGCCTGCCTCGGGAATCCGGTGCGAAGCCGAAGCCGAACCGGCGCCGGGTTGATTCGCTGATTCCGCGCCGATCGAGATAGTCGCGGGCGGCCGCTCCCCCCATTCCCTCGAGCTGCTCGGTGAACCAGGAGGCGGCCGCTTCCATGACCTCGTACAGCCCGGCGGCCCGTTCCGCCTTCGCCTGCGAGCGCGGATCCGGCGCGGGCACCTCCATTCCGGCGGCTTCCGCCAGTTCCTTCACCGCATCCATGAAGGAAAGACCGCGAGCGTCGGTCAGCCAGCGGATCGCGTCGCCATGCGCCTGGCAGCCGAAGCAGTGGTAGAAGCCCTTTTCGTCATTGACGTAGAAGCTCGGAGTCTTCTCGTTGTGGAAGGGGCAGCAGGCCTTGAACTCGCGCCCCGCTTTCTGAAGCTTCACGCTTCGAGCGATCAGCCCGGACAGGCTCGTGCGTGCACGAAGCTCATCGAGAAAGGCTGGGGAGAGGGTCATGGATGCCCGCCAAGATCAGGAGCCCGGTCAGGAGCTGATTGCATTCCCCCACATCGCTCGTGACGAGCGGGGCGCGATTCTCGCACCAACTTCCCCCATCCCGCAAGCCGGAAGGGGAGGCTCAGCTCAGTTTGGCCTTCACCATCTGGCTGGCCTTGCTCATGTCGAGCTGCCCGGCATGGCGTTCCTTGATCAGCGCCATCACCCGGCCCATGTCCTTGACGGAAGCGGCACCGGTTTCGGCGACGAGACTGTCGATAAGGGCTCCGATCTCCTCGTCGCTCATCTGTCTGGGAAGGAATTCCTCGATCACCGCAACTTCGGCCGCCTCGGCCTCGGCAAGTTCGTCGCGCCCGCCCTTGCGGTACATTTCGATCGATTCGCGCCGCTGCTTGATCATCTTCTGGAGCACTTCGGTGACGATGGCGTCGTCGTCCGTGCTTGCCGCTTCCGAGCCGCGCAGTTCGATGTCGCGATTCTTGAGCTGGGACTGGATCAGGCGAAGCGCGCCCACGCGCGCCTTGTCCCCCGACTTCATGGCGCCGGTCAGCGCCTGCTTGATGGAATCGCGAATCATGGAGCTCTCGAACGGCCGTTTCGGGAAAGTGGCAGCATAGCGGGGCGTTTCGCCGTTTAACAGATTGACGCTGCTCGCCAGGCGCACTAGCGGGCGAGCCTTAGCGACATCGCCAGAACCCCCGGAAGGAGTGCCCGCCAAGTGGCCGACACCAAACCCACGCCCGCGCCAGAAGGAGCGACGGGCGTATTGGTCCTTGCCGACGGGACCGCCATCTGGGGCAGGGGATTCGGTGCGGAAGGCGAGGCGGTCGGGGAAGTCTGCTTCAACACGGCGATGACCGGCTACCAGGAGATCATGACCGATCCCTCCTATGCGAGCCAGATCGTCACCTTCACCTTTCCCCATATCGGCAATGTCGGCGCCAATTACGAAGATCTGGAGGCCGACAATCCCTGGGCCCTGGGGTGCGTCGTCCGCGAGGACGTGACGGCTCCAAGCAATTTCCGCGCCGCCACCACCTTCGTCGACTGGATGCGCTCCAACGGGCGGGTCGGCCTATCGGGAGTGGACACCCGGGCGCTGACCCGCAAGATCCGCGTCGGCGGCGCGCCCAACGGAGTGATCGCCTATCGCGAGGACGGGCGCTTCGAACTCGACGCGCTGCTGGAGAAAGCCCGGTCCTGGCCCGGGCTCGAAGGCATGGATCTCGCCAAGGACGTGTCCTGCCGGCAGATGTACCGCTGGTCCGGCGGTCGCTGGCGACTGGGCGAGGGTTATGCCGAGCATCCGGAGGATCAGGAGCGGCCGCACGTTGTGGCGATCGACTATGGCTCCAAGCGCAACATCTTCCGCAACCTTGCCGATGCCGGCGCCCGGGTGACCGTTCTTCCTGCCACCGCCACCTTCGAGGAGGTGATGGCACACGATCCCGACGGTTTCTTCCTGTCCAACGGTCCCGGCGATCCGGCGGCGACCGGCCAATATGCGGTTCCGGTGATCCGCCAGCTGCTGGAAACGGGAAAGCCGCTATTCGGTATCTGCCTCGGCCATCAGCTGCTCGGGCTCGCGGTTGGGGCGAAGACGACCAAGATGCATCAGGGCCATCGCGGCGCCAACCATCCGGTCAAGCGGCTCGACGACGGCCGGGTCGAGATCACCAGCATGAACCACGGCTTTGCGGTCGAGAAGGAAAGCCTGCCGGACAATGTCCGCGAGACCCACATCAGCCTGTTCGACGGCAGCAATTGCGGGATCGAGCTGACCGACAAGCCGGCGTTCAGCGTGCAATACCATCCCGAGGCCAGCCCCGGGCCGCAGGACAGCACCTATCTGTTCGAGAAGTTCGTGGCGATGGTGAGATAATGGAACCGGACTATCTCACTTTTCGCGACGATCTGTTGGTCCACCTTGTGGACGATATCGAGCCGCCGGGGATACCAAGCGTACGCCTATTGGACGTCGCCCAGCGGCACGACATGAAGTTTTACCCATCCTGGATCGAGGCGGTCGGCCGAGACTATGAAAACGCCGGCTATGGCAGGGTCCATGTGCAGGGAGACACCGAGTACTTCAGGGTCAGTGGGGAGGGTTTTGCGCGGGCTACAGAGCTAAGGCGCGATCGTCGGGCAAAACCCGTTATTGAGCGTTTGACCGCTGAACGGCCGCAAAGGCTCGTAAACATCGGAAACTTTGTGACTGCAGTTCTCGCTTTGATCGTTGCGGTGTTAGCTCTCTTGAAGGCCAACTGATGTATCGCCGCGCCTGCAAAACACACATCAGTCTGTTTGACGGCAGCAGGGTCATCGAGCTGACCCATAAGCCGACGTTCAGCGTATCATATCACGCGGACGCGAGCGCCAGTACATATCTTGGCGACAAGTTCGTGGAGCAGAAAGGGCGATCGGTGTGAGCGTTCTAGCTCAACATGTGGCAGCTGTGCTGGTTCACCACGTAAAGAGAAACTTCGCTGGAAAGCTGTCTCTCTTTGAGACCGACCTTCCGGGCTTACTCTCGGAACGCTATGATATAGAGTGTCCACACGGGCTCATCAGCGACGCCTTAACTATATTGAAGGAAATCGGCGGGTGCCGGAGCTTAGAGAGTCCGCTCACTGGTAACTTTTGTCGATTGGACGTAGCTGGTGCCAGCTATTACTTTGGCAATTGGCCGACCTTCTCTTCTGAATGGGGATCGGACGACGAGGCTGAGGAGGAATACGGTCGCCAGCGTGAGGTCATTCACAGCAAGTATGGCATACTTGAAACCTATTTCGAGTCTGAAGATCCATGGATAGAACGTATAATTTCTATTCTAGCAGAGATGGATATCGCCGCTAGCTATTATTCTGGAGATCTCCCACTGGCCGATTCCATCATCCCCGCCTCGGATCGCGTCGTTTCTCTGGATGATAATCAGAGGGAGGCTCTAGTCATACCGTTGGAGGAGCTTTCCGATGAGCTCAGGACATCCAATTCGACACGCGCTGAACTCGGAGACGACGCTGATCGCATTTCAGCGGAAGTTGATGCTGGCCTCAAACTTGTCAAAGCTGGTCAAGTCCGCCTCGCGGCCTTAGTGGCGGTACTCATCAAGCCTCTAAGATACATCTCTGAAAAGTTCTCGGGAGCTGCGGTTGGCACGCTGGCCTCCGAGCTTATCAAAGCGCTGCTGAAGCTGCTATAATGCCCAGACTGATCGACAACTCCTCCATGCGCATCATGGATGCCGAGCCATCGCTTCTCGGCCGAGTTGCGGAGTTCGATCATTCCGGTGCCCAGGCGCCTGCGACGCTGAAAGCCGAAGCCTATCGGACGGTCCCAGCCGACTCCGGTCCAGCAAGGATCATCATCGATCAGGAGTTCAACCAAGCGCCTTATGCCGAGCCGACCCGTCCAGTCGGTGCGGCCGATATCATGGGAAGGAGCGGCCCATGCGGTTCTGCCGGCATCCAGAGTCCGTTACCATCTCAAGTGGAGCTTGGGCCGCAAGGGGCACATTTTGATTTGAAAGATCTATGCAGGATGGAGTTGATGTCTTCGTTTCGCGACTTTGAACAAGCTCTTCTTGTAGCCGCATATGAGATCGCCGATAACACTGGCGAAGATTATATCCGCCTCCGAGAAATCGCAGATCGCTACGAGATGTTCTATAAGCCGGGGTGGCCCAAGCGTGCCCTGCGATCCTTGATTGATAGTGGGTTGAGCGACGATGTGCGCCACCTAGGCGGTGAGGAGCTAGATCAATCTCTCGCGCTTACGCCTGCAGGGTTCAAACGCGGGGAGGAACTTCAGCCCTATGTGGATTTGAAACGGAAATGGGAAGAAACCTCAGGGAAAGAAGCGGGTAGGTCGACGGGCACGTCCCCCGAAATGGAGGATGCACTTCGCCGGATCATCCCGGCCTCAGATCGTTTTGTATCGCCTAATCACAATGCTCCGCAGTATGGAGATGCTCTCGAAAAACTTGAGATAGCCCGTCGAATCATCGGGGAAAGTAATCAGCTGGATGAAAGTGAGAAACTGGATACCTTGGTCCATCTAGATGCAGGGATATCTATTCTGCGAAAGGCCAGACGGCTCACGGTTGGTACAATCCGGTACCTCGTCTTGGACCGGCTAAAGTCCGCCTTTGAAGGTACCATAGAGGATGCGTTCAAGGCGGTACTGCTAGGTGCATTCATGACATTGGCCACCTTTTTGATTGCATTGCTATAATGCCTAAGCGCACAGACATTTCCTCCATCCTCATCATCGGCGCCGGCCCGATCGTCATCGGCCAGGCGGCGGAGTTCGACTATTCGGGAACCCAGGCCGCCAAGGCGCTGAGGGCCGAAGGCTATCGGATCATCCTGGTCAACTCCAACCCGGCGACGATCATGACCGATCCGGAGCTGGCCGACGCCACCTATGTCGAGCCGATCACGCCGGAATATGTCGCCAAGATCATCGAAAAGGAGCGGCCCGACGCGGTGCTCCCGACCATGGGCGGGCAGACGGCGCTCAACACGGCGCTGGCGCTGTTCAAGGACGGAACGCTCGACAAGTTCGGAGTGAAGATGATCGGCGCGGATGCCGACGCGATCGAGAAGGCTGAGGACCGGCTGAAGTTCCGGCAGGCGATGGACCGGATCGGGCTCGAAAGTCCGCGCTCGGTGATCGCGCACACTCTCGACGAGGCGATCGCGGCGCTGGAGCATGTCGGCCTTCCGGCCATCATCCGCCCGAGCTTCACCCTCGGCGGCACCGGCGGTGGCATCGCCTATAATCGCGACGAGTTCGCCGCGATCGTCCAGGGCGGCCTCGAAGCCTCGCCGACCACCGAGGTTCTGATCGAGGAATCGGTGCTGGGTTGGAAGGAATATGAGATGGAGGTGGTCCGCGACCGGGCGGACAATGCCATCATCGTCTGCTCGATCGAAAATGTCGATCCGATGGGAATTCATACCGGCGATTCGATCACGGTCGCGCCGGCGCTGACCCTGACCGACAAGGAATATCAGATCATGCGCAACGCCTCGATCGCGGTGCTGCGCGAGATCGGGGTCGAGACCGGCGGTTCCAACGTCCAGTTCGCGGTCAATCCGAAGGATGGCCGGCTCGTCGTCATCGAGATGAACCCCCGGGTGTCGCGGTCCTCGGCGCTTGCATCCAAGGCAACGGGCTTCCCGATCGCCAAGGTCGCCGCCAAGCTCGCCGTCGGCTACACGCTCGACGAGATCCAGAACGACATTACCGGCGCCACTCCGGCGTCCTTCGAGCCGACGATCGACTATGTCGTCACCAAGATCCCGCGCTTCGCCTTCGAGAAGTTCAAGGACAGCGAGGCCCTGCTTTCCACCTCGATGAAGTCGGTCGGCGAGGTGATGGCAATTGGCCGAAGCTTCCATGAAAGCCTTCAAAAGGCGCTTCGCGGACTGGAGACCGGCCTCATCGGACTGGATGGGGTGAAGTCGCTCTACGGCGCGCCCAAGGCCGAGATCGAGGAAGCGCTGGCTCGCCCCTCGCCGGACCGGCTGCTCGTCGCCGCCCAGGCGTTGCGCGAAGGGCTGACGGTCGAGGAAATCCACGCCGTCACGAAATATGACCCCTGGTTCCTCGAGCGGATCAAGGAGATCGTCGACGCCGAGGAATCGATCTGCCGCGACGGCCTGCCGCGCGACGCCCATGGGATGCGGCGGCTGAAGGCGATGGGCTTCTGCGACCGGCGCCTGGCCGAGCTGGCGCTCAAGTCCGCCCATATAAGGGGCGAAGGGGTGAAGACCCGCGCCCGCTCCCACGGACTGATCCACGATGCGGTCAAGGCGATGATCGGCGCCACCACCGAGGAGGAGGTGAGGGCGCTCCGCCATCGCCTCGGAGTGCGGCCGGTCTTCAAGCGGATCGACACCTGCGCGGCCGAGTTCGAGGCCAAGACGCCCTACATGTATTCGACCTACGAGGCGCCGAGCTTCGGCGAGCCCGAGGATGAGAGCCAGCCTTCCGACCGCCGGAAGATCGTCATTCTCGGGGGTGGGCCGAACCGGATCGGGCAGGGCATCGAGTTCGATTATTGCTGCTGCCACGCCTGTTTCGCGCTCCGCGACGCCGGCTTCGAAACGATCATGGTCAACTGCAACCCGGAAACGGTGAGCACCGACTATGACACGTCCGACCGGCTTTATTTCGAGCCGCTGACCGTCGAGGACGTGCTCGAGATCCTGCACGTCGAAAAGAGCCGGGGCGAGCTGGTCGGCGTGATCGTCCAGTTTGGCGGCCAGACTCCGCTCAAGCTCGCAGCGGCGCTGGAGAAGGAGGGCATTCCGATCCTCGGAACCTCGCCGGATGCCATCGATCTTGCCGAAGATCGCGAGCGCTTCGCCCGGCTGATCGACAGGCTTGGCCTCAAGCAGCCGGCCAACGGCATTGCGCGAAGCCGGGACGAGGCGATCGCGGTGGCGGAGCGGATCGGCTATCCGGTGCTCACCCGGCCCAGCTACGTGCTCGGCGGGCGGGCGATGGAGATCGTCGATTCCCCGGGGCAGCTGGACGATTATATCCACACCGCCGTCCAGGTTTCCGGCGACAGCCCGGTGCTCATCGATCAATATCTTCGCGACGCGATCGAAGTCGATGTCGACGCCATTTCCGACGGCAAGGACGTCGTGATTGCCGGTGTGATGCAGCATATCGAGGAAGCGGGCGTCCATTCCGGCGACTCCGCCTGCTCGCTTCCGCCCTACAGCCTGGATCCGGACGTGGTCGAGGAGATCGAGCGGCAGGCAAGGGCACTTGCCAAGGCGCTCGAGGTGAAGGGCCTGATGAACGTCCAGTTCGCGGTCAAGGACGGAATCGTCTATCTGATCGAGGTCAATCCGCGGGCAAGCCGCACCGTGCCCTTCGTCGCCAAGACGATCGGAACGCCGATCGCCAAGATCGCAGCGCGGGTGATGGCCGGCGAGCCGCTCATGAACTTCCTGCCGCTCAACCGCGACGTCGCCCATATCGCCGTCAAGGAAGCGGTTTTTCCCTTCGCGCGTTTTCCCGGGACGGACCCGGTACTTTCGCCCGAAATGAAGTCGACCGGCGAAGTGATGGGGATCGACAGCGACTTCGCAACGGCGTTCCTGAAGTCGCAGCAGGGCGGCGGAATCGAACTGCCCGATGGCGGAACTCTGTTCGTTTCGGTCAAGAACAGCGACAAGCCGGCCATCGTGGCACCGGTACGCACGTTGCTGACGCTCGGGTTCAAGGTCGTCGCGACCGGCGGAACCGCCGATTTCCTCCTGTCCCAGGGGCTGGAAGTCGAGCGGGTGAACAAGGTCGCCCAGGGCCGGCCGCACATCGTCGACAGGATCAAGGACGGCGAGATCGACCTCATCTTCAACACCACCGAAGGCTGGCAAAGCCATCGCGACTCCGCTTCGATCCGGGCTTCGGCGGTGCAGCAGAAAGTTCCCTATTTCACGACCGCGGCTTCGAGCGCGGCGGTGGTGAGGGCAATCGCGGCGCGACGGGACCGTAGCCTTGAAGTACGGTCACTGCAGGACTATTACTCAGCTTCCGAAGCTTAATCCTGAACAATGTGACCGAGATCAGGCGGCCTTCTTCAGGTCGCTCCGGCCGAGTTTTTGACGAAAGGCATATCGAATGGCGACGGTCGACAAGCTGCCCATGCTCGCTGAGGGCTATGAGAAGCTCCAGAACGAAGTGCGCCACCTGAAAACGATCGAGCGGCCCGCCGTGATCGACGCGATCGAGGAAGCGCGCGGCCATGGTGACCTGTCGGAAAATGCCGAATATCATGCCGCCAAGGAGCGGCAGGGCCAGATCGAAGCGCAGATCGCCGATCTGGAAGACCGGCTGAGCCGGGCGATGGTAATCGATCCGACCACGCTTTCGGGCGACAAGGTCGTGTTCGGCGCAACCGTCCACCTGCTCGACGAGAACGACAAGGAAATCAAATATCAGATCGTCGGCGAAACCGAGGCGGACGCCCGAGTCGGTCGGATCAGCTACAATTCGCCGCTCGGTCGGGCGCTGATCGGTCGAAGCGTCGGCGACGAAGTCGAGTTTTCGGCGCCATCCGGCGAGAAATATTTCGAGATCGCCAAGATCGAATTCATCTAGCGATCCGGAGGCGCGGATGCGTCCCCCCGACAGCTGGTCCAAGGCCCGGGTCACGCTCGGTCTGGCGATCGCCACGGCGGTGGTCTGGCTCCTGACCGGGGCCAGCGGCTACCACGAGATGGCGATCCTCTGGGCCGGCTTCATTCCGGCGGACGTCGCCATCGATCTTCCGGTCTCCAGAGCGCCTGTTTGGCTGACTCCGCTGACGGCGACGTTCGTCCATGCCAACTGGATCCACCTCGGCTTCAATCTCCTGATCCTGGTCTTTTGCGGGCGCCCGACGGAAGCCGTTCTCGGTCCCGCCAGCCTGGTGATCCTCTATGTCGTCGGCGCCTATGCAGCCGCAGCGGCCCATTTTGCGGTCGATCCCGACGATCTCACGCCGATGATCGGCGCCAGCGGGGCGATCTCGGCGGTTCTCGGCGCCTACTCGCTGCTGTTCGGTCGCAACAAGGTGAAGATCGCCAATCCTACGGCGGCGCTCTGGCTCAACGCCCTCTGGCTGATGGCCGCGTGGGTCGCGCTCCAGCTCGTGATCGGGATCACCTTTGCCAGCGGCGGAATCGATGTCGCCATCGCCGCCCATATTGGCGGGTTCGCGGTCGGCCTCCTTCTCGCCAATCCGCTGCTTCTGTTCCGCTACCGACGGGCCTGATCCAGCCCAGTTTGGTCAGGCTGTCTTGCCGAGATCCGGTTCCAGCAGGCGATGAAGGTGAACGACGACATATTTCATCTCGGCGTCGTCTACCGTCCGCTGGGCATTGGCTCGCCAGGCGTCGTAAGCGCTGGCATAATCAGGGAAAAGGCCGACCAGATCGATCGTGGAAAGGTCGAAGTCGAGGCCGCGCGGATCCTTGACCCGGCCGCCGAAGACGAGATGCAGCTTGCTCATGGCGCGCGCCTAGCAGTCCTCCCGCAGCGCGCAACCCTTGCGGGCAAGCGCGGCGGGAGAGTGGCTGCCTCAGCTGTTCGAATTGCCGCCGCCGACGGCCTCGACCACGGCTTCGCCGACCTTCTGGGCGGCGCGGTTGCGAATCTCTTCGACCTGCTCCTTGCCGGCATCGAGTCCCCGCTGCGCGGCGTTGCGGGCCGCTTCCGTTATCTTGCGACCGGTGGGCGCCAGCAGTTCCTGCTCGCGCCGGGTCGCGGGAAGCAGGAAGCCGATCAGCGCACCAAGCGCCATTCCGCCGATCACGGCGCTGACCGGATAGATTCCGATCTTGTCCGCCGCCTGACGGGTTACGTCATTGGCTCGGTTGCGCGCCGTCTCGTAAGCCGAATAGGTGCGCTCGCGCGCCGACTGATAGGCGTCGGCGGCGCGGTTTCGGGACGTCCCCGTTCCGGTGCCTTGTCCGTTGCTCCGGGCCGTCTCGCTGTCCGTTCTCGTGGCCATCAACTCACTCCTTCTTTTACCGATGCGTCGACGATCGGTGCCGACGCCTTAAACCGTGAAATGTCCGTATCGATCCGGGTGACGACGCGACCCTCGTCCGACTCGTCGCCGCGTGCGACGATTCGACTCACCGCCCGCTTCAGCGGCTGGCGCGCAACGAACAGAGCCAAGGCGCCGATCACCGCAGACGCAACCAGCGGCCGCTGCTTCACCGCTTGAACCGCGCCGTCCGCAAGATCGGCGCTCTTGTCTTTGACCTCGCCCCACGCCTCGCCCGCGAGATTGGCCGGTCGGAGCCGCTGCTGAACGGCGACCAGGGTGCTGTCCAGCCGCCGCTTCGCCAGCACGGCGTTGCGCTTGGCCTGTTCGACATTGTCGAGGCTCATGGCATCGTCTCTCCGCGGGCAACCGCCTGACGCTCCTCTTCATCCCCGCCGAGCGCGCGAAGCCCGACGAGGCCGAATCGGACGAGAAGGAATCCGCCACCCGCAAGGGCCGCCGCCACCGCGACGCCCGCGCCCAACGGGCCGATCAGGGTCGCAAGTCCGAGCACCAGGCCCAGCACCAAGGCGGTCAGCGACGTCAGAAGCAGCACGGCGCCGGCCGCGAGCAGGATGAGGCCGTTGCGCGCTCGACTGGCCCGGTGGCGCGCGATCTGCTTGAGCAGGTCGACTTCGGCCCTGGCGTAGCTGCGTCCGTCCTCGATCAGGCGACTGACAAGGTCGCCGATCGAGTCCTCGCGCGGATCATGCGCGGGTGAGTCCAAGGATCAGGCCCCGCCGCTGGCTGTCGTGTCGGCGTTGCCGGACCGCTTCGAGCGGCCTGACCCGGATCCGTCGGAGGTCTGGTCGAGCCCGGTGCGGACGACCCGCATCAGCGCGAAACCGACCACGGCTGCGGCCGCGATGGCCATTCCGGGGCTTCGGCGGACGAAATCGCGCGTATCATCGACAATGTCGTCGACGCTCTTCTCCCGGACGCGACCGGCCAATCCCGAGACGGCGGACGAAGCATCGCGCGCATAGCCGGCATATTCGTCGCCGAGCCGTTGCTCGATCGAGCGTGCGGCATCCTCGATCACCTCCGCAATGTCGTCGAGCAGATCGGTGGCGCGGGACTTGCCGTCGTCGGCAAAACCGCGAAGCCGATCGGTAGCCTGTCCGCGCAGGCTGGACACCTGGTCGCGGACCTGCCCGACCAGCTTTTCCGTCGTTCCTCCCGAGCCGCTTTCGTCGCTGCCGCTGGCGCCGGCCTTGTTGCCGGTGTCGCCGCCGCCCTTGGCGACGAAGCCGCCGCTATTGGCGCCGCCACCATTGGCGGTGCCCTGGGCTCCGGCATCGTTGACGATCTGATCGGTGCCTTCGGGAAGTTCCGTTTCGCGGGGGGGCATAAGCATCTCCACTGTTGAACAGGCGGGTTGAACTCGTCACGGAAACACCTGCCGGGCGGCTTGCGTTCCGGTCCGGTGCTCGAAAGTTGCACGGGCCTGCCGGGCCCGATAAGCGGCCCTCGAGCTTTCCCATAACTCATAACGAGGCCGGAACAAATGACCGCGATCATCGATCTTCACGCCCGTTCGATCCTCGACAGCCGCGGCAATCCCACCGTGGAGGTGGAAGCGCTGCTGGAAGACGGCAGCCTGGGCCGTGCCGCCGTGCCGTCCGGCGCGTCCACCGGTGCCCATGAAGCGGTCGAAAAGAGGGACGGCGACAAGTCGCGCTGGCTCGGCAAGGGCGTCGACCAGGCCGTCGAGTCGGTCAAAGGAGAGATCGCCCAGGCGATCGTCGGAATGGAAGCCGAGGATCAGGCGGAAATCGACGCCACCCTGATCGAACTGGACGGAACGGAGAACAAGTCGAGATTGGGTGCCAACGCGATCCTCGGGGTAAGCCTGGCTGCGGCCAAGGCGGCGGCCGACGCGCGCGGACTCCCGCTCTACCGCTATGTCGGCGGAGTGTCGGCCGCGACCCTGCCGGTGCCGATGATGAACATCCTCAATGGCGGGGCCCATGCCGACAATCCGATCGACTTCCAGGAATTCATGGTGATGCCGATCGGCGCGCCGAGCTTCGCCGAGGCTCTTCGCTGCGGCGCCGAAATCTTCCACGTCCTGAAGGCGAGGCTCCACGAGGCCGGCCTGTCCACCGCCGTCGGCGACGAAGGCGGCTTTGCCCCCAACCTCGCATCGGCCCGCCAGGCGCTGGATTTCATCATGCAGTCGGTCGAGCAGGCCGGTTACAAGCCGGGCGATGATGTCGTTCTTGCGCTGGACTGCGCCTCGACGGAATTCTTCAAGGAGGGCGCCTATCGGATGGAAGGCGAGGGCCGGACGCTTTCGCCGGACGAGATGGCGGCCTATCTTGCCGAACTCAGCGCCGACTATCCGATCCGATCGATCGAGGACGGGATGGCGGAGGACGATCTGGAAGGCTGGAAAGCGCTGACGGAGCGGATCGGCGACGGGGTCCAGCTCGTCGGCGACGATCTCTTCGTCACCAATCCCGAGCGGCTTCGGATGGGCATCGCCCAAGGGCTCGCCAATTCCATCCTGATCAAGGTCAACCAGATCGGCACGTTGAGCGAGACTCTCGAGGCAGTCGAGACGGCTCACCGCGCCGGCTATACCTCCGTCATGTCGCACCGGTCGGGCGAAACGGAGGATACGACGATCGCCGATCTCGCCGTCGCCACCAATTGCGGACAGATCAAAACCGGCAGCCTGGCGCGTTCGGATCGGCTCGCCAAGTACAACCAGCTGCTTCGGATCGAGGAGGAACTGGGCGCCGTCGGCCGCTATGCCGGGCGGGGAATTTTCGCCGGCCGGAAGGCTTGAAAGCTCCTCCTGTCCGATTTTTTCGGGAATCGGCGCAAAACGCTTGATTCTGCGGCGCTTTGCTGATTCTGTGATAGTTAATGACGGGGGTTCGAAATCCATTTGCCTTGATGAAGCGGGCGGCTCTGCCGGCCGTGGGGCTGCTCGTCATCGTCAATTTTCTCGGTTATGCGATCGTCGGCGACAATGGCGTCCTTTCGTGGGGCGACTATCGGCGCCTCAAGGAAGAGCGCTCGCTCCAGCTTGCCCAGCTCGAGGCCGAGCGGGCGCGGCTCGCCCATCGCGCCCGTCTGCTCGATCCGCGTCGCGCCGATCCCGATCTGGCCGAGGAACTGGTCCGGCGTGAACTCGGTCTTGTCCGGCCCGACGAAGTGATCATCGAGCTTGACGACCAGCCGACGGCGCCGACGGCGCAGCGGCCCTGATTTTCCCAGCGGCCCGGAGGCCGTCCATCGCCTTTCCGAAGGTTCGGGGGTGCCGGTGCGAGCCGGCGGCCGGCTAGATGGCGGGCGGTCAGCGGGCAGGCTCGGGGGGCGTTGCGCCTGCGGGCGTTTGTCGCCATAGAGCCGCCAGCCAACCGCCAGGATAAAGAAAGGGCTGGAGAGTGGCCAAGGCAGCTTCCACGCCGCGCGCCTCAAGCA
The DNA here is from genome assembly GCF_056821765.1 of Sphingosinicella sp. SM1-17. Classification (NCBI taxonomy): domain Bacteria; kingdom Pseudomonadati; phylum Pseudomonadota; class Alphaproteobacteria; order Sphingomonadales; family Sphingosinicellaceae; genus Sphingosinicella; species Sphingosinicella sp. SM1-17. The sequence goes on from NZ_JBPDIO010000001.1 coordinate 2,590,495, forward strand.
AAAGCAAGTCCGCGTCGGCTCCGCCGGCACGGCCCAACCGCGAGCGTCCGCCCGAACCGCAGCGCTATCAGGCGAGCCGCGACGAGCTGCTCGAATTCTATCGGCAGATGCTGCTGATCCGCCGCTTTGAAGAGCGGGCGGGCCAGCTTTACGGGCTCGGGCTGATCGGCGGCTTCTGTCACCTTTATATCGGCCAGGAGGCGGTCGCCGTCGGACTCCAGTCGGCCCTCGATACGGCCAAGGATTCGGTGATCACCGGCTATCGCGATCATGGCCATATGCTCGCTTACGGAATCGATCCCAAGGTGATCATGGCCGAGCTGACCGGCCGAGCCGCCGGCATTTCCAAGGGCAAAGGCGGCTCCATGCACATGTTCAGCGTGGAGCATAAATTCTATGGCGGGCATGGCATTGTCGGCGCTCAGGTGAGCCTCGGCACCGGTCTCGCCTTCAAGCACAAATATGAAAGCGATGGCGGAGTGTGCCTCGCTTATTTCGGGGACGGCGCCGCCAATCAGGGCCAGGTCTACGAGAGCTTCAACATGGCGGAGCTTTGGAAGCTCCCGATCATCTATGTGATCGAGAACAACCAATATGCCATGGGGACCAGCGTCAACCGGTCCTCGGCCGAGGACCAGCTCTATCGCCGTGGCGAGAGCTTCAGGATCCCGGGAATCCAGGTCGACGGAATGGACGTGCTGGCGGTTCGCGGCGCCGCCGAAACCGTGATCGACTGGGTGCGCTCCGGCAAGGGACCCGTCCTGCTCGAGCTCAAGACCTATCGCTACCGCGGCCATTCCATGTCGGACCCGGCAAAATATCGTTCGCGCGAAGAGGTTCAAGCGGTGCGGGAAAAGTCCGACCCGATCGAAGCGGTCAAGCGCGAGCTCGAGGCTGCCGGAGTCTCAGCCGACGAGATCAAGAAGATCGACAACGAAATCAAGGCGATCGTGGCCGAAGCTGCCGATTTCGCCGAACAGGCGCCCGAGCCTGATCCTTCCGAACTCCATACCGACGTGCTGGTCGGGAGCTACTGATGCCGATCGAACTCAAAATGCCTGCGCTTTCTCCAACGATGGAGGAGGGAACGCTCGCCAAATGGCTCGTCAAGGAAGGGGATGAAGTCTCCGCGGGTGACGTCATCGCGGAGATCGAGACGGACAAGGCGACGATGGAATTCGAAGCCGTCGACGAAGGTCGGATCGCCCGGATCCTCGTCCCGGAAGGAACCGACGAGGTGAAGGTCGGAACGGTGATCGCGCTGATCGCCGAAGACGGGGAAGAGGCGTCAGCGGCGCCTTCGACGAGCGGGGACGGCGCCACCGCCCAGGTCGAGCAGCCGAGCGATCAGAAGACCGAGCCGGAATCGAAATCTCAGTCGACCGAGACGGAGATGAACACCGGGGCCGGACAGCTCGTCGCTGCGGTCCAGCGCAGCGTCGAGGAACCGGAAGTGCCCGAAGGCACCGAAACGGTGCGTCAGACGGTCCGCGAAGCGCTTCGCGACGCGATGGCCGAGGAAATGCGCCGCGACGAACGGGTCTTCGTGATGGGCGAGGAGGTCGCCGAATATCAGGGCGCCTACAAGGTCACGCAGGGCCTGCTCGACGAGTTCGGAGCGCGGCGGGTTATCGACACGCCGATCACCGAATATGGATTTGCCGGAGTCGGCACCGGCGCGGCGATGGGCGGCCTGAGGCCGATCATCGAATTCATGACCTTCAATTTCGCCATGCAGGCGATCGATCACATCATCAACTCGGCGGCGAAGACCAATTACATGTCGGGTGGCCAGATGCGCTGCCCGATCGTCTTCCGCGGCCCCAACGGCGCAGCCGCCCGGGTGGGGGCGCAGCACAGCCAGAATTATGGCCCCTGGTATGCCAGCGTCCCCGGTCTGGTGGTGATCGCACCTTATTCGGCGGCCGACGCCAAGGGGCTGCTCAAGGCGGCGATCCGGTCCGAGGATCCGATCGTCTTTCTGGAGAACGAGCTCCTCTACGGCCAGAGCTTCGACGTTCCCAAGCTGGACGATTACGTGCTTCCGATTGGCAAGGCGCGGATTGCTCGCGAGGGCACGGACGTGACCATCGTCAGCTATTCGATCGGCGTCGGAGTCGCCCTGGATGCGGCGGAGCGACTTTCGGGCGAAGGAATCGAGGCGGAGGTGATCGACCTTCGGACCTTGCGCCCGCTCGACAGGGAAACGGTGCTCCGGAGCCTCGCCAAGACCAACCGCATGGTCTGCGTCGAGGAAGGCTGGCCGGTCTGCTCCATCTCCTCCGAGCTGATGGCCATCGCCATGGAAGAAGGCTTCGACGATCTCGACGCACCGGTTCTTCGAGTGACCGACGCCGACGTGCCGCTGCCTTATGCCGCCAATCTCGAGAAAATGGCGCTGATCAAGGCGGAGGACGTCGTCGAGGCGGCCCGCAAGGTCTGCTATCGATGAGTTCGCCCCTCCCCCCTTTGCGGGGGAGGACCGAACCGCCTCTGCGCTCAGCGCGGCGGAGGACGGCCGAATGAGCCTCGAACTGGATCACGACCGGCGTCTTTCGCTCGCTTATGTTCCGGCTGGTTCACGCCCGGCGGTGGAAGCGCTCTGGAACCTCGATCTCGCTTTGGCCTCGGTGCTGGCGACCGGCCGTGAGCCGATGATCAGCCGGATCAGGCTCGCCTGGTGGCGCGAGGCGCTGGAACGACTCGACAAGGCGCCGCCGCCGGCCGAGCCGGTGCTTCAGGCGCTCGCCGGGTGGGTGCTTCCTGCGGGCGTTACCGGGGCCGAACTGGCCGAGATGGAGGAAGGCTGGGCGACGCTGGTGACGCCTGATCGGCTGACCGACGACGAACTCGGGCTTTACGGAGCCAAGCGCGGCGGCCTGCTCTTCCTCCATTCGGCCCGCCTGCTCGGTATCGGCGAGCCGGCGGTGGCGGGACCCGGCGCCTGTTGGGCGCTGATGGACTTCGCCCGACACAGCTCGAACAAGGACGAGGCGCGATCGGCGACGCAACTGGCCCTGCAACAGGACGACCTTTCGCGCTGGCCGTCCCGGCTTCGGCCGCTCGGCATGCTTTCCAGGCTTGCTGCCAGAGATGCTCGGCGCGGACCGAACGAATGGGAAGTCCAGGGCTCGCCCCAGAGAATGCTGATCATGTTCCACCATCGCCTCACCGGGCGCTAGTCGCCGGGTGCATTTGGCAATTGCTTCGAAGAGCGTTAGCTTCGGCTGACGAGGGAGGCGTTATGCTTCGATACTTCGCCGGCGTGGGTTCTGCCTTGCTGCTCGTCGCAGCCGGTTTCTTCATCTGGAAGGGAATGGCCCAGCAGGAGGATCCGATGCCGCTACCACCGCCGGCAGCGGAAGAAGCGCCTGCCGGCGAGCAAGCGAGTACTCCGCCGACTCCTCCAGCTGCCGATGCCCGGACAAAGGAGGAACGCCGCTTCGACCGCGCCGACCGGGACAAGAATGGTCGGATCACCCTCGAGGAGCTTTATCAGCCCCGCAGGCGGGCCTTCGCCCGGCTCGACGCCAATGGCGATGGCCGTCTGAGCTTCGAGGAGTGGGCGGTTCGAACCTCCGATAAGTTCGCCGAAGCGGATTCCAATCGCGATCGAAGCCTCAATCGCGCCGAATATGCCACGACGGCGCCGCGGCGGCGCGCCCCGGCCCGGCAGAACTGCGCCTGCTGATTGTCGACCGGCTTATTGCGCCAGGGAGGGAACCGACTCGGAGCCGGCGGGAAAATCCCGGCCGACCGACCCGGCCAGCCATTGGCCGAGGTCCCGCTTGGCCCGGTCGGTATAGAGTTTCTTGCGTTCGGCCTTGCGGATCTTGCCGACGATCGGCGGGAAGAGGCCGAAATTGACGTTCATCGGCTGGTAGATCTCGGCATCGGCGCCGCCGGTAATATGTCCGAGCAGGGCGCCGAGCGCGGTTGTCGGCGGGGGAGGGGTCAAGGACTCGCCCTTCAGCTCCGAAGCGGCGAAGCGGCCAGCCAGAAGCCCGATGGCGGCCGATTCGACATAGCCTTCGCAGCCGGTGATCTGGCCTGCGAAGCGGATGTGCGGCGCCGTCCGCAGGCGCAAGCTTCCGTCGAGGAGCTGAGGCGAGTTGATGAAGGTGTTGCGGTGAAGGCCGCCAAGCCGGGCGAACTCCGCATTTTCGAGGCCGGGAATGGTTCGGAACAGCCGCACCTGTTCGCCATGTTTGAGCTTGGTCTGAAAACCGACCATGTTCCACAAGGTGCCGAGGGCATTGTCCTGCCGCAACTGGACGACGGCGTGCGGCCAGCGGCCCGTGCGCGGATCGTCCAGGCCAAACGGCTTCATCGGTCCGTGCCGCAGAGTGTCGACACCGCGCTCCGCCATGACCTCGATCGGCATGCAGCCTTCGAAATAGGGGGTATTCTTTTCCCAGTCGCGAAAATCGGTCTTCTCGCCGTCGAGCAGGCCCTGGACGAAGGCTTCATACTGCGCCTTCGTCATCGGACAGTTGATATAGTCCTTGGTTTCCCCCTTGTCCCAACGCGAGGCCATCCAAGCCACGTCCATGTCGATGCTGTCGTGATGGACGATGGGGGCGATCGCATCGAAGAAGGCGAGGGCTTCGGCTCCGGTCGCAGCGCCGATCGATTCCGCCAGCTGAATCGCCGTCAGCGGCCCGGTCGCCACAATGGTGAGCCCGGATCCGGGCAGCGAGTCGATCCGCTCCCGGACGAGTTCCACGTTCGGATGTTCGAGCAGCGTTCGCGTGACCTGGGCGGAAAAGCCGTCGCGATCCACGGCAAGAGCGGAGCCGGCGGGCACCTTGTTCGAATCGCCGGCCGCCATGATCAACGAGCCCAGCGCCCGCATTTCAGAATGGAGCAGCCCGACCGCATTGTTTTCCGAATCGTCCGACCGGAAGCTGTTCGAGCAGACCAGTTCGGCGAGTCCGTCCGTGTGGTGAGCCGGCGTCATGTCGCCGCCGCCGCGCATCTCCGACAGGCGAACCTTCACGCCTGCCTGAGCGAGCTGCCAGGCAGCTTCCGATCCGGCGAGGCCGCCGCCGATGATATGGACTTGGGCTGTCATGAGGGCGCAGATAGGGGTTTCGGACTGAGGGAGAAAGGGCGTGCGGATCTTCACCATCGGCTATGAAGGATCGACCCAGGCCGAATTCATTGCCGCGCTCCGGGCTTCGGGCGTGGAGCGGGTGATCGATGTCCGAGCCGTGCCCAGTTCGCGCAAGCCCGGATTCTCCAAGAATATTCTTGCTGCCGGGCTGAGAGAGGCGGGAATCGACTATGTGCACCTCAAGGCGCTCGGCACCCCGCCGGCCGGTCGCGAAGCCGCGCGACGGGGCGACATCGCCGCTCTCGAACGCATCTATGCCGAGCAGCTCCACATGCCCGAGGCGATCGTCGAAGCAGAGCGGATGAAGGTGCTTGCCGAGGAGAAAGCCTCGGCTCTGCTCTGCTTCGAGCGGGATCCGGCGCAATGCCACCGAACGATCCTGCGTGAAGCGGTGTTGCCCGAGGCGGAGGTGGTCGATCTTTACGCGTGAGAGCCGGGCAGGGGCGGGAGCGGATGCCTCCGGCAGATCGACCGACGGAAAGCATCCCCCGGATGCTTTCCTGGAGCCGGTTGATGGTCGGGGAGACAGGATTCGAACCTGCGACCCTCTGCTCCCAAAGCAGATGCGCTACCAGACTGCGCTACTCCCCGACACTGTCCGGACCCGGCTGGTACTGTGGCCCGACGCAAGAAGGAAGACGGAAGCGTCCGTCTTTCCGCAATCGAAGACGAGCTTCGATCAGGAATTGGTGGGCCCGGCAGGATTCGAACCTGCAACCAAGCCGTTATGAGCGGCCGGCTCTACCGTTGAGCTACAGGCCCACGCCGCCGCCGCGATGGCAGATATTGAGCCGCAGCGGAAGATGGCGATGAAGCTGGTGGCTCGATGGCGATGTTCAAGCCTGGCCTTCGCTCGGCTCCGCCTCGGCCGGTGAATCGATCAGCGCCGGGAGGAAGAGCGATATTCGTGCATTCTCGATGACGAGCGCTCCGCCGACCGCTTCGGCGAGGTTCCGAACGAGCCTGAGGGCAAAGCCGAGGCCAAGCGCAGGCGCGCCCGGCCAGTCCCCGTCGGGGCTGTAGCCGGGGTCCAGCATGGCCGCTTCGGACAAGCCTTCCACGGCCTCCGGGCGATCAAGCGAAAGTCGAAGCATCGCCCGGTCGCCTCGATGAACCAACTCCACCGAGACGCCGATCGTCTCGTCGGCCCGGGCGAGCCCGATCGTCGCCGCCAAAAGGCGTGAGAACATGCGTTCGGCAGCGGCGGCTTCGGCGCGGGCCGGCGGAAGCCCCGCGGCGACGTCCAGCCGGAGGTGCGATCCGCGCTCCAGCGCAAGTTGCTCGTAGGAAGGGTGCAGGCGGGCAATCAGTGCGGCAGCGTCGACGACACCTTCGTCGAGCTGGAGGCGGCGAGTTTCGATTCGTGCCGCCGTGTCGAGATCGTCGACGGCCGAAAGCAACCGCCGGGCCTGCTCGACGATGCCGGTCGCCCGCTCGCGATACCCACTTGCCGCCGGACCCATGATCTGACCCTCGATCATCTCCGCGAAGCCGACGATCGCGTTGAGCGGCGTGCGAAGCTCGTGAACCAGCTGTCGCAGCGCGTCGGCCGGCAATTGGGTGCCGAACAATCCGGGTGGAGGCACATGGGCAATCTCGTCCAGTCGAGGTCGACGGGCCGTGCCGCGATAGCCGAGAAAGGATCCCCTGGCCGGATCGAAGAAGGGAACGCCGGAAATGCGCCATTCGCCGGAGGCGGCGCCTTCACCGGGGACGGTGAAGCGGGCGTCGCGGAACGGCGCGCGCTTTTCGAAGGCTCCGGCTGCCTGGCCATCGACGCCAAAACGTCCGATCACGGCGGTGGCGGCGATCGTCTGCCCGACCAGCGGCTCGCGGGGCGCGCCTTCCACCCAGCGCAGGACGCCGTCATTGCCCGTCTCCCAGCGGAAGCCCTCGGTCGGCCGAGCTTCGGCGGGGTCGACCGGTCGGCGATCCTCTTCCTTGAGTCGGCGATAGGCTTCGATCCGATCGACCAGCTGGCGTATCTGGGACTCGCCCTGGAGGTCCGGAGTCGACGGCCCACTCGCCGCCCCGAGCGAAGCAGCAAGGACGAAGTCGCTCGACCCGAACGCAGCAAGTGCCTGCTTCACTTCGGCGGTTAGGTCGCGGCGATGGCGAATAAGCGATCGCGCCGTCGGGCCGAGGCGGGGCAGAATGTCGAGCCACTCGCGGCTTTCGACTCGGGCACCGGTGATCAAAGGTGCGGCCACCGCCGGACTGTCCTCGGCGAAGAAGACGATCAGTTCTGGGTCGACTCGAAGCCCGGCAAGCGCCCGGGCCGACTGCTGCCGCGAAGCCGCGTCGACTTCGCTTCGGTGGTGACGCAGAAAGGCATAAGCGCGGTCGACGGTTTCGCTCGAGTCCCGCAACCGGCGTTGCGCCAGCAGGTCGACGAGCTGGCGCCATTTGGCGGCTTGTTGGTCAGTGCGTTCCGACGGCAGTGCCAGCACGGTCGCAATCATGTCGTCGAAGCGCATGCCGTCCTCAGCCCGGCCGGTCGAAGCGACGCGGCTCCAAAGCCCAACGGGTAAACGCTTCGGAGGCAAGGCGAAAGAGCCGGATTTGTCGCGTCGCAAATCGGGACGCGTTCGACTTAGGAAAGAATAGGGGCGCCGGTTCGCACCGACGCCCCCGCTTTCCGATCGCTTCGGCTCAGCTGGCCGGGCGGCTCAGCCAGAGCAGCCAGTAATTGGCCAGCTCGGCACGAGGGCCGGTGACCGCCCGGAGGGCGGTTTCGGCTTCCGCACGCTGGCCGGCAAGCGCAAGCGCCGCACCGAGACGCGTGTTCAGGAGATTGGCGTCTTCGCCGCCCTTCTGCAGGGCCGCACGGTAGAGCTCGGCGGCCTGAGCATATTGACCATTGCCGAAATAGAGGTCGCCGGCGATCCGCGCCTCCCGTCCGGTCGAGGCTGCCAGGGCCCGGGTTCGGGTTGCCGCGAGACTGCGTTCATCCTCGGCTGCCCGTTGGGTGGCAGTAGCGAGCATCTGGCGCGCTTCGGCATCGCTCGCCGGGATACGGCCGCTGCTCGTGCCCTCCTGGAGCACGGCTTTCGCTTCGCCCGGCAGTCCGGCACGGTTCAGGCGATCGGCAAATTCGACATATTCGTCACCGCTGCTGAAGGTGCCGGCCGCGCGCATGAGTCGGCGGATATCGATGGCGAGCGCTGCATCGCTGGTCGCCGTACGACGAAGATTGACGAGTCCCAGCCCGATATTTTCCGCGGTCGGATAAGCCTGAAGAAGCTTTTGCTGAAGCTCGGCGGCTGCAGCCGCGTTGCGCGTGTTCATCGCGAGATCGTAGGCCCGGCGATAGCGCTCCTGGCTGGCGCGCTGGCCGCTTTCCTCGCCAATCTGGATGATGCGCTGGTAGAGCCCAAGCGCCTCCGGATTCTTGTTGAGCCGGATCTTAACCTCGGCAAGTTGCCAGATCCTGTCCGAGTTCGTCGGCTCAAGCTCGACCAACCGAGCCAGGGTCTCTTCCGCCACGGCCCAGTTTTCGGACTGAATGGCGAAATTGGCCCGGTTGTTGAGCAACGGCCGCAGATTTTCAGGCGGAGCGACTCCGCTCGCCAGCATCGCCTCGGTTCCCTGCGCCTGAAGCTGCGCGTTCTGAGTGCCTCTTCCAATGTCGAACTGCTGGAGGCCGACGACATAACGTGCGTGAGGCGACTGCGCCGCGGCTTGAGCGGCCGGCAGGGCAGCGGTTGCCGCAGCCCAGTCCTGGGCCTGAACGGCAGTGATGAGCGGCGTGACCGCAGCCCGTTCCTCCGCGGTCATCTGTGCCAGGGGATTTTGCTGCTGCTGCTCCTGCTGCTGCTGTTGCCGCTGGCGCTGGCGCTGCGCGTCGGCGCTGTCGACAATCAGGACCGAGCTCCCGACGAGCAGGGCCGCGGCCAGAGCGACGTTGGAAACCTTCATTGACATACCTCCTTCGAGCGTCCGAGGACGCGGATTTGTGACCGGATCAGGCGCCTTGCCGCGCCAGCCAAACGAGCCAGAAGCCGGCGAGATCGGCCCGCGGGCCGGTGACGGCCCGGAGCGCCGCCTCGGCCTCCGCCTTGCGGCCGGCCAGCGCCAATGCGGCGCCAAGGCGCGAGTTGACCAGATTGGCATCCTCGCCGCCTTTCTGCAGCGCGGCAGAATAAAGTTCGGCCGCTTCGGCATATTGACCATGGCCGAAATGGACGTCGGCGGCGGCGCGCGCCTGGCTGCCGCTCGTGGCCGCGAGAGCGCGCGTTCGAAGGGCCGCAAGCCCGGACCGCTCCCGCGCCGCGCGCGGGTTGTTGGTCGTATTGATCTGTCGGACGACGGCTTCGCCGGAATCGAGCATGCCTCGGGCCAGTCCTTCGTCGATCACGGCCTTGGCCTCGCCGGAAAGCGTCTCGCCGATCGGCGAGCGGAAGCCGGCCTGGGCCGAGACACCGGCGGCGGCGGCGAATTCCAGATAGTCGCGCTCGCCGCTCAGCGCCTGCGCGGCGCGCATCAACCGGAAGATGTCGAGATTGAGCGCCGGGTCCGGCTGCGACGATTGCCGGTAAACGAGCAAGGCGTCGCGCCAGTTGATCGCACTGGGATAGGCGGACACCAGATCCCGGGCGAAGGCAATGCTTTGCGGCCCGAGTCTCGCTTCGAGAGCGAGCGCCACGGCGCGCTTGTACCAGCTTTCCGGCGCCTCCTGTCCAGAGGCCCGGTGGGCGGCGATGGCCCGCTGGATCAAAGCGACCGCCTGTTGGCGATCACCCATCCGAGCCTTCACCTGGCCGTAATCGGCGAGCAAAGCCGCATTGTTGGGCTGAAGCTCGATCACGCGGGCGAGCAGGCGGTCGGCGCGCTGGAACTCGTTGGCGAAATAGGCCCTGGATGCCTGGTTGGCGAGCAGCGAGGGCAGCTCGTCCGGCTGTGCCAATCCGCTTTCGACAATTGCATCCACAGCCTGGGCCAGCATCTGACCGTCGCCTCGGGCGCGGCCGATCTGAAGCTGATAATGGGCGAGGGCGTAGCGTCCGTCGGCGCCCCGAACCGCCGCACGCGCGGCGGTGAGGGCGGTATCCTGAGCCGCGCGATCGCTTCCCGCAGCGGCGGCGGCAAGTGCCTGAAGCGCCGTGCGCTCTTCGCGAGTGAGCGTGAGGCTGCGCTGGGCCGGCTGTTGAGCATCGAGCGGCGACGGAACGAGGAAGGCCGAGCCGCAGAAGATCGCCATCGCAGCCAGCGCCGCCTTCGAAACCGTCATCGAGGATCCTCCCTGTTTGCCCCTGCCCAGGACTGGCATTTGGGCGGTGGCTTCTACCGCTTATGCCAAGCCCTTTCTAGAGGCGGGGCAATGAACGGCGCTTGAACTGCGGCGAGCCGAAAGCTTGCATGAAAACAACGGTTTACTATGTCTCTTTCCTGCGCGCGCGTACGCGTGCGCGCGGGGTGGCGCTGGGCGGAACCATCCGCTAGGGTCGCGCCACTCGAGAACCTGCGCTTCGGCGCTTCACTTACAGACAATTTCAGGAACATCCATTGGCCAGCGCACCGCCGACCATCGAACCCAGCGACATCTCCCCGGTCTCCATCGTCGACGAGATGAAGACCTCCTATCTCGATTATGCGATGTCCGTGATCGTCGCACGGGCGCTGCCCGATGTGCGCGACGGGCTGAAGCCGGTGCATCGCCGGATACTCTATGCGTGCCAGGAGGGCGGCTTCGTCGCCGGGCGCCCTTATCGCAAGTCGGCCAAGATCGTCGGCGACGTCATGGGCAACTACCACCCGCATGGCGATTCCGCGATCTACGATGCGCTCGCCCGAATGACTCAGGACTGGTCGATGCGGGTGCCGCTGATCGATGGCCAGGGGAATTTCGGATCGATGGATCCCGATCCGCCGGCCTCGATGCGTTACACCGAGGCCCGTCTCGCCTGGGTCGCCATGACCCTGCTCGACGATCTCGACAAGGACACGGTCGACTTCACCCCCAATTATGACGCGTCGCGCGAAGAGCCTCAGGTTCTTCCGGCGCGCTTTCCCAACCTGCTCGTCAACGGGGCGGGGGGGATCGCGGTCGGAATGGCGACCAACATCCCGCCGCACAATCTGGGCGAGGTCATCGCCGCCTGCAAAGCCTATATGGACGATCCTTCCATCACCGTGGAAGGGTTGATGGAGCATATCCCCGGCCCCGATTTCCCGACCGCGCCCCTGATCCTCGGCCAGGCAGGGGCCCGGGCCGCCTACCAGAACGGGCGAGGCTCGATCATCATGCGGGCCAGGCACAAGATCGAGGAGGGGCGCGGCGACCGCCGGTCGATCGTGCTTACCTCGATGCCCTTCCAGGTCGGAAAGTCCGGCCTCGTCGAGCGCATTGCCGAGGCCGCCAAGGACAAGCGGATCGAAGGGGTCGCGGACATTCGCGACGAGTCCAATCGGGAAGGCGTCCGGGTCGTGATCGACCTGAAGCGGGACGCAACGCCCGAAGTCGTGCTGAACCAACTCTGGCGGCATACTCCGGCCCAGTCGAGCTTCCCGGCGAACATGCTCGCCATTCGCGGCGGCCGGCCCGAGACGCTCAACCTTCGCGACATCATCGAATCCTTCGTTCGCTTCCGCGAGGAAGTGATCACTCGCCGGTCGAAATATGAGTTGGCCAAGGCGCGGGAGCGGGCGCATCTTTTGCTCGGACTCGTCATCGCGGTGACCAACCTGGACGAGGTGGTTCGGATCATCCGCGGTTCGGCTTCGCCGGCCGAAGCGCGCGCCGCATTGCTGGCGCGAGACTGGCCGGTTGCCGAGATCGCGGCTTACATCGCTCTCGTCGAAGCCGTCGAGCATGAGGTCGACGGCGACACCTACCGCCTTTCCGACGCTCAGGTGAAGGCGATCCTCGACCTGCGCTTGCACCGCCTCACCGCTCTGGGTCGGGACGAGATTGCCGGCGAACTCAGGCAACTCGCTTCGTCGATCAGCGCCCTGCTCGAAATCCTTGCGGATCGAGTGAAGCTCTATGCCGTGATGCGGCAGGAGTTCGACGAGATCGCAGAAGCCTTCGCGACTCCCCGAGTGACGGAGATCGCGCCGGCCGCGGACGGGATTGACGATGAGGACCTGATCGAACGCGAGGACATGGTCGTGACGGTGACCATGGGCGGCTACATCAAGCGGACGCCGCTCGCCACGTTCCGAGCCCAGCGGCGGGGCGGCAAGGGCCGAGCGGGAATGGCGACCAAGGACGAAGATGCGGTCACCAACCTGTTCGTGACGTCCACCCATACTCCGGTCCTGTTCTTTTCGACGCACGGCAAGGTCTACCGGCTCAAGGTGTGGCGACTCCCGGAAGGCGCGGCCCAGGCTCGCGGCCGGCCCATGGTGAACCTCCTCCCGCTCGCGGAGGGCGAGACGATCTCGACGGTCCTTCCGCTCCCGGAGAATGAGGAAGAGTGGAAGGATCTGCACGTCATCTTCGCAACCGCTCATGGCAGTGTCCGGCGCAACTCGATGGACGCGTTCGCCAACATTCCGTCGAACGGCAAGTTCGCGATGCGGTTCGACGAGGACGCGACCGACCGACTCATCGGCGTTGCCCTCCTGACGGAAGAGGATGATGTCCTGCTCGCTACCCGTAACGGCAAGGCAATCCGCTTCGAGGCGACGGCCGTCCGGGAGTTTCAGAGCCGCACGTCGACGGGCGTTCGCGGAATCAATCTCCAGCAGGACGACGAGGTCATCTCCCTCTCGATCCTGAAGGGCTTCGACGCGACGACGGAAGAACGTGAAGCCTATCTTCGCGCGGCGCCGTGGAAGGAGAATCGCAACGAGCCGACCCTCAGCGCGGAGCGGATGGCGGATTTCGCGGCAGCGGAGGAGTTCATCCTCACTGTCACTGCGAACGGCTATGGCAAGCGGACTTCCGCCTTCGAGTATCGCCGAACGAACCGCGGCGGACAGGGGATCACCAATATCGAGACCTCGGCGCGCAACGGCCCCGTGGTGGCCAGTTTCCCGGCCCATAATGGCGAGCAGCTCATGCTGGTCACCGACCAGGCCAAGCTGATTCGCACAACGGTGGCGGACATCCGGATCGCCGGCCGCAACACTCAGGGAGTCACGATCTTCCGTGTCGCCGAGGGCGAGCATGTCGTCTCGGCGGCCCGGATCGAGGAAAGCGAGGACGAAGCGGAAGCCGTCGTCGATGTCGAGGATCCTGAACTCAGCGGCAGCGGGGCCGCGATGGGCGAAGGATCTTCCGAAGCCTAGGGTCGATCGGGGGCTCCAAGGGCCTGATCGAGCGCCGTGGCGAGTGTCTCGAGCCGATAGGGTTTGAGGAGAACGGGCCTTCCGCCCGTTCCCGAAGCCACCGCCTGTTCGCTGTATCCGGTGGTCAGGATGACGGGGAGGTCAGGCCGTTCGCGCTTGAGAGCGTCGGCAAGTTCGATCCCGCTCATTCCCGGCATCACGATGTCGGTGAAGACGGCGTCGAAGGGATCGACCCGAGCAAGTTCGAGCGCTCGCTCACCGGAGGTGGCGCGGGTAACGCTGTGGCCCAGTTCGGTGAGCAGGATCTCGGCGAACTCGCCCACTTCCTCATTGTCCTCGACGAGCAGGATCCGACCGCGCCGGTGGGCTTCGGAAAGGCCGAGATCCTGGCGTGCTTCAGCTTGCGCGGATTCGCGGCTGCAGGGCAGCAACAGAGTGACGGTGGTGCCCTCGCCAAGAACGCTGGTGATCCGGACATCGCCGCCCGATTGGGTCGCGAAGCCGTAAACCTGGCTTAGCCCCAGTCCGGTGCCCTTGCCGGTCGACTTTGTCGTGAAAAAGGGTTCGATCGCGCGGTTGAGCGTCTCCGGATCCATTCCGGTGCCGGTATCGGAAACCAAGATCGCGACCATAGCTCCCGATTTCGAATCCTGGTGCCGCTCTGTCCTGATCGTCAGCTGGCCACCTTCCGGCATCGCATCGCGCGCGTTGACGGCAATGTTCAGGAGCGCGGATTCGAGCTGTGCCCGGTCCGCCTCGACGGCGCAGGCATCATCGGCCAGTTCCGTCCGAACGTTCATGCGCTCGCCAAGCGTTCGGTCAAGCAGTTCGGTCATGCCCCTGATCAGTTCGTTGACATCGATCACCTCCGGCTGAAGCGGCTGCCGCCGAGCGAAGGCGAGCAGCTGACCAGTAAGAGCAGCAGCCCGGTTGGCCGCCTGAACCACCGATTCGGCGAAGCGCATGCGCTTCGCTTCGGTCAGGTCCGGGCGCCGCAGCATATCCGCCGAGCCTTGAATGACCGTCAGCAGATTGTTGAAATCATGGGCGATTCCGCCCGTCAATTGGCCGAGCGCTTGAAGCTTCTGCGATTGACGCAGCTGGTCTTCGGCCTTGGTGCGTTCGCTGATCTGAACGGTGAGTTCGGCATTGGCCTGAACAAGCGCTCGAGCCCTATTCTCGAGTTCGACATTGGCCCGCCGCAGAGCATTCTGACCGATTGCGAGCACCACCACGACAAGCGTGGCCATCAGGAAGAAGAGGCCGATAACGATATAGCGAGTCAGGCGGCGGGCAACCGGCTCCGGATCCACGGCAAGATAAACGCTCCCGATCGGTTCGCCACCGCTCAGCACCGGCACCGTCGACGCCACGGCGCTGCCGGCCTGTGCCGCCGGGCCGTCCGGCCGTTCGGGCGGTTGACTGCCGTCGCGGCCATAGCCCGCCAGACGGGCTCCCCCGGAATCGTAGACGCCGACCGTCCGGACCTGTCGGTTTACCCGGATCGCGTCCACCGCCTCCTGCGCGGCCTCCCGGTCGCCGAAGTCGAGCGCGGCGGAGACGCTGGCGGCGAGTATCTCCGCCTGAACTCTCGTCTGCTGGGCCTGGAGGTCGCGATAGGCGGCTTCGTTCTGGACGATGATTCCGATGCCGGCGAGCAGAAGCAGAGCAACGGTCAGGACGATCGTTGCCGGGGCGTTAGTGAGCCGGGTACCGAGACCGCTGAAGGGTCTGAGCCTCATGGACGTCTCTGTCGAACGCCAAGTGCCAAGGCGAGGAGCCGCGAGCTGATCGAAAGCCGATGATCGAATGCAGCCGCTTCATCGATGAAGAATCGCACCCGACCTCGGGACAGAATGAAATGGATCATTCCGCGCTGCCGACCTGACCCGCCTTCGGTCACCGTCAGGATCGAGTGCCCCCGGAGCCCGCGGAGAAGGCGTTCGGTTTCTTCGGGGCTGGAGCCCTGGACGAAGGCCAGGTGGCAGCCAGGTGCGCGATCGACAGACGGCATTCGACGGACCAGCACGCCTCGGCCGTCGATCCTCTCCTTCTCTGCCGCTCGGTCGAGAGTCCGGCCGAACGGATCCCGACCGATCACGCAAAGGTGAAAGGGCTCGCGCGGCATCGGCGCTGCGGCCGCGGGCCAGCTCACGTAGCGGATGAATTTGGGGATGAACTCGGCCATGACGGCAGTCTCGCTCGACTGTGAACGAGCGGGTGCACTCGTCAATGCCAGCGACACCAGCGCCGCAACGAGCCCCGTGGACAGGGTGAGGATGCGCTGCCCGGTCAAGACTTCACCCAGGTTGAGCGAGGACGGCCCGGATGGCCGGGCAGAGTTAGCGCGACGGAACCCAGAAGGACCCGGACGCAGCAGACTTTCACTGCAGATTCCTCATCTTAGCCTTCCCTGGGCGCGGTCCTCACTGTCGGACTCGCAACCCCAAAGGTCAAGGCCAGGCAATTATCGGGCCGAGCGCTCGATCCGCTCGGGCGCGTCGGCGACCGTTGCCAGCATGGCTGTCCATGCGGCGACATTCTGACGGAGCTGCTCGGGATCGATCTTGTCGAGCGTGTCATCCGGCGTGTGATGATAGTCGAAGTAGCGGGTGCCGTCCTGATTGAGGTCGATGGCGGCGACACCGCGGCGCGCCCACACGCCCAGGTCGGCGCCGGCATTGGCAGCATCGCGGCCGCGGGCGATGCCGAGCGGCGCGAGCAAGGCCGTCAGCCGATCGGCGATCGCATTGTTGGCGGGAGCGAAGCTGTAGTTGACGCGCCAGATCCGATCCGCACCGAAGTCCGATTCGGCCACCAATGCGACATTGTCCCCCTGATGGGCATTGAAATAGGCGCGGCTTCCGTCGCCCCCGACTTCCTCGGCGCCGAACAGCACGACCCGGATCGTCCGCCGCGGCCGGCCGGCATCCATGATCCGCTTGGCCGCAGCCATTGTGATCGCGACTCCGGCGGCATTGTCGA
The DNA here is from genome assembly GCF_056821765.1 of Sphingosinicella sp. SM1-17. NCBI lineage: Bacteria > Pseudomonadati > Pseudomonadota > Alphaproteobacteria > Sphingomonadales > Sphingosinicellaceae > Sphingosinicella > Sphingosinicella sp. SM1-17. The sequence continues at coordinate 2,606,831 of NZ_JBPDIO010000001.1, forward strand.
GAGCGCCGGTGCCGAGATCCCAGCTGTCGAGGTGGCCGCCGATCAGCACGATTCCGGCGTCTGGGTCCGTTCCCGGCACTTCGCCAATCACGTTGCCGGACTCGCGCATGCCGAGGTTGCGCGGAGTCAAAGCGAGCCGCATCCGAACCGGCCGGCCGCGATCCAGAATGCGCTGGAGCTGCTCGGCATCCGGGATGGACAGAGCGGCGGCAGGGATCGGCCGAACCCCCTCAGCCCACATCTGGACGCCCGTATGGGGATTGCGGTGATAATCGGTGCCGATCGACCGGATCACGATTCCCGCCGCTCCCTTGCGCGACGCGATCGACGGACCCACCCGACGGGGAGCGCCGAACTGGCCATAGCCGGAGCCGTCCTGGGTCGGCTGCATCGCATGCGTGATGAAGACGATCTTGCCGCGGACGGCGGAATCCGGCGCCGCTTCGAGTTCGGCGACATTCCGGAAGCCGATCACTTCGGCCTCGATGCCGCGAGCCGGTGTTGCGCCGCTATTGCCCAGGGCCGTCACCGCCAGCGGCTGGGGGAAGGGAGAAAGAATCTCCGCTCGCTCCTCGCCTCGGACCCAGACCGGCATCTGATAGGTCTCGATCCGCACATTGCTGAAGCCCAGCTCGCGAAGCTTCGATGCCGCCCATTGCCGCGCCCGCGCTTCGCCCTCCGTTCCGGCCAGGCGTGGGCCGACTTCGGTGGTCAGTCCTTCGGCGATCTCCCAGGCAATCCGGTCCTCTTGCAGGGCGGCATCGCGAAGCGCTTCGGCGCGATCGGCCACTGGCTGGGCGAAAGCGAGGGAAGGGGCGGCGAGAGCAAGGAGCAGCATCTTCTTCATGGCGTCGGGGCTTAGAGCCTGTGGCCGGGCCGTGCAACGGCGGCTGCCCTCGTCACGGCGGACACGAGGTTTGCCAAGTGCGTTCCGGCAGACTAACTAGCGGCCCAATTCCGGCACTTCCCAGACATTGGAGAGCGAGCGCCTCATGGCCGCACAGTACAGCTTTGTGATGAAAGGTCTCACGAAGACCTTCCCCGGCGCCAACAAGCCGATCCTCAACGGCATCCATCTGCAATTCTATCTCGACGCCAAGATCGGCATCGTCGGCCCCAACGGGTCGGGCAAGTCGACTTTGATGAAGATCATGGCCGGGCGCGACAAGGAGTTCATCGGCGAAGCCTGGCCCGGCGAGGGAATCACCGTCGGCTATCTCGAGCAGGAGCCGCAGCTCGATCCGACCAAGACGGTCAAGGAGAACGTCATGGACGGCGTTCGGCCCGTCGCCGACATGCTCGACCGCTTCAACGCGATCAGCGCAATGATGGCCGATCCGCCGGAAGATGCCGATTTCGATGCCCTGATGGCGGAGATGGGCGAGCTTCAGGAGAAGATCGACGCCGTCGATGGCTGGACCCTGGACAACCAGCTCGAGATCGCGATGGACGCGCTGCGCTGTCCGCCGGGAGACAGCTCGGTCGAAAATCTGTCCGGCGGCGAGAAGCGGCGGGTGGCACTTACCCGATTGCTCCTCGAAAAGCCGAACATCCTCCTGCTCGACGAGCCGACCAACCATCTCGACGCCGAGAGCGTCCAGTGGCTGGAAAAGCACCTGGTCGATTATCCGGGCAACGTGATCCTCGTCACTCACGACCGCTATTTCCTGGACAATGTCGTCAACTGGATCCTCGAATTGGATCGAGGGCGCTACTTCATCTACGAGGGGAACTATTCCACCTATCTCGAGAAGAAGGCGAAGCGCCTCGAGCAGGAGGAGCGGGAGGAAGCCGGACGCCAGAAGGCCATCGCCGACGAGCTCGAATGGATCCGTCGCTCGCCCAAGGCTCGGCAGGCCAAGTCGAAGGCGCGTATCCGCGCGTTCGACGAACTGGTCGAAGCGCAGGAGAACCGGACCCCGGGCAAGGCGCAGATCCTCATCCAGGTGCCGGAGCGGCTCGGCGGCAATGTCATCGACGTCAACGGGGTGACCAAGGCTTATGGCGACAAGCTGCTGTTCGAGGATCTGACGTTCAGCCTTCCCCCGGGCGGAATCGTCGGAGTGATCGGGCCGAACGGCGCCGGAAAGACCACCTTGTTCCGGCTCATCACCGGGCAGGATCAGCCGGATTCGGGCGAGATCAAGATCGGCCCGACGGTCCAGCTCGGCTATGTCGACCAGTCGCGCGATCATCTCGACCCGAACAAGAATGTCTGGGAGGAGATTTCCGACGGGCTCGACATATTCCGGTTCGGGAAGCACGAAATCGCTACCCGGGCCTATGTCGGAGCGTTCAACTTCAAGGGCCCCGACCAGCAGAAGAAGGTCGGCCAGCTGTCGGGCGGTGAGCGCAACCGAGTGCATATGGCGAAGATGTTGAGGCGAGGAGGAAACGTGCTTCTGCTCGACGAGCCGACCAACGACCTCGACGTGGAGACTCTTCGCGCGCTGGAGGAGGCGCTCGAGAATTTCGCCGGTTGCGCCGTCATCATCAGCCACGATCGATTCTTCCTCGACCGGCTGGCCACGCACATCCTCGCCTTCGAAGGAGATAGCCATGTCGAGTGGTTCGAAGGCAATTTCGAAGCCTATGAGGAAGACAAGCGACGTCGGCTCGGGCCGGAAGCGGACCGGCCTCACCGGATGAGCTACAAGAGGCTGACGCGCTGAGCTTCGGCGTCGACTGGCCCGAAAGCCCCTTGCCGGAGTCGGAAGCGCCGCGCGACTGCCCGCTCTGCCCTCGGCTGGTGGCGTTTCGCCACGAGCTTCGTTCGCAATATCCGGACTGGTGGAACGCTCCGGTCCCCGCCTTCGGCGATCGCAAGGCGTGGCTCGCCATTGTCGGTCTCGCGCCGGGGATGTTCGGCGCGAACCGCACCGGTCGGCCCTTCACCGGCGACTATGCGGGCCTGCTCCTTTACCAGACTCTGGGCAGGTTCGGCCTCGCCGAAGGCGTATACCAGGAAAGGATCGACGACGGGCTTCGCCTGACGGGCTGTGTCATCCTCAATTCCGTCAAATGCCTGCCGCCGGCGAACAAGCCGTTGCCGGCGGAAATCACGACTTGCCGGCGCTACCTGGAAGCTTCGCTGGCGCTCCTGCCCGATGTTCGGGTGCTGGTGGCGCTTGGCCGGATCGGCCATGAATCGGCGGTTCGAGTAACCGGAGGACGGCCAGCCCAGTACCGGTTCGGCCATCTCGCAGAGCACCGGCTGCCCGACGGCCGGATCCTGATCGATAGCTATCACTGCTCGCGCTACAATCAGAATACCGGCCGACTGAGCCGGGAGATGTTCGAGGCCGTCTTCACCAGAGCCGTCGAGCTGCGTCCTTAACCTTTCCGGCTTCTGGCGAAGCGCGTCATCGAACGATCGAAGCCGGAGCGGTCGATTCAGATATCCTGGGTCAGCCGGCCGTAAAGTTCGGGACGCCGGTCGCGGAAGAAACCGAAAGCCGCACGATGTCGCTTCACCCGGTCGAGGTCGAGGCTGGCGCTGATCACGCCCGTTTCGTTTCGGCCGAACTCGGCAAGAATGTCGCCGCGCTCGTCGCAGATGAAGCTGTGGCCGTAGAAGTCCTGACCGCATTCATTGCCGATGCGATTGGCGGCGACGACCGGGACGACATTGGAAACCGCGTGGCCGATCATGGCGCGGCGCCACAGGCGGCTGGTATCGAGCCCGGGATCGTGAGGCTCGCTGCCGATCGCCGTCGGATAGAAAAGGATCTCGGCCCCCATCAACATCATCGATCGAGCGGTTTCCGGATACCACTGGTCCCAGCAGACGCCGACGCCGAGCGTTGCGGCGGGAGTCTTCCAGACCTTGAAGCCGGTGTTGCCGGGCCGGAAATAGAATTTTTCCTCATAGCCCGGGCCGTCCGGAATGTGACTCTTGCGGTAAATGCCCATGATCGCGCCCTTGTCGTCGATCATCGCAAGGCTGTTATAATGATGCGGCCCGTCGGCTTCGAAGAAGCTGGTCGGAATGAAGATCTCCAGCTCGGCCGCAAGCTTCTGCATCGCCAGGACCGCAGGATGCTGATCCACCGGACGAGCGTTGGCGAACAGTTCCTCATCCTCGGTTCGGCAGAAATAGAGGCCTTCGAACAGCTCGGGAGGCAGAACCACCTTCGCGCCGCGTCCGGCTGCTTCGCGAACGAGCTGCGAGACGTTCCCGATATTCTCGTGAAGATCATCGGTGAAGGCGAGCTGGAGAGCGGCAACTTCAAGCTGGGGCACGACGAGGTTCCTTGAGTGACGTGTGGCCGATAGGTACGGCTTCATCCGCGTTTTTCCAGAGCCAGAGCCCGATCAGCAATCGACCGAGCGGCTGGATGGCGGGGTAGAGCCAACGGTCGAGCAGCGGCGGCAGGCCTGGGCCGCCGAAGGCGGAAACGAAGATGCTGAGGGTCAGCAGGCTGGCCGCGAGATAGAAGGCTCCGACCAGCCGCGTGAAACCCTCGATCCGCAGGAAGGCAGCGGCGTAGCAACTGCAGCCGACGAGGAAGCCGAGAAGGAGCAGCCAGTAGCTGGCTTCCCAGAGACCGTCATACAATGCAGTGCGAACGTCCATGCTCGTCCGGACGGTGGGATCCCCCGCAAGCCAGGCATGTCGCCAGGGATCGAACATGAACAGCGTCATCGTCTGCTGGCCCGCTTCGACGGCTGCCCAGAGGGCGAAGCCCAGCACTCCTGCGAGGACCAGAGCCGGTCGACCGCGCATCCGTACCGCCACGGCAAGCGCGGCCGCAAACGCCAGGAACGGATGGACCAGATAGACCCAGGCCCGCAACCTGTACGCTGGCTCGACCACGGTCGCCATTCGCGCCTCGAAGGTTTCCGCGGACGCATACAGGTCCGGCAGAAAGATCAGCAGCAGGGTGGTTATCGCGGAAAGAAAGGAAGCGATCGCGCCGGTGCGATAGAAGCCCGGCCCGAACCGGATCATCTGGGCACTTGCTGGCTGATGCAGTGGAAGCTGCCACCGCCGGTCAGAACGTGGTCGGCGCGCAGTCCCACCGCCTTGCGGCCCGGAAACTGGGAAGCGATGAGCTCAACGGCCGCCTCGTCATTCGCGGCCCCATAAAGGGGCACGACCACGGCGGCATTGCCGATGTAGAAGTTCATGTAGGAAGCGGGGATGATCTCCCCGTCGCGTTCGATCCGACCGGGCGAGGGGAGGGCGATGACTTCCAGCCCCATCCTCTCGGCACGGAATCGTGCGTCGGCATAGACCTGCTGGTTCGGGTCCCGGCTGCTCTCCGGCACGGGTATCGCCAGCTTTCCTTCGCCGACGAACCGGGCGAGATTGTCGACATGCCCGTCGGTATGATCGTTGAGCAGGCCTTGGCCCAGCCAGAGCAACCGTTCGATTCCAAGGGCGTTTCGAAGTCGGGCTTCGACTTCCGAAGCGTCCAGACCGGGATTGCGGTTCGGATTGAGCAGGCACTGCTCGGTGGTGACGGCGAGGCCGGTGCCGTCGACGTCAAGGGCTCCGCCTTCGAAGACCCAATCGAATTGCCGCGCTTGCAGTCCGATCGTGCGGGCCAGCCGGGGCGCCAGGCTGTCGTCGCCGGGAAGGTCGTATTTGCCGCCCCAGCCGTTGAAGCGAAAGGCGGCAGCAGCCCGCTCGGCATCCTTGACGATGATCGGCCCGGTATCGCGGATCCAGATATCGCCGAAGCTCTGCTCGACGACGGTGGCGAAGGGCGCCATCCGTCGAGCCGCCTCGGCCGCTTCGCCGTCGGCTGCGACGAGCCGGACTTCCTCGCCCTTGCCGCCGGCATGAACGGCTTCGGCGAACGCCGCCACCTCCTCGCGAGCAGACTGCAAATCCTCCTGCCAGAGCTCCGGATGGCTCGGAAAGCCGATCCAGACCAATTCATGCGGAGCCCATTCGGGCGGCTGGCGGGCCGGCATGACGGTCCTCAGCGTCCGGAACGCGAGCGATCGCGGATGGCGCGGAATTCGTCGCCCTCGTACCAGTTCGGCCAGGCTTCGGTCTCGGCGAGCTCGCGGCCGAGCCGGTAGAACATCCGCATTTCGCGGAGCGCTCCCGTCCAGTCCCAGTTGGGATCATATTCGTCCTCAGGCCCGTGATAACGGTTGGCGCGATACGCGCTCTGCCAAGCCTCGCCGGCCGATCGCCCGCCATTGACGAGATCGGGTCCCAGCTTGGCATAGATCATCGGCACGCCGAACTTGGCCATGCTGAAATGATCCGATCGGTAATAATAGCCCGCCTGCGGCGAGGGCTCCGGAGTCAGCGTCAAATTCTCGGCCGCTGCGGCCCGCTGAAGGTAGGCATCGAGCTCCGACTTGCCTGCGCCGACGGCGTAGAAGTCGCGAGCATCGCCGTGCATCGTCAGACTGTCGATGTTGATCCCGCCGGCTGTCTGAGCCAGCGGGTAGATCGGATTGGCCGCGTAATAGGCGGAGCCGAGCAGCCCGGATTCCTCCGCCGTGACGGCGAGGAACACCAACGTTCGATCGGTACGTCCGGCACGGGCATGGGCCTCGGCCAGAGCGACCAGTGCAGCGGTTCCCGTGGCATTGTCGATCGCGCCGTTGCAGATGCGGTCTTCGCCGCTTTCGCGGCAGACGCCGAGATGGTCCCAGTGGGCCGTGTAGAGCACATATTCGTCCGGCCTCGACGTACCGGGAAGTACGCCGATCACGTTGCGCGACGCGGCGGTTCGGATCGCATTTTCGAGGCTGATCGAAGCCCGCAGGCCGCCGAGCGGAACGGCGCGAAAACCGCGTTGCTGGGCGGACCGGGTGAGCGATTCAAGGTCCTGCCCCGCGGCGGCGAGGAGCCGCCGGGCCGCCTCGTTGGTCAGCCAGCCATTGACGGCCGTCTGGTCGGCGCCGCCATTGGCCGTCTGCATGTAGAGTTGAGGGCCGGTCCAGCTGTTCTCGACCACATTCCAGCCATAGGAAGCCGGAGCCGTGTCGTGGACGATGAAAGCTGCTGCCGCACCTTGCCGGGCCGCTTCCTCATATTTGTAGGTCCAGCGGCCATAATAGGTCATGGCTCGACCGTTGAACGGCCCCTCGAGCGCCTGCGAGGCCCAGTCGGGATCATTGACGAGGATGATCACCGTCTTGCCGCGGACATCGACTCCCTCATAGTCGTTCCACCCGCGCTCCGGCGCGTTGATCCCGTAGCCGACAAAGACGATTTCGCTGTTGCTGACCTCGACCCGAGGTTGGGTGCGATAGGAAGCGCCAACGAAATCGGTGCGGTAGTCGAAGGTGATCGGCTGACTGCCGCCGGTGACGCGAAGCTGCGGACTGCCCTGGGTGGCGATCTCGACCAGCGGCACGTCCTGGTACCAGCTGCCATTATTGCCGGGCTGCAGGCCGGCGCGCTCGAATTCGCGGGCAAGAAGCTCGACCGTTTTGGTCTCGCCCTCGGTTCCCGGTGCGCGCCCCTGAAAGGCGTCGGACGAAAGCTCCTGGGTCACCCGCTGTAGTGTTTGGAAGGATATTTGCGGCGCGGCGCTTGGAGTCGCCACGGGCGTGGTTGAACAGGCGCTGGCCGCCAAGGCTGCGGCGAGGATGAGGAGACTGCGCACGATCATGCCCTTTCTTTCGCTCCGACGGAGCGGCTCCTGCCATCGGGCACGCCGTTTCGCAACCTTGCGCCATCCTCGGGGGCTTGGCATTCTGCTGCTCCAAGACTTTGGGGGGAGCTTGATGATTCAACGGCTTGCCGGAGCGCTGCTGGTGCTCCTGTTCCTCCAGGCGCAAAGCGCTCCTGCCGATCCTGCGGCCGCATTCGGCGCAAGGGAAAGTATCGAAAGCATCAGACTTTCGCCCGACGGGAGTCACATCGCTTATGTCGCTCCGAGGCAGGGACAAGGTTCCGCTCTTTATGTGGTTGACCTTGCCTCCGGCGAGTCCCGTCAAACGACCGCGGTGGACGGCCGTCGGCAAAGGCTCGGCGGCTGCAACTGGGTCTCAAATCAGCGGCTGGTTTGCACCGTCTATGCGATGACCGACGCGCCCGGCGAGATCGTCTCCGTTTCTCGCCTCGTCGCCCTCGACGCCGACGGCTCCAACATTCGTCAGCTCGGGCAGACGGACAGCTTCTATCAACGCTATGCTTCGCTTTGGGGCGGAGCGGTCGTCGACTGGCTCCCGGGGCAAGAGGGGGCCGTCCTGATGGGCCAGTATTTCGTGCCCGAGCAACGGGCTGGCACCAATCTCGAGCGGCGCGAACGCGGGCTTGGCGTAGTCCGGGTCGACACGAGAAGCGGGAGCAGCCGCCGGGTGGAGAGCCCCCATCTTCAGGCGGCGAGCTACGTTTCCGACGGTCGCGGCAAGGTCCGCATCATGGGCGTCCAGCGGCCGCGTGGCGAGACCGGGCAGGCGGGGGAAGTCATCAACTATTTCTTCCGCAGTACCGATTCTGACGCGTGGCAGCCACTTGGTCAGTACAATATCGTGACTCGCGAGGGGCTGGACCCTCTTGCCGTCGACCCTCAGCTCGACGCGCTTTATGCTCTCGAGAAACTGAACGGTCGGATGGCGCTTTACCGGGTGGCGCTGGATGGATCGGGGCGCCGGGAGCTGGTGGCATCGCACGACCAAGTGGACATTGATGGAGTCGTGCGCATCGGCCGGGCGGGACGCGTAGTCGGAGCCAGTTATGCCACTGATAGGCGGCAAGCGATCTTTTTCGATCCCGAGCTGAAAACCTTGGCTGAGCGACTCTCCCGCGCGCTTCCGGGGCTGCCCCTGATCCGCTTTGTCGACGCTTCCGAGAATGAGCAGAAGCTGCTGATCTGGGCTGGAAGCGATAGGGACCCTGGTCGCTACTATATCTACGACACGGGCAGCCGCCAACTCGCGGAGATCATGCTGAGCCGTCCTCAGCTGGAAGGCGTTCGCCTCGCCGAGGTTCGCCCGGTCACCTATCGCGCGGCCGACGGAACCATGGTTCCAGCCTATCTTACCTTGCCGGCCGGGAGTTCGGGGCGTGGCCTGCCGGCGATCGTCATGCCGCATGGCGGGCCGAGCGCTCGCGACGAGTGGGGATTCGATTGGCTTGCCCAATATTTCGCCCATCACGGGTTTGCTGTGCTGCAGCCGAATTTCCGCGGTTCGGCAGGCTATGGCGACGACTGGTTCCAGGAAAACGGCTTTCAATCCTGGCGAGTGGCGATCGGCGATGTGAACGATGCCGGTCGGTGGCTAATCGGCGAAGGAATCGCCGATCCATCCAAGATTGCCATCTTCGGCTGGTCCTATGGCGGCTACGCTGCCCTTCAATCAGGTGTCCTCGATCCCAACCTGTTCAAGGCCGTCGTCGCGGTGGCGCCGGTGACCGATCTCAACCTTCTCAAGGAGGAATGGCGGAACTGGACGAACTTCCGGCTGGTGCGTGACTTCATCGGGAGTGGCCCGCATGTGCGCGAGGGTTCGCCGGCGCAGAACGCCTCGGTCCTGAGGGCGCCGGTGCTGCTTTTCCATGGCGATCTCGATCGCAACGTCAATGTGCGGCAGTCGCGGGTGATGGCGGATCAGCTCAGGGACTCCGGTCGTCCGGTGGAGCTCGTCGTCTTCCCGGGGCTGGATCATTATCTGGAGGATTCGGAGGCGCGCGCCCAAATGCTTCGACAGAGCGACACCTTCCTCCGCCGGGCGCTTGGCATCCAATGAAAAAGGGCGGCCGTTCGGCCGCCCTCGTGAACTGTCCCGGAGCCCGGATCAGCGCGAATAGAACTCGACGACCAGGTTCGGCTCCATCCGGACCGGATAGGGCACCTCGTCCAGGGTCGGAACGCGGTTGAAGGTGACCTTGGTGGTGCCGTCCGGAACGATGTAGTCGGGAATGTCACGCTCGGCGAGGCCCTGAGCTTCGATCACCAGCGCCATTTCCTGCGCCTTCGGTCCAAGCTCGATCACGTCGCCGATATTCACCCGGCGCGACGCAATGTTGCACTTGACGCCGTTTACCCGAACGTGGCCGTGGCTGACGAGCTGGCGAGCGGCCCAGATCGTCGGAGCGAACTTGGCGCGGTAAACGACCATGTCGAGCCGGCGCTCGAGCAATCCGATCAGGTTCTGACCGGTATCGCCTTTCATTCGCGCAGCCTCGGTGTAGGTGCGCTTGAACTGCTTCTCGGTCACATCGCCATAATAGCCCTTCAGCTTCTGCTTGGCGCGGAGCTGAATTCCGAAGTCGGACAGCTTGCCCTTGCGGCGCTGACCATGCTGGCCGGGGCCATATTCGCGGCGGTTGACGGGGCTCTTGGGACGGCCGAAGACGTTTTCGCCCATTCGGCGGTCGAGCTTGTACTTGGCGCTTGAGCGCTTCGACATTCTGCTACTCCAATCTGCTTGTGCCCGTTCGGGCGGAAATCCCTGGAACCGCACCGCCGGACCGACAGATGTCCGGCGCGGCCGCCGCTTCACCAGGGGTGCGGGGCCAATTGCGAAGGCGCGCACATGGCGACCGGCAGGGAAAAAGTCAACCGGCTCGCCGAGGTTCCGACAAGGCACGGACGATGCCGCGAAGCGCCTGAACCTCGCGCGACGACCAGCCTGCCTTGGTCAGGATGGTTCGGATCGTGTTCTTGGTCGCGGGCGTCCGATCGGGGGGATGGAAATAGTCCACCTTCTCCAAGGCTTCGTAGAGTTGCTGGACCAAGCCCTCCAGATGCTCGTGCGGCGCTCGTGGCTCGGCCTCGTCCCCCAGCGTCGGAACGGCGAGTTCCTTGCCCTTCGACCATTCGTAGGCGATCAGGATCACTGCCTGAGCGAGGTTGAGCGAGCGGAAGTCGGGATTGACCGGAACGGTGACGATCCTTCCGGCAATCGCAACCTCATCCGTTTCAAGCCCGGATCGCTCCGCCCCGAACAGGATCGCCGACGGCCCGTCGGCGGTCCAGATTTCCCGGGCCGCTTCCTCCGGCGACACGACCGGGATGACGAGGCCGCGCTTGCGAACGGTGGTCGCATAAACATGGGGGCAGTCGGCAACCGCCTCGGCGACACTGTCGAAGACTCGCGCCCGCTCCAGAACGACATCCGCCCCGGACGCGGCGGGTCCGGCGGCGGGGTTCGGCCAGCCGTCGCGAGGGCTTACCAGTCGAAGGTCCGCCAGCCCGAAATTGAGCATCGCCCGGGCCGTCTTGCCGATATTCTCGCCAAGCTGAGGACGCACGAGGACGATCGCCGGCGGAGTCACTCTCTTCCCGCCTCGGTGACCGTGCCAGCAAAATCTTCGAAATCCTTGGCCTCGCGGAAATCCTTATAAACGCTTGCGAACCGAATATAGGCCACCGGATCGAGCGCCTTCAGGCCGTCCATCACCATCTCGCCGATCCGGGTGGACGAGATCTCGCTTTCGCCGCTGGTTTCGACCTGTCGCTGGATCGAGGATGCGAGCCGCTCGATCCGTTCCTGGGGCACCGGGCGCTTCCGGCAGGCGATGGCGATCGAACGCTCGAGCTTCGCGCGGTCGAAGGGCTCGCGCCGGTTTTCGGATTTGACGACCGTGAGATCCCGGAGCTGAACGCGTTCAAAGGTGGTGAAACGCGCACCGCAATCCTCACACTGGCGGCGGCGACGGATCGAAGAGCCGTCCTCGGTCGGACGGCTGTCCTTCACCTGGCTGTTCTCATGGGAGCAGAAGGGGCAGCGCAACCCGGGGACCCTGGACTCAGAGGTCCTGATAGATCGGGAAACGCGCGCACAGCTCGCGGACGCGTTCCCTCACCGCGGCTTCGACACCACCATTGCCCTCATGTCCATTCGCTCTCAGCCCGTCGAGGACGTCCGCGATCATGTCGGCGATGTCGCGGAACTCGGCGGTTCCGAAGCCGCGAGTCGTTCCGGCAGGGGATCCGACCCGGATTCCGCTGGTCTTCACCGGCGGCAGCGGATCGAAGGGTACGCCATTCTTGTTGCAGGTGATGGCCGAACGCTCCAGCGCTTCGTCGGCATCCTTGCCGGTGATTCCGAGCGGCCGAAGGTCAACCAGCGCGAGATGGGTGTCGGTGCCCCCGGCGACGAGATCGGCACCGCGCACCTTCAGTCGAGTGGCCAGCGCCTTGGCATTGTCGATGACGGCGCGGGCATAAGCCTTGAACTCGGGCTGGAGGGCTTCGCCGAAGGCCACGGCCTTGGCGGCAATGACGTGCATCAGCGGGCCGCCCTGGAGACCCGGGAATACTGCCGAGTTGATCTTCTTAGCGATCTCCTCGTCGTCGGTCAGAACCATGCCGCCGCGAGGTCCGCGCAACGTCTTGTGAGTGGTCGTCGTGACGACATGGGCGTGGCCGAAGGGGGACGGGTGCTCACCCGCTGCGACCAGGCCGGCGAAATGGGCCATGTCGACCATGAAGATCGCCCCGACCTCGTCGGCTATGGCACGGAATCGAGCGAAATCGATGTGGCGCGGATAAGCCGAACCGCCGGCGATGATCAGCCTCGGCCTGTGCTCCTTGGCCAGGCGCTCGACCTGATCGAAGTCGATCAGATGATCGTCGGGACGAACGCCATATTGAACGGCGTTGAACCATTTGCCGGACATTGCCGGCCTGGCGCCATGGGTGAGGTGGCCGCCGGCGTCGAGGGAAAGGCCGAGGATGGTGTCGCCCGGCCTGGTCAGCGCCAGCATGACCGCGCCATTGGCCTGGGCGCCGCTGTGCGGCTGAACGTTGGCGAAGCCGCACCCGAACAGCGCTTTCGCCCGTTCGATGGCGAGAGTCTCGACCGAGTCCGATGGCGCGCAGCCCTGATAGTAGCGCCGGCCCGGATAGCCTTCGGCATATTTGTTGGTGAGGACGGATCCCTGCGCCTCGAGCACCGCCCGCGAAACGATATTTTCCGAGGCGATCAGCTCAATCTGGTTCTGTTGCCGGTCGAGCTCGGCGGCGATGGCCTCGGCGACGGCGCCGTCGGCCTGGCCCAGCCGATCGCTGAAGAAACCCGCTGACTTGATCTCGGGGAAATCGATTGCGGCTTGGCTGCTCATGCGGGTTCCTTGGCAAAGGGCGGATTGGAAAGCTTGTCGACCCGGCCCTGGTGGCGCCCGCCGCCGAACGGAGTCGAAAGGAACGTCTCGACGCAGGCTTTCGCCATTTTCGCGCCGACGAGCCGAGCGCCCATGGCGATGACGTTGGCATCATTATGTTCGCGGGCAAGCCGCGCCGAGAGCGGCTCGGCAACCAGGGCGCAACGGCAGGCGGGGTGACGATTGACCGAAATGGAAATGCCGATACCGGAGCCGCACAGCGCGATTCCGCGCTCGGCACGCCCGCCGGCGATGGCCTCGGCGATCTTGTAGCCGTAGTCGGGATAATCGACGCTGTCGACGCCGCCCGGACCCAGGTCCAGCACCTCGTGGCCAGCGGCCTCGAGATGAGCGACCAGCATGGCCTTCATCTCGACCGCGGCATGATCGGAAGCAATGACGATCCGCTCGCCCACCTGATTCTCCGGCTGTTTGTGAGACCCGTCCCTAGGGTATGCCAGCCGGATTCGCCACCATCGATCGCGCTCGAATGCGCGATTTCAAGCGGCCAGCTTCATCTCCAGCCGATCCCAGATCTCGACCAGGGCGTCGGCCAGTTCGCGCATCATCTCTTCGCTGTGCGCCGGGCCCGGCGTGAAGCGAAGCCGCTCCGTGCCGCGCGGAACCGTCGGATAGTTTATCGGCTGGACGTACATGCCATATTCGGCAAGCAGGATGTCGCTGATCCGCTTGGCCTTGACCGGGTCGCCGACGAGAAGCGGAACGATATGCGTGGTCGAAGGCATGACCGGAAGCCGGGCATCGGCGAAAATGTTCTTTAGCCTGGCCGCGGCGGACTGCTGGCCCTCGCGCTCGACCGCAGACCGCTTGAGATGCTTCACGCTTGCCAGCGCGCCGGCGACGAGCACCGGCGAAAGCGAGGTGGTGAAGATGAAGCCGGGAGCGTAGCTGCGGACCACATCGACGACGTTCCGGTCGGCCGCGATATATCCGCCCATGACACCGAAGGCCTTGCCGAGCGTGCCTTCGATGATGGTGAGCCGGTTCGCGACGCCATCGCGCTCGGAAATGCCGCCGCCGCGGGCACCATACATGCCGACGGCATGGACCTCGTCGAGATAGGTGAGGGCGCCATATTTGTCGGCAAGGTCGCAAATCTCGGCGATCGGCGCGACGTCGCCGTCCATGGAATAGACGCTTTCGAACGCGATCAGCTTGGGCGCATCGGCAGGCGCTTCGGCGAGCAGCTCCTCGAGATGAGCCAGGTCGTTGTGCCGGAACACGCGCTTCTCGCAGCCGGAATTCCGGATGCCGGCAATCATCGAGGCGTGGTTGAGTGCGTCGGAAAAGACGATGCAGCCCGGGAGCAGCTTGGCCACCGTCGAAAGCGTCGCCTCGTTGGAAATGTAGCCGGAGGTGAAGAGCAAAGCCGCTTCCTTGCCGTGCAGGTCGGCCAGTTCGGCTTCGAGCTCGACATGGTAATGGGTGTTGCCGCCGATGTTGCGGGTTCCGCCCGACCCGGCACCCACGTCGTGAAGCGCCTGCTCCATGGCGCCGACCACATCGGGATGCTGGCCCATGCAGAGATAATCATTCGAGCACCAGACCGTGATCGGCTTCGGGCCATTATGGCCGGCGAAGCAGCGCGCGTTCGGAAAGGCGCCCTTGTTGCGGAGGATATCGATGAAGACGCGATACCGGCCCTCGGCGTGCAACCGCTCGATCGCCTCCGCAAAGATGCGCTGATAGTCCAATGCTCTTCCCCGTTGCTCGCGCGGTTATTAGCGGATTTGTCCACTCGAAGGCCAGTGCGAACGGCTCGCAATAAGGCCGACGGAGTCAAAGCCTCTCGATGCGGGTCAGTCCGAAGGCCGCGAGGCCGGGCCGGTAAGGCTCGAAGTCGGTGCGCCCGGTAAAGACCGCGACATGCTCTGGCACTTTGTCGGGCCAGATCACGTCCCGGCAGAGCCAGGCCGTTCGGCGGGCAATGCCTTCCTTGCCATCGACGAAGTTCAACGGGCGCTCGGCCGCGGCTTCAAGCTCATCCTGCACCAGCGGAAAGTGCGTGCAGGCGAGCACGACCGTGTCGACCCGCTCGCCGCCCGGTTCGGCGAGGAGAGCGGCGAGAATGGTGCGGAAGCTCCCCAGCGGCGGCGGTTCGCCACGAAGTTTTCTCTCCGCCAGGTCCACCAGTTCGGCCGATCCGTGCCTGACGACGGTGCAGTCCGAAGCGAATTCCTTCGCCAATCGATCGACATAGGGCTGAACAATCGTTGCCGGAGTGCCGAGAACCCCGATCGCTCGAGTACGGGAAATCGCCGCCGCCGGCTTGATGGCAGGAACCGTCCCGACGACGGGCAGGTCGAGGGCAGAGCGAACCACGTCGAGCGCGATCGTCGAGGCGGTGTTGCAGGCGATGACGATCAGTTCCGGATCGTAACGCTCGGCCAGGCGGCCAAGCAGGGCCGGGACTCGCGCTTCGATTTCGGCCGCGCTCTTGGTCCCGTAGGGATAGCCGGCGCTGTCAGCCGCATAGAGGATTGGCGCCGTCGGAATCTGATTGCGGATCGCCCTCAGGACGGACAGGCCGCCGACTCCGGAGTCGAAGATGAGAAGAGGACGAGTGTTCGTCATGAGCGGCCTTTAGTGATGGCGGGACCCGTTGCAAATCTGCTTGCGGGCCTGGCGAAGCATCAGGATCGCTGACGAGGATTGCGCGGCCTTTCGCCTTTGCTTACCCAGTTATCACCAAGGGGCCCGCGTGATTACCTTCGACATCCTTTTCGAACCGATCGCCACGATCCTGATCGGCTACCTGCTCGGATCGGTCCCGTTCGGCCTGATTCTGACCCGGCTCGCGGGCCTCGGCGACGTCCGCAACATCGGCTCCGGCAACATCGGCGCGACCAACGTGCTCCGAACCGGTCGCAAAGGTCTGGCTGCGGCCACGCTGGTGCTCGACGCCGCCAAGGGCGCCGGCGCAGTTCTGCTCGTGGAGGCGCTTTGGCCGGCCTTTTCGCAGCTCCCCGCCCTTGCCGCTCTAGCCGCCTTCCTCGGCCACCTCTTCCCAATCTGGCTCGGCTTCCGCGGCGGGAAGGGGGTGGCGACCTTGATCGGAGTCGTCGCCGCCTTGCTTTGGCCGGCCGCCCTGATCATCGCCGCGACCTGGATCCTGATGCTGGTTATCACCCGCTACTCCTCGGTCGGCGGCATGTCGGCGGCAATCGCCGCCCCGATCGCAGCCTTTCTCCTGGGGAGGGCGGATCTTTCTCTCCTCTTCGCCGGGTTCGCCCTTCTGGTTCTGTGGAAGCATCGGGCCAACATCTCCCGGCTGTTCAAGGGGACCGAACCCAAGGTCGGTCGGGTCAAGGACTGAGATGGCGCCGTCGCCCGATCTTGTCGCGCGACTCCGTCTCATCCGTTCGGAAAATATCGGCCCGATCACCTACGCCCATCTGCTGGCCCGGTTCGGCTCGGCCGAAGCGGCGATCGAGGCAATTCCCGAACTCGCTGCCCGCGGCGGCGGTCGAACGCCTCGCCTGGCCACCGTCGCCGAGGTCGAACGGGAGATCGAGCAGGTCGGTCGTCTTGGAGCACGCTACCTCTTCCTCGGACATGAAGGCTATCCGTCGCTGCTGGCCCAGCTGGAAGGTGCGCCGCCCGTCCTGATCGCCAAGGGCGATATCGCTTTGCTCGAAAGGCCGTCGATCGCGATGGTCGGCGCCCGCAACGCATCGGCCGCCGCGTGCCGCTTTGCCCGGCAGCTGGCGCGGGGCCTCGGCAATGCGGGAAGCGTGATCGTTTCCGGTCTCGCCCGCGGGATCGACACGGCGGCCCATGACGGGGCGCTGGAGACCGGCACGATTGCCGTCATCGCCGGCGGGATCGACATCTTCTATCCACCCGAGAATGAGGGAAGGCAGCGCGCCATTGGCGAGAAAGGCCTGCTGATCGCCGAACAGCCTCCGGGTACGGAACCGCGGGCGCGTCACTTCCCCTATCGCAACCGGATCATCGCCGGACTTGCGCAGGGAACCGTCGTCGTGGAGGCAGCACCAAGGTCCGGGTCGCTGATCACGGCTCGGCACGCGGCGGACTATGGTCGGGAGGTGATGGCTGTTCCAGGCTCACCGCTCGACCCACGCGCCCAGGGGTGCAACCAGTTGATCCGAGACGGCGCCACTCTCATCCAGACAGCCGAGGATGTGTTGGAAGCGCTTCAGCCTTTCAGCCTGGTCCATGAGCCGGAGAAGGGTTGGGAGTCGGCCGCTCCGTACGGTGCGGCTGACGAGTCGGAGCGCCGCAAGCTGGCCGCGTTGCTCAACGCCACGCCGGTCCCGGTAGACGAACTCGTGCGGCAATCCGGCCTTGCTGCGGCAACGGTTCAGACGGTGCTCCTCGAGCTCGAACTGGCCGGCCGGCTCGAGCGACACGCGGGCGGAAAGGTGAGTTCGCCATGACTGAGCTTGGAGTCGGCGAAATTTTGGGGCGGACCTTCCTCCTCGTTCGGGAAAGCGGATCGCGGGTCGTTCCGGCGATCGCGCTTCTCACCGGGTTGGCGGTTGTCGTGGATTCCGGCCTGCTGTCGGAGCTCAGCGCATCGGGGCTGAACCTGTTCCTGTCCGTCTTCACCGTCTTTGTTCAATATTGGTTGACGAGATCCCTGCTGGACGACCTGGCGATGATCTCCGGCGGCGCCAACGGTTTCCTCTCCTTCTTCGGCCTGGGTATCGTCAGTGCGCTCGGAATCGCGCTGGGACTGATCGCCCTGATCGTTCCCGGGATCGTCCTCTTCGTTCGCTGGTCCGTCGCCGGGCCGATGCTGGTGGCTGAAGAAGGAGGCGTTTTCGACGCCCTCAGCCGAAGCTGGTCGTCCACGCGGGGGCGGTTCTGGCCGATCTTTGTCGCCTTCCTGTCGATCTATGGGTGCAGCCTGGGCCTTGCCGGAGCCGCCTATGCGCTGGAGCTAGTTCTGGATTCGTCCCTGCCGAGCCTGGTCCTGGCCAACCTCTTCCTCCACGTCGGGCTTCTGCTCGGCTGGTATGGCTCGGTTGCGGTTTACGCTTTGCTGGGTCGCCCTGCCGAGCTTTCCGAAGTGTTCGCGTGAGTTCCGGGCGATTTCCGACCCTCAACTCGTCGCATAATCGACCGCGGCGCATTGTTACGGGGCCGCGCGGATCCTAACTCGATGGGAGCGAACCAGGAGCGAGAGCGTGTCCGAGCACGGGGAAGCAGGTAGAAGGCAGCGGCCGGTGACGGTCCTCAGCCTCCTGTTCGGCCTCCTGCTCGGTTTCGCCGGCGGTACCGGAGTCCCGCTCCAGGCCGAAGCCGGCGCCGCTCAACTCACGCTTGGCGAGAGCCTCCGGAGAAACGCCGGTCTTCGCACCGCCCGATCCGGCGACGAGCGACCGGATCCCGCCGCTTCGAACGGCTTGCTGCCGCCGCCGATTGGCATCGTCACCGAGATCGTCGCTACCCGCCCGTCGGCCGAAGGCGCCACCCGGCTTTCCCTCGCCGCTCCGACCGATCGGCTTATTCACTACCGGGCAAGGGCGCCTCCAGCCGCCTGAAACCGCCGCCTCGCGGCACTCAACCATCTACTGAAACCGGGTGCTGCCGGAAGCCAAGAGCTTCGGCCGACCCTTGATGCTGGAGATTTTCCATGTCTGCCCAGACCTTTCGTCTTACCCAGATTCATCGCAGCCTCGACGAGGCGATTCGCCGCGAGCTTCGGGCGAGAGTGCCCAACAGCCTTCGGCTGCTGAGACTGAAAAAGATGAAGCTTTCGGTGAAGGACCGGCTGACCGCGCTCCTGCGACGGGAACTGGCTGCCTGAGATCGGCTGGCCGGCGTCGTTTACCGGCGCCGGCCGAACCGACCTCGTTGATCGGCTTGACGACGCCGGGCAGCGCTCACCACCCTATGCGCGTACGCGTAGGGATATGAGAACCGAATGAAGCTCGTCGTCGTCGAATCGCCCGCCAAGGCGAAAACCATCGAAAAATATCTGGGGCCCGGTCATCGGGTGCTCGCCTCCTACGGCCATGTTCGCGATCTGCCGCCAAAGGACGGATCGGTGGACCCTGACAATGGCTTCGCCATGGAATGGGAAGCCTATGCCGACAAGACTCGGCAGCTGAAGGCCATCACCGACGAAGCGAAGAAGGCCGACACTCTGATCCTCGCCACCGACCCCGATCGCGAGGGCGAGGCGATCAGCTGGCACGTTCAGGAAGTCCTGCAGAAGCGACGAGCCCTTCCGAAGGCCGTCGAACGGGTGACCTTCAACGCAATTACCAAGTCGGCGGTAACGGAAGCCATGCAGCGGCCGCGGTCGCTCGACGAGGATCTGATCGACGCCTACCGAGCGCGTCGCGCGCTCGACTATCTCGTCGGCTTCACGCTCTCGCCGGTGCTCTGGCGCAAGCTGCCCGGAGCCAAGTCGGCCGGCCGGGTTCAGTCGGTCGCGCTCAGGCTGATCGTCGACCGCGAGCGCGAGATCGAGCTGTTTCGGCCCCAGGAATATTGGAGCGTCACCGCCACTCTGGAATCGGACGGTACCGAGTTCCTCGCGCGCCTGGTTCGCTACAATGGCAACAAGATCGATCGGCTCACCATCGGCGATCGGGACACGGCCGAAGCTGCAAAGAAGGCCGTGGAAAGCGGCCGCTTCACCGTCGCTTCGGTGGAAACCAAGCCGCTCACGCGCAATCCGCCGCCGCCCTTCACGACGTCCACCCTGCAGCAGGAGGCGGCTCGGAAGCTCGGTCTTTCCGCCAGTCGGACGATGCGACTTGCCCAGGACCTCTACGAGGACGGTGCAATCACCTACATGCGCACCGACGGTGTCCAGATGGCGCCGGAGGCTATCTCAGCGGCGCGCAAGGCCGTTGCCGATCGCTACGACGCGGCATATGTGCCCGACCGCCCCCGGCATTACGAAACCAAGGCCAAGAACGCCCAGGAAGCGCACGAGGCCATCCGCCCAACCGAATTTTCCCGAGACCGCGCCGGCACGGGCGACCATGCGCGCCTGTACGAGCTGATCTGGAAGCGGGCGCTCGCGAGCCAGATGGCGTCCGCCCGGCTCGAGCGAACGACGGTCGAACTCGGCGACGGAACCGGTCAGAACGCGCTCCGAGCCACCGGCCAGGTCGTGCTCTTCCCGGGTTTTCTGGCGCTTTATGAGGAAGGCAGGGACGACGAGCAGGACGAGGAAAGCCGTCGCCTGCCGCGCCTTCGCGAGGGCGATTCCCCAGCCAAGAAGGGAGTCCAGGCCGAACAGCATTTCACTCAGCCGCCGCCCCGCTATTCGGAAGCGAGTCTGGTCAAGAAGATGGAAGAACTCGGCATCGGTCGTCCTTCCACCTATGCCTCGATCATCCAGACGCTGAAGGACCGCGAATATGTACGGACCGAGAAGAACCGGCTGATCCCCGAAGAAAGCGGACGGCTGGTCACCGCATTTCTCGAGCGGTTCTTCGAGCGCTACGTTTCCTACGACTTTACGGCGCATCTCGAAGACGAGCTGGACGACATTTCAGGCGGTCGGCTCGACTGGCAGCGCGTGCTCGAGGCGTTCTGGCGCGATTTCAAGCCGAAGACGGCGGAAGTCATGGAGCAGAAGCCGTCGGAGATTACCGCCGCGATCGACGAATTTCTCGCGCCCTGGCTCTTTCCGGACAAGGGCGATGGCAGTGATCCGCGCCTTTGTCCCGCCTGCGGCGAGGGTCGGCTGGCGCTGCGCGGCGGCCGGTTTGGCGCCTTTGTCGCCTGCTCCAACTATCCCGAGTGCAGATATACCCGCCGGTTCGGTCAGGCCGGGGAGGCGGCAGAGGATGGTGGACCGCAAGTGCTTGGACAGGATCCGGAATCCGGACAGGAAGTCAGCCTCCGCTCCGGCCGCTTCGGCGCCTATGTCCAGCTCGGCGACGGCAAGGAGGCGAAGCGGTCATCGCTCCCGAAGGACGTACCGCAGGAGTCGCTCGACCTCGCTCTTGCGCTGAAGCTGTTGTCGTTGCCGCGCACCGTCGGCACTCACCCCGAGACTGGCGAGCCGATTACCGCCAGCATCGGTCGCTACGGGCCCTATCTCGCCCATTCCGGCAAATATGCGAAGCTTGGCTCGACGGCGGAGGTCTTCGAGGTCGGAATGAATGCCGCCGTTGCCAAGCTGGCCGATGCCGCGGCGGGTGGCGGCCGGGCGCGGGGATCGAGAGAGCCGCTCAAGCTGCTCGGCAAGCATCCGCGCACCGAGGCCGAAATCAAGCTGATGGAGGGGCGATTCGGCCCCTATGTCACCGACGGCACGACGAATGCCACGCTCCCCAAGACGGTGGCTCCCGAAGCTCTCACTCTTGAAGAAGCCGCTCAGCTGATCGACGATCGCGCTGCCAAGGGACCGGCAAAGAAGGGGAGGGGCCGCAAGGCCCCGGCGAAGAAATCCAAGGGGAAGAAATGATGAAGTCGATGTTCCTTGGCCTTGCCTCGCTAGGCTTCGCGTTCGCGGGCGGAACGGCGCTGGCTCAGACGGCCGGCGATCCGCCCAATTCCGATTATCACTTCCGCTATCTCAACGGACTCGATCCGGCGGAAGGCTGGAGGCGGACACCGAGCGGCCTCAGATACAGAAAGATCAGCGGCACGGCGAACGGACCTCGGCCGACCGCGGAAGACACGGTGACAATTCATTATGTCGGCCGATTCATCGACGGCACCGAGTTCGACAGTTCCGTGAGCCGTGGCGAGCCGGCAACCTTTCCGTTGGCTCGACTGATCCGCGGCTGGCAGGAAGGCGTTCCGTTGATGGCCGTGGGCGATCGCTACGAATTCGCCATTCCCTATACGCTGGCCTATGGCGCCGCCGGCCGCGACCCCATTCCCGGAGGCGCGACCCTGCTTTTCACGATCGACCTCATCGCGATTGCGCCTCGGGAATAGCCGGCCCGGCGAGTTGACCCGCCGTTAACCGTCGAAGCTGCACAGTGCTTTACCTCGCCGGATTAAGGACTTGGCATGCATACGGGAAAGCTCTCGATCAGCCGCGGTCACCAGCACGCCGAAACCGCTCCCACCGTTGCTCCTGCGTCCTATGCGCCGGCTTCGGTGGAATATGAATGCATTCACGACCGGCTGAGCGCACTCGAGCGCCTTACCCGCCTGTTCGAGCAAGGCGCGCTTTCGCCGGACGAGTTTGCGTCCGAAAAGGCCCTGATCCTTGGTCTTCCTGCCGATGAACTGGTGCTGCGGGGCCCGGCTCCGGTTTCCTTCATCCCCGCTTCGAAGCTCCCATTACCCGCTTCGGAGCGAGGGCCTTCCTTGCTCGGCCGGCTGCTCAACTGGAAAATGCTGCCGGTAGGGATTGCCGCCGGTCTGGCGCTCTCGCTGCTCAGCCAGCCGGGTGCAACAGTTCGCTTCTTCGACGAGGCCCTACGCCTGCTCGGCGCCTGAACCACAGGCGCGGCACGCCGGGTCCTTGGCGATCCGGATCGTTCGAAGCGCCGGTTTCAGACCATCGAAGATGTGGAGCTTGCCGGCCTGGTCGGGACCGAAGCCGACGATCTGCCGGATCGTTTCCATGGCGGCCCAGCTTCCGGCAATTCCGGCCGTGGCGCCAAGCACGCCGAGCTCCGAACAGCTGTCGCAATCCTCGGAATCGAAGGCGTCGCCGACGAAGCAGCGGTAGCAGGGCTTGTCGGCCTCCCAGCCCCGGAAGGTTCCGACCTGGATCTGGAACTGGCCGATCGCTGCCGATACGAGCGGGATTCGGGCGATCGTGCACCGGTCGGAGACGGCGAGACGAGTCGCGAAATTGTCGCTGCCGTCGAGCACCAGGTCGCTGTCGCGGAGATGTTCGCCGACATTATCGGGACTCAGTCGCGCGTTGATGCCCTCGTAGACCGGATCAGGGTTCCTTCGCCGAACCGGCGCGGCCGCGGCGGCGGCCTTGAGGATCCCGACATCGTCGAGACCGAACAAGATCTGGCGCTGGAGATTGTCGAGCGAAACGGTGTCGTCGTCGATCACCCTGAGCCGCCCGACACCCGCGGCCGCCAGATAGAGCAAGGCCGGGGAGCCCACGCCTCCAGCGCCGATCACCGTCACGGTCGAGTCGAGCAGCTTGCGTTGACCCTGGCCGCCAATCTCCTTCAGGACGATGTGGCGGGCGTAGCGGTCGAGCTGGGAGTCGCTGAGAGTCACCGTCCGGTCGAACCGAAGCCGCCTTCGCCACGCGCTGTTTCGTCGAGATCGCCGACCTCGGCGAACTTCGCCCGAAGCACCGGCGCGGGTACGAGCTGCGCAATCCGTTCCCCCCGGACGATCTCGAAAGGCTCGGAACCAAGATTGGCCAGGATGACCTTTACTTCGCCGCGATAGTCGCTGTCGATCGTCCCCGGGGTGTTGAGGCAGGTGATGCCATGCTTGAGCGCGAGCCCGGAACGCGGGCGAACCTGAACCTCGAAGCCATGAGGGATGGCGATGGCGAAGCCGGTGGCAACCGCGCGCCGCTCGCCGGGCGCGAGAGTCAGGCTTTCGGCGGCGACGACGTCCAGCCCGGCGGCATGTTCGGAAGCGTAAGCGGGAAGGGGAAGCCCTTCGCTATGCGGCAGCCGCTTCAGCTTGATGTCGATCATCTCTACTCCTGCGGGCGATCACTCCGTCGAGCGCGTAGCGGCCGGCGCCGTGGGTCGCAAACAGGATTCCGAGGAAGACGAGGATCAACGCCGGCCACCAGCCGGAAAAGTCCTGCGACCAGTGAACCATCCACACCGCGACCAGAAAGACGAAGCTGGTGACAAGCCCGGCCCAGCGGGTGAACAGGCCGAAAATGAAGGCCATCCCGCAGAGAAACTGAGCCCAGACGCAGAGCGGCGCCATCAGTGAAGGAAGGATGAAGCCGAACTGTTCGAGGAACGCTTCGAACTCCGCCATCCGAGCTGTGCTCAAGACATTGTCGTGGCTCTGATAGACCAGAAAGGCGCCGGTGACGCAGCGCAGAAGCAACAGTGCCAAGTCGCCGAAGCGGGCGAACGAGGGAAGCAGAAGCCATTCGGTCCGCATTCACTACTCCAGTGCCGCGGCAATCCTCTTCGCGAGACGCTCGGCGACCTCCGCCTTGCTCATCCGCTCCCAGTTCTCGACCCCGCTGCCGGTGACAAGGTGGATCTTGTTGGATTCCCCACCCATCACGTCGCCCGAAACGTCGTTCGCGACGATCCAGTCGCAGCCCTTGCGCTCGAGCTTGGCCCTGGCGTGATCAAGCACCTTTTCGGTTTCCGCCGCAAAGCCGATCAGCAGCTTCGGCCGGTTCGGCGACGAGGCCGTTTCGGCAAGTATGTCGGGATTTTCGACGAAGCTTAGCCGAGGCGGCGCACCATCGCCTTTCTTGATCTTCTGCGGCGAATATTCACTGCGCCAGTCGGACACTGCAGCGACCATGACGGCGGCGTCGGCCGGCAGAGCGCGGTTCACCGCTTGCTGCATCTCCCGGGCGGTCTCCACCTGGACGCGTTGGACCCCGCCGGGCGTGTCCAGAGCCACCGGGCCGGATATCAGCGTCACCCGAGCGCCGAGGTCGGCAAGGGCTTGAGCGACCGCAAAGCCCTGCTTGCCCGAGGAGCGGTTGGCGATGACTCGTACCGGATCGATCGGTTCATGAGTCGGACCGGCCGTGACGACCACATGGCGCCCGGCGAGCGGACCGGGGCCGCGTTGCTCGAGCTCGAGCCAGTCGAGAATGGCTTCGGGTTCGGGAAGTCGGCCGGGGCCGAACTCGCCGCACGCCATTTCCCCTTCGTCCGGCTCAAGGATCCGGACGCCGTCGGAGCGCAACCGGGCGACATTGCGCTGGGTCGCCGGGTGCAGCCACATCCTGACATTCATTGCCGGTGCGGCGAAAACCGGCTTGTCTGTGGCGAGCAGCAGAGTCGTGGCGAGATCGTCGGCAATGCCGGCCGCCATTCTGGCCAGAAGGTCCGCCGTGGCCGGACAGACGAGCACCAGGTCGGCTTCGCGCGACAGCTGGATATGGCCCATCTCGACCTCGTCCTTGAGGTCCCAAAGGCTGGTGTGGACCGGCTGTTCCGAAAGGGCCGCCAAGGTCATCGGAGTCACGAACTGAGCCCCGCCGTCGGTCAGGACGCAGCGAACGCTCGCTCCGGACTTCCGGGTGAGCCGGACGAGTTCGCAGGCCTTGTAGGCCGCAATTCCGCCGCCGACGATCAGAAGGACCCGCTTGCCCCGCATCTTCCTAAAGTAGGAACCACAAAGCGGCGGCGCCAGCCGCCGCCGAGACGAGCGCCGTCAGAAGATGGGAGCCGTAGCGGTGCGGCCGAACGACGGCGATCTGCGGCAGTGGCGGTCCGGGCGGAGCCGCGTCCGGAGGCGGATAATAATAGTCGATCCGTCTGATGAGATCGGGAAGCTTCCGAAGGAGACGGACATTTTTCACGATTTCATCCGCAATGCGGGCTTCGGGTCCAAGCTCCCCGCGCACCCATTCGCGAAGGAAGGGCTCGGCCGTTTCCCACATGTTGATGTCGGGATCGAGCGTAGTCGCGACGCCTTCTTCCATCACCATCGTCTTCTGGAGGAGAAGCAGGTGCGGCTGAGTCGGCATGTCGAAATCGCGGGTGATCTTGAACAGGCTGTCGAGCATCTGAGCGACGGAGATGTCCTTGACCGGAAGGCCCCGGATCGGCTCGCCCGCCGCTCGAAGCGCTGTGGCGAATTCCTCGATATTGTGGTGCGGCGGCACATATTGTGCTTCGAAATGTATTTCCGCGACCCGGCGATAATTGCCGGTGATCAGCCCATAGAGGATTTCCGCCAGCCAGATCCGCGCCTGCCGGTCGATCCGGCCCATGATCCCGAAGTCGATCGCTGCCAGCCGTCCGTCCGGAAGAGCGAAGAGATTGCCCTGGTGGAGATCGGCGTGAAAGAACCCGTCGACGACGGCCTGGCGGAGGAAGGCGCGGACCAGGGTCGCCGCGAGCGCCTTCAGGTCGTGACCGGCGGCGACCAGCGCTTCGCGATCGGTGAGCTTGATCCCGTCGATCCATTCGAGTGTCATCACCCGGCGCGACGTCCGGGTCCAGTCGATCTGCGGAACGAAAAAGCCGCTTTCGGCCTCGAGGTTCTGGCGAAGCTCGGAAGCGGAGGCGGCTTCGTGGCGAAGATCGAGCTCTCGGTTCGTCCACTGCCGGAAGGTCGCGACGACGGCTCTCGGCCTCAGTCTCGCCGCTTCGCCACCCATGCCCTCTACCTGGGCTGCCGCCCATTCGTAGGTATCGAGCGCCTTGGCGAAATCTTCCTCGATGTTCGGCCGAAGCACTTTCACGGCGACCAGCCGGCCCTCGGTGGTGACGGCCCGGTGCACCTGGGCGATCGAGGCGGCGCCGACCGGTTCGGGATCGATGTGAGAAAAGAGCTGATCGATCGGCCGTTCCAGTCCCTGCTCGATCGCGGCTCTGATCCGATCGAAGGGGGCGGGCGGAAGTCTGTCCTGCAACAGGGTGAGGTCGCGAGCCGCTTCCTCACCGACAAGGTCGGGGCGAGTCGCGAGCGCCTGTCCGAACTTGATCGCCGCCGGTCCGATCTCCTGGAAGGCTTTGGCGTAGGTCGGAACCGCGGGAATGCGAGCCCCGAACCGGGCGATTCGGGCCAGCCGCCGAACCGGCGCGGGAGTGTTCACGTCGCGCTCGATCCCGCGCAGGGCGCCGTGGCGCGCAAGCACCCGGCCCCACTTCAGGAGTCGCCAGATATGGACCGCGGACTGGGTCAAATCTTCCAGCCGCTATGGATGGCGACGAGGCCGCCGAGGATCGGATCGGCCTTCACATTCCGGAATCCGGCCCGCTCGATCATTCCGGCAAATGTGCGCATGTCGGGAAATCGTTCGATCGATTCGATCAGGTAGCGATAGCTGTCGGAATCGCGGGCGACGACTCGTCCGATCCGGGGCACCAGGAAACGGCTGTAGCTCTGATAGAGTTCGCGAAAGCCTGGCCAGCGTGTCTGGGAGAATTCGAGGCAGAAGAAACGCCCCCCTGTCTTCAGCACTCGTTTCGCTTCGCGCAGGGCGGCTTCGATGTCGGTGACGTTCCGAATGCCGAAGGCGATCGTGTAGGCGTCGAAGCTGCCGTCCGCGAAAGTCAGCCTTTCGGCATTCTCCTCAGCCCAAATCAGCCCATCGATTCCGCGCCGTTCCGCGCGGTCGATGCCGACGTTCAGCATGTCGGGATTGATGTCGGCGACCGTGACTTGAGCGCCCCGACCGGCCAGGCGGAAGGCGACGTCGCCGGTGCCGCCTGCCATGTCGAGAATCTGCTCGCCCGAACGCGGCGCGACTCGACGGACGAACATGTCCTTCCAGAGTCGGTGCTGTCCGCCCGACATGAGGTCGTTCATCAGATCGTAGCTGGAGGCGACGTTCGAAAAGACGCCACGCACCCGGCGAGTCTTCTCCGCCGGTTCCACATCCTCATGGCCGAAAGAAACCTTGTCCATCGCGCGCGGCTCTAGCAGGGGAGGGGGCAAATGTGCACGTTCCTTCTCCGGCCTTTCCATGCCTGAACTTCCCGAGGTCGAAACCACGATCCGGGGACTGGTTCCCGTGCTGGAAGGACGCCGGATCGCGTCCTTCGAGTTGCGTCGGGCGGACCTCAGGCGCCCCTTTCCGCCTGACCTTCGCCAGCGAATGACGGGAGCCCTGGTCGCCGGCCTGTCGCGGCGAGCCAAATATGGCCTGATCGCGACCGACCGGGGCGACACCCTTGTCTTTCACCTGGGCATGTCGGGATCGTGGCGGCTGGATCCCACCGCGATCGGGATCCATGACCATGTCGTCATCGAGACGGGTGAAGGAAGGCGAGTCGCCCTCAACGATCCGCGGCGGTTCGGCTCGCTCGACCTGATTCGATCCGATCGTCTGGAGGAAAGCGAGCCTTTCGTTCGAATGGGGCCGGAACCTCTGAGCGACGACTTCGACTCGGCCCATCTCGAGCGTGTGCTTGCTGGCCGCGCCGCACCGATCAAGGCGTTGCTTCTCGACCAGCGCATCGTCGCCGGGCTCGGCAACATCTATGTCTGCGACGCGCTCAACCTTGCCGGCATCGCGCCGGGGCGGGCCGGAGGGCGGATTTCCCGGTCCCGGCTCGAACGGCTGGTGGAAGCGATCAAGGCGGTGCTCGTCCAGGCCATCGAAGCGGGCGGTTCGTCGCTGCGCAACTATGTCCAACCCAACGGTGAGCTTGGCTATTTCTCGTCACAATGGCGGGTCTACGGACGGGAGGGTAAAGCTTGCCCCGGCTGCGGATCGGCCGTCCGCAGGCGCGTCGACGGGGGGCGATCCACCTTCTTCTGCGCGAAATGCCAGCGCTGATCCTTGACCTTGCGTCCGCTCATGCGTAGATGGCGCCGCTGAGCGGGTGCGGTGAAGGCCGCGCCCTTTTCATTTCATCGTTACGAGGCAACCAGATGGCGAACACGCCGCAAGCAAGAAAGCGCATCCGTCGCAACGACCGTCGTCGGGTCATCAACCATGCGCGGATCAGCCGCATCCGCACCTACGTCAAGCAGGTCGAGGCCGCACTCGCCGCCGGAGACAAGGATCAGGCGCGCGAGGCGCTGAAGCGGGTGCAGCCGGAGCTTGCGCGCGGCGTTGCCAAGGGGGTCCTCCACAAGAACATGGCGGCCCGCAAGCTGTCGCGTCTGACGCGGCGCCTCGTCGCCCTCGGCTAAGTCTTTTCCAGGCTTCGGAAGCGAGCCCGTCGGCGTTTCGCCGGCGGGCTTTTTCGTTGTTGCGGAGGCGAATTCCAAAACCCAAGGATTTCCGGCGATTCGCGCGCTTCCAGACAGCAACAACCGATGTAAGTACTTGTGATCTAAGGACTAAATAGCCAAGGGCCCGAACTTCCGAGCTTTTTTGAGTGTCAATAGTCTTTAATTTTTGTGACTCTTTTTTTCCGCTTGATCGGACTCCGATCCGCTTCCTAAAACAAGCTTTCCGGCTGGGCGAATCTCCCGGTCGGACGCAAACGCAACATGGCTTTGGATGGCGGCCCGCCGGGGTGACTGGCCGCATGGGGAAGCTTTGCGCTCGTGAAAGGTCGCATCCGCGGCCGAAGCAGAGGGGGGACGTGCGTGGTTCAGAGCCCGGCCAGAAAGCCATTGCCGCAACCGGAGGTAGGAGAATTGGACGCGATCGTTACAGCCTGGGAGTCGATCCGGGCTGCCCTGCGTCGCGACTGCGGCGCCCGCACCTTCGATGGTTGGCTGCGTCCGATCGCGCTTGGGGGCTTCGACCCCGCCACTGGTATCCTGCGACTCGAACTTCCCTCCCAGTTCATGGCAGACTGGGTCCAGACGCATTTTTCCGAGCGGCTGGCTTTGGCGTGGCGGCAGCGCCTTCCGGAAGTGCGTCAGATCCGAATCGGTGTCGGTCCGGCCGCGCCCCGGACCGCGGCGGTGGTCGAGATCCCGGCGTCCAGCGAGAAATCCGAGGCTTCGGCGGTGAAGCAGGTGGCTGGCCTATATTCGGTCGCGCTCGAGCCGCGTTACCGGTTCGAGAATTTCGTCGTCGGAAAAGCGAATGAAGTGGCGTTCAACGCCGCTCGGACCCTCGCCACGGCGGATCAGGTCGCGTTCAATCCGCTCTTCCTCCACGGCGGCACCGGACGCGGCAAGACCCACCTGCTTCATGCCCTCGGGCACGAATTCCACCGCCTTCGGCCGAGGGCGAAGATCATCTACATGTCGGCCGAGAAGTTCATGGTCGAGTTTGTCGCGGCGCTGCGCGCCAACGAGACGATCCAGTTCAAGCAGCAGCTTCGTTCGGCCGACCTGCTGATGATCGACGACGTCCAGTTCATCGCGGGCAAGGAGTCCACGCAGGAAGAATTCTTCCACACGATGAACGAGATCATCTCGGCCGGCCGCCGCCTGGCGATCAGCTCCGATCGGGCGCCGCAGGACCTTGACGGAATCGAGCCGCGGATCCTTTCGCGGCTCAGCTGGGGCCTCGTCGCCGACATCAACGCTGCCGATCTCGAACTCCGGCTCAGCATCATTCAGAAGAAGCTCGAGCAGCTCCCGGACGTCTCCATCCCTGACGATGTCGTGATGTTCCTGGCCAAGCGGATCAATTCCAACGTTCGCGAGCTGGAGGGAGCGCTCAACCGGATCGCCGCTTATGCGACGATGCAGAACCGCCCGATCGATCTCGACTTCGTGGGAGAAGTGCTCGCCAACATCTTGCGGGCAAACCAGCGGCGGATCTCGATCGACGAAATCCAGACCCGCGTTTCGGACCATTACCGGATCCGCAAGGCGGAGATGACCAGCGCGCGCCGCGCGCGCGAAGTTGCCCGGCCGAGGCAGGTGGCCATGTACCTGTCCAAGCAGCTGACGCCGCGTTCGCTTCCCGAGATCGGCCGTCGCTTCGGCGGACGCGACCACACCACGGTCATCCATGCCGTCCGTCAGATCGAGAAATTGCGCGCTCAGGATGCCGAGCTCGACGCGGACATCCGGCTGCTGACTCGACAGCTCGAGAGCTGATCCGGCAGCGACGGCGCGGACTTCACCCGCGCCGGCTGGCTACCCAATCTTCGACGACCCGCTCCAGGACCGCGAGCGGCATCGCGCCTGCCGCGAGGGCCGTGTCGTGGAAGTTTCTGATGTCGAAGCGCTCGCCGAGCGATCGGCGGGCATTCTCCCGCAATTCAACCCAGCGGGTCTGCCCGACCTTGTAGCTGGTCGCCTGGCCCGGCCAGACACTGTAGCGCTCGACCTCGGTGGTGACCGAACTCTCCTGGTCTCCCAGCGTTTCGACCATGTAGCGGATGCCCTGCTCGCGGCTCCAGCGCTTGTGGTGAAGGCCGGTGTCGACCACCAGCCGCGCTGCCCGGAACATGAAGGATTGAAGATAGCCGACCCGGCCGAACGGGTCATCCTCATAGACGCCCATTTCATCGGCCAGCTGCTCCGCATAGAGGCCCCAGCCTTCGGAATAAGCGGAAAAGCCGAGCAGTCGGCGGAGCATCGGAATTCCCTGAGCCTCGAGCGCCAGGGCAATCTGGTGATGATGACCCGGAGTGGCCTCGTGATAGGTGAGCGTCGGGAGAGTCCATTTCGGCCATTCGGCCGTGTCCCGAAGGTTGATGTAATAGGCTCCGGGACGAGAGCCGTCGAGCGCCGGCGGCTGGTAGTAGCCGCCTGGAGCGCCGGCTTCGATTTCCGGCGGGACCGCGCGTACTTCGACCTCCGCCCTCGGCAGTCGTCCGAAATAGTCCGGGAGCCGTCGCTCCATCGCGTCGATCTGGGAGTTGAGGTCGGCGAGCAATCGCTGCTTGCCAGCGTCGGTGTTCGGATAGACGAAACGCGGGTCCTCGCCGAGCGCTCGCATGCGCTGGGCGACCGTGCCTTGAGTCATGCCTTGCGAGCGCAGGATTCGATCGACCTGCGCGCTCAGTTCGGCAACCTGGTCGAGGCCAAGTTGATGGATCTCATCGGCGCTCATCGCGGTCGTGGTCGCGAACCTCAGCCCATAATCATAATATTCGTCCCCCTTGGGCAGCCGCCAGACACCCGCATCATGACTTGCCCGACCTTGCTGCGAACGAATCGTTTCAGCTTGTCGGTTGAGAGCCGGATAGACCGCCGAAGCGACGATCCGCTCGGCACGGGCTCCCCAATCGCCGGCAAGGTTCTTTTCCCGGGTCCGCCGGGCGAGGGAGGCGACCAGGACCGACTGTGCCGGCGGGGTACCGGTCAGGTTGCCCAGTTGAAGAAGGGTCTTTTCGATCACGAAATCGGGAGGAACGACCCCCATCTGATATTCGCGGCGGAGGCGTTCGGTCTCGTGATCGAGCTGGCGCGCGAAGCTGGAAAGGCGCGACAGATAGGCTTCCGCATCATCCCGAGTTTCGATCCGGTGCTGGTTGTCCAGGAAATCGGGAATCGACCGGTAGGTGCCGCCGAGCTGGCTCACCGTATACGGCTCCGGCCAGCTATGCGTGCCATATTCGAACCGGTCGTAGGCGCCGACGACGGTGTCGCCATAATGATCGAGCGTGTCGTAGTTGACGGCGTCCATGCCGCTGAGCTGGCTTCGATCGATCGCCTGAAGATCGGAATGGAAGCGACGCATCCTGTCCTGACGCTCGCGCAGGGCGACGAGGGAGCGATCGAGCAGCTGCGACTTGGCCGCGGCATTCGGCCCCGTGTCGAGACCGAAGCTCGTCCGGGCCTCCGGGTCAGAAAGAATGAGCTCCTGCAGGCCCCGCTCCATCAGCGCATTGAGCGCTGCCGCGGCACCACTGGCCGGCTGCTGCGCCAGAGCAGCGGAAGGTCGCACCCCTCCGGCCAGGGCGGCAGCGGAGGCGGCGGAAAGGAGGAAGGTACGGCGGTCGAGCATCGAAGTCTCCGATTTCTGGATCGGAGCATACCCTAGCGCTGCTCGGCGGCCCGGCAAGCCGGCACGACCAAAAAGCAGAAGGAGGGCCAGTTTCCCGACCCTCCTCCAATTCCTTCAACTCCGCCGAAGGGCGTTAGCGGTCCCGCTGCCGTTCGGGAGCGACGGTGATCCGGACCGTCTCCCCCGAATTGCCGGGAAATCCGGTGAACATCGCTTCGATCAGATTCGGCACCAGCACCGGCAGGTCGTCGGTGCGGGAGCGCGCCTGGGCGAGACCTTCGAACACCGACTGTCCATCGGCGGTTCGACGGATGTCCATGTCGAGATAGCTCGTGTAAACGGTGTAGCTGTCAATGTCGTAGCCGCCGCCCCAGGGGCCGTAGAAGAAGGGATCGTTCCAGCCCCAGTAGAAGGGGTGGCGATGGCGACCGAAATAGCCGAAGCGGCTGTAATAGGGGCGATAGAAGCCGTAGCCCCAAGGATCGCCGAACGGATCCGGGCGAGCAACCACCCGTTCACGGCCATTGTCGACGCCATAATCGAGTTCGACAACGAGGCTGGCTTCGCTCGGCGACGGAGCTTCGGAATAGCCCTGGGCCGCGAGGTGACGGCGCACCAGCTCCGCATATTGAGAGAATTCGAGGCTGCCGCGCTTTTCTTCGTCGGCGGCAATGACGGCGAAGCTCTGGCCCTGCGGGGCAGGCATCGCCTGAAAACGCTGCACCTGGGCCGGGAATCCGGTGGCGCAGGCGCTTAGCGCAAGCGCAGCGACCGGCGCTGCCAGCGCCAGCATCTTTGATCTGAGGGACATGGGTACAGGCCTTTCAACGCGAGACATTGTCTCGAATATAGAACAACTTGGCCGATTTCGCAAAGCGACGCTGAACGGGTCCTGAAGAGAAACCTATCCCCTCGGAAGCCCAAGCGCCCGATAAGCGCCCTCAAGGGTGGGGGCCGCCAGTTCTGCCGCCTTCGCAGAGCCTCGGGATAGGATCTTCTCGAGCGCGGACGGGTCGGCCCTGAACTGTTCGAGTCGCGACCGGATCGGCCCGAGCGTCGCGATCAGCAGATCGGCGAGCGTCGGCTTGAACTCCCCGAAGCCCTTTCCAGCGAACTCCTCGACCACCGACTGCGCCGTTCGATCGCTGAGAGCGGCGTAGATGGCGACGAGGTTGCGCGCCTCGGCCCGGCCTTCGAGGGCGTCAACATGATCGGGCAAAGGCTCGGGATCGGTCCTCGCCTTGCGAATCTTCTGAGCGATGTCGTCGTCCGAGTCGGTGAGATTGATCCGGCTCATGTCCGAAGGATCGGACTTCGACATTTTCGAATTGCCGTCGCGCAGGCTCATGATCCGGGCTGCGGTCTCGCCAATATGCGGTTCGGGGAGAGTGAACAGGTCGACGCCATAGTCGGTGTTGAACTTCTGAGCGATGTCGCGAATCAGCTCGATATGCTGCTTCTGGTCCTCGCCGACCGGAACATGAGTCGCCTGGTAGAGCAGCACGTCGGCGGCTTGGAGGATCGGGTAGGCATAGAGCCCGACGCTGGCGCCCTCGCGGTTCTTGCCGGATTTTTCCTTGAACTGAGTCATTCGGTTGAGCCAGCCGATGCGGGCGGTGCAGCTGAGCAGCCAGGCCATTTCGGCGTGGGCGGGCACCCGGGCGTGGTTGAACAGCACGACCTTGTCCGGATCGATCCCGCAGGCGATCAGGGCCGCGGCCATCCCGTTGATGTTCGCCTTCAGCTCGGCCGGATCGTTGAGGACGGTGATTGCGTGCAGATCGGCGAGGAAGATCAGGCATTGCACCTCGTGCTGCAGCTTCACCCAGCGTCGGATCGCGCCCAGATAATTGCCGAGATGAAGATTGCCGGTCGGCTGGATCCCGGAAACGACGCGCATCACTGCTCCACTTTCTTTCGCCTCAGGAGGACCAGAACGTCTTCCTTGTCCATCGCGCCGGTGATCCAGGCGAGGGTGAAATAGACAATTCCCCCCACCGACACCAAGGCGCCCACGCCGACGATCCGCCGGCCCGCCGAGCCCGCGAAGAAGCCCTGGAGCAGCTCCTGGAGGAAGTAGAGCGCCGCGGCCATCACCAAGGCGGCGACGAGCTGCTTGATGATCCGGCCCCAGAGCCAGCCCTCGATCCGGAAGTGCCCGCGCGAGCGGAGGATCAGGTAGAGCGCGATCGCGTTCAGCCAGGCCGAGGCCGCGGTGGTGAAGGCGAGGGCGGCGATCCCAAGGATCGGAATCAGGGCGAAGTTCGTGGCGACTCCGAGCAAGAGCATCGCGAAGGCGATATAGACCGGTGTCTTCATGTCCTTGCGGGCGTAGAAGCCAGGCGTCAGCACCTTGATGAGGACATAAGCGGGAAGGCCGGCAACCACGATCGAAAGGACGAGCGCCGTCGTCGAGGCATCCTCGGCGGTGAAGCGTCCACCCTGGAAGAGGGCCGCGACAATTGCTCCGGATGTCACTGCCAGGGCAACGGCGGCGGGAAGGGTGAGGAGCATCGAAAGTTCGGTCGCCTGTGCCTGCACATGCTGGGCGCGCTCCTGGTTGCCGACATCGACGGCGCGGCTGATGGTCGGCAGGATCGCGGTTCCGAGAGCCGAGCCGATGATCGCGAGCGGCAGCTGGTTCAGCCGGTCGGCAAAGCCGAGATAGACGAGGCTGCCCTCGGGCAGGCTGGTGGCGAAATAGGCGTAGAAGAGCTGGCTGATATAATAGATTCCGCTGCCGAGCGTGGCCGGGAGGATCAGGAGCAGGAGTTCCCTGACCCGGCCGGTCATTCGCGGCGGTCGGATCCCGATCTTCAACCCCAGCCGGTGAACGCTTGCCCAGCACAAGGCGAGCTGAAGGACGCCGCCGGCGATAACCCCCCAGGCCAGCGCTTCGGCCGTCGCCGGGCCGCCGTCCGGGACCAGCAGCTGGGCGACGATCAAGGCGATGTTGAGCAAAGACGGAGCGAAGGCCGCGGCGGCAAATCTGGTCAGCGAGTTGAGCACTCCGGAAAAGAGCGACACCAGGCTGATGAAGATCATGTAGGGGAAGGTGATCCGCGAAAGCTGGACAGCCAGCGCGAATTTCTCCGGATCGTCCCGCCAGCCGGCGGCGAGCAGCCAGACGAACGCGGGCATGGCGATCACGAACACCAGGGTGACGAGGATCAGGATCGGCAGGAAGACCGCCATCACCTCCTCGGCGAACTTGCGGGCTTCCTCCATTCCGCCTTCCCCGTTCAGCCGCTGGCTGAACAGGGGAACGAAGCCGGCGGCGAAGGCGCCTTCGCCGAACAGCCGCCGGAACAGGTTGGGGATCATGAAGGCAAGCGCGAACGCGTCCGCGGCCATGCCGGCGCCCATGATCCGAGCGAACACCATTTCCCGGGCAAAGCCGAGCACCCGGCTGACCATGGTCAGGCCGCCGATCGTCCCGGTCGCCTTGATGAGGTTCATCGGCGCGCCCTTCGGTGTTGCGAAGCCTGCGGTCAGGCCTGGCCGGTCACGTCCCCGGCCTGGCCTCCGAGCGCTCCGGCCTGTTCCTGGGCGGCGCGCTGCATGTACAGGCCACCAAAGTCGATTGGATCGAGGCGCAGCGGCGGGAAGCCGCCTTCAACCGTCGCATCGGCGATGATCTTGCGGGCGAAGGGGAACAGAATGCGGGGCGCCTCGGCGAGGAGGAGCGGCTGAAGCTGCTCTTCGGGAATGTTGCGAAGCGCGAACAGCCCGGCATAGAGGAGCTCGAGCTGAAAGGCGGTGCCCTCTTCGGATCGGGCGGTGATGTCGATCTTCAGCTGGACCTCGTGAAGGTCCTGCCCGACCAGTCCGGAGCCGATGTTGAACTGGACGTCCATCTGCGGCTGGCTCTGCCACTGGTAGACGGCCGGGGCGTTCGGATTCTCGAACGAAAAGTCCTTCACATATTGCGCGACGACTCCGACCTGCGGCCCCTGATCGGCGCCCCCAAATTGCTGCTCGCCCGCGCCGTTCGCGCCTGCTTCTTCGGACATCTCGTCAAATCCTCGAAATTGCGGTGAAATCGTCGGGTTCGCCGCGCTCTGCCGAGCGGCGCTGCCCGTCGCGGGGCGGGTAGCAGGCGGGCAGGCGGGGCGCAACATCTGCAAGGTCCGTTCGTTACCCTGGAAAGCGCATTTGAAACGCGCCAGCATCGCGCTTATGTAGGACGTTCCCAAGGAGAAACGCGTTGACCGTTGGAATTGTGCTGCTCGCGATGATTGCCCTCTTCGTCGGGCTCCGTCTCTATGCGGTGCTCGGGCAGAGGACCGGACATGAGCAGCGCCCGGTGACCCGCCCCGAAGCGGCGCCCGGGGCCGAAATCACCAAGACGGCTCCGGAAACGGCCGGCAACCCACCGGAATCGAGCGGCCTGAACTTCGATCAGAACGCCGCGGCCGGGATCCGCTCGATCATCGCGGCCGACAACAGCTTCGACGTGGCGCGTTTCCTGGAAGGCGCTCAGGCCGCCTATCGGATGATCCTTGAGGCTTTCTGGAAGGGCGACCGCGAGGAACTGGCCTTTCTGACCAGCCCCGATGTTCGCGCCGCCTTCGAGGAGGCGATCCGCGAGCGCGAGGCCGCCGGCCACAGGCTCGACAACCGGCTCGTCGCCATCGAACGCGCAGCGATCGAGGATGCCCGACTCGACGGTCGGGTCGCCGAGATCGAAGTGCGCTTCGACGCCTTTGTCGCGGCCGTTACGCGCAATGCCGAAGGCGAACTGGTGGCGGGATCGACGAGCGACGCCATTCCCACCCACGATATCTGGACCTTCCGTCGCACGCTGGGCAGCGACGATCCCAACTGGCTGCTGGTCGAGACGGACGAAGCCGCTTAACCGCGCTTTCCCCCGGACCTTCGAGCGCGCTATGCCCAAGGCATGGCGCGTTTCGATTCCCGCCGGCGTCAAAGCCGATCGCTCTTCCTTCTCGGAATCCTTCTGGCTCTCGCGAGTTGCGCGAGGACGGTGTCGCCTCCAAGGCAGCCGTCACCCGCGCCGACCGGACCGCCGAGCCCAACGGTGCCGACTCCGCCTGAACCCAGCCGAGCCGTCGAGGCCGGCGTTCGCCCGGGCCCGAGCTTCGAGGCTCTGGCGATCTCTCCCGTGGCCGCGGCCCAGGCCCTCGCCGCTTTCCGCATCAGCTGTCCGGATGTCACCCGGCGACAGGATCTTTCCGGACTCGCCGAGCCGGCGGCCTGGACGACAGCCTGTGCGGCCGCGGCGAGCTGGCCGTCCGCCGACGCTCCCGCTTTTTTCGCCACGCATATGGAAACCGCGCTCGTCGGGGACGGAAGTGCCTTCGCCACCGGCTATTACGAGCCCGAAATCCGCGGCTGTCGATCCCGCCAGCCCGGCTGCGAAGTGCCGATCTATGCCAAACCTTCGGACCTGCTCGAAACCAATCCCCGTACCGGGGCGCGCGGGCGCGGCAGGATCGACGAAAACGGCAATTTCGTGCTCTATTATGAGCGGTCGGAGATCGAGGAGGGCGCCCTGGCCGGTCGAGGGCTCGAAATCGCCTGGGCGGCCGATCCGGTCGACGTCTTCTTCCTCCAGATCCAGGGGTCCGGCCGACTGAGGCTGCCCGACGGATCGGTGATGCGGATCGGCTATGCCGGCCAGAACGGGCGCGAATATGTAGCGATCGGCCGACTGCTTCGAGAGCGCGGCATTCTCCAAAGTCCGATCACCATGCAGGCGATCAAGGCGTGGCTTCGAGCCAATCCGGATCAGGGGCGGGCGCTGATGCGCGAGAACAAGAGTTACATCTTCTTCCGCGAACTGACCGGCCCCGGTCCGCTCGGAGCGCTCGGTCGTCCAGTGACCCCACGAGTGACGGTTGCCGCCGACCCACGCTTCGTTCCGCTTGGCGCCCCGGTGGTGCTGAGAGGAATGGACAATCCGCGAGCGGACGGTCTGTGGGTGGCGCAGGACACGGGCGGCGCAATTCGAGGAGCGAACCGGTTCGACACCTTCTGGGGTGCCGGCAGCGAAGCGGCGGCGATCGCCGGGGGCATGTCGGCTCGGGGGCAGGCCTATGTCCTCCTGCCCAAAGGCTCCCTCGCGCGGATCGGGGCCGATCGTGCGCAAGCTCAGCGCTGAGGAACGGGCGCTTTGGCAGAAGGTGGTGCAATCGGTTCGCCCGCTGGACGGCGGAGTCGCGAGCCCGCCTGAAAACGCCGCTGCGGCTCCCGCTCCCGCTCCCGCCCCCAGGCCGGCACGAGCCGGGACGCCGGAGCGTGGGACGCCGCCGCCGAAGCCACGGCCGGGGCCGGGGACGACCCTGGACTCGAGCTGGGATCGCCGGCTTTCCCGCGGTCTGGTCGCGCCCGAGCGCACCGTCGATCTCCATGGTCACAATCTGGCGACCGCCTACGACCTGCTCGATCGACGACTTGAGGAGGCGATCGCGGCTGGCGCCCGGCTGATTCTTCTGATCACCGGCAAGCCGCCCGCCGAGGAGGGGCGGCCGGTCGGCCGAGGTGCAATCCGGGCGGCCGTCGGCGACTGGCTCGCCGCCTCGCGCCATTCCTCCGACATTGCGGCGGTACGCAACGCCCATCCGCGTCATGGCGGCGCGGGCGCGCTTTACATCATTCTCAGGCGGCGCCGAGAGCGGCCTTGATCACTCGAGCATAGATGCGCTGAAGAGCGTAGATATCCTCGACGGCCGCGGCTTCGTCGAGCTTATGCATCGTCGCATTGGGAAGACCGAAATCGACCACCGGGCAGAGGCTGATCAGGAAACGCCCGTCCGAGGTTCCGCCATGGGTGGAAAGAGTTGGCTTGCGGCCCGTCTCGGCCTCGATGGCGGCGCTGACAAAATCGTAGATCGGTCCCGGTGGAGTGAGGAAGGCTTCGCCCGAAATCTTCGCCTCGACCTTCGCTCCAGGCGCCGCCTCCTCCACCGTGCGCTGGACCAGCTCGACCAGCTCGTCGCCGGAATGGAGGTTGTTGAAGCGTATGTTGAGCTGGGCCGTGGCCAGTCCCGGAATGATGTTGGTGGCCCTGGTGGGCGTGGCAACGGCCGTGAATTCGAGGTTGGACGGCTGGAAGGGATCGGAGCCGTCGTCGAGCCGGATCGAATCCAGCGCTGCAATGGCTCGGGCAAGCTTCGGTACCGGATTGTCCGCACGGTGCGGATAGGCGACATGGCCCTGGACTCCGGGAACCGTGATCCACATGTTGACGGTGCCGCGCCGGCCGATCTTGACGATGTCTCCAAGCCTCGCTTCCGACGTGGGTTCGCCGATCAGGATCATGTCGGGGCGGATGCCGCGCTCCTTCATCCAGTCGATCAGCCTGGGCGTACCGAAGGTTGCCGGACCTTCCTCGTCGCCGGTGATGATCAGGCTGATCGTTCCCGGATGCTGCGTCACATCCGCGCAGGCGGCAACGAAGGCGGCGATTCCGCCCTTCATGTCGACGACGCCTCGGCCGTAGAGGAGATCACCGCGCCGCTCGGGCCTGAACGGATCGCTGGTCCAGCCATCGCCCGGCGGGACGACGTCGAGATGGCCGGCGAAGGCGAAATGCGGCTGGCCGGTGCCCCGGGTGGCGAACAGATTCTCGACCGGTCCGTCCGGCGGAGTCCCGACGACGAAGCGGTGGACCTCGAAGCCGAGCGGGACCAGGGCCTGCTCCAGAACGTCGAACACTTCCCCGCTTGCGGGCGTGACGCTGGGGCAGGCGATCAGGCGGCTTGCGAGGGCGACGGCATCGGTGGCAACGCTCATCGGAGCCGCTTAGCACGGGGAGGGAGAAGTGCCATGCCCAAGCTCGACCTCGATTCGATCGAGCAGACCAACCGGACCAGCTATCCGATGCCTTATTCGGCAGCGATGTCCAGACGCCACTTCCGACGACTCGCGCCCGCCGCCGGGCTGAGCGATTTCGGGGTAAGTCACGTCGTGCTGGAGCCGGGCGGAATTTCGAGCCAGCGTCACTGGCATGAAGGCGAGGACGAATTCGTCGTGATGGTCGAAGGCGAGGCGGTCCTGGTCGAGGAACAGGGCGAGACGGTGATGCGCCCCGGTGATTGCGCCGCCTTCCCGAAGGGGGTCGCCAACGGACATCATCTGGTCAATCGCAGCGATCGGCCCTGCACCTTTTTCGCGGTGGGAAAGATGGCGGCCAGCGACTGTCATTATCCGGACATCGATCTGAGACTCGACGGAAGCTCCGGAACCTTCGTCCACAAGGACGGTCGCCCCTATGCCTGAGGCGGAGTCTCGTACTGCTCGATGACCCACGGTTCCTCCTGGGCCGCCTCGATCCACTCCTGCATCCAGGAATGATT
This sequence comes from Sphingosinicella sp. SM1-17, assembly GCF_056821765.1. Taxonomy (NCBI): domain Bacteria; kingdom Pseudomonadati; phylum Pseudomonadota; class Alphaproteobacteria; order Sphingomonadales; family Sphingosinicellaceae; genus Sphingosinicella; species Sphingosinicella sp. SM1-17. The sequence continues at coordinate 2,647,560 of NZ_JBPDIO010000001.1, forward strand.
GAGGATCGTTTCCATATAGGCAGTCGCGAAGCGGGGAACGGGTACCGAATAAGTGACGAAGCGGGTGACGACCGGAGCGAACATGATGTCGACGGCGCCGAAGTCTCCGAAGAGATAGGGACCGCCGCTGCCGTGGCGCGCCCGAGCCTGGGCCCAAAGCTCCAGGATCCGCAGGATTTCGGTTCGCACCGGGTCCGAGAGCGGAGCGGGCGGAAATTGCTTGCGCACGTTCATCGACAGCTCGCGGCGGAGGTTCGGGTAGCTGGAATGCATTTCCGCTGCCATCGACCGTGCCATTCCCCGGGCGGCATCGTCGCGAGGCCAGTAACGGGCCTTGTCGGTCCTGTCGGCGAGCCATTCGATGATCGCGAGGCTGTCCCAGATCACCGTCTGGTCGTCCCACAGGACCGGCACCTTGCCGCCCGAGGGAGCGAACTCGTCGCCTTCGACCCGCTTGTTCCAGTCCTCGTCGAACATCGGAACGGTGATCTCTTCGAACGGAAGCCCCGATTGCTTGACCGCGAGCCAGCCCCGAAGCGACCAGGACGAATAGGCCTTGTTGCCGATGATGAGCTTGAGCATCTTTTCGCCTAGACCTCCGCCGCCTCTACCACTGCGCGTCTCAACCAATCCATCCCCAGGCCGGTTTCGCTCGAAGTCGCAATGATTTCGGGATGGGCGGCCGGATGCCGGCGAGCCTCAGCTTCCGTGGCCGAGCGAACCTCGTCCAGTTCGGTCGGCTTGATCTTGTCGGCCTTGGTGAGGACGAGGCGGTAGCTGACGGCTGCGTCGTCGAGCATCTTCATTACCTCGCGATCGATCTCCTTGAGCCCGTGCCGGCTGTCGATCAGCAGCAAGGTCCGCTTCAGAACCTGTCGGCCGCGCAGATAATCGTTGACGAGGAAGCGCCATTTCTTGGCCACGTCCTTCGGCGCCTTGGCGAAGCCGTAGCCGGGCATGTCGACCAGGCGGAGCCGAAGCGGCTCGCCCAGGTCGAAGAAGTTCAGTTCCTGGGTCCGCCCGGGCGTGTTCGAGGTTCGAGCCAGGCTCGAACGATTGACCAGCTTGTTGAGCAAGGACGACTTGCCGACGTTCGAGCGACCGGCAAAGGCGATCTCCGGCACCGTCGGATCAGGAAGGAACTTGAGCTGAGGCGCCGACTTCAGAAAGGCGACCGGCCCGGAAAAGAGCTTCCTGGCCAGTTCGTCCAGTTCCGCTTCTTCCCCGCTCACCGCGCCCGCGACCTCTTGCCCTTGCTCGAGGAAGGGGGAGGCGGGGGCGGGGGAGCGGAACCCCCATTCGCGGCCGGCTGGGGCTGACTGAGCACCGGATGGCGCGCATAGAGCAGCTTCTGCTGGGCGATGGTCAGGACGTTGCTCGTAACCCAGTAGAGCTGCAGGCCCGCCGCAAAGGGCGCCATGATGAACATCAGCACCCAGGGCATCAGGGCGAAGACCTGCTTCTGGACCGGATCCATCGGCGCCGGATTGAGCCGCATCTGGAGCCACATGGTCACGGCCAGCAGGATCGGCAGGATGCCGATGGCGATGACCGCGGGCGGCGTGAACGGCAGATAGCCGAACAGATTGACGGGAGTCAGAGGATCGGGGGAGCTGAGGTCCCGGATCCACAGCACGAACGGCTCGTGCCGCATTTCCACCGCGAGCAGCAGTACCTTGTAGAGCGCATAGAAGATCGGGATCTGAAGCAGGATGGGGAGGCAGCCCGCGAACGGGTTCACCTTCTCTTCCCTATAAAGCTTCATCATCTCTTCCTGGAGCTTGGCGCGATCGTCCTTGTAGCGCTCCTGAAGGGCCTTCATCTTCGGCTGGACCACGCGCATCGCCGCCATGGAGGCAAATTGCTTCTGGGCGATCGGGAACAGCAGCAGCCGAACGATGACGGTGAGGCAGATAATCGCCACGCCGAAATTGCCGATATGGGCGAACAGCCAGTTCAGAAGCCAGAAGATCGGAATCATGAACCAGCGGAACCAGCCCCAGTCGATCGCCCGCTCGAGCTCCGTTCCAAGCGCTTGCGAATAGCTTTCGAGGAGCTGGATCTCCTTCGCCCCGGCGAACAGTCTCGAAGTGTAACGACTCCCCTGGCCGGGGGGGACGATCACCGGATTGGTGGTGAAGTCGGCCTGGAAGGCGTTGGTCCGGCCGTTGTGGCGGAAGGCCGCTTCCACATTGCTTCGCTGGTCGGGGATGACGGCCGCCAGCCAATATTTGTCGGTGAAGCCGAGCCAGCCGCCGCGGCTGCTGAAGCTGCGGGCGCCTTCCTCGCGCACATAATCCCAGTCATTGTCGTAATTGGCGGTGCCGCCGAACACGCCTACCGGCCCGACATGGACCGTCCAGCCGTCGGGATCGGGCGATTCGCCGACCCGGCTGACCAGGGCGAAGGGACGGGCCGCCACAGGGCCGGAGCCGCGGTTGATCAGATGCTGTTCGGCCGTGAACATGTAGCCGTCGTCGATCGACAGCCGGATCTCGAACGTCTGGCCCTGGCCGTTATTCCAGCTCAGTGTCACCGGAGTCTCGGGCGTGAGGCGGTTGCCGCTCGCCTGCCACAGCGTATCCGGCCCCGGAGCCTGGACTCCGTCGCCGGCCCAGCCGAAGCTTCCGAAATAGGCCCCCGGCGATCCGGCCGGTGAAAACAGCCGAACCGGCGGCGAATTCTCGCTCAATCCCTCGCTGTGTCGGGTGAGGACGAGATCATCGATCCGAGCGCCCTTGAGATTGATCGAGCCCATGAGTCGGGGCGTTTCGACTCGGATCCTCGGCGTCTCGGCCACCACCTGCCGCCGATCGCGGACGGCCTGCGGCGCGTCCGCAGTGGGATCGGCCTGCGGTTGCGGCAGTGGGACCTGCTTGCCGTCGACCATCTTGGTCGCCGGTGGGTTGGCCGTCGGGAACCAGGTTTCGGCGATGAAGCTCCAGCCGAACAGGACGATCGCCGAAAGGACGATCGCCAGGATCATGTTTCTGTGTTCGCTCACCTACGTCCCCTCACGGTGCCGGACATGTTCATGGAACCGGGTCATAGCCGGAGCCCCCCCAGGGGTGGCATCTGAGCAGCCGGCGCAGGGCTAGCCAGCTCCCGCGGACGGCGCCATAGCGGGAAAGGGCGCCGATTGCATAGGCCGAGCAGCTGGGCGTGTAGCGGCAACTCGGCGGAAGGATCCGGGACGGTCCCAGCTGCCAGCCGCGGGCGACAAGGATCAGCAGCCGGGCGATCATCTTCTCAGCTTCGTCAGTGCCTTGCGAAGCTCGGCATCAAGTTGTTCGAAGGGCCGTTCGACTGCTCCGGGACGGCCGATCAGGACATGATCGGCCCCGGCCAGCCCCGCTTGGGGCAGGATGGTCCGGGCGAGCTCACGGAAGCGGCGTTTCATCCGGTTCCGAACGACGGCGCCGCCGACCTTCCTGGAAACGGTGATTCCAAGACGCATGGCCGGATCGCCGTCCTCGCGCGGACGGACGAGCAGGATGAAACCGGGCATGGGGACGCGCCGGCCGGCATTCGCGGCCAGATAGTCGGCGCGCCGGTTGAGCTTGCGGAGCTTCGGCGTCAGGCCGACAGGCGCTTGCGGCCGCGGCTGCGACGCGCGGCCAGAACCTTGCGGCCGCCGACCGTCGCCATGCGGGCGCGGAAGCCGTGACGGCGCTTGCGCACGAGATTGCTCGGCTGGAAGGTGCGCTTCATCGCTCATTCCTCGTAAAATCGATGAAAGAAAATGGCCGCCAATCGAGGCGGCCGTGTTGCAGGCGCCGATAGTGAATGACGACCGCGAAGTCAATTCTCGGCTTCTTGTCGCCGCCGCATTTCCTCGCGACGCCGGGCGCTCGCGCGCCTGAGGCTCCAGTCCGCCCAGCGCCCCTTGTTCGGATGGCGCCGTTTGAAGCGCACATACATGCGCTTCGCCCAGCCCGTATATTTGAGCACCAGGCTCAGTCCGGCGCCGAACACGATCACTCCGCCCGGCCCCGGAATCGGCCCCACCAGGGGAGTCAGCGCGATCAGGAACAGACCGAGCAGCACCAGGCATTGCCGCACCAGCGGGTTCTGATCCCAACCTCTGCGCCTGCCGTTCATCCGCTCAAGATGGGGAGAGTGTGTGACAGCTACAATACGCCGGAGCTGGGAATTGCCTCGCCAAGCGTTTCGGAAGACCTGGGCTGGGTTGGAAGGACGTCGAGTCGATTAGCCCGGGATCTTCTCGAAAGCCGCGGTGATCTCGAGGTCCACCGTGTCGGAAACGGCGGGGACAGCATAGCCGAGGCCGAAATCGCTACGCTTCAGCTGCGCCCGTGCCGAAAAGCCGACCGTTTGAACTTGGCTCATCGGATTGGCTCCGGCTCCGTAGAATCGCGCTTCCAGCTCGACCGGTCGAGTCACTCCGCGCAGCGTGAGGTCGCCGGCGATGGTGGCCTCCTGACCCCGGACCCTGACCGACCGCGAGACGAATCGTGCGGTAGGGAAGCGGTCGGCATCGAACAGATCGGGCGTCTTGAGATGATCCGCGAAGGCGCTCGATGTCACGGTCAGCCCGGAAATCGGAATATCGACTTCGAGGCGCGCCTCGCCGAGCCGGGCGGGATCGAGCTGGAGCGTGCCGCTCATGTCCCCGATCATTCCGTAGAGTCGGGAGAAGCCGAAATGGTCCACGGACCACAGGACCTGGGTATGGGCCGGATCGAGGCGATAGGTTCCCGCCTCGACCGCCGTGGCTGGACCGGCAGCCGCGACGGACTGCGCCCGAGCGGCGCCGTCGCCGAGTCCGTTCGAAGCCGGGCTGAGGGCAAGAACGGCGATCACGGCGGCAAAGCCGGCGACGGCCATCTTCGTTCTGTTCATTTCCCGCTCCTTGCTGATGGTGACCCGGAAGGGGCCAGAATGTTGGCGCGCAGTCATGCGGTGAATCGAAGCGCGAGGCTAGTCGCCGAACGGGAACTCGTCCGTTTCGGAATCCGGAACGCTGCGGCAGACGCGTGCGCGCTTTTCATCCGTTGGAGCTTCGCGCGCCCTCCTTTCCCGATCGAACATCTTCAATGGCTCATGGGATGAGCCCGCGACCCGCGCCTCGACATTTCGCCTGCTTCACTCCAGAAATGAAGTTCGTTTCGGGGGGTCTCGATGGTCGCGCATGTTGCCACGGTTGCGTTCCTGGGTCTGGAGGCGCGGGCTGTCGAGGTGCAGGTCCAGATCGCCAGCGGCCTCCCGAAGTTCGTCATCGTCGGGCTTCCCGACAAGGCGGTGGGCGAGAGCCGCGAGCGGGTCCATGCCGCCCTCGCGGCCATTGGCCTGTCGCTCCCGCCGAAGCGGATCACCGTCAATCTGTCACCGGCCGACCTGCCCAAGGAAGGATCGCATTACGACCTTCCGATCGCGCTCGGGCTGCTCGCCGCCATGGGCGCGATCGACAAGGAAATCCTGTCCGCTTATGTTGCGATCGGCGAACTGAGCCTCGACGGGCGAATTGCAGTCTCGCCCGGAGTTCTGCTGGCGGCCATGCATGCCTCCGCCAGCGAACTGGGGTTGATCTGTCCGGCCACCCAGGGTCCCGAGGCGGCCTGGGCCGGTGATGTTGAAATCATCGCCGCGCCCGATCTGATCGCACTTCTCAATCATCTTCGGGGCGGCGCCGTCCTTGCGCCGCCGCGGCCGGGCGAAGCGGATCCGCCCGGTGCAGGGCCTTGCCTGTCGCAGGTGAAAGGACAGGAGACCGCGAAGCGGGCGATCGAGATCGCCGCCGCGGGCGGTCACAACCTGCTGATGACCGGCCCTCCCGGCGCGGGAAAGTCGCTGCTGGCCGCCTGCCTGCCCGGCATTCTTCCGGAACTGACCCCGTCCGAAGCTCTCGAAGTCTCGATGATTGCCAGCGTAGCCGGCGAGCTGAAGGAGGGGCGTCTGGTCCGGTCGCGGCCCTATCGTGCGCCGCACCACAGTGCTTCGATGCCGGCTCTGGTCGGCGGTGGCCTGAAGGTCCGACCAGGGGAAGTGAGCCTCGCTCATCTCGGGGTTCTTTTTCTCGACGAACTCCCCGAGTTCCAGCGTCAAACACTGGATTCGCTTCGCCAGCCGCTCGAAACGGGAACGGTTCAGGTCGCCCGGGCCAACGCGCACGTGACCTTTCCGGCTCGGGTCCAGCTCGTCGCCGCGATGAATCCCTGCCGCTGCGGCCATCTCGGCGATCCGGCGCTGGCCTGCTCGCGGGCGCCGCGTTGCGCGGCCGATTACCAGGCGCGGGTTTCCGGACCGCTGCTCGATCGGATCGACATCCATGTCGACGTCCAGGCCGTCACGGCCGCCGACCTGATCCTGCCGCGGACCGCCGAAAGTTCGGCGGCCGTCGCGAAGCGAGTAGCGGCGGCACGCGAAGCCCAGACCCGCCGCTATGACGGCAAGGGCGTGCGTACCAACGCCGAGGCCGATGGCGAATTGCTCGATCGGGTTGCGACGCCCGACGAGCCCGGCCTTCACCTGCTTGCCCAAGCCGCCGAGGCGATGCGCCTGTCGGCGCGCGGCTATCACCGGGTGATGCGGGTGGCGCGAACCATCGCGGATCTTGCCGGAGCCGAGCGGGTCGGCCGAGTCCATGTCGCCGAAGCGCTCAGCTACCGCCGGCAGGCGCCCAGGAATTAGGCGGCCAGCGCCTGGCCGAAGCAGGCCTTGGCGATGGCGCGGACGTGCCGAATGTCGGTTCCGCAGCAGCCGCCAAGCACGGTGAGGTGCGGCAGTTGATCGATCAGCGCCCGATGTTCGCGGCCCAGCTCCGTCGGATCGCCTGAGTCCAGGCTGGTCATCGCGTCGAGCTCCTCATGGCTGCAGCGCGACGCATTGGCGCGAAGGCCATTGATCCGCTTCACCCATTCGCCGCCTTCCAGAAGCGTCGGACCAAAATGGCTCGGGTGGGCACAATTGACCATGAAATAGGCGGCGTAGGCGTCGGTCGCCGAATCCACTTTCCGGATCGCATCGCCGAGCCGATCGCCGGTCGGCAGCCGACCGTCGGTCTCCACTGTGAAGGAAATCGCCACCGGAAGTTGAACGTCGCGGGCGGCGCGGACGATGCCGATCGCTTCGTTGACGTTCGTCATGGTGAGGCCGCTCAACATGTCCGCGCCGGCGCCGGCAAGGATTCCGGCCTGCCAGCCATGATAGTCGCGGGCTTCGTCCTGGCTCATGATGGTGCCCGGATCGTAGCCGTCGCCGCGGGGTCCGTGACAACCGCTGACGATGATCGGCGTGGCCGGAGTTTCGAATTCGGAGCGAAGGTCGCGCAACAAGCCCACGGCCTCGACGTTCAGCTGTTCGAGCTCCTCGACGCCGATTTCAAGCTCGTCCGTCCAGTCCGGACTGGCGCGCCAGGTGGCGCTTTCCAGGATGAGTCCGGTTCCCGAACGGCGCGCCAGCTCGAGATATTCGCGGAAATAGCGATCCAGGGCCTCGCGGCCGGCGGGATCGCGCAGCAGCATGACAGCCGAAAAGCCCGGCAGGTCGATGCCGCGGTTGAACATCATGTCGGTTTCAAGGCCACCGTCGGTCAGGAACGGTCGGTCGAGCTGTGGCAGTCGCCGAGGGAGGTGCATGTCTGACTCCTGAAGTTTCGCGTCCAGGAATCAGGATAGGCGCGGGCGATCCGCGTCTCTAGCGGACGCGCGGTCGCTTTCGGCGACGCTCGCCAAGTCACGGCATCAGCGGCGATTGTTCGGGCTTGCCCAAGTTGAGGCGAGGGCCGGCACGTGGCCGGCCCAGGCAAAACTCTACTTGCGGTACAGCTTCGGGCGAGGCCTAGCTGCCGTTGCCGGGCTGAGCCGGAGCCGGAATGTCGACCTCCGGCAGTTCGACGTCGGGCGCCTCGACATTGACATTGATGTTCGCCTCGTCCGCCGCCTGCTCGAAATAGCCGCCGAAAAAGAGGAAGGCGAGAACGGCCACGAGCAGCAACAGGATCACCGCAGCGACGAGACCCCCGCCTCCGCGGTCGCCCGTCGACACGATGGTCGTTTCCCGAGTCACCGGCGGCGGCGCCCGTTCGACAATGACGGGTTCCTTCTCACGCTCGTCCATCACCAAACTCCGGATTGTTACGCCGCCCGAACGCCGCGCGATCGCCTGCGGTTCCTCTGGACGAAGCCGCTCCAAGGCTGCTTAACTGCCGTCGCCATCCTGAGGGGGGATTAGATGACCGAACATTCCAGCTTCAGTTCCGACCGCCGGAGCGTGCTCAAGGGGGCGGCCGCCACGGCCACCTTGCTCGCGCCCGCAGCGTCGCTTGCCCAGACCCGCCGCGACGGCGATCGCGAGGCGATCCGCCGGGCCGTCGATTCCGGCTTCGAGGAGTCGGTTCGCCGGATTCAGCAGTGGATCGCGCTTCCGACGATCGCGGCCGAGGGGCTGAACATCGAGCAAGGCGCCGACCATATGGCGCGCCTGGCGACCGAGGCGGGCTTCACCGGCGTTCGCAAGATCCCGACCGGAGGAGTCCCGGCGGTGTTCGGAACGATCGACGCGGGTGCTCAACGTACGGTCGGAATCTACTTCATGTATGACGTGAAGCAGTTCGATCCTGCCGAATGGGCTTCGCCACCGCTCGAGGCGCGGATCTTCGACCATCAGTTCGGCCGAGCGATTCGCGGCCGCGGCGCCGTCAACCAGAAGGGGCCGGAAAGCGCGTTCCTCGCCGCTCTTCACGCCTTTCGCGCTTCCGGACGACGACTTCCGGTCAACGTGGTCCTGCTCGCCGAAGGGGAAGAGGAGATCGGATCCCCCAATTTCATCAATTCCCTGCGCGATCCCGAGGTCCTGGCCGCGATGCGGCGGGTCGATGGCGTGATCATCCCTTCCGCCTCGCAGGGTGCGGACGGATCCGTCACGATCAGCCTCGGCGCCAAGGGGATCATCGAATGCGAGCTCGTGGCGAGCGGCGAGCGCTGGGGCAGGGGGCCGGTCCGCGATGTTCATTCGAGCCTGAAGGCTCAGGTCGACAGCCCGGTCTGGCATCTCGTCCATGCCCTGACGACCCTCGTCCGCGACGAGGGCAATACGCCGGCCATCGAGGGCTGGTTCGAACATGTCCGGCCGCTGACCCAGCGCGAGCGGGCGCTGATCGCGGAAAGCGCACGCCAGCGCAACGAAGAGGAAGTGAAGCGCCAGCTTGGGGTCCGGCAGTGGATCGACAACCTGCCCTGGCGCGAGTCGCTTGAGCGGCTGGTTTCGCAGCCGACGGTCAATATCGAGGGCCTGGTCGCCGGCTATACCGGGCCGGGCGGAAAGACGATCCTGCCGGCGCGCGGCGTGGCCAAACTCGACCTGAGGCTCGTCCCGAACATGACGGTGACCGACTGCCTGACCAAGCTTCGCTCGCACCTGGCGGAGCGCGGCTTCGGCGACGTCGAAGTGAACATGACCGGCGGCTACGATCCCACGGAGACGGCGGAGAATAGCAGCGTGATCCGAGCGCAGCAGGCGGTCTTCACCCGGTCCAACGTGCCCTACAGCCTGTTCCCCCGAAGCGCCGGTTCCTGGCCCGGCTTCGTCTTCACCGGAGATCCGCTGCGCAAGCCCGCAGGCCAGTTCGGCCTCGGCTTCGGCGGAGGCGCCCATGCGCCCGACGAATTCTTCGTCATCGAAAGCAACAATCCGCGGATCGCCGGCCTCAGGGAGGCAACGATGGGCTATGTCGACTTCCTCTACGAGATGGCGTCGATCCGCTGAGTTGGTTCAGGCGAGGATGCCTTCGGAGGCGCGGCTGACCGCTTCGACGAAAGCGCGGCCGCCCTCCGGATCGAAGCGGAGGTAAAGGTCGGGCTCGACGAGCTCCAGCTCCATCAGCACCGGAGCGCCGTGCAGATCCCGAACGAGATCGATCCGGGCATAAAGAAGATCTTGCTCATCGATCCGTTCCAGGATCAGCTGTGCGGCCTGCAACTCGTCCGACGCCGGCGAATGCGCGCTGATGATCCCTTCATATTCGGGCTGAACCCGGAAGTCGCCCGGCTGCGGGCGCTTGCGGATGGCGTGGCTGAAGCGCCGATCGAAGTAGATCAGGGAGACCTCGCCCTCGCTCTCGATCGAAGGAAGATAGGGCTGGACCATGGCTGGCCCGGTCGGGCCTTCCTCGAGCGAACCGCCGGGCGACCAGCGGATCGTCTGCCAGGCCGAAGCCGAGACCCGCGGCTTGGCGATCAGCCGGTCAGTGCCGAAGCCGCTGACTGCTTGCTCGAGCACCCCTTCGTGCAGGCGATCGGCATAGAGCGTCGGAACGACCGGCGCGCCCTGTTCGGCGAGGCGGTCGAGATAAAGCTTGTCGGCGTTCCAGCGAAGCACCGACGGCGGGTTGAGAACCCGGCTTCCTTCCGCCTCCCAGCGATCGACGGCCTGGCGCCACCGATCGCCGGCGCGATGATAGCCCCAGGCGAGCAGCGGAAGCGCCAGATCGAACGCACCGAGGGGTTCGCCGCTCGCCCAGCTCACCCCCTCGACCTCCAGTCCGGCCGGGCGCAACGCCGCTGCCGTTTCCGCAAGCACGTCGCGCCAGCGGGAATGAAATGCCTCGTCCTCAGGATCGGGCGTGAGGACGGCTATCCGGCGGCTCATTGCTCCGGAAGGAATTCGGGCACCGAGAGATAACGCTCGCCCGTGTCATAGTTGAAGCCGAGGATGCGCTTTCCTTCGCCGATCTCCTCCAGCTTCTGGCTGATCGCCTGGAGGGTCGCTCCCGAGCTGATGCCGACCAGCATTCCTTCCTCGCGTGCCGCACGCCGGGCCATCTCCTTGGCAGCGTTGGGATCGACCTGGATGATTCCATCGAGCCGCCCCAGGTCCATGATCCCCGGAACGAATCCGGCGCCGATGCCCTGGATCGGGTGGGGTCCGGGCTCGCCGCCGGACAGGACCGGCGACAGGGTCGGCTCGACGGCAAAGACCTGAAGTCCGGGCCATTCCGCCTTCAGCACTTCGGCGCAGGCGGTGATGTGGCCGCCCGTGCCGACTCCCGTGATCAGGACGTCGATCGGGGAGTCGCGGAAATCGGCCAGGATTTCCTGAGCGGTGGTTCGGCGATGCACTTCCAGATTGGCCGGATTCTCGAACTGCTGCGGCATCCAGGCACCGGGCGTCTGGGCGATCAGTTCCTCGGCCCGGGCGATTGCGCCCTTCATACCCTTTTCACGCGGCGTGAGATCGAACTCCGCGCCATAAGCGAGCATGAGTCGCCGACGTTCAAGGCTCATGCTTTCGGGCATGACGAGGATGAGCCGGTAGCCCTTGACCGCCGCCACCATCGCGAGTCCGATTCCGGTATTGCCGCTGGTCGGCTCGATGATCGTTCCGCCGGGCTTGAGCTTGCCTGAACGCTCCGCCTCTTCAACCATCGCCGCCGCGATCCGGTCCTTGATGGAAGCGCCGGGATTGGCGCGCTCCTGCTTGATCCAGACTTCGGCGGCGCCGAACAGGCGGTTGACTCTGACGTGGGGCGTGTTGCCGATCGTTTCGAGGATATTTGAAGCTCGCATGGCTCAACCTTTCTCGGCTTGAGGTTTGAAACCCGCCGCCATGGCGGGCACTTCGACATCGGCGAGGTCCTTGCCCGAGGCCTCGGCGAGTATTTCAGGTTCCGGCGCGACGAAACGGTCGGCCTTGCGCAGGCTCGGGAACGCCCAGGCGCAGATTCCGGTCACGACAACCGCCAATGCACCGCCGCCGACGACGGCCGCAACCGGTCCGAACGCAGAACCGACCAGTCCGGCCCGGAACTCGCCCAGCTCGTTCGACGCGGAAATGAACAGGCCCGACACGGCGGAGACGCGGCCGCGCATCGCGTCGGGCGTATGGAGCTGGATCAGCGAAGATCGGACATAGACGCTGATCATGTCGGCCGCGCCGAGCACGAAAAGGCTGGCGAGCGACAGCCACATCACACGGCTCTCGCCGAAGACGATCGTCGCCAGCCCGAAGATGGCGACGCAGACGAACATCTTGGCGCCGACATGGCGTTTCAGCGGCCGGCGGGCGAGAATCAGTGCGGTCAGCGCCGCGCCGACGGCCGGAGCGGCCCTGAGGGCGCCAAGCCCCTCCGAGCCGACGTGGAGAATGTCGCGCGCATAGACGGGAAGCATTGCGGTCGCCCCGCCGAGCAGAACGGCAAACAGGTCGAGGGTGATGGCGCCGAGCACGATCTTGTTGTCGCGGACATAAGCGAGACCCTGGATCACCGCCCGCAGCGGATGGGACTGGCCGGCATTTCCCCGGGGTATCGGCCGGATGAGAAGCATGGCGGCGACCGAGAGGCCGTAAAGGGCGGCCGAGGCCTCGTAGGGCAGGCTGACCGACAGGGCATAAGCGGCGCCGCCAAGCAGCGGACCGGCGACCGAACCCGCCTGCCAGGCGATGGAATTGAGGGCGATCGCGCTGGGAAGGATCTCCTTCGGCACGAGATTGGGAGCGATCGATCCCAGCGCCGGCCCGGCAAAAGCTCGCCCGATGCCGAGAAGGACCGCGACGGCAAACAAGGGCACGAGCGACATCGCCTCGAACCAGACGAGGGCGGCCAGGGCGGCGGCCCCGAACATTTCGAGCGACAGCGTGATCCGGACCACCCAGCGCCGGTCGACCCGATCGGCGACATAGCCGGCGACGAGGGTGAGCAGGAAAAGGGGCAGGAACTGGACGAGTCCGACCATGCCGAGCCAGAAGCTCGCGTCGCGGATGCTCATCGTCTGACGGGCGATGTCGTAGACATGGATGCCGATCACGACGACCAGCATCGTGTTCGCGATGGTGCTCGCGAGTCGGGCCGCCCAGAACGCGCGATAATCGCGATACTGGAAGGGCGAGGCTTCGGACATCAATGCGGCACCTAGGCCGCCGCGGGAGGGGCTTCAACAATCTCCGTCGGGAAAGCGGCGTTCGATCCGGTCCGCGGCGTTCAGCGCAAGAAACTTCCAGCCTGGCCGGGCGGCGGGGAAGAAGCTTGCGTCATGCCCCGCGCGGGCTGCCGGCGAGAATGGTCACCTCGTCGCCGAGCCGAGCCTGTTCGAAGAGCCGGGCGGCGAATTCGTCGGGGACACCGACGCAGCCTCGGCTTGCCCAGCCGTAGCGGACATTGCTGCCATGGATCGCGATGCCGTCATTGGTGAGCCTCAGCATGTAGGGCATGGCGGCATCGTAGATATTCGATTCGTGATCGATCTTCTTCTGAATGATGGTGAAGGTGCCGACCGGCGTCGGATTTTCCTCGGTTCCATACAGGATCACGGCGCGACCGATCTCATGACCCGAACGAAACACCGACAGGGTCTGTTCGGCGAGGTTGACCGTGATGGAGATCCGGCCCGGCGGAACGCCTTCCTCGTTCCAGACATAGTCTCCGTGAGCCATCGGTCGGTCGAGCTGAAGCATTCGCGGCGCGGAGGGGGTGGGCACCGAAGCCGGCGCGGAGGGAAGGGCACCGGCCGACGGATCTCGAGTCGCGACGGCGCGCACCTGCTCCGGCGTCGGATCCAGGCTCGGGCTCGTTGCCGGCGTGGAAAGTTCGAAGGCCTGCCAGGCCAGGGCCACGAAGCCGAACGAGACCATGAGCCAGACGGCCGTCGCCACCCATTGGGGGACCTGCCTGCCTGCAAGGGTTCGCTGTGCGCTCGCCATGGCCAAGCGCAGTTACGCAAAGGGCAGGGCGTTTCCAGCGGCGAATCCCGCCCGTCCCGCTACGGGACGGGGAGGACGGCAAAGGTAGCGGTCAGGCCGGGCTGACGAAGCTGTCGAGCACGCGCTTTCGCCCGGAATGCTCGAAATCGATCTCCAGCTTGTTGCCTTCCACCTCCGCGACATGGCCGTAGCCGAATTTCGAGTGGAAGACGCGCTGGCCAATCGCGATATCGGAGCGACCGGGATTGCCGAAGCTCACCGCGGTCGCTCGAGCCTCGACCACCCGCGGAGGGGTGCGCTCGAAATAGCCGCTGGCGGCGGCGCGCTGCCAGCCCGGGCCGCGACCGGTGCCCCGAGCCAAATCGGCGAAGGGATCGGCGCGCTCGGACCAATTGGCGCGCCAGAGCGACTCGCCGCCGCTCATCGTCGTCTCCTGATCGACATGATCGTCCGGAAGTTCGCCGACGAATCGAGAGGGGATGGAGGACGTCCACTGGCCGTAGATCCGCCGATTGGCAGCGTGGAGGATCGTGCAACGGCGCCGGGCCCGGGTGATCGCGACATAAGCGAGCCGCCGTTCCTCCTCGAGGCTGGCGGTGCCGCCTTCGTCGAGCGCGCGCTGCGAGGGAAAGACGCCCTCTTCCCAGCCGGCGAGGAAGACGGTGTCGAACTCCAGTCCCTTTGCGGCGTGGATGGTCATCAACGTGACCTTGTCCGCCTGGGCGTCGGCCTCATTGTCCATCACCAGGCTGACATGTTCGAGGAACGCGCCCAGCGTCTCATATTCCTCCATCGCCCGGGTCAGCTCGGTCAGGTTCTCGAGCCGACCAGCGCTTTCCGCCGAGCGATCGGCCTGGAGCATGGCGGTATAGCCCGATTCGTCGAGCACCAATCGGGCGAGTTCCGGGTGCGGCAACTCGTCGAGCCGTGCCCGCCACCGCGCGAAATCGCCGACGAGGTTGCCCAAGGAGCGGCGCGCCTGCGGCGTCAGCTCGTCGGAATCGAGGATCTGGGCCGCCGCCTGCATCAGCGGCACGCCGGATGCCCGGGCGAGCGAATGGATCTTGGCGACCGCCTTGTCGCCCAATCCTCGCTTGGGAACGTTGACGATCCGCTCGAAAGCCAGATCGTCGGCCGGCTGCTGGATAACTCGAAGATAGGCGAGGGCATCGCGAATCTCCGCCCGTTCATAGAATCGGAAACCGCCGACGATCCGGTAGGGCAGTCCGATCGCGATGAAGCGGTCCTCGAACTCGCGGGTCTGGAACTGCGCCCGTACCAGGATCGCGCACTGGTCGAGCCGGCCGCCGCGACGCTGGATCGATTCCAGCTCCTCGCCCACCCGCCGAGCTTCTTCCGGGCCATCCCAGACGCCAATGATCCGGACCTTTTCGCCGCCGGCTTCCTCGGTCCACAAGGTCTTTCCCAGCCGACCGGAATTCTGCGCAATCAGTCCGGAGGCGGCGCCGAGGATGTGCGGAGTCGATCGGTAATTCTGTTCGAGCCGGATGATCTTCGCGCCCGGAAAGTCCTTTTCAAACCGAAGGATGTTGGACACTTCGGCGCCGCGCCAGGAGTAGATCGACTGGTCGTCGTCACCGACGCAGCAGATATTCTTGCGCTGCTGAGCCAGGAGCCGGAGCCAGAGATATTGCGCCTGGTTGGTGTCCTGATACTCGTCGACGAGAATGTACCTGAATCGCTGCTGATACTGTTCGAGGACGTCGCGGTGAGTCTTCAGGATGACCAGCATGTGCAAGAGCAGGTCTCCGAAGTCGCATGCGTTGAGCTGCTTCAGCCGCTCCTGGTAAAGGAGATAAAGCCTTGCCCCTTTGCCATGGGCATAGGACTCGGACTCTCCGGCATCGACCTGGTCGGGCGTCCAGCCCTTGTTCTTCCACCGATCGATCAGGCCGGCCAGCATCCGGGCCGGCCATCTCTTCTCGTCGATGTCTTCGGCCGTGATCAGCTGCTTGAGGAGGCGTAGCTGATCGTCGGTGTCGAGAATGGTGAAATTGCTCTGCAGCCCCACAAGCTCCGAATGACGGCGGAGCATCTTGGCCCCGATGGCGTGGAAGGTGCCGAGCCACGGCATTCCCTCCACCGCGCTGCCGACGATCCGGCCCACGCGCTCCTTCATCTCGCGCGCCGCCTTGTTGGTGAAGGTGACGGCCAGCAGCTCGGACGGCCAGGCCCGGCGCGTATAGATGAGGTGGGCAAGGCGGGCGGTGAGCGCGGCCGTCTTGCCGGTGCCGGCTCCGGCGAGGACAAGTACCGGCCCGTCCGTCGTCAGCACCGCCTCGCGCTGCGGCGCATTGAGCCCGTTCAGATAGGGCGGCTCGGGAGCGGGAGAGGGAGCGAAGTCGGACACGGTGAACAACTAGGGAACGGCGCTGGTCTCGGCAAGTTGCAAGCCCGCTTCAGTGACGGGCGTTCGCCTGAGCCTCCAAGGCGTTGAGCGCTTCCAAGACCGCTTCGCTCAGGAGGAGGTCGTCCCCTGGCCGAGCGAATGTGTGGGAATCGGTCTGGAGCCGCTTCGGCGCCGGTGCAATGCCGTTGAAGGCCGGTGACCGTAGCTCATTTTCCGCGGCAATGGCGGTCGCATCCCCCATGGCGAGCAGGAACTGCACGGCCACCGGCTTGCGGCGGAGAGCTTGTGCGACTTCCTGGGCCAGCGTGGCCGGGCCGCTCGGCTTCATGATCTTCATGACCCCGCTGAGGATCTTCCGGTAATCTACTCCACCAGATAGGAGTTTCTTCCAGCCGTCGACGCTCGAGAGACGTTGGCGATAATGGTGCCGGATCGCGGCCGGGGGCGGCTGGTCCGCTTCCGCTTCAACGAGCCAGGGGTTGACCATAACCAGCCCGTCGAGTTGCTTCCGGTCTCCGAACAGCGC
Source organism: Sphingosinicella sp. SM1-17 (assembly GCF_056821765.1). Classification (NCBI taxonomy): domain Bacteria; kingdom Pseudomonadati; phylum Pseudomonadota; class Alphaproteobacteria; order Sphingomonadales; family Sphingosinicellaceae; genus Sphingosinicella; species Sphingosinicella sp. SM1-17. The sequence continues at coordinate 2,664,113 of NZ_JBPDIO010000001.1, forward strand.
CAGAGCGGTGGCACCATCGCACAGGCCGAATCCATAAAGTCGGCGAAGGGCCGGGCACTGTTCTCGGAAAGCCGCAACTGCCGCCGCGAGATCGGGCGCGCTTCCGCGATAGCCCGGATCCTCGCCCGCGCTGTCGCCGACCCCGCGACGATCGAATCGGAGACAGGTAAAACCCTGTTTAGTCAGTGATCTGGCAAGGGTTTCGTACATTCGATGTGAGCCGACCCGGGTCTGGCTACCACCAGTCACCATGAGGATGCCGGCTTCTCCACCGGCCTCGTCCAAGGTGGCGCCGAGGGTCTGGCCCTCGCAATCGAAGGTCAGGAGGCGGCGCATGTCGCGTACCAGTTGCCGATGTCGGCTGCGATCGCGGAGGCGAGTTCGGCCGATCGGCCGGGTTCTGAACGGCGCCAGAGCGCGGGTCCGGACAGTTTCTCGTCGGCCGGAGCCGAGTCACTCTTGAGCCGGACGATCCGGAGCGGTTCGACCGAGATCGGCTCGGCCCCCTCGAGTCGGCCGCGAAGCTGAGTTGATGGCGAATAGCCCGCCCATTCCACCCCGGCCAGGCCAGCGCGAAGCATGTCCCGGACGATCGAGGCTCCGCTGACGGGTGAGAGTCGCCACCAGCCGATCGCATCGACGGTGTCGTCGACGAGACAGCCGCCGCGAATGGCCGCCACCAGCGGAGGCCTCCCGCTTTCGCGCCGGACAAGGTCAAGCGCCGACCGGACGTCATGACGCCAGTCTTCCCATTGCACCGCTTCCAGTGCCGTCTCGCTTTCGCCGGTACCGGTGAGATCGGGAAGCCAGCAGCCATGCCCACGCTGCGCCAAACCCCGCATGGTCGCGGCGAGGAGGGCCCGGGTCCGGTTCATTTCCTCGAAGAGAGGCGGGACGAACAGGATCGGGGCCCCGTCGGCCGGGCCGATCCGCATCATCCACTGTCGGGTTCCTGCGCTTTCGTATCGAACGTAAGCGAGGCCCGTCTCGCTCACCGCAGCGCCTTGGCCCTGGCGAAGGTCAGAAGGGAGCCGAACGTCTCGAGCATGTCGGCATCCACCTCATGATCCTCGATGACGATCCCGAGCCGCTCTTCAAGCTCGGTCAGAAGCCCGGCAACCGCCATCGAGTCGAATTCGGGCAGAGCCCCGAACAAGGGCGTGCTTTCGTCGAACTGGCGGACCCGCTCCTCGGCAAGCCCGAGGACGTCGACGAGCACCGCGCGCAGCGTCGAGTCCACTTCCTCTTCGTCGTTCAGCGCCGCGACCATGTTCGCCCCTCTCAAGATTTGCGCCGCGCCTAACGTCTTCGTCCAGCGGCGGCAAGCTTGGACGCCGCCGCCCTGAGGCCGCCCAGGAGGCCCCGAAGAGTCCGCGGATTGTAAGCCGTCAGGCGCCAAAGCGATCGCCGTTGATCCATCCAGTCCGCCTTGTAGGCTTCGTCGCCGGTCCCATAGTCGATCGAACGAACACGATCGCGATCGAGCACGTGCCGGAACATCTCCATACCCAGGACGGTGCCCGGAGAAAGGCTCTTCGCCGCCTCGGCATAAGCCAGCTTGTGGATGGTCGCCTCGCCATTTTCGACCAGCCAGAGCTGCGCTGCCACCGGCTGCCCATCCTTGTAGGCAAGGCCGAGCCGGAGAGTGCCGGCAGCGCCCTCCTGCTCCGCAAGCGCCCGAAGAAAGGGGAAGGAGCCTTCTTCCGGCTTCCAGCTTGCCCGATAGACGGCTTCATAATCCGCCCATGCCGACGCATCGAACCCGGTGTGGATCCGGATCTCCAATCCGGCGGCCTTGGCTCGACGCTTGGCGGTGTTGCGAAGCTTGGCGGGGCGCCTCGCCCAATAAGCGGCGAAGTCCTGCCCCTCCGTTTCAGCCCGCCAGTTCCCGGTCTTCGCAGTCACGAAAGCGAGCCAGCCGGCCTGGCGAAAGGCCGTTCGAAGGGGCTCGGGATCCTCGATTGGCGCCAGCTCAACAACGGCCAGGCCGCTGTGGCGCAGAGTCGCGGCCAGGGCCGTCATGACGTCAATGTCCTGGTCACCGATCGCCCCGACCCGAAGCGAGTACCAGGTCGAATAGGCGGTCGCTTTCGGCGGATCGCTGGCCAGGACCAGCCAGGTTGAGCGATCATCCTTGCGTCCCCGCAACACGACCAGCTTGCCCGCGGGCGGGCAATGGCGTTCCAGCAATCGGAACCAATCCAGCCGGTCGAACAGGCTCGGCCGGGCAGGCCGATCCAGCGCTCCGGCGGCATCGAGGGCCACCGAGTCGAGATCCTCGAAAAGTTCTACGTTAACCGTCACGCTTTATGCCCCCTGCCGCCGGCACTATCATGACGGCTTTGAAGCGGGAGTGAAGGTGGAAAGTCTCGACCCGGTCGCAAGACCGCTGGATCATCTAGCCTTGAGGGGCGAACCGTCGGCACCGGCGCTGCTGACCCGCGAAGGCCTGCTCGACTATGCCGGCCTGGAGCGGGCCGTGGCTGCTCTCGCGGCTTCGCTTCGGGCGAAGGGGCTTCTGCCCGGCGCCCGGGTGGCAAGCTGGCTGCCGAAGAACCGGATGACGAGCCTGTTGCCGCTCGCCTGCGCCCGAGCCGGATTGGTCCATGTGCCGATCAACCCGCTGCTCAAGCGGATGCAGGTCGCGCACATCCTCGCCGACAGCGGCGCCAGCCTGCTGATCAGCGGCCGGGCTCGACTCGCCACTCTGGAGGAGGGCGACAGGCCGGCCGATTGCGTTCCGGTCGACGAGGAAGGAGGCGATCGGCTGTGGCAGAGCGCCGAGCTTCTGCCCGCTTCGGACCGGGACCCGGACGAACTGGCCGCCTTGCTCTACACTTCGGGCTCAACCGGACGGCCCAAGGGCGTGATGCTCAGCCATGCCAATCTCTGGCTCGGAGCGATCAGCGTCGCTCATTATCTGCGGCTGGAGAAAAGCGATCGCGTTCTTGCGGTGCTTCCGTTCAGCTTCGACTATGGCCAGAACCAGCTGCTTTCGGCCTGGGCGGTCGGGGCCTCGGTCGTGCCGCTCGAATTTCTCACCGCTCGCGATGTCATACGCGCTGTAGAAGACAATGGTATCAGTACGTTAGCAGGCGTTCCTCCGCTCTGGGTTCAGCTTGTCGAAGCGCCCTGGCCGGCCCGGGCGGCGCTCAGTCTCCGCCGGCTGACCAATAGTGGCGGCAAACTTCCGCCCTCGGTGATCCGGCGGATGCGGGAAGTCTTCCCCGCCGCCGACATCTACTCGATGTACGGTCTCACCGAGGCCTTCCGCTCCACCTATCTGGAGCCCGAACTGCTCGACGATCATCCGGACTCGATCGGCAGCGCTATCCCCTTTGCCGAAATCATGGTCGTGAACGAGCAGGGCGTCGAGGCCCCGGAAGGCGAACTTGTTCATGCCGGGCCGTTGGTTGCGAAGGGTTATTGGAACGATCCGTCAAGGACGGCCGAACGCTTCAAGCCTGCTCCGGCCCATTCCAGCCATGGCGGAATTGCGGTCTGGTCCGGCGATCGCGTGCGCAGGGACGAACAGGGGCTTCTCTATTTCGTCGGCCGAGAGGACGGAATGATCAAGACGTCCGGCAATCGCGTCAGTCCGACCGAGGTAGAGGAGGCGGCGATCGCTTCCGGCCTTGTCCACGAGGCGGTCGCGCTCGGCTATCCCGACGATCGGCTCGGTGAAGGGATCGCCCTGGTCGTGCGGCCCGACCGGCGCGAGCGTGAGGAGGAGCTTCGCGCTTTCCTGAAGCGCAACCTCCCCAACTTCATGCAGCCCGGAATCGTGGTCTGGAGAGACGATCTGCCGCGCAGCCCGAACGGCAAGCTCGACCGGGTCGCACTGAAGCAGGAGCTGATGGCATGAGCAAGCCGATGGGTCCGATCCCGGCTGTCTTCAGCCCCGACGAGACGGGAATGCTGCTGATTGGCGGCGAGCGCGCCGACGAACTTGTCGAGCGCGCCGGAGACACGCCATTGTTCGTTTACGATCTGTCGTTGATCGACCGGCAAATCCGTCGATTCCGCTCGGCCTTTCCAGGTGTCGATCTACATTATGCGATCAAGGCAAATAGTTACGTCCCTCTTCTAAGGCATGTCGAGAAGCAGGTGGACGGCCTCGACATCGCTTCGGGCGGCGAGCTTCGGATGGCGCTCGAGGCCGGCGCTGACCCGAAGCGGATCAGCTTCGCCGGACCGGGGAAGCGCGAGTCCGAGCTCGAGGCGGCGATCCTGGCGGGGGTCACGATCAACTGCGAATCCGAAGGCGAGGCAGACCGCGCGCTTGCGATCGGCAGGCGGGTCGGTTCCGCGCCGAAGCTTGCCGTCCGGGTCAATCCCGATTTCGAGATCAAGGGCTCCGGGATGCGCATGGGCGGCGGCGCCAAGCCGTTCGGAGTGGATTCGGAGCGCGTTCCCGCGCTCGTGCGCCGGATCGTCGAGGCAGGCGGGCAATGGCACGGCTTCCACATCTTCGCCGGTTCCCAGGCGCTATCGGCCGAAGCGCTGGTCGAGGCGCAGGGCGCGACGATCGCCCTCGCGGCAGAGCTTGCCGAGTCGGCCGGTGAAGCGCCGCCACTGGTCAATCTCGGCGGCGGTTTCGGAATTCCCTATTTTCATGGCGAGCAAGCACTGGACGTCGAGGCGGTGGGGCTGGCGCTTGCCCGCGAAATTGCCGAGCGCCCGCCAATCCTTGCCAATTCCACCTTCGCGATCGAGCTTGGCCGCTGGCTGGTCGGCGAGGCCGGCGTCTATCTGACCCGGATCGTCGATCGGAAGGTCAGCCACGGCAAAACCTTCCTCGTGACCGACGGCGGCATGCACCACCAGCTCGCGGCCTCCGGCAATTTCGGGCAGGTGATCCGACGCAACTATCCCGTCGCGCTGGCGAACCGGTTCAGCGGCGAGCCGCAGGAGGAAGTCACCATTGTCGGCTGCCTTTGCACGCCGCTCGACCGATTGGCGGATGACGTCATGACGCCAGCGGCCGAGGTCGGCGACCTGGTCGCTGTCTTCCTCGCCGGGGCCTACGGCCTTTCGGCCAGCCCGCAGGCCTTCCTCGCGCAGCATCCTGCGCGCGAGATGGCCGTTCGTGGCCTCGCATTAACCGCCTGAAATAACAGGGTCCCGTTCTGGGACGGCGCGGAAAAGCGCCTTGTTCCTAACGGTAATTTTACCTCTTCCGGCGATAGCGGATCGATTCCTGCGTCCCGTCCACCTCCAGGGCGGGCGAGGCGCAGGCGGGAAGAGGGAAGACCATGCGCTGTCACATGAAGTCCACACTCATCCTGGCCAGTCTTGCGGCTCTGGCGCTGTCCGGCTGCGCCTCGACCGGCCGCAACGGCCAGTCGCTTCCTCCGGCCAGCTTCGTCGGAACGTCCGACCAGGTCGGCGAAAGCTACATGATCGGAGCGCTGGACGAGATAACCGTCTTCGTTTGGCGAAATCCCGAGCTCGGTGCCCGGGTTCAGGTCCGACCGGACGGGCGAATCACGACGCCGCTGATCACCGACATGGTCGCGGTCGGAAAGACTCCGGCCCAGCTTGCGGAAGACATCCGGGTCGTTCTCGCCGAATATATCCAGGATCCTCTCGTCTCGGTCATGGTCGATCGTCCCCAGGGGACCTTTTCGCAGCAGATCCGGATCGTCGGTGCCACGGAGCGGCCGGCCGCCATTCCTTATCGGGCAAACATGACCCTGCTCGACGCCATGATCGCGGTGGGCGGGCTTTCCGAATATGCCGCCGGCGATCGCGCCCGTCTGATCCGAACCGACCGCTCGACCGGCCAGCAGAGCGAATATGATCTTCGGATCGCCAGCCTGCTTCGTCGCGGCGACGTTCGCGCGAACGTCCGGCTCGAGCCCGGCGACGTCATCATCATTCCGGAGAGCATGTTCTGACCCGCCCGGCGGGAAGGATCTGAGCCGCTATGGACGGACTTTACGAACAGCTTCGGATCGTTGTGCACCAGGTGTGGCGTCGTCGCTGGCTGGCGGTGGCGGTCGCCTGGAGCGTCGCCGTCCTCGGCTGGGGGGTGATCGCTTTCATCCCGAACAGCTACGAGTCGAAGGCCAAGCTCTTCGTCCAGATGCAGTCGATCCTTCCGACCCAGATCGGGATCACGCCCGAAGAGCGGATGAACCAGCTGACCCGGCTGAAACAGACCGTGACCTCCAACGAGAATCTCGTCCAGGTGGTTCGTCGAAGCGATCTGAACACGCTGGTTGCAAGCGAGGCCGATCTGCCTGGCGTCGTTTCCGGCTTGCGCGAACGCATCAAGATCGTCGCCCAGCCGGACAATCTGATCGAGATCACGGCAACGTCGAACATCGCCGGTTTCTCGAATGCCCAGAACGCCCGGACCGCGGCAGCCACCGTTCAGGGCGTCGTCGACCTGTTCATCGAACGGAACCTCGCCTCGGATCGGCGCGAAACTGGCCAGTCGCTCCAATTTCTGGACGAGGAACTGCGCCGGCGCGAGGTCGCACTTCAGGAAGCGGAGCAGCGAAGGCTCGAGTTCGAGCAGCGTTTCACCGGGCTGCTCCCCGGCGAAGGTTCGATCGCGCAGCGCATGGGTGCCGCCCGGCTCGAAATCGCCAATCTCGAACAGCAGATCGTCGCCGCTCAGGGTGCGCTCAACTCGATGCGAACCCAGCTCAACGCCACGCCGCCGACCTTGCCGGGCGTCGGCGACGGGGCGAGCACGGCGTCGGGGCAGCTCGCCGCACTTGAAGGCCAGATCAACCAGAATCTCGCCCGGGGATGGACCGAGCAGCATCCGGACATCATTTCGCTGCGCCAGCAGATCGAGCGGATCCGGCCCTATGCTCAGTCGGAGCGGCGGAGCGGCACCGCCGGTACGCCCAATCCGAGCTACGTCTCGCTTCGAGCGATGATGGGCGAACGCGAGGCTCAGCTCGCCGCGGCGACGGCGCGCCGCAACCAGCTGCAGTCGGACCTTGCCCAGCTCTCCTCGCGCCAGGCCACGGAGCCCGGCCTTGCCGCCGAGCAGGAGAGGCTGAACCGCGACTATAACGTCCTCAAGCAGCAATATGACCAGCTTCTCGCCAATCGCGAGCAGGTTCGGCTTCGAAGCGATGTCCAGACCCGGACGACTCCTTTGCTCGTCCAGGTGGTGGAACCGCCCAGCGTCCCTTCCTCGCCGGCTTCGCCGAACCGCCTGATCCTGCTCACTCTGGTGCTGTTCGTCGCACTTGGGGCAGGGGTCGCCGCCGCCTTCGTCGCCGGGCAACTCCAGACGACCTTTCCGACCCAGGGCCGGCTGACCGCCGTCACGGGGCTTCCGGTGCTCGGGACGATCACCGAGGTGGTGACCGGTCCCGAACGTCTGCGTCGGCGCAGGAATCTCGCCTGGCTCGGCGCGGCTGGCGGGGCTCTGGCCGCCAGCTATTTCGTCCTGATCGCCTTCGATTTCTGGCAGCAAAGCAGGGTGGCGTGAGAAACGAGATGAAGCACGGTCGAATCTCACTCGTCGAACGCGCCGCCGAAGTTTACGGCTTCGATGCCTTGCTTCGGACACCGGCAGTGGCTTCCCCCATTCCGGCCGAAGAGCAGGAGCGAAGCCAGCCGGAAGCCGAAGTCCTGACCCTGATCGATCCGGTGCCTGCGCGAGCGTCGCGACCTGCGACCGGAAGAGTTGCGCCGATCGATCGTTCGGCCATCGGCGAGGCCGGCTTCATCGTACCGGAGGGGCCGGTCACCGGACTGGCCGAAGAAGTAAGGCTGATCAAACGTCAATTGCTGGCAGGGATCGAGCGCCGCTCGTCGCTTCCGGACGAGAAGCGGCGGACGGTTCTGATCTGCTCCGCCCAGCCTGACGAGGGCAAGACCTTCTGCGCCGTCAACCTGGCGCTCTCGCTCGCCGGCGAGCGGGACATCGAAGTGCTTCTGATCGACGGCGATTTCTCGAAGCCGGAGGCGCTCTCGCTGCTCGGGATCGAAGGGGGTGCGGGCCTGGTCGATGCGCTCGCCGACCCGGGTCTGGACCCGGAAGACTTCGTCATCCGCACCGACGTTCCGGGTCTGTCGGTCCTTCCGGCCGGTGCCCGGGCCAACAACGTGCCGGAGCTGCTGGCTTCCGACCGGACCCGGGAGGTGCTGGCAAGGCTGATCGCCGGGGATCGACGACGGATCATCCTGTTCGATTCGCCGCCGGTGCTCATGGCTTCTCCGGCTGCCGTGCTCGCGTCCCATGTCGGCCAGGTCCTGGTGGTGGTCCGGGCGGATCGGACGACCGAAGCCGACCTGCGCGAGACGGTCGGCCTGCTTTCGGGCTGCGAGTCCGTCGGCCTGATCCTCAACGGAGCAGGAATCGCCGTCAGTGGCCGAAACTACGGAGCCTATGATGGATATGGCCATGAAGCTTGAGCTTCCCGCGCGATTGTGCCGTAGCTTCGGCTTCGCCCTTGGCCTTGCTCTGGCAGCCGCTTCCGCGCAGGCACAGACACCGCCGCCTTCAGGCGTGTCCTACGGCCCGCCTGCGGCCGAGCAGCAGGCCGAATCCCCGGATTCGGATCGTTCGCGGCCAAGGCGGGTGCGAAGCGAAATCCGTCCCTATCTCGAAGTGGCCCAAGTGGTCAGCGCCGATCTGAATGGCGGCGACACTCTGACCTATACGAGCGTCGCGGCGGGCGTGGATGGCCGGATCGAGACCCGTCGGGTGCGGGTCCAGGCGAGCTATCGCTACGAGCGCAACATCGAATGGCAGGGCGAGGTCGGCGACCAGGACATCCATTCGGGGATCGCTCAGCTCGGTGCCGAGGTCGTTCCCGGACTGCTCAATTTCGACGCTGGCGCGATTGCGACCCGTACCGGTGGAGAGGGGCGCGCGCTGGGAGTGAGCGATCGCGACGGTTCGGTGGAAATCTATGGCGCCTATGCCGGCCCGACCTTGTCCGCGGAAGCCGGTCCGGTCTCGGTCAACGCCGCCTATCGCCTCGGCTATGTCGCAATCGACGACGACAGCCTTTCCGGGCAGCGCGAAGATTTCGACGAGAGCGTCGCTCATAGCGCCACTGCCAGCGTTGGCATGGGCCCGGGCCGGCTCCCCGTCGGCTGGACGGTCGGTGCCGGATATGCGCGCAGCGAGTCGAGCGGTGAGTTCGACCAGGAGTTCGAAGGCAGCTATGTCCGCGGGGACGTCGTGGTTCCGGTCAGCCCGACGCTGGCTCTGACCGCCGGCGTCGGCTATGAGAATCTCCAGGCAAGTCAGAATGATATCGCCAGAAATTCCGATGGCCTACCAATAATCGGGCCGGACGGGCGACCGGTGGCCGATCCCTCGCGGCCGCGGCTCCTCACTTATGATCTGGACGGCATCATCTACGACGCGGGGTTCATTTGGCGGCCGAGCCCACGCACCGAGCTGCAGGCGCGCGCCGGCCATCGCTACGGCGGCACGACCGTCGTCGGCTCGCTGTCTCACCAGTTCAACGGAAATAGTGGCCTCAGCGCTGTGGTCTATGACACGGTTGAGACGTTCGGTAGCTTGCTTGTGAATGATCTCAGCGGGTTACCAACCGATTTTGATATCAATCGCGATCCGGTCACCGGCGACATACGCTGTGCGTTCGGAGGCGAGGGCGGCCGCGGTCAATGCTTCGACCGCGCTCTCCAGTCGATCCGCGGCGGCAGCTTCCGCATGCGCGGGGCCAGCCTGCTCTATTCGGCTCGTCGCGGCCTGTGGAACTTCGGCCTTGGCGCGAGCTACACCCACCGGCGCTACAACCGTCCCAGTGGCGGGGAATTCGACCTCCTCGGTGGGGGCGAAGACGAGAGTATCAGCCTTTATGCTTCGGCCGGTCGGCGTCTCAGCCGATCGTCGGAAGTCAATTTCGATGCTTATGCAAGCTGGTTCGACAGCGACCTTGCTGGTTTCGACCGGATCTTCAGCAGCGGTGCGAACCTCAGCTACAACCGTCGCTTGATGTTCGAGCGGCTGCAGTTCCTCGCCGCCCTCGGCCTTTACCACAGCGACGACGGCACGATCGAAAGCACGATCGCCTCGGGCCTGGTCGGCCTGAGATACACCTTCTGACCGGCACGGAGACCAGGATGTACACCGAGCATTACGGCCTTACCGGACAGCCCTTCCAGCTCACGCCCGACGCTCGCTTCTGGTTCGAGAGCCGGACCCACAAGCGGGCAATGGCCTATCTGGGCTACGGCCTGGCTCAGGGTGAAGGCTTCATTGTCGTGACGGGCGAGATCGGTGCCGGAAAGTCCACCCTGATCGCACATCTGCTCGCCACCATCGACCGAAGCCGACTGAACGCGATCAGCCTGGTTTCCACCCAGGTTGACGGCGACGACATGCTCCGACTGGCGGCCCAAGGCCTTGGGATCGACACTCAGCGAGTGGAAAAGGCGCGGCTCCTGGACAAGGTCGAGCAGCGGCTCGAGGAAGAGGTCCGATCGGGCAAGCGCACTCTTCTGATCGTCGACGAGGCCCAGAACCTGCCGACATCGGCCCTGGAAGAGCTTCGAATGCTCTCCAATTTCCAGATCGCGGGCAAGGCGCTGATCCAGATCGTCCTGCTCGGCCAGCCCGAGTTTCGCGACAAGATGGCTTCCCACGGCCTCGAGCAGCTGCGTCAGCGGGTGATTGCGATCCACCACCTCGATGCCATGGAGGAGGACGAGGTCGAATCCTATATCCGGCACCGGCTCGGAGTGGTCGGCTGGCAGGGGCGGCCACGGTTCGGGGCCGATGCTTTCGAGGCGCTTCACCGGATCAGCGGCGGCATCCCCCGGCGGCTCAACCAGCTCGCCAACCGACTGATGCTTCACGCCGCGATCGAAGGCTCGGACGAGATCCGAAGTCAGGCGGTCGAGGCCGTTGCCGCGGACATGAGCGCCGACAGCGCTCCACAGCCGGAGTCGGTCTTGCCGCTCCGCCCCGTGCGGCGCCCGGTCGAACCGGCCAACGAGGAACACCCGCAGCCCGACCTTCAACCGCCAGTAGCTTCCGACCCGGCGCTCGAACGCCGAATCGCGACGCTCGAGACACGGCTCGAGGAGCAGGAGGCCAGCCTTCGCCGGGTTCTCACCCTGCTGATCGACTGGGTCGAAAACGGCAGCCCCGAGGCGGCGTATCGAACCCATGCGGCCTGAGAAGCCAGATGCGCAATGCCCTTTCCGTCGACGTCGAGGATTGGTTCCAGGTCGGTGCGTTCGAAAAGGTGATCGATCGCAGCGCGTGGGATGAGCTTCCCGGGCGAGTCGAGCACAATACGGAACGCGTGCTGGCGCTGTTCGACGAAGCGGGGGTCAAGGCGACCTTCTTCACCCTCGGTTGGGTCGCGGCCAGGCATCCCCAGCTGATCCGCCGAATCGCCGAGGCGGGTCATGAGCTGGCGAGCCACGGAGTTGACCATCGCCGGGTCTTCACGATGAGCGAGTCGGAATTTCGCGAGGATCTGAAGCAGGCGCGAGCCGCGATCGAGGATTCGTCGGGACAGCCGGTTCGTGGCTATCGGGCGCCCAGCTTCTCGATCGACGCTCGAACGCCCTGGGCGCATGAGGTGCTCGCGGAGCAAGGCTATGCCTATTCGTCGAGCGTCGCTCCGATCGTCCACGATCATTATGGCTGGCCCGGATCGCCCCGCTTCGCCTGGCGACCGGTTCAGGGATCCAGCCTGATCGAGCTTCCGGTGACAACCGTGGCTTTCGCCGGACGACGTCTTGCCGCCGGCGGAGGCGGCTTCTTCCGACTGCTGCCTTACGCCTTCTCGAGCTGGGCGATCGGGCGGATCAATCGCGACGAACAACGGCCCGCCATTTTCTATTTCCACCCCTGGGACATGGATCCCGATCAGCCCCGGGTTGCCGATGCACCGCTGCGCTCGAAGCTGCGCCACTACACCAACTTGTCAGTGATGGAGCGCAAGCTGTTCAAATTGCTTCGCGACCATGCATGGACTCGCACCGACGAGGTCGCGTTCGCGGAGCAGGCGAGGTTGCAATGAACGCGCTCTCTCCCGTCGCCGCCCTGACGGTTCGAGAGGCGGACCTTGGCTGCCCGCGCGATCTCGGCCTGATCAACGCCTTTGTCGCCGAGCGCCCGGATGGAAGCCTTTTCCATCTGCCCGCCTGGAGCCGGATGGTCGAGCGGGGCTGCGGTCAGCGCAGCCACTATCTGATCGCCGAGCGCGGGAAGGAGATTGTCGGCTGCCTTCCGACGACGTTGATCCGATCCCGGCTGTTCGGCCGCGCTCTCGTTTCCACGGGCTTCGGCACCGGAGGCGGCATTCTGGCGGAAAGCGAACCGGCCGCGAGGCTGCTCGCCGACAGCGCCTGGTCTCTGGCTCGGAAGCAAGGCTGCCCGACGGCGGAGCTGCGAGGTGGGCCGACTCCGCCAGACTGGACTTCGACGACCGGTATCTATGCCGGATTCGCGCGGGATCTGCCCGGCGATTCGGGATCCCTGCTGAGTGCCATCCCGCGACGGCAGCGGGCTGAGATCCGGCGGGCGCTCGGCTTCGAGCTCGAGGCTTCGTTCGGGCGGGATACGAAGCATCTTGCCGACCATGTTCGAGTCTATTCGGAAAGCGTCCGCAATCTTGGCACGCCCGTCTATCCCCGTCGGCTGTTCGAGGCCGCTCTCGCCGAGTTCGGTACCGCGGCCGAGATCGTCCTGGTCCGCAAGGATGGCCGGGCGCTGGCGACCATGTTCACCTTCCGCTTCCGAAACACGGTCCAGCCTTACTGGGGCGGCGGCACAGCCGAAGCCAGGAAATGGCGCGCCAACGACTTCGTTTACTTCGAAACCATGCGGCGGGGCATCGATCTCGGCTGCTCTCGAGCGGATTTCGGTCGCTCGAAGGTCGGTACGGGGCCCTATGCCCGGAAACGGATCTGGGACTTCGATGAGATGCCGCTCGTCTATGCGGTCCGGACCGCCGATGGCGCCGAACCGCGGGACGTGAACCCGCTGAGCCCGAAATACCGGATCCAGATCGCGCTCTGGCAGCGTCTCCCGCTGTTCGTGGCCAATCGAGTCGGGCCGCTGATCGCCCGGGGACTCGGGTGATGCGTTCGGAGCCTGGCACGGACGGCTCGCTCATTCTTGCGGAACGATGTCAGCCCATTGTCCGGGATGAAGCACCGGCCGACTGCCCCTCGATCCTGTTTCTCGCCCACCGGATCCCTTTTCCCCCCGACCGCGGCGACAAGATCCGGTCATGGCACCTGCTGAAGCATTTGGCCCGCCATGCTCGAGTCCATCTCGCCTGCTTCGCTGACGACCAAGCGGATGCGAGCCACCTGTCGGGCCTTCGCCGGGAACTCGGCGATCGGCTCGGCGAGACTCATGTCGAGGTGCGCAGGAGAGGAAAGGTGGCGGCCGGGTTAGGCGCCCTGATCAAGGGCCAGCCGGTTTCGCTGACCTTGTTCGACAGCCACCGGCTTCGGAGTTTCGTCGAGCGCCAGCTTGCAACCGGCCGGGTCGAAGCGGTGTTCGGCTTCTCCGGGCAGATGGCGCAGTTCGTTCCCGAGCGGATCGAGGCCCGCTTCATTATGGACCTGGGTGACGTCGATTCCGCCAAGTTCGGACAATATGCCGAGCAGGGATCGGGACCCATGGCCTGGGTGCATCGGCGCGAGGCGCGCCGGTTACACGAATTCGAGCGGGCGACCGCCGCCCGAGCCGACGTGACGACATTCGTCAGCGAGGCCGAGGCGGCCTTGTTCAGGAAGAGCACCGGGCTCCCAAACATCCGAGCGCTATCCAACGGCATCGACCTCGAACATTTCCATCCCGCGGCCGATTATCCACGGCTACAGTCGGAACCGCGGGGAGAGGGACCTTTGCTCCTCTTTACCGGCCAGATGGATTATCCGCCCAATATCGATGCCGTGCGCTGGTTCGCCGCCGAGGTGTTGCCGCTTCTCCCCGGATCACGCTTCGTGATTGCCGGCCGCAGCCCTGGCCCGGAAGTGCTCCGACTGAGGAGCGACAGGACGATCGTCACCGGGGCGGTTGCCGACATGCGGTCCTGGCTCGGGGCGGCTGACCTGGTCGTCGCTCCGCTGCGTATTGCGCGAGGGATCCAGAACAAGGTGCTTGAAGCCATGGCGATGGCCAAACCGGTCGTTGCATCCAGTGCCGCCTTCGAAGGCATCGAGGCCGTTCCCGGGCGCGATCTCCTGGTTGCCGACGAACCGGGGCGGATGGCCTCGGCCATTCGCGAGCTGCTCGCCTCACGCGAGGATCTGGAGAGACTGGGCCGCTCAGCCCGAGTCTGTGTGGAAGCCAGTTACAGTTGGGAGCGAAGGCTCGGCCCACTGACGGAGATGGTGTTCCCGGACGAGCGGAAGGCGACGTGACGGTTGTTCTGCCCTGGTCCGGTCTGTCGGGGGCAGGCCTTTCGGCATGGCGCCTCCATCTCGGCGTGCTTGCCCTTGCCTGGGTGGCGATCCTTGGGATCTTCCATTCGGATGCGCACCATATCGTGTCGATCTGGTGGGAAAGCGCGACCTTCAACCATTGTCTGCTGATCCCGCCGATCATTGCCTGGCTGGTTTCGCAGCGTTGGTCGGAACTTCGCCAGATCGAGCCGACGACCTGGCCTCTTGGCCTCGCGCTCGTCGGTGTCGGTGCGGCAGCCTGGCTGCTCGGGGACGCCGGCAGCATCGCCCAGGCGCGACATGCCGGGCTCGTCTTCATGCTTCAGGGAGCCGTGCTCGCTTGCCTGGGCAGGAAGGTTGCCATCGGTCTCGTCTTTCCGATCGCCTATGGATTGTTCCTGATCCCGGCTGGCGAGGAGTTGATGCCGCTGATGCAGACGGTGACGGCGGAACTCGCCATGATCCTGCTCGGCCTGTCCGGGGTGCCCGCTCACCTGGAAGGGATCTTCATCACCACGCCGACGGGGTATTTCGAAGTGGCTGAAGCCTGTGCCGGCCTGAAGTTCCTGTTCGCGATGGTGGCCTTCGGCGCTCTGGTCGCCAACCTTTGTTTCCGATCCTGGCCGCGGCGGATCGCCTTCATGGCCGCCTCGGCGCTCGTGCCGATCCTTGCAAACGGAGTCCGCGCCTGGGGAACGATCTACATTGCCCATCGCACCGGGAACATGGATTTCGCCGCGAGCTTCGATCACATCCTGTATGGCGGAATCTTCTTCGCGGTCGTCATTGCCCTGATCCTCGCCGTCGGATGGCCCTTCTTCGATCGAGCGGTTGACGAGCCATGGTTCGATCCTTCGGCTCTTGGCGGTGCTTCCGGAGGACGCCTTGCGCCGATCGCTGCGGGCCTGCTGATGATCGTGGCTGTGCCGCCGCTCTGGTCGCTCACCGTGACGGCAGGCGCTCGGCCGGTTCCCGAAAGTTTCAGCTTCCCGGAAGTGAAGGGCTGGCGCCGGGTGACTTCAGGTTCGGACTGGAGCCCGAACTTCGCGGGCGCCGACCTCGTTCGAAGCGCGCGTTACCGCGATTCGACCGGTCGGCAGGTCGACCTCGTCGTCGCGGCCTATGGCTGGCAGGAAGAAGGGCGGGAGCTGGTCGGCTTCGGTCAGGGGGCTTCGGCACCCGGAAGCGGCTGGACGTGGATCTCCGACTCGACCGCTCCGCCCGGCGGTCGGGGGGAGCGGATTGCCGCGCGCGGGGTGGTGCGCGAAGTGGTCAGCTTCTACCGGGTCGGCACTGTCCTGACCGGGAGCGGCATGGGGGTGAAGCTGGAAACGATCAAGCGGCGGCTGCTTGGCGGCCCGCAACATGCGGTGGCGGTGCTGGTCTCGGCACCCGCACCGGCCGTCGGCATAAGCGCTCGTCCGGCCATTGACGACTTCCTCGTGGGGCTGGGCTCCACGGACGGCATCGCCGCGCTCGCCGATCGAGCCGCCGGGGCGGAGCGCTAGACCATGTGCGGCATTGCCGGCCTGTTCCATCCCGATGTCCCGAAGCCGGTCGACCCGACCCGGATCGGGGCGATGACCGATCGGCTCGTCCACCGGGGGCCGGATGGCGGCGGAGTCTGGACGGCCCCGGGAGTCGGGCTCGGTCATCGGCGCCTGTCGATCGTCGATCTCTCCGACGCGGCCGCTCAGCCGATGCTTTCCTCCGACCGGCGGGTCGCGCTCAGCTTCAACGGGATGGTCTACAATTTCCGCGAGGTGAGGGCGGACCTGGAGGCGAAGGGCCATGGCTTCCGCACCGAAAGCGACACGGAGGTCATCCTCGCAGCTTGGCGGCAATGGGGGCCGGATTGCCTTTCGCGGTTCAACGGCATGTTCGCTTTCGCGCTCTATGATGCCGATCAGGACCTGCTCTTCCTCGCCCGCGACCGGCTGGGAGTGAAGCCTCTCTTCTATTCGGAGCTCAGTGATGGCGCGCTCATCTTCGCTTCGGAGCTGAAGGGGCTGCTCGCCCACCCGACGTTCCGTCGAACCCCGAACCCGCGCGCCGTCGAAGATTATCTTGCCTTCGGCTATGTGCCCGACGACACGTCGATCCTGGAAGGCGTGAGGAAGCTTCCGGCGGGGCATTTCCTGCTGGTCCGGCGGGGCCGTCCCGTTCCGAGTCCGTCCTGCTGGTGGGACGTCGACTTTTCCAATCCCAAACGATCCTCGGCAAGTGCCCTCGAGGAGGAGCTGACCGAGCGCCTCCGGTCGGCGGTACAGTCGCGGATGGTGGCCGACGTTCCGTTCGGCGCCTTTCTGTCGGGCGGCGTCGACAGTTCGGCGGTGGTTGCCTTCATGGCCGAAGCAAGCCGCAATGCCGTCGAGACCTGTTCGATCGGTTTCGACGAAGCGGATCATGACGAGACTCGCTACGCCGCTCTGGTTTCCGAGCGCTTCGCCACCAATCATCGCAGCCGAACGGTCGCCGCAGCGGACTTTTCGCTGATCGATCGCCTGGCCGACGCCTTCGACGAGCCCTTTGCCGACGCTTCCGCTCTTCCGACCTGGCAGGTGAGCGCTCTTGCTCGTGAGAAGGTGAAGGTCGCCTTGTCGGGAGATGGCGCCGACGAGGCTTTTGCCGGCTACCGGCGCTACCGTCTCTTCCGCAACGAGGAACGGATTCGGGCACTGCTTCCCGGGCCGCTGAAGCCGGCCGTCCGCAGGCTGGGCGATCTCTACCCGAAGCTCGATTGGGCGCCGCGCTATCTGCGCGCCAAGACCACGCTCCAGGCGCTCGGCGAGGAAAGTGGCGAAGCCTATGCGCACGCCGTCGGAGTCACCCCGCCGGAGATCCGTTCGCTTCTGTACAGCGCCGACTTCACCCGCGCGCTGGGCGATCACTTGGCCGAGGCCCGCTACGTTCGCACAATGCAGGAAGCGCCGGCAGATGATCCCCTGTCCCGAGCACAATATGCCGACCTGAAGATCTGGCTTCCCGGGGACATCCTCACCAAGGTCGATCGGGCGAGCATGGGCGTCAGCCTGGAGGCGCGGGAGCCACTGCTGGATCACCGGCTCATCGAATTCGCCGCCCGGTTGCCGGCGCGGCAGCGTCTGCGGGGCGGCACCGGCAAGTGGTTGATGAAGCGGGCGCTGCGCGGGCGCCTTCCGGACGAGATACTGGACCGCCGGAAGATGGGCTTCGTCACTCCGGTATCGGCCTGGTTCCGAGGGCCGCTAGCCAGCGAAGCGGCCGCCATCGCCCATTCCTCGGCCCTCGCGGAAACCGGCTGGTTCGATGGCGCAGCCATTTCACGGATTGCGGAAGACCATCGTCGCGGCCGTTCCGATCATGGCCGGCTGCTTTGGCAATTACTCATGCTGGACAAGTCGCTCCAGCGCCTGTTCGGCCTGGGTGCCGCTAATGCTGAGGATAGACAGCCTCGACGAAGTAGAGCCCGTCGGGCGGCGCGTTGAAGCCCAGGGCCGATCGGTCGCGAGCCTCGAGCGCGGCCTTCAGATCCTTCGGCGACCATTTGCCTCGGCCGACCAGTTCGAGACAGCCGACCATCGATCGGACCTGATGGTGGAGAAAGGAGCGCGCCGCCGCCTCCACCTCGATCACCTCGCCAAATCGCCGAACCGTGAGCCGGTCGAGAGTCTTGACCGGGCTCTCCGACTGGCAATGGGCCGATCGGAAGGTCGTGAAGTCATGACGTCCGACCAGATATTGTGCGGCTCGGTTCATCTCATCGGCATGGAGCACGACCGGGACCCGCCAGGCTCGACCCGCTTCCAGTGCCAACGGCGCGCGGCGATTGACGATCCGGTAAATGTAGCGTCTTCCGACGCAGGAGAAACGGGCGTGGAAATCCTCGCCGACTTCCTCCGCGCTGAGGATCGCGATCGGCAGCGGACGCAATTTGGCATTGATCCCGTCGCGAAGGCGGAAGGCCGTGATCGGTCGATCGATGTCGACATGGGCCGTCATCGCCAGAGCGTGCACTCCGGCATCGGTCCGACCAGCGGCGTGGAGGGTCACCGCCTCTTGAGCGATGGCCTGAACCGCTTCCTCGATGGCCTGCTGGATCGATGGGCCATGCGCCTGTCGCTGCCAGCCCATGAAACCGCGACCATCATATTCGACGATGAGCTTGAAGCGTGTCACGCCAGAACGGCACCGGTGGGAATGACGAAGCCCCGGAGAAGCTCGTCAGGACTCATCGCCGCCCGTCCGGCACGCTGGACGAGGGTCGGCACGATCGAACCCTGGCTGCACGCAATGGTGAGGCCGTGGTCGAGCACCGTTCCGGACGGACCGCTCAGGTCGGCGATTTCCGCCGCCAGAACCTTGATCCGCTCGCCTTCGAAATCGAAGAACGCCCCGGGGACGGGATTGAAGGCTCGGACCTGCCGTTCAACGCAACTTGCCGGACGGGAGAAGTCCAGCCGTGCCTCCTGTTTCTCGATCTTCTGAGCGTAAGTGATGCCCTCGGCCGGTTGCGGCTGCGGCACGATCCGGTCCAGCCGGTCGAGGACGTCGGCCATCAGAGCCCCGCCCATGGCCGCAAGCTCGGCGATCAGTTCGCCGGCGGTCTTCCGATCGACGTCCGTCTCGCGCCGAGCATAGACCGGGCCGGTGTCGAGCCCCCGTTCCATGCCCATGATGCAGACTCCGGTTCTCTCGTCGCCCGCCAGTATCGCCCGGTGGATCGGCGCGGCGCCGCGCCAGCGGGGAAGTAAGGAAGCGTGGACGTTGAGGCAGCCGTGCACCGGCGCCTGAAGGATCGGTACCGGCAGGATCAGCCCGTAAGCGGCGACAATCGCTGCATCCAGTCCCAAAGCGGCGAACGATTCCTGTTCAGCCGGGTCGCGAAGCGTTGCTGGAGTTCGGACTTCGATCCCCGCAGCTTCCGCCCGGCGATGCACAGGGGAGGGGGTCAGAGCCTTGCCGCGCCCGGCGGGGCGTGGCGGCTGCGTGTAGACGGCCGCCACTTCGTGCCCTGCTTCGAGCAAGGCATCGAGCGTCGGAACCGCGAAATCGGGCGTTCCCATGAAAGCGAGGCGCATGGCCGCGCTCTAACTGATGCTTGCCGCGCTCCACCAGCCTTCTTAGTTTGTTCTCATGGCTTCCCAGGAAATTGAGGCGCTCACCCAGGCGCTGGCGCGCCTTCCCGGCCTTGGTCCTCGCTCGGCCCGCCGGGCCGTGCTTCATCTGATGAAGAAGCGGGAAGCGGCATTGACGCCGTTGCTTCGGGCGCTCGAACGGGTTCACGACCGGCTCTCGGTCTGTTCGAATTGCGGCAATATCGACACCGCCGATCCCTGTTCGGTCTGCGTCGATCCACGCCGCGACGATCGGCTGCTTTGCGTGGTTGAGGAGGTGTCCGATCTCTGGGCGCTGGACCGTTCGAGGCTGTTTCCCGGGCGATACCATGTGCTCGGCGGGCGGCTTTCTGCGCTCGAAGGTGTTCGGCCGGAAGATCTTACCATTGATCGTCTCATCTCCCGCGTGGCAGGCGGCGGAGTCGACGAGGTCGTCCTGGCGATGAACGCCACACTCGAGGGGCAGACGACGGCCCACTATCTCGCCGAGCGCCTGGAGAGCTTCCCGGTTCGGATCACCCAACTCGCCCATGGCTTGCCGGTCGGCGGCGAGCTCGACTATCTCGACGAAGGAACGCTGGCTCAGGCGCTTCGGGCAAGAAGGCCGGTGACCTGAGGTTCGTCGGGGCAGCAACCCGGCTCCCGGTACCCAACTCTCTGGCGACCCCCGTGATTCCTTGAAAATGAAGCCACTTCCGCTTATTTGCCGACCATGGCCATCTTGCCGATCTATGAAACGCCGGATCCGATCCTCCGGCAGGTCTCCTCGCCCGTCGAGGAGATCACGCCCGAGCTTCAGACCCTGATCGACGACATGTTCGCGACGATGTACGCGGCCCCCGGGATCGGTCTGGCAGCCATCCAGGTCGGCGTGCCCAAGCGGCTTCTCGTCATCGACCTTCAGGAACCCGAGGAGGAAGACGGAGAGCCGGTGCGCAACCCACTCGTCTTCATCAACCCCGAGATCCTGGAAACCTCGGAAACGACCAAGCCCTATCAGGAAGGCTGTTTGTCCGTTCCCGATCAATATGCCGAGGTGCTTCGCCCGGATCGGGTCCGTGCGCGCTGGCTGGACCGGGACGGAACGGTGCACGAGGAGTGGCTCGATGGTCTCCTGGCCATCTGCCTCCAGCACGAGATCGATCATCTCAACGGCGTGCTCTTCATTGACCATCTGTCACGCCTCAAACGCGACATGATCATGAAGAAGCTCCTCAAGGCTCGCCGGGATTTGGGCGGACGCCGAGCCGCCTGAGCGACCCGGCTCTCAAAAACAATCCGGTGATTTTGTCCGGCCGCTTGGCCGGACAGGGCATGGACCTTGCCCCCGGTCGTCACTATGTCGCTGGCGCAATGGAGCTCTTGCTTATCCTTTCGGCGCTTCTGAGCGCCGTCACCGGCGCTTTTGCTGGCGCTCGCGCTCCCGAAGCCGGAGCGAGCCATAAGACGGCCATCGAAGCCGTTTCGGTGGCTCGGGCCACGGTTGCCCCCGCCGCCCAGGCACAGGCGGCGGTCGCGCCGCGGCCGAAAGCGAGTCCCGAGCCGGAGCAACAGCCTGTACCTCCGGAACCCGCTCCCGTCATCAAGTCCCCAATCGAGACGGATCGCCTGATCGAGTGAAGCACGGGGCCGACCGGCTTCGCTCGCGCTTCATTTTTCGCTCCGGACCTTCCGGAGCCTTCCATGTAAAGATCAGGAATTCATTATGTTCGGCGGATTTGCCAAATCCATCTTCGGATCTTCCAACGACCGCTACGTCCGTTCGCTTCGCAAGATCGTCGACCAGATCAACGGGCTTGAGCCCACCATCTCGGCGATGACCGACGATGAGCTCAAGAACCAGACTTCTGTCCTCCGCACCCGCCTCGAGAACGGCGCGACGCTCGACGACATCCTTCCCGAAGCCTTCGCGACCGTTCGCGAAGCCGCCGTCCGAACGCTGGGGCAGCGCCATTATGACGTTCAGCTGATCGGCGGAATCGTGCTCCATCGCGGCGAGATTGCCGAGATGCGGACCGGCGAGGGCAAGACTCTGGTCGGGACCTTGCCCGTCTACCTGAACGCCCTGGAAGGCAAGGGCGTCCATGTCGTCACCGTCAACGACTATCTGGCCCGCCGCGACTCGGAATGGATGGGCCAGATCTATCGTTTCCTCGGAATGAGCGTCGGAGTCATCATCCCGAACATTCCCGACTCGTTCCGCCGCGACGCCTATCATTCGGACATCACCTACGGGACCAACAACGAGTTCGGCTTCGACTATCTGCGCGACAATATGAAGTATGAGCGCGCGCACATGGTGCAGCGCCCGTTCAACTACGCCATCGTCGACGAGGTGGACTCGATCCTGATCGACGAGGCGCGGACGCCGTTGATCATCTCCGGTCCGACCGACGACAAATCGGAACTCTATCTCGCCCTCGACCGCATCGTGAAGGAGATGCCCGAGGAGGATTATGAGTATGACGAGAAGGACAAGCGGGTGCTCCTCACCGAGGAAGGCACCGAGCGGATGGAGCGCTTGCTCGAGGCCGAAGGACTGCTCGTCGGTTCGAACCTGTACGATTATGAAAACACCCAGGTGGTCCACCACCTCAACCAGGCGCTGAAGGCGAATATCGCCTTCAAGCGGGACATCGACTATATCGTCAGGAAGGACGAGAAAGACGGCAAGCACAAGGTCGTCATCATCGATCCCTTTACCGGCCGAATGATGGACGGGCGCCGCTGGTCCGAAGGCCTCCACCAGGCTGTCGAGGCGAAGGAAGGCGTCGAGATCGAGCCCGAGAACCAGACGCTCGCTTCCATCACCTTCCAGAACTATTTCCGCATGTATCCGAAGCTGGCGGGAATGACCGGAACCGCAGCGACGGAAGCGGCCGAGTTCTACGACATCTACAAAATGAACGTCGTTACGATCCCGACCCACCTGCCGGTCAGGCGGATCGACGAGGACGACCAGTTCTACAAGAACCAGGGCGACAAGTTCGCCGCGATCGCCGAGGCCGTGAAGGAGAAGCAGGCGACCGGCCAGCCGGTCCTCGTCGGCACGGTGTCGATCGAGAAATCGGAACTGCTTTCCGCCGAGTTCAAGAAGGCCGGAATCAAGCATGAGGTGCTGAACGCGCGCGAACATGAGCGCGAGGCGCACATCGTCGCTCAGGCGGGGCGCCTCGGTGCAGTGACCGTCGCCACCAACATGGCCGGCCGAGGCACCGACATCCAGCTCGGCGGCAATGTCGACTTCCGGGTCCAGGACGAACTCAGTCACATGGAGGACGGCCCCGAGAAGGACGCAGCGATCGAGCGGATCAAGCGCGAGGTGGCCGAGGAGAAGGAGAAGGTGATCGCTGCCGGCGGCCTGTTCGTGCTCGGTACCGAGCGGCATGAGAGCCGGCGAATCGACAACCAGTTGCGCGGCCGCTCGGGACGCCAAGGTGACCCGGGCCTCAGCCGATTCTATCTCTCGCTGGACGACGACCTGCTGCGCATTTTCGGTCCTCAGACCATGTTCTCGAGGCTGATGAACAAGAATCTGGCGGACGGCGAAGCGATCGTCAGTCCCTGGATTTCGAAGGCAATCGAGACGGCACAGAAGAAGGTCGAAGCGCGCAACTACGACATCCGCAAGCAGGTCGTCGAATATGACGACGTGATGAACGATCAGCGCAAGGTGATCTACGAACAGCGGTCCGACATCATGGATGCCGAGACTGTCGGAGACGTGGTCGAGGACATGCGCACGGAGACCGTCAACGCCCTCGTCGGCGAGGCGATCCCACCCAATTCCTATCCTGAGCAGTGGGACATTCCCCTGCTCCAGGAGCGCGTCGAAAAGGTGTTCGGCCTGACTCCGCCCTTCGATGAATGGGTGAAGGAGGAAGAGGTCGATCCCGAGATGTTCGTCGAGCGGCTTCAGAAGCTGGCGGACGAGCAGATTGCGGAGAAGCTGAAGGACGTGCCCCAGGAAACCTGGGTGCAGATCGAAAAGAGCGTCCTGCTTCAATCGCTCGACCATCACTGGAAAGAGCATCTGTCGATGCTGGACGCGCTTCGCCAGGTCGTTCACCTGCGGGCCTATGCGCAACGCAAGCCGATCGACGAATATAAGCGGGAAGCATTCCTGATGTTCGAGCGGATGCTTTCGGCAATCCGGGAGGATGTTACCGGAACCCTCGCCCGAGCCCGGTTCACGATGATGCCGGAGGATCTGCCGGAGATGCCGGAGATCTTCACCCAGCATATCGACCCGTTCACCGGCGACGACGACACGGCCGATATCGATGCCGGAACCGGCGCGATCCTGTCCCGCTTGCCGCCGCTGGAAATGCCGCAGCCGGCCTTTCCGGAGCGTGGCCCGGCCGGCGCCGTTGCCGAGGTTCCACCGCCGGCGAGCCGCAACGCGCCCTGTCCGTGCGGATCGGGACGCAAGTACAAGCACTGCCACGGCGCCGTGGCATAAGGAAAAGGCGCCGCCCCCGTTGGGGAGCGGCGCCGCTAACTTGGATGGCGGATGGCCGAGCCGAGACTCAGGCCATCTTCATGCCTTCCTTGTTCATCATCGCGCTGAGCCGGGCATTCTGTTCCTCGGTCAGCGCATTGCGGAACTTCGGAAAGACCTCGTCTTCCTCCATCCGCATATGCTCCTGGATCATCGATCGGAAATCGCGAACGCGGGCCAGCCATTCGGGGCTGTCGTTCGGCATCGTCTCGAGTTCGTACAGATAGGTCTTGATATAGCCATGCTCTGAGTTGAGCGCGTCGGCGTCGTGCGCGGAATTCGCCTCCCGAAGCGCCGGGTAGATGACATTCTCTTCCTGATGCGCATGCTTGTCGAGGGCATATTTGAGCTTCATCAGCAGATGCGAGCGGGTGGTCGTCTGGTCGTCGTTCGTCGCTTCGAGCTTGTCGAAGATGGCCAGGGTTGCCTCATGCTCCGCCTTCAGCGCGTCGGCCCAGTCGCCGGCAGAGGCACTCATGCTCTGCACCAGGAACTTGCGGCCGTAATTGGCTGCCAGGCCAACCGCTGCGCCGGCCACCGCCGCCGCTGCAAGCACACCGGTCTGTCCGCTGCCCCAGTTGAAGGCCGAACCCTCGCCCGACCTTTTGCGAGAGCCGGCTTCTCCCTGACTGCTCTTGGAACGCGTCTTGGTCGCCATTCTTCCCTCCATTTTTTGCTTGTTCTCGCAACCAACCGCCAGCGCGGATGTTCCCCGGACGAGGGTTTCGCCTGATCAGGTAAGATCCTGTGTTCAAAGATGTTTCCGGGGCGGAACGAGGCGGGTGCGACCAGTCGTGCTTCGCTTGCGCCGCTTAAGGAGCCGAAAACGAGATCGGAGGACGGGCATGAAAGCGCTGGTTTGGCACGGCAAGGAAGACATCCGTTATGAAACGGTGCCGGATCCGGAGATCGAGGAAGAAGGCGACGCGATCATCAAGGTGACGAGCTGCGCAATCTGCGGCTCCGACCTTCACCTGTTCCACAATTTCATTCCGGCGATGAAGCCCGGAGACGTCGTCGGCCACGAAATGATGGGCGAGGTCGTCGAGGTCGGACGCGGCGTCACCAAGCTCAGGAAGGGCGACCGAATCGTCGTTCCCTTTACGATAAACTGCGATCAGTGCGATCAGTGCAAGCGCGGCAACTATTCGCTTTGCGAGCGCTCCAACCGCAACAAGGCCCTCGCCGACAAGCTGTTCGGCCACACCACGGCCGGTCTGTTCGGCTACACCCATCTGACTGGCGGCTACCAGGGCGGCCAGGCCGAATATCTTCGGGTACCGTTTGCCGACGGAACCCACATCAAGGCTCCTGACGGGCTTACGGACGATCAGCTTCTGTTCCTTGGGGATATCTTTCCGACGGGCTGGCAGGCGGCGGTCCAGTGCGACATCGAGCGTAGCGATACCGTCGTCATCTGGGGCGCAGGACCCGTCGGCCAGATGGCAATACGGAGCGCGATCATCCTCGGCGCCAAACAGGTCGTCGCCATCGACCGATTGCCGGAACGCCTCACCATGGCCGAAGCCGCTGGTGCGGAAACCATCAACTTCGAAGAGGAAAGCGTCGTCGAACGGCTCAACGAACTCACTGGAGGCAAGGGGCCGGACAAGTGCATCGATGCCGTGGGGCTCGAAGCCCATGCTGCCTCGCATCTCGACTCGATGATGGATCGAATGAAGCAGATGACGATGACGGCGAACGATCGCGCCCACGTGCTTCGCGAGATGATCTACGTCTGTCGGGGTGGCGGAGTGATTTCCGTGCCCGGAGTATATAGCGGCCTCGTCGACAAGTTCCCGATCGGCATGTCGATGAACAAGGGACTCACCTGGCGGATGGGACAGACTCACGTTCGCCGTTGGACCGACGATCTCACCCGGCGAATCGAGGAGGGGCAGATCGACCCCTCCTTCGTGATCACTCACGAAGCTCCGCTGGCGGAAGGACCCGGAATGTATCGTACCTTCCGCAACAAGCAGGACGGCTGCGTGAAGGTCGTGCTGAAACCGTAGCAGGGAGGAAAGAATGAATTCAGCAACTCTTTCGGGCGGACGCGGCGATCGAAGCATGACCTGGGGTTTGCGGTCGGCGCGTTTGATGGGCTGGGCCAGCTTCGGACTCGCCGCCGCCTTCATCACCGCTCCCGGCCGGATCGCTCGTACCTTCGGACTGCAGGGCAAGGAGAATCTGATTCGTGCTTTCGGTGCTCAGGAGGTGATGGCCGGCATGGGAGCGCTGTCGACAGAGGCTGACCTCGCCATGTGGAGCCGAGCCGCCGGGGATGTCGTCCACATCGCCACGGTATCGACCGGCCTCAGGAGCGAAGACGACCGCCAGCGCCGCAACGCACGTTGGGGCCTGGCCGCCCTGGTCGGCTTTCTCGTGGTGGATTCACTGATCGCCGCCAGGCTTGCGTCGGAAAAGAGCCGAGCCAGAGGCGACATCGACGATTATGGCGATCGCAGCGGTTTTCCCAAGGGCCTTGCCGCCGCGCGTGAGGCCGGCTCCGGCTTCGACACGCCCCGCGATTACAAGGCCGCGATACCGGCCCCTCAGCCGGCGAGGGAAACGGAAACCCAGCTCGGCTGAGCCGCCGTGGCGGATCGAAGTGGAGAAGTGGCTCCCCGGGACGGATTCGAACCATCGACCAACCGGTTAACAGCCGGTTGCTCTACCGCTGAGCTACCGGGGAGCAGCCATCAGGCGAGGGGCCTATATCAGCAAGATTCCGAGTACCGCAAGGGCTTAGCGGAGGCTTTGCGAAAGCTGGCCTAGACAGCGAACTGTTCCATCGCGATACGTTCGTCGAGCGCGTGCTCAGGATCGAACAGCAGAGTGAGCGCTTCGCTCCGGTCGACGCAGACTTCCACGGCGGCGACGTCCCGGACTTCATGCTGATCAGCCACGGCCGAGACGGGGCGCTTGATCGGATCGAGCACTCTAAAGGCGATCTTCAGCTCATCGGGAATCAGAGCGCCGCGCCAGCGCCTCGGCCGGAATGGACTGATCGGAGTCAGTGCGACCAGCCGTGAACTCAGCGGAAGGATCGGCCCCAGCGCCGAGAGGTTGTAAGCGGTGGATCCGGCCGGTGTGGCCACCAGCACGCCGTCGCAGATCAGCTCCGGGAGCACGACCCGGCCGCTCACCGAAACTTCTATCCAGCCGGTTTGCCGAGTTTCGCGCAGAAGCGAGACCTCGTTGATGGCATGGTGACGAAGCCGTTCGCCGTCCACCGTTTCCGCCGTCATCAGGAGCGGAGCGACGGAAAAGGCCTTTGCCCGCTCCACGCGATCGATAAGGCCGTCGAGCCGCCACTCGTTCATCAGGAAGCCGACGGTGCCGCGGTTCATCCCGAAGACCGGGCATACGCGGCCGCGGGCAAGCATCTCGTGAAGCGTATGGAGCATGTAACCGTCGCCGCCCAGGGCGACGATCAGCTCGGCCTCTTCCAAGGACACGAAGTCATAGCGCCGGCGCAGCATGGCTTCCGCCGCTTGCGCCGCCTCGGCACTGGAAGCGACCAGTGCCATTGCCTTGTTTCCCTGCCGGGCCATCGACTCCTTGCTAGGGTGCCGCTCCGTCCCGCGTCAATGTGCCAGGCCGGGAACTTGGCACGGAGCCGGATTGCGCAACCGCCGTGGCGCGCTACTGCTTGTCCGTGGCACCCCTGTTCATTCTCTCCTTTCGGCACCGCGACGAGTTGTCGCGACTGGCGGAGAGTGCCGGCTGGCAACCGATCGCGGCGCGACGGGCCGAGAATGCCGAGGCGCGATTCGTCGCTTCGGGTGCCGCCGTCGCCGTTGTCGACGCTCGCGGGGCGCTGCAGGAAGGGCAGGATGCGGTCCGAGCCATAGCCGACACCGTCGAGGCCAATGCGGCGGCCTTGCTCGTCCTTCTTTCCCGCAACGATTCGTCGGCTCTCGAGGTCTTTCACGACCATGGGGCGACCCACTTTCTGGTCAGTCCGTTTACCGAGCCGCAGCTCCTTCACGCCCTTCAGTTCGCGCTTCGTCATTCGGAACGGGTCGGCGGCGGAGCTTCGAGGCGGACGGCGGACCGGGGCGAGGCTTCCTGGCGCTGGCAGCCCGGATCGAGAACCGTCGACCTGAGCCCTGCACTTGCTCGCAAGGCCGGGCTTGGCGAGGAAAATGGTCGACGAATCAGCCTGATAGAGCTGTTTCGCAAGCTCGATCCGGAGGGCCGCCGAGCCGCTCGGGCCGCCATCGACCGGCTGACGACAACCGGTGAAGCGACGGCCTTCGCGCATTCCGACGCCGAAGCCGAGGGCAGCCGGATCGCGCATCACGTTCGAATCCAGGGAAGCGGAGAAATCGTTGGGCGAGCCGAGACGATCCTGAACGGAGACGGGCGCCATCTGACGGGACGCGATCCGCTGACCGGCCTTCGGGACGGTCGCGCCGTTCGGAGCTGGCTCACAAGCCAGCTGACCGGCGAGGCCAGCGGGCAGGGGGCGGTGATGCTTCTGATCTCGGTGAACCGCTACGACGCCATCAACGCCGCCTTCGGGCGTCCCGTGGGCGATTCGGTGCTTCAGGCGGTGGCGCGGCGAATCGAACGGCGGGTAGAAGCCGACGGGCGCCACCGACTCGTGGCGCGAATGGCCGGAGCCGAATTCGCCGTTCTTCTTGCCCCGCCGGCCTCGCTCGACGACGGCCGTTTCCTGGCGGCCGAACTAGTGGAGGCGATCGGCCGGCCTTTCATGTCGGGCGACCATGTCATTGCTCTTGGAAGCAGAGCGGGGGTCGCCATGTCGCAGCCAGGAGACGATGCCGCTGGGCTACTGCGTCGGGCCAGTGCCGCTCTTGCGGAGGCGAGGGGCCCGGACAGCGCGCCGGTGCGTGTGCTCGAAGAAGGCGCCGAGAGCGAGACTCAACGGGAGGATCGGCTGGAGATCGATCTCCGCCGAGCGCTCGACCTCGACGAGATCGAGATCCGGTTCCAGCCCCAGGTCTCGGTGACCTCAGGTGAGATCGTCGGCGTCGAAGCGCTCGCGCGCTGGCGGCACGGCCAATATGGCGAGCTTGGCGCTTCGACGCTCTTCAACGTGGCCGAACGCTCGGACTATCTCGCCCAGTTGTCGGAGCATGTGCAACGCAAGGCCATTCGGACGGCCTCCGAATGGCCGGAACCGCTGAAGCGGTTGCGCCTGGCCGTCAACATCACCGCGGCGGACATCGTTCGTCCGGGATTTGCCGCCCAGTTCCTCGAGCTGGTGCGATCAAGCGGATTCGACCCAGGCCGGCTCACCGTCGAGGTCACGGAAAGCGGACTCATCGAGGATCTCGCCGGCGCGGCTCAGCTTCTTGCGCAGCTGAGGAGCGGCGGCCTTCGAGTCGCCATTGACGATTTCGGGACCGGCTATTCCAGCCTTGCTTATCTGAAAGCCTTGCCGCTCGACTATCTCAAGATCGACAAGCGGCTGAGCCAGGACATTGCCGGTTCGACCCGCGATCGCGTCGTCGTCAGAAGCGTGATCGACATGGCCCGATCGCTGGGCCTGGGAGTCGTCGCGGAAGGGGTGGAGACCGAAGAACAGCTGGGTCTGCTCGCCCAGGAAGGCTGCACCTTGTACCAGGGCTTCCTCTGCTCGCCTCCGATCGGCACGGAGGAACTGACCCAGCTGGTCACAAGCTGACTCGGAGAGAGGACCGGATCCGCCCTAGCCGACGATCCTGGCCAGTCCCTTCGACAACTGGAGCGCACCGTTCAGGCGCGAAGCTGCATCGGGCCAGCTTCGGGCAATGACGAGCTTGGAGTCGGGTCGAAGCTTGGCGGTGCCCTTCAGCCGTTCGACATAAGCGAGCAGCCCCTGAAGATCGGGAAACTGGTCATTGAAGAAGTGCACCAGTGCGCCCTTGGGGCCGACGTCGAGCTTGGCGACCTGTGCCTTGCGACAATTGAGCTTGATCTCGATGACCTTGAGCAGATTCTCCGTTTCCGAAGGAAGCTTGCCAAAACGGTCGATCAGCTCCGCGGCGAAGCCCTCGATCTCGTCGGAGGTCTCGAGTTCGTTCATTCGCCTGTAGAGCCCCATGCGCAGGTCGAGATCGGGCACATATTCGTCGGGGATCAGGATGGGCGCGTCGACCGTGATCTGCGGCGAGAACTGGTCCCTCGACGGCTGAAGGCCGCCCGACTTGGCTTCCAGGATCGCGTCCTCGAGCATCGACTGGTACAGTTCGAAGCCGACCTCCTTGATGTGGCCCGATTGTTCGTCGCCCAGGAGATTGCCTGCACCGCGTATGTCGAGATCGTGGGTCGCAAGCTGGAAGCCCGCGCCGAGGCTTTCCAGGCTCGCCAGCACCTTGAGGCGCTTGTCCGCCGTTTCGGTGATCAGGCGATCGCCGGGAGTGGTGAAATAGGCGTAAGCGCGAGTCTTCGCCCGGCCGACGCGGCCGCGCAGCTGGTAGAGCTGAGCGAGTCCGAACCGATCCGCTCGGTGGACGATCAGGGTGTTGGCACTGGGAATGTCCAGCCCGCTTTCGACGATGGTGGTCGAGAGCAGCACTTCATACCTCTTGTCGTAGAAGGCGCTCATCCGCTCCTCGACCTCGGTCGGCGCCATCTGCCCGTGAGCGACGACGTAGCGAACCTCCGGGACCTCCTCGCGCAGGAACTGCTCGATGTCCGGGAGATCGGCGATCCGTGGAACGACGAAGAAGCTCTGTCCGCCGCGATAATGTTCGCGAAGCAGGGCCTCCCGCATCACCACCGGATCCCACGGCATGACATAGGTTCGAACCGCCAGCCGGTCGACCGGCGGGGTCTGGATCACGCTCAGCTCGCGAAGACCGGACATGGCCATCTGCAAGGTTCGGGGAATCGGCGTGGCCGTCAAAGTGAGGACGTGGACGTCGGAGCGAAGCGCCTTCAGCTTTTCCTTGTGCGTGACTCCGAAGCGCTGTTCCTCGTCAACGATGACGAGGCCGAGCTTCTTGAACTCCACTCCCTTGCCGAGGATCGCGTGGGTGCCGATCACGATGTCGATCTTGCCGGCCTTGAGCGCGTCCTTGGTTTCCTTCGCCTCCTTGGCCGGGACGAGCCGCGAGAGCCGGCCGATCTCGATCGGGAAGCCCTGAAAGCGCTCCTTGAAGTTCTGATAATGCTGCCGAGCGAGCAAAGTCGTCGGAGCGACCAGTGCGACCTGAAGCCCGGACATGGCAGCAATGAAGGCGGCGCGGAGGGCGACCTCGGTCTTCCCGAAGCCGACATCGCCGCAGACGAGGCGGTCCATCGGCTTGCCACGACCGAGGTCCTCGATGACGTCGCTAATCGCGCGATCCTGATCCTCGGTTTCCTCGAACGGGAAGCGGTCGGCGAAGGCGGCATAGCCGGTATCCGGTTCCGCGACCGGACTGGCCCGCAAGGCGCGCTCGGCGGCGACCTTGATCAGTTCGCCCGCAATCTCGCGGATCCGCTCCTTCATCCGCGACTTGCGTCGCTGCCAGCCTTCGCCGCCGAGCCGGTCGAGCGTCACGCCTTCGCTCTCGTTGCCGTAGCGCGAGAGAATGTCGATATTCTCGACCGGGACGTAGAGCTTGTCGCCGCCGGCATATTCGAGCGCGACGCAGTCGTGCGGCGCCCTCTGCACCGGGATCTGGGTGAGGCCCTCGTAACGGCCGATCCCATGGTCGGCATGGACGACGAGATCGCCCGGAGTGAGCGTGGCCAGCTCGTTCAGGAAGGCTTCGGTGCTCTTCTTGCGCTTGCGGCGTCGGACGAGGCGGTCGCCGAGCATGTCCTGCTCGGTCAGCAGAGCCACGTCCCGGGTGGTGAAACCGTGATCGAGCTGGATGACGGTGAGGGCGACCTGACCCTTGGCCGCGGCTCCGAGCGCTTCCTGCCAATTGTCGGCAATGCTGATCTTGGTCAGCCCGTGGTCAGCAAGCAGCCCCTTCAGCCGCTCCCGAGCACCGGTCGAATAGCTCGCCAGGATGATCTTGCGCCGGCTTCGCCGAAGCTCGGCGACATGGTCGACGACGGCTTCGTAGATGTTGACGCCCTGGGCGCGTTCCGGCGCAAAGTCACGGGCCGGCTCGACTTCGAAATCGACGACCCTGTCGCTCTCCGGCTCGTGAAAGGGCGTGACGAGATGAAAGGGTCGATCCTCGACGAGGCGTTCCCATTCGTCCCGGCCGAGATAGAGCCGCTCGGGCTCCAGCGGTCGGTAACTGCCGGCTTCCTTGGTCTCGGCGCGACGGCGATTGTCGTAATAATCCGCGATTGCCTCGAACC
This sequence comes from Sphingosinicella sp. SM1-17, assembly GCF_056821765.1. Classification (NCBI taxonomy): domain Bacteria; kingdom Pseudomonadati; phylum Pseudomonadota; class Alphaproteobacteria; order Sphingomonadales; family Sphingosinicellaceae; genus Sphingosinicella; species Sphingosinicella sp. SM1-17. The sequence goes on from NZ_JBPDIO010000001.1 coordinate 2,696,336, forward strand.
GGGCTTCTGCCGCGCCGCTGTCCCCCGGATCACGAACGATCAGATCCTCGTCCGACAGATGGTCGAACAAGGTGACGAGCCGCTCCTCGAAAAGCGGCAGCCAGTGATCGATCCCGGCGATCCGACGCCCGTCGGAAACGGCCTGATAGAGGGGATCGCCAGTCGCGTTGGCGCCGAACAATTCCCGATAGGCGGATCGGAAGCGCTTGACGCTGTCCTCGTCGAGAAGCGTTTCGGAGGCGGGAAGGAGGACGAATCCCTCGATTCGATCGACGCTGCGCTGGGTAGCCGGATCGAATCGGCGCACGCTCTCGATCTCGTCGCCGAAGAAGTCGAGTCGAAGCGCCTGCTCCTCTCCCGAGGGGAAGAGGTCGACGATTCCGCCGCGGACGGCGAATTCGCCGGGATCGCGGACGGTTTCGGTCCGGGCATAGCCGTTCGCCTGGAGAAGCACCGAAAGGCGATCCAGGTCGATACGCTCGCCGGGCGCCAGTCGGGCGACGAGCTGGCGGATCCGGAACGGCGTCAACGTACGTTGGAGAGCCGCGTTGACGGTCGTGACCAGAAGCTGGGGCTTGTCGCTCTTGCGCTGAAGCGCATGCAGGGTGGCCAGTCGCTCGGACGTCGACCGGAGGGAAGGCGAGGCACGATCGTAGGGAAGGCAATCCCAGGCCGGGAAGCTCAAAGTCTCCAGTTCGGGCGCAAAATAATGCGCAGAATCGACGATGGCCCGCATCGCGGCCTCGTCCGGCGCGATGAAGACGGCCCGGCCCTTCGCCGCGCGTGCGAGGTCGGCGGCAAGCCAGGGCAGAAAGCCCGAAGGCACGCCGGCCAGGGTCATCGGCCGATCAGCGGCGAGGATCTTCTGAAGGTCGGTCAACTTATTCCGGGTGCTCGATGTAGTTCACTTGCCTGAGTCGAAGCATGAGGTCTCCGCAGAACCGCTTCGGCGGCTCGGCCGTTCCGATGGCCCAGGCCAGAATGTCGACATCCTGCTCCTCGAGCAGCGCCTCGAACCAGGCAATTTCCTCTTCGCCCCATTCGGCGCCGTAGCGGTCGAAGAAGCCCCCGATCAGCAGGTCCGCTTCGCGAGTCCCGCGATGCCAGGCCCGGAAGCGGAGGCGTTTGAGGCGCGCGTCGGGTTCCATGATCTCCATGCAGGATGGGCCGGCGGGACTTTGCGAGCCAGCCGGCAGCGGTTACGAGTGCTCCAGATAGTCATGCGCCCCGACATTCTCAATCCGCTGTTCGCCGAGGTCGAGGTGCTCAAGGGCGTCGGACCTCAGCTCTCCAAGCCGCTCCACCGGCTCGGACTGGAGCGCCTCGTCGACCTGCTTTTTCACCTGCCGACGAACTGGATCGACAGGAAGCGGGTCAACCGGCTCGACGAATCGGACGTCGGGAGGATCATCACCATCGAGGTCATTCCCCGCGACTTCCGGCAGGGGGGCGTCCGAAGCCCGCTCCGGATCCGAGCCGAGGATCAGGCAGGGGAACAACTGACGCTCGTCTATTTCAATCGCGCGGAATGGGCGAAGAAGCAGTTGCCGATCGGCATGCCCAAGGTGATTTCAGGCCGGCTGGACCGCTACGGGCAGGATCTTCAGATGGTCCACCCCGACTATGTGCTGCCGATCGACGAGGTCGCGCAGATCCCGGAACGCGAGCCGGTCTATGGCCTGTCCGAAGGCCTGACCAACAAGCGGCTGAGCGACTTCGCGGAGCAGGCCCTCGCCAGACTCCCGGCGCTCGCCGAATGGATCGAACCGAGCCTCAAAGCGCGAATGGGCTGGCCCGGCTGGGCAGAAGCCTTGACGCTCGCGCACCGCGATCCCGCTTCCGCTCAGGCGCGCGATCGGCTCGCTTATGACGAGGTGCTTGCGAACCAGCTGGCACTGATGCTCGTCCGGGCGTCCTCCCGCAAACGCAGGGGTCTGCCGCTGCGCGGCAACGGATCCCTGCGGTCGCGCCTGAAGCTTGGCTACGCCCCAACCGGTGCGCAGCAAAGGGCTGTTCAGGAGATTGAGGGCGATCTTCAGCAGGAGGTTCCGATGCTGCGCCTACTCCAGGGCGATGTCGGATCGGGCAAGACCCTCGTCGCGCTGATGGCGATGCTCGTCGCCGTAGAAGCCGGTGCCCAGGCGGCGATGCTGGCGCCGACCGAAATATTGGCGCGGCAGCATTTCGAAAATCTGTCGAGGCAGCTTGCCGGCTTGCCGGTGAACGTCGCGATCCTCACCGGCCGCGAGAAGGGACGAGTTCGAGAATCCTGTCTGATGGGACTTGCCGACGGATCGATCGACATTCTCGTCGGAACCCATGCCATTTTCCAGCAGTCGGTGATCTACAAGAAGCTGGGACTGGCCGTGGTGGACGAGCAGCACCGGTTCGGCGTGGCGCAGCGCATGATGCTGGCTCAGAAGGCGGACCGCCCCCCGCATCTGTTGGTGATGACGGCGACTCCGATTCCTCGGACGCTCACCCTGACCCATTATGGAGAAATGGACGTCAGCCGGCTCGATGAAATGCCGCCCGGCCGGCAGCCGATCGAAACTCGGGTCGTCAGCGAAGAAAGATTGCCGGAAGTGGTGGACGGCCTCGGCCGTCAAATCGCGGCTGGCCGCCAGGCCTATTGGGTCTGCCCGCTGGTCGAGGAAAGCGAAACCAGCGACCTCGCCGCGGCGGAGGATCGGGCGGAGGCCTTGCGCCTGCGCTTCGGCGGCAAGGTCGGAGTGGTGCATGGCCGAATGAAGGGGCCGGAAAAGGATTCCGTCATGTCGGCCTTCCAGAGCGGCGAGATTGCGGTACTCGTGGCGACCACAGTGATCGAAGTGGGCGTCGACGTTCCGAACGCATCGTTGATGATCGTGGAGCATGCCGACCGTTTCGGCCTGGCGCAGCTTCATCAGTTGCGTGGGCGGGTCGGACGCGGCGACCAGCACAGTGTCTGCCTTCTGCTTCGCGGAAACATGCTGAGCGAAACTGCCCGAGCGCGGCTCGGGCTGATGCGCGAGACGAATGACGGCTTCCGGATCGCCGAGGAGGATCTGAGGCTTCGCGGCGCCGGTGAGATACTCGGGACGAGGCAATCCGGCGAGGCCCAGTTCCGGCTCGCGACCCCGGACCAGATTTCCAGGCTCGCGCCGATGGCGATGGACGATGCCCGGCTCCTCGTCGATCGCGACGGCGGCCTGGAAGGCGAACGCGGCCGAGCCGCGAGACTCCTGCTTTACCTTATGGAGCGGGATGCGGCAGTGAACCTGCTGAGGTCCGGCTGATGGCAGCGGGACGGCTGGTCATTCTTCACGGTTCGAACGGCTCCGCCCGCGAGATGGCGCCGCTTGTCGGGTTGCTAGCGGGCTACGATCCCTTCGTTCCCGACCTGCTGGGACATGGCGGCCGACCAGTGCCGGAGCGCCTGACCCTCGGATCGATGGTCGACGACCTGACCGCTCAGCTGGACGAAGCGGGAATCGGGCCGAGCCATTTTCTCGGCTACAGTTTCGGCGGCTATCTGGCGCTGGCGCTGGCGCTCAGGAGTCCGGATCGGGTGAAGAGCCTCGCCGGAGTGGCTCTGAAATATATCTGGGACGGTGAGTCCGTGCGCCACGTCGTCCACCTGACCGATCCGGAACGGCTTTCCCGACCGGGCAATCCTCGCCAGGAGCAACTGGCCGCCGCGCATGGGGCGGAGCGCTGGCGCCACGTCACCCTGATGAACCAGGCCCTCTTCGCCTCATTCGCCAAGGATGGTCCGCCGCTCGACGACCGCGCCGTCGCGGCCATCCAGACTCCGGCCTTGATCCTGACTGGAGACTCCGATCCGCTGGTGCCTGCGGCCGAGGCGCGGCATCTGGCGACCATCCTCCCGAATGCCCGGCTGGGTCTCTGGTCAGGAAGCGCCCATCCGCTCCGAAACGTTCCGCTCGTCGAAGCCAAATATGCGCTGGCGCAATTCATCGGCGAAGTGGACGGAGGTCGGTTCAGTCCCGGGCCGCCGCTGCGTCTCCACCGTCAACTGGTCAGCGAAGGGCTCCCCTCAGGCACGCTCGACGTCGGTTTTCGGCCGCGCTCCCGGCGCTGAGAAAGTCAGGGCGTGAGAAGCCCGTGCTTCTTCTTGCCGGCGGAAATCCGGATGTCGCAGCTCACCGCGATCGGCACGTCCTCGCTCACGGCCCGGCCGTCGATGCGGGCACCGCCCTGAGCGATCAGTCGGCGCGCCTCGTTCTTCGAACCTGCCAGCTCAAGCCCCACGAGAGCGTCGACAAGACTGATGGAGCCGCTCACCTTCAGGGTCGGAAGGGCCTCGCCCGCCTTACCCTCCTCGAAGGTCTTGCGGGCGGTCTCCGCTGCCTCGACGGCAGCGTCCTGGCCGTGAACCATTGCCGTGATCTCGTCGGCGAGCACCTTCTTGGCCAGGTTGATCTCGGCGCCCGAGAGCGACTCCAACCGCGCCACTTCGTCCAGCGGAACGTCGGTGAACAGTCGCAGAAACTTGCCGACGTCCGCATCCTGGGTGTTCCGCCAGAATTGCCAGAAGTCGTAGGGAGCAAGCTGATCGCCGTTGAGCCAGATGGCGCCTGCCGCGGTCTTGCCCATCTTTCGGCCGTCCGCAGTGGTCAGCAACGGCGTGGTGACCCCGAACAATTGTGCCCCCTCGACCCGGCGCGCCAGCTCGATTCCGTTGACGATATTCCCCCACTGATCCGATCCGCCGAGCTGGAGCAGGCACTGGTGGCGGCGATTGAGCTCCCGGAAGTCGAAGGCCTGCATGATCATGTAGTTGAACTCGAGGAAGGTGAGCGGTTGCTCGCGCTCGAGCCGCATCCGGACGCTGTCGAAGGTCAGCATCCGATTGATCGTGAAATGGGGGCCGATATCGCGAATGAACTCGATATAGCCGAGCTCCCCGAGCCAATCGTCATTGTTGACCATGATCGCCCCGGTCGGGCTTTCGTCGAAGCGGAGCACGCGTTCGAAGACGGGCCGGATCGTGGCGATATTGGACCGGATCGTCGCGTCGGTGAGCAATTGCCGGCTCTCGTCACGGCCGGAAGGATCGCCCACTTTCGTCGTCCCGCCGCCCATGAGAACGATCGGCCTGTGTCCCGCCTGCTGAAGTCGGCGGAGGAGCATCATCTGGATCAAGTGCCCGACATGGAGCGACGGCGCTGTCGCGTCGAAGCCGACATAGCCGGTGAGCACCGCCGAGGCGGCGAGGGCGTCGAGACCCTCGGCGTCGGTGATCTGATGGATGTAGCCGCGCTCGTCGAGCAGGCGTAGGAGGTCGGACTTGAACTGGGTCATGGCGCCGGGGCGCCTAGCACGGAGGAGGATGAGTGGGGAAGTGCAGCTTGATTCCGCATCCGGACTTCCCATCCGCAGCCGTCGAGGCCGTGGAGGTGGAGCTGGACCTCGCGAAGGGAAGGGCTGCCACGATCCGGTTCGGCCTGATCGGCCGCGTTGAATCGCTGCGGCTCCCGGCCAAGGCTCCACCGCGTCGGGCGGATAGGCTCTGGGAGACCACCTGTTTCGAGATGTTCGTTCTGGACCGTTCGACCGGCGGCTATCTGGAGTTCAACTTCTCGCCTTCGAGCGAGTGGGCGGCTTACCGGTTCCACGGATATCGGAGCGGGATGGCTCCCGCCGAGCTTCCCCACGGACCCACCATCTCCACCCGAAGGGGCGACGGGTTCGAGCAGGCGGTCACGCTCCCGTTCGATCTCGCTGCGGAAGGCGGGTCGATCCAGTTGTCGGCGATCATCGAGGAAATCGACGGCACCAAATCCTATTGGGCGCTGAAACATCCGGCCGGTGCGCCCGATTTCCACGATCCGGATTGCTTTGTGCTCGAACTGCCGCCAGCAGTCTGAGCCATGAAATTCGGTATCGATCGCCTCCTCGCCGAGCCCGAACTGCGCAAGCCGCTCGAGAGGCGGCGAGTCGCACTTCTGGCCCATCCTGCCTCAGTGACCGAGGACCTGACTCACTCCCTCGACGCGCTTGCGTCGAGCGGACTCGAAGTAACCGCCGCGTTCGGACCGCAACACGGCCTGCGTGGCGACAAGCAGGACAATATGGTGGAGTCGGAGGACTTCACCGATCGAGTCCACAACATCCCCGTCTTCAGCCTCTACGGTCAGGTCAGGCGACCGACTGGGCAGTCGATGGGCACGTTCGACACGATGCTGGTCGATCTCCAGGACGTCGGCTGCCGGATCTACACCTTTATCACGACTTTGCTCTACGTGCTGGAAGCGGCGGCGCAGCACGGCAAGGCGGTGTGGGTACTCGATCGGCCCAATCCGGCGGGCCGGCCGATCGAGGGACTGGCCCTTCGTCCCGGCTGGGAAAGCTTCGTCGGTGCGGGGCCACTGCCGATGCGGCACGGACTTACCCTGGGTGAACTGGGACTGTGGTTCGTCGAAAAGTTCGGGCTCGACGTCGACTATCGGCTGATCGAGATGGAAGGCTACCGCCCCGATGACGCGCCCGGCCATGGCTGGCCGGTGGATGAGCGGATCTGGATCAATCCAAGCCCCAATGCCGCCAACCTCAACATGGCGCGGGCCTATGCCGGGACCGTGATGCTGGAAGGGACGACGCTTTCGGAAGGGCGGGGCACGACTCGACCACTCGAACTGTTCGGGGCGCCCGATATCGAGGCCCGGGCGGTACTCGACGAAATGCGCGCGCTCGCACCCCAATGGCTGCAAGGCTGCACTCTGAGGGAAATCTCGTTCGAGCCGACATTCCACAAGCATGTCGGAACGCTCTGCCACGGCGTTCACATCCATGCCGAGGGCCGCTTCTACGATCATGAGGCGTTTCGCCCCTGGCGCCTTCAGGCGCTCGCGTTCAAGGCGATACGCCGCCTTTACCCCGATTACCCGCTCTGGCGCGACTTTCCCTACGAATATGAATTCGACAAGCTTGCCATCGACGTAATCAACGGCGGTCCGGCCTTGCGGGAATGGGTGGACGATCCATCCTCCATGCCCTCCGACCTGGACGCGATCACGCTTCCCGACGAGCAGGCCTGGGGTGAAGAGCGGCGGCGATATCTTCGCTACTGAGCCCGAAGTCGCGAAGGCCATAGCGATGACCGAAGTGGCTCGTCGACCGCTCCAGATAGGCTTTCATCCGCCGCTGGAGGCCGGGGGTGAATTCGAGATCCAGCCAGTCATAGACTCGCCGCATCTGCGCGAGCCAGTCGCTATTCATCGCCTCGAAGCTGATCTCGATCTGCGGAACCTTCGGGTGGGCTCGACGTGCGGTCTCGGCAATTCGCTTGCGCAGCATCGTCTTGCCCAGCCACTCGCGACCGATCCACGCCGGGTCAACGGCATCCGACTGGATGCGCATCTGGTTCCAGACCAGGGAAGCGGAGGAGCCGACGACCTGTTCGATGTCTCGCTCGAGACAGATCAGCCGAGCATCGGGGAAGGCATGGATCACCGTTGGCAGATCCTGCATGAATTGCGGAAGCTTGAGGATCAGCGGCTTCCCCGCCGGATCGCCCCGCGACCAGGCGGCGGTCTGGAGCAGCGCCTTGAATTCCCGATAAAGCCAGGCCGGGTCGGCGGCCTCCCACCAGCGGCTGAACGAGGGAATGCGCCATTGCGCTTCGAACAAGGCGCTTCCGAAAGAGAAGCCGAAAAGGCCGAATTCCTCCTCCGGCGAGCCGACGCCGGTCGGATGGATTCGGTGGACCTCCGGGTTCAAAGCACGAAGGGTCAGGAGTCCGGAACGCGCGAGCAGCTGTCGACCCTTTCTCGGCACCGGGATCATCGATTCCTCGAAGCGGGTATGGACTAGTCGGTCGTCGCAGGCGAGCAGCCGCTGAATCCGTGTCGTTCCGGAACGCATCTGGCCGAGCACGATGATCGGCGCGGGTAGCGGCCGCTCCAATATTTCGGGGCGCTCACGCCAGAGCCTCACCGCCCGAATCCGCGATCGAAGCGCCATCACGATCTGGCCGTGAGCCATGGAGAGCCCGAGCGGGTTGAGTTCCGCCTCGGTCCGCAGGGCCTCTACCAGCACGCGAAGGGCTTCGCGCCAGCCTGTATCTGGTCCAAGCGCTTCGGGCGAAGCACCGCGAAGCGCCACCCGCTCGAAATGGTCGGGATCAAGTCGCGGCTTCGGGAGCCATCCCGAGCGCCAGGCGATGCGCAGCGCCCGGTTCGCTCTGGCGACATTTGGCAGCGGCGATTGCGTCACTTAGCTCTTGCGGCTCAGCGTACGCATCGCCTCGTCCAGGCCTTCCAGGGTCAGCGGGTACATGCGATCCTGCATCAGCTGCCGGACGATCTGGATCGATCCGGTGTAGCTCCAATATTGCTCCGGCACCGGATTGAGCCAGACGGCGGCGGGGTAGGTGTTGGTCAGGCGCTGGAGCCAGACCGCGCCGGCCTCCTCGTTGAAATGCTCGATCGACCCGCCGGGATGGGTTATCTCGTACGGACTCATCGACGCGTCGCCGACGAACACCAGCTTATAATCGTGGCCGAACTTGTGGAGAATGTCCCAGGTCGGCGTTCGTTCATTGAAACGGCGGTGGTTGTCCTTCCACACGGCCTCGTAGGGGCAGTTGTGGAAGTAGAAGAATTCGAGATTCTTGAACTCGGACGTGGCAGCGCTGAACAGTTCCTCCATCAGCTTGATGTGTGGATCCATCGAGCCGCCGACGTCCAGGAACAGAAGCAGTTTCACCGCATTGTGCCGCTCGGGACGCAGCCGGATGTCGAGCCAGCCTTTGCGGGCCGTGCCGTCGATCGTCTCGTCGAGATCGAGTTCTTCGGCGGCGCCTTCGCGAGCGAAACGGCGCAACCGGCGAAGGGCCACCTTGATGTTGCGCGTACCAAGCTCAACCGAATTGTCGAGATTGCGGAATTCGCGCTTGTCCCAGACCTTGATGGCCCGGCCATGTCGGCCTTCGCCTCCGATCCTCACCCCTTCCGGATTGTAGCCGCCATGACCGAAGGGCGAGGTCCCGCCGGTGCCGATCCATTTGTTGCCGCCCTCATGCCGACCCTTCTGCTCTTCGAGCCGCTTCTTGAGAGTCTCCATGATCTCTTCCCAGGAACCGAGCGACCTGATTTCCGCCATCTGTTCGGGCGTGAGATAGAGCTCCGCAATCTTCTTCAGCCACTCCTCCGGGATCGGCACGGCCTCGGTGCCATATTCGGCCTCGATGCCCCTGAACACCTTCCCGAATACCTGGTCGAAGCGATCGAGCAGGCCCTCGTCCTTCACGAAGGTAGCCCGTGCCAGATAATAGAATTCCTCGGGCCGGGCGGCGATGACTTCGGCGTCCAGCGCCTCGAGCAAAGTCAGATGCTCTTTCATCGAAGCCGGAATGCCCGCAGCTCGAAGCTCGTCGACGAAGGAGAAGAACATGGACAGGAGCTCTAGTCGTCGGCGCCGTTCAAGGCCAGCGGTCCCGTGGTTAACGACCTTTCAATCAATTGCCCTTACCCCCTCCCCAAACAAAAAGGAGCGGGGCAGAGGTGGCGAGTTCGGCAGTGGAACGGGCGGACGGTGCGGCGATCAATGAGGTCGCGCGCAATTGCGGTTCGCTGGCAATCGAGTGCAGCGATGTCGCCGGCTACGTGGCCGGAGTCAACGAGCGCATCTCCGCCAACCTCAAGATGCTGGACACGCTTGAAGACGTAACCACTCGCCTGCTTGCGGATCAGGCGCGAGTGTCCGATTCCACCGACGAGGCCCGGGTTCTGGCCGAGCAGGCCCGCCAGAAGCTCGATCAGGGCCGTGGCGCCATCGAGGATACGATCCGGATCTTCTCGGGCCTCACCGAACTCGTCGTTCAGCTTGGCGATCGGATGGCGGGTTTCGCCGAAGCCATGACTCGGGTCCGAAGCGTTTCCTCGGCCATCGAGACGATCGCGAACAAGACGAACATGCTTGCCCTCAATGCGACGATCGAGGCCGCGCGGGCAGGCGAGGCGGGCCGCTCCTTCGCCGTCGTTGCGGCGGAGGTGAAGAAGCTTGCCCATGACACGCGGGTGGCGACCAGCGAAATCGCCGGGACGATCGCCTCGCTCACCCGCGAGGCCGAGGCGGTAACGTCGGAAATCAAGATGGGTGTGGAGAAGAGCCGAGTGGCTCAATCGAGCTTCTCCAAGATCAACGACACGGTTCGCGACGTCGCCGACATCGTCGCCCTCGTCGATCGTCAGACCGATGGAATCGCCCAGGCCACGAACCTGATCGAGCAGAGCGTCGACAGCGTGAAGAGCGGCCTGTCGTCCTTCGCGGCCGATGCTCGCGCCAATGGTGGCCAGCTTCAGGAAACCCGCGAACGGCTGACCAGACTGGAATTGCTGTCCAACGAGATGCTGGACCGACTGGCGTCCAGCGGAGTCCGGATCGACGACACACCCTTTATCGAGTTCGCCCAGCGCGGAATGGCGGAGATCCAGGCGACGATCGAGCGCGGCATCGCCCGCGGCGAGATCGACCTTGAGGCCGTCTTCGACACCAATTACGTGCCGATGCCGGGGACCAATCCGGTCCAGTATCAAACCGGCTTCTGCGATTTCGCCGACATGCACATCCGGCCAATCCTGGATCGGCTGATGGCGGCGGAAGCGCGGCACATCGCCTGCGCCATCACCGACATCAACGGCTATCTCCCGACCCACATCAGCGAACGCTCACAGCCTCAGACCGACGATCCCGAATGGAATGCGGAATATTGCCGCAATCGCCGCAACTTCATCGACGACATCACCCGGCGCGCCATCGCCAGCGACAAGGAAGCGATGCTTGCCACCTACAGCATGTCGCTGGGCCATGGGCGGCACCTGCCGGTGAAGAATGTCTTCGTTCCGCTCTACGTCCACGGCCGGCGCTGGGGCAATTTCGAACTGGCCTATCGAGACGACGCCGCCGCTTAGGTGTCAGGCTGATTTTCCGCTGCCGGGGGGGACGGCAAGGTCACATTCGTATTGCCGTCCGCCTGATGATCGATCGTGCTCCGGATCTGCCCGCCCGCTCGGTCGGCCCCGCTCAATATGTCCGCGATCTGGGCGTCCGAAGGCGGCCGGTCGTAGCTGCCCAGCACCGCCGTTCGCCCGATTTGGTGATGAAGCAGCGTGAACTGGCCCTGTTCCATTTCGACCAGCTCAAGAGTGCTGCCGGCATCGTTCATCGGCACCAGCAGCACCGCGCGCCCGACGAGGCCGACTTCGGCCGACCCGGCGCCGGCGCGGAGGATCGAGAAAGCGGAATTGCCGATCCTGGCGGTGGTCGAGCGACACCAGCGATTGCCGATCCGCGGCGGCATCCCCTCCGCGGCATTGCCCTGCGCCTCGCTCGCCTCCTCGCCGGCGCCGTCGAGCGAGGCGCTCATCGTCGCCGTGAGCAGCCGCTCATAGCCGGGTTCTATCTGGATCGCCGGCGGTTGCTGCTGCGCGCATTCGGAGATTTCCAGCGGCAAAGCCGGGCGGGGTCGACGAGCGGTGCGAAGCCCGCCGAGCAACGCGGACATGGCCGCTTCGACTTCCTGGCGTCGCGCCTCCGGACCCGACACCCGCAGCTTCACCATCCAGCGTCCCACCTTGACGAAGGCGGCGCTGCTGGCGAAGTCGCCGCGATAGCGGGAATAGTCGCGGCGCAGAGCCGAGTTCGGGACTTCGCCTGCGTTGACGACTTGGATCTCGCTGTTGCTTACCTGCGTATTGGAGCTCGACCTCACGGCGAGGTCCGTGGCGAAAGCCGCCAGGCCGACATGGGACAGGCCCGGAAGATAGATATAGGCGGTGCCCCAGACCTCGCGGTCCGGCGAGCGATACTGGACGACATTGTCGATGTTGCGGCCGGCGTGGCTCAGCTCGCGAGTCTCATGGACCGAGATCGTCCCCGCCTGGCGTGGAAGGGCAATCTCCGCCGGGAGGAGACGGACAGTCTCGCCGTTGGTGGCCCAGGCCTGCTGCTGTTCCGAAGGCGATTGACCCGCTCCGGCCACCGGAGTGATCGCGAGCGCTATGGCGGTCAGGTAACGCAGCACGGCGAGCTCCCCCTTTTTGTGGGAGGCTAACCCGAACATCCGCAGGGCGGCAAGGCCCGGGGCTCAGTTCCCCCGCCGACTCATGAAAGCGAGACGCTCGAACAGCATGATGTCCTGCTCGTTCTTGAGCAGGGCACCGTGCAACGGCGGAACCGCCTTCTTCGGATCCTGCGACTGGAGGACTTCCAGAGGCATGTCTTCGTGGAGGAGCAGCTTGAGCCAGTCGATCAGTTCGCTGGTCGACGGCTTCTTCTTCAGGCCGGGGACTTCCCGAACCTGGTAGAAGATGTCCATCGCCTTCTGGACGAGCATCTTCTGAATGCCCGGAAAGTGAACGTCGATGATCGCCTGCATCGTCTCCCTGTCGGGAAACTTTATGTAGTGGAAGAAGCAGCGGCGCAGAAAGGCGTCCGGCAGCTCCTTTTCATTGTTGGAGGTGATGACGACGATCGGCCGCTCTCTGGCCCGAACGGTCTCCCTTGTCTCGTAAACGTGGAACTCCATTCGATCGAGTTCCTGGAGAAGGTCGTTGGGGAACTCGATGTCGGCCTTGTCGATCTCGTCGATCAGCAGAACGGGCAGCTCGGGCGAGGTGAACGCTTCCCACAATTTCCCGCGCTTGATGTAGTTGGAAATGTCGTGGACTCGGGGATCGCCGAGCTGGCCGTCCCTCAGTCGGGCAACCGCGTCATATTCGTAGAGGCCCTGATGAGCCTTGGTCGTCGACTTGACGTGCCATTCGATCAGCGGGGCGCCGATCGCCGCGGCGATCTCGTGAGCCAGAACCGTCTTTCCCGTCCCCGGCTCCCCCTTCACCAGCAGCGGACGACGCAGGGTAACGGCGGCATTGACCGCCACCTTGAGATCCTCAGTTGCGACATAGGAAGCGGTGCCTTCGAAGCGCATGAACCTGCCTTAACGTAAACGTCAACCTCAGCCGGGCATAAGCGGCGTCTCGACCCGGCGCAAGGCGCCGGATCCGGCGCCGAAGCTCAGGCAGGGCAGGTGGGCGCGCGTGAACGCGCGAAATGAAGCCTGTAACTGCCGGTGGGTTCAACCGTCGCCGCGAGCCTGCTGGCGAGCGTCGAGCAGGTCCCAGATGCCGCGATGCTGGAGCGCCAACTGCTGGGCACCAAACAGCAAGGCCCGCTCGACGGCGGCGATTTCTCCGGCCCAGTCGGCGATCGCGAGCAATTCGCTTTCCGAGCCGAGCCGGGCCATCGGGATTTCGACGCCGAGGCGATGGGCTGCACCATCAAGCAGTTTGCGCACCGGCGACCAGTCGAGAGCGAAAGCCAAAGCGGCACCGAGCGCGCAGCCGTTCCGGTCGGACTGCGCAAGCGTCGCCAATGCGCTGCGCGTGGCGTTCACCGCCGTCTCGCTGCCGGAGCCTCCGGGCGTGCTCGGAGCAGGACCAGCGGCAACGGCAAGTCGGGTAAGGAACAGGCGCTCCGAGGCCATCGCTTCGGATGCGGAGATGAACCAGGCGCGGAGTTCCGGGGCGACCGCTCGTCCTGCAGCAAGGTCGATCACTCCGGGATGGCGACCGTGGAGGGTGCACAGGAAATGGACGGCATCGGCAAGATTGCGGGCAGCATGAGGTCCGGCCAGCAAAGCATTGCTTCCGAAATAGGGATGAGCGGCGCTGCCATGCTCGGCAACGCAGGCGTGCAGCAACTGCCCGGTTCGGGCGCTGCCCTTCCTTTCGACCGACCGTGAAGCCATTCATCCCTCCCGACGCCGCAACGCGGCGGATGCAGAGGCGGGCCTACATCACCGGCCGTAAAGAGGAGGTTTACGGCAGGCCCGTGCAGGTTCGAGGTATCCAGGTTCAGTCGGTCCGGCCCTCGACCCAGGCAAGCGCCTTCTCGCGCTGGTCGGGTGTGAACGTCCGATAGGCAATGAACGGGAGGATCAGGCTTTCGAGCTGAGCGCCCGCCCGAACCCAGGCCTGGTCGGCGACGACGGCGATGCGTCCGAAGCGCGACAGCTTGCCCAGGAGCGGCATCGCCCGCGCCGAATAGGTGGCGAGGCCGGAAAGCTCGATCCATCAATTCCATAGGTCTCGAGGAAGACGTGGACCTTGTCACGTTCCTGAAGCAGACGATCGAGCCGATCCATGACCTGGTCGAGATCGGCGCCGGTGATCTTGTTCGAAACTTTGATGGCGAGGACGTCCTCCCCGCTCTGGAGGAATTGGAGCATAGGTGATCTTCCTGCTTCTTCAGCGGCAGAACAACGGCTGCTCCGGGGCCCCGTTCCAGGACAGGGTGGATCAGGTTTTCTCAGGTCGACCTTCGGCCGCCGGTGGCAAGGCGGCGGCCGGACTCACCCTGAGACAGCCGCCATCGGCGCCGGTCACGATCATCCGACTGCCGGCGGGCGAATCCGGCCCCCGAGCCGCCCAGACGCTGTCGCCGACCTTCACCCGGCCTTCGCCATTCTCGATTGCGGTGACGACAATGACGTTCTGTCCGATCAGCCTGGCAGTACGATCATTGAGCAGAGGATCGCTGCTCGGCACCGGATTCTTGTCGTAGTAGCGGCGGCCGCCGAATACCGCCGCCATCGCCAGCAGACCGAAGATGGCGAGCTGGAAGGGAAGGGCGATCGGAAGCAGAGCGGCAACTATTCCGGTCAATGCGGCTGCCGCCGCCATCCAGATCAGGAAAACCCCGGGAACGAAGATTTCGAGGATGCCGAGCGTGGCGGCAAGGATCAGCCACCACCAATGATCGTCGATACCGAGCGGGTTCACCCCTGGCCTCCTTCAAACGGGCCGCGGCGCGGTACCGGATTGGTGATGGTGCCTTCGTCGCGTCCGAGCGCCGTGCGCGCGAGCTCGCCGATCCCGCCGAGCGTCCCGATCAGCTGCGTCGCTTCGACCGGGAAGAGGATGGTCTTGGCGTTGGGTGAGGTGGCGAAGGCGCTCACCGCCTCGACATATTTCTGGGCGATGAAATAGTTTATCGCCTGGGTGTTGCCGCCGGCGATCGCATCGGAAACCACCTGGGTTGCCTTTGCTTCCGCCTCGGCGGCGCGCTCACGCGCCTCTGCGTCGCGGAAGGCCGCTTCCCTTCGACCTTCGGCCTCGAGGATCTGGCTCTGCTTCTCGCCCTCGGCCCGCAAGATCGCCGACGCGCGGCTGCCCTCGGCTTCGAGGATCACGGCTCTTTTCTCGCGCTCGGCCTTCATCTGCCGTCCCATGGCGTTGACGATGTCGGCGGGCGGCCGAATGTCCTTTATCTCCACGCGCGTGATCTTGACTCCCCAGGCTTCGGTGGCGTGATCGACAACCGCGAGCAGGCGTGCGTTGATCTCGTCGCGCTTCGAGAGAGTCTCGTCGAGATCCATCGAGCCCATCACGGTGCGAAGGTTGGTGGTGGTGAGCTGCATGATCGCGACATAGAGGTCCGAGACTTCATAGGCCGCCTTGGCCGAGTCCAGCACCTGGAAGAAGACCACACCGTCGACCTGCACCATCGCATTGTCCTTGGTGATGATCTCCTGCCCGGGAATGTCGAGCACCTGCTCCATCATGTTCACCTTGCGCCCGACCCGGTAGAAGATGGCCGGGTAGAAATTCAGGCCCGGACGGGCCACCGTGGTGAAGCGGCCGAAATATTCTATCGTATATTGATAGCCTTGCCGGACGATCTTTACGCTGGCGAACAACCAGAGGACTACGAAGGCCAGAAGGATGAGCAGAGCGGTCGTGAGCATTCTGAATCTCCCCTCGCGTGACGCTCCGATCATGTAGAGAAAGCGGCCTCCATCCAAGCAGAATCGGAAAAGGGAACATGCAACCAGTCGATCTCCGCCTTTGCCGCTCGATCCTGTTCCTGCCGGCGTCGAACCTCAGGGCGATCGCAAAGGCGCGGCAGATCGAC
The DNA here is from genome assembly GCF_056821765.1 of Sphingosinicella sp. SM1-17. NCBI lineage: Bacteria > Pseudomonadati > Pseudomonadota > Alphaproteobacteria > Sphingomonadales > Sphingosinicellaceae > Sphingosinicella > Sphingosinicella sp. SM1-17. The sequence goes on from NZ_JBPDIO010000001.1 coordinate 2,712,257, forward strand.
GCCGACATGGTCGTGCTCGATCTCGAGGACGCAGTGAGGGAGGAGGATAAGGCCGCCGCCCGTGAAGCGGCCGAGACTGCGTTGAAGGAGGGCTTCGGAGATCGAGCGACAGCGATCCGAGTCAATCCGAGCGGATCCAGCCATTTTGGCGAGGACGTGGTGACCGTTCGCCACTCACCGGTCGACTATGTCGTTCTCGCCAAGGTCGAAACGGCCAAGGAAGCGGCGGACGCCGGCTGGCTCATGGGAAAGCCGGTGCTGGCGATGATCGAGACTCCTCGCGGCGTTCTAGAGGCCGCTGCGATCGCTCCCGCCACCGAGGGGCTGATCGCCGGCACGAACGATCTTTCGGCGGCTCTCGGAATGCCGGTGGAGGCCGATCGCCGCGGCCTCGTCTATCCGCTGCAGCAGATCGTGCTGGCCGCACGGGCAGCGGGAGTTGCCGCATTCGACGGCGTGTACAACAGGCTGGATGACGTCGAAGGCCTCGCCGCGCAATGTGCCGAGGGACGTGCTTACGGCTTCGACGGCAAGTCGGTCATCCATCCGGGCCAGATCGGAACCGTCAACCGGATCTTCTCTCCGTCCCCATCGGAGGTTGAATCGGCCGAGCGGCTGATCGCGGCGGCGTCCGGCGGAGCCGAGCGGCACGAGGGGCGAATGATCGAGGATCTCCATGTTGCCCAGGCGCGGTCCGTGCTTGCCAAGGCCCGCCGGTGACGGCCGAATCGCTTGCCAGAAACCTAGGCGATCCCTAAGCAGCGCCATGATTTCGACGCTGTTTCGCGGCGCGACGCCGCTGCTTCTCTTCCTCTCCGTTCCTGCCGTCGCCCAGTCGGAGCGCCCCACTGCGCCTGCGGAGCTGATGCGCCACATCGAAATTTTGGCAAGCGACGAATTCCAGGGGCGTGCCCCGGGTTCGGAAGGGGAGCGCCTCACCACCGCCTATATCGTCGAGCAGTTCCGAGCGCGCGGACTCGAGCCGGCGGGAGAGAACGGGACCTGGCTCCAGCCGGTTCGCCTCGTCGAGCGCTTTCCGCAGCGGCACCAGGTCAACTGGATTGCCAATGGCCGTCCCGTCGAATTCGCTGAAGGCGACATCCTGCTGATGGGCAAGGAAGCGTCGGAGCGACTTCAGGGTGCGCCGGTGATCTTCGGCGGCCATGGAGTTCGCATGCCCGAGCGCGGCATCGACCAGCTCGCCGGAGCCGACGTGAACGGTGCCGTCGTGCTGATCATGCTCCAGGGACCGCAGGTTCAGGGCTTTCCCTCGCTTGCGGAACGAACCCGGATGGTTCGTGAAGCCGGCGCCGCGGCCGTGATCGCCATCGTCAGCGACGAAGTGCCTTGGGAAATGATCGTGCGCAGTCTGGGCTCGGGGACGACTCGCCTCGATTCGGCCGAAGTCCCCCGGATCTCCGGAGTGATCCCACAGCGAGCCGCGGAGCGGCTGATCGCCGCCGCGGGCAGCGATTTGGGTCGGCTGCTCAATGAGCAGCCAGGATCGTCCTTTCGGGCGGTCACGCTTCCTCTCCGAGCGACGATCGACGTCACCACCGGCGTCGAGCGGATCGACAGCAACAATGTGGTCGGCCGAATTGGGGGCAGCGGAAGCACTGGAGAAAATGTTCTCTTCCTCGCCCATTGGGATCATCTCGGAATTTGCCGGCCCGAAGGCGCGACCGATCGGATCTGCAACGGTGCGATTGACAATGCCAGCGGCATCGCCTCGCTGATCGAGATTGCCGGGCGGATAGCGGCCGGCCCAAGGCCGGTCCGCGACGTGCTCTTTCTTGCCACCACCGCCGAGGAGGTGGGGCTCCTTGGAGCCGAGCATTTCGCTTCCCGGCCGACTGTCCCGCTTTCGTCGATCGTTGCCGCGATCAACATGGACACGGTCGCGCTTCACCCGGCGGGGACTCCCGTCGCCGTTCTGGGGCGCGGGATTCCGGCGCTCGACCGGGTGATCGATGAGACAGTGGCGGCAGCAGGCCGCCCGCTCGATACGGACGACGAGATCGCCGTGATGGTTCAGCGCCAGGACGGATGGAAGCTCACCCAGGCCGGGGTTCCGACGGTCATGGTGGGCGGCTCGATCTCTGACATGGATCGGCTCGGCGCCTTCCTCAACGGCGCCTATCATGGACCGGAGGATCAGCTTGGCGCCCCGATCCCGCTCGATGGCGCGGCGGAGGATGTCGACCTCCTCGTCGTCCTGGGGCGCCGTCTCGCCGATCCGGCGATCTATCAGCGACCCCAGCCGGTGCAGCCATGAGCCGGGTCATGGACATTCCCCTGGGGCTGACGTTCGATGATGTCCTTTTGCGGCCGGCCGAATCGTCGGTGCTTCCGAGCCAGGCCGATACCCGTACCCGAGTGACTCGCGAGATCGCGCTGAACATTCCGATCCTTTCCTCGGCGATGGATACCGTCACCGAAGCCGACATGGCGATCGTGATGGCGCAGCTCGGCGGTCTTGGAGTGCTCCACCGCAACATGGACATCGAGCAGCAGGCCGCGGCGGTAAGGGCCGTGAAGCGCTACGAGAGCGGAATGGTGGTGAACCCGATCACCATCCGGCCCGAGCAAACGCTCGCGGACGCCCGCGAACTGATGGAGCGGCACAAGATCTCGGGTATTCCGGTGACGGAAACGGACGGTCGCCTGGTCGGGATCTTGACCAATCGTGACGTTCGCTTCGCGGAGAATCCGCGCCAGGCCGTTTCCGAGCTGATGACCCGCGACAATCTCGCCACGGTTGGTCCCGGCGTTTCCCAGGAAGAAGCTCGACGGCTGCTTCATCAGCGACGAATCGAAAAGCTGATCGTGGTCGATGAGGACAGGCGTTGCATCGGACTGATCACCGTCAAGGATATCGAAAAAGCGGTGACCTATCCGTCCGCGACCAAGGATTCCGCCGGCAGGCTCCGAGTGGCTGCAGCAACGACGGTCGGCGACAAGGGCTTCGAGCGGAGCGAGGCACTGGTCGATGCCGAATGCGACCTGATCGTCATCGACACGGCCCACGGCCACAATCGCGACGTGGCGGCGGCCGTGGAACGGATCAAGCGCAGTTCAAACGCAGTCCAGGTCATGGCCGGCAACGTGGCAACCGCCGAAGCGACCCGAGCCTTGATCGACGCAGGCGCGGATGCGGTCAAGGTCGGCATCGGCCCCGGTTCGATCTGCACGACCCGGGTCGTCGCGGGCGTCGGCGTGCCGCAGCTCACCGCCATCATGGAGGCCGCCGAGGAAGCCGCGAAAAGCGAAACTCCAATCATTGGCGACGGCGGTCTGCGCACCAGCGGCGATATCGCCAAGGCGCTGGCTGGCGGCGCTTCGGCAGTGATGATCGGTTCGCTGCTCGCCGGCACCGAGGAAGCGCCGGGGGAAACCTTCCTGTACCAGGGCCGCGCCTACAAATCCTATCGCGGCATGGGGTCCGTCGGAGCGATGGCCCGAGGTTCGGCCGATCGCTATTTCCAGCAGGACATCAAGGACCAACTCAAGCTCGTGCCCGAGGGCATAGAAGGTCAGGTGGCTTACAAGGGCCACGCCCGCGACGTGATCCATCAGCTTGTGGGCGGAGTGAAAGCGGCCATGGGCTATACCGGTGCCCGAACCGTTGCGGAGCTGCAGAAGGCGCAGTTCATCCGAATCACCAATGCCGGATTGCGCGAAAGCCATGTTCACGACGTCACCATCACCCGGGAAGCGCCGAACTATCCGACGCGCTGACACGTCCGATCGGGATCGGGAACGGCACGGCTGGGAGAGAGCGAGCGGCGGGCGCGAGATTGTCCTCATCGGATCGCCATTTCGGAGGACGAGGTGAAGCCAGCGGCACGAGCCCAGGCGGCGATCGAACTGCTCGACGAGATCGTTGCCGAAGCGCGACAAAGCGGGGCGGCAGCGGACACGATCATTGCGCGTTACTTCAAGAGCCGGCGCTATGCCGGCTCGCAGGATCGAAGGGCCGTCCGAGAGCTTGTTTATCGCGCCATCCGGCGTTCGGGAGACCCGCCGCCGAGCGGCCGGGCAGCTCTCCTGGGGCTCGCCCTTGAGGAGCCCGAACTTCTGGCTGTCTTCGACGGTTCTCCGCACGGGCCGGCACCTCCCGCTGACAACGAACCGGTAGCACCGGCCTCGGCTGCGCCTGGATGGCTGATCGACCGGTTCGATCCGCTCATTGCTGCCGAGGAAATCGGCGCCTTGCTCGATCGAGCGCCGCTCGATGTTCGGGTAAACCGGTTGAAGGGCGACCGTGAACAGGCCCGGTCCGCCTTGCCCGCTTCCAACCCGACGCCACTATCGCCGACAGGACTGCGTCTGCCGGAGGGATCCAAGGTCGAGCAGACGGAGATTTGGCGGCGGGGCCTTGTGGAGGTGCAGGACGAAGGCAGTCAGCTGATCTGCCTCGGTTGTGAAGCAACACCCGGAATGCGGGTGGTCGATCTTTGCGCGGGGGCTGGCGGCAAGACCCTGGCCCTGGCGGCGGAGATGCTGAACGAAGGCGTGGTCTTCGCCTGCGACACCGATCGCGGTCGGCTGTCCCGAATGGCACCGAGGCTGGCGAGGGCAGGCGTTTCGATCGTCGAGTCACGGCTCCTCGACCCGATGCAGGAACAAAGATCGCTCGCTGACCTGGCCGGCACGGCCGACATAGTACTCGTTGATGCCCCCTGCTCGGGAACCGGGACGTGGCGTCGCAATCCGGAAACCCGCTGGCGGATCACTGCCGATCGACTCGATCGGCTCGTCGCGCTCCAGGCGCGGCTGCTCGACCTGGCCGCGGAACTCGTCAAACCGGGCGGACATTTGATCTACGCCGTCTGTTCGCTTCTGTCGGAGGAGGGGCGGGATCAGGCTGAGGGCTTTTCGGCTCGTTCAGCCCTGGTTCCGGAAGCCCTGGCCATCGAGGCGGGACGATCGGCCGGACCGGGCTTGATTCTGAGCCCGGCGGTCGACGGGACGGACGGCTTTTTCGTCGCACGATGGCGGCGGTCATGTTAAGCCTTCCGCCGACTGGAATGGAGTTGTTGATGCGCCTCACCCCTATCGCCCTCACCCTAGCCATTGCGGTGACGACCATGGCAAGCGCGGGGCAGGGGCAGCGGCCGGACGATCAGATCGATCCGCGGTCGATACAGCTAGTCGAACAGGCACAGGGACTGGCCGCTGCCGGAAGACATAATGAAGCGATCGACCTGTTGGAGACGGCATTGGTTGTCGATCCGCGCAATCGCAACGCTTATGTCGCTCTAGGTCGAGTGGCTCAAGCGCAGCGGCTTCCGGGCAAGGCGATCAGACTTTACAGCGATGCTCTGAAGATCGAACCCAACGACATCAACGCGCTTGCCCTTCAGGGAGAGGCCTATGTTCAGCGCGGCGCCGTCGAGCGCGCCCGTGTGAACCTCGAACGAGTCCGTGAGCTGTGCAACCAGGCCTGCCCCCAGGCTCAGCAGCTCGCCTCGGTCATCAGTCGCGGCCCGCCCGCCGAAGCACTTGCTGCCCAGCAGTCGGAAACGACAACCCCGCCGGGACAGCCGCCGCGGCGCAACTAGGCACGAATTTCCCGCGCCAGGGCGACAAAATCTTCGACCGCCAGCGTTTCCGCACGTCGCTCCGAGTCGATACCAAGCCGTTCCAGCGCCTGGAGCGCACCCGGGATCGACTGAAGCGATCGACGGAGCATCTTGCGACGTTGCCCGAACGCGGCGGCGGTGAGGCGTTCGATCGCCGCGGGGCCAACCCCGTCGGGCTGTGGCTTGGGAGTGACGTGAACGACCGCCGACATGACCTTGGGCGGCGGCACGAAGGCGGAACGGTGAACCTTCATCGCCAGCTTCGGCTCCGTTCGCCATTGCGCCAGCACGGCTAGCCTGCCGTAGGCCGAGGTTCCGGGCCGGGCGACGATCCGCTCCGCCACTTCCAGCTGAAACATCAAGGTGAGCGACCTCCACCAGGGCGGCCACGACTCGCCGCCGAGCCACCTTACCAGCAGCGCCGTACCCACATTGTAGGGGAGGTTGGAAACGATGTGAGCGGGCCCAACCTCGGAAGGTTCGTCGATCGCGAGTGCGTCGCCCTCAATGATCCGAAGGCGCCCCTCCATGGCATTCCCGATCTCGGCAAGTGCGGGAAAGCAGCGCCGGTCACGTTCGACGGCGACCACTTCAGCTCCGGCACGAAGAAGGGCCCGGGTCAGGCCGCCCGGTCCCGGTCCCACTTCATAGACGCACTCTCCGTCGAGCGAGCCAGGCACCTGAGCGATCCGGTCGAGGAGCTGTTCGTCGAGGATGAAGTTCTGGCCAAGCGCCTTGGACGCACTGAGGCCGTGACGGGCGATGACCTCGCGCAGCGGCGGAAGTGGGGGGGAAGGATTGGTCAAGCCGCACTCCTGGCGGAGCGGCCCAGCGTTCCTGAACGCTTCAAGTCACGCGCCGATCAGTTGGCCGCGAGGCGCGCCGCGCACTCTCCGGCGGTGCGGATTGCGGCGATCATCGCCCCGGGATCGGCAAGGTTCTTGCCGGCAATGTCGAACGCCGTCCCGTGATCGGGTGAAGTGCGCACGATCGGCAAGCCGAGAGTGACGTTGATCCCCTCGTCGAAGTGAAGCGTCTTCAACGGAATCAGCCCTTGATCGTGATACATGCAGAGGGCGGCATCATAGTCGCGACGGCGGCGATCGCTGAACATGATGTCCGGCGGGTAGGGGCCGCTGATCTCATACCCCTCGGATCGAAGCGTCTCGATGGCCGGAGCGATGATGTCGATTTCCTCGGTCCCGAGGGCACCATTCTCACCGGCATGCGGATTGACTCCGGCGACAGCGAGACGCGGCCGTTCGATCCCGAACTGGCGCTGGAGACCGCGAATGGCTGCTCGCCCCTTCATGACGATGAGATCCGCCGTGAGCGACGCCAAAGCCTCGGTGAGAGGCAGGTGGGTCGTCACCGGAACCACTCGAAGGCTGGGGCCCGCAAGCATCATGCAGATCAGGTCACCCGCGACTCCGCAGCGCTCGGCGACAAATTCCGTCTGCCCGGGATGAGAAAAGCCGATTGCGTAGAGCTGAGCCTTCGACACGGGACCGGTGACCAGTCCTGAGGCCGCACCCGAGCGCGCAAGGCCGACGGCCAGTTCGAGCGCGTCGAGGGCGTTGCGGGCGCCGACCAGATCGGGCCGGCCGGGAGGCGCGGTCCTGTCCGAGATGCGGATGATCGGCAGGGCCTCATCGAACAGTTCGGACGCTGCTTCGGGAGAGTCCACCGCGGCTACCGGACCCTTCCACACAGCCTCGATGGCGGCGATGTCGCCAACGGCAAAGAATGGCGGCAGCCTCTCCCCGCGCCGCCTTTCCCAGCTTTTGGCGATGACCTCCGCCCCGATCCCGGCCGGGTCGCCGAGGGAGACGGCGAGGGGCGCCGCCACCATATCAGCGATAATCGATGATCGCGTCGCGGCGCAGGTCGCGAAGGTAGCGCTGAGCACGGCGACCGACCCGCTCTTCGGTCAGCTGGTTGTACACCTGGTCGAAGCTTGGGCCGCTCGCCTGCTGCGGATCGTCGCGGCCGCAGAGGATGAGCACGCTCACTCGTTCGGCAGTACCGAATGGCGGAGTCGCCTGACCGATGCCGAGGTTGAGCATGGCCTGTTGCAGAGCCGGCGGCAGATCGCGAACGCGCATCTGGTCGTTCGAAATCAACTCGGCACCGAGAGTTTGAGCCGCCTGAGCTGCACCGCCGCAGCCGCCCATGGACTGCGTGACCTGCCCAAGCTGCTCTACCCGTGCCTGCAACTGGGACTGGGGTGTGTTCGGCGGGAAGGAAATCGACATCTGAAGCAGGCTGAGTACCGCGTCCCGCTGATCGGCAACGAGAATCTGCCGCGTATCGGCAACGAGCACGATCGAGAAGCCGCCCGGAACAGCAACCGGATCGCTGATCGCGCCCGCCGGCATCTCGCGAACGAGCTCCGCCAGCTCTGGCGGCAACTGCTCGGCCCGAACCCACCCGAGCTCGCCACCCACGGCTGCGGTGGAGGCCTCCGAGAACTGGCGAGCATAAGCGGGGAAGGAGGCACCGGATCGGATCTGCTGGACGATCCGCTGCGCATTGGCGCGAACCTCGTTCATCGTTTCCGGAGTGGCAGAAAGGAAGATCTCCGCGACGCGGTACTCGGCCGTGCCACGCGACGCATTGAGACGTTCCAATATCTGCTGCACTTCTTCGTCGCCGACCGTGACGAAAGGCTCGATCTGACGTCGCTGGAGACGCTGCCACGCCAACTCGCCCCGGATCTGACGCTTCAGCGAGCGCTCGGACGAGCCGATCCTCCGAAGATAGGCGGAGAAGGATTGCGGAGTCTGATTGAAGCCCTGGGCGAAGCGGGCATAATAAGTGTCGACTTCACGATCCTCGACGTTGATCTCCTGCTGTCTCGCCGCCTGGATTTGAAGGGTTTCGTCGATCAGGTTGCGAAGCACCTGGGCCCGCACCCGTTCGACCTCTTCCTGGGGAAGCTCAATCTGCTGGGAGGCGAGGATCAGCGCCAAGCGGTGATCGATATCGCTTTCGGTGATCACTTCTCCGTTGACGATCGCGGTCGCCTTGCGGACCGCCGTCTGATTACCGAAAACCTGGACATTCTGAGGAATGTTAAGGTCGGCGTTGCCGGGGACGCTTTGCGCGGCCGCAACTACCGACAACAAGGAAGCGGTCAGCACGACTGCCGCCCTTGGGAACCTACCGAGCTTCATCATTCCTCCAATAAATGCAGGTACCTATCCTGCGGAAACCTTGCTGAACCACAGCTTAGCGGCCTCTGCCTCTAGAGCCCCAAATTCTTCAGCGCCAGCCGGATCAGGAAGGTGTTGCCCCGTCTTGCATCCCCCGTTGTCTCATAGTCGCGCCGCCACGTCACGCCAAGCTCGATGCAGTCATCGTCGTAAAGGATGCCCAGGCGGTGTCGGACCGGATCGAATCCGTCCGATACGGAGAAGGGATCCTCCCGGGGGCTCGTTAGGTCCACCACGGCCGAACCGAACACCGACCAATAGCGCGCGAAACGGATCCGGCCGCCGAGACGCACTTCCTCGCGGTCGCGCAGATCCTCGATCGCCGGATCGATGTCGCGGTTGAGCCGCAGGTAGCCGATCGTCGCGTAGGTCTGGCGTCCGCCCACCGTCGCGTCGATCTCGTTGCGGCGGATCGCCAGGCTGTCCTTGTCCAGCCGGAAACGATGAACGAAGTTGACGCGACGACCGACCCGCAACGTCGTTCGACCGACGAAATCGGAGAAGCGCCCCGACAATCCGGTGCCGGGAGGCAGGATCGTTTCGCGGGTGCTGAGCCGGTAGCTCTGGCCGATATTGGTCCGAACGGAGATGGCGGCAAAGTCGATCGCCCAGTCGGCGCCGTAGGTTACGCGCACGCCGTCCTCCCACCGATCGTAGCCGGGAAAGCGATTGAGAGCGAACAGGTTCGAATCTTCCAGGTCGACCGAGCGGGCATCCTCGTTGGGAATGTCCATATTCTCGGTAGGCGGTGAGGCAACGATCTGGAGCCGCGGCGTCAATCGCTGCGTGCCTCCGAGGAACTCCCCCACGAACGGCCATCTGACGTCGGCCGCTACCGCTCCGATGAAGCGGGCGCTCCAGCCCTCACGGCCGCTATACATGACATTGTCGGCGAGCAGGGTGTCGTTGGCATAATAGACGTCGCCTCGGGCGAAGGCGGTAAGGGTCAGTTCCTGACCTAGGCTGGTGATCGCGCGGCGCTCCCAGCGGGCGCTGGCAAAAGCGCGCTGGCTGTCCTGCCCCTCCGGCCGAAGGATGGAAAGGCTGTTGGCCTGAAGCTCGAACCGGCCGCCGAGCCACGGGTCCGCCAGGCGCCAGCGGGCGTCGATCGCGGGCAGGGCGATCGGCTGTTGTCCACCTTCGTCGGTCAGCCTCAGCCCTTGAAAGGCCCAGCCGGCGATGGAAACATAAGTGTCGGCATCGATGCGCTCGACGTCGACCATCGATCGCAGGCGGTCGTCGCGCGAAATGTCGTAGCGGCGAAGGAAGGTGCGGTCGGTGACGTACCGTCCAGAGGCCGTCAGACTCCAGCTGGGGCTCAGTTGGAAGCGGCCGTTCCCTTCGAAATAGGCACGCAGTCCCTTGTTGCCCTCAGACTCGGTGACGGAATCGATCAACAGTCGCTCGCCGTAGGTGACGTAGCCGCGGAGCTGGAAGGCGCCGAGGGAGGTAAGCTGGCGATATTCGGCCTCGAGCATCGGCAGCACGTCGGTGTAAACATGGGGAGTGAGGGTGACGTCCCGATTGGGCGCCAGCCGGAGATAGTAAGGCGCGCTGAGCTCGAGACCGTTACGCCGGCTGAAGCGTATGTCCGGAACCAGGAAGCCAGTGCCGCCCCCCTGGCTGCCGTCCGGATGTGACAGGCCGGGAAGAGCGACGATCGGGGTTCCGAACAGGTTGAGGCTCGCTCCCTGGTAGGTGATCCGACCGCGAACCGGATCGTGCACGACCCGAACCGCATTGATCTGCCAGGTTGGATTGCGCGGGCAACCGTCCGGATCGACCACGGCGCAGGGCGAATAGGCTGCCCTGTCCAAGGTGGTGACGCCATTCTCGCGGCGAGCCTGGTTCGCCGCCAACCTTCCGCCGTTGGCGAGCACGAGCAGCAAATCCTCGACCATGCCGTCGCGAAGATTGTCCTCGAGAACGAAGCTGTCGCCATAGGCGGTGTCGCCACCGGGGCTGGTGACGCGCACATTGCCCTCGGCGCGAACCTCGCCACTGATCCGGTTCCAGATCACCCGGTCGGCACGAAGGAAATAGCCTTCGCGGTTCATCCGGACCTCACCCAAAGCGGTGACGGTGTCGGCATTCTCTTCATAGACCAGCTGGTCTGCGCTGAAGGCGATATGGTCCGGCGCCTCGTCCCCCGGCGCCGTCGCTTCAGGTGGCGTCTGGGCGAACGCAGCACAGGGCACGGCCAGCAGCAGTGGCACGGCGCTCCGGCAAATCGATCTGATTCTTTTCACAAATCCCGCTGCCCTGGCCCTCAGGAGAGAGGGCAGCCTATTGCACCGGAGGCCGCTCCCTGCAATGGCAGCACTGCCCCCAGCACCGTCAACAGGAGTGACCGTTCAGTGATCAAGGTGAGCTTTGCCGCGCAGCGTCCGGAAGGCGCCTATGCGCTGGCTATTCCGGTTCGGAGCGAGGACATGCTGCACGAGCGGCTGAGCGGCTTCGGCGAAGCCGCCCGAATGTTGGCTGTCCGGTCGGCCGAAGCGCAGCGTTTCGAGCGCGACGTGGGAGCAATCGCGGATACTTTCATCGACGATTCCGGAATGGCTCGCCGGCTCCTCCTCATCGGCTATGGCACACGGCAGGACGAAGCGGCGGTTGACGAACGCGTGGGCGGCGCGCTCACGGCACGGTTGCTCACCTCCGGCGAAACCAAGCTGGTGATCGATGCGGCCGGACTCGACGGGCGGGCGGCCGCCCGGCTGGCTTTCGGAGCGGCGGCCCGAAGCTGGCGTTATGACATATACCGAACTCGGCTGGGTCGGAAGCAGAAGCCGACCCTCGAGGAAGTGGTGATCGTCGGTGCCGGCGAGGGCGCCGAGGCCGAGTGGGCCCATGAAGAAGCCGTCCTTGCCGGGTTGGACTTCACTCGGTCGCTGGTCAGCGAGCCGGCCAACATCATCTATCCCGAATCCTTCGTGGAGCGCTGCCGCTCGGAGCTGACCGGCCTCGGCGTGGAAATCGACGTACTCGACGAAAATCAGATGCGCGAACTCGGCATGGGCGCGTTGCTCGGGGTCGGGCAGGGCTCGGTTCGGCCGCCGCGGCTTCTCGTCATGCGCTGGAATGGCGGCGGGTCCGGCGCCAAGCCGGTCATCTTCGTCGGCAAGGGAATCACCTTCGATACCGGCGGAATCTCGATCAAGCCCGCTCAGGGCATGGAAGCGATGAAGTGGGACATGGGCGGCGCCGGGGCCGTTGCGGGCGCCATGAAGGCGATCGCGTCCCGAAAGGCGAAGGCCAACGTGGTCGGCGTTTGCGCCCTGGCCGAGAACATGCCTGACGGCAACGCCCAGCGTCCTGGCGACATCGTCACCTCCATGTCCGGGCAGACGATCGAGGTGATCAACACCGACGCGGAAGGACGGCTCGTCCTGGCCGACGCCATGACCTGGGCGCAGCGTCATTTCCAGCCGGAGGTCATGATCGATCTCGCGACTCTGACCGGCGCGATGGTGATCAGCCTCGGTCATGAATATGCCGGCATGTTCTCCAACGATGACGGACTTGCCGAACAGCTCAGCCGAGCGGGAATGGCCTCCGGCGACAAGCTCTGGCGGCTGCCGATGGGCGAGGCCTACGACAAGATCATGGACTCCCAGATTGCCGACATGAAGAATGCGGCGGGCCGGGAGGGCGGGTCGATCACTGCGGCCTGCTTCCTCGGCCGGTTCGTCGAGGAAGGCGTGAAATGGGCCCACCTCGACGTGGCGGGCGTGGTCTGGTCGGACAAGCCCAGTCACCTTTACGACAAAGGGGCAACCGGCTTCGGCGTCGCGCTGCTCGACCGCTACATCGCGGACAATCACGAACGGTAGGGGCGCCTTGCCCTGAGACGACGCTCCCACTAGAGAGCGCGCCAATTCCATCCCTTCAGACATGGAGCTTCATCGGCCATGGCGACCGAACGCACCTTTTCGATCATCAAGCCGGACGCGACCCGGCGCAACCTGACCGGCGCAATCACCAAGATGCTTGAAGACGCGGGTCTTCGGGTCGTCGCCTCCAAGCGAATCCGGATGACCAAGGAGCAGGCGGAAGGCTTCTACGCCGTCCACAAGGAGCGGCCCTTCTTCAATGATCTGGTCAGCTTCATGACTTCGGGCCCCGTCGTCGTTCAGGTTCTCGAAGGCGAAAATGCCGTTGCGCGCAATCGGGAAGTGATGGGCGCCACCAATCCCGAGAATGCCGACGAAGGAACGATCCGCAAGACCTTTGCCGAATCGATCGAAGCCAATTCGGTCCATGGATCGGACAGCCAGGAAAACGCGCGGATCGAAATCGACTTCTTCTTCAAGCCCGAGGAAATTGTCGGCTGATTGAAGGGCGGCGATCAGCCGAGTTCGGGCCTGACCGCCGCTTTCAACTGGATCGCCGGTCCTCGATCGACTGATCGCGCAAGGCGCGTGCATAGGCTTCGAGGGCCGGCGGATAGAGCTCGTGCTCGGCTTCCAGCACCCGTTGAGCGAGGCTCTCCGAATCATCGCGCGGGAGGATTCGGACCTTCCGCTGAGCGACGACTGGACCTGAATCCAGGTCGGGGGTCACGACGTGGACGGAACATCCGGCATATTCGTCCCCAGCCAGGATCGCTCGGCGATGGGTGTCCAGCCCCTTGTAGAGTGGCAGCAGCGAGGGATGGATGTTGAGGATCCGACCCTCCCAGGCCTCGACGAACTGGGTCGATAGCAGCCGCATATAGCCGGCGAGCGCGATCAGTTCGACATCATGGGCGCGGAGGACCTCGTCGAGGCGGGTGTCGAATTCGTGGCGCTCCAAACCTTTGTGGCTCAGCGACCAGGTCTTGAGTCCGAGCCGTTTCGCCAGCACCAGGCCTCGCGCCTCCGGTACATTCGAGGCGACCAGAACGATCCGGTAGGCCCGGTCGGGGTCGCGGCGCTTATGCTCGGACAAAGCGAGCATGTTTGAGCCGCGGCCGGAAATCAGGACCGCGACCCGGACCGGGTCAGTCATGGTGGGTGGCCGTCCAGCTCGCTCTAGCGCTCCAGGTGCCAGCGCTGCCTGCGACCGTGCAGCCGCGGTTGCCGGCCGCGATTCGTCCGATCCGGAACACGATTTCCCCGGCTTGTTCCAGAGCCGTCGTCACATCGGCCGAGTCGGCCTCGGCAACGACCACGGCCATCCCGATCCCGCAATTGAAGGTTCGGGCAAACTCCTCCGGCTCGATATTTCCCTGCGCCTGCAAGAAGGCCATCAGCCGCGGCTGCGGCCAGGAGTCGGCGTCGATCGTAGCGTGCAGATGGGTCGGCAGAATGCGCGGGATGTTTTCGAGCAGGCCGCCTCCGGTGATATGCGCCAGCGCAGCCACCTTTCCGGAACGGATCACGGGCAGAAGCGAGCGCACGTAGATCCGGGTAGGCTCGAGCAATGTCTCGACGAGCAGGTGATCCTGATCGAACAGCGCGGGGCGGTCCAGCTTCCAGCCCCTGTCTGCCGCCAGTCGCCGGACGAGAGAAAAGCCGTTGGAATGCACTCCGGAGGAGGCAAGGCCGAGAATGACGTCACCCGCCTTGACCCGGTCGCCGGTCAGAGCTTCGCCGCGTTCGACCGCACCGACACAGAAGCCGGCAAGGTCATAATCTCCCTCGGCATACATTCCGGGCATTTCGGCTGTCTCGCCGCCGATCAGGGCGCAGCCGGCAATCCGGCATCCTTCGGCGATCGAGGCGATCACCCGCTCTGCCGTTTCGCCCTGCAACTTGCCGGTTGCGAAATAGTCGAGGAAGAAAAGCGGCTCGGCGCCTTGAACGATCAGATCGTTCACGCACATGGCGACCAGATCGATTCCGACGCCGTCGTGCCGGCCGCTTTCGATCGCGAGCTTGAGCTTCGTTCCGACGCCGTCATTGGCCGCGACGAGCAGGGGATCCCGGAATCCCGCGGCCTTGAGATCGAAGAAGCCGCCAAAGCCGCCCAGGGATGCATCCGCGCCCGGTCGAGCGGTCGCCTTCGCCAAAGGCGCGATCGCTTTCACCAGTGCGTTTCCGGCGGCAATGTCCACCCCGGCCTCGGCATAGGTATAGGGCTTTTGATCGTCAGTGCTGCTCGACATCCGGCCCGCCTACCAGAACGCGCTTGGATTTCCACGGCCAACTCGCCAAAAAGGCGCCCGTGAACTTCCCGCGTCGTCTCAAAGCCGCTGCGATTCCCGCCGCCGCCGCACTTCTGATCGCAGGCGCCGGCGCGCTCTATGCCCAGCTCGAAGGTGCGGATCGCGGCATTCCCCCAGTCGACAGCACCAGCCATTTCGAAGTGCTCGGAGTCGAGGTCGACGTCACCGCCGAGAATGCAGAAAAAGCGCGGCTGGAGGGTTGGCGCCGAGCCCAGGCGCAGGGATGGAAGATGCTTTGGGCGCGCACCAACAACCGCCCGCCCGCCCAGGCGCCCAATCTTTCGGAATCCGTTCTCAACTCCATCGTATCCGGAATCGTCATCGAGCAGGAACAGATTGGACCCCGCCGCTACATTGCCCGCCTCGGCGTCCTCTTCGATCGTGCCCGCACCGGTCAGATGCTCGGGGTGGAAGGCCTTACTCGGCGCTCCGCGCCGGTGCTCGTCGTCCCGATCATGAAGACCGGCTCGACAGCCTACAGCTTCGAGTTCCGGAATGAGTGGCAACGCGCCTGGGCGCAGTTCCGGACCGCCAATTCACCGGTCGACTATGTCCGGACGGCGGGGACGGGAATCGATCCGCTGCTGCTCAACATCGGTCAGGCGCGTCGGCGCGGTCGTGGCTGGTGGCGTATGATCCTCGATCGCTACGGCGCCGCCGACATCGTCATCCCCGAAGTCGAGCTTAGACGCTTGTACCCCGGTGGTCCGGCGCTCGGGCTGTTTACCGCCCGCTTCGGCCCCGATGGTCAGGTGCTGGGCCAGTTCCGGCTTCGGGCAGCGAACAGCGCTCAGGTCCCGGCCATGCTCGACGAGGGGGTGCGGCGGATGGACGCCATCTATTCCCGTGCACTCGAGGCCGGATTGCTTCGGCCCGATCCGACGCTGGTGATCATCGAACCCGAAGTAAGGCAGCAGATCGAGGAGATCGAGCGCGAAGACTCGCCGCCTCCGCCGCAGGAGAATGCCGCGCCGGTGCCGGTCGGGGTCGCAGCGACCTTCAACATACAGGTGCCCACGCCCGATCCCGGATCGGTTCAGCAGGCCGAAGTCTCGGTAAGCCGGGTCAGTGGTGTCACCTCGGCGATCACCACCAGCCTGGCCCTTGGCGGTACGTCGGTGATGCGCGTCACTTATGTCGGCGACGCCGCGGCGCTTCAATCGGCGTTGCAGGCCCAGGGTTGGCAGGTGCAGATCGTTGGTGGCAACACGCTGAGGATAACGCGGTAGGTAGTCCTATGAACCAGATCGCGCTGCCGTTCGAATGGCCGGTGGCGGAGAAGGAGGAGGATTTTCTCCTTTCGGATTCGAACCGTGCCGCCTTCGAGCATCTGCGGCGCTGGTCGCTCTGGCCTGTCATGGCGACTTTGATCACCGGCCCTCGCAAATCGGGGCGCAGCCTTCTGGGTCGAATCTTTGCCCGCAAGACCGGTGGGCGACTGTTCGACAATGCCGAAGCCCATGACGAAGAGGCCATCTTTCACGCCTGGAATGACGCACAGGAGCGGCGGAAGCCATTGCTCATCATCGCCAACGCACCGCCTCCGCAGTGGACGGTGGACCTTCCGGACCTCCGGTCGCGACTGGCGGCGACACCGCATGTGGAGATCGGACCTCCTGACGACCTTCTGATCTCGCAGTTGATCGTGAAACTGCTCGGCGACCGGGGGATAGCGGCACCACCGGAGCTGGGCGACTATCTCGTTCCGCGGATCGAACGCAGCTACGTTTCCGTTATCAACGTCGTCGACATACTCGATCGTGTAACACTTTCGCACCACAAGCGAATGACCTTGCCGCTGGCGAAGCGGGCGCTTGATGAGGCGGGGATGATCGGAAGAGCGAAAGGCCGCCTTTGAAGCCATGACCAGCGCTGCAGTCACGCCTGCCGATCAACTGGTGCCTGGGACCGCGAGCGAAGCAGGCGAGCCGCTTTACTTCAACCGCGAACTCAGCTGGCTCGCCTTCAATCGTCGGGTACTCGAGGAAGCCTCCAACCCCGCTCATCCGCTGTTCGAGCGGGTCCGATTCCTGTCGATCTCGGGCAACAATCTCGATGAATTCTTCATGGTTCGGGTAGCAGGGCTGAAGGCCCAGCAGCTTCTCGGAGTCGAGGAACCCTCTGCCGATGGACTGACACCATCGCAGCAGCTGGCGGCGATTGCCGTCGAATCTGACGCGTTGACCAACAGCCAGCAGGCGGTCTGGGCCGAGCTCCGCCCGCTTCTGCGCAAAGCCGGAGTGGCCGTTCTTTCGAACGAAGAGATCGGTAACGACGAAGCGGCGTGGCTCGAAGAATATTTCAAGGTCCATGTCTTTCCGGTTCTCACGCCGCAGGCCATCGATCCGGCACATCCGTTTCCCTTCATTCCCAACCGTGGCTTCTCGCTCGTCTTCGATCTGAGGCGCATGTCCGATGGCGAGCCGATCCAGGAACTGCTGATGGTTCCGGCAACGCTTCCGCGTTTCGTTCGGCTCCCCGGAGAAGCGAGTCGCTATGTTGCCGTGGAGACGCTCATCCGGCGCCAGGTCGGGACACTTTTTCCCGGCTACGAGCTGCTCGGCGGCGGAGCGTTCCGAGTCATTCGGGACAGCGACATCGAGATCGAGGAAGAAGCCGAGGATCTCGTCCGGTTCTTCCGAAGCGCCATCAAGCGCCGCCGCCGCGGCCGAGTGGTCCGCTTGAAGCTCGAGGCGGACATGCCTGATCATCTCGTGGCGCTGGTGCGCGAAGGACTCGACGCCAGCGAGGCTCTGGTGTCCGAATCGACCGGCTTTCTTGGCATCGCCGACCTGGCCCAGCTCGTCGAGGAAGACCGCCCGGACCTGAAGTTTCCCGCCTTCAGCGCTCGCTTTCCGGAACGGATCCGCGAATATGACGGCGACTGCTTCGCGGCGATCCGAGCCAAGGACATCGTCGTTCACCACCCCTATGAAAGCTTCGACGTCGTCCTCGCCTTTCTCCGACAAGCCGCCGAGGATCCCGACGTCGTCGCGATCAAGCAGACGCTTTATCGGGCGGGCAAGCAGTCGGCCGTCGTCAGTGCGCTGATCGCGGCCGCCGAGGCGGGCAAATCGGTAACGGCCGTGATCGAGCTGAAAGCCCGCTTCGACGAAGAGCAGAACCTGATGTGGGCGAACGCCCTCGAGCGCGCCGGAGTCCAGGTCGTCTACGGCTTCGTCGAATGGAAGACGCATGCCAAGATGTCGATGGTCGTCCGACGGGAGGATGGCGGCTATCGCACCTACTGCCATCTCGGCACCGGCAATTATCATCCGATCACCGCGAGGGTTTATACCGACCTCAGCTATTTCACCGCCGATCCCCGGGTGGGCCGTGATGTCGCCCACGTTTTCAATTACATCACCGGCTATGTCGAGCCGCGCGGGCTGGAGCTCCTCGCCACTTCACCCCAGGGGCTGCGCGAACATCTGTGCGAGCTGATCGACCGCGAGATCGACCATGTCCGGCAGGGAAGGCCGGGATCGATCTGGGCGAAGATGAATTCCCTCGTCGATCCGCCGATCATCGACAAGCTTTATGAAGCCAGCCAGGCGGGCGTGGAGATCGACCTGATCATCCGTGGGATATGCTGCCTCAGGCCCGGCATTCCGGGCCTTTCGGAAAATATCCGGGTGAAGTCGATCGTCGGGCGGTTTCTCGAACACAGCCGGGTCTGGTGCTTCGGCAATGGCGACGAGCTGCCGAACCCGGAGGCTGGGGTCTATATCAGCTCGGCGGACTGGATGCCGCGCAACTTCGATCGCCGAGTCGAAATCGCGCTGCCGATCGACAATGAGACCGTCCATGCCCAGATCCTCGACCAGGTGATGGTGGCGAACATCATCGATAATGAGCAGAGTTGGCGGCTGCTCGGCGATGGCAGTTATGAAAGGCTTCGTCCCGCTCCGGGCGAGAAGGCTTTCAATCTCCATCACTATTTCATGACCAATCCCTCGCTGTCGGGGCGCGGCGCGGCCTTGCGCTCGACCGGTGCCGTGCCGAAAAAGCTTCAGCTTCCGCGCGGGCACCACACGTCCTAGACGCACCGCATGTTTGCGGAAGCTCCCGTGGCGATCGTCGACATCGGGTCGAACTCGGTGCGGCTGGTGGTCTATTCCGGCGCCAAACGCGCGCCATCGATCATCTTCAACGAGAAGGTGATGGCCGGCCTCGGCCGCGACATAGGAGAGACCGGCGCCTTGAGCGACCAGGCGCAGGCGCGGGCGCTGGACGCACTCAAGCGGTTCCACTTGCTGATCGACAAGATGAAGGTGGTTCGAACGCGAGTCGTCGCGACTGCCGCGATGAGGGACGCGTCCAACGGACAAAGCTTCATGAAGCGGGTTCGCTCGGTTGGCTTCGATGCCGAGATCATTCCCGGCGAGGAGGAAGCCAGGCTAGCCGGACTCGGAGTTCTCTCGGCGATCCCCGACGCCGACGGGATTGTCGGCGATCTTGGCGGCGGCAGCCTGGAGCTGGTCGAAGTGGCGAAGGGAAGGGTGCTTCGCAACGTGTCGCTTCCGTTGGGCGTCCTTCGCCTCGAGGAACTGGGCGATTCGCTCGCGAAGAAGGTCGCCAAGGCCGTCGCCGCGGCAGGGTTTGAAGGCTCCGCCTCGGGACGGCCCTTCTATCTCGTCGGCGGAAGCTGGCGAGCACTGGCTCGCATCGATCTGGCGCTGACGGGGCATCCCCTGCCAATCACCCATCAGCACGATCTTCCGCCGCCACGAGCACGGGAGCTTCGGTCCGCCCTGCAGAAGCTCGACAAGGATTTCATCCGTCGAGTGGCGTCACCCTCCCGCCTGCCGTCGCTGCCGAAGGCCGCCCATTTGCTCGAGAGTCTGGTGGACTCGCTTCGCCCGGCGGCACTGGTCGTTTCCAGCTTCGGCATCCGCGAAGGGCTCTTGTACGACGATCTCGACCCCGGCCTGAAGCGGCTCGACCCGCTCATCGAGGCAGCGCGCGAAGCCGGGGCCGGCCTCGGCCGATTCGAGCAGCATGGCGATCTGCTCGATTGCTGGATCGCTCCGGCTTTCGACGATTCACCGCGCGCAGCGCGCTTACGGCTGGCCGCCTGTCTTCTCTCCGATATCGCCTGGGCGGCGCATCCGGACTTTCGCGCCGAACGCGGCATCGACATGGCACTGCACGGCAATTGGGTGGCCATCGATGCGCCTGGCCGGGTGATGCTGGCACAGGCCTTGTTCAGCAATTTCGGAGGCGGCTCGGAACTCCCTTACCCTCGGATTGCTGCGCTCTGCACGGCAGCGGAGCTCAAGCGCGCCGCCAAATGGGGCTATGCCATCCGTCTCGGCCAGCGCCTCAGTGGCGGAGTCGCGGCAGGACTCGAGCGCAGCCGACTTATTCGCCGCTCAGGGGCCTTGCGCCTCGAGGTCGGCCGCGAGGACGGTGCCCTTCTCAGCGAAGCGGTGGAACGGCGATTGAAGACGCTGGCAGGCGAACTCGGGCTCCGCTCCGAGACGGTAATTTCCGGCTAACCGCAGGCGAAGCGATCGACCCGGTTGCTCGAATCGAGGTGAACGTTGAGCCGGTCCGGTCGATAATCCATCGTCACGGCATCGCCGGGGCGGATCCATCTCAGCTTTCGGGCGCCGCTTCGGCGCATCGCCTCGGCTCCAAGCTCGCTCGTCGCAGGACGACCGACCAGCTCGGAAAGAGCTTGCGTGCGACAGCTTCCTCCCTCGCCGGGCTCGACCGGCACTTCGTCGGCAGGAACCGTGGCGCAGGCCATGGTTCCCAGCAGGGCGCCCACTAGCAGTGCAGTTCTCATTCAGCGGCCTCCTGTTCCGTTCGGGTCATGACGAGTTTGCCGTTGCGGATGGCAAAAGCGAGGCGTCCCTCGACCAGGTCGAGCGCATCGCGACCGAATTCGTCATACCGCCAGCCCTGGAGGATCGAAAGCCCGTCCCGTCGCCCGGCCGCGAGCAATTCAAGCTCCTCCGAACGCGCCACCAGGCGCGGCGCGACATTGCTTTCCCGGGCACGGATCTTGAGCAGCAATTTCAGCAGATCGGCCACCAAGGCTCCGTCGCGGCCGAGTCCCGGACCGCGTTCTTCGCGCGGCGGCATCTCTGCTGAGGGCAAGGGATCGGCACCGGAAAGCGCTTCCATCATTCGGGCACCAATATCGTTGCCCTTCCAGGCGGCAGAGAGGCCGCGGACCTGTCCAAGGGCCTCCTGGCTCGCCGGCGGGTTCATGGCAACGTCGGCCAGAGTCTCGTCCTTCATGATCCGGCCGCGTGGCAGGTTCTTCGACCGGGCTTCGAGCTCGCGCCAGGCCGCGAGCGCCTTCAAGCGGCCAAGCACCTCGGCCTTGCGGCTCTGGATCTTTACCTTCTTCCACGCCTGAGCCGGGTCGTTGACGTAGTTGGACGGATTCGAGATGCGTTCCATCTCCTGGTCAAGCCATTCGCCGCGACCGGTCCGCCGCAAGCGCTCGAGCATTCGTGGAAACAACTCGGCCAGATGAGTGACGTCACCGATCGCGTAATCGATCTGGCGCCGGTCCAGCGGCCGTCTCGCCCAGTCGGTGAAACGGGCGCCCTTGTCGAGGCTTCGACCGAGCAGGGACTCGACGAGGTTGGAATAACCAACCTGTTCCCCGAGCCCGAGCGCCATGGCGGCAATCTGCGTGTCGAAAAGCGGATGCGGCGTCCCGCCCGTGAGATTGAAGATGATCTCGATGTCCTGTCCGCCCGCATGGAAGACTTTGAGCACATGCTCATTGTTGACCAGCAGGTTGAGAAGTGGAGTCAGATCGATCCCGCTCGCCTTGGGATCGATGGCAGCGGCTTCCTCCCGGCTGGCGACCTGGAACAGGCACAGGTCCGGCCAGTAGGTATTCTCGCGCATGAATTCGGTGTCGACGGCGACGAAGTCGCAGCGGGCGAGTCGTTCGCAGAGCTTTTCGAGAGACTCGGTGTCGGTAATCAGTGGGTGAATACGCATTGGCCGCCCTCATAACGACGGCTGCTCGCTTGACAAAGCGCAGTTAGTGACGCGAAGCGCTCGCACTCATTTTTCAGCCAGCCAAGTTCGAAAGCGATCCTCGATGCACGCCTACCGTACCCACAATTGCGGAGAGCTCCGCGAGAGCCATGTCGGCGAGCGCGTGAAGCTGTCCGGCTGGGTTCACCGCAAGCGCGACCATGGCAACCTGCTTTTCGTCGACCTTCGTGATCATTACGGAATCACCCAGATCGTCAGCGACGTGGCCGACGAAGCGTTCAAGCTCCTCGAAGGGATCCGCGTCGAGTCGGTCGTCACGGTTGAGGGCGAAGTGGTCCGGCGCGATCCCGAGGCCGTCAACCCGAACCTCGCCACCGGCCAGATCGAGATCCATGCCGCGAGCGTCGAGGTCCAGTCGGCGGCACAGGAACTTCCATTGCCGGTGTTCGGCGAGCAGGAATATCCGGAGGAGATCCGGCTGCGCTACCGCTATCTCGACCTGAGGCGCGAGCGGCTTCACAATAATATCGTCCTGCGTTCGAAGGTCATCAGCTCGATCCGTCGCCGAATGATCGATCAGGGCTTTACCGAGTTCCAGACTCCAATTCTGACCGCTTCGTCACCGGAGGGCGCCCGCGACTATCTCGTCCCCAGCCGAGTCCATCCCGGCAAGTTCTACGCGCTTCCCCAGGCGCCGCAGATGTTCAAGCAGTTGATCATGGTTGCGGGTTTCGACCGGTATTTCCAGATCGCGCCCTGCTTCCGGGACGAGGATGCCCGCGCCGATCGTTCCCCGGGCGAGTTCTACCAGCTCGACTTCGAGATGAGCTTCGTCACGCAGGAGGACGTCTTCGCTGCGATCGAGCCGGTCCTCGCCGGTGTCTTCGAGGAGTTCGCGAACGGGAAGAGCGTCACCCCGGCGGGCCAGTTTCCGCGCATTCCCTACAAGGAAGCGATGCTGAAATATGGATCCGACAAGCCCGATCTGAGAAATCCGATCCTGATCTCCGACGTTTCGGAGCATTTCCGCGGTTCCGGCTTCGGACTGTTTGCCCGGATCGTGGAAGGGGGCGGAGTGGTTCGCGCCATTCCGGCGCCGGGGACTGCTGACAAGAGCCGCAAATTCTTCGACGACATGAACGAATGGGCTCGATCGGAAGGCCATGCCGGCCTCGGCTACATCACTCAGAAGGGCGGTGAGCTGGGTGGACCTATCGCCAAGAATCATGGCGAGGAGGCGACGCGCAAGCTTATCGCCGAACTGGGTCTCGGGCCGGACGACGGTCTCTTCTTCGCCGCTGGCAATTCGGCCCAGGCAGCCAAGCTTGCTGGTGCCGCGCGGACTCGGGTTGGCGAGGAACTTGGCCTGATCGAGCGCAACTCCTACCGTTTTTGCTGGATCGTCGACTTCCCGATGTACGAATATGACGACGAACAGAAGCGGATCGACTTCAGCCACAATCCCTTTTCGATGCCCCAGGGAGGACTCGAGGCGCTCGAAACGAGGGATCCGCTCGATATCCTTGCCTATCAGTACGACATCGTCTGCAATGGTGTCGAACTGAGTTCGGGGGCGATCCGGAACCACCGCCCGGACATCATGTACAAGGCCTTCGAGA
Organism: Sphingosinicella sp. SM1-17; assembly: GCF_056821765.1. Classification (NCBI taxonomy): domain Bacteria; kingdom Pseudomonadati; phylum Pseudomonadota; class Alphaproteobacteria; order Sphingomonadales; family Sphingosinicellaceae; genus Sphingosinicella; species Sphingosinicella sp. SM1-17. Next base: position 2,735,796 of record NZ_JBPDIO010000001.1, read on the forward strand.
TTGCCGGCTATTCGAAGGAAGATGTCGACACCAACTTCTCGGGCATGATCAACGCTTTCAAGTTCGGGGCTCCACCGCATGGCGGCTCGGCTCCCGGGATCGATCGAATCGTCATGCTCCTCGCTGACGAGCCGAACCTGCGCGAGGTCGTGCTCTTCCCGATGAACCAGCGAGCCGAAGACCTCATGATGGGTGCCCCGGGAGAAGTGACGGCCAAGCAGCTGCGTGAGCTGCATATCCGAATCGTGCCCCCTTCCGGGACAGCCGAAAAGGATCCGGCTCGAAGCGTGGCGCGGGAATAGCCGCGCTGTTAGGCTGGCCCGATGGCCATCGACCTTGCCGACTTTGAAGCCGGAGCGAAATTCCCGGGAGACTATCAGCGGGCGCTGGAGTCGCTTCAGGAACGGCTGTCCCAGCTCTTCGTCTGCTTCCACGTCCACCGGCGCAAGGCGGTCATCGTCGTCGAGGGCTGGGATGCGAGCGGCAAGGGCGGGGCAATCCAGCGCCTGACCGCGCAGTGCGACCCGCGGCACTATCATGTCTGGCCGATCGCCGCTCCGAGCGAAGAGGAAAAGGCGCACCACTATCTTTGGCGCTTCTGGGCTCGACTGCCCCGGTCTGGCGAAGTGGCGATCTTCGACCGCAGCTGGTACGGCAGGGTTCTCGTCGAGCGGGTCGAAGGCTTCGCCAGCCCGTTGGAGTGGCGCCGAGCCTATGACGAAATCAACGAGTTCGAGGCTCAGCTGACGACCGACGGCACCACCGTCATCAAGCTGTTCTTTCACATCACACAGGCGACTCAGGATTCGCGATTTGCGGCGCGCCTGGCTCATCCATGGAAGCGGTGGAAGGTCACTCAGGAGGATCTGCGCAATCGAGCGCGTCGTGACGAATATTTGACCGCACTCGCCGACATGTTCGAGCTTACCGATACTCGCTGGGCCCCCTGGACGGTGATCGACGGCAACAACAAGAAGTCGGCCCGGATCGCCGCTCTGAATGTGGTGGCGGATGCTCTCGATCGCGCCTGTCCCAAGGATCCTCCAAGGATGAGTCCTGAAATGGGACAGGTGGTACGGCAGCTCCTGACAAAGAAGGATTGAGTGCCGTCAGAAATGGTAAATGGCGCCGACTGAACGGGAAGGCTGACGATGCGCGCTATCCTCCTATTGGCCCTCGTTGCAGGCATCGCTGCTTGCGCTCACGATGTCTACGGACCTCCGCCACCAGATTATGCCGGGGCCGAATGGCGCGGAACGCGCGGGCCTCATGAAGGGCCGCTGAGGGGCCCCGGTCTCGACATCCTCGACCCTTGGCTGAAGGAGACCGAGGAAGGGCGGGCGATCGTCACGATGGGCTTCAGCGATGCCGCGGAAGGCTTTGTCAGTGAAGATGTGGCGCACCGCGTGAACATCTGGTTCCGCCGCTATGCGGATCATGACCGCGATATGAGGATCACCGATCCGGAGATCCGAACGGCTCTGGTCTACGCCGCCGGGGGCTATTTAAGGGGACCTCGGCGGCCCTAGCCGAACGGCACTGACGTCAGACTGATTGGATCAGGTCCGCGACCGTCTATCGGCGTTCGCCGGGATATTCGATCGCCAGCACCTCATATTCCCGTTCGCCTGTGGGAAGCGCCACCCGGCGCAGGTCGCCAACGGCCGCACCCCGGATGGCCCGCGCGATCGGCGAGTACCAGCTGACCAGTCCGGCCGAAGCATCGGCTTCGTCTTCGCCCACCAGGGTGAGCGTCCGCTCCTGGTCATTCTCGTCGACCAGCATCACCTTCGCCCCAAACCACACTCGATCCCTGTCCGGCTGCTGCGCCGGATCGGTGACCTTGGCCTCCTTCATCCGGCGGGCGAGGAAGTTTATCCGCCGATCAACCTCGCGAAGTCGACGCCGGCCATATTGATAGTCGGCATTTTCCGAGCGATCGCCATTGGCCGCGGCCCAGGAAATGGTTTCAAGCAGCTTCGGCCGTTCGACCGAAAACAGCGCCTCATATTCTTCCCGCAGCCGCTTGTAGCCCGCGGGCGTGATGTAGTTCGGACGATCGGGCACGCTCGACTTCTACCTTGTCGCGCCGGAAGCCGAATCAGCGGCTGCGAAGATAGGATGACGGAGCCGGAGCCGTACCTCCGCTGCGCTGAGCGCGCATGGCATCATAGACGACCGCATTCTCGATCACGCGCTGCACATAGTTGCGCGTTTCGAAGAAGGGTATCTGCTCGATCCACTCGATCATATCGACACCCGCCGTGCGCGGATCGCCATTTTCGCGGACCCACCGCCGGACATTGCCGGCACCGGCATTGTAGCTGGCGACAGCAAGCGGGACGTTGCCACCCCACTGCCGAAGCAAGGTGTCGAAATAGCTCGAACCGAGCATGATGTTGTAAGCCGGATCCGAAGTCAGCCGTCCGAAATCGTACGGGAGGCCAAGTCGGCTGGCGGTCTCACGCGCCGTGGCGGGCATCAGCTGCATCAGCCCGCGCGCTCCGGCATGGCTGACTGCGGCACGGTCGAAGGAGCTTTCCTGCCGAGTAATGCCATGGGCGAGCGCCCAGTTATGGGCATAGGCCCCAGGAAGGGAAACTTCCGGGAAGGCGGGAGCGGCGTAGAGGCTCTCGCCCTTGTTTCGCGCTTCGCGCGCCACCCATACCGGCAGGTCGAGCCGGCCGATCGCCCGGCCATACTCGGCTGCGATCAATCGCTCGCGTTCGGTATCAACCTGCTCCGCAATGGCTCGCACGAACAGCGACTGGTCCGACCATCGGCCGCTCTCGCCGAGATAGCGGGCCGCCTGCACCAGCGGGCGAGCGGTAAAGGCTGCGCGCTCCTGAGGTGTTGGCGGCACCGTCACGGGGGCGGGCGGCGGAACCGGGCGGCCGAGCCTTTCGAGCGCAAGCTGCCCATAGAACTGGTCGGGGAAGGCCGCTGCCTGCTGGAGCAGGGCGTTGGACTGCTGCGCCTGCCCGGCAGAATGGGCCGAGCGGGCGGCCCAGTAGAGGCCCTTGGCGCGGGTCTGGCCCGAGCGTCCGCCGCGGGCATAGCGTTCGAACATTCCGACAGCGTCGGCGGGTCGTCCGAGTCGATGCGCCGCCTGGCCGGCCAGCCAGGTAAGGTTCGTATATTCGTCGCGCTCGCCATAGGACAGAGCGCTGATGTCAGTGCCCGGGGCGTAGAGGTCGTCGACCTGGCTGGCGATCTGATAGGCGAGAGTCCACTGCCGGTCGGCGGCGGCGCCGCGAGCCAGAGCGACCATGGCCTCCATAAACTTCTCGGGAGCGGCGGGCCGGCTGGTCAGGCGTCTCGGACGGGCAAGCAATTGCCGGGCTCCTAGCGGGTCGCTCGAGCGCAGATAATTCGCCTTGTCGATCAGCAGGCCGGGATCGCCGTCGAAGGCGGTTCCGAGCGAATCAACGCGAGACCGAGCGTCCGAAGCGCGGGTTTGGAGCGCCAGTCGAGCTTCGAAGAGCGGCCGCTTCGCCGGCGACGTCCAGGCAAGCATCCGTTGAGCGCTCTGAGTGTCGCCGTTTCCGAGCAGCACTTCCATTCGCATGTCGTGGTCCTGCGGCGTCAGCATGCCGCCGAAGGCGCCGAGCAGGCGCTGCTCGTCGGCCACCGGCATTACGCCGGCAGTCCAGGCGGCCCGTGCCGCCGCGCGCGCCTGCTCCGTTCGGCCACTGGCCTGAAGAGCGAAAGCGTGGCGGGCATGGCCCGCCGGAGTCAGCGGTGGGAAAGCTTCGAAGAAGCGGACGACTTCGGCCGCCGAGGTCGTGGCGGGGTCGATCTGCCGCTCCGCCGAACGGCGCATGGCCGACTCGCCCGGCCAGCCGCGATGGCTGAGAAGGAAGGAGGCGTAGGAAGAGAATGGCAGGTTATCGCTTTGCCGCAGACTATGCCAACGTGCGACGCTGCCGGCGATCGCATTGGCCGGCACCGATGCCATCGACTGGGCGACGGCAGCGGCCGGAACGACCGCTGCACGACTCACCGCCGGCTCAGGCTTCTTGATGATGACAGGTCCGACGGAATTCGCGGCAACGGCCGCGACGGAGGCTCCCAACAGGAGCAAAATGGCCGCTTCTTTGTGCATGCTGGACAGAATGACATCCGGCTCCTTATCAGACGCTGAACATTCCCCCTGGAACGCTCAAACTCTTCCATAGGCCGAGCCGACTCCCGGGGTGAAGGAGGCTTTCATGTTCAAAGGGTCGTTCCCGGCTCTAGTGACGCCGTTTCGCGACGAAGCGTTTGACGAGGCGGCTTACCGTGCTTTCGTCGACTGGCAGATTCACGAAGGAAGTCATGGACTTGTCCCGTGCGGCACGACGGGCGAATCGGCGACCCTCAATGGTGAGGAGCATCGCAGAATCGTCGCCTCGTGCGTCGAGGTTGCGGCCGGCCGGGTGCCGGTGATCGCCGGCTGCGGCTCCAACGACACGACTCACGCGATCGAGCTCACCCGTTCGGCCAGGCAGGTCGGCGCCGATGCCGCGCTCCACGTTCCGCCTTATTACAACCGTCCCAACCAGCAAGGCATTTTCGCCCATTTCGCGGCGATCGCCGAAGCCGTGGACTTGCCGATCGTCCTGTACAACGTCCCGTCACGGACAGTCACAGACATTTCCGTCGAAACCATGGCTCGCCTTGCCGAGATCCCGAACATCGTCGCGGTCAAGGATGCGACGGGCAACCTGGCTCGGGTATCGGCCCAGCGCGAAGCCTGTGGCCGCGACTTCGTGCAGCTTTCCGGCAATGACGACATGGCGCTCGGTTTCATGGCCATGGGGGGTGTCGGCTGCATCTCGGTGACAGCCAATGTCGCGCCGCGCCAGTGTGCGGAGTTCCAGGAGGCCTGCCTCGGCGGGAACTTCAAGCAGGCTCTTGAGCTTCAGGACCGGCTTTATCCGCTCCATTCGGCCTTGTTCAGCGACGCTTCACCCGGACCGGCAAAATACGCGGTCAACCGTGTCCGTCCCGATTTCCCCTCCGACCTTCGGTTGCCAATGACGCCGCCGAGCGAGTCGAGCCGCCGTGCCGTCGACGCCGCCCTGCGGCATGCGGGCCTGATCTGATGCCGGTTTCTTCATCAGGTCTCGACATATATTCCCCTGATCCCGACGAGCCGATTGCAGGGAGAGGGTGCCACTCTGACGAGCTTGTCTTCGACAGACGCTTTCGCACCTTGCCATCGACACCTATCTGCTGATCATGGTTCGTCCCCGTCCCGCCACGTTCGACAAGAAGAAGGTCGTCGCCGAAAACCGGCGGGCGCGTTTCGACTACGCGATCGAAGAAACGTTCGAAGCCGGAATCGCGCTAACCGGCACCGAGGTGAAATCGTTGCGCTTCGGTGAGGGATCGATTGCCGAAAGCTATGCCGAAGTCAAAGACGGCGAAGTCTGGCTGATCAACGCCAACGTGCCTGAATTCAGCCACGGCAACCGGTTCAATCACGAGCCGAAACGCCCACGCAAGCTCCTGCTCAACGGACGTGAGATCAACAAGATGTTCGGTGCGGTCGCTCGGCAGGGGATGACGCTGGTACCACTATCCATTTATTTCAATTCCCGCGGACGGGCCAAGGTTGAACTTGCGCTGGCGCGAGGACGAAAGCTGCACGACAAGCGCGAGCACGAAAAACAGAAAGACTGGAAAAGGGAGCAGGGCCGCCTGCTTCGGCAGCATGGTTGATCGCATCACCAGATGGTTCGCGAAGAACGCGCCCAAGCGGGAGGAGCTGGCGAAGAGTCGGCTTTTGAAACCGTTCGGCACGCGTGTGCTCAGCAGCGAGTTCTGGCGCTTCACCCGCCGGTCGGTTCCGCGCGGCGCTGCGGTCGGCATGTTCGTGGGAATCTTCCTCCTGATCCCGGGCGTTCAGATCATAGGATCGGCCCTGATGGCCGTGCCGCTACGGGCCAACATTCCGATCGCCGCGGCGATGACCTTTCTCACCAACCCGGCAACCACGCCTTTCCTGCTGGGGGCGTCCTACTTCGTCGGCAGCGGCCTCGGCTTCGGTGGCCACAAAGGGGTCCCAGGCGGTGATGCAAGCATCGCCGAATGGTTCGGCTGGCTCTTCTCCGATGCGGCCCTGGCGATGGTCAGCGGGCTCTTCGTCCTTGCGGCCGTGACTTCGCTCGTCACCTATCTGGTTTCGGTCTGGATCTGGCGTTGGTGGACCGCTCGAAAGTGGCGCCGCCGCTCGCTGAGGCGCCTGCAGGGCATCTGATGAGCGCGGCATCACGCGTCCGCCCAGCGATCGAGTTGCCACTCTTCGCCGCGGCCGCCCTCGCGTCGGCGGGCCTGCTGCTTTGGGCGGTAGGCGATCGGACCTTCGCCGCGGCCTTTCTCGCTGGCCTGATCGGCGCCGGTGGGCTCCTTCTTCTGCTGAGGCGGCCACGACCCACCGCCGTTCCACTGCTCGAAGCTCCGGTCCAGGATACCGATCCGGCACTGATCCGGGCTGCGCTTGACGGGGCCGGAAAGGATATTGCGCTGGCTCTGACCGATGGCCATGGCAACCTGATCAGTGCCAACGAGGCTTGGGCCCAGTGGCTCGGAGTCGAGACCGGCCCCCTGGCTCTCTTTCGAGAGCTGCCCGAAACCGTTCGGCTGGCTCGGCGCGAGGGCAAGGCCGATCTTGGGCGCATCGAAATTGGCGGTCTCAGGTATCGAGTCGAGATCCGCGCTGTGGCCGAACATCTGCTGTGGAGGCTCACGCGCGGCGAGGGCGTGGACCTGATCGCCGAGGCCAGGCGCCTGCTGTCGGGCGAAGCCGACCGCCGACTGAGCGATGCTGGATTGATGCTGGTCCTGTCCGATTCGGAAGGCCGGATCAGCGCCGCCACATCCTCCTTCGCTTTCCGTGCAGCCGGCGAAGAGGGCGAGCAGGTCGAGGGCACTTTGCTGGTGGATTATCTCGCTGCCTCCGAAAGCGGGCAGTTCCACTTCGCGGCCGAAGGGCGGACGGGAATGCCGTTGCGCATTCTCCAGATCCCGCTCGGTGACGGCGCGGATTCGCTTTCGCTGTTCCTGATCATCGACGACGTTCCGGGCGCTCGCCTGGGCGAGGACGAGAATGCCCATATCCACGCCCTCCTGGACAGCCTGCCGCTCGGGCTTGCTCTGGCGGATACGGACGGACGCTTCGCCTTTTTGAACAAGGCCTTCCGCCGCGCCGTCGGGCTAGGCCAGAACGAGCGGCCCGCCTGGCCCGGAGATCTCGTCGTCGACGAGGACAAGGCGGCGGTTTCGGAGGCTGTGCGGCGATTCGCCCGAGGCCGATCACTGTCGGGCGACCTGGCGGTAAGGCTCAAGTCCAGCCCGGAGGAGCCTGTCGCAATGACGGTTGCGGGGGCCAGAGGCCTCGGCACGGCCGCAGTGCTGATAAGCCTCAAGGACAATAGCGAGGAAGCGCGCCTCAAGCGGGAGATCGCACAAGCCACGAAGATGCAGGCGGTGGGTCAGCTCGCCGGAGGCGTCGCCCATGATTTCAACAACATATTGACCGCCATTCTCGGCAATTGCGACCTGATGCTGATGCGCCATACGCCGGGCGACTCGGACTATGACGACATTCAGCAGATCCGCTCCAACGCCAATCGCGCCGCCAATCTCACCCGCCAGCTGCTCGCATTTTCGCGCCAGCAGACGCTTCGCCCGCAGGTCCTGCAACTTCCGGATGTCGTTGCGGAAGTGTCACACCTCCTCAATCGGCTTCTCGGCGAACGGATCAAGCTTCAAGTGAAGCATGGCCGCGGCCTGGGCCCCGTGCGCGCCGACCCCGGTCAGTTGGAGCAGGTCATCGTCAACCTGGCGGTCAATGCCCGCGACGCGATGCTCGCCAAGGATCCGGAAGGCGGAGGCACCCTGACTCTTCAGACCTATGCCGTCACTGCGGACGATGTGCGCCGGATGGGCACCGACATCCTGCCGATCGGCGACTATACGGCGCTCAAGGTTGCCGACACCGGAACCGGGATCCCCAAGCACATCATCGGCAAGATCTTCGAACCCTTCTTCACCACCAAGGAAGTGGGGAAGGGGACCGGTCTCGGACTTTCGACGGTCTACGGAATCGTCAAGCAGTCCGGAGGTTTCATCTTCGCCGAATCGCAGGTCGGGAAGGGAACGACGTTCACCATCTATCTTCCCGTGCACCGCGGCCATCCCGGCGAAGCACCCTCCAAGGCCAAGCCCAAGGAAAAGCCCGCGGAGTTGTGGGGCAGCGGCACGATCCTGCTCGTCGAAGACGAGACAATGGTCCGAGCCGTCGCCGAGCGCGCGTTGACCCGCCATGGCTATACCGTTCTGACGGCCGAGAATGGCGAGGCGGCGCTGGAAATTCTCGGCCGCGAGGAGAAGGTCGACCTGCTCATCTCCGACGTGGTGATGCCCACCATGGACGGCCCGACGACGGTCAGAGCCGCCCGGAAGATCCATCCGCAGCTGCCGATCCTGTTCATTTCCGGCTATGCCGAGGAACAGCTTCGTAAGTCGATCGACATCCCCAACGTCGCTTTCCTGGCCAAGCCTTTCTCGGTTCAGCAACTCGCCGAAACGGTCCGCGACGTGCTCGCTACGAAATAGGCTTTTTCTTTGGCGCGCAGACGCTAAGTCGGGCGTCATGCCGGACAAAAGGTCGATACTGATCGTCGAGGACGAGCCGCTCATTGCAATGATGCTCGAGGATTTTCTCGAAACGCTCGGACATGACGTTGTCGGGACCTGCGAGGGAGTCGAGGAGGCGCTGGAGCGGGTCGACCAGGGCGGGTTCGACGTCGCCATCATCGACGTCCAGCTCAAGGACGGGAAGCAGGTCTGGCCGGTTGCCGATCGCCTGGCCGAAACGGGCAAGCCCTTCATCCTCGCCACCGGCGGCCATGTCGAGCCTCCGCCGGAAAAGCATGCCGCCGCCCCAGTCCTTTCCAAGCCTTACACGATCGACGCGATCCCTCCCGTGCTTGAACGGGCCCTGGCCAGCTGATCGTCCTGGCTATGCCCTGGACGACGTTGCACGATGAGCTTCCGATCGCGTCGACAGTCCGGCTGGATCTCTCAGCCGATTTTCCCGGAGCCGCAGGGACTCGGCTAGGAGAATGGCCGTGTGGCTGGTCAAAGCGCTACTGGTGCTGCTCACCCTTTATGTGGCCGTTGCGGCCATCATCTACTTCGCCCAGACATGGATGCTGTTTCCCGCCGGCCGGGTCCTCCCTGCCGGCCCGCCGCCAACGACGGCCCGGACTCTGGAGTTCTCGACGCCCTCGGGTCACCAGCTTCGCGGCCTCCACATTCCCCCGGCAACGGGCTCCGAAGAGCAACTCCTGATCCTCGGTTTCGGCGGTAATGCCTGGAATGCGACCTCGGTTGCGGAATATCTGCACGAGACCTTCCCGGAAGCTCACGTAATCGCCTTTCACTATCGCGGCTACGCGCCGAGCAGCGGATCGCCGAGCGCTCAGGCGCTGCAGGAGGATGCGCTTCTCGTTCACGATTGGGTGCGACAGGGCTTTGGCGAAACCCGAACCATCGCGGTCGGCTTCAGCATCGGCAGCGGAGTCGCCGCCTATCTCGCGCGCCAGCGACCAATCGGCGGCGCAATCCTGGTGACCCCATTCGATTCACTCATGAGGGTCGCTGCCGGTCACTATCCGTGGCTTCCCGTTCGACTGTTGTTCCGCCATGAGATGGAGCCGGCCGAAGCGCTTCGGGACAGCCGAGTTCCGGTCGCCATCATCGCCGCCAGTCATGACACTTTGATCGTCCCGGCGCGCACCGACGCCCTGCGCCAATCGACGGGTAACCTCGTCTACGATCGCACGATTGCTGGAGCGGGCCATAGCAACATCTATGACCATCCCGCCACCAAGCCTGCGTTGAGGGAAGCTCTCCTGCGGATTGGGTCGGCCGGCTCAACTTCAGGCGCCGAACCGCTTACCCGCTAACGCGCGACCGGGGCTAAAGGAGACTGCGCATCGAGACAGATCGAGGAACGGCGAGGCGTGTTCTCTACTTGTTCCCTTGGAACGGATCATGTACATGTGACTCACGCGTTGAACGATCCGCGCGGAGACAATAACGGGAGCAAGGCCATGGTGGCGCCACTCAAAGTCGTATCCGACAGGACCAATCTCGATATGGACAAGCAGAAAGCCCTCGACGCCGCCCTGGCACAGATCGACCGCGCATTCGGCAAGGGCAGCGCCATGCGCCTCGGCTCGCGCGAGGCGATCGAGATCGAAACCATCTCCACCGGCAGCCTCGGGCTGGACATCGCGCTCGGCATCGGCGGCCTTCCACGTGGCCGAATCGTCGAAATCTACGGTCCGGAAAGTTCGGGCAAGACGACCTTGGCACTCCATGCCGTTGCCGAGGCGCAGAAGGCCGGCGGAGTCGCCGCCTTCGTCGACGCCGAACATGCACTGGATCCGATCTATGCCCGAAAGCTGGGGGTAGACGTCGACAATCTGATCGTTTCGCAACCCGATACCGGCGAACAGGCGCTGGAGATTACCGATACGCTTGTTCGCTCAGGTGCCATCGACGTGCTGGTCGTGGACTCTGTCGCGGCGCTCGTTCCCCGCGCCGAGATCGAGGGCGAAATGGGCGATTCGCACGTGGGTCTCCAGGCGCGGCTGATGAGCCAGGCGCTGAGAAAGCTTACCGGCTCCATCTCCAAGTCGCGATGCCTGGTCATCTTCATCAATCAGGTGCGGATGAAGATCGGAGTCATGTACGGGAATCCGGAGACGACCACCGGCGGCAATGCGCTCAAATTCTATGCCAGCGTCCGGCTCGACATCCGCCGTACGGGCCAGATCAAGGACCGCGACGACATTACCGGCAACACCACGCGGGTGAAGGTCGTGAAGAACAAGCTCGCTCCGCCGTTCAAGCAGGTCGAATTCGATATCATGTACGGCGAAGGGGTGTCGAAGCTGGGCGAGATCCTCGATCTCGGAGTCAAGGCGGGTCTGGTCGAGAAATCGGGCGCCTGGTTCAGCTACGACTCGATCCGGATCGGCCAGGGTCGCGAGAATGCCAAGACCTACCTCAAGGAGAATCCTGAAGTTGCCCAGCGCATCGAGCGAGCGATCCGCGGCAAGACCGAGGAGGTCGGCGATGCCCTGATGGCCGGTCCGGCCCCCGACGACGATATTTGATCACACCAGCAGGGGCGGGGGGGGCTTAATCCCTCCCCCGTTTTCATCCCTTGCGCGAAGCGGAGCCCGAGTGGCTCCGCTCCTGTTTCAGGGGGCGGTTTCGGCGACCGGCGCGCTCCGGGGATTGGCCCACCAGGCAAAGAACAAGGCGACGGCACCGCAGGAGACGAACCCAGCGACCATCGGGACAGTCGTTCCGTCGAACTGCTGACCGATCGCAAAGCCGATAAGCGCTCCGCCGACCGTGGTGATCAGGCCCTGGAGGGCCGAAGCCGTTCCGGCGATATGTCCCAAAGGCTCCATCGCGAGGGCTCCGGCATTGGCGCCGATGAGGCCGAAGCAGGCCATGGTCAGCGCCTGGAGCGCGACGAACGTCCAGATCGTTTCCCCAATGGTGAGCGCCACCGCCAGGTGGAGCAGCGAAGTGAGGGTGAAGGCGCCAAGCGCCGTCAGCAAGATCCGGCGCGATCCCAGCCGCATCACCAATCGCGAATTGGCGTAGGAGCTCACCGCCATCGGTCCGGCGATGCAGGCGAAAACGAGCCCGAGCAGAGCCGGTCGTTCGAACACGTCGAAGACGATCTGCTGGATCGATCCGATGAAAGCGAACAAGGCTCCAAAGGTCAGGGTCGTCGCCAGAGTATTGCCGAGCGAAGCCCGTCGCCCCAGCGTCTCGGATGCCGCACTCCAGACATGGGCAAGAGAAAGCGGTCGTCGAGCCTCCGTTGCGAGTGTTTCCGGCAGGCGCAAGCCTGTCCACAACATCAGCAGCAGGCCGTAAACGGCCAGGCCGATAAAGATGTGCCGCCAGCTCCCGAACGCCAGGACAGCCTGGCCGAAGGTCGGCGCCAGCACGGGAACGACGATGAAGATGATCATCACCGTGGACATGATCTGTGCCATTGCCGAGCCCTGGAAGCGATCGCGGACTACGGCGACGACCAGCACGCGCGTTCCCGCCGCGGCGACACCCTGCATCGCCCGTGCGGCCAGAAGCAGGGCGAAGCTGCCGGCAATGCCGGCCAGGCCAGCGAATAGCGCGAAAAACAGCATGCTCGCGACCAGCAACACCTTGCGTCCGTAGCGGTCGGCAAGCGGACCATAGGCGATCTGGGCACCGCCGAAGCCAAGCAGGTAGGCGGTGATCACGAGCTGTCGCCGATTTTCCTCGGCTACGCCAAGCGCTTCGCCGATGGCCGGCAACGCGGGAAGCATCGCATCGATTGCCAGCGCATTGGAGGCCATCAAAGCGGCCATGAGCACGACGAATTCTGCCCGGCCCGGCATGCGCCTGCTTTGCTTTGAAACTACGTCCATCGATGCTTTCCAGGAGATGCCCGCCGCTACTGGAGAAGCGGCGCCTTGGGAGCAAGTTCCAATTCCAGCCGTATCGCAGCTGCGCTAGGACAGGGCCATGATCGTCGTTCACCATCTCGAAAATTCGCGCTCCCAACGCATCCTGTGGCTGCTTGAAGAGCTCGGCTTCGTCTATGAGGTCCGCCGCTACAGTCGCGATCCGGATACTCTGCTCGCGCCAATCGAGCTGAGGCAGGTTCATCCGCTTGGCAAATCACCGATCATCGAGGATCGATCGGCGTCGGGCGGACCGCGAGTGCTCGCGGAGACCGGAGCGATCATCGAGTATCTGGTCGAGAAAGCAGAAGGGCGGCTGGGGCCTCCTGCCAACCGCGAAGCCGTTTTGCGCTACCGTTTCTTCCTTCATTATGCCGAAGGTTCGATGATGCCGCCGCTGTTCGCCTTGCTGGTGGTGCAGCGTCTCGGCTGGCTCGGTCGGCCGGCGCGCAGGCCATTGCTTAGGATGTTCGCTCATCATCTTGCGTGGCTGAACCGGGAACTGGCCGAAAGAGCATGGTTTGCTGGCGACGAATTCACTGCGGCAGACATCATGATGAGCTTTCCCCTGGAAGCGGCGCGAAGCCGGGCGGGACTAGGCGCGGAGCACCCGAACCTGGTCGACTGGCTCGAGCGGATCCACGCACGTCCGGCCTACGCCGCAGCGTTGCAGAAGGGCGGCCCCTACGCCTACGCCTGAGTCAAGCTCGTCGCCTGCAGCGAGCTTGGACGTCCCCGCGACTTGCCTCGAAGCGGACCTCTATCATCGGTCGAGCCAGGCGTAAGAGCCGAGGCTCCTCTTGTGATCCGGGGCAGGGGCGTTAGTTCCGATCCGCACATCGCCACTCCGATCAAATGGAGTGTTGACTTTTAGGCCGCCGGGCGCCCGGATGCCGCGCAAGAAAGCAGAGGGGATCGACATCTATGCAAAGCACCAAGCCGCGTCGGATGGCGCTGCACATGCAGATGCTGATTGGGTTCCTCGTCGGCTTGATCGCAGGCCTGTTCGTCTATGTCACCCAGCCCGATGCTCCTTGGGTCGAGGCCGTCACTCAATATGTGACCCAACCGATCGGCCAGGTCTTCCTGCGGCTGATCTTCATGCTGGTCATTCCGCTGCTCTTCTCGGCGCTAGTCGTCGGGGTATCGGAGATGGGCGAGATCCGCTCGCTCAAGCGCGTCGGCCTCAGGACCCTGGCCTATACGGTGATCGTTTCCTCGATCGCGGTGATGGTCAGCCTTGCCGTCGTCAACCTGCTCCAGCCGGGCGCCGGTGTGGACCGTGAAGCCGCCGCCGCTCTTCTTGCCGAGCAGGAGGGGCGGGCCGGCCAGATAATCGAAACCGGACGCGAGCAGCCGACCGGAATTGACGCGTTCGTCAGCATCATCCCGAACAACCTCGTCGAGGCGATGGGAAGCAACAGCACGATCCTCTCGGTGATGTTCTTCGCTCTGTTCTTCGGAATCGGCCTGATGCTCACCGATACGCCGGCCGCTCGAACTTTGAAGACCGGCTTCGAAGGGCTGTTCGACGTCACGATGCGGCTGATCATGATCGTCATCCGACTGGCGCCGATCGCCGTCGCCTGTTTCATGTTCAACCTCGCCGCACTGTTTGGCTGGGACTTGCTGGTTCGCCTGTCTGCTTATGTCGGGGTGGTGCTGCTTGCTCTTGGCATCCAGATGTTCATCGTCTTTCCGCTGCTGCTCACCACATTGGGTCGCAAGAGCCCCGTGGACTTCTTCCGTCAGACTCAGGAAGCGAGCCTGATGGCCTTTTCCACGGCCTCGTCAAACGCCACCTTGCCCACCGCTCTAAGGGTAGCGGACGAGCAGCTCGGCCTTCCGCGCCGGGTGGCACGATTCGTTCTCACCATCGGCGCGACCGCCAACCAGAACGGCACGGCCATGTTCGAGGGCGTTACCGTCATTTTCTTGGCGCAGTTTTTCGGCATCGAACTCACTTTAGGGCAGCAGGTCATGGTGATGCTGGTCTGCATCCTCGGCGGAATCGGCACTGCCGGCGTCCCGGCGGGATCGCTGCCGGTCGTGGCCTTGATCCTCGCCATGGTGGGTATCCGGCCGGAAGCGATAGCGCTCGTACTCGGCGTCGACCGCTTCCTCGACATGTGCCGAACGACATTGAACGTCGTCGGCGATCTCGTTGCCGCCCAGGTGATCTCCGCCGGGGAGCCGGCGGAAGCGGAATCTTCCCTGCCCGGCGGAGAAAGCGCTTCCGTTGCGGAAGCGCACCCCTCCTGAAGGCTCAGGCCGGTTCGAGCTCCCGCTGAACCACCTTCTCCGCCAACGCCCCATTCAGCTCGGCGAGGTGGTCGAATTCGGCTTCGTAGGTGCCGAGTCCCTGGCTCAATGAGCGAAGCTCGGCATCGAAACCCTGCATTTCGGCTTCCGGTAACAGCGCCTCGATCCGGTCCCAGCGCGACCACCCCTCGCGCGGTCCCATGCCCAGCATCTGTCCTCTCCGGCTGGCAATCGCCGAAGTCACGCGTGACGTGGCAGAACCCGGCGCCGTCACCGTCACCTTCAAAACCGGCTCGAGCAGGTGCGGCGAGGCCTGGGCCAGAGCCTCCGACATTCCTATCCGACCGGCGGTCCGGAAGGCGATCTCGGAGCTGTCGACGCTGTGATACGATCCGTCGACAAGAGTGACCGCCACATCGACGACGGGAAAGCCGAGCGGGCCCTTCACCAAGGCGTCCCGCACCCCGGCTTCGACCGCGGGAATCCATTGCTTCGGCACAACTCCGCCAGAGATACGCTCGGCGAACCTGAAGCCGGAACCGCGGGGCAGCGGTTTCACTTCAAGTACCACGTCTCCGAACTGGCCATGGCCGCCGGACTGCTTCTTGTGCCGGCCCCGCTGAGTCACCGATTTGCGGATCGATTCCTTGTATCCGACATGGGGAGGACGCGAGTCCACAGCGACTCCGTAGCGCCTTTTCAGCCGGTCCAGGGTGACCTTGAGATGTTCATCGTTGACGCCCCTGAGCCGAGTCTCGTGCATCACCTCGTCCTGTTCCCACTCGAGTGATCGATCTTCTTCGGTCAGTTTGTGGAGGGCCGTGGAGAGTCGAACGTCATCCTTGCGGTCCCTGGTGGAGATGGCGAGTGCATAGTTCCTGACCGGCCGCGGGACTTCGGTCGCAGGCAGGCTTTCGCCGCTTGTCAGCCACTGCCCGGCGCTGACGCCTTCAAGCTTGGCGATCGCAACGACATCGCCGGCTCTGGCTTCGGCGAGCTTCGCACTCTTTTCTCCCTGAACCGCGAACAGGGTTCCGACGCGGATCTGTCCCTCGGGTCCCCTGAGTTCGGCTCCTTCCTTCAGCGTACCGCCGAAGACGCGCGCATAGGTCAGCCGTCCCATCGCGCCGCTGTTCGAGACCTTGAACACAAAGGCGCAGCCGCCGGCCGCGCCGAGGCGCTTTGCCGCCGCCGACGGATCGGGGACTTCGTGGCGAAGCGTCTTGAGGAGCCGCCGAACACCGAAATCGTTGATCGCAGAGCCGAACAGGACGGGCACGATCTGGCCGGCACCCGTTTCTTTCGCGAGATCCGAATAGATGGTCTGCGGATCGGGCGTTTCGTCCATGAGCAGGGCCTCCAGCAGCGCATCGTCATGATCGGCGAGCCGTTCGAGCATCTGACTGCGTTCGAGGCTTTCCCGATCTGCGAGATCCGGCGGGATGGCCTTCTGCTCCGAAGGCTGACCAGGCCGATAATAATAGGCCCGTTCAAGAGCGATATCGACGAAGCCGGCGATCTTCTCGCCATCACGGATCGGGATCCAGCGAGCGATCAGGGGTGAGGCACTCATCGGCTGAAGCGCCTCCAGCAGCCCCTGGATGGACCCGCGTGCCTGGTCGATCTTGTTGACGAAGATCATGTGCGGGATGCCGAGCGTCTCCAGTTGCCGCAGGGTCGGCTCGGCGAGCAGGGCCCGGTCCGGGTCTGGGTCGATGACGACGATGGCAAGGTCGGCGGCGGCGGTGCCGAGTGCGCCGTCGGCAGCGAAGCCCACCGAGCCCGGAGCATCGATCAGGGCGTAGCGATCTTCGAGATAATCCAGATGCATCAAGTTGATCTCGGTCGAGCCGCCCCGCGCCCGCGCTTCCGGACTGAAGTCGCCGACGCTGGTGCCGTCGGCAACCGAGCCTTGCCGACTGATCGCCCCCGTTGCGAAAAGCAGGGCCTCGGCGAGGCTGGTCTTTCCAGCGCCGCCAGGCCCGACGAGCGCGATGGTCCTGGTGCCTGCTGCTCTTTCGGGCATGATCGTCTCCTTCACGTGCCGAGCGGCATCCGCGAGGAAGACGCGGCGCCGCGCCTTGTGGGACTTGTCAGACTTGACCCAATCTTCACCGAGCGCAAGGGGGATGGGGCAAAAAGCCGCCAGATTGCGTCAACGGCTGGTTCGAGCGAGCCAGTCAATGAGGGCACGTCGTTGGTCGGGCTCGCGGATCCCCAGAAAACCCATCTCGGTTCCAGGAGCAACCGATTCCGGGTCGGCAATGAAGCGGTCGAGAAGCTCCGCAGTCCAGCGACCCTGACGGTCCGCCAGTCGCCGAAGCGCGGGCGAATAGTCAAATCCGGGTTCGGAGGCGATCGGCCGGCCAACAATTGCATGCAGTGTTGGACCGGCGGGCGTGTTTCCGTCCGGCTCGATCGCATGACAGGCATAGCAGCGCCGGTAGATCCGCTCCCCGTCGGCAGAAGCGGGAGGCGAAGCCGCAGCCGAGGCGCTCGCGGCAAGGACCGCGACACCCGCCCACGCCAGGGGGTTCACGATCCCTCGGCGGTTCGGATGACCATGATGCGATCGAGGCCGGATTCGGGAAGATAGATCCAGCCGGGGCGCCCGAGGATCTGGCGAACGTTGCTGTTGTCGCCGCTTCCTGGATAGCGGGTCCACCGCTCTGACTGGGGATCGAAGGAAAGCACCGAATTCGCGCCGAAGTCGCTGATCCAAACGATGTCCCGATCATCGACATAAACGGCATAGACCCGTGGTCTTTCTCCCTCGGGTTTCCAGCTCCGCCATTCACCGGTTCGGGGATCGTAACGGGTCAGCTGCCCGCTATTCCACTCGGAGATCCAGAGGTTCCCGCGACTGTCTGCCCAGACTCGTCGGGCTCCCTGCTGCGGGGTGGGCGGTTCGATGATGGCCGCCTCGCCGGTCTGCCGGTTGATTCGGGCAAGATGGCTGCCCGCGAGAGAAACGTAGTAGATGTCGCCCGCCGGCGTCGCGGCAATGCCATAGGGCCCACGGCCTTCAGGATCGCGCCACACACGCATCTCCTCGGTGCGTGGATCAAGCCGGCCATAGACGCCGGTCTGGCCGGTGAACCATAGCACGCCCTCGCCATCGAAAGCGGCGGTATTGAGGTTCGAGTCCGGAAAATCGGGGGGAAGCCTCCAGGCTTTCACTTCCTCAGTGCGGGGATCGACCCGAACGATGGCATTGAGCCCGCCGTCGGTGATCCAGGCAGCGCCGTCCGGTCCCTGAATGACCCCATGGGGGGCCGAGCCCTCGCCCAGCGGGATCTCCCTGACCTGTCCCGACTGCAGGTCGAGTATGCCAAGCGTTCCACGGCGCTGGCCCGTATACCAGACCTTGCCGTCGGGCGCGGGCGCAACGTCGTGGGGCCGACTTCCCGCCGGTACTTCGTAGATCCGGACGTTGGCGGGAAGGTCCGCGCGCGCCGGCGCGGAAGACTCGGGCGAAGGGCTCCCCGATTGGGCCGAGGCGGTCGCCGCGATCAGAGCGCAAGCGGCCGCAAGGGCTGTGGCGGACTGACGGAGCATGCTGATCCTCCTTGCAGCTTCTCTGGTCCCGACCTTAGCGGCATCGCCGCAATAGCGGAAGAAGCTCGGATCGGAGCCGTTCAGGTGGCTGCCCCCTGCTTGCCGCAGCGCAGCACGTGGCTTACATCGCCGTCCATGACCTCGACCAACGACATCAGGCGCACATTCCTCGAACATTTCCGGAGCGAAGGCCATGAGGTCGTTCCGTCGGCACCTCTGGTTCCGCAGAACGATCCGACCCTGATGTTCGTCAATGCAGGCATGGTCCCCTTCAAGAATGTTTTCACCGGCCAGGAAAAGCGCGGCTATGCGACCGCCGTCTCCTCGCAGAAATGTGTGCGCGCCGGCGGCAAGCACAACGACCTGGACAATGTCGGCTACACGGCCCGCCACCACACCTTCTTCGAAATGCTGGGGAATTTCTCCTTCGGCGACTATTTCAAGGAACGGGCGATCCTGCTCGCCTGGAACCTGATCACCCAAGAGTGGGGGATTCCGAAGGATCGGCTGCTGGCGACCGTCTACCATACGGATGACGAGGCGTTCGACCTTTGGCGCAAGATTTCCGGAATGCCGGAAGCCCGGATCATCCGCATCCCGACCAAGGACAATTTCTGGGCGATGGGGGACAACGGCCCCTGCGGACCCTGCTCCGAAATCTTCTACGATCATGGTGACAAGATTCCGGGAGGTCCGCCCGGATCGGCTGACGAGGACGGGGATCGGTTCACCGAGATCTGGAACCTGGTCTTCATGCAATATGAGCAGGAGGACAATGAGATCGTCCGCGACCTGCCGCGGCCGTCGATCGATACCGGGATGGGCCTGGAGCGGATCGCTGCCGTGCTCCAGGGAGTTCACGACAATTACGATACGGACACGTTCCAGGCGTTGATCGCCGCGTCGGCGGAACTGACCGGCTCGGTGCCGACGGGCGAGCAGAAGGCAAGTCATCGGGTCATTGCGGACCATCTGCGGGCCTCCGGCTTCCTCATCGCCGACGGCGTACTCCCGCAGAACGAGGGGCGGGGCTATGTGCTCCGGCGAATCATGCGCCGCGCCATGCGCCATGCCCATATCCTGGGGGCCAAGGACCCGCTGATGCACCGGCTGGTTCCCGCGCTGGTCGCCGAGATGGGCGCGGCTTACCCGGAGCTGGTTCGTGCTCAGCCTCTGATCGAAGAGACTCTCAAGCTCGAGGAAACCCGCTTCCGTCAGACCCTCGACAAGGGACTACGGCTGCTGGAGGAGGCGACTGCTTCGATGAAGGCGGGGGAAATCCTGCCCGGCGACGTCGCCTTTCGCCTCTACGACACGTACGGATTTCCCTACGACCTCACCGAGGACGCCCTCCGTGCTCAAGGACTCTACGTCGATCGCGCGGGTTTCGACGCGGCCATGGCCGAGCAAAAGGCGGCCGCCCGGGCGGCATGGAAGGGCTCCGGCGCCAAAGCCTCCGAAGACATCTGGTTCGATATCGCCGAGGAGTTCGGTTCGACGGAGTTCATCGGCTATGCCGGCCATGAAGGCGAAGGCCAGGTCCTCGCCATCGTCAAGGACGGAGTCCGGGTCGACCGCGCCTCCGCCGGTGACACGGCCGTGATCCTGACCAATCAGACTCCCTTCTACGGGGAAAGCGGCGGGCAGATTGGCGACAGCGGATTCATCCGCTCGGACAAGGGTCTGGAAGCTGAAGTTGAAGACACGTCGAAACCGCTCGGTCGATTGCACGCCCACCATGTCGCGATCCGATCCGGAGAGTTGGCGGTAGGCGAAGCCGTGCACCTCGTCGTCGATGCGGAGCGTCGCTCCAGAGTTCGCGCCAACCATTCGGCCACCCACCTACTTCACGCCGCCTTGCGCAACCGGCTGGGCACCCACGTCACCCAGAAGGGCAGCCTGGTCGCTCCCGACCGGCTTCGTTTCGACTTCTCGCATCCCAGGCCGCTCACATCCGAAGATATCGAGGCGCTCGAAGAAGAAGTGAATCGCCACATCCGCGAGAACGAGCCGGTCACGACGCGGTTGATGAGCCCCGACGAGGCGATCGCGGCCGGCGCCATGGCTCTGTTTGGCGAGAAATATGGTGACGAGGTGCGGGTCCTCTCAATGGGTCGCGCCCCGGGGAGCAGCTATTCCGTCGAGCTTTGTGGCGGCACCCATGTCAGCGCACTCGGCGACATCCAGCTTTTCAAGATCATCTCGGAGAGCGCAGTCAGCTCCGGAGTGCGCCGCATCGAGGCCGTGACCGGCGAGGCTGCGCGCCGCTGGCTGCTCAATCGGGACTATCGACTTCGCGAGGCTGCGGCAACGCTCAAGGCTTCGCCCGACGAGGTGCCGGCCCGTGTCGCGACGCTGATCGAGGAGCGGCGCCGGCTCGAGCGCGAGCTTGCGGAGGCCAAGAAAGCGCTGGCGATGGGCGGAGGCGCGTCCAAGGAGGCCTCCGGCCCCGAGCAGGTCGCCGGCACTGCCTTCATCGGCCAGATCCTCGATGGGATGGATCCAAAGGGTCTGCGAAGCCTGATCGACGAAGCGAAGAAGAGGATCGGGTCGGGAGTGGTGGCCATGGTCGCGGTCAATGACGGGCGCGCCAGCGTCGCCGTTGGAGTGACGGAGGATCTCGCCGAACAGCGCAACGCCGTTGAACTCGTCCGCAGGGCGGTCGAGGCGCTCGGCGGGCAGGGCGGCGGCGGCCGCCCGGACCTGGCCCAGGGCGGCGGACCGGACGGGAGCAGGGCTCCGGAGGCGCTTCAGGCGGTCCGGGGAGCGCTGGAGGCGGTACCCGCCTGAGGCGAAGGCTCCGGGCCGAACACGCTCATCCCGCCATAGTCATGGCTCCGGGCGCGTTCCTCGGCGATCAAGCGCTCGAACGAGGGACCGCCCACGTAAGGCTCGAGCCTGCGCGCCTGCTCGTCGAGCCGACGGATGGCGTCCAGCTTTTCCTTCCGCCCAAGTTTTGCCGCTCCGACCGCGCTTTTGAGAATGGCGATGGTCTGGTCGTAGACCTTAAGCGGCACGGGAAAGGGGTGGCGGTCCTTGCCGCCATGGGCGAGCGAATAGCGGGCCGGGTCGGCAAATCGACAAGGCGCCCCGTGGATCACTTCGGCGACCATCGCCAGCGAGCGTACGGTCCGAGCGCCGACGCCCGCAGTCATCAGGAGCTCGGGGAAGTCCTTCGGACCGGCTTCGGCGGCGGCCACCAGCGTCCCGTGCAGTCGGCGGAGCTGGACGTCGCCTGATCTTACGTCGTGGTGCGAGGGGAGGATGAGGTGCGGGAGCTCCGGCTGCGCGCCGGTACCGACCTGGCGAAGCGCCGCGACTTCACGGGTCAGCCGTTCCGGACCGAGTTCCGACAGGAGAGCAAGCTGGGCCTGGCGCGAGAACGAAGCGCGTCGGTCGGCCAGATTCACGATCTCTCCTTGGCATTTGCCTTCGATCGCGGAGTGCGGCGCGTCGACGAAGCTTGTCAGTTCCTCGGACAGCCAGTGATAGCGACGCGCCGTTCGGCTCGCTTCATTCATCCCCTGCTGGACCACCGTCCACTTGCCGTCGTCAGTGACGATGAAGCCGTGCAGATACAGGTCGAAACCGTCCTGAACGGCGGCGCTGTCGACCTTGGCGACCAGCCGACTGACCCTTGCCAGCTCGCCGCCGTCGAAGCCGGCCCGCTCGCCGGCCGCCAACAGTTCGGCGGGGGTCTGGCGCGAATGCCGGCCGCGACCGCCGCAGACATGGACGCCGAGTTCCCTCGCAACGGGATTGAGGCCTCGCTTCAGCGCTCCCACCACGCTGGTGGTGATTCCGGACGAATGCCAGTCCATGCCCATCACCGCGCCGAAGGACTGGAACCAGAAGGGGTGCGAAAGCCGCCTGAGCAGCTCGTCGCGGCCATAATGGTGGACGATCGCCTCGGCGACAACCGTGCCGAGCCGGGTCATCCGTTCCCCCAGCCAGGCGGGCACACGCCCACCGTGCAAGGGAAGATCGGCGCTGCCGGAGCGCTTTGACATGAGTCCTCCACGGAACAGATAGCGAACGCTAGCAGAGCGCAAGCTGCTCGGCCAGTCGTTCAGCCTTGAAAGGCGTCGCGAAGCCTCTTGCCGCGCTGCGGCGGCTCATCGCTCAGCTGACCCATTTCCATGATCTGCTTTCGCAGTTCGGCCCGCTTCTCGTGGATCGAGGCGATGACCGGTCCCATCGCCATGCCGAGGTCGACAAGCACCGCCTCGGAGAGCTGAAGCGAGGATTCTAGCGTTTCGGGAACCGCGTCTGTCGCGCCCGCCTGGTAGAGTTCGGCGGCATGTTCCGGATCCCGGGCACGAGCCACGATGGTCAGGTCCGGACACCAGCTGCGTACCTTCTTGACGAGCCGAACGACCTGAACGGGATCGTCCATCGTCAGGATCAGAGCGCTGGCATGTCCGAGATTGAGCCGGTCGAGCAACTCCGGGCGCGACGCGTCGCCGAAGATTATTGGAAAGCCTTCCCGACGTGCGGCTGCCACCGAATCGATGTTGGAATCCACGGCGACATAAGGCCGCGCGTGTTGCGCCAGCATTTCGGCGACCAGCCGTCCCACCCGGCCGAAGCCGATGATGACGGCGCGGGGGTCCTCGCGAGTCGGTCGAATATCCGTGCTGCCATCATCGACGCTGCGATCGATCCGCCGGGCGACGTCGCGACCCAAACGCGCCAGGAGCGGCGTCAGGGTCAGTCCCATGGCGGTCACGATCTGCCAGAAGGCGGCGGTGTCCCGACCGATCAGCCCGGCCGCAGCGGCTGCGGCAAGGACGATCAGGGTCGTTTCCGATGGGGAAGCCATGAGCAACCCGGCTTCCGCGGCGACCGCTCGGCTGTTTCCGCCAAGCCTCAGCAGAAGGGCCGTCACGATCGTCTTGACGAGCATCACGCCGGTCAGAGCGAGCAGCAATCCGGCCCAGTTGCGCAGGATGAAACCGAGGTCGAGGCTCATCCCGACGGTGATCAGGAAAACGCCGAGGCCGAGTCCCCGGAACGGGGCAGTCATCACTTCGACTTCGCCATGATACTCGGTCTCGGCAATCAGAATCCCGGCGACCAGCGCGCCGACAATGGGCGAAAGGCCCGCCGCGGCGGTGGCCACGCTTGATGCGATGACAACGAGGAGGCTGACCGACAGGAAAAGTTCAGGACTCTTGGTTCGAGCCGCCTGCGCGAAGAGTCGGGGCAGGATGAATCGGCCGATCACGAGCATTCCGATGACGACCAGCCCGCCGACCCAGAGCGTCGTTAGCAAACCGGAGACGCCGTCAGCTTGGGCATGGGGGGCGAGCGCACCCATCGCGAAGATGATCGGAACGATAGCCAGATCCTCGAAGAGGAGCATGGCGAAGGCCGAGCGGCCCACCGGACTGGAGGTGCCGACCAGCGGTAGGACGACGGCGGTCGAGGATAAAGCGAGGGCGAGTCCAAGCGCAACCGAACCACTCACGCTCTGGCCAAGCAGGTACAGAGCCGGAGCGATGATCAGAGCCGCTCCCAGCAGTTCGGCTGCCCCAACTCCGAAGACGAGCCGGCGCATGCCCCAGAGGCGACGAAACGATAGTTCCAGCCCTATGGTGAAGAGCAGAAGGATGATCCCGAACTCGGCGAACGGCTCGATCGCCTCACGATTGGAGATCGTGACGAAGTGGAGCCAGGGCGCCGTGTCGGTCATTCCGCCGAGGCCCGCCGGCCCCACTAGGATGCCAACCAGGATGAAGCCGATGACCGGGCTGATCCGGAAGCGGGCAAAGGTCGGGATGACGATCCCGGCTGCGCCGAGGATGACGAGCGCGTCGCTGAGCCCGGACGTGCTGAAATCGTGCGTCATGCGACCCTTATGCCGCTTCCACGCCGCTTGTCAGCAATTTACGCGCCCGGTGCTCAGGGCTGCTCCGCCATCGCTGCTTCCAGATTCTCGACGATCGCCTCGAAGAACTGCTCGGTGGTCATCCAGCTCTGGTCCGGACCGATCAGGATCGCGAGGTCCTTGGTCATCTTGCCTTCTTCCACCGTCTTGATGCAGACTTTCTCGAGCGTTTCGGCGAACCGGGTCACTTCGGGCGTGCCGTCGAATCGGCCGCGATACTTGAGGCCGCCGGTCCAGGCGAAGATCGATGCGATCGGGTTGGTGGAAGTCGCCTTCCCCTGCTCGTGCATTCGGAAATGCCTCGTGACGGTGCCGTGCGCCGCTTCCGCTTCGACGGTCTTGCCGTCGGGCGTGAGGAGGATGGAGGTCATCAGGCCCAGCGAACCAAAGCCCTGAGCGACCTGATCGGACTGCACGTCGCCGTCGTAATTCTTGCAGGCCCAGACGAACTTGCCGCTCCACTTGAGCGCGGAGGCAACCATGTCGTCGATCAGGCGATGCTGGTATTCGATTCCCGCCGCCTCGAATCGATCACGGAACTCGCTCTCGTAGATCTCCTGGAAGATGTCCTTGAACCGGCCATCATAGGCCTTCAGAATCGTGTTCTTCGTCGAAAGGTAGACCGGCCAGCCACGCAGGAGCCCGTAATTGAAGCAGGCATGGGCGAAATCGCGGATCGACTCGTCCAGATTGTACATGCCCATGGCGACTCCGGCTTCGGGAAAGTCGAACACCTCATGTTCGATTTCCTCGCCATTCTCGCCGGTCCACTTGATGGTAAGCTTGCCGGGACCGGGAACCCGAAAATCGGTGGCCTTGTACTGGTCGCCAAAAGCGTGGCGGCCGACGACGATCGGGTCGGTCCAGCCGGGAATGAGCCGAGGCACGTTGTCGATCACGATCGGTTCCCGAAACACTACGCCGCCGAGGATGTTGCGAATGGTGCCGTTCGGGGAACGCCACATCTTCTTCAGTCCGAACTCTTCCACCCGAGCCTCGTCGGGAGTGATCGTGGCGCACTTGACGCCCACGCCGTGCCGCTTGATGGCTTCGGCGGCCTCGACCGTGATTCTGTCCTCGGTCTCGTCCCGCTTCTCGATCCCCAGGTCGTAATAGATCAGGTCGATGTCGAGATAGGGGAGGATCAGCCTTTCGCGGATCCACTGCCAGATAATCCGGGTCATCTCGTCGCCGTCGAGCTCGACGACGGGGTTCTTCACCTTGATCTTCGCCATTTGGCTGCTTGCTTTCCTGCCCTGTGGTGTTGCGTGCGGGTCGTGTAAGCGGAGCCGGGCGGTCGATCAACCGCAACGACCTCCGTGCTTCGCCGCGATCGATTGCGACCGGCTCGATAGGCCGTCAGGTAACCGGTGGGGCAACGTCCACCATTGCCGCCTGTGGGTCTGCACCGTAAAGGTCCCGCGATGAGCTCGCTCGAAAAGCCCGACATCGTCACGAGCAACGTCCGTTACCGGATGCCGAGCGTGCATCCGGAAGGTCGCAAGTTCGTCGTCATCGCCGCCGCGATCACTGCCTTGTTCTGGTGGATCGTCGACTGGGACGTGGTCGGCTGGCTTGCCGCCGGCCTGACCATCTGGACGGCAGCCTTCTTCCGCGATCCGATCCGGACCACGCCGACGGGCGAGGGGCTGATCGTCGCACCTGCCGACGGACTCGTGACGATGATCACGACCGTGCCGCCGCCGCGGGAACTGGTCGGTGAGGATGGCCTCAAGGACGAACCGGTGATCCGGGTTTCCATCTTCATGAGCGTGTTCGATGTTCACATCAACCGCTCGCCGATCTCCGGCACGATCAGCCGGGTCGTCTACATTCCGGGCAAGTTCCTCAACGCCGACCTCGACAAGGCCAGCGAGGACAATGAACGTCAGCACATCCTCGTCAGGGGCGAGGACGGAAGTCAGATTGCCTTCACCCAAATCGCCGGTCTCGTTGCCCGCCGAATCGTCCCCTGGATCAAGGCAGGCGATCGGGTCGTCGCGGGGCAGCGGGTCGGACTGATCCGGTTCGGAAGTCGAGTGGACGTCTACCTGCCGGCCGGAACCTCCTCGCAGGTCCTGCTCGGGCAGCGCACCGTCGCCGGAGAGACGATCATCGCCCGAACCGGTGTTTCGGAACTGATCGAGGGCGTCGCCCAGTGAGCCCGGCGCCGGTCGAGCGGGATCGGAAGGGCATTCCGCTCCGGGCGGTCGTACCGAACGCGGTTACCGCTTTGGCGCTCTGCGTCGGCCTCACCGGAGTTCGCTTTGCCATCGCCGGGGAGTGGGACAATGCGATCTACGCCATTGTCGCGGCCGGCGTGCTCGACGGAATGGACGGTCGCATCGCTCGTGCTCTCAAGGGGCAAAGCCGGTTCGGCGCCGAACTCGACTCCCTGTCCGACGTGATCGCCTTCGGCGTCTCGCCGGCAATCATCCTTCACCTGTGGGTGCTTCAGACCTGGCCGCGCATCGGCTGGATCTTCGCGGTCGCCTTCGCCGCCTGCATGGCCCTGCGCCTCGCCCGGTTCAACGCTCGTATCGATGTCGAGGATCAGCCGCACAAGTCGGCGGGCTTCCTGACGGGAGTGCCCGCGCCCGCCGGCGCCGGGCTGCTTCTTCTGCCGATCATTCTCTGGCTGGCGAGCGACGAACAGTGGGACTGGCTCCGCGATTATCGGCTGGCCGCCGCTTGGGCCGCGCTGATCGCCTTTCTCGCCATTTCGAGCATCGCAACCTTCTCCTGGGGGTCGTTCAGGCTCAGACGCAATGTCAGGCTGGAAGCGATCGTCATCATCGCACTGGTCGGCGCCGCCGTCTTCTCCGCGCCCTGGGAGACGCTGAGCATCGTGGCGCTGCTCTATCTGGCGACGATGCCGTTCAGCATTGCAAGCTATGCCAGGGTCAAGCGACAGCGCGCCGCGCCGATCGTGGATCCACCGCCCGCCGAGCCAGGATCGGTGCCGGCACAAACGCCCGGCCGCGCAAGGCGGCGACGATCTCCGCCCGATGGGCCTTCACAGTAAGCTCAAGAAGCACGACCAGGGCCAGCAGCAGGCCGAAGAAGAACAGAATCGCCGCAAAGTGAGCCACAGCTTATCCCCTTGATTATCCACAATTGAACGAAGAAGCGGCCGTCTCGATCCGCAACGACGTTGAGACACCAAGATGTTCGTCTTTTGTTCCGCTGTCAAGCAGGGTTGATTTCGGCCGCGCTGAACCTTAAGTGGCCGCCATTCCACATGCGGAAGCCACCATACCGGTGCCCCGATCGGGGTTCTCGGCACCGCAGAGGTAGAACCGGAAGGAGAAAGACCATGGCGTCCACCGACGTCAGCATGCAGCAATTGCTAGAAGCCGGAGCGCATTTCGGCCACCAGACCCACCGCTGGAATCCGAAGATGAAGCCGTACATCTTCGGCGAGCGCAATGGTGTTCACATCATCGACTTGTCGCAGACCGTTCCGCTGTTCGCGCGGGCTCTGGACTTCGTCCGCCAAACGGCCGCCGCCGGAGGCAAGGTGCTGTTCGTCGGCACCAAGCGGCAGGCGCAGGATCCGATCGCCGAGGCAGCCCGGCGCTGTGGCCAGCATTTCGTCAATCATCGCTGGCTCGGCGGAATGCTGACCAACTGGAAGACGATTTCCAACTCGATCAAGCGCTTCAAGTCGCTTGAGGAGCAGCTCGCGGGCGACACTGCCGGCCTGACCAAGAAGGAAGTCCTCCAGCTCACTCGTGAGCGGGACAAGCTCGAACTGTCGCTGGGCGGAATCCGCGACATGGGCGGCCTGCCGGACATCATCTTCATCATTGATGCGAACAAGGAAGAGCTGGCGATCAAGGAAGCCAACGTGCTCGGCATTCCGGTCGTCGCAATCCTAGACACCAACGTCAGCCCACAGGGCATCGCTTTCCCGGTGCCGGGCAATGACGATGCGAGCCGGGCGATCCGACTTTATTGCGATGCGATCGCCGATGCGGTTCTCGCCGGCAAGCAGGGCGGCGCTTCCGCTCGCGGAGTCGATATTGGCGCGATGGATGAGCCGCCGGCTGAACAGGCGCTCGCGGAGGCTTGATCTCGCCCCTCCCGTCCGCGGGAGGGACGGCCTTGCCTGTCCTGGACGGACGCTGCGGCGGAACAGGCAGAGCCTCGGCGCCACGGCCCGCACCCAACCACAGCCCCGATGCCAGCGATCGCTGGACCAGGGGAGACAGAAGGAAGAGAGACATGGCTGAGATCACGGCCGCGATTGTGAAGGAACTGCGCGAGCGCACCGGCGCCGGCATGATGGACTGCAAGCGCGCGCTCAACGAAACCGGCGGCGACATGGAAGCCGCTATCGATTGGCTGCGCACGAAGGGCCTTGCGGCCGCCGCGAAGAAGGCCGGCCGAGTCGCCGCCGAAGGCCTGATCGGGGTTGCCGTGCTCGATACGATCGGCGCCGCTGTCGAGGTCAACAGCGAAACCGATTTCGTCGCCAAGAACGATCAGTTCCAGGACTTCGTCCGCAACGTCGCCCAGATTGCCCTGGCAACGGGTGCCGACATCGAGGAGCTCGGCCGCGCCCAATATCCGGGCGGCGGCACCGTCTCCGAGGTTCTGACCAACAACATCGCCACGATCGGCGAGAACCAGTCCCTTCGACGCGCCGCTCGCCTTGAAGTGGGTCAGGGCAGCGTCGTTTCCTATGTCCACAATGCCGTCGGCACCGGTCTGGGAAAGATTGGCGTTCTCGTCGCGCTCGAGAGCGAAGCCGACAAGACGGAGTTGGGCAATTTCGGCAAGCAGCTCGCAATGCACATCGCCGCGGCGAACCCGCTGGCGCTTCGTGGCGAGGATCTCGATCCTGAACTCGTCGAGCGCGAGCGCGTGATCGCCAGCGAGAAGGCGGCCGAGTCAGGCAAGCCCGCCAACATCGTCGAGAAGATGGTGGAAGGCGCTCTGGCCAAGTTCCGCAAGGAGAATGCGCTGCTCTCGCAGATCTTCGTCATCGACCAGAAGAGCAAGGTCGAGGACGTGATCGCGGCCGAGGCGAAGCGGCTGGGCAAGGACATCACCTTGAAGGGATATGTCCGCTTCCAGCTCGGCGAGGGAATCGAGAAGAAGGTCGACGACTTCGCCGCCGAAGTGGCCGCGGCGTCTGGCGTGAACCGGCCCGAGCCGGTCTCCTGAAGGACTGGCTCCTCTCCGCTTGAGGAGGGGGGAAGATGCTTGGCAGGGTGGCGTCTCCTTACTAAGGTGCGCCACCTCAGCCCGCAGATCCCGAACGGACCCAGAGCCTCCATGTCGCGCCCGCGCTTCAACCGCATCCTCCTGAAGCTGTCCGGCGAGGCCCTGATGGGCGAAGGGCAGTTCGGAATAGACCCCGCCACTGTCGCCCGCCTGGCGGACGAGATTCGCACCGCCAAGGAAGATGGGCACGAGCTGTGCATCGTCGTCGGCGGAGGCAACATATTCCGCGGACTGGCCGGAGCTGCCAAAGGCTTCGATCGAGCGAGTGCCGATTATATGGGCATGCTCGCCACCGTGATGAATGCGCTGGCGATGCAGAATGCGCTCGAGAAGATCGGCGTCGACACTCGGGTTCAGTCGGCAATCCCCATGGCGACCGTCTCCGAGCCCTACATCCGGCGCCGAGCGGTCCGGCACATGGAGAAGGGAAGGGTGGTGATCTTCGCCGCCGGAACGGGCAATCCCTTCTTCACCACGGACACCGCCGCCGCGCTTCGGGCCGCCGAAATGGGATGCGACGCCCTGTTCAAGGGAACCAGCGTCGACGGCATCTACGACTCCGATCCGAAAAAGAACGAGAGCGCCAAACGCTACGAGAGACTGAGCTTCAACCAGGTGCTTGCGGATGATCTCAAGGTGATGGACGCGAGCGCCGTCGCCTTGTGCCGCGACAACAACATCCCGATCGTCGTGTTCAACATCCGGGAACAGGGCAATCTTGCCCGGGTACTCGGTGGCGGCGGCACGGCAACGATCGTCCAGAATGAGGGAGGAACTCATGCCAGCCTATGACAAGGCCGATATCCAGCGCCGGATGCAGGGCGCGGTTGATGCACTCAAGCACGATCTGGGCGGGCTGCGCACCGGACGGGCATCGACGACTCTGCTCGATCCCATCCAGGTCGAGGTGTACGGCGCGAACATGCCGCTGAACCAGGTCGCCACCGTCTCGGCGCCGGAGCCGCGGCTGCTGTCCGTTCAGGTGTGGGACCGGAGCAATGTCAGCGCGGTCGAAAAGGCCATTCGCAATGCCGGTCTCGGCATCAACCCTGTCGTCGACGGACAGAATATTCGGCTTCCCATTCCCGACCTGACGGAGGAAAGGCGCAAGGAACTTTCCAAGCTTGCCCACCAATATGCCGAGAAGGCGAAGGTGGCGGTGCGCAACGTCCGGCGCGACGGCATGGACGCGCTGAAGCAGGACGAGAAGAAGCACGAGATCAGCGAGGACGAGCGGAAGCGCAAGGAGACCGAGGTCCAGAAGCTGACCGACGATTCCATCGCCGAGATCGACCAGATCGTCAGCGCCAAGGATAAGGAAATCCTGCAAAGGTGACCGAAGGGTCATGACCGCAGGCCCCCAGCCCGCAGAAGCCGGACCGGAGCTCGCTTCGGTTCCCCGGCACGTTGCCATCATCATGGACGGCAATGGCCGTTGGGCGAAGGCGCGTGGGCTTCCCCGTTCGGCCGGGCATCGCGCGGGGGCCGAGTCCGCCCGCAAGGCGCTTCGAGCCGCCGGGGAGGCCGGGGTCGAGTGCCTGACGCTTTATGCCTTTTCCTCGGAAAACTGGCGCCGTCCGGCGGACGAGATAAGCGATCTGACCGGGCTCCTCAGATTCTATGTGCAAAGAGAGCTGGACAGCCTTCATCGGGAAGGGATCCGGCTGAAGATACTCGGCGATCATACGGCATTCGCGCCCGACGTTTCGAACCTGGTCGACAAGGCGGTGGCGAAAACCGCGGGCAACGATCGGATGACGCTTGCGGTGGCGCTCAATTACGGCGCCCGAAACGAGCTTGTGAAGGCGATGCGCCACCTAGCCGAACAGGTCGAACAGGGCAGGCTCGAACCGACGGAGATAGACGAGGCACGGGTTGATGCCGCCCTCGACACTCGCGACCTGCCGCCGCTCGACCTGCTCATCCGGACTTCCGGCGAGCAGCGTCTGTCCAACTTCCTGTTGTGGCAGGCGGCCTATTCCGAATTGCTGTTCGTCGACACCTTGTGGCCCGATTTCGACGAAGCAACGATGCGCGCTGCCCTGGCCGAATATGCCCGGCGCGAACGGCGATACGGGGGCCTATGAACCCGGCGGGTGCGACGAGGCCGTCCGACCTGCCCACCCGCTTCGTCGCGGGTGTCGTGATGATCGCCGTCGCGGTCGCCGCCACCTATTTCGGCGGCTGGCCGTTCCGGATTCTCGCGGCAGCGGCAACCGCCCTGATGCTGATCGAATGGAGCGACATGCATCGCGCTCCTCGCGTCTGGGCCTATGTCGGCGCAGCCTTGCTGGCTGCACTCCTGCTTGCCGGGTCGCAATACCTTTACCCCGTCGGGACAGCGGACTGGACGCTTGACGAAACCACGGGCGCGATGATCGCCTATTTCGACCGGGAGACGCTTTCGCCCAATTGGCTGGGCTTCGCGGCCATCGCCTTGCTCGCCCTGTTCCTGGGCGTGCTGAGCCGCAGGTTGGCGATGATCGGGGGCCTCGCCTATGTCGGCATTCCCGCCTTTGCGCTGATCACGCTCAGCTGGGTGTGGGAAGTGCTGGTTTTCTGGGTTTTCATCGTCACCTGGGCGACGGACATTCTCGCTTACTTCGCGGGACGGAATCTCGGCGGTCCCAAGCTTGCGCCCAGGATCAGCCCCAACAAGACCTGGTCCGGACTGATCGGCGGCGCGCTTGGCGCAGGCATTCTCGGATGGGTCACCGCCTGGTACTTCGAACTCGGGGCGCTATTCCTGTGGGCCGGCGCCCCCATGGGGGTGATCGCACAATTGGGCGATCTCTATGAAAGTTGGGTCAAGCGGAGAGCGGGGGTGAAGGACAGCGGATCGCTCCTCCCGGGGCATGGCGGAGTGCTCGACCGGCTGGACGGGCTGCTCGCCGTCGTGCTGGCCACGACCTTGCTCTTGATGTTGGGATTCTGGACCGAGTGAACGCCCGAAGCGTCACCATACTTGGAGCCACAGGGTCCGTCGGCCGTTCGACGCTCGACCTTATCGAGCGCAATCAGGACGATTTCGAAGTGATGGCTTTGACGGCACGCAAGGACGTTGCCGGTCTGGCCGAACTGGCCCGCAAATTCCGCCCGAAGCTCGTGGCGATCGGCGACTCAAGGCTCCAGCCGGAGCTCTCCGTGGCGCTCGAAGGATCAGGGATCGAAGTACTCGGCGGGGACGAGGCCATCGTCGAAGCGGCCACTCTCGGCGCCGAATGGACCATGGCCGCAATTGTCGGTTGCGCCGGCCTGAAGGCGGTCATGCGCGCACTGGAGCGTGGTGGCACCGTGGCATTCGCGAACAAGGAAGCCTTGGTCTCCGCCGGTGAGCTGATGATGGAGGCGGCGACGGCGAACGGCGCAACGCTTCTCCCTGTCGATTCCGAGCATAATGCCATCTTCCAGTGCTTCGATCGGGCTCAGCCGGAGAGTGTCCGCCGAATCATTCTTACCGCCAGCGGCGGTCCGTTCCGGACTTGGAGCCTCGAGCAGATGCGTCGAGCGACGGCCGCTCAGGCCGTGGCTCACCCGAACTGGTCGATGGGCGCCAAGATCTCGGTCGACTCGGCGACCCTGATGAACAAGGGGCTCGAATTGATCGAAGCTTACCACCTCTTCCCCGTCGGCGTGGAAGCGCTGGATGTGGTGGTCCATCCCCAATCGGTGATCCACAGTCTCGTCGAATATGTCGACGGATCGGTGCTCGCTCAGCTCGGTGCTCCGGACATGCGGATCCCGATCGCCTATACGCTCGCCTGGCCCAGGCGAATGAGCACGCCATGCGAGACTCTCGATCTCGTCAGGATCGCTTCGCTGGACTTCGAAGAGCCCGACCTCGAGCGCTTTCCCGCCCTGGCGCTGGCCCGAGCAGCGCTTCGCGAAGGAGGTGCCGCCCCGGCTATTCTCAATGCAGCCAATGAGATAGCCGTCGCTTCTTTCCTTGAAAGCCGCATTGGCTTTCTCGATATCCCTGCTCTCGTCGGCGAGGTGTTGGAGGCCTATTCGCCTTCGGCGCCCGCTTCAGTGGACGAAGTGCTGGAGATCGACGGGGAAGCCCGACGCATCGCCATCGCGACAGCAGGAAAGTATCATCCTTGAACAGCCCCGGCCTCCTTTTCACCGTTGTTGCCTTCCTCCTCGTCATCGGGCCGTTGGTTTTCGTCCACGAGCTGGGTCATTATTTCGCCGGTCGCTGGTTCGGAGTGAAGGCGGAGACCTTCTCGATCGGTTTTGGTCGCGAGCTGTTCGGCTGGACCGACAAGCGCGGCACACGCTGGAAAGTGGGATGGCTGCCGCTTGGCGGCTATGTCCGGTTCAAGGGAGACATGAATCCGGCGAGCACGCCGTCGGAAGAATGGCTTGCGCTGCCACCGGAGGAGAGGAACGAAACCTTCCAGGCCAAGAAGGTCTGGCAGCGCTTCATCATCGTTCTGGCCGGCCCGCTGACCAACTTCCTGTTCGCAATCCTCGTCTATATCGCCCTGTTCGCAAGCTACGGACAACCCCGCACCCCTCCGGTGATCGCCCAGATACAGCCCGGATCAGCGGCGGAGGCGGCCGGCTTCCAGCCCGGGGACCGTATCGTCGAAATCGATGGACGGCCCATCCAGAGGTTCGAAGACATCGCCTCCTATGTCGGCATCCGCCCGGGCCAGACAATGGACTTCGAGTTCCAACGAGACGGACAGGTTCGATCGATCGAAGTGACTCCCCGTTCGATCGAAGTGGAGGACCGCTTCGGCAATCGAGCGCGCATCGGTCGACTGGGCGTGGGGCCGGGTGGGGTCGAGGTCGCCGATCTACCGCCCCATGAAGCCGTCGGCGCCGCCTTCACACAGACCGGCGACACGGTGAAGATGATGGTCGTCACGCTCGGGCAGGTGGTGCGTGGGCAGCGCTCGCTCGAGGAGATGGGCGGGCCGCTCCGGATCGCTCAATATTCCGGTCAGCAGGCCAGCCTCGGCTGGCTGGACTTCGTCCTGTTCATGAGCCTGATCTCGATTAATCTGGGATTCATCAATCTCTTGCCAATCCCCTTGCTGGACGGCGGACACCTGCTGTTCTACGCGATCGAGGGAGTGAGGCGGAAACCGCTCAAGCCGGAGGCCCAGGAATGGGCTTTCAGGACGGGCCTGGCGATGCTGCTGGCGCTGATGATCTTCGTCACCTTCAACGACCTGGCGTCTTTCGGCCTCTTCACCAAGCTTG
Source organism: Sphingosinicella sp. SM1-17 (assembly GCF_056821765.1). Classification (NCBI taxonomy): domain Bacteria; kingdom Pseudomonadati; phylum Pseudomonadota; class Alphaproteobacteria; order Sphingomonadales; family Sphingosinicellaceae; genus Sphingosinicella; species Sphingosinicella sp. SM1-17. The sequence goes on from NZ_JBPDIO010000001.1 coordinate 2,770,482, forward strand.
GCAGCTTGATCGGCTGAGCGTGATCGGGCAGGGCAGGCGACTGACAGGGAGCATCGCCGGCCAAGTTGCCGGCTCTCAATCAAAGGCGGGGACGCGTGAACGCGAAAGAAGCTTTTCCCAAGGGTAGAAAATTGTGTGCCGCTCTCCTCGTCGGGACGGTGCTCGGTGGCTTTGCGGTTCCCGCCGCAGCCCAGCAGACGCAGGCTCAGGCGCAGCAGCCGCAGGCGACGCCGTCGCCGGCAGTTCCGGAAGCAGCTCCTGCTCAGCCGACGCGGACGATCCGTTCCATCGAGGTCTCCGGTAACCAACGTCTCGAAGCGGAGACGGTGCTATCCTATACCAATTTGCGGGCCGGTGAGCCTTACGACCAGGAGCGGCTCGATCAGGCGCTTCGGGAGCTTTATGCGACCGAGCTGTTCGCTGACGTCCAGATCGCCGGAGCCGATACCGGTGACCTGATCATCCAGGTCCGTGAAAACCCGGTCATCAACCGTATCATCCTCGAAGGCAATCGGCGTCTCAAGGACGACAAGATCGTGCCGGAGATCCGGCTTGCGCCGCGCCAGATCTTCACCCGGTCGCGGGCCCGTGCCGACGTTGCCCGGATCATCGAGCTCTACCGGCGCCAGGGCCGCTATGCCGCTCGAGTCGAGCCTCAGATCGTCCAGCTCGACCAGAACCGGGTCGACGTGGTGTTCGAGATCGACGAGGGCCCGCGTTCCAAGGTGCGCCAGATCAACATCATCGGCAATGAGGAGTTTGGCGACAATCGCCTGATCCAGGAGATGGCCACCCGCGAATCCACCTGGTGGAACATTTTCAGCTCGAACGATACCTACGATCCGGACCGACTGGCTTTCGACCAGCAGGCGCTGCGCCGTTTCTATCTCACGCAAGGCTATGCCGATTTCAGGGTCGTCTCTGCGGTCGCCGAACTCACTCCCGACAGGCGCGATTTCATCATCACCTATGTGGTTGAGGAAGGTGAACGCTACAAGTTCGGCGAAGTCGGCGTAGAAAGCGACATTCGCGACTTCGATCAGCAGGCGCTTCAGCAGCGGCTGCCGATGAGGACGGGCGACTGGTACAATGCCCAGCTCGTCGAGGACACCGTCACCAGCCTGAACGAACTGGCGGGATTGTTCGGCTACGCCTTTGCCGACGTGCGGCCGCAGTTCAACCGAAGCCGTGAAGACCTGACCATGTCGGTGACCTTCCGAGTGGCCGAATCGCCGCGCGTCTATGTCGAACGGATCGACATCAGCGGCAATACCAACACTCGGGACAAGGTGATCCGGCGCGAGTTCCGCCTCGCCGAGGGCGACCCGTTCAACAATGTCCGGGTCCGCCGCTCGCGCGACCGGATCCAGTCACTCGGCTTCTTCCAGGAGAATCTGGAGATCACCCAGGAGCAGGGATCCGCACCCGACCGCATCGTCCTTGGAGTGGCGGTCGAAGAGCGGGCCACGGGTGAACTACAGGTGTCGGCCGGATTCTCCAGCCTCGAGCGCTTCCTCGTTAATCTTTCGATCCGGCAGCGGAACTTCCGCGGCCTCGGCCAGGAACTGAGGGCTGCGGTCAACTACTCCAGCTATTCCAAGTCGATCGAACTGGGCTTCACCGAACCCTATGTCTTCGACCGCAACATCGCACTGGGATTCGACCTCTACCGGCGCGATTTCAACAGCTTCAACTTCTTCGGCAACAATCGCGAAACGACCTACGAGCAGGTCAGCACCGGCGGTCAGATCCGCATGGGTGTGCCGATCACCGAGACGCTGTCGCTCGCGCTGCGCTACGGCCTGGTCTACGATGAAGTTTCGCTCAATCCGTCCATCTACTTCTCCGACCCAGACGGTCCGGGGCCGGAGCCGCTTCAGTGCGATCCACTGCTCGCCGGACGCTATCTTTGCGACGTGATCGGCAACAGGGTGACGTCGTCGGTAGGTTACTCCCTGCTCTACAGCACCCTGAACAATTCTCTTCGGCCGACCAATGGCCATCGCGTTCTGCTGAGCCAGGACTTTGCCGGCCTGGGCGGCGACGTGCGCTATCTTCGGACTCGCGCAAGTGCGGCGAAATACTGGAATGTCTTCAACAATTTCATCTTCTCGCTGAGCCTTGAAGGCGGCTACGTCCAGAGCTTCGAGGACGGTGCGCCGAACGTCGATCCACTTCGACTGACGGACCGATTCTTCCTCGGCAGCCCCCAGATCCGCGGCTTCGACATTCGCGGCGTCGGTCCGCGCATTCAGCGTATTCCTTATACCTTCGAGACCGACACCGCCGGCAATCCGATCAATGTCGCACTCTCGACCGACCGCAACCAGATCGTCGACGACGCGATCGGCGGCCGTGCTTATTATCTGGGGCGCGCCGAACTCGAGATTCCGCTCGGATCGGGCGCCCGTGAGCTTGGGCTTCGGCCTTCCATCTTCGTCGACGTCGGGGCGCTCTGGGGCGTTCGGCAGCCGTCTCTGCTCGACATCGCGCCGGGAAGCCCACTGACCCGCAATCAATGCGCTGCCGCCGATGGTACGGTGACCACCGTTCCGGCCGGCCAGGGCTGCCCCGAAAACACGACACTCACGCGTTTCGGCGTGAGTCCGTTCCGCGAAGTCTTCCTCGGCGACACGCCGAGTCCGCGCGTGTCGGTCGGCTTCGGGGTGAACTGGAACTCGCCATTCGGTCCGTTCAGGATCGATATAGCAAAAGCGCTTATCTCTGAGCCGGGTGACGATACCAAGCTCTTCAGCTTCAACGTAGGGACTGCATTCTAATGAACAGACTGACTTTCGGCGCGGCTACTGCCGCGCTTGCTCTTGCCATTCCCGTTGCCGCCAGCGCGCAGCAGCTTCCGCCGGCGGTCATCGCCGTCGTCGACAGCCAGCAGATCCTGCAGCAGTGCACGGTCTGCCAGGCGGCGAACCAGCAGCTTCAAGCCCAGCGGCAGCAGCTCGAGCAGCGTGCGCAGCAACTTGCGACTCCCCTCCAGACCGAAGAGCAGGCGCTCCAGACGGCGATCAATGCCCTTCCGCAAGGTGGGCAGCCCGACGCGGCGCTTCAGACCCGGGTGCGGAACTTCCAGCAGCAGCAGGAAAATGCCCGCCGTGAGCTGACCACCCGCGAGGAGCAGCTCCGCCGGAACCAGGCCTTCATTCTGCAGCAGATCCAGCAGCGCGTGGCTCCCGCCGTCCAGCAGGTCGCTCAGCAGCGTGGCGCCACCATTGCCATCGAAGCCAGCAGCCTGGCCTGGAATGCTCCGACCGTCGACATCACGTCAGCGGTCGTTGCCATCGTGAATCAGAACACGACGCCGCTCAACGTCAACGCGCCGCCGCCCCAGCAACAGCCGGCCCAGCAGCAGCCCGCCCAGCAGCAGCGTCCGCAGGGCCGCTAATGGCCGATAGCTCCGGCGCCGCCTCATCCGCCAAAGTCAGCATGCCACTGGACGTTCGGCGGGTGATGGCGGCGCTGCCGCACCGATTTCCAATGCTCCTCGTCGACAGAGTCGAGGAGCTCGTCGTCGACGAGAAGATCGTCGCCATCAAGGCGGTGACGATCAACGAGCCCTTCTTTGTCGGGCATTTTCCGGATCGTCCGATCATGCCGGGGGTCCTGATCGTCGAAGCTCTGGCCCAGGCGGCCGGAGTGCTTGCGGTCGAATCGCTCGGGCTCAGCGGATCGGGAAAGCTCGTCTACTTCATGGCGATAGACGGAGCGAAGTTCAGGACTCCGGTCGAGCCCGGGGTCCTTCTTCGACTTGACGTCGAGTTTGTTCAGAAGCGGGCCAGCGTCTGCAAGTTCGCCGGCCGTGCCTATGTCGGTGACAAGCTCGCTGCCGAAGCCAACTTCACGGCAATGATCGCGGATCCGCCATCGTCCTGAAGGCCGGGCGCCATTCGCCTTCCACTCGCTCGATCCCGAACACTTTCGGGATTGCCGGTCCGGCGACAAGGTCTTCCGGCGCTCCATCCGCCGCGATCCTGCCTTCCGCCATCACGATCATCCGGTCGCCATAGCGCACGGCAGCGTCGAGATCGTGCATCGCCACAAGCGCCGACTGCCCGCTCTGGCGGAGCTCCCCCTTGAGCATTTCCATGAGACGGATCTGCCAAAGCGGATCGAGGTTGGCGGCCGGCTCGTCGAGCAGCAACAAGGCCGGCTGCGGCGCCAGCGCTCTTGCGATCAGCACTCGGCTGCGCTCGCCGGTGGACAATTCGTCGACTCGTCGACCGACCACAGGGCGCAGTTCCAGTCGATCGATGGCGGACTCCATCTGTTCAACCGAAGCTCCACCCAGGCCTATGAGGTCGCGCACTTCCAAGGGCCATCGCAACTCCTTCGTCGCAGGCAGAAAGGTGAGGTAGCGAACCCGCTGGGCCGGTCCAAGCGAGCGCGGGTCAATCCCATCCACCCGCACTTCGCCCTGCGCTTCGGTCAACCCGGCAATAGCGTGAAGGAGGCTGGTCTTGCCGCTTCCGTTCGGCCCGACGAGACAGGCAAGCTGCCCCGCCGGCACGTCCAGTGAGACATCGAGCAACCGGCTTCCCAGTGCGATCCGCCTTGCTTCCAGTCTCACGGCCGCAGCCTCCAGCGCATATGAGCCACCATCCACAGAAAGAAGGGGGCACCGAGCAGTGCGGTCACGACACCGATCGGCAATGTTCTCCCGAGCGGGGCAAATCGGGCCATCAGGTCCGCTCCGGTGAGGAGCAAGGCGCCGATCATGGCGGCGGGCAGAATGGCCCGACCGGGATGGCCTCCCGTCAGTCGCCGCGCAAATATGGGCGCGACCAGACCGATGAAGCCGATGGCACCGCAAATCGCTACGCAGGCGCCAACGCCGAAGGCGGTGAGACAGACCACCTGAAGCCGTAGCGAATGGGTATCGTAACCAAGCGATTGGGCGACATCCTCGCCAAGCGCGAGGCTGTCGAGGGGGCGTACAAGCCTCAACAGCAGCGCCATCGTAAGGAGTGCAGGTAGGGCGGCAAAGGCCGTCTGGGCGAGACTGCGATCGACCAGCGAACCCATCAGCCAGTCATAGGCGTCGTAAAAGGCAAAGGGGGAGGGCGCGAGTGCCAGGGCCAAGGTCGTCAGTGCCCCCGCCATGGCGCTGATGGCGAGGCCGGAAAGAAGGAGGGTTGCAGTTTCTGCCCTCGGTCCCGCAAGGGCAAGCAAGAGCGCCAATGCGCCCAGCGCACCGAGAACCGCTCCGACGGAAAGCGCGACCGGGGCCGAAAATCCGAAAATATAGGCGGTCATCACTGCGCCGAGCGCGGCCCCGCTCGTCGTTCCGGTGAGATCGGGCGAAGCGAGGGGATTGGCGAAGAGCGCCTGGATCGCGGCGCCCGAAGCGGCGAGAGTCGCGCCATAGATCAGCGCCAGGCTCGCCCGGGGGAGGCGCAGTTCCACGAGCAGGGCCCAGGCAAGCTCGCGATGCTGCGGAAAGAGCTCCGCCAGTGCGGGCCAGGGCAGCAACAGGGAGAGCAGGAAGGCGGCCGCCGTTCCACCGACGAGCGCGATCGAGACGAACGGCTTCACCGGAAAAGCTCCGCTCGCAGGCGAATTATCTCATCGATCAGAGGTGGTCCCATACAGGTCCAGCGCCGGCCGTCCGTCACGACGCTTCGGGAGCTGCGCACCCGGCGCGCTATGGGATGAGCCAACCATCGTTGCGCTCCGGAATATTGACCCTGGCGATAGTCGCTTCGCAGCAGGACTCGGGGCGGACGGACGATCAGGGCCTCGAGCGACACGCGATCGCCGTTGACCCGTCGCTGCTGCAGGCCGGCAAGAGCCATCCATTGAGACTCCAGTCCATCGGCCGAGACGGTTCGTCCGCCTCCGCCAAGCCAGATCGTATCGAGCCGAGCCGCGGGTGCGGTTGCCTTCAAGGCCGCGATCCGGCGCCGGAGCGCCGCTCCGGCGCCCGGCCGTCCGAGCGCTTCCGCCAAGGTCGAGATACTCTGCTCGACCTCGTCGAGGCTCTGGGCGAAAGGAAGATCGACGGTTCGGATGCCGAGCCTTTCGGCGATTCGCAGTCGATCGCGCCCACCGCCGCCCATCGTCACGATGAGATCCGGCCAGAGCGATGCCACGGAGATCAGACTTCCATCATTGCGATGGTATCGCCGTGCCTGCCGCCAAACCGGCGTTTCCGCCGGATTGTGCGCGAGATGAGTGACGGACAGGATCTGGTCAGGGCTCGCCAGCGCCAACAGCAGCTCGTCGGTGCACAGGTTGAGCGATGCCACCCGCTTCGGCGCACTGGCTTCCGCCGGCGTTGCGAATGCGACGCTAATCGCCAAGAGCGACGCGAAGACCCGCATATACCGTTCGCCCCGCAGTGTTGTAGCCGACGACGTCCTGGTAATCGGCGTCGAACGCATTCTCCATTCGTCCGAACAGCTCCAGTTGCGGCAGCACCCGCCATCCGAGGCTCAGCGATGCCAAGGCATAATCGTCGAGGCGCACATTTGCGGCAGGGAAGAAATCGAAATCCGTGTCCTCCCGAACCCCGACATAGGCCAGGCTTGCGCCCCAGCTGAGTCGCCCGGAACTGCCAAAGGCGAGCAGGTTGGCACTATGTCGCGGTCGCCGGGTTTCCCGGATGAGAGCGCTTCCGGCATTCCGCTGTTCGTCCGCATCGAGGAAGGTGTAGTTGGCCGACAGATTCAGCGCCTGTGAATGACGGTAGCTGCCAGTCAGCTCGAACCCCTCCCGGCGGCTCTTGCCGTCGACATTCTCGGTGCTGGATAGGAAGGTGACGGGATCGAACACATCGACGATCTCGTCGCTCAGCCGGCTTGCGAAGCCGGTAACCCCGAGGCTGAATCGATCGTCTTCCCAGCGAATCCCGAACTCCCAGGATCGAGCGCTTTCCGGCCGAAGGTCCGGATTCCCCACGAACGAACCCGGAAAGAACCCATAAAGATCATAGAAAGAGGGCTGAGCGATGCCCTCGCCATAACCGCCATGCACGGTCCAGCCGGGTGCCGGGCGGATCATCACGGCTGCGCGCAAAGTTGTGGCAGAATCGAAGGCGCTGAAATCGTCGTGCCGAAGCGCCAAGTCGGTAGTCAGCCAATCGGCCCACTCCGCTCGCCAGCTGCCGACGAAGCCGGTGAGATTGCGCGAACGGTCCTGATCGGTGCCGCCGAAATAAGCCGTGTCCCGAGCCCGGAAGTCCTCATTCTCATGGTCGACTGCAACGGTAAGGAGGTGACCGCCAAGTCGGCGTGAAACTTGTCCGCCGAGCGTCAACCGCTCGCCGAAGGTGCTGTTCAGCGGAGCACCGTCGAGGCGGTTGCGATTGGCACTGTCGAGGAAGCTTGCCGCCGCGCGCACAGTCCAGCCGTTCCAGTTCCCGGATGCCCAGCCGCGAACCGCGCCGATCCGGTTCTCCGTCTCGTCGAGCGTGTTGCCGCGAAGGAAGGTGACGGGATCGAAACCGTCATATTCGCTTCGCCCCTCTATCCAATAGCCGACGGCACCGGCTTCGACCGCTCCGGCCCGGTAAACCGCCTTCAAGTTCGCAACGAAATTCTCGAAGCCGTCCCGTTCGATGCCGCTTCCGAAGGAATCGATTCCGTCGCTCCGCTGCCACCCAGCGCCGGCAGAAAGGCCCAGATCACCGCTCGTCAAAGCGTAGCGACCGAAAAGCCGGCTGCTGTCGAGGCTGCCATACTCGCCCAGACCAGCGAAGCCGGAAGAACGGAAGGGGTCAGCGCTTTGGATCGCGACCACGCCTGCCAGGGCTTCGGCACCCCAGAGCGCCGATTGCGGCCCACGAACGACTTCGATCCGTGAAGCCAGGTCGGTGGTCAGAAGTTCGAACCGCGCTTCATTTCCTGCCGCTGGGTCATTGAAGCGGATGCCATCGACGAACAAGGCCGTGTGGTTCGCTTCGGCACCGCGGATCCGGAGCTGAGTCTGAGTGCCGCGCGGTCCCGTCACGGCGACCGAAACGCCGGGGGCGAGCCGAAGCACGTCGCTCGCCGAGGGGAGCGACAAGGCCTGCAAGGTCTCAGTTTCGAACAGGGTTGCGGATACCAGCGCCTCGTCGGCCGCCACGGGCTCGCGTGCGGCGGTGACGATGATCGGCGATCCAGTCTCGATGGCCGCCAATGAAGCGAGTAACAACGTTGCTGACATTCTATCCTCCTGAAACGACACGTTCATGTCGCCTCGGAGGAGCCACGCGGAAGTGCCGAGCGGCGCCACGCACCGCTGGCTGGTCCCGGCCGGGTGCGGACGACAGCGAAGGCAGGTCTCCTGGCTCGCGGCTCCCGGGCCCTCGAAGTCTTCCTTCGTGGATCCTCGTCGCTCCGGCACCCTTTGCGGGTGGGGAGCTCGCCGCTTACAGTTGCGGGCACAGCGCCGGCTTTCCACCGGCTTCCCTTTTCACCACCCCTTGACGGGCGGCACCTTCACGGCGGCTGGCTAGAACCGGGCGGGCAGGCTTGTCAATCACCCGGCCAATCGCTAGATCGCCCGCCTGCCTGTCCAGCAAGGCTGGTCGGAACCAGCCGAATCCATGGAAGATTTCACCGATGAAGACCGGAACGCATCCCGACTACCACATGATCAAGGTGCAGATGACCGACGGCACCGTGTTCGAGACCCGCTCCACCTGGGGCAAGGAAGGCGACACGCTGCAGCTCGACATCGACCCCAAGGTGCATCCGGCCTGGACCGGCGGCCAGACCCGAGTCCTCGACCAGGGTGGCCAGGTGGCCCGCTTTAACAAGCGTTTCGGCGGCCTCACTCTCGGCAAGAAGTAGTCCCGAGTGGCCGACGCTCCGGTCCTGCAGACCGAGCGGCTGACGCTCCGGCCCTTTCGCCCGGACGATCTTGAGGCTCAGGCGGCGGTCTTGGCTGACGCCGATGTCGTGCGCTTCCTCGGCAACTCCCCGCTGACGCGCGAAGAGACCTGGCGCCGGATGATGACTGCTTGCGGCATGTGGTCGATGCTCGGCTACGGCTACTGGGCCGTCGAGCGTCGCGACGATGGCAGCTATGTCGGACAACTGGGCTTTGCCGATTTCAAGCGGGACATCGACCCATCGATCGAGGGCATGCCCGAGATGGGTTGGATCCTGGCGCCGTCGGCGCAGGGCCGTGGCTACTGCACCGAGGCCGCGATGGCAGCCCTGCGCTGGGCGGACGAGACGCTGAAGGCCCGCGAGATCACGGCAATCATCGCACCCGGCAATGCGGCTTCGATCGGCGTTGCGGAGCGCTGCGGCTTCAGTCGTGCTGAAGAGACGCTCTACAGGGACGACCCGATCATCATCTTCAGGCGCCGCGTCGAGTCCTGATGCGCTCTCGCGGCCAGGTGTCGTGACGATGCCTAGATTTCCCCGGCACCGGACGCTCCAAGAGCCGGGCTCGACGTTTCGGCGACCTGCCGGCGCCCATCGATCACGACCGGCGAGGCGACGCCGGGCACGCCGCCGCGCTCGATCCGCATTCCGCGGTGGATCACCTGTGGATCGGCAAAGACCTGCGCCACATCGTTGATCGGCCCCGCCGGCACCCCGGCCGAGGCCAGAACCGGAAGCAACGCCTCGGCCCGATGGACCGCGACCAGCGGCGACAGCGCCGCTTCGAGCGCGGTGCGATTGCGGACTCGATCGGCATTCGTTGAAAAGAGCGGGTCGTCGCCTAGTTCCGGGGCTCCAAGGAGGGTGCAGAGCCGCCGGAACTGCGAGTCATTGCCGACGGCCAGTGTGATATGGCCGTCGCATGTTTCGAACGTCTGATAGGGGGCGATGTTCGGATGCGCGTTGCCGAGGCGGCGAGGGGGTTCGCCCGACACGAGATAATTCATCGCCTGATTGGCGAGGACCGCTACCTGGCAATCCAGCAGCGCCAGATCGATATGGCAGCCAGCCCCCGTCGCCGCGCGGCCCCGCAAGGCCGCAAGCACCGAAACGGCGGCATAGAGGCCGGTGAACAGGTCGGCATAGGCGACTCCGGTTTTCTGCGGCGGACCTCCAGGCTCCCCCGTCAGGTCCATGATCCCGCCCATGCCCTGGATCATGAAGTCGTAGCCGGGACGCGAAGCATAAGGACCGGTCTGGCCGAACCCGGTGATCGAGCAATAGATCAGGCCCGGGTTCAGACTGGCAAGAGTGGGGTAGTCGAGCCCGTACTTGACCAGACCGCCAACCTTGAAATTCTCGATCAGGACATCGGCCTCGCCGGCTAGGGCACGCACCTGCGCCTGCCCCTCCGGGCTTTCGAGATCGATGGCGAGCGAGCTTTTGCCGCGATTGCAGCTGTGGAAATAGGCCGCTGCGCCATCCTCGGCAAAGGGCGGCCCCCAGCTGCGCGTATCGTCACCGGATCCCGGCCGCTCAACCTTGATCACTTCGGCGCCCAGATCGGCGAGCAACTGGCCGGCCCAGGGACCGGCGAGGATTCGCGCCAGCTCGACCACCTTGAGGCCGGCGAGTGGCCTGTCCATCAGAAGGCGGCAATCCCCGTGATCGCCCGACCGAGGATCAGCGCGTGCACGTCATGCGTCCCCTCATAGGTGTTGACCGTCTCCAGGTTCGCGGCGTGGCGCATCACCTGGAACTCGGCGCTGATGCCGTTGCCACCGTGCATGTCGCGCGCGATCCGGGCAATATCGAGCGCCTTCCCGACATTGTTCCGCTTGATCAGGCTGATCGTCTCAGGGACCAGCTCACCCGAGTCCAGCCGCCGTCCCACTCTGAGCGCGGCTTGCAGTCCAAGAGCGATCTCGGTCGCCATGTTGGCGAGCTTGAGCTGGACGAGCTGGGTGCCGGCCAGCGGACGTCCGAACTGCTTGCGCTCGAGCGTATAGCTGCGAGCAGCGTGGAAGCAGGCCTCGGCCGCCCCCATCGCGCCCCAGGCGATCCCGTAGCGAGCGCGATTGAGGCAGCCGAACGGGCCGGCGAGGCCGCTGACATTCGGCAGCAAGTTCGCCTCGGGAACCTCGACTCCTTCCATGACGATCTCGCCCGTGATCGAAGCCCGAAGCGACAGCTTCTCCCGGATCTTGGGCGCTGAAAGGCCCTTCATTCCCTTTTCGAGCACGAAGCCCCTGATCCGGCCGTCATGCTCGTCCGACTTTGCCCAGACGACGAACAGGTCCGCGATCGGGGAGTTGGTGATCCACATCTTCGTGCCGGTCAGCCGATAGCCGCCGTCGATCTTCTCGGCCCGGGTGCGCATCGATCCCGGGTCCGAGCCGGCGTCCGGTTCGGTAAGGCCGAAGCACCCGACCCATTCACCGCTCGCAAGCTTTGGCAGGTATCTCTGCTTCTGCTCTTCGGTTCCGTAGGCATTGATCGGATGCATGACGAGCGAGGACTGCACCGACATGGCCGAACGGTAGCCGCTGTCGACCCTCTCCACGGCTCGAGCGATCAAGCCATAGCTCACATAGTTGAGGCCGGCGCCCCCATATTCGGTCGCGATGGTTGCGCCGAGCAGGCCGAGCTCGCCCATCTCGCTCATGATCTCGCGATCGAACCGCTCCTCAAGATAGGCGCTGGTCACTCGCGGCTGGAGTCTTTCCTGGGCGTAAGCCTCGGCCGTGTCGCGGACCATCCGCTCCTCGTCGGAAAGCTGCGCATCGAGCGCGAAGGGGTCCGCCCAGTCGAAGGGCAGGGGGCGCGGATCAGTCATGAACACCTCTGCGTTGGAATCTGCGGAGGCCTAGCCGCTAGAGGAGCGGGAGGAAAGTGCGCTAGCGGCGGGAGGGTATCGGCGTTCGCTCCCGCAGGTCGAAGCGGTCGCCGGTGCCGAGGACGTGGACTCGAACGTTGTGCATCGACAGCACCCGCTCGGGCTCGGCTTCGGCCAGATTGCAGTGGCTCACCGTCGAGCCATCCACCACATAGACGGCTCCGCTACCGAGAACTTCGAACTCGTTGCCATCGACGATCGCGGCCGTGTCCTCGTCGATTCCGATCCCAAGCACTCGAGGATTATGGGCAACCGCGCCGATCAGTCGCCCGAAGCGGCCGCGCTCGGCGAAATGCTGGTCGATGATCACATCACGAACGAGCCCGAGACCCGGTGCCATATGAAGGTCACCGATGCGGTGGGTTTCCGAACTGGTGCCGCGGACCAGCATCATGTCGCTCATCACCGACGCACCGGCCGATGTGCCCGCGACGAGGCCGCCGCGCTCGTACAGTCGGCGCACCTTCGCCTCGATGCCGCTGTCGCCAATCTGGCTCGTGATTCGAAGTTGATCGCCGCCAGAGAAGAAAATGCCGGCAGCGTCGTCGAGAACGGCAAGCTTGTCGCGATCGCCGGCCTCCGTGCGGTCTTCCACATACAGCTCGACCAGTTCGCCAATTCCCAAGTCGGCGAACGCCTCCTCATATTCGTCGAAATAGCCTTCGGGCTGGTGGCTCGCCACGGTCGCGAGGACCAGTTTGCCGCCATGGAGCCGCCGCGCAACCTCTCGCAATATGTCGCGCTTTCCCCTCGGATCGCGATCCTCTCCACCGCCGATGATGATGAGGCAGCCCTGCCGGCGGGTCTCGTTCATATCTCTTCCTTGCTCAGCCACACCTTGCCGTCCGGTTCATCGCTCGTGGCGATGGCGATCGAAAGGTGAGGGCTGTTGTGCCACCAGCCGATCTTCCCCGTCTTCGTCAGCGCTATGCCGCCGCCGTCACCTCCCATGTGCGGAAGTCGGTCAAGGACGCGCCGCAGAGCCTCCTCCGGTTCGATCTCAGGGAGGTGATGCATGATCTGCGAGGCCGCCGCGATCCGGGCGAGCCCTTCGCCGTCTCCGGTCAATACCACTGCGCCGACATGATTGTCCGCATAATAGCCGCCGCCGGGCAGGGCGCTGTCGCCCATCCGACCGACCGGCTGACCCGTCAGTCCGCCGGTGGAGGTGGCCGCCGCCAGATTGCCTTGTTCATCCAGCGCGACCGCACCGACCGTATCGTGGGCCTCGGCGGCCTCGCGCTTCTTTTCCGTGATGAGATCCTGGTGGCTGCAGATTTCGGCGCCCCGCTCCCGTGCGAACCGAGTGGCGCCTTCACCGGAAATCAGCACCCAATCCTCGTCCAGCAGCATCTTCGCAACGCTCACCGGGTGGCAGACCTCCTTTATGGCTCCCACGGCGCCGACGGCTAGGTCGCTGCCGCGCATGATCCCGGAACACATTTCCACCTGACCGGCCTGGTTCAGCTCGGATCCGCGCCCGGCATTGAACGTCGGATTCCGTTCGAGGACACGCACCGCCGCTTCGACGGCGTCGACGGCGCTCCCGCCTTGTTCGAGTATGCTCTGGGCCGCGGCCAGCGCCTCGAGACATCCCCTGCGATGCGCTTCCTCCTCACCGGCTTCGATCTGCTTGGCTCCGCCATGAACCGCGAGTGCCCAACCTGTCGGCCGCCCCATCCTATTCAGCCGCGTACAAGGGTTGATGGACGACCGAGTGGTCGAGCTGGGACGGAACGAACTCGCACACTTGCTGCCAGGCCGCAAAGACATCGGAAGGGGTGATGACCAGCAAGTCGCCCTGCCTTCCGGCCCGAAGCGCCGCTGAGGTCGCTTCACGCTCCCCGGCAATCAGATGGAGCCGATCCGGTCGAGCGCCGCTTTTCAGGGCACCCTGCTTCAGCAGGTTCATGATCTCGCCGCGGGGCCGTCCGCGAGTGGACGGATCCTCCCGAAAGTAGAGCTCGTCGAAGATGCCTGCGGCAATCCGTCCAACCTCCAATATATCCTCGTCCCGCCGGTCGCCGGGGATCGAGATCACGCCCATCGTTCGCCTGTAGCGGTGCCTCAGGCCGTCGATCAGCTCTCCCAGAGCGGAAAGACCGGCGGCATTGTGGGCGTAGTCGACGATGATCCGGAATCCGTGCGCATCGTGAACGTTCAGGCGGCCGGGATTCTGTTCGAAACTCGAACGGAAGGTGGCGAGCGCGGAGCGGATCGTCAGCAAAGGAACATCATGAGCGACGGCGATCGCGCAGGCGGCAAGTGCATTGGCGACGTTGAAGCCGGCAGCGCCATGCAAGGTCGCGGGAATGTCCGCAGCGGGCATGATCACTTCGCGCCGTCCGCCATGATGGAGGATGATGCAGCCGCCTTCAGGCCCTGGCTCGCGAACCACGGCACGGCGGCCGGCGTCGATGTGCCGGCGAAGGCAATCCGGCATGTTGTCGCCGCCTTTCAGCGAGAACCAGATGATCTCGCCTCCTACCCGGCGCGCCATCTTGGCCGTGAGACGGTCGTCGGCATTGAGGATGCTTGCGCCGCTTCGCGGCACCGTCTCGGCGATCAGCGATTTGACATAAGCGAGGTCTTCAAGCGTATCGATACCGTTGAGACCCAGATGGTCCGCGGAGACGTTCAGAACGGCGGCAATGTCGGCCTCGTCGAAAGCCAGGCCTTCGCGCAACAGCCCCCCGCGCGCGGTTTCGAGGACCGCAACGTCGACGCTCGGGTCGCGAAGCACCATGCGCGCACTTCGCGGTCCAGTCGCATCGCCTTCGGAGACGAGCACGTCGTTGACGTAGACTCCGCTGGTCGAGGTGAGGCCGACCGTCACGCCGGTGTAGCGCAGGATATGGTTGACCATCCGCCCGACCGTCGACTTGCCGTTCGTGCCGGTGATGGCGATGATCGGGATCCGGCCACGTGAACCGCGCGGAAACAGCATGTCGATCACCGGACGGGCAACGTCGCGGGGCGGCCCCTCCGACGGCTCCAGATGCATCCGGAAGCCGGGAGCCGCATTGACCTCGATGATTCCGCCGCCCGTCTCGCGAACCGACTTGCTGATATCCGGGGCGATGAAGTCGATCCCGGCAATGTCGAGGCCGATGATCGCTGCAGCCCGGCGCGCGATCTCCAGGTTCTCCGGATGGATATCGTTGGTCCGGTCGATCGCCGTTCCTCCGGTGGAGAGGTTTGCGGTGGCACGAAGGTCGACCTTCTCGCCGAGCGCCGGAACGCTGTCGATGGTGAGTCCCGAGCGCGCGATGAACTCGACGAGGTGGGCGTCCACCTTGATCTTCGTCATCACCTTTTCATGACCGTCGCCGCGACGCGGGTCCTGGTTCACCTTTTCGATGAGCTGAGCGATGGTGCTTTCGCCGTCTCCGACCACCTGGGCAGGTACTCGCTCGGCAACCGCCACGACCTGACCATCGACGACAAGGATGCGGTGATCCCGACCGCTGAAATATTGCTCGACGATGACCTGGCGGCCATGTTCCCGGGCCAGCTCGAAACCGAACCGAAGCTTGGCCTCGTCGTCTATTCCGGTGGTGACTCCGCGGCCGTGATTGGCGTCGAGCGGCTTGGTCACGAGCGGCCAGCCGAGGCGCCGTGCTTCACGCAGGGCTTCATCGATACTCCGGACCACCATTCCCCGAGGCACCGGAAGCCCGCTATCGGCAAGAAGCTTCTTGGTGAGATTCTTGTCGCCGGCGATTTCAACCGCGACGAACGAAGTTCTGCCGGTGATGCTGGCGCGAATGCGTTGCTGCCGCCGGCCGTATCCCAGCTGGATAAGACTCTTGTTGTCAAGTCGAACGATAGGAATGCCGCGTCGGGTAGCTTCGTCGAGCAGCGCCTGAGTGGTGGGCCCGAAACTCGTCTCCCGCACCAGACGCTTCAAAGCTTCGAGCCGCCCTTCCAGTGTGAACTCGCCGTCGGCTTCATGGATCTTTTCGAGACCCTCGACCCCGCGAAGCTGGTCCGGGAGCAAAGAATCGACGAGCTCGAGCGCGAACCGCCCGGCCGCAAGGGCAACCCGATCGTCGCGATAGGCGAACATGACATTGTAGCGCCCTGGGTGCCCGCTGACCGACCGAGTCTTGCCTCGAGTGACGGTGTCTCCGGCAAGAGTCTGCAGCTCAAGCGCAACATGCTCGACGACATGGCCGAGCCAGGTTCCTTCCTTCAGCCGGCGGACGAATCCGCCGCGGCGGCCGTAGGAACAGCCATGCCGATCCAGCCCGGGCAACGTCTCGAGCAGGCGATCGGCGAAGCCATCGATGCGATCGGACGGCCAATCCTCCATCCGCCCCAGATCGACCTGGATCCGGACCATCGGGGTGTGACTGTAATAATGGGGCCCCCTGTAGACGCCGGTCTCGATCACCCTGACGGGCTGAGTCAGAAGCCGGGTCGCGGCGTCCGTTTCGGCACCGAAGAATAGCGGTCCGTCCCCCACAAATGTCTCCTGCACGCGGATCCCCGCGCCGGGCCGCGCAAGGACGAGGATTATCGTGTCGCCTCAAACGGCTAGAGATGATTGGGGTTCCGGAACAGTTGGCTGATTCAAGTTAGAAAGGGAGCCCGCTGCGGTGGCGGACAGGGTGGGATTCGAACCCACGGTGGGCGTGAACCCACGGCGGTTTTCAAGACCGCTGCCTTAAACCACTCGGCCACCTGTCCAGATGACCGCGGATAGCCCCGGCGCGGCCATACGTGCAAGCCACGCGCTCTTATGCTTTCACCTTGCGGACAGCACGTGTCATATAGGGGCCGGAGGAAGAGGACGAAGTATGCGTATCGGAAAGACGGTTCTTGGAGCGGCCCTGCTGGTAGCGGGATTCCCGGCGGGGCGCTTGGGTGACGGGACGATGCTGGGTTTCCCCGAAACGCCGGCAATGGCTCAGCCAAGCGGCCTCAGCCAAGCCGGATTCCAGGCCTATCTGCCACGGCTCCGAGCCGAAGCCGAGCGCGCCGGGGTGAGCCGGGCGACGATCGAACGAGTCTTTCCCGAACTCACTTTCTCTCCCAGGACGATCGAGCTCGACCGGGCCCAGCCGGGCGGTAGCAGCGGAAGCACGGCGACCCCGCCCTTTGCGCCTTATCGCGCTCGCCATCTCACGTCCGCCCTGATCGATCGCGGCCGCCAACGCTATTCGGCCAATATCGGGCAGTTGAACGAGATCGGACGTCGCTACGGGGTGCCGCCTTCCGTCCTCGTGGCGATCTGGGGCAAGGAGACGAGCTACGGATCGATCATGGGCGATTTCGACCTCCTCAACTCCCTTGCGAGCCTGGCCTATGAGGGCCGCCGCCGCGAACTCTTCACTCAGGAATTCATTGCCACGCTGAAGATGATGGATCGCGGCTTTCCTCGCTCGCGGCTACGCGGGAGCTGGGCCGGCGCGACCGGCCAGTCGCAGTTTCTCCCGTCCGTCTACATTCGTCTGGCGGTCGACGGTGACGGCGACGGGCGGGCCGACATCTGGGGAAGCCAACTCGATGCGCTCGCCTCGATCGCCAACTATCTGCGCAGCGCCGGCTGGCGGCCGGGGCAAAGCTGGGGCGTCGCGGCGCGAGTGCCTGCCGGCTTCGATCGCGCCTCGGTGGCCAACCGCCTGCGTGCTCCACGCTGCCCGCGCGTGTTCGAACGCCACAGCCGCTGGTTGACCATGGCGGAATGGCGGCGCCGGGGAGTCGTACCGCTCGGCAGCGGCATCCCGGACGATGCGATGGCCTCGCTTCTCGAGCCTGACGGCCCCGGCGGAACCGCCTATCTGTTGACCAACAACTACCGCACGATCCTCGACTATAACTGCTCCAACTTCTACGCCTTGACCGTCGGCCTGCTCGCCGATTCGGTTTCCCGCTAAAGGCCCGAGGAACGACCTGAACTATGCTGCGCAAACCTCTGTATCTGCTTGCCTTCACATCCGCGATCAGCCTTCCGGCCACGGCTTCGACGCCGCCGTTCGAGACCGCGGCTCCGATCGCCTACATGGTCGACCTGTCATCCGGCGCCATATTGTACGCCAAGGACGCCGAGCGCCGGATCCCTCCCGCCTCGATGGCCAAGATGATGACCACCCATGTCGTGTTCGATCTGCTGAAAAGCGGCGAACTGCAGCCGAACCGGATGTGCACGGTCCGTCCGGAAACCTGGCAGCGCTGGCACGGGCCCGAGGCAGGTTCGACCATGTTCCTTTCGCCCGGCGAGCAGGTCAGCGTGAGCAACCTGCTCCACGGGATCGTCACCCTTTCGGGCAATGACGCCACCGTCGTGCTCGCCGAGTGCATTTCCGGCACCGAAGCGGCCTTCGTCGCGCTGATGAACCGGGAATCGCGCGAACTGGGGCTTCGCAATTCGCACTGGGGCAATCCGGTCGGATGGCCGGACAATGGCGTGACCTACACCACCGCGCGGGACCTGGCGACGCTGGCCGCCGCAACCATCCGCAATCATCCTGAACTCTATCGCGAATATTACGGCCAGCGTGAGTTCACCTGGGGCCGGACGTTGGGGGGCAACCAGCCGATTACCCAGGGCAATCGGAATCCCCTGCTCGGACGGGTTGCTGGTGCCGATGGCCTGAAGACCGGCCACACGGCCGAGGCAGGCTACGGCTTTACCGGCTCGGCCGAACAGAATGGCCGGCGGATCGTCATGGTGGTCGCGGGGCTCGACAGCTTCAATCAGCGGATCGAGGAATCGGTCAAGTTCATGGACTGGGGTTTCCGCGCCTGGCAGACTCGGCCCCTGCTCCGCCAGGGGGAGAGAATCGGCGAGGCCCAGGTCCAGCTGGGTGACGACGACAGCGTCGGACTGGTGGCGCCGCGCAACCTTGCCGTAACCTATCCTTCGGGGCTCGGGCAGAATGTCAGGGCGCGGATCGTCTATCAGGGGCCGGTAAAGGCTCCGATCCAGCAGGGGCAGCATATCGCCGATCTGCACGTTCAGGTGGAAGGCATGCCTGCCCAGGTGACGCCCTTGCTTGCCGAGCAGGCCGTTGGCGAAGCGGGCTTCTTCCGCCGGATCTGGACAGGGCTGAAGAGCCTGTTCGCATGAATGGCGGCCGAGCGTGACCGGCCGTTTCCTGACACTTGAAGGTGGGGAAGGGGTCGGCAAATCGACCCAGCTCAGAGCTCTTGCCGAAGCCCTTCGCGCCCGCGGCCTCGAGGTGATCGAAACCCGCGAACCCGGCGGGAGCGCTGGCGCCGAGGCCATCCGGAATCTGCTGCTGCACGAAGTGGAATGGACTCCACGGGCCGAAGCGCTGCTGTTTGCGGCGGCTCGGGCCGATCATGTCGAACGCAAGATCAAGCCCGCACTCGCCGCGGGGCAATGGGTGGTCTCCGATCGCTTTCTCGACAGCTCGATTGCCTATCAAGGCGGCGCTGGCGGCCTCGGCTTCGAGGAGATCCGCCGATTGCACGATTTCGGGAGCAAGGGATTCATGCCGGATCGGACGCTGCTGCTGCGGCTTCCCGAGGCGGAGGCAAGCCGCCGTGCCGAGGAACGCGACCGCAATGGCGCCGACCTGATCGGAAGTCGGGGTCCAGCCTATCACAGGGCCGTCGCTGCCGCGTTCGATCGTCTCGCCGATGAAGAGCCGGACCGCTTTCGAATCGTCGAAGCGACGGGGAGGCCCGAAGAAGTGACGGCGCGCTTGATCGCGGCGATCGAGGATCTGCTGTGATTCCGCTCCATGGCCACGACCGGGCGGTGGCGGCCTTTCGAACCGGTCTGGACAGTGGCCGGCTCCATCATGCCTGGCTGATCACCGGTCCGGAAGGGATCGGCAAGGCGCTGTTCGCCGACAAGGCCGCGTTGCGGGTTCTCGCCGAAGGGGCGGGACCACCGATCGACGCTGCCGGACTCGACGTTCCGGGCGAGCATCCAACCGCCCGATTGGTGGCGGCCGGAAGCCATCCGGACCTGGTGCGTCTGGAGCGCCTTACCCGCGAAAGCGGTACCGATCTCGCACGATCGATCACGGTCGATCAGGTTCGGCGACTACAGCGGCTATTCGCCACGACGCCCTCCCTGTCGCCATGGCGGGCGGTCGTGATCGATTCGGTGGACGATCTCGAGCGGAACGCCGCCAACGCCCTGCTCAAGAACCTGGAGGAACCGCCACCCAGCACGCTCTTCCTTCTCGTCAGCCATTCTCCCGAGCGGCTTCTGCCGACGATCCGATCGCGCTGCCGAGTGCTTCGTCTCGCACGCCTCGACAGTGCCGCCATGGCGTCAGCCTTACGCACGGCCTTGCCCGATGCCGACGACGAGGAGATCCGGGCTCTCATCGAAGTGGGGGAGGGGGCGCCCGGCCGAGCCATCGCCTACCGCGGACTCGACATCGACTCGCTCGACCGGATGCTGGCCGAACTGGTGAGAGAGGGCGATCCGACCAACATCAGGCGGGCCGCGCTTGCCCAGAGCCTTTCGCTCAAGTCGGCGCAGCCGCGCTACGAGGCCTTTCTCGTCCGGGCGCCCTCCCTGATTGCCTCGATCGCGAGGGAGCGACGGGGAAGTTCGCTTGCGGAGGCGCTCGCCTTGTGGGAGCGGGCGACGTCCCTGGCAGCGAATGCCCGGCGGCTGTCGCTCGACACGCAGAGCACCGTCTTCGAACTGGCCGGCCTTCTTGCCGCCCTTGCGCCAGGGAAACAGGGGAGGGCCGCCTAACGAGTGTGCGAACCGCTGGGGAGGGGCTTTATCGGTCGGCCCATCCCCGCTAGGCGCGAGTGCAAATGGGCAAGCCTTTCTACATCACCACCGCGATCAGCTATCCGAACGGTCGTCCGCATATCGGGCACGCTTACGAGGCGATCGCCACCGACGCCATCGCCCGCTTCCAGCGGATGCGCGGCCGCGACGTCTTCTTCCTGACGGGCACGGACGAGCATGGCCTGAAAATGGCTCAGGCCGCGCGCGAGCGAGGCGTCGAACCCGGTCAGCTCGCGAGTGAGATGTCCAGTTATTTCCGAGAGATGGACGAGAAGCTGAATATCTCGTTCGATCGCTTCATCCGAACGACGGAACCGACCCACCACCGGGCCAGCCAAGCCATCTGGAAGGCGATGGCCGACAAGGGCGATATCTATCTCGGCCGCTACGAGGGCTGGTACTCGGTTCGCGACGAGGCCTATTATGACGAAAAGGAGCTGATCACCGCCGACAGCGGCGAGCGCCTGTCGCCCCAGGGCACGGAAGTGGAGTGGACGGTCGAAGAGAGCTGGTTCTTCCGACTTTCCGCCTATCAGGACCAACTGCTCGCTCACTATTCGGCCCATCCGGACTTCATCCGGCCGGAAAGCCGCCGCAACGAGGTGCTTCGCTTCGTCGAAGGCGGATTGTCGGACCTGTCGATTTCCCGGACCAGTTTCGACTGGGGCGTCAAAGTCCCCGGCAGCGACAATCACGTCATGTACGTCTGGCTGGACGCCCTGACCAACTACCTGACCGGGATAGGCTATCCAGATGGCGGCGAGGCCTGGGAGAAATACTGGCCCGCCGACGTGCATGTGATCGGCAAGGACGTCGTCCGTTTCCACGCCGTCTACTGGCCCGCTTTCCTGATGTCGGCGGGCTTGCCGCTGCCGAAGCAGGTGTTCGGCCATGGCTGGCTTCTGTCGCGCGGCGAGAAGATGTCCAAGTCCGTCGGCAACGTCGTCGACCCGAACGATCTCATTCGTCTCTTCGGCGTCGACCAGCTGCGCTATTTCCTGCTTCGGGAGGTCACCTTCGGCCAGGACGGCAGCTACAGTTCGGAAGCGATCGTCAACCGCGTCAATGCCGACCTCGCCAACAGCTTCGGCAATCTGGCGCAGAGAACTTTGTCTTTCATCGCAAAGAATTGCGACGGGATACTCCCAGTCGACGGCAAGGGGGATCCTGCCGACGAGACGTTGCTGAACCTCGTACGCGACGTCTGCCGCCGCGATCTGCCCGCTCATTTCGACGCTCTTCAGTTGTCGCAGGGCATCGAAAGCTGGCTGAAGGCGGTCTTCGCCTGCAACCAGTATATCGATGCTCAGGCGCCGTGGAGCCTGCGCAAGTCCGACCCGGAGCGGATGAATGCGGTGCTGGCAACGCTTTTCCAGGCGATCCGCGACTTGGCCATCGCCATCAGCCCGGTCGTTCCGGCATCGGCAGCGAAGCTGCTCGACCTGATGGGCATTCCCGAAGCTGAGCGGGGCTATGGAGCGCTCGAGGATGCCGCCAGCTACCAGCGACTGGCCGCTTCCGGATTCAGGCTGGCGGCGCCGACGCCCATCTTCCCCAAGCTGGAGCTGCCCGCCGAGGCGTGAGAATGATCGAACCGTCATGTCCCTCGATCGCCCGCAGCAACGGTGACGCATTCGGGTCGGGACGCTACAGGCGTGACCATGTTCGTCGATAGCCACTGCCATCTGAACTATAAGGGCCTGATCGAGGATCAAGCGGGCGTACTCGAACGCGCAAGAGCGGCGGGCGTGACCCGGATGCTCAACATTTCCACCCGGGCCAGCGAATGGGACTCGGTGATCGCCACCGCGGAGCGCGAACCCGACGTCATGGCGTCAATCGGTATCCACCCGCACGAGGCAGACCTTCACCCCGACGTCCAGGCCGAAATCCTGGTCGAGAAAGCCGGCCATCCGAAGGTGATCGGCATCGGCGAAAGCGGCCTCGATTATTATTACGACCATAGCGATCGCGAACGGCAGCGGCAAAGCTTCCGGGCGCATATCGCCGCCGCCCGCGCAACTCAGCTACCGTTGATCGTCCACACGAGGGACGCTGAACAGGACACGTTCGAGATCCTCGCCGAAGAGATGGGGAAGGGGCGCTACCCGGCGCTGATCCACTGCTTCACCGCCAGCGCGGATTTTGCCGACAAGGTCCTGGAACTGGGACTGTTCATCTCGATCTCCGGGATCGTGACGTTCAGGAATGCCCGCGAACTTCAGGAAACGGCGAGGACAATTCCCCTCGAGCGGCTGCTGATCGAGACCGACTCACCTTTCCTGGCTCCGGTGCCGCACCGGGGGAAGCCCTGCGAGCCGGCCTATGTGGCCGATACTGCCCGGTTCCTGGCAGAGCTGAGAGGCGAGTCGCTGGACTCGCTGGCGGCCGCAACGACCGACAATTTCCATCGGCTGTTCGCCAAGGCCGCGGCATGAGGCGAGGGGGCTGCCGCCCACTTCAAGCTGGGAAGGGCAAGCCATGAAGCTTCGCATTCTCGGCTGCGGTACTTCGTTCGGAGTGCCGCGGATCGGCAATGACTGGGGCGAGTGCGACCCCGCCGAACCGAAGAACCGTCGCCGGCGTGTTTCCATCTGCGTCGAGCATCAGGAGTGCCGGATTCTCGTCGACACGGGGCCGGATCTTCGCGAGCAACTTCTCGACGCGGAGATCTCGAACCTGGACGCCGTGATCTGGACTCACGACCATGCCGATCATTGCCACGGGATCGACGATTTGCGCGCGATCTTCCATCATCGTGGTTCACCCATTGCCGGCTATGCGCGGCCGCAGACGCTGGAGGTCCTGACCCGACGCTTCGACTATATTTTCGACGGGAGCGCTGCGGGCTATCCCGCCATCGTCGATGTTTCGCCGCTTCCCGAGGGGTTCGAGATCGGCCCGATCCAGGTCCGCGCCGTCGATCAGCCGCACGGCGAGATCACAAGCGCTGGGCTTCGGTTCGACGCGGGCGGCAAATCGGTCGGCTATTCCACGGATTGCAACGCCCTGACCGCTGAAATGGCCGAGCTTTTTGCGGGGGTTGACGTCTGGGTGGTCGATGCGCTCCGCCGCCGGCCGCATCCGACCCATCCCCACCTGGAACAGGCGCTGCGATGGATTGGCGAAATCCGCCCGGGCCGCGCTATATTGACGCACATGGACAACAGCATGGACTATCGGACCCTCGCGGCCGAGCTGCCGAGCGGAGTCGAGCCCGGCTTCGACGGTTTGGAGATCCAGCTGTGAATGATGGCGATCAAGCCGTTCATTTCATTTATCTTATCGGGGTTCTGGTCCTCGTCGTCAGCGCCTTGATGGTGCGCCGAATACCGATCGCGCAAGGCCTGAAGATGTTCATCGGCTGGGTGCTCATCTTCGGCGCCGCCTTCGTCGTCTTCACCCTGAAGGACGAGTTCCTGGCGCTTGGAAATCGGGTGCTGCTCGAGACTCGCGGCGGTGTGGAGCAACAGAGCGAAGCCGGAGAGGTGCGCGTGCGCCAGTCGCCGGACGGGCATTTCTGGGTCAACGCCGAGCTGAACGGCGAGCCGGTGCGCTTTCTGGTCGACAGCGGTGCGACGACGACGAGCATTTCGCGGGAAACGGCCCAGCGGGCGGGCATCGAGCCGAGCCGCGGCTTCGGGGCGATGGTACAGACAGCGAACGGCATCGTCGTGGTCGACCGAGGTCGGGCGCAGTCGCTGAAGGTCGGGCCGATCGGCCGACGCAATGTCGCGGTCCACATCTCGGACGCGTTCGGCGACCTCAATGTCATCGGAATGAACTTCCTTTCGAGCCTGTCGGGATGGAGCGTCGAAGGAAGAACCTTGATCATGCGCTCCGGCCAGGCGCGGGAATCGTCGGAAGGATCGGAGACGGCGGCTTCCAAAGTCCTGCGCACAACGGCCGGGCCGTCGCGGCTCGCTTCCTGATCGACCTGGATTTAACATAATGTATATTATCGGACTTTGTCATGTCCTCATCTGACGCTCTTTCTGCCCCGGCGGCCCTCGCCGAACTGATCGACGTCATGGCCCGATTGCGCGACCCGCAAGATGGTTGCGAATGGGACCGCGAACAGACGTTCGAAACGATCGCGCCTTACACGATTGAGGAAGCCTATGAGGTCGACGACGCTATTCGCCGCGGCGATATGGCGGCGCTGAAGGACGAGCTCGGCGATCTTCAGCTTCAGGTCGTCTATCATTCGCGGATTGCGGAGGAACTCGGCGCCTTCAGTCTCCATGACGTCCTTGTCTCGATCGTCGGGAAGATGATCCGAAGACATCCCCATATCTTTTCCGACGCCCGACAAAGCCCGGGCTGGGAAGCGCTCAAGGCCGCCGAGCGCGAGGACCAGGACGATCGCAGCGCGCTCGCCGGCGTGGCCCTCGCCCTTCCCGCCCTCAAGCGCGCGGAGAAGATCCAGCGGCGGGCCGCCCAGGTCGGCTTCGACTGGCCGGATGCCGAAGGGCCGCGGCAGAAGATCGACGAAGAGCTTCAGGAGATCGAGCAGGCGGAAAACGACGCTGAACGGGAATCAGAGGTCGGCGACCTGCTCTTCGCCGTCGTGAACTATGCTCGTCACCTCAAGGTCAATCCCGAGACGGCTCTTCGAGAGGCGGTCGCCCGGTTCGAACGGCGTTTCCGCAAGGTAGAAGAATTGTCCAGCAAGCCACTGAAAAATATGGATATTGTTGAATTAGAAGCGCTTTGGCAGAAGGCCAAGAAGCTGGTCTAGGCGCGCTCCGTCTGGCGCGCCTTGAACCGAGCCCAATCGGTGTCGGACAAGCGGACCTCCAGCCGGTTCCGGATGCCGTCCTGCTGCTGGCTCAGAACCTCTCCATGAGCGTGGAGCCAGGCCATCGCCTCGCCGTCGCTTGCGTCGAGAGTCACCGTGCGCACCGGTGCGCCCTTGCGCAAATGGTTTGCGGCACAGGCCAATAGAGCCTCCACGCCCTCGCCGGACAATGCCGAGAGCACAACGACATCCTCTCGGCGAGCCGCTTCGGAGCGAACCCGTTCCGCTTCCTCGCCGGCGAGAGTGTCGATCTTGTTCCAGGCTTCGATGAGCGGTGCGCCGCCTTCGCGGACGGCACCGATCTCCTCCAGGACTTGCTCGACGTCCTGCCGCTGCGCGTCGCTGTCCGGGTGAGAGATGTCGCGGACATGGACGATGAGGTCGGCGGCAACGACCTCCTCCAGTGTCGCTCGAAAGGCCGCGACGAGCTGGGTCGGCAGTTCGGAAATGAAGCCCACCGTATCGGAAAGAATCGCCTTGTCGATGCCCGGAACGTCAATCTCCCGCATGGTCGGATCGAGAGTCGCGAAAAGGAGATCCTCCGCCAGCACCTCCGCTCGAGTCAGCCTGTTGAACAGGGTCGACTTGCCGGCATTGGTGTAGCCGACAAGGGCAATGACCGGCCACGGAGCGCGCTGGCGGCGGGCTCGATGGAGGTTGCGAGTTCGGGACACCTGTTCGAGCTCTCGTCGCAGTTTGGCCATTCGATCCCGGATCAGTCGCCGGTCCGCCTCGATCTGGGTTTCGCCGGGCCCGCCGAGGAAGCCGAAGCCACCGCGCTGCCGCTCAAGGTGAGTCCAGGACCGGACGAGTCGGCCAGCCTGATAGTCGAGATGGGCCAATTCCACCTGCAAGCGGCCCTCCGAAGTCGCGGCGCGTTCGCCGAAGATCTCCAGAATCAGTCCGGTCCGGTCGATGACCTTTGCCTTTGTCTCATCTTCAAGATTCTTCTGCTGGACCGGGGAAATGGCCCCGTCGACGATCAACAGCTCGGCTTCGGCAAGCCGGACGGCTTCGGCAATCTGCTGGACCTGGCCTGATCCGAACAGGGTTGCCGGACGCGGCTGCCGCACCCGGAAATGCAGCTTCTCCTCGACCTCGATACCAATCGCCTCGGCAAGCCCCGCCGCTTCCTCGAGCCGGGCCGAAATGTCGCGCTTCGCCTCCCTGCCGAGATCGGGCAGGGCAATCACGGCCCTGGCCCCGCGTGCGAACTCGGAATCGTCGCGATTGAAAACGCTCAGGCTTCGGACTCCTCACCTTGCGGATCGACCAGGCTGACCGGATGTTCAGGCTGCACCGTCGAGATGGCATGCTTGTAGACGAGCTGGGACAGACCGTCGCGCTCCAGGAGCATGCAGAACAGGTCGAAGGCGGCGATCTCTCCCTGGAGCATGACGCCATTGACGAGGAACATCGTCACCGGTTCGCCTGAACGGCGAACCGCGGTGAGGAAGACTTCCTGCAGCAGCGTCGGCTTCTTCTTGTCGAGCTGCTCCTCGAACAGCTTGCGAAGTTCGCCAAGGTCGACCGGCTGCGCCGGCATGATGGTCGATATCGCGTGCTTGTAGATCAGCTGCGCCTGCCCGTCCCGCCGGAGCAGCACCGAAAAATTGTCGAACCAGGTGATGATCCCTTGCAGCTTGACGCCCTTGACCAGGAACATCGTCACCGGCGTCTTGGTCCGCCGAAGCGTGTTGAGGAACATGTCCTGCAGGTTGTTGACCTTGTCGGCCATTCTCATTC
The DNA here is from genome assembly GCF_056821765.1 of Sphingosinicella sp. SM1-17. NCBI lineage: Bacteria > Pseudomonadati > Pseudomonadota > Alphaproteobacteria > Sphingomonadales > Sphingosinicellaceae > Sphingosinicella > Sphingosinicella sp. SM1-17. The sequence goes on from NZ_JBPDIO010000001.1 coordinate 2,797,490, forward strand.
TCCCGCACCCGCACACGCGATCCGTGGCGGGAAGCCAATATCACGCCCACCGCCGCGAAGCTATTCGCCGCCGTCGCCGCGCGTGTCGCCAAGGCCAAGGGCCTTGAGCTTGCGATGCAGCGCCGACCGCTCCATGCCGATGAAGTTCGCCGTGCGCGAGATGTTCCCGGAGAAACGCCGGATCTGAACTTTCAGATATTCGCGCTCGAAGGTTTCACGCGCTTCGCGAAGCGGTGTGCCCATGATGGCCTTGACGGCCTCGCTCGGCGTGAGCTGCGTCTGCTCGTCCAGTATTTCCGGCGGCAGCATGTCCATCTCGATGCAGCCGATGCGGTCTCCGGGTGCGAGGATCATCGTCCGCTCGATGACGTTGCGCAGCTGGCGGACATTGCCGGGCCAGTCATAGGCCTGAAGCGCCGCCATGGCGTCAGCCGATACGCGCGGTGTCGGCACGCGCTGGTCGGCCGCATAACGGGCAGCGAAATGATCGACCAGCGCCGGAATGTCCTCCCGCCGCTCGGCAAGCGCTGGCAGGTGGACGGGCACGACGTTCAGACGATAATAGAGATCTTCGCGGAAGCGACCGCCGGCTATCTCCTCCGGCAGGTTTCGCGCCGTCGAGGACACGACCCGCATATCCACCTTTACCGTCCGCTGTCCCCCCACCCTCGTGAAGCTCTGATCGGTAAGCACGCGAAGAATCTTGCCCTGGGTGGAAAGCGGCATGTCCGCGATTTCGTCGAGGAACAGGGTTCCGCCATGGGCTTGCTCGAGCAAACCGGGACGGGAAAGCTCGCCGCCCTCCTCCACGCCGAACAATTCCTCCTCCACGCGCTCCGGAGTCATCCGAGCCGCGGTGACGACGATGAACGGTCCCACCGCCCGAGGGCTCCAATTGTGGAGCAAGCGGGCCGCGACTTCCTTGCCGACCCCCGCTGGACCGGAAACCAGCACTCGGCTGCCGGTTGCGGCGACTCGCTTCAGCGTTGCCCGCACATTGTTGATCGCGGCGCTTGAGCCGGTCAGCTCCATGTCGTTGCCGACCTGCTGCCGAAGCGCCTCATTTTCGCGCCGGAGCCGCTCCGTCTCGGTCGCACGGGCGACGAGGTGAACGAGGTGCCCCGCTTCGAACGGCTTCTCGATGAAGTCGACCGCCCCCTGCCTGATCGCCGCGACCGCCGTGTCGAGATTGCCGTGACCCGATATGACGAGGACCGGAAGCGAGGGATCGCGCCGCTTCATCTCCTCCAGAAGCTGGAGCCCGTCGAGCTTGGAGCCCTGCAGCCAGACATCCAGCAAGGCGAGCGACGGTCGCCGATCGGCCAGGGCCTGCAACGCCTCGGTGCTGTCCGCGGCGGTGCGGGTCGTATAGCCCTCGTCTTCGAGTACGCCCGAGACAAGATCCCGGATGTCCTGCTCGTCATCAACTATGAGGATATCCAAAGCCATATATAATCAGCCACTTGCTACATTGTCTTCAGTGTGCCTCGCGGTCGTCCCGCGAAGCCGGCCCAGGACCTCCGGATCGAACAGGAACCGGATGATGGAGCCACCTCCCGGCCGATCGTCGAACTCCATCTGACCGAAATGTTCCTCCACGATCTTCTTGACGATGGCGAGCCCCAGTCCCGTTCCCTTCACCCGAGTCGTCATATAAGGCTCCGTCAGGCGACCGCGTTCCGTGGGGAGGCCGACTCCGGTGTCGCATACCTCGATTGCGAGCTTGCCCTCCTGCTCTCGGATAACCATCGCAACCCGCTCCCGTCCTTCGGAAGAACCTTCCTGTTCCTGCTTCTGCTGGATCGCTTCCACCGCGTTCTTGACGACGTTGGTCAGCGCCTGACCGAGAAGCCGCCGGTCGCAAACCAGTCGAACGGGAGATTCCGGCGCGTCCAGGAAGAAATCTATTTCCGGATGAGCGACCTCGTGAAGGAACAGGGCCTGGCGCGCGATTTCCGTCAGCGGCTCTTCCTGGAAGGTCGGCTTCGGCATTCGCGCGAAGGAGGAGAATTCGTCGACCATCCGCCTGAGATCGCCAACCTGCCGGACGATGGTTCCGGTCAGACGCTCGAAGGTGGCCGGGTCGGACTTCACCTCATCGGTGTAGCGGCGCTGGAGCCGCTCGGCAGCGAGCTGGATCGGTGTCAGCGGATTCTTGATCTCATGGGCGATCCGTCGAGCCACGTCGGACCAGGCGGCGCGCCGCTGATCCAGTAGCTGCTCGGTGATGTCGTCGAAAGTGAGCACGTAGCCGCCCTTCACCTTCACGGTCTTGACGGCGAGGGTGCGCGGCTCACCCGTCGACGCGAACTGGATGATGTCCTCCCGACCCTCGGCGCTGAGCTGCCGGTCGAGTTCCGGAGCCAGATCCGCAAGCTTCTGGCCGACCGGACTCTGGCCTCCGGTCTTCAGAAGGGCTTCGGCCGAGCTGTTGATCAGTTGGACGACATGATCTTCGCCGACGGAGATGACGCCAGCAGTCACGCCGGAGAGCACGGCCTCGATGAAGGCGCGGCGACTCTCAAGCTGGGTGTTGGCCGTTCTGAGTGCTCCCGTCTGCTCCTCGAGCCGCCGGGTCATCCGGTTGAAAGCACTGCCGAGGGTCGCAATCTCGTCCTTGGTGTCGGTGACCGGGACCCGCACCGACAAATCGCCAGCAGTGACATGGCGGGCCGCGTCCACCAACTGCCCCATCGGTCGCACCAGCCGCTCGGCCAGCTTTAACGCGATCCAAATCGATATTGCGACGATCAAGAGAGAAACGAGCAGGAGAATCGCGTTGAATCTCAGCTGAAGATCGCGCGACCGATTGAGAGTCCGGGCATAGGCACTCGCCGCGCTTTGTGCCTCGCGCCACTGCTGGAGCGCGGCCTCGTTCAGAGCACGCGAAATGTAGAGATAGATCTCCGCACTTGGATCGAGTTTTATCACGGCTTCGATGCGATCGCCGGCATCCGTCACCACGCGGGGCTCTCCACCGCTGAGGGATTGGCGCACTTGTGGAGGCAAGCGCCGCTCCAGCGGTCTGCTATCCAGGTTGACCAGCGCTTGGATCTGTAGTTCGCCGCTGCTGCTAACGGAGATGATGGCTGCTTCGCTGAGATCACGCAGAACGACCTGGCGGAACAATGCCTCTTGGAAGATCGGGCTTTCCAAGCCGAACTCATTGATATCGGCGACAACGTCGCCACCCATCGCGATCAGCTCTCTGGTGATGCGCTCTTTATTCTCGTCTACATAGATCTGCGCGACTCTCCCTGAGCTTTCGAGTACGGTCCGCGCTCTCTCCGAAAACCAGAACTCGACGCCGCTCTGGAAGAGCATCGACGCAAAGATGACCACAAGCACCGTCGGAACGCTGGCAATGACAGAGAAGATCGCCACCAGTCTCACCGGCAAGCGGCTCTTCATCCCGAGCGGCGACTTCGCCGCCCGGCGCTTGGCAAGACGACGAGCCAGAAGGACCATGAGCGCCATCGCTGGCACGAGTGTCGCGACCAGCAGCATCGCCACCATCGGAGGCTTGAGCAGCGAGCCGCTCTCCCTGCCGGTAACCGCGTGATAGGCCACGGCAATGGTCGCGAGCAGTGCGACAAGGGCAGCGACTTCGATGAGCGGAATGAAGCCGTGACGTCGGAAGGTCACTGCGAGACGTCGCCGCCAGCGCGGCCGGGTGTCGACTTGAATCGCTGCTTCGGCGTTCACAGCGCGGCTCTAGCACATCAATGTGGCACAAAGAACACAGTCTTTGAGCCACTCACCGCAGTGCAAGCCGGTCCGGTCGCTCAGGCGGCGGCCTTGCTGAGCCAGGGAGCGTAGAAATCGCGCAACATGGCACGGGCCCTGCCCGGGTCACCTTCCTTGTTGAAGGCGTTGCGGAATTCGGCAGAGCCGTGCAGGCCCTTGGTGTACCAGCCGATATGCTTGCGCGCGCAATTGACGCCAATCACCGGACCATAAAGTTCGAGCATGGCGTCATATTGCTCGATGATGACGGCAAACTGCTCGTCGAGGCTCGGGTCCGGCAGACGCTGGCCGGTGCCGAGCCAATGCATCACCTGCCTGAGCAGCCAGGGTCGGCCGTAGGCGCCGCGCCCGATCATCACCCCATCCGCGCCCGACAGTTCCAAGGCGCGATCGGCATCCTCGATCGAGTTGATATCGCCATTGGCGATCACCGGCACCGTGACCGCTTCCTTGACCTTGCGAATGAATGCCCAGTCGGCCTCGCCTTTGTACATCTGGCACCGGGTGCGGCCATGGACCGTGATCATCCGGACTCCGAGATCCTCGGCGATTCGGGCAAGCTCCGGCGCGTTGAGGCTGTTATGGTCCCACCCCATGCGCATCTTGAGGGTGACCGGCACCTGCACGGCCCGGACCGTCGAATCGATGATCGCCGCGGCAAGCTTCAGGTCGCGCATCAGCGCAGATCCCGCATCGCCATTGACGACCTTCTTCACCGGGCAGCCCATGTTGATGTCGATGATGGCGGCGCCGCGATCCTCGTTGAGCTTCGCGGCCTCGGCCATTTCGATGGGGGAGCAGCCGGCAAGCTGCATCGATACCGGCTCTTCGACCGGATCCCAGGCCGCCTTCTGGAGCGACTGGCGGGTTTCGCGAATGGCCGCCTGGCTGGCGATCATCTCTGTCACGGTGAGACCTGCGCCATAGCGTTTCACGAGCCGGCGGAACGGCATGTCGGTGACGCCGGTCATCGGCGCCAGAATGACTGGCGTTTCGATCCGAACGGGACCGATCTCGATGGGTTTCAGGCGCGGCATGGGCTTCGGGAGATAGGGTGAAAGGCGCTGGCGGGCAAGGTTGGGCTCGGCTAGTCGGGCCGGCGATGGAGAGTCGGGGCATAACGGCGGCACTGATCGTCGCGGCCGGCAGCGGCAGCCGCGCCGGCGGAGGCGCAGGCACTTCGCCCAAGCAGTACCGACCGGTCGGCGGGCACCCCGTGCTTGCCCATGCCGTGCGATCCCTCCGAGTTGAGGGTGTCGATCTCATCCAGGTGGTCATCGGTCCCGACCAGGAGGAGGCCTTTCACGAGACCGTCGGCCGTCTCGACCTCCCCTCACCTGTTTTCGGCGGAGCCAGCCGGCGTGAATCGGTCAGGAACGGCCTAGAGGCGCTTGCTCGTTGCGACTCGGTGGATCGGGTTCTCATCCACGACGCTGCCCGACCCTTTGTCCCCTCCCCGGTGATCGGGCGATTGCTGAAGGCGCTGGAGACCAGTGACGGGGCCGTTCCCGTGCTGCCGGTGGTCGACACCCTCGCCAGGGCAAAGAATGCGCTTGGTGAAACCGTGCCTCGCGACGAGATCGTCCGCGTGCAGACACCGCAGGCCTTTCATTTTCCCGAAATCCTTCGGGTGCATCGCGAATGGGAACGGGGCGAAGCGACGGACGACGCCCAGATGGCGCGAGCGGCGGGTCTCACCGTTGCAACGGTGACCGGAGACACGATGCTGGAGAAGCTGACCTACGAACCGGATTTCGACCGCGCCGAGCGTTGGTTGGCTGCCTCCAGGGTGCCGCGCACCGGCATGGGCTTCGATGTCCATCGGTTTGGTGCGGGCGACGCAGTGTGGCTGGGCGGGATCCGGATCCCCCACGATCGGGGCTTGGTGGGGCATAGCGATGCCGATGTCGTCCTTCACGCCTTGACCGATGCGCTGCTCGGCGCCGTCGGCGCCGGCGATATCGGGGATCATTTTCCGCCAAGCGATCCACGGTGGCGTGGCGCGGACTCGGCGCTGTTCCTGGAACATGCCCGCGACCTGGTGGAGGCGCGACACGGAGAGATAGCGCATGTCGACGCCACGATTATTTGCGAGACTCCGCGAGTCGGTCCGCACCGACAGGCGATGCGCGAGCGGATTGCCGGATTGTTGCGGCTGCCCCTGGAGCGGGTTAGCATCAAGGCAACGACGACGGAGCGGCTCGGCTTCACCGGGCGCGGCGAAGGAATCGCCGCCCAAGCGATCGCAACTATTCTCGTGAGGGAGAAATGATGAACCCGCCGTGCTTCGTCACCGCTCTTGCGCCTTCGGCGGCATGAACTCGTCCAGGCATCTCCTTCCCGATGAACTCGTCGAGCTCGGCCGGCGTGTCCTGGAAGAAAATCGCGCCGCCGGCCGAACGATCGCCGTGGCGGAAAGCTGTACGGGCGGTCTCGTCGCCGCCGCTCTGACCGAGGTTCCCGGCAGTTCCGACATCTTCCAGGCCGGCTTCGTCACCTATTCGAACGAAGCGAAGATGGACCTTCTCGGGGTTGCCCGTGACGTGATCGAGACGTTTGGAAGCGTTTCCGTCGCCGCCGCCTGGGCGATGGCCCAGGGTGCCCTCAAGAAGAGCGGCGCCGACGTGGCAGTGGCGATCACCGGGATCGCCGGACCCGGCGGAGGATCGGAACTCAAGCCCGTCGGAACGGTGGTTTTCGCCCGCGCCGAACGTGATGCCGATCCGAAGGAGATCGTTGCCGACCGCAAGAATTTCGGTGACCTTGGACGCGCTGGCGTCAGGTTTCAGGCGGCGGTCTGCGCGCTCGAATTGCTGCTCCCGGGAAGCTCGGAGCCATAAAGCGAGTCCGCCCGTTCCTCGAAAGCCCCGATCATCCGGCGAAGCGCCCGGTCAAACATCTGGCCGGCCAGGCTTTCGAAAATCCGGTTCTTGAAGGCGAAGTCGACGCAGAAATCGACATGGGTGCCCCCTTCGCCGTCCGGTTCGAAGCGCCAGCTGTTGTGAAGATATTTCAGCGGGCCTTCGATATAGTCGATGGTAATCTCGTTCGGCCGCCTCTTGTGCACCCTGGACGTGAAGGTTTCCTTCAGCGCCCTGAAGCCGACGACCAGATCGGCGATCATTTCCGTGTCGCTGTCTGACCGGACCCGGACGGCGGCGACCCAGGGCAGGAAATGCGGATAGCTTCCGACGTCCGCGACCAGGTCGAACAGCTGCTCCGGACTGTAAGGTAGATGCCGCTTCTCGGTGTGACGCGGCATCAGACCGGCTGCAGCGCTGCCAGCCTCGCCTCGCGGGCTGCCTTCATCTTGGCGAAATCGTCGCCGGCGTGATAGCTGGAGCGCGTCAGCGGGCTTGCCGCCACGAGAAGGAAGCCCTTGGCGCGAGCGATGGCCGAATAAGCGCTGAACGCCTGCGGCGTAACGAACTCCTCGACTTTGGCGTGGCGAGGCGTCGGCTGGAGATACTGGCCCATGGTGAGGAAATCGACGTCGGCCGAACGCATGTCGTCCATCACCTGATGGACCTCCAGGCGCTGTTCGCCGAGGCCGACCATCAGCCCTGACTTGGTGAAGATCGACGGATCGTGGCGCTTCACGCTCTCGAGCAACCGCAAAGAAGCATAATATCGCGCTCCCGGGCGGATCGTCGGATAGAGCCTCGGTACCGTTTCGAGATTGTGGTTGTAGACGTCGGGGCGAGCGGCAATGATCTTCTCCACCGCCGCTTCAGATTTGTTGCGAAAATCCGGAGTCAGAATCTCGATTGTGGTCGAAGGCGTGTTTCGCCGCAAGGCCTCGATAACCCGAACGAACTGCATCGCGCCGCCGTCTGGCAGGTCGTCGCGGTCGACACTGGTGACGACGATATGCTCGAGACCGAGCTCGGCGGCGGCAACGGCGACATGCTCCGGCTCCATCGGATCCACGGGTCGAGGCATCCCCGTCTTGACGTTGCAGAAGGCGCAGGCGCGCGTGCAGGTGTCGCCAAGGATCATCACCGTCGCGTGCTTCTTGGTCCAGCACTCGCCGATGTTCGGGCAGGCGGCCTCCTCGCAGACGGTGGCGAGATTGAGACGGCGCATCAGCTTGCGGGTTTCGGTAAATCCGGCACTTACCGGCGCCTTGACCCGGATCCAGTCGGGCTTTCGCTGCCGCGGCACGGCCGCGAGGGGATCGGCTTCGCTCATGGCGGCGAGATAGCGATTGTCGCACCGTCTTGCCACCCCTCCCCGCCCCTTGATGTGGTCTTGTCGCAACAGGGAGCGGCGGCTAGCGCGCGGACCATGGATACAGTGATCGCGACACTCAGCTCGCCGGTGGTGTTGTTCTTCGTTCTCGGGCTGGGTGCGGCCTTCCTTCGTTCGGATCTCACCATTCCCGACGCCGTTGCCAAGGGCCTCTCCATCTACCTGATGATCGCGATCGGCCTCAAAGGCGGGGTCGAAGTCTCCAAGACCGGGTTCACCCCGGAGCTTGGAGTCGCTGCGCTGGCCGGCCTCGGGCTCAGTTTCGCGCTGCCGTTTCTGGCCTACACGATCCTCACTCGCTTCGGTCGGGTCGAGCCCGTCAACGCCGCAGCGGTCGCCGCCCATTACGGATCGGTCAGCGTCGTGACCTTCGTCACCGCATCGGAAGTCCTGAGCCGCGGCGGCCTTGGGCCTGCCGGCTACATGGTCGCCGTCCTCGCCCTCATGGAGACTCCGGCGATCGTCAGCGGGCTAGTGCTGGCCCGCCGAAGCGGCGGCATGGACCGCACCGGTTCGAGCGCCCTGATGCACGAAGTCCTTCTCAATGCGTCGGTCGTGCTCCTGATCGGCAGCTTTGTCATCGGATTCGCTGCCGGGCCGGCCGGCTTTGCTCCGATCGCACCGGTCTTCGACACTTTGTTCCGCGGACTGCTATGCCTGTTCCTGCTCGACATGGGACTCATTGCGGGACGCCGGTTGGTCGAGAATCGCTCGCTGACTCATCGAACGGCAGCGCTCGCCATCGCTTTTCCTCTTCTGAACGGCACGATCGGAACATTCGCCGGTGCGTTGATCGGGCTGGACGTCGGCTCGACCGCCGCGCTCGGCATTCTTGCGGCCAGTGCCTCCTATATAGCGGTTCCTGCGGCGATGCGCCTTGCGCTCCCGCAAGCTGATCCGGGCCTGTATCTGTCGATGTCGCTGGGCGTAACCTTCCCTTTCAACATCATCCTCGGCATACCGCTGTTCGCAATGCTGGCACGGATCGTTTCATGAAATGGTGAGCACGTTCACTCGGAAGCGGGTAGAGATACTCGTCGACACTCCGCTCGCGCCCCGGCTGATCCAGGCCGCGGCCGATTCCGGGATTGCCGGCTATACGCTGATCCCGGTCCAGTCCGGCGCTGGTCGTGGCGGCACCTGGAGAGATGATGCCGTAACCGGAGCCGGGGCCAAGACGATCTTCCTGACCATCGCCTCCGAAGAGAAAGCCGGCCGCTTGGTCGACATGCTCGTGCCTTACCTCGAATCCTACGGAATGCTGCTTACCCTGTCCGACGTCCAAGTCGTCCGCGGGGAGCGCTTCTGAGATGCCGGAATTCAAAGTCCTGCTCGAAGGCTATCGGCGGTTCCGAACCGGCGATTATCTGGTCGAGAAGCAGCGATGGGAGCGGCTTGCGCACGGCCAGGAGCCGCCGGTGATGGTGGTCGGCTGCTGCGACAGCCGAGTCGACCCGGCGACCATCTTCGACACCTCTCCCGGACAGATGTTCGCCCTTCGCAACGTCGCCAACCTCGTCCCTCCCTACGAGGTCGGAGGCGGTCTTCACGGTGCGTCCGCGGCGCTCGAATTCGGTGTCGTTCATCTGAAGGTCCGCCACATCGTGGTGCTGGGGCACGGCGCTTGCGGGGGCATTGCCGCAGCGCTTGCCGGAGACGATCTCGGCGAACCTGGTCACAGCTTCATCGATGACTGGATGGCGATCGTCCGGGAGGCGCGCGACCGAGTCGTCGCCAGCGGCGGCGCCGACCCCCAGCGAGCGCTGGAACTGGAGGCGATCAGGACCAGCCTTCGCAATCTTCGAACCTTTCCTTTCGTCCGGGAACGCGAGGATTCCGGTCAACTCAAGCTGCACGGAGCCTATTTCGCCATTCATGACGGCATCCTCCACGTGCTTGACGAGAGCCGAGGCGATTTCGAGGCGGTGGACTGATGGAAACCGGCACCATCGTCTCGCTCGCGCTCTATTTCGCCGGAATGATCGCAATCGGTCTGTGGGCCTGGAAGCGCTCGACGGACGATATTGACGGCTTTCTCCTCGGAGGTCGAAAGCTCAGTCCTCAGGTTGCCGCGCTTTCGGCTGGAGCGTCGGACATGAGCGGCTGGTTGCTGCTCGGACTTCCCGGGGCAGCCTTCATGTCCGGACTCAGCGCGGCATGGATCGCGATCGGATTGTTCGCCGGCGCCTTCGCCAACTATCTGGTCGTCGCGCCGCGACTGCGCGTCCATACTGAAAAAACATCCAACTCCATCACGATACCCGAATTCTTTGAGAAACGGTTCGATGATCGGAGCCACTCGCTCCGGGTGATTGCCTCACTCGTCATCATCCTGTTCTTCACGCTCTACACCTCGTCGGGCGTGGTCGCGGGCGGGAAGCTGTTCCAGAGCGCATTCGGCGCGGATTATGCGCTTGGCTTGTGGGTGACGGCCGGCGTCGTGGTCGCCTACACCCTGTTCGGTGGCTTCCTCGCGGTGAGCCTGACCGATTTCGTCCAGGGCCTCATCATGTTCGTGGCCCTGATCCTGGTGCCGCTGGTCGCCTTTCTGCGCCTGGATTCGAGCGTTGCCGCCGACATAGCGGCGGTCAACCCGGACGCGCTCGATCTGTTCGCCGGCACGACACTGCTCGGGATCATTTCGGCCCTGGCCTGGGGATTGGGCTATTTCGGTCAACCGCACATCATCGTCCGCTTCATGGCCGTGCGCTCGGTTCGCGACGTCCCGGTAATGCGCAATATCGGCATGAGCTGGATGGCGGTGACTCTCCTGGGAGCGCTGGCGACGGGCTTCGTCGGCCTGGCCTTTGCCACACGCAACGGCCTTGCTCTCGAGGATCCCGAAACCATTTTCATCCTCCTTTCCCAGGTCCTTTTCGACCCGCTGATCACCGGATTTCTCCTGGCGGCGCTCCTCGCCGCGATCATGAGCACGATCTCGTCGCAGCTTCTCGTCTCTTCCAGCTCGCTCACCGAGGATTTCTATCGGATCTACTTCCGCCGGCAGGCAAGCCAGCGGGAGCTGGTGATTGTGGGAAGGATCTGCGTCCTGGCGGTCGCTCTGGTGGCGATCCTCCTGGCCTACGATCCGGAAAGCAACATCCTTGGACTGGTGGCGAATGCCTGGGCGGGTTTCGGTGCCGCCTTTGGGCCGATCGTCATCCTCAGCCTCACCTGGAAACGGCTCACTCGCAACGGCGCGCTTGCGGGGATGATCACCGGTGCCGTCACGGTCCTCTTCTGGATCTTCGCGCCGGTGCTCCCCGACGGCGAAACCTTGAGCTCCGTCCTTTACGAGATCGTCCCGGGATTCCTCCTGTGCGGGTTGGTCGCCTGGCTGGTCAGTCTCACCGGTTCGGCTCCTCCGGAGGCGGTCGTCCGCACGTTTGAAGACAGCGAAGTCGAACGCCTTGCCGCCCGGCCCTGACGAAAATCAGGGGACCCGCTGCCCGACCACATTGCCCGAAGGCGCGTAGCGGCAGACCAGAAAGTCCCAGCTCGACGATCGATGGATCGCACAGCCCACGCGATCGGTACTTCGCCATATCATCTGCGTGTAGTGCGCGACGTCGCTCCAATGGCCGCTGGCGCTGACGTCAGGAAAGGTGCCAGGGCGGAACAGTCTCTTTTCCCCTGCCCAGCCCGCCACCATCTCCTCGAGACTATAGGCTCCACGACTTCCCATCCAGAGATTCTCGCCCTGCCCCGGACGTGTTTGGGGAGCTGAATGGGCCAGCCGCCCCAGCCGTTCGAGCTCGGGACCGTAACTGGCTGCCGCCGCCGCGAGTCGAGGATCCCAGCTGAGCGGCGTCACGCCAACCGCCGCCCGCTCGCGATTGTGCAATGACAGGAGTCGCTCGGACAGGCGGGACAGGTCCTGGGGCGGTCCATCGGCCGGACGCTCGGTGCGAACCATCGCTCCATCGGCCCAGGGCGGGCGTGAAGGTCCGCAGCTTGCAAGCGCGATCAGAGCCAGGAGCGAGATGGCGACACGCCTCGGCATTGCGGCAACAAAGCCGTGGACGAAGACCGGTTCCGTCAATCTGACGTCATAACGCCACGCCCTCATCAGTTTCTTCTCCTGCGGCGGAACCGAGCAGCTTGATTTGTGTTAGTAACCGTTCAGCGGGCGGGGAGTCGAAGACAGCAGCGTGCCTGAAGCCAAACCTCTATTCACACATCACAAGCCGCAGCTTCCGGACTCGATCGTTGCTCGCGCGGTGGACGCGGCGCGTGCTGGCGAGGAGGCCCTTCATTCGGCGCTGGATTCGGAACCTGCGGCTGTCTACCTCACGGACGCCGACGGCTGGGTGACCTACTTCAACCGAGCCTGCGTCGATTTCGCCGGAAGAACGCCCGTTGCGGGTCAGGATCGCTGGTGCATCAGCTGGCGGCTCTATACCGAAAGCGGCGAGCCGCTTGCTCATGAGGATTGCCCGATGGCCGTCGCGCTTCGGGAACGGCGCCCGATCCGCGGCCTGGTCGCGGCTACCGAGCGACCGGATGGCAGCCGGGTCATCTTCTCTCCCTTCCCCACTCCGATCCATGACGATCATGGAAATGTCGTCGGCGCCGTGAACATCCTCCTCGACGTGACCGACCGAAGACAGGCTGCTGAACTTCGCGCGCAGGCGGCGCGATGTCGGAGACTGGCCCAATCCATGACCGATGCTCGAACCGTCGAAACGCTGATGAGCATGGCCAGCGAATATGACGAAGAGGCAAGCAGCCTCGGTCGCGACTAGCTGACGAACGATCCGGCTCGCCCAACAGGTGCGGGCAAGGCGTCTTCCCGTAAACAAGACGAGTGACTAGGCGGGGCCATGGCGAAATTCCGCTATGCGATCGCGCTCGGCTCCAATCGACGCCATGGCCGACATGGCCTTCCTCGTGGCGTCCTCACGGCCGCGACGCGCGCCCTGTCGCGGCTTGGCGAGATAGAGATCGGCTCTGACATCGTCTCTACGCCGGCGCTGGGGCCGGCCGGACGAGCCTTTGCGAACGCGGTCGTCATCCTCTCGTCCGACCTGCCTCCCGAGCCGCTGCTGGAAGCGCTGAAGGACCTCGAACGGGATTTCGGGCGACGCAAAGGGCGGCGTTGGGGGCCGCGAGTGCTGGATCTCGACATCATCCTCTGGTCGGAAGGGGCCTGGAGCGGCCCCGGCACGCTGATCCCGCACCCTGAGTTCAGGAACCGCCGATTCGTGCTCGAACCGCTCGCGCGCGTTGCTCCGGATTGGCGGGATCCGATCAGCGGAGCAACGGTGCGACAACTTCTTGCCCGTCTTCGCCGACCTCGCGCGGTTGACCAGGGCCGCCGCCACTCCTAGGTGGAACTGCTCGTTCAAGGGCCCATAGCTCAGTCGGTAGAGCAACTGACTTTTAATCAGTAGGTCGCTGGTTCGAATCCAGCTGGGCTCACCACATTTTCGGTCGACCCCGCCCGGGAACAGGGCCCGGTGCCGAAGGTTCTTTGGCTGTCAGCAGCCGGGAGCCAATCGATGACGAGCAACGTTCGACACGCATCCTACTGGAACGCGACCGCGCCGAGGAGCGACCACCCGGCTCTCGCGGGAGAGATCGATGTGGACGTGGCCATCATCGGCGGCGGAATGGTGGGTACCACGACGGCTCGGCTGCTCAAGGATCGGGGGCTTACCGTCGCCCTGGTCGAGGCGCGTCGGATCGGCGAGGAGGTCACCGGCAAGTCGACGGCGAAGATCACGTCGCAGCACAACATCAAATATTCAACGCTCGCCCGAAAGTTCGGGGAGGACGGAGCCAAGGCCTATGCCGACGCCAACGAGACGGGGCTACGCACCATCCTCGAACTGGCGGAGCGCCACGGCATTTCCTGCGAGATCGAGCGGGCGCCGGCCTTCACCTATACCAATGACGAGTCCTACGTGTCGCAGATCGAAGATGAGGTCGAGATCGCCCGTCGCCTGGGACTGCCGGCATCGCTGACAACGGACACCGGCCTGCCCTATCCGGTACTCACCGCCATGAAGTGGGACCAGCAGGCGTGGTTCCACCCCGTAAAATATCTGAAGGGGCTTGCCGCAACGCTTCCCGGCGACGGGAGCCACGTCTTCGAAGGCTCGCGCGTGGTGGATTGGGACCCGCAACGCATCGCCACGGACCAAGGCACGGTGCGGGCCCGCCAGGTGGTGATGGCGACCCACATGCCGCTGGGCCAGGTAGGCCTCTATTACGCCATGGCCTATCCCCACATCCACCCGGTCATCATGGGTCGTGCCGAGTCCGGCCGGGTTCCGCACGGCATGTTCATCAATGCGGAGTCGCAGCCGAACCATTCGGTGCGGCCGCACCTTGACGAACAGGGCACCGCCTGGATGATCTTCGGCGGAACCAGCTTCAAGCCCGGCCATGTCGACGAGGAACGTCAATATTTCGAGGAGATCGAACGCTACGCCCTGGAGCAGTTCGGCGTTCGTCCGGAGTATCGCTGGACCAATGAGGATTATACGCCGATGGACCAGTCACCGTTCGTCGGCTGGTCGTCTGCTGCACGGGACGGTTACCTTGTTGCCACCGGGTTCGATGCCTGGGGTATCGCCAACGGCACCGCCGCGGCCATCCTGATCGCCGACCTGATTGCCGGGCGCGACAATCCGTGGCTGAAGATTTATGACGCCTCGCGCGTGAAACCGGTCGCCGGCGGCAAGGAGTTCGTTAAGGAGAACACTTCAGTCGCGACGCACCTGGTGAGCGGCTACCTTTCGCGCAAGCCGCTCAGTTTCGCCGAGCTGGCTCCCGGCGAGGCTGCGATCCTCAAGATCGACGGCAACAACGTCGCGGGGTTCCGGGATGAGCAGGGCCGACTGCATGCCGTATCGGCCGTGTGTACCCACATGGGCTGCCTGGTCGGCTGGAATGAAACCGACCGGACCTGGGACTGCCCGTGCCACGGATCGCGGTTCGCACTGGACGGAGAGGTGATCCATGGCCCCGCCGTTTCCAACCTGAAGCCGGCACCCGGCGAGGCGCCAGCGGAGGATCAGGCCAGTCTGTCGGCGTAGAGGAAGCGCCCCGGCCCGAGCCTCGCCAGGACTTCCTGAAGGCTTGCATTCGGGAGCGCGAAGCAGCCTTCGCTTCGTCCAAGGCGCCCGTGCGCCTCCACCTGGTCAGGTTCGGCATACCAGGCGGTGTGAACGACGATCGCACGCGCTTCGGCATTGCTGTTGCTCGGGTCCAGCCCCTTCACCCGCATCGATCGGCCATATTTCCCGTAATAGTAATTGCCGGTGAGATAGGCACCATCGGAACTCGCCTCCGAACCGATGCGATTGGAGAAATGCTGAAGGAAACCCGTATGGCCGGGATCGGAGCCGCGGCCATGCGAAACAAGATGAGGCGTGACCCGACCGGTATTGGTGTCCAGAAGGTAGAAACGGGGCTCGCGCGAAGGCCGGGTAAAGTCGACGATTCCGACGATATCGCCATGAGCGATCTGCGGCCTGTGCCGGTCGAAAGCGGCACGGGCACGAGTGACGATCCGGGGATCGACGATCGGGTCCACCATGACTCGCGGACGGGCCGGAACGGGCACCGGCGAAGCCTGTCCGGGAGAAGAACCGACGACCTGGGCCAGCAATGGCGAGCTTGCCATCACCGCGAGCGCACCAGTGGCGGCTCCAGCCTCGATAATCTGTCGTCGCGTCAATGACATGAAGGTCCCTCCCCGGCTTCGACCGAAAAGCTAGGAATTTTCTCGAAGCGTCTCAATGATTAGGCCCTCATTATTAGCTCGGTTCATCCTGTCCGCGCCGCCGTTCGCCGCAGCCTCGGGAACTTTGGTAAAGAAGTGTTTCGCGCTTCGGCGACCCGTGCGGGAACCGCGACAAGCTTCCGGAGTCTCACCCTTTGCGAAACTGCCAGGGAGAGATCGTGGCCGAATTCGACCGGCTGGAGATCAGACCGCCTTTAGCACCGATGGAGGCGAAGCCGGCCGAGTCCCTGCCGTCCGACGAGGGATGGCAGTTCGAGCCCAAATGGGATGGCTTCCGTTGCCTGGTCTTCCGCGACGGCGACCAGGTGCACCTGCAGTCGAAGTCCGGAAAGCCGCTAGGACGCTACTTCCCCGAAGTGGTCGACACTTTGCTGTCGATGGAGGCCGACCGTTTCGTCGTCGACGGCGAGCTGATCATCCCGGTCGGCGGCCTGCTCTCGTTCGAAGCGCTTCAGCTTCGGCTGCACCCGGCAGAAAGTCGGGTACGCAAGCTCGCCGCCGAGACTCCGGCGCAGCTGATGCTGTTCGACATGCTGTTCCACAAAGAGACCCGCTATATCGACGCTCCACTGTCATTGCGGCGGCGAGGCCTTGAATTGCTGGAGCTTGGAGACGTCAGCGACGGCGTGTTGCTGTCGCCTCGGACCGACAGCCGGGATCAGGCCCAGCGCTGGCTCGATCAGGTAGGAAACGCTCTGGATGGCGTCGTCGCCAAGCGAATCGACGGCCGCTACGACCCCGGCGAGCGGGCGATGCTGAAGATAAAGAAGATCCGAACCGCCGACTGCGTCGTCGGCGGTTTCCGCTATGGCACCGGCAGCCGGGAAGTCGGCTCGCTCCTTCTCGGCCTCTACGACGACGATGGGCTATTGCATCATGTCGGCTTCACCTCGGCGATCAAGCTGCGGGACCGAGGTGCGCTCACTCGGCGGCTCGAGGCGTTGCTCGAGCCCCCCGGCTTCACGGGCGACTCACCAGGCGGCCCGAGCCGATGGGCGACCGATCGCACCGGCGAATGGCAGCCCTTGCGGCCCGAGCTGGTCGTCGAGATCCGCTACGATCATGTCACCGGGCGCCGCTTCCGGCACGGCACCGGTTTTCTTCGCTGGCGGCCCGACAAGGCACCGGAACAATGCCTGATCGACCAGCTTCAACCGGAAGCCGCCCCGCAGCGGATCGAACAGGTGACTTCGGCATGAGCGAACGGATCGTCGAGGGCGTTCGGCTCTCCAATCCAGACAAGATCCTCTATCCCGAACAGGGCATCACAAAGGGGGACCTTGCCGACTATTATCGCGCCGTCGCCGACCAGATCCTTCCGCATGTCGCACTGCGACCGATCAGCATCGTTCGCTGCCCCACCGGACGGCAGAAGAAATGCTTCTACCAGCGCCATGCCGGCGCGGGCGTGGCTTGGCAGATCGAAAAAGTCACCATGCCCGGGTTCGACAATCCCTACCTGTTAGTCCGCGACCTCCCCGGACTGATCGCCTTGGTGCAGATGGGAGTCTTGGAAATCCATCCCTGGGGCGTGACGGTGGATCGTCGCGACAAACCCGACCGAGTGATCTTCGATCTCGACCCCGACGAAGGCCTGGCCTTCGATGCCGTAGTTCGTGCGGCCTTCGAGGTGCGTGATCGCCTAGGATCACTGGGACTCACCAGTTTCGTCAAGACGACCGGCGGCAAGGGGCTGCACGTCGTCTTGCCGATTGCGGCCGTGCATGAGTGGCCGGTCGTCAAGTCGTGGGCCAAGTCCCTGTCCGAGCGCATGGCCGCCGACTCGCCGGAGCGATATCTGACCCGGATATCCAAGGCCGAGCGCGAGGGCAGGATCTTCATCGACTATCTCCGCAACGACCCGACATCGACGGCGATCGGCCCCTACTCCACTCGAGCCCGACCGGGCGCTCCGGTGGCGACGCCGCTTCACTGGAACGAGCTCGACGAAGGACTGGATCCGGCGGCCTTCACCATCGACTCCGTTGTCACCCGGATCCGGCAGAGTTCCGACCCGTGGCAGGACATCGACAGGCTGGACCAGCGACTCCAGAGCTTGGATTCGGAATAAATCGAGTCATTTCCCGGTTCGGCGACGCACTTCTTCGACCGCCTGCATCAGCCGCCGCGCCGTCTCTTCAGCCGCATCGGCCGTGAAAGTGACGGCGACGCCGTCCGGGCCTTCGACGATGATTTCACCCTCTTCGACAACGACTTCGCTGGGATCGGATTGCGCATCAGCTGGGCACATGCCGCTCGCTCCTTTGGCGGCCTTCAACCAGCCTCTCCAGTCCGCGGTTCCAACCTTTCGCGGCTGTTTCGCCGTTCATGGTTACCGGGCTGATTTGGATCAACTTCTCTTGCTCTTTGGCGGTCTAGCTCCCATTGTCGACACCGGGGCCAGAACCATTCCAAACGAAGGACTAAGACACTGAATTCGTATCAAGTGTATGTGGTCGACGACGATCGGGATGTCCGGCGTTCGCTGAGCTTCATGCTTGGCGCTTCTGATATCCGATCCCATCCGTTCGGGTCGGGGGCGGATTTTCTCGATGCCATTCAGGACCTCCAGCCGGGATGCGTCCTGCTCGACCTTCGAATGCCGCAAGTGGATGGTTTCCACGTCATGGACGAAATGAATCGGCGTGGGATCGACTGGCCCGTCATTGTCATGACCGGGCATGGCGAAGTCCCCGTCGCGGTTCGTGCCATGAAGCTCGGAGCAGTCGACTTCATCGAGAAGCCTTTTTCTGAGGAATCTCTGCTTTCCTGTTTCAGCCACGCCTTTTCACTGCTGAGCGAGCGTGAAGTCGAAGGGCGGCGCAAGCGCGCTGCGCTCGAGCGCGTTTCACAGCTTACCACACGCGAGAAGGAAGTGTTGGAAGGCCTTCTTTGTGGCGAATCGAACAAGCAGATTGCGAACCGACTCGGGATCAGCCTTCGAACGGTCGAGATGCACCGCGGCAACATGATGGAGCGGCTGCAGGCCTCCAGCCTCGCCGAGGCACTTACGACGGCGATCGAGGGCGGGATGAAGCCGACATCGGAGCAGGCGGCCTGAACGGTGAACAATCTTTCACCGCTGCCGGTCGGGGGATCAGCGGATCTTGACTCCGAGTCTGCCCGCCTCAGGGCGGAGCTGAGCCTCCTCAAGGCTCAGAACAAGCGGTTGCGCGAAAGCGAGAAGATGTATCGCTTCGCGGCCGAGATCGGCGGACACCTCGTCTGGGTCGCCGATCCCGACGGCGCGATCAGATCGATGAGCAAGGCCTTCCGCGACCTTTCTGGTCTTCCGGAAAACCGTGCCTTGGGATCCGCTTGGCTGGAACTTGTCCACCCCGACGAACGCGACCGAGTGACCGCCTCGTTCGAAAGCTCGATCGCCTGCGGAGAACCCTTCTCGATTGAGTTCCGCGGCCGAGTAGCAGACGGATCCTATCGGACCGTGCTTGCGAGGGCCTTGCCTGCCAAGGATCGCAGCGGACGAATCACGTGCTGGTACGGGTCAACGCAGGACGTGCATGAGGCCCGCGTCGCCGAACAGGCCTATCGCGACGCGGAGGAGCGCTATCGACTGGCCGTTCGAGCGACGAGCGAAGCCGTGTGGGACTATGACGTCGCGCGCGGTACCGTCGATTGGAGCGAGAACACGGCCGGGATTCTCGGCCGTACGGACGACCCGCCTGGTCGGACGAGCATCGGCTGGTGGGCGGAACGAATCCATCCTGACGACAAGGCTGCGGCCGTTCAGAGTCTCGCCGACGCGATTGCGGGCAGCGACAATCGCTGGTCGGCAACCTATCGCTTGCTCAAGGATGACGGCAGCTATGCCGACGTGCTCGACCGCGGCTTCATCATCCGCGATGAACAGGGCCGCGCCACTCGTGCAGTTGGCGCCATGGCGGACCTCACAGAGCAGCATCGCGCACAATCCGAGATTCGCCGCATGGAAGCCCAGCTGATCCACGTCTCCCGACTGAGCGCGATGGGGACGATGGCTTCGACCCTGGCCCATGAGTTGAATCAGCCCCTCACGGCCGCGAGCAATTTCATCAGCGGAGCACGACGTCTTGCGGCCAGCGTTCCCGGCCAGCCTGAGGACATTTTGGAAGCGCTGCAGTTCGCCGAAGCGGGAGCGAGGCGGGCCAGCGAGATTGTCCGTCGGCTTCGTGAACTGGTCGCCCGCGGGACTGTCTCGATGACGGTGGAGCACCTGCCGCGGCTGATCGAGGAAGTCGGAGTTCTCGCATTTCTGGATGAGGCGGCGCTGGGGATTTCTCACCGGGTCGAGCTGGATCCAGCGGCCAAGTGGGTGCGGGCCGACCGAGTTCAGGTCCAGCAGGTGCTTCTCAACCTGATCCGGAACGCCGTCGATGCAGTGGGGCAAAGCGATCGCCGGGAGATCCTGATTTCCACCCATGCGCTGACCGATGAACTCATCGGGATCAGCGTTGCCGACACCGGATGCGGAATACCTCCCGAACTGCTCGATCATCTGTTTTCCCAGTTCATGACCACCAAGCGCAACGGGATGGGAATCGGGCTGCCCATCTCTCGAACCATTGTCGAAGCCCATGGGGGCACTATCTGGGCAGAGAACCGCCCCGAAGGCGGCGCGGTCTTCAGGTTCACTCTCCCTCGTTCCCGAAGGGGTCGGGAAGGGTCCGAGCCGACAGCAGGAGAATGATCATGGCCACTCAGCAGGCGACCTTCGCAGGTGGCTGCTTCTGGTGCACCGAGGCGGTCTTCAAGGACGTGGTCGGAGTCCAGGCGGTCGAAAGCGGCTATATTGGCGGTCACGTACCGAACCCCAGCTACAAGCAGGTTTGCGACGGCAATACCGGTCATGCCGAGGCGATCCGGATCACCTATGACGACGAAGCGATCAGCTACGACCAGCTTCTCGATATCTTCTTCGCCACCCACGATCCGACCCAGTTGAACCGGCAGGGCAACGACATCGGCCCGCAATATCGCTCGGCCATCTTCCCGCACAATGAGGAGCAGGAGGAAGCCGCTCGACGTGGCATCCAGCGCGCCCAAGCCGATTGGCCGCAGCCGATCGTCACGCGGATCGAACCGCTCGGTGAATGGTGGCCCGCCGAGGAGTATCACCAGGACTATTGGGAGAATGAGGGGCAGCGAAACCCGTATTGTCTTGCCGTCATTCCCCCGAAGCTCCAGAAGCTGCGCAAGAGCTTCCAGGCTCGGCTGAAGAGCAACGCGGCCGTCTAGTCTCGGCGCTTGGCATCGCGAACTGCTCGTCGACGACGTGTTCCGGGCGGGAGCGTCGTCCGAAGCTCCCCGCCAAAATCTCCGTCTACCGCGGCGCGGCCGCGCGACGGAGACGATCGTTGACCGCGACGCCGATCCCCTGATCGGGAATGGGCGCGACGGCAATCCTTGGCGGCGCCGCCCGGTCCGCCTCATGGAGTCGATCGAACAGGCTTGCGGCGGCCTCAATCAGGTCGCCGGCAAGGCTGAGGCTGGAATGACCCGAAACCGGCCCGAATCCGATCAGCCATTCGTCGATCTTTGCCTCCCTGGCCTTCAGTCGAAGCGGCTTGGCGGGAGCATAGTGGCTTTGAAGCTGGCCGGGAGCTTCGATGCCTGAACGGGTGCTGCGAGCGACCGCCAGATCGATCGGCCCCGGCCGCAGCATGCGCAATTCGCCGTCCGTGACGGCAATGATGGTCGATTCCAGGCCGTGCGATGTCCTGCCGCCGTCCACAATCAGCGGGATTCGTCCATCCAGGCTGGAAAGGACGTGCTCGGCGCGGGTCGGACTGATCCGGCCACTCGCATTGGCGGAGGGCGCCGCAAGCGGCTTCCCCGACAATCGCAACAGGTCGCGAATGGCCGCGTGGGCCGGAGCGCGAAGAGCGATGGAGGGCAGCCCGGCCGTCACCAGGGAGGCGATCGGCGCCCCCTGCTTGAGGGGCAGCACTATCGTCAACGGGCCCGGCCAGTAGCGGCTTGCCAGGGAAAGGCCCGAGTCCGGCAAGTCGGCAATCTCTGCTGCCTGCTCGATCCCAAGGACGTGAACGATCAGCGGATTGAATCTCGGCCGCCCTTTGGCCTGGTAGATCCGGGCGACGGCCTCTCCGTTGGTCGCATCCGCGGCAAGTCCGTAGACGGTTTCGGTCGGAATCGCGACCGGCTGTCCGGCGTCGATCAGCCGAGCCGCTTCGGCGATGGCCTCCGGTCCATAAGGGAGCAGCCGCGTTTGCACCATGAACCGCGCCGGCTATAGCCATGGCGTCGTCCGCGCAACCATTCCGGGAACACCGATGAACTATACGCCACCGGTCGAGGAGCAGAATTTCCTTCTTCGTCACGTCGTTGGGATGGACGAGCTGGCGGCCCATCAACTCTTCGCGGAAGCTACGCCGGATCTCGTCGAGGCCGTGGTCGCTGGCGCAGGTGAATTTGCTGCGGGCGAGTTCGCGCCGCTCAACCGGATCGGCGACCAGATCGGTGCCAAATGGTCTCCGGACGGCGTGACCCTGCCACCAGGTTTTCGCGAAGCCTACCGCGCCTATGTGGAGGCCGGCTGGGGAACATTATCGGGGCCGCAGGAACATGGCGGCCAGGGCCTGCCGCTTAGCCTTGCCACTGTGGTGATGGAGGATCTCGGCTCGGCGAACATGGCCTTCTCGCTGGTCATGATGCTGACTCCCGGCGCCGTCGAAGCGCTTAAGCATCATGGCTCCGACGATCTCAAGCAGACATGGCTACCTAAGCTGATCAGCGGCGAATGGACCGGAACAATGAACCTGACCGAGCCGCAGGCGGGTTCCGACGTCGGCGCGCTGAAGACTCGGGCGATTCCCAGCGACGACGGCTCCTACCGGATCTTCGGTCAGAAGATCTTCATCACGTTCGGCGAGCATGACCTTGCCGACAATATCGTTCACCTCGTCCTTGCCCGGCTGCCCGACGCCCCCCAGGGAACGAAGGGAATCTCGCTCTTTCTGGTGCCGAAGATCCTGCCCAACGGAACCCGCAACGACCTGCGCTGCGTCTCGATCGAGCACAAACTCGGGATTCACGCATCTCCCACCTGCGTGATGTCCTACGGGGAGGACCGGGGCGCAGTCGGGTGGCTGATCGGCGAGGCCAACAAGGGAATGGCGGCGATGTTCACGATGATGAACAATGCCCGGCTCAATGTCGGCCTCCAGGGCGTGTCGATCGCCGAGCGCGCGCTGCAACAGGCGGTCGGTTTCGCCCGCGAGCGCGTCCAGGGCTCCCGCGAGGGTCAGCCAGCCCCAATCATCGGTCATCCCGACGTCCGGCGGATGCTTCTCAGGATGAAAGCGCTGACTCAGGCAGCGCGGGCGCTTGCCTACTACACGGCGGGGCAAACCGACCGGGCGACTCTCGGCGACCCGGCGGCAAAGGCGCGGGCCGATCTGTTGACGCCGCTGGTGAAGGCCTATGGAACCGACGTGGGCGTCGAAGTGACCAGCCTGGCGGTTCAGGTCCATGGCGGAATGGGCTATGTCGAGGAGACGGGCGTTGCACAGCATTATCGCGACGCCCGAATATCTCCCATCTACGAAGGTACGAATGGCATCCAGGCTGCAGACCTGGTGGGGCGCAAGCTCGCCCTGGCGGGTGGAGCCGCATTGAACAGCCTGCTTGCCGAGATCCGGGAGGCATCCCGCGGCGAAGCGAGGCTCGTCGAACTGACCGACGCGTGCGAGGCGCTTGCCCGCGACCTGATGGCCGCTACCCCTGACGACCGGCTGGCCGCCTCCTACCCGTTCCTGACGATGCTCTCGACCACGGTCACCGGCTGGCTCTTTGCGCGGCAGCTGACCGCGATCGATCAATCCGGAGAGACATCGGCTTTCGCCCGCTCGAAACAGGCGGCAGCGCGCTACTTTCTCGACATCCTCGTTCCGGAAGCGCTCGGACTCGAAGCCGCTGCGCGCCTGCGGGCGGATCTCCTTTATTCGATCGACGAAGAAACCTTCGCTGCCTGATCAGACCCGCTTCGCGAGCTTGTGCGGTCGCTGTCCGACCGTTCGCCAGATCCGTGGCCCCTGGTCGACCCGGAATGCCCCCATCTTGTCGCTCTGCTCCTGGAGCTCCCGTCCGACGACATAGGATTTGGAAGTCTGTCCGGTTCGTCCCTCGCCCCAGTCATAGAGTATGTTCACGGCGACAACCGGAATGAAGAGAAGGCGATCGTCCAGCCGGACCGCACGTATCTCGTCTCGCGGCATCGCGACTTCGCCGCGGATCACGCCTGTATTCTCAGCGCCGATCCCCGGCAGGTTGAGTTTGGTGCTTTCGCGTCCCGCAGTCTTGAAGAAGGCGCCGATCGCCTGATCCTGTTCCCGTCCGGCGTTGAACATCTTGACGTCGATACGCAGGTTTCGAGCGGGACTCTTGCCGGTATTGCGAACGGTCAGCTCGAACTGGACGACTGCTTCGGTCGCCGTGAAGGAAGCCCGCTCGGTCTTGAGTTCGAGTTCCAGCCATGGCCGTGGCACGGGATCGGGCCGGGGCTTGGGCGGCGCCGCGGCTGGCGCAGGCGCTGCGGCCGGTTCGGCCGCACTGATCCGGCGCCGGCGTCGGAACAAAGCAGCGCCGAGCAAAGCCAGACCCGCTGCCGGGATCGCGTACAGCCAGTAGGACCCGTCCTCTTGCTGCTCCGACGTGGGCTGCCGAGCAGCGGGATCGATCGGCGCCTGCTCCGGCAATGCTGGCGTCGGCCGGGGGGGTGGAAGGGCATCGACGGTCGGCGCTTCGCCCGTGGTAGCCGCCGGCAAGCTGGGCGCGGTCTCCGTCGGCCCCGGCCGCTCCTGGGTATCCGCCGGTCGGCTCGGCTGCGCTTGAGTGGGTCGAATGACGGTGCGGGATGGGGGTTCCTGCGACTCCGGCTGAGGCGTGCGGACCGGGGACGGCGGTGCAACCTCGACGGGCGGCGCCGGAGCCGGCGTCGGTTGAGTCACGATCCGCTCCTGAGGCTGCAGCCGGAAGTCCCGCAGCTGGGGCGGACCGATCACCGTCCCCGAATTGCCTGCTGGGGCGGCGCTGCTCCCCAGGTCTTGAGCTAAGGCGCCGAACCCCGTGCAGAGCAGGCAGCTCCCTACGCCGCCGACCAACAGGCTCCGCTTCTTCGTCAACATGAACCTTTCGACCCCCCGGCTCCGGCGATCAGACACCCGGTCGATCGCACGCGCGGCACACATAAGCGTCAAGGCGCCGGATTTTAACGGCGAGTCAATGTCCTGACGCTGAACAGGCGCGCAGCTGCGGCAAATCGGTCACAGCCGCTCGCCGTCGATGTCGCCTGCCTTCTAGTGGTTCTCGCCGTCGTGGTCGGCGTCATGAGCGCTGGCCTCGCCCGCGGCCCCGCGGACTCGTACGCAGCGCGCAATCAGGCGATCTTCGTTTCCGGAAGATTCACCCAGATGGCCTTCTTCGCCCGTTACCGACCAGACCAGCGACGCAGCCCCCTCCCCGCTCGGGTCGGCGCGATAGCGCATGCCCGTGACCGCCGGGGCAGCCCGAAGCTCGCTCGTCCTGCCGTCATAGGTCAGCTTGACCGTGGCGTAGCGATAATCGCCGCCATGTTCGTAAACCGCCGTGACCGGACGCCCATCTTCACAGAGATAAGGAATGATCGGCGGCCCGGACTTGGCACTCGGAGCGGCAAATCCGGACAGAAGAAGGCCGGCGCCCACCAGGGTCGCCGCGGCGAACATGCCTGGATACTTCATCATTCTCCTCCGCAGCAGCGTCGATGCGATGGTGCGGCAGCCGCCGCGCCGAATCAAGCGCCTAAGCGGACAAACGGCGCTCGCTGGCAGTCTCCACCGGAGCCGCGAGGGCCCAGCTGATCAGCCCATGTCCAGTGAACAACACCGTCAGTCCGGCGGCGAACGAAAGCAGGAAGGCGCGAAGCGGAGTCATCACACGATCCTTTCGTCGGAAACAGATTGGAGTGCCGCCGGCGCCAGATCACTTTCGGGGGGCGTAGGAAATTTACCCGGCACCGGCGGCTGACGGCTCAATGGCGTGCCGATGTTTCGGCCTCATGCCTCTCCGGGCGCAACTTTGTTTCAGTTGTTACAATCGTCCTCCGGAGCGTCCGGGCGTCAGGCGAGCGAACGCTCAAGCAGATCGTCGACATCGAGCCCGAGACGCCGAATGTGCGACACGACCGCCGGCCAACGGTTTTCGAGGAAATCCTTGCGCTCCGCCTCGCGCAACCGGGCCGACGCGCCGGCCGCGACAAACATTCCGACGCCGCGCTTCACCACCACCAGTCCTTCTTCCTGGAAAGTCTGATAGGCCTTGGCGACGGTCAGGGGATTGGCGCCGAAGTCGGCGGCAAGGGTTCGAACGGAGGGAAGCGGATCGCCATCTCCGACACGCCCTTCCAGGATCATTGCAGCGATGGAATCGCGCAGGCGGAGATAGACGGGGCGTTCTTCGGTCATGCGTTATGCTGGACTAACACACCGCATGACGGGAGTCCAGCATAAAATATCATGCCTGCCAGCGAGATATCACCTGGTCGGGGTCCGGCCGCGCCCGTTCCTCCAGCGCCGTCGGGCAGCTGCCGATGAACACGAACCCCGCGATCCGCTCCGGGGCCGTTCCGAAAGCCTGAAGCACTTCCTGGGAGTAAGCGGCCCAGCCGGTCACCCATCCTGCGGCATAGCCTGAGGCATGGGTCGCCAGCAGCAGGTTCATGAGGGCAGCGCCGCAGGACAGCTCCTGCTCCCAGACTGGGATCTTGTGGCCGAGCGTCGGGCTGGAAAGCGCAACCACGAGTTCCGGCGCCTGATGCGCAAACCGTTCCGTCGCCTCGATCTCCAGGCGGCCGGGGGCGGGATTGTCGATCCGATAGGCGCGGTGCAGCAACGCAGCGAAGGCTTCGCGAGATGGCTTCGGCACATGGACGAAGCGCCACGGATGGAGTTTGCCATGGTCGGGCGTCCGAGTGGCGATCTGGAGGATTTGGCGAAGCTCTTCCGGTGACGGTCCGGGTTCGACCAGGTCGCGAGGTCTGGCCGAACGCCGGGTGCGCAGGAGGCTGAGCGGCGACGACAGGTCGTTGAACATCGCCAGCCGCTAGCAGTCCGGGAAGGGCGCAACAATCCCGCTTCACAATGGGAATTCTCCCGCTAGTCTGCCCCGCCAACGACCGCCGCCCGAGCGGACGGGAAACCTTGGGAGCAGCTGCCTGATGGCCACCACCACGCCCGACACGTACGACTCGAAGACATTTCTGGGGCACCCCAGAGGGCTCTTCGTCCTGTTCTTCGCCGAAATGTGGGAGCGCTTCTCTTACTACGGCATGCGGGCGCTGCTGATCTTCTATCTCACCCAGCACTGGCTTTTCTCGGACGAAAGGTCCGGGGTCATCTACGGCGCCTATACTGCGTTGGTCTATATCACGCCGGTGCTCGGCGGCTATCTTGCCGACCGATGGCTCGGCCAGCGCAAGGCCGTCCTCTACGGCGCCGTGCTGCTCACCTTCGGCCACTTCCTGATGGGCTTCGAAGGGACGGGCGGCCAGGACGCCGCGTCGCTCAACATCTTCTGGCTTGCCCTCAGCTTCATCATCGTCGGCTCCGGCTTTCTTAAAGCCAACATCTCAGTGATCGTCGGCCAGCTTTATCCGCGTACCGACGTTCGGCGCGACGGCGCCTACACAATCTTCTACATGGGCATCAATCTCGGCGCCGCGCTGGGTTCGCTGCTGTGCGGTTATCTCGGCCAGACCTACGGCTGGAGCTACGGCTTCGGTGCCGCCGGTGTCGGCATGCTCCTGGGGCTCGTCGTTTTCGTGATCGGCAAACCGCTGCTGATGGGCCGCGGCGAGGCGCCGGATCCCTCAGCCCTGTCGCGGCCGGTTGCAGGCATCAAGTTCGAATGGCTGCTCTACCTGGTCGGGTTCGCCGCGGTGGTCGGAATTTGGCAGCTCATCCAGTACCAGGAGGTCGTCGGCTGGTTGCTGCTCGTCGCCGGTGTGATTCTGGTCAGCTACGTACTGTTCACAGCCGTGGCCAAGCTTCCGAAGGAGGATCGTGACCGGATCTTCGCCGCGATGTTCCTGATCCTGGGATCGATCCTGTTCTGGGCTTTGTTCGAGCAGGCGGGATCGTCTCTGAACCTGTTCACGGACCGCTCGGTGGATCGCAGCATGATGGGCTGGGAGGTTCCGGCCTCCATGTTCCAGTCGATCAACGCCATCTACATCGTCCTTCTTGCGCCTCTGTTCGCCACGCTCTGGACCTGGCTCGGACGGCGCGGAATGGAGCCGTCCACGCCCGCGAAATTCGGCCTCGCCATGCTTCAGCTGGGACTCGGCTTCCTTGTCCTCGTCTGGGGATCGCAGGCCGCCGGGATGGAGAACCTGACCCCGGTCATCTTCATCTTCCTGATCTATCTGCTCCATACGACCGGTGAGCTTTGTCTCTCCCCTGTGGGCCTCAGCGCGATGAACCGGCTGGCCCCCAAGCATATGGCGAGCCTGATCATGGGCACATGGTTCTTCGCTTCGGCGACCGGCAACTTCGCGGCCGGTCTCATCGCCGCAGCGACCGGCTCGGGCGAGCTCGAAGGCGAAGCGGCAGGCGCCAAGGAGGTCGTGCTGGACGTCTATTCCACGGTCGGCTGGGTCGCCGTGGCGTTTGGGGTGGCCGTCATCATCGTCTCGCCGCTGGTCAAGAAGCTGATGCACCTCGACACGCTTCGCGATGACGAGGAGCTGGCCGGCTATAAGGAGCTGGCCGAGAAGCAAGCGCCCGGCATTCACCCGGAGCGGGAAACCAAGCCGTCGAGGAGCAAAATCTGACATGAAGTCACGCCTGATTGCCGCGGCTGCGGCCGTGGCGCTGGCCGGTTGCGCCGCGCAAGGAAACGACGCGCGGTCGGCCTCGTCCGAATCCCGCCCGGCTTCGCCTCGATATACCCCTCCCGCGGATCCCTATCCTTCCACCTACCGGCCCTATCCCGGAGTCCCGACCGCAATCACCGGCGCGACGATATTCGACGGCGAAGGCGGCCGGATCGAGAACGGCACGATCGTCCTCGTCGACGGCCGAATTCAGGCGATCGGCGGGCCGGAAACGCCCATCCCCGAGGGCGCCACTCGGGTTGACGGCGCGGGTCGCTGGGTGACGCCCGGGATCATCGACGTTCACAGTCACTTGGGAGACTATCCAAGTCCCGGCGTCCAGGCCCATTCCGACGGCAACGAGATCACTTCGCCCGTCCGCCCCGAAGTCTGGGCGGAGCATAGCGTCTGGCCGCAGGATCCCGGCTTCTCGCGGGCGCTCGCCAATGGCGGAGTCACGACTCTGCAGGTGCTGCCGGGATCGGCCAACCTGTTCGGCGGCCGCGGCGTGACTCTTCGCAACGTTCCGGGGCGAACTATGCAGCAGATGCGCTTCCCCGGCGCACCGCGCGGCCTCAAGATTGCGTGCGGCGAGAATCCCAAGCGCGTCTATGGCGGGCGCAATCAAATGCCGCAGACGCGCATGGGCAATGTCGCCTTGATGCGCCAAACCTGGCAGCGGGCGGCGGAATATCGCGAACGCCGTGCCCGCGATCCCGGTACGGCTCGCGACATGGCGCTCGAGACCCTCGCCGAAGTCCTCGACGGCGACATCCTCGTCCACAATCATTGCTACCGTGCCGACGAGATGGCGATCATGATGGACATGGCCCGGGAATTCGGCTTCCGAATTTCCACCTTTCACCACGCGGTCGAGAGCTACAAGATTGCCGACCTGCTGCGGGAGAATGACGTCTGTTCCGCAATGTGGGCGGACTGGTGGGGCTTCAAGATGGAAGCCTATGACGCGGTCAACGAGAATATCCCCCTGGTCCACAATGCCGGCGCCTGTGCCATCGTTCATTCGGACGATCCCAACGGGATCCAGCGCCTGAACCAGGAGGCGGCGAAGGCGCTCGCCGACGGACGCCGGATGGGAATCAACATTTCCGACGAAGTCGCCTGGCGCTGGCTGAGCTTCAATCCCGCACGGGCGCTCGGAATCGACCGCGAAACCGGGTCGTTGCGAGTAGGCAAGCGCGCCGACGTCGTGCTCTGGAACGGCGACCCCTTCAGCGTTTACACCCGACCGCAGCAGGTCTGGATCGACGGTGCCCTGCTCTACGACATGAACAATCCGCGGCTGCGACCGGTGTCCGACTTCGAACTGGGGCAACCAGGCGAGGGAGATGTGAAATGAGGCGGCTCGCCATTTTCCTGGCGGGGATCGCCGCCGTCGCCGCCGCGCCCGTCGCGGCTCAGAACGATGGTGCCTCGCTGTCAGTCGGTCAGCGTGGCGATGGCGCGGTCATCGCCATCACTGGCGGACGAGTCGTCGTCGGCGACGGCACTGATCCGATCGACGGCGGCACCGTGGTGATCCGCAACGGCCGGGTCGCCGCGGCCGGAGCCGGTGTCCCGATCCCAGCAGGCGCAACGGTGATCGACGCCCGAGGCAAATGGGTGACACCCGGCATCGTTGCCGGATTCTCCCGCATCGGTCTCGTCGAAGTCGACGCCGTCGACCCGACGAACGACGTCCAGGCCAACAGTTCGCCATTCAGCGCCGCCATCGACGTCGCGCCCGCAATCAACCCGCAGGCGGCATCGATCGCCGTGAACCGCGCCGCGGGCGTCACTCGAGCCGTGGTCTCGCCCGCGACGGGTCGAAGCATTTTCGCCGGACAGGGCGCGGTGATCGACCTCGGCGGCGACATGGATCCGATTACGCGCGCTCGCGCCTTCCAGTTCATCGAACTGGGCGAGGCCGGAGCCAGCGACGCCGGCGGCAGCCGTGCCTCGGCGCATGTCCTCCTTCGCAACGCCCTTCGCGAAGCCCGGGACCTTCGTGCCCCGATCGGCAGCGGCGGGCGCATTCAGCGCTCCGCCTCCGAGCCGCCGCCCGAAGATATCGAGGAAAACCCGTACCTCCTGCCGGGTGCGCAGCGATCGGAGGACGTGCTCCTGACCCGCTTCGATGCGGCCGCCCTGGTGCCCGTTTTGCAGGGACGGCAGCTGCTGCTCGTCCATGTCGAACGGGCGAGCGACATCCTCCAGACGTTGGCGCTCAAGCGCGAATTTCCCCGGCTCCGGCTCGTCATCGTCGGAGCGGCCGAAGGCTGGCGAGTTGCCGACCGGATCGCGGCGGCGGGCGTTCCCGTCATCGCCAACGCGCTCACCGACCTTCCGAACAGCTTCGAGCAACTGGCCGCCACTCAGTCCAATATCGGAAGGATGCGGGCTGCAGGCGTGGATGTCGCGATCGGGATGATCAACGACGACGAAACCCGGCAGATCAGGGTTTCCACCCAATATGCCGGCAATCTCGTCGCCATCGGCCGAGTACCGGGTCATACGGGGCTGAGCTGGAACGAGGCCTTCGCGGCGATCAGCTCCCGTCCCGCCGAGGCGATCGGCCTTGGCGACCAGATCGGCTCGCTTCGCCCCGGTCGGCGCGGCGATGTGGTGATCTGGGACGGCGATCCGCTCGAACTCGCGAGCGGCGTCGAAGCCGTCTGGATCGACGGAGTCCAGCAGAGCCTCGAGAACCGACAGACCCGGCTGCGCGACCGTTATCGCAATCCGACCGAGGGCCAGTTGCCCAATGCCTATGAAAGGTGATGATCGAGGATCGGACCGGACGGTCTCCGCCGCCGGCTAGCTTCTTGAGGATGGCTGGGAATTGAGCCCGCTTGCGCAGCTCGCGCTGGCAACAGGGGCGTTTGTCGGCTCGCATCTGGCGCTTTCTCATCCACTACGAGCGAAGCTGGTCGAGCGGCTCGGCGAGCGCGGCTTTCTCGGCCTATATTCCTTCATCGCGCTGGCCACCCTTGGCTGGATGATCATCACCTTCCGTTCGGTGGAACTGGCAAACCCGCTCTGGATCGCGCCGTCCTGGTGGTGGCCAGTCGCGTCCGCGATCATGCTCGGCGCCAGCATTCTCCTTGTGGGCTCCTTGCGTGGAAATCCCGCCTTCCCTCATCCCCGCTCTTCGCTGCGACCGGTTCCAGGACCGCGCGGAGTCTTCGCGATCACACGTCACCCGATGAACACGAGTTTCATCCTTTGGGCGCTGGTGCACATCTCCGTTTCCGGTACTGCTCGAAATCTGATCGTCGCGTCCGGGATCCTTGTGCTGGCGGTGCTGGGGTCGATCGGACAGGATCACAGGAAGGCCTGCCGGACGGCAGAGGCCTGGCCCGATTGGCAGCGGCAGACGTCGTTCGTTCCCTTCACTGCCTTGTTTCAGGGCAGGATCCGCTGGCGTGATGCAGTGCCGAGCTGGGTGGCGCTTGCCGGCGGCCTGATCCTCTGGGCGGCCGCCACTTCCGTTCACGTCCCGATCGTTTCACCGATCGGTGAGCTGCTCTATTCCGCCGCTAGCGACTGAACAGGAAATGCTCGGTTTCTGCCGTTTCGGGCTCCGGCGAACTCGGGAAGAGCCGGCTCGTGATCTCAGCGACATGCCTCCCTTGGAAGCGCGCGCCGGCAAGTTCGTTGTCGCTCGGCTGGCGTGATCCGTCGGCGCCGGCAATGGTGCTCGCGCCATAGGGACTTCCGCCCGTAATCTCATCGAGGGTCATCTGCCCCGCGAAGCTGTAGGGCAGGCCGACAGTCACCATGCCGAGGTGAAGCAGATTGGTGTGGATCGCCATCAAGGTTGTCTCCTGGCCGCCATGCTGGGTGGCGGTGGAGGTGAAGGCCGAACCTACTCTTCCGTTCAGCGCGCCCCGCGCCCAAAGAGCGCCGGTCTGGTCGAGGAAGTTGGCCATCTGTGACGCCATTCGTCCGTAGCGTGTGCCGACGCCGATGATGATCGCATCATAGTTCGGAAGCTCGTCGACGGTCGCGATCGGTGCAGCCTGATCCAGCTTGTAGCCGGAGCTTCGCGCCACCTCTTCCGGCACCAGTTCGGGAACCCGCTTCACCTGGACCTCGGCGCCAGCCTCACGAGCGCCTTCGGCAACTGCATAGGCCATTCTTTCGACATGTCCGTAGGTCGAATGGTAGAGAATGAGGATCCGGCTCATCAAAGTCTCCGCAAGTCTGGCTTGCCGCGAGAACGTCCAAGGTCAATGCCGGCTGCCGCGCTGGCGACGCAACGTTGGAAAGCGGCGTCAGGCCGCGTCGGAGACCGGCGACCTCAGTCGGTTCGAGGAGAGGAAGCCGTCAATCTCCTCGACGGGCAAGGCTGGCGCGTAGAGGAAGCCCTGGAGTCCGTCGCATCCGGCCTCGATCGCGATCATCTCCTCCTCGGGACAGGAGATGCCCTCGGCGATCACCTCAAGGTTCATCGCATGGCCGAGAGTCACCGCCGCGCGGATGATGGCAACGCTCTGGTCGCGCGCGGCAAGGTCAATGAAGGAGCGGTCGAGCTTGATCTTGTCGACGGGGAAGCGGCGCAGGCAGCTCAATGACGAGTAACCGGTCCCGAAATCGTCGAGAGCCACCCGGAAGCCATAGCCGCGCAACTCCTCGATCGCCTGGCTGCACAAGGCGTCGTGCTCGATGAAGAGCGTTTCCGTAATCTCCAACTCGATCTGTCTGAAATCCACGCCTTCCTGTTCGGCGATGCTGCGCAAGCTGGCCGGGAAGGCGGTATTTCGGAACTGGACGGGCGACAGGTTGATGGCGACGGTAAGATCGGGCCAGCGCCGAGCCGTACGGCAGGCGTCCCGGAATAAGATCAGCCCAAGTTCTTCGATGATCCCGCACTCCTCTGCGATCGGGATCACGTCGCTGGGCGGAACCTGCCCAAGCACGGGATCGTTCCAGCGCAGAAGCCCTTCGAGGCCGATGACACCCCCGGCGCTCCCGATCACGGGCTGGAAGAATAACCGCAAGCCAGTGGCGTCAGGAAGTTCGGACCGAAGAGCATTTTCGATCCGGTCACGACGCTGTACGTCGGCATCCATCGCTTCGGTGAAAATTCGGAAGCAATCACGACCGGCCGCCTTGGCACGATACATGGTGATGTCGGCTTTCCGCAAAAGCTCCGAGGCTTCGGAGACTTCTGCGCTGGCGAAGACCGCGCCGATGCTGACTCCTACTCGGGCTTCGCGATCGCCGATCTGGAAAGGCTGGCGAATGGTGCCGATGATCCGCTCGCACATCCGCCGAACGTCGGCTTCGCCCTTGGGGCTGACCTGGACGATCGCGAACTCGTCTCCGCCGATCCGGGCGACGGTATCCGTTTCCCGGACCAGCGACCGCAGCCGGTCGCCCACCTCGGCAACGAGCCGGTCGCCGGCATGGTGTCCGAGGGTGTCGTTGACCTGCTTGAATCGATCCAGGTCGAGCATCAGCAGGGCCACTTGCTCACCGCTTCGCCGGTAGCGGGTGAGGGCCTGCGCCAACCGGTCTTCAAGCAGAGCGCGGTTGGCAAGGCCCGTAAGCTGGTCGTGAAGCGCCTGATGCTGGGCGGCAGCCTGCCGATTTTCGAGCTCCTGAACGAGCTCGACCAACGACTTGTAGAGGAAGGACATGACCAGCACGACGGCCACGGCCGAAGTCAGCGCGATCGGCCAGATCGCACCGAACAGCTCGATCCGCGAAGCAGCATCGTCCTTGACGATGCTCACCGTCGCGAAGTTCGTCAGAACGATCGTGGCCACCGCTGCCGCGACAATCGGCGGGCCGACCTGACGTGAATAGCCCACTCGCGTCCCCTTCACGAGAAACTCGGCCGATAGCGTCTCAGCAGTTAACAAAATGCCTCCCCCCACGGAGGAGGCGAGCTTCGTCGAAAGTTTGGCGGGGCTTCATCGAAGGAGGAATGACGATCGTCGCCGCCGACAGAAGACCCGCATTCGAGGGGAATGTTGTCATGATGAAGTCAGCGTCTGTCTCGGTCGCGGCCGTTGCCGCCTTTCTCGCCGCCGCTCCAGCCGAGGCCCAACGGAGCAACGAGAATGTCGTGACCTCGGCCGGCGATGCTTTCGGAACCAGCGTCGGCAACGAACGCGTGGGCATCTACAATCCCTACAGTGCTCGCGGATTCAGCCCGGTCCAGGCGGGCAATGTCCGGATCGAAGGTCTCTATTTCGACCTCCAGGCCGATCTCGACCAGCGTCTGATTTCCGGAACGACGATGCGCGTCGGAATAGCCGCCCAGAGCTATCCCTTTTCCTCCCCCACCGGAATCGCCGATTTCAGCCTGCGCAAGGCCGGCGACGAAGCGGTTCTTAGCACGGTGCTGAGCTACGGCACGTTCGGCAGTCTTCGCGCCGAAGCGGATGCGCAGCTTCCGATCAATGACGCCCTCGGCATTGCGGCCGGTGCGACGATCCTGCGCGAGAACCTTCATTATGGCGGCGCCCGCACCTTCATCAGCGGTGCGGTGATTCCAAGGTGGCGGCCGAACGACCGGGTCGAAATGATTCCGTTCGTCAGCTATTTTTCATCGCAGGGAACACAGGCCCAGCCCATCTACTTCATGAACGGGTCCTATCTTCCGCCCGAAATCGAGCGCCGGCGCTTCTATGGACCCTCCTGGGCGGAAAGCGACTCGGAAGGACTGAATTGCGGCCTCCTGAGCACCGTTCGCGCAGGCGAATGGACGATCCGCGGCGGGCTGTTCCGATCGCGCTTCGCGCCGGAGAAAACCTTTACCGAGCTATCGCTCAACACGGATCGTTCGGGTGTCGGCGATCGGTTCATCTCGGTTGAGGCGGATCGGCTCTTTGCATCCACCTCGGGTGAGATGCGGGCGTCTCGCAGCTTCGCCGATGGACCGCGCCTTCACACGCTCCATTTCGCGCTGCGCGGCCGCGAGCAGCAGCGGCGTTATGGTGGCGGCTTCTCGGTTCCCCTGGGACGCCGGCCGATCGACGAGCCGGTCGAGGTCGATGCTCCGGACCTGGCGATCGGTCCCCAGACGACGGATCGGGTCCGCCAGTTCACCGGCGGCATCGGCTACGAAATGCGATGGCGGGAAGTCGGGGAACTGGCGGTCAACCTCCAACGAACGGACTACCGCAAGGAAGTGGAAACACCCGCAGGCCCCCTCCCCGTCTCCACGGCTCAACCCTGGCTGCTCAACGCGACCGCGTCCGTTCACGCGACCGACTGGCTGAGCGTCTATGCCGGTTATGCACGCGGGCTCGAGGAAAGCCCGGTTGCCCCGACCGTGGCGCGCAACCGCGACGAAGCACCGCCCGCGATCCTTACCGAGCAGATGGACGCCGGCGTGCGGCTAGTCCTGCCTCGAAACCTGAGGCTCGTCGCCGGATTGTTCGAAGTCACCAAACCGTATTTCGGACTGGACAACAATCTTGTCTTCGGCCGGCTCGGGATGGTCCGGCACCGGGGCGCGGAAGTGTCGCTTGCGGGATCTCCGTTGCCGGGCATGACCGCTGTGGTCGGAGTGATGTTCCTGGATGCCGAACTCAGTGGCGAGGCGGTGGAACAGGGTCTGGTCGGGCCACGCCCGGTCGGAGTCTTCGGACGCTACATCAACGGCGCCTTGGACTATAGATTGCCCTTCGCGCCCGGTCTGTCGGTCGACCTTGCCTATGAGAGCACCAGCGATCGAACCGCGGATCGGCTGAATACATTCGCGATCCCCGCCCGCTATGTCATTGCGCTGGGAACGCGCTACCGCTTCCGGATTGCAGACGCACCGGCGACCCTTCGCGCGCAGGTCGCAAACATCATGGGCAATTACGGCTGGAACAATATCGGCGAAGGCTTCCACTACAATCTGCCGCGCCGCTACAGCCTTTCCCTGACGGCCGACATCTAGGACGGAACGGAAAATTCGATGCCCTGGGCCAGGGGCAGTTCCAGTCCATAGTTAATCGTGTTGGTGGCTCGGCGCATATAAGCGCGCCATGCATCCGAGCCGCTTTCGCGTCCGCCTCCGCTATCCTTCTCACCGCCGAAAGCCCCGCCTATTTCGGCGCCGGACGGACCGATATTGACGTTGGCAATGCCGCAATCGGAGCCGGCGGCGGACAGGAAAAGCTCCGCCTCCCGAAGGTTGGTGGTGAAGATGGAGGAAGCGAGGCCCTGCGGTACGTCGTTGTGAAGTGCCAGAGCCTCCTCGAATGTCCGATAACGCAGAACGAACAGGATCGGAGCGAAGGTTTCCCTGCGTACCACCTCCGTTTGGTCCGGCATCTCGACGAGCGCCGGGCGAACATAGCATCCCTCCAGCCTTTCGCCGCCGTGCACCGTTCCCCCCTGGGCGCGTGCCTGATCGAGCGCGACCTGCATCGCAAGAATCGCCGCTTCGTCGATCAGCGGTCCTACCAGAATCCCGGGCTCCAGCGGATTGCCAATGGGCAGACCTGACCAGATCCGCTTCAGTCGTTCCATCAAAGGTCCGTAGATCGCTTCGTGAACGATCAGTCGTCGAAGGGTCGTGCAGCGTTGCCCTGCCGTTCCCGCCGCAGCGAAGGCGATGGCCCTTTCCGCCAGGTCGAGGTCGGCGGACGAGGTGACGACCATTCCATTGTTGCCGCCGAGCTCGAGCAGGGTTCGTCCGAGGCGGGCCGCGACACGCGGCGCCACGTCGCGTCCCATCCGGGTCGATCCGGTGGCGGAGACGAGAGGAATGCGGGGATCGTCCACCAGGGCTTCCCCGGTCTCGCGGCCGCCCTGGACCAGTTGGAGCAGGCCCGATGGAGCCTCGCCGAACCTTTCCCGCGCCCGCTGGAACAGTGCCTCGACGGCCATGGCCGTCAGCGGCGTCTTTTCGGAAGGTTTCCAAACCACCGTGTCGCCGCACACGAAGGCAAGACAGGCATTCCAGGCCCAGACGGCGACGGGAAAGTTGAAAGCGGAGATGACCGCCACCGGTCCGAGCGGATGCCAGGTCTCCATCATCCGGTGGCTGGGCCGCTCCGTGGCGATGGTCAGCCCGTAGAGCTGCCGCGACAGACCGACGGCGAAGTCGCAGATGTCGATCATCTCCTGCACCTCACCGAGTCCCTCCTGAAGGATCTTCCCCGCTTCCAGACTGACCAGTCGAGCCAGCGGCTCTTTCTCCTCGCGAAGAACCTCGCCGAACAGCCGGACCAGTTCCCCGCGCCTGGGCGCGGGAACGAGGCGCCAGCTCAGGAAGGCTTGTCGGGCCCGGTCGACCGCGGCGGCGACATCGGCAGCGCCGTTCGAAGCGACTCGCCCGATCACTTCCCCGTCGATGGGAGAGAACGACGCCAGGTCGCCGGAATCCGGGCGGATACCGAGCCTTGCGAACACAGGCTCGGCTTCCCGCGAGGAGGAAAAGTTCATTTCAGACGCTCCATAAGGCCCTGGGCAGCTGCCGGATTGCGGATTTTTGCGCCGCTGATCACGAAAGCGAAAACGTCGCGCGGGTTGGCCGACGCCCTGGCATCGCTGACATAGTCCAGACCGTCCGGGCTTTCGCCTCGGGCCCATGTCCGGATTGTGCCGGCCCACCGATCGAGCTCGGCCGACGAATAGCCCGCCGGCTCCTCCTCCCGAGTCCGCTGCAGCCGCGCATAAACGAAGTCGGCCGTGAGATCGGCAATGGCAGGATAGATGTCGCTGTCGGCATAGACGATCGCGACCCCAGCAGCGCGAGCCATCGCCACGAACTCGCGACTTCGAAAACTGTCGTGCCGGACCTCGAGCGCATGTTTCAGCGCGACACCGTCCTGTCTCGTCGGCAGCAGCATGAGAAAGGCGCGGATCTCCTCAGGATCGAACCGCTTGGTCGGTGCGAGCTGCCAAAGGATCGGCCCGAGCTTCTCGCCAAGTTCGGTGAAGCCCTGGGCGCAGAACTTCCCGATCGCCTCGGCCGAGTCTCCCAGCCTCTTGCGATTGGTGCAGAATCGCGAGGCCTTGATCGCGAACTTGAAACCCTCAGGTACCGAATCAGCCCACCGCTTGAACAATTCCGGAGATTGCAGCTTGTAAAAGGTTGCGTTGATCTCGGTTGCCGTCAGATTCTGACCTGCAAATTCCAATTGCTTCGTCTTTGGCAATCCCTCCGGGTAAAAGGTACCGCGCCAGAGATCGAAGTCCCATCCACCCACGCCGAGGTAAATATTCGAAGTTGGCGAAATGCTCATGCGCTCAGCATAGCTTTGGAACTTTACATCGTGCAATTTACTTTGCTCCGCTGAATCCGGGTTGACGCTGTCCCCTCTCCCGCGGGAGTGAGCCGCCATGAACGCCTCGTCCAGCGGAGAAAGTGTTCCGCATCGCCGCTTCAATCCGCTCAACGGAAGTCATGTTCTGGTTTCGCCCCAGCGCGCCTTACGTCCCTGGCAGGGCGCCGTCGAGAAGGCGATCGGGGATCCTCCGCCTGCCTACGATCCGCATTGCTATCTCTGCCCCGGCAATCTCCGGACCAGCGGGGAACGCAATCCCGACTATCCCGGCACCTACGTCTTTCCGAACGACTTCCCCGCCCTCACCGGCGAACGCGCCTCGCCCGCCAGCGACGATCTGTTCATCGCCGAGGAAGCCACCGGAGAGATGCGCGTCGTCTGCTTCTCCCCCGATCATGGAGCCACGCTGCCCGAGCTGCCGCAGGCGGCCGTTCGAGCCGTCGTGGACACCTGGTGTGCACAGACCGCCGAACTGGGTGCGATCTACCCCTGGGTACAGGTGTTCGAGAACAAGGGTGCCGCGATGGGATGTTCCAATCCGCACCCCCACGGGCAGATCTGGGCCACCGGCTTCGTCCCCGACGAGCCGGCGCGCGAAGACGCCTTGCAGCGGGACTGGTTCGCCCGAACCGGGCGACCCCTGCTGATCGAAGTTGCGGAACGGGAACTGTCATTGGGCCAGCGACTCGTCCTTGCCAATGACGACTGGCTTGCCGTCGTCCCCTTCTGGGCGGCCTGGCCTTTCGAAGCGCTTCTGTTGCCGCGATTCTCGGTCGCCCGGCTCCCGGATCTCGGTTCAGCGCAGCGCGACAGCCTGGCAGCCGCCATTCGCGAACTGACCATCCGTTACGACAATCTGTTCGAAACGAGCTTTCCCTATTCGATGGGTTGGCATGGTGCGCCGTTCGACGGCGACGCCGAAGGTTGGCAGCTTCATGCCCATTTCTACCCGCCGCTGCTCCGCTCCGCGACGGTAAGAAAGTTCATGGTCGGGTTCGAAATGCTCGCCGAAGCGCAGCGCGACCTCACCCCGGAACAGGCGGCAGAACGGCTTCGCGCGGTCGGCAACGTCCATTATCGGAGCCGGTCATGAGCGTCCCTGCTCGTCTTGTCGATCGGATCCTGGAGGCCTTCGCCGGCCGCTTCGGCGGATCTCCGACGCTGATGACCTATGCCCCCGGTCGGGTGAATCTGATCGGCGAGCATACCGACTATAATGACGGCTTCGTTCTGCCCTGCGCCATCGATCGGGGCACGATCGTGGCCGCTCGTCCACGCGAAGATTCGCAGCTTCGCTTGTTCGCCGCAGACCTGGAAGAGGAGGACAGGTTCGATCTCGAGACGATAGTCCCCAGTGCCTCGCGACCCTGGTCCAACTATATCCGGGGAGTCGCCTCGCTGCTGGGCGGACCGGCTCGCGGCGCCGACATCGCCGTCGCCGGCAACGTTCCGCAGGGAGGCGGCCTGTCCTCCTCCGCCTCGCTCGAAATCGCTACCGGACGCGCTCTGGCCGAAATGTGGGGCCTCGAGCGAAGCCTCGACGAGCTGGCGCTGATCGGCCAGCGTGCCGAACATGAGTTCGCCGGCTGCGCGTGCGGGATCATGGACCAGCTCGTATCCGCGCGGGCCGAGGCCGGGGCGGCTCTGCTGATCGACTGCCGCTCGCTCGACTGCAGATCAGTGCCGATCGCTTCGGGGATCATGGTCATGGTCGCCGACTCGCGAGTCCAGCGTGGCCTCGTCGACAGCGCCTATAACGAGCGACGCCGCCAGTGCGAGGTCGCTTCCAGACATTATGGCGTACCGGCGCTGCGTGATCTCGACAGCGCCACGCTCGAAGCCGGACGGGGGGGGCTTGATCCGGTCAGCTTCGCCCGCGCCCGCCATGTCGTTTCCGAGAATGCCCGAACCCTCGCCGCAGCGTCGGCGCTCGCCTCCGGTGACCTGCGCCAGCTCCGGATGTTGATGGCGGAGTCGCACAGGTCGATGCGTGAGGATTTCGAGATCACCGTCCCCGCCATCGACCAGCTCGTCGGCATCGCCCAGAAGGCGGTCGGGGAGCAAGGCGGCGCACGCATGACGGGCGGCGGCTTCGGTGGCTGCATCGTCGTCGTCGGCCCAGAGGATCGCGAACAAGCGGTACGGGAGGCGATCGCGGCCGATTATCGATCACCCACCGGCGAATCCGCCCAGGTGCTCGTCATTCGACCGTCGGCAGGAGTCACCCTCCTCTGAACGCGCTGCGCCGGGCGCCGGATCAGCCGCGCGAGCGGCGCGGTCCGGAACCCTTGCGGAACGGCTTGGGCTGGTGACGCGGTGACGGCGGCCCGCCCCGTCGCTGCTCGCGCGCCCGATGGCGTGGATTGCCCTCCGCCGCTTCGATCCTGATGCCGCCCTCGCCCTCGGAATCGCTTCCGGCGGTCCGTTTCAGCGCCGCCGCAAATTTGCCGGCAACGGCGCTTCGGACCTCGAACAGGGTCTCGCCCGCGGTGATCCGGATCGCTCCGATCTCGTTCTTGGTGATGTGTCCGCGGCGGCAGAGCAAGGGCAGGATCCATCGCGGGTCGGCATTGTCCCGCCGGCCGACGTCCATCCGGAACCAGACGGTCTGCTCGAACCCAGGACGTGGACCGTCCGACCGTTCGCGCGGTGCGGCCCCCGCGTCGGTCAGCTCTTCGGCCGCCGGAAGCCGCGAGCGATGGGTCCGGACCAGCGCCGCGGCAATCTCTTCGGGGCTCTTCTGTTCGAGGAGCTGGCGGCCCAGTCCGAGATCCTCGTCATCGATCTCGACCGGGGCGAGCAAGGTGGAAAGCAGCCGCTCGCGATCGGCCCGGGCGATCTGTTCCGGTGTCGGCGGCTGGATCCAGTCGGCGGCGATTCGCGCGCCGCGAAGCATCGACTCCACGCGCTTCCGGCGCGGATAGGGAACGACGAGGACGGCAATGCCCTTCTTGCCTGCACGTCCGGTGCGGCCGGAGCGGTGCTGCAGGGTCTCCGCGTCGCGCGGGAGCTCGACGTGGACGACGAGGCTGAGACTGGGAAGATCGATCCCCCGAGCCGCGACGTCGGTCGCGACCAGGACCCTTGCCCGGCCATCGCGAAGCGCCTGAAGCGCCTGATTGCGCTCATTCTGGCTGTGCTCACCCGACAGGGCAACCACGCTGAACCCCCGCTCGGTCAGGCTGGAATGGAGCCGGCGGACATTGTCGCGAGTCGCACAGAAGAGAAGTGCCGACTCCGCCTCGTGCAACCGAAGCAGGTTGACGACGGCATGTTCGATGTCGGCCGGCGCTACCGCCATCGCCTGGTAGGCGATATCGCCATGCCCCCGCTCCTCCCCGATCGTCGAGATCTGCAAGGCGTCGCTCTGATAGCGACGGGCAAGTGCGAGTATCGGCCTCGGCATCGTCGCGGAGAAAAGCAAGGTTCGCCGGACCGAAGGCGTTGCGTCGAGTATCTCCTCCAGATCCTCGCGGAAGCCCATGTCGAGCATCTCGTCGGCCTCGTCGAGGACCACCGCCTTGAGCTCGCCAAGATCGAGAGCGCCCCGCTCCAGATGGTCGCGAAGGCGGCCCGGCGTGCCGACGACGATATCGGCGCCGTGCGCAAGGCTGCGCCGCTCCCGCGACGGATCCATTCCTCCCACACAGGTGGCAATTCGCGCCCCAGCCTTGCCGTAGAGCCAGATGAGCTCGCGGCTGACCTGGAGCGCCAGTTCACGGGTTGGCGCGATCACCAGGGCGCGGGGCCTCGGCGTCGGGGCGAAACTGCCGTCGGGCTCGAGCAACTGCGAGGCCATGGCCAGGCCGAAGGCCACGGTCTTGCCGGAACCGGTCTGAGCGGACACGATGAGGTCGCGGCCTTCGGCGCCGGCCTCGAGAATTGCGGCCTGGACCGGGGTCGGGCGATCATAGCCGCGTTCAGCGAGCGCTTCTCCGAGAAGCGGCGGAAGAGTTTCGAATGTCATATCCTGTCCAAATGGGGGTCGCGGGCCGGACCACAAGAGCAGCGAGTCACAAGGCTTGTGCGGCCGCCCAGCCGCTGGACCAGGCCCACTGGAAATTGTAGCCGCCGAGCCAGCCGGTGACGTCCACGGCTTCACCGATCGCATAAAGGCCCGGCACTCGGCGGGCCTCCATCGTTTGCGAGGAAAGATTGTCGGTCGAGATCCCTCCGGCCGTGACCTCCGCCTTTGCGAAACCTTCGGTGCCCTCCGGCCGGAAGCGCCAATCGGCGAGCTTCGCTTCCGCCAGTCGAAGCCGCTCGTCGGCAAGGTTGGCGAGTTCGCTCCACAGGCCGATCTTTCGGGCAAGGGTCTCGGCCAGTCTCCCGGGGAGCAGCTCACCAAGCAAGGTGTGGAAATGAGTCCTCGGGCGCGCTCGCTTCGCGGCCACGGCCCAGCCGGCAGGCTGATCGGGAAGGAAGTCGATCGCGACCTCTTGTCCGTGGCGCCAGTAGGATGAGACCTGAAGGATGGCGGGCCCTGAAAGGCCGCGGTGGGTGAACAAGGCCGCCTCCCGGAAAGCCGCCTTGCCGGCCCGGGCGACGACCTCCGCCGAAACGCCGGAAAGCTCCCGAAACAGCCTTTCTTCGCCGCTGAGGGTCAGCGGCACCAGGGCCGGCCGCGGCTCGACGATCTTCAGGCCGAACTGGCGCGCCAGATCGTAGGCGAAGCCGGTCGCCCCCATTTTCGGAATCGAGGGACCGCCGGTCGCGATTACCAAAGCGGGCGCCATCGCCACGTCCTCGCCGAAGCGGACC
The DNA here is from genome assembly GCF_056821765.1 of Sphingosinicella sp. SM1-17. Lineage (NCBI taxonomy): Bacteria > Pseudomonadati > Pseudomonadota > Alphaproteobacteria > Sphingomonadales > Sphingosinicellaceae > Sphingosinicella > Sphingosinicella sp. SM1-17. Next base: position 2,841,111 of record NZ_JBPDIO010000001.1, read on the forward strand.
GTGAAGCGTCCATCACCATGGCTGACTTCGTTGATCGGCTTGCCGAGCGAAAGGCGCACCTGCCCCTTGGCGCATTCCGCCGTCAGCAGCCCGACAATCTCCCGTGCCGATCCGTCGCAGAAGAGCTGGCCGAGAGTCTTTTCGTGCCAGGCAATGCCGTAGCTTTCGACGAGCGCGAGGAAATCCTCGGGGCGATAGCGCCTCAACGCCGACTTGGCGAAATGGGAATTGGCCGAAAGGAAGCGATCGGGCGCGCAGTGCAGGTTGGTGAAATTGCAGCGCCCGCCGCCCGAAATGAGGATCTTCTTCCCCGGCCGATCCGAATGATCGATCACCAATATCCGGCGGCCCCGCTGGCCGGCGACGCCGGCGCACATCAGACCGGCGCCGCCGGCGCCGAGGACGATCGCATCGAAATCACGGCTCCTGACGCTCATGGACGGTGCCCATGGCACGGAGCTGAGTTCGGGGGGAGATTCATTCGGCCCCTCAAGAGCAAGACGGTTCATTTCGATCAGGATTTCGCTTCAACCACGAACGGGATTGATGTTGGACAGTTGGTCCGGACCGGGCGTCAAAGTCCCGTCGCCGGTCCCACCGACGTTCGTTACCAAAGGACCCCTTCCGGCTGCCTTGCTCTCAAGGGACAGACAAATCGCCTGCGGGAGCGACGCCTCTTTGGGTCAGGTAGAAAAATCAGACTGGAAGCGGCGACTGCTTGGTCGCTGCGTCGCTACCGAAGCGGTTGGCCGCCTCCCCTTTCGCCTGAGCCAAGAAGATCATGACGGACCAGACTCGTACAGGGCTTCGACCCGTCGGGCGCGTTGCAGCAGTTCCTCACGCAGCTCCTTCGGCTCCAGAACTTCGATCTCATCCGAAAACCCGAGCAAAAGGCCGGCCGCATGCTCGATCGTCTCGATCGGGACCGACGCCTCGCGCCATCCCTGCGGGTCGGGCTCGGCCGAGCGCAGGCTTTCCGCCATGTCCGCCCCCAGCCGGTCCAGCCGGTCCATGCAGGACTTTGCTACCCTGAGCACCGCGGTTCCACGCCTGAGGCTCGCTTCGAAACCCTCGACCGACTCGCTCCATGTCCGCTGCAGATCGAAATCCTTCGGACGCTCGAAGCTTTCGTCGAGCATGGCGGCTTCGCGGACCTTGTCGAGCCGATAGATCGCGACCCCCTTTCCCGACCCGGCCAACAGGTACCAGCGTCCGCCCTTCATCACGACCCCGAGGGGCTCGACCGTCCGAAGCCGGGTGCGGCTCCAGCTCTCGTAGTTCAGCTCGAGCCGGCGGCTTTCCCACACCGCCCCGGCGATGACCTGAAGATGTTCCGGAGGACGGGGGCGGCTGTACCAGTCGGATGGGTCCAGATGAAATCGATCGGCAACGATCTGGGCGCCCTCCCGGGTCGCCGCCGGCATCGCCGCCAGCAGCTTCAGGCGTGCGGCCAGAGCAGTTGTGGCGAGACCAAGGTCGGCGGCCGCCGCGGGAACGCCCGCGAGCAGCAGGGCCTCCGTCTCCGCGGTGGTCAGACCGGTGAGGCTGGTCCGAAACCCGTCGACAAGCGCAAATCCGCCGCTGGGGCCGCGATCAGCATAAACCGGCACACCGGCGGCGCTGAGCTCATCAATGTCCCGATAGATCGTGCGCTTGGAGACCTCCAGCTGCTCGGCAAGATCCGCAGCCGTCATCCGGCCTCGCGATTGAAGCATCAGAAGGATCGAAAGGAGCCGGCTGGCACGCACATTTTTCTCCTACCTTCGGAATGCTGACAGAGGATGTCAGCTAATGCTCGCTATCGTCCGTTTCTGTCCATTCAATCCGGAGCGACCATGTGCCAGAAGCGCGACGATCATTTGCCAGACGGGAGCTCCTCTCGCTCCTCAGCGTCCTCCCCGTTGTTCCCTTGTTTCCAGCACCGGCGGGAGCCGTCATGAGCGGGTCAGAGGGTTCCGCCGGCGAACGGGATTTCGATTTTCTTCACGGCCGATGGTCTGTCTTACACCGGAAGCTCCGCGATCGACTCGTCGGAAGCGCCGACTGGTACGAATTTCCGGGCACCCTTGAGGTCTGGCCGATCCTCGGCGGCCTCGGAAATATCGACGAGAATGTGCTCGACGACCCGTACGGTCGCTATCGAGCCAATTCCATCCGAACCTTCGACCGACGCCGGGACGAGTGGTCGATCTACTGGGCCGACGGCCGCTTCGGCGGCCTCGATAAACCCGTCGTCGGCCGGTTCCTCGACGGGCTCGGCACCTTCTACGGGGACGACGAGCTGAACGGCCGGCCGATCCGCGTCCGCACCACTTATCAGCTCTACGGTCTCGAAGCGGCTCGCTGGACCCAGGCTTTCTCGCCCAATTCGGGGTCAAGCTGGGAAACCAACTGGATAATGGAGTTTACAAGGGAGGGTCGCGCGTGACCTCGATAGAGTCTGCTCCGAGCGATTTCGCTTTCCTAACAGGAAGTTGGGAGGTCCAGCACCGCAAACTGGCTTCACGTCTCACCGGCTCGAACCAGTGGATCGAGTTCGGCGGGACCTGTCGAGCCTGGGAGTTGCTTGGCGGGTCGGCGAATGTCGACGACAATTTCCTGGACGACCCCAACCAAAGCTATCATGCCGATACCTATCGTCGACGGGATCCCGAGACCGGCCAATGGTGGATCTGGTGGCTGGACCCGCGCCACCCGCTGGACCCGCCGGTCGTGGGCGGATTCCGGGACGGCGTGGGCACCTTCCTTGCCGATGACCAGCTGAACGGCCGTCCCATTCGGGTCCGCTTCATATGGTCCGACATCTCGGCCGATTCCGCGCGCTGGGAGCAAGCCTTCTCGCCCGACGCGGGCGCCACCTGGGAAACCAATTGGGTCATGACCTTCCGCCGGACCGGCAACTGAAGCGGCCGCCGGACCCACCCCTGCGCGATCGATCGCGCCCGCGGGGGAGGAACCACGCGCTCGAAAGGATCGAAACATGAGCGATGTGCAAGTGATCGAGCTACGCCAGTATACTTTGTTCAAAGGGCAGCGGGACAAGCTGATCCAGCTTTTCCACGGGGAGTTCGTCACCCCCCAGGAAACCGTCGGCGCACGTGTTCTGGGAACCTTTGTCGACCTCGACGATCCGGACCGGTTCGTCTGGTTCAGGGGCTTTTGCGACATGGCTGCGCGGGAGAGGTCCCTCGCCCAGTTCTACGGTGGACCTGCTTGGCGCCAGCATCGCGAAGCCGCTAATTCGACGATGCGCGACTCCGACAATGTTCTGCTTCTTCGTCCCCGCGGCGGGATCGATCTTTCGGCTCTCGCCGCTGACGACCCGGGCCCGCTCTCGGTCATCATCTATGGTCTCCGCGGTGTGACGCCCGAAGTCTTCGCTGATTTCTTCGAGCGGGCGCTGCTCCCGCCGTTTCTGGACCTTGGAGCGGAGACTGTCGCTTGCCTGGAAAGCCACCCCGGGCCCAACAATTTCCCGCGACTTCCGGTGCGCGAAGACGAACCCGTATTCGTCTGGGTGGGGCGCTTGCCCGACCGGGCTACGCTCGAAGGTTTCGAGCTCGGCCTGACCCGACTGAGCGGGTGGCGTGACGAGGCAGCGCCGGAACTGCTCCGCTCTCTCATGCGCAAGCCCGAGCGTTTGCGATTGGCCCGGCCGAACTGCTAACCAGCACCCTGAAGCGCCTCCCGCGCGCCACTGCCCTGGATCGGAACCCGAGGGCAAATGCATCCTTAACATCCAGCCGATCCGCATAAGGTCACGAGGCCTGCCCAGTGGACCCGATCCGTCGCACCGACCCCATCGAGAGCAGCGCAAGCAGTGCAGTCGTGCTCGCTAGGCCGATGAGACCACCCAGTTCGAGCGCCTGGCCGCCGGCAAAACTGCCAAGGGCGATGCCGATGTTTGCAGCCGAGATGTTGAGGGATCCGGCAAGCCTCGGAGCCTCGGGCATCGCGGCCATAAACCGCACCTGACTGAGGACGAAGCCCGCCGAATGGGCGATGCCCCAGACCAGCATCGCCGCTCCGATCGCCGCTGCCCCGAGCGGCTCGGCGACAGCCAGCCAGGCGGCCGACCCCGCGACGGCGAGCAGGACGCCCTGAGTAGCCGGCAGGAGCCACTTCGCGAGCAGGCCGGCCAGCACGTTGCCGCCCAGTCCGGCGATCCCGAAACCGAGCAAGGCCAGCGTGACGGCGTCCGATCCGAGACCGGTACGGTGCAGGAGAAGGCCGACATAGCTGAAGCCACTGAACATCGTTGCGAACAGCAAGGCGGAAAGCAGCAGGTGTGAGCGTATGATCGGTGCGGCGAGCCGCTCGAGCGATACTCGCTGTTCCGCTGCATTGCCGCGGCCGCCTATCAGCAAACAGCCTGCGCCTGCCGCGAGGGCGAGGAGACCGATGGCCGCCATCGGCACGCTCCAGCCCAAGCGCTCCGCTGAAGAGGTGCCGACCGGCGGTGCAATCGTCCCACCGATCGTCACTCCAACGTAGAGGAGCGCCACGCCCTTGCCAGCACCGAAGGTCGACGCGAGTCGAGCCGCGGCGAGGCTCATGAACAGAGGCAGCGCCGCGCCCTGGAGCAGGCGAAGGGCTGCGGCGACCGCGAAGGTCGGAAACGGAAGCAGGAGCAGGTTCGCAGCGAAGGGCAGAAGAGAAGTGGCCAATACCGGCCCAGGTCGGAAGCGCGTCGTGGCGGCAACCAGCAGAGGCCCGATCAAGGCGGAAGCCAGCGCGAACAATGTGACAAGCCAACCCAGTTTCGATGGCGAAAGGTCGAGCTCGGCCGCCATTGCCGGCGCGAGGCCGATGACGATGAACTCGGCACCGACGACGAGCGCGGCACCGAACCCCAGCAAGGCGGCCCAGGCCCGCTTCATGCGTTCGCGCCATTGTCCACGAGTATCGCCGTCCCGGTGATCGCTCCGGCCTCGGGCGATGCGAGATAGGCCACCGCAGCGGCAATATCGGCCGGCGTGCCGTAGCGCTTGAAGGCGGTCCGGGCCACCTGAGCGCCAGCCTGCTCGCCGTCGGCCGGATTCATGTCGGTGTCCGTCGAACCGGGATGGACCGTATTCACGGTTATCCCGCGAGGCGCGACGTCCCGCGCCAGCGCCTGCCCCATCATCGCGAGACCCGCCTTGCTCGCCGAATAAGCGGCAAGCCCCTCATGGGGCGCCTGAAGCGCGAGATTGCTGCCGATCGCGATGATCCGTCCCCCCTCGCCCATGTGCGGCAGAACCGCTTGCACCGCTACGAAGGCCGCACGCAGATTTACCGCCATGACCGAGTCGAAGTCCTCAAGACGGAGGGAGTCGACCGGAGCGCCGACGAATATGCCGGCATTGTTCACGAGGATGTCGATCCCGCCGAACGCACCCGCTGCGGTTTCAACGGCGGACTGGATGGCGTGCGCCTCGCGATTGTCGGCGCCGATCGCCAGCGCCTTTCGTCCAGCCCGCTCGATCTCTTCAGCCAGTCGATCCGCCGCCATGGCCGACGAGGCATAGGTGATCGCGACATCCGCGCCTTCGGCCGCGAGCCGACGAGCAATGGCGGCGCCGATGCCGCGGCTTCCGCCGGTCACGAGGGCGCGTCTTCCATTCAAGCGTGTCATGTTCATCTCCATTCTGTAGTGATCGATACATATATGGAGATGAGTTGCGGTTCGGGTCAAGGAAAATATATAGTGTCCGCTACAAAAGGAGCGGGTTCATGGCTGAACGCGGACGACCCCGGAGTTTCGACCGGACGAAAGCCCTCGATCGGGCGATGCGTCTGTTCTGGGAAAAGGGCTATGGCGGCGCCTCGCTTGCCGAGCTGACGGAGGCGATGGGGATCAATGCGCCCAGTCTGTATGCCGCTTTTGGAAGCAAGGATGAGCTGTTCCGGGAGGCGGTGGAACATTATGTCCGCTGCCAGGGAAACAGAATATGGAGCGCGCTCGAAGAAGCGCCGACGGCTCGCGAGGCGATCGAGCGGTTCCTCCTTGAAACGGCCATCGCCTATTCGAGACCGGGCGACCCGCCCGGTTGTCTCGTCGTCCTCGGAGCGCAATTCGCCCTTGACGAAGCCAATGCTGCTTATTCCGAGTTGAGAGCTCGCCGCCGCGAGAATCTCCGTGAGATCAGCACCCGACTTGCAAGGGCGGTTGATGAGGGCGAGTTGCCTGCCACCTTCCCTGTCGACGACGCAGCCGCCTTTTACCTCAGCGTCCAAACCGGAATGTCGGTGCTCGCCCGGGACGGTGCCGACCGCGCCGCGCTAGAGGCGGTCGCTCGAGGCGCAATGCTGGGCTGGGACCGCTGGTCCGCCGCCGAGCCGGATACCCATAAGGCTGGCCGGCGAGGCTGAGCTCAATCGGTAACCTGGCGGTCCCCCCGCCCCGGACCCAAGCCCGGCTCAGCTGAAGTTCGCGATTCGTGCCCCGGAAGGCGGAAGCCGCACCCAGCGCCAGTTCCCAGGCCGTCGGCCCCCGGCGGGCCCGCCGCTTAGGATTTGGCGGCTGAACTTGCCGCGTTCAGCACGACCTGCGCCCGGTCAACGGCCCCAAGGATGACGGCCGTTTCCTCGTCGACGAGCAGCAGGCGCGGCGGCGATTCAAGGCCGAGCCGCGCCGCCACCTGATCCTCGGCGTCCGTTAGCTCCATACAGGCACCCGCCAGTCGCCGACGCACGCCGGGGCCAAGATCGGCGAAGCTGGGAAGGTGGCGCCGCCGTGTGAAGAGCCGGTCCAGCCAGCGCATGGGTCAGCTGCCGGCCTTGTGGAACGGCAGGATCGCGAAGGCGACCGCCTGAAGCAGCAAGGACAGAAGGATCAGCCTGAGCGCCCACGTCCGGTGGCGCGCGCTGGTCGCATTGCCTCGAAGATATTGCTCGTAGGCGACCGCGTAGCTCGCAGTCAGCACGGCACGAAGCCTTGCTTCCGCTTCCTCGGCGTCCTTCGCTCCCTCCTGCACTTCGACCAGGCCTTCCAGGCGCGGCGGTTCATGGTAGACGAACAGCCATTCCGACATGACGACGTGCCAGGCCGACGCGAACAGGGCGGCGATGGCGGCAAGGCCGAGCACCATGATCGGGAGGGTCGCAGCTTCCCGCCAGCGGTCGACTTCGAGCTCGAGAGCCAGATTGCTCAACGCGAACACCGCGAAGGAGATCGCGGCGACGGGTGTGCTGATGCTGCCCCGGATAGTCTCCCGGCGCGAACGCTCGCTGAGGAAAAGCGTACGACAATGCTCAAGGTGGAGGGCCGTCACGGAAGCCGCCACTCTCGAGTTGGAGAGCCACGCGGGTTCATCGCAGTCCGTCCACCGCCCATTCGTCCCGCAGTCTGCCTCGACGAAACACCGACGCCGTACTCTTTCGGACGAGTGCTGTAGCCATCACGAGGAGAAACGAGACGGGCCAGCAGTGGTTGCAGGGCGATCTGCAGCAGCTTCCGCGTGTTGGACCAGCAAGAGCTTCCAATCTGTCTCACGCTCAACTTGCTTGGGAGCACCGGATCCGGATGTCATCCGTCGACATTGCCGCGAAGCGGTCGGATATCCAGGATTTGCTGCGGGAAGCCGTTAACGCAGTGCCATGCAGGCCCGTGCCTACCTTCCCGGGATTGGCAAGTGGGGACGCCTGATTCGCCGGATTGGCAAATAAGCGTCGAGAGGCCGGAAACGAATTGGGCGGCTCAGCGCCCGCCGCCGCCGAGAAGCCTGTGCGCATTCTCGAACCTGATCCTCCTCTTCTCCTCATCGGTCAGGCTGAGCTGCTCAAGCGCCTCGGAAGCTTCGGCGAACGTATACTGAGGATAATCGGAACCGAGTAGCACATGGTCGATGCCCACATTGCGGACTGTCCAGACGAACTCCTCGGCAAGCGGCGATCCGGCGACGAGATTCACCGTCGCCGAGATGTCGAAATAGATGTTCTCGCCGAACAGCCCGTCCGCGGTCCGTGCCGCCTTGAGGATGTTCCAAAGCCGGAAATTCATCCCGCCCATGTGAGTGAAAATGAATGTCGTGCCAGGAGAATGCAGCGCCAGGTTGAAGAGACGTTCGCTGTCGCCCGGCAGAATGCCGGCATTGTCCATCATCACGATCACGTCGAGCTCTCCAGCAAGACGCACCAACTCCAGAACACGGGGATCGCCGGCGTCGAAAATCTGCGTGTGGGGATGGATCTTCAGCAGCCTCACGCCAAGACCGGCAACGCGCCGCAGCTCCTCGAGCGCATCCTCGCCATCATAGGGATGCACCGTCGCGGCAGGATGCAGACCGGCTCGCCGGTCAGCCAGCGCGATGATGGCATCGTTCGCAGCCCGGATCACGCCCGTCTGCCCGTGGCGTGCCTGGTTGGGACCGCCGAACCAAATGACGCCGACGCCGGAAACCTCCTGCCCCGCCGCCCGCAGCTGCGCCTCGTAGCGCCGAAGCGAGTCCTCTCCCGCGTGGAGATGGACGTGAATGTCGAAGCCCGTTCGCGAGCTAGCCTCGGCGGGCGAGGCGGATGCGAGCAGGCTGGCGATCAAGCATCCAATCGATATGGGCATCCAAACAGGTCCTTGCCTCCACGATGCATTCGTCCTGGCCATCCCAACCGCAGGATGCCTTCTGATGAAGCGCCATCCGCCTCGCGGCGACCAAGACGGCAGCACAGCGCGGAGCGCTCGACGTGCGTGATCCATCGTGCAAACAGCCGTCGCGGCTCTGGTGCCGAGCTGGCGGCGCCTCGGCAACTACCTGACAGGTCATTGCGGAGTTCTCCTGAACCGGGCCGAATTGTCCCGCTTTCCACCGGTAGAGGGCGGGCCTGGAACTCCTCGTCACATCCCGTCTGCCTATCGCCAAACCAAAGAGGGCCACTAGCGCACCGAGCGCCTCCCTGTCCGCCGAGCGTGCAGTGTTCGGTCGCCCCTACCTGGGGCGTAATTGAAGCCGATCGGGGCAACATGCAGGAAGAGGGCATGAGCGAATCCGAACCCACCGGCAGCAGCCCGGCCTCGTCATCCTTTCGTCCCCTCGGCTACGATGGCGACCCGGGGGAGAATGACGGCGTCTCCATCTGGGGCGCCGCCGAATTCCACGCCGCCCGCAGGTTCGCCGACCTGCCGACAGGCCGCATTGCTTATGTCGAGCGAGGTTTCGGCCCCGTCGCGATTTTCCTGCACGGATATCCGCTGAACGGATTCCAGTGGCGCGGGGTCATGGCCCGCCTGTGTGCGAGCCGCCGTTGCATCGCGCCGGACCTGATGGGACTCGGCTATAGCGAGGTCCCAGACGGAACGCCCCTCTCACCGGAGGCGCAGGCCAGAATGGTGGTGGCGTTCATGGACGAGCTGGGGATTGGCGACGCCGATCTCGTCGCAAACGACAGTGGCACCGGAATCGCGCAGCTCCTCGCCGCAAGCCATCCCGGACGCGTGCGCAGCCTCCTGCTCACCAACGGGGATGTCGAGGACTATTGTCCACCGCCCCTGCTGATGCCGTTCATCGAAATGTGTCGCAGCGGCGAGGCCGACGAATGGTTCGCGCGGCACCTGGTCGATTCCGGCTGGGCCCGTTCCGGAGAAGGCTTGGGCGTGACGTTCGAAGATCCCGCAGCAGCCCTGACGGACGAGGTGCTCGAGACATATCTCCGGCCGCTAGCCTCATCGCCGGAGCGCCGCGTTCAGGCTCGCCGGTACGCGATCGAGATGATTCCGAACCCGCTTCCTTCCATCGCAGCGCAGCTTAGGCAATTCCTCCGTCCGGCCCGAATGGTCTGGGCGCGCGACCAGGACTTTTTCCCGGAGGAGTTGGCGGTCTGGCTGGACCGGACAATTCCCGGGTCCCGCGGAGTCCGGTTTGTGTCGTCTGCAAGATTGTTCTTCCCGGAGGAGCGTCCCGAGCTGGTCGTGGAAGAAGCGCTGACACTCTGGGCTGATTGAAGATCAGAAGATCCGGTCGACTCTCAGCTGGCTTCCCCAACTCCGCTGCGCCTGACTGCGATCCGGTCGTGCAGATCACTCCCGGAGAAGCGCTCCGGCGGATGATGCCGCAGGGCGCTGCGGTTGAGAAAATCTTCCTGCGAAAGATCGATCGCCGCATTCGCGGCACCTAAACAGCCCCCAGCCGGGCTCATCCGTCTCGCGCGTGAGGCTGGCTTGCTACCGATTGAGAGACCCGTCCGGAACGGGCAGGCTTGAATGTGTCGTCAGTGCCCGGTCCGGACAGTCCACAGCAAGCTTCGTCCAGTCACGCCTTAACCAAGGGTCCCAAGGTCCACCTGATACGGCCGGATCGCTGCAGGAGACTTTGTGGCGTATGACTTCCCAGGCCGGGGATCGTTCAATCGAACGCATCCTTGAAGATGGGTGGGAGGTCCTTCTCGGATGCATTCGGTAGCGCGGCCGAGAACGCGACCCACGCACCGGTCGAACGGCCGAAGGCATCGCAAAGCAGGATCTGCCGGAACGGGTGGACCTTGACCGTGCCGTCTGCATGCAGGACTGGAATATTGCCGGCCGACTGCGGCCGATCCACGCCGGTTCGCTCCATGGCGCCCCGAAAACCGCGCCAATGCCGGTCGCGATACTTGGGCGGGATGATGAAGTCGACCGAGCGGCCCGTTACCTCTGCGGCGTAGAATCCGAATATCCGAGCCGAGTCCTCGCTCCAGAAAAGGACAACGCCTTCGCGGTCGACCAGAACCTGCGCCGAATACTCCGATGACGCCAACCCTTCAGCACGGACTTCGAAGGTCATCCGCATGTCTCACCGGCTTGGATCGGCCACTCGCACCAGTTGCACAGCTACCCCTCAGCCCGCCGGTGAACGCGATGAGATCCCATTGAGCCGCGCGGCATGGTCAGAGGCAATCCGTGCAGAGCACCCGCCTGCCGTAGCGCCCGTGGCAAGTCTGAAAAGGTCTCGTCGCTCCATTCCCGCCGAAGTTCCTCCATGGACGACGCCTTGTTGCGGCGAACTGAAGCCGACGTCGATTATCCAGCAGGTAATTGCCGCGCCCCAGCCGCCGGCTATGCGTTGCTCACCACAGGCAGGAGACAGCACGAATGCCGCCAAGGAGAGCGATTTTGGCGCTGACGCTCCTGCTGGGGGCGTGTCAGCTGGAGACTGGCCAGACCTCCGGAAGCGCGGCCACGCCTGGAGGTTACGAGCAGGCAGCCGCCGCGCTCGATTCGGCGATCTCCGCGAAGGACAGGGCCACACTGGAGTCACTCATCGCCGAGGATTTCGTGTGGATCCGCGGCAGCGGCGCCAAGGGCGACAAATCGGCCTTCATCGCCGCCCTCACCGCGCCATCGATCAGGATCGAGCCGTTCCGGCCGAGCGAAGTCCAGTGGATCCTCGAAGGGAATGCGGCCCTTCTCACTGCCACGAACAGCTTACGGGGGTCGATCGATGGTGAACCCTTCCTCGATCGCCACCGGTTCGCGGACCACTGGCTCTGGCGGGACGGCCGCTGGCGCCTGGTCTACGCCCAGGTGACCCCCGCCCCCTGATCGGCCGAGACACCCTAGTCGTCCCGCAGGCGCTGGGCCGCCCTCCGCCGAGCCACGCCCGAAGATCGGGAAGTCCCCGGAGGAGGCGGGCGGACAAGGCTCATCCGAGCAAGCGGCGCTCCGCAAGAAATCGAAAGACGGGATGGTCGGAGTGGATATGGTTCTCCTGGACATATCCCTCCCGCAGGATCAGCCGATCGACGCCGGTGATCGTCCCCGCCCCCACCGGCGGCGCACCCTCCACGATCCAGCGAACGAAGGCGACATCCCCGTCGCGGGCGTGTTCCGTCACCCTGGCCGAGAAGAAGGGAAAGGCAGCGAGAAAGTTGGCGATGCCCCGGACATAGGCCTCGCGCCCGACGAGTGGTGCAGTCGCGCAGGGCCAGTGGCCCCGCACGTCCGGCCAGACCACGTCTGCCACGACGGCGGGATCCCTGAGCGTGGACCAGAAATAGGAAAATCCCTCAACGGACCAGCGTGTGCGTGGTCCTGGCGCCTGGTGGGGTGCAGACATGGCTTTCTCCTCAATCGAGGTGGAAGTCGATCGAAACCGAGCTTGCCGGCTTGGGAAATCGCTTCCGGCTCATCCCTCGAGTATCGGCAACCGGTTCCCCTTGCCGCCGGCGCCGAGTTCCAACCGCCGGGCGTGCCCTTGAGCAATCCTGTCACTGTCGCAAAGAGCCGTCGGCACGACCTCTTGTTCGGGAGCGGTCAGGCGGCTGCTTGGGCTTTTGAATGCCCGGGCATGTGCCGATACTCCGCCAGTGCGAGAGCAGCGACCACCAGAGCCTGCGCGAGAATGAAGAGCGTTCCCAGAAGGGTCGGCCGGGTCAGGAACAGCACCCCGACACTCGCCAGGACCCAGCCGACATTGCCGACGACCGCGACCAGCACGAGCCCCGTGCCCAGACGAGACGTTCGCGACATCCACCAGAACAGGGCAGCAACGCCGAGCAAGGCGAGACCGGCAAGCAGGATCAGGGCCGAAGGCAGACCAAGCGGCCCGGCGAGGGACGATGCTCCAAGGCTCATCACCAAGCCGGAGAGCAGGCACGTGAGAGCGTCGAAGGCGAGGACGCGGCGAACGGAATGATCGGCTCTGGTCATCACGGCACTCCTTCTTTGGCCTCCATTGCATCGCAAGCCCGCACGGCGCGGTCGATTACCCGGCACGTAATCGCGCTCCCACTCCAGGCGGGATAGTGGCGGCACCGGAGGTGCGACATGGCGAGAGCATGTAACGAAGCGGGCAGGCAGCTGCAGGCCCGGCGCCTGAAGCGCCGGATGAGCCAGAAGGATCTGGCGCCGGAAGTGGCGATCTCCGCAGGGCGTCTCAGCCTCCTGGAGACCGGTCGTGGCCGCCCGGGTCGCGCGATGATCCTGCGCGTGACCGAAGGACTGGAGATGCCGCCGTGCCGATGTAACAGGCTGTTTCCTGCTGGCCGGACAGGCATCGGGGACGTGTCGTCGCCGCGCTGGTCGAATCGTAGCCCGCGCCTGAAGTCCGGCGGTGCGAGAGGAGCATACGCCTCGGTGCCGCTTTCGCTACCCCGCAGGTAATCGACCGCCCGTCAGCGCACCCCTCTCGTCAGCACCATAGCAAGCGAAGATGCAAACGATCGACGACAGGTCGGATGGCCGGACACCCTTCGGCCGAGCACTGGCGCGATGGCGCGCACACCGCGGCGTTTCGCAGATGGAGCTGGCGCTGCGTGCCGACGTCTCGGCCCGGCACGTCAGCTTCCTCGAGACCGGCCGCGCCTCGCCGAGCCGGACGATGGTGATGAAGCTCGCCGAGGCGCTGGGCCCTCCTCCGGGACCGGTTGACGAACTCCTCCTCGCCGCCGGCTACGCGCCGCACGGTCCCGGCGCATTCAGCCGTGATGCGATGACGGCTGCGGGATGGCGACGTCACACCGGGCCCGACCTGGTCGACACGCTCCTCGAGATCCAGGATGCAGCCCATGAAGATACCGCGGCCGAGATTGCCTCCGTTGCTCTGGCGAAGCGTGGACTCACCCATTTCCTCACCGGAACGATCAGGCAGTCCGACGGCAGCGCGGCGGACGTCCGGCTCGGCAATACCAGCCATGGGCTCCTTTGCTGGATCGCCCATTTCCGCCAGCAGGGTTATCACGGCGACTGTCCCTTCACGCGAGCTGCAGCCACCTGGCGGCGCCCTTTCTTCTGGGAGGACGTCCTGCGCACCAGACCGCGCCTGACTTCCCGTGAAAAGCAGATACTCGGAGAAGCGGCGGAGCATGGGGTGCGAACCGGGTTCGTGTTGCCGATCCGGCTACCGGACCGGCGCATCCACGCGCTTTCCGCGATGGGAGAGCAGGTCGATGTGTCCAATCCCCGCACGGCGATCGAAGCCAGATTGATCGCGACCGCCTTGCTGGAGCATCTGGAGCGTGCCCGCGTGCCGGACAGGCCCTCCTCGCCGCGTCTGGGCCTCGGCGAGCTCGATTCTGATTGCCTGCGTTGGGCGGCGGCGGGACGCGACCTGGAATGGATCGCCGAGCGCCACGGCAAGCGGGTCGATGAGGTCGACAAAATCCTTGCCCGCGCCTGCACCGCTCTGGGAGCGACGGATTTCGGCCAGGCCGTCGTGCGTGCGAGACGCTACGGCCTGGTGGAGTTCGCCTGACGGACCTGATCCGTACCGTCGGCCAGTGGAAGCAGTTTCGGACGCGTGAGCGTGGAAACCGCCCTGCCCTCGGCGGCCATCAGCACGCCACGATCACGCGCGGTCCGGGATCGACCGCCCGATTACCCCAGAGGTTATCGCAATCCGGCGCCAGCCTCTGCATGTGAGGCCCGAGAAGGGAGTTCCGCCAATGATCAGACGACTGATGCTCTGCGTTGTCCTTGCCGCCACCGGCCTCGCCACTCCGGCGCCGATCTTCGCTCAGAATGGGGGGGCACCGGCCGGGACCCCCGCTGCGACCGTGCGTTCGGCGATCGCGCGGTCAGGGGACCTGGCGATCGCCTATCAGGTACATGGCGATCTGGGATCCGGGACAATGCCGATCCTCGTTCTGCACGGCGCCTATATGTCCGCCAACGCCATGGCCGCGTTCGTCGAGCGTTTCGCACGAACCCGTCCGGTCATCGTCTTCGATCAGCGCGGCCATGGCCGAACCGGTGATGCGCCCGGCCCGATCACCTACGAGGCCCTGGCGGACGATGCCGCTGCCGTCCTCGACTCAGCCGGCGTCGGGACGGCCGACGTGTTCGGCTACTCGATGGGCGGCTCGGCCGCGATGCAGCTGGCCATCCGTCATCCGGAGAGGGTCGGCAAGCTCATCACGGTTTCCGCCAGCAGCCGTCTAAACGCTCTCTATCCGGAGGTGCTCGCCGGCATCGCCGCCATCGAACCTTCTGTGTTCGAGAACACGCCGATCCGCCGGGAATATGATCGCCTGGCGCCGAGACCCCAGGATTTCCCGCTCCTGGTCCGCAAGCTCAAGGTCCTCGACGCGACGCCGTACGACTGGGAAGGAGCGATCCGGGCCCTGGCGCACAAGACGATGATCGTGATGGGCGACTATGACGTCATCACACCCGAGCATGCGGTGGAGCTGTTCCGCATGCGCGGTGGCGGAGCCGCGGCGACGGCCGCCCAGGGTTTCCTTGCCGCGCCGCCTCCGGCGAGGCTCCTCGTGCTGCCCGGCGCCTCCCATATCGGGGTGATGGCGGAGGCCGAGGCGATCGTTGCCTTCGCACTGCCCTTTCTGGACGACGTCACGCCGCAAATGCCACCAGGGTTCTTCTGACAGGCGCCCGCCCACCGGAGCCGTCCTCAAGCGCCGCGGGCGCGGACGCGATCCTCTCACAGAGGGCGATGATCCGATCTGGACCATCCCCCATCAGAGCATGGAGTAAAGAAATGCCGAGAATGATCTTCATCAACCTTCCGGTCGCCGATCTGGCCGTCTCGACGCGCTTCTACGAGGCGATCGGCTGCCGCAAGAACGCGCAGTTCAGCAACGAGCAGGCCTCGTCGATGGTCTGGTCGGAAGCGATTACCTTCCAGCTTCTTGCACGAGACTATTTCAGCACCTTCATCGCCAAGGACATTCCGGACGCCCGTCAATCCTGCCAGGTGCTCATCTGCCTCTCACTCGATGCCCGCGACGCGGTCGACTCCACCATTGCCGCGGCCGTGGCAGCCGGCGGCCGCGGCGACCTTCGCGACCCTATCGACATGGGGTTCCTTTATAACAGGAGCGTGGAGGATCCCGACGGTCACGTCCTCGAAATCGCGTGGATGAACCCGGACGCCGTGATGCCGCCCCAAGAAGCCGCAGAGTGACGCTTCGTCCGTCGACGTTCGCCTAGGCTGGGGAACGGGTCCCGTGGGGAGCTCGACGTGCAGCGAGGTGCCCGTGAAACTGACCATCAGGCCGGCCGAGCCGAGCGACTGGCCGTCGATCTGGCCGATCGTCCACAACGTGGCGGCGGCCGGCGAGACCTTCGCGATCGACCCTGATCTGACGGAGGATCGCGCCCGGGCAATGTGGATTGAGGCGCCGCCGGGACTGACGGTCGTAGCGGTGGACGGCGACCATGGAGTGGTTGGCTCCGCCAAGATGGGGCGCAACCGCGAAGGCCCGGGCGCCCATGTCGCCACGGCCAGCTTCATGGTGGCAGCCGCTGCGAGACGCCGAGGCGTCGGGCGGGCCCTTGGTCGCTATGTGCTGGCCTGGGCCCGCCAGCAGGGCTTCCTCGGGATCCAGTTCAACGCGGTCGTCGAGGTCAATCGAGCGGCTGTGAATTTGTGGACCGAGCTCGGCTTCGCCGTCGTCGGGACCGTACCCAAGGCGTTCAACCACCCGGAACAGGGTCTGGTGGGTTTGCATGTCATGCACCGGTACCTGCCTTAGTTGGAGCACCGTCGGATTGGCTCGTTCGAGCCTCACCCAGGAATCTGAACATGCCATCATTCGATCGCGGGGAGAACGGACGGGCCTTGTGCGCCCACAGCTGCGAGGAAAATAGGGTGCTAGCCGACGTCCCAAATAATCCCATTTGGGCGGATGATGGAGCCGAGCACGACTCTGAGCGCGCCAGCCGATTCCGATGTCACGTTGGACACTGCAATCTGCCGTGCTTGGAAAGCGAGCGGAATGAGCGCAGAGATCGACTTTTGACGCTGTGCGAACAGCGGTGCACTTCGACTTCAGTCAGCAGGTCAAGGATCTGGCCATCGGACAGGCGGAAACTCGCGCAACCAAGAAGTGCGGCCGCGCCGATAGACGTGTTAGATGGATGCCATGCGCCGACTTCTCCCGGCTCGCCGCGGCCCAATCGATGCGCCGGATTCGAACCTTCACGAGGTGAAGCCAGCAAATCCAGGCACTTCGTTGTGAATTGGCTGGGGCGGCAGGATTCGAACCTGCGAATGCCGGTACCAAAAACCGGTGCCTTACCACTTGGCGACGCCCCAGCAGCGCGGACGCGCGCGCCTTATAGCCGCGCATCCGTGGATCGGAAGCTCTATGCGTTCGAATTTCGGCGATAGACGAGATCGAAATAGTCGCGCCGGAGGCCGAGGGTAAGCTCACCCACCTCGAAATTCCACGGTCCGGCCGAGGCAACTGGGGTGACC
Source organism: Sphingosinicella sp. SM1-17 (assembly GCF_056821765.1). NCBI lineage: Bacteria > Pseudomonadati > Pseudomonadota > Alphaproteobacteria > Sphingomonadales > Sphingosinicellaceae > Sphingosinicella > Sphingosinicella sp. SM1-17. The sequence goes on from NZ_JBPDIO010000001.1 coordinate 2,858,219, forward strand.
TCCGCGGCGCTTCCGGTCAGGAACATCTGCTCGAAGCTTTCCAGCTCCTCCGGCCAGATTGGCCGCTCGATCACCTCGATCCCGCGCCGGCGGGCGAGTTCGATGATCGTCTGGCGAGTGATTCCGTTGAGGAAGCAATCCGGCGTGGGCGTGTGGAGCGCGCCGTCGCGAACGAAGAAGGCGTTGGCGCCGGTCGCCTCCGCCACCCGGCCGCGCCAGTCGAACATCAGCGCGTCGTCGAAGCCCTTGGCCTGGGCGGCATGGCGCGACAGAGTGCAGATCATGTACAGGCCAGCCGCCTTGGACTCGGTCGGGGCGGTATAAGGGGCGGGCCGGCGCCAGGGCGCAATGTCGAGCCGGACGCCCTTCAGCAACGCCTCCTCGCCGAAATAGGCGCCCCAGGGCCAGCAGGCGATGGCAAGATGGATCATCGACCGCTGCGCCGATACGCCCATCTGCTCCGATCCGCGCCAGGCGAGCGGGCGCATATAGGCGTCCTCAAGTGCGTTCGCCTTCAGCACTTCGCGGCAGGCCTCGTCGATCTGATCCACCGTCCAAGGGATTTCGAAACCCAGCAGTTCCGCGCTTCGGCGAAGTCGGCGGCTATGCTCGGTCAGCTTGAAGACCTCGCCCCCATAGGCCTTCTGCCCCTCGAACACCGACGAGGCGTAGTGAAGCGCATGGGTGAGGACGTGGACGTTCGCCTCTCGCCACGGTACCAGTTTGCCGTCGAACCAGATCCAGCCGTCGCGGTCGTCAAAGGTGCGCAGATCGCTCATGGGCAGCGGATATAACCGACCTCCCGGTCGGTCAACTTTGCGGGGCAGAACGCGCTTCCGCTGCCATTTCGAGGCTCCGACGACGCGACGCGCCGAGCGTTCGAGCGATCAGCGCGTTGAGCGCTTCGTCCTGATCGAGAACCTGAAGCCCCGCTTGAGTGGTACCGCCCGGGCTGGCGACCCGTGCCGCAAGTCGCTCCGGCCCCTCGCCTGAAGCGACGGCAAGCGCGGCTGCGCCCTCCACCATCGCGGCAGCGAGACGGGCCGCCTGTTCCCCGGGCAGCCCGAGCTGGGCCGCGCCTTCGCCAAGCGCCTGGAGGAATCGGAACAGGAAAGCCGGCCCCGCTCCGGTCAACACGCCCGCAAGCTGGAACAGGCCCTCCTCCTCGATCCACTCCGCATGCCCCAATGCCGACATGAGGCCGGTCACCATGGCTCGAGCGGCGAGATCGCCGCTGTCGCTGTGGAGGGGGACGACTCCCTTGCCGAGCGCGACCGGCAGGTTGGGCATTGCCTTGACCACGGTCTGCGGCATCAGGAAGCGTGCCCGAAGCGAAGCCTGTTCGACTCCCGCCAGGATGGAGACAAGCAGGGTATGAGGATCGAGGACCGGCGCGAGCCGAGGCGCGACCAGGTCGATCTGGTAGGGCTTCATCGCCAGCACGACGATCGCCGGGACTTCATCCTCGGGATAGTCGGTAAGGACTCGCACGCCATGGCCGACAGGTCGGCCGCTCGGGCGAACGACGGTCACATGAGCGGGATCGATCCCGGCGGCGATCCAGCCCTCGAGCATCGCCGAGCCCATATTGCCGCAGCCGACGAGCCAGAGCGGTCCGGGAAGCAGTGGATCTTCCGACATGACCGCGCTCTAGCTTCAAAGCGCGGCGAATCCGAGCCCTCGCTCAGGCTTCGCCCTGAGTTTCGATCAAGGCTGCGGCGATCGCTTCCTGGGGAGTCTTGTTCGCCCAAAGGACGAACTGGAAAACGGGATAGAAGCGCTCGCATTCCTCGATGGCCGCTTCGACGAGGGTTTCCGCCTGCTGGAGGCTGAGCGTTCCCCGGTCCTCGCCCTCCAGAAGTGCGGCATGGCGGAAGAGGACGAGGCCGGAGGCCGACCACAGCTCGAAATGGCCGAGCCAGAGTTGCTCGTTGATCAGGCCGATCGTTTCGTAAGTCGCGTCCCTCTTGTCGGCCGACACCCGAATATCCGGCAGCGCCAGGAACTGGAGCACCTGATCTTCCTCGCGCCAGATCGCGCGAAGCTCATATTGAGTCCAGCTGCCCTGAAAGCTGGAGACGATTTCGTCGTCGCCATTACGCTCATAAGCCCAGCCGAGAGCGCTGAAATATTGTTCGAGCATGTCGATCGGCGCGCTCGCCTCCCGTTCCAGCTCGTACTCATCCATATCCATGCAGCGTCCCCGGCCTTGTTTTGTTCGCACGGAATCTGCCTGTCTCTCCTGCAAAGCGCAAGGAGAGCCATGGTTCCGCATTAACAAAGCTGTGGATACTCAGGCGATTCCCTCGCTTGCGCCCGAACTCTTTCGGGCACGGGAACCGGCCGGCTTGGCAGAGGCCGTGGCCGCAAGCGCTGCTTCAAGCGCCTCGATCCGGGAACGAAGCGCCTCATTCTCTTCACGGGCGGCGACGGCCAAGGCGCGCACTGCCTCGAACTCCTCGCGGCTGATCAGGTCGAGGCCTCCGACCCATTCGCGAGCGCGGTCCTGAAAGGCGGCCTGAGCCTCGCGGGTCATTCCGGCAATCGTTCCGGCGGCGCCGTTCATCACTTTGACGAAATCGTCGAACAGGCGGTTCTGGGACTGCATCGCGAGCCTTCCTCCGAATGGTTCAGAGAGGGATATCGGCACTTGCCCCGTCCGGCACAAGTGCGGCTGCGTCGGGATTCAGCCCCGAGATGGAAATCGTGAGAAGGGCTGCGAAACAGATCCAGGCGAGATAAGGCAACATCAGGAGCGACGCGAGGCGCCGGATTCTCCACAGCAGCACGACCAGGGCGACGGTGAGAACGACCATGGCGCCGATCAGCAGCAAGGCCGATCCGACATCGTGAAAGCCGAAGAAGACCGGCGACCAGGCATAATTGCAGGCGAGCTGAAGGAGGAACAAGCCAATCACTGCTCCTCGCCTGTGGGCACCGCGAGCATGCAACAGGATCGCTAGAACAAGCCCGAGTAGAATGTAGAGCGCCGTCCAGACGGCGCCGAACACCCAGCCCGGCGGCATGAAGTCCGGCTTGGCGAGGGCATCGAACCAGGGATTGCCGTAGCCGGAGTTGGCGATCCGTCCCGAAATCGTCCCGAGCAGCACCACCAGCGGAACGGTGATCAGCGCATAGCGAAGAAACGACATCCTGAGCTGCGATCTCGAGGCCAGTTCCATCATTCTCTCACTCCGCGGGCGCTGGCTGAGGCCCGCCGGAAAGCTCCGTCTCGAGCTTGCGGGTCACGGCGAGCGGAGATCCGGTAAAACGCGCCAGGCGCGAATAAAGCAAGGGGATGAGAAACAGCGTGATCAGGGTCGAGATCGAGACTCCGAAGACGATCACCGTTCCGATCGTGCTTCGTGCTGCCGCGCCCGCTCCGCTCGCGATCATCAGCGGCACCGCGCCCGCGACGGTGGCGATCGAGGTCATCAGGATCGGTCGAAGCCGACGGCGGGAGGCGTCGCGTATCGCGGCGCCGATCTCCCGACCGGAATCGCGCAACTGATTGGCGAACTCGACGATCAGGATTCCGTTCTTGCACGCCAGACCGACGAGCATGACGAGGCCGACCTGGCTGTAGAGGTTCATGGTCTGGCCCATCACGGAGAGGCCGAGCACCCCGCCGGCGACGGCCAGCGGCACCGTCATGATGATGACCGCCGGATGAACGAAGCTTTCGAACTGGGCCGCGAGCAACAGGTAGACGACGAGGATGGTGAGAGCGAAGACCAGATAGATCGATCCTCCCGTCTCCCTGAAAGCCTGGCTCTCGCCGCGATAGCCCACCGCCACTACTTCGGGCGCCTGAGCGGCCTGCTGCTCGAGGAATTCGAGCGCCTCGCCAAGCGAGTAGCCGGGGGCGAGGCCGGCCGAGAGGGTGATGGCGCGAAGCTTGTTGAAACGGCCGAGATCGCGCGCTCCCGCGGCTTCACGCACCGTCACTAGGTTCGACAGCGGAACGAGGGCCCCGGTCCGGCTGCGCACATAGATCGATCCGAGATTGGCCTCGGTCGCCCGCGCCGACTCCTCGGCCTGGACGACGACCCGATATTCCTCGCCGCGGTCCATATAGGTCGACACCCGGCGCGATCCGAGCAGGGTCTGCAGAGCCTGGCTGACATCGGCGACCGAGACTCCGAGATCGCCGGCGCGAGTCGTATCCACGTCCAACCGGAGCTGCGGCTTGGTTTCCTTATAGTCGCTGTCGAGGTTGATCAGCCCGGGATTGTCCGCGGCCGCCGCAATGATCCGATCCCGAGCCCGAGCGAGCCCCTCGTAGGTCGGCCCGGCGATGACGAAGTTGACCGGCTGCCCGCGGCCTCGGCCGATCGACGAGCGGACCTGAGCATTGCCCCGAACCGCCGGCACCTGGCCGAGGATCCGGTTGACCTGACCGACCACCTCCTCGGTGGTTTCCTCGCGTTCCTCCCAGGGCCGAAGGAAGACGATGACGGCGCCGCTGTTGAAATCGTCGCTCGAGCCGAAGCCGCCGGGCGTACGCGTGATGATCGAGCGGACCGGGCCGTCGTCGCCGACGAGCTGGAGAACCCGAGCCTGGACGTCGAGCATGTAACGGTCCATCTCGGCATAGCCGGTGCCTTCCGGCGCGGAAACATTGGCGCTGAGGATTCCGACATCCTCTGCCGGCACCAGCTCCGATCGAAGCATCGTGAACAGCACGCCCGATCCGGCGACGAAGATCGCGACGGCGATGATCGGGATCAGCGGCCTGGTGAGCACGCGATCGAGAAGACGCGCATAAAGGTCTTCAAGTCGTCGGAAATTGCGGTCGACCCAGGCGGCCAGGCCGCCGCGCTCCTCCCGCTTGAGCAGCTTGGAGCAAAGCATCGGCGCCAGGCTGAGGGCGAAAAAGCCGGAAAAGGCGACGGCGCCGATCATCGCCGCCGCGAGCTCGCGAAACAGGAGACCGGTCTGGCCGGCGATGAACATGATCGGGACGAACACCGCACAGACGACAAGCGTTGTCGAGACGACGGCGAACGCGACCTGGCGCGCGCCGTTGAACGCCGCCGACAGCGGCGGCTCGCCTTCCTCGATCCGGTGATAGACATTTTCGAGAACGACGATGGCATCGTCGACGACGATTCCGATCGACAGCACCAGCGCCAGCAGGGTGAGCAGATTGATCGAGAAGCCGAACAGCCAGAGCACCGCGAAACTTGCGAGCATGCAGAGCGGCACCGTCACGGCCGGGATCAAGGTCGCGCGCCAGCTGCCCAGAAAGAGATAGATGACCAGAACGACGAGGACGGCCGCTTCGGCCAGGGTCACCCAGACCTTCTCGATCGCGCGATCGATGAACAGGGAATCATCGGACCCGACGACGATTTCCATGCCTTCCGGCAAAGTCGGCCTGACCTGCTCGACAGCGGCCTTGGCCGCTTCGGCGACGGCGAGCGTGTTGGCGCCCGACTGGCGCACTATCCCCAGGCCGACGGCAGGATCCCCGTTGAGCCGGAAAGCCGTGTAGGGGTTTTCCGGCCCCTGCTCGACCCGGGCCACATCGCCGAGCTTGACGAGATAGCCGTCGGGGCCGCGACCGACGACGAGCTGAGCGAAATCCTGCGGAGTCGTGAAGGGCCGGTTGACCCGCAAGGTGACGTTCTGCTGCTGCGATTCGAGCCGCCCGGCGGGCAGCTCGACATTCTGGCTGCGCAGGGCGGCCTCGATGTCTGCCGGAGTCAAACTGAAAGCGGCAAGCCGCTCCGGCCTCATCCACACGCGCATGGCCGGGCGTGCCTCGCCGCCGATGAAGACCCGAGCAACTCCGTCGAGCGAGGAGAATCGATCGACCAGATTGCGATCGACCCAGTCGCTGAGCTGGAGCCTCGACCAGTCCGGCTTCGAAATCACCAGGAACATGATCGGCGAGGCGTCGGCGTCCACCTTGCGAACCTCAGGGGTCAGCGCTTCGTCAGGCAAATCCTCCGCAGCGGCGCCGACCCGGTCGCGGACGTCGTTGGCCGCGGAATCGATGTCCCGGCCGGGAGCGAATTCGATGGTGATGTCCGACTGGCCGTCGCGGGAGCGCGAAGTGATCGTCTGGAGACCCTCCACCCCCGAAAGCTGCTCCTCGAGCACCTGGGTGATTCGGGTCTCGATCACATTTGCGGCGGCGCCGATATAGCGCGTCTCGACCGAGACGATCGGCGGATCGACGTCCGGATATTCGCGGACGGAAAGGCTGAGAAAGCCGACGATGCCGACGACCGCCGCCAGGATCGCGAGTACCGCCGCGAAGACCGGACGCTTTACGGAGACGTCGGAGATGAGCATGGGCTAGCCGCCCTGCCTCGCCGGCTGTCGAGCGGCGCGCTGCTGGCCATTTTGCGGACCCGCCAGTCGTATCTGCATTCCGTCGGCGACCTTCACCACGCCCTCGGTGATCACCCTCTGGCCAGGTCTCAGTCCTTCCAGGATCTCCACCCGGCCGGCCGACCGGACGCCGGCCCGGACCGCCGTTCGGCGGGCCCTGCCCTGCTCGTCGACGACGAACACGTAGCGGTCCTCGCCTTCGCCGACGACCGCCAGCTCCGGAACCGACAGGCTCATCCGCGGCTGGTTCTGGATGCTGACGCTCAGCATCATGCCCGGACGAAGCAAACGGTCGGGATTGGGCAGGCGAGCACGCACCTTCACCGCCCGGGTACTCGGATCGACCACCGGGTCGATCGTATGGATCTGACCGCGAAACGGCCGATCCGGATAGGCTGCAGAGCGGGCTTCGATCGACAATCCGGGTCGGATCGCACTCAGCATCGTTTCCGGCACGGTGAAATCGAGCTTGATCGTCGACAGATCGCTGATCGTCGCGATTTCCGTTCCCTGGCTGGCGATCGCGCCGACGGAGATGTTGCGAAGGCTGACCCAGCCGGAAAAGGGCGCCCGAACGACTCGCTCGCCGATCTGCGCCTGAACCTGCTGCGCCTGGGCGCGCGCTGCAGCGGCCTGCGCCATTTGGGTATCGTAGCTGGACTGCGTCGCGAAGCCGCGCTGCTTGAGCTCGGCAATTCGATCGAGCTGCTGTTGCGCTTCGCGGGCCCGCGCCTGGGCTTCGCTGAGCTGAGCGCTCTGCTGAGCCTGCTGGAGAACCGCGACGACCTGCCCGGCGCGGACGAAGCTGCCGTCGTCGAAATTGAGGCGGACGATCCGCTCCGTTACGGGCGCAGCCAGAGTCACCTGCTCGTTGGCATTCGCGGTTCCGATCGCCTCGATCGTGTCCGCGAACGGCATTGTCGAAGCCGGCTCCGCCTTGACCAGAGGCGGCGGGCGCTCGCGACTCTTTTCCGCGCCGCCGCTGCCGCAGGCCGCAAGGGCCGCGCTCACGGCGACGATCAGCAGACGGCGAGCAACCGCGACCATGTTGGGGTCTCTCAGCATGCGAGGCCGCTCAATGCCGGATTTTCGTTACTTGTCGAGTGCGGGCTTGTATCAATTTGTATCCCCCGCCTTGCTCAGCACGGCAGCCAGGAGGAACTCCACATTTCCCTCGGGTCCGGTGATCGGGCTCTTCTCGATTCCGATCACGGCCCAGCCCCGCGACTGGACCCAGTCCGCGGCGGCGGCGCAGACCCGCTTGTGCACCGCGGGATCCCGGACCACGCCGCCCTTGCCGATCTCCTCCCGCTCCGCCTCGAACTGCGGCTTCACCAGGGCGACCAGCCGGGCGTTCGGACCGGCAAAGCTGAGGGCGGAATCCAGCACCTTGGCGAGGCTGATGAAGCTCGCGTCGCAAACGATCAGATCGACCGGCTCGGTGACGATGTCGCGGGTCAGATAGCGGGCATTGGTCTGCTCATGAACGAGCACCCGCGGGTCCTGGCGAAGCTTCCATGCCAGCTGATTGGTGCCGACGTCGATCGCGAAGACCTTGGCCGCCCCTCGCTGCAGGAGGACGTCGGTGAAGCCGCCCGTGGAGGAGCCCACGTCGAGCGCCACCGCCCCGCTCACGTCCCAGTGGAAATGATCCAGGGCGTGGGCGAGCTTGATCCCGCCCCTCGATACCCAGGGATGGTCCTTTCCGCGGACGTGCAACGGCGCATCGGCCGCGATCGGCTGACCTGCCTTGTCGATCTTCCGGTCGCCTGAAGAGACGAGCCCGGCGAGGATCAGCGCCTGCGCCCGGGCGCGGCTCTCCGCCAGACCGCGTTCAACGAGCAGCTGATCGACGCGAACTTTGGGCATATGCCTGCCAGACGATTTTGAACAAGGATCGCCGCTCGGCCCGAGCCGGGTTCAGGCGCGCGCGCCCTCCACCACTCCAGCGCTGTTGTGGCGAAGCGCCTTCAGCACCGTGTCGACGATGCCGTCCGCGTTAAGGCCGGCTTCCTCATACTGCTTCTCGGGCTTGTCCTGATCTTGGAAGCGGTCGGGAAGGCGCATGGTTCGAAGCTTGAGGCCGGCATCGACGAGGCCCAGATCGCTCGCGAGGGTGAGGACATGAGCCCCCAGGCCTCCGATCGCCGCCTCCTCGATCGTGACGGCCACTTCATGGCTAATGAGAAGGCGCCGGATCAAAGCTTCGTCCAGCGGCTTGGCGAAGCGGAGATCGGCCACCGTGGTCGGGAGGCCCTGGGCGTCCAGCCGCTCGGCGGCCTTCAGCGCTTCGGCAAGACGGGTTCCAAGCGACAGGATCGCCACCTTCTTGCCTTCGCGGACGACCCGGCCCTTGCCGATCTCGAGAACCTGAGGCTCCTCGGGCAGGGGAACGCCGACACCATTGCCGCGGGGATAGCGGACCGCGATCGGCCCGCTGTCATGCTCCGCCATCGTCTTGACCATGTTGGCCAGTTCGGCCTCGTCGGCAGCGGCCATGACGACAAAGTTCGGCAAGGTGCATAGATAAGCGAGATCGAAGCTGCCGGCATGCGTGCTGCCGTCGGCGCCGACCAGCCCAGCCCGATCCATGGCAAAACGCACCGGCAGGTTCTGGATGGCCACGTCATGGACGACCTGATCGTAGGCGCGCTGGAGGAAGGTCGAATAGATGGCGCAGAACGGTCGCATACCCTGCGCCGCCAGGCCGGCAGCAAATGTGACCGCATGCTGCTCGGCGATACCGACGTCGAACGCTCGATTCGGATGCTTCTGGGCGAACTTGTCGACCCCCGTTCCCGATGGCATCGCCGCCGTGATGGCGCAGATCCTTGAGTCGGTCTCGGCCAGCTTGGCGAGAGTCTCGCCGAACACGTTCTGGTAGGCGGGAGGGCCGCCGCCCGGCCCCTTGTCCTGTTTGCCGGTGACGACGTCGAATTTGACGACGCCATGATATTTGTCCGCCGCCGCCTCGGCCGGAGCATAGCCCTTGCCCTTCTTGGTGACGACGTGGACCAGCATCGGACCTTCGTCGGCGTCGCGGACATTCTCCAGGATCTTGACGAGGGTGTCGATATCGTGGCCGTCGACCGGCCCGACATAGTAGAAGCCCAGCTCCTCGAACAGCGTCCCGCCCGTCGCCATTCCCCGCGCATATTCCTCGATCTTGCGCGCGGCATTGTGCAGAGGGTCGGGCAGCTTGCGGGCGAAACGCTGCGCCAGCTGACGGACGCTCAGATACTTGCCCGACGAGACGAGCCGGGCGAGATAGTTCGAAAGGCCCCCGACCGGCGGCGCAATCGACATGTCGTTGTCGTTGAGAATGACGATCAGCCGATTGCCGGCCTGTTCGGCATTGTTCATCGCCTCATAGGCCATTCCGGCGCTCATCGCGCCGTCGCCGATCACCGCAATCGCCTTGCCGGGCTTGTCTGCCAGCTTGTTCGCCACCGCGAAGCCGAGGGCGGCGGAGATCGACGTCGAGCTGTGGGCTGCGCCGAACGGATCATACTCGCTCTCGCTGCGCTTGGTGAATCCGGAAAGGCCCCCGCCCTGCCTCAGAGTCCGGATCCGGTCGCGGCGTCCGGTCAGGATCTTGTGCGGATAGGCCTGGTGTCCGACGTCCCAGATGAGAATGTCACGCGGCGTATCGAAGACATAATGAAGCGCGACGGTGAGTTCGACGACGCCGAGGCCGGCGCCGAGATGGCCGCCGGTGACCGACACGGCCGAAATGGTTTCGGCGCGCAGCTCTTCGGATAGTTGACGCAATTGCTCCCGCTCGAGCTTCCGGAGCTGCTCGGGCGTGTCCACTCCGTCGAGCAAAGGCGTGTGCGGACGTTCGGTCATTCTGTCCCCTCTCAGCCCGCCTACATAGTATGCGGGCGAAGGGATGTCGAACCGAAAGGCCGCCTCAGCCAGCGCTGCGCTCTCCTCGCCAAAGCCCATCCAGGCTCCACCGACCCGGCCCGGCAAAGACGAACAGGAGGAAGACGAAACAGTAGAGGATGGCCGCGTCGCCGCCATTGTTGACCGGAAAGAAGTTCTGAGGCGCGTGGGCGTACCAATAGGCGACCGCCATCGTACCCGAAGCCAGGAAAGCCGCCGGGCGAGTGAGGAACCCGAGGGCGATCAGAAGGCCGGTAACCAGTTCGACGATGCCCGCAAAGGCACCCGGATTGTCGAACGCCCATCCGGCTCCGGCCCGTTCGCCGCCGGGAAAGCTCAGGAATTTCTGGGTCCCGTGGGCAAGGAAGAGGAGCCCGGCGACGATCCGCAGCATCCCGAGGGCATGCGGAGTCCAGGCAGAAATCGAACGGGAATCAGGCATGGCGAACTTCCTCCTCCTCGAAACCAGCGACATAGTCGCCGCCGCAGGCCCAAGCGTCCATCCTCAAGATGGCGCAGGTGCTGCTGGAGTGGAGATGGCGCGCTGCCGCGGTTCCCGGCCCGTCCAGAATTGCGAAAAACGCGACGTCCTCAGTCAGCGTCGCAATCTCCGCACCGTCCGTGAACCTCGATCACCGGCCGGGCCGGCGAGAAGCCAGCGCGTCTGGCAGCGTCGCGAACGCCTCCGGAAAGCCGGTCGTCATCGATATGCTTGGCCTGACCGCAAGTGTCGCAGATCAGGAAGATGCAGTCGTGGAGGCAGTCCGGATGGTCGTTGGCGACATAGGCATTGGCGCTTTCCACCCGCCGCGCGAGATTGGCGCCGACGAACAGGTCCAGGATTCGATAAACGCTGTTGGCGGCAACCCGCCGACCCTGCTCCTGCGACACCTTTTCGGCGATGTCGTAGGCCGAGGCCGGTTTCTGGAAGCTGGCCAGAGCTTCGAAGACGGCGGCGCGCATCGGTGTCCACTGCTCGCCCGAGCGCTCCATGGTGGTTCGGGCAGCTTCCGAGAGATCGGCGCCGCTATGGCTATGATGGACATGCTCCATGAGCGGAGATGTAAGCCGTTACGGCGGCGCGAACAAGTGACTGGCCGGGCAGCTCAGATCACGGCGCGGCGGTTGAGATCGTGGCCGAGCGCGAGAATCAGGACGCCGGCAACGGAATAGAGAGTCGTCGTCCCGCCATGCTCCAGAGTGAGAGCCCCCGCCATGATCCCGAGCCCTAGGCTGCCGATCGCCGCCGGAAGCATGAAACCGTGGTGCAGGACCCCGCGGCCGAGCCCGACGACTCCGAGGACCAGGGCCACCATCATTCCGACCTCGTGAAAGATCGGGTCGAGCAGAACGCCGCTGGCGGAAGCCAGCATCGTGACCAGAACGGCGCTGGCAATGCAATGAACGAGGCAGAAGCCGGACACGCCAATCGCGAGCCGGTCGATGCTCCCACTCCTGATTGCACTCTCAAGCACACGCATTCCTTCCTGCCGCCTTTATAGCGTGCCCATGTTGAAGTTACAACATCACATCGCCGTCAAACGTTCCCAGCCGGCGATTGGCAAGACGCCGCGGCTGAGCCATAGGCGGGCCATGTTTGAGCGTCCCGCCGAGCCGCGACCGCGCCCCCACGCCATCTCCATCTGGCTTCTTTTTGTTGCCGTCCTCGTCTTCCTGATGGTGATCGTCGGCGGAATCACGCGACTGACGGAGTCCGGTCTCTCGATCGTCTACTGGGAACCGATTTCGGGGACGATCCCGCCCTTGAGCGAAGCCGACTGGCAGGCCGAGTTCGATCATTATCGATCCTCCCCGCAATACCAGCTCGTCAACAGCGGAATGACCCTGGACGATTTCAAGACCATCTTCTTCTGGGAGTATGTGCATCGGCTGCTGGGGAGGATCATCGGCCTGGTCTTCGCCCTGCCCCTGCTGTGGTTCTGGTGGAAGCGCGCCATTCCGGCAGGCTTCGGCTGGAAACTGAGCGGGATCCTCGCACTCGGCGGGCTCCAGGGGGCGATCGGGTGGTGGATGGTCGCGTCGGGTCTGGTCGACGTTCCGGAGGTCAGCCATCTTCGGCTGGCCGTTCACCTGCTCACCGCGCTCCTGATCCTGGCCGCCTTGATCTGGGTCGCTCTTGACCTTCTATCCGGCCGTTCCCGAATGCCGCTGCTGGGAATCTGGACATTCTGCCTGCTCTTCCTCCAGTTCCTGTTCGGCGCCTATGTGGCCGGTCTGGAAGCCGGCTATGCCTTCAACACCTGGCCACTGATGGGCGATGAGTTCTTCCCATCCGATGCGCCGATGGTGGAACCTCTTCTTCGCAACCTCGCGGACAATCCGATCGTCGTCCAGTTCATTCACCGCTGGCTCGCCTTCCTGGCCGGAGGCGTGGCTGTCTGGCTTGCCGTTCGGGCGTGGAATTCGGGCTTCATGATCGAGGGAGCGGCGCTGGGCGTTGCCGTCATTGCGCAGATCTATCTGGGAATCCTCACCATTCTGTCTGGCGTCCAGATCGAGATTGCCGTGGCTCATCAGGGGATGGCCGCCCTCCTTCTCGCCGCCGCGGTCCTCGCTGCCCATCGGCTAGGAGAGAAAAGAAGTTGACCGGAATCGTCAGCGTCTACGCGACCTTCGCCAACGAGGAGGAAGCCCGGCGCGTCGCCCGGATCGTGGTGGAGGAGCGCCTGGCGGCCTGCGCCAACATCCTCGCGCCCTGTCGGTCCATCTATCGCTGGCAAGGCGAAGTCGAGGAAGCGATCGAGGTTCCGGCACTCTTCAAGGCTCGCTCCGAGGGCGCGTCGGTGCTGCTCGCGCGGATCGCCGAACTTCACAGCTATGACGTCCCGGCGGCGGTCGTCTGGCCGATCGCGGAAAGCCTGGACGACTATCGGTCCTGGGTCCGAGGCGAAACATCAGGGTAACATAATACCTCTCGTCAAACCACCGCTTTTCCTTGACTTCTTCCCACTCCACTGCCATTTGCCCGCCGTCCGCGCCGCTCGTCTAGGGCGGCGCTGCTCGTTTCAACAAGAGGTCCGGGCCCATGAAGGCGCTGATGAAGACCACCAAGGCCGCCAAGCCGGCCGAGGTGGAGAAGAAGTGGCATCTGATCGATGCCGATGGTCTGGTGGTCGGGCGGCTCGCCACGATTGTCGCCAATCTCCTGCGCGGCAAGCACAAGCCGAGCTTCACGCCGCACGTCGATTGCGGCGATCATGTCGTGATCGTCAATGCCGACAAGGTTCGCTTCACCGGCCGCAAGCTCGGTCAGAAGGTGTATTACAAGCATACCGGCTATCCGGGCGGCCTCAAGGAGGTCACCGCCGCCAAGGTGCTCGAGGGACGTTTCCCCGAGCGTGTGCTTGAAAAGGCGATCGAGCGCATGATCCCGCGCGGGCCGCTCGGCCGGCAGCAGATGCGCAGCCTTCACCTTTATTCCGGCGCCGAGCATCCGCATGGCGGCCAGAACCCCGAAGTCCTCGATGTCGCGGCCATGAACCGCAAGAACAAGGTGGGTGCCTGATGTCCGATACCCGTCAATCGCTTTCCGATCTCGCCGACCTGACTTCCGGTGCGCCCGCAGCGGCGCCCGCTGCCGCTGAAGGCGAGACCGCTGCACCGCAGGCGCCGACGGCGCCGCTTCGCGAGCAGCAGCTCGACAAGCATGGCCGCGCTTATGCGACCGGTCGCCGCAAGGACGCCGTCGCGCGGGTGTGGCTCAAGCCGGGCAACGGCACGATCACGGTCAACGGCCGCGACCAGACCGTCTATTTCGCTCGTCCGACGCTTCGGCTCGTGATCAATCAGCCGTTCGACATTGCCGGTCGCCAGGGCCAGTATGACGTGATCTGCACCGTCACCGGCGGCGGTCTTTCCGGCCAGGCCGGAGCGGTCAAGCACGGCATCGCCCAGGCGCTGAGCCGCTTCGAGCCGGCACTGCGTACCACGGTGAAGCAGGCCGGGTTCCTGACGCGCGACCCGCGCGTCGTCGAGCGCAAGAAGTACGGCCGCGCGAAAGCTCGCCGCAGCTTCCAGTTCTCGAAGCGCTAACGCCTTCAGGTCAGGACAGAAGTCACCGGTCGGGGCGGCTCGGAAACGGGCCGCCCCTTCTCTTTGGGCGCTGGCTCTCGGACGATCGGCGTGAGCCACCCCGAATAGCGAATGATTCGACCCACGAGCGGCATTCCGACATCAACCAAAAAGCGGAACCGTTCTTCCTCCTCATATTCAACCGCATCGATCCTCGGAGCCATCGCGAGAGGAAGTGGTATCCGAAACACGCTCCACCGGCGCAGTTTCATCTGGAGCCTCCTGTTTCGGACCAGCAACTCAAAGGCGAAACGGATCGGCCCGAACCGCTCCACAACCTGCTCGCCCCTCGCGCTCAACTCGCTTGAAAAGCCATGGCCGCCGAAATCGCGAGTCCACTGCTCCGTGCCATTCCGTTCAGCAAATGCGACATGAAGCGGCCATGATCCGGGCGGCGGGAATCGCATCATGGCCGCGATCACCCGGGCCAGCCAACTATTGCCCCGAACCACCGTGCCCTCCCCCGCCGCACCGGCGTCGGCGTAGACTAGATGGACGGCTCGCAACACCGGCGGCAGGCTCTCGAAAGCCGCTCCCATCACTCTGGCGTATAGGGGTGGAGGCAGCAGCCTTTCTCTTGTTTCATGGCGAACGGCAAGTCGGGAGAAGGCCGGCTCGAACTGGTCCAGCGAGAGGAGGCCGGCGGAATCGAACGCACCGGGAGCCAGTCGGCCGGCGAGGATCTGCTCCGCCAGCAGTTCGGCGGCGAGTGTTGGGATCTCCTGCCCCTCCCCTCGTTCGGCCACGATCGTCCAACGTCGCTCCAGGGCGCGCTGACCGCTGCGGCCACGGGCCGTGATGCTCATTGCCGATCGCATTCCGCCCAATGGAGCGGTCAAGCCATAGAAAGCCCGCAGCCCACGGCGAGCGCCTCGCAGCGATGGCAACAATCCTGAACGCACGAGCCAGCTTGCCAGCCAGAGGCTCCGCATCTGGAAATTCAGCTCGGTGCCGGCCCGAAAGGTTACCGCCGGCCGACCCGGGAACAATTCAGGAAGGATTTCGCAGTCGGGAAGGTCCGCCAGGGCGACCAGTCGGCGGCGGAGTCCTTTGGCTCCAGAAACGAGAAAATCCTCCCGCTTCATCTCTTGCCAGCCGAAACCGCGAGTCCAGCGCCTGCCCCGCCACAAGCGGATGGGCTGACCGACGTAGCTGAGGATCGCGGCAATGACCGCCTCACCCCCGCTTGCGCGATTGGCCGCACTGAGGGCGATGTCGACGCTGTGAACTTCGTCCAGCTGGGCGCAAAGCCGGCGCATGATTGCGCCGGTCAGCCCCGGTGAAGTTGATGCGCCGGTGATCACAGGCACACCAGCCAGGCGCGCAGCCTCGTCCAACGCACCGATACCGAGAACGAAGTCGCGGGCGTCGGCAAGATCGAGATAGGGTATCGCGGCGGCAATGCAGCTTTCCGGGACGGAATAGCCGCTCCCCTGGAACGGCCCCGCGGCGTCGATCACGAGGTCCGGACGGTGCACTTGCAATGCTCCGATGATGTTGGCGTTCCGGTCGAGTAGGATCGGCTCGCCACTGCGAAGCTCAGCGCAGAAACGTGACGCTCTTTGCAGGTTTCGGCCCGCCACCAGCAGATGGTGCCCCGCCGCCGAGAGTCGCCGACAGAGCCGAGCTCCAAATCCCCCATAGCCGCCGATGACGAGAATCCGGCTCATAGGACGCGATCCGCATATTGGCTGTCGGGCACCCAACAGCTTTCCAGGCGTCCAAAGAGTCGAAAGCGATTCCGTGCTACCCATGAATAGATCGGGTTGCGCAACTGGCGGGGTATCAAGCGAGCAATTCCGGCCAGGCGCCACGGCCAGCCGAGGCCAGCAAATATGGCGAGAACGGCGTCGCTGCTCCTGAAGACCTGGTCACCGCGGATGAGCAGGAGCGTTTCCGGCTCGGACGGATCAAGCCCGAACCGCCGATAGAGGGCCGCGCCCGCAGTGCTCTGTACTGACGCCAGTCGGAAGCGCCTTTCCCGATCCTGCTTTAAGATGAAGCGAGCGTTCGCCGAACAAAGGAGGCACTCCGAGTCGAATACGATTACCGCTCCTTCCCGATCGCTCATCGCCCGCCTCCCTCGCAGGCGTCGGCAAACATGACGACTTGGTGGATCATTTCGCCCAACAAGGAATGGTTCAAGGCGAACTTGAACGCAAAGCGGCCATGGCTGCAGTCGATGTGGCTGACTCGCAGATCACCAGGCGATAGCCATTGCGGCAGGCGGAAACGCCATCCGAGCAGGGAAAGGAAATAATGGTCGCCAACGAAGTGCAGCCCGCATTGATCGGTCTCCACTCGCAGGGCGACACCGAACCCGCGCCCGAGATACTCCTCCAGCCCGGTCGGGCCGGCGAAGCGCTTGCTGGAGTGGATGACTTGCGGAAAGCCACGACGACGGCCGTATATCCGGGTCCAATACTGGCCGCTGCAGCTTTCATCCTCGGTCACACTGACTGCCGCCGGAACATTGATGTCGCGGGTCAATGGCAGCGGCGCTCCGATGAGGCGCGTCAGCTGAGCCAACAGCCAGCCCCAGCGGCTCATACTGCACTCGATAACCTCGCCGACATAAAGAACCGTTCGGCAGTCGGCGATCCGCGTGCCGAACCGGGCACGAGTGGAATCGGGCAGCCTGACCCATTGCTCTGGCGGAAGCAAAGCCCGGAACCGGAGGTCGTCCAGAGCCTCTCCGGCGTGCGGCCGATGCGACGGGAATGGGATCACCTTAGCGTCAGTTTGCTGCCTCGCCACCAAGGACCTCCCCTCCTGAAGCTCAAGACCGATATCCGAGTTGGAGAAAGCTCAACTTCCTTCCTTCTCCTTGCGACCGAAGCTGAGAAAATTGACCACCCGGGAGCCCATCCGGACCAACGCCATGATCTTGCTCGGGGGCACGCCCAGCATCTGCTCGTACCAGCGGTTCAGAGTCTCGATGAAAGCCTGCAATTCGCTGAGGCGCTCGCGTGCGGTGGCGCTGACCCGTGGATCACCTTCGGCTTCGGCCATGCATGACCGAAGCGCCGCCGCGGCGGGATCGATCTCACGTTCCTTGCGGCCCTGAGCGATACGGGTCACCATCGCGAGGATATCGGTTTCCGCTTCGAAATGGTCGCGCCGGTCCCCCTTTACCGGAACCCGTCGGACCAGCTTCCAGCCGATCAGTTCCTTGAGGCTGTTCGAGACGTTGGAGCGGGCCATTCCCAGCGTCTCCGCAATTTCCTCTGCCGTTCGCGGCTGCTCGGAAAGGTAGAGCAGGGCATGGATCTGGGCCACTGAGCGGTTGACGCCCCATTGATTGCCCATGTCCCCCCAGTGGAGCACGAACCGCTCAACGGCCGGAGGTAGTTTTGACGACTGGACTGTAATTTCTGTCATGACAGAAATATCCAACATGTCTGCGAACTAGTCAATAGCTCCATGCCGGCACTCGCCCTGTTCACGCACAATCAATGTGCTCGGGTCCATGGGCGAGAGATGCGTGCCGCTTTGATCCTGACGCTTTCTGTTTTCCTTTCCGGCTGCCTGGCACGGACGGCGGTGGATATCGTCACCTTGCCGGTGAAAGCCGTGGGCGCTGGAGTGGACGCCGTCACCACCAGCCAGGCTGAGGCCGACCAGAGGCGAGGACGGCAGATAAGGGAAGAGGAAGAGCGGCTGGGGCGGCTCGCTCGACGGTGCGCGCGCAATCCGGATCGGCGCGAATGCGAGGAACTGCCCGACCGACAGCTGCCCGAGGGCAACTGATCAGGCGGCGAGGCGCAAATCCTGCCGCATCGTCCGACTCATTTCCTGCTCAATCCAGTCATAGGCTGAGCCCCAGGCGAGCTCGATCTCGGCTGTCCAGCCGGGCCCGAGCGCCTGCCGCCCGGTCCTCAGCAGAGCTTCGCGCAGCACGGCATGGTGCGCCTGCTCAAGGCCATAGCCGAAATGCCGCACGGCCAGCACTTCCAGCGCGGGAACGAACATCTGGGGGCGATGGAGATTGTCGACCATCACGGCGATCGCATCGACCAGCCGGGAGCCGCGCCCGCCGCCATCCACCACCAAGCGCAGTCGGAAGGTCGGATCGATCTCGAGGAGATTGCGATGGAAGAGATCGGCCAGGCGTTGGCGGACCGGCGCCATTCGAGCGAAGCTCTGTCTCACGATTCTGATGTCACTCGGCGTCATCATCCTGCCTCCGGCGAGCCCCTTTCCGCTCCCGCCGCTACCGGCCGATCGTTTCGTCTGGATGCCGCAGGATCGCCGGGATGGTTTCAATTGTCACAGGTCGCTACGCCAGGCCGTTGCAGTTTTTTGACGACCTAGGGGCGACAATCAGGGGCCTCGACACTATATGCCCGCCAGGCGAAGTGCACGGGCGGGGCAGATGCTGACGACCAATCCATTCGATGACGACAAGCTGCGTGAGGAATGCGGCGTATTCGGTGTCTGGGGTGCCGACACGGCCGCGGCCGTGGTCGCGCTCGGCCTTCATGCGCTTCAGCATCGGGGCCAGGAGGCGGCTGGGATCACGAGCTTCGACGGTCACGGATTCCACAGCCATCGGGCGATGGGCCACGTTGCCGGCAATTTCGACAAGGACGGAGTGATCCGAGCTCTGGCCGGACGCTCCGCGATCGGTCATGTCCGTTATTCCACGACCGGAGAGACGGCGCTTCGCAACGTTCAACCGCTCTTCGCGGAGCTTTCCACGGGCGGGTTCGCGGTCGCCCATAACGGCAACATCTCGAACGCGATGCGGCTTCGGCGCGAGCTCAATCGCCGTGGCTCGATCTTCCAGTCGACCAGCGATACGGAGGTGATCATCCACCTTGTCGCGACTTCGGCCCAGCCGACCCTTCTCGACCGCTTCATCGATGCTCTGAAGCAGGTCGAAGGCGCCTACAGCCTGGTCTGCCTGACCGACGACGGTCTGATCGCATGCCGCGATCCGCTCGGCATTCGCCCCCTGGTGATGGGTCGCCTCGGCGACGCCTACATTTTCGCTTCCGAGACGGTCGCCCTCGACGTGGTCGGAGCTACCTACATCCGCACCGTCGAACCGGGCGAGTTGGTCGTCGTGTCCGAAAAGGGCATCCGAACCCACCGTCCGTTCCAGGGCGCCAGGCCGAGGCCCTGCATCTTCGAACATGTCTATTTCTCCCGCCCCGACAGCATCGTCGACGGAGTCTCGGTTTATTCCGTCCGCAAGCAGATCGGCGCCGAGTTGGCTCGGGAGAATGCGGTCGAGGCCGATTTCGTGGTGCCGGTGCCCGACAGCGGCGTGCCGGCGGCGATCGGCTATGCGCAGGAAAGTGGAATTCCGTTCGAACTCGGGATCATCCGATCGCATTATGTCGGGCGAACGTTCATCCAGCCGAGCGATCAGGTTCGTCACCTGGGTGTGAAGCTGAAACATAATGCCAACAGCGCCCTGATCCGCGGCAAGAGGCTGGTGCTGATCGACGATTCCATCGTCCGCGGAACGACCAGCCTGAAGATCGTCCAGATGCTTCGCGAGGCCGGCGCTCGCGAAGTGCATATGCGGATCGCTTCGCCGCCGACCCGCCACAGCTGCTTCTACGGTGTCGACACGCCCGAGCGGACGAAGCTTCTCGCCGCTCAGATGGATGTCGCCGCCATGAACAAGTATATCAAGGCGGACAGCCTCGCCTTCCTCTCGATCGATGGTCTTTATCGTGCCCTCGGCGAGGAAGTTCGCGAGGAAAACGAGCCGCAATATTGCGACGCCTGCTTCACCGGAGCCTATCCGACTCGACTGACCGATCAGGAAGACCTGGAGCAACGCGATCAGCTCCTTCCGGCGGAACGCTACGCCTGATGCCGGGGAAGATGGACGGAAAGCTGGCGCTGGTCACCGGCGCAAGCCGCGGAATCGGCGCTGCGACCGCCGAGGCCCTTGCGCGCGCGGGCGCCCACGTGATCCTGACGGCGCGCAAGGCAGATGAGCTGGAGCAGGTGGAGGAACGAATCCACGCATCCGGCGGATCGGCGACGATCGCTCCGCTCGACCTGACGGAGCGGGACAGCATCGCCCGCCTCTCCCAGGCCGTGAGCAGCCGCTGGGAAGCGCTCGACATCCTTGTCCTCAATGCCGCCATGCTGGGCTCGCTGTCTCCGGTGGCGCAGATCGACGGCAAGGAGTTCAACAAGGTCCTGACCCTCAACCTGCTCGCGCAGCAGGCGCTGATCGCGGCTTTCGATGCGATGCTGAGGCGCAGCCCGGCCGGTCGGCTGGTCAGCGTCACCTCCAGTGTCGGCAAATCTCCTCGCGCTTATTGGGGTGCCTATGGAGCGTCCAAGGCCGCGCTGGACACTCTGGTGCTGAGCTATGCCGAGGAAGTTCGCAATCTATCCGCGGTCAAGGTGGCGATCGTAGACCCGGGCGCGACGGCGACCCAGATGCGCGCCAAAGCCTATCCGGGCGAGGATCCGGCGACTCTGAAACCGCCGAGCGCGGTTGCCGACGCGATCGCCGACCTTCTGACCTTCGACTTCGAAACCGGCCATCGGCTGGAAATCGGTCGTTAGCCTACGCGTCTAGGACTTGACCAGAGTAACCTGGGCGACGTCGATTCCACCGCCGCGAAAGCCCCCTTCGCAGTACATGAGATAATAGCGCCACAGATTGTGGAAGGCCTCGTCGAATCCGTCGGGAAATCTCCCTTCCCGCACCGCATTGTCATAATCCAGCCGCCAGCGTCGAAGCGTTTCGGCATAATGGAGCCCATAGCCGCGGCGATCCCGCCATTGCAGCCCGGTCCGTTCGGCGATCCGGCGAAAGCGCTCCTCGCTGATCAGCAGGCCGCCCGGGAAGATGTAGGTCTGGATGAAATCGGCGTTGGCGGCATAGCGTTCGAACAGTTCCTCGCGAATGGAGATGAGTTGGAGCGCCGCCCTGCCGTCTGGTTTCAGGAGCCGGGAAATGCTCTCGAGATAATCCGGCCAATATTCCTGGCCGACCGCCTCGACCATTTCGACCGACGCCACGGCATCGAATTCGCCGCTGGCGTCGCGATAGTCGACAAGCTGGATTGACGACCGATCCGCCAATCCGGCGTCCCGGAGCCGCTTTTCGGCATAGACCTTCTGCTCGCTGGAAAGGGTGAGTCCGGTCACGCGAACGTCGTAGTGACGAGCCGCGGCCTCCATCAATCCGCCCCACCCGCAGCCGATCTCGAGCAGCGAGTCTCCTGACTTCAATTCGAGACGGTCGAGCAACAGCCGGATCTTGCGCTCCTGCGCTTTCTCCAGTGCCTCCTCGGCCGAGATCGGCTCGGCGAAGATGGCGCTCGAATAGGTCATCGTCGGATCGAGCCAGGCGGCGTAGAAATCGTTTCCGAGATCGTAATGATGCTCGATATTCTGCCGCGCCCGCGACTTGTCGTTCGCTCGAAAGGCATGGGCGGCGCGATTGATCAGCCTCCAGGGCCCCTTCGCCCTGGCGGTATCGCCCAGCGAAACGGCGTTGAGCGAGAAGATTGCGAATACCGCCACCGGATCGGGACTGGCCCATTCGCCGTTCGCCCAGGCCTTGTACCAGCCGACCGACCCCGACGTGGCGAGCCGGATGAGTGGTCGCCAGCTTCTCAGGTTGACGATGGCGGCAGGTCCCTCGCCGCGACCGCCGAGAATGTGAAGCCTTCCGTCAGGAAGGATCGTCTCCAGCCGGCCGTGAACGAGGCCGCGGTCGATGCGATCGAACACTCGCGAGACGCCGCCGGCGAAGATGCGCGCGATCAGGCCGCCGCCAGTGGCGAAGCCCCGGTCCGCTGCGACCAGATGTTTCCCCCGAGCCGTCACGGATCCAAAGTGCGGCGGATTGGTCGAGCCTGCAAGCGTCGGCTTCAGATTTCACGCGGTTCCTTGGTGACCTGCCAGGTCTGCCCCTTGGACACGAGCGCCTGAAGGTCCGGCGCCTTGCCGACCGCTGCTTCCTCGTTCTGGCGAAGGATCGCGCTCTCGAAGGTGGGACGCGGATCGTCGTAGATCACGCCGAGAGCCATCGGGAAGCTGCCGAACGGCATGTCGATCAGCATGTGGGCGACGGCCTTGTTCTTCGGATCGTGGACGATCACGTCGGCGGCTTGCCAATCCCCGTCGACGACATCGACCACCTTGAGGTTGAGCGCCTCCCGGTCGAGGGTCAGCCCCTTGGTTCCGCCATCGAACAGCATTGGTTCCCCCGGCTTCAGCCAGAGCTGCTTGCCGGCATTGTCCTTGGCGGTGAAGGGCGCGAACACGTCGTCATTGTAGACGATGCAGTTCTGGAAGATTTCCACGAAGGCAGCGCCCTTGTGGGCATGGGCCGCCTTCAGCACGTCGGGCAGATTCTTGTGAACGTCGATCGCTCGGGCGACGAAGCGCCCCCCCGAACCGAGCGCGAAGGCGCAGGGACGCACCGGCCGGTCCACCGACCCGAAGGGAGTCGAGGGCGATCGCGTGCCGACCCGACTGGTAGGGGAATATTGCCCCTTGGTGAGTCCATATATCTCGTTGTTGAACAGCAGGATCTGGCAATCGAGATTGCGCCGAAGGATATGCATCGTGTGATTGCCGCCAATCGACAGAGCGTCGCCGTCGCCGGTGACGATCCACACGTCCAGCTCGGGATTGGCCAGCTTCACTCCGGTGGCGATCGCCGGTGCGCGCCCGTGGATCGTATGGAAGCCGTAGGTTTCCATATAATAGGGAAAGCGGCTCGAGCAGCCGATGCCGGAGATGAAGACCGTCCTCGAAGGGTCGACCCCGAGATCGGGCATGGTCCGCTGGACCGCCTTCAGAACGGCATAGTCGCCGCAGCCGGGGCACCAGCGAACCTCCTGGTCGGTGGCGAAATCCTTGGGGGTCAGCTTGACCATCTCGGTCATCGGAAAATTCCTCAGTTCAGATAATAGATGATCGCGACCACGACGATCAGCATCAACACCAGCGGAATGAGCCGCGGCGGGTTCATGCAAGCGCTTCCTCGATGGCGGTTTCGATCTCGGCGATCTTGAAGGGCTGGCCCGAAACCTTGTTCACCGGTCGCGCATCGACGAGATACTGGTCGCGAAGAAGCGTCTTCAACTGGCCCTTGTTCATTTCGGGAACGATCACCCGCTCATAGGAGCGAAGTAGATCGCCCAGATTCTTCGGCAGCGGCCAGATGTGACGAATATGGACGTGGCTGACGTCGAGCCCCCGGCGACGCGCACGCCGGACGGCCTGATGAATGGGACCGAAGGTCGATCCCCAGCCCACCACGACGAGCCTTCCCCCCGGTTCGCCGAGGCAGACGTCCTGATCGGGAAGGGAATCGGCAACTCCGAGCACCTTGTTTGCGCGGATGTCCGTCATGGCCTGATGGTTCTCCGGCGCATAATCGATATGGCCGGTGCCGACATTCTTTTCGATCCCGCCGATGCGGTGCCGAAGTCCCGGGGTACCCGGCTTGATCCAGACCCGAGCGAGCTTCTCGTCGCGGGCATAGGGGTTCACCCCCTCCCCCTCGGCCGGAGGCGTGTCGTGGAAGCGGACCGGGAAGCGCGGGTAGACGGCCATGTCGGGCACTCGCCACGGCTCCGCGGCATTGGCGATATAGCCGTCGGTGAGAAGCATGACCGGAGTCATGTATTGCACGGCGATCCGGCAGGCTTCGATCGCGCAGTCGAACGCGTCGGCAGGCGATCGGGCGGCAATTACCGGGAGCGGTGCATCGCCGTTGCGGCCATAGACCGCTTGATAAAGATCGGACTGCTCGGTCTTCGTCGGGAGACCGGTGGACGGGCCGCCACGCTGCGAATTGACGATGATGAGCGGAAGCTCGGTCATGATCGCCAGGCCCATGGCTTCGGTCTTCAGCGCTATTCCCGGCCCAGACGAGGACGTCACTCCGAGCTGACCGGCAAAGCTGGCGCCGATCGCGGCCGCAATCGCCGCAATCTCGTCCTCCGCCTGGAAGGTGGTGACTCCATATTCCTTGAGGCGCGACAGATGGTGAAGGATCGCGCTTGCGGGCGTGATCGGATAGCCGCCGAAGAACATTGGCAGGCTGGCCAGGTTGGCGCCGGCGACGAGGCCGAGCGAGATCGCTTCGGCCCCGGTGACCGTGCGGTAAAGGCCCGGCTCGGCCGGTGCCGGGTCGATATGGTGCTGCTTGAGCGGCGAACCGATTTCCGCGGTCTCGCCAAAGGCGTGACCGGCATTGAGAGCGGCGATATTCGCCTCGGCCAATTGGGGCGCCTTGGCGAACTTGGCCTTGAGCCAATTCTCGATCGGCTGGCGGTCGCGGTCGAACATCCACAGCGCCAGCCCCAAGGTCCACATATTCTTGCAGCGCAGGGCTTCCTTGTTGCCGAGGCCGAACGGCTTGACGGCGTCGAGGGTCAGCTGGCTGATGTTGAACCGAACGACCTGCCAGCGGGCCAGCGATCCATCCTCGAGCGGATTGTTCTCATAGCCTGCCTTGGCGAGATTGCGGGCGCCAAATTCACCTTCGTCGGCGATGATCAGGCCGCCCGGCTTGAGATCCCCGACATTGGTCTTCAGAGCCGCCGGATTCATCGCGATCAGGACGTCGGGCGCGTCACCGGCCGTCTCGATCGCCGCCGAGCCGAAATTGATCTGGAAGGCGGAGACTCCGAACGTCGTTCCCTGCGGCGCCCGAATCTCTGCCGGAAAGTCCGGAAAGGTGGCGAGATCATTTCCGGCAAGCGCGGTCGAAAGCGTGAATTGTCCACCCGTCAACTGCATTCCGTCACCGGAATCCCCGGCGAAACGGACGACAACCGCTTCAGGCGCTTCGGCCGAACCGGCTTCTTCAGGCGTGAGATAGTGAGTGGCCGTGGCCAAGGCGGGTTCCTTTGATGCTTCGCTTCATGCCTAGCCGCGTGCGCACATAGTCACAACCTGTGGCGCGCGGACGCATTCGCCTAGATAGGAGGTCCGAATCGCTTGTGAAACCGGAGTTGTTCGTGATCGACCCCTATGTGCGTCCAGACGTGCGGCTGTTCCTCGATTATCTGAACAACCTGCCTGGGCCGCAGACCTATGAAGCGGGCCCGGAAGAAGCCCGGACGATGATGCGCAAGTCGCGGCACGTGGCGGATCTTCCGACCGGCCCGCTCGCCTTGATCCGAGACCTGTCCTGCCCCGGTCCCGCCGGAGAAATTCCGCTTCGGCTTTTCGATTCGCGGGAGCGGCGCGACCCCGGACCCCTCCTCCTGTTCTTCCATGGCGGCGGCTTCGTTTTCGGCGATCTCGACACTCACGAGCCATTTTGCGCGGAGATGGCCCGAGCGCTGGACTTGCCGGTCCTCGCGGTCGACTATCGGCTCGCACCGGAACATCCCTGGCCAGCCGGGGTCGAGGACTCGATCGCCGCGGCGCGCTGGGCGGCGGCAAGCCCGGCAGCGCTCGGACGTGAAGTGACGGGTCTCGTCGTGGCCGGCGACAGCGCCGGCGGTAATTTCACGATCGTCACCTGCCTCGCCCTTCGCGACGAGCCGGCGCAGGTCCCGGTCCTTGCGCAATGGCCGATCTATCCCGCCGCCGATCCTGTGAAAGGCTATCCCTCAAAGAAGGATTTCGCGGAAGGCTATTTGTTGAACCGGCTCAGCATGGACTGGTTCGACCGCTGCTATTGCGGCGATCCCCGGGACTGGCGCTATGCCCCGCTGCTGAAGAGTCAGACGGGCATGCCGCCGACCCTGGTCGTGACAGCCAGCCTCGATCCGATCCGCGACCAGGGGCGAGCCTATGCCGCCGCCTGCATCGACGCCGGCGTTCCGACCATTTATCGCGAAGCCAGCGGACAGATCCACGGCTTCATCAACTTGCGACGAGCCATCCCCTCGGCGGTGGAAGACGTCGCGGGCTGCGTTGCCGCCCTGAAGCTCATTCTAGCGGAGGCTCGTCAATGAACCGGTCCGGCTATCGTCCAGCGGTCGGCATCATGCTGATCAACGACCAGAAGAAGGTCTGGGTAGGCCAGCGGCTCGATAGCACGCTCGAGGCCTGGCAGATGCCGCAGGGTGGCCTCGACCCGGGCGAGGAACCGCTCGAGGGCGCTCTGCGCGAACTGGAGGAGGAGACGGGCATTCGCGCCGATCTGGTCGAGATTCTCGATCGCGCGAAGCAAGAGCTGACCTATGACCTGCCCGACGATCTTGTCGGCAAGGTCTGGAAGGAGCCCTGGCGCGGCCAGCGGCAGACCTGGTTCCTGGCGCGCTTCCTTGGCCAGGACAGCGACGTCGATCTCGCCACGGCGCATCCGGAGTTTCGCGCCTGGAAGTGGGCAGAACCCAGCGAACTCCCGGTCATGATCGTGCCGTTCAAGAAGAAGCTCTACGAGGAGGTACTCCGGACCTTCGCGGATTGGCTTTAGCCGCTTCCCACGGCTACAGGCTCGCCATGCGGGGACTTTCGAGCATCGAAGCGGCGGCGGTGGAACGTTGCGCCGAACCGCCTCTGCTGGAGCAGGTACGGCAATGGTCTGCAATCAACAGCGGATCGCGAAATCTGCAGGGATTGGAAGAGGTCGGTGGCAATCTTGCGGAGGCCTTCTCCGTCCTGCCCGGCGATCTTGCACTGGTCGAGCCGGCCCCCGTAGAGAGAATGGAGGCTGACGGCTCACTCGCTGCGGTCGCTCATGGCCGCAACCTGCATCTCAGGGTTCGTCCGCAAGCTCCCGTACAGATCCTGCTGACCGGCCACATGGATACGGTGTTCGGTCCTGATCACCCCTTCCAGAACGTCTTCTGGCGCGAGGAAGGTGTGCTGGGCGGCCCGGGAGTGGCCGACATGAAGGGCGGCATTGCGGTGATGCTCGCCGCCCTCCGCTCATTGGAGGCTTCGCCGTTGGCCGGGCGGATCGGCTACGAGGTCGTGATCAACAGCGACGAGGAAGTCGGATCGCCCGGATCGGCAACACTGATCGCCGAAGCCGCACATGGGAAACTTGCTGCGCTGACCTACGAGCCTTCGGCGCTTCCGGACGGAACGCTTGCCGGGGCCCGACCCGGAAGCGGCAATTTCTCGCTGTTCGTGGAAGGCCGAAGCGCTCATGCGGGCCGCAATCCCGAACAGGGAAGAAATGCTCTGCTCGCCGCAGCCGACCTCGCCCTGCGGCTCGCCAAAGCCAGGACGCCCGGCCTGAAGATCAATCCCGCCAGGATCGATGGCGGCGGGCCGAACAATGTCGTGCCCGACAGGGCCGTCCTCCGGGTCAATCTGCGCCCGACCACGCTTGAGGACCAGGCCAGCGCCCAGACGATCATCCAAGAGGCGATCGCCGCGGTCGCGGCCGAGCACGACGTGCGCGTTCATCTCCATGGCGGATTCGCACGACCGCCCAAGCCGATGGATCCTCGGACCGGCAGGCTCTTCGAGCTCGTCCGCCAGTGCGGCGTCGATCTGGGCCAGGAGATCGGCTGGCGCGACACAGGCGGGGTTTGCGATGGGAACAACATCGCTGCCTGCGGCGTGCCTGTGGTCGATACGATGGGAGTTCGAGGCGGCGCCATTCATTCGGCCGATGAATTTTTGATCGTCGAGAGCCTGGTCGAGCGCGCACAACTTTCCGCGCTGACGATCCTGCGCCTCGCCAATGGGGAGAAACCGTGAGCTTTCGCATCCGACCGATCCGCAACGAGGACTTCGACGCGATCTACGAAATGGCGAAGCTCACCGGCGGCGGCTTCACCAATCTGCCGCCCGATCGGGGAACGCTGGTTACCAAGCTTGCCCGTTCCGACTCCGCCTTCTCGCAGGAGGAGGGCAGCCCTGAAGGCGACCTCTTCATGTTCGTTCTGGAAAATGCCGAAACGCAGCAGATCCGGGGAACCTGCCAGATCTTCAGCAAGGTGGGCATGCAGCAGCCCTTCTACAGCTACCGCCTCGCAACCCTGACCCAGACGTCGCGCGAACTCAACCGGACGTTCAAGGCAGAGATGCTGATCCTCTGCACCGACTTCGAAGGCTGTTCCGAGGTTGGCGGACTGTTCCTTCACCCTGGCGAACGCGCCGGCGGCCTTGGAATGCTGATCGCGCGCAGCCGCTATCTCTTCATCAAGCTCAACCGCGAACGCTTCGCCGACAAGGTCATCGCCGAACTTCGCGGAGTCATAGACGAAGCCGGAGGGTCCCCCTTCTGGGATGCGATCGCCGGCCGCTTCTTCGGCATGAGCTTCCAGGAAGCGGACGAGTTCAACGGCAAGCATGGCACTCAGTTCATCGCCGACCTGATGCCCAAGACTCCG
Organism: Sphingosinicella sp. SM1-17; assembly: GCF_056821765.1. Taxonomy (NCBI): domain Bacteria; kingdom Pseudomonadati; phylum Pseudomonadota; class Alphaproteobacteria; order Sphingomonadales; family Sphingosinicellaceae; genus Sphingosinicella; species Sphingosinicella sp. SM1-17. Next base: position 2,886,790 of record NZ_JBPDIO010000001.1, read on the forward strand.
ATCTATACGGCGATGCTTCCCGACAGCGCCCGGGCGGTGCTCGGAGTGCCTCACCCATCCGGCAAGGCCGCGATGAGAATGCTGGAGAATGAAGGCTTCAGGGGCGACGGCTATGTCGACATTTTCGACGGCGGCCCGACCATGTGCGCCGCCACCGACGAAATCCGGACCATTCGGGAATCTCGGACTTTCTCGCTCAGCGGCGCGAGCGATCGGGAGGGGGGGCAAAGGGTGCTGCTGGCCGCAGGAAAGCTGAAGAATTTTGCCGCCTGCTACGGCCGCATGTATCCGGACAATGAAGGCACAGCCACGCTCGACCCCGAAAGCGTGTCGCTGCTGGGGTTGAAGCCCGGCGACAGCTTCCTCGCAATGGGACGCTGATCGATGTCCCTCCTGGAAATCAATTTCGACGGAATCATCGGGCCCAGCCACAATTATTCCGGGCTCAGCCTCGGCAATATCGCATCCACAACCAACAAGGGCATGGTCGCCTATCCGCGCGACGCCGCGCTTCAGGGCATCGCCAAGATGCGGCACAATCTTCGCCTTGGATTGGCTCAGGGCGTCCTGCTTCCCCATCGACGACCGAACCGTGGCTGGCTCGAAGCGCTCGGCACCTCCCTTGAGGACGTTCCCGATTCGCTACGCCCGGCCGCATTCTCCGCTTCGGCGATGTGGGCAGCCAATGCGGCAACGGTATCCCCTGCCCCGGATACCTCGGACGGCCGCTGCCATCTGACGGTCGCGAACCTCCGGACGATGCCGCATCGAAGCCACGAGTGGCCGGAGACCCTCGCTCAGCTTCGGCTCGCCTTCGCCGACGACGCCCATTTCGCCGTTCACGCGCCTGTCCCCGCAACCTTCGGCGACGAGGGAGCGGCCAATCACATGCGGCTCGGCGCCAGACACGACGGGCCTGGCGTCGAGGTCTTCGTCTACGGCGTGCGCGGCGGCGAATTCCCGGCAAGGCAGCATGTCGAGGCGTCGAGGGCGGTCGCCCGGCTGAATTGCCTCGATCCGGAGCGAACCTTGTTCGTCGCTCAGTCCGAAACGGCGATCGCAGCCGGCGCCTTCCACAACGACGTCGTCGCCGTAGCCAATGAAAACGTTCTCTTCGCGCATGAGCAGGCCTTCGAGGACCGGCCCGGCTTTTACGCGGCGCTGAAACGATCCGTTCCGGAACTCGAGATCGTCGAGGTACCCGCAACCGTGATCAGCCTCGAAGACGCGATCAAATCCTACCTGTTCAACGCTCAGCTGGTCACTCTTCCAGAAGGCGGCATGGCGTTGATCCTTCCGGAGGAGGCCCGTGAGACGCCCAGCGTCTGGGCCTGGCTCGAAGCGATGGTGGGCGGGAACGGGGCGATCCGCAAGCTGTGCGTCGTCGACGTCCGCCAGTCGATGGCGAATGGCGGTGGTCCCGCCTGCCTTCGCCTCCGCGTTGCCGCCGACCCCATGACCGTCGATCCCCGGTTCCTGGTAGACGAAGCGAAGCTCGACCGCATTGCCGAATGCATCGCCCAGCATTGGCCGGAAAAGATCGCCCCACCCGACCTCGCCGATCCCGAACTCTGGGCGAGAATCGAGAGTGCGCGCCAGGCGCTATACGGACAGCTCGACCTCGACCAGCTGCTCTGAGGAACCGTGGCTCGCCACGAGCCGTTCTCCGTTCGAAAGGAGATCGGCCATGCCTGCCAAATCCGCCGCTCAGCAGAAGGCCGCCGGTGCCGCATTGTCGGCCAAGCGCGGCGACACGCCGAAGAGCCAGCTCAAGGGGCCATCCAAGCAGATGGCCGAATCGATGAGCGAGAAGGAACTCGAGAAGATGGCGTCGACGAAGCGCAAGGGCAAACCCGAGCACGTCGGCGACTGACGAGGGACGAACCGGCTCGGCTGCTCGACTGCCGCCGGACCTGTCGCGTCTCAAGCATTGCGGGTCCGGCGGCGATCCCTTGCCTCCCTGACGCCCCGCGTCAGTCCGGCGGCGATCCCTTGCCTCCCTGACGCCCCGCGTCAGTCCGGCGGCGATCCCTTGCCTCCCTGACGCCCCGCGTCAGTCCGGCGGCGATCCCTTGCCTCCCTGACGCCCCGCGTCAGTCCGGCGGCGATCCCTTGCCTCCCTGACGCCCCGCGTCAGTCCGGCGGCGGGATAGTTCCCGGTCCGCCTTTTCCGGGGCGACCGTCCTCGCCAGAATCGTCTCTGGCGATCTTGCTGTTATCGACTTCGCTGGCGGGAAGCCCGAGATTCTCGCCCTTCTCGATCAGGGTTTCGCCGCCGCGCCATTTCTCGCGGGCTTGCGCCTCGTCGTGCAGCGGGAGCTTTTCTTCCTTGGCCGGCATGTCCTTCTCCATTCTGCAGTAGCAACGAGAAGACGGAGTATTTGTTCAGGAATAATTTCAAACTTTTGCTTCAAATCGGGTTGAATCCCAAGATCTCGTCTGTAGGTTACGGAACAGAGGGGAATCCATGTCATTTTTTTACTTTGGGCTCACGGCGACGGCGCTTGCGATCGCAAGCCAATCGGCGCAGGTTCCCGATCGACCCGCCACCCAGTCCGTTCAGCAGCAGTTCGACGCGGCTTCCGCCGCACTTGAGGCCTCCAATTGGGAAGAGGCGCTCCGTCTGTTCACCGCGCTCGAAGCCGACATCCGCAGTCCCCGCAGCCTCGCAGTCGTCCGCGTTCGCAAGGCGGAATCCTTGATCGAACTCGGCCGAACGGAAGAGGCGGAACCGATCCTTCGATCGGCGCTCCCGCACCTGCCGGCGGATGATGAAACGCTGAACAGCGATCGATTCCGCGCTCTCACGACGCTCGGCCGGATCAGCGAGGGTCGCCTGGCCTATGGAGAGGCGCAGTCGCAGTATCGCAGGGCTGTCGAGATCCCGGTCCCGCCGGAAGAAAAGCTGCTGGTCTATCGCGGACTGATCCAGACCTTGCTGTTCGAGGATCCCGGCGCGGCCCTCCGCAGGGCTGACGAGGCCATCGCCGCGGCGGCGAGATCGCCCGTCGATCGCCAGGTGCAGGGTTACTTCCACACTCTCAGGGGCAGAGCTTTGCTGAACCTGGGGCGCCACCGCGAGGCCAGGGACTCTCTCGAAACGGCGCTCCGGCTGCTCGGGAATCTCACCTTGAGAGTCGACCGCGCGGACCTGGTCGCCCGTTCCGACCTCGCCCTCGCGGCCCTGCTGACCGGCGACGTCGAGCGGGCCCGCCGCTATCTTGCCTATACCGGTGCCGGGCGGTTCGAACGCGGCGCGCTGGTCCCGAATGCCGGAATCATGCCTCCACGTTGCGGCGAGGACGACTTGCGCCCGCAGGACGTTGCCGTGGTCGAATTCTCGGTACTTGCCGACGGCACGGTCGGCCACGCCCTGCCGGTCTATGCCTCGCGCCAGGGAGCCAGCGCCCTCGCCTTTGCGCGTGCCGTGTCCCGATGGACCTTTCGTGCCGACCGACTGGAAAATGTCGCGCCGCTCCTTCGATCAGTCTCCCGCGTCGAGATTCGCTGCACCACGATCGAACCTGCCCACCCGCCCATGGAAGATGACGCGCTCGGCCCATGGCGGACTCTGGTAGACCGCGAGAGCGCCGATGCCGATGTCCCTGCCGCACCCATTGCCCAGCTTCGCGATCGACTCGCCGCTGCAGAGCGGTCGAATCCGCCGGACCGGGTCCGGCTCGCCGCTGCGGCAGTCCAGATGGCGAGGCACAGTGCGGTCGCGCCGGCCGAGCGCGTTCAGCTTCTTCGAAGGGCTTTGCTGCTCACGTCCGAAGCTCAAGCGCCAGGCCTCGTCGTCGGCTCTCTCGCCCTGCAGCTTGGCCGGGCGTTGCGGGAACAAGCGGACGATGACCAGGTCGATCATGAAGCCCTGCTTTCCTTGCCCGAAGTTGCTCGCGAGCCGGTCGCCAGCGCCATGGTACGGATCGCGGAAACGCAGCATCATTTCGGAGAGGGCAGAGAGGATCGGGCCATGCAGCTAGCAACGGAGCTGAGCGCGCTGCCCGAGGTGCTTCGGGAGCCGCAACTGCGAGTCCGAGTGAACGCGCTGCTGACGGCGATCCATGCCGCCAGCGGCGATGTTGCCGCGGCTCGAGCAGCTTATGAGGCGATCGGGCCAGGGGCGGAGCCATGTTGGCTTCCTCGGCGCGGTCGACGATTACCTGCCTCCTCCTCGGACTTCCCCAATGAAGCGCTTCGCTGGGGCTTTGAAGGTTGGACCGTCACGCAGGCCGATGTCTCTCCCGAGGGCCGGCCGACCGGCGTCAGGACGTTGATCTCCTATCCGGCCTTCGTCTTCAGCGAGGCAGGACGGAAGATCGTGGAGCGAGCCCGCTTTTACCCGAGCTATGTTCCGGATGGCCGGACCTGCCCGATCGGCCCCCAAAGGATCCATTTCCGGCTGGCCTACTGATCGGCTTTCGAGCGGAAGCGCTTGGCATCAGCCTGGATCTCAACACGAGTCGACGGCGACCTGGGCTGGAGCGAAGCTTCGGCAACCCGGACCGGCCCGCCCAGCCTGACCACGACGTCGTCGACATGGACTCCGCCGCGCTCGATCAGCAGGTTTTGAAAGTTGCGCTCGTCCTCGCGAGTGGTCGCCGGAATGTCGCCCTCGCGCCGGAATCGGCGACGCACATAGGTCGCAAGCTCCCCGGCGGTCACGATGCGGTCGCCATCATCATCCGCTTCGCCGCTCATTCCGGAGCGAAGAAAATAGGACAGAAAGCCCCCCGCCTTGAACCGACTGGCAACGAGGCTCGTGAGATCCTCCTCGGAGCTGAAAAGCCCCATCACGTTGGGACGATCGACCAGATTCCGAAAGCCGCCGGCATAACAGGCGTCGATCACCACCATCGCCATTCGGCTGTTCACCCCGGCAAAGAGGCGGTGAAGTTCGGCATCCGTCATCGCCGCGTCGAAGAGCTCGATGGTCTCACTTCGTCCATCCAGCTCGGCGGCGCTCCGCTCGACATCGATCTGATCGCCATGGCCCGAGAAGAAGAACATGAACAGGTCATCCGGTCCGGCCTGCGCCGCGGCTCGGGCGAACGCAGCGCCGACGCCCTTGGTCGTCGCCTGTTCGTTGGTCAGTACCATGCTGGCGGGATGGAGCAGGCCGGCTCCGCGAAGGCTTTCGAAGAGCTGCCGAGCGTCCTGGTCGGTGTTCGGCAGGTTGGAGGTCCGCCCGCCATAGTCCGACACGCCGATCAGAAGCGCCAGTACTCGAGGGCCTCCGGGCACTCCGGCCTGGCGAGGCAGACCCGGACTTTCAGCAAGGGTCAGGCGGTAGTCTCCGGTCTCGCCCGGACGATAGGAGGTGGCGACGAGAACATATTCACCGTCCTCCGCCAGCACCGTGTCGATTCGGCTGTTGGTCGAGGCCTGACCATCGAACAGGCTGTCGTCATTGTCGTCCTGGGTGCCATCGGGCCGACGAAGCATGAGATAGGTGTCGAACTTGCCGGCCGTCAGTTCGGCGCGGATCCGCTGCCCGCGCCGAGCCGAGAAACGATAAGAATCGCTATATTCGCCGGACGCAAGCCTTCCGTCGCTTTGCCCTAGCCGACCCTGCACGCTCGCGCCAATCTGGATCGGCTCCGCCGGCTCGGAGCGTGAGACAGCAAGTCCGGCCGGCGGATCCGAGGCCTGGAGCTGGTAACGTCCAGTCTCTCCGGCACGATATGTGGTGACGGCGACCCGGTACTCGCCGTCGACCGGCAGCTCGATGACGAGGCGGCTGTGAAGCGCCTCCCCCTGCCCCGGCTCGTCATCGTTTGAGAGACTGAAGCCACCCGGTCCGGTCACGACGAGGTAGGAGTCGAAATCGTCGGAAGCGAGACGAAGATCGATCCTTCCGCCTCGACGGCCCTGGAGTAGATAAACGTCCTCAAACTTGCCGGAGCGCCGCTGAACGTCGTTCGGGCTGATCTCGCCGGAAATCGTCTGACCGACGGAAATCGCGCCGACGGGGCGAGACTGCGCAAACGCAGACGAACCGCCCAGGAGCATCACCCCAAGCAGAAGCCCCTTCGCAATTCCCTTCATCCCCATCTCCGTCGTTCTGCTCGAAAAGCCTAGCATATGGCCCGTCAGCGTGCGAGACGATTGGCGATGCAGCCTTAGCAAAGACTTACGGTTTCAGACACTTCAGCGCGAGCGTTCGACTTGGCTGTGGCAAATCAGCAGCCTCAATGGTCGTATCCGACGTCCTCTCCGACCTTCCCGCGGAAGACCCAGTAGGTGTACGCGAAGTACCCCAGGAGAACAGGCAGAAGAGCCAGCATTCCCACCAGCAGGAATAGCTGACTGGAGCGGGGAGCAGCTGCCTCGTAGATGCTGATGTCGGGCGGTATCAGATTGGGCCAAAGGCTGATGGCAAGGCCCAGAAATCCCAGCAGGAACAGTATCATCGTCAGAAGGAAAGGAAGGATGTCCCTCCCCTGCGCACGGCGGACAGTCCGGAAGAGCGCGTAGCCCGTCCCGGCGACAAGCAGGGGCACCGGCGACAGGAAGGCTATGTTCGGCCACGAAAACCATCTGCTCGCGATTTGCGGGCTGAGGAACGGGACCCACAGGCTCACAATGACCATCAGTCCGATCACCGTCAGAACCAGCTTGACCGAAGTTTGCCGCGCCCAATCGTGCAGCCTGCCGGTGGATTTCGCGACAATCCATGTTGCCCCGAGAAGCGCATAACCGGCGACGAGTGCGAGCCCAGTGAACAAGCTGAAGGGAGTCAGCCAGTCGAACGCGCCGCCGGCATATTGGCTATTCTCGACGCGGACGCCTTGGACGAACCCACCAAGAACGATGCCCTGCGAGAAGGTCGCGAAGAACGAGCCGAAGAAGAAGGCGCGGCTCCAGAACGGCTTGTGCTCATGAACCTTGAACCGGAACTCGAAGGCGACGCCCCTGAAAACAAGGGCTATCAACATCACCAGAATCGGCAGGTAGAAGGCAGGGAGCAGAGTTGCATAAGCGAGCGGAAATGCACCGAAAAGTCCGGCTGCACCAACGATCAGCCAAGTTTCGTTGAAGTCCCAGATCGGTGCCACCGAATTCATCGCGACATCGCGTTCGCGCTCGTCCTGCATGAGTGGAAACAGGATGCCCAGTCCCAGGTCGAACCCGTCAAGCAGAACGTACATGAAGACAGCGAAGGCGATCACCGCCGTCCAGATGATGGTGACGTCCATGTTCATCGGGCCGGCTCCGTCGGATCGCTAGGATCAGGACTTTCATCGAGTACGGAGAGCGGGCGCTTGGGCCGTTTGTCGTAGCGGGCGTGGCCAGGGGTCGGCGAATCGACATCTGACGTCTTAGGACCGGCCGCGATCAGCTTCAGCATGTAGTAGGTGCCAGCACCGAATATCGCCAAATAGACGATGAAGAACGTGGCGAGGGACGTGGCGACGCTGGCAGCCGGAATGGGTGAAACCGCATCGGCGGTCCGAAGATAGCCATAGACTACCCAGGGCTGACGCCCCACTTCCGCCGTGAACCAACCCGTCAGGACGGCTATGAAGCCACTTGGAGTCATGGCCATGCAGGCGAACAAGAACCACCTGCTTTGATAAAGGCGCTTTCGCCACCGAAGGTACAGGCCGGCAAGGCCAATGAAGAGCATCGCGAAGCCGATCGCTACCATGATCCGGAACGAGTAGAACGGGATCTTCACCGGCGGCCGATTTTCTCTGGGCCATTCCTTCAACCCGCGAATGACGCCGTTCGGATCGTGCACAAGGATGATGCTGCCCAGCTTGGGAATAGCAATCTCATAATCGTTCCGCTCCTCTTCCTCGTTGGGCAAGGCGAACAGGATGAGCGGTGCACCCGCTCGGGTTTCCCAATGGCCCTCGATGGCGGCCAACTTCGTGGGTTGCTGGTCAAGCACCGCCAATCCCTGAAGGTCACCGGCCACGATCTGCATCGGCGCTACGATCGCCGCGAACCACATTGCCATCGAAAACGAGGTCTTGGCGTGTTCGACGGCCTTGCCTCTCCAGAGCTGCCAAGCGGATACGCCGGCCACCACAAAGCAGGTCGTGAGATAGGCACCCAGAACCATGTGAACGATGCGGTTGGGAAAGGAAGGATTGAAGACGATCTGCCACCAATCCGTGGGGACGAACCGCCCGTTCTCGATTGCGAAGCCCGCCGGCGTCTGCATCCAGCTGTTGGTGGAGATGATCCAGAAGGACGAGAGCAAGGTGCCCAGCGCCACCATGGAAGTTGCGAAGAAATGAAGCTTCGGGCCGACCTTGTTCCAGCCAAACAGCATGATCCCGAGGAAGGACGCCTCCATGAAGAAGGCGGTGATGACCTCATACTGCATCAGTGGGCCGACCACCGGACCGGCAATGTAGGAGAAGCGGCTCCAGTTCGTGCCGAACTGATAGCTCATGATGATTCCGGAAACGACTCCGAGACCGAAGGAGATGGCGAAGAGCTTCACCCAGAATCGAAACAGTTCGATGTAGAGGGTGCGCTTCGTGCGCAGCCACATGGCCTCCAGCATCCACAGCCAGCTCGCGAGGCCGATAGTGAAGGCGGGGAAGAGAATATGGAACGAAACGACGAAGGCGAACTGAATCCGCGATAGAAGTAGCGCGTCGAGTTCCACCCCAGCCCTCCTTCGTGCTGAGCACGAGCGCCCTGGGGATGGAAAAGTTCCGTACAGATCGGTTCGGACTCGATGCGCCAGGCGAGTTGGACCCCTTCGGGACTGTTCGCCGTGTTCGGCTGTACCCCGGCAGGACCTGGCGCCGTCAAGCGGGAGCGATGTTGATCGCCCGAGCCAGCTGGTCGCCGATCTTGTCCGATGCCGAAGTCATACGGCCGAACGGCCGATCGACGTGAGTGTCGCGGCTAAGCCTTGCAACCGGCTGCTCTTGCCGAAATGTCGCAGTGTTCAAGGGAATGTGGCGCGCCCGAAAGGATTCGAACCTCTGACCCCCAGATTCGTAGTCTGGTGCTCTATCCAGCTGAGCTACGGGCGCGCGGGAGAGCGCCACATAGGAGCTGGAATCACAGCGCGCAACCCCCGTTGCCGGACGACTGTGACGGGAATAGGAAGGTCGCGGTGACCTCTCGAACCCCTCACGTTGCCGCGGCCCTGGCTGCGGCATTTAGCCTGTCCGCTTGTGTCAGCGAGGGAGATTTCCCATCGCTGGCGCTGCGCGACGTCGAACTGGATCGATCGACCGAAGCTCCGCTGCGTCCTGCGATCGACATCCCCTCGGATCCGGAGCTGCGCCGGCAGGTCGAAGAGTTCGCCGCCCAGGCGAGGGCCGGACAAGCCGCCTTCGAAGCGGAAGCCCCCTCAGCGGCGGCGATCGTCGGTCGAGCCGGGACCGAGGGCAGCGACGGCTGGGTGGACGCCCAACAAGCGCTGTCCCGGCTTGAAGCTGCCCGGGCCGGAACGATGAGGGCGTTGGCCAATCTCGACGAGCTGGCGATCGACCGGGCCGGCGAAGCGACGGCTGCCGAGGATCGGGCCGCACTCAACGCCGCCATCCAGGCAGTGGAGCGGCTGGCGCTTCAACAGCAGCAGCGAATGGACGCCCTAAGGGCGAGCCTCAGGCGCTAAAGGCGGTTAGCGCGGTGACAGCGGTTGTGCGGTTTCCGAGAGGGCCTGACGGTGGCGCCTCGATAGATCGACATAATGCCGGGCGCCAAGCCGCATCCCTTCCAAGTCGGCGAGACTGAGATCGCGAACGAACTTGGCGGGACGGCCGGCCCATAGCTGGCCGGAGGGTACCCGCTTGCCTGGGGTCAGCATGGCCCCGGCCGCCAGCATCGCGTCGCCCTCGATCTCGCAACCGTCCATGACGATCGCGCCGAGGCCGACAAAGGCGCGGTCATGAAGGATGCAGCCATGGACCATCGCCATGTGCCCGATAAGCACGTCGTCGCCGATGAGACAGGGATAGCCGTTTTCGGGGCCTCCCGGCCGTGGCGGATCGACGTGGATGACGGTGCCGTCCTGAACGTTGCTCCGAGCCCCGATCCGGATCAGGTTCATGTCCCCGCGAAGAACGCAACTGTACCAGACGCTGGACTCCGGACCCATTTCGACATTGCCGATCAGATGTGCACCGGGCGCGACGAAGGCGGTCGGATCGAGCTTTGGCGAATGCCCTTCGAAATCGATCAGCCGCATCTCAGTCGAGCCCCAGCCAGTCGGGATAGTTGATGATCGGAAGGATCGAGGCATGATCGTCGGTCCATCCGGAGAAGCCGGGCGTCGGCTCGAGTACCTCCCAATAGGCGCCGTCTGATCCACTCAACTGAACGAGACGATCGATGGTAGCCGGATTTCGTGACAGCGCGATCCAGACCGAGATGGTGGCGTTCAATGCCTCCTCGTCCTCGTCGGGAACATATTGCAGCAGCGCACTTGACCAGCCGCCGCGCTCCGCGATGTCGGCGATGACCGGTTTGAGGTCGAGATAGCGGTTCGAGATGTGGAACAGGACGAGGCCGTCCCGCTGAACCGCCTGACCGTAAACCTCCAGCGCCTCCCTCGTCAGAAGGTGCATGGGCACGGCGTCGGACGAGAATGCGTCGACCGCCAGAACGTCGATCGAGTTCGCCGGCTGGCGTGCGAGGGTCAGTCGGGCATCGCCCAGAACCACTTCTGCCTGTGGAGCGCACTGGCTGAGGAAGGTGAAGCGGGTTCGGGCGACTTCGACCATCGCCGGATCGATTTCGAAAAAGGTCCAGCGTTGACCGGGCTGGGCGTAGCAGGAGAGCGTTCCGCTGCCGAGACCGATCACCCCGATCCGTGCCGCCGGCCCGTAAAGCGCCTCGGCATTGGCAAGGGCGAGGCCGACGGCCGAGCGCCGCGCATAGTAGCTGGTCGGCACCGTCTCCAGCCCGGGCTTCAGGTTCTGGATCCCGTGGAGCGTCGTGCCATGGGTCAGGACCCGGGCCGAGCCGTCATAGCGGACGCTGACCTCGTATATCCCGAAATAGGAGCGGGTCCGCGAATCCCCCGCCGAGCGCTCGATCGTCGACCAGCCGCCATAGCTGAGCATCAGTGCGGCGAGACTGGCGGCGAACGCCCAGGGGCGGCCGAGGCAGGCGAGCGCGACCAGCGAGACGGTGATGCTCCCTGCCATCGTTCCGAAATCCGAAAAGCTCAGCAGGCCCCGCTCGGTCGCGAAGGACAGAAGGAAAGCTGATCCCGGCAGGACGATCCGGAGCAGCCATTCCCATCTGGGCGGCCAAGGCACGAGCGCATATTGCGGAACCAGCAAGGCAGCCGCGAGAATCAGCAGCGGATGTTCGTACGCCCAGTCGAACAGAAGCGGTGCGACGATGGCGCAGAACAGACCTCCCAGCATTCCCCCGAAGGACATGGCGAGATAGAATCGGGTGAGGTGGCCTACGGCCGGCCGGAGGCGGAACAGCTCGGCGTGGAGCGCGACTGCGACGACAAAGAGCAGCACGAGACCCAGGGTTGCGGAGAAGAACGGATTGCGTGTGCCATCGGTGAAAGCCAATCCGCCGGCAATCAGGATCATCAGCGGCGCGACCACCGTAAGCAGGTTCGCGATCCCTCTGCGCTCGGCGAAGGCGATCACGAAGCTTAAAAGGTAAAGTCCCAGCGGCAGCGCCCAGAGCAGGGGCATGGCGACGATGTCGGTCGTGAGGTGGGTCGTCGTCGACAGCATCAGCCCGGAAGGCACGGCCGCCAGTGCGATCCAGTTCAGCATTTGACGCCGAGTCGGGGCAGGCGCCGTCTCTTCGGGCCGGACCTCGACCGCTTCCGGTGGCACGGTGAGTGCGCATATCGAGACGAGCAGCACCAGCAGCGCATAGATTGCGGTCCACAACCAGCTCTGCTGCTGCAGGCTCAACAGCGGCTCAACGATCAGGGGATAGGACAGAAGCCCGGCGAAGCTTCCGAGATTGGACGCGGCATAAAGCGGATAGGGGTCGCCGCGGCTCGTCTCCAGCGCATACCAACGCTGCATCAGCGGCGCCTGACTCGAGACGATGAAGAATAGCGGGCCGATCGACGCGATCAGGAACCAGGGCACCCAGAAGGCCAGCTCACCTTCGGGCGGGGGGAGCGCTCCAGCCAGCCCGATCGGCAGCCAGAGCGCCGCCAGAGCCAGCAGGACGAGGTGAATTCCGACCTGCTTCCTCGGCCGGAGCCGAGCGACCCAATGGGCATAGCCATAGCCGCCGAGAAGAAGCAGCTGATAGACGAGCATGGCGCTGTTCCAGACGGCCGGAGCGCCGCCGATCCGCGGCAGCGCCATGCGCGCGATCATCGGCTGAGTAAGGAAGAGCAGGAACGATCCGGTGATGATCGTCAGCAGGAACAGCGGACGCGCATATCGCTCCTGCACTCTTCTGCCGACGGCTCCACCGGCCAAATCAGGTCCTTCCGTCACGCGGCGAGCAATCGCGCCGCGACTGGCGCGTGATAAGTGAGCACACCCGAGCAGCCGGCGCGCTTGAACGCCAACAATGTCTCGATCAGCAGCGAGTCCCGGTCACCCGCGCCAGCGGCAGCGGCGGCTTCGATCATCGCATATTCGCCCGACACCTGGTAGGCGAAGACCGGAGTTTCGAAGCGATCCTTTACCCGCCGGATGATGTCCAGATAGGGCAGACCCGGCTTCACCATCACATGGTCGGCCCCTTCGGCGATATCGAGGGCAACTTCGCGCAGCGCCTCGGAGGAATTGGCGGGATCCATTTGGTAGCTCTTCTTGTCGCCCTTCAGAAGGCCGCGAGATCCCACGGCGTCCCTGAACGGTCCGTAAAAGGCGCTCGCATATTTCGCCGCATAGGCCATGATCTGGACGTTGACGTGACCAGCCTGCTCCAGAGCTGAACGGATCGCGCCGATCCGCCCATCCATCATGTCGGATGGGGCGACGATATCCGCGCCGGCCTCTGCCTGGACCAGCGCCTGCTCGGCGAGGATCCGGACGGTTTCGTCGTTGAGTACATAGCCCTTTTCATCGACCAGTCCGTCATGACCATGCTCGGTATAAGGATCGAGTGCCACGTCGGTGAGAACGCCGACCTCCGGAGCCGCCTCCTTCACCGCCCTCACCGCCCGGCAGATGAGATTGTCGGGGTTGAGCGCCTCGGAAGCCCCGGCCGACCGCAAGCTAGCGGGCGTGTTCGGAAACAGGGCGAGGCAGGGTATTCCCAAAGCGCGAGCCTCCTTCGCTTTCTCGCCAATCCTGTCGATGGACCAGCGCGAAACTCCCGGCAAAGTCGCGATCGGCTCCTCCATTGCCTGGCCGTCGGTCACGAAGAGCGGCCAGATCAGATCGGACGGAGTCAGCACTGTTTCGGCGACCAGGGCGCGGCTCCAGGCGTGAGCCCGAACGCGGCGCATTCGAAGGGCGGGAAAGGCAGGCACGGACATCGCGGTGGGGCTTAGCGCGGCCGAGCCCCCGCGCAAAGCGGATTGGACATTCCGCCGCTCTTGCGAGTTTGGCTCCTCGTGACAGAGAGCAAGCCCGTCCCCCGAACCGCGGTACTCGTGGTCAACGCCCATTCGAGACGGGGGCGCGAACAGCTCGACGAGGCTGTCAAAAAGCTTCGCCAGGCCAATATCGAGCTCACCGCCGTCTATCCCGTTCGCAATCCCCGGAATCTCATTTCGACCATGAAGAAGGCGGTTCGCAGCGGCGCTCCGATGGTGATCGTCGGCGGTGGCGACGGCTCTCTCTCCTGTACCGTCGACGAGGTGGTCGACCAGGAGGTCGTCTTTGCGCTGCTTCCGCTCGGGACAGCGAACAGCTTCGCGCGAACCCTCGGAATCCCGCTCGACCTGGACCGCGCCATCGAGGTGATCGCCACCGGCAAGCGGCGACGTATCGATCTGGGCAAGGTCAATGGCGATTATTTCGCCAATTGCGCCGCCATGGGCTTGTCGCCGATGATCGGTGAAGGCGTGCCGCACAGATTGAAGCGCTATCTCGGTCGGGTCGGCTACCTTATTTGGGCGGTCTACTGCCTGATCCGGTTCCGCCCCTTCCGCCTCACGGTCGACGACGGCAAGGAGATCCGCAAACTCTGGGTCAGCGAGGTTCGCATCGCCAACGGAACCTTCCATGGCGGAGTCGAGCTGATCGAGCAGGCGGACGTCGCGAGCGGGGAGATCGTGGTTCAGGCCGTGACCGGGCGGTCTAGCCTGCGGCTCATCTGGGACTGGTTCGCGCGCTATTGGAAGCTGCCGGCGCGCGATGCCGCCGCAGTGGAGTTTCATGCCCGCCGGCTCCGGATCGACGCCAGACCGCGCCAGCGAATCTCCATCGACGGCGAGGTCCTGGCGAAGACTCCTGCTGTGGTCGAAGTGGCCGAAAGGGCGATCGAGGTCGTCGTGCCCGCCGATTCGCCGAGTGCGAGCTAGTCAGCCCAGCCGGTCGAGAGCCGCCCGATATTTCTCCGCCTGAGCCGATTTCTCCGCATGATCGGCTCGGGCCTTCTCCACGGCGTCGGGCTTCGCTCGCTCCATGAAGCTCGGGTTCGACAGCCGAGCGGCAAGCGCGTCGCGCTCCTTCTCCGCCGCTTCCGCTGCCCTGGTCAGCCGGGAACGCTCGGCGCCGATATCGATGACTCCCTCCAACGGAAGGATGAAGGTGGCCTCGTCGACCACGACCTGTGCGGCCCCTCCCTCGAACGGCTCGTGGCTGAGCGAGTCGATGCGTGCGAGGCGCTGGATCGCGGGCTGGTTGCGAGCAAGCCGCGCTTCCGTCTCCTCTGAGGATTCACGGACATGGAGCGCCAGCTTGGCGGCCGGAGGCACGTTCAAGTCGGCACGGGCGGCGCGGATCCCGCTGATCACCTTGATCAGCCAGTCGATTTCGGGACCGGCCTGCGGATCAAGCGCGCGGGCATCCGGGACCGGCCATTTCGCCAGGATCAGCGGATAGGGGCGATCCCCCATCGCGTTCCAGAGCTCCTCCGTGACGAAGGGCATGAAAGGGTGAAGTAGGACCAATATCTGATCGAGCACCCAGCCGGCGACCGCCTTGGTCTCACCGTCGATCTGGCCCTTGATGAGTTCCAGATACCAGTCGCAGAACGTGTCCCAGACGAAGTGGTAGAGGCTGTTGGCGCTCTCGTCGTAACGAAGCTCCGCCAGGGCGAGATCGAGCGACTGGATCGTCTTGACTGTCTCGCCGATGATCCAGCGGTTGACCGGCAGTTCGGCCCGAGGCGGATCGATCGTCGCCGAAGCGCCAATTCCGTTGCTCTGGCAGAAACGCGCGGCGTTCCAGAGCTTGGTCGCAAAGTTGCGATAGCCTTCGACTCGCTTCTCGTCGAGCTTGATGTCCCGGCCCTGGCTTTCCATCGCGGCGAGAGTGAAACGCAGCGCGTCGGCGCCATATTTGTCGACGAGCAGCAGCGGATCCACCGTATTGCCCTTCGACTTCGACATCTTCTGGCCCTTGGCGTCGCGGACCAGGCCATGGAGATAGAGCGTCTTCCAGGGCTTCTCCCCCATGAAGTGGAAGCCCTGCATCGCCATCCGGGCATCCCAGAAGAAGATGATGTCAAACCCGGAAATCAGCACGTCGTTCGGGTAATGACGCCGCAAGGCTTCGGTCTGCTCCGGCCAGCCGAGCGTTGCGAACGGCCAAAGAGCCGACGAGAACCAGGTGTCGAGCACATCAGGGTCGCGGCGAAGAACAGCCCCCTCCCCGGCCTGTGCCTGAGCTTCGGCCTCGCTTTCAGCGACATAGACCTTGCCCTGATCGTCGTACCAGGCAGGTATCTGATGGCCCCACCAGAGCTGACGCGAGACGCACCAGGGCTGGATATTCTCGAGCCAGTTGAACCAGGTTTTTTCCCACGTCTTGGGAACGACCTTGATGTCGCCGCTGCGCACGGCCTCGATCGGCCGCTTCGCAAGCTCGGCTGCATCGACATACCATTGGTCGGTAAGCCAGGGCTCGATCACGACTCCGGAGCGATCGCCATAGGGCAACTGAATGACTCGGTCCTCGACTCGTTCGAGAAAGCCGCCGTCCTTTAGAATTTCAACCACACGCTTGCGCGCTTCGAACCGATCGAGGCCGAGGAGCTCCTTCGGGATGAGGCCGTCTGCCGTCTGGACGACACGAGCCTCGGCGTCGAACATGTTGAGCATGTCCACAGCCCTGATACCTGCCCGGCGGCCGACCTCGAAATCGTTGAAATCGTGCCCGGGCGTAATCTTGACCGCGCCCGAGCCAAGCTCCGGATCGGCATGTTCGTCCGCAATGACCGGGACCAGACGTCCGGTGATGGGGAGGCGAACCTTTCGGCCGACCAGTTCCCGATAACGCTCGTCGTCGGGATGGACCGCAACGGCCATGTCGGCCAGCATGGTTTCGGGACGCGTGGTCGCCACCTGGATGAAGCTACTGCCATCTTCGAGCGGATAGCGCAGATGCCAGAATTGGCCCTGGACCTCTTTCGTCTCGACTTCGAGATCGGAGATGGCGGTCTGGAATCTCGGGTCCCAGTTGACCAGCCTCTTGTCGCGGTAGAGCAGCCCGTCGCGATAGAGCTGGAAGAAGACCCTGGTGACTGCGGCGGAAAAACCCGGATCCATCGTGAACCGCTCGTTCGACCAGTCGCACGACGCGCCGAGCCGGCGAAGCTGGCGAGTGATCGCACCGCCGGACTGGGCTTTCCAGTCCCACACGATGTCGAGAAACTTCTCGCGCCCAAGCTCCTGACGAGTGAGGCCCTGTCCAGCGATCGTCCGCTCGACCACCATCTGGGTTGCGATTCCCGCATGGTCGGTGCCGACGACCCAGAGCGCATCCTTGCCCTGCAAGCGGGCGTGGCGCGTCAGAATGTCCTGAAGCGTGATATCCAGTGCGTGACCGATATGAAGTGAGCCGGTCACGTTGGGCGGCGGGATCACGATCGTCCAGGGCTCGGCTTCGCGCCGCTCAGGGCGGAAGAGACCCTTCTCCTCCCAATGCTGGTACCAGCGCGCTTCGATTGCGGCCGGGTCGAAGGTCTTCGGCAACTCGCTCATTCCGCCGCTCTTAGCGGCGCGGCGCGTCTCCGCCAGCCCCCCTGAGCCAGCGGTCGAGCCAGCCATGGACTTCGCGATACCATTGGATGCTGTTCTGGGGCTTCAGTATCCAGTGATTTTCGTCGGGGTAGATGAGAAGTCGAGACGGTATGTCGCGCCGCTGGAGCGCGTTGAAGGCGGCGAGCGACTGGCTGTACGGGATTCGGAAGTCGCGCTCGCCATGAATGACGAGCATCGGCGTCTGCCAGCGATCGACGAACAGGACCGGATTGTTGCGCTCCATCACCTGCGCCGCCGCGGTGTCGAAATATGGGCCGCCAAACTCCCACTCGGTGAACCACAGCTCCTCGGTTTCATAGGCCATGGCGCGAAGATCGAACACGCCGGCATGGCTGACGAGGCATTTGAAGCCGTCCGGCCACTGACCGGCGATCCAGTTGACCATATAGCCGCCATAGGAGCCGCCGAGAGCGCAGGCATTGGCCATGTCGATCTGTGGATCCTCACGACCAGCGGCGGCGAGACCCAGCCGAAGATCTTGCAAAGGTGCCCCGCCCCAGTCCCGGTTGATCGCGTCGGTGAAGGCCTGCCCATATCCGGTGGAGCCGTGGAAATCGACCGTGACCGCCGCATAGCCGGGGCTCGCGAACAGCCAAGGGTTCCAGCGGTAGGACCAGGAGTTGCCGAAGGAACCCTGTGGCCCGCCATGGATGAGGTAGGCCACGGGCAGGCGACCGCTGGCGTCCGCCGGCTTGACGATTTGGCCCCAGACGCGGTCGCCCCCCGCGCCGGCGAAGCTGAAACGCTCCACCTCGATCGGATCGAGATCGGCGAGCCGGTCGGCATTCACGGCAGTCAACCGGGTCGAGCGGCCGCGACGATCGACGCGATAAAGATCGTCGGGAGCGCTCAGGCTGTTCAGAGTATGAACGACCGTTCCGTCGGGAAGCGGGCTTACGTTGCCAGCGGTTCCGCTTCCGGTGAGGCGGGTTACACGCCCGGTGCCCACGTCGACCCGGAACAGCGGCGTGTCCAGCACCTCTCCAGCGGTCACATAAAGGCTTCGCCCGTCCGGTGCCCACGCGATCGAACCCACCGAGCGGTCCCAGTCCGCGGTCAGCGCCCTCACCTCTCCGGTGCGGAGATTGCGGAGCTGAACGACCAGACGGTCAGCCTCATAGCCTGGCCGAGCCATCGCCGCATAAGCAAGCCAGCGCCCGTCCGGGGAAACGGCCGGGAGCGTGTCCGTCGCCCGATTCCCAGCCGTCAGGTTCACTGGCGAGCTGCTGCCGTCCGCCGGCACGGCGAAGATGTCGAGATTGGTCGAGAGAGGCTCGCCCGGCCCGCCTTCACGCAGGGTGAAATAGAGCGTTCGCCCATCCGGGCTCCAGGCAATCTCCTCCGCGCCCCCGAAGGGCTTGGAAGGCGAATCGCCGGTCAGATTGGGGGCGACCGGCGTTCCGGCGCCCTGCGGAACGCCATCGACCAGAGGGAGCGTGAAGATCCGCGACCGGACCCCTGGCTCGACCCAGAAATCCCAATGGCGAACGAAAATCTCGTCATAGACCCGGCCACTGCCGCGACCGGCCGCAGGTGGCGGAACGTTCAGGCAGTTGATGTCGGCACAGGCCATGTCGCGGTCGGCCCAGATTGCGATGCGATCACCGCTCGGTGCCAGCGAGTAGCCGGAAATATCCGTGGCGAATCGAGTCACCTGCTCGGGAACGCCGTCCGGAAGCGCAACCCGCCACAATTGCTCGGACCCTGAAGCGCCGCTCAGATAGTAGAGGTATCGCCCGTCCGCGGAGAAGCGAGGATCATGCTCGTTATGCTCAGGCGACGAGCCGATCCGAACCGGTTGCGCATTGCGGCCGCCGAGATCGAGCAGCCAGAGATCGGTTCGACGGCGATTCGCGTCGAGATCGGTTTCGCTGAGCTGATAAACGGCCCAGCGCCCGTCAGGAGAGACGGTTGGCGACCCCAGCCTGCGCATGGAAGCGACGTCGGCGGCCGTGATCGGGCGAGCAATCGCGGCGGAAGCCGAAGCGAGAGCGAGCGCAGCAAGGCTCGCGGCGAACAGCATCTTCATGACTCTGGTGACTAGCAGGCGAGCCCTGAAAGGAAAACCGGAGCCGTTCCGATTTCATAGATTGCGGCCTGTGATCCGCGCAATCTCTCGAGTCACGAGCTGTTCGACGATTTCCGGGAGATGCTCGTCGAGCCACTGCTTCAGCATCGGCCGCAGCATATCGCGAACGACCGCCTCCAGAGCGCCACCGCTCTCCGAAGTCGTTTCCGCCCGCTGCCGAAGCGCCGAGAGAGCTGCGAGCCTTTCGCGACTCGCGGCCGCCGCATCGGTGGACAGCAAACCGTCCTCCGATACGGGATCGTCCAGTTCGAGCACGTCCTCCTCCTTTGGAGGAGTCGCCTCGAAGGGGACGCTGCGACGGGAGCGAGCGCCGGTTTGGCCGGAACGGCCGTCTTCGGCGATGACTCGCTTGATGGACGCGAGTATCTCCTCCATCGACGGATCCTGCTGAATGTCGCCCATATTGAGGGCCTTATCGCTCATTGATCGGGCTGTGTCACCGGTTGATTTGACGGCGCCAGGATGCCGCCGTCGCTGCGGCTTCCCGGCCGAACCTGATCCACTGGGCTGGACAGGGCAGGATCAGCGGTTCGGGTCGAATTCGGCTGTGCGGCGGGACCGTCATTCCAGTCGGACCAGCTGTTCGAATAGCGGTTGTGATATTCGGCAGGATCGTGGAGCGGGCCATTTTCGAGATTGAGATCTTCGGCCTCGGCATAGCCCATGACGTTGAGCAGCTGGAATCCCGCGACATAGGCGTCGCGTCGAGCCGTCACGAGCGCCACCTGGCTGTTCAGCAGCTCCTGCTCGGCATTGAGGACATCAAGGACATTGCGGGTCCCCACCGTCTGCTCGGCACGGGTGCCTTCCAGCGCGAGCTCGTTGGCAGCGACGGCGATCGTGTTGGATTCGATCGCCTCCTGTGCCGCCTGATAGTTGGCGTAGGCGGAACGGGCATTGGCCACCACCAGCCGTTCGACTCCAATGGCCTGTTCGAGCAAGCGGGTTCGAACCGCCTGCGATTGACGCACCCGGGCACTGGCGAGTCCCCCTTGGTAGAGCGGGATCCGTGCGGAGAGACCGATTCCGACGCTTGTCGTCGAATTGGGGGAGACCCCGACCGGCTGATCGTTCGATCCCAGCGCATTGGTGTAGCGAGAGGTGCTGACTCCGGAAATGGTGGGCAGCCGCTCCGATCGCGCCGCAGCGACATCGAAACCCGCGGCTCGGGCCTGGGCCGCGATCGACTGCAGATCGGCATTGTTGGCAAGCGCGATCTCGACGGCCTCAGCGGCCGTTGCGGGGAGGCGCGGCAATGGCGGCGGCGGCTGCAGGTCTGGAGACGGCACGTCGCCGATGATCCTCAGGAAATTCTCTTCGCTGGTCTCCAGCCGGCCCTCGGCAATGGCAAGATTGCTCCGTGCCAGCGCAAGTCGGGCTTCGGACTGAGCCACGTCGGTCCGGGTCAGGTCGCCGACCTCGAACCGATCGCGCGTCGCCTGCAGGTTGGTTTCCAGCACGCGAACCTGATTTTCGTTCAGTGCAACGATGGAGCGATCGCGAATGACATCCATGTAGGCGGACACCGCCTCGGTGAAGATGTCACCTTCGGTCGCGCGAAGATCGGCCCGGCCGGCCTCCACTCTCGTATTTGCTGCCCTGACGGCGTTCCGCACCCGACCGCCCTGCCATATGGGAACGCCAATTTCTCCCGACAAAATCACCCCTCGGCCATTGTCCCCGAGATTCGTGGTGACGACGTCCTGCTCGAATCCGGTCGTTCCCGAGACACTCGGTCGGCCCTGGGATCGGGCGATCGCCACATTCTCGTCAGTGGCTCGAAGATTCGCCCGCTGCGCCATGATGGTGGGATTGGTTTCGTAGGTCTTGGCCAAGGCCTCGCCCAGCGTGTCCGTCTGGGCAGCGGCCGTCCCCGCCACCGCCAAGGCGGCCATCCCGACCGCCGCCAGCAACCCTCCCCGCATCACGCTCTCACTCCGTTCGTCAGAAACTGAAGGTCCGCGGCTTCTCGAAGCCGGGAATCACCGCCGCCGCCGAATCCGCGAAGGCGGTCGTACCGAATGCACCGGACACCACCCTACCGACGCAGAGTCGGGATACACCGTCCTCGAGCAACGCCAGGGCGAACTCGCCGCCGTCGGCGATCTGGTCAACGATCGCCTGCGGCACATATTCCACGGCTCCGTCGATCAGGATGAAGTCGTAAGGCGCTCCAGGCTTGTGGCCCTGGACGAGAGGCCCGGTCACCAGTTCGACTCCGGTTCCCGCGAGAGCGATGCGTGCGAAATCCGCAAGCTCCCCAACTTCCTCGACTGCGACCACCGATTCGACGAGGCGCGCGAGGACGGCTGCCGCATAGCCGGTGGCGGCGCCGATCACGAGCGCCCGCTCAGGACCGCGAAGATGCGCTTCGGTCAGCATCCGGCCAAGGGCCATGGGAGAGTTGAGCTGTCGTCCATGGCCGATCGGGACCAGAGCATCGGCATAGGCCAAAGCGATCTTGTCGCGCGGAACAAAGCGCTCGCGCGGGACCTCACGCATTGCGGCCACGACCCGGGGATCGTTGACCCCGGTGGTTCGCAACTGGCTGGCCACCATCGCGTGGCGCATATGTTCGAAATTATGTTCCGTCATCGCTCTTCGTACTCGCACAGCTGTCTTACTTACGCAATACACTAATTGGTTTCAGCTTGTATCGAGAAGCGTTCATCGAGCCAAGCGTGGAGTAAGTCGGCATTCACGAACGGCAGCAAGAGCCGTGCCAGCACTTGCCACAGGGATGCTGGCCGAAGAGGCGTCCGAAATCGGACAATCCTGTCCGTCTTCGGACAGAAGCTTGGCGCAGCACCCGACTTTGCGGTAGCGCCGCGAAATGGAGGATCGTCCTTTCGATCGACAACTTCGCCGCGCCCGCCGCGACCGCGCGGCAGCGGCCGGATCAACCGCGGACTATCTCCATCGCAGGGTTGCAGACGAGCTGCTCGAGCGGCTCGACATCGTGTCTCGCGAGTTCCGGCTGGCACTCGATCTCGGATGCGCTTGGGGTCATCTGACGGAGCGACTGATCGAGCGAGGTCTGGAGGTCGTTTCCGTCGACAGCGGCCGCGACTTCGCACGACTCGGCGTCCAGTGCGACGAGGATCGACTGCCGATTGCCGATGCATCCTTCGACCTCGTGGTGTCCGTGGGCGTCCTGGACACGGTGAACGACCTCCCCGGCGCCCTTGCGCTGGCGCGAAGGGTGCTAAAGCCGGACGGGCTCTTTCTGGGAGCCTTTGCCGGCGCCGGGAGTCTCCCGCGACTGCGGAGCGCGATCCGCGCCGCCGAGGAGGCCGAAGGCTCCCCAGCCTCCCCGCGAATTCATCCGCAGATCGACGTCAGGGCCGCCGGTGACTTGCTGACCCGTGCCGGCTTCGCCCTGCCGGTCGTCGATTGCGAGACCATCGCCGTGCGCTTTTCGTCGCTGCCAAGCCTGGTTTCGGACCTGCGAGCGATGGGCGCCACCAACATGCTCGTCGAGCGATCGAAACGGCCCTTCGGTCGCCTGGGTCTTGCGGCAGCCATGGCGGACTTCGCCGATCGAGCGGATGCGGACGGAAAAACGGCCGAACGGTTCGAAATCATTCATGTAAGCGGATGGGCGCCCTCACCCGATCAACCGAAACCCGCTCGGCGTGGCAGCGCGACGGCTTCGCTGGCCGACGCGCTTGGGCGAAAAGGCTAGCCGGCGCTACCCACCGTCAGCCTTTCAAGCAATCTGATCAATGGTCGGTCTGCCGGTGGCATCGCCAGGTCGCGCATGCGCTCCAATGTCACCCATTGCAGGTCGCTGGCGTCGAGCGGTCGCGGCTCGCCCCGCCAGTCGCGACAGATATACAAGAGCAAGGTCATATGAGTGTCGCCCACGAAGGCGCTGGCGAAGCAGGTCGCCTCGAGACTCTCGGCTCGAACTTCGATCCCCAATTCTTCCCCCAGTTCGCGGACCAGCGCCGCTTCGGGCGTTTCGCCTTCCTCCACCTTTCCGCCCGGAAATTCCCACATCCCCGCCATGGCTCGGCCGGGTGCCCGTTGCTGAACCAGGATCCTGCCACGGGCATCCATGAGAGCGGCCGCCACCACGGTCATTGTCGGATTTTTTTTCAACTCGGGCTCCTCCGGTAGGAATCCGTTAAGGACCTCAGCCTATTTCCCGTGGAGATCGGCAGTGATGCCAGATCGGGGACGGGCGATGCGGCGTTTCTTCGAATTATTCAAGGATCAGCGCGGCGCGACCGCAGTGGAATACGGCCTGATCCTGGCGATGATCTTCCTCGCCATGGTAGCTGGCGTCAGTCGTTTCGCCGGCGCCACCATCGATATGTGGAACCACGTGTCGAACGAGGTTCGTAGCAATTGACCGGAATTAAATGTTTGGAAACCTCCGCCTCTTAGAAGCGCAAGCTAGCTGACCCCGATCGATCGACAGGGCGGCAAGGAAGTGTGGGCTTCCGAAACGTGGGAAGTGGAACTGGATACAAGGAGACCGGGAATGTTCATTCGCAAGATTTTCAAGGACAAGAAGGGCGCCACCGCCATCGAGTACGGCCTGATCGCCGCCCTCATCGCCGTCGCCGCCATCACTGCCATGCAGGGTCTTGGTACCCAGCTCAGCAATACCTTCAACACCGTTTCGACGAAGATGAAGAGCTAATTCAAGAAGAGCTCGGCTAGAAGACGGGCGGCGGAACGTGAGTTCCGCCGCCCTTTTCTTTTGCCTCCCGATCTTCAGCGACGCTGGCCCCAGACCACAAGCTTGACCCGTTGTCCGGGCTGCAGCGTGTCTCCGGCCGCCAGACCGTTCAGGATTCGGAACCGCTCCACCTGATAGTTGGAATAGGCCATACGCTGAGCCAAGCCTTGCACCGTATCGCCGCGCCCGACCGTGACCACGTCGATCACTCGCGGACGGATCGCCGCCGCTTCCTGAGCGGACAGTCGCCGCACCGACTGGATCATCGCGCCGAAGGGACCCACACCGCTGCCGCCGGGAGCTACCGTGAGGAAGTAGAAGGCCTGGCTGGGCGAGAATTCGTAGGCGACGACACTCACGTCCGCGACCGAGTTCTGACTTTGGACTCGGGCCGTCGAGATGGCGGCCGGAATTCCGTTGATGGTGGTGCGCTGCGGCCGCGAATAGGGTATCTGCGTCTGACCGCCGACGGCCCGGAACACCTGTCCGATGAAGGCGTCGAGGTCACCGGAATATTGCGCGGTCGAGAATTGCGCTTGTCCCCCCTGCCCTAGGATGGCGACGGCACGGGTGCCGTTCTGGATCCCGTAACCCTGGGGCGCCGTGAAGGCGAAGCGGAGGTCGGGGTGCCGGAAATCGTTGCCGTCAACGACGCCTTGCGCCGGATCGTCGTCGAAGATCATGCCGTCAATCAGCGACAGGAACCGGTCACGATTGACGGCGCCCTGCCCCGCCCTTCCGGTCGCCTGCGCCTGCTGCTGCGCCCGCCTCACGCGATCGATGCTCGTGGGGTGAGTTCGAGCCCAGCTCGGCACGGCGCGCTGATCTTCCTGCTGGCCGGAAAAGCGCGCCTGCATGTCGCCATAGGCGCCCAGCGTCGCGAGAATGCCCGTAGAGGCGAGCGGATCGAAACCCGCCCCGGCCATGTAGCGAATGCCGAGATCGTCAGCCTCGAATTCCTGGCTCCGCGAATAGGAAAGGACGAATTGCTGCGCGATCCCGCCGACGGCCTGTGCGATCTGCCCCGATCCGGTGACGACGCCCACCAGCAGCGCTCCGAGCTGCGAGAAGAGGCTTCGGTTCTGGCGCTCCGCCGAATGATCGGCTGCGATATGTCCCGCTTCGTGTCCGAGCACGAAGGCGAGCTCTTCCTCGCTGTTCATGAGCGCGAGCAACTGGCGCGTGATATAGATTCGGCCGCCAGGAACGGCGAAAGCGTTGGCGACCGGCGAGTTGAGCGTGGTGAAGGTGTAGATGCCCGTGCCCGCCCCCTGCAGTCGAGACTGAGCGGCAACCCGTCGACCGAGATCATTGACATAGGCACTGATGGATCCCCCCATTTCGCCGCCGAATTCCTGGAGGATCTGCGGATGCTGCTGTGCCGCCTGCTGCGCGGACTGCTGGGAGATGGTGCGCTGCTCACCGCTCCCGGAAAGGCCTGAAGTTGCGCACCCCGCCGTCGCAAGCGAAGCGGCGAGCGCGATAAGCAGTTTCGATTTCATGGGCTGGCTACTCCTCACACGGGCGAAACGACGCCGCGTGAGTGAACACCGTTACGGGGGCGAGGTTCCTAACCTATCGTCAGGTACTTCTGGCGACGCTGGGAACGAAGCTCGGCCGGAGAGAGAGCGGAAAGGGAGTCGATCTCCTCGGCGATTGCGGTTCCAAGCGTCTCGATCGCGGCGGTTCGGTCGCGATGAGCGCCGCCCACCGGCTCCGGCACGACGCGCTCGATGATCCCCAGCTGCTGAAGATCGGCGGCGGTGATCCGCATGGCCTCGGCCGCATCCGCAGCCTTTTCCGCCGTTCGCCAGAGGATGGAGGCGCAGCCCTCCGGCGATATGACCGAATAAACGCTATGTTCCAGCATCAGGACGCGATTGGCCGCAGCAATGGCGATCGCGCCGCCGGATCCTCCCTCGCCGACAATGGCCGCCACCAAGGGCACGCCCAGTGACAGGCACTGTTCGGTCGACCGGGCAATCGCCTCCGCCTGACCGCGCTCCTCGGCCTGAACGCCCGGGAACGCACCCGCTGTATCGACCAGCGTGACCACGGGAAGTCCGAAGCGGTCGGCGAGCTCCATCAATCGGATCGCCTTGCGATACCCTTCCGGCCTGGCCATTCCGAAATTGTGCTTCAGCCGGCTCGCCGTGTCGTCGCCCTTCTCGTGGCCGATGAGGACGACCTTCCGTCCCCGCAGCTTGCCAAGACCACCGACAATCGCCTGGTCTTCGCCGAAATTCCGATCGCCGGCCAAAGGCACGAAATCCTCGACCAGCGCTGCGACATAGTCCTTGAAATGAGGGCGCTCCGGATGACGTGCCACCTGCGCCTTCTGCCAGGGCGTCAACCGGGCGTAGGTTTCCCGAAGCAGACGCTCCGAACGTTCTTCGAGCCGCCTGACCTCGGCCTCGATATTGAGCTCGCCAGCCGACGCCGTTTCGCGAAGCTCGGCGATCTTCGCCTCAAGTTCGGCGATCGGTTTTTCGAAATCGAGAAAAGTGGGCATCGGCGCGGCGGGTTAGGCTGGCTTCCGCCGCGCGTCAACGCGGCCGCGTTCGGCAAGCGGGTGTCGGCTGTTGACGAGCTCGATCAAGCGACGCGAATCGACGTGGGTGTAGATCTGCGTCGTGGCGATATCGGCATGACCCAACAGCATCTGAACGGCCCTGAGATCCGCACCGCCCTCAAGGAGGTGGGTGGCGAAAGCATGGCGAAGGACATGCGGGCTGATCCGGTCCGGCGGTATTCCGGCATCCGCTGCAAGCTCCTTGATGAGCTGATATAGTCGGACCCGGCTGAGGTGCTTCTTACCGGACGGGAAAAGCCAAGCGGAGTCGAGCGGCACCTGCTTCAGATATTCGGCCACCGCGCCGCGCGCGCGGTCCGAAAGCGGGACCAATCGGTCGCGGCCGCCTTTGCCCTTCAGGATCAGAAAGGGTTTATCGGGAGAGATGGCGTTGCGCGGGAGGGAAACCAGCTCGCTCGCTCGAAGTCCCGAGCCGTAGAGCAGTTCGACCAGAGCCGCGAGACGCAGTGGAGCCGTTCCGCCCCCCGCCTTGCGGCGGTCGATCTCTCGGAACAGCGCATCGAGCGCCGAATGGTCCAGAACCTTTGGCAGCGATCGCTCGGAACCCGGCCGCGGAAGCGCACCCGTAGGATCGTCGTCCCGGATCCCCTCGTCGCGAAGAAAGCCGAAGAAGCGGCGAAGCGCCGCGGCTTTTCGAGCCAAGGTAGCGCGCTTCAACGGCAGCCAATGCTCCGACAGCCGATGAAGCTCATCGACCTTCGCTTGAGCCAGACGGCCGTCCAACAGCTCGGACGCGCCGGAAAGATCCCGGCTATAGGCCAGCAGGGTGTTGCGTGCCGCTCCGGCTTCGGCCGCCATCATCTCGAGGAAGGCCGCGATGAGCCGCCGGTCCTCAGCTGGGGTCACAGCCGAGTCAGCGCCTCGGCCGCGATCATCCGGGCCTCATATTCGAGGCCTACCGCTCGCAGGGCTCGGATGATCCTGAACAGATAGGCCGGCGGAACCCCCCGCCAATCGGAGGTCTGCATCCCGATCGCAGCGAGAAGCGCCACCGTTCCCGGCTGCCTCGCCTGCGCCGCCCGGTCGATCGCCATGGTCCAGCCATCGCTTCTGCCAAGATCGACCCCGGCTCGAGAAGCCAGCCGTGATGCGTCTTCCGGGGACAGTCGTCCCAGTCCGGCGAGCGCAGCGATCAGGAACTGTGCCCTTCGACCATCGCTGCTGCCGTCCTCGCCGACAAAATCTTCGACTCGGCTCGCGGCGACATCGATTTCCCCTTGGGGCGACGACACGGCCAGCAGCGCCCATGACCATTGGTCGCCGCTTCCCTCCACGACAGGCGCCCAGCGAAGAGCCTGCCGGTCATATCCCGCGGCAAGCATGGAGGCAATCAGACTGCCGATGTTGCCGGAATGATCTTCGGAAGGCGGGATCCGTGCCGCTGCTCCAGCGGTGAGGATCAGGCGAGCATAACGATCGCCTTCCGCCTCGTCCCATAAGGTTCGCATCGTCTCGACGCGCTCGGAGGGGTCGCGGTGCACCCAGGCCGTGCGGAGCCGGGCACCGACCGTGCCGCTCGCTTCGGACGGATCCGTCTGATCCAGCATCAAGCTGTAGATCTCGACCAAAGCGTTCGAGGAGAATACCCCAAGTCGAGCGGCGACGGCTGCCGCGGCAAGGCGCTGCTCCAGCGGCAGCATCGGCGCCCGGGCCTGCCAGGCCTGCAGTCGAGGCCCCGCTCGGACCATCAAAGGTGCAGGGATTTCGACTCCCGTGGCACTGGCGAGGCCGAACCGCCAAGGATTGATCTCGGTGACGTTTTCCCAGTCGATCTGAGCGGCTCGGCGAGTCTCGGCGGCAGCTCCGATCACCTTCTCCGCGAGAAGCACGTCGATCGGCGTTCCTGCCTGACGTCGCGCCTCATCGGCCAGCGCCGAGGCTCGGGCGGGTTCGCCCTCGAGTGCAGCGCACATGGCTTCGGCCAGCGCCCATACTGGTTCGTCGGATCGCTCGCGTGCCGGGCCGACGATCGGGCAGAGCGCCGCCGGGTCAGCGGTCGCCAGCGCCGTCTGAGCCGCGACCTCGATCATCCTCGGCGTGTAGAACTCCCGGTCTACCGACTGGACAAGAATTCGCGCCGCATCCGCTTCGCCCATTTTCAGGAGCAGGTCGGCGCGTTCGGCGACCCAATCGACCGGATGCAGGCCGGCAGGCGCCTGGACCCGCGAAAGCAAAGCGCGGCGCAGGAGAATGGAAGTCCAGCGCGACGGCAGCGGCGCGTCCAGGCGCCGCATCAGCGAAGCCAGCAACACTCCATTGGAATTGCCGAAGGCGTTGACGGGCAGGCCGAAATTGCCAGGCTGCAGTGGTCCGATGACATCGAAGGGGCGTGCCGCTCCCTCCGGGATTGAGAAATAGTTGGTTGGACGCGGCGGCTCCAGCGCCTCGAGGTCTTCGCTCGCGGCATCGTCGACGGCAGTCGCAGCGGGTCCAGCGGGCGGCGCCGGTGGTGGAGCCGGCGCCGGAGCGGCTGGCGGCTGATCCGGCGGCGGTTCCGCCGGCGGTAGAGACTGAGGATCGCCGAAGCCCGGCGGCAGCAGCGATTCGGGCGACTCCCTCTCCTGGCTGGAAGCCGGGATCGCGACGAGCAGGGCCGCGACCCCGGCCAGGAGCAGGGCCTTACTGGGCCAGGACTTCATTCGTGACGTCCTGCTCGATCCTCGTCGTCGGGACTTCGGTGTCGACCGTCGAAAGATAGATCAGAAAACCGATCAAAAGCACGACCAGCGCAATCAGGATGATCGGCAGTGGGGATCGGCGACGGCGCTGGGGACCGAAATCATATCTGGGCCTGGGCATGACGGGCCTTTTGCCCCAGCGAAGCTCAGGATGTATAGCCCCCGCTTCATGGCAGTGAGGGGATTTCGGGTCGGCCGACCAATTGCGCTCGTCGGCATGATGGGCGCTGGCAAGTCGACCGTCGGCCGCCGTCTGGCCGAGCGCCTCCAGCTGCCGTTTGCCGACAGCGACGAAGAAATCGTGCGGAGTTCGGGTCTGAGCGTTGCCGAGATCTTCGAAGTGGATGGCGAGAGCCGCTTCCGGGAATTGGAGCGGCAAGCGATCGAACGTCTGACCAGCGCTCAGGCCGTGATCGCCACAGGAGGCGGTGCCCTGATCGATAAGGTAAGCCGCAGGCTGATCCTCGAGCGCTGTCTCGCCGTCTGGATTCGAGCCGAGATCGAAACCCTGGCCCAGCGAGTCTGCGAGGGCGATCAACGCCCGCTACTGAAGACCGGCAACGGCAGAATGGAGCTCTCGCGAATCGCTGATCAGCGATTGCCGCTTTATCGCCAAGCGCACTTCAGCGTTCGAAGCGACTCGGCAACACCGGATCAGGTCGTGGATCAAATCATAGCTCTTCTGGAGCGGCAGCGAGTTCAGGAGTGAAGCGGATTCGAGCGGGCTGGGCAGACATCCTCCGCGCTGAGTGCCAAGTTGCTTGCCAAGCAGCGGGAACACTATGATTTCAAGCCCTTCGGTGTCGTGCACTTTCTTATCAAAGATCGAATCGCGCCCGAACAGCCGGCTTCTCCAGCGTCAGTCAGCCGGGCTCTCGATCGGCTAACCGATTCTCCGGCGTGAACATGCGGTCCTTGAGTGCATGCAGGTCGCCGGAGCTTGCCTGAATATCAAGCCGCTCCTGATCGCGGCGCCGGTACTCCTGTTCGACCCGATCGACTTCCTGCTGGTCGAAGCAAAAGAGCGCCAGGGCTTCACGCCCCATCGTCACCGCCGACTCGAAGACCTCCCGGACCACGCACTTGAGATCGAGCGAGCGCAGGTCGAGCCAATGGCGACGATCGAAGGCGCGAACGAAAACAGCCGCTTGTGGAAAGGTTTCGAGAATCGGTTCGAGCCTGCGCGCAGGCACCTGTCCATCCAGGCAGAACAGGATCGCCTTGGCTTCCGCCGCGCCGGCGAGACGAAGAAGATCGATCCGGGTGCCGTCGCCATAATAGACCTTCATCCCGAAGCTGCCGGAGAGTTCGATCTGGCTCGGCTTCGAATCGATCAGCGTTACCGGTACGCCCTTGGCCATCAACATCTGCGCGACCGTCTGGCCGAAGCGACCATAGCCCACGACGATCGCCGCCGACGGCCCCGATTTTTCCGGTCCGTCCAGGCCAGCCCCGCCGCCACGGGTCGATCGGCGATCGAGCCAGTCGTTGAACATCATCAGAAACGGCGTTGAAGCCATGGAAATCGTCACGATCGCACTGAACAGGCTCGCTGCCTCCGGCTCGATCAGGACAGCCTGCTGCGCGGCGGCAAAGAGGACGAAGCCGAACTCTCCTCCCTGGCTAAGAAGAAGGCCCAATTTCAACGCAGGGCGGGTTTCCATGCCGAACGCACGAGCGATCCCGAACAGCACGGCCGCCTTCAGAGCGATGAGGCCGATCGCCATACCGATCACGAACATCGGCCGCTCCGCAATGGCGCCAAGATCGAGCATCATCCCGACCGCGACGAAGAACAGTCCCAGGAGGATCGACCGAAAGGGGTCGATGTCGGCTTCGAGTTCGTGCCGATAGGGCGAATCGGCCAGCATCACACCAGCGACAAAGGCGCCAAGCGCTGTCGACAGGTGGAGAGTTTCCATCACTGCTGCGCTGGCGAGAACGATGAACAGTCCAGCGACCACGAACAATTCGCGCTCGCTGATCCGCCCAACCAGCCGAAACAGCGGATTGATCAGAAAACGTCCGGCGAGAACAAGCCCGGCGATCGCCGCGACGGTATAGAGCCCCAACTGCCAACCGGGTGGAGCGAGCGGATCGGCGGGAGCTCGTGACAGCGCTGCGGTAATGGTGAGGAGCGGAACGATCGAAAGATCCTGAAAAAGGAGGATCGAAAAGGCGCGCTCCCCCGGGCGAGTGTTGATCGAACCATCGGCGCGCAGGCTTGGAAGCACCTGCGCTGTCGAAGACAAAGCGAGAGGGAGGCCGATCGCGAGTGCGGCCGCGAAACTGAAGCCGGTTGCCGCATAGACGAGACCGGTGATCGCCATCCCGCTCAGCGCGACCTGAAGGAAGCCGAGCCCGAAAATGTCGTGCTTAAGTCGCCAGAGCCGCTTGGGATTGAGCTCGAGCCCCACCAGGAAAAGCAGAAGCACGATCCCGAGATCGGCGATGTGCAACATGCTCTCCGCAGCCTGAATCAGCCCAAGCCCGCTGGGGCCGATCAGCGCACCCGCCACCAGGTAGCCCAGCACCGCGCCGAGGCCGAAGCGGCGGAAGAGCATCACGAACAGCATGGCCGCGCCGAGCATGATGACGCCGTCGCGAAGGACTAGGGCGGTCGTCGCGGCGGCTTCCTGTTCCATCAGGGCGCCTTTGGCCGGGAGGCCGTGACGCTCGCCCTCGCGGCCGCTTCGGCCGCGGCCTCGAAGGCCAGCAGAATCGATGCGTGCCGGGCGGCATATCGGCGCGCTTCGCCGAACAAGGCGAGCCCCGGCCAGGTGCCGGGGTCATTCCGTCTTCCAGCGAGGAAATCCGCAAGACGATCTCGCGCCTCGCTCAGCTCAGCCGGAGTGCGCCCGATCGCCGTCGCTCCCAGCAAGGATGCGGACGCCTGCCCAAGAGCGCAGGCCCGCACCTCCTGTCCGATCGCGACGACCCGCCCTTGCTGGTCCAGATTGACGTCGACGATCACCCGGCTGCCGCACACGGGCGACGTCTTCTCAACACTCGCCTGCGGACTCTCGAGCCGCCGCTGGTGCGGTATCGAGGCGGCAAGCCTGAGGATGTCGCGATTGTAGAGAATGGTCGCCACGGCGGGCATATAGGTCCGGCTCAGGCTCTGCGCCACGTCGTCCCTTGCGGACCATCTTCAAGGACGATCCCCTCCGCCGCGAGCTCCGCCCGGATCCGGTCCGCTTCCGCGAAATCGCGCCGCTTCTTCGCCTCGGTTCGGGCAAGAACCAGACCGTCGATTCGTTGGTCGCCGCCGCCCTGGAACCACTCGCTCCCGTCGGTGCCGAGCAGCCCGAGCAAGCGCGCGCTGGCGCGAAGTGTGGCGGGATCCTCGATCCGCGACAGGCGCGACAGTGCGAGCGGCGTGTTGAGATCGTCGGCGAGCGCCTGCAGGACTTCGGGATCGCATTCGCCGGGCTCTGATTCGCCCGCCTGTCTATAGAGACGGTCGAGAGTCGCCTTGCTCTGGGCGACAAGCTGCGGCGACCATTCAAGCGGCTGGCGATAATGGGCGGACAGCAGCGCGAGGCGAAGCACCTCGCCCTTGTGTCCCTGTTCGAGCAACTCGGCGACCGTCACGACATTGCCGAGGCTCTTCGACATCTTCTCGCCGCCCGCCATGGAGAGAAACCCGTTATGCATCCAGTAGCGGGCGAGCGGAGCGCCATCATGGGCGCAGCGGCTCTGGGCGATCTCGTTCTCATGATGCGGGAAGATGAGGTCCAGTCCACCCCCATGGATATCGATGGTCCGTCCGAGATGCTTTTCGATCATCGCCGAGCATTCGATATGCCAACCTGGACGGCCCCGGCCCCAGGGCGAGTTCCACCCGATCACCTGATCCGGCGAAGGCTTCCAGAGCACGAAGTCGGCCGGATCCTTCTTGTAGGATGCGACATCGACCCGGGCTCCCGCGATCATCGCCTCGCGGTCGCGACGGCCGAGAGCGCCATAATTGGGGTCGCTGGGTACATGGAACAGGACGTGACCGTCCGCCTCGTAAGCATGGCCGGTCTCGATGAGGCGACCGATCATCGCAATCATCTCGGCGATATGATGCGTGGCATGGGGAGCCACATTCGGTGGCTGGACGCCAAGGGCGCCCATGTCCTCAAGGTAGAAATTCTCGTACCGACGGGTGATCAGTTCCGGATCGACCCCTTCGCTCCTGGCAGCATCGATGATTTTGTCGTCCACGTCCGTGACGTTGCGGGCATAGACGACGCGATCTTCGCCATAGACGCGGCGGAGCAGCCGGGCGAGGACGTCGAACACCACCGCCGGACGTGCATTGCCGATATGGGCGCGATTGTAGACGGTGGGACCGCAGACGTAGATGGTGACCCGCTGGGGATCGGCGGGCTCGAAGACTCGCTTCTCCCGCGCCATCGTGTCGTAAAGGCGGATCTGGGTCATGGCTCGTCGGCTCGAGTCCGATCGCCGGGATTCGAGCTGCTTCGCCGGGACTCGACGAGGTCGGCGATCGCCTCCCCACTGGCATGGAGCAACGGATACGTCCGCGCCTCAGCCATCCAGTCGGGTCGAGCCACGGCTCGCCCCCACAGCATGTCGTAGACGAAGTTGATCGCCAGATAGAGCAGCGTCGCTCCGATCAGGCCCTTCAACGCTCCGAAACCGGCGCCGAGCAGCCGGTCGATCGGCCCGACGACGGACTTGCGAACCCTGCCCCCGAGACGATGCGAAGCGAGCTTGCCCACCAGGAACACCGAGCCGAAGACCAGCACGAAGGCCGCAAGCCAGGCACCGCTGCCGACCGGCCCGCGGAGCATCTCAACAACCGGCGCGTGAAACCAGCTCAACGCGACGATCCCGAGGATCCAGGCGAAAAGCGAGAGGATCTCAGCGACGAAGCCGCGCAGCAATCCGAAGACGAGGCCCGCCCCGACGAGAACGACGACGACGATATCGAGAGCGGTGAGGTCCATGGCGCCGGTGAGTAGTGCGAGAGCGCTTCGCTTGGAAAGTCCTTTCCGTTGTCCGGCCTCAAGCCGAACCCGAACGGGAGCATCCGCTCAGCCTGTCGGACGCCGCTGGCGGCGCCTGCAATTGCAGCGGCCCAATCGTGAAGGTCGGCCGAGCGAGCTCACGAAGCATTGGGAAGTTTCGACGCTGGGACTCTCAGGCCCGGCCCAGGAGATGGTCGACGAGCTGCGCCAGCGTCGGGAATCCCGACGAGGCCAGCACAGCCTTGTCGTCAGCGAGCGCGGCAGGAACGAGCGCGCGCTCGAAGCCGAGTTTCGCCGCCTCCTTGAGTCGAAGGGCGGCATGGGCCACGGGCCGAAGCTCACCGGACAGCGCAACCTCGCCAAAGGCGATGGTCTCGGCCGGAACCGGCCGTTCGGCCAACGCCGAAACCAGGGCCGCCGCCACTGCCATGTCTGCGGCAGGGTCGGTCACCCGATAGCCTCCGGCGACGTTGAGATAGACCTCGGCGGTCGAGAAGCTGAGACCGCATCGCGCTTCGAGCACGGCGAGAATCATCGCCAACCGCCCTGAATCCCAACCCACGGCGGCCCGGCGAGGGGTCGCGCCGCTCGCGAGTCGAACGGTGAGCGCCTGAATCTCCACCAGGACCGGCCGGGTGCCCTCAAGCGCGGGAAATACTACTGCCCCCGGCACAGCCTCCCCCCGGTGGGTGAGGAAGAGGGCCGACGGATTGGAGACTTCGGCCAGGCCACCCTCGGCCATGGCGAAGACTCCGATCTCGTCGGTACCGCCGAACCGGTTCTTGACGGCTCGGAGAATCCGGTACTGATGGCTTCGTTCGCCTTCGAAACTCAGTACCGTGTCGACCATGTGCTCCAGCACCCTTGGGCCGGCAATGGCTCCGTCCTTGGTGACATGGCCGACGAGGACGAGAGCCGCCCCACTCTCCTTTGCGAAGCGGATCAGCTCATGGGCGGAGGCCCGAACCTGGCTGACCGTTCCCGGCGCTCCTTCGATCAGGTCGGAATACATGG
Source organism: Sphingosinicella sp. SM1-17 (assembly GCF_056821765.1). Classification (NCBI taxonomy): domain Bacteria; kingdom Pseudomonadati; phylum Pseudomonadota; class Alphaproteobacteria; order Sphingomonadales; family Sphingosinicellaceae; genus Sphingosinicella; species Sphingosinicella sp. SM1-17. The sequence continues at coordinate 2,921,913 of NZ_JBPDIO010000001.1, forward strand.
TCTGGATCGAGTCGATGACGATCAGCGCCGGCGGCGCCGAATCGGCCAGAGTCGTGAGGATGTCACGGACGGAGGTAGCGGCGGCCAGGCGGAGCGGAGCGGCAGCGAGGCCCAGACGGCGCGCCCGCAACCTGACCTGGTCCGCCGCCTCCTCTCCGGAAATGTAGGCGACGCCGAGGCCCTTCGCGGCAACCCTTGCCGCAGCCTGCAGCAGGAGCGTCGATTTACCGATGCCGGGATCGCCGCCGATCAGGGTCGCCGATCCGGCAACGAGGCCGCCCCCGAGCGCTCGGTCGAATTCGGCAATTCCGGTTCCGATCCGATCCGGCAGCGCGACCGCGCTGTCGAGAGCAACGAGTTCGATCCGCCGACCACCCCCGCGAAGATCGTGCTTTGCCGAGAAGGGCGTGACGACTCCAGCCTGATCCTCGACCAGACTGTTCCATTCGCCGCAGTCTGGGCACTGTCCCACCCAGCGATTGCTGACAGAGCCGCAGAGCTGGCACGTGTAGCGTTTCTTCGGCTTTGCCATGTTCGGGAGGCTAGCGGAACGCAGGGTGAACATCCAGATCAAATCCGGATCATGGAACGTCGCAGCCGTGCGCCGCATTATCACCGGCACAGACAGCGTGGAGGTTCCCTTGTTCGTCCAGATCAACACCGACAATCAGATCAAGTCCGACGCCGAAGCGAATGAGCGGCTGGAGCAGCGAATCCGGCAGAAGCTGCGGCGCTTCGAGCGGCGGCTGACTCATGTCGAGCTTCATGTATCCGATACGAATGGCAGCAAGGGTGGGACAGACAAACGTGTGAGCCTCGAGGTCCGACCGAGCGGACACGATCCGCTCGCCGTGCATGCCGACGCGCAGCGGGTCGAGGATGCGGTCGGTGCGGCCGCCGACAAAGCCGCAAAGGCGCTCGATCATTTGCTTGGAAAGCTGAACGACGCCCGCCCACATTGAATATTGCGCACGATCGGGCGGATGGCCACAGCAGGGCGAACATGATCCGCGTGGCCAGTTACAACATGCGCAAGGCGATCGGCACCGATCGCCGGCGGCGGCCGGAGCGCACGATCGAAGTCCTCAACGAGCTCGACGCCGATGTCGTCGCGCTTCAGGAGGCCGACCGTCGCTTCGGCGCTCGGATCAGTGCCCTTCCGCTCGATCTCATCGAAAGGCACAGCGACTACAAGCCGGTCGATTTCGACGTCCGAGTGGAAAGCATCGGCTTCCATGGCAATGCCATGCTGGTTCGAAAGAATGTCGAGATCCTTGGCCAGGCTGTGCTTCAGCTTCCCTCGCTCGAGCCTCGAGGGGCCGTCCTGGCAGAATTGCAGGTAGGCGACACCCGTTTGCGAGTGGTCGGGATGCATCTCGACCTTTCGGGACTGTGGCGACGCCGACAGGCCCTTGCCATCCTGACCCATCTCCAGGAGCGGACCGGAGGATTCTCGACGGTGCTGATGGGCGATCTGAACGAGTGGAGTACTCAGGGCGGCTGTCTACGCGACTTCGCCGCCCAACATCTCTTCGCTCCCTGCGGGCGGAGCTTCCATGCCCGTCGGCCGATCGCTCAACTCGACCGGATCATGGTCAGTCCGGACCTCGAAATCCTCGCCTCCGGTGCGCATGACAGCGCCACCGCGCGACGCGCCTCCGATCACCTCCCCGTCTGGGCCCGGATTCGGCCGGCCGAAACGATTCAGTCGTTGCCATCCCCCTCATTGTCCGGCCGCGCCGGCTCCGGCTGGGCGGCCCGGCTGCGCTCGTCGATTGCGAGCCAGTCGCGGAAGGGCAGACCGTAAAGCATGTCCATGACTTCATATTCGATGCCGTTGGGCCGGCCGCTCGAACTGTTCCACAGCGCCACGACGCCCGAACGCCGAGCGGGGTCGAACAGGATCAGCGAACGATAGCCCCGAACTCCACCGTGATGGCCTACCACCTTGTGGCCGGCATAGTCGAAAATCCGCCAGCCGAGTCCGTAGCTGGAACTCGCGGTCCGCTCCCTGAACTTGCGCCGCCGAGCCGTTTCGCCCGGAGTGTGGGCACGGGGTGTCTGGACCTCCCGCAGAACTTCGGCCGGGAGAACATCCGAAGCGGCGCCGGTCTGCGCCAGCATCCAGATCGCCAGGTCCTCGATGGTGCCGTTGACTCCGCCCGCCGCTGGGACCCGGTAATAAGGTTCAGTGACCTCGACCGGGCGAGAGTTGCGGCCACCGGCGTGCGGCCGCGCCCAGCTTCGAGCGTTCACCAGCGCGTCCCGGCTGAAGCTCGTGCCGTTCATACCCAATGGTCTGAACAGCTGCTCCTGCACCGCCTGGGCATACGGTTTTCCAGTCACCCTTTCGACGATCTCCGAAGCGGCATCAAAGGCCACGTTCTGATAAGCGTGGCACTGACCGGGCGGACAGATGCTGTTGAGGCCCGCAAGGCTGGACCTCAGAAACCTCGGGTCCATGCCGTCCTCGAGCTTGCTGTCCTGAGCGTGCGAGAACAGACCGAGCCGATGAGTCAGAAGGTCTGAAACCGTTGCGATCGACTCCGCCCCGCCGGGCAGTCGAAGCGACGGCGCATAGCGACTGACGGGGTCGTAGAGCGAAAGGCGATTCTGGGCTGCAAGCAAGGCGATCATGTCTCCGGCGACGCCCTTTGAAAGCGAAGCCCAGCGGAAAACCGTTCCGGTGGTCACCGAATCGCCGCTCCCGGCAACGGTTTCGCCATAGCCCTTGGCAAAGCGGATCTGACCGTCCTCCACGACCGCGACGGCAAGGCCCACCATTCCAGGATCCTGCATCAACTGCTGCAGCCGCTGATCCAGACGCGAATAGTCGATCAGGCTCGGTTGGCTCGACTCCGCTTCACCGACAGGAAGGACGAAGCGGGCGCCGCCTTCTTCCTTCGCAGAGCTTTGCGCAGGATTGGTGAACTGAATGCTGGCGGCCCAGGCCAGACCCAAGAGCGAGAGGCCGATGATGAGGAACGTGACGAGGCGCTTCAAAGCAACGAATCCGGCAAAAACCCAGTGAACGCCGGTTCTTCCCGCATCTGTCCGGCAGCGGGAGCCTTATCGCGACGACCAGCCGAAAGATAGCGGCCATCCACGGCCGTCGCTCTCGCTCGACAGCGTTGCGGCTTCCTGCCACCTTCGCACCGATGCGGGAAAAAGAGCTTCGGATCGCCCTCGTCTGCTACGGCGGCATCAGCCTAGCCGTCTACATGCACGGGATTACCAAGGAAATCTGGCGTCTTGCTCGAGCGAGCCGTGCCTTCCACGCGGGCGAGTCGCCCGGCGGCGGCAGTGAGGAGGTGTATCACAATCTGCTGACCCGCATTCGCGACACTGGCGATCTCAGCCTGCGAGTCATCGTCGACATTCTTGCGGGTGCGAGTGCCGGGGGAATCAACGCCATTTTCCTGTCCCACGCCATAGCCAGCGGCCGTTCGCTCGACCCGCTGACCGATCTGTGGCTCGAAGCGGCCGACGTCGATCGGCTGCTTGATCCGGAGGTCGGCCGAGTCTCGCGCTTCGCCAAATCAGCCGCCGTCCCGCTCGCCTGGGCGCTCTCCTCGCGCTCCGGCACGGTCGACCAGACGGTGGAGCCGGCCCACCGAGCGGAAGTTCGCGCAAAGCTTGCCAATTTCGTTCGAGCCAAGTGGTTCACGCCACCATTTGGCGGCCCCGGCTTCACCCATCTGCTTCTCGACGCCTTCGACGCCATGGACGGTCAGCCCTGCGGAGCGCCGCTTCTGCCGGGATATCAACCGCTGGATCTGTTCGTCACGGTCACCGATTTTCGCGGCTACCCACAGGAGCTCGAGCTCAATTCGCCCCCTGAGGTGATCGAGCGCGAACACCGGCTCACCCTCGCCTTTCAGGATCCGGGTGGATCGAACCGTCGCTTTGCCGATCCGGTCGGGCTGACCTTCGCCGCCCGAGCAACGGCCAGCTTCCCCGGAGCCTTCCCACCGTTCATGGTCAGAGAGCTCGATCAGGTGCTCGATCAGCGGGGGCGAAGCTGGCCCGAGCGTGATTCCTTCCTCGCCTCGGCCCTGCCCCGCCATTCAGCCGCCGGGGAAATCGACAATGCCGTACTGATCGACGGTTCGGTTCTCGCCAACGCCCCGTTCCGGCCATGTATCGCGGCGCTCGAGAAGCGGCCAGCGCGGCGCGAAGTCGACCGCCGATTCGTCTACATCGATCCCAAACCGGGAATCAAAAGCATCGGCCTGACTGGCGACAACGAAACCGAGACACCGGGATTCTTCGCCACGATTCTCGGGGCACTCTCGGACATTCCTCGCGAGCAACCCATTCGCGACAATCTCGAGCGGATTGAACGGCTGTCCGGCCGGATCCGTCGGCTGCGCCGGATCGTCGCGGCGATGCAGCCGGAAGTGGAGGCGGAGATCGAACGCGCGGTCGGTGCCAGCTTCTTCCTGACCAGTCCGACGCCAAGGCGATTGGCCGGATGGAGAAGCCGAGCGCACGAATTGGCCGCTCGAAGCGCCGGCTATGCTTACGCCGCTTACGCTCATCTGAAGATCGCCGCAGTCGTCGAGGATGCCGTCGAGGCCATATTCCGGCTCGGCAACGGCCAAGGCGACAAACAGGAAATGAGGCGAGCCATCTGGGATCATGTTCGAAGCCTCGGGCTGGTCAGTCCGGAGGCGGTCAGTGCTCGCGGGACGATGCCGGAAGTCATCACCTTTCTGCGCGACTTCGACGTCGGCTTCCGCACCCGCCGGCTCCGTTTCGTCGCCCGCCGGGCCTCGCAGCTGCTCGAATCGCGCGCGGATATCGAGGCCGTTCGGCGACTCCTGAACGACCTGCTTTCCCGCTACCAGAACCGAAAGGCGGAGCAGATCGACGAGAATTGCGGCCAGGCCTGTCGGGAGGCGGCGAGCAACCCTGCCGCGGCCATGGATGCACTGGCACGAGTTCTCAACTTGCGACCGCTCGACGAGGAAACCGATCTCCGACTGACCGAGACCCTCTCCGCCTTGCCCAAGCCGGACCGTCGCAAGCTGATCCTCATCTATCTGGGCTATCCCTTCTACGACGTCGCAACCCTGCCGCTCCTCCAGGGTGACGGACTCGACGAATTCGACCCGATCAAGGTGGACCGGATCTCGCCCGACGACGCGGTCGCGATTCGCAAGGGCGGAACCGCGGCCACCCTGAAGGGCATTCAGTTCAACAGCTTCGGGGCCTTTTTCAGCCGAGCCTATCGTGAGAACGATTATCTCTGGGGGCGGCTTCACGGAGCCGACCGCCTGATCGACATAACTCTCTCGACGCTAAGCGAGGAACAGCGCCTGCCCGATACGGAGATTGCCTCTTTGAAACGCGCAATCTTTCGAGCGATCCTGGCCGAGGAGAAGGATCGGCTCATCGCGATCCCCAATCTGTTCCACGAACTGGAGCAGGAAGTGGGGTGAGCAGGCGCCGGCACTGGACGGCGCGCCCGTTTTGCGAGAGGAGACGAGTCAAGGAAGGGCGGTGAGATGCAGTTTTTGAAGACCCTGTTCTGGGTGATGGTTGCTGTGGTGCTGGTGCTGTTCGCCCGCGCAAACTGGGACACCGTCACGATCGATCTGTGGAGCGGTCTGCAGGCCGACGTTAAGCTGCCCGTGCTGCTGCTCGCCGCCTTTCTGATCGGGTTCCTCCCCACCTTCATCATCTATCGTGCGCGGATCTGGACTCTTCGGCGCCGACTGGAACCGCAAGGACCGGTGCATGTCGCCAATGCGCCGGGCACGGGGTCGCGGAACGTTCCGGAAGGAGAAAGGCTGGCAACGGACAGCAAGGTCTGGCCGAACGCATGAAGAGTTCGATCTTCGTCGCTCTAGACACGCCCGTTCTGGCCCGGGCCCGATCGCTTGCGGAAAGGGTTCGAAATCATGTCGGGGGTCTGAAGCTGGGGCTGGAATTCTACTGCGCCAACGGCCCGGAGGGCGTTCAGGCCATGGCGGATCTCGGCCTGCCTATTTTCCTGGACCTCAAGCTTCACGACATCCCCAACACGGTCGCCAAGGCCGTCCAGGCGCTCCGGCCGCTCGAACCTGCCATCCTGACGGTCCATGCTGGCGGAGGGAGAGCCATGATGGAGGAAGCCAAGGCGGCTGCACCGGCAGGAACCAGAGTCGTCGGAGTCACCGTACTCACCAGCCTCGATGACACGGACCTCGCTTCCGTCGGCGTCGCCGACGACAGCCGTTCCCAGGTCGAGCGGCTGACGGCCCTCGCGCGTGAAGCGGGACTCGACGGCGTCGTCTGCTCCGGTCGCGAGGCAGCAACGGCCAAGAAGCTGTGGCCGGACGGCTTCTTCGTGGTGCCGGGTATCCGCCCGGCGGATGCCGATGTGGGCGACCAGAAGCGGGTGATGACCCCACGCGAAGCGCTCGACAGCGGCGCTTCCATACTGGTCATCGGCCGCCCGATTACCCAGGCCGCCGACCCGGATCAGGCCGCGCGGGCGATCGAAGCGACGTTGTAGACTTGCCTGACGCCGCAGCTTATCGGCGGCATCGAACCATGATCCTTGAAGCTCCGAGCGGACTCAACGGCCATCATGTTATCATTTGTCTTGTCGCCCGATGCACCCTTACCGTCGAACCGCAAGGGCGCTTGGCCGGGACACGAGTCCCTAGGAGAGAAGGATGAGCTGGCTCAACCGCGTTCGCAACAAGATCCCGTTTCTGCCCAAGCGCGAAACGCCGGACAATCTGTGGCACAAATGCCCCGAATGCGACGCCATGGTGTTCACGAAGGAGTATGAGGAGAATCTCTTCGTCTGCCCGCGCTGCGAACATCATGGGCGCATCGGGCCGAGGTGGCGGTTCGAGATGCTGCTCGATCCCGGCTATACTGTCCTGCCGCCGCCTCAGGTTCGCGAAGATCCGCTGAAGTTCCGCGACTCAAAGCGCTACACCGATCGCATCAAGGCTGCCCGCCAGCAGACCGGCGAGCCCGACGCCCTCCTGAATGCCCGTGGCACCGTCGACGGACATGCTGCGGTGGTCGGCGTTCAGGACTTCGCCTTCATGGGCGGCTCGATGGGGCTGGCAGTCGGCGCCGCATTCGTTTCCGGAGTGCGAGCCGCGATCGAGGACCGATCACCCTATGTCATCGTCACCGCCGCCGGCGGAGCAAGAATGCAGGAAGGCATTCTCTCGCTGATGCAGATGCCGAAGACGACCGTAGCCATCGCGGAACTGAAGGAAGCGGGACTTCCCTATATCGTCGTCCTGACGGATCCCACGACGGGCGGAGTCACCGCATCCTACGCCATGCTCGGCGATGTCCAGATCGCCGAACCGGGCGCTCTGATCGGGTTCGCCGGCCAGAGAGTGATCGAATCGACCATCCGCGAAAAGCTACCCCAGGGCTTCCAGCGCGCCGAATATCTGCTTGAACACGGAATGGTCGACATGGTCGTGCACCGCCGCGACCTGAAGAAGCAGCTCGCGCTTCTGCTCGACTATCTCGCACCCCAGCGCGAGGCGGCCTAGACCCAGGTGGCCGACCGCGCGGTTTCGGATCATCCGGGCGTTCAGGCACAGCTCGAACGGCTGGCCAGGCTCTCACCCGGCCGGGACATTCTCGGGCTGGAGCGGATTTCCAGGCTACTTGGTCGTCTCGGCAATCCGGAAGCGGCGCTGCCGCCGGTTCTCCACGTCGCAGGCACCAACGGCAAAGGCTCGACCTGCGCCCATCTTCGGGCGGCGATCGAGGCTGCCGGCCTCACCGCCCACGTCTATACCAGTCCGCATCTGGTCCGGTTCAACGAGCGTATCCGACTCGGCGGCCGACTTATCGACGACGCTTCGCTCGCCGAATTGCTCGCCGAAACGCTCGATGCCGCACAAGGCATGGAGATCAGCTTCTTCGAAGCGACGACCGCAGCCGCTTTCCTGGCCTTTGCCCGGAACCCGGCCGACGCCTGCATCGTGGAGGTCGGCCTCGGCGGCCGCCTCGACGCGACCAACGTGATCGAGTCTCCGCTCGTCTGCGGGATTGCTCAGCTCGCGCTCGATCACGCCGCTTTTCTGGGGGATCGGCTGGAACAGGTGGCCGGGGAGAAAGCCGGAATTGCGAAACAGGGGGTGCCGCTGGTCACGCAGCGTTATTCGCAGCGGCCGGCCGACCGGGTCGCGCAGGCAGCGGCGAGTGCAGGCGCGGACTGGATTCCGCGCGGCGGCAGGTGGGACGCGTGGATCCAGGGCGAGAAACTGATCTATCAGGACGCGTCAGGGACCCTCGCACTGCCGCTGCCAAGATTGCCGGGCAGTCACCAGGCGATGAATGCAGCGCTTGCCGTCGCCATGCTTCGCCACCAGTCCCGTCTCTCCGTCCCCGAATCGGCCTTCCGAGCGGCGATGGGTTGGGCCGAGTGGCCGGCGAGGCTTCAGCGGCTTGCTCCCGGGCCGCTCCTCAATCGACTCCCGACCGCAGCGGAGCTCTGGCTCGACGGTGCTCACAATCCGGCAGCCGCACGAGCCGTGGCCGACTTTTTCCGGGCCTACGTCCCGCCTGAAAGACCGTTTCACCTCGTCATTGGCCTTCTCGCCAACAAGGACGCCCCGGGGGCGCTCCGGCCGTTCCGCGGCCGGTCGATCACTCTTCACACGGTGCCCGTGCCGGGCCACGAACATCATTCACCCGAGGCGCTCGCGCGGGTGGCGGAAGAGAATGGCATCAGCGCCATTGCCGCGACCGACGTCGAGGATGCACTGGGCTGGATCGCGCGGCATGCGGACCGGGCAAAGCCGCCCGTCGTGCTGATCCTCGGCTCCCTTTATCTCGCCGGCGAGGTGCTCAAGGCAAACGCTCAGCCGCCGGGTTGAGACTGGGCGCGAACGTCGCCCTCGCCTTCCCTGCCCGCCGTTCCCACCGAGGCATCGATCAGCCCGCGGTGCATCATCCACCAGAAAAGAAGGATTCCGGGCAAGGCGGCCGCCGTCGTGAACCAGTAGAAGTTCACGAACCCGAAGCTTTCGACCATCGCCCCTGCGGTGGTGCCGGTGAGAACGCGCCCGACAATGCTCGCCGCGGCCGAGATGAGCGCATATTGCGAGGCGGTGAACCGCAAGTCGGTGAGCGCCGAGAAATAAGCGATCACGACGACGCCGCCGATCCCGCTCGCCACATTCTCGAAGATCATGCAGGCCGCCAGTCCGATGTTGGTATGGCCAGCCATGGCGAGAAGAGCAAAGCTCGCATTCGACACGCCCATCAGGATCAGGCTGAGCAGCACCGAGCGCTTCATGCCGATCTGCGCGTAGAGCCAGCCACCGATGAAAATACCGATCAGATAGGCCCAGAAGCCGACGCCGACGTCATAGATTGCAATCTCGTCATTCGAATAGCCCATGTCGTCCAGGAGCAGCCTCAGCACGAGCTGTCCGAGCGTGTCCCCAATCTTGTGAAGAAGGACGAACAGGAGCACCAGGATGGCACCGTTGCGCCGGAAAAATTCGAGGAACGGGCCGACGATGGCCGTCAGGGTCCGTCGCAGGCCCTTGCGCTCTGCCGGCTCTCTATGTCTCGCCGGTTCGCCGACGATCAGCCCTGTCAGCATCGCCGGCAGAGCAAAGGCGGCGCAGGCGATATAGGCCAGTTCCCATCCGACACGGGCAGCGAGAACCAGTGCCAGCGCACCAGCGCCTACCGAGCCGATCCGCCACCCATATTGCGACATGCCGGACCCGACCCCAAGCTGACGAGGCTGAAGGAGTTCAATTCGATAAGCATCGATGACAATATCGAACGTCGCGCCGGCGAAACCGACCAGGATCGCCGCGACCGCCGTCTGGAAGATGTTGGCGGATGGATCCTGCAGCGCGAGATTGGTCACCGCTGCGATGACCAGCGCCCCGGCGAAGATCAGCCAGGACACTCGCTGACCGAGGCGGTGCAGGACCGGAAGGCGAACGCCGTCGACGACCCAGGACCAGAGGAACTTGAAGTTGTAGACGAGAAAGGCGAGCGCAAAGGTCGTCACCGTCGATTTGGTGATTCCGTCCTGTGCCAGTCGGGTAGTGAGCGTCGCCCCGATCATCGCGAAGGGGAAGCCCGACGAAACGCCGACGAAGAAGGCGGCAAGCGGCTCCTTCTCGGTGTAGGGTCGCACTCCCACGGGCAGGCGGTCGCGCCAGCTGGACAGAGCGGCGGTGCTGGAATCGTTCATGGCGTCTTTGTAACGAGTGCGCGTTGTGCGGGAAGTCACTTTGCGAGCGGCTCGGCGCTTGCGTTGCTCGCATCAAAGCCGCACCATGCCGCCATGGACATGCCAACGCGGCAACGCCCGACCGAAGGGCAGCTCAACCTGGCGCGCCTGCTGGCCGGTGGCGAGGCGACGGAGGGGGCCGGACTCGCGACGATACCCGCATCCGTCTACACCGATCCCGCCCGTTTCGCTGCGGAACAAGCCGGTTTGTTCGACCGGCTGCCAATCGTCGTCGCACCGTCCGCTTTGCTGCCGGAGCCGAACATGGCGGTGGCTCATGACGGCTTCGGGATTCCGCTGCTCCTGACCCGTGACAAGAATGGCGAGGCTCATGTCTTCTGGAACGTGTGCCGCCACCGCGGCACGAGGCTGGTAGAGGCCGAAGGCGTCCACAAGGCGCCGCGGATTGTCTGCCCCTATCATGCCTGGACCTATCTGGCGGACGGCGCTCTCGCGGGACTGCCTCGCCCCGATACCTTTCCGGGTCTCGACAAGACCAAGCACCATCTCCGGGCACTTCCCTCAATGGAGTCGGGCGGACTGATCTGGTTCGCCCGCCAGGAACAGGACTTCAGCGATGCCCAGGCGCTTGCGCCGGAGTTCGACGCCTTCGGCCTGGCCGGACATCATCTGTACCGCCGGCGAGTCCACGACGTTCGGGCGAACTGGAAACTGATCATGGACGCCTTTCTGGAAGGCTATCACGTCCAGCGGCTGCATGCGCAGACGATCGCCCGATTCTTCACCGACGGGATCAGCGTCGCGGACACGATCGGACGGCACCAGCGATCCGCCGTCGGACGCACGGAATATCTGTCGCAGATCGACCCGACCGACTGGGCGGCGCTGAGAGGGGCGATCACCTTCGCCTATCAGCTGTTTCCGGCGACGATCCTGATCATGAGCCCGGATTACGTGAACCTGATGGTCCTGATGCCGCAGGCGGTGGATCGCACTCTCGTCGAGGACTTCATGCTGATTCCCGAGCCGCCGCGAACGCCCGAAGAGGAGGATCATTGGGATCGAAGCTGGTCCCTGCTCGACGAGGGCGTGTTCGGTGCAGAGGATTATCGCGCTGCCGCTTTGGGCCAATGCGGCCTCGCCTCGGGTTCGATCGAAGAGATCACCCTCGGCACGCTCGAAAGCGGAATCCGCCATTTCCACGATCAGGTGGAAATTTCGCTCGCCTGACCGCCATCACCGCCGACCTGTTCGTAGAGCGTCAGCTGTGGCGGAAGCTTCTTCAGATGCTTGCCCTGCAAGTGCCGATCGAGCGCGTCGAGCGCACCCTTCAGCACCTTTTCGGAATAAGGCTTGGCGAGACAGCCGAGGCCCAGGCCCTTTCCGCCATCGGCCGGATGAGCGGTGACGAAAAGCACGGGAACGCCCTTCTGGCGGGCAATCCGCGCCACTCCGGTGCCGTCGCCATCGCCGGCAAGCCTGATGTCGGTAAGTACGAGGTCCAGAGGCTCGGACTCGATCACCGATCGAGCGGCGTCGAGCGTATCGACCGTCGCCACGACCTCGTAGCCGGCGTCCTTGAGGAGATACTCATTGTCGAACGCGACGAGCGGCTCGTCCTCGACGACGAGGATCCGGCGGATCAACCTTTCCCGCTTGCCAAAGAGCATGTTAGTGGCCGTCTCCCGCGTTCGGTCTGAAACCGTAACGAAGAATGCGGGTGCTGGTGCCCAGCGCTGAATCGTCCGGACGCGAATTCGTGTCGGGCCGTCCAGCCGGCTGACATGACGGAGACGAAAACTGCCTTCTGCTCGCGAACCTCAGCGGATTGCCAAGCTGCTCGCCCGTGCCGGGATTGCGTCACGACGCGAGGTTGAACGGATGATCGCCGAAGGGAGAATCGCGATCGAAGGCAAGCCTGTCGAGACTCCGGCAACCCTGCTCAACTCGCTCCACGGAGTCACGGTCGACGGCAAGCCGGTCAAGCCGCCCGCGCCGACGAGGCTGTTCCGGTTCCACAAGCCTTCGGGATTGCTCACCACCGAACGCGACCCGAAGGGGCGCCCGACCATCTACGACCGGCTGCCGAGCGGTTTGCCGCGATTGATGCCGGTGGGTCGGCTCGACATGAACACCGAAGGGCTGCTCCTGCTCACCACCGACGGGGAACTGAAGCGCCAACTCGAACTTCCCGCAACCGGAGTCGAGCGCACCTATCGCGCCCGCGCCTTCGGCGAGATCAGCCAGGAACGACTCGAGACTCTGATCGAAGGTGTCGAAATCGACGGTATTCGCTACGGCCCGATCGACGCCAATCTCGAACGCCGAACCGGGCGCAACCAATGGATCGAAATGCGGCTGAGGGAGGGCAAGAACCGAGAAGTCCGGCGCGTGCTCGAGCATCTCGGCCTCAAGGTGTCCCGCCTGATCCGGACCGCCTACGGTCCCTTCGAACTCGCCGACCTGCCCACGGGAGCGATCGAGGAAGTGCGCCAGCACGATCTGGTGGCGTTCAGGAAAACCCTTCACTCGCCCGCACCCCGCCGAGCCCCGGTCGAAGGACGTCCCGCGCCTCGCGAGGGTCTGGATCGGAAGGGAGGCGCGCCAAGAGGCGCGGCTTCCCAAACGGGGAGAAGGCGCCGGTGAGAATCATCGCCGGGGATTGGCGAGGAAGGGCAATCGAAGCGCCCGAAGGCAGGGACACTCGACCGACCAGTGACCGGGCGAGAGAGGGCCTGTTCTCGATGCTCGCCAGTCGCCTCGGAAGCTTCGAAGGGCTTCAGGTCGCCGATCTGTTCGCCGGCACTGGCGCGCTCGGGCTGGAGGCGCTGTCCCGCGGCGCTGCCCGATGCCTGTTCGTTGAGAAGGACTCAGCGGCGCTGAAGGCACTTCGTCGCAACATCGACAAGCTTGGCGCCGAGCATCGCTCGGAGGTCGTCGCCCAAAGCGTCGAGCATGCTGCGCCGCCCCCTGCCGCCTGCGACCTCGTCCTGATGGACCCGCCCTATCGCGCCGGCCTCGCCCAGGCGGCCCTCGACCGGATTTCGGTGAAAGGCTGGCTCGCCCCCGGCGCCTGGCTGAGCGTCGAGGTCAGCGGGGAGGAGATCGCCCCTCCGCGGGGGCTTGCCCTCGAAGCGGAACGCCGCTTCGGCAAGGCGACGATTCTCCTGCTTCGCGCCGCCGCCTGATAGTCACGCCTGTTCGGGGTAACGCGCAAATCGCGGCAGCCCGTCCATTTCGTCCATCCAGCCGATCCGCTCCGCGACCTGGACGTGGAGTTGCGGCGGCAGCGCTTCCGGATCGTCGAGAGTGGCGATCTGGACGTCGATCAAGCCCGGCAGAACCTCTTCGTTGACGTAGAAGAGCCCGGAACCGCACTTGGCACAAAAGGAGCGGGTCGCGTTCGGCGAGGATTGGTATGTCTGCGGCTCGCCCTCGACTTCGAGCTGGCCGCTCTTCACCCCCGCCCAGGCGACGACGGGGGCACCGGCACAGCGGCGACAGTCGCCGCAGTGACAAAGGCTCGAATGGACCACCTCTTCGGGCATCCGGTAACGGACCGCCCCGCAATGACAACCTCCGGTCAGCATCGGTTCCTCCTTCGCAACAAGCAACCAGCCGCTCGATGATTCCGCGGGCGCCTCCCCGTGTCGTTCGTCAGGCAGGAGCCGAGACTCAGGCCTCCAGGAGGCTCCGGACCGGCTTTGCCTCGAAATCCGCCTCGGCAAGAAACTTCTCGGCGTCCAGGGCGGCCATGCAGCCGGTCCCGGCGGCAGTCACCGCCTGCCGGTACACCTTGTCCATGACGTCGCCGCAGGCGAAGACGCCCGGAATGCTGGTTCGGCTGGTACCCTTTTCCACCGGGATGTAGCCGTCCTCGTCCAGTTCCAGCTGGCCGCGGAACAGTTCGGTCGCCGGCGAATGGCCGATGGCGATGAACGCGCCTTCGGTGTCGAGCCGCTCGACCGCTCCACTAAGAGTATCGCGAAGCTCCACCGCAACCAGTCCTTCCGGATCGCCGCCACCGATGAACTGCGCCACCTCGCGGTTCCACATGACCTTGATGTTGGGATGGGCGAACAGCCGCTCCTGCAGGATCTTTTCGGCCCGAAGCGAGTCCCGGCGGTGGATCAAAGTGACGTCATGGCTGTGGTTGGTCATGTACAGCGCTTCCTCGACGGCGGTGTTTCCGCCGCCGATCACGATCACCTTCTTGCCGCGATAGAAGAAGCCGTCGCAGGTCGCGCAGGCGGAGACTCCCTTGCCTTTCAGCCGTTCCTCGGTCGGCAGGTTGAGCCATTTCGCCTGAGCTCCCGTCGCGATGACGAGGGTGTCGCCGAGATAGACGGTGCCGCTGTCGCCCAGCATCCGGAAGGGGCGCTTGGAGAGATCGACCTCGACGATATGGTCCCACTCCATTCGGGCCCCGACATGCTCGGCCTGCTTCTGCATCTGCTCCATCAGCCACGGGCCCTGGATGACATCGGCAAAGCCCGGATAGTTTTCGACGTCCGTGGTGATGGTCAGCTGGCCGCCCGGCTGGATGCCTTGAACCACGATCGGGGCGAGCCCCGCTCGAGCGGCATAGATGGCGGCGGTGAGTCCGGCGGGGCCGGAGCCCAGAATCAGCATTCTGGAAGAATGGGTAGCGGTCATCGGAGCGAGTTAGGGAGCCCGCCGACGCGGCGCAATGGCCGATTTGCGGCGTCTCCCGGCCGCTGGTAGAAGCCGCGCCAACACCCGTTTCGAGAGAGGATCAGCAATGCCCCATGAAAACCCCCTCGGCCTCGACGGCTTCGAATTCGTCGAATTCACCAGCCCCGATCCGGAGGCCATGGGCGATCTCTTCACCAAGCTCGGATTCACCCATGTCGGCAACCACAAGAGCAAGGCAATCCGCCATTATTGCCAAGGTGACATCAACTTCCTCCTCAACATGGAGCCGAGCGGCCATGCGGACGAGTTCCGCAAGGCGCATGGCCCATCGGCAAGCGCCATGGCCTTCCGGGTCAGGGACGCCCAGCAGGCCTTCGCGATGGCGGTCGAACGCGGCGCCACGCCGGTCGAGGGCGAGCTCGATCTGCCGGCGATCGAAGGCATCGGCGGATCCTATCTTTACCTCGTCGATCTCTACGGCGACCGAACGATCTACGACCGCGCCTTCGTTCGGATCGCAGAAGCGGGGGCCGGCGGCGGGCTTCACACGCTCGACCATCTCACCCACAACGTGAATCGCGGCCGGATGGACCATTGGGCGCAATTCTACGAGCGCATCTTCAATTTCCGCCAGATCCGCTACTTCGACATCGAAGGGCAGCAGACCGCCCTTCTCTCGCGAGCCATGACTGCGCCCGACGACAAGATCCGGATCCCGCTCAACGAAAGCCAGGACGAATTCAGCCAGATCGAGGAATTCCTCCGCGAGTATAAGGGCGAGGGAATCCAGCACCTGGCGCTTGCGACGGACGACATCTTCGCGACCGTCGACACGCTCCGGGCGAATGGAGTCAAGTTTCAGGACAGCCCGGAAACCTATTACGACATGATCGACCAGCGCCTTCCCGGCCATGGCCATGACGTGGAGGAAATGCGCAAGCGCCGGATCCTGATCGACGGCTCGCCCGAGACCGGCGAGGGCCTGCTCCTCCAGATCTTCACCGAGAACATGATCGGGCCGATCTTCTTCGAGATCATCCAGCGCAAGGGCAATGAAGGCTTCGGCGAAGGCAATTTCAAGGCATTGTTCGAATCGATTGAACTCGACCAGATCCGGCGGGGTGTTCTCCCGGCAAAAGCCGACGCCTGAACGCCGCCGACAGTGAAGCTCCAGGACGCGCCGACCCCGGCCCTCATTCTCGATCGGGCGAAGCTTGCGCGCAACTGCGCCCGGATGATCCAGCGCTGCCGAGCGTTGGGAACGCGCCTGCGGCCGCACATGAAGACACTGAAGTCGATCGAGGCGGCACGCCTCGCGATCGATCCGGAGCATGGCGGCATCGCCGTTTCCACTTTGCGCGAGGCCGAATATTTCGCCGGCCAGGGTATCGGCGACATTCAATATGCGGTTTGCATCACCCCGGACAAACTGCCGCGGGCGGCCGCTGTCGCGCGTTCAATCCCCCGTTTCAGCTTCTTTCTCGACAGCGTGGAGACCGCACGGGCCGTGGCGGAATTCGCCGCCGCCGAGGACCAGCCGCTGCGCGCCTGGATCGAGATCGACAGCGGTGAACACCGCACGGGTCTGGAACCTCATGATGATCGGCTGATCGAGATTGCCCGGATCCTCACGGCTTCGCCGGCAATACTCGATGGCGTCGCCACCCATGGTGGCCATTCCTACCTCGCTCGAAGTTCCGAGGCGATTGCCGAAGTCGCCGATCAGGAGCGACAGGCCGTCACCGACGCGGCGGAGCGACTGCGTTCGGCCAGCTTCGAGGTAGCCGGAGTGAGCGCCGGATCGACTCCGACCGCATCGCATGCTCGCTCTGGTCTCGGCCTAACGGAGATCCGGGCCGGCGTCTACATGGCTGGAGACCTGTTCCAGGCCGCCATCGGTTCGCACGGCGAGTCCGACATGGCGGTTTCCGTCCTGGCTTCGGTGATCAGCCACAAGCCCGAGCGCCGGCAGATCGTCGTCGACGCCGGCGGCCTCGCCCTTTCCAAGGACCGTTCCACCGGCGCCCTGGCGAACGGCGACATGGGCTATGGTCTCGTCACCGACCTGACGGGCGAACCTACGTTCGGACGGCTGGTCGTCAGCGGCGTCCATCAGGAACATGGCGAAATCGGAGGCGCTGAGCCATCAACGTTCGAGCGCCTCCCGATCGGATCCAGGGTTCGGATCCTGCCCAATCATGTCTGCATGACGGCCGGCGCCTATGACCGCTTCCTGGTCGTCGAGAAGGGAGACGAGATCGTCGGCGAATGGAACAAGATCACCGGCTGGTGACCCTCATTTAGCGGCTTCCGGAAGGGTTGCACCGCCGATAATGTGGCGGAAATTGAAGGGGGTGGCATGAGCCGTTCAGCATTGGGCACGAAACCCGACAAGATTGGCGGCGCGCCCTCGCCGCGCTGGGAAGAGGATCCGCTCGGATTCCTGATCGCTCCGGTGACCGGCGAGCAGTTTCTGGAGCGCTTTTACGAACGCGAGGCGCTGATCAACATCCGCAACGAACCGGACCGTTATGCCGACCTGCTGACGCTTGAGTCGCTCGATCATTTCATTGCCAGCGCCGACCTTCACGATGGAATGGTCGACCTGACCAGTCAGAAGCACCAGATCGCACGCGACTCCTATGTCGGTCAGGACGGGCGGATCAGCCGGGTGGCGGTAGTCGAGGAATATCTTCGCGGAGCGACGATCATCCTTCCCCACCTTCACGAATCCCTGTTCAACCTCGGCGAGTTCTGCCGCTCGCTGGAGGAAGTCTTTACCTGTCATGTCCAGACCAACATCTATCTCACGCCCCAGGTCGGCTCCGACGGCACCAGCAACCAAGGCTTTCCGCCCCATTACGACAATCACGACGTCTTCGTGATGCAGGTTTCCGGGGCCAAGGCTTGGCGATTCTACGGAGCGCCCGTGACCACGCCCTATCGGGGCGAACGGTTCGAGTTCGGCCGTCACGAGGCCGGGGAGGTCACGCAGGAATTCACGCTGCGAGCCGGCGACTGCGTCTATATCCCGCGTGGATTGATGCACGATGCCGAAAATTCCGGCGACGAGCCCTCGCTCCACATCACCGTCGGACTGATCACCAAGACCTGGGCCGATCTCATGCTGGAAGCCGTCTCGGAACTGGCGCTCACCGAGGCGGCTTTCCGCCGCTCCCTTCCGCCCGGATTTGCCGGCCGCGAGTTCGATCGGGAGTCGGCGAGAGAGCATTTCGCCGGGCTCACCCGACTGATCGCCGACAATGCCAGCATGGACTCGGCCTTCGATCTGCTAGCCGACAATTTCGTTCGTGCCCGGCGACCGAACGTATCCGGCGTGATCGCCAGCGCCCCCGCGCCGAAGGCCGACGACCGGTTCCGCCGGCGCCGCTTCGTTCCTTGGAACGTGGCCGATGACGAAGGAAGGCTCGTGCTTATCGGCCCCGGCGGCGATCTCGATTTCGACGCGGAGGATGGCGACGCGCTCGATATCGCGCTGTCGGGTACGCCCTTCGCTGCCGCTGACCTCAAGTGCGACAAACCCGAAGAGCTGGTGCGCACATTGTGGGCAGCGGGCTATCTCGAGCGGATCGACTGACACAGAAGAAAGGGGGACGGAACCTCGGTTCCGCCCCCCCTGAAATCTCCGAAACCGGGAGCTTAGCGGCGGCCGCAGCCCGGCCGGTCCGAATTGGCGCCGGAATCGCTGTCGGTCCGTCCGGTGCCACGGCCCTGCCCGGCGCGATCGGAATTGGGCCCGCTGTCGCTATCGGTGCAGGCCCGACGCCGAGTGCCCCGGCCACGACCGGCCGGATCGGAATTGGGTCCGCTGTCGCTGTCGGTTATGCCATTGCCGCGGCCGCGACCGGCGGGATCCGAATTGGGTCCGCTGTCGCTGTCGGTGACTTGCGCCTGAGCCTCGCCGCCAAGGACGATCAGCGCGCCGCCGGCGGCAGCCCCACCCATCACCCGGCCGAGGAACGATCGGCGGCTTAACTTACGAGTCGGCTTCATAAAAATCCCCTGTTGACCAGAACGGGAACGTAACTGAGGCCGAAGTCGCTTACAATCCGTTTAATCAGCAGGAACGGCGAACGAGCAATGTTCGCGAACCGCCGCCACGAGCGCGAAATCGCCGGCCTCGCGAGCGATCCGCTCCCCTTCCGCACAGTCGCCGAGCCTGACCACTTCGCCCACCCGCGCGCCAAGCTCCCGGCCATCGGTCATGAGCTGCCTGCGCCGCTCCGGATCCGCCGCCGCCACGTCCTGGCGGAGACGCTCCAGCGCCGTCTTTTCCGCGCGAGCCGATTCCCCGCTGGTCGAGCTCCACCCGGTCCAGAGCTGCCGAAAGTCCTCCCCAGCAACCTCAGGCGCCGCCGCCGGAGCCAGCGCGACGGCGAGGAGCAAGGAAAGGAAAGCAGACATCGACCGTCGATATAGTGCGCAATTCTGAACCTGGAAGGTACAGGTGGGCAGCTCGCGGCCGGGCGCCGTGTAGCTTCAGACGCCGAACGATTCGAGAATCGGACAAGGACCTTTGATCCCGCTTCCGCAAGCGGTGGCGAGTCGCCGAAGCGAATCGCGGGCGCGGATGAGTTCGGCAATTTGCGAGTCGAGCGCTTCGATCCGACTCTTTGCAAGCTCGCGGGCACGATCCCGATCTTCGCCGGCGTCCAGTTCCAGAAGTTCCCTGATCTCTGCCAGGGTGAATCCGGCAGACTGCGCCTGGCGGATGAAATGCAGCCGGCGCAGATCCTCGGAACCATAGCGCCTGATGCCGCCGTCGCGCGTTGGAGTCTCGATCAGCCCCTTGCGCTGATAGAAGCGGATCGTTTCAACGCCGACGCCGCCTTTGGCGGCAAGCTGGCCGATGGTGAGCGAATGAACCGCTTGACTCCGTACCATGGTACGGAACCTATATGGCTTCCGACGAAGTCACAAGGAGTCGTGAGATGTCGGACATGAGCAACCACCCGGCCCCGTCGAAGCGGGCTGTCGTCCACCGGATGGTGATGCCTTCGCACACCTGTCCTTACGGGCTGAAAGCCGTCGATCTCCTCAGGCGCTCGGGCTACGAAGTCGACGACCATCACCTCACCACGCGCGAGGAGACGGACGCATTCAAGGCTCAGCACGGCGTCGCCACCACTCCGCAAGTCTTCATAGGCGGCGAGCGGATCGGCGGCTATGACGATCTTCGGCGCTTCCTCGGCAAGCGGGTCGCCGACCCGAAAGCGACCAGCTACCGACCGGTCATTGCCCTCTTCACGATGACCCTGCTGACGGCTCTGGCCGCAAGCCATGCCGTGACCGGAAGCCTGTTCACTCTGCTGGCGGCCGAATGGTTTATCGCTTTCTCGATGGTCGTCCTGGCGCTGTTGAAATTGCAGAATGTCGAAACCTTCGCGACCATGTTCCTCAATTACGACCTGCTCGCGAAGCGGTGGGTGCCGTACAGCTATATCTATCCGTTCGCCGAAGGCGTGGCCGGCGTGCTTATGGTGGCCGGCGCACTGATCTGGCTGTCGGTGCCGATTGCGCTGTTCATCGGGACGGTCGGTGCAGCGTCGGTCTTCAAGGCCGTCTATATCGACAAGCGCGACCTGAAATGCGCCTGCGTCGGCGGCTCAAGCAACGTTCCGCTGGGTTTCATCTCGCTAACCGAGAATCTGATGATGATCGCCATGGCGCTGTGGATGACCCTGTCCGCCCTTGGCCTGGCGCCGGGAGGCGTTCACGCCTGAGCGCCTAGCCGGGATCGCGTTGCAGCGATGACAAAGGTGGTAGCGGAGGAGGGACTTGAACCCCCGACACGCGGATTATGATTCCGCTGCTCTAACCAGCTGAGCTACTCCGCCCCATCGGGCCGGCGCCATTCTACGGCGGCGCGCCGCGGCGCTATAAGAAGCGTCGCCCGGGCGGTCAACTGGAGTGCGCTCGACCGGAATTCAAGGTCCGAGGGTGATCGAGAAGCATCCGGAACCGGCTGCCTTGGCCCTCGTTTCGCCGACAAGGAGAGTGAGGTATGGAACTGCTGACCCCACTGGAGACCCTCTGCCGGCTGATCCTGCGCGCGCGCGAACTGGAAGCCCAGGTACCGGCCCAGGACCCGGACGAGGATCCGGACAATGTGGACGATCTCGACGACGAGGGCGAGGACCAGGCCCTGTCCGTTCTTCAGGACGAGCTCAACAGCGGCGTCGAAGAGGAAGTCCAGGCACTGCTCGACGACTTTGCCGACGATCAGCTCGCCGAAGCGCTGGCGCTCGCCTGGGTTGGCCGCGGCACCTATGATTCCAGCGAATGGGAAGACGCCTTCGCCGAAGCGAGCGACATGGACCCAGACGATCGGGTCGACGAGCTACTCGACATGCCGCTGCTCGCGGCGCATCTCGAAGCAGGGCTTGCCGCCTTCGATTTTAGCTGCGACGGCATCGGCCAGGTAGACTAGCGGCGGAAGGGGTGCGTCTTCAGCGGTTCCCAGGGGCCGCCGAGATAGCGCCAGGAAGCCAGTGCCCGGATCGCCAGCGGCCTCGGCTCGAAACTGGCTCGAAGCTGCTGCTGTAGGCTCCGGGCCTCTCTGGGCTCAACCTTGTTCTGGATCGTGATGTGGGGTCGCCAGACCTGTTGGTCCTGCGGCGTCAACAGGCCGTGAAAGGCTTCGGCAATTTCCCCGCGGATCGACTCAAGTTCCGGGCTTTCGACCCGAAACGCCGTCCCTCTTCCCAGGTCCATGATTCCGACGATGAATGCAGCGGGCGGCGCTGCGGCCGTTGCCGAGGAGAGGCGCCGCCCGAATTCGGCCTCGAGACTCGGCGGCAGATGGTGAAAGAGCGTAAGATGGGCCGGAACCCGGTTGAGCTCGGGCGGGTAGTGCACGCGCCTGAGCTGCTGGAGCCAGCCATCGTCGCCGGGAGCGAAGGTGGCGGTGACGATGAGAGGCGCCGCACTCATCGGCAAGAGCGGCCCGGTGCCGCCGGACCGATCGGCCAATCCCGGTTCAGATTTCCACCTGCGAGCCGAGCTCGACCACCCGGTTGGGCGGAAGCTTGAAGAATTCCATCGCGCTTTCCGCGTTTCGGAGCATCCAGGCGAACAACTTCTCCCGCCAGACGGCCATTCCCGGCGTTGCCGAAGTGATCAAGGTCTGCCGGGCAAGGAAGAAGCTGGTTTCCATCATCTTGAACTGCGGCCCGCAATTCTCGACCCGCGTCAGGGCCGCGGGAATGTCCAGTTCCTCCATGAAACCATAGTGGACGATCAGGCGGTAGAAGCCTCGGCCGAGATCCTTGAGTTCGAACCGTTTCTTCTCAGGCACGTAAGGTACGTCCTCGATCCGCACCGTGAGCAGGATCACGCGCTCGTGAAGGACCTTGTTGTGCTTGAGATTGTGGAGCAGCGAGTGGGGCACGCCCTCTGCGGAAGTCGTGAGAAACACCGCCGTTCCAGCCACCCGAGTAGCGCTGTTCGCCGCGGACTTGATGAAGACTGGCATCGGAATGGCCGCCTCGTCCAGCCGGCGAAGCATCAGCTTTCGGCCCCTTGCCCAGGTCGTGAGCAGAGTGAAGATGACGAAGCCGATCAGAAGTGGGAACCAGCCCCCGTCAGGCACCTTCATCAGATTGGCCGAGAAATAGGCGATGTCGACGATGAAGAAGATGGCGAGCAGCGGGATCGAGAACCAGGGCTTCCACTTCCAGAGCGAGAAAACCAGCACCGAAAGCAGACAGGTGTCGATCAGCATCGCCCCGGTCACGGCAACGCCGTAGGCGGCCGCAAGATTGCTGGAGGTCTGGAAGAAGAGGACGAGCAGGATCACCATCGTCATCAGGGCCCAGTTGACGATTGGGATGTAGATCTGGCCGTGCGCTGCGGCACTGGTGTGCTGGATCGACAGACGCGGAATGAAGCCGAGTTGCATCGCCTGTTGGGTGACCGAGAAGGCGCCGGAGATCACCGCCTGGCTGGCGATGATCGTCGCCAGGGTAGCGATGAACACGAGCGGCAACCGGAACCATTCCGGAGCGAGCAGGTAGAAGGGGCTTTCGATCGCGGCCGGGTTTGAGATCAGAAGCGCCCCCTGCCCCATATAGTTGATCATCAGCGCCGGAAGGACGAACACCAGCCAGCCGTTGCGGATCGGCCGGCGACCGAAATGCCCCATGTCCGCATAAAGCGCCTCGGAGCCGGTCACCGCGAGCACCACCGAGCCCAGAGCGAGAAAGCCGAGCCAGGGATCGATCACGAAGAAGTTGAGGGCGTACCAGGGGTTGAGCGCCAGAAGCACGCTCGGATCGCGAGCCATCGAGATCGCACCAAGAACCGCCAGGGTCAGGAAGTAGATGGTGACGATCGGCCCGAAAAGGGCACCCACACGAGCGGTTCCAGTGCGCTGGATCGTGAACAGCGCAACCAGAATCCCGATGGCGATCGGAACGACGAGCGGCTGGAGGTTGCTTTCGACGACCGTCAATCCTTCCACCGCGGAAAGGACCGAGATGGCCGGGGTGATCATGGAGTCGCCGTAGAACAGAGCGCAGGCAAAGACCCCGAGAAGGACGATCCCGCTCGACCACCGAAACTTCGCCTCGCGCGAAATCAGCGCAAGCAAGGCGAGACTGCCGCCCTCGCCCTTATTGTCCGCGCGCGTGAGAATGGTGACATATTTGAGAGTCACCACGAGCATCATCGACCAGAATATCAGCGAGATGACGCCGAAGACGTGGAGCCGGTCCACCGGCAGCGGATGGTGTTCCGACGCGAACGTCTCGCGCAGAGCATAAAGCGGGCTGGTGCCGATGTCGCCGAAGACCACGCCGATCGCCAGCAGAGTCAGCTTGGCGAGGCTCGCCTGCGGCGGCTCGTGTCCTGCGGGACGATCCGCAGGCTGCTCTGGGGCTACGACGCTATCGCTCATCGGTCAGGATCGGAGAAGACGTCCGATATTCCCTTTCTCACGCCCTGACGAGGCTGTGCACCGACTGCAAGGCGGCGCGCCGATAGCACCCTGCCGGACGCTTCGCAACGGCGACAAAGCGAATCGGTGCCGCTATAGACCGCGCGCTTTTTTGCTCAGATATACTAGGAGAGACTGATGCGCGTCGGCGTGCCCAAGGAAATCAAGGTCCATGAGTATCGCGTCGGCCTGACCCCCGCTTCCGTCGCCGAACTCACGGCTGCCGGCCATGAAGTCGTCGTCGAAACCAATGCCGGCGTCGGAATCGATTTCAGCGATCAGGACTATGTCGACGTCGGCGCGCGCATCGTTGGCACCGCCGCCGAAGTCTTCGCCCAGTCCGACATGATCGTGAAGGTGAAGGAGCCGCAGGCGAAGGAAATTGCGCTGCTCGAGCCGCGCCACCTCCTCTTCACCTATCTTCATCTCGCTCCGGATCCCGATCAGGCCAGGGGGCTGATCGACTCCGGCGCTACCTGCATCGCCTATGAAACCGTCACCGCCCGCGACGGATCGCTGCCGCTGCTCAAGCCGATGAGCGAAGTGGCGGGACGAATGTCGATCCAGGTCGGCGCCCATTATCTCGAAAAGGAGCAAGGCGGCCGCGGTGTTCTCCTGGGCGGCGTTCCCGGAGTCGCGCCCGCGCGGGTCACCATCCTCGGCGGCGGAATTGCCGGCGTGAATGCCGCGCAGATGGCGGTCGGGATGCGGGCCGACGTCACCATCTACGACATCAACAATTCGCGCCTGGCCGAGCTGGACATGTTCTTTTCGAGCCAGATCAAGACCGCTTATGCTTCGCGCGCGACGATCGCCCATGCGGTGGCGCGATCGGAACTGGTGATCGGCGCGGTTCTGATCCCCGGCGCTGCCGCGCCCAAGCTCGTTACCCGCGACATGCTCAAGACGATGAAGCGCGGATCGGTGCTGGTCGACATCTCGATCGACCAGGGCGGCTGCTTCGAAACTTCGCGGCCGACCACTCACAGCGATCCGGTCTACGAGATCGACGGTGTGATCCATTACTGCGTCGCCAACATGCCGGGCGCGGTCGCCCGGACGTCGGCCTTCGCGCTCAACAACGCGACTCTGCCCTTCGTCCTGAAGCTTGCCAACCACGGCGCCGAAGCGGCAATGAAGGCCGATCCCCACCTCGCCAATGGTCTCAACGTGTCCGCCGGAAAGATCCGCCACCGTGCCGTGGCCGACGCCCTCGGCCTGCCGTACGAGCCTTTCGCCTGACGCGCTCAGTCGGGGCGAACGACGACTCGCCCCGACTGAATGACCATTCGAACATCGTTGAGCGCACCGATATCGCTCGACGGATCGCCGGCAACGAGGATCAGGTCCGCGGCCTTTCCGACCCGGATGCTTCCGTGCGTTTCCTCGATCCCGAGGCTTCGGGCGTTGATTGACGTCGCTGCTCGAATGGCGTCGAGCGGCGTCAGACCGCATTCGACCAACCGCGCCAGTTCACGTTGGAGAATGCCCGGCTGCCACCGGACGCTGTCGGTACCGGCGGAAATCGGAACTCCGGCGCGGTAGGCTGCACCAGTGGCTCGGCAGGCCCAGTCGCGCATTGCCGCTCGCTGGGGTGGGAGCGGCTGCGGCGCCAGATCGCCGTCGGCCATCAGCGCCGGCTCCAGGATCGTTCCGCGCCGCACCATCTCGGCATAAGCGGCCTGGAACGCCGGTCCCGCCGGATCGATCTCTCCGAATGGGCGCGAGGCCATCCATTGCGCCGTACCCGTCCCGAAATCGTCCGGGATCCCGTCCAGTCCCGCAACCGTCACCATGCCCTTGGCATGGACCAGCGTGTCCGCTCCGGCGGCAACGGCTTCCAAGGTCCCAGCGGGAAAAACGACGCTGTGAGTCCAGACGAGAAGGCCCTGCCGGCGAGCCTCGGCGCTCAGCGCGGCGAGCTGCTCGGCGTTCAACGAGGCGTAAAGCTTGACGCCGTGGGCACCGGCGGCGCGCGCTTCGGCCATGGCTTGACGCAGGTCGAGAGCCGGCGTGACGAGCCGCGACCAGGCGGCGCTTCCCGGCTGGAGCCCCACGGCCGAACCTTGCGCCCTGGGATCCTCCAGAAAGCGCGCCCCGAAGAAGACGGCAGCAAAGCGGATCGCCGGCCCTTCCAGATCCCCGCTAGCCTGCCGCCGCTGGAGCTCGGACGTGATCCGGGCATCTCCCGCCATCTCACGGATGGTCGTGACTCCGCTTCGAAGCAGCGCAGCCATTTCCCGCTCGCGCATTCCGATCAGCTCAGTTCGACTTCGTGGAGCCTCCGAGCCGCGGGAAGGTGGAAGATTGACATGGACATGACCGTCAATGAGGCCGGGAAGCAGCGCCTGGCCGGAAGCCTCGATCACCTCCACATCCGAAGGAAGGGGGCGGCTGCCGGTTGGAAAAATGGCAGCGATCCGCCCGTCGCGAACGACGATTGTGCGCCTCGGTTGGGGCGGCGCGCCAGTGCCGTCGATCAGATGAGCATTGGTGATCGCGATCGGCCGCGGCTGGGCTGAGGCGCCCTGGGTCGCAAGCAGCAGCAACGCGCCGGCGGCAAGTCGAAGCAGGAGCATCGGTGCCTCCATGACTGGCCGGACCAGCATAGTCCCGATCGCAATCGCGTTCCAGAGCATGGGGAACAATCAGGGAACATACCGGTTCTTGCCGCCAAGGAGTTCAAGATGAACGAAGATCACGGTCCCAAGGCCGAACCCGTCGGAAACGCCGCGAAGGATCCCGACGACTGGGTTACCGGCGACGAGCGGATGACCGGAGCCCAGGCGTCCTATCTGAAGACTCTCAGCGAGGAAGCCGGCGAGGCGTTCGACTCGAATCTGAGCAAGGCCGAAGCTTCAAAGAAGATCGACGCGCTCCAGGACAAGACCGGTCGCGGCGTGGATCACTGAGCGCCTGCGGGAGCAGCAGGTGGAGTCGGCTCGGGCGCGCCCGGCGCCTGGGGCGGCGGAGTCCCGGGTATCTGTCCAAGCGCCCTCGCCTGCTCCAGTGCCTGCAAACGTTCCTCGATGGTCCGTCGATACTCGGCTTCCTGTGGAGCCTCGGCAAGAAGCTGACGCCAGAGACGCTCGGCCTCGTCGTAATTCCCGCCCTGAGCCAGAGCGAGACCGTAGAAGAACCGGGGACCCGGATGCTCCGGCGCGATCCTTGAAGCACGCTGAAAAGCGAGCTGGGCGGCCGGGCTCATCATTCCGTCCGCATGGACCACGAGAGCGTTGCCGAGACCGACCCAGAGGTCGGCGTCGCGCGGATTCTGGCGGAGGGCGCTCTGAAGGATTTCAGCGCCGCTTTGAGTATCGCCGCGGCGCTGATAGCTTTCCGCCATCGTCAGCCAGGCCGCCGCCCGGTCGAACCGGCCCAGCATGTCCTCCCGCATCGACGCGAATTGGCTCTCTTCCACCCGCTCGCGTGCCGGCGGCGGCTTGGGCTTTCCCTCGAGCTGCGGACGTCCCTGCCAGGCATAACCCGCGAGAGCGAGCAGGAGCGCGGCCGCAAGGAATTGGAGCGCGGCCTGGTCCTTCCGGACGAAACGCCACAGGGCGGCAGCAGTGAGGAGCGCGAGCCCCAGCATGACGACCCAGCCCATGATCAGGCGACTCCTTGGCGACCAAGGGCGGTCGCGGCTCGATTGCGGAACAGGCTGATCATCATTTCCTCTGGCGGCGGCGGAATCGGTTGCGAGCCAGGAAAAGGCCGGCGAGAACGAGCAGCATCGGCGCCGCCCAGAGCGGCCAGGTCACCGGCTCGAGCGGCGGATCATAGGTTACCCAGTTGCCGTAGCGAGACACCAGCCAGGAACGGATCTGCTCAGGCGTTTCGCCTGCAAGGATCCGTTCGCGGATCAGCGAGCGCATGTCGCCGGCCATTTCCGCATCGCTGTCCGAAATCGCCTGGCCTTGGCACACGAGGCAGCGGATCGTTTCCATCAGCGCCTTCGCCTGCGCCTCCTGGCGCGGGTCCGGAAGCTGCTTGTTGGCATATTCTGCCGCGGGCATCAGCGAATCCGCAAAAGCCGGAGCGGCAAAGAGCAGAGCGGCAGTGAGGAAGATCGCCCTCATCGTGCCGCCTCGTAGGCTGCGATGATGGCGGGAATGTCGGCGGGCATGATGGCGCCGATATGCTGGTGACGGATGATCCCGCGCCCATCCACGACGAAGGTTTCAGGCACTCCGGCCGAACCGAGTGCGAGCTGTACTCTCCGGTCGTTGTCGGCGCCGATGCTCTGGAACGGATCGCCATAGGATCTGAGAAAGGCCTGAAGGTCCTGGGGCCGGTCGCGAACGGCGATGCCGTCGATCGGTACGCCGCGGCGGGCGAGTTCGTCGAGCTGCGCAGCCTCGGCCCGACAGGGAATGCACCAGCTGGCGAAGATGTTGACCACCCGCGGCTCCCCCTGGCGAAGAGAAGCGCTCGATACTCCAGGGCGCCCGGGAAGCGACGGCGGAAGATCGAAGTCCGGAACGGGCTGGCCGACAAGCTGCGATTTGATCGTACGCTCCGATGGCGCGTAGAGACCGACCGCCACGACGGCCACGAAAATGGCAAAGACGATCAGCGGCACCCAAAGGATCAGCCTGCGCTTCATGCCAGCTGCTCCCTCGCTCCTGCCGGCACCAGCGGCTCGTCGGCGCTGCTTGAGGATTTTGCAACCGACTTGCGCTCACGCCGGAGACGGCCGATCAGCGAGAGCAGCCCGCCAAGGGCGACAAGGCCGCCGCCCAGCCAGATCAGAGTCACGGCCGGCTTCCACCACAAGCGCAGTTGCCAGCGGCCCTGCTCATCCTCCTCGCCAATCGCGACATAAAGCTGCCCGTCAAGCACGGTGCCGATGGCCGCCTCGCTCGTCGGCGTTGGCGGCGAGCTGAACATGCGCGCCTGCGGCCGAAGCTCGAAGGGGCGTCCGTCGCCACGTCGAGCGGTGAGACGCGCTTCGATCGCCGTCCAGTTGGGGCCGGCGACCGGTTCCACGCCCTCGAAGCGGATGCTGTAGGGCCCTACGCTCATATCCTGCCCCGGCCTGGCCGCGACCAGGGTCTCCTTGGTGAAGGCGCTTTCGGAAGCCATTCCCGCCAGGGCTACGGCAATGCCGAGATGGGAAATCACCATTCCCCAGATGAAGAAGGGCGTACGTTTGAGATTGCGCTTCCAGAGCGGCGCAACGCTGGCCGCGGCGACGCCGATGGCGAGCATCAACCCTAGAAGCGGAAGGATTCCGATTCCCGGGAACAGCAGGATCAGGAGCAGCAATGCGCCGGCGCTTAGCAGGATCGGGACCGCGACCCGCTTCAGCAGCTCGCGCCAATCGTCGCGGCGCCAGCGAAGCAGCGCGCCCGCTCCCATCAACGTGACCAGAATGAGTGCGATCGGCCCCGCGGCCGCATTGAAATAAGGCGGGCCGACCGAAAGTTTCTCGCCGGTCACGGCCTCGACCCCGAGCGGATAGAGTGTGCCGACGAAAACGATGCCGAGGATCGCCGACAGCAAGAGGTTGTTGGCGACGAGTGCTCCTTCGCGGCTGACCATGTCGAAGCGCGAGCCTTCCTTCACCGTTCCGACGCGAAGCCCGAACAGGGCCAGCGCTCCGCCGATATAGAGAAACAGCAGCACGAGAATGAAGGCGCCGCGTTCCGGATCGACGGCGAAGGCATGAACCGAAGTCAGGATCCCCGATCGAACCAGGAAGGTCCCGATCATCGACATGGAAAAGGCGACGACGGCCAGCATGATGGTCCAGGCGCGCAGCCCGTCGCGAGTCGCCAGGACGGTGACGCTGTGGAGCAGCGCCGTCGCGGCGAGCCAGGGCATCAGCGACGCATTCTCGACCGGGTCCCAGAACCACCAGCCGCCCCAGCCCAGCTCGTAATAGGCCCAGTAGGACCCCGCCGTGATCCCGAGGGTGAGGAAGATCCAGGCGCCCAAAATCCAGGGCCTCATCGCCCGGGCGAAGGCTGGCCCGACATCGCGCGTGATCAGGGCCCCGACCGCGAAGGAAAAGGCGATCGAGATCCCGACATAGCCGAAATAGAGGGTCGGCGGATGGAAGGCGAGACCCGGATCCTGGAGCAAAGGGTTGAGCCCATTGCCTTCCACCGGGGCCGGGCTGAGCCGGGTGAACGGATTCGAAGCGAAGAGCAGGAAGGCGTAGAAGCCGATCCCGATTGCCGCCTGGGCCGCGAGAGTCGCGATCAGCGTATCCTGCCTCAGCCGCCGTTCGAGCATCGCCACGGCCGCTCCGGCAACGGCAAGGACCGTGACCCAAAGCAGCATGGAACCTTCGTGATTGCCCCAGGCTCCGGCGAACTTGTAGAGCCAAGGCTTGGCCGAATGGCTGTTGGAGGCGACGAGCTGCACCGAAAGGTCGGTCCGAAGAAAGAGCCAGATCAGCGCCAGGAAGGCCAATCCCGCGAGCACGCCCTGGGCCACGGCAATCGGCCGGACGACCTTGAGCAGCTGCTCTCCGCCGGGGCGAAGCGCCGCCGCCCCAAGAAACAGCTGGAGCAGCGACAATGCCGCCGCCAGCCACAAAGCTGCAAGCCCCCCCTCAGCGATCATTCCAGTGTTTCCGTCTTGTGCTTGCCCTGCGGCCCCAGCTGGGGCGGCATATAATTCTCATCATGCTTGGCGAGGATTTCGGTCGCGATGAAGCGGCCGTCGGGTTCGAAGCGGCCTTCGGCTACGACCCCACTATTCTCGCGGAAAAGATCCGGCGTGATTCCCGTGAAGCGGACCGGTATCGTGTGCGGCGTGTCGTCGCCGACGACGAACTCGATCGTCACGCCGTCGGGTTGGTGGCGGATGGATCCATCCTTGACCATTCCGCCGATCCTCACCGCCCGATCCAGCGGAATGCCGCGCGCCGCAACATCGCCTGGAGCATAGAAGAAGGCGGCCTGGCTGCGCAGCGCCGACATCGCCAGCACCACCGCGCCGAGCACCGCCACCAGCGCAAGAACGAGCAGAAAGAGGCGCTGATTCTTAGGCTTCACGACCCCGCCTCAGCTTCTCGGCCTCGCCCTCGGCGCGACGCATGGCCATCCAGCTCCACAAGGTCAGTCCTCCGGTTCCCATCAAAGTGAGCGCATAAGCGGCGATAATGAAAGGCCAATGATTCACAATGCGCTCCCCGGCCCGGTCGAGGCCGATCGTTCGATCCGGCGCGAGTCAATCTGGGAATCCGGCGAAGCGGACGCCATCCGCTTCATCCGCGCTTCGATCTTGTTGAGGGCGAGTTCGGTTCGCATCCGCATCAGGACGATCGCTCCGAACAACAGCGAGAAGCCGAGTGCGGACAGGAGCAGCGGCCAGAGCATCGACGGGTCGATCGTCGAACTGCCGCGAATGAAGCTGATGCTTTCGCCTTGGTGAAGGGTGTTCCACCAGACGACCGAGAATCGGATGATGGGAATGTTGACGGCCCCGACGAGGCCGAAGATGGCGGTCAGTCTACCCTCCCCGCCTTTCTCCTTCTCCGCCCCGGCCAAGGCGATGAAACCGAGATAAAGGAAGAAGAGGACGAGCATGGAAGTCATCCGGCCGTCCCATTCCCAATAGGTCCCCCAGGTCGGTCTGCCCCAGAGCGAGCCGGTGGCAAGACACAGAAAGGTGAACACCGCGCCCGGAACCGCGATCGCCCGAGCGGCAACGGCGGCCAGCGGGTGCCGCCAGACGAGCTGGGCGAGGCTCGCGACGGCGATTCCCGTCCATCCCCCCATCGCCAGCCAGGCGGCAGGAACATGGACGTAAAGGATCCGGACGCTCTCACCCTGGAGATAGTCGCTCGGAGTCGCGAACAGGCCGAGGGCGAGCGCAAGCGCGATCAGCGCGCCCCCGCCCCAGCCCAGCCAGGCTGTCAGCGGTCGCGCGATTTTCAGGAAGCGAGCCGGATTCGCGTAGACGTGCATTTCTGGACCGACTGTGTAGCGAAGGCTTCGCGGACGGGGAAGCTTGTGCTTAGGCGAATTCATGATCCCGCCTGCTCCTCCGGTACAGCACCGGCTTCTCGGAATCGGCCTTCGGGTCGGTGCAACGATCAGCTTCGGCCTGATGGCGGCGATGATCAAGCTCGGCCACGAAGCTGGGATCGCCCTGGTCGAGCTGGCCTTCTACCGCTTTGCCTTCGGGCTTCCGCCACTGCTCGCCTGGATCGCCATCACACGCAATTTCGGCGCCTGGCGAACGAAGCGGCCGGGCGCCCATGTCGCGCGCGGAATGCTCGGCTTCGCCTCGATGACTCTCGCCTTCGGGGCGTTGGCCTATCTTCCGCTCGCCGAAGCGAGCACGATCGGATTCGTCGCCCCCCTTTTCTCGGTGCTTCTGTCGGCACTGCTGCTCCGCGAAGCCGTCGGCTTCTACCGCTGGACCGCCGTCGCCCTGGGATTTGCCGGCGTCCTCATCGTCATGCAGCCGAGCGGGAGCGAGCTGCCGCCGCTTGGTCTTGGCATGGCCTTGTTGTCCGCCTTGGGGGTCGCCGCGGTTACGATCACGATCCGCCAGATGTCGAAGACGGAGAGCACGCCCACGATCGTCCTCTGGTTCACCGGCTTTTCGATGTTCGCCTCCGGACTTTTGATGCCCTTCTTCGCGACGAGTCATGATGCCGGCGAATGGCTGATCCTCGCCGCCATCGGCCTCAGCGGCGGAGTCGGCCAGCTCTTCCTCACCTCGTCGCTCCGCTTCGCCCCCGTCTCCGTCGTGGTGCCGTTCGACTATACGCAATTGATCTGGGCGGTGCTGCTCGGCTGGGTGATATGGAACACGCACCCGCCGACAAGCACCTGGGCGGGCGCGGCCATCATCATCGGCAGCGGCCTGTTCACCGTCTATCGCGAGCACAGGCTCGGACGCGACAAGCCGCACCGGCCGCCGCTCCAGCCCTAGGCCCACCCTCGGAGGTTAGGTGACCGAAGCTCCGGGATCAGACCCGGGGCTTGAAGCGAAGTCAGGCTCGGCCGATCAGCCGATTGGCCATGCCATCGGCAACCGCGGCAGCGTTGCGGCCCGTGGCGACGCTCTCGTCCCAGATCTGCTCGAGCCGCTCGGGGATGCGTTCGATCCGGCGGCGGACGGTCGCCTGATCGCCATCCTTCAGATATTCGGTTGAAACGTTGATGATCCCGCCGGCATTGATCACATAATCGGGCGCATAGAGAATCCCGCGCTGGTGGATCCGGTCGCCGTCCGCCGGAGTGGCAAGCTGATTGTTGGCGCCGCCGGCCACGACGGGGACGCGCAGCGCCGCGATCGATTGCTCGGTCAGGATGGCGCCGAGCGCGTTCGGGCTGAAGATGTCGGCTTCCAGCGTCATGATCTCGTCGGGACGAACGACGGCTCCGCCGACCTCGTCCGCGACTCGCCGGGCCCGTTCTTCGTCGATATCGGCAATGCTGATTCGAGCGCCGTCCTGCGCGGCAAGTCGGGCCAGGCCGCTGGCGACGCTTCCAGCGCCCTGGACGGCGATATGGAGGCCGGCGAGGCTGCCCTTGCCGAGTGCCCGGCGGGCCGCGGCCCGAACACCGAGGAAGACGCCGTAGCTGGTGTGCGGCCCGGGATCGCCGCCGACGCTGCCCTCCGCTACCGGAAGACCGGCCACGAAGCGGGTCTGCTTCGAGATGGCGACCATGTCGGCGACCGACATTCCGACATCCTCGGCCGTCACATAGCGCCCCCCGAGCCCATCGACGGCTCGCCCGAAAGCGGCCAGCATTTCCGGAGTCTTGGCCCCGTCCTCTTCGGCGAGGATCACGGCCTTGCCACCACCAAGCGGCAATCCGGCCATGGCGTTCTTGTAGCTCATTCCCCGCGACAGCCGCAGCACGTCCGCGATCGCGTCGCCGGATCTCGCATAATGCCAAAGGCGGGTACCGCCGGCTCCGGGGCCGAGATGCGTCGAATGGACCGCGATCACTGCCCTCAACCCGCTTCCCCGGTCGGTGACGAAATGCACGAGCTCATGCTCGTCGAAATCGGGGAAGTCCCAGAGCGAGTTCATCGATCGATCCTGTCGGCTTTGAAAAAATGGGGCGATCGACGGGACTTGAACCCGCGACCCTCGGTACCACAAACCGATGCTCTAACCAGCTGAGCTACGATCGCCGCGCGTGATGAGGCTGCGCACATAGGAGCCGCGCCACCCCAGCGTCAAGGATGCTTGGACCGGCGCAGGAGGCGGAACTTCCGTTCGGGCCGCTCCTTCTGACGCTCAGGAGGATGACATGGCCGAAGACCGATTCAAGATTTCCACCGGGCCGAACGAACGGCCGCCGAATGAGCCGATTGCCGAAACCGCTCCCGGCATTCCCGACCATGCCCGAGGTCCCGGCGAAGGGGTTCCGGAAGCGCCGAGCGACGAAGACGTCGAACGCACGGCAGAGGCGCTCGGCGCTCCTGAGCCTCGTCCGAATTCCTAGGAAGCGGAGGCGAGCGCCAAAGCCTGCTCGGGAAGGGACGGCGCCACGTCCGTCACGACAACCGGAGTGCCGAGCTCGGTCAGCGAATAGAGCCGACGGGCAAAGGCTGGCGGAAGCCGGATGCAGCCGTGGGACGCGGGCTCGCCGGGTATCTCGCCGGCGTGGAGCGCGATTCCGTCCCAGGTCAGCCTCTGCATGTGAGGCATTGGCGCGTTGTCGTAGAGATTGGAACGGTGGTCGACCCGCTTCTGGAGGATCTCGAAGGTTCCGGTCGGAGTGTCGTGTCCGGGCCGACCGCTCGATATGGTGGACACGCCGATCAGACTGTCGCCGCTGAAGACATAGGCCCGCTGCATCGGCAGGCTGACAACGATGCTGATCTGTCCGTCGCTCTGGCTGGTGTCGGCAAGCCAGCGATATTGGCCGGGCCGCAGATCGTCGACCTGCGGGAGAGACAAGGCGGCGTCGGCGGTTGCGGTCGACTGGGCAGCTGCGGCGGGATTCAGGCTGAGTGGGGCGGCTAGCGCGACGAGGCCGAAGCCAAGGGCTCGCCGCAGCCCGGGGGCTAGGCGGTACATACGCATACTCCATTCTGCTTTTGCGCGGCGCCCCGCCAAGGGGTCAGACAGGGCGCCACGCGTCTACAGAAGGAAACGCGCCTGAGCCGTTTTGGTGCCCTTCCGGATGCACGGCCGGCAGGACCGCAGTCGACCCGGCCGTTGATCAGGAAGCGGCTTCGTTCTGCCTTTCCGCAGTCTCGCCGCCGGCGGCGCGAAGCACCGCGCGAACCGCATTATAGTCGCGCTCCGAGCCGCGTGTGTCCACGGTGACGAGCGCCGCACCTTCGCGAACGCGCCGTTCGAAATGTTCCGCTTCCTCGCGGCTGATGCCATAGTCGACCAGTGCACCAGTGAGGCCGCCCGCGGTGGCCCCGACGGCGGCGCTCACTGCTACCGCCGAGCCGGTCGCTCCCAGCGCCTCGGCGATCGCTCCGGCAGCAATGAACGGGCCAAGCCCTGGAATGGCGAGCGCCGCAAGGCCGGCAAACGCGCCCACTGCCCCCCCTGCAGCAAGCCCCTTCATCACGCCTGTAGACTTGCTGTCGTGATGTTCGTGGGTCGGGTTCCCCTCTGAATCCTGGACCTCCAGCCGACCCTCGCGGTCGCTGAGCGCAACCATCGAGATCGCCTGGTCGGCGACACCTGCAGAGCGAAGTTCGTGGATGGCCCGCTCGGCGCGTTCGGGCGTGTCAAAAATTGCTGCAATTATGGATTCCTGCATCTTCATTCTCCTGTTGCGGTGGCATGATCGAAGGGGATGGCGAGCTGACGGCCTTAGCCGAGGTCGACGGTAAGCGTGGTGGCACGTGGATTGACCGGACGTACGATCACTTCGTCGGCGGCCTCGGGTGCGGGATGGAGCTCGGCAAGCTGGATCGCCATCAGCTGCTCGTCTCCGGACGGCGCCTCGACGGCATCAAAGACGTAGACTCCGCCAGGATCCACATAGAAGGTCTGATCGCCCATGACCCGTTTGAGGCCGGTCTGTTCAGCGGCCTCGTCCGGTAGTGGCTGATACCCGGTCTGCTGGCGAACAGCGTTGATCTGGCTGCGGTTGAGTTTCATGGCTGGCTCCTGACTGTTTCGGGGTGGAGCGAAGGGCCCGACTGACGCGGGCGATACGGGTCAAGGCCGCAGCCGACTGCCGGGATGGGCGAATGGCGCCGGCGCAGGCCCTGCCCTCGTCGAACCAACAACGAGACAGCGGGATCGTTCCGAAAAGATCAGGGAAATGCTAGGGAACGGGGCAGTTCGTGCAGCGTGGCGAGGATCCAACCTCAGCATCGGTCCGTGCGCCTCCAGCGGCGCGAATCAGAGGCCCCGGCACGAGTCTCTCCGAACATCTCTCCTTCGCCGGGAACGGCCTCGGGCCGGCTCTGTTGTTGTCCCGAAGAAAGGGAGCGAGATGGCTCGCGATCAAGCCACAGGGAATGGAAAGGACCCGCCGGAGTGTCTGGCGGCACCGCAGGTCTCGATCGTGGGGCGAATCGACGAGACGGCGGTACGCACCCTCATCGAAGAGCTTGCCACCGCCGCGCAAGGCGAAGGCGACGTGGCGATGGAACTGACCACGCTTGGCGGCGACCCGGAAATGGCCAGGCGGATCGTGCTCGAGATTGATCGCGCCCGATCGCGTATGGGAGACCGGCGATTCCACTTTCTGGGCAAGACCGTGGTTTATTCGGCAGGAGCGACGATCATGTCGGCCTTCTCGCGCGGGGAACGCTGGCTCACCAGGGACACAATCCTTCTGATCCACTGCCGCCAGCTTGAGCAGACCGTTCAGGTCTCCGGCCCGATCCGCGCCAGCCTGCCGGAACTTCAGGCCTTGTGTGCCCAGATGGAATTCGGGCTGAAACTGGAGGAGCAGGATTTCCGTCGGTTGATCGACGGCAGCGATGTCGGCCTGGACGAGCTCCAGCAGAAAGCGCTCTACAATTGGTACCTCACCGCGCAGGAGGCGCTGGAGCGGAGGCTAGTGACCGGGGTGATCTGAGCCGGTTGAGCGACGGCCGGGTCGTTGC
Source organism: Sphingosinicella sp. SM1-17 (assembly GCF_056821765.1). Lineage (NCBI taxonomy): Bacteria > Pseudomonadati > Pseudomonadota > Alphaproteobacteria > Sphingomonadales > Sphingosinicellaceae > Sphingosinicella > Sphingosinicella sp. SM1-17. Next base: position 2,958,731 of record NZ_JBPDIO010000001.1, read on the forward strand.
TCGCCTCGGCGTCGTCCGTCTGGAAAGGGGACGGAGCGCCATCGGCAAGCCCGCGGTGGAAGCCCCTGTTCAGCTTGCGGGAATTGTAAATTAACGAAGTTGCGCCTATATCGCTCTTGCTGACGTCGCCTGCGAGCGAACCTGACGCCGCCTCGCGGCCTCTCTTCTTCCCTTTCGCGCTTCACCGGCCCCGCCGCGCCGTTCGCGCGCGGGCAATCATTGCCTACGAAAGGACCCGATCATGGCTATCGGCACCGTAAAATTCTTCAACATCGACCGCGGCTACGGCTTCATCTCCGACGATGCCGGCGGCAAGGACGCCTTCGTCCACATCACCGCCGTCGAGCGCTCGGGAATGTCTTCGCTCCGCGAAGGTCAGCGCCTCAGCTACGAGCTCGAATCCGGCCGCGACGGCAAGAGCTCGGCGGTCAACCTCGCCGACGCCGAATAAAGTGGCGAAAGAGGAACTACTGCTCATGGAGGGAAGGATCGACGAGATCCTTCCCGACGGCCGGTTCGGAGTCGAGCTCGACAACGAGCACCGGATCATCGCCTACACGGCCGGCAAGATGCGGCGATTTCGCATCAAGTCGGTCGTCGGCGACCGGGTCCACGTCGAGATGACCCCTTACGACCTCAGCAAGGGCCGGATCGTGTTTCGCGAGAAGACGCCCGGCCAAGGCCCGGGCGGTCAAAGGCGGCGAACATTCCGGCGCTGAGCAAGCCGATACGAAGAGTGGCGGTCACTCCGCCCAAGGACAGAAAAGAATGAAACTGGAAATCAGAGGGCCGAGGCGAGCCAAGCTTTGGCCGCCGAAGGCGCTGCTTGCGGCTCGGCCGCAAGAGCCTGCCTCGACATCGCTGGCGCCGCACGAGCTGCGCCGAATCGTCGCCGCGATGGTCGGCTGACAACATCGCCCTCCCGGCAACGGGAGGGCTTTTTCATGATCGGAGAACATCGATGAGCAGAGAAATCCCCAAGCCCTATCTGATCCGCAAGGAAGAGGACGGGCGCTTCCACCTCACCGTCCGCGAGGTGCGCTACAACAGTCAGAACTATCCGCTGGTGACGGCGACTCCGGTCCAGGAGACCTTCAAGAGCGCCAACGCCGCCCGCGCCCATGCCCGCGAGCATTTCGGAGCGGAGACGGGGCAGTTCGCAACCAAGTAAGGCTGCGGTTCGGATGCATCGACCGGGCTAAGCTGGAACCCGGTCGAGCCCTCCGGCTGGCAGGCCGAAACGGCGTGGCAGCGGGCTAGACCAAACGACTCTGCTTTACCGCCGCTTCGACGAAGCTCGCAAACAGCGGATGCGGATCGAAGGGTTTCGACTTCAGCTCCGGGTGGAACTGAACGCCGATGAACCAGGGATGGTCCGGCCGCTCGACGATCTCCGGAAGCTCACCGTCCGGGCTCATGCCTGAAAAGACCAGGCCGCCGGCCTCGAGCTTCTCCTTGTAATGGATGTTGACCTCGTAGCGGTGGCGATGGCGTTCCTCGATCGTGTCGCTTCCGTAGATCGAGCGCACGACGCTGTTGCCGGCGAGTCTCGCCTCATAGGCGCCGAGGCGCATGGTGCCGCCAAGATCGGCATCGGCACCCCGCTTTTGAAGACCCTCGCGGCTCATCCATTCGGTGATGAGGCCGACGACTGGCTCGGACGGTTCGCCGAACTCGCTCGAGCCGGCACCCTCGATTCCCGCCGTGTTCCTTGCCGCCTCGATGCAGGCCATCTGCATGCCCAGGCAGATGCCGAAGAAGGGCACCTTGCGCTCGCGCGCGAAGTGGACCGATGCGATCTTGCCCTCGCTGCCGCGCTCGCCGAAGCCTCCGGGGACGAGGATGGCGTGCATCGGCTCCAGCATTGCGGCAACTTCGGCTTCCGGATGCTCGAACAGTTCCGCGTCCAGCCACCGGATGTTGACCTTCACCCGATTGGCGAGGCCGCCATGGACCAGCGCCTCGGTCAGGCTCTTATAGGCATCCTGAAGGCCGACATATTTGCCGACGACTCCGATCGTGACCTCGCCCTCCGGATGGTAGAGCCGGTCGAGCACATCGTCCCAGCGGGCCATGTCCGGAACAGGGGCGTCCTCGATTCCGAAGGCATGAAGAACTTCGCTGTCGAGCCCCGCCTCGTGATACTGGGCGGGGACGGCATAGATGCTCTTCGCATCCAGCGCGGGAATGACGGCTTCCTGTCGAACATTGCAGAACAGCGCGATCTTGGCGCGGTCGCTTTCGGGCAAGGGATGCTCGCACCGGCAGACGATGATCTCGGGCTGGATGCCGAGACTGGTGAGCTCGCGAACGCTGTGCTGGGTCGGCTTCGTCTTAAGTTCGCCGGCGGCAGCGATATAGGGAACCAGAGTGGTGTGGATGGAGAGGGTCTGGCCCCTGCCCTCCTCGTTGCGGAACTGGCGGATCGCTTCGATGAACGGCAGCGATTCGATGTCGCCGACGGTTCCACCGATCTCGCAGATGATGAAGTCGCAGGCCGGGTCGATATCGGCGCGGATGAAGTCCTTGATCGCGTTGGTGACGTGCGGGATGACCTGGACGGTAGCACCGAGATAATCGCCCCGCCGCTCCCGCTGGATGATCTGCTGGTAGATCCGCCCGGAGGTAACATTGTCCGACTGGCGTGCAGGAACGCCGGTGAAGCGCTCATAGTGGCCGAGATCGAGGTCGGTCTCCGCGCCGTCATCGGTGACGTAGACTTCGCCATGCTGATAGGGCGACATCGTCCCTGGATCGACGTTGAGATAGGGATCGAGCTTGCGCAGCCGCACCTTATAGCCGCGCGCCTGAAGGAGCGCCGCGAGAGACGCCGCCATGAGGCCCTTGCCAAGCGATGAGACCACGCCGCCGGTGATGAAAATGAACCGCGCCATGGGAGTCGAGGCTTAAGCGGCGGCAGCGGAAAAGGGCAAGCCGCCGAATCGCTTTTATTTTCGAACTCGGACCGAAGCGAAGGAGCGCGCCATCGATCGGCGCCGGCCGGTTCTCTCGACCAATCGGCCGCGTTCGTATCCGGGTTGTTCGAGGCCGCGAGTGCGGCGTTCAACCGCCGCGCTTGACGGCTCGGTTCACTGGGCCAGCGGCACGCCCGACTGATTGGTTTCGGCCGGAGCAGGCTGCTGCGGCGCCGGCGGCTCGGCGCCGGGGACGAAGGACTCGATCGGCGACGGTGCCGTTGCCGGCGCCTGCTTCACCAGCGACGGATCGATCGTTCGCGGAGCGCGCTGGCCCGCCGCAACGGCTGCGAGGGCGATCGAAAGAATGACGAAGATCGTCGCGAGGATGGCGGTCGAACGGGTCAGGAAGTCGGCCGCGCCGCGAGCGCTCATCATTCCGGCGGGGCTTCCGCCGCCAGCCAGGCCGCCCCCTTCGGAGCGCTGCATCAGAATCATGGTGATCATCGCAATGGCGACGAGCGTCTGGACGATCAGCAGGAACGTGAACATTGGCAGGTCTTTCGGGAGAGCGTTGCGGGCGATCTAGGGGATGAAGGCCCGCTTCTCAAGCCTCGACGCCGCGTGGCGGTATCCGGCTTGGCGGACCGTCGGAGCCGGAACCGCTCGATCGATCGCGTCGGCGACGTTCAGGCTCGTGCCGCAGCCTCGACGATCGGGACGAACTGGGCGGCGGTGAGGCTTGCACCTCCGACCAGGGCTCCATCGACCTCGGCGACTGCAAAGGTCTCGGCGGCATTGTCTGCCTTGACCGAACCGCCGTAGAGAATCCGGATCCGGTCGCCCAGATCTCCAAATCGCTCGACCAGGCTGCGACGAATGAAGGCATGCATCTCCCCGATATCGGCCGGAGTTGCGACATTGCCGGTGCCGATCGCCCAGATCGGCTCATAGGCGACGACGAGCTCGCCCTCCTCCCAGCTCTCGGGCAATGATCCGGAAAGCTGTCGACCAACGACCGGGAGATGGTCATGGGCGGCACGATCCAGCTCGCTTTCGCCGACACAGACGATGGTGAGCAAGCCGTGGCGAAGCGCCGTCTCGGCCTTGGCGCGCACGATCGAGTCGCTTTCATTCTGCTCAGCCCGGCGCTCGCTGTGGCCGACAATGGCGATTCGGCCGCCGGCTTCCTTGATCATCGAGGCCGAAATGCTCCCCGTATGGGCGCCACTGTCGCTGGAATGACAATCCTGCGCCCCGATCCACAATTGTCCGGCCCGGGTCACAGCTGGAGCGATCAGGGTGAAGGGCGGACAGATGCCGACATCGACACCGGCTGCCTCGCGTGCGGCCTCCCCGATCGACTGAAGCTCCGAAAGCTGGGCCAGGCTGCCGTTCATCTTCCAGTTGCCGACGACAAGCTTGCGACGGAGATTCATGTCCAATTCCCTGAAATGACCGGCGGGCGTTTACGGTCTGTACCCGCGACCCGCAATGGGGCGGATCGCGCACGGCCCGTTCCAGGCGGAACAGGCCCGGTGGCAAGCTTGCGGGCAGCGGGGGTGCCTTCTATGACCCCGCCAACCTTGTCATCATCCGGGACCCGCGCATGATCTCCTCCTTCCGCCGCTCCGCTCGTTCATGGGCCGCTGGCGCGATTCTGTTCATCGCTCTCGTGGCGATCGTCGTTACCGGTTTCGGGACAGACGGCATGGGTGGAATGGGCGGGCTTGCTGGCGGTCAGAGCAGCCCCACCCTGGCAACGGTCGAGGGACGACGGATCTCGGAGCAGGAGCTCACCGACACGGTGAACCGCGAATATGCTCGGGCGCGCCAGCAGCAGCCGACACTCGACATGCGCACCTTCCTCGCCGCCGGGACCTTCGACCAGCTTCTGACTCGCCTGATCATCGCGGCGGCACTCCAGCATTTCGGTGAGGAGCAGGGTCTCGTCGTCTCGCAGCGGATGATCGACCGCGAGATCGTCAACATCCCCGCCTTCCGCAATTTCGCCGGCCAGTTCGACGAGAACAGCTTCCGCCAGGCTCTCGCTCAGCAGAACGTCACCGAGGCGCAGCTCCGGCAGGACATTGCCCAGTCGCTGATGCAGCGCCAGCTACTTGCACCGATCGCGCTCGGGGCCCGGGTCCCCGAAGGCGTCGCCCGCGAATATGCCAATCTTCTTCTCGAGCGGCGGGAAGGCACGTTGGGGATCGTGCCGGTGAGCCTCACGATCCAGGGAATCGATCCGACCAACGCCGAAATCGCCGCTTTCTACCAGCAGAATCGGGATCGGTTCACGATCCCGGAACGGCGGGTGATCCGCTATGCGATGATCGGCGCGGACCAGATCGGCGAGGCGGCGCAGGCGACCGACCAGGAGATCCAGGCCTATTACCGCGAAAATGCGGCGCAGTTCGCCGGTACGGAGCGGCGAACGCTCCAGCACCTGGTCCTTCAGAACGAACAGCAGGCCCAGCAGGCGGTCCAGCAGCTTCGCGGCGGAACGAGCTTTGCCGATGTCGCGGCCCGGTTCGGCTTCGCTGCCGCGGACCTCACCTATGCCGACCAGACCCAAAGCGGGTTCGCCGACGAAGCGCCCGCCGACGTGGCGCGTGCGGCCTTCTCGGCCGAGCAGGGCGCGGTGGTCGGCCCCATTCGGTCCCAGGGCGCCTTCCACGTCGTTCGGATCGATCAGGTCGCGCGCGGCGAGGGACGGACTCTCGAGCAGGCGCGGGCCGAGATCGCCCAGGCGATCCAGCAGCGCAAATCGGCCGACCTTCTCAACGCCCTCGTCAGCCGGGTCGAAGACCAGATATCCGAAGGTCGCAGTGTCGAGGAAATTGCGCGCCAGGAGCGATTGAACCTCGTCACGACGCCACCGATCACCCAGTCGGGCCAGGTTCCCGGCCAGCAGTGGATCGTCCCGCCGGAACTGCAGCCGCTGCTCGACGCCGCTTTCGAGATCGATCCGGAAGAGCCCGAGCCGGTCGTCGAGCAGATCGGAAGCGACCAGCGCTTCGCTCTGGTCGGGATCGACAATGTCGTTCCGGCGGCGGCGCCGCCGCTGGCGCAGATCGCCGCTCAGGTGCGCGAAGCCTTCATTCAGCAGCGTGCCCTCGACCAGGCGCGGCAGATCGCGCAAGGCATCGTCAACCGGATCAATGGCGGAATGGCGGCCGCCGAAGCCTTCGCTCAAGCGCAGCCTCGGCCGACGGCACCCCGCGCGATCAACATGCGCCGGCTCGAGATCAGCCAGGGCGGGCAGCAGGTTCCGCCGCCGCTGCTCGCGCTTTTCTCCATTCCCGAGGGCCGCGCCCGGATTGTCCCCGCGCCGAACGGCGCCGGCTGGTTCGTCGTCCATCACGCCCGGCGCACGCCCGGCGATGCCGCCGAGCAGCCGCAGCTCATCGAAACCACCCGAGCGGAATTCACCCGAAGCGCTTCGGAGGAAGTGGCGCAGCAGTTCGCCCGAGCGGTCGAGATTCGAACGGAGATCGAGCGCGATCAGGAAGCGCTCGCCGCCGCTCGCCGCCGCCTGCTCGGAAGCGTCGCCGAATAGCCCCGCTTGCCTGCGCTTGCCGGGCGCCTAATGTGGGGAAGTGAGAAGAGGCGACCGGCTGGAGCGGAGGCTCTCGCAATATTGGAAGCAGGAAGCCGGAGGCGCCTTGTTCCTGCCTCCCGTGCTGATCGGCTTCGCCGAACCGGACTCGGCGCCGGAATGGGCGGCGTTGATCGCAGCCGCCTTGCCCACCTTTTTCCTGCTCGTCGTCGGCGCCTTCTACTGGTGGGCTTCGCTTCGCCTGATCCGCGGTCATCGACGGCCCATGGAAAGGCTTCTCCCCGTCGCCGATCGTGTCCAGCTACCGCTGCTGGTTCTGACTTGTGTCGGGCTCGCCGGAGCAGCGGCGCTGCTGGCGACCCAGGTCCCGAGGGCACCGGGAATCGTGGCTGCGCTGTTGGCGCTGCTCGCGGCACTCGAATATGTGAACTACTTTCACCTTCAGCTTCAGAATTTCGATCACTGGCCCGACTTCAAGCGGCTGCTCCAAGGGCGCGGCTTGAGGCGAGCTCATCTGGGCCGGGACCTCTCCCTTTTTCGGCAGCGCCGACGGGCCCGCTCATGATCTTCGTCATCGACAATTACGACAGCTTCACCTGGAACCTCGTCCACTATCTCCAGGAAATCGGAGCCGAGGTGCGGGTCGAGCGGAACGATACCGTCACGGCGTCGCAAGCCCTTTCGAGCGGTGCCGACGCCTTCCTGATCTCTCCGGGACCAGGAACGCCGGACGAGGCAGGGAACGCGCTCGGTCTGGTCGCCGCCTGCGCCGCCGAGCGACGTCCATTGCTCGGCGTCTGCCTCGGCCATCAGGCGATCGGGCAGCAGTTCGGCGGCCGAGTGGTTCGGGCACCGACGCCGATGCACGGCAAGACGTGCGACGTCGAACATGACGGAACCGGCCTATTTCTCGGGCTGCCCTCCCCCTACACCGTCACCCGCTACCATTCACTGGCGGTCGATCCGTCGACCATGCCGGATTGTCTTCTCGTCAATGCGATCGCAGCGGACGGAACGGTACAGGGATTTCGCCATTGCGAGCTTCCGATCCACGGCGTCCAGTTCCACCCGGAAAGCATCGCCACCGAGCACGGCCACCGGCTGCTTCGCAACTTCCTTGACCTCACCCGAGAGGTGGCCGGCGTCTCGGCTTGACAGGGTTCGACCTGTTCCTTACACGTTCCACAAACGTTCCATCAGGGGGAACCTGCATGCTCACCCGCAAGCAACACGAGCTTCTTCTCTACATCAACGAGCGCCTGTCTGAGACCGGAGTGTCGCCTTCGTTCGAGGAGATGAAGGAAGCGCTCGATCTCAAGTCCAAGAGTGGCGTTCACCGCCTGATTTCCGCGCTCGAGGAGCGTGGCTTCATCCGCCGGCTGCCGAACCGCGCTCGGGCACTCGAGGTGTTGAAGGTGCCAGATACCAAAGGTGGCTCCGGCTCCAATGTGGTTGCGCTGCCGACGGCGGCTCCTGCACTGCTCCGTCCTGCAAACGATATCATGGAGGTCCCGCTCCATGGGCGGATTGCTGCCGGCACGCCGATCGAGGCGCTGCAGGGTACGGAGACTTTGCCCGTTCCTGCAGCCCTTCTGGGACCTGGCGAGCATTACGCACTTGAAGTGGCTGGCGACTCGATGGTCGAGGAAGGCATCTTCGATGGCGACTATGCCCTGATCCGGCGGCAGGACACGGCTCGCGATGGCGAGATCGTTGTGGCCCTGATCAACAATGAGGAAGCGACTCTGAAAACCTTTCGGCGCGAAGGCCAGATGATCCGCCTCGATCCCGCCAATCGTCAATATGATCCGCAGCGCTACCGGCCCGACCAGGTACAGATCCAGGGCCGTCTCGCTGGGCTGCTCCGGCGCTACTGAAGACGGTGCGGGAAGTCGATTTTGGGACCTTGTTCCGGTCTGCCTGAGAGAGGCTGAACGAAAAGGCATTGGCCATGGCCCGTATGAACTATGTGGAACTGCCGGTGCGCGATGTCGCCGTCGCCAAGGAATTCTATCAGAGCGTTTTCGGCTGGTCCTTGACCGAGTTCGGGCCGACTTATGCGGCAACGACCACGGGCGATACCGACGTCGGCCTGCAGGGTGACGATTCCGAGGCGACCCGGGCGCCGCTGCCGGTGATCGAGGTCGACGATCTGGAGGTCGCCCTGGAAGCGGTGATGCGGGCCGGGGTGCCGGTCGTTCGACCGATTTTCGCTTTTCCCGGCGGGCGCCGCTTCCAGTTCCTCGATCCTAGCGGCAACGAGATCGCCTGCGTCAAGAGCGACGTCCGTTAATCGCCCTTCGCCGGGATAGCGGCGCGCTGACGTTGCAGCTCCCTTTGAAATGCCTCGCGGGCGCGGGCGATCTGTGCCCCAACTTCCTCCGGGTCGACGAAGGCGAGCGGGTCCCCGGCGGCAAGGCGACGTCGCTTTTCTTCCAGTCGGAACTGGTTGCCGTGGAAGCCCAGAAAGACATCGGCGCGCATCTGGCCAAGCCGATCGAAGGTGCGTTGGAAGTCGGCCGCGGCCTCGGGATAGCGTTCGTCGCCTACCAGAGGCTGGCCAGCAACGGTGAGACTGCAGGCAAACAGCACTCGGTACAGACGGCCTCCCGCGTTCACTTCGGTGGTCCAGCTCGTGCAGCCGCGAGTATGTCCCGGGGTGATCAGGGCCGTCAAAGCCAGCGAACCCACCCGAAGCATCTCACCGTCCGAGATCAACCGGTCGACCGCAACCGGCGCGAACCGATCGAGATCGTCACGATAGGAATTGCTTCCGTGGGTGAGGTCGGGCGCGTCGGCGGCGCTGGCGACGAGCCGGGCTCCGGTGAGTCGCTTCAGTTCGGCCAGCCCGCCGGCATGGTCCCAATGCGCGTGATTGTTGACGATGAAGCGAATGTCTTCGAGTCGAATTCCCAGTCGCCGGATATTGGCGGCAATCTGCGGCGCGCTTTCCTCGCTTCCGCCATCGATCAGGACATGACCTTCCGGTCCGGTGACCAGATAGGCTCCCAGGCCGGAAGTGCCGACATAATGGACATTGCCGATGATCGGGAACGGTTCCATGGGCCGGTTCCATTCGACTCGGCCGTTCTGGGCCACGGCGTCGGCCGGCGCGACAAGAGTGGAAAGGGCGGAAAAGGCGATCAGCAATCGAAACATCGAATTCGAGTTCCTCGTTGGCGTGGAGCCCGAGGGGTAGGCGCGAGCGGTCGCTCCAACCATTCCAATTTTCCTAGACGCTCCCCAAAGCCAGTCTGAGGTCTGGCCGCCGCTTCAGAGCGACCGGAACATGACCAGCGCATCGACGAAACCAAGCCTGGGATGACGAAAGGCGCCCGGGAGGCGGCCGACCGTCGCAAAGCCGAGACTTTCCCACAGCCGGACCGCGCGGACGTTGGTGCTGACGACGAAATTGAACTGCATCGCTCGAAAACCGGATCCGCGCGCCCGATCGATCGAGTTGGCGCACATCGTTCGAGCAATCCCGCGGCCCGCTGCTTCGGAAGCGGTGACATAGCCGCAATTGGCCACATGATCGCCACCGCCGAGCTGGTTGGCGCGAAGATAGTAGGTTCCAAGGACCTGACCATCGACTTCGGCCACAAAGGTCTGGCGGTCCGCGCCGGTCCAGTAAGTCAAGGCGTCGGCGCGGCTCATTTCCCTTGGCAGAGCATAGCTTTCGCCAGCGCGGATCACCGGCTCCAGAATCTTCCAGATCGGCTCCCGATCACCGGGACCGGCAGGTCTGATCAGCATCGTCCTCTCCTCAGGGCCGGTAGCCCCATGGATGCTTCCCCACCTGCTCCGCAACCGTCACGATGCGCGGGCGCTCTCCCAGAGTGATCGACAATCCCCCGCTTCGTGCCAGGAAGGCGCGATCGATCTTCAGCCATCGTGGTTCGCAACCTCGCGGGAGCCGTCGGTCGGCGATGACGATGTCCGCCTCACGACAGGCCGCGACCATGTCCGGCCAGGACACGAAATGGCGGGTGCGGGTCGCGAGTATTCGCCACCGCCGGCCGCCGCGAATCAGGTTGGCGGCGCACAGATCGGGGCTGCAGGCGGCGGTGGGCAGTGCCTCCAGATCGGCGAAATTGGGCTCCGCGCCGGCCAGCTCGGCGAGAGTTGAACGGACATAGTCGCCCGCCCGCGGACGGAGCAGCGCCAATCCGCCGGATTCGGTTCGAAGCGCGAAATGACGCCCGTCGCCGGTGACGATCAGATCGGGCGCCGGGATGGTGAGCGCCCACGCCGCTCCCGCAAGCACCGGAAGGACGCCCAAGCGTCGCCAGCGGGTCCGCCACAGGCAGATCCAGAGTCCGCCGGCAACGATCAGGGCGAAGGCTCCGCGTGGCATGGCCGGGAGCAACGCGACCGCGCCCGGGGCGTTCGCCGCACTGTGCGCCAGCCACAGGAGGAAGCTGAGTCCCTGCCCCGCTGCCCACCAGAACGGGCCGCCGAGGCCGACCAGGTCGAACATCAGGGCGAGCGCCTCCAGCGGCATGATCACGAAGGTGGTAAGCGGAATGGCGATCACATTGGCGGCCGCGCCATAAAGGCCGGACTTGTGGAAATGGAACAGCGCGATCGGCGTAAGCGCCAGCTCCACGGCAAGACCGGTGAGGACCAGCCCCAGGAGAAACCGGACCGTTCGCGCCGCTCCGCTCTCGTCCCGCCGCGACAGCAGCGCCTGGACGCGCGGATGCTCGTGGAGGGCGACAATCGCGGTGATGGCGGCGAAACTCAGCTGGAAGCTCGGGCCCGGCAGCGATTCCGGCCAGAACAGGAGCACGATGAGGGCGCCGACGGCAAGCAGCCGAAGCGTCAGCGCTTCGCGTCCCAGCGCGATTCCGGCAAGGACAAGCAAGGCGGCGATGCAGGCGCGGACCGTCGGCACCTCCGCCCCAGTTAGAAGGGTGTAGCCGATCCCGGCCAGCGCCGCTGCTGAAGCCGCGACCAGAACCAGTCGAAAACGCAGCGCGAGCAGAGGGCTGAGTGCAAGCAGCTTGAGGGTCAGAAGCATGACGGCGCCGACCACCGCCGTGAGATGCAGTCCGCTGACGGAAAGGAGGTGCGCCAGGCCCGAACGGCGCAGCGCTTCGGCATCCTCCTCCGGAATTCCGAACTGGTCGCCCGTCGCAAGCGCCGCGGCAATGCCCCCCTCCGCTCCACCAAGCTGGCTTCGAACATGCGCGGCCAGCCGATGGCGCCAATCGGCGATCCGAGAGCGCCAGGTCGATTCCGGCGCTTGGGCGACCATCGCGACTTCGAGCGCCCGTCCCGTGCCACCGATCCCCTGGAACCAGGCCGAACGAGCGAAATCATAGCCGCCGGGTGCGGCCATCGGGGCCGGCGGCATCACCCAGGCGCGGACCCTTATCCTTGCCCCAGCCGTCAGCCCGTCCACTGCCAGAGCGTCGGGAACATTGATGCGAAGGCGTCGCGGGAGACCTTTCCCCTGTGGCGCAACGACCAGCCGGATAATCCGCTCGGCGGCGAGAGGCTGCACGCTCTCGATCGGCGCGACGAGCTCGATCATCTGAGCCCGTTCCAGCCGCGGCGCGGCGACACGCTCTGCCTTCCACCAGACGAGGCCGCAGCCGATCGCAGCGGCGATCCAGAAGAAGGCGAGTGCCCTTCCCCACCGAGTCGCGCCGGCGGCGGCAAGCAGAGCCAGGGCAAGCGCCAGCGTCCCCATAAGGAACCCGACCCAGCCCTCCGGCACCGGAATCCAGAACCAGGCGCTCATTCCGAGGATCAGCCCGACCGGCAGCCACAGCGGCAATTGCGCACGCTCGGCCTCGAAAAGGGCTTCGAGCCTTTGACCCAAGCCGGAAAAAGGCTGCGCCCACGCCCTTTCTCGCGGCGCGTCCGCTATGCTAGGGGCGCTCGCTTCCTGGGTCGCCATGACCTTCATCCTTGGAGAAAGCCAACGTGAGCGCAAGCAATGTCGTCACCCGCTTTGCGCCCTCGCCGACGGGATTCCTGCATATTGGCGGCGCGCGCACGGCCTTGTTCAACTGGCTCTACGCGCGTCACCATGGCGGGAAGTTCCTGTTGCGCATCGAAGACACCGACAAGGCGCGCTCCACTCAGGCGGCGATCGACGCGATCCTCGACGGGATGAAATGGCTTGGGCTCGACTGGGATGGTGAAACCTACTTCCAGTCGAAATTCGCTGAACGCCATTCGGAGGTTGCACACCAGCTGCTCGCGCGCGGCGCGGCCTATAAATGCTGGATGACGGCAGAGGAGCTTGCCGCCGCGCGCGAGGCGGCCCAGCGCGAGAAGCGGCCGTTCCGGATCGACAGCCGCTGGCGCGATTGCGACGAAGAGGGGGAAGGCCCGTTCGTGGTGCGACTGAAGGCCCCGCGCGAAGGCGAGACGGCGATCGCCGACCAGGTCCAGGGGGAGGTCAGGGTCCGGAACGAGGAACTCGATGATTTCATCCTGCTGCGATCCGATGGAAGCCCAACCTACATGCTGGCCGTCGTCGTCGACGACCACGACATGGGAGTGACTCACGTCATCCGCGGCGACGATCATCTCAACAACGCCTTTCGGCAGCTCGCCATCATCAGGGCGATGGAATGGCCCGAGCCGGTCTATGCCCATGTGCCGCTGATCCATGGCCAGGACGGCGCCAAGCTCTCCAAGCGGCATGGTGCGCTGGGGGTCGAAACCTATCGCGACGAACTGGGCATCCTTCCGGAAGCCTTGTTCAACTATCTGCTTCGGCTTGGCTGGGGCCATGGCGACGCGGAGATCATCGGACGCGACCAGGCCGTCCAGTGGTTCGACCTTCCACAGGTCGGACGCTCGCCCTCGCGCTTCGACACGAAGAAGCTGGAGAATCTGAACGGCCATTACCTTCGGGAGGCCGATCCTTATCGGCTCGCCAGTCTCATCGACCACAAGATCGAAGGGCGGCTGGGACGTGGGCTGGACGCGGCTGATATCGACCTGCTCGCTCGCGCGCTGCCGGAGCTGACTCCGAGGGCCAAGGACCTCAACGACTTGGCCGACGGCGCTCTGTTCCTGTTCAAGCAACGGCCGCTGGACATGGACGAGAAGGCCGCGACGCTGTTAGAAGGCGGCGCGCGGGACCTGCTCGCCCGTCTCCACGAGGCCCTGTCGGCTCTCGATTCCTGGAGTGCGGAAAGGACGGAGCAGGCGGTGCGGGAGGTTGCCGAGGCGCAGGGCGTCAAGCTCGGGCAGGTGGCGCAACCTTTGCGGGCGGCGTTGACGGGGCGGGCGACTTCGCCCGGTATTTTCGATGTGCTGGCCTTGCTGGGGCGGGACGAAAGCCTCGCCCGAATCGCGGACCAGATTGCGGGGAAAGGAATTGAAGATGGCGAATAAGGCCAGCGTCACTATCGGCGACAAGAATTTCGAATATGACGTGCTTTCCGGCACCGTGGGGCCGGACGTCATCGACATCCGCAAGCTCTACGGCCAGACCGACGTCTTCACTTACGATCCCGGCTTCACCTCCACGGCGAGCTGTCAGTCGAGGATCACCTACATCGACGGCGACAAGGGCATCCTGCTCCACCGTGGCTATCCGATCGATCAGCTTGCGGAGGACGCGACCTTCATGGAGGTGGCTTACCTCCTCCTTCATGGCGAGCTTCCAAGGAAGGATGAACTCGACAAGTTCAACCACACCATCATGCGCCACACCATGCTGCACGAGCAGCTGGCAACCTTCTATCGAGGCTTCCGCCGCGACGCCCATCCAATGGCAATCATGTGCGGAGTGGTCGGCGCTCTTTCGGCCTTCTACCACGACAGCACCGACATCACCGATCCGACTCAGCGGATGATCGCGTCACACCGGCTGATCGCAAAGATGCCGACCATAGCGGCCATGGCCTACAAATATTCGATCGGCCAGCCGTTCATGTATCCTCAGAACGACCTTACCTACACTGGCAATTTCCTTCGAATGACGTTCGGCGTCCCGGCCGAACCTTATGAAGTCAATCCAGTGATCGAGAATGCGATGCGGCGCATCTTCATTCTCCACGCCGATCATGAACAGAATGCCTCGACTTCGACGGTTCGACTTGCCGGCTCGTCGGGGGCCAATCCCTTCGCGTGCATCGCTGCGGGGATCGCCTGCCTGTGGGGCCCGGCGCATGGCGGAGCCAACGAGGCGGCGCTGAACATGCTGCGCGAGATCGGCCGCCCAGAGCGGATCCCGGAATATATCGCCCGAGCCAAGGACAAGGACGATCCGTTCCGGCTGATGGGCTTCGGCCATCGGGTCTACAAGAATTACGATCCACGCGCGAAGGTGATGCAGAAGACGGCCGAGGAAGTGCTGAACGAGCTCGGAATCTCCGATCCGGTCCTCGACACCGCTCGCGAGCTCGAGCAGATCGCGCTCAAGGACGAATATTTCATCGAGAAGAAGCTCTATCCGAACGTCGACTTCTATTCGGGCGTGATCCTTTCGGCGATCGGTTTTCCGACCTCCATGTTCACGGCCTTGTTCGCACTCGCTCGAACCGTCGGATGGGTTGCTCAGTGGAACGAGATGATCGCCGATCCGGACCAGAAGATCGGCCGTCCGCGCCAGCTCTACACCGGCCCCGCCCAACGCGAATATGTGCCCATCGATCAGCGCTGAACGAAAGCGGCCGTCAAGCCAAGCCGGCCCGGTGCGGAGCACGCTCGCTCCGTAGCCGGGCCATCGTTCCGGTTCGACCTCTTCGGTGCCGGCTCAAGACCAGCGCGGGCTCGCTTCGTCCAGAGCGGATTTCAGGTCTCGCAACGTGACGAGAGAGGCGCAGACGTCGTCGAACATCTGCCGAACGCGGGACTGGCCGGAGATCGAGCGGAACATGCTGCCGGTTTCGAACCGGTTCGCTCCTGAAACCGCTACGAGAATGTCGTCCGGGCCGGCATAGGCCATGATCCGGGCCCGCCCGGCGCAGGCCAGAAGGGCCGAGCGCGCATGCGAACGGAGAAGTTCGCGAGCGGCCGTAGAATCGGTCGAATAGATTTCGAACTTCGCCTCGAACTCGCGCTCGCCGTCGAACTTCACACGCTCCATGCCCTTTGCGGGCTTGAAGAAATTGAGGATCCCTCGATCGGGAACGATCACGGTTTCGCCCGCGCCTCTCGATCGGCGCTGAAAAGCGTAGATCTGCCCGCTGAACAAGGTTTCGCTGCTTTTCCCTTGGCTGCGCATGAGGGTCGCTTCGTAGATCGCGAATTTCATCCCCTGCGAATCCACGCCGTGGAACAGGTCGGAAAAGCTCTGGCTCGAAAGGCTGTTGCCGAACAGGACTGGCCGCGCGAGCGGGTAGACCGGCGGATCGAACCCGCTCGGAATATATTCCATGCCGCCCTGTTCGGCGAGGGTTTCCAGCACCGCAAGCTTCAGGTCCTCGCTCAGGTTGTGGAGCGGCCGGATCGCGAGGATCATCCCAACGATGAGGACGATCACCGCAAGGATGATCGCCACGACGAGCCAGCCCGAATAGAAGAGGGTCGCGGCGACCAGTGCGGACAGGAACAAGCTGCCAACCAGATACAGCCAGAAGTGCCGAACGCCTGTCCGGCGCTTCTCCTCGATCACGGCGATCTGAGCCTTGACCTCGGCGCTCCGGCAGAGCTCCTCGAAATGCGTGCTTGTGAACTCGATCATCTGGTCCCCCGCCAAGGCCAGTTTGACGATCGCTCCTGGCGATGTCCAGCATCCGAAGCAGCTGGTTAGGCCACTTTCCTTAGAGGCAGAGTGAAGGTGAATCGTGCTCCAAGACCTGGGGCGCTGTCGACCGAAAGTTCACCGCCCATGGCCCGGGCGAGCCGGCGCGCAATATAGAGCCCGAGGCCCGTGCCGCCGGGCTCGCTCGGATCGACCCGCTCGAACTTGTCGAAGATCCGCTCCTGATCCTCGTATGCGATCCCCTTCCCCTGATCCGCGACGATGAGGACGGCGAGGTCGCCTTCCGCTTCGGTCCGAATCCAAATCTGACCGCCTTCGGGCGAGTAACGGATGGCATTCGTGATCAGGTTCATCAGCACCTGAAGCACACGGGTGAAATCGCCCGTTGCCGGAAGTGACTCGTCGGCTGCAGGCGCGTCGATCCTCACCCTCCGATCAGCCGCCCGAACCGCGAGCAGACCGGCGGCACGCCGGGCTAGATCGGCCAGGTCGATCGGTTCGGCCTCGGGCACGAAATCCGGCCTTTCGATCGACTGCAGGTCGACGAGATCGTCGACGAGCGCCAGCAAGTGACGCCCGGCCGCCGCAATATCGGCTGCATAGCCGGTATAGTCCCTGCGAAGGGGCCCCTCGGGCTGGCTGCGAAGCCGTTCGGCATTCTCGACAATATGGTTCAAGGGTGCGCGGAGCGCCTGGTCGAGTCGATCGCCGAAAGCCGATCCATCCCCTGGCAGCGCGCTCCCGCCTTCGTCCGAGGCCGGTCCGTCCGAACGGACACTTGCCGCAGCACCGCGGAAGCCGGCGAAGCGGCCGGATCCGTCGATAAGCGGCACTCCGGAAAGCAGATACCGCCCCTTTCGGCCGGCCCGGAGCTCGGCAATCTGGGAGTCGAACCGCCGATGCTCGGCCAAGGCGGCGAGGATCGGAAGCGCTCCATCGTCGCTTTCCCGGAAGCGGAAGATGCGGGTGAGCTGGGTTCCGATCAATTCGGCGGGCGCACGCCCGATGGCCGCGGCGGCGGCGCCGGACAAGGCGGTAAGCCGAAGGCTGTCGTCCGTCTCCCAGGTCCAGTCGGCGGCGGCGCGAAGGAAATCGCCTTCGCGATCGGCGGGGGCGGCGGCAGCGACCGCGGCGACCGGGCGTTCACCCCAGCCCGTGATCGAAAGCGCGACTTCCTCGCCCACCGGCTCGGCACGCACCCACAAGTCGATATCCCGATCTCCGTCGGCGGCAATAGCGGCGCGCGAAACGGTGATTCCCAAACGCCGGGCGAGTCGAGCAAGCGCCGCGATCTGCGGAACCGCCAGAATGGCGCCCTCGCCGCCTCCCGCCCGGGCGTTCAGCTCCGCGAGCGGGGGATCCGCGGCGACCAGCCGCCCTTCCGAGTCGACGAGGCCCGTAACCGGCTCTTCGGTGGCGATCGCGTTCATCCGGCCCCCACTGTAGACCGGGCGCGAGTGGAAATTCGGGCGACGCTTGCTCGATAGGCCGGGTCGGCCTGCCAGAGCCTGAGCACTTCCTGCGCCGATGCTTCGTCCATCGTGTCGAAGAGATCGAGCTGGGCGGCAGTGGCCTCGCCTTCGGCGCCGGAGAGCAAAGGTCCCCGGGCGTTCAGCACCAGCAGGATCGCCGCCGAATCCTGCCGGTCAAGCCCGGCGGCGCGGAGAAGCAGGGCCGGGCCGCGCCCCCGCGGATCCGAAAGCACTTCCCAGGCGGCGAGCGGGTCAAGGGCGCAAAGGACCGAAAGTCCGGCGATGAAGAAGGGTAGAACGCCGTCGCCGATGATCCGGGCGAGCATGGCGCCGTCGAGCCGGCCGGTGGCATGAAGCCGCTGCGCGAGTCGCATGGCGTGGGCTTCCAGGCTGGCGCTCTCGTCATAGCTGCCGATCACTTCCATCGCGGCTTCCTCGATGGCCGAATCGATCGCGCCGACCGAATGGTGCTGGACGACATATTGGCGAAGCGCAGCAGCGATCATCCAGACAAGCTTGTGCTGAAGTTCGGCGGGAAGTTCGACCCGGCCGACTGCAGGCTCCTGGAAACGGTCGAACCGACGGCTGCGCGCGATCACCAGTTCCATGGCTTCGGCCGCAACGTACTCGTCCGGATCCCTCACCAGCTCGAACAACAGGTCCTGGCGAACAGGCGTCGATCCCGCTTTCCAGAATCGATGCTCCTCGACCCGCCGGACGAGGATCACCATCAGGTCGGAATCGCGAAGCACCTGTGCGCGCTCGAGGATCGGAAGGGCAATCGGCACGTGGGCGGAGGAAAGCGCCGCATGAAGCGCCTCATGCGGGCGGAACCGTTCCGCCAGCCGCGCCCGCAATTCGTCTTCGATCGAGCCGACGAGCCGCGACAGGAGCCTGGCGGCCGTGAGCCTCTGCCACTCCGTCAATCGAGCGCCGTCGGGCAGCAGAAGATCGGTGGCGGCAACGGCAAAGCGCTCTCGGGCCGCAGCCAGCAGGAGCCGTGCAGCGTCGTTCATTCTTTCCCGGCGGCTGGATCCCACTTCGGCCATCAAGGTCCCATAGCTCGACAGAGTTAAGCGCTCGCTAATCCTGTCGAGCCCCCGGTCCGGCGTGCACCTGGCGTTGAGCATAGAAAAACGAAGCTGAGGCGTAGGCGAACAAGGCCGCCACACCGGTGGTCCAGGCGCCAAGCACGGCGAAGGGAGGAAGCAGCAAGATCAGGCCCCGCCGCTCGGCGAGCCAGACTTCCCCCCGAACTTTCCTCCCCTCGGTCTCGATGCCCAGCGCCAGCAGGAAGGCCAGGGTGGTGAAAGCGAGCAGCACCATTCCCCAGCCGCGTTCGAGGCTGAGCGAGTAGGACAGGGCCGCCAGCGCCGCCGCGGCTAACGCCGGAAGCAACTGCGCCCACCAGCTTCGCTGGACATCGTCCTGCATGCGAAGGCGGGCAAGCCTGTGGGCGACGCCCTCCAGCGGCGTAGACAGCACCATCAGAACGAGTCCGAGCCCTAACCAGCCATAAGCAAAGAAGATCGCACCCAAGCCGGCAAGCGCTGCGGCCGCGCTCCCCACAGAGGACGGTCCGACGGAACTTCCCATGATGAACGACGTGCCCAGGCGTTCCAGCGGCGCAAGGAAGCGGGCTGCCCACCCGCCGCTCGTCTGAGTCGCCGCCGCGACGATCTGCTGCTCTAGACTTTGAAGGTCACGGGCTGTGTCGAGGATCGCGACCGGTCCTTCGGCGGGAAGGTGCCGCGCCCCTGCCTGAAGAGTCCGGCGAAGCAGGGTCGACTGCAGGTCCCAATCGCGAAGCATGGCCGCAGTCTCTCGAAGAAGGGCTCCATCGAGGACGGCGAGACCCGCCCAGCGGGACGAGGCGTCGATCCGCTCATACAGCTCGCCATGACTCCGGTCGGGCACCGTCAGCACGGTGGCCTGCTCGATCATGGCCAGTCGCGCCAGTTCGGCGCCTTCAACGAGGGCTCCGTCGCCGACCAGCAGAACTCGGTCGAAGGGATCAATGGCCTGCGCCGCCTCCTCCGCACTTCGAGCGAGCTGCACCGAGATGCGTTCGCGTCTCAGACGGTCGATCGCGGCCGTCAGGGCGGCCGGCATTCGCTCGACGAGGATGACGATTATCGCGGCGCCGGCCGCTGCGGCGAGCCTGGCCTGACGCTCGACGACGGTCCGGCCAGCAATCGGCAGAGTCGCTCGAAGCGCACCCGGCTCCCCCGATTCATGATAGGCTGCGATCAAAGCTGCCAGCGCCAAGCCGTCCCCTCCTGAGGCGGGAGACCCTAGGCGCCCGTTGCGCGGGTTGCAAAGCGCTTCGGCTCAGCTGCGGGCGAAGTCGTCGACCGCGACCCCGATCTTGCGAAGAACGACGGGATCTCCGGGCGCGCCATCCAGAGCTTCGTCGGCCAGCCGCACCAGACCGCTGGCGCCGAAGCTTGCCGCCAAGCTCTTAAGCCTGGCGGCGGCGATCACCCAATTGGCGTCGCATCTGGCGCGGGTCATGAGATCGAGCTGGCGTGCAGCACTCTCGATGAAGGCGTCGCGGAGTTCAGCCATCAAATCGCTGTCGCTTCCAACCGCGGCGGCGAGGGAGGCGTTCAGAGCTCCAGGATCATAAGCCATGCCGGGCGCGATACGCGCCGGGCTGTTAACGCCCCGTTTCATCTCCGCCCCAAAGTGATACAGTACCGGCATGACCATGGGGGCGGAGCGCGCGCAGACGCAATCGAACGAGGCGGATCAATGGACTGGCGGGCAGGAGCAGAACGGCTTCGCCTCCGATCCGGCTGGCGTGGAGCCCGAGCCATATCCGGACATGGACGATGATTCGGCGCCGGGAAAGGCGGCCGGCCCTCGCCTGCTTGCCACGCTGTTGCTCCTCCTCGCTGCGGGCTGGCTGGGCCTGAGTGGCTACGCTCTTTCGCGTGCCTGGCCGGGGGATAGCCTGACCGCCTGGACCGGCTGGACGGCAACGGTGGCGGCGCCGTTGATCCTGATCGCCCTGCTCTGGCTGATCTTCGGGCGCACCTCGCGGCGCGAGGCGGAACGATTCACTCAGGCCGTAACGGCCATGCGCCGCGAAAGTCAGGCGCTCGAAAGCGTGCTCGCCATCGTCGCCAGCCGGATCGAGGAGAACCGAAGCCGGGTCAGCGAAGAGGCGGCGCGACTCATGGCGCTGGGAGACGAAGCCTCCGATCGGCTCGGGCGGGTGACTCACTATATCGCTCGCGAAACGGCCGAGCTCGACCGGAAGGCACAGGCACTCGACAATGCTGCTGCCAACGCGCGGGTCGATATCGGTGTGTTGATGAACGACCTGCCGCGCGCCGAGGAGCAGGCCCGAGCCGCCGTCGAAGCGATGCGAGCGGCGGGCCTCGAAGCGCATGAGCGGGCCGCTGCGCTGGAAGGCCAGTTGGCGGCCCTGACAGCGCGGAGCCGCGAAGCCGACGAAGCGGTCGGTGGAGCGGCCCAGCGGCTCGGTGCCCAGATCGCCCGACTCGACACCAGCAGCAATGCTGCAGCGGAGCGGATGGATCAGGCGGCGGCTCAGATGAACGCTGCCGTGGACGGTGCGCTCGGCCGGGCCTCGGATGCCGTGGATCAGACCCGGGCCGGACTCGAGGCGCAAGGTCAGGCCATGCTGGCGCTGGTCGAACAAAGCCGGGCGGCTTTCGAGGAGGCCGGTGCGGAAGCAAGCCGCCGATTGCGCGAGCGCCTGGAGGAAGCTGGCGCCATCTTGGAAACGCTCGCCGGACGGCTTGCCCAGCAGGAAGCTGCCAGCAGAGAATTGATTGCCGGTCTCAGCGGTCAGATTGCCGCTCTCGACGAAGACTTGGCAAGGCTCGGCCGCAACGGTCATCAGCAGAACGGCGTCCTGGTGGAATCGATCTCGACCGTACGGGAATGGGCCCAGGCGCTGCGCAGCGAAATCGAGCAGGGCCATGCCGCTTCGGGCGATTTCGTCACTCGAGCACAGGACATGTCCGCCGCGCTCGAGACTCTTCGTTCCAAGCTCCGCGACGATCTGCCCCCAGCCTTCGCCGATATCGAGGCGCAGGCCGAGCGCACCGCCTCGGCGGCGCACGCGATGGTGCCCTCGATCGAAGCTGCACAGGCGGCAGCGGCCCTCACCGGAGCATCGCTGAGCGAAAGCGAGTCCAGCCTCACGCGTCAGCGCGGTGAACTCGACGCTCTGATCGCAGGCGTTCGCGATGGTCTGCTGCAGGCCGAGGAACGGCTGCGTGCGGTTGGCGCCGTCGTCAAGGAAACGGATGGCGCGGCAGCGCGCCTCGTCCAGGACACGGGGCCGCAGCTGATCGATGCCTTGATCAGGGTGCGGGAGGCAGCGGGCCAGGCGGCCAACCATGCCCGCGAGGCGATCATGTCGGCGATCCCCGACAGTGTCGCCGCGCTGGCAGACGCAAGCCGGGAAGCCGTTTCGGAAGCGGTGACCGAGCCGGTTCAGGATCAGCTCGCCGAGATTGCCGGATCGGCCCAGCGCGCCTTGGCCGTTGCTCGCCAAGCAAGCGAACGGCTGACCCGCCAGCTTCTCGTGATGAGCGAGACGGCGGCGGCCATCGAGGATCGGATTGCCGAAGACCGGGCCCAGAGGGAAGAAAGGGAAGCGGAAAACCTCACCCGGCGAGTCTCGCTCCTCATCGAGGCCCTCAACTCCACGGCGATCGACGTCAACAAGCTGCTATCCAACGAAGTCGACGACAGCGCCTGGGCCGCTTATCTCAAGGGCGATCGCGGAGTCTTCACTCGGCGCGCCGTGCGCTTACTCGACTCAGGCGAAGCGCGCGAGATTGTCCGCCATTACGAAGAGGAACCGGACTTCCGCGAGCAGGTGAACCGCTACATTCATGATTTCGAAGCCATGCTTCGCCGGGTGCTGGCCGATCGTGAGGGAACCACCATGGGAGTGACCCTGCTCTCCTCAGACATGGGCAAGCTCTACGTCGCCCTCTCCCAGGCTGTCGAAAAGGCCCGGCGCTAGGCCAGCCAGTCGACATCCTCAACGGTGATCCAGCCGTAGATGTAGTTGGCATAGAACAGGCCAAACAAGAGCGTGGCCACGATGGTCGCGCGGAGCATCACTCGACCCAAGCTGAAGCTGTGCGGCGCACTTTCCGCATGTCCGGGTACCCGCTCCGCTCCAACTTCCTCGCTGGTTCGGACCCCGAATGGAAGGACCAGGAACAGGCTGAGGAACCAGAACAAGAGGTAGATGGCGGCGATCGACGTCAGCTGCATGGGTCAGACTCGAACGAACAAGACGGTGACGACCGGCTTCTTGCCGGTCCAGTCCGTCGCGCACCGACGAACGGCCAGTCGGACCTCCTCGCGCATCCGGTCTTCATTGCCACTGGCCTTGAGAACCGCTTCCGACGCGGCGGCACAGGCCTCCTCAAGAAAGGCCTTCTTGTCCTGCTCGACCGGGATGCCCTGGAGTTCCATCTCCACTTCCCCTTGAACGCGATCGGCGCCGTCAAGCGCGATGGCGACCGCGATGGTCCCCGAAAATGCGAGCCGGCGGCGTTCGTTCATCGTGTTGCCATCGGCGGGAAGGATGACGTCGCCGTCGAGAATGAGTCGCCCGACATGCTCCTCCCCCAGCTTCTCCGGCCCGTTCGGCGCCAGCCGAACAAGGTCGCCATTCTTCTGGACGATGCCATGCGGAATTCCGCGCGAGCGGGCGAAGCGGGCATGCTCCATCATGTGCCTCATCTCGCCGTGAACCGGGACGATGATTTCCGGCCGGATCCATTCGTACATGGCAGCAAGCTCCGGACGTCCGGGATGCCCGGAGACATGGACCGGCGCCTGCCGATCGGTGATCATCTCGATACCCTTGGCAGCCAGCTCGTTCTGTATTCGGCCGATGGCGATTTCGTTGCCCGGGATCTGCTTGGACGAAAAGATGACGAGGTCGCCGCGGTCGAGCTTGAGCCTGTGCTGATCGAACGCGATCCGTGCGAGCGCGGCCCGGGGCTCTCCCTGCCCTCCGGTGGCAATGATCATGACTTCGCGCCGCGGAAGCCGCATGGCGGTCTCGAAATCGATCGTCTCGGGAAAGTCGGTGAGATAGCCGACGCTTTTCGAAACGCGGAGGATCCGATCGAGCGAACGACCGGCGACGCACACCTGCCGTCCGGTATCCTGAGCAACGTGCCCGAGCGTCTTCAGGCGAGCGGCATTGGATGCGAAAGTGGTGACGAGCACACGGCAATCGGCGTCCCTGATTACCTCGTCGAGGCCTTGCCGAACGCCAAGCTCGGAGCCCGAAGGCGAATCGACGAAGACGTTGGTGGAATCGCAGACCAGGGCGAGCACGCCCTGATCCCCGATCGCCCGAAGCTCCGCCTCGGTGGACGGATCGCCGATCTGCGGACTGTCGTCCAGTTTCCAGTCGCCGGTATGGAAGACCCGCCCGAAAGGTGTGTCGATCAGCAACGCATTGCCTTCGGGGATTGAGTGAGCCAGGGGGACATATCTGAGACCGAACGGGCCGAGGCTGAAGTCGTTCAGCATGTCGACCGTGTTCAGCCTGACCTCCCCTGTCAGCCCCTCCTCTTCCAGTTTGCCGGCGATCAGCCCTGCGGTGAAGGGCGTGGCGTAGAGCGGCACCCCGAGATCGGCAGCGAGATAGGGGATGGCACCGATATGGTCCTCATGCCCATGGGTGAGCACGATCCCCAAAAGGTCTTCGCGCCTTTGCTCGATGAAGGCGAGATCCGGCAGGACCAGTTCGACGCCGGGATAGGCTGGGTCGGCGAAAGTCATGCCGAGGTCCACCATGATCCATTTGCCCTGACAGCCATAAAGATTGACGTTCATGCCAATCTCGCCGGAACCGCCGAGCGCGAGGAAGAGAAGTTCGTTTCCGGGTTTCATATCCGTCAGTCTTCTTGTCTTTGGGGGCTCCAGACCGGAGCCACTATTGCACCGCTACGCGGCTTCCGCCCGGTGCGATGACGTTCAAGATGCGCTTTGGCTCCGCTTGTAAAGCATCGCCAGCCCTTGGATCGTCAGGTCGGGTTCGATCGCATCGAACAGGGTCGTATGCTGATCGAACAAGGTCGCCAGCCCGCCAGTAGCGACAACAGTGACCGGGCGGCCGATTTCCACCTTCATCCTTTCGACAAGCCCTTCCATCATCGCGACATAGCCCCAGTAAATACCGATGTGCATCGAATCCTCGGTCGTGCGACCGATCACCGACGGAGTTTCCGGTGCCTTGATGGCGACGCGCGGCAGCTTCGCCGCGGCGCCTACCAGCGCATCGAGCGACAGGTTGATCCCGGGGGCGATGATGCCGCCCTTATAGGCGCCCGAATAGTCGACGACGTCGAAAGTCGTGGCGGTCCCGAAGTCGATGACGATCAGATCGCCCTCGTGGAGCGCATGAGCGGCGATCGCGTTGAGCGCACGATCCGCGCCCACGGTCTTGGGGTCGGCCACGTCGAGCTCGATCCCGAACTCGACCGGAGCTTGCCCCGCCACCAACGGCTCCGCGCCGAAATATTTGGAAGCGAGCACTTCGAGATTGTGGAGCGCGCGCGGCACCACTGTTCCGATGATCACCGCCTCCACATCCTTGCGGACGAAGCCTTCCAGTTCCAGAAGCTGGTGCAGCCACACGGCATACTGGTCGGCCGTCCGGCGTGGATCGGTCGCGATCCGCCATCGGGCACGGATTACCCCGTCCTCGACTAGGGCAAAGACGAGATTGGTATTGCCGGCGTCGATCGCGAGCAGCATCGGCGCTCACTAGCCAGCGAAAGGCGACTTGGCGAGCGGGACGTAACGTTCCGCTGCTGCAAACAGCTTGCAATTGGACAGCCGCCTCGCGCAATCCAGCGAACGTGACTGCGACCAAGTTCATTCAGCGCCGGGTTGAGAAGGTCTGGGGCCGCCGCGACCTGCCCGACATGTTCGGTCCTGTGGCCGAGGATTCGAAACCGATCGGCGAGATCTGGTTCGAGCATCCGCAACGCCGCGACCTTGAGCTTTTGGTCAAGTATCTCTTCACCTCCGAGCGACTGTCGATCCAGGTCCATCCCGACGATGGCGCGGCGAGGCGCGCAGGTCACAAGCGCGGCAAGGAAGAGGCCTGGATCGTTCTGGACGCGGCTCCCGGTGCGACGATCGGAGTAGGGCTCAAGGCCCCGGTGACCAAAGCGGAGCTCAGGCAGGCGGCAGTCGATGGATCGATCGAGCAGATGGTGGACTGGCGTCCGACCAAGCCCGGCGACGCCTATTACTCGCCTGCCGGAACGATCCACGCCTTGGGCGCCGGGCTCGCGCTCATCGAGGTCCAGCAGAATGTGGACCTCACCTACCGTCTGTACGATTATGGCCGGCCGCGCGAACTACACCTGGATCAAGGAATCGAGGCCGCCGAAGCCGTACCCTACGTCCCGCCTTCGAAACCCTTTTTCGCTGCCAGCGGGCGCGAGATCCTGTCCTACGGCCGGGCGTTCGTGCTTGAGCGCTGGACTCTGCCCGTGTCCGGAGCGCTGCAGGCGAGCCAGGAGCGCCCCCTCTGGCTGGTGCCGGTTAGAACCGGGGGAGCGGTGGCCGACTCTCCACTGAAAGCCGGCGACGTCTGGCTCGCCGACGGCCCGATCCATTTTTCGCTCGGAACGGGAGCCGAAATGCTGCTGGCCTATCCCGGTCCGTCGATTCGCGAGGACCTCGTCCGCTCCTAGCCTCGAATGAAGGCTTCAAGCGCCTCGTGCGCCGCATCGTCGGTCATCTGCGAAGGCGGGTGCTTGCAGAAGTAGGCGCTGGCCGGGTGGATGGGGCCGCCGAGGCCGCGATCCTTGGCCAGCTTGGCGCATCGGATCATGTCGATGGCGACACCGGCGCTGTTCGGGCTGTCCTCGACCGACAATCGAAGCTCGAGATTCATCGGCACGCCGCCGAACAACTGCCCCTCCATGCGCAGAAAACAAACTTTGTTGTCGTTCTGCCACGGCACGTAGTCGGAAGGCCCGATATGGATGTTCTCGTCGTCGAGACGGTGTTCGGCGACGGACTGAACTGCCTCCGTCTTCGAGATTTTCTTCGACTTCAGCCGCGCCCGGTTGGCCATGTTGAGGAAGTCGGTGTTGCCGCCCGTGTTGAGCTGGTAGGTTCGGTCGAGCTTCACGCCGCGCTTGGCGAAAAGGTCGGTAAGCACCCGATGGACGATCGTGGCGCCCAACTGCGCCTTGATGTCGTCGCCGATGATGGGGATTCCGGCCTGCGCAAAGCGGTTCGCCCAGGCCTCGTCGCTGGCGATGAAGACAGGAATGTTGTTGACGAAGGCGACTCCTGCCTCGAGCGCGCATTCGGCGTAGAATTCCGTCGCTTCCTGACTCCCCACGGGAAGATAGTTAAGGAGTACGTCGGCTCCCGTTTCCCGAAGCGTCCGGACGACATCGTCGCGATCGGGCTCCGGCTCTTCAGAAAGCAGGAAGGTGCGCTCGTCAGGCGCGTCGCCCATATGTTCGGAAAAGCCGTCGAGCACGCGGCCCATCCGGACGGCCACTCCGGTTTCAGGCACATGGTTGCAGAAAATGGCAGTGCAGTTCGGTTTGGCAAAGATCGCCTCGCCGACATCCCTTCCCACCTTTCGCCGGTCAATGTCCCAGGCGGCGACGAACCGTATATCCTTCGGTCGGTAGCCGCCCAGATCCCAATGCATCAACCCGATCTGCTCGTTCGCGCCGCCATTCTGATAGTGCGCGATGCCCTGCACCAGGGAACTCGCACAATTGCCGATTCCGACGATGGCCACCCTGATTTCACTCATCTGTCAAAATATCCTGTTAGTCGTCATGCTACCTAAGCTCGGTGCCGAAACGGTTCAGGCGCCTTGCGGCTGCGTGGACAAACGTTCTGCGCGACGGTGCCAGACAATTCCGAGCAACGCTACCATCGTTAAGGGAATGAGTTCGAACCACCAGAAGAGGGTCGGATCGCCGGCGATACAGGCGACAAAGAGCGCGATCACCCGGACATTGGCACTGAGCAGACTTTGCAGGTTCATCGGTCGGACGGCGAAGGATCGGTAGCGCTCGATCAACCCCGGCCTGTCCAGGCTTTCCGCCAACCGCCGATCGAAGATGGCAGCCGCTCGCTCGAGGCTGGTCGAGACGGCCTCGTGGCACCGGACGAGCGGATTGTTCGAAGGCAATGGCGGCGGCGGCACCGGATCGCCGCGCAACCGCCGATGATACCTCGCCCGCTCCCCCTCGTAGAGGCTCGACTGAATGGCATGGGCAATCCCCGCAGAAGCGGCCAGCAGGAAGGCCTCCATCGAACCCAGGCTGAGAGCAAGAGACAAGTAAAGGAGCGCGAAAACTCCATGATCGCACATGCCGTCCAGAATCCGTCCGAGTGCGCTGGCGGTCCCGGTGGCTCGCGCCACCATTCCGTCTAGCCCGTCCGCGACTAGCCAAGCGATCGACAGGGAAAATCCCAGGCTGGCCAACCGCCAGTCGCGCCAGCCGAAATAACAAAGTGCCGCGAGAATGCCGAACCCGAGGCCGAAGAAGGACACCGCGTTGGCTGACAGGCCGAGCCGGAGCGCGCGCGGCAGCAGGCGCCTCGCCGCAGGATGAACCAGCCAGAGGTTGGTGAAGTCCTCGATCTTCCGATCGCGGGATTGATCCAGATAAGGTGCGTTCATCGCGCCTCGCAATTCGGCTGAAATCCGACGGCTTGAAGCTGCCGGCCAGTCGCGGAACGATGTTCAAAACCGGCCCTCCTTCACCGCCTGCTCGGCCCTGAACAGTGCCGCAGAGTCGTCAACATCGATCCAGTCGAGATCGCTGCAATCCACCGCCTCGGCGGCTCCGGCCCGGGCGAGCGCGGTAACGGCGTCACTGATGGTCGGCGAGTCGAGTCCTCTCAATTGACCGAAGAAACGAGCGCCGACGGCGAACACTCCGGTATCGTAGGCGTCGTGCGGCTGCAGGCCCTTGCCGATCGCGAGAATCCGCTCATTGTCCGTTCTTACGCAAGTCACGTCTTCAGGATCGACCCACGGATGACCGAGCCGACGATCGATCCCGAGAGTCAGCCCCCTATTGGCGCCGCGGTCTCGGACTCGCTTGTAGAGCCTCGGGTCGACGAGATGATCGCACATGACGAGCAGCGCAGGCTGGTTGTTCAGTTCCTCCGCCGCCGCAAGGGCCGATACGCCATTGGGAAGGCGCCAGTCGGCACTTCGAGCGACACTCGTTGCAAGGGGCCACTCGCGCCGGGAAAGGTGCGCCTCCACCTGCTCGGATGCAAAGCCGGTGATGATGATGGCGCGCTCGATCCCGCACCGGGCAAGCCCCTCCAGCGCCCAGTCGATCAGCGGCTTGCCGCCGACCTCCTGAAGTGGCTTGGCTCCTCCGGCGCCGACAAGTCGGCTGCCCGCGCCGGCGGCAAGCACCACGGCCGTCTCGATCGCGCTCACCGGCGCACTCTCCGCCGCCCTGGTCAGGCGACCGCCTGACGCCGCTGGGCTGGCGCGTAGCGCTCGATCATCCGGGCGCAGAAATCGGCGAAGTACATCGGATCCTTCGGGGGGCTGGTATGATGCGGCTGAATCCCCTCGCAATCCGGCGTGAAGCAGAAGGTCACGGTCGTGTCGAACTCGGCAAGCGCTTCCATCTGACGATCGAACCAGTCTTCCCAGCCTGGCCGGTAGCTGTCCCACCAGGAGAGTCCCGTTCGTAATTTCCTGACTCCGAGCCGCCTCAACCATTGTACGGCTTCTTCAAGCCGATGGTCCTCGTAGTGGAACCACTGCATGATGCCCATTTCGGGGGTGTGCCGCGCGAAATGTTCGAGCGCCGGCTTGGGGGTTCCGTCCTCGCGGATCAGGCCCATGTAGAAGTGCCGGTAGTAGCTGGACCCTTCGGCTTCCCTGTGCCGAGTGGTCGCCTCCCACGCGCGCGGCAGGTCGAAAAGGGAATACCAGTAAATGCGAGGAACCCGACCGATCAGCAGTTCGGCAGTCTTGTTGACGCCGAAGACCTGAACTTCCTCGGCACCGAAACTGCCGACCCCGACCTCGGTCACCCAGATTTCGTGGTTGGGGACCACCGCCTCGATCTCCGCGATCCGGTTCGGCCATTCCTGAATCTGCCACAGGTTCCAGTCGAGCGGGAATCCATGCACCGCAACGACGTCGACATGGTCCAGGACTCCGAAATTCTTCAGGCGCTCGATGAATAGTGGATCGATCGGCGAGATCCCACCGAGCACGCGCTTGACCGCCGAATTGACCGAGGCGATCGACTTGCCTGCCTCGATCGCCATTGCCGCGAACCGGCTCCAGTCGGGATCCAGGTCAGGATCCCAATGAGACTTGTTGTTGGGCTCGTTCCAGATCATCGCGGCTTCGATCATTTCCCCTCCCCTTTGGCTGGATAAACCGTGGCCGGCCCCAGATGGGCGTAAGGCCGGTTGGAGCACCGACAGAGATAGACTTCCTCCTCGATGCGCTTCTCGATGGCGAATCCGGCTGACCGGAGCATTGCTTCGACGCAGGCGCGATTTGGGACCCACCAGTTGGTCCAGTCGCCGGCATATTCCTTTTCGATGAAATGGAGCTTGGGATAGCCGCTCTCGAAGAAATGCTCGGTCTCGTTGAAGTCATAGTCCTGATCGAGCGGCAGCACCTGCTTGGAACCGCGCTGCATGGATTGGAAGATCAGCAGATCGCGAGCGACATGCTCGTGGATGAGGTCGAGTGCAAGCAACGGATGACGAAGGTGATAGAGCACGCCCATGAAGATGACGACGTCGAACTTCTCGCCCAGGGCACCGACGTCGTATACATCGAGCTTGCGAAACTCCAGATTTTCGAACCCCAGAACCTCGCTCGCGAAGCGCGCCTGAGCCAGGTAACGATCATCCGAGTCGATGCCGAGGACCCGGGTCGCGCCCCTGCGCTTCATCTCGATCGAGTAGAAGCCGGCATTGCAGCCGATGTCGAGAACCGATTTGCCCGAAAGATCGTCCGGCAGATGCGCAGCGAACCGACGGAACTTCACTCCGGGATAGTCACCGAGAAAGTGGTCGGGCGCAGTCCAGACACCGCCGAGATTCATGTTGTGAAACCAGGGCCCCAACTCTTCTATTCTCTCCTGAAGTTCGTCGGCGGCGGGGCGAATGGAGGCTTCGACGAGATTCATTGATACAGCCTTTCATTGATGCTGGCGACGCGCGCGCCCCACTCTCCCACGATCAGCCGCGACACCGATGCCGGGTCGATGTCGAAGCGCAGCAGATTGTCGAGCGATAGTCCGAGCACCTTCGAAACCGCACCTCGGATGATGTCACAATGGGTGACGACGGCCACGGTCGCCCCCTCATTCAGTCGCGCAATCTGCTGCAAAGCTGCGAAAGAGCGTTCCACAGCCTCGGTCATCGATTCCCCGCCCGGGCAGCGAGCGCTGCCTCGCGCCCGATTCCACTCGCGCCAACCTGGTTCCTGCTCCAGGTCGGCAAAGTTCATCCCGGCCCAGTGGCCGAAGTCCACTTCGTCCAAACTTTCGTGAATCTGTACCGTCAGCTCGTGGGGCTCGGCAATGTCGCGAGCGGTGTACCAGGCACGCTCGCGAGGCGAAGAATAGACGGCGGATATGGGAGTGGTGCCGAGCAAGTCGGCTACGATGGCGGCCTGCTCCAGCCCTTCGCGACTGAGGGCCACATCCCCTCTTCGCCCACTTAGAATCCGTCCCAGTTCAACATGCGCCGCATGCCGGATCAGCAAGATCGTTGCCGTCATGCGGGAATCGGAACCGATGTGAAACGATCTGCCATGCCGGCCCAATGCTCGGATCAAGCTGCGGTTCCAGCTTTGTTGTCTCTGCTGCTGCGCACTCGGCCAGGCTTGGTCGGTTTGCTTGAGCGGGTTTCTGCAGGCCCACGCCATCGCCGAAGAAGCCGATTGAATCGCCCCCGAAACGGATCGGAGACGGAACCAAGCCGGAAATCCGCCGTTTGGCGAGGGTAGATGAAGATGCTTTGGCCATTTCGTCAAAGCCCAAGCAATTCAGAACACTAATGTGGATCAATAGCAGGGGGATATAAATTGGCAGAGCGCGTTCTGGTCACCGGCGGTGCCGGATTCATCGGCAGGGCCGTCACCGCCGAACTGCTGAGGCGCGGCCATGAAGTACGCGTGCTCGACAGCCTCATCGAGCAGGTTCACGGTGACCGTGGGTGGCCGGAAGACATTTCCGCCGACGTGGAGAAGATCGAGGGAGACGTCCGCAACGGTGACGTTGTCGCCAAGGCCCTGCAGGGGATCGACTCGGTCGTCCATCTGGCGGCCGAAGTCGGCGTGGGCCAGTCCATGTACGCCGTCGAGCGCTACACTTCCGTCAATGAAGTCGGCACCGCCGTTCTTTTCGAGAGGCTGATCGATCGTCCGGTTCGCCGGGTCGTCACCGCATCCTCGATGAGCATCTATGGCGAAGGGCTCTACCTGGACGAGGACGGCAAACCTGTCGAAGATGCCGAGCGGCAGGTCCGCACGAGCGCGGACCAGAGCTGGGATCCGCTGGACCGACAGGGCCGTCCGCTTCGCCCCGTTCCTACTCCGGAATGGAAGCGACCGAGCCTCGCGTCGATCTACGCCCTCGGCAAATATGCTCAGGAACGCCAAACCCTGATCATGACCGGCGCCTACGGTATGGAAGGCGCCTGCCTTCGCCTGTTCAACGTCTACGGACCCGGTCAGGCGCTCTCCAATCCCTATACAGGTGTGCTCGCCATCTTCGCCTCGCGCCTGCTCAACGGGCAGCGCCCGATGATCTTCGAGGATGGCGAGCAGAGGCGGGATTTCGTTCACGTCAGCGACGTTGCTCGAGCCTTCGCCGACGCCCTCGAGCTCCCGGCAGCGGGCGGCGAGGTGTTCAACATAGGCTCGGGCCGCGACCGCTCCGTGTCGGAGGTGGCTCGTGAACTCGCCCAGGCCATGGGTCGCAACGACATCGAGCCGGAAATCGTCGGCAAGTCGCGGATCGGCGACATCCGCCATTGCTTCTGCGATGGCCGCAAGGCGGCGGAAAAGCTCGAATTCGTCGCCCTCAAGGACTTCCAGCAAGGACTTGCCGAGCTCGCTCAGTGGGTCGCCGAGCAGACCGCCGACGACCGGGTCGACCAGGCCCGGGCTGAACTCGAAGCCCGGGGGCTGGTGGCATGAAGACGGGCGACACACGCCCCGTTCTGATCACCGGCGGCGCCGGCTTCATCGGCTGCAATATCGCGGACGCGCTGGCCGAGGCTGGGCACGAAATCCTGGTCTACGACGCCCTGTCGCGCGCCGGCGTAGAGTCGAACCTCGCCTGGCTGAAGGAGCGGCACGGCCCCCGGATCACGAGCATCGTCGCGGACATTCGCGACGAGGACGAACTCGTCCGCGCGGCGCGCGAGACAAAGGCGGTCTTCCACATGGCGGCGCAAGTCGCCGTTACGACCAGCCTCGTCGACCCCCGCGAGGATTTCGAGGTCAACCTGAAGGGAACGATCAACCTTCTCGACGCGCTTCGGCTTCGGCGCGAACCGGTCCCGCTCATCTTCGCTTCGACCAACAAGGTCTATGGAGACTTGGCCGATCTCGTCTTCCGGCTCGAAGGCGATCGCTACGTGCCCGAAGACGATACCATTCGCAGCCGCGGGATCGACGAGAAGCGCCCGCTCGACTTCCACACTCCTTATGGTTGCTCCAAGGGTGCCGCCGATCAATATGTGCTGGACTATGCCCGCAGCTTCGGACTTCCCGCTGCGGTCATCCGGATGAGCTGCATCTACGGCCGACGGCAGATGGGAACGGAGGATCAGGGCTGGGTTGCCCACTTCCTCATCCGCGCTCTCCAGGGTGAGCCGATCACGCTCTACGGCGATGGTTGCCAGGTCAGGGACATCCTCGACGTCACCAATGCCGTGGAGACCTATGTCGCGGCTTGGCGGCACATCGATCGAATTACGGGACGGGCCTTCAACCTCGGGGGCGGCCCCGCCAACGCCGTTTCGCTTCGCCAGCTGATTGCGTTCATCGGCCACGTGACGGGCGGCGAGGTCGACGTCCGGTACGAAGACTGGCGGGCCGGCGATCAGCGCTACTTCGTTGCCGACGCTCGAGCAGCGCAGCAGGCGCTCGGCTTGTCTCCGGCGGTCGCATGGAAGGACGGCGTTCGCCGCCTTGCTCAGTGGCTGCGCAACGAACGCGGGCTCGGTCGAGGTGCGGCGAAATCCGAACCCATGCTCACCGCCGTGGAGGCTCGCCCGTGAAGAGCAAGCTTCGGATCCTCCTCACGACGGATGCCGTCGGCGGCGTGTGGACCTATAGCCTCGACCTCGCCCGCGGCCTTTCGCAGAACCAGATCGAAACCGTGCTGGTGGTGCTTGGACCGGCGCCCAACGTCGCTCAGATGAAAGCGGCCTCGCTCATCCCTGACCTGACGCTCGTGAAGACGGAGCTGCCGCTTGACTGGCTGGCGACCGACACGGCCGAGGTTCGGAAAGCCGGCATGACGGTGGCGGCCCTGGCGAAGAGTCATTCGGTCGATCTGGTCCAAATCAACGCTCCCGCTCTGGCTGCCGATATCCCCTTCACGGTTCCGGTTCTCGCCGTTTCTCACAGTTGCCTGTCAACCTGGTGGCAGTCGGTCGAGACCGGGGAAATCCCCGCGGAGTTCGGCTGGCGCTCGCAGCTCCATGGCCGCGGCTTGCGTGCGGCGGACCTGGTCGTGACCCCTACCGAAGCTTTCGCCCGAGCAACTCAGAAGGCCTACGACCTCAACAGTCTCCCAGTGACGGTTCATAACGGACGCTCCCGCTTGCCGATACCGCAGGTGGCGAGCCACGACTTCGTCTTCACCGCCGGGCGCCTCTGGGACCGAGGCAAGAATGTGGCAACGCTCGACCGAGCCGCCGCAATGCTGCCGGTGCCCTTCCAGGTGGCCGGGCCGATCAAGGGCCCGGGAGGCGATGGTATCGAGATCAGCCATGCGCATCCGGTTGGATCGCTGTCGGAGCTGGAATTGGCCCGATGGCTCGCCGCCAGGCCGGTCTTCGCGTCTGCCGCCCGCTACGAGCCGTTCGGACTTTCGGTGCTCGAGGCGGCCCAGGCCGGTTGCGCGCTCGTTCTCGCCGATATCCCCACCTTTCGGGAGCTGTGGGACGGCGCGGCGGTCTTCGTTGATCCGCTGGATCATGAAGGCTTCGCCCGCGAGCTTGGTGAGATAGTTGGCGACAGTTTTGCCCGCGCGCAATTGGGCCGCGCGGCCGAGGAAAGGGCGCAACGCTATTCCGTGTCGTCGATGGCGCGAAGGATGGCCACTCTCTACCGGCGCCTCGCCGCCAGCGGAACGGCGAAGGTGGCGGCATGAAGATCGTCTACTTCACCCATTCGCTTCGTTCCTGCTGGAATCACGGCAACGCCCATTTCCTTCGTGGGGTATTGCGCGAGCTGATCGCCATGGGCCACGAGGTGAAGGCCTACGAACCTGAAGGCTCCTGGAGCCTCGCCAACCTGCTCAAGGATCATGGCGAAGCGGGTCTGGCCGCCTGGCACAAGGCCTATCCGGAACTCTCGTCCGAGACCTACAAGGGCGATTCAGATCCCGAAGAGCTGATCGGAGACGCCGATCTCGTCCTCGTCCACGAATGGAACGATCCCGATCTGGTCGCGAGGATCGGCCGGATCCGCGCCCGCGGCGGACAGTTCCTGGCGCTCTTCCACGACACTCACCACCGGGCGGTCTCCGCACCGGAGGAGCTGAGCGTCTGCAACCTGCCCGCTTATGACGGAATCCTGGCCTTCGGCGAAACCTTGGCTCAGGTGTATAGGGCGATGGGTTGGGAGGACGACGTTTTCGTCTGGCACGAAGCGGCGGACACTCGGCTGTTCAAGCCGCCGGTCGAAGAGATGGCTCGCGAGGGCCTGGTCTGGATCGGCAATTGGGGTGACGGCGAGCGCACCGTCGAACTGGAAGATTTCCTGTTCCGGCCGGCAAGAGAGGCGGAACTTCCTCTCGACATTTATGGCGTGCGCTACTCGGATGAAGCCAAGCGCACGCTCCAGCTCTACGGCGCCCGCTACCACGGCTGGCTTCCGAATGCCAAGGCACCGGAAATCTTCGCGCGGCACCTCGCCACAGTCCACGTTCCGCGCCGCTATTATGCCACCTTACTTCCCGGCATTCCGACCATCCGCGTGTTCGAGGCGCTCGCTTGCGGGATCCCGCTCGTCTCGGCGCCCTGGCTTGACAGCGAGGGTCTGTTCCGACCCGGCACCGACTATCTCGTTGCGGCCGATGGCGCGGAAATGGCGAAGCACCTGCGTGACCTCAAGAACGATCCCGAGCTTCGCCGATCGCTCGCTAGCCATGGGCTCGAGACGGTCCGCGCCCACCACAGTTGCGCCCACCGGGCGCAGGAACTGGTCGACATTGTCGAGCGCCTGCGGGCGCCCGCCCTCAGGAGCGTTGCATGAAGATCGCCTTTTACGGGTCCAGCCTGCTTTCCTCCTACTGGAACGGGGCGGCCACTTATTATCGGGGGCTGCTCCGCGATCTCGCCGGCCGCGGCTACGAGATCACCTTCTACGAGCCGGACGCGTTCGACCGGCAGCAGCATCGCGACATCGAACCGCCGGAATGGGCTCATGTCGTCGTCTGGCCGGCCACTCCTGAAGGCCTGCGCCAGGTGCTCTCGGCAGCGCCTCGCGCGGATATCGTCGTCAAGGCGAGCGGGGTCGGCGTGTTCGACTCCGAGCTGCTGGAAGGGATACTCGAAAATGCCCGTCCTGGGGCACTGAAGATCTTCTGGGACGTCGATGCCGCCGCCACGCTCGACGAGATGCGGCGCGATGGCTCCCATGCGGTGCGCCGTGCGCTGGAAAGGCTCGATCTCGTCCTCACCTATGGCGGCGGACCGCCAGTGATCGAAGCTTATGAGGGCTTCGGTGCCCGCAAATGCGTGCCGGTCTACAACGCGCTCGACCCGAGCACGCATCATCCGGTGGAGCCGGACCCCCGCTTTGCCGCCGACCTCTCGTTTCTGGGCAACCGGCTTCCGGATCGCGAAGCTCGAGTCGAAGAATTCTTTCTGAAAGCGGCCGCGGCGCTACCCGGACGAAGCTTCCTGATCGGCGGCAATGGATGGGAAAGCAAGAACATGCCGGCCAATGTGCGCCATCTCGGCCATGTCTACACGCGCGAGCATAATGCGTTCAACGCAACCCCGCTCGCGGTCCTGAACATCGCCCGCGACTCCATGGCGGACATCGGTTTCTCGCCGGCGACCCGCGTGTTCGAAGCCGCCGGAGCCGGCGCTTGCCTGATCACCGATGCGTGGAAGGGAATCGAATTGTTCCTTGAGCCCGACGAGCAGGTCCTCGTCGCCCGGGATGGCAAGGACGTGGCGGAGCACCTCCATGCTCTGACGCCGGACCGGGCCAAGGCCATCGGGAGTGCAGCGCTTCAGCGGATTCGTTCCGAACACACTTATGCGCACCGCGGAGCTCAGGTGGACGCAATCTTCAAGGCTGCGGTCAGGCCGGAAAGGAACGCCGCGTGAAGCTTGTCGTCCTCGGACTCAGCCTTTCTTCATCCTGGGGGAACGGCCACGCCACCACCTATCGCTCGCTGCTCCAGGCCTTTGCCCGCCGCGGCCACGACATCCTGTTTCTCGAGCGGGACGTTCCCTGGTACCGCAACCAGCGGGATCTGGAGAATCCAGATTATTGTCGCCTGGAATTCTATTCCTCACTCGACGAACTGGCGAACTGGTCGGCCTCGATCGCCAAGGCAGATGCGGTCATCGTCGGATCCTACGTACCGGATGGTGTGGAGGTCGCCCGGTTCGTGCAGCGGACCGCCGGGGGCGTTACCGCCTTCTACGACATCGACACGCCGGTCACGCTTGCCAAGCTCGAACGCGGCGACTTCGAATATCTTTCGCCGGAAGTCATTCCCGGCTTCGATCTCTATCTGTCCTTTACCGGCGGGCCGACGCTGGAGCGGATCGAGAGCGAATATGGGTCGCCGGCCGCTCGTGCGCTCTTCTGCTGCGTCGACCCGGATGCCTATCCCTCGCTCGACATCCCGAAACGGTGGGATCTTTCCTACCTCGGCACGTACAGCCCGGACAGGCAGCCGACGCTTGAGCGGCTTCTGATCGAACCGGCACGGCGGATGCCGAACGCCCGCTTCGTCGTCGCCGGCCCTCAATATCCCGACGACATAAAGTGGCCCGCAAATGTCGAGCGGATCGACCATGTCCCGCCAGCCGACCACCCGGCTTTCTATGCGGCCTCGCGCTTCACCTTGAACGTCACGCGCGCCGACATGATCGCTGCCGGCTGGTCACCGTCCGTTCGGCTGTTCGAAGCGGCGGCCGTCGGCGTGCCGATCATTTCGGATCGCTGGAACGGTATCGACCAGTTGTTCGAGCCGGATCGCGAGATCCTCCTCACCGACACGAGCGATGAGGTCGTGAGGCGACTGTCTCGCACCTCGAACGGAGAGGCCGCGTCGATCGGCAGAGCCGCAAGAGCAAGCGTTCTTGCAAGCCATACGGCCGCCCACCGAGCGCGGGAGCTCGAAGAATATCTCCGGACCGCGGATCGCCACCCGACCGCCAAGTCCATCCACAAGACCCGGGCAACGGAGCGAAGAATGAAGAATGGCAGGACCAAGACCGCGCTCGTCACCGGTGGCGCCGGATTCATCGGGTCCCATATTTGCGACGCGCTGATCGCCGAAGGCGCAACGGTGATCTGCCTCGACAATTTCCTGACCGGGAGGCGTGAGAATATCCGCCATCTCGAGCGAGAAAGCCGGTTCGATGTCGTCGAATGCGACGTCATCGACACCCTCCCCTACCGGCTCGGCAACGGTCGCGCACAAATCACCCATGTCTACCACCTGGCGTGCGCCGCTTCACCGCCCCATTACCAGGCGGACCCTGAGCACACGATGCTCACGAACGTGGTCGGCACCCGCAACATGCTTCAGCTTGCCGAGCATGCCGGGGCACGGCTTTTGCTTACCTCGACGAGCGAGGTCTATGGCGATCCGGAAGTTCATCCCCAGCCGGAAGATTATCGAGGCTGGGTGAGCTGCACCGGACCCAGAGCCTGCTATGACGAAGGCAAGCGCGCAGCCGAAACCCTGGCCTTCGACTATCTTCGGACCGGCCGCTGCGATGTGCGGGTCGCCCGTATCTTCAACACCTATGGCCCGCGGATGCGGCCCGACGATGGACGAGTTGTTTCCAACATTATCTGTCAGGCGCTCGCCGGAGAGGACATCACCATCTATGGCGACGGCTCGCAGACGCGCAGCTTCTGTTACGTCAGCGACCTCGTCGACGGCCTTATGCGACTGATGGACAGCGACTCGGCGGCGGGCGTT
Source organism: Sphingosinicella sp. SM1-17 (assembly GCF_056821765.1). Taxonomy (NCBI): domain Bacteria; kingdom Pseudomonadati; phylum Pseudomonadota; class Alphaproteobacteria; order Sphingomonadales; family Sphingosinicellaceae; genus Sphingosinicella; species Sphingosinicella sp. SM1-17. The sequence goes on from NZ_JBPDIO010000001.1 coordinate 2,997,790, forward strand.
CCAGTCAATCTCGGCAATCCGATCGAACTGACCGTTATCGATCTTGCGAAGCGGGTGCTGGCGCTCACGGGTTCCCGATCCAAGCTCGTTCACCTGCCGCTTCCCGAGGACGACCCCCGCCGGCGCAAGCCCGATATCGCCCGGGCAAAGGAGCTTCTCGGCTGGAGTCCCCGAGTGGGGCTTCAGGAGGGACTGGAGGCGACCACCGCCTGGTTCGCGGACCAGGGAACGGGCCACAAGCTGCGCCCCGGCACCTCTCGGTCACGTTCGTCCGAGCCAATGGTCGCGGCAGCCGAATGACCCAGTCGAGAGTGATGCGCGCCGCCGTCCTGACCGGTCCCGGCGCAGTTCGGATCGAAGCGGCTCCGGTGCCGGAGCCAGGCACCGGCCAGGTACGGATCAGGTTGGAAGGCTGCGGCGTATGTGCCTCCAATCTCACCCCTTGGGCCGGTCCCGAGTGGATGCAGTTTCCCACTCAGCCGGGATCCCTCGGTCATGAGGGATGGGGCGTGATCGACGCCGTCGGCCCAGGCGTGGAGGGACTTGCGATCGGCGACCGAGTCGCCGCCCTTTCCTACAGCAGCTATGCCGAATTCGACCTTGCCGAAGCATCAGCCGTGGTCCGACTGCCGGATAGCCTTGCTGGGCGCCCCTTTCCAGGCGAGCCGCTCGGCTGCGCCGTGAACATCTTCCGGCGAAGCGGGATCGAGCCCGGGCAAACGATCGCGATCGTCGGGATCGGCTTCCTTGGCGCTATCCTGACCCGTCTTGCCACGGATGCCGGGGCGCGGGTCATCGCCATTTCGCGTCGGGCCTATTCGCTCGACATTGCTCGGCAGATGGGCGCGGCCGAGACGATCCCGCTCGAGGATCATTATGCGATCATTGAACGCGTCCGCGACCTGACGGACGGCCGCTTCTGCCAGGGCGTGATCGAGGCCATCGGCAAGCAATGGCCACTCGACCTTGCAGGGGAACTCACGGCGGAGGGCGGCCGACTGATCGTCGCCGGTTATCACCAGGACGGCCCGCGTCAGGTGAACATGCAGCTTTGGAACTGGCGGGGAATCGACGTGATCAACGCTCATGAGCGCGATCCGCAGGTCGCGCTGAGGGGCGTGCGCGAGGCCGTCGAACTGGTCGAGAGCGGAAGGCTCGACCTGGGACCACTCCTCACCCACCAGTACGAACTCGACCGACTCGGCGAAGCTCTGGACGCGACCCGTGACCGGCCGGAGGGCTTCCTCAAGGCAATCGTGAGGCTCTCATGAACAAGCCTCGAGTGGGATTTCTCGGGGTCGGCTGGATCGGACGGCACCGGATGGAAGCGATGCTCGCGACCGGGGCGATCGAAGCCGTGGGGATAGCCGATCCCAGCCCGACGGCGGTCGAGGAGGCTCGGCGGCTGGCTCCTGCTGCCGAAGTCGTCCCCTCCCTCGAAGCCCTGCTAAGTCTCGATCTGGACGGCTTGGTGATCGCTACCCCAAGCGCGCTTCACTCGAGCCAGTCGATTCAGGCCCTCCAGCTTGGCACCTCGGTCTTCTGCCAGAAGCCGCTCGGCCGAAACGCCGAAGAAGTCGAGGCGGTGGTCGACGCCGCGCGAACGGCAAACCGCCTGCTCGGAGTCGATCTTTCCTATCGTTTCACCGAAGGCGCCCGGCGGATCCGCGAACGGATCGGCACGGGCGAGCTCGGGCGGATACATGCGGCCAGCCTCGTTTTCCACAACGGCTACGGACCGGACAAGGCCTGGTTCTACGACCCCGCGCTCTCGGGCGGCGGATGTGTCATGGACCTTGGTGTGCATCTCGTGGATCTGGCGCTCTGGATGCTCGACTTCCCCGAGGTCACCGGCGTTTCTGCCCGGCTGTTCAGCAAGGGCGAGCCAGTGCAGGCCGGACAGGTGGAGGACTATGCCGCCGTAAGCCTCGACCTGGCGGACGGCGCCACGATCCAGATCGCCTGCTCCTGGAACCTCCAGGTCGGCTGCGATGCCGTCATCGCCGCGGAGTTTTTCGGCAGTTCCGGCGGGGCGGCTCTGCGGAACATCAACGGATCATTCTACGATTTCGAAGCCCATCATTTTCGCGGCACGAGCCGAGAGCTGATTGCGGCTCCGCCCGATGCCTGGGGAGGCAGGGCCGCCGCCGAATGGGCCCGACTGCTCGCTTCGGGCGCTGGCTTCGAACAGTCCACGACCGGATTGTCGAAGACGGCGCACGTTCTGGACCGAATCTATGGCCATGCCGTTCAAGGCCAGCAAAGCGCGCCGGCAACGGCTCCGACCACGTCTCGGGTGCCCGCCTAGGCCTTGAAGAAAGAACGATTTTCTTCCCAAGACGTAACCCATGTGAACGACAACCCGCCGCGACTCGAGTCAGACTGATCAAAGCCCGTAATTGATCTTAGTCGAACCAAGAGCAGATTGGTCGTGCTCTCTTGGATGAAGTTCGAGGGGTGGTGATGGCTTATTACCGGCTATACTTCCTCGATCCCCGCACTCGACGGATCGAGAGCTTCGAGGAGTTCGAAGCGCAATCGCATTCGGAGGCGACGGAGCGGGCCGATCTGCGAGTTCGTGAAGCACCCATCGAGCTCTGGTGCGGCGCCAAGAAGATCCATTCTCGCGACCCTTTCTCTCTGCTCCACTTCAGCGACGCCAAGCACCGTCCTGGCCAAACGTTTCAGCACCCATGAAATGTTTCGCGGCGCCCCCCACCCCCGCCGCGACGCCGCGCCTGCCCCTCCCTCCTCTCCGGGGCTGGCGCGGCTCTTCTCCAAGGCCGGTCATTCGCTTGGATGCGCTGTTCGTCACGAGGGCGTGAGGGCGCAGTCGCGAAGACCGCGCCAAACCCGCAACGCCTGAATCGTTTCCGGGACGTCATGAACTCGGAGCAGTTGAGCCCCCTGCTCCGTCCCTTTCAGCGCCAGGGCCAGTGACCCGCCAAGTCGACCTTGGGGCGGCGCCTCGTTGGAAAGCGCGCCGATCGTGCGTTTCCGACTTGCGCCGAGCATTATCGGGCAGCCGAGGCCGTGGAGCATCGCCAGGCCGTTGATCAGTTCGAGATTGTGCTGGACCGTCTTTCCGAACCCGATCCCGGGATCGACGATGATCCGTTCGCGAGCGATCCCGGCCGCAACAGCCGACTCGATGCGCGCCTCCAGCCAATCAAAAACCTCCAGCAGGACGGGACGGTCGTATCTTGGATCCTGCTGCATCGTCTCAGGCGCGCCCTTGTGATGCATCAGCACCACTGGACAGGTGGCGCTGGCAACGACCTCCGCAGCACGCGGATCCCAGGTCAGAGCGGAAACGTCGTTCACGATTCCCGCCCCTTCCCGCAATGCAGCGTCCATCACCGCTGCCTTGCGCGTGTCGACGGAAACGGCGGTCCCTGAGGCGGCAAGAGTTCTTATGACGGGAGCCACGCGCTCGATCTCATCTCCCTCCCAGACGGGCTTTGCGCCAGGACGGGTGGATTCACCGCCGACGTCGATGATTGCCGCTCCCGCAGCAGCCATGGCGTGGCCAGCCTGGCAGGCCGCCTCCGCCTCTTCGTGGAGGCCGCCGTCAGAAAAGCTGTCCGGCGTGACGTTGAGAATTCCCACGACCTGCGGCTGGTCCAGCCGGACCACTCGCGCTCCGATCTCCAGCGCAGGGCGAGCTGAAGTCAGCCTGCGCCATGCCTCGGCCGCCGACTCCGGCAACTGGCCCAGGCGACGCTCCATCGTCTCGACCGGAACCAGTTCCTTGCCGCCCCCGTGGAAGATTTCGACTGCGGAGAAGAACTGAAGCCCTCCAGCAAGGCGTGCGACTCGGCCGTCATAGCCGAACGGAGCATCGACGAAGCCGGTCGGCCGAAGATAGATTCGATCCATGGCTGAGCTAATGCCGGTTCAGGAGTCTTGTGGGATCATCAGCTTCCAACCGCGCCCACGAAAATTCAGGATCAGGTCGGAACCACAGAGATTTCGCAGCTTCTTGCGGATGTTCGAGATATAGACTTCGACGATCCTCGTTTCCTCGAGTGCCTCGGAATCGTAGAGCGTCCGGAGGATGGTCGCCTTGCTGACGATCCCTTCGGCGCTGGTCGCCAGAGTCCAGAACACCTTGAATTCGGCATCGGTGAGATAGACCTTCTCGCCATCGCACTCCACGGAACGCTCGAACGGATCGATCGTCACCCTCCCCATTTGAACGGGCTCGCGCCCGCTTCCATGAGTCGTGGCAGGTTCTGGATGGCCGCGCTCGGCTTGCGTGCGGTAGCGCCGCAGAGCTGCCCGGATCCGCGCCAACAGCTCACCCGGCAGAAACGGCTTGGCGATGAAGTCATCAGCCCCGCGATCCAGCGCATCGATCTTGTCATGCTCGCTGCCGCGGCCCGATACGACGAGGATCGGCACGTCGGAGGACTCGCGCAACGTGTGGAGGAGATCGGTGCCGTCGACATCCGGAAGACCGAGGTCCACCAGAACCGCATCGAACCGACCGCTCTCGAACGCCTCGATGGCTGCCTGTCCGCTACTTGCCGATTCCTCTTCGAAGCCGCCAAAGGCCAAGCTCGCCTTGAGGATGGTCAGCAGGGCGGGATCGTCCTCGACGAGAAGGATGCGCGCGCTCACTCTCTCGTACCTAGCTCCCTGCCGCAGAATTGCAACGCGCCTCTGGAGGTGCGAACTGGAACGCCCTTTCTGGCTCTATGAAGGTCCTGATTGGCACCATCAAGCGAGAGTGCTGATATAGCGCTGCCGCAAGGCATCCAGCGGAAGAAGAGCGCCGCCTTCTTCGACATGCCAGAACGTCCACCCATTGCACGAAGGCGCCCTCTGCGCCGCCGCGCCCACCTGGTGGATCGAGCCTGTCATGCCTTCGGCGAGGCCGCTCGACTCCCCGTTCGCGGTGAAGCTCCCGTCCAGCTCCAGCGATGCGTCGGCCAGGACCCGCGCCTGAAAGCGGCGCTTCGAGTCCATCAGCAGCGTACCCGGCGCGATCATGCCTGTTTCGACAAGGGCACCGAACGGCACCTTCGGCTGCGCGCGCCGCGATTTCATCACCTTCATCGCACTTTCGTCGAGTTCCAGTGTCGAATCGATGCGTTCGCGCGCGACCTTCACATATCGTGTCTCGCGCTCGATCCCGATCCACTGGCGTCCGAGTCGGCGCGCCACCGCCCCGGTCGTGCCGGTACCGAAAAAGGGATCGAGAACCACATCGCCCTTGTTCGTACAGGAAAGCAGAACTCGATAGAGAAGCGCTTCCGGCTTCTGTGTCGGATGAGCCTTGGCTCCGTCCGACTTCACTCGCTCGCCACCCGCGCAAATCGGAATGAGCCAGTCCGAGCGCATCTGCAGTTCGTCGTTGAGCGCCTTCATCGCGCGATAGTTGAAGGTGTAGCGGCTGTCCTCGCTTCGCGACGCCCAGATCAAGGTTTCATGGGCGTTGGTGAATCGCGTTCCACGGAAATTTGGCATCGGGTTCGACTTGCGCCAGATGATGTCGTTGAGGATCCAGAAACCGAGGTCCTGAAGTGCCGAGCCAACGCGAAAGATATTGTGATAGCTGCCGATCACCCACAGGGTTCCGTTCGGCTTGAGGATGCGCCGTGCCTCCCGAAGCCAGGCGCGCGTGAAGGCGTCGTAATCGGCGAAGGTCGCAAACTTGTCCCAATCGTCGTCGACCGCGTCGACCCGGCTCCCTTCCGGCCGGAACAGCTCGCCTCCCAGCTGAAGATTGTAGGGCGGATCGGCAAATATCATGTCGATGCTCGCGTCAGGGATGCGACGCATCGCCGCAACGCAATCTTCCTGAAGGATCTGACCAATCGGCAGATCCGGCGCGGTCGAGGCATCTGTCCTGACTGGCCGCTCAACTGTTCCGACACGTCCCATCACGCTCATGCACGCCCCCAATCTGTCGCAGCCATGCTGAGTCAGGCGGAGTCCGCGGTCAAGAACAGATAGTTGGCGAACTGGCTGGTCGACCTCGAAACGTTGAGGGAACGCAACGAGTCCGACCCAACATATTGGGGCTGCACAGCCGATCGAGACTCAAGCCCAAGCGGTGTGGCCGGAAAGACTCACAGCTGCAAAGTAAATTGCCTTACCGGCGCGAAGCTCCGTCGGTGGAGTGGAGTCGGGCCCAGGGCTTCCAGCGCCCGCACATGCTCGGGCGTGCCATAGCCCTTGTTCGTCTCCCACCCATAACCGGGATGCTCCCGCGCATATTCCACCATGATGCGATCGCGGGTGACCTTGGCGATGATCGAAGCGGCGGCGATGGAGCGGCATTTGGCATCGCCATCGACGATGGCGAGCGACGGCCGCTCCCACTTGGGGCAGCGATTGCCGTCGACCAGGACCATGGCGGGCTCGACGCCCAGTGCGTCGACGGCGCGCTGCATCGCCAACATCCTGGCCCAGTAGATGTTGAGCCGGTCGATTTCCTCGACCGACGCGATTCCGACACCCCACGCTGCCAGCTTGGTCAGCTTGGAATAGAGCGCTTCGCGCGTCGCTGCGGGAAGGTTCTTTGAATCGTCGATCCCACGGGGAAACCGATTGCGGTCCAGCACGACGGCCGCCGCGACGACCGGACCCGCCAGCGGCGCGCAGCCGGCCTCATCCACCCCGGCCAGCGGTTCGGGATGCACCTTTTCAAGCTTGAAGCAGGGCCGCGCCATCCTTGCAGCCTATTGCCGACATCCAGGAACTGCCAGTCTTAGCCTTGGAATCACTCCACAAAATTGTGGATTAAGTTCCACGGCACGGTGCCGAGGGCATGACCCATGGGCCCATGCCCCTTGCCGAATCCCGGAGCCGCCCGAATTGCGGCCCGAACGAAGTCTCGCGCTCGACTGACCGACTCGACAAGCTCGAGACCCTGACCCAGCCCACAGGCAAGGCCGCTGGCAAGCGTGCAGCCGGTTCCATGGGAATTGACGGTCTCGATGCGCTCCGATGCCCAGCTATGTGTGGTACCGTCCGATTGAACGAGCAGGTCGACAAGCGGCCCCTCGGTCAAGTGTCCGCCCTTGGCGAACACCGCTTTGCCTGTATCAGCGGACAGATTGAGAGCCGCCCGCCTCATGTCCTCGACGGTCACGACTTCCGACCTGGAAAGGACCGCAAGTTCGGGGAGGTTGGGCGTCGTGACGGTGGCAAGTCGAGCGAGCCGCTCGAAGGCGGCGACGGTCGCGGCGTCGGCGAGCTCGGCACCACTCGAGGCGACCATTACCGGATCGAACACGATGGGAATGTCGACCTGCCCGAGCCGGTCCGCCAGAGCTTCGGCCGTTTCTGCCGAACCGATCATTCCGAGCTTGACCGCATCGGCGCCGATATCCTTCAGCACGAGGTCGACTTGGCGGAGCACCAGGTCCGCAGGGACCGCCATGACCGCTTCGACCGTGAGCGTGTTCTGGGCCGTGATGGCGGTGATCGCTGTCGTCGGGTGACCGCCGAACATCGTCACAGTCTTGATATCGGCCTGAATGCCCGCGCCGCCTCCGGAATCGGACCCGGCGACGATCAGAATGCGTGGCGGGATCATCTTCGACCCTTGCGCACGGTCGAAGCTGGATATCTCTCAAGAAGGTTGGAGGGACGGATCGGGCGCGGTTCGAAATTGCCGCCGCAATTGGGGCAGATCCCCGCCAAAGGCCCATCGACGCAGTCCGAACAGAAGGTGCATTCGAACGTACAGATCCGCGCCTCCCGGCTTTCGGGCGGAAGGTCTTTCCCGCACCTCTCGCAGTCGGGACGAAGCTCCAACATCCAACGCCTTCCTTCAGGGGACGATTCAGGCGGCCTTCACGGCCTCGCAAATCGTGTCGACGACTTCGGCGACCAGACCTTCATCCTCGCCTTCGGCCATGACCCGAATGACCGGCTCGGTCCCCGACTTGCGAATGAGAAGCCGGCCTCGGCCGCTAAGCCGGGCTTCGCCATCGGCGATGGCCGCCTTGACGCTGGGGTCCAGAAGCGGAGCGCCTCCGTCGAAGCGGACATTCTTGAGCAATTGCGGCAAGGGCTCGAAGAGGCTGAGCACTTCGCTCGCCGGACGGCCACTGTCGACCAGGCAGGCAAGAACTTGAAGTCCGGCGACAAGGCCATCGCCAGTGGTGGCATAGTCCGTCAGGATGATATGACCGGATTGCTCACCGCCGACATTGTAACCTTCAGCACGCATCGTCTCCAAGACGTACCGGTCTCCGACCTGAGTTCGCTTCAGTTCAAGGCCCTGCTCCTCCAGGTAGCGCTCGAGACCGAGATTGGACATCACGGTCGCGACGATGCCGCCCCCCCTCAGCTGCCCGCGTTGATTCCATGAAGAGGCGATGAGGGCCATGAGCTGGTCGCCGTCAACCGTATCGCCCTTCTCGTCGACGACGATCAGTCGGTCGGCATCGCCATCCAGAGCCAGGCCGATATGGGCACCCGTCTCCACCACCGTTCGCCGAAGCAGGGCCGTGTCGGTGGACCCGCATTCCTCGTTTATGTTGGTGCCGTCGGGCGACACTCCGATCGCCACCACTTCGGCGCCGAGCTCCCAAAGCGCAGAGGGTGCGACTTGGTAAGCCGCGCCGTGTGCGCAATCGATCACCACCTTCAAGCCATCGAGCCGAAGATGCTTTGGGAAGGTCAGCTTTGCGGCATGGATGTAGCGTCCGCGCGCGTCCTCGATCTTCTTCGAGCGGCCGATCGATTCTGGGGGGACGAGATCCGGCTCCTGCTCCAGCCGCGCCTCGATCGCGGCTTCGTCCTCGTCGGACAGCTTGTAGCCGTCCGGACCGAACAGCTTGATGCCATTGTCGATGAACTTGTTGTGGCTTGCCGAGATCATCACCCCGAGATCGGCGCGCATCGAGTGAGTCAGCAGCGCAACGGCGGGGGTCGGCACCGGTCCGACCATCACCACATCCATGCCGACGCTCGTGAATCCGGCAATCAGCGCCGTCTCCATCATATAGCCGGACAAGCGTGTGTCCTTGCCGATCACGACCCGGTGGCGATGGTCGCCGCGCAGGAAATGGGCACCGGCGGCCTGACCGATCCTCAACGCCATCTCCGCGGTCATCGGCGCTTGGTTGGTACGGCCCCGGATCCCGTCCGTGCCGAAGAATCGACGACTCATATGCCCTTTTGCCCTCTGGCTTTCTGGAAAGTTTCGTGCCTGATAGCGCCCACACAAGCAAAGCGCGAGTTGCGAGAGGCCAGCGAGGCGCTTTTCCCAAACGCGACCGAACGTTAAGGAACCGGAATGTCGCAACCCACCCGCATCCTCTTGGCGCTGCTGCTGGGGCTCGCCGGCGGAATCGGCAGTATTGCCGTTGGCGGACCTTGGGTGGAGCAGGTTATAGCAGTCGCCGAACCGATCGGCGGCATCTGGCTCAATGCCCTCCGAATGACGATCGTCCCGCTTGTCGTCTCATTGCTTGTGACGGGCATTGCGGCGTCTGCCGAAGCCGCCCGAGCTGGCAGACTGGCGACTCGCGCTCTTGTCCTGTTCGTCGTTCTTCTGTGGATATCCTCGCTGACGGCGGCCGTGCTGACGCCCTTGTTCCTGAACCTTTTCCCACTTCCTCAAGCAGCGACAGACGCGCTGAGGGCGGCGCTCACCTCAACCGGTCCGATCGGCGAGGCTCCCAGCTTCGCGGATTTTCTCAGTTCGATCGTACCCTCCAATCCGATCGCGGCGGCGGCCGAGGACGCGATCCTTCCGCTGATCCTGTTCACGCTGGTCTTCGCGTTCGCCGTTACCCGGCTTCCAGCGGAGCCGAGAGAGCGGCTGGTCGGTTTCTTCCAAGCACTGGCCGACGCCATGCTGATCGTCATCAACTGGGTGCTCTGGATCGCTCCGATCGGAATTTTCGCGCTGGGCTATGTCGTGGGCGCGCGCGCCGGCAGCGGAGCGCTCGGTGCCCTCGTTCACTATGTCGTCATCGTCACGGCGGTCGGAACGGTGATCTGGCTTGCCGCCTGGCCCCTTGCCCTGTTCGGCGCGCGGATCCCGCTCGGTCGCTTCACTCGGGCAATCGCTCCGAGCCAGGCCGTGGCGTTCAGCACGCAATCGTCGCTCGCCAGCCTTCCGGCGATGCTCCGCGCCGCCGCCAAGCTCGACGTCCCGGTCGCCGCAGCAGGGGTCGCGCTGCCGATGGCCGTAGCAGTATTCCGAGCGACCGGACCGGCGATGAATCTCGCCGTGGCCATCTACATCGCCTACTGGCTCGGGATCGAGCTGACTCCGCTTCAGCTGGCCGTCGGGGTCGCCGCCGCCGCAACCACCACGATGGGCGCTGCCGGAATTCCCGGCCAGGCAACCTTCATCACCTCGATCGCTCCGATCTGCCTCGCGATGGGCGTGCCGATCGAGCCGCTAGCGCTCCTGATCGCCGTCGAGGTGCTGCCGGACATCATGCGCACGATCGGCAATGTCAGCATGGACGTTGCCGCCACCGCCACCGCCGCGAGGCGAAGCGGCTATACCGAAGCCGAGGCAGTGAGCGAACAGGACCGAATTCTGGACGAGGGCGCTTCCTAGGAAGGTCCAGTGAGGGAGAGCAATTTCGAAGCATTTTCATCCTGAGACGATCGTCTGGCGCTTGCTCCTGAAGTAAATTGCATCCTCCCCTGTCGCCCTGCGTTAGGAGTCGGAATCTCGACGAGTGGCGTACAAACAAGCGAGATTAGGGAGAGAAGCATGAACACTCGAACCTTTGCGATGATCTTCGGCATTGTATTCCTCGCCATCGGCATTGCCGGCTTCATTCCCGGCCTGGTCCAGCCACTTCATCCCGATCACCCGCAGGTGACTCCGCCGGGCGGCCTGCTGCTCGGCCTTTTTCCAATCAACGCGCTCCACAACGTGGTGCACATCCTGTTCGGGATCTGGGGGCTCGCCGCCTGTCGCTCGCTCGGCGGCGCCGTGACCTATTTTCGGGCCGTCGCGATCATCTATGCGGTGCTGACGGTGGCCGGGCTGATTCCGGGCCTCGACACGATGTTCGGCCTCGTACCCCTCTATCAGAACGACGTGTGGCTGCACGCACTGCTGGCGCTGGTCGGCGCCTATTTTGGCTGGGTCAACCGAACCCCCGCCAACACCTGACCGCAATCTGGCCCGCAAAACGGGCTCGCCGGCGCGACTCGCGCCGGCGAGCCCAATTTTCGCGGGAAAATGGAATCCTCTTGCGGTATTAAGCAGTTGCCCCGCCGGCCAGCGGCTTCGATGGCCGCTGGCATGTACGGTTCGGCTTGCCTAAAAGGTCCGCATGATGAGGCTCTTCAAGATATCCGCGCTTGCCATCCTGTTGGCGTCACCGACCATGCCGGGCGCCATCCAGAGCGCCTTCGCCCAGTCGCAGCCGCAGCTCGAATATCAGGTGCCGGTTCAGCAACCCAGTGCCGTGTGGCGAGCCAGCGCCGCTCGCGAACTGCTGCGCTACGTGGAAGAGATCGGCAAGGAAGGCCTTGATCCGGCCGCTTACGGGCCGGATCAGCTCCGAGCCGCGATCGAAGGTGGCGATCCGGCCGCTCTGAGCGAAGCAGCCAGCCAGACGTTCCTTCGCCTGACGACCGACCTCAGCGGCGGATATGTTCGCGGCCGGGGCCGGGTCGACTGGCACATGACGGACACAGCCATTGACGGAAATAGCCAACAGATCTTGCTTGCGCAGGCAATGCAAGGCGGGGTCGCGGCGATTCTCGACGGCCTGCTTCCGACTCATCCGCAATATGTCGGGCTCAAGGCAGCGCTCGCTCGCACCCCCGAGGATGATCTCGCTCGCCGCAATCTGATTCGCGCCAACATGGAGCGCTGGCGCTGGATGCCGCGCGAGCTGGGCTCGCGCCACGTCATCGTCAATGTCCCCGCATTCACTGCGGCGCTCGTTCAGGATGGACAGGTCGTCGCCCGCCATCGTGCCGTGGTCGGAGCCCGCCGGACACCGACGCCGCAGCTCAATGCGACGATTACCGCCGTGACTTTCAATCCCTGGTGGACCGTTCCGCAAAGCATCATCCGCGAGATGGGCGGGCGCTTCTCCGGTTATCAGGTGCGCCGAACCGAAGGCGGTTCCTTGATCGTTCGTCAGCCTCCGGGACCCAGCAACGCTTTGGGCAGGCTGAAGATCGAGATGCCGAACGATCATGCCATTTACCTTCACGACACGCCTGCCCAGGCGCTGTTCGCCCGTCCAGTTCGCGCCTTCAGCCATGGCTGCATCCGAACGCAGCATGTTCGCGACTTCGCCGCCCGGCTGCTCGAACCCACGGGCCGGTGGGATCGCGAAGCGATTGATCGGGCCATCGCAACGGGGGATACTTCCCACGCGGCCTTGGCCGAGCCGATCCCGGTCTACATCGCTTACTTCACCGCGGCGGCGACGAACGACGGCAACATCGTCACCTATGCGGACATCTATGGTCGCGATGCACCGGTTCGGCAGGCGCTCAACAGTGCCACTGGCAATTCCGCTCAGGCGAGCCTGAGTCGCTAGGAGGGAGCGGCCGGGGCCGCTTCTCGCGTCAGCGGTACCAAGCCGGGACAGTATCGCCATCGCAGAGGCCGATGGCGGCTGCTCATTCAAGCGGCGCGAGATCCGGCTCGACCCAATTCAGCCGCGCCTGCTTGGAGAAGAGAAGCTCACGGCTGTAGAAGCGCAACGGCCAGTCGCGACTTCCCTCCGGCGCCAGGAGCAGGGCGTTCACTCGCTCGACGAGCCCCCTGCCCTCGCTGCGCCCGAGCGCACTCCGAACCGCGCGAATATACACCTGAGTGATCGTTTCGTGATAGCCGTCGGTGTCGCTGTTCACTCCGCCAACGCTCTCGTTGTACTGCCGGATCAGGTCCGGCAGGTGGAGCTCGGGAACGATTTCCGGCTGCTCGAGAATGATCCAGGCGCAGGTGGCAAGATGGGCTTCGTGGGTCCATTCCTCGCGAGGCAGGCCCCGATCAATCATGGCCTTGCCTATGCGCCGAACCTCCTCGTCGTCGACGAAGAGCCGTGGTGAAGTATCGCTCATTGTCTTCTCCCCAATAGAAAAGGAGCGCGCCGACCTCGCCGGCGCGCTCCTTGAAAAAGGCTGCGGTGGTTGAGAGGGTCAGGCCACGCTGGTCATCGGTGCCCTCGCTTGTTGGGTCGTCACGCTCGCATTGGGAGCAGCAGCCAGCACCGCCTGATCGACATGATCGGCGAAGCGCGCGAAATTATCCTCGAACAGTTTCACCAGCTTGGCAGCGGTCGAGTCATAATCGGCCTTGTCCGCCCAGGTGTCGCGCGGATTGAGGATTGCCGGATCGACTCCCGGCACCGTCACCGGCACTTCGAACCCGAACCAGGGATCACGGCGGAACTGCACGGTCTTGAGCGATCCATCGAGTGCCGCATTGAGCAATGCCCGTGTGGCCTTGATCGGCATCCGACTGCCCACACCATATTTGCCGCCTGTCCAGCCAGTGTTGACCAGCCAGCAATCGACTCCGCCCTTGGCGATCCGTTCCTTGAGGAGGTTGCCGTAAACGCTCGGATGGCGCGGCATGAAAGGGGCGCCGAAGCAGGTCGAGAAAGTGGCTTCAGGCTCGGTCACGCCAATTTCTGTGCCAGCCACTTTCGCCGTGTAACCCGAAAGGAAGTGATACATTGCCTGTTCCGGGGTCAGCCGCGCGATTGGCGGAAGCACACCGAAGGCGTCGGCGGTCAGGAAAATCACGTTCCTGGGCACCGGTCCCATATTTTCGGCGGACGCATTGGGGATGAAGTTGATCGGATAGGCTCCGCGCGTATTCTCCGCCTTGCTGGAATCGTCCAGGTCCAGTTCGCGAGTATCGGGATCGATGACGACATTCTCGAGCACCGTTCCGAAACGCTTGGTTGTGGCGTAGATTTCCGGCTCCGCCTCGGGCGAAAGCCGGATCATCTTGGCATAGCAGCCCCCTTCGAAGTTGAACACGGCGGTGTCCGACCAGCCATGCTCGTCGTCTCCGATCAGGGTCCGGCTGGCGTCGGCGGACAAGGTCGTCTTGCCGGTGCCCGACAATCCGAAGAATACGGCCGTGTCGCCTCGGGAACCGATATTGGCCGAGCAGTGCATCGGCATCACACCCTGGGTGGGAAGGATGTAGTTCAGCACGCCGAAAACCGACTTCTTCATCTCGCCGGCATAAGCGGTGCCGCCGATAAGGATCATCCGCTCGGTCAGGTTGACGGCGATCACGGTTTCGCTGCGTGTACCATGGCGAGCCGGATCGGCCCGGAAGCTCGGCAGGTCGATGATGGTGAATTCGGGTTCAAACCCCGCCAGTTCGTCCGCTTCAGGGCGGACCAGCAAGGTGCGAATGAAGAGATTGTGCCAGGCCAATTCGTTGATGACCCGGACGCGCACGCGATATTCAGGCTGGGACCCGCCGTACAGGTCGGCGACGAAGAGCGTGTCCTTTTGCGCCAGCGCGGCCATGAAATCGGCCTTCAGCGCAGCGAAATGATCCGGGCTCATCGACTTGTTGTTGTCCCACCAGATCGTGCTCTCAGTCTCGGAGTCGCGGACGATGAACTTGTCCTTGGCCGAGCGCCCGGTATGCTTGCCGGTCTCGACGACCAGCGGACCGTCCTTGGCGAGGACACCCTCGCCGCGGCAAACCGCTTTCTCGACCAGAGCGGGCGTACCGAGATTCCAGTGGATGTTGGCATGCGTATCGATGCCCTGGAGGTGCAGATCGAACGCCGGAACTCTGTTGGCCACCTGATTTCCCCTAGATTGAGTTCGTCTCGTCGCCCGCTTTGCAGGCGCCGCTGCTTGTCAAGCGCGCATATCGGACAGTCGGTTCCACGTCAAAGGGTGGCGCCGCTCGTCAGCCTTGGCTAAACCCGCGCGGGGGAAGGGAAACGTCGCAAATGACGACCAATATCGCGCTGGTGGACGATGACCGGAACATCCTCACCTCGCTGTCCGTGGCTCTGCAGTCCGAAGGCTTCGCCACCCGACTCTATACGGACGGCGAAACAGCGCTGAAGGCATTGGCGGAGAACCCTCCCGACCTCGCGTTGCTCGATATCAAGATGCCGCGGATGGACGGCATGGAGTTGCTTCGCCGACTGCGCGAAAAGAGCGACTTTCCGGTGATCTTCCTCACTTCGAAAGATGAGGAACTGGACGAGGCGCTCGGTCTCGCCATGGGGGCCGACGATTACATCACCAAGCCGTTCTCGCAGCGGCTGGTCATGGCGCGCATCCGGGCAGTACTTCGCCGCACGGAGATGCGGGCGCGTCCGCCCGAGGAAGAGTCCGAGGCCGAGGCGGCCGAGATCGTTCGCGGCCGGCTGACCATGGATCCTGCTCGGCATCGTGTAAGCTGGAACGGCAGAGACGTCACTCTGACCGTCACGGAGTTCATGATCCTGGAGGCGCTCGCACAGCGGCCTGGAGTGGTGAAGTCGCGAAACCAGTTGATGGACATCGCCTATCAGGACGACATCTATGTCGACGACCGAACCATCGACAGTCATATCAAGCGAATGCGTCGCAAGTTCCGGGCGGTCGACGACAGCTTCAAGGCGATCGAGACCCTCTACGGTGTCGGATACCGCTTTGCTGAGGAATGAGGAAGGCGACCTCAGCCTAAGCTGGTCGAGGCGGCTGTCGATCCGGCAGCGGATCCTGGCCGTGAACATCTTCGCCGTCGCCATCTTCGCCGGCAGCCTGTTCTATCTCGACGGATTCAGAACCCGGCTCACCGAGGACGAAGTGACGCAGTCTGGTTCGGAGGCGGTCATGGTGGCTCATGCGCTGGCCGTGGCCCCGCTCGACGAACGCCAGTCGCTGCTGATCCAACTCGGCCGCGATTCTGCGGCTCGGCTTCGCGTTTATGGGCGCAATGGAAGCAAGCGCGCGGATAGCTGGGAAGGGGCAGGCCCAACCTATGAGCTTCGCGATCCCGCTCAGGAGCCCTGGTATCGCGGCATCGCGCGGGCGCTCGACAACGGCTTCGACGCCCTCGTCGGCGCTCCGAGCGCCCCTCGCTTCGTTCCGCCCGCCATCGACGATTTGCGGGCATGGCCGGAGGCCCAGCGAGCGCTTGCCAGCGGCCAGGTCGCTACCGAGCTGCGGCGAGCCCCGGAAGGTACGCCCTACATTTCCGCCGCAGCGCCGATCCCGGGTGCCGAGAATGGGGTCCTGCTGCTGACGGTCAATGCCCGGGAAATCAGGCGCGTTGTTCGCGCTGAGCGGTTCACACTGGCACTGATCCTGGTGGCGACGATCATTCTGTCGGTCCTGCTGTCGCGCTTTCTTGCGCGGACCATCGCCAATCCTCTGCGCAAGCTGGCGTTGGCAGCACACCGGGTTCGACTCGGGCGAGCCCGCGAAGTGGACGTCCCGGTACTCCCTGCCCGTCGCGACGAGATCGGCCTGCTCGCCAGGGCCCTGCACGACATGACCCAGAGTCTTCGGCAGCGGATCGACGCAACCGAAGCCTTCGCTGCCGACGTGACCCACGAGCTCAAGAATCCGCTGGCCTCGCTCCGTTCCGCCGTGGACACGCTTGAGCGGGTGAACGACCCCGAACTCCGCCGTCAGCTGCTCGATGTCGTCCGCGACGATGTTGCCAGACTGGATCGCCTGGTCGTGGACATCGCCGAGACCTCCAGGCTCGACGCCGAACTTTCGCGGGCTCGCTTCGAGCCAGTCGATCTCGGCAAACTCATCGAATCCATGATCGCCACCTGGGAAGGGCGGAACGAAGTTGCGGTGCAGATCGCCTTCGCCCGGCCAAGGGCAGGAACGGCCGTCATCATGGGCGATGAGTCCCGCCTCGCGCGCCTCATCGACAATATCGTCGACAATGCCGTCTCTTTTTCGCCGCCGGGCGGCCTTGTCGAAATCCGGGCGACACAGGCCGGTGGCGAGGTGATGGTGAGCGTGGAGGATGAAGGACCAGGAGTTCCGAAGGAATCGCGAAAGGCCATCTTCAACCGATTCCACAGCGTCAGATCGGACGAAGATTTCGGCCGCCATTCCGGATTGGGCCTCTCGATCGCCCAGGCGATCGTCAGTGGCCATGGCGGCAGGATCGAAGTCGAAGACAGGCATGACGGGCGATCGGGCGCTCGTTTCGTCATCCGTTTCCCAGGAGTCCAGTGATGAACACACCGCCGCTGTCATCGGAAACCGTTCATACCAGTTGCGTGGCCATCGCCGGTCGAGCCGTTCTGATCGGCGGGCGCTCCGGACGTGGGAAGTCGGACCTTGCCCTTCGCCTGATCGATCGAGGCGCCCATCTCGTCAGCGACGATTATACGCTCGTCCGCCGATCCGGAGACCAGTTGCTCGCTTCCTCCCCGCCCACGATCGCAGGAAAGATCGAGCTCCGCGGCGTCGGCATTGTCGAACTTCCCGCCGACAGCGACGTCCCGGTCGCCCTCTACGTCGATCTTGATTTGGAGCCCGAGCGCCTTCCGAACGGCCGGGAGAAGCGGATATTTGCCGGCATCTCCGTTCCCGTCGTGGGACTCAGCGCGCTTGAGCCGACTGCCCCCCTCAAGGTAGAGGCGGCCCTGAAACTCTACGGACTTCCCACCTAGTGGCCCGAATCTCCACGCCGAAGCGGATACTGCTCGTCACTGGCCTATCCGGTGCCGGAAAGTCGACCGTGCTCAAGACCCTGGAGGATCTGGGCTGGGAAAGCGTCGACAACCTCCCGCTGTCGCTGCTCAACCGGCTTCTCTCGACTCCGCCCTCGGCTGGAATGGAGCAGGAGCGATCCCTTGCGATTGGCCTCGACAGCCGCACGCGCGGCTTCGACGCCGAAAAGATCGTCAGGCAGATCAAGCAGTTGGGGCGCGACCACGATTATAGCGTGGAAACACTCTATCTTGAGTGCGACAGCCAGGAACTGCTTCGGCGCTATTCCGAAACGCGGCGGCGTCATCCGCTAGCGCCGGACCGGCCCGCAACCGACGGGATTGCCGAAGAGCGCGAGATGATGATCCCGCTCAAGCGGTGGTCGGATCATGTCATCGACACGACCGACACCGATTCGAATCTGCTTCGCCAGCAGATCCGCAGCCGCTTCGGCGGCGACTCCCATGACGCCCCTACCCTTACGGTCATGTCCTTCGGCTTCGCCAGAGGACTTCCCCGGAATGCGGATCTCGTCTTCGACATGCGCTTCCTTCGCAACCCTCATTGGGAGAAGGACCTTCGCGCTCTCACCGGTCTCGACCGAGGAGTCTGCGACTATATTGCTGCAGACGTGGCCTATGATGAGGCGGTTGCCCGGATTGAGGATCTGCTGATCGCCCTCCTCCCGCGATACCGGGCAGAGGGAAAATCCTATGTGTCCATCGCCTTCGGCTGTACCGGGGGAAGACACCGGTCGGTTCACGTCGCCGAACGCGTCGCTGCACGGTTGCGTGAAGCGGGATTTTCGCCCACGATAGAGCATCGCGACCTCGCCACGCCGCCGCGGGACGGCATCGAGCGATCCGCAGGGGCATCAGTTTCGTCAGCGACAGGGGCGGACGACTTTTCAAGGTGAATAGATGATTGGTTTGGTGCTGGTGACACATGGCCGACTCGCGGCCGAATTCGTCGTCGCCATGGAGCATGTGGTCGGCCCGCAGGAGCGGATCGAGCCGATCTGTATCGGGCCGGACGATGACATGGAGGCCAGGCGGGACGATATCGCCAGGGCCATTGCCAAGGTCGACGACGGCAGCGGCGTAATCGTCCTGACCGACCTGTTCGGGGGGACTCCGTCCAATCTCGCGATCTCGCTGATGAAGACGGAGCGGATCGAGGTCATTGCCGGCGTCAACCTGCCGATGCTGATCCGGCTCGAGGGCGCGCGCAAGACCATGGAGGTCAAGGCCGCGGTCGCCGCGGCGCGCGAGGCCGGCCGCAAATATATCTCGGTGGCCTCGGAAATCCTTGGAGAGGCGGCGGCCTGACGTGGTGAGCCGAACCGTCGAGTTGCGCAACAAGCGCGGTCTGCATGCACGAGCCAGCGCCAAGTTCGTGACCCTTGCCTCCCAGGTGGATGCTCAGATCGAGGTTGAGAAGGACGGCAGCAAAGTCTGCGGTACGTCGATCATGGGCCTGATGATGCTCGGCGCTGCCTGCGGCGACAGCATCACCATCCATGCCAGCGGGTTTGGCGCGGAACAGGCGGTCGAGAAGCTTGCCGAACTCGTCGAGGCCAAGTTCCACGAGGATCAATGAGGCGGTGGCGCGGCAGATCACGGCCTTCTCCAACCCGCTCGTCAAGCAGGCGCGCAGCCTGAGAGAGAAGAAGCACCGGCGCCGCGAGGGTCTCTTTCTTGCGGAGGGGCTGCGAATCCTGACCGAGGCGCGCGAGGCGGGCCGGATGCCGGAAATCCTGTTCTTCAGCGGCGACTCCAGGCACCCGCTGCTGACGACGCTGATCGATGCGACGGAGTCGAGCGGCGGCGAGGCGGTGGAGACAACCGGAGACATACTCCACAAGATCTCCGGCAAG
The DNA here is from genome assembly GCF_056821765.1 of Sphingosinicella sp. SM1-17. Classification (NCBI taxonomy): domain Bacteria; kingdom Pseudomonadati; phylum Pseudomonadota; class Alphaproteobacteria; order Sphingomonadales; family Sphingosinicellaceae; genus Sphingosinicella; species Sphingosinicella sp. SM1-17. The sequence continues at coordinate 3,017,282 of NZ_JBPDIO010000001.1, forward strand.
GAAAATCCGCAGACCGTGATCGGAGTTTATCGCGCCTTCGACACCAGCCTGCAGGCGCTCGACCGGTCGGCCGGGCCGATCTGGATCGTGGCTCAATCTCTCCGCGATCCAGGAAATCTTGGCACCATTCTTCGAACTGGCGATGCGGTCGGTGCCGGTGGCCTGATTCTGATCGATGATTGCGCCGATCCCTTCTCGGTGGAAGCGGTGCGCGCTTCGATGGGCGCCCTTTTCACGCAGCGGATCGCCCAGGCCGACTGGCACGACTTTCTCTCCTGGCTTCGCTCCGGGACGGGCCAGCTGGTCGGAACGTCGCTTCGGGCAAGCGTCGATTATCGGCTTCCAACATATCAGGCGCCCACCTTCATTCTCGTCGGCAACGAGTCGCAGGGCCTCCCTCCCGACTATGAGACGACTTGCGACCTGCGCGTGAAGATTCCGATGCTTGGCAAGGCCGACAGCCTCAACGCCGCGGTCGCCACAGCCGTGATCGCCTATGAGGTGCTCCGCCAGCGATCCCCTGTGGATTGACGTCGACGAGGTCGCCCCAAGGTTTGGGCGCAGATTGCGTCCTTAGTGGCCTACCACGACGACACGCCAGGAGAGCTTCGTTGCGCAGCCGATCGAATTGGAACCACCAAATCGCTGAAGCGCTGATGCGCCTCATGAAACGCGTTCGAGTCACCATGCCCCGCTGGCCCGCTTATGTGATGGGCGCCTTTGCAGCCGCCTGCGCTTATCCGGCCGTTACGACCCCGCACCCCCAGGCCGAAAGCTACCGTGCGCTCGGGCAGGAGCCGGGCTGGACCCTGGCCATCGGCCAGGGCCGGATCGACTATCTTGGCGACTATGGCGAAACTCGGATCAGCGTTCCGCGACCCGAATCACGGCCAGGCTTCAACGGTCGCCGCTACCAGACCGAACGATTGACGGTCGACATCACCTACAGCCGGTGCAACGATTCGATGAGCGGCCATGGTTACGAACATCAGGTGATGGTGATCGCCGAGAACTCGACGGTACGCGGCTGCGGCGGCGCCCGGCGGCCGGACTGGGACGTCTGAGCACCGCCCACCGATCAGGCGGATCCCGCGGCGTCCCCGACCAGCTTCGTTAGCGGCCGCGGCGAAGATTCGATCATCGGCATGGGTTCGATCTCCTTGGCGCCGCTCGAAACGTCCAGAGCTTCGAATCTCTTGGCCTGGGTCATGACCTGACTTTCAAGGCTTCCGACAAAGGCGTTGTAGGACCCCGTCGCGAGTTCGAGATTGCGTCCAAGCCGTGCGACATGTCCTCCCATGGTCGCAAGCCGCGAGTGAAGCTCCTTGCCGAGCCTCGCGATCTCGGCCGCCTCCTCGGCCAGCCGCTCCTGCCGCCACACGCTCGCAACCGTTCGGGCGATGGCAACAAGATTGGTGGGTGTCGCAAGAAGGACGCGCCGCTCGAACGACCATTCCCAAAGTCGATCATCCTGCTCCAGGGCGGCAGTGAGGAAGTGCTCGCCGGGAATGTAGAGGATCACATAATCGGCCGAGTCGCCGAACTGCTCCCAATAATTTTTCGAACCGAGTTGCTGGGCATGGTTGCGAATGGCCGCAGCATGGGCCTTCAGATGTGCCAAGCGAGCCGCTTCGTCCACCTCCTCGCTCGCGTCGAGATAGGCATTCAACGAGCATTTGGCGTCGATGATCAGCTTCCGACCACCGGGCAGACGCACGACCACGTCCGGACGCAGACGCCCATCCGCCGTGTCGACCGATACTTCCGATCGAAAGTCGGCGTGGGCCGAAAGCCCAGCCTGCTCGAGAACGTTGCGAAGAGACTGCTCGCCCCAGCGGCCACGCGCCTTGGGGCTGGCGCGGAGGGCGTTGACCAGACGCGCCGTCTCGTCCCGGACCTGGGTATGCCCGGCATGAAGCAGCTTCACCGCCTCGCGAAGCGACTCGTAGCTGCCGACCCGCTCCTTCTCGACCTGCTTCAGCTCGTCCTCGTAGCGCTTCAGAGTCGCTTCGACCGGCTGCAACAAAGCCTTCAACTGCTGCTCGCTCTTCTCACTTGCCTGGTTGAACCGAGCATCGGCGCGCTCGAGAAACTGCTTCTGCGCCTCGCTCAACAGCTTGGCACCGACCTCATGGAACTGGGCGGTGAGCGCCTCCTTGGCTTCCACCAGCTCCTTCATCCGAGCTTCGAAATTGCGGGCGTCTGCCTGCCGCTCAGCCAGCTGCCGAAGCGCCTGATCTCGCTCGCCTAACGCTTCCGCCAAGGCGGTCCGGAGCTGCTCGGCCGCTTTGGATCGCTCCTCGGCCGCGGCGTGGGCCCTTTCCGCCTCGCCACATCGCGTGCGCAATCGCTCGCACTCGGCGCTGAGAGGCTGTGCCTGCCGGACTGCCGCCATCCAGCCAAGCGCCAGCCCGACGATCAAGGCACCGATCGCGACAACGATCGCAACGAGCGGATCCATTCATCAACTCCCACGGAACGAAGCGCGAACCTAGATGATGCGCAACCGTCGCTCAAGCGGAGTTGGGGAACGGTGTCCGTTTCGGTGCGCTATAGGGGCATGAAGGACGCTTTCCTGCTGCTTGCCGCCGTCGCCTGCTCCTTCCTGGCCGGATGCCAGCGCGAAACCTCGGATCCCGCCTCTGCCAATGCGGCGAATGCCACGTCGGAAGCGCTGCCGAACGCCGACATCGACGCGTCGCTGGAAGCGCTGGGACCGACCAATGCTTCCAATGCAGTGCCGCGCTTCGTGGGACGATGGGCGGTGGATCAGGCCTCCTGCGCCAGCTCGGCCTGGGAGTTCACCGAATCACGCCTGGCGACTCCCGCCGGGTCGGTCTGCCAGTTCGAGACGGTTAGAGAGGTCGCCGGCGGCTATGACATAGATGCCCAGTGCACGGCGGAAGCTCCCGAGCGTGAGGACCTGCTCCAGCTTCGCTTTTCCGAATCGAACGACGGGATGTCGTTCCAATCCGAAACCATCGCCGACGCCGGGCTCGAGGCCTGCCCACGTTGATCCTGGCTGTCCTTCAGTCAAGCAATCGAGCATGTCGGCAAGACTGATTGGCGGCTGCGGCTGCGGAGCCGTGCGGTTCGAGCTCAGGAGCGAACCGTTCGACGCGGGCTGGTGCCACTGTTCTACCTGCCGGCGTCTCTCCGGAGCCCCAGCATGTGCGTTCGCCACTGTTCCGGTCGAAGATTTCGTGATCAAGCAGGGAGAGGAACGGCTCGGAACCTTTCGATCCTCGAGCTTCGGTCACCGCCGCTTCTGCCGGGACTGCGGCGCTCAACTGACGATCCAGGTCGATCATCAACCGGAAACGGTCGACTTTCCGATCGGATCGCTTGACGATCCGGATTCGGTCCCGCCGGGATTTCACATCTTCCATTCCAACAAGGTGGCATGGTTCGAGACTGCGGACGATCTGCCTCGGCACAGTCGCTTCCGTCCGAACACCAGAGGGCTCAGCGGCACCGAGCCGCCGGAATAGGTTCAGGACTCATCCAGATGGGCCTGTAACGCCGCTTCGATCTTGCGGAGGGGCATATAGCCCTCAAGCCGAACAACCGCTTCGCTCGCCTCGAACAGGATACAGGTGGGGAGGCTGTCGACGCCGTAGCGGTTCGCCGTTTCGGGATTTCCCTCCACGTCGAGGCTCGCCACCGTCAGCCGCGCCTTCTGTCGCGCCGCCAGTGCGCGCAAGCCGGGCTTCAGCAGGCGGCACGGACCGCACCATGACGCGCCGAACGCCACAAGGGTCGGCCGTCCCGAGGCGAGGACGTCCCGATCGAAATTGGAGTCCGAAAGTATCCGGACGAACCCCGCTCCCACCTGCGTGCTTCTCGGTTGTTAGAGAACGCCTTCCAGCCAGCCCTGAATCCGGCTCTTCGGCTCGGCGCCGACTTTCGTGGCTGCTGGCTGTCCGTTCTTGAACAGGATCATGGTCGGGATGCCTCGAACCCCGAACTTGGTCGGCGCTTCGGGATTCTCGTCGATGTTGAGCTTGACGATTTCGACCCGGTCGCCGAGTTCCTCGCTCAGTTCCTCGAGCGCCGGAGCGATCATCCGGCAAGGTCCACACCATTCCGCCCAGAAATCGACGAGGACCGGCTTTGACGCGCTCAGAACTTCCTGATCGAAACTGGTGTCGGTGACGCTTCTGGTGGCCATGATAATCTCCTGAGAGGCTTTGCCGCCATGTAGGGTGCGCGAAGCGACGGCTCAACCACCCGCGGAACGATGTTGGTCGAGCAACTCCTCGGGGAGCGTGTGGAGCGTCGGACCCGCCGTATAGATCAGCGCGGCGTCGATCCGGCGCCCCGGGAAGATGGTCTGCAATGCCGATCGATACGCCGCCATCTGGCGCAGATGCGCAGCCGGAATATCCCGGATATTGGCCGGAGCGTTGCGACCGGTCTTGAAGTCCGCGACCAGAACCCGATCGTCACCAATCAGGAGACGATCGACCGTTCCGGAGACGACCACGCCTCCGCCGATGACCGCGGCAATCGGAGCCTCGGCGACCGAGCCGGGCCCGAACAAATCCGCGACCGCCGGATCATCGATAACCCGGCACGCGTCGGCGATCAGGGCCCGGCGATACTCCGAGTCATCGACGCCAGCCGAACTTTCGAGCCAGCGATCAGCAAGCCGCTCGCGCTGATCTTCGGGCACTCCCGGAAGGCGCTCGAACAGCTGATGAAGCAGCCGCCCTCGCTCGGCCGCCCGCCGCTGCTCCGGCCCCGGAGGAGGATAAGGTACATCGTCCTCGGCGATCGCCGAGGGAGCCAGAGGCCTTGGAGGCCGCTCCTCGACCGGAGCCGGTCGGGCCAGCCAATCGGGAATCTCGAACTGTCGTTCTGCCGACTTGACGGCGACCTTCCCGGATCGTTCGAGATCGCCGAACCGCATTTCCCGGCCCCAGCAACGGGATTCGCTCCAATCGCAACCGAGGCCCGACAGTGCCGCCTCGACCGCCTTGTACCAGCTGGCCTGCGGCGGACCGCTGCGGTCGCGAAGGCCGAGCGCCCCACCAACATAGAGCCTCTCCTCGGCCCGGGTCAGGGCCACGTAGAGCAAGCGCCAATGCTCTTCCCGATCGAGCTGGTCCTGATAGGCGATTCTGGAACTGAGCGGCTCCGCCATTTCCTCCTTGCGCGGACGGAATGCCGGCACTTCCACATCGCCGACCGGCAAGGCGGCAAGTCGCGCATTGGGACCACGCCGGTCCGGATCCGCGCAAGCATCGGCAAGGATGAGTACCGGCGACTGCAGGCCCTTGGAGCCGTGGACCGTCATCACCCGCACCGAGTCCCGCGGACCGGAAGGATCGCGGACGATCTCCACGTCGCCGCGAGCGAACCAGTCGAGAAACGCCTGAAGCGAGGCTGTTCCGTTGCTTTCGAACCGAAGGGCGGAGGAGAGCAGTTCCTCGATCGGATCCCGTGCCTCGGAGCCGAGCCGCTCCAGCAGTTTGCGACGCCCTTGCAGAGGTCCCGAAAGCAGGTGTTCGAAGAAAGCGTGGGGAGTCGCGAAATCCGCCAGCGCCAGGATCTCCTGCAGTCCGGAGATCGTCTCGGCAGGTGCAATGGAGGTTCGGCGGAGCTGCATCCACAAGGGTCCGGGGCGATCGGCGGCGACCGAATGAAGCTGATCCTGGGACCAGCCGAAGATCGGTGAGACGAGCAGACTTGCGAGGTTCAGATCATCGAGTGGCTGAACGGCAAAGCGCGCGGCGGCGAGCAGGTCCTGGACAGCCAGAGGCGCGGAAAGGAGCAGCCGGTCGACGCCGGCGACCGGAACGCCTTCGGCATGAAGCCGAGCGACGAGAAGCGAGGCGAGATCGCCGCGACGGCGGACGAGGACTAGGATGTCCTCCGGCCGGAGCGGCCGGTCGCGGCAGGCAAGATGAAAGGGATTGTCGAGCCATTCCCTGATCTGGCCGGCAAGTCGGGCAGCGTAGCGACGGGCGGCATCACTGATCCATCCTTCCTCACCGGCCTCCTCGGACCCGTCATCGCCGAACGGCTGCCAAAGCGTCACCGACCCCGATCGGCCAGGATCGAAGCTTTCGTGCGGGTTCGGAGGGCGGGGAAGGCCCAGGGCTTGGTAGCCGAGGTCGGCGAGGACCCGATCGACCACGGCAAGGATCTGGGGCGATGACCGGAAGCTGCGGTCGACCGAAAGGTCGAGAAAGCTGTGCTGCGCCGCTTCAGCTTCGCGGGCGAACCAGGCCCGGGCGATATCGAAGCTTTCCGGGTCCGTGCCCTGGAATCCGAAGATCGCCTGCTTGTAGTCGCCGACCGTGAAGAGCGTTCGGTGGCGCGCGCGAGCCCCTTCGCCAGCGAAGAACTCAAGGCTGAGCGCTCGAACAATGTTCCATTGGCGCTCGTTCGTGTCCTGGGCCTCGTCGACAAGAATGTGGTCGGTCTGCTGGTCAAGCTTGTAGCGCACCCAGTCACCCATTCCGGGCGTGAGCAACAGCCGCTCCGTCCATCGAATCAGATCGTCGAAATCCACCGCTCCGGCGGCGCTCTTCGACTCGCCATAAGCCGCCGCGAAGCTCTGGCCGGCGCGCAGCCCAGCCGCCAGCGTCGAGACCATCCCGGCCACTGCCCGGATCCGCAGGAGCCGGCTGCAGCATTCGAAGGCCGATCGGGCCAGGTCGGCATAATCAGCGTCCTGTGGGGCTTGTCCCTTCCCGAAGCTTCGGAGCTCGCCCCCCGCGGTTGCCCAGACGGCATGCAGAGTCTCCAGCAGCGCCGCCCTTTCCGGCGGGTCCGCCGCAAGCCAGCGCCTGCAGATATCGGCGCGATCGACACCGCTCTTGGTGGCCCATTGGCCGTTCAGCAGAGCGATCCGGGTCAAGCCCTGAACGTCGAACATCTCGTCGCAGCACTGGCGAGCAATCGCGTCCTCGACTTCGCCCAGCGGCAGGTCGAAGGCGTGGCGCAGCCGGGCTTCGATCCCCTCACGGGAGCCCAGCGCCGCAAGCGCATCCGGAGCTCGAGCGCAGGCCATGAGAAAGGCCTCGGCACCGCCCTCCCCCAGACGCAGGCTCAGCGCCTGAACATCTCGAACCAGCGAGTGATCGCCCTGTTCTTCGGCACGGACCAGCAAGTCGGCCAGCGTCGACCGAGCGAGCATCTTCTCTTCGCGTTCCTCGAGCGGACGAAAGCCCGGTATCAGTCCCGCCTCGGCCGGAAAGGATGCGAGCAGCGCCTGAGCGAAGGCGTGGATCGTCTGTATCCGTAAGCCGCCTCCGGTGGATTCGAGTACTCGAGCGAAGAGCGTTCGGGCGCGCTCGCGCATCTCCGCTCCCGGATCCTCGGCAAGGGCCAGCAGCTCACGCCCCAGATCGACGTCCTTCAGCCTCACCCAGTGCGCCAGTCGAGCATGGATGCGCTCAGCCATCTCCGCCGCTCCGGCCTTGGTGAAAGTCAGGCAGAGGATCGACGCCGGATCGACCCCCGCGAGCAGCAGACGCAGGACACGGGCGGTGAGCACATGAGTCTTGCCGGTCCCGGCGGACGCCGACAGCGCCGCGTGGTTGGTCGGGGACGAAGCGCGTAGCTGGTCGCCCTGAAGGATGGCGAGGGGACTCAGGCGAAGGGACATCCGCCCCTTGCTACACAGTGCGGGTGGGATTCGAAACCGCGCCCCTCGAAGCCCGCCACCAACTCAGAAAATCAACGCTCCGGCAACGAATGCCGCGGCCGCGATCATCCAGTCACGCGTCTGCATGCCCTTGATGAAATCCATCGCATCCTCCTCTGACGGAACCAGGTGTTCTATCGATATAATACACAACTGGTCCGCTTCAAGCTTGAGGAGGTGAGAAAAGCGGCAGCGAGTCGACGGCGAGCGCGCCCTCGATCTCGAGCAGTCTGAGCTTGGTGGCGGTACCGCCCGGTGCCGAGAAGCCGCCCATCCGACCGTCCGCGGCCGTGATCCGATGACAAGGCACCACGATCGGCCACGGATTGCGGCCGAGCGCCTGGCCGACGGCCCGCGCCCGTTCGGGGACGCCCAGTCGAGTCGCGACCTCGCCGTAGGTGCGAGTGCGCCCGGCCGGGATCGCCTGGGCAACGGCGTAAACAGCGGATTCGAACTCGCTCACGATCGAAAGGTCCAGAACGACATTCGAAAAGTCGCGAACGCTGCCGCTCAAGTGCATCTTCAGATGCTCGATCAACTCGGCGACGGCTGGCGGCGGTGAAAGAGGTTGCAGAGTCGATGAACGACGGCTCAGTCGGGCGACGAGCCGCTGCTCGTCATCAGGAAGCTGAACGCCGAGAAGGCCGTTGCCCCCCCAGGCAACACCACAGGTGCCGATCTGCGTTCCGAACAAGGTGAATCCGCCAGTGTCCATCGGTCCAGTCTAGAAGTTCGGGCGTTCGCCGTCTCCCCCGCACGGCTGTTCACTTTGCCCGTGGATCGGGTAAGGGCGGCGAGAGCACGGAAGGAACGGAAACATGTCCCGCGAACCCAGCTATCCCGAAGACGCGCCGGTCGGCGAAGGCACCGAAGCCGCCCCCGAGGCGAAGGAAGGGGAGTCCGAGGCCAAGGCCGAACCCAGGCGCTCCCGGCATCTTGTCACCGGAGCCGCCATCGGCATCGGCTCTGCGGCACTCGTCGCTGCCCTCCTCTACGCAAACCGATCGCGCAAGAACGACAACAAGAACGACAAGAAGTCGTCCTAGGAACAGCCGCGCGGCAATTCGGACGCCGCCGTTGCGAGGATCCGCTCCAGCACCGCCGGGTGGAGCGGCTGGGTGAATTCGCAGGTGAAGCGATAGCCGTCGATCGCGATGATCCGTGCCGGCCACCCCTCAAGTCCGGGCAGAACGATCCACAGCAGTGTGCCGAGACGCAGCGGGGCGAAGGACTCGAATTCGACGGTCCGGGTGGTGAGAGCCGCCACTTCGATCGACCAGCGCCTCATGCCTTCCCGAACACGTGCCGGAAGGTTGAGCTGCACGCTGCTTGGAGCTGGACCCGCAGGGCTCTCCGGCGCCTCTGCCGGCGGCGGCGGAGCGAAGTCGGGCGGCGGCGCATCGCGACGCACCCGAAGCCAGGGCATCAACTCCTGCCAACTGAGCTCAGGCTGGAAGGCGATCCCAACAGTGCTTCCGCGTTTCCATCGAACCACGGCCTCGATGGGCCGCAGGCCGTCCGGGGTGATCGTGACCCGTTGCTCGGGCTTGAGTGGAAGAGTCGTTTCGATCTTCGCGCCGCCCTGCGCGATATCCCGGGTGGTGACCAGTTCGGTTCGCGATCCCGTCTCGAGCAACGCCGGACAGGCAATCTCGACCCGCGGCATTCTACGCCGCTCGCCCGGCTGGCTCGCGAGATTGCGGGCCAGGATCGGAAGGACATCGATCGTTGCCTCGAACCGCAGCCCGACTTCCGAGCCGCTCCGCCATAGCACGGATCCATGAAGGAGCTGACCATCCTCCAGTTCCAGTTCGAGCCGCTCACCCTCCCCGACCGGCATGTCGACGTGAAGGACGGCACCGCCGGCACTGATCTTCCGGATCGAGCAAATCTGCCGGATCGATCCAAACACGACCGATCCCGGCTGGAGAACCGAGGGATCTGCCTCCTCCAGCATTTCGTCGATCACCGGCACGTCGCCGGACAGCGAATAGACCGTGTCTAACAGACCTGCCTCCAAAGCCCGGGCCGAGTTTCCCGCCCTTTTCGGTCCGCAAGTCTTTACGTTCCCCTAACCGAATTCTGTTTCGCGCGCGGAGCCGCCTTGAAACGCCGCGTTTTGCCGCGCTTCGGGCGATCGCATATTGGGAACGGCGAGATCCTGGTTGAGGTCAGGGCTGTTGACGACGGCCCGAACGTTCTGGCCGTTACAATGCCAGTGCCGATCTTCCAGCCCGGTGCACGCCTCCGAGAGGCCGCTAGGATATCCGTCGAACCCTTTCTCCGGATGCGAAGTTTGCGCCCCGGATCGTTAACCATCAGTGATAATCATGTTAGGTTGACACTCTCCGGCCGATGCCGAGTTCCGAAGGAGAGGTCATGAACAGGCTGTTTGCCCTTGCAATTGGTGCCCCGATGGTCCTGATCGGGGCCGCCTATCCCGAAACAATCAGACATTCCGAATCGTCGCTCATCGAACAGCAGGCGCCGACAAGCTATCGACCGTGCCGACCCGGACGGGGCGACGACCGCTGTATCCAGCTCTACGAACCTGGCGTCCGGGCGGCCTATGCCCGCTGGCAGCGCGAGCGCGTCCATCAGTCACCAAGCCGTGTCGCCATCGCCGCTCCGGTCGAGAAAGCGGCTTCGCCGCGACGGCATCGCCACGACGTGGCCAGCAACCTCGAGCGCTGCATCGATGAGGCCCATGGAAGCCCCGCCCGGAGCGAGGCGATTCAGAGCGAGCCGCCCCTCCGTCGCGAAGGCGAACCGGAAGCGCTGGGGATGTGACCGAACCGACGGCCGGAACTTAGCGGCTGGTCGAGAATTCTTGTCGGGACTGCCGCCGGAGAGGCGGCGGACCGTTCATGCTGAACATGAAGGATGAACGAGCGTGGGGGCGTCCGACCCGGTCCTTCGCATGCCTTGGGCAAGCGGAACCGGAGTAAGAAGGAGGCTCAGATGAAAGCTTTGCTAGTTGCAGCGACGGCGCTGACCATGACGGGATCGGCCCTCGCCTATCAGACCGACACGACCACCGGCACAATGCCGACGACCAGTGGCGCAATGCCGACGACCGCCGGCAGCACCGTCACCGTGGACCCGACCATGGCGCTGACCCCACCGGCCAGCTGGACTCCAGAGCAGAGGGCGCTGTGGCAGCAGCACATGGCCTATATTCCGCCGTCCTGGACCAGCGCCCAGCGCTCGGCCTTCGAGGCCATGATGGCGGTTCCGCCCGCGCAATGGACTGCCGAGCAGCGGGCGCTCTGGAACTCGCGCCTGGCGGCGCTGCCTTCGACCTGGACCGCCGAGCAGCGGTCGGCGTATCAGCAGCAGCTCGCGATGTATCAGACGCCCTGGATGGCGCCGCATCATCACACTGCCTCTTCGGACCGCATTCATGAGCCGAGCAACGCCAATCCGGAGCGGGATGCCCGCGGCATCGCCGTGATCTCCGCTCCGGCCGTGGTTCCCGCCGGCTACAATGGAGTGCCCGCCACGGCCATGGGCGGTCCGCAGCTCGACGCTTCCGGCAACGAGCTAGCAGACCCCTCCTATCCGCCATGCAGTGCCACCGTGACCGACAATTGCATCCAGCTGTACGAGCGAGGCGTTCGGGCGTCGCTGGCCAGCTGGAACCGCTCTGCCGGTGGACTGACCGCCACTAGCGGCATGGGAGGCCCTTACGAGGAGGGCAATGACAACACGCGCGAAGACGACGCGCTCGACATCGACAATCGTTCGGACGGCTCGATCGACGTCGATGGCGATCTTGACGGCGACGGCGACAACGACATCGAATGACCTGAGGCCTCCCTCCTCCCCCGTCAAGGAGGAGGGAGGCTCTTCTCCTTGACCTGCTGCGGCGTCGCTCCGAAAGAAGGAAGACAATCCTTCGATCGGGAGTTCCGATGCGCCGCTTCCTTCTCTCCTGCTGTTTTCTGCTGACCGCCTCCCCGATTGCCGCCCAGACGCCGGCTCCCGATGTGCGCCAGATCGGCACCGCCCGCCTCGAGAATGTTCCGGAGATCCCTGCCGAAGTCCGAGCGGCAGTCCAGCGTTACCAGAACTATCGCGAAGCGCGCTTCCAGGACTGGCTGAGCAATGGCGCGATCCTCATCACGACGCGCTTTGGTGCAACCACCCAGATCCACCTTGTCGATGCACCAGAAGACGCCCGACAGCAGCTGACCTTCCACGACGAGCCGGTCGCGGCCGCCTGGGCGATCCCCAATTCGCCAGCGTTCGTCTACAGCCGTGACACAGGCGGCGACGAGTGGTTTCAGCTTTATTCGCGTAACGTGACCGGAGGTGTCACGCGCCAGCTATCGGAACCGGGCACTCGTAATCAGGCCCCCGTCTTCAGCAAGGACGGCCGCATCATGGCCTGGTCCCGGGCAAGTCGCGGATCGGCCGACTATGCCATCATGATCGCCAACCCGCGCGACCCATCGACCCGGCGGGTCGCCTGGCAGGGAAGCGGTGCCGTCGTCCCTGCCGACATTTCCGACGATGGCCGCCATATCCTCCTCAGCCGAAGCCTCTCCAACCGAGAGAACCGGCTGCTCCTGCTCGACCTGAACTCAGGCGAGGCTCGCGAGCTCGCCTGGTCTGTCTCGACCCCCGCCCGTTATGAAGAGCCGCGATTCGCCCGCGGAGGCCGGTCGATCCTCGCCATCAGCGACGCCGAAAGCGATGTGCCTCGACTCGTCGAAATCGAGGTCGAAAGCGGTCGCCGCACTTACGTCACTCCGGAAATGCGGTGGGGCATCGAGGATTACGACCTTTCGGATGATGGCCGCCTGCTCGCTTACTCGGTCAATGAAGAAGGCTATTCTCGAGTTGCGCTGCTGGACTTCGTCACTCGTCGAGCGATTCCGCAGCCGCGGACGCCGCAGCAGGGCGTGCTGACCGGCCTCGATTTCTCGCCCAATGGCGAGCAGCTCGCAATCGGACTTTCGACCGCCACTTCCGCAGGCGACGTGTACACCTTCAACCTCGCCGACGGCGGCGCGCTCCAGCGCTGGACCCGGTCCGAGCTTGGCGACCTGGATCCTGCGCAGCTTGCCGAACCCGAATTGATCCGCTTTGAGAGCTTCGACGGACTTTCGGTGCCGGCCTTCGTTTACCGCCCCAAAAGTGTCCCGGCGGATGCTCGAACCCCGGTAATCATCGATATCCATGGTGGTCCGGAGTCGCAGAGCCGCCCGCAATGGAATCCCGGCGCGCAATATTTCGCCGACATTCTCGGCGCGACCGTGATCCTTCCCAATGTCCGCGGCAGCGAAGGATACGGGACCCGCTATCTCAACCTCGACAATGCCGAGAAGCGCGAGGATTCGGTTCGCGACATCGGTGCACTGCTCGACTGGATCGCCCGACAGCCCAATCTCGATCCGACCAGGGTGGCCGTCTACGGCCAGTCCTATGGCGGCTACATGTCGCTGGCTTCGATGGTACATTATAGTGATCGCCTGGTCGGCGGGGTCGAACGTTATGGGATCAGCGACTTTGCGACCTTCCTGCGCAACACCGAGGCTTATCGGCGAGACAATCGCCGCGCCGAATATGGGGACGAACGACTCCCGGCCATGCAGGCCGTGTTCGAACGAATCGCCCCGATGAACAACGTGCGTCGGATCACAAGGCCGATGCTCGTCATGCAGGGAGCCAACGATCCACGCGTGCCGCAGTCCGAATCCGACCAGATCGTCCGAGAGCTCCGGGCGAATGGCGTCGAGGCCTGGTACGTCCTCTTCGCCGACGAAGGCCACGGCTTCCTGAAGAAGCACAACAACGACTTGCGACGCGAAGTCGAAACGGTTTTCCTTAGACGGCTCTTCGAAGAGCGGCGATAGGCCCTGAGAACTGAAGGGAGGCTCAGCGCACGATCCCGGACCGCGTCAGCCCAGGAACCATCGATCATTCGCGCCCATACCATTCGTCCAGGCGCATTAACTGATCATATTCTCCATAAGGGGAGTGTTCCGGATGGAGCTTGGCAATGAAGGGCTGCGAACCCGTCAGCCACGCTTCGGCGGCGGCGATGAAGTTTCGGGCCGCGAGTCTCGTGAAATCCGACGGTTCCAGCCCGCTTCGGCCACCCACCGGGCTGGCGACATAGCCCAGCCTACCGCCCCTTCGTGCAAGGGACCAATATTCGAAGCAGGAAGCGGCACCCTCGATCCCTTCGAACCCGCCGCGCTCGGCAATCAGCCCAAGCAGTCCCAGCTGAAGCGAATAGCCGTGAGCCACGGCTTTCGGCGAAGGCGGCTGGCCGGTCTTGTAGTCCACGATGGCCAGGGTGCCGTCGGCGCAGCGGTCAATCCGGTCTGCCTTGCCGCTCAGCTCCACACCTCCGATCTCGACTTTCCCCCACGCTTCCGCCTTCAGCGGCAGCCGGTCTTTCTCGCGATTCCTATCGACTTCGGCGGCAATGAAGTCGATCGCTTCGAGCAGCCTGGGCTGCCAAAGCGCTCGCATCAGCGGGTGCGCCTCGGCGCCGGCCAACAAGGCTTCGGCGCGTGGGCGGAGCCTCGCGGGATTGCAATCGTCCTCCTTCATCCAGGCTTCCAGCACCGAGTGAACGGCAGTTCCACGCCAGGCCGCAGTCGGATCGGCATCCACCGGGTCGATCGCTGCCAGCCCGAGAATTCGTCGCGCGTAGAAGGCGTAAGGATCGGCCTTCAGTCGATCTACCTCGGTGACGGATATTATCCTTGGTCGGATGGAAGGTGCCGGCGCAGGCCGTGGCGTCGGAGCGTGGATCGAAGGACGATCGAGGGATTGGGCCCACTTTCGCAGCTGCGGCGACCGGGTGAGGCCGCCCGTCATCGCCTCCAGGCGCAACCAGAAGCGCGAGGCGATGGCGGGCGATCGCTCGTCGCGTCGAGCCCGGGTGATGAGAACCTGACGGGCACCAAGGAAGCTTGCGAAATCGTGCGCCGACAAGCCGATCCGCCGCTCGAGCGAGGGCAGTCCCAGTTCGGCGCGAAGGCGGGGCGCCAACCACGGATCGGGAGCGGGAAGGGCTGGCCAGATGCCCTCGTTGAGTCCGCCCAGGACCATCAGGTCCGCCTGCTGGAGCCGCGCCTCGAGCAAGCCCCAGATGAAGATGCGCGGATGCTGTCCATAAGGCGGGCGAACCGCGATACTCGACATGAGCCGTTCGAGGATCGCCGGCACCTCCGCCGCCTTGATCTGCTCCGGTCCCTCGGCCGAGGCCGCTTCCAGTCCGCCGAACAGCTCGGCGGCGGCCTGGCCTGCCGCACCGGTCCAGGGACTGTCTCCAGCCAGAACGGAGGCAGCGTTCCGGAGTGCCGCAAGATAGTCGGACAGGTTCCCCGCAGACTCGAAGCCGGTTTCGAGCGGCGACAGCAGCTCCGCCGCCTTTCGCCACCACTGGGCCGCTTCGGTCCGCAAGTCCCGGTCGCGGCCGCGCCGGTCGGCGAGATGGACGGCGATGCCCGCAAGGCCGGCCGGAGGTCGCGGCCCGCGCAGGCAAAGGTCGAGCATCCGCACGCCGTCGAGCCATTTCAGCCGTGCGTTCAGTCGGCGCTCTCCAGCCGTCCCGCCCACACCGGCGGGGGCGGTCGTCGGCACCGGGATCTCGTCAGGCGCAACCAGCGGATGCTTCAGCAGGGCCAGCAAAGGTACCGGGGCGAAGCGCTCGGCGGCAGCCGAAGCGAGGGCGAGCAGAAGCGTTCCGGGAGGGGTTTGCGAGAGCGGACGACCCGCGCTGTCGTCGGCCTCGATGTCCCAGCGCCGGAGATGAGCGGAGACCCGACGCGCCAATCCGCGATCAGGAGTCACCAGGGCGGCGGTGCGGCCCGGTTCCTCGATGACCTGGCGCAAGGCGATTGCGATCGCCTGGGCTTCTTCTGCCGGATCGGCCAGTTCAAGCGCCCGAACGCCGGTCAACCGACGCTCCCGCGGCGGCAAGGCCTGCCACTTTCTGGTGAAGGCCGGAGGTGCCATAGCATGCGCGATGGCGCGGCTCCTGTCGGCCGGAGCATCTCGGCCGCCGCCCCAGCGCCAGTGCCGCACCTCACCGCGGCCGACCGACATCCGCTCGAGGAGCAGCTTGAGGTGGAATTGCGGGTGGGTCTCGATGCCCCGAGGCCGACGCTCCGTCGATCCATCTTCGTGAAGCGGCCCAAGCGCCTGCCATTCCTCCATCGGCATTTCGAGATCCACGCCCGGGAGGACAACCAGCCCGTCGGCCAGGCGTGACACGGCCCGAAGCAAGCGCGCGACGGCCGGTGCGGTCATGGTGACGCCCGCCGCGCACACGAAGCCCGACGGGGGGCTTCGCCGCCAACGCTCGCCCAAGGCGTCGAGCAACCGGTTGCGCCGATCGCTGAGGTCGATCCGCCCGCGTGACCTCAGCAAGGCCGGCCACTCGGAGAGGATCAGCTGGAGCTGGGCAAGCGACTTCTGCCAATGGATCGACAGATCCGGCAGATCGGCCGCGAAGGCGGTGAGACGAGCCGGATCGACCTCTTCGATCAGAAGCTGATCGAGGGTCCTGGCGAGGTCTTCCGCCAGCCGGATCGCCTCAGCCGAATCGACGGCGAGATGTCGCTGAACGAGCCGGGCGAGCAGCATCAGTCGCTCGATCGGTTCAATCGCGCGAGGGATGAGCCCTCCCTCGGCACCGACTCCGGATGCGTCAAGCGGCTCCAGAATGCCGCCGATCCGCTCATCCAGTTCGGGATCACCGATCGGCACCAGGCGCGGAAGAAGCAACCCGCCGCCTGACCGGCGAAGGAAGGCGTCCTGGAGCGCTCGCGCAGCGCGATTATTGGAGACGAGAACGATTCCGCTGGCCAGGCCGGCGGGAGCGCGGCCGTAACGGGCGATCAAGCCAGCCGCGAGAGCATCGGCGAAGGCGCGGTGAGAAGGGATGGTGAAGACGGCGGGAGGCCGCTGCGTCACTCCAGCTTTCCCTCGTGGAGGCGCAAGACCCGGTCCATCTTGGCAGCGATCCGCTCATTGTGGGTTGCGACGAGGGCAGCGCTGCCTTCCTCCCGAACCAGTCGGAGGAACTCGGCGAAGACCCGGTCGGCCGTATGCTCGTCCAGATTGCCGGTAGGCTCGTCGGCGAGCACAAGTGCAGGCCGGTTGGCGAGCGCTCGTGCCACCGCCACCCGCTGCTGCTCGCCCCCCGAAAGCTTGCTTGGGCGATGGGTGAGCCGCTGCGACAGGCCGAGGGCGCCGAGCAGCGATTCGGCACGCGTCTGGGCGGTCAGGCGGTCCGCTCCCCGGACAAGCTGCGGTATCACGACATTCTCGATCGCGGTGAAATCCGGAAGCAGGTGGTGGAACTGGTAGACGAAACCGAGCGTGTCCCGTCGGACTCGGGTCCGACCGCCATCGTCGAGATCCGCGACCTCCTCGCCAGCAATCCGGATCGAACCGACGAAGCCGCCCTCGAGAAGTCCCACCGCCTGAAGCAGGGTCGACTTGCCTGAGCCCGAAGGTCCAAGCAATGCGACGATTTCGCCTTTGTGTATCTCGAGGTCGATTCCGCGCAAGACGTCGATGCGCACGCCGGCCTGTTCGAAGCTTCGCTCGAGCCCCCTGACTTCAACGACTCGGCCCTCTCCGATCCCTTCATTCGCCTCATTCATAACGGAGCACCTGTACCGGGTCGGTGCTGGCCGCCTTCCATGCCGGGTAGAGCGTGGCGAGGAAACTCAGGATGAGCGCCATCAGCACGATCGCGGTGACCTCGAGCGGATCCGTCTTGGCCGGCAGTTCGGTAAGGAAGCGGACCGACGGATCCCAAAGGTTCTGACCGGTGATCCACTGGACGAACCCGACCACTGCCTGGCGATAAAAGAGGAACACCGCTCCGAGGATCATCCCGGCGACGATGCCGAGCACACCGATCGTCACCCCAACAGTCATGAACACCTTCATGAGGCCGGACCTGGTCGCGCCCATCGTCCGCAAGATGGCAATGTCTCTCGTCTTGGCGCGCACCAGCATGATCAGCGAGGACAGGATGTTGAAGACGGCCACAAGGACGATGATCGACAGGACGATGAACATCGCCACGCGTTCGACCTGCAAGGCCTCGAACAAGGCGGAATTCATCGACCGCCAATCCCTGACCATCGCCTGGCCACTGACCGAGCGGACAAGCGGAGCCAGTATTTCGTCCACCCGATCCGCATCGGCTGTTTCCACCTCGATCATTCCCACCGCATCGCCCATCATCAGGAAATTCTGGGCTTCCTCGATCGGCATCACCACGAACGCCTTGTCGAAATCGTAGAGGCCGACTTCGAAGATTGCCGCGACGTTGAAGTCGACGATCCGCGGCACCGTGCCGAACGGCGTCGTCCTTCCCATGGGAGAGATGATCGTGATCGTGCTCCCAACGCTGAGCCCGAGAATTTCGGCGAGCCTGGAGCCGATCGCCACATTGTTGCTGCCAGGCTGCAGGTCTCTCAAAGAACCCGCCAGAACGCCTTCGTTCATGGTTGGATTGGTGACGATGTCCTCGCGCGGTACGCCGCGAAGCAGGATCGCCTCCACCCGGCCTTCGCTGCTCGCCATCAGCGGCTGTTCGATCAGAGCGGAAGCCGAGGTCACGCCCGGAGTCCGGCGGGCCTCCTCAAGGACCGGACGCCAATTTTCGAGGCGATTGCCATAGCCCTGAACCACGGCGTGGCCATTGAGTCCGACGACCTTGTCGAACAACTCGGCACGGAAGCCGTTCATGACGCTCATCACGATGATGAGCGCCGCCACTCCAAGCATGACCGCCACGAGGCTGATCCCGGCCACGAGGAAGATGAAGCCCTCGCCCTTTCCCGGAAGCAGATAGCGCCGGGCGATCATCCGCTCGTAGCGGGACAGGATCATGCGCTCAGCCTCGACATGGCGCTTTCGAGGCTCAGTTCCTCACGCTCGCCCGTTGATCGGCGCTTCAGTTCGACCACGCCCTTCTCGAGGCCCTTCGGCCCCACGATGAGCTGCCAAGGAAGGCCGATCAGGTCCATTGTCGCGAACTTGGCGCCACCGCGCTCGTCGCGATCGTCGTAGAGCGTTTCCACGCCTGCCTGCTGGAGCCGGCCGTAGAGTTCGTCGGCGGCGGTGGTGACGTTGCCATCGTCCGCTCGCATGTTGACGAGGCCGACCCGAAAAGGCGCGACGCTTTCCGGCCAGATTATTCCCGCCTCGTCATGGCTTGCTTCGATGATTGCACCCATCAGCCGCGACACGCCCACGCCATAACTCCCCATCTGCGGGTGGACCTGGCGCCCGTCGGGGCTCTGCACCGTCAGGCCCATGCTTGCGCTGTACTTGCTGCCAAAGGCGAAGATATGTCCGACCTCGATTCCACGGCGGCTCCGCAATCGCTCCTCCGGAACCGGACAATCGGCCACTTTGGCATGTTCCTCCTCTTCCATCGCGTACAGCCCGGTCAGCCGGGCGATGGTCGAACTGTCGGCGGAAAGCAGTTCCTCCCGGGACACCTCTTCCAGCGCCGAGTCGTAGAAGAGCGCGCTCTCGCCGGTGTCGGCAAGGATATGGAATTCGTGCGACAGTTCGCCGCCGATCGGCCCCGTCGGCGCCCGCACTGGGACGGCCTGAAGCCCCAATCGAGCGAAGGTTCGCAGATAAGCGACGAACATCGCTTCATAGCTGGCCCTCAGCCCCGCCTCGTCCAGATCGAAACTGTAGGCGTCCTTCATCAGGAACTCGCGGCCGCGCATGATCCCGAAACGGGGACGAACTTCGTCCCGGAACTTCCATTGAATGTGATAGAGTGTGCGCGGAAGGTCACGATAGGATTTTACCGCCCCAAGGAAGATTTGAGTGATCATTTCCTCGTTGGTGGGTCCGTAAAGCATTTCACGCTCGTGACGGTCGAGAAAGCGCAGCATTTCCGGACCATAGGCATCGTAACGGCCGGACTGCCGCCACAGATCGGCCGACTGGATCGTGGGCATAAGCAGCTCGACCGCACCCGCTCTGTCCTGTTCCTCACGGACAATCTGCTCGATCTTCTTGAGCACTCGAAAGCCGAGGGGCAACCAAGCGTAGATGCCGGCCGCGGTCTGGCGAATGAGACCGGCGCGCAGCATCAGCTTATGGCTGACAATCTGGGCGTCGGCGGGCGTCTCCTTGCTGACGGGAAGGAAATATCGGGAAAGGCGCATAAGCGGGCTGGATCCGGACTGGCTGTGACGTCCGGACCTCTAGGGTGTGTACCTGCCCCTCGCAATGCCCGGATCGGCCGAACCAAGGGGGTGCGGCCAGCGGGTAGCCGCTCCCGTCTTTACCTCTGGAACCGCTTCTGGTCGAATGGCGAATTGCGTAAATGCACCTTCGCTCGGCCAATGCAGGCCGTCGAGCGCTGTGGCCGGGCTGCCACAGAGCCGCCGCAAAGTTGAACGAAGGCCACTTCTGCGGTGACAACAGGGGCGGCGCCCAATACCGTAAATGCCACGCAACCATGGACATTGGCCTGGTTCGGGGAGGCTTCGACCCCGCTTGTGCTTTGCGAGGTAGGACAAGCGCGCGGGTGGAGCGTCACAAAAGGGGGTAGACGGTTTCGACCGTCTTACGGGTGCCCGAGCGGAAACGCTCGGGCACTTGTCCTTTGAGGGGTGTTTCGCTCGGCTTGCGCCCGTCAGTTGATCGTGATGATGCCGTCGACGGCGCGCCACTCGGTCGGGCCGATCAGGTGCTTATGGGCCACCCGCACCGAATGGAGGGCCGCTTCGACTTCCCGCCGCCAATGGTCGAGGAAATCCCGCAAGGCGGGAAACTGTGGAGCAACGTCATAATGCTGCCAGACGAAGAGCTGCAGGAGCGTGGGATGGTCGGGCATGTAGTAGCTGATCTCGACCGTGGAGAGGCCATAGCCCTGAAGCTGTCGGCCGAAGTCTGAGTCGACGCCACGAAATCCGAAGTCACCCACGTTACATGCTCCTTTCCGCTCCCTTACAACGCTCCCAAGGCAGAACCGGTTTCGTTCTACCTGCGTCATGGTTAACGCATGGGAAATGGCTTCGCCAAGGGCGAGCGATGAGCTTCGAACGGAAAGGATGGAAAGGCGTGGTGGGCGCGGCAAGGATTGAACTTGCGACCCCTGCGGTGTGAACACAGTGCTCTACCACTGAGCTACGCGCCCACGCCTGATGTGAATGTCCGGTGTGGTAGACCCGAACGGAAGCGACAGATGGTGCCGCCCGACGAGCGGTCAATAGCGGCGGGCAATGGGGCTGTCCAGCAGCCCCTCCCCTCTATGCGTTGACCGAGTCTTTCAGTCCCTTGCCCGCCTTGAACTTGGGCTGGGTGGACTCGCGGATCTGCATCGGCTCGCCGGTACGAGGATTGCGCCCCGTCGACGCCTTGCGGCGCGAACAGGAGAAAGTCCCGAATCCCACCAGGCGAACCTCGTCGCCGCGCTTCAACGCGTCGCTGATCGTATCGAAAACCGCCTCGACCGCGCGCGAAGCGTCTCCACGGCTCAGTCCCGTCAGCTCGGCGACATGGCCGATGAGCTCCTGCTTATTCATCTGTCCCGAACCCCTGTTACCCGGTGACTCACGGCCAATGCCGTCGCCCATCTAAAAGACAGGGACGGACGCGAGTCAAAAGGAAAGAGACATCGAACCGAGGAGAAGATGTCTCTTTCCCGGGCCCCTCAATGGCGGACAGAGGCTCCCTGGCGGTCCTCGCCCTGGGCGATCTCGGTCGGCGGCAGAGCGGCGAGTTCGTCAGCCTCAGTCCACTCGATCGGCACTACCGGAGTCGCCAGCGCGTGACTCAGCACCTCATCGACGTGAGTAACGGTGACGATCTCCAGCCCTTCACGGATGTTCGCCGGGATGTCGACCAGATCCTTCTCGTTTTCGGCAGGGATGACCACCTTGGTGATCCCGCCGCGCAGTGCGGCAAGAAGCTTCTCCTTGAGACCGCCGATCGGAAGCACCCGTCCCCGCAAGGTCACTTCGCCGGTCATGGCCACATCGCGCCGCACAGGAATTCCCGTCAGGGTTGAAAGGATCGCCGTCACCATTCCGATCCCGGCGGAGGGGCCGTCCTTCGGCACGGCGCCTTCCGGCAGGTGGACGTGGATGTCCTTGCGCGAGAAGACGCTCGGCTTCACGCCATAGCTGGGCGAGCGCGCCTTGACGAAAGAGAAGGCGGCCTGGACGGACTCCTGCATGACTTCACCGAGCTTGCCGGTGGTCTTGATCTGCCCCTTTCCAGGAACCGTGACGGCCTCGATCGAAAGCAGCTCCCCGCCGACTTCCGTCCAGGCAAGTCCGGTGACTGCGCCAATCTGATCCTCCTCTTCGCTCACGCCATGGCGGAACTTCCTGACTCCGACGAAGCTTCCGAGATTTTCGGTCGTGATCTCGATGCGTTCCGCCTTGCCTTCCAGGATCTGGCGGAGCGCCTTGCGGGCGATCTTGGCGATCTCCCGCTCCAGGGTCCGAACCCCCGCTTCACGGGTGTAGTAGCGGATGAGGTCGCGTAGACCCTGTTCCGTCACGGTCAATTCGCCTTCCTTGAGCCCGTGCGACTCGATCTGCTTCGGGATCAAGTGGCGCTTGGCGATCTCGACCTTCTCGTCCTCCGTATAGCCTTCGAGCCGGATGATCTCCATTCGATCCAGCAAAGGCTGAGGCATGTCCATCGAGTTGGCCGTGGTGACGAACATCACGTCAGAAAGGTCGTAATCGACCTCGAGATAATGGTCCTGGAACTTTGAATTCTGCTCCGGGTCGAGCACTTCGAGCAGAGCCGAAGCGGGATCGCCGCGGAAGTCCTGGCCGAGCTTGTCGATCTCGTCGAGGAGGAAGAGCGGATTGGAGGTGCCCGCCTTCTTCACATTGGTGATCACCTTGCCCGGAAGCGAGCCGATGTAAGTGCGCCGATGGCCGCGGATCTCGGCCTCGTCGCGGACGCCGCCGAGAGACTGGCGAACGAACTCGCGCCCGGTCGCTCGCGCGATCGATCGGCCAAGCGAAGTTTTTCCTACGCCGGGAGGGCCGACGAGACAGAGAATCGGGCCCTTCAACTTGTTGGTGCGCGCCTGAACCGCGAGATATTCGACGATCCGCTCCTTGACCTTCTCAAGGCCATAATGATCCTCGTCGAGGATTCGCTCGGCTTCGCGAATGTCATGCTTGAGCTTGGACTTCTTGCCCCAGGGGAGGCCAAGCAGAACGTCCAGATAGTTGCGCGACACCGTCGCTTCCGCCGACATCGGCGCCATCGCCCGAAGCTTCTTCAGCTCCGACTGCGCCTTGGCGCGCGCTTCCTTCGAAAGCTTCGTGCGCTCGATCTTGCGGGCAAGCTCGGCGAGTTCGTCGCCCTCCCCGTCTTCGCCGGCATTGCCGAGTTCGCGCTGAATCGCCTTCAATTGCTCGTTGAGGTAATATTCGCGCTGAGTCTTCTCCATCTGCCGCTTGACGCGGCTGCGAATCTTCTTCTCGACCTGAAGGACTCCGAGCTCGCCTTCCATGAAGGCGAAGGCCATCTCGAGCCGCCGCACCGGATCGAGCTCCGCAAGCAGGGCCTGCTTGTCGGAAACCTTGATGTTGATGTTTGCGGCGACAGCGTCCGCCAGCTTCGACGGTTCTTCGATCTGGCCGAGCTGGACGGCGGTCTCCGCCGGCAGCTTGCGGTTGAGCTTGGCGTAATTCTCGAACTGCTCGACGACCGAGCGCATCAGCGCCTGAACTTCCGCGCCGTCCGGCTCTTCGCCTTCGATCAACTCGACTTCTGCAGAAAGGTG
The DNA here is from genome assembly GCF_056821765.1 of Sphingosinicella sp. SM1-17. Taxonomy (NCBI): domain Bacteria; kingdom Pseudomonadati; phylum Pseudomonadota; class Alphaproteobacteria; order Sphingomonadales; family Sphingosinicellaceae; genus Sphingosinicella; species Sphingosinicella sp. SM1-17. The sequence goes on from NZ_JBPDIO010000001.1 coordinate 3,040,714, forward strand.
GGTTCCCTCCTGCTTCAACGCGCGAAGCGCGGCTCGCTGCCGGCCTTCGACCAGCACCCGGACGGTTCCGTCGGGAAGCTTCAGCAGCTGCAGGACGGTCGCAACAACGCCCAGATCGTAAAGCGCCTCACGATCCGGATCGTCTTCGGCGGGGTCGAGCTGGGAAACGAGAAAGATGTTCTTGTCCGCCGCCATCGCGCTTTCAAGCGCCGCGACCGATTTGTCGCGGCCCACGAACAGGGGAACGATCATGTGCGGAAAGACGACGATGTCGCGCAGCGGCAGAACGGGATAGGATTCGCTCATGGATACTCCACAGATCGAGCCGAACGGCTCCTTCCCTTTATATGGGAGAGGCCGCGGCTGCATCAATGAAAGGCACGTGCGCTCTGGCGCAGATTGCTTTATAATTGACCCAAATGCCGCCTCCGTTTAGGAGCTTTTTCCGCGGGGGTTGGGGAGTTAGGTCAATGTTCAAGGCCATTCTGATTGCCGCGCCCCTGGCGCTGGCCAGCTTGTCAGTTTCACTTCCGTCTGCCGCAGCGGCGCAGACGGCGTCCCGCACCGGCGAAGAATGCCAGGCCCAGCGCGAGAGCCGGCGGCAGAGCGGCCGGGCCATCGGCGGACTGCTCGGCGGTCTCGCAGGGCGGTTCGGCGGCCGCGCCGGAAGCGTCGCCAACATGGTCAGCAGCTTCCTTCCGGTGAGCGAACTGCTGGGCGAAGCGATCGCGAGCATGCTCGATTGCGACGAACAGCAGAAAGCCGCCGGAGCTACTCAGCAGGTCGTCGAGCAGGCCGAGCGCGGCGGTGTTGGAAGCACCGTCGCCTGGGAAAGCGAGACTCGGCCGGGCGTTCGCGGCTCCTCAACCGTTACGGCGGTGGAAACCGCGTCCACGGACGGTGATTGCATGACCGTCACCGACATCGTGATTGTCGACGGGGAAGAGACTCGGGCCCCCAAGCGCATGTGCCGTCGCCCGCCCAACAACAGGTATGTTCGGGTTTAAGAAGATTTCTCGCCTTTTTGCCTCGATCGCCGCTGCCGCGGCGCTGGTTTCGGCGCAGGCAGCTGAAGCCCAGGGCCGGATCGATCCGGACAATCCCACCTGTCCACAGAATCCCAACTGGTCCAATTATCGGGAGATGCGCTTCACCGTTCAGGAAGTGAACGGCCGTCAGGTGCTGCTTGCCGAGGGGATGATCGACGACAATCTGATCCCTCGGCTCGAGGCAGCGCTTCGGAACTTCCAGGGCGACGAGATCTGGCTCCGGTCGCCCGGGGGCAATGCCAGAGTCGGCAATCAAGCGGGCCGAATCATTCGCGACAACAGCCTGATCACCCGGATTCCCAGCGGCTGGGCCTGCTTCTCCGCCTGCAATTTCATGTTCATGGGGGGCATCGCCCGCTTCGTGGACAATGGCGGACTGTTCATGGTCCACATGTTCACCCATACCGGCGACCGGGAGACGATCCGCTCCGAAGTCGCTCGTGGCGAGGACAATACGATCGGACTGATCGGCGAGATCGAGCAGCAGTCGGCGCTTCTGGCGAGCGAGGACAACGATTTCCTGATTCGGATGGGTGTCTCGCGGGCGCTTCTGACCGAGGTCATGTACCGGGTGCGCGCCGTCACCGACGAGCGCAATCGTGAGACTCGCCGCTGCCTCACCCAGGCGGAAGTGAATCGCTACAACGTGGCGACGGTGCCCTGGGAACAGCAGAATCGGGCCGCTCCCACTGCCGCACGCGGCGCTCTACCGACCGGCAAGTAAGTCCGACTTCGCTGCCGTAGCCAATGCAGCGCATCGCAACGGGCCGCTATCCACGCCCGTGGTACCCGACTCAGCCAAGTTCAGGTGCAGAGATCTTGGCTCCGGGGCCGCTTGGCTGCAGCCGAACGGAAACGAAGCTCGACGACTCGTTGAGACCTGCGGAGCGCAGGCCCAACTCAGGCCGCGTCTTCGGCCTTCTTGGCGTAGATGCGGACTGGATCCTTGCGGCCATCGACCACGTCCTTGTCGACCAGAACCTCGTCCACTCCGTCCATGCTCGGCAGGTCGAACATCGTGTCGAGCAGGATGTTCTCCATGATCGAGCGGAGGCCCCGGGCACCGGTCTTGCGCTCGATCGCCTTCTTGGCGGTCGCGACCAGCGCATCCTCGGTGTAGGTCAGCTTCACGTCCTCCATGTCGAAGAGCTTCTGATACTGTTTGACGAGGGCGTTCTTCGGCTCGCGCAGGATCTTGACCAATGCGTCGACGTCGAGATCCTCCAGCGTTGCAATCACTGGCAGTCGACCGACGAATTCGGGAATCAGCCCGAACTTCAGCAGATCCTCGGGTTCACTCTGGCGAAGGACCTGACCAACGCGGCGTTCGTCCGGTGCGGCGACATGAGCACCGAAGCCGATCGACTTGCCTTCGAGTCGATCGCCGATGATCTTCTCAAGGCCGGCAAAGGCTCCGCCGCAGATGAACAGGATATTGGTCGTGTCGACCTGCAGGAATTCCTGCTGGGGATGCTTGCGGCCCCCCTGCGGCGGAACGGATGCGGTCGTGCCTTCCATCAGCTTCAGCAGCGCCTGCTGGACGCCCTCGCCCGAAACGTCCCGAGTGATGGAGGGATTGTCGGACTTGCGACTGATCTTGTCGATTTCGTCGATATAGACGATGCCGCGCTGCGCCCGCTCGACATTGTAGTCGCTCGCCTGGAGCAGTTTCAGAATGATGTTCTCGACATCCTCGCCGACATAGCCCGCCTCGGTCAGAGTGGTCGCATCGGCCATCGTGAACGGAACGTCGAGGATTCGCGCCAGGGTCTGGGCGAGCAAAGTCTTTCCGCAGCCCGTCGGGCCGATCAACAGGATGTTCGACTTGGCGAGTTCGACCTCGCCCCCCTTGGCGCCGTGGGCGAGGCGCTTGTAGTGGTTGTGCACCGCCACCGACAGGACGCGCTTGGCGTGATCCTGGCCGATGACATAGTCGTCGAGCACCTTGCAGATCTCGGCCGGCGTAGGAACGCCGTCGCGCGTCTTGACCAGCGCCGACTTCGTTTCCTCGCGGATGATGTCGTTGCACAGCTCAACGCACTCGTCGCAGATGAAGACGGTGGGGCCCGCGATGAGCTTTCGAACCTCGTGCTGCGACTTGCCGCAGAAGGAGCAGTAGAGGGTGCTCTTGCTGTCGCCGCCGCTCAGTTTCGTCATATTCCAGTCCTTCGGGCCGCCGCGACCGGCCTCAACCTTTCAAGGCGGCCATCCTGACGGCAATTTACCACAACCACAATGGCCTAATCCTTAATGCGCCCGGCTTCCCGCGGCTCCGTGAAGGACGGGAGTGCACCTCCGCGGCTTTTGTTCCATCGCACAAGGGGGTTCGACCTTTGCCTACCGCTATGTGGCGATGCCGCGCGTCCATGGCAAGGCGTTGAAAGAGCTTGCTGACCCGGTCTCTGGCAAGCAAGCGTTCGTGGTCCGACGAGCGCCGAATCGACCAGCCGACCGGGGGAGCCGAAGCGAAACTGCCGAATTCCTCTTGCGCGGTGCTCCCGCACGTTCGCTCCGTCGGAGTTCAGGCGGCTCTCGCAAACGGCTCAACCCGCCTCGAACAGTGCCCCGCACTGTTCGCTCCATCGGAGTTCAGGCGGCTCTCGCCGTTTCCTCGTCGGTGGGGACCGGGCGCTTTTCGAAGACTTCGTCGACCAGTCCGAAGGTCTTGGCCTCCTCGGCGGAGAAGAACTTGTCCCGCTCGACATTGCGCTCGATCTCCTCGAGCGGCTGTCCGGTATACTTCGCCATCAACTCGTTCATCCGATGACGGATGCGCAATATCTCCTTGGCCTGGATCTCGATATCCGTCGCCATGCCCTGAGCACCGCCCGACGGCTGGTGGATCATGATCCGAGCGTTGGTCAGGGCGACGCGCATGCCAGGCTCGCCGGCGCAGAGCAGGAACGCGCCCATCGAGGCTGCCTGACCGATGCAGACCGTGCCGACGCGCGGCCGGATGTACTGCATCGTGTCGTGCATCGCCATGCCCGCCGTGACGACCCCGCCCGGCGAGTTGATGTACATGTAGATGTCCTTCTTCGGATTCTCCGATTCCAGATAGAGCAGCTGCGCCGTCACCAGCGTCGCCATATGGTCCTCGACCGGGCCGGTCACGAAGACGATCCGCTCCCTCAGAAGCCGGGAATAGATGTCAAAGCTGCGCTCGCCGCGATTCGATTGCTCGATGACGATGGGGACGAGGCCGTTGATGATGTCTTCGTGGTCCATGGGAAGTCCTGTGCGCTTGGATCGTGCGAGCTACATCGGAGGATCGGTGCGAAGGTTCAAGCCCCGCCCTTTCCGTTCCCGACGCCCCGAACTCGGCCGAATCCCGTTGCCGAACGAGCGGATCCGGTACGGGCGGTCGGATCCTGCACCCCTGTCCGAGGATTGGCGGCGATTGAAACCGACGGCTTTTGGCGACCTACTTGCCGCCGCTGGCTGGCGCGGAATCCTCGCCGCAGCGCCAGTTGAAGTTGGCGCCTTCTGTCCGTTCCGCGCTGCACGGGACCCGGACTTCGCTTCCCGAACCGTCCCGCACCACCGCATGGCCGGTCATATGGTCGTCATCCTGCGCTCGCTGCATGTCGACGTCGACGACTTCCGCCTGGTTGGCGAGGCTGGTTCGGATTGCCGTCTCCATCTCCTGAAGAGTGGCCTCGTCGATCGCCGGCGAGCAGCGCCAATTGAAGTTGGAGCCTTCGCTGCGCTGAGCGGTACAGGTGAGCCTGCCCTCGCGACCGGAATTCTCGCGAATGAGCGCGTAGCCGGTCATGTTGTTCTCGTCGGAGACGGTAAGGTCGACTTCCTGGACCTCACCCTGATTAGCAAGCCCTTCGCGGATCGCATTTTCGAGCTGCTCTTCCTCGCTCGCACAACCTGCAAGCCCCACCAGCACTGCCAGAGTGATCGAAATCTTCTTCATCGATGCCCCCATCGCTCTGAATAGGACTCCTCTTGCCCGGTACGCCGGAAATGGCAAGACGCTTTGCCGGCGGCGCCGGCGAGGGCACGAGGCCAGCCCCATCGTCGAGCCCATGCTAGTGAATCGAAACAAGCGGCGCCGAACCGTTCTTGCGGGTTCATTCCGGTCTTCAGCGGCGGTCGAGCAGGCGTTCCAGAGTCGTTGGCTGCATTCCTCTGGCAAGCTGCACCCCGATGGTAAGGTTGCGCACCCACTTCACCCGAGCGGCGTAGAAGTGAGATTTCTTCAGCTCCAGAAAGACGAGAGAGCCGACCGCGACCGGCATGTCGGTAATCCCGCACGCCCCCCACCTGGACAAGTTGCGAAGGTGGATGATTCCCAGCGAGCGGCGCTGCCGCACGATCAGCTTCAGTCCGCCGCAATCATGCCGCGCTTCGCCACGACGGTTCGGGCGCTTTGCCTGATCCTCCTCGGTCGGCGATTCGGGCGTTATCGTCCAGCCTCTGAACTTCATACTCGGCCTCTCGAAGACCTCTATGTCACCAGTGGGTTAGCGAAGGCTTACCGGCTTCGCGCCGGCGACGCGCATCGGGGGCGGAAAGATGCGTTTCGAACTTGCGCATTGCTCTTTCGTTGAAGCGGCAAATCAGGGGCGGCGGTCGATCAATTCGACCCAGACAACTCACCCGACCGAAAGATAGCGCTCAAGCTCGTCGCTTCCTCCGATTCGCTCGCCCGCAATGAAGATCTGAGGCGTGACGGCGACACCCTGCTCGGCCTTGAAGGCGTCCACCTCGTCACGGCTGCTCAGAATATGCTCCTCGATTTCGAACCCGGCTTCTTCGAGCAACTTCCTTGCCCGGACGCCGAACGGACAGACATGGTCCGGAAGGACCATCCTGTAGAGGATCGCGCTTCGCGCTTCGGTCATTGCAGGCTCCTTCCCGAGGAAGAGCACAGAGCGAATGGAAGCAGCGGAGGTTCCGCTGACGCGGCGCCTGAAGTTGCGGCAGATCCGCCGGATCGGTGCTCGGTCGTGCCGGAGTCGGACGCGCTCGACTCTTCGAAGCTTCCGGACTGTCACATCTCGCCAGGCAGTGTCGTCTAGGGGACAGAGAAGAAGGAGATCCGCGAATGACACCGAGACTGAATCCTCATGAGGTCGCCCCCGAAATGATCCGACCGATGATCGCGCTCGAGATGGCCATCCGTCAGTCTGGCCTTGAATTCAGCCTCATCGAACTGGTGAAGATGAGAGCGTCACAGATCAACGGCTGCGCCTATTGCCTGCATATGCACAGCCGCGATGCGCGCTCGGCCGGAGAGAGCGAGGAAAGGCTCTACCTGCTGAATGCGTGGAGGGAATCTCCGCTTTACTCGGCTCGCGAACGGGCTGCACTGGCTTGGACGGAGGCTCTGACGCTGGTTGCCGAAACTCATGCGCCCGATGAGGCCTATCGGGAACTCGACCTCCACTTCACCGACGCGGAGAAAGTCAAACTCACCCTTCTGATCACCACGATCAATGCCTGGAACAGGATTGCGATCGGGTTTCGCTCGCTCCATCCCGTTGACGATGCAAGCCAAGCCGCAGCTTGAAGTGGAGCCGACCGCCATCGACTGGGAGGACGCGTTCGTCGAGAACCGTCCCTACCTGCTCGGCCTCGCCTATCGCATGCTGGGTTCCATGGCCGAAGCGGAGGACATCATCCAGGAAGCGTGGATCCGCTGGAGCAAGACATCCGGGGACGGGATAGCCAGTCCCCGGGCCTTCCTTCGGAAGGTCACGACTCGGCTTTGTCTCGACCATCTCAAGTCGGCCCGGCTTCGACGGGAGGAATATGTCGGCTCCTGGCTACCGGAGCCCGTCCCCGATCATGTGTTGGCGGAGGTTGCGGAGCCGATCCTGGCCGACGACCTGACCCTGGGTCTGCTGCTCGCGCTCGAACGACTGACTCCGCCCGAGCGCGCCGCTTTCCTTCTCCATGACCTGTTCGACGTTTCCTTTTCCGAGATTGCGACAATCCTCAACAAGTCGGAGGCCTCCTGCCGTCAGCTCGCAAGCCGTGCGCGGAAACAGATCCAGCAAAGCCGCAAGCGCTTCGCCGTCGACGCTGAGGCGGCCGACCGACTCACCACGGCCTTTCTGAAGGCGGTGCGGGACGGCGACGTCGAAACCCTGAAAGCCATCCTGGCGGAAGACGTCGTCGTCTACAGCGATGGCGGCGGAAAGCGCCTGGCGGCGCTGAACGAGTTGAAGGGCCTGGAGCGCGCCGTTCGCTTCTTCCTCGGCATATACCGCAAGCGCGGCGGCGCTCCGTTCGAGCTCCTTTACCGGGGCCGGATCAACGCCGCGCCGGGCTTCATTACGCTCGAGCGCGACGGACTCCCCCAAGTCATCTCGATCGAAACAGCAGGCAACCGGATCGCCGCTATCTACATCGTGCGCAATCCTGAAAAGCTCCGACTCGTGCCGGTCGCCACCGACCGGAACTAGGGGTCGCCGCCAACCGCAGGCAAGCTGAGATAGTGCAGCCGCCTCACCTCCCGCCGGCCCCTCACAACGGTGTCGAGGATGAGGCCGGCGAAGAAGCTCAGTGCTGCAAGGATCATCAGGCCGGTCGCGAGGATCGCGGTCGGAAAGCGGGGAACCAGACCCGTTTCGAGATAGGTGAGGACGATGGGAATCGACAGAATGACGGCCAGAGCGGCCAGAAACAGGCTGAAACTGCCGTAGAAGAGGACCGGCCGCTCGATCCGATAGAGATGCACGATGGACTTCAGGATCTTCCAGCCGTCGCGCCAGGTGGAAAGCTTGGATTGAGAGCCTTCCGGACGGGCGCCATAGCGAGTCTCGACCTCCGCCACGGGCATGGCGAGTTCGAGCGCATGAACGCTGATCTCGGTTTCCGTCTCGAATCCGCGCGACAGTGCAGGAAAGCTCTTGGCGAAACGTCGCGAAAAGACTCGGTAGCCTGAAAAGATATCGCTGAACGTCCGCCCGAAAAGACTGGCGAGCAGCGCGGTGAACAGGCGATTGCCGAGCACGTGTCCCGGCCGATAGGACTGGCTCGCCGCCTCGGAAACTCGGGCGCCGACGACCATGTCGAGCTGCTCGTCGACCAATCGCGCGATCATTGCCGGAGCGGCCGACGGGTCGTAGGTGGCGTCGCCATCGGCCATCACATAGATGTCGGCTTCGACGTCTGCGAACATCCGCCGGACGACGTGGCCCTTCCCCTGCATTCTTTCGAAGCGGACGAAAGCGCCCGCGCGGGCCGCAACCTCACGAGTCCGATCGGTGCTGTTGTTGTCGTAGACGTAGATGTCCGCGGAAGGCAGCGCCGCGCGGAAGCCCGCAACCGTGGCCTCGACCGCGGCTTCTTCATTGTAGCAGGGGAGAAGGACGGCGATCCGCAGGCCGCGCGCAGCTTCTGTCATAATCCCCCACTCCGTTCGGCCCGTCGAAGCCCCGTCACCTTAGGGACAAGAGCCGGGTCTCGACAATGATCAAAGCGCGGCTTGCCGAGGGCAAGGCCGCACCTGACCTTCGCGGGAACGTACTAGGCCTGCTTCGCCGACTTCTTGGCGACTGGCTTCTTTGCGGCAGCCTTCTTCGCAGGTTTTTCCGGAGCCGGCTCGCTCGACGCCGTGTCGCCGGCACCTTCAGGCTCACCCGAAGCAGCCTTTTTCGACTTGGTCGCCTTCTTCGCCTTCGGCTTCTCGCCATGCTCGTGATGATCGTGGCCGCAGCCGGGGCCATGGACATGACCCTCCTCGGCCTCGATCGCCGCCTGCAACTCCTCTCGGGTCACCTTCCGTTCGCTGATCTCGGCTCGCTCGAACAGCAAGTCGACCACCTTGTCCTCGAACAAGGGCGCCCGAAGCTGCGCGGCAGCCATCGGCTCGTTCCGGATATATTCGACGAAGCGCTGACGATCCTCCGGCCGATACTGCTGAGCGGCCTGTCCGATCAGCTGGTTCATTTCCTGCTGGCTGACCTCGACTCCGTTCTTCTGACCGATCTCCGACAGAAGCAGGCCGAGGCGGACCCGGCGCTCGGCGATGCGTCGGTAATCGTCCCGCTCCTTTTCCATTTCCGCCCGTGCAGCTTCCGGGTCGGACTCGTGGCTCGCTTCATGTTCCAGCTGCCGCCAAATCTGATCGAACTCGGCATCCACCATCGACTGCGGGACCGGGAAATCGTGTCGCTCGGCGAGCTGATCGAGCAGCTGCCGCTTCATGTGCGTGCGGGTGAGCCCGTTCAGCTCCTGCTCGACCTGGCCCTTCAGCAGATCGCGAAGCTGACCGATGCCCTCAAGACCCATTGACTGGGCGAAGGCGTCGTCGGCCTTCATTTCTCGAGCGGTCTGGACCTCGTTCACCGTGACTTCGAAGGTCGCCTCGCGGCCCTTCAGATAATCGACTGGGTAATCTTCCGGGAAGGTGACGTTGATCGTCCGCTGCTCGTTCGCCTTGGCGCCGACGAGCTGGTCCTCGAAGCCCGGGATCAGGCGTCCGGAGCCGAGTTCGACGGACATTCCTTCGCCCTTGCCGCCTTCGAACAATTCTCCGTCAACTTTTCCTTCGAAGTCGACGATAACCAGATCGCCCTTTTCGGCAGCATGGCTGACGGGCGCGGGATCGAAGCTCTTCTGGCCCGCCGCGAGCCGGTCGACCGCCTCGTCGAGCATCTTCTCGTCCGGGTCGACGCTGAGCCGCTCCAGTTTGAGGCCCTCGATCTGCGGTTCGGGAACGTCCGGAAGCGTCTCGACCTCTACCTTGACGACCGCATCCTTGCCGTCGCCGCCTTCTTCGAGTTCGACATTGGGCTGCATCGCCGGTCGGATACGCTGTTCCGTCATCAGCTTTTGCACGCCTTCCTGAACGGCGCTCTGCAGCGCCTGCTGCTCGAGCGCCGGGCCATGCATCTTGCGGACGAGGTTGGCAGGGACCTTCCCCGGACGGAAGCCAGGCATGCGCACCTGCGGCGCAATCGACTTCAGCTCCTCATCGACCCGCGCATCGATGTCCTTGGCGGGGATGGTGATTCGATAGGCGCGCTTCAGGCCCTCGTTCAACGTCTCGACAGTCTGCATCTTGAACCTTCATGTCAGCGATTGGCCGGCCCTGGCGCCCCTGGGGCAAGGAGCTGGTGCGGGCGGAGGGACTCGAACCCCCACGGTTGCCCACTGGAACCTAAATCCAGCGCGTCTACCAGTTCCGCCACGCCCGCCGGACCACGGCAAGGCGGCGTCTATACCAGCGATGTGATGAAGGGCAAGCGAACTCGCCGCACGGGACGAGGCGTTGATCGCGGGCATCAAGCCGCGTCGAGATACTCCTCGATCGCCGGGCGCCCGCGCTGGCGAAACAGGCCGGTGCCGACCGTCAGAGTCTCCGCCAGCGGCAACGCCGTGCCGCAAAAGCCGCATTCTGCCGACAGGCGACCGATATACCAGTGGGAACGGCCGCAGCCGGGGCAGTGATTCACCTGATTCTCGCGGTAGATCACATGGTAGCCGCGCCGCGAGGGATCGTGCGGATAAGCCTTGCCGTCTTTGCCGAACAACTGAACCAGCATCGTCTTAACTCCCTTCGTCGCCTTCAACGCTGCGACGAGTCGTTTGTTTCCATAGATGAGCTGAATAGAGGCTGACTGTTTCGGCGCTGTTCCTTCCTGGGCCGTGCAAGGTTTCAATTGTTGCAGCCCCAATCGATGTGCCTTAGGCCAGTCACACACCCGGGGTGGAAGGGATCGTCCGATGAAGTTCAAGGCTCTGCTCGCCGGCTTGGCGTCTGTTTCGTTGGCCGCTGCCGCCATTGCGCAAACCCCCACCTCGTCCGAACAATTCTCTCCGGACGCATTTCGGGCCCATGTCGTTTTCCTTGCCGACGACCTGCTGGAAGGACGGGCGGCCGGGAGCCGTGGCTACGACATCGCGGCACGGTACGTCGCTGCTCAGTTCGAAGCTCTGGGCCTTCGCCCGGCGGCGAATGGAAGCTGGTTCCAGCCGGTCGATTTTGTCCGTTACAGTCTTGGCGGAACTCCTCGGCTCACCGTCAATGGCCAGACCTACACGCACGGGGAGGAAGCCTTGTTCCGGCCGATGCCCAGCACCGAGCCGGTCGCGGTCGAGGCTCCTCTGGTTTTCGCCGGCTACGGCCTGGACATGCCTAACCAAGGCTTCAACGATTATTCCGGACTCGACGTGCGGGGCAAGATCGTGGTCGTGCTCACCGGCACGCCGCGAGGTACGCCGAGCGACGTCGCGGCTCATCTCGCCTCCGAAAAGCGGCGAATGGCCGCCGCGAGAGGTGCGGTCGGGCTGATCATGATCCGTCGACGCGACGAAATCGAACGTACACCCTGGACCCGCTATCGCGGCTATGCGAGCGACAGCGGCACGACCTGGCTCGATCGGGACGGGCGGCCTTTCGGCGAGTCCGAGCTGCGCTTCGCCGCAACCGTCGACGTTCCAGTGGCTGAAGCCCTGTTCGCGGACAGCCAACGCACCCTCGACGACGTGTTGAACGACGCGCAGAACGGCCGGCCCACTGGTTTCGCCCTTCGGCAGAGCGTCCGAGTCGAGCAACCGGGCAGCACCCACGATTCCTTCACCAGTGCCAACGTCGTCGCTCTTCTCCCGGGAACCGATCCCGCCGTCGCGGACGAACATGTTTTGTTGATGGCGCACCTCGACGGTCTCGGAATGGACGGCGAGGGCGAAGGCGACCGAATCCGCAACGGGGCGATGGACAACGCCACCGGAGTCTCCACTTTGATCGAAGTGGCACGTCGGATGTCTCAGCCGGGCAATCGCCCCCGGAGACCTGTCCTGCTGGCGGCCGTCACCGCGGAGGAGGTGGGACTGCTCGGAGCCGAATATCTGGCTCGCCATCCGGTAGTGGACGGACGCGTCGTTTCGGTGGTCAATCTCGACATGCCGATCCTGACCTATGACTTTCAGGACGTGATCGCGTTCGGTGCGGAGCATTCCACCCTCGGCCCGATCGTCGAACGCGCGGCGGCCCGGATCGGAATCGGCCTCACCCCGGATCCCCTGCCGCAGGAAGGCCTGTTCACACGATCCGACCATTACAAGTTCGTCCGCGAAGGCGTTCCGGCCGTGTTCCTGATGACGGGGTTCGCCGGCGAAGGCCGGGAGCGATTCACGGGCTTCCTGTCCAACCAGTATCACAGCCCTCAGGATGACCTGACCCTACCCTTCAACTGGGCCGCGGGCGCGAAATTCGCTCAGCTCAACTATCTGATCGCCAGCGAGATCGCCAATGCTCCGGAAAGCCCGCGCTGGTATGCTGACAGCTTCTTCGGGAGAGCGTTTGGCGGTCAGCAACCAAAGGCCACGCGATCGGCCCCCTAGGCTGCGGCATCCGTCGCCGGCCAGCATGCCCGAACCTCGTCAAGAGTCGTGAAGCGGCCGCCAAGGCGTTCACGAAAGAAGGTCAGCACCTGCTCGATCGCAGCGAGAAACACCTCCAGGTCAGCCTTCGTCCGAACATAGGGGGTATGACCCGGCTCAAGGCTTGGGCTGTGGTAGACGAGCGTGAAGAGGCGCTGACCGCGCAAGGCGAGAGCCTCGATCAGTCGGCATTGTTCGTCCGCGGAAACGCCTTCTGGAGTGAGCCGCGAGCGCGCGACCAGATTGGTCCGCGCGAGCAGGCCGGGCACCCTGAGCCTGGCAGCGAACTTGCTGTCGAACAGCCGCTGGAGAGGCGGCCCGGCAGCGGCCAATCGGCCGAAGAAGCCAATCGTCAGCGGCACTTCCAGCACGCGCCCGTCCCGATCGAGCCAATGCGGCTCGGGCGGAGTCCCGCGGAAATCCGGACCATCTTCGGACGAGAGATCGGTGTAGGGCAGCTTGCTGCAATCGACGGTATAGCCGAGGTCGGCGATCACCTTTGCGGTGTTATGGCCGAAACCGTGACGTCCGGCCTTGAAGATGGTCGGCCGCTCGCCGAACGCGCTTTCGATCGCCGCGGTGATCGCCTCCACCTTTGCGCGTTCAAGCTCCGGCGACAGGTTGCAATGATAGGAGTTCCGCCGGTTCACCTCCTCCAGGTGAGGCGGCGTCACCCAAGGGTGAAGGTGGGCGCCGATGACGGCTTTGCCGCTTTCCTTGAGCCGGCGGAGGAAGCGGACCGAGTTCGGATCCGTCGCAACGGGATAGTCGATCACATAGGTCGGCACGACGCCGAAGCGGTCATAGATTTCATGCGCCCTGGCTTGGGCCGGTATGGCCCGCGTCGAGGTCGCTTCCCGGGAGAAGGGCATCGACCAGTCGAACTCCTCCTCCGTATCGACGACGACCGCGAGCTGCGGCCCTTGATCGACCGAGAAGCGAGGGAGCGACGAACGCGAACTCGCTCCGGCAACTCGCCCAGCCTCTTGCCCACGCGGCCGAAGCGGATCCCCTTCCCATCGGCAATCGGCGCTCACGGCGATCCCAGTCGGGTTGCGCGCCGCGCCTTGTCGATCATTCGATAGCCGAACGACTTGATGTGGTTCTGGTGCGGGAAGCGCTTCGGCGAAGCCGGACTGAGGCCTGCCCGGCGAAGCAGCGCGTTCATCTGCCGGGCATAGGCTTCGCGATAGCTCCAGTCGGAGCGCCAGGTGATCGAGAAGGATACCGATACTTCGGGACCATTCTGTACCCAGTGGGGGGCCTTGACCGGCACATAGACCGCGCTGCCGGGCCGAAGCTCGAAGGGCTCCCCCCGATCCGCGAACTCGTCGTTCCAGGGAAGATTGCGATGGCCACCCGCGTGGAAGGTCTCATGCGCTTCGCCGCTCGCAAGGACCTCGTCGGCAGCGGGGAAAATCGTCATGGTCTTGCGGCCGCGAATCTGAAGCAGGATGTTGTGCTCCGGATCGAAGTGGAAAGGCGTGACGGCGCCCGGCGAGGAGATGAATATGAACGCTTCCTGCTTCAGCATCGCGCCGGTCACCAAACCTACATCCGACTCGATTTCGGCGAGCGCCCCGCGGAGCAGCTCGCGATATTGCGGGTCCTGCTCGACGAATTTGAGGACCATCCACGATCCGCATTCCTCGATCTGACGGATCGTCTCTTCCACGGACAGGCCGTTTGCCGGAGTCTTCGCCGGGTCCAGGCCCACCGGAACGGCGCCGAGATTATATTCGGCATCGACGGCTCGAATCCGTCGAGCCAACTCGGCCAGAGCTTCGAGTTGAAGCAGGGGATGGTCACAGAGCTGATGATCCAGCAGAACCGGCTGCTCGGGGTAGGCCGCTGCCAGCGTTCGTCGCGCTTCTTCGCCAAAGGCCATCATTTCCTTCTCCTGCGAATCTCCGCCGAAGCCATCTCGAGCGCCCGACAGGCAGCGTAGACGGCGCCCCGTGCCATTCCCTTCAAGCGGACGGTCACCCGAACAACCTCTCGGCGGCCCGACCAGAGGCTGTCGATCATCGGATGGTTGTCCATGGCGCAGCTGTCGATCCAGCTTACCTCTTCCCTTGCCAGGATTTGCAGGTTCTCCAGCTGGATGAGCACACCCGGCGAAAAACGCGCATAATCTTCATCGAAAGTGGTCTTGAAGGAGAAGCCCCCAGGGGGACTGAGCAGGTTCACCAGCATGGCGATCGGCTGTTCGCCGAGATCGAGTCTGAGGAAGTCGAGGCGCCCGGTCTCCCACGCTCCAGCAAGAACGTCCCTGAAGAAGCTTTCTGACTGCGGCGTGCAGGCGAGCGCCGTTCCCGCCCTGCCCTTCCAGCCGGTCCTTTCCAGCGCAAGATAGGAGTCGCACCAGACCCTCAGTTCGCGGGCATCGACCAGGCGGCGCACCGAAACTGGCCCGACTTCCTCAAGGCGATTCCGCAGTCTCCTGATCTCCTTGCGTTTCTTCGGCCGAACCGAAGCTTCGTAATAGCTTTGCGGGTCGAGATCGCTGGCCAGCATCGCTCGCTGCCGGCGATGGACAATCGCACAGTCGCGGCCGCGCGCAGCCGCTGCCGAGGCAAGGCCGAGATGGACCGGCGCATTTGCCACGAGCCCGTGCACATGAAGGAAGTTCGGAGCCCAGTCGGCTTCGTCCAGAACGCCGAGCACGGCTGACCAGAAGGTCTTCTCCTCGCCGGCCCGGACCATCGGCGTGCCCAGGAACATGTGGTCGTGGATCCAGTTCTGGACATAGCGAACGGGGGTTCGGCCATAGCCGCGTTCAACCGAAACCGGCAGCACTCCGATGAGCTGGCCGAGTCGTCGGACTTCGACCAGGCGCACATCGCCGCCGAAGGCGCGGAGCGACGGCGCAACGAACCAGGGTTCGGCAAAGACGTTCGGCTCGGAAGCGGACGCGGTGAGCGCCGCCCATTCCCGGTTCAGGCTCTCGACGGCGGCGGAGGCAGACTGGACGATCGCCTCGACCTCTCCCGCGCGGGCGCTCGGCGCCGGCCGCGGGTCTGCCGCGGGCCCGCACTCGACAGGCATCATCATCTGTCCGGCCGGACGCATGACGCTCCGATAGCCGCGAGAGGTAAAGGAAAGGTGGTCTGCGAGCGGCGCTCAGGCCGTCTGCAACCGATAGTTTCGATATTGTTCGCGAAGGGCAGTCTTGAGCAACTTGCCGGTAGCGGTATGCGGCAGCTGGTCGACGAAGATGATCTCGTCCGGAAGCCACCATTTCGCGACGTGTCGGGAGAGATGGCTCCGAATGTCTTCGGCGCCGACTTCCACCCCCTCCTTGCGCACGACCAGAAGCAACGGCCGCTCGTCCCATTTCGGATGATAGACACCGATCGCAGCGGCCTCGGCGACGCCCGGGCAGCCGACGGCGCAGTTCTCGAGCTCCACGGAGCTGATCCATTCTCCCCCGGACTTGATGACGTCCTTGGCCCGGTCGGTGATCTGCAGCGTTCCGTCGGGGTGAAGCGCGGCCACGTCGCCCGTGTCGAACCAACCCTCGGAATCGATGCTCGGCTTCTCCTCCTTGAAATATTGCCTGATGATCCAGGGACCCCGGATCTGCAGCCGTCCCGAGCTGATTCCGTCGCGAGGCAATATGTTACCGGAGTCGTCGACGGTGCGAAGCTCGACTCCGAACGGGGAGCGGCCCTGCTTGGTCGTCTGCTCGACCTTCTCCTCGAAACTGAGCTCGTCCCAATCGTGAGAAGGCGCACCCATGGTGCCGATCGGCGAGGTTTCCGTCATTCCCCAGGCATGGTTGACGCGGATCCCCATCTTCATCAGTCGCTCAATCATCGCTCGAGGCGCCGCCGAGCCACCGATCGTCACGATCTCGAGATGTTCCGGCTTCTGGCCCGTGGCGTCCATATACTGGAACATGCCGAACCAGACGGTCGGCACGCCGGCCGAGTGAGTCACTTTCTCCTCGTTCATCAGCCTGCAAAGCACATGCGGCTCATTGACGGCCGAGAAGACGAACTTGATTCCCGCGGCCGCCCCGGCAAAGGGCAGTCCCCATCCGGCCGCATGGAACATCGGAACGACCGGCAACGCGACCGACTGAGCCGACAGGTTGAAAATGGCCGGCTGGATCTCCGCAAGCGCGTGGATCAGAGTGGACCGGTGCTCATAGAGCACGCCTTTCGGATTGCCGGTGGTTCCGCTCGTGTAGCAGAGCATGCAGGGCTCCCGTTCCGGACCCTCCACCCACGCATATTCGCCATTTTCGCCATCGATCAGGGCCTCGAACTCGCCATCATCGAAACAGACATAATGCTCGATGCTGCTCCATTGCGGCTTCAGCCGATCGACGATCGGCTGGAAGACTCGATCGTAGAGCAAGACCTTGTCCTCGGCGTGATTGGCAATGAAGATGAGCTGCTCGTCAAAGAGGCGGGGATTGATGGTGTGGATGATGCCGCCCATGCCGATCACGCCATACCAGGCTGCGAGATGGCGGCTGTGGTTCATCGCCAGAGTGGCGACTCGGTCCCTCCGCTGGACGCCGATCCTCTCGAGGGCCTGGGCGAGTTTTCGCGCGTCGCGCGCCACCCCGGCCCAGTCGGTCCGGCTAACGGAGCCGTCGGCCCAGTAGCTCACGATCTCACGGCTGCCATGTTCACGCTCGGCATGTTCGATGAGGCGTGGCACGCGCAGCTCGAAATCCTGCATTCCGCCGAACATCACCCTCTCCCGCCTGATATCTTCAAGGGAAGTGTATCTGGTCAGGAAACGAGCGCAAGCCGGGGAGCTTCTGCAACCGACAAGCGAGCGGCAGTGACCCCTTCAAGTCGTTCGATCCGCGCGGCCAGCTCGGCATCGACAAGGTAGTCACGCCCGAGCACCAGTTCCGCTTCACCATCTTCGATGGTGGCGAGCAGCCGCAGCTGGCCGTTCCCGCCGCGAGCCGAGCCGACCAGTTCCGCCAGTCGCCGAACCGCATCCGGCCCTTCTACCTCAACCTCAAGTTCCAACCGGCTGCGCCTGGACAAAGTCTCGAAACTCTGGATCGATCGGATCGTGACCCGCGGCGTTTCTTCACCCGGACGTCGATCGAGCTCGACCGTCAGCAGGGCGCAGGCGCCGGCCTTGGCCGCATTGCCGACCTGCTCGGCAACGTCCTCGTCAAAGACCGTCGCGTCGAACTGGCCCGACGAATCGGACAGGGTAGCCATCATGTAGCGCCGCCCACGAGCGGAGGTGCGCCAGCGGACATCTTCGACAAGCGCCGCCATAACGGCGCCGGTTCGAGCGCCGTCTGACGGCGGCGCCTGGGATGCAATCTGCGCGAAGGTGCGGGCGCCGTGCGCTTCCGCCAGATGGCGGTGACTGTCGACCGGGTGTGCCGAGAAATAGAAGCCGAAGCTTTCCTTCTCCTGCGCCATGCGCTGCGCCAGCGTCCAGCTCTCGGCGCCCGGCATTCGGATCGGCACGACATTGGCGGCGCCTTCGCCGAACAGCCCCCCCTGACCGCTGTCGCGCGCGTGAGCCGCGCTGGCCGCGGCAGCCAGGATCGTCTCGGCGGCCGCAAATACCGTCGGCCGTTCGGCAATGTCGTCGAACGCGCCGCCACCAGCGAGGCTTTCGATCTGGCGCCGGTTCACAAGCCTCGGGTCAATCCTTGCGGCGAAATCGTCGAGGCCGCTGAAGGGTCCTCCTGACTTTCTCTCCTCCACCAGTTGCTCCATGGCCTTCTCACCAACGCCCTTGAGCGCTCCCAAGGCGTAGCGGACGGCGTGCCCGTCCCCATGAGCTTCCACCGAGAACTCCGCTTCGCTGGCATTGATCGACGGAGGCAGGCACTGGTGCCCGGCTCGCCGCAAGTCGTCGATGAAGACGGCAAGCTTGTCGGTCTGGTGCATGTCGAAACACATGGAGGCGGCGTAGAACTCGACCGGATAATGGGCTTTGAGCCAGGCCGTCTGATAAGCGACCAGAGCGTAAGCCGCGGCGTGACTCTTGTTGAAACCGTATCCGGCAAACTTGTCGATCAAGTCGAACAGCTCGTTGGCTTTGACCGGATCGATGCCGTTGGCGGCGCACCCCTGGACGAAACGCGAGCGCTGCGCATCCATTTCCGACTTGATCTTCTTGCCCATCGCTCGCCGGAGCAGGTCGGCTTCGCCGAGGCTGTAGCCCGCCAGGACCTTGGCGGCTTCCATTACCTGCTCCTGGTAAACGAAGATACCGTACGTCTCCTTGAGGACGTCCTCGAGCATCGGGTGCGGATACTCGATCGGCTCACGTCCGTTCTTGCGAGCGCCGAACGTGGGAATATTGTCCATGGGTCCCGGCCGATAAAGCGAGACAAGCGCGATGATATCGCCGAAGCTGGTCGGCTTCACCGCCGCGAGCGTGCGTCGCATCCCCTCCGATTCCAGCTGGAACACACCCACCGTGTCGCCCCGCTGGAGCAGTTGATAGACGGCTTCATCATCCCAGGGCAGACGATCGAGGTCGACGTTGATCCCTCGGCGCCCGAGCATCTCCAGCGCCTTGCGAAGGACGGAAAGAGTCTTGAGGCCGAGGAAATCGAACTTCACCAGTCCCGCCGCCTCGACATATTTCATGTCGAACTGCGTAACCGGCATGTCGGACCGCGGATCCCGGTAGAGCGGCACGAGCTGATCGAGAGGACGGTCGCCGATCACGACGCCGGCGGCGTGGGTGGAGCTGTGCCGAGGCAGCCCTTCCAGCTTCATCGCCAAGTCAAACAGCCGGCGAACGTCGGGATCGCCCTTATATTCGGCAGCCAGCTCGGGAACCCCGTTCAACGCGCGCTCCAGGGTCCACGGGTCGGTCGGGTGATTGGGAACCAGCTTGGCCAGCCGATCGACCTGACCGTAGGGCATCTGCAGCACTCGGCCGGTATCCTTCAGCACCGCCCTCGCCTTAAGCTTTCCGAAGGTGATGATCTGGGCCACCTTGTCCTGGCCCCATCGTTCCTGGACGTATCGGATCACCTCGCCCCGGCGGGTTTCGCAGAAGTCGATGTCGAAGTCGGGCATCGACACGCGCTCGGGATTGAGGAACCGCTCGAAGAGAAGTCCGAGGCGGATCGGGTCGAGGTCGGTGATCGTCAGGGCCCAGGCCACGACCGAGCCGGCGCCCGAACCGCGGCCCGGCCCGACGGGAATGCCCTGATCCTTTGCCCATTTGATGAAGTCGGCGACGATGAGGAAATAGCCGGGAAATCCCATCCCGGCGATCACGTCGAGTTCGTAGTCGAGCCGGTCGAGATAGGTCTTGCGCTCTTCGTCACCAAGATCACCGTAGCGATCGAGACGCCTCTGAAGGCCCAGATGGGCGTCCCGGCGCAACTGCGCGGCCTCCTCCTCGACGTCACCGGCGCTGCGCGGAAGAATGGGCTTGCGCTTGGGCGCGCCGAAGGCACAGCGGCGGGCAATCACGGACGTGTTGGCGATCGCCTCCGGCAGGTCGGCAAAGAGCTCGCGCATCTCCGCCGGCGGCTTGAGCCAGGCTTCCGGCGAGGAACGGTTCCGGTCGTCACGATCGATCTGGCTGGATTGGGCGATGCAGAGCATCGCGTCGTGCGCACGATGATATTCCGGCTCAACATAGGCGGCCGGATTAGTCGCGACGAGCGGCAGATCCTGCGCATAGGCGATGTCGATCAATATCGGCTCTGCCTGCATTTCGACCGGATCTCCACGGCGGCTCAATTCCACATAGAGCCGGTTCGGGAACAGTGACCGGAGGCGGTCGAGGATATCGGCCGCCCTCTCCTCCTGCCCCTCCGAGATCAGCCGGGCGAGTGCACCCTCCGCTCCGGCCGTGAGCGCGATGAGACCGTCGGTGCGACCCTCGAGCTTCGCGAAAGTGACATGCGCCTCTTCGTGCAGCGGCCGATCAAGATGGGCCGACGAGACGAGTGCACACAGATTGCGATAGCCGCGCTCGTCCTGCGCATAAAGCGCCAGCCAGTCGATGACCGGGGATTTCCCTCCCGCCCAGTCCGGCCTGGCGATCCCCAGAAGGGTTCCGATCACTGGCTGGACGCCCTCGCCGAGGCAGGCATCGGTGAATGGCATCACCGCATAAAGTCCATTGCGATCGGTCAAGGCGGCCGCAGGAAGGTCGAGCTTCTTCGCCCGCTTGGCCACTGCCTTCGGATCGATCGCCCCTTCGAGCATCGTATAGCAGGAGAAGATCCGGAGGGGGACGTAGGGCGCCGAGGACATGATCACTTCTATGAGCACTCGCCGCCGCGAGTGGAACCGCAAAGGCTCCACTTTTCCACAGGAAAGGGATCATTCTCCCGAAGCGATCCGCCGGATTTCGGCTATTCGCCGTTCATAAGCTTCCGCGACGCAGGCTTGGCCGTCACAGCGCTCGCGCCGGGCAAGAAAGGCATCGCGACTGCGCCGGAGACGTCGTCGCGTTTCCGCATCGGCCTCGGCCATGCGCGCATAGTAAATAGACGCCATCCGGCGATCGCGGGCGGCCAGGCTCGGTTCCGAACAGACCATCCGTTCGGTGCGGGTGCGCGCGTGACGGCAGTTGAAGCTTGGGCGGGCGGAACCGACCGAAGATGCCGGATCGGCTTCGCGCCGTTCCTTCGGTTGCGCTGCCTCAGTATCGGACGGAGAGGCTGCCCTCGCACTTGCCGAGGCGGCGACCGGCTCCGACTCGGCCGGCACGCCCTCCGCCGGGGTAGCCCGGTTTGCCGGAACATTCGGCTGAGCCTGAGCGGATCGGAGGCCGCCTACCGTCGCCAGGCGGTAAAGGATCGGCTCGGCGCCGATCATCTGGTAGACGAGACCACTCCCATCGGCCGCGGATTGAGCGGCATATTGGATTTCGGCCACGAGGCGCCGCTCTCCATCGAACGCATTCTCGGCGCCGGGCGGAAGTTCGAGAATGAAGCGCCCTTCGCAGACGGTGACGTTCAGGGCTTCGTCCCGAGACTTGACGACGGGCTCCTCCATCCGAACCACCGAAGCGGTAGCCACGCTGTCGAGCAAATCCGTATCGCCCCCCCGGATCCGCGCCGCCTCGTCGAAAGCGAGCTCCTTCAGTCGGTCGTAAGTCGCTTCCGAGGCACAGGCGCGCCTCAGCCGTTCAGCCTTCTCGGCTTGGAGTTGCGCTTCGGACTTCGCGTCGGGCGGCTCCTTTTTGCGCATCCAGTCGCAACCGCCGAGAAACAGCCCTGCAGCCATGAAGGCCACCAAGGTCAAACCAGGAGGAGAGCGATTCATCACAAGGGCGGCCGCACATTACAAGGACCGCCCTCCAACGCAGCAGGCGGCGCATCTTTCCGGCTCAACCTTGTCTCAGAATCTCCTCGGTCCTTCGGATACTTTCCGGACGCCCGATATCGAACCACAAACCCTGGTGAACGGTACCGAAGCAGCGGCCGGCCTCGATCGCACGGTCCCACAACAGGTTGGTCGAGAACGGCCCGCTCGGCAAGTCGCCGTCGAGCAGCCGCTTCGAGACGATCTGGATCCCGGTATAGACGAATGGGGCGACGCCCCGCGGCTTGCGGCGGCTGAGGGCTCCGATCGCATTCATGTGGAAATCGCCGCGCCCGAAGTGGCAGTTGGCCCGGGCGAGCGGCACCAGGAGCAGCAACGCATCCATCTGCTCCTCGTCCCAATTGTCCGCCAACAGCTTCAAGGCGTCCACGGGCCCGTCGATCCAGAGATTGTCCGAGTTGACGACCAGGAAGGGATCGCATTCGATCAGTGGAAGGGCCTTGACCAACCCGCCCCCGGTCTCGAGCAGCTCGGAGCGTTCGTCCGAAATGACGATTTCAAGTCCGTTCGATCGGTTCCTGAGGTGAGCCTCGATGGCATCGGCGAGATAGTGGACGTTCACCACCGCTTTCCTCACGCCGGCGGCGGTCAGTCGAGCCAAAGCATGATCGATGAGCGGCTTGCCGGCCACTTCGACGAGCGGCTTGGGCCGAGTGGCGGTCAATGGCCGCATTCTCTTTCCGAGGCCAGCGGCCAAGACCATCGCGACTTCGGGCACGGTCGCTCCAGGGTTGGGACGAAGCGCCAGCGGCTTTCGGTACCGGCTCATGCCGCCATGAACTCCCATGCCGGGGCGCGCTTGTCCGCCGGCACATTGGCATCGAACCATGCCCTGACCGGAGCGAGGGCGGGATGCTCCAGATCACGTTCCAGCAAGCCCCACATGCGCGGCTGGAACTTCGTGTAGTTCGGCTTCCCGTCCCGCTTCCAAAGGCGGGTGAAGACGCCCAGGATCCGCGTATTGCGCTGCGCCGCAAGCGACCAGTAAGCACGTTCGAAAGTTGGCGGAGAGCGGGTCGCCGTGATGTAGCGTTCGAGCATCGCGGCTTCGACCGCGGGATCGACATCGCGGCGAGCGTCCTCGAGCACCGAGGCCAGATCGTAGGCCGGATGACCCGCCAAGGCATCCTGGAAGTCGAGCACGCCAAACTGGCGCACCCCCTCCCGGTCAGGAACCAGCATGATATTCTCGGAATGATAGTCGCGAAGAACCGTGACCGGGCCGAAGCCGTCTGAATCGACCGGCGCCAGCACGTCGGTCCATGCATCTCGATAGCCGCGGCCGTCGACCTCCAGGTCAAGCGCTGGACAATACCAGTCGACGAACAGAGCCAGTTCGCTCAACCATTCGTCCAGATCATGGCGGCGCAGGCCCGGCATCGGTGGCAGTGCGTGGAGGTGCACCAGGAGATCGGTGGCCTGTTCGTAAAGCGCTCGCTCCCGTTCGGGCGAGGAATCGAGGGTTTCGCGCAGCCGCCGATCGCCGAAATCGTCGAGCAGGAGAAGCCCGCATTCATAGTCTGCCGCAAGGATTCGCGGAGCCGAAAGGCCGGCATGGGCGAGCCATTCCGCGACGGCCACGAAGGGTCGCGGATCCTCGTGCGGTGGCGGCGCATCCATCAGCACCGCGGTCTCCGTTCCTCGATGGACCCGGAAGTAGCGACGGAACGACGCATCCCCGGCCAAGGGCCGAATCTCCGCCCCTCCCCAACCGTGCGCGGCAAGGAAAGCGGTTGCATTAGCAGGAGGAATCATCGGGGAGGCCATCGCGCCCCCCAAGCGTCCGGCACCTGCGCTGTCAAGGCACGGCCACCCCCATCCAGCGGCACCAGTTGTAGCTTCAGCGATTCCGGCCAGAGGAAGGGAAGCCGCTCGGGCCATTCGATCAACAATATGCCGGTCTCCCTCGCTTCGTCGAGGCCCAGCTCCTCCAGTTCAACTTCGTCTTCGATCCGGTACAGATCGACATGCCAGATCGGGAGTCGGGTCTCCGGCGGCTCGTAGCCAAGCACGATCGGAAAGGTCGGGCTGGCAACCTCGCCGACATGGCCCAAGCCGTTGAGAATACCACGGGCCAGGGTCGTCTTGCCCACGCCCAGAGTTCCGAACAAGGCGATCACGTCGCCCGGTTCAAGGCGTTCCGACAAGGCGCGCCCGAACGCCTGAGTTTCCTCCGCGCTGGCGAAAATGACGGGTGTGCCGGCCGATCTGCCCGTTCCCCGGCTGTCGCGGTCGAGACCCCGCCTGATCGTCATTCCGCGACGCGCTGTGCAGGATAGGCCGCCTGCTGCTCAATCGTTCGAGGAAGGACCATTGTCACAGTGGTGCCTTGTCCCACCCGAGACTGCAGAGCGATCGAACCGCCGTGAGCTTCGATGAACTGCTTGGCCAGTGGCAAGCCAAGGCCGACCGCAGCAGCACCGTCGCCGCGGGCGTCTACGGTCCGATGGAAGCGGTCGAAAACCTTCGCCTGGTCGGCAGGCGCAATCCCTCGGCCATTGTCGGAGACGATGATCCGGGCGTTCCTGCGATCGCCTCGCGCGTGGATCAGCACCCGACCACCGGCGTCCGTATAGGTGATGCTGTTTCGAACGATATTCTCCAGGGCCTGGCCGAGCCGGCGCGTGTCGCCCGTCACCACTCCGACGGAAGGATCGATCTTCGTCACCAGCTCGATCGACTTCTTCTCCGCCGAGGGTAGCGCGCCTGCGGCCACATCTCGGCAGAGGGCAGCAAGTTCGACCTCGTCTTCAGCGAGCAGCAGGCTGCCCGTGTCGCTCTGAGTAAGATCGAGGACGTTGTCGATCAGCGCACCCAGTCGAGCAACGCTTTCCAGTATCGCCTTCACATAGTCGCTGGCGGAGGGCGGGAGCGCTCCGGCATAGCCTTGCGCCAGCATTTCGGCGAAGCCGCCAATCGTCGTCAGCGGCGTGCGCAGTTCGTAGCTCATGTTGGAGACGAAGGCGGTCTTCAGCCGATCGGCCTCCTCAAGAGCCTCGTTACGATCACGAAGCGCCGCTTCGACCTTCCGGCTGTCGCTGATGTCGAGCATGGTGAACAGCGCGTTGCCGTCCGGCAAGGGCACCGCCGCGAACTCGAATTCTCGCCCGTCGACGAGCGAAACTCGCCCGCCGCGCTGCTTGCGCTCCTGAGTCGCGCTCCGAACCAGCTCCCGCACCAGGGCCGCATGGCTCGGTCGCTTCAATCGAGCGGCAAGGTGCGGCGTCAGGGAATCGACCCGCGGATGGGCGGCAAGCTGCTCCTCCTCAAAGCCCCAAAGCTCCTTGAAGC
This sequence comes from Sphingosinicella sp. SM1-17, assembly GCF_056821765.1. Lineage (NCBI taxonomy): Bacteria > Pseudomonadati > Pseudomonadota > Alphaproteobacteria > Sphingomonadales > Sphingosinicellaceae > Sphingosinicella > Sphingosinicella sp. SM1-17. Next base: position 3,065,705 of record NZ_JBPDIO010000001.1, read on the forward strand.
GATTGTTCCAGAGATTCAGTCGTCCGTCGGACGCGAACACGCCGACGGCCTCGAACAGATTGTCGAAGGTGGCGCTTCGAACGCGCAGCAAGGTGTCCCGGGCCGAGGCAAGCTGGATCTGCTCCGTGCGGTCCTCGAAGATGAGGAGCAGGCCGCCGTCGGGAAGCGGTTGAGCGACGACTCGAAGATGCTTGCCGCCGGGAAGCAGCCAATCCTCCTCGTCCGCAGCAAGTCCGCTCGTGAACCAGCGGCGGTGATCGGCCTTCCATTCCGGATAGTCGCGAACCTCGGGAAGGTTGCCGGCTTCGCGCATCGCGTCGACAACCCGGTCGAACTCGGGACGGTCGGCAAGGAAGTCGCCCGGAAGGGAAAAGAGCCGGGCAAACGGCTGGTTGAAGAAGGTGAGGCTTCGGTCGCGCCCGAACTGCGCAACGCCGGCGGACAGTCTGTCGAGCATGTCCCTTTGAGCACGAACGAAGCGGCCCAGCTCCGCGCGGGCTTCCTCCTGATCCTCGACATCGATGGCGTAGCCGGCGACTCCGCTGGTACCGAGCGGCACTTCGACGATATGCATCATTCGCCGCTCCCCGGCGATCGTCACCGGCAGGGTGCGGTGGGCCGGCTGCTGCGATTCACGAATCTCGGCCACGTCCCGAAGCGGATCGCGCCCGTCGGCTTCGTCGACAAGTTCGATCCCGTGCCGAACCACGGCGGCGGCGTCTTCCGCCTCGACCGCCCGCACGTAGGCGGTGTTGACCATCGCCAGCTGCAGGTCCGGTCCGCGATGCCACATTGGAAAAGGTGCGACTTCGATCACTCGCGACAGCGCTTCGAGTGCCTTTGAGCGGCGTTCCAGCCGTGCCCGCAACTGGGCGACCTGACCCTCGGCGTCGGTGACATCGATAAACCAAAGCAGAGCCGAACGTCGGCCGAACGCTGCCGGAGCCGGACCTCCCTCTACTCGAAAGATTCGAGAGGCACCGCGGAGACCGACCGTCAGGTTGAAGCTGGCGCTGGCGCGCGCCTCAGCAAGGCGTCGATTGAGCTCGGCTGCAGCTTCCTCTCCGAACAGCCCTGCCGAACCAACGAATTCGGACCAGCGATCGGGAAGAGCGTCAAGGCCGAATCCGCCCGCAAGGCGCGGCGATCCTTGAAGACCGCCTTGTGCGTCGACCAGAAGCGGCATCGCCGGTCCTGACTCCAGCAAGGCCGCACTACGGTCCCGCTCCTGGAGCACGGCAGCGGCCTGAGCGGACAAGCTGCGCGCACGCACTGTCGCCCACAATGCGGCAGCGAGCCAGGCCCCGCTTGCAATAGCCAGCGCCAGCAGAGCTATGGAGGAAAGCGTTACCACGACGTCGTTCTAAGCGCGCATCGCTGGGCGGGAAAGGCGTCTCCGAACGAGCAACAAAAAGGGCGGGCCCGAAAGCCCGCCCCCAGAGTTCGCTGGAGCTTGTTTAGAAGTCGACGTTCACGCCGAAGTAGAAGCGGCGGCCGAAAGTCTCCCACGGCTCACCGCCCGCCGTGCCAAGCTGCCCAAAGGGCGGCAGTCGATCGGCAATGTTGTCGACACCGCCATAGAAGGTGAAGTCCTCATTGACCCGGAACCCGAGACGGATGTTGTGGTAGAACACGTCAGGAGTCCACCGCTCGTCTGCAGGAAGCGCGTCAGGGTTCGTCGCCGGCCGTCCCTGGAAGGGGAACAGCGTCTCGTAGGCCGTGTTGGCGTTGATCTGCCGCCCGATATAGTTGAGACTATAAGTAAGCTCGTACCGGTCGAACACATAGTTGACGTTGAGATTGCCTGCCCAGCTCGGGTCGCCGATCTCGCTCCGGAATCGGTTCCCGAACGTGGGATCGGAGGGGTCGAGATAGGCCGTGTTCTCGAGCACCCGAGTGGCAACGCCCCGCAGGTTCAAGCGGTGTCCATTGCCGAACGTGTGGCGATAGCTGATCTCGAAGTCGATACCTCGCGCGTCGAAGGCGGCGAAGTTTACCGGCCCGGCAATCGTCGCAACCGGCTGCGCAAAGGTGCCGTCCGGATTGCGGAAGACGAGAGCGCAGTACGGATTGTCGATCCCGCCCGGATCATCATAGCACTGATTGATGATCGTCTGAGCGGTAAGCGTAGAGATCAGGTCGTCGATAGCGATGTCGTAATAATCGATCGTGATGGCCAGGCCGGGCACCCAGCGCGGCTGGATGATCGCGCCGATCGTCAAGCTCTTGCCCTTCTCTTCGGTCAACGTGTCGTTGCCGCCCGAAAGGAAGGAGGTGCTCTCCGAACGAGCAGGCTGGTTGACGAAGCCTGGCGGGATGCCTGCCGCGGTGCAGTTCGCATCGCGGTTCGGCCGCGTCGGGTTGTTGCGGTTCAGCACATCGCAAGGATCCGCGATGAAGGCGAAATTCTGCGATTGCGGCGAGAACAGGTCACCGAGGGTTGGCGCGCGCACCGACGTGGAATAATTCGCTCGGAAGCGAATGTCCCGAACGGGCGCCCAGGTTCCACCGACATTGTAAGCGTAGACGGTTCCCGTGTTGCCCGCCTCGTAGTGGGATACCCGACCCGCAGCTTCCAAGGTGAGTTCCTGAGCGAACGGAAGATCGCTCAGGATCGGCAGACGGATCTCGCCGAATGCCTCATAAACCTCGTCTGCAGGCGGGTTGAATTCCTGGATGGCGTTGAGGAAGGTCTCGCCCGCCTCAACTTCAGGACTCCACTTCGAGAAGGCCGTTTCCCGGCGATACTCCGCACCGATCGCAAAGCCGATAGGTCCGCCCGGCAGTTCGAACACCTGCGAGGAGTCTCCCGACATGAACGCGAGCAGCTGGAACTGCGAAGCACGCTGACGGCGAGTACTTGTGGTATTGACATAATCGAGCGCCGCCTGGCTCGGAGCGCCGATACCGAAGGGGTTCAGCGGAACGCAGCCGGCAGCGCGGGCGTCAGGATCAGCGCACACGATCTGACCGTCGATAACCGTCGCGTCGAGGGAATTGAGGAATTCCGAAATCAGCAGGTTGTTCAGGGAATTCACCCGAGTTCGAACCCTGCCGTAATTGGCCGATACTTCGTAGTGCCAATCTTCATTGAAGTCCCCCTCGAAGCCGGCAACTATCCGGTAAGTGTCTCGCCGTCCCTCTTCGCCGCGACCCCCAAAATCGATATTGAAACGGCTGAGCGGGAAGGCGCCCGCCGGAGCGCTGAGGCAACGACCGATGCTCTGCAGAGTGGCCAGTGTCTGCGCCGAAACAAAGGGGTTGCTGCAGGCGACGCCGAGGTTCTGGAAGAAGCTCGGCTGCCCCTCCTGGGTCGTTTCAACTCGGCTGAACTTCGCCTCAACAAACGGCCGGAAGGCCTCGGAAACATCGAAATGAGCCAGAAGGTTGGCATTGTAGCGCTCAATTCCGACCGCGAGCTGGCCAGTGTTGCGCAAGCTCGAACCATTCAGGGTCTGGGCATTACCTGATCCGAAACGCCGAAAATCCACGCCGACCACCGGATCCTCGACGAGATTGCCCTGAGGATTGAAGTAGAACAAACGCGGCAGCCCGTTAGGATAGCAGCGGGCTGCGAATGCAGCTCCGGTGAGGGTGGCGCAGCTACCAGCGATCGGAACCTGACCCGAATCGTAGATGTTGGCATTGCGAACGCCGCAGAAGCGTTCGTTGTCAGGCACACCATCATCATTGGTCGGACCGTCATCGGTCGTGTTTTCCGCCAGATTGTACTGGCAGCGACCCGAGTAGGCCCCGGTGATCTCGTCCCGATCGGTGAAGTAGAGCGGATCCTGCTTCGCATATTCGAGCGCGATCGCGATGTTGCCACGATCGGCAGCGAAGTTGCGGCCCGCCGTAAACGACAAGAAATGGCGGTTGGCGTCACCACGCTCGGAGATGCCCATTTGGCCACGGGCGCGCATGCCATCGAAGTCTCGGCGCATGACGAAGTTGACGACGCCGGCGATAGCATCCGAGCCGTAGATCGCTGAATTGCCGCCGGTGACGATGTCAACCCGCTCAACAAGATCGATCGGAATGGTGTTCACGTCGACGTCGCGGGTTCCAACCGATCCCGTGACGTGACGGCGGTTATTCACGAGGGTCAGGGTACGAGCCGTACCAAGCCCACGCAGATCGAGGAGGCTGAGGCCGGCCGTGCCGATGAAGCGGCCCGAGTTGCCGCTGCTGAAGGTCGATCGCAAAGACGGAAGATCGTTGAGCTGATCGCCGAGCGAAACGTCACCCGTGTCAGTCAATTCTTCGATTCCAACCGAGGTGATCGGAACGTTCGATTCGAGATTAGGGCGACGGATACGAGACCCCGTCACCTGAATGGTCTGGGTGGCGTCGGCCTCCGCTTCCTGACCCGACTCGAGTTCGACTTCGCCAGCGAGACAGGCGTCGCGCTCGGCGCCCGCCGGAAGATTCTCGCAGGCGGGAGCCTGGTCGGTCTGCGCAGTGGCGGCATAGGTCGGGCCGGCAATGCCCGCAGCCAAAAAGGCTGCAAATGAGGCAGTGCTGAGCATTCGAACATTCAAGCGGCGCATGGATGATTTTCCCCGAAAGTGCAGTTCTGAGCCATCGACATTATCGAGTGGATGGCAAAAGAAAACCGGCCAGCCAGTACCGGCTGAACTAACTTTCGATGTGTTACATTAATGTCACATTCAGTTTCGAAGAACCGAATCCTTGCGATCGATCGCGTCGAAAATGGCAGAGACGGCGCGGCGCTCATCCGCCGTCAACTCGGGGCGCCAGATATCGAAGATCAGAACAATCCTGTCCTCGTCGCTGCCATTCCAGGCTTCATGTTCGATGGTGTCATCGAAGATCAGCAACTTACCCGGCTCCCACTCGCGAATTTCGTTGCCGACGCGAAACCCGCAGCTCTCCGGGACGATCAGTGGAAGATGACAGATCAGACGCGTATTGAGCATTCCATGATGTGGTGCAATGCGCGCGCCACCCTTGAGAAGAGAGAACAGAATTGATGGCGCTCTCGTCGTGATGTGGGGCAGCGGAACTTCCCTCATCACCGCCATCGTTCGGGGAAACCGCTCGGCGAGCCCTGGGACTGGGCCCCCATCCTGCCAGATATAGAGCGTGCTCCAGTCGGGATTCCCCATGAGCCCGTGAAAGTCGTAGCCTGGACGATCATCATTCTGCTGGAGGTAAGGCTGGAACAGTCCCTCCTCGTGAAGGACCGCCTCAAGCTCCGCCCGAATCTCATTCGACGCAGCCTGCACGTCCGCAGCCCACTCGAAGTCACCGGCCTCGTAAAACTGGATCTGCGGGAGCCCAGGAAAGTAATAGGCTGTCGGCCGCTGGAAATAGATCTCCTTCTCACCAAGCATGATATCCAGCGACTGCTGGAAGCGACGCGGTTGCCGATCAGCCGTTATTCCGAGTTGATCGAGATGACCGAGAAGCTGTTCGCGATGACGTGATGATATCAGCTTGATTGCCGCCTCGGCTCGACCGACCTCGGTAGCAAGATCGGCGGGCAAGTTCGGCTTCTGTGCAGCAAGCTTTACCGCCTTGCCGTAGAAGCTCGACGCGGCGCGGTCGTCACCTGCGGCAAGCCGGCACTCGCCCTTCATTATCAGGCCACGAATATTGTCCGTGTCGAGCTTCAAGAGCCGATCAAGCGCTTGCTCCTCAGCCTCCTTCTCCGACGCTTTCCGGCAAGCGACAGCCAAGAGCAGCAGGACCTGCGAATTCACCAGGCCGGCGCCGACGAGTCGGTCCAACTCGAGCCGGGCTTCTTCCGCCCGGCCCGCCTGCAGTGCTGCGGCTGCGCCTCGGAGGATCTGCTCTGCTTCCGTCCTGCTCAGCGCCATCCCGGCCTCCGACTGAGTTGAACCGGAGTGGCGAGAGATCAATAACGATAGTGGTCCGGCTTGAACGGCCCCTCGACCGGCACGCCGATATAATCGGCCTGGCGCTGGTTGAGCTTCGTCAGCTTGACTCCGAGCTTGTCGAGGTGAAGCGCCGCAACCTTCTCGTCGAGATGCTTCGGCAGAACGTAGACATCGTTCTTGTACTGGTCGGACTTGGTCCAGAGTTCGATCTGCGCCAGCACCTGATTGGTGAAGCTGGAGCTCATCACGAAGCTCGGGTGGCCGGTGGCGCAGCCGAGGTTTACCAGCCGCCCCTTGGCGAGGACGATGATCTTCTTGCCATCGGGGAACTCGACCTCGTCGACCTGCGGCTTGATCTCCGTCCACTTCATGTTCTGAAGCGCCGAAATCTGGATCTCGCTATCGAAGTGGCCGATGTTGCAGACGATCGCCATATTCTTCATCGCCCGCATGTGGTCGAGCGTGATCACGTCCATGTTGCCGGTTGCCGTCACGAAGATGTCGGCGCGCTGGGTCGCCTCCTCCATCGTCACAACTTCATAGCCTTCCATCGCCGCCTGGAGCGCGCAGATCGGGTCGATCTCGGTAACCAGCACACGGGCGCCGCCCTGGCGGAGCGAGGCGGCACTGCCTTTGCCGACATCGCCGAAGCCGGCAACGACGGCAACCTTGCCGGCCAGCATCACGTCGGTGGCGCGACGGATCGCGTCGACCAGGCTCTCGCGACAGCCGTAGAGATTGTCGAACTTCGACTTGGTGACGCTGTCGTTGACGTTGATCGCCGGGAACGGGAGCTTACCCTTCTTGGCCAAATCATAGAGGCGGTGGACACCGGTGGTGGTCTCCTCCGAAACGCCCTTGATGGTCTCCACCGTCTTGGTGAGATAGCCGGGCCGCTCGCCGAGGAAGCGCTTCAAGGTTGCGACGAAGATCTCCTCTTCCTCGTTGGTCGGCGAGAATAGCTGCTCGCCCGCCTCGACCCGAGCTCCCCAGAGCGCGAACATCGTCGCATCGCCGCCATCGTCGAGGATCAAGTTGGCGGTCTCGTCACGCCCCCAGTCGAAGATCCTGACGACATAGTCCCAATATTCCTCGAGGGTCTCGCCCTTAACAGCGAAGACGGGGATCCCACGAGCGGCAATGGCAGCGGCGGCATGATCCTGAGTCGAAAAGATGTTGCAGCTCGCCCAGCGCACTTCGGCACCCAGCTCGATCAGGGTCTCGATCAGCACCGCCGTCTGGATCGTCATGTGAAGCGAGCCGGTAATCCGCGCCCCCGCGAGCGGCTTCGACGCGCCATATTCGGCTCGAAGCGCCATCAGGCCCGGCATTTCGGTTTCGGCGATCTCGATCTCCTTGCGGCCGAAATCGGCCAGGCCGAGGTCGCGGATCACATAGTCGCTGAACGTGGTCTGGGGCTGAGTGGCCAAGGACGATCTCCTGAAAGTTGAAAGACCGCCAGAGCGGGTCGGGCGGCCGCGTGCTCGCTACCTAGTCGCGGCCGATGTCGAATGCAAATATAAAGATATCTTTATATGTGAGTTCAATCCAAGGCCGCCGCTGTAAAGCTGATGTTGCATCGGCCGCCGGGCAGCGCGGGGGGAGGTCCAAGCCGATCATTCAGGGCGACCAGCCGAGCCACGTCGCCAGCTGCGGCAGCCGCCTCATCAGCCGACAATGCAGTCTGCGCGCAAACATCCGCATTCGTCGGATCGTCGCCGTACGTGTTGGCCAGTGAGGTCGCAAAGCGATCGTAATGAAGTTCGGCCTCCTCACCATAACCGGTTCGGAACTGCGCGAGTATCACTCGGTTCGCCCCCTGGATCGTTTCACGATTGGAGACAACGAAGCGGTTGTAGGCGGGAGTCACGTCCAATCCCGTTGCGGCGCAGCGGAGCGAAGCCACCATAAGCCTTGATTGCAGGTCCCTCACCTTCGCTGCCGCCGCCTGCGTCTCATTCCAGCAACTCATTGCCGCGCTGGCCGGCATGCCGACGGAAAGCATCGCGACGGCTGCCGCGACCATTCCGCCCCTGTTCGCTCTGTTCATGCTGCTTCCTCAACCGCCTGCACAAGGCCCGGCGCCGGGAGGCGCGAGGCCGCTGTCGAGGCTTTCGCCTCGGCGCTGGGCAGTGAAGCATCGGAAAAGTTACGGACGTGGAAACAGCAGCTTAGGCATTTCCCGATTCTGCAGCGAGAAGGCGAGAATCGATTCCCGCGCTCAGGAAGGCGTCAGCCCAGCGCGAGTCCACTTCGCTTTCGTACAGTAGATGGTCATTGCCGGGAGTAGCAAACCAGCCATGGCGGCTCATCTCCTCCTCAAGCTGACCGGCCCCCCAGCCGGCATAGCCAAGGGCGGCTACCCAGCGGGATGGTCCCTTCCCTTGCGCGATCGCCTTGAGCACGTCGAGCGTGGCGCTGAGCACCCATCGGTCGCCGACATGGACGCTTTCGGTTCCGCTCCAGTCGGGTGAGTGGAGGATAAAGCCTCTCTGGGGCTCCACCGGCCCACCAAGATGAATGCCCGGATCAGGAGCGACGCCGGGGTCGATGTCGAGCTGCCGAAGCAGGTCGTGGAACCCGAGCCTCGGGATCAATCGACCCAGCCCGATTCCCAGCGCTCCACCCTCATCATGAACGCACATGGCGATAACCGCCTTCTCGAAGCGAGGATCACCGATCCCCGGCATGGCCAGCAACAACTGCCCGCTGAGAAACTTCGGCCCGTCCATCCTCTTGCTATAGGCTCGCCAGGAGGAGTCGGACAACGCCTGCGCCTCTATCGCTGGACAAAGCGCCTTGCTAAGGCGCCGGCTAACCGCACCAAGGGAGAGAAAGATGACGATTCAGATCGGCGAGCGCATCCCCAGCACCACTCTCTTGAAGGCCACTCCCGAAGGCCCGCAGCCGGTCTCGACGGACGATTTCTTCGCCGGTCGGAGAGTCGCCTTGTTCGCAGTACCGGGCGCGTTCACCCCCACCTGTTCGGCTCGGCACCTGCCGGGGTTCGTCGAGAAGTCCGATGAGCTCAGGTCGAAAGGAATCGATGAAATCGCCTGCGTGTCGGTGAACGACGCATTCGTCATGCAGGCCTGGGGCAGCCAGGGCGGCGCCGACGGCAAGGTGACGATGCTTGCCGACGGCAATGGCGACTTCGTCGAACAACTTGGTCTCGCCGCCGATTTCTCGAAACATGGCATGGGCAAGCGCAGCCAGCGCTGGTCGGCCATCGTCGAGGACGGCGTTGTCAGGCAGCTCAACGTGGAGGAGCCTGGCGCCTTCAGTGTTTCCAGCGCCGATTTCATGCTCGGCCAGCTATAGGCCACCTTGCTCGTAAGGCGCTCTGTCTCGATACAGGAAACATTCACCAGCTCCAGCGCATTGTCGAAGCCTCGATAGGTGCTCGGAGATCCACTATGGCCGATGATCGCAGTGTGGCCGGGCGACACAACGAGCCAGAGGGACTGAGTGCGCTCGAGATCGCCCGGCGCAACATCGAAACTTTGGGTCGTCCGATCAGCCCGGTTCTCAAGACCGCGGCGACCGCTTGCGAGCTTTCCCGGCGGTCCTCGGTCCGTCGAGACGCTCGAGACTCAGCGGCTTCAAGTGGCTTTTAGCCGCGTAGGACTTCGGCAGCGAATCGCTCGCTTTGGCTGGCGAAGACCAGAAGGTTCACGGCCAGATCGCCTCGGATGAAGCCGAAATCGGCGGTGAGATAGCGTTGGAGGGCCGGGCGTCCGTCGCCGGTCAGGAAAGCTCGCGAAAAGGCATAGCGCTGGTTGAAACGCTGGATCCGATTAGCAAGAGCGTCGGCGGTCACGCCAGAGGGCCGAGTCCACACAGCCTGGATGCTGATCGCCTTGCAGGCGCTGCCTTGCCGTTCACAGCTCCCGAACAGGATCGCCGCGCGTCGGCCGTTGGCAAAGGTGACGGCAAGCGCCGGCCGTTCAGCCGTTCCCCGCCGCTCCGATCGCGCCCCGATGGCGGCAAGGACGCTTTCAACCGTCGAATAGTTGAACGTCGGGAGCACCTGCCGGTTTTCCGGCGCGGCCGGATTCCATCGCACCGCTGCCTGGGCAAGCTCGGCGCTTGCAGCTGAAACGAGGATGAGCGCAGCAATCACGGCTCGCATGATGTTCCTCCGATCTGGCGGGACCGGCTCGAAAGCGCCTCCCGCCTTTACCGGCGATGTACAGCCCACAGATCGGCGCCGCGCGACAGAAGCTACCAGCCGCACCGCCTGCCTTGGTTCTGTTCGCGAAGCCAGCCGAGCAGGGGCTGGAAATATTCGATCATCGGCTGAGCGGACATTTCACGGGTGCCGGTGAAGGCCTCCAGCGCCTCGGGCCAGGGGCGCGACGCGCCCATCGCGAGCATCTCGTTCAGCCGCCTTCCGACCTCGCGGTTGCCATAGAAGGAACAGCGGTGAAGCGGTCCCTGCCACCCAGCCATGTCGCAGGCCGCCTTGTAGAACTGAAACTGGAGGATCCTGGCAAGAAAGTAACGGGTGTAGGGCACGCTCGCGGGTACGTGATACTTGGCGCCTGCGTCGAAATGCTGTTCGGTGCGTTCCACGGGCGGAACGATGCCCTGATACTGCAGGCGCATCTCGTCCCACGCTGCCTGGTACCGGTCCGGCGTTATCTGCCCGGAAAAGATGCCCCAGCGATAACGATCAATCAGCAGTCCGAACGGAAGAAAGGCAATCTTGTCGAGCGCCTGCCGGAGAAGCAGTGCGCGATCCTGCTCCTCGGTGGGCAGCTGGTTCTCGCGCAGGAGACCGATCTGAACGAGATATTCCGGAGTGACCGACAAAGCGATCATGTCGCCGATTGCTTCGTGGAAGCCGTCATTGGCACTGTCCAGATAGAGGAATGGCTGATCGTTGTACGCGCGCTGGTAATAATTGTGCCCGAGTTCGTGGTGGACGGTGACGAAGTCGTCCGCGTTCACCCGAGTGCACATCTTGATCCGCAGATCATCCTCGTTGTCGACGTTCCATGCCGAGGCGTGGCAAATCACCTCGCGGTCGCGCGGTTGAGTGATCATCGACCGCTCCCAGAAGGTCTGGGGCAGCGGCGCGAAGCCGAGCGAGCTGAAGAAGGATTCGCCCTGTCGAACGATCCGCTCCGGAGTGTAGTTGGCTCGCTCAAGCAACTGGGTCAGGTCATAGGGCGCTCGGCCTGAGGAGCGCGGCGCGACCACATCGTAGATATTACCCCATTCCTGCGCCCAAAGATTGCCGAGCAGATCAGCACGGATCGGACCGGTGGCGGGCTGGACCTGGTCACCATAGGCGCGGTTGAGCCCGGCGCGAGCGAAGCAGTGTATTTCTTCGTAGAGCGGTCGAACCTCGTTCCAGAGCCTTTCGGTCATGGCCGCAAAATCGTCGGGCGGCATGTCATATTTGGAACGCCACATCGCGCCGGTGTCGGGGAAGCCGAGCTCGCGGGCGCCCGCATTGGCAATCTCGACCATTCGGGCATATTGCGGCCGCATCGGTGCGCCGACATTGTTGTGCCAGCTTGTCCACATTTCGCGCAATTGCTCCGGGTTGCGCACGGTGCCCATCCGCGCCTCGATCTCATTGCCCGTGAGCTGCTCTCCGTTCATCGTTCCCCGCCCGCGGCCATATTGCGACTGCAGGTCGGTGGAGATTCGATTGAGCTCGGCCGCCGCTCCTTCGGTGGTCGGCGCCGGCAAGGTGAGACCGGAGCGAAGGATGTCGAGCTTGCGCCGGGTATCGTAGCTGAGCCCTGGGACGTTCTGATATCGCGCGGCCTCATTGGCCAGCCGAACGCCCATCTCCGTTCCGATCGTGCCGAAATGGGCCGCGAGCGCGTCCGTATCTGTCGTGATGTAGGTCGAGTTCACCCATTGAGCGCGACTGTTGAGCACCGAGAACTCGGCCAGCTCACGCTCCGCTCGAGCGATGAAGGCATCCGCCTCGGCTGCCGTCGGCGTCCCAGGCTGCTGCGCTTCGGGGGAGGCCGACGCCGTAGTCGAACTGTCCTGCATCGCCGTGGCGGTGCTGCAGCCTGAAGCAAGGCAGAAGGAAAGAGCCAATGCGAGCACGGAGACGCTGCTTTTCATCGATACATCCTCGTTCTTGTCGTTTCTCGGTTCATTGAACTGTCGCCGGCAACGGGTCAACGGCGAGGAAATCCGCGATGGCTCGGCCAAGTTCCGGCCGGGTAACGGCGCTCATATGGTTGCCCGGAACCTCGACATAGAGCCCGTTCGGAAGCAGCTCGGCGAGTTCCTCGGCTGGGCCATTGTCCCGGTCCTCCGCCCCAGAAAGAACCAGGGTCGGCATCTCTATGCCGCGCAGCATCCGCTCGTCAGAATCGACGAAGCTGTCCAGCAACGGCAGCAGCGCTTCGGGATCGCCGCCAGTGGTCTTGAGGAAGGCTTCGGCCATCCATTCCGGCGAGCCGCGCTCGTGAGTGCCGAGACCGGCCAATATCCGCTTGAAATGCCGACCTCGGCGTCTGGTGTCCAGCATTCCCTCCAGGCCCATCCCGCCAATGACGAGGCGTCGGGGCGTCGCACCCGAAATAACCATTCGCGCCGCCGTCCGGCCACCGAGCGAGTAGCCGCCGAGATCATAGTCCCGCAGCCCGAGGTGACGGATCAGTTCGAGGCCATCGCGCACCAGCACATCCGGTGGATAGAAATCCCGATCATGCGGCGCTCCGCTGTCGCCATGCGCCCGAAGATCCGGCATGATGACCCGACTGCCGTGACCGGCGATCGCGGCGGCGTGGCCGAACTTCAACCAGTTCGTCGCTGCGTTGGAGAAAAGCCCGTGGAGCAGCACCACCGGTCGGCCCTTGCCCAGTTCGTGCCAGGCGAGTTCGACTCCATCTGAGGCAACGAAGCGGTGGCTAACCAGGGAAGGCACCGGTGGCCTTGACCCAGCGCTGGACGAGCGGCTCATATTCATCGGTGCGATATTCCGGCAGGGCCTCGGTGTTGATCCAGGCGCGATGAAGGCTCTCCGCGCCGAAATGATGTTTGGGGACGAAACGCCCCGGCTCATCGAAGGAGCCGACCGTCAGGTCGATATTGTCGCTGTCGGGATAGGCGAAGCCGAGCGAAGTGCCGCACGCGGAGCAATAAGGCCTTCGGGCGATCGGCGACGATGCGTACCAGTCGGGCTCAGACTGCCAGCTCAGGTCCGCCTTCTTCACGTTCTTGAAAGCGATCGACACTCCACCGGTCGCACGCTGGCACATCCGGCAATGGCAGAGATAGGCTTCGTCATTCTCGATCGATACGGCGTACCGAATCCGTCCGCAGGCGCACCCGCCCCAAACTGATTCCGGCATAGCAAACCTCCTGGAAGGAGTTCCTAAAGCGAACGCTCCAGCCGGCTCAGAAGACTCCGGGCGGGACTTCCCTGAGGGCCGCCATCACCAAAACTCGCTTCATCGAGCCGACGGACTCGCTCATAAAGTTCCTCGCTCGATCGGATCAAGTCGACCGCCGCTTTGGGCAGCCGAGCTAACAAGGCTTCGTCGGTCTCCGGAGCCGTTCCGAGCCGTCGCTCATCCTCCCCCGCCTGCGCTCGGGTCAATTCTCCCGCCGCCACGGCACGCTGAGTGAGCAGCCACGCGATCAGGTGCATGAGGCGGGTCGTCACCTTTAGGGACTCGCACGAGAAGCCGACGCGGTCCACCGGGTCCAGCGTCAGGCGGTCGTCCGAAGCGGCGCGGTCGAAATAGCCGCGGGCCTCATCGGCGAGCAACATGGCCTCGACATAAAGCCCGTCGACCAGCTTCGACGTGAGTTCGATACGCGCTTGATCGTCCGCCATTTCCGGTCAGTGCCACAAGCTGGCACGGCCGGAAATGGGAAAAAAGGCTTAACTGCGAACGCTGAAGCGGGTGAGTGCCAGCTCGGCCGGGCGCCAGCCCGGCCGCAATTCGCTTGCCCGGCGATAGTCGCGATAGGCTTGAGCATCGCGGCCAGCCAGCTCATGCGCGACGGCGCGACCATAATAGCCCACCCACGGCCGCTGCGGCCCGCCTTGGATGCCCTGATCGATCAGAGCCAGAGCCGAATCGACCGGTGCACCGCCCGCGAGCATCGTGATACCCTTGTTGATCAGTGCGTCGGGCTGGCCCGGGCGAATTTCGAGAGCGGCATCGAAATCGGCGATGGCGCCCTCGAAATCTTCCAGGCGAAACCGTACGATGCCGCGATTGACGAATGTCGCCATCCGGTCGCGCAACGTCAGATCGGCGCTTCCAAGTGCGTCGGTGCAGGTGCGGACAATCTCCGGTCGGGAAACCTCCGATTCGGCGGCACGGAAGCAGGCTATGGCATCTGCGTTGGTGCCAAGAACATTGATGGTGTGAGCATTGGCGGCGGACGCGGCCAATATCGACGAGCCAAACAGCAGCAGTGACCTTGCGAGCATGTCGACCTCCGATTGAACAGCCAGGTTGGATCTATATAGCGAAGCTTGGACTCGCCGTGCTTACCTTTTCGACGGAGCGCATGCTCGCTTCTGCAAGCAACTCGGGTCAGGCGATGATATCGGGAACCCGGAGATCTTCCAGCAGGGCGATCTCATCCTTCAATCTCAGCTTCCGCTTCTTGAGCCGGGCGAGTTGTAGCTGGTCGGGCGCGGCCATGCTTCGAAGAGCGTCAATGGCGACGTCGAGGTCCCTGTGCTCCATTCGAAGCACCGCGAGTCGCGAAGCTGGATCCTGAGCGGCTGAGTCGTTCCTCTCCATTGGCTGCCCTCGCACTGCCACTGCTCCTATCGCTCTTTAATAGACCTTCAACAGACCGTCGTACATATCCGTTGGACTGTCGGATCAGGGGAGACAAAGCTCGGCAATGCGGGTTACCTTGCCGATCTCTAGGAAGAGGAGATGGGAATGCACCAGGCGCACGTTTCGGCCTTGCAGGCCAAGCATGCAGGGCTCGAAGCCCGAATCGTTGAAGAAGCCCAGCGCCCCATGCCCGACGCGGCAACGATCGCTCGCCTCAAGAAGCAAAAATTGAAGATCAAGGAGGAGATTGCCGGTCTTTAGGGCCGCCGGCTGACGCTGAGCGATCCCGTTTGCCGGGCAGTCCGCCGCCCCGGTCGCCCGGGGCGGCGTTTCGATCAATCGTCGCGCGAAATTCGTTCGTTCCGCTCGTGACGTTCCTGCGCTTCCACCGTCATCGTCGCGATCGGTCGCGCCTCGAGCCTGGCTAGACTGATCGGCTCGCCGGTGACTTCGCAGAAACCATATTCTCCTGTCTCGATTCGGCGAAG
Organism: Sphingosinicella sp. SM1-17; assembly: GCF_056821765.1. Lineage (NCBI taxonomy): Bacteria > Pseudomonadati > Pseudomonadota > Alphaproteobacteria > Sphingomonadales > Sphingosinicellaceae > Sphingosinicella > Sphingosinicella sp. SM1-17. Next base: position 3,080,843 of record NZ_JBPDIO010000001.1, read on the forward strand.
CGCCGCGTCGATCTTGGAGATGAGCTTGCGCTGCCGGTCACGGGTTCGAAGATGGATCCCCCAATCGGTCTCGCTCGAAGCCCGGTCGGTAAGGTCGGCCTCCTGCATCGGACCGTTCGCCAGAGCCGCCATCGTCTCGCGGGATTCTTTGACGATCTCGTCTTTCCAGGCGAGAAGCTTCTGCCGGAAATAAGCGAGCTGCTCCGGGTTCATGAACTCTTCGTTGGCGCTTGGACGATAAGCGCCGCCGAACTGCGGATTTAAAGCGTCACTATGAAGCGTTGCCATACCCCTCCACTCCTCGTCTCCCGGGCCTGCCGGAGCCGAACCTGTGGCGCGGGGGGCGCATAATATAGTGGAATCCAAGCCTCCCGCCCCGAGCGAGCGTATAGCTTCCGAGTAAGACAATCACAAGTCACTCAAACCCTAAGAAAAAACGGTTCGTCTTCGAATCATCCGGCAAATCATTGAACAAATGGCCGCACGATTACGCGATTCGAACATCTTGAGGTGGTTTCGCGGCGAGTCGGCGCTGCGCTCGCCGACATGCGCGCTCGCTCCGTTCATGGCCGGACTGAAGCTGTTCTGGAATGGGACGGAAGACCCGCGAAATGCCCTTTTACCCCCCCTCCGATGGTTAATGCGCTTGCGCTTAAACCCTGTGTTTGCATCTGCTCCTTAAGACCACTCGCGTGAATGCAAATCGGGTCCCCCGATCTCTTCCGTGGGCGGCCGGAACAGGATGCTGTTATGTCGGTACGAATGACCTTGGCGAAACTCTGCGCCTGCACTGTCGGAGGCGCGGTGATCGGCGGCGGCGCCGTTTCGTTTGCGGAGTCGCCGCCCCCCCGACCGGCTGTCGTCCAGCAGGCAAAGCACCGCTCGGCCGCCGCACCCCGGCGCGCCGAGGTCCTGCGCGCGGCTCCGCGCCGGGCCCAGAGCAAGGAACGCCGCGTCGTCTATCGCCGAACGGTTGAGCGGGTCGCCTGCGCAGCGCCTACGCCTTCGACGGTGACCACGCGCACAATCATTCCCCCCATGTTCATGCCGCCGCCTCCTCCGCCTCCGGTTGCCGTGGCAAGCAGTGGCGGCGGTGGCGGCGTTCCGGTCCTGGTCGGCGGCAGTGGCGGCGGCTCCGGCTTTGGCGGCGGATTCTTCGCCGGCGGATTCTTCGGCGGCAGCTCCTCGGGCGGTAACGTGGAGGTCAATGTCTCGACGTCCACGGGCGGAAGCTCGACATCCACGTCCGGCGGATCGACTTCGACCGGTGGAAGCTCGACCTCGACGGGTGGTAGCTCGACGTCGACCTCCGGCGGCTCGACCTCCACCTCGGGTGGGTCCACCTCGACTTCGGGAGGATCGACCTCGACCTCGACCGGCGGATCCAGCACGAGTTCGAGTTCTAGCAGCTCAAGTTCAAGCTCCAGTTCGAGCTCGAGTTCGAGTTCCAGCTCGGGCGGGAAACCGAGCAGCAGTGGTCATGGCAGCTCCAGCCATGGCAGCTCCAGCCATGGCAGCTCGGGCGGAAGCGGCTCCTCGGCGAGCAGCGCATCGTCGGCCTCGAGTTCGTCTGCCAGCAGCGCGTCGAGCAGCGGTGCGACGAGCGGCTCGAGCAGCTTCGGCTCCTCGGGAAGCACGAGCGGTTCGAGCGCCTCCTCGTCGAGCAGCGCATCGAGCTCGAGCAGCTCCAGTTCGGGGGGCTCGTCGGGTTCGAGCGGGGGAACGCCCGTTCCCGCCCCGCCGATGATCCTTCTGTTCGGCGCGGCGGCAGCAACCCTGGTGGCGCGCCGGAGGCTCGGCAAGCGCACACCCTGAGCTGGCTGTCCGAGCCGATTTGGCCCCGCCGTCTTCCCCGGCGGGGCCTTTCGTGTCCGCTATTCCTGCGCCTGGAGCACCCTTTCGATCTCCTCGACAGGCATGTTCGTGAGGTCCTTTGGAATCTCGGCCGAGATTCTCTTCTCGACTTCCTTGTGATAATGCTTGCGCAATTCCCCCAACGTCTTTGGCGGGGCAACGATCACCAGCGACTCGAACTCGTTGCGTAGCGCCCGCTCCTTCAGCATTTCAGCGGCGTCGGCGGCGAAGCGGTTCTCCTCGAGCTGGTGGAAATCGGTTTCGCTATAGGCACTTCGGGCCGCACCCATCGTATCGCCATAGCCCCCGGACCGAGGATCACCGCGGTTGCTCGAAAAGGTCCTTCCCGGCGAGTCCGTGCCCTGCTCGCTGTCCTTGGGATTTTCCTCAACCCTCTTCCCTTCGACGGTGAGGTTGGGAAATTCGGAATCGCCTTCGTTCCGGAAAAACAGCAGCTTGCGGCCATCGGCGACCAAGACGCAGCTATTGTGCGGCACCCGCATACTTTGCCTCCTTTTCTCATCTATGGCCGGTCAACGCCGCAGGACCGAGGATGTTGCCCGAGTGGACCTTGCCTCGCGCCAGACCCGCCTTATGAGAGACGCGATGCGCATCCTCCTCACGAATGACGACGGCGTGAATGCGCCCGGCCTCAAGGTGCTGGAGAAAATCGCTCGCGAATTTTCCGACGACATCTGGATCGTCGCGCCGACGGAGGAACAGTCCGGCGCCGGCCACTCCTTGACGCTCAGTCTGCCGATCCGCTTGAGGAAACTGGGCGAGCGCCGGTTCTGCGTCACCGGGACTCCCACCGACGCCGTGATGATGGCCATCGCCCAGATCATGAAGGACGATCCGCCCGATCTGATCCTCTCCGGAGTCAATCGCGGCGCCAATTTGGGCGAGGACGTCACCTATTCCGGCACGGTTTCAGCGGCGATGGAGGGGGCGCTGGCGGGCATTCCGTCGATTGCTCTGAGCCAGGGATTTGCCAAAGAGGGGATGGGCGATACCGTCGCTCGAATGCCCTCCGCGCATCCCTTCGAGGCCGCCGAGGCCTGGGCCGACGAAGTGCTTCGGCCGCTGATCGGAACGCCGATGGCGCCTCGGACGCTCATCAATGTCAATTTTCCCGCTTTGGCACCAAGCGCGATCAAGGGCATTCGCGTCGTTCGCCAGGGCATTCGCGACTACGGGCGCCTCCGGATCGTCCAGCGCACCGATCCGCGCGGATTCGACTATTACTGGTTCGGCCTGAGGCCGGTCCTCCAAACTCCAGGACATACGACCGACCTCGAAGCGATTGCTGACGGATTCATTGCAGTCACGCCCCTTCACCTCGACCTTACCCACGAGCCGTCCCTCGAGGGCCTCGCCGGGCATTATCGCCAATGAGCGTCCGCGTCGCAGGTCCGGACCTGCTGACGCTCCGACGCAAGTCGCGCACCCCGCCCTGGGTGCAGATCGGCTGGCGTCTCGCTCTGGTTTCGGCGCTCCTCGTCTTCGTCATTGCCGTCCACTGGTTCGAGCGGGACGGGCTTCGCGACAATCTCGACGATCATGTCAGCTTCAGCGACGTGATCTATTTCACGATGGTGAGCATCACGACGACGGGCTATGGCGACATCGTCCCGATCGACGATCATACCCGCACGTTCGACGCGCTGATCGTCACTCCGATCCGGATCTTCTTCGTTTTGATCTTTCTCGGCACGGCCTATCAGTTCGTGCTTCGACGAACCTGGAACAGGTGGGTGATGGCGCAAATCCAGAAACGGTTGAAGGATCATATCGTCGTCGCGGGATATGGAACGAGCGGATCCGAGACGGTGGCGGAACTGCTTGCTCGCGGCACCGATCCGTCCTGCATCGTTGTGATAGACCCCGACGAAGAGGCGCTCGAAGCGGCAGAATCGCTCGGCTGCGCCGTCCTTGAGGGCGACGCGACACGAGACAAGACTCTGGAGGCGGTCCGGATCCGGGAAGCCCGGGTGATGATCGTTTCCGCCGGTCGCGACGATACGTCGATCCTCATCTGCCTCACGGGGCGGCACCTCGCGCCGAACCTGCGGATCAGCGTGGCGGTCCGCGCCGAGGACAACGAGCTGCTGGCTCGCCAGGCCGGAGCAACCACGGTGATCAATCCGGTGAGCTTTGCCGGGCTGCTGCTGGCCGGGTCCGCCCATGGCCCGAACATCGCCGACTATCTGGCCGATCTCGCCTCCACCCACGGTCGGGTTCGTCTGGCGGAACGGGATGCACGCCCCGAAGAATATGGGAAGCCGCTCGCGGCCATAACGACGGGTCTTGGCGTTCGACTCTATCGCCAGGGCAGGCCGATTGGCTATTGGGAACCCGGCTGCAAGAGCATCGAAGCGGGCGATCGGATAATCGAAATCGTCCCAAGTCTTCGATCCGAAGCGGAACTGCCGCAAAAGTCGGGCACCGCCCACTATACGGCCTCGCACGCCTGAGGCCCGTCGGTTCCCCGGAAAGCCCTTTCGACCTCGGAGATCATCGCCGCCTCGTCCTCGTAACGGGGCGAAAAGTGAAAGGGTTCGATCCGACGTACGCCCGCCGAACGGCCGATTTCTCCGGCTGCACGCGTTGTGAGATGCGCGCGTTCACGCGCCGCACGCCAGTCCGACTCGGCGAAGCGCGACTCGATGAAGAGCAGGTCCGCTCGCCGCGCCAGTTGAACGATCGCCTCGCGGTTGCGCGGGCTGTCTGCAACGTCCGTGACATAGACGAGCTTCTGCCCTTGGCTCAGGCTGACCAGATGTCGAAGGGCCCCGAGCCGCTCCGGGCCGCGATCGGGGAGACTGAGTTCCGTCTCATCGGGCCTCCCCTCGAGGACTGCCCGCTTCAGCTCCTGGAGCCACGAACCCGTCGGGAGGCCGAGTTCCTGAAGGCGATTACGCCACACATTCACATGGAACGGCTCGGCAACAGCGAAGCCCAGGCTTGGACCGTGATGCTCAAGGACAGCAGCCCGAACTTCGAACCCATCCTCGGCTGCGACCAGCCCTTCCATGGCTCGTGCCTCCGATTGTCCCTCCCGGGCGAACCGGCCCTTGAATCGGAAGCGTGCGAAACGGGTCTGGCCGCACTCGTGCAATTCGGTCACTTCGAAGACCAGGTCGGCCTCGTAGCGCTCGACCAGATCCCATTCATAAGCCAGCAGCTTGTGCTGCACCCGGTCGCAGAAGCCGGCCGGGCCCACCATTCGGATCGTCTTGTCGCGCCCGACCGAGACTCGAAGCAAGGCATCGAAGCCGACGAAATGATCCATGTGCGTGTGAGTGACGAAGACGTGAGTCACGCGCAGAAGGTCGCGGGGCGAAAGGGACGAAAGGTCGCCAAGATCGAACAGGAGCGCACCTCGGCGATGAAGCATTTCGACGAACAGGCCTGGATCGCCGAAGCGGCCATTGATCAGGCGCGGGTGGAGATTTGGACGCATGAGCCGTCAACGCGTGCGGGAGCGCGACGACGCACAGCCTCTAGGAAATTCGGAGGGCGCGCACTATGTCGCCCGCTCCCATGGAACTGGAGCTCCCTTCCCCGCCGAAAGTCGGCATGGTCTCGCTTGGCTGTCCGAAGAATCTTGTCGATTCGGAACGCATCCTGACCAAGCTGCGAGCTGACGGCTATCAGATGTCGCCCGACTATGCCGGGGCCGACGTGGTTCTCGTCAATACCTGCGGCTTTCTTGATTCCGCAAAGGAAGAGAGCCTGGAGGCCATCGGCGAGGCGATCGCCGAGAACGGACGGGTCATCGTCACCGGCTGCATGGGCAAGGAAGCCGAAGCCATTCGGGAGCGATTCCCGGACGTGCTGGCGATCACCGGGGCCCACCAATATGAGGAGGTGGTCGGGGCCGTTCACGTCGCCGCGCCAATGCCGCCCTCCGCCTACCTGAACCTGGTCCCCGATGCCGGCCTGAAGCTGACACCGCGCCACTATTCCTATCTCAAGATCTCCGAAGGCTGCAATCACCGCTGTGCCTTCTGCATCATTCCCTCACTTCGCGGGGATCTGGTCAGCCGCCGCCCGGATGCCATTCTGCGCGAGGCGGAAAAGCTCGTCGCGGCCGGCACCAAGGAGTTGCTGGTCATCAGCCAGGACACCTCGGCCTACGGCGTCGACATCCGCAAGCAACCCCGTCTCTGGCAGGGCCGCGAGATCGTTCCGAACATGACCGAACTGGCTAGGGAGCTCGGCCGAATCGCTCCGTGGGTGCGGCTTCACTACGTTTATCCCTACCCGCACGTCGACCAGGTGATCCCGCTGATGGCGGAAGGTCTGGTCCTTCCCTATCTCGACATCCCCTTCCAGCACGCATCGCGGAACGTGCTGAAGGCGATGAGACGACCGGCGAACGAGGCCAAGGTGCTCGAGCGGATCCGCGGGTGGCGCGAGGTCTGCCCCGAAATCGCGATCCGCTCGACCTTCATTGTCGGTTTTCCTGGTGAGACTGACCAGGATTTCGAGTATCTGCTCGACTGGCTTGACGAGGCACAGCTCGACCGAGTCGGCGCCTTCCGCTTCGAGCCGGTCAAGGGCGCCGCCGCCAACGGCCTTCCCGGAGCGGTGCCTGAGGAGGTCAAGGAAGAGCGCTACGCTCGCTTCATGGCGAAGAGCGCTGCCATTTCGGCAGCCAAGCTTCGAGCGAAGATCGGCCGAACCATCGACGTCATCATCGATGCGGTCGATGAAGAAGGCGGAGCGACGGGTCGCTCCAAGGCGGACGCCCCGGAAATCGATGGTGAGGTCCACCTGCGCGACTCGACCGGTGTGAGCTCGGGAGACATCGTCTCAGTTCTGATCGAAGATGCCGACGAGCACGACCTTTACGGCTGCCCGTTGAACTAGGATCGAGCGGCCTGCCTTCGCCGGCTTCGACGCACTAGCCAGTAGATGAGGGCGCCAGCGGCCAGTAGCCCGAGCAGAATCCCGGCCCAGATCCAAGGCAGCATCCGGTCCCAGGCCTCGATCATGGCGAGTTCGGGCGGAGCGGTGCTGTGTGGAGTCACGTTCCATTGCACAACCTTGTCGGGCCCCCCATCCGAATAGGTGCGAAAGGTCGTTACGGTCCATCGCCCGCCGCCATGAGTCACGAGTGTGAACTGACGGTCGCGCTCGCTGCGTCCATTCACCATTCGGGTCGAAACGTTGAAGCTGACGATCTCCGTGGTCCCCGGAACATTCGGGTAGAGATCGGGCACCTGTCCGATCAGCTTGGCGCTCTGCTCCCACAGATCGGGTTGGAAGCGCTCGCGCAGCCAGCGCTCGTTGCCCTGCCGAAGGTTCTGGACCATCTGCTCGGCAAACGCCCGATCCTCCGGCGACGTCAGGGCGTTCAGAGCCGAACGCATGCTGCAGCCACCAAGCAGCAGGATCATCGAAAGAAGCAATGCGCGGACAGCCGGCATTTGAACGCCCCCCCTGCATCCGATAGGGTTAAGACATGACAGAAATCGCCGCATTGCTCCAGCCCGACCGCAATCAGCCAGCAACCGCGCTTCACCTCGTCGACCGGAAGAGCTTCGAGAAGTGGCTGAAGGATCAACCCGACCGGGTTCGCCAGACAGTTCAGGCTCAGGGCGTCAAGGGCGATCCTTTCCAGGTCGCGATCTTCCCCGGCGACGGACAGGCGCGAGGCGGCCACGACGATTGGTCTGCGCTCGTCGGAGTGGCCGATATCGAGGCGCTCAGCCCATGGTGCCTTGCCAAGGCGGCCGAAGTCCTCCCGGAGGGAACCTACCGGGTTGCCGGCCGAGGGCCCGGCCCGGCTGCGCTCGGCTGGCTGCTCGGCCAGTATCGTTTCGATCGGTACAAGGACAAGAAAGACAGCAAGGGCCGGCGGATTCTTCTCACCGACGAGCCCGCGAAAATCGATGAGACCGTCGCTGTCGCTGAGAGCAACTGCCTGGTGCGCGACCTCGTCAACTTGCCGGCGAACCATCTCGGCCCTGCTGAACTGGGCGCCGCAGTCGAAGAGGTCGGCGAGGAATTCGGCGCCCGAACGCAAATCGTCGTTGGCGCCAGTCTGGAAAGCGATTTCCCAATGGTCGCGGCAGTCGGCGCCGCCGCCTCATCCGAGCGCGCGCCACGTCTGATCGAACTGGAATGGGGCGATCAGAGACACCCCCGGCTCGCGCTGGTGGGCAAGGGCGTCTGCTTCGATTCCGGTGGGCTCGACATCAAGCCGTCTTCGGGGATGCGGCTGATGAAAAAGGACATGGGCGGGGCTGCCCACGCGCTCGCACTCGCTCGACTCGTCATGAAAGCCAATCTTCCGGTGCGGCTCCACCTGGTGATCCCCGCCGTGGAAAATGCCATTTCCGGCGGCGCCTTCCGACCAGGCGACATATTGAAGAGCCGAAAGGGCCTGACGGTCGAGATCGGCAATACCGATGCGGAGGGGAGATTGATCCTGGCGGACGCGCTTAGCCGGGCCGCGGAGGGCGATGGCGACCGCCGACCGGAACTCATCATCGACTATGCGACCCTGACCGGCGCCGCCCGAGTAGCCTTGGGCCCCGATCTGCCTGCCCTGTTCGTGAACGACGATGCGCTGGCGCACGACATGCTCAGCGCCGGCACCGCCGTCGCCGACCCGCTGTGGCGGATGCCGCTTTGGAAGCCCTATGAGGAGATGCTCGCCTCCGACCTGGCCGATCTCGGAAACGTCTCGGAAGCACCGATGGCGGGCGCCGTGACGGCCGCCCTCTTCCTGCAGAAATTCGTCCCCGAGGGAATTGCCTGGGCTCACCTCGATACGTTCGCGTGGCGGAGTTCCGCCAAACCGGGACGACCCAAAGGTGGCGAGGCACTTGGCCTGCGTTCCGCCTGGGAGGTGTTGCGCAGCCGCTACGTACGCTGAGCCGTAACGATTTTTCTCGCTTTTGCCACAATCGGGGAAACGAAAGCGGCGCTTGCTGGTTTACCAGCCGAAACGTCAGAAATTTCATCAGAATCGGAGCTTAGCCGTGGCCAACCAAGCCTTGAAAAGCTGGATGCACACGCTGATCAACTATGTTCGCTCCGGTCAACCCGATCTCACCAATCGACAAATGGCGCTGATGCTGCTGGTGTATCTGACACCGGGGCCGCACACGGTTCGAGGGCTTGCCAATATCCTCGGAGTCTCCAAGCCGGTGATCACGCGTGCCTTGAACACGCTGGGCTCGCTCGGCTATCTCCGCCGCGTCCGCGACGAAACCGACCGGCGCAACGTCTTCGTCGCCAGAACCAGCACTGGGCAGGAATTCCTTGAAGGTTTTGAACGCAATCTCGAGCAGGACGGCGCCGGCCGAAAGCCAGCCAAAGAGCGATCCTTTCTCCTCCAGCACGGATGACAGGTTCGGACTGACCGGCCCTTCACTGCCGCTCGATCCACGGCTGAACGCCTATCGCCGCGACCTGGCCGATATCGCCTTGGCCGGACAGATCATCGCGCCCCATTATGCCCGGCCGCTGGTACGCGGTTGCGGCGCCATTCCAACCTTCGTGTGGCCGGGCCCGACCGCGGAAGGCGAGCCCATTTCCGAACTACTCCCCGGCGAGAGTTTTGCAGTTCTCGAATATGCCGGCGGCTGGGCCTGGGGCTATTGCTGTGCCGATCACGTCGTCGGCTATGTCGAGGCGATCGAACTGACCGCTCCGAGCGTCACGACCCATATCGTCTGCGAAAAGTGGGCGCCCGTCGCCGCTGACGACCGTGTGACCTCTCCGGTCCTTGCCAGCCTGCCGATGGGGGCGCGACTCCATGGCGAGGAACATGGCGCCTGCCTGACGACCGAATATGGCTGCGTCTCGTTGAGCCATTTGCGGCGTATCGACGAGCATGACGAGGATCCGGTGCTCGTTGCCGAGCGGCTGATGGGAACTCCCTATCGCTCCGGCGGCCGCAGTTTCCATGGCATCGACAGTGGCGGGCTGATCCAGCTTGCGCTCAGCCTGTGCGGACTTCCGGCGCCGCGGCTTGCCGAGCAGCTTCGCAATGTCGGCGAGACGGTGAGTGCAGGCGACCCGGCGCGTCGCGGCGACATCGTCCTTTTCGACGGCGGGGCCGGGATGATGATCGACGACCTGCTGCTGATCCATGCGAGCCGGCTGGCGGGAAAGGTAACGGTCGAGCCGCTGACCGTGATCGAGGCTTCCCATCCGGTGGAGCGGCGGCGACTTCAGCCATAGCGAAGCCGACCGACACGGCGTCGGGCTTACCCTGCGGCCGTGATCAGCCGCGGCCCAGGATCACATATCGCCTCGCGCTCGCCTGATTGCATACCATCGCTGGACGTTGGCATTATGCTCCTGGAGCGTCTCGGCGAAGACATGCCCGCCGGTGCCGTCCGCGACGAAGTAGAGTGCGTTCGTCTGCGCCGGGTTGAGAACGGCCGCGATCGACTCCCGCCCTGGATTGGCGATCGGTCCAATCGGGAGTCCCGGTGCCGCATAGGTATTGTAGCCGTTGTTGGCGCGCAGCTCCGACTGGCGAATCCGGCGGCCGAGCGGCCTCCCTCTCGTGATCGGATAGATGACGGTCGGATCTGCCTGGAGCGGCATTCCGCGACGAAGACGATTGCTGTAGACGCCTGCGATCATCCGCCGCTCCGATGGCTTCCCCGTCTCCTTCTCGACAATCGAGGCAAGGATGATCGCGGCTTCGGGGCTGACCACTGCTGTGCTTGGGCTGCGCTGAGCCCAGAGGCGAGACAGCTCCCGGCGCATCGCCTGCTGCATTCGCGCCAGCACAGCCGCCCGGCTTTCGCCGCGCCGGTAGCTGTAGCTGTCCGGAAGCACCGACCCCTCCACCGGAACATCGATCGTGCCGGCAAGATAGGGAACACGCATCAGCCGTTCGTGGACCAGAACCGATGGCATCCCTTCCGGGATCGTCACCAGCCGCTGAACCGGACGGCCATATTGCAGGTGCATCAAGATGGCGGCCGCGCTCATCCCCGGGCGCAGTTGGAACTCGCCGGCCTGAATGGGGGCATGATCTCCGAACACCCGGGCGAAGGCGCGGAAGGTGGTGGCATTACCGCGGATTACCGACGCTTCGTCAAGCTGGGCAGCGACTCGGGCGACGCTCGAGCCCTGTTCGACAATGACCGTCTTCGGCTCGGAATAGGGCCCGGGTCCGGCCCAGAGCAGCCAGATTCCGGTCCCGGCGGCAAGAACCAGCAGCGCTGCCGCAATCAGCAGGGAAAGCAGCCCTCGCTTCATGAAAACGGCTTAAACCGCTTTCATGACAAGGCTGGCATTGGTGCCGCCGAAGCCGAAGCTGTTGTTGATCACCGCCCTGACCTTTCGCTCCTTGGCGACATGGGGCACGAGATCGACACCAGCAGTGCCCTCACCGGGATTATCCAGGTTCAGAGTGGGCGGCACGATCTGGTCGCGAAGGGCGAGGATGCAGAAAATCGCCTCCACCGCTCCGGCCCCGCCAAGCAGATGGCCGATCGCCGACTTGGTCGAGCTCATCGAAAGTTCGGAAACGGCGTTGCCGAACAGGCGACGAACCGCGCCCAGCTCCAGTTCGTCGCCGAGCGGAGTCGAGGTGCCGTGAGCATTGATATAATCGATGTCGATCGGATCCAGGCGCGCACGCTTCAGCGCCATCTCCATTGCGCGATAGCCCCCTGCCCCTTCCGGATGCGGAGCGGTGACGTGATAGGCATCGCCCGACAGGCCATAGCCGACCACTTCGGCATAGATCTTCGCGCCGCGCGCCTTGGCGCGTTCATATTCCTCGAGCACGACCACGCCCGCACCCTCGCCCATGACGAACCCGTCCCGGTCCTGGTCATAGGGCCGGCTGGCGCGTTCAGGCTGATCGTTGAAATTCGTCGACAAGGCTCTCGCCTGGGCGAAGCCGGCGATCCCGATCGGGCAGATCGCCGCCTCGGCGCCTCCCGCAAGCATGACGTCGGCATCGTCCATTGCGATCATCCGGGCCGCGTCGCCAATCGAGTGCGCACCGGTCGAACAGGCGGTGACCACCGCATGGTTGGGGCCCATCAGGCCATATTTGATCGAAACCTGGCCGGAAATGAGGTTGATGAGCCGGCCGTGCACGAAATGCGGGCTCACCCGGCGCGGACCCTTTTCATGGAGGACGAGCGATTCACTTTCGATGCCGGGAAGGCCGCCGATTCCGGAGCCGATCGAAACGCCCGCCCGGTAACGTTCTTCATCGCTCATGTCGGTGAGCCCCGAATCCTCCAGGGCCTGACCGGCGGCATCGATACCGTAGACGATGAACGGATCGACTTGGCGCTGAACCTTGTGATCAACCCGCTTCGATGGATCGAAGCCATATTCGTGATCTGCCCGCTTCACTTCGCAGGCAATCTTGCAGGCATAATCTTCCGGATCGAACTTGGTGATCCGACCCGCGCCGCTCTTTGAGGCGAGGATATTCTTCCAGCTGGTTTCGACGTCCCCGCCGAGCGGCGTTACGAGCCCGAGACCGGTGACCACGACACGGCGCATGCCTTCACTCCCTGAATAGACGAACGCTGAATAGACGATCGCTGAATAGACGAACGGCCCCCCGACCTAGGACGGGGAGCCGCTTTTACAACCATCGGCTCGCTCACCGCCGGACGGGCGGAGGGGCCCTGAATCAGCCTCAGGCCTTGTTCTGCTCGATATAGTCGATCGCATCCTTGACGGTCGAGATCTTCTCGGCCGCGTCGTCCGGAATCTCGACTCCGAACTCTTCCTCGAACGCCATAACGAGTTCGACGATGTCGAGGCTGTCGGCGCCGAGATCGTCGATGAAGCTCGCTTCCTCGGTGACCTTGTCACCTTCGACGCCCAGATGCTCGACCACGATCTTCTTAACGCGTTCGGCCGTCTCGCTCATAGTTCACCTTTCCCTAGAGGCATCTTTTCGTTGCCACCGCCCTAGCCGCATGGCGGGGCCGTGCGCAAGGCCCCGACATGCGCCTGCGCGACCCGATCGGCCATCTTTAACGCCTTCTTACCGCCTTTGGCGGCAGGGAACGCTTCATGCTCGCTCGAATTGCCGACGGATCATGGCTGACCCGCGATCGGATGCGCGCGGTCGCCCTGATCTGTGGGTCGGCGACGCTTCTGGTCGTGCTGTACCTCTTCGCGACGAGCACCGGCACGCTCGACCGCTTTGGTCGCCCGCTCGGCACGGATTTTTCCAATGTGTGGACGGCGGGCCAGATGGCTCTGCGCGGGGAAGCCGCCGAAGCGTGGGAATGGCCGCGGCATTATGAAGTTCAGCAGCAGGTCCACGGTAAGGGCGTCAACTTCTACGGCTGGCACTATCCCCCTCCCTTCCTTCTCGTCGCCGCGTTGCTGGCCGTTCTGCCCTACACGGCCGCACTCGTCGCCTGGCAGGCGTCCACCCTCGGCGTCGCAGCGATCGTGCTGCGCAAGATCGTTCCGCATCGCGATACATTGTTGCTCGGCCTGGCCGCGCCGATCGTCCTGGTCTGCCTCGGCCATGGCCATAACGGCTTTCTCACCGCCGTTCTGCTCGGCGGGGGCCTGATGTTCCTCGACCGACATCCTATGCTTGCCGGCATCCTACTCGGCTGCCTCGTCTACAAGCCGCAATTCGCGCTGCTGATCCCGCCGCTCCTGATCGTGATGCGCAACTGGAAGGCCTTCGCCGGAGCCGCGCTGTCATCCTGCTCACTGATTGCGCTGACCTTCCTCATCTGGGGGTGGCCAGTCTGGTTCGCGTTCCTCCAGTCGCTCGAGCTCACCCAGACGGTGGTGATCGAAGCCGGAGAAACCGGATGGCAGAAGATTCAGAGTCCGTTCGCGACGATGCGAATGTGGGGCGCGAGCGTCGCCATCGGCTATTCGGTACAGATCGGGGCGGCGATCCTTGCGGCGGGCACGTCCCTGTGGGTCGCAGCCCGGGCCGGCCCGCCTTTGCGCAACGCCGCAGTCATTGCCGCTGCGCTCATCTGCACGCCCTATGTTCTCGACTACGATTTCGTGCCGCTCGGAATGGCGGTCGCGTTCCTGGTGGCGGATGGCTTGAAGCGAGGCTTCCTCAGCTATGAAAAAAGCCTGTTGGCCTTTGTCTGGGCGGCGCCGATCTTCGCGCGCCAGGCAGCAGAGGCACTGCTCCTGCCGGTGGGTCTGGGGACGGCCGTGATCGTCCTGATTGTGTCGGCAAGACGGGCGGCGACGCTGGACGAGGCGAGTCTGCCCCGACTCAGATCATCGCCATTCCGCCATTCACGTGCAGGGTCTGCCCGGTGATGTACCCGGCCTCTCGGCTGGAAAGATAAACCGCCGCGGCGGCGACATCATCCCCCTCACCCAGCTTGCCGGCAGGAATCCGGCCAAGCAGGGCCTCTTTTTGAGCCTCGGGCAGCACCTCCGTCATGGCCGAGCGGATGAAGCCCGGGGCGATGCAATTCACGGTTATTCCGCGACTCGCCACCTCCTGTGCGAGGGCCTTTGACATGCCGACCAGGCCTGCCTTGGACGCGGCATAGTTCGCCTGACCGGGATTGCCGGTGGTGCCGACCACGGAGGTGATCGAGATGATCCGGCCGAAGCGGGCCCGCATCATCGGCTTGAGGGCGGCTCGGGCGAGGCGAAAGGCGGCCTCGAGATTGACCTGAATGACTTGGGACCATTCCTCGTCCTTCATCCGCATCGCCAGATTGTCGCGGGTCACCCCGGCATTGTTGATCAGGATGTCGAGCTGGCCCAATGCTTCCACTGCCTGCGGCACCAGTTTGTCGACGGCCGCGCCATCCGCCAGGTTGCACGCGAGCGCGACATGATCATTGCCAAGCTGAGCCGCGAACGCATCGAGTTTCTCCGCGTTCGAGCCCGAGACGGCGAGCCTTGCCCCGCGTTCCGCCAGCGCTTTGGCGATCGCCGATCCGATCCCGCCCGAAGCGCCGGTAACCAGCGCGGTCATGCCGCTGAGGTCGAACATCTCTCAAATCTCCTTCATCAGGGAGTCGATATCGTCGGGGGTGACGACGCTCGTGACCTTGGCATCGGGGGCGATCCGCTTGACCATCGGCCCGAGCACCTTGGCGCCGAACTCGACGAAATGGGTCACTCCGCCCTCGAACATCGCGGCCATGCTTTCCCGCCACCTCACCATCCCCGTCACCTGCTCGACGAGCAGCCGCCGGATCTCGTCCGGATCCTGGACAGGCGCCGCCGTGACATTTGCGTAGAGAGGCACAAGCGGAGCAGCGACCGCTGCCTCGGCCAGCGCCTGCTCCATCGCATCCGCTGCCGGCTGCATCAGCGAACAATGGAATGGCGCGGAAACGGGCAGCAGAACGGCTCGCCTGGCGCCCTTCGTCTTGGCGACTTCGACCGCGCGTTCGATCGCGCCGCGATGGCCCGAAATCACGACCTGGGAGGGATCGTTATCGTTGGCCACGGTGCAGACTTCACCCTGCGCGGCGGCCTCCGCCACCTGCTGCGCAACTTCCACGCTGGCGCCCAGCAAGGCCGCCATTGCGCCCTGCCCGACCGGCACCGCGGCCTGCATCGCCTGACCTCTTCGCTTGAGCAGTCGAGCCGTCGTCCCGAGGTCGATCGCACCGGCCGCGCAAAGGGCGGAATATTCGCCCAGCGAGTGGCCGGCGACGAAATTGGCCTTGGCGGCCAGGTCGATACCGGATGCCCGCAAGGTCGCGATCGCATTCGCCATGATCGCCGGCTGGGCATTCTCGGTGAGAGTGAGCTCGTCCTGGGGTCCCTCGGCCATCAGCCGCGACAGCCTTTGCTTGAGCGCCTCGTCCACTTCTTCGAAAACGGCCCGTGCATCGGCGCTCGCTTCGGCAAGCGCCTTTCCCATGCCGACCGCCTGGCTGCCCTGACCGGGAAAGATGAATGCCCGCATGCCTGTCCTCCTGTCGCGGCGGCTGGTAAGCCAGCGGAGCGCTCAAGTGCAAGTCGGGGTTGATTTTCACCCGCTTCTTCGCCATGTGGCCCAGGTCCGGGGCGAAGGCGCTGCCTTCAGCCTCGGCTTTGCTTTTAGACGACAGCCGGAGGGGCGTCCGCATTGGGCGGCGTCAGCGATCGGCCAAAGAAAAGGAACGCGAACGCATGCCGCTTTACGAGCATGTCTTTCTCGCGCGTCAGGACCTGGCCCAGGCCCAGGTCGATGCGCTGGCGGAAAACGCCACCAACATCATCGAGAGCAATGGCGGTCGGGTCGTCAGGACCGAGACCTGGGGTCTCAGGAACCTCGCCTATCGCATCGCCAAGAACCGCAAGGCGCATTATGTCGCGCTCGACTTCGAGGCCCCGGCAAATGTGGTGGCCGAGCTGGAACGTCAGACCCAGATCAACGAAGACGTCATCCGCTACATGACCATCAAGGTCGACGCCCACGAGCAGGGCCCGTCGGTGATGATGCGGCGCGGCGATCGCGACAAGCGCCGCGGCGACGACGAGCGCGGCGATCGCTTCGACCGGGGTGACCGAGGCGACCGGGGTAGTCGCGGGCGTCGCGACGAAGTCGAAGCCTGAGCGAGGAGCATAAGACATGGCACGTCCATTTTTCCGCCGGCGCAAGAGCTGCCCCTTCTCGGGCAAGGACGCCCCCAAGATCGATTACAAGGATGTACGGCTTCTCCAGGGCTTCGTCTCTGAGCGCGGCAAGATCGTCCCCAGCCGCATCACCGCGGTGTCCACCAAGAAGCAGCGCGAGCTCGCGCGCGCCATCAAGCGCGCCCGCCATCTCGGCCTGCTGCCTTATGTCGTGAAGTAAGGAGGCAGCGCCATGGAAGTCATCCTGCTCGAAAGAATCGAGAAACTCGGCACCATCGGTGACGTGGTGAAGGTGAAGAACGGCTATGCCCGCAACTTCCTTCTCCCGCGCGGCAAGGCGCTTCGCGCCAACGACGCCAACCGGAAGGTGTTCGAGGCCAATCGCGAAAAGATCGAAGCGCAGAATGCCGAACGGCGTTCGGCTGCCGAAAAGGACGCCAAGAAGGTCGACGGGCTGAAGCTCCAGTTGATCCGGCAGGCCTCAAATACCGGCCAGCTCTACGGATCCGTTTCCGCCCGCGATCTCGCCGAAGCGCTCGAGGCCGAAGGCCACAAGGTCGCCAAGAACCAGATCGTTCTCGATCGGCCGATCAAGTCGATCGGTGTCCAGGACGTAAAGATCGCGCTTCATCCAGAAGTCTCGGTCACCATCCAGGTCAACATCGCCCGCTCGCCCGAAGAGGCCGAGCTTCAGGCGCAGGGCGTCGACGTGATGGCCCAGATGTTCGAAAAGGATGTCGCGGGCTTCACCGAGGAGCGCGACCCCAATGCCGAACCCGGCGACATCGCAGGAACGCGCGAGAGCGGTTCCGACGAGGGCGAAGCCGCAAGCGCCGCCTGATCGCGTCCGATACTCTGTCGATCAAAGGCCGCCGCTCACCCGAGCGGCGGCCTTTTTCTTGGCCAACGGGCCCGTTGTCGGGTTGGCTTCACTTGATCTTGGCGAGCTCGATCCCCTTGGTTTCCCGAGCGAGAAGCGCGGACATGCCGCTGATCGCGCAGGCGATTCCGACATAAACTGCCACAGGCGTGGCCGAACCATAGCTGTCGTACAAAGCGAGAGCGATCATCGGTGCCAGCGATCCCGCAAATATGGCGGTGAGCTGATAGGCGATGGAGGCCCCCGAATAGCGGATCCGCGTCGGAAAGAGCTCCGCGATCATTGCCGCCTGTGGTCCGTACATCGCCCCGTGGAGAACGAGACCTACGACAAGGGCGAAGATGATCGAGAGTTCGTCACCGCTGGCGAGCAGCGGGAACAAGGCGAAGCTCCAGGCGGCGAGGCCGAACCCGCCGAAAGCATAGACCCAGCGACGACCGATGCGATCCGACAGAAGCGCGAAAAGCGGGATCGCGAAGAATTGCACGGCGGCGCCGACGAGCAGCGCATTGAGCGCGAGCGCCCGACTTTCCGTCGAGATCTGAACCAGGAAGGTCAGTGAGAAGGCGGTGAGGATGTAGTAGGAGATGTTCTCGCCGACGCGAAGTCCGGCACCGAGCAGGACCGCCTTCGGTCGTTCCCGGAACACCTCGATCGCGGGAAGCTTCGGCGGCGCCTGGTTCTCTTCGATCGACTGCTCGAACAACTGGCTCTCGCCGACGCGGTTGCGGATATACCAGCCGACCAGCACGAGTGCGATCGAGGCGAGGAACGGGATCCGCCAGCCCCAGGCGAGGAAATCGGCCTCGCTGAGCGACTGATCGACGACAGCGAGCATTCCGGCGGAAAGCAGGAAGCCGGCGGCAACGCTCGCCTGGGGCCAGCTTGCCCAGAAGCCCCGCCGGGCAGAGTCGCCATGCTCCGCCGCCATCAGCACCGCTCCGCCCCATTCCCCACCGACCGCGAAACCCTGGGTCAGGCGCAACAGGATCAAGGCGATCGGCGCCCAGATGCCGATCGTCTCGTAGGTCGGTAGAAGCCCGATCAGCACCGTTGCCACGCCCATCAGGATCAGGCTCAGCATCAACAGGCGCTTGCGGCCGATCCGGTCACCGAAATGACCGAACACGATTCCGCCGAGCGGACGCGCGGCGAACCCCAAGGCATAGGTCCCAAACGCGAGAAGAGTCCCGGTCAGTGGTTCATAGTCCGGAAAAAACAGGCGGTTGAAGATCAAGGCAGCGGCGGAATTGTAGAGGAAGAAGTCGTACCACTCGATCGTGGTGCCGATCATGCTCGCCATGACGACCCGCCGTATCGGCGTTGCTTGCTCTGCCATCCCGTTCCTCGCTTTCACCTCAGGCGCCGCAGCTCCAAACGCCCCGGAACTCCTGCTGTCTCTGGGTCCGCCGATTGGTAACGGTCAGCCGAGCGGGCCAGCTTCGAAGCTCCTCCATCCGTTGTTCCTCGCGCTTGGTCCGGCCGATACTGATGCTGATCTGGCGATCCTCGAAAAAGCCGCCCGAAATTCCGACCGGAGCCGAAGGAACGAAGTGGCGAAGCTCGCCGCCGACCCGCGCCACCGCATCGCTTCCGACGCTTGCCAGCAGCAAGCGCCCGTCAACGCTGAAATGGCAACCCGCCCCACTGAGCCCCTCCCGCTCGACATCTTCCGTCGACAGGGGTTGAAGACGAATCGAGGCGGAGGGGTCCGCCTTCTCCACGCTCGGGGTGGAAAGCCGCTCGATCTGATTGATGTCCGGTGCCGTCTGCGCCTCCTGATGGGATCGGTCACAGCCCGCCAGAAGCAGCGACGCCGCCACCAGCGGAACGATCCTCATCAATAGCCCATCAGGGCGAGCACCTCGCGGCGGCTGCGCTCGTCGTCCCGGAACACGCCCATCATCCGACTCGTCGTCATCATCACCCCTGGCGTCGAAACCCCTCGTGCGGTCATGCAGGCGTGGCTCGCCTCGATCACGACCGCGACCCCTTGCGGCTGGAGATGCTCCCAGATGCAGTCGGCGACCTGGGCGGTAAGCCGCTCCTGCACCTGGAGCCGACGGGCGAAGCCGTGCAGCACCCTGGCAAGCTTCGATATCCCGACCACGCGATGGCTCGGCAGATAGGCGATCGCCGCCTTGCCGATGATCGGCGCCAGATGGTGCTCGCAGTGCGACTGGAAGGGAATGTCCTTGAGCAGGACGATCTCGTCATAGCCGCCGACTTCCTCGAACGTCCGGCTGAGATGATGAGCCGGGTCCTCGGCATAGCCTCGGGCATATTCCCGCCAGGCGCGGGCTACCCGCCGCGGGGTGTCCAGAAGACCTTCCCGGTCGGGATCGTCACCCGCCCAGCGGATCAGGGTCCGAACCGCATCCTGTACATCTTCGGGCACGGCGACCTCGGGCGCCTTACGCACCAGATCTCCGTCCACCGGTTCGCCTCTGTCCGCCATATGAACTCCCGAAGGTCGAAAGAAGCGAGATTGGTGACCCCGACAGGATTCGAACCTGTGGCCTACTGATTAGGAATCAGTTGCTCTATCCTGCTGAGCTACGGGGCCATCCTCTCAAAGGATGATCGGCTAGGCAGTGACCACACTGCCTAGCCATGTCCAGGAAACACGGCAACCGGATCATTGGCTGAACCCGCCTCGGGGGTCAATTCTCCTCGCCCGGTTCGGCATAGGGAAAAAGGAGCGGCGACACCGGGACGCCCTCCTCGATCAGGCTTTCCGCATCGGCGATCGTCGCCTTGCCGTGGATCGCCCGCGCTTCCGCCTCGCCGAGGTGAATGGCCCGTGCCTCATCCGGAAAGCGGTCGCCGACATAGTCGCTCTTCTCCAGCAGCTTCTTCTGAAGCAGCGCCATTTGCGCGAGCATCGCCTTGACCGTCTCCGGCGGAAGATCGGCAGGCGCTTCGCCCCGTCCGCCGACCCGCGGCGCCATCGGCGCCTTGGCGACCTGCCCGGATCCGCAGATCGGACAGGATACCAGACTCCTTGCCTGCTGGTCTTCATAATCCGCGCTGGAGCCAAACCAGGCCTCGAAGACATGACCGCCCGGAGAACATCGGAGATCGAAGACGATCATTGGCCCGCGATCGCCCCCTCCCCGGCTTCCGACCGAGGCGCTGTCGCCGGACCGATGGACGCAACGACATGCTCCGGCTCAGGGATCGAACGGCGGTGGCGGATTGCCGGCAATCGGCTGCGAACTTCATCCACGGCGGCAGGATCGATCTCGACGAAGCCCAGTCCGGGGTCCCGTCCCATGTCCAGAAGGACAGTGCCCCAGGGGTCGACGACGAGCGAATGACCGAAGGTTTCACGACCATCCTCGTGCCGCCCGGTCTGGGCCGCTGCGATCACGAACACCCCCGCCTCGATCGCGCGGGCACGGAGCAAAACGTGCCAATGGGCCTCGCCGGTCGGGACCGTGAAGGCCGCGGGAATGCTGAACAGTGTGGCGCCGGCGTCGCTGAGCCTCGAAAACAGGCCGGCGAAGCGCAGATCATAGCAGATGGCAAGGCCGAGCGGGCCGAGCGGCGTGTCGACGAGCACGGGGCGCTCCCCGCCACAATAGGCCGCGGACTCCCGCCAGCTCTCGCCGGTCGCGAGGTCGACGTCGAACAGGTGCATCTTGTCGTAGCGGGCCCGGATCTGCCCCTGACCGTCAATCACGAAGCCCCGGTTGGCAAGCTTGTCCCCTTCCCGGGTCAGGAGCGCAAGCGACCCGACATGAACCCAGATGCCGGTTCGTCCGGCGGCATCGCGAACGGCGGCTAGGACCCGATCTTCAGCCTCGGTCCGAAGTTTCGGTCCAGCGCGCTGGCGGTCGCGATCCAGCAGACCGCTCATCTCCGGAGTGAACAGCATCTTCGCGCCGCCCGCCGCTGCCTCTTCGATCCGGCGGACCAGCTCGGCCGCGTTCGCGTCGGGATCGGTACCCGTCTGCGCCTGAAACAGTGCAATCTTCATTCGGCGCTCAACAGGGGTTCGAGTCGGCCGGAGCGATCGAGTTCCAGCAGGTCGTCGCACCCGCCGATATGGCGATCGTCAATGAAGATTTGCGGCACGGTCGACCGGCCATTGGCCCGCTGCAGCATTTCCGCCCGCTTGGGACCGCCCATCGTGATGTCAAATTCATCAAAAGCCACGCCCTTCGCCGCCAGCAGCTGCTTGGCGCGCGTGCAATAGCCACAGAATAGCTTGGTGTAGATTTCGACCCTTGCCATGCCCTGCTTTCCTTCGCGGCAAGTGAGGGCGAGCCCTCGCCTTGTCAATGTTCCCTGCTTCGAACGACCCTGGCCCAGCATAGAAGCTCGACCTCGGCCGCTCCGGCACGCTTCAGCACCCGGGCACAGGCATTGGCGGTGGCCCCGCTGGTATATACATCGTCCACCAGGATGATCCTCCGGCCGCGCACCTCCGCCTGAAGCTTCCTTGAAACCCGAAACGCGCCGCGTAACGCCTCGTTGCGCTCGCGCGGGCCCAGGCCCTTGAGCGGCGGAGTTGCCTTCAGCCGCTCCAGCAGGTCGAGCCGAACCTCGCCCCCTCTTCGCCGCGCAAGCGCGGAGGCGATCAGGGCGGCCTGATTGTAGCCCCGGCGCCAGATTCTCCATCGGTGCAGCGGAACTGGTGCCAGAAGCGCGCCGTCAGGTTCGAAATGCCGCTCGATGAATCTGGCAATCGTCGCCGCCACACCGGGCCGTCCGCCATATTTCAGCTTGAGCACGACCCGCCGGGCGGTTTCGTCATAGGCGACTGCCGCGCGCAGTCTGTCGAATGCCGGGGGCTCGGCAAGACAGCCGCCGCAGAGCGCCTCCTCCTCGCTTTCGAAGCCGAACGGCTGGGCGCATCGCGCGCAGCATGGAGGTCCGAGAAAGTCCAGCTGCGACCAGCAATCGAGGCAGAACCGATGCGGTTCATCGATGATCGACCCGCAGCCCGGGCATCGCGGCGGCAGGGCGAAATCGAGCAGGGGACGAGCGGTCGCTCGAAGGAGCGGCAGGAGCTCAGCCATAAAGGCGGCTCAACACATAGGCGGTGACGACGATCGCCAGAACGGACAAGGGGGCGCCGACCCTGGGATAGTCGGTGAAGCGATAATTGCCGGGTCGCATCACGATCAGGTTGTTCTGGTGTCCGATCGGCGTCAGGAAGTCGCAGGACGAGCCGATCAGTACGGCCAGGAGGGCCGCGTCCGGATTGATCCCCAGGGCCGTCGACGCCTCCACTCCAACCTGAGCCATGACCAGTGCCGTCGCGATATTGTTGAGAAAGACGGTGAGGATCATCGTCGCGCCGACGATCACGGCAAGCATCACGAAGAGCGAGGAATCCGCCAGCAGCCAGCTCAGGACTCCGGCGATCGCCTCGCTGCCGCCAGCTTCGTTGAACGCCCGACCGACCGGGATCATTCCGGCAAGAAGGATCAGAACCGGAATGTCGATCGATCGGTAGGCCTCCTCCGCGGGGAGCAACTGGAGCAAACAGATCAGCAGGGCGGCCGCCATGAAGGCGGCGGTCGTGTCCACGCCAAGCCCCGCCAGCAGGACAGAAGCGCCGTAGATGCCGACGACGAGAAGAGCCGGGCGTCCGGGCCGAACCGGCGGACTGTCGCGATCCACTTCGAGCAGCCGGGCATGCCGGATCAGCTGGGCCAGCATCTCCGGCTCGCCGCGGAGAAAGAGCTGGTCGCCGGCGCGGATCAGGTTCGTGTGAAGCGGCCGCTTCAGCCGGGCAGCGCGAGGACCGGCCGCGATGAGTTCGACGGCCCCGCGGGTTCGGGCACCGATCGCGCCATAATCCTGGCCGATCAGCGACGAGCCGTGAATGACCGAGACATGCGCCGTCTCGGCATCGTCGCGCTCGGCAACGTCGGAGAAGAAGCCGGCTTTTTCCGCCACCTGCCAGGGATAGTCGCGACTCATCACGAGCAAGCGGTCGTCGTGGAAAAGGAGCGCGTCATTTTCCAGCCTGGCCCGCTGACCGTTCCGGATGACGGCGAGAAGCACCGCCCCCGCATCGCGAAGGGAAGCGCGCACCGAGGAGACGCGCATCTGGCCCTGGAACGCGGCCATCGGCAGGCCGAGTTCGAACGTGAGAACGCGATTGTTGGCGCCGTCTTCGGTCTGTCCTTCGCGGCGCGGCGCGAGCCGCCAGCCGAAGATCATCAGGTAGAGCAGGCCCGCGGCCGCGAGCGCCGCCCCGACCGGAGTCATGTCGAACATCCCGAAGGGCTGTCCCACGCGATCTTCGCGGATCGACGAAATGATCAGGTTGGCCGGCGTTCCGATCAGGGTCGTCATTCCGCCAAGGATGGTCGCGAAGGCCAGCGGCATCAGCACCGCACCGGCCGGCAGTTTGTGCTCCCGAGCGATGGTGAGGGCGATCGGCATGGTAATGGCCAGTGCGGCGATGTTGTTCATGAAGGCGGACAGCAAGGTACCCATCAGGAGGACGCCGCCGATGCGAATGCTGGCGAAGCGTGAGCGCGGGACGAAGAGGCCCGTCATCGCCTGGGCGGCGCCGGTAAACTCCACCGCCCGTCCGACGACGAGAACGGCGGCGACGATCAGAACCGCCGGCGACCCGAACCCCGCAAGGGCTTCCTCGAGGCTGACGAGTCCGGTGACCCAGGCAAGCAGAAGAACGATCAAGGCGACGGCGTCGGGCCGGATGCGGTCGCTGACGAACATGGCGAGCGCAAGAAGCATGATGGCCGAGCTGAGGAGAGCGTCGCTCATGCCCGTACCTTAATCGAGATCCATCTGGTCGCCACTCCCACTGAGGGCGCGAACAATTCTGGTTCTCAATGGTTCACAGGTGAAGACAAAAGAGGAGGCAAAGGTGAGCGACAAGGATTCGATCAACAAGGCCGGCACTTCGGAGCAGGAGCGCGACCGGGAGAGCGAGTTCGACATCACCGGCAACGTCCGCGAGAAGCACCAGCAGCCCTCACCGGGCGGACGCGACCGCGGAGAGCTGTCGGACGCGGAGCCGCAAGGCGCAGGGGACGTCGGGGGCCGCTGACGCGGCTCCGACCGAACCGGCATGTGAACGGCCATTGACACCTCAGGCGAAGCCGCCCATTTCGGCGCCCTCGGCCCGATGGCGGAGTGGTGACGCAGCGGACTGCAAATCCGTATACGCCGGTTCGATTCCGGCTCGGGCCTCCACTTCATTGCTCTCATTGAAGCACGGCTCGCCCGACAGGCAGCCGCCTTGCAGGGCACTTTGCGTGACCGGTTCCGGGTCGTCGCTACTCTTATCCTGCCGGAAGTTTGGCTCTGACCTTCTCCGGACTGTGGAGTCGGTCGGCGCCTGGTGGCAGGGTAAAGCGAACGCAGGCCCCCTCCCCAGCCGCGCGATCCTCGACCCAGATGCGGCCGCCATGCGCTTCGATGATCGTTCGAGAGATGGAGAGCCCGAGGCCGAGACCGGAATTCTTCGTCGTGGCAAAGGGCGAAAAGCGATCGGCCCCTCTTCCCTGAAAGCCGGGGCCGTTATCTTCGACCCAGACCGTTACCGCACCCCCGGCCTCCCGCCGGCTGCCGATGCTGATCCTCGGATCGCCCGCTTCCGCAAGTGCATCGCAGGCGTTGCGGAGCAGGTTCACGAGCACCTGCTGGATCTGTATCCGATCGCCATAAATCTGCCTGGCCTCCGGCGCCAAAGCGGTCTCCAGCCGGAGCATCGGCCAGGCCTGCGCCGGCACCACGAGCGCCGCGGCGTCGTCGATCACTCGGGTCAGCGAAATTCTGGCCAGGGTTTTCGGTTGGTTCGCAACCATCTCGCGAACCCGGCGGATGATGGTTCCGGCGAACTGCACCTGGCGCTCGGCCGCGACCAGCCCCTCCTCGACTTCGTCGAGGCTCGAGCTTCGGAGCCGTCGGCGGCTGCCGGCAAGATAGTTCGACGCCGCCGCCAACGGCTGGTTCAATTCATGGGCAAGGGTCGCGGCCATGGCGTTCATCGCCTCGAGGCGGGAAAGATGAGCCAGCTGAGTCTGGAGGCGGTCCAGCAGCCTGCGGGCGCTGATGTTCTGGTTGGTTCCGTGAAGCCGGACGACCTTCGATTGCGGGTCTAAGCTGGGGATGACGACGATCTGGTGGCGCGATTCCAGCCCGCTGGGAAGGCGAACGTCATATTCGACCTCCTGTGATTCGCCGGTACGTACCGCTTCGGCAAAGGCCGCGTCGATCGCCTGCTGACCCTCCTCGTCGAGTGCAGCCTTGAACTCGGCCAGAGTCGGACTGCCAAGGCGAGGATCACGTTCGAACTGGACGCAAAGCTGCGGCGACCAGCGCAGCTCGCCAGTCAGCACGTCATATTCCCAGTCACCGATCTGTCCGATCCGTTGTGCTTCGTGCAGCCGCTGGTTGGCGCGGGCCAGCTCCAACGCACGCCGTTCCTGCCGGGCGCGATTGAAAATCAGCAGGGCTGCGAAAGCGATGATCAAGAGGGACGTAAGCGCCGCTCCGTTGACAATGACCGCGGCCCGGCGCCTGGGCTCGGCGAGGATCTCGGCCTCGCGCACGCCGTAGGTCACGAACAGGTCGTAGTTGCTGAGGCGGCGATGGCTGAAATACCGAACGATCCCGTCAAGAATGCTTGGGCCGAGATAGGTGCCGTTCGGATGTCTCCTCTGCTGTGACATGACGAGCGTGCCACGAAGGTCCTCGCCATAGCTTTCGGTCTGGCCGGTTCGCCGGGCGCGAGTTACTCCGTCCAGTCCGATGACCGACATGACGTCGGTCGCATTGATCGACGCGTCCTGGTAGAATGCGGTGAACTGCGCCGGAGCGATGTTGATCGCCACGACCCCGGCGAATGAGCCGTCTGGATTTTCGAGTCGGCGGCTGAGCCAGATGACCGGCTGCTCCAATACCTGCGAATATTGAGGGGCGCTCACGAACAAGTGGTCGGTCCTGCGCTCCGAATGAACCTTGAAAGCCGGGTGCCCGGAAACATTCGTCGGCGGCAATCGCGATGGTTCCAGCGAGGTTGCGATGAGATCGCCCGACGCGTTGGTGAGGCTGACTCCGAGAAACAGCCCCTGGTTGGTGAAGTTATTGTGCAGCGCCGCTGGACGGTGCCGCGTGCCAAACCAGCGTGGCGGAGCGGTACCGCTTTCGAACCGGTCCACGAAATAGCGGGTGACCAGCTCGGCACTGTCGAGGGTGCGGCGAACGAACTGCTCCAGAGCCATGGAGCGATTGACGTTCTGACGCACCGCGTCGTCGATCGCCCGGCGCCGCTCGAAACCTATTTGGTGATCGACGAACCACCAGAGCGCGGAGAGCAAAGCGAGACAGAAGCTGCCCACTCCGATTGCGAAGCGGAACAGCCCCGGCAGTCGACCTTTCCCCGATCGGAGCTGGGCGATTGCAGCACGCATCCCACATGCTATGGCGGGAGGAAGACTGTCGTTCAATCACGGAGCTTGGCGAGCAATGCACGAAGGACCGGCTGTCGAAATGATGTCCGGTTTCGGCAACCATTTCGCAACGGAAGCCGTCTCGGGCGCACTGCCAAGGGGCCGGAATTCGCCGCAGCGGCCGCCTTTCGGCCTCTATGCCGAGCAGCTGTCCGGTACCGCCTTCACGGCTCCTCGCGTCGAGAATCGACGATCGTGGCTCTATCGAATGCGGCCCTCTGCCGAGCACCCTCCTTACCAGCGCTATGAAGGTGCGAAGCATTTCGGCTCGGGAACTGCCGACGTGCCACTGCCGCCAAATCGCCTGCGCTGGGATCCCCTGCCGCTGCCTGACCAGCCGACGGACTTCATCGACGGCCTCGTGACGATGGTGGCCAATCGCGATCCGGAGAGCCTCGAAGGGGTCGCCGTTCACATCTACCGCGCCAACCGATCGATGGAACGGCGCTATTTCTTCGATTCAGACGGCGAGCTGCTGATCATTCCCCAGCAGGGTCGGCTCGACTTGCGAACCGAAATGGGGCGGATTGAAGTCGAACCGGGCGAGGTGGCGCTCGTGCCGCGAGGCGTGCGCTTCCGGGTACTTCTGCCCGACGGGGAGGCGCGCGGTTACGTGGCCGAAAATCACGGTTCCCTGTTCCGTCTGCCCGAACTGGGGCCGATCGGCTCCAACGGTCTCGCCAATCCGCGGGATTTCCTGATCCCGCGGGCGGCCTATGAGGATGAAGAGGTCCGTGTCGAGCTGGTCCAGAAGTATCTCGGATCGCTCTGGGTGACCGAGCTCGATCACAGCCCGATCGACGTTGTGGCCTGGCACGGCAATCTTGCGCCGTGGAAATATGACCTGAGGCTGTTCAACACGATCGGAACGGTCAGCTTCGACCATCCGGATCCCAGCATCTTCACCGTCCTGACTTCGCCATCCGACGTCCCGGGCCGCGCCAATGCCGACTTCGTGATTTTTCCGCCGCGCTGGATGGTGGCCGAGGACACTTTCCGCCCACCATGGTTCCATCGCAACGTCATGAGCGAATGCATGGGCCTGATCTACGGCGGTTACGACGCCAAGGCCGACGGTTTCCTTCCGGGGGGTCTCAGCCTGCACAATCTGATGGCTGGCCACGGACCTGACGTCGCCAGCTGGAAGGCCGCGAGCGAGGCCGAGCTCAAGCCCCACAAGATCGAGGGCACGATGGCTTTCATGGTCGAAAGCTGCTGGCCCTATCGCCCCACGCGGTTCGCGACCGATCATGCACAGAGCGACTATGACCAGGCCTGGGGCGGCTTCCCCAAGGCACAGCTTCCCTAGTCCGATCCGGCGGCTTGCCCTCGGCCATGCATCTGCGGCCCCCGAATCCTCAGACCTGTCCCTGAAGCGACAGGGCGATCTGACACAATCGAAACAAATGAAACGCGACTGTGACCAAGATATGCATGCCAGCGGTCCGGCCGGAGCGTAATGCCGCGATCTTCCAGTAGGCGGTGCGACGAGCCGTTAGAGGCGAACATGAAGATGTGGAAGAAAATGGACAGTCCCCTTGCCCTGGTCGTTCAGGGGTTCGCTGCAGGCGCGATCCTGTTCTTCACCTTCCAACCGGTGGCGCATCCTCCGCAGCAACCGTCCGACGCCTCGGAAGAAAGCTCGCTGCTCGGGACGCTTCGGGTCTAATCATTCCGCCGGAGCGACCGGCGGTACCCCGCTGGACGAGGGGTTTGGCGCATCCTCCGGATTGTTGATCCACGCCGCCCATACGAACACCGCCACTGCGATCAGCAGCAGCGCCAAGGCAACGAGATTACAGCCAACAGAGCCCGGCCGGTGCCGAGTGTCGCCCGCCTGTGTGGGATCGGGATTGTCCATCGCCGCCTGAACCTCGAGCCCTCGATCCGGGTTCCGCCCTGTGCCATGGAACGGCAGATGGCCGGCCTTTCCTTCTTCATCTACGGGCTGGTGGCCGGCTACCTCGTCGTCAGGCTGCAGCGCCTGAAAAACGAGGGTCGGGCGCCATCCCTCCTTCTCTGGGGAACGGCATGGATCGTCATGGTGCTTTCCTTCGGACTGGCTGCGCTTTCGCTGGGCTGGATGGCCTGGCTGGAGTTGTACGGCGCGCCTGAACCCTGAACTGGAGAT
Organism: Sphingosinicella sp. SM1-17; assembly: GCF_056821765.1. NCBI lineage: Bacteria > Pseudomonadati > Pseudomonadota > Alphaproteobacteria > Sphingomonadales > Sphingosinicellaceae > Sphingosinicella > Sphingosinicella sp. SM1-17. The sequence goes on from NZ_JBPDIO010000001.1 coordinate 3,109,692, forward strand.
CCAGCCTTCAGGAGAAGACGGTGCGGCTCAGCTTCCCTGTAGCTGGTGGCGCCGCATCGCATGCCGAAGCTGGTCGTAGGTGAGACTCAGTGCCGCAGCCGCAGCGCGCTGGTTCCACCGGCAGCGCTCCAACGCGGCCGCGAGAATGGCCTTCTCATATTCAGCGACGGCGAGCCGGAAATCCGCACATTTGCCGGGATCGTAGGCCGCGGCCGCAGCCGCTTCGGCCGGCGCGGCAGCGACCGGCTCTTCCGCCTTCGGAGGCGGTGGGGTCTTCTGGTTCTCGTTGGCGGCGGTCGGAGCCCAGGGGGACTCGAAGGGATCGAACTGGATGTCCTCGATCGGCTGGCTTTCGTCGTACCAGCGGTAGACGGCTCGCTCGACCACATTCCTCAGCTCGCGGACGTTCCCCGGCCACGGATAGGAAAGAAATTGTGCCATTGCCGCCTTCGCAAAGCCCGGCCAGCCGGCCCAGCCCAGCTCGAGAGCCATTCGGCGCCCGAAGAATTCCGCCAGCACGGGAATGTCGCTTTCCCGGTGCCTGAGCGGCGGCAGGGTCACGACTTCGAAGCTCAGCCGATCGAGAAGGTCGGCTCGAAACCGGCCTTCATCGACGAGTCTCGGGAGATGCTCATTGGTGGCGGCGACGATCCGTACATCGACCTCGATCGGCTTGGAGGCACCGATCCGGGTCACCTCGCCATATTCGATCGCGCGAAGCAGACGATCCTGCGCCGGACTGGACAGCGTCGCCAGCTCGTCCAGGAAGAGCGTTCCGCCATTGGCTTCTTCAAACCGTCCGGGCCGAGCCTTGGTGGCGCCGGTAAAGGCCCCGGCCTCGTGGCCGAACAGCTCGGCCTCGATCAACGTCTCGGGCAAGGCCGCGCAGTTCATCACGATAAGCGGTCCGTCCCAGCGCGAGGACAGGTGGTGGAGGCGCTCGGCAATGAGCTCCTTGCCGGTCCCCCTTTCCCCGATAACCAGCACCGGCCGATCGAGCGGCGCGGCGCGGCTGGCTCGCTCCACCGCGTCCAGAAAGGATGAGGACTGGCCGATCAGCTGGGTGTTCCGCTCCATTCCCGAATCTTGGCGTAATCCACCACGTCTTGGCAAGCCTTAACCGCCCACTGAGCCCGCAGCCTCGCTATTTTTGGCGGATTTCTGCGCTTTTTCAAAGTTGGCACGCCCCCTGCTAACATAAGAGCGTCACGCCCGGATGGTCGGCGGGATGGGACAATGACAATGTTGGGGAGACCGCAAATGTTCAAGTCAGATCATCTGGTCGGAGTTGCCCTGGCTGCAGTCGGCGCACTCATCCTTTCGACTCTCTCGGTCGCCGCGGCGGTAGCACCGGCGGAGGCTGTCGGCGACAGCCGTACCGTCTATGCTGAAGCCGGATCGGTTCGGGCGAATGGTTGATCGCTCACCGGTGCGGATCATGGTGGAGAAGGAAGCGCTCATCCGGATGGATGCTTCCAGCAGCCAGCGTGGAAACCGCGGCGGCAGTCGGTTCTATGGAAGGGCGCCGGCCACGCCCTTCGACTTAGCGAAGGAGTTTTTTTCCATGGGTATCTTTTCGCGGACGCGCGACATCATAGCCGCCAACGTCACCGACCTGCTCGACAAGGCGGAGGACCCGGCAAAGATGATCCGGATGATCATCCTCGAGATGGAGGAGACGCTTGTCGAGGTCCGGGCCTCGGCCGCGCGAACGATCGCCGACCAGAAGGAAATGCGGCGACAGATCGCCAAGCTCGACCGACTTCAGGAAAGCTGGGTCGAGAAGGCTGAGCTGGCCCTCTCCAAGGGCCGCGAGGATCTCGCCCGAGCAGCCTTGCTGGAGAAGCAGAAAGCCGCGGACATGGCCGACCAGCTCAAGGCGGAGATCGAGGTCCTGGATGATGCGTTGCGCGCTTCCGAGGCCGACATCGCCAAGCTGCAGTCGAAACTGCGCGAAGCGCGGACTCGGCAGAACGCGATCATGACCCGGATGGAAAGCGCTCAGAACCGCGCCCGGCTTCGCGAACTCTATGCGGGCCCCAAGGTCGACGAGGCGTTCAGCCGCTTCGACGTCCTGGAGCGTCGCGCAGATCTTGCCGAAGGCCATGCCGACGCTCTCGGCCTCGGGGGACCGCCCAAGACCCTCGAGGAGGAAATCGCCGAGTTGCGCAACGCCGAGAAAGTGGATGCGGAGCTCGAAGCGCTGAAGGCGACCCTCGCCAAGCGCACCAATGGCGGCGCTGCGCAGAGCCAGGAGGACTGATCAGATGGACGACCTGGCTCCAGTCATCATCGTCGGCATGCTCTTCATCGGTCTGCCGTGGATCATCTTTCACTATGTCAGCAAGTGGAAGACAGCAGCGACTTTGACCACCGAGGACGAGAACCTCCTCGACGAACTTCATGACCTCGCCCGCCGGCTGGACGAACGAATGATCACGATCGAACGGATCGTCCAAGCCGAGAATCCGAACTGGCGTTCGATCGCCCGCGATCCGGTCGGCCTCGGGATCGAAGATCATAGATCCCGCGACCTCGCCGACAGCGATCTCGAACCGGTCGCTCGCACCAACCGCCCCCGCAGGAGGAACGTATGAGCTCTCCACGCACTCGCTTCTACCTCGACAAGCAGAACGCCAAATGGTCGGGCGTCTGTGCCGGCATCGCAGACTATACCGGAATGGACGTGACTCTCGTCCGCATCGGTATCGTCATCCTCACGATCCTCGGTGGCTTTCCCTGGACCCTCATCGCCTACTGGATCGCCGCCTGGATGGCTCCGGCCAAGCCGGTGGAACTGTATTTGGAGGACAAGGAAGAGCAGAAGTTCTGGCAGGGCGTCCGCCGAAGTCCGCACCGCACGGCGCGCCAGGTGCGAGCCCGCTTCCGGGACATCGATCGAAGGCTCGCCGACGTGGAAGCCTATGTGACCAGTTCCAACAGTCGCCTCGCTCGCGAAATCGAACAGCTTCGCTGAACCGACAGCTGCCAGAGGAAGGAGGAAGAGTCATGGATGCCAATCTTGCCTTGTTCCTGATCATCGGGATCACGGTCGCAGCGGCTTTGGCCCTGCCCCTCCTTGCAACCTTCAACCGAAGCAGCCCTTCAAGTTTCGTCGAGAGCGCCGCCAGCGATGGAGCCGACCTGATGATTGCCGAGAATTCGAGGCTTCGCGGGCAGATCGCTAGGCTCGAGGAGCGCCTCTCAAGTCTTGAAGGTCAAGGCGGACGGCCAGCGCTTCGAGGCGCCCGTAGCGGCGATCTGAACTAGAACGAGCATCAACAGGGAGACGAGCGCATGTCCTGGGGAAGTCCAGCCTTTGTCCTGGCGATCATCGCCATGTCCTATGCCGCCTGGATCGTCACCAGCTGGATCCGAGCCAAGCATGGCTATCCTGTCGAGGACGAATGGGGCGGCCTGTCCCACGGCGGCGACCCGGGAGAGGATCGCAAGGTCGAACGGCTCTCGAGCGAGAATGATCAGCTGCGTAGTCAGGTCAGCCGGCTCGAGGAGCGGATCGCCGTGCTCGAGCGGATCGCCACCGATCCGGCCGAACGCACCGCGCGTGAAATCGAACAGCTGCGCTAGAGGAGAGCCATCCGTGAATTTCCCGTTCGAAACCTTCGCTCCCGTAGCCGCCATCGTCGGGCTCGCTGCCGTCCTCGGATGGGTGTTCACGACCTGGCTTCGAGTGAAGCATGGCTACCCGCTCGACGGCGCCTGGGGACAAGCCGTGTATCCCAAGACCAGCGACGAGGGGATGGAGCGCATCAAGCTGATCAGCCAGGAGAATGCCCAGCTCAGGGCCGAACTCGGCGCGGTCAAGGACCGACTCGCCAATGTCGAGCGGATCGTGACCGACGACAGCCATCGCCTGACGCAGGAAATCGAAGCGTTGCGACTGACTCGGAACTGAGCTGCTTTGGGAGAAGTGGGAGGAGGAGAAGCCAATGGCAGAGGAAATATTGATCCCGCACCTGCCCTGGATCATCGGCGGCGGAATGGTGCTCGGGCTGGTGGCGATCGCCGGATGGATCTTCACAACCTGGTTGCGAATCAAGCATGGCTATCCGCTCGAAACGAGCTGGGGCAAGGCCGTCGAGCCAAAGATCACCACCGAAGCGTCGGAGCGGTTCAAGCTGCTGACGGCGGAGAATGCTCAGCTGAGAGCCGAACTCGGTGCCGTGAAGGACCGGCTCGCCACTGTCGAGCGGATCGTCACCGACGACGGCCACCGGGTCGCGCAGGAAATCGAGGGCCTTCGCGGGCTCAGCAATTAGGAGCACCACGATGGAAAAGACCTATCTGGTCCTCGGCTTCTTCATGATCGTCGTCGGGATCCCGGTGATGGCCGGGATCGGCTACGAGGCCTTCAAGCGCTGGCTCAAGCACAAGGAGAAGATGGCGGAAGCCCTCGCCGCGATGACTGCCGAGCGAGCCGCCCAGCATGCCGCGCACACGGAGAGGCTGGAGCAACGTGTACGTGTGCTTGAACGCATCGTGACAGAGAAGGGCGTGGACATCGCCGACGAGATCGAACGGCTGCGCGACAAACCTCTGAACTGAAACGTCGAAACACGGGAACGGAAGGAAAGCGAATATGAGCGGCAGTCAGGTAATGGTGGTGCTGATCGTTGCGATGGTCATGGTCGCGAGCATCATCAAGGCGCGCTATGGTTATTCGCACAAGTTCAAGAACGGCGGACATGAGAGCGAAACCCGTTTTGGCGGTTCTCGCGAAACGGCGCAGCTGCGCGAGGAGGTCAAGCAGTTGAAAGCCCGGATCCAGGTCCTCGAACGCATCACGGTCGAGAAAGAGAACAGCCTGGAACGGCAGATCGAAGAGCTTCGGAACAGCTAGGGAGGGAAAGTTGGCGGAGCCGCTCCTTCTGGTCACACTCGCCTCGACGGGGACAATGGCCCTTGCGATCTGCTCGGCAGCTGCCGCCAAGGTCTGGCAGGGCTGGTTCGAGCTCAGGCGTCTGGAAATCGTCCGAGCGGGCCATCGAAAAACCGGAGCAGCGCGAGGCGAACTGGTCGAGCTCCGCAATCGTGTTCGACGCCTCGAACGCATCGCCGATGGGGCACAAGGCTGACGGCGGGTGACGAAAGCGGGCGAGACCATTAAGTGCGCCCGATGGACTTGCGATCACTTGAAGACGTTTACTCGGACTATGAGCTGCTCGAACCGGACGACCGCTATCGGCTTCTGATCGACCTCGGCCGCGGTCTCGAACCAATGCCCGAGGCATTGAAGACGGATGCCACTCTTGTAAGAGGCTGCTCCGCCGCGGTCTGGCTCTATCCGGTGGCGAGTGCCGACGGACGACTGCATTTCCTCGCCGACAGCAATGCCGCGATCACCAAGGGAATCGTCGCTTTGATCCTGCTTGCGGTGCAGGATCGCCGGCCCGAAGAGATACTCGCCCTCGACATCGAGGGCGAGTTGGCGAAGTTCGACCTTCGCAATCAATTGAGCTCCAACCGCACCCAAGGCATTCCGAACATGATCGCCCTGGTGCGCGAAACGGCACGACGGCTCGCACAATGAGCGGACCGGATTCCCCTGGACCGTCCTCGGGCAGCCCAACAAGGGCCTTCGATCCCGAAAGTTTCATGAGCTATGTGCGTCACCTCGGCCATGGCGGGGCGCTCGGAATCGCCTACCGGGATCATGGCGAGGATTGGGTCGAGCTCACGCTCCCCTATCACGAGCAACTGATCGGCATGCCGGAAAGCGGCATCATTGCCTCTGGACCGATCATCAGCCTGATGGACATGGCGACCAGCCTTTCCATCTGGGTCAAGTTGGGCCGGTTCCGGCATCAGGCCACGCTCGATCTGCGGATCGACTATCTGCGACCCGCCGTTCCCGGCCGGACGATCGTCGGGCGGGGCGAATGCTATCGAGTCACTCGGAGCGTCGGCTTCGTTCGGGGACTCGCCCATGATGGCGATCCTGCCGATCCGTTAGCCCATGTGACCGGTACGTTCATGTCGACGGACTGAGCCGTCCACCTAGACGGCGCTTCGGCGCTCCTCCGCCTTGCGCAGGACTTCATAAGCGGCCTGCACGGCCTGAAAGCGCTCGGCCGCTTCCGAGTCCCCGGGACGCAGGTCCGGATGGTTGGCCTTCGCCAGTCGTCGATAGGCGATCCGGACTTCCTCGAAATCGGCATCGCTCTCGAGCTCCAGGACATCCAGCGCACGCATTTCGTCGCTGCTCCGGCTGCCGTCGCCCGGTCCACCCCATCCGTAATGGCCGGACTGGCGATATCCGTTCGCTCCCCGCTGCTCGTCAGCTTCGCGTGCCGCCGCCTCTTCGGCGGTCAGGCCTTCGAAATAGTTCCAGTTGCGATTATACTCGGCCGCGTGCCGTTCGCAAAAAAACCAGCGATCCCGGCTGTTGGGCGATTTCGGTGCCGGCCGGTCGCCAGGCTCGTCGCAGCCGTGGCGATCGCACTTGCGCACCGGCTCCGCCTGGCGGGTCGAGCCGTAGCCGCGCCAGCGGGGAAATCCCCAGTCATTCGATCGCGTCTGCCTTGCCATCGCTTCCAGATAGAAAGTGGCCGGCGGTTCGGCCACCCTCCCGACAAGAAAAACGGCCAGAGGGTCTGTAAGCCGGGTTCTGTCCATCCGTTTCGGCAAGCCTCCGCGGAATGGGCGGCCATTCCTCTAGGAGACGGATCGCTCCGCCCCTCAAGCAACCAACCCGGGCGACGAGCCGGAACGAAGCCCATATGCCGCCCCTATTCGGTCTTGCTCCCGGTGGGGTTTGCCGTGCCGGCGCCGTTGCCGGAGCCGCGGTGGGCTCTTACCCCACCCTTTCGCCCTTACCTGCCATCGCCCTGTGGCTTCGACAGGCGGTCTGCTTTCTGTGGCACTTTCCCTGGGGTCGCCCCCGCCGGGCGTTACCCGGCACCGTCGTTCCGTGGAGCCCGGACTTTCCTCGCCCCGTGCTGAGCACGAGCCGCGGCCGCCCGACCCTCTGGCACTTCCCATCTAGGCGTTTTGCGGATCGTAACCAAGGGTGCCGGAGCAATTTCGATCGGGTCAGTCGTCCCCGCGCGGTCGAGGCAAGAGGAGGGCGAGCAGAATGGCTCGACATTTCCCGTCGATCGTGCCGTCGATGAGCTCCGGACGGAAGCGACGCTGGAAAGCGACCGTCGCGGCAAGCGGATCGCTGACGTCATAGCCGAAACGCTCCAGAGCGAGCAGGAATCCGGAGTCGGTCCAGTTCGGGTCCACGAGATTATGAGTGGGGCGCGGCAGCGCGAGCCGGTGTCGAGCCAACCTTCCCCATGGGAACAGCTCCCCCGGATCCTGCTTGCGCCTCGGCGCGATATCGGAATGGCCGACGATATTGCCGCGACTGATGCCGTGGCGATTCTTGATGTCGGCGATCAGTGGGATCAGGGCGTCGAGCTGGGCGTCGGCGAAGGGTCGGTAGCCATGCTCATGCCCGGGGTTGACGATCTCGATGCCGATGCTGATGTCGTTGATGGCACTATGGCCTCGCCAATAGGACTGGCCGGCATGCCAGGCGCGCTTGCCCTCCGGCACCAGCCGGAGCACCCGGCCATCCTCCTCGACCAGATAATGGCATGAAACGCTCGAGTCCGGATCGCAGAGCCGCGCGACGGCCTCGGCCCCGGTCTTCATCCCGGTATAGTGGAGCACGATGATCGATACCGGCTGATCGCGCTCGTCGAAGTTGGGCGAGGGGTAGTCGATAATCCCGTCCATGTCTTGTTAGGGCGCCAAGCTCATCGGACGTCAAGTCATCCTTCTTCTCGGGCCGCGACCGGCGAATTTCGAGTGCGGGGAACTGCTCTCCCGATTCGAGCCTTATGCAACTCGAGCGTCGGAATGCGTCACTGGCGTCGCTGACGGCATGTATAGGCCGCGATGCTCCGGGTCGGAAACAAAGCGGTCGGTCTGCCCCATCACAGTCTCTCCCGCGCCGAGCATCAGTGCGCCATCGGCCGCGATCGCCTGTCCGAGGCGATTGAAGGCGAGACGACGCATGTCGGACGAGAAATAAAGCAGGACGTTGCGACAGAGAATGATGTCGAAGCGGCCGGGGCGCGGCGGCGGATCGATGATGTTTCCGACTTCGAAGCGGACGCTTGAGCGGACCTCATCCGAAATCTGCCAATCTCCCCCGCCCAGCTCCTCGAACCAGCGGACCATCTGCATCACAGGAAGGCCGCGCTGAACCTCGAACTGCGAATAGGTGCCAGCGCGGGCTCGCTCGATCGCCGAGCGCGAAAGGTCGGTTCCGACGATCTCGATCTTCCAGCCGCGCCAGCGCGCGGGCTCGTCGGCAAAGTTCATTGCCAGGGAATAGACTTCTTGCCCGGTCGAGCAGCCTGCGCACCAGATGGCGAGCCGCTTCTCCCGGCTTCGGGCCGTCTCAAGCTTGCTGATGGGCCCGCCGAACAGCAGGTCGAAAGGCAGTCGATCGCGAAAGAAATAGGTTTCGTTGTTGAGCAGCGCCTCGATGACCTGGTCCGTAAGACCCTTGTCGCGCCCCGAGACCAGCTGCGAAACCAGTTGATCGACGCTGGCGAAGCCGCGCTGGCGGAGGATCGAAGCCAAAGCCGTATCGATGCGCCAGCGGCGGCTGAAGGCGAGTTGCTGGCCGGTTCGCGTTTCGAGAAGACTGGTCAGGATGCGTTGGGAGGCGGCACTTATCTCCATGACGCGCCTCCCGCCCGCTCGCCGATTCGACGCGCCAGTTCCGGCGGCGGAAGCACCGCCGACGTCAGTCCGGCTTCGGCGACGACCCTCGGCATGCCCCAGATCGCCGACGTCCGCTCGTCCTGAGCGAGCACGGCTCCGCCGCGCTCGACGAGGGTCCGGCTGCCGATGAGGCCATCGCGGCCCATGCCGCTGAGGATCACTCCGATTGCGGAGTCGCGATAGACCTCAGCAACCGTGGAGAGCATCGGATCGACCGATGGAAGGCAGCCGGTCGGCGCCGGGCGCCGATCGAGCCGGACCCGAACGCTCGATCCCTGCTGCTCGACGCAGAAATGGGCATCGCCGGGGGCGACGTGGACGAGATCCGCGGTCAGGGCCTGCCCTTCCTGCACGACGCAGGCTTCGCGCCCGGACGCCGCCTGCAGCTGTCGCGCGAAATAGGGCATGAAGATCGCCGGCAGGTGTTGGGTGATCATGATCGGTGCGCCGATCTTCGGCGGAAGCGCCCGAAGAAACTCGATCAGGGCATGGAGCCCGCCCGTCGACGCTCCGAGCGCGACGCAGCGCAGCCTTTGATCGGGCATGTCGCGAAGGCGCAGCGGAACCGGTGAACGGACCGGAGTCCCCTCGCGCCGGTCGGCTCGCCCGATCCGCCTCAGCCGGTCGCACAATATTTCGGCAAAGCGCCCGGCGAAGTTTCCGGATCCAGGCTTCGGAAGCGTGTCGGCAGCGCCTTGCGCAAGCGCCCTGACCGTCACCTCCGCCCCCTTCTCGGCAATGGAGGAGACGATGAGCACCTGGGCGCCCTCGCCCGCTGCGACGATCGCGGGCAGTCCTTCGAGGCCGTTCGTGCCCGGCATTTCCACGTCCAGAAGGACAATATCGACCTGCACCGTCTTCAAGGCGTCGAGCGCTTCGCTGACATTGCCGGCTACGGCGACGACTTCGAAATCGGGATCCGACGCCACCATCCGGGCGAGCACGGCCCGGGCAACCGTCGAATCGTCGACGATCATCAACCGGATTGGCGGCTCGGATGCCTTTTCGGACTGCCGGGACCGCACGGGTGCGGGCCGGGCGTTCACGCGAGCCCGACGATCTGCAGCTTGCTGTGAAGGGTTTCCCGATCGAACGGCTTCATCACATATTCGTCCGCGCCTGCAGCGATGGCGGCGCGGATGTGCGCGATGTCGTTCTCGGTGGTGCAGAAGACGACCTTCGGCTGCTGTGGCCATTCGGATTGGCGCAGCGCCCGGAGGAACTCCATGCCGCTCATCACCGGCATGTTCCAGTCGAGCAGGATGACGTCGGGCATGCTGGCGGCGCAGCGGCTGAGCGCGTCCCGCCCGTCCTCGGCTTCCTCCACGGTGAAATTCAGGGTCTCGAGGATGTGCCTGGCGACCTTCCGGATCACCTTGCTATCGTCAACGACAAGACAGCTTCTCATTTCTTACACGCTCCATGGCCGCTGGCATCTGAATCCCTAGCGGGAATAGGTAATCACAACTTTAAAACTCATGCGGCCTGAGCCGACGGACCGGCGATCAGCGCATGCGGGTCGACCAGCAGGAGCAGGTCGCCGTCAGCCTCGGTCATGCCGAGCGACACGCGGTCCCAGCCCGGTCCGATCGGAGCTCGAACCGGGATGACACTGCCGGTCGTTTCGATCACGTCCTCGACCTGATCGACAAGCAAGGCGTAGGGATGCCCGCCCGAAGGCACAACCAGCGCCTCGATCAAGCCTTCGGTAGAAGCACGGCCGAAGCCGAGCGATGAAAGGCCGTCAATGACTGTCAGGACGCGGCTGCGAAGCGCCGCAAGACCTGCGACATGCGCCAAGGCTTGGGGCGCCGGAGTAACACCTTCCAGCTCGACGACGGCTTCCACCTCGGAAGCCGGAAGAGCGATCCGGCGGCCGGCGAGGCGAACGATGAGCAGGAGTTCAGCCACGATTGCGCTCCTTGGCGGCGGTTCGACTCAACGCGTTGAGCAGGGCTACTCGGTCGTAACGGTAGATGCTGTTGTCATTCTCGCCCGAAAGCTCCGGCCGGGATCGAATCCGAAGCACCTCGCCGGCCGCACCGGACGGAAACTCGTCGGAGTCGGTGCTGGTGATCAATATGTCGGCCGCTATCCCCTCGCCTGCCGCAACCACCCGATAGCCAAGACTTTCGATCATCGGCTTCAGCATGTTTTCCATCCATGGATCGCCGGTCGGAAGGGCGCAGACCGGGCGATCCGCATCGGAGCGACGTTCATCCGCGTGAGAGGCGAAGATCCAGTAGGGATCCAGCAGCTCGACCTGAACGTCATCGACCAAAGCCACGCCCGCCACCTCGCCGGGCGCGGGCGCCGGTCGGAGATCGAGAGCGACGGCGCGTATGTCGACGACTTCGTCGAAGGCGTAGGCGAGTTGCGAGACTCCGTCCGTCAGGCGCAAGGTTCGGACCGCCCCCTGCTTCGGAGGTTCGGTGCATCCCGCAAGCGGAAGGATCCGTTCGCCCAAAGCCACGCGAAGCTTGCCCGCGCTGAAGCGGATCGCGGCGGCGGGGACATCCTCGATCCGCTCGACGACCGGCACGGGCAGGGCACGCAGCCCGCCGTCGAGACCACGGAACAGCAGAAGGCTCGTTTCGCATCCGGAATCGCCCGCTTCCGCTTCGGCAATCCGGCGATCAACTTCGGTTTCCTGGAACCGGACCCCGGCCTGTTTGGCCATCCCGGAAGGATCGAGAAGCAGGATCGGACGGCCATCGTCGGCCAAAGTCGTGCCCGCATAAAGACCGGCGGTCATCACGGCCGGAGCCGCCGGCTTCACCACCAGCTCCTCATGATCGTGGACGGCATCGACAGCGAGTGCATAGACGTCGCTCCCGGCGGGCTTGAGCAGGATCACGTTGCGCTCGTCGTCACTGGCAAGCGGCTCGACGCCGAGCAGCCCGGGAAGGCTGACGAGGGGAACTCGGCGGCCGCGAACGGTGGCAACGGAAAGCTCGCCGACCCTGTCCACCCGAACGGCATTGCCGGTTGCCCGGAGGATTTCCTCGATCGCCGAACGCGGGATCGCGAAAATCTGGCCACCGGCGCTGACGGTGAGCGCCGGAATGATGGTAAGGGTAAGCGGCACACGGATAGCGAGCCGGACACCTTGGCCAAGCCGGGAGTCGAGATCGACGACTCCGCCGATCCGCTCGATGTTGGCGCGAACGACGTCCATTCCGACGCCCCGGCCGGAAATGGCGGTGACTTCACCCGCCGTGGAAAGCCCGGGAGTGAAGACGAGCGCCAGCTTCTGAGCCGCCGACAGCCGCTCCGCCTTTTCGGCCGTCAGCGTGCCGGCGGCCATGGCCTTGCGGACCAGCGCCTCGCCATCGATGCCGCGACCATCATCGACGACCTCGATGAGGATCTGGTTCCCGGCCTGGCGCGCGGACACTTTCAGGTAGCCGGCCGGGTCCTTGCCCGCCTTGATCCTTGCCTCCGGAGGTTCGATCCCATGATCGATGGCGTTGCGGACGATATGGGTCAGCGGGTCCCGGATCATCTCGATCATCTCGCGATCGAGCTCGACGTCACCGCCATCGACTTCAAGTCGTACCTGCTTGCCAAGTTCGGCGGCCAGGTCGCGCACCATTCGCGGCAGGGCGCCGAAGAGATTATCGATCCGCTGCATCCGCGTGCGGGTGATCGCATCGCGGATCTCGGCAATGCAGGCGGATACGCGTTCGAAGGCCGCCTCGACAGCGATGTCGCGCGGAATGTCGCGAAGCCGCCGGGCAAGCTCGTTGCGCGCCAGCACGGCGTCGGAGACACCGCTCATCATTCGGTCGAGAAGGTCGACGGAAAGCCGGATCGATCGCATGGAGCGGCGGTTTTCGAGATCGACGGGTGCCGGAGCGACGGGCTCTAGCGCCGGCGGTGCTGACCCTCCGCTCAACGCGGCGATCAGCTGTTCGTCATCCTCGCTGGCCAAGGCTTCGCCCGTCTCCAGCGCTTGGATCAATTCTCCGATCCGGTCGATGACGGCGAGGACGGCAGTGACGAGCCTCGCATCGGCGGAACGCCGGCCGGCCCGAACCTCGGCCAGGGCGTCCTCGGCCGAATGGCTGAGTTGCTCAAGCCTGGGGAGGTCGAAAAAGCCGCAATTGCCCTTCACCGTGTGAACGAAGCGGAAGATCTCGTCGAGCCGCTCGCGGTCGCCCGGTTCCGCCTCCCACGCAACGATGGCGCCGGAAAGCGCCTGCAGCATGTCGCGCGTCTCGGCGATGAAGTCGTTGATCAGCTCGTCCATGGCTCCGCCCGCAACTGGAGACCGGTCTTATGCCGAGCGGTGGTAAAGAAGGCGTTTACCGCTACGCGTCTTCGCCGTTCGGGGGACTCGACGACATCATCGCCGCCTGCTACTAACTGACTGGTCATTTACTTATGAGTCTGGAACCCATGCCGAGCGCTCAAGCTCCGAAGTGGCGGCGTCGAAAGCCTGAGCGGCCGGACGACATCCTTGCCGCCGCCCTGCAGGTTTTCGCCGAAAAAGGGTTTGCCGCGGCCAGGATGGAGGACATTGCGGCCCGCGCCGGCCTCTCGAAAGGCGCCGTCTATCTCTACTTCCCGACGAAAGTTGACCTGTTTCGAGCCGTCGTCGAGCAGACGGTCGTTCCGAACATCGAAGCGGTCGGGCGAACCGTGCTCGCGCTCGAAATGCCGTTCGCGGATCGTCTTCGGCTCGTCCTCCCTCGGTTGGCGCAGATCCTGACTGTGCTTCCGATCGGAGCGGTGGCCAAGATGGTGATCGGAGAGAGCCGCAATTTCCCGGAACTCGCGAAGGTCTGGCACGACAATGTCGTTCTGAAAGGCCTTGGGCTTCTTACCGAGTTGATCGAGCAGGCCCAGCAGCGCGGCGAAATCCGCCCCGGGGACCCCCGCTTCCATGCCTTCGCGATCGTCGGACCGATCATCGTCGGCCTGCTCTTTCGAGAGACCTTCACGCCTGTGGGCGGGGTAGAGATCGACCTTCCGCGGCTGGCACGGCAGCATGTCGAGACAATCCTCGACGGACTCCTCACCGGCGGAGACCCGGAATGAAGCGGCAGCGGATCATTGTCCTTGTGCTGGTCGGGCTCGCGGTCGGGTTGCTGGTTTGGCGTCTGACAGCGCCCCAGTTCCGCCCGGACACCACTCTCTCGGGCTATATCGAAGGCGAAGCGCTGTACCTCGCCAGTCCGGTCGCGGGAACCGTGGCTCAGCTGGGCGTTCGGCGCGGTGATCAAGTCGCCGCGGGAACGCTTCTGTTCGTGGTCGAGCCTGGTCAGCGAAGGGCTCAGGGTGAGCAGGCCCTGGCCGAGCTCGAAGCCGCCGCCGCTCAAGCCGCCGATGCACGCAAGGGGCAGCGGCCGGTCGAGATCGACATCCTGCAGGCAGAACGCGAGTCGGCGGCGGCGGCGGAGCGAGAGGCGCGGGTCCTGCTCAGTCGAACCGAACTACTGGTCCAAAGGGGGATCTATGCCCGGGTCCGGCTCGACGAGGTTCGAGCCGCGTACCAGACCGCTTCGGCTCGGCTCGATGCGGCTGACCGCCGGATCCAGGCAGCGATGCTCGGGCAGCGCGAAGACCTGGTCCGGGCCGCCGATGCACGTGTTGCCCAGGCGCGGGCACGTCTCGCCGAAGCGGAAGCGCGGATCGACGACATGGCGCCTGTGGCTCCAGCCGACGCGCGGGTCGAGGAGGTCTTCTACCAAAGGGGAGAATGGGCGGCGGCAAACCAGCCGATCCTCGCCCTTATTCCCAACGACCGGATCTTCGTCCGATTCTTCGTCCCTGAGCGGGAGGTTGCCGCCTACCGCGTCGGCCGGCCTGTCCGCTTCAGCTGTGATGGCTGCGCCGACACTTTCAGCGCAACCATTTCGTTCGTCAGCCCCCGGCCCGAATTCACGCCGCCCGTCATCTACAGCCGCGAGGCTCGAGATCGCCTCGTCTTCATGGTGGAAGCCCGTCCGACGAACGGCACCCGGCTGGTTCCGGGCCTCCCGGTCGACGTGGAGCCGCTCGAATGAACTTGGCCATCAAAGCAGACCGGCTGAGCAAAAGTTTTGGCGGCCGAACGGTGGTGAAGGATTTCTCCATCGAGGTGGCCGAGGGCCGGATCACCGGCTTCCTGGGTCCCAACGGCTCGGGCAAGACGACGACCCTGCGCATGTTGTGCGGATTGCTGACACCGGACAGCGGTAGTGGAACGGCGCTGGGCTTCGACATCCTTTCCGAGAGCTGGGAGATCAAGCGCCGCACCGGCTACATGACTCAGCGCTTCTCGCTCTACGAGGACC
The DNA here is from genome assembly GCF_056821765.1 of Sphingosinicella sp. SM1-17. Lineage (NCBI taxonomy): Bacteria > Pseudomonadati > Pseudomonadota > Alphaproteobacteria > Sphingomonadales > Sphingosinicellaceae > Sphingosinicella > Sphingosinicella sp. SM1-17. Next base: position 3,124,718 of record NZ_JBPDIO010000001.1, read on the forward strand.
TGACAGTCGAGGAGAATCTCCGCTTCAGCGCGAGAATCCGGAGCCTCGATCGAGTAGGAGAGCGGGTCGATTCGGCACTCGAGCAACTCGGGCTCGCCGAACGCCGGCGACAACTTTCCGGAACCCTTTCGGGGGGATGGAAGCAGAGGCTCGCCCTCGCCGTCGCCACCCTTCACGACCCACAACTGCTGCTCCTCGACGAGCCCACCGCCGGAGTCGATCCGCAGGCGCGGCGAACCTTCTGGGACGAGATCCACGCCCTCGCCTCTAGCGGGCTGACCGTGCTTGTTTCGACCCATTATATGGACGAGGCGGAGCGCTGCCACGACATCGCCTATATCGCTTATGGCGAACTTCTGGCCCGAGGCACGGCCAAGGAAGTGATCGAGGAGGCTCGGCTGTTCACCTGGCGCGGCGACGGCGCAGGGGTGGATCGGCTTGCCGTCGAATTGCTCAAGAACCCGGCCGTCGAGATGGCGGCGCCTTTCGGCCTGGCGCTTCATGTCAGCGGCAGCGACGATGAAGCCCTGGAGCGTGCGCTCGGACCGTATCGGCGACCCCCATTCCGCTGGACCCGGGTCGAGCCCACACTCGAGGACGTGTTCATTCACCTGATGGGCGGCGCGCGGGACAATTTCCAATGAAGGCCGGCCCGAGCCAGACCTTCTCCGCCGATCGATTTGCCGCGGTGCTGGTCAAGGAGTTCATCCAGCTCACGCGCGACCGGCTCACCTACGCCATGATATTGGCTGTGCCGCTGCTGCAGATGCTGCTGTTCGGCTATGCCATCAACTCCGATCCCCGCCATCTCCCGACGGCCGTGCTCGTCCAGGAGAACAGCGTCTTCGCTCGATCGGTCCTCTCGTCCATCCACAATTCGGGCTATTTCGACATCGTCCAGCAGGTCCGCTCGCCGGCCGAACTCGACGCGCTGGTCCGCACCGGCCAGGTGCAGTTCGGAATCACCATTCCCGGGGACTTCACCCGCCGGGTCGTTCGCGGCGATGCCGCTCAGATCCTCGTCGAGGCAGATGCAACGGACCCGACCGCCACCGCCAGTGCGCTCGCCGCCCTCGGTCGACTGCCCGAGGAGTCGCTTCGCCACGACCTCGTCGGCGCGGCGGCTCGGCTCACTGAGCGAGGATCGCCATTCGAAGTTGTCGTCCATCGTCGCTACAATCCGGAGAATATCACCTCCTACAACATCGTTCCCGGGCTGCTGGGAGTCGTGCTTACCCTCACGCTGGTGATGATGACCGCCGTGGGTGTGACTCGCGAACGCGAGCGCGGCACGATGGAAGGCCTGCTCGCTACCCCGGTGCAGCCGCTCGAGGTGATGCTCGGCAAGCTCGCCCCGTTCGTCATCGTCGGAATGCTTCAGACGGGGGTGATCCTGTTGCTTGCACGGCTTCTGTTCGGAGTCCCGATGGCGGGCGGCTGGAGCGGCCTCTTCTTCGGAGTCCTTCTGTTCATCCTGGGATCGCTCGGGCTCGGCTTCCTCATTTCCACGGTTACCCGAACCCAGCTCCAGGCCATGCAGCTGTCGGTCTTCTACTTGCTGCCTTCCATCCTGCTTTCGGGCTTCATGTTTCCGTTTCGGGGGATGCCCGACTGGGCCCAATGGCTGGGAACAATGCTCCCGGTGACTCACTTCCTCAGGATCGTGCGCGGTGCTCTGCTGAAGGGACAGGATTTCGCGGACATGGGATCAAGTCTCCTTGCCCTTGCGGCTTTCGTCTGCATCGTGGCCGCGCTCGCGCTGACGCGGTACCGGACGACCCTGGACTAAGCGGGAAGCGTGGCGCCGATCAGAAGCATTCCATCCTGATCGGCCACCTGGATCTGCCCGCCTCCCTCCTCGACGAGGCAGTGGACCAGCCAGGCAGCTGCGGCTCGGGGCACCACCTCGTCAGCGGCCGTTCCGCCGACCAGAACCTTCTTGAGCTCGGGGTCGAGCACGATCCGGCTGCCCTCGGCACGAACGACGATGTCGAGCCCGGCGCCATGCTTTTCCGCTCCGACGTCGAGGCTGCCGCCGCGTACCAGCGAGTCCCCGGCGATCAGGACAAGATTGAGCAACACCTTCAGCGCCGCCTTGCTCATCACCGGTTCGTCGACCATCCAGCCCAGGCGGATTCGGCCATCGCCGCCGAAAAGCCCCTCGATGGCGACCCGAGCCTCGCGCGTATCGACCTCGTCCGCAAAACCGCCAGCGGCTCCGAAGGCGAGGCGGAAGAATTTGAGCTTGTTCGCCGAAGCCCGTGCGCTCTCGGCGAGCAGATCAAGGCAGCGGGCGCGCATCTCCGGATCATGCTCTTCCGCGAGCAGTTCGAGACCGTTGTTGAGCGCTCCAACAGGCGAAAGCAGGTCGTGACACAGCCGCGAGCAAAGCAGACTCGCGAATTCGTGCGACTTCATGCGGCAGCGCCCCTTCGAAAATATCTAACCCTCTGGCCGTATTGGCCCTTGCGAGTCGCGGTTGCAAGGCTTCCTCTCCAGAGCCGCGTCCGTGACCTCATCCGCCTTGAATTCGTTACGGCCGTCGCCAAATCGGGCCTGTGGGGGGAAAGACGATCATTCAGGCGCGAATTCCGGGTGACGCTTCGGGCTGGCGGCTCGACCGCGCGCTGGCTGCGGCGGTGCCCACGCTTTCCCGCGAGCGGCTGAAGGCTTTGATCTCCAGCGGGGAGGTGACGGGTCCGCAGGGCTCGGCGGTTCGCGACCCGGCGATCAAGGCGGTGCCCGGTGCCGTCTATGAAGTGGCCGTGCCCGAACCGAAGCCCGCGCATAACGAAGCTCAGAACATCGCCCTGGAGATCGTCCACGAGGACGATCATCTTCTCGTCGTCGACAAGCCCGCCGGAATGGTGGTGCACCCGGCCGCGGGCAATCTCGACGGCACCCTGGTCAACGCTCTGCTCCACCATTGCTCCGGCCGGCTTTCCGGGATCGGCGGCGTGGCCCGGCCGGGCATCGTTCACCGGATCGACAAGGACACGTCGGGTCTTCTGGTCGTCGCCAAGACCGACGTCGCTCATGAGGGACTGGCAAGACAGTTTGCCGTTCACCTTATTCATCGCCTCTATCTGGCGGTCGCCGCCGGAATCCCGATCCCTCCTTCGGGAACCGTCGATGCGCCGCTGGCCCGGTCCACGGCCAACCGCAAGAAGATGGCGGTCGTCGAGAGCGGTCGAGGCAAGCGCGCCGTGACTCATTACCGGATGATTCGCCCGCTGAAGGACGCGGCCATCGTCGAGTGTCGACTGGAAACCGGGAGGACTCATCAGGTGCGGGTCCACATGGCCTCGATCGGCCACCCACTAGTCGGCGATCCGGTTTACGGCCGAACCCGCCCTTCGCACCGCGAAGTGTTGAAAAGATTGAATTTCCATCGCCAGGCGCTTCATGCAGCGGAGCTCGGTTTCGTTCATCCGGTTTCGAAAGAAAACCTAACCTTTAAAAGCCCCGTCCCATCTGATATTCAGGAACTGTTCGGGGCCCTTTCCGTATAGGAGCACGAGTGCCAGCGTGGGGCAGCAGATTCCATGCGGCGCGCAGGGAGAATGTGAGAAGTCATCATGGCAAGCGGTAGAAATGTCCCGGCGACGATCCCGTCCACCGGCGGTGAGGCTGGCCTCAACCGCTATCTGGCCGAGATCAAGAAGTTCCCGATCCTCTCTCCGGAAGAGGAATATATGCTGGCGAAGCGCTGGCAGGAGCATGGCGACACGGAAGCGGCTGCCAAGCTGGTCAACAGCCATCTGCGCCTCGTGGCGAAGATCGCGATGGGGTATCGCGGCTATGGCCTCCCTGTCTCCGAGCTGATCTCCGAGGGCAATATCGGGCTGATGCAGGGCGTGAAGAAGTTCGAGCCGGACCGCGGCTTCCGCCTGGCGACCTATGCCATGTGGTGGATCCGGGCGTCGATCCAGGAATTCATCCTGCGCAGCTGGAGCCTCGTGAAGATGGGGACCACGGCGGCTCAGAAGAAGCTGTTCTTCAATCTCCGTCGGATGAAGAATCGGATCGAGGCATTTGAGGAAGGCGACCTCAAGCCCGAGGACGTGAAGCAGATCGCCACCGATCTCGGCGTGTCCGAGGAAGATGTGGTTTCGATGAACCGTCGCATGGCGATGGGTGGCGATACCTCGCTGAACGTGCCACTCCGCGACGACAGCGAGGGCAGCTGGCAGGACTTCCTCGTCGACAGCGAGCCGCTTCAGGACGAGCGAGTCGCCGAGGCGCAGGAATCGCAGGTGCGGCATGAACTGCTGCAGGAGGCGATGAACGCCCTCAACGACCGCGAGCGCCATATCCTGACGGAGCGTCGGCTGACCGATGATCCGAAGACTCTGGAGGAGCTCAGTCAGGTCTATGATGTCAGCCGCGAGCGGATCCGGCAGATCGAGGTTCGCGCCTTCGAAAAGCTTCAAAAGGCGCTGATGAACCTCGCCGGCGAACGCAGGCTGCTCTCCGCCGGCTAAGCGCTCGGGTGGCTGTCAAGACTCGAAGGAATCGCGGCTGGCTGCGACGTGGTCTCGGCTGGATCGTCCGGCTCGTCGCGCTGTTCCTCGTGGTGAGCATCCTTTGGGTGTTGCTGTACCGCTTCGTGAATCCGCCCATCACCTTCACGATGGTCGCTGACATGATCGGCGGCAACGGGGCCAGGCGCGAGTGGATGTCACTGGATCGAATGGATCGTGACATGGTCCGCGCCGCAATCGCCGGCGAGGACAGCAAGTTCTGCTCGCACAACGGCTTCGATCGCGAAGCGATCGAGGCGGCGTTCAGGCGCAACATGCAGGGAGGAAGCGTTCTGCGCGGGGGGTCGACGATCAGCCAGCAGACCGCGAAGAATGCCTTTCTGTGGCAGGGCGGCGGCTATTTCCGCAAAGGCCTGGAGGCCTGGTTCACCCTTCTGATCGAGAAGCTCTGGGACAAGCGGCGGATCATGGAGGTCTATCTGAACGTCGCCGAGACCGGAATCGGCACTTACGGAGTCAATGCCGGCGCTCAGCGCTACTTCGGGCACGACGCCTCCCGCCTCAGTCCGACCGAGGCGGCAAGGATCGCGGCAGTCCTGCCGCTGCCGAAACGCCGCGAGGCGATCGCCCCGCGGGGCTTCACCCGGCGCTACGGCAACATGATCGCGGCGCGGATGGCGGCAGTTCGCAGCCAGCGCCTCGACCGCTGCCTTTGAGAGCGGGCGCTACTGCGCCTGAACGACTTCGCCGGCGCTTCTCTGGGCATCGCCATCGTCGCGTCCCTGGCTCCAGGCGAAAACGAGCAGAAGAACGGCGACGAACAGCAGCGCCAGCACCGGCAGGCCGGGCCGCCGGTCGCTCCGGTCCAGGCCGAGGGCGCTGGGATTCTTGAAGGTCACGCTTCCGGCGGGGCCGAGGGCGCCGCTTTCGGGAAGACCGCCACCCGTTCCGGTTTCGATCTTGTCGGTCATATCCTTACCTTTCTCGGCCTTCGAACGAAGCGGCAGGAAGCGGGGTTCCCTTCACCCTAGAACGGCATCTTGAAACCGGGCGGAAGCTGCAGCCCGCCCGTGGCACTGCGCATCGCCTCCTGAGCGGCGATGTCGGCCTTGCCACGCGCATCGTTGATGGCAGCGGCGACAAGGTCCTCGACCATCTGCTTTTCGGACGGTTGAAGGAGAGATTCATCGATCTCGACACCGATGATCCGGCCTTTTGCCGAGGCCCGGATCCTGACCATCCCACCGCCGGAGACGCCTTCGACGATAACCTTGTCGAGGTCTTCCTGGGCCTGCATCAGCTTGTTCTGAGCTTCCTGCGCCATGCGCATGATTTCATTAAGGTCGGGCAATTCACGCACTCCGTTTGTCGATCGTGTAGCTGGCGAGCTCGGCCTCCGGAAAGGCCTCGAAAGCGGCCTTCACGACGGGCGAGTCAAGGACCTTCTGCCGCTGCCGCTCGGCCTCCGCTTTCTCCTGCTCGAGCAGTGACGGCTCGGCCGGTTCGTCGGCCGCACGCACCTGCCAGAATGTTCCGGTAGCGAATTTGAGGGCGGCCGCAAGATCGCGAACGAAGTCGCTGGCCAAGGGTTTCAGCGGCCGGACGACCAGTTCCGGTGGAGCATAGCGCACGAGGCCGACATAATCGTGCAGCTGCTGGGCAAGATGCGCCTTGCCGCCCTCCGCGAGGCGGTCGACGAGCTCCCGGAAACTGGCTGGCGCCCTGAGCAGTGGAGACTGGCTCTCCCCCCGCGGTCTCTCCGGCGCTCCCGGCGCGGCGGTCTCGCCGCTCGCCAGCTTGGCGATCAGCTCGCCCGGGTCAGGCAGTTCTGCGGCGTGAATGATTCGAAGCAGGGCCATTTCGGCCGCTTCCAGCGGCGAAGGCGCGATCTGAACCTCGCTCAGTCCCTTGAGCAACATCTGCCAAAGTCGGTGAATGGCGGCAAAGGACAGCCGGCCGCCCCATTCGGCATAGGCCTCCCTTTCCTCGATCGACTGGGCGGGATCCTGAGCCCCTCCGACCTTGGCGCGGGTGATTCCGTGCACCGCCTCGAGAAGTCCGCGCAGCACCGCCGACGGCTCCACTCCGAGATCATATTGATCCTTGAGCGCCGACAGGGCTCCCATGGCGTCCCCGCTCAAGAGCAACCCGAGCAGCCGGCGGATTGCGCCGCGGTCCGACAGGCCGAGCATCGCTCGCACCTGATCGGCCGTTACTGCGCCGGCTCCGTGAGCAATCGCCTGGTCGAGGATGGAAAGGCCGTCGCGCGCCGATCCTTCCGCCGCCCGGGCGATCAGAGCCAGGGCCTCGGCTTCGACCTCGGCGCCTTCGGCATGAGCCACTCGGGCGAAATGCTCGGCCAGCATTTCCGCCGGGATTCGCCGAAGGTCGAAACGCTGGCACCGCGACAGGACGGTGATCGGAACCTTGTTCACCTCGGTCGTGGCGAAGAGGAACTTCACATGCGCCGGCGGCTCCTCCAGAGTCTTCAGGAGCGCGTTGAACGCGTTCTTCGACAGCATGTGAACTTCGTCGATGATGTAGACCTTGTAGCGCGCCGAGACGGCGGCATAGCGCACCGCCTCGATGATCTCGCGAACATCGTCGACTCCGGTGTGGGAGGCGGCGTCCATCTCGACCACATCGATATGGCGGCCTTCGGCGATTGCGCGGCAGGGCTCGCACACGCCACAGGGCTGGATGGTTGGTCCCCCCTGCCCGTCCGGGCCAACGCAGTTCAGCGCCTTGGCGATCAGCCTCGCCGTCGACGTCTTGCCGACTCCGCGGACCCCCGTGAGCAGAAATGCATGGGCCAGCCGGTCGCGCCTGATCGCGTTGGCGAGCGTACGCACCATCGCCTCCTGTCCGATCAGGGCATCGAAGCTCTGTGGGCGGTATTTGCGGGCAAGGACCCGATAAGGCTGGGGGGAATCGGACATCGGCCCTACCCTAGCTCCTCAGCCCCTAGCTGTCGAAGGCGGAGCGCGCGGGGAACTCCGGCACCGATGGCCTCAGCAATGTGCGGGAATGTACCGGCTGAAGTCTCGCTCGTCCTTGCTGTGCAGTGGCGTGCAAGAGGAGGTGGGAGCCGGAACGACCCGACGCGAGAACTCGTTACGGCTGCTTCCTTCCGGACCTGACCGGGTTGGCGAGAGCGCCGTCCGCCCGACTCCCGCGGCGCATATGGGACGAAAAGGGCGAACCTGCAAGGTCACGCCGGGCAGTGGTCGGTTGCAGCGGAGTCGACGTTCCAGACAAGTTCGTAAGTGACCAGAAAGCCGTCATGATCCGACAATGCGGGGCCGCCCTCGCCGCCGTCGAACATGGCTTCCACTCGGACCGGACGAATGTCGACCTGGCGCCCCGAAGCGAACAGTTGCAGATCCTGCGTGTCCATCCAAGGCGCGTCGCCGTCCCAGGAAAGCCGGACCTCGCACTTGTCCGGCCGCTCGCTGCACCAGCGGTGAACGATCTCAAGCGGCTGGTGGCGGTCGAACTCGCCGAATCGCGCCTCCGAGTGGCGCATGTTGAAGTCGCCGCCGAACACGATTGGCCGCGATTGGTCGCTCACCTCGCGAAGGAAAGCCGACAGTGCCAGCACTTGAGCCCGGTGAGCCGCCGTATGTCTCGCCTCCGAGACGCGAGAGGCTGCGGCCGAGTTCATGTGCGTGTTGAGAATATCGACGGTGTCAGGCACGCCCGGCACGGCGATCCTGGCATAAAGCATCCCCTTGTTCGACAGGCAGTCGCGTCCTGCGCAACTGCCGCGCGGAAACGGACGCGTCTTGGTCTCGACCACGGGAAAATTGGACAGGATCACGAGGCCGGATGAGGCAAGCCTCAACCCCAACTCGCCTTGTCGGGGCTGTCGGCGACCCGGAAGTCGGTCCGTTTCGCGGGCGGGACGCCGCTCGCCACGCGCAGGGCCCGCCACCACGGCTGGATAACCGGCCCCCGAGGCCGCTTGGGCCGCAGACCGGCTGAAGACCTCCTGCAGCAGGACGATGTCGGGAGCCTCTCCGCGTGCTCTCAACATTTGCAGGTGTTCGGCGATCCGGCGAAGATGCGGCCCGCGCCCCGAGCGGATCGGCCACGCCAGACCTTCGACATTGTAGGTCAGCACGGAGATCCGGGTTCGGGCCGTCCCCCGCGCGTCGACCTGAACCGACGGCCGCACGGCCTCGTCGCAGGAGACGAACCGCTCTGCCGGAAGGCTGGCGCAATTCGCCGTCAACAGAGCGAGAAGCGCGATCAGACTCTTCATCGGCCCTGCATGTTGTGGAAGCCGCTCGGGATTCGAACGGTGAGGGCCTCCAGGCTTTCGTTCAGCCAGATCTGGCAGGCGAGTCGGGAATGGCGGGTCACCTGGGCGGCGAGGTCGAGCATGTCCTCCTCCTCTTCGCTCGCCGGAGGAAGCTTCGCAAAATCCTGCGGATCGATGATCACGTGACAGGTCGAACAGGCCATCTGGCCTTCGCACGTGCCTTCCAGCGGCTGCCCGGCATTCTGGGCGACATCGAGCAGCCGCTCCCCGGCAGGAGCGCGAACTTCCTGAACATGAGTTCCGTCGGCTGAGATGAAACGCACGAGAGTCATTGGGCGAACCCTGATGGCGAAGAGGTTTGACGATCGGCGGCGCCGAGAATGAGCGTGAGCGCCGCGCGAAGCTCGCTTTCCTGCGTATAGCGACCAAAGCCGATTCGAACGCTCGATCGGGCCTCGCGCTCGGAAAGACCCAGCGCGGCAAGAACGTGGCTGGGGCGGCCCGAGCCGCTGGCACAGGCCGACCCAGCGGAAAAGGCGACCTGCCGGACCTCGGAGATCAAGCGGGACGAATCGATTCCGGCCCTTCGGATGTTGAGATTGCCATGGTAGCGGCGGTCCGCCGAGCCATTCAGAATCCACCCGGAACTGAGCTCCCTGGCCATCCGCCAGAGACGTTCCACATGGGCGTCGTCCAGATTGCGGCGTTCGGCGAGCAGGCGGGCCGCTTCCCCGAAGCCGACGCACAGCGCCGGCGAAAGCGTTCCGGACCGGATTCCCCCCTCCTGCCCGCCTCCATGGAGGATCGGATCGATCTCCACGCCGTTCCGGATCCAGAGTGCGCCGACACCCTTGGGACCGTAAACCTTGTGGGACGAAACCGCGACCAGGTCGCACACGTGAAGCGGCAGCTCGACCCGTCCGAACCCCTGAACGGCATCGCAGAAGAAGAGCGCACCTTGTTTGTGAGCGATTTCGGCGAGCGCCTCGATCGGCTGGACGACGCCAATCTCGTTGTTGACCAGCATCGCGGCCACGAGCCCGGTGGAGTCGTTCACCTGCTCGGCAACCACATCGAGGTCCAGAAGTCCATCCTTGTCGACCGGGAGGATGACGATCTCGAACCCCTGCCGGCTCAGCCACTGCACCGAATCGAGCACACAGGCATGCTCGGTCGCGACCGTGACGATTCGGCGTCGACCCGACGCAAATCGGGCCGCCGCCCCTTTCAGCGCCCAATTGGCGGCTTCGGTCGCACCGGAGGTGAAATAGAGCTTTCCCTCGCCAGGGGCGCCGAGCGCCTCCGCCACACGCTTGCGGGCCAGTTCAATCGCTGCGGCGGCTTCGCGACCGAGACGATGCGGGCTGTGGGGGTTGCCGAAATGGGACTCGATCCAGGGCCGCATCGCCGCTGAAACTTCGGGCGCGAGCGGGGTGGTGGCCTGGTAATCGAGATAGATGCAGCTCACGCGGGCCGGCGCCTTTCGTAGAGCTTCCGCCACTCGGCGAGGAACCTCTCGACATCGCGCTCGGCCGTTTGCGGGCCGAAGCTCACCCTGATCACCTCGCGTGACGACTCTTCGTCCATCCCCATCGCCAACAGAACATGGCTCGACTTGAGGCTCCCCGACGAGCAGGCACTGCCCGCCGAGACCGCTATCCCGGCGAGGTCGAACTGCATCATCTGCGAGGCGGCGGGAACGCCGGGCATCCGATAGCCGGCAATCGTTGCGATTCGCGGCGATTCGTGACCGACGACTTCGCCGCCCGCGTCGATAATCTCCTGGTCGAGCACTTCCCGAAGCCGCTCCGCTTCCTTGTACCAGGAATGGTCGGCCTCGACCGCCGCCGCGAATCCCATGATCAGCGGCACGGCGGCGGTGCCGGGCCGGTAACCGCCCTCCTGTCCACCAATCGCCTCAAGGGCGGCGCTGTCCTTGACGAGAAGCGCACCGATTCCCGGCGGCCCGCCTAGCTTGTGCGCGGCGACGACCAGGAAATCGGCGTCCGGCAAAGGCAGCTTGCCGGCGCTCTGGGCGCAGTCGACCAGAAGGAGGCCGCCAGCCGCCCTCACCCGCTCGGCAATCCCGTCGATCGGATGGATCACTCCGGTTTCGTTGTTGACCGCCTGAACGGCAACCAGCGGCCGCTCCGCCGTCTTCAGGGCGATCTCCAGGTCGGCGAGGTCGAGCGTGCCGTTCGATCTGGCCGCGATTCGCCGGGCCTCCGGAACGGGCCGAAGCACCGCCGAATGTTCGATGGCAGACACGATTCGGGTTCCCGCACGAGCCCGGCGAAGGACGATCTCGAGCGCTTCGGTGGCGCCGGAGGTGAAGACCAGGGCTCCGGTCCAGCCCAAGGCGCTGGCGATTCGCGTCCGGGCTTCCTCCAGCGCGGCACGAACGACCCGACCTTCCAGGTGAGCCGAAGAAGGGTTGGCCCAGCTTTCGCAGGCCTTCGCGATCGCCACTGCCGCCCCGGGCAGGATCGGCGTCGTCGAAGCATGATCGAGGTAAATTCGCCCGGACAAGAGCAACGCATCCCTAAGAAATTGCAGAACGGCGTCGCCCGCCTATATAGAGCGCCGCCCCGCGCGGTGCATCCACGCGGGTTTCCTTTGTTCCCTGCCAAGCACAGGTGCAATGCCCGAAGTCATTTTTCCTGGGCCCGAGGGCCGTCTCGAAGGACGTTTCAGCCCCGGTCCGCGCCCGCGCGCTCCGGTCGCGATGATCCTTCACCCGCATCCGCAGGGCGGAGGCACGATGAACAACGCCATCGTCCTCGCCCTGTACAAGACCTTCGTTCGCCGGGGTTTTGCAACGCTCCGGTTCAACTTCCGCGGGGTCGGCAAGAGCCAGGGCATTTTCGACAACGGTATCGGCGAGTTGTCGGACGCGGCCAGCGCTCTCGACTGGGTGCAGCAGGTGCATCCGGAAGCCGAAACGACCTGGATCGCCGGATTCTCCTTCGGTGCTTGGATCGGGATGCAGCTGCTGATGCGTCGCCCGGAGGCTCGAGGCTTCATCTCCATCGCTCCGCCTGCGAACATGTACGATTTCAGTTTCCTGGCACCCTGCCCGGCCTCCGGAATCATCATCCAGGGCGAAGCGGACGAAGTGGTCACCCCCGGCGCCGTCCAGAAGCTGGTCGACAAGCTGCGTACGCAGCGGCACATCACCATCGAGCACAAAACGATCCCGGGCGCCAACCACTTCTTCGTCAATGAGATGGATCTGTTGATGAAGGCGGTCGACGACTATCTCGATTTCAGGCTCGACCCGTCCTGCCCGATCCGCTGAGGCGATCGGGAAGCGATCGGAGCTGAAGCCGAAGCTGGACCCTCATCCGCTCAGAGCGTCCACACCAGCACGTTGCCGAGAATGACGGCGGCCGCGACGAACATCAGAAGGCCCTTGGTTCGATCGCGGCGCTTCGCGATCAGATAGGTCGCTCCGCCGACGAGTGCGAACACGGCAAGCATCATGATCGAGAGCAGGATCGCGCCAGGGCCGGTCATGCCCGGCTGATGGCACGATCCCCGGCCTTCACCAACCCTTAAGCCTGGGCGAATAGGCTGGCCCGATGATGCCGCTGGACGGAGCCCTCGAATCGATCGGAGAATCGATCCTTCCGGCCTTGTCGCAGCTGCTCGACGGCGTTCTCGACGGCGCGACGCTGGCGCGCCCGGGGATCGATGCGGCGGAACATTCCGAAGCGCTCAGGAGAACGGCGCTGGAGGTCGCGGCCTTGGGCCAGCTCATCGCCCTGGTGGCACCGCTCGCTCACGCCGCTGACGAGCCTCGCAGGATCCCGGCGTAAAGCTCCGGATCGACATTTCCGCCGGAAACGACGACGACCGTCTCGTCCGGCAGATCTCCAACCTTCTCGAACAGAAGGGCCGCGAGGGCCACGGCTCCGCCGGGTTCGGCGACGATCCGCAGGTTCCGGAAGGCGAACGCCATGGCCGCCGCCACTTCCTGCTCGCCAACTGCCACTCCGATTGCGTCGGTCTGCCTTAGGGCGTCGAAGGTAAGCGGAGAGACCAGCTTCGTCTGGAGCGCGTCGCAGCGCGTCGCGGGCGCTGGCTCGTCGACCGGCAGGATGGTACCGGCGCGGAGCGACCGGCCCATGTCGTCCCAGCCTTCAGGTTCGGCGACGACCAGCCGAGTTTCGGGTAGCGCGATCGCGATTCCGGCGGCCAGGCCGCCGCCGCCGCAGGGGACGAGCAACTGGTCCGGGGCATGTCCGAGCTGATCCCGTATCTCGACCCCGACGCTCCCCTGTCCCTCGATGACGTCAACGTCGTCGAAGGACGGGACGAGCGTCGCTCCGCGCTGCTGGGCGAGTCGGGCGGCGATTTCCTCGCGCCTTTCGCGAGCGCGATCGTAGAAGACGATCTCCGCGCCCGCAGCGCGAGTCGCCTCGACCTTCACGGCGGGCGCGTCGCTCGGCATGACGATCGCCGCCGTCACGCCCAGCCGCCGAGCGGCGAGGGCCACGCCTTGAGCGTGATTGCCGGAAGAGAAAGCAACCACCCCGCGACTCCGTTCCGATTCGCTCAACTGCGCGAGCCGGTTGGTCGCACCGCGCAATTTGAAGCTGCCGCCATTCTGCAGACATTCCGGCTTCACCCAGATCCGGCGACCCTTCCAGTCGAGCGGCAGTAGGGGTGTTCGAGTCACGATTCCGGCGATGCGGTTCGCCGCTGCTTGAACACCGTTCGGCGTCGGACTTCTCTCTTGCATCGAAACCTCTGGGAAAACACGGAAATTCGCAGGTCTTTACATGGGGGTCCAGCGCCCATATATGCCGCGCCGCTGCCCCATGGGGACTTCCAACCGCAAGGCAGCTTTTTCGTCAACGATCCTGTTGGAGGTCCCTTGAGTTGCACACGCACCATAGCGCGCTGGGGCTAGCTACCGCCCACTTCGGTCGCGGCAACGCGACCGTGATCGCCCGCCAGCACCCGGTTCAGCCGGTCACGCTCATTCGTCCGCACGCCGCTCGTCGTGCTGCCCGATTCTTCGTCGAGAAGTTTCCGGGCCGCTCGCTCTATGCGGTCAAGGCGAATCCGTCCCCGGACCTGCTCCAGGTGCTGTGGGAGGCCGGAGTCACGCATTTCGACGTGGCTTCGATTGCCGAGGTCCGTCTCGTGTCGAAGACTCTGCCCGAGGCGGTGCTCTGCTTCATGCACCCGGTCAAAGCCGAAGAAGCGATTGCCGAAGCCTATTTCAGCTACGGCGTTCGCACTTTCTCGCTCGACACGATGGAAGAGCTCGAGAAGATCGTCCGCGCGACGACGAGCCCCGATGGTGTGGTTGCCAGCGATCTCAACCTGCTCGTTCGGATTCGGGTTTCGTCGGAACATTCGAAGCTGAGTCTCGCTTCCAAGTTCGGAGCCGAACCTCAGGAGATGAAGGCGCTGCTGATGGCGGCTCGCCAGGCTTCGGATGCCCTCGGCATCTGCTTCCATGTCGGCAGCCAGGCGATGACTCCGGCGGCCTATGCCGAGGCGATGCAGCGCGTCCGCGCCGCCATCGTCGAGGCCGCGGTCACGGTCGACATCGTCGACGTCGGCGGAGGCTTCCCGTCCACCTATCCGGGGATGGAGCCGCCGCCGCTCGAAACCTATTTCGAGGTCATCCACAAGGCGTTCGAAAGCCTGCCGATTTCCTATTCGGCCGAACTGTGGTGCGAGCCCGGCCGGGCGCTGTGCGCCGAATATGCGAGCCTGCTCGTACGCGTCGAAAAGCGGCGTGGCGACCAGCTCTACATCAATGACGGGGCGTACGGGGCTCTGTTCGATGCGGCGCATATCGGCTGGCGGTTTCCGGTAAGGCTGGTCCGGGAAGCGGATTCGGAGGCCCGCGACGTAGCGTTCAGCTTCTACGGTCCCACCTGCGACGATCTCGACCATATGGCGGGCCCGTTCATGCTGCCCGCCGACGTCGCCGCCGGCGACTATATCGAGATCGGAATGCTTGGGGCCTATGGCTGCGCGATGCGCACCGGCTTCAACGGCTTCGGATCCGACCTCAAGGTCGTCGCCGACGATGAGCCGATGGCGACGCTCTATGTAGAAGAGGAGGAACGGCCCGCGGCGTCGAACGTCGTGAAGCTGTAACCTCGGCGAGAGATTGCGCGTGCTGCGTCAGCAGCGGCGCACCAGGAGCGGAGCGTCTGCGGGCGCTCCGCCACCCACGGGTTTCCGGCGTCCCCATAACGACGGCGGTTCTTGTGAGTATGGGAGATTCCCGTGAACGACATCCGTGTGAACGACAATCGCAAGGCGGAGCTTCTGTCGAAGACCGTCGAGCATATCGACATCAAGAGCTTCGACGCTCGCCCCATCGTCGACGCGATGAAGAAGATGAGCTTCACCTCGCGCGATCTCGGTCGAGCCACTGAAATCTACAACCAGATGCTGGCCGATCCGGACTGCTCGATCATCCTCGTGGTGGCCGGCTCCACGTCGGCTGGCGGCTGCATGGATCTCTATGCGGACCTGGTGAAGCACAACATGGTCGATGCCGTGGTCGCTACCGGCGCCACCATCGTCGACATGGATTTCTTCGAGGCGCTGGGTCACAAGCACTATCAGGCGCTGGAGATCCCCGACGACGACACGCTTCGCTCGCTCTACATCGACCGGATCTACGACACCTATATCGATGAAGAGCAGCTTCAGGACACCGATTTCACCATCGCCGAGATCGCCAACTCGCTCGATCCGAAGCCTTATTCGTCGCGCGCCTTCATCCGAGAGATGGGCAAATGGCTGATGGAGAACGGCAAGAAGGAGAACAGCCTCGTCAAGCTCGCCTACGAGCATGACGTGCCGATCTTCTGCCCGGCCTTCACGGACAGCTCGGCCGGCTTCGGCCTCGTCAAGCACCAGGTCGACCGGATGAAGGAAGGCAAGCCTTACCTGACGATGGATTCGATCGCCGACTTCCGCGAACTCACCGACATCAAGATCAAGGCGGGCTCCACCGGCCTGCTGATGATTGGTGGCGGAGTCCCGAAGAACTTCACCCAGGACACGGTCGTCTGTGCCGAGATCCTCGGCCACGAGGATGTCGAGGTGCACAAATATGCGGTGCAGATCACCGTCGCCGACGTGCGCGACGGCGCCTGCTCCTCCTCGACCCTCCAGGAGGCGGCGAGCTGGGGCAAGGTCTCGACCGCGCTCGAGCAGATGGTGTTCGCCGAGGCGACCAGTGTCCTGCCACTGCTGGCCAGCGATGCCTATCATCGCGGCCATTGGAAGAACCGCGCCAAGCGCGCCTTCGGCAAGATGTTCGACTAAGACCAGGAGCCCCCGCCCTCACCGGCGGGGGTTTTTGCTTCTGACTGGGTCAGGCTCGAAAAGCTAAGCCAGGCGCGGCCTCCGATCCTGCCACTCCTGCTTCGTCTGGCCCCAGATATCGATCATATGGCCTTCGAACGGCGGCGGCAGCCTGCCGGGGCCGCGATTCACCGAGCCGAGCCGTTCGGCGACGGCAATCGACGCGCTGTTCTTCGGATCGATGCTGTGAATGACCTCGGTCCAGCCGAGATTGCCGAACGCCCAATCGATCGTCGCGATCGCGGCTTCGGTCGCATAACCGCGGCCCCAGGCCGACTTGACGATTCCCCAGCCCACTTCCGGTCCCGGCCATTCCTCCGGCTGCCAGGGACCCACCCGGCCGACCCAGCGACCGGTCGCCTTCTCGATCACCGAAAACATGCCGAAGCCCTTGAGTGCCCATGAGCCGGCCATCGTCGCAAGGCCACGCCAGGCGGCGGCGCGGGCGACAGGTCCGCCGATGAAAGAAGAGCTTTCCGGATCCGCCATCAGCTCGGCCCAGCCGTCGAAATCATCCTGTACCGGCGGCCGAAGCAGCAGTCGCTCCGTTTCGATCCTCGGCTGAATCATGCATTCCCTCCGCGGTTGATGCGCCATCGAAACTGTCGCACCTCTACCGGCTCAACAGGGGGAGACCAGTAAATGCAATATCCGATCCTCGCGCCCGTGGTCGCGCTCGTCGCCTGGACGCTGGTGATGATGCTGTGGCTGTACTTCACCCGTTTTCCGGCGCTTGCACGCAAGGGGATCTCCTTGAAGGGGCGCGTAGGAAGCAAGGGGGGCGATCTGGACGGAGTGATCGAGCCGAACGTCCAATGGAAGGCGCACAATTACAACCATCTGATGGAGCAGCCGACGATCTTCTATGCGATCTGCATCACTCTTGCGCTGATCGGCGGCGGCGACGTCTGGATCAACGTGTGGCTCGCCTGGGGCTATGTGCTGTTTCGGATCGTTCACAGTCTGATCCAGGCCACGGTGAATGTGGTGCAATGGCGCTTCCTCGCCTTCGCGCTCGCTTCCTTCTGCCTGATCGGACTGGCCGTCCATGCGGCGGCGCGAGTCCTCCACGACATTCTCTAGGGCCTAGCGCGGCAGCTGTCGGAGGATCGCTTCCATCACCTGCCGGGCGTCGTTGGACGGAACGGCAAGACCGATCCCGACATTGCCTTGGCCCGGTCCGATGATGGCGGTGTTGATGCCGACCACCTCGCCGCGCATGTTGATCAGCGGCCCACCGGAATTGCCGGGATTGATCGGCGCGTCGGTCTGGACATAGCTCGGCCCGTCGCCGCGCCGGCTCTGCCCAAGAGCGCTGACGATCCCCGCAGTCACGGTCTGGCCGATCTGAAAGGGATCCCCAATTGCGACGACATAGTCGCCGACCTGAAGCTGGTCGGAGTCGCCAAGCGGCAGCTGGCTGAGATTGCCCGACGGTATCTGAAGGAGCGCGATGTCGCTCCGGGGATGACTGCCCAGGAAGCGGGCGGGGAGCCTCCGCTCACCGACTGTGACTTCGATTGCTCGCGCATTTTCGACGACATGATGGTTGGTGAGTACGAGACCGCGTTCGGAATCGACAATGAAGCCGGATCCGGCCGAAAGACGCGGCGCCAGTGCGGCTTCCGGAACCCCGAAAAACTCCTGGAAGTAGGGATCCCGAAGCAACGGGTTCTGCTCGTAAGGCGATGGCTGGACGACGGCAATGTTGACCACCGCCGGAGCGACTCGGTTAACGAGGGGCGCCAGCGAAGCCGTCGAGACTCGCGGCGGGAGCGCCACCTCCTGAGCGGGTGCCGCCAACTTTCTGCCACTGAGCCACCACGCCGCCGTTCCTCCCGCCAAGCCCGAGGCGAGCAGGAGAAGGATGAGGCTGAAAAAGCCGATCCTGACGATCACGGATGATCCTTCCTGGCTGACGCCGGTCTCCGCTCCGCGAGGCGGCTGGCCAAGTCAAGCGCGGGCAAAGGCCGCAACGAGCTCGACATGCGTGGACCAGCGGAACTGGCCGACGGGCATCGCCCACTGGAGCCGGTACCCGCCGGCAACGAGGATCGACGCGTCGCGGGCGAAGGTTGCAGGGTTGCAGGAGACATAGGCGATCCGTGGAACGCTCGAGCGGGACAGCAGTGCCGCCTGTTCCTTCGCACCGGCACGAGGCGGATCGATCACGATCGCGTCGAAACGGTTCAGCTCCTTGTCGTCGAGCGGCCGACGGAACAGATCGCGATGATCGACAAAGACCTGTCGCTGAGCCCGACCGGCGCCGCCCTTGAGCGCGAGCGCCGAATCGCGTGCTCCCTCGACCGCGAGAACCCGCCCATCGAGAGCCAGAGCGAAGGTGCCAAGGCCGGCAAAGAGGTCGGCGACGATCCGCCCCTCACCCACCGCTTCCCTGACGCCGGCGACCAGCGCCGCCTCCCCCTCCTCCGTCGCCTGGAGGAAGGCGCCGTGTGGAAGCGGTACCGGCACGTCCCCCAGGGTGATGGTGGCGGGGACTGGCTCCCATAAGGTCTGAGGGCCGTAGCCGTCGTCCGTCGACAGCCGCGCCAGCCGGTGCCGTTGAGCGAAATCCGAGATCGCCTCCGCCGCCTGCAGCCCTTCCGAAGTCCAGCCCTCGAGCAGAATATCGACACCCTGGTCGGCCAGGGTCAGCCTTATCTCGGCCCGGCCGCGCGATGGTAGGTGCCGGGCGAGCAGCGTCCGAAGCGGCTCCACCAGGGCGAAAAGCTCGGGACGGAGGATATGGCATTCGCGCATGTCGACGATGCGATGGCTCGCTTCGGCATTGAACCCCAGCAGCACCTGCCCGCCGCGGCGCTCCGCCCGCAGGGCAGAGCGGCGGCGGGTCCGGGGCGGCGAAATGTGCGGCGGCCTCAACTCGGGAACGGGAACCTGCTGGGCCGTCAGGGCGCCGGCAATCCGGTCCTGAAGAAAGGCGCCATAGGCGGCATCGTCGACATGCTGGAGCTGGCATCCCCCGCATTCGGGAAAGTGACGGCATGGCGGGGCAATCCGGTGAGGACCAGGTGTCACCTCGCCATCGGCGCACAATTCATCGCCGGGCGCGGCCATCGGAACGAAACGGCCGGTCTCGGTCACTCCGTCCCCTCGGGCGGCGAGCCGCACCACGCGCTCCCTCGTCCCTACAGACATTCTGCGACGGCTTCCGGGAGGTGATCGAGCAGGTCGTCGGCGACCAGAGCCGGTCCCGCAAGCTCGGCGGCGCGGCCGTGAAGCCAGGCGCCGGCACAGGCGGCTTCGAAGGCGCCGAGCCCCGAAGCGCGGGCGGCTGCAACGAGGCCGGCGAGAACATCTCCCGTGCCGGCGCTGGCGAGCCAGTGCGGCGCGGGTCGCAGGATCGCCGCCCGGCCGTCGCGATCGGCCACCATCGTATCGGCTCCCTTGTAGACGATGACCGAGTTGGACAAGGCGGCGGCGGCTCGAGCCTGATCCACCTTGCTTCCGCCGACGCCGGGAAACAGTCGAGCGAATTCACCCGCATGAGGAGTCAGGATCGGCCGCGAGCCGCCGGACGGAAGATCGCCGAGACGCAGCAGGACCAGCGCGTCTCCATCGATCACCAGGGGCCGCCCGCAACCGAGTGCCGATCGCAGCCGTGCCTGCGAATTCCCGCTCCTGCCGAGACCGGGGCCGACGACGACCGCTCCCACGCGCTCGTCACGAAGGAGGTCCAGCCCCGCCCCCGAGCCCTGTACGACTGCCGAGGGAATGGCCGCGATCGTCTCCGGCGCGATCAGCCGAACGTAGCCCGCACCGCCGCGCGCCGCGGCGGAGGCGGCCAGTGCCGACGCGCCTGCCATCTCCCCGCCGACGACGGCCACATAGCCTCTCTTATATTTGTGATCGTCGGGCCCCGGGGCGCGAAGTTTCGGCCGTCCCGTCACCGTCAGCCGACTATGTGCTTCGATCCCTATGTCCGCCACGACGATCCGACCCATGTGCCGCGCCGCCGGCTGCAGGAGATGCGAAGGCTTCAACGTCTGAAACGTCACCGTCAGATCATGATCCGGCACCGGCGACAGGATGGATCCGTCATCACTACCGGTTCCGCTTGGCAGATCCACTGCGACCCGCACCTGGGCACGCCGGGCGAGATCGAGCAGCCGGTCGGAAAGGTGCTTGGCGAGCGGCCGGCCGAGGCCGGTGCCGAACAGGGCGTCGATCAGCAGCGGAGTTCCCTTCGCTTCCGCAATCGGGATGACCGGTCCGCCCCAACGCTCCCGAGCCGCGCGTGCGGCGGCACTGCCCGGCTCGTTCGAAGCCGCCACCTGGACCGCCATTCCGCGGCGAGCCAGTTCCCGTGCGATCACATAGCCGTCGCCGCCATTGTTCCCCGGGCCGCACAGGACCATGGCCGGCAGCGGCCCGGAAAAGCGCCAGATCGCTTCGGCCGCGGCAATACCCGCACGCTCCATCAGGGCGTCCACCGAAGTGCCCGATCCGATTGCCGCCGCTTCCGCCGAACGCATCTCCTCGGCGGTAAGGACGAACCGCTCGGCCGCTCCGAACATCTGGACAGAGCCTTCAGCCAGGCTGGTCATTGGGCCGTTGGAACCGGAAACCGGTAGACGTCGCCGGCTACTTCCACCTCAAGGCGGCCATCGGCCAAACGCGCCCAACGCGCCGGTTCGGAACCGTCGGCAGTATCGACCCCCTGCCCGGAGCCGACCAGCCGGCGAAATCCGCCGTCGGGGCGGCGAATGACCAGCGCGAGCCGCCCATCGCTTTCGCGACTTTCCAACGTGCAGACCCGCTCGAAAGCCTCGGCGCCGTCGAGCCGGCATTCGACCGCACTCGAATCGGCGCCGGTTCCTGGCTGAACGCCTGGATCGCCGCAGGCGGCGAGCAAGAGGAGGCCGATCTGCGGCAACCGTTTCATGCACGCAGTCCTATCATTTCCTTCGAAATCCTTCGAGCCGCCGGGCGAGCTCGTCGCCAGCGATGAGCGAGTCGAAGCGCCGGTCCTGCTCGGCGTCGCTTCGCCGGCCCTGTCCGGCGAGTCGAATAGCCCGCTTGAGCGTGGCAAGGCTTTCACCATCATTGGCAAGGATGGCCGATTGAATCTCGTCCGGTTCCCTCAGTTCGACCAGGCCGATCCTCGCCGCTTCCTCGGCGTCGATGCTGAGGGCGCTGAACAGGAGTCGGGCCGCCTGTCCGGTACCGACCAGCTCGACAAGCCGATGAACGTCCTCCTGAGGATAGGAGATCCCGATCTTGGCCGGAGTTATCGCGAATCGGGCTCCGGCCAAGGCGATCCGAAGATCGCAGGCCATGGCGAGAGCGACCCCTGCGCCGTAGCAGGGACCCTCTATCTTCGCGATCGTCGGAACCGGAAGTTGCCGCAATCGATCCAGCGCCTCGCGCATGGACTCGCGAAAGCGAACTCGCAGCTTCTCGTCATCCCGAAGTGCGGCGAAGTCGCCCAGGTCGGCGCCGGCGCAGAAGGCGCCGTTCGAGCCCGCCACGATCAGGAGTCTGGAGTCCGATTGCTCGACTTCGCCGATCAACTGCGACAGGCGCTCCCATCCAGCCAACGCAATGGCATTGCGGGCCTGAGGCCGATCGAGCGTCAGTCGGGCGACAAATCCTTCACGTTCGAGGCGCAGCATCGCCGCCATCGATGCCGCGTGGGCAAGGCTTTGTCTCGGAAAAAAGGCCGGATCGCCCGTTACACCGCGATCCGGCCCAAATCGGTCCGCGGCGCCCGTCCGGTGGAGGCGGGGACCGCGGGCGAATGTCGGCGCGTGCACATCCGCGCCTCGACCCGTCAAGCTCGGATAAGCAAAGGCCGTGCCATGACGAAATCCTGGGGTTTCCGATGGTTAACGCAGGTCGAAGGCTGTTCCGAAGTGGGATGAACGGGTCAGCGAAGACGGGTGCGGAGCAGCCACCAGTCGGGATGATCCGCCGCGATCGCTGCCGCCAGGCTATCACGCTGCCGCTCGTTCTCGAAGAGGCCGAAACAGGTCGCCCCCGAGCCCGACATTCGCGAGAATTCGGCGGGGCGAAGCGCAGAAAGGACCTCCGCGACTTGCGGAAGCAGGCGGATCGCCGGCTCTTCGAGGTCGTTTCGGCCCTCCCGCCAGCACTGCAACGGTCCCCGATCGACGCCATTCCAGGCCCGGAACACTTCAGCCGTGGAGAGCCCGAGACGGGGATTGACGAGGAGGACCGGCTTACCAGCGAGATCCCCTGCCTCCATCGGCGATACCCTGTCGCCCCTTCCCTCGCCCCGCGCGGTGCGGCTGGACAGGCAGGCGGGAACATCGGCGCCGAGCCCGGCCGCGATCGAGTCCATGTTGTTCGCTCCGAACAATCGAAGCACGGCCGCTGCATCGGCGGAACCGCCGCCGACTCCGGCAGCGACCGGCAGCCGCTTGTCGAGCGTCAGCGCCGCTCTCGCACCGATTGACCGGGCCGCCTTCAGGACCAGATTGTCCGTTTCGTCCCCCAGCTGACCTGCGAACGGACCGGTGATCTCCAGCGAAAGGGAATCCGCCTCTCGCGCCGTCACAACATCGCCGTCCTCGCAAAAGGCGAAGATCGTCTCGATCCGGTGATAGCCGTCAGGCAGCCGCTCACGCACGTGAAGCGCGAGATTGATCTTGGCGTAGGCGATTTCGCCCATCAGCGTGCAGCAAGGGCGGGCGTCAGGCCTCTTTCGATCTTGGCGTTGATCCGCGCCTCGTCCTCGCCCTCGGCATAGACCCGCGCCGCCGCCCAGGCGAAGCGGGCCTCGATCCGGCGACCAACGGTGAAGTAGGCGTCACCGAGATGCTCGTTGATTTCGACGTCAGCCGGCGCAGCCTGCGCCGCCTGCTCGAGCAGCGGGATAGCCTCCGCCCTGTCGCCCTTGAGGAACAGGGCCCAACCCAGCGAATCGGTGATCGCCGCATTGTCCGGAGCGAGCCGGTGCGCTTCGCGAATGAGCCGTTCCGCCTCGTCCTGATTTTCGCCCCGGACGAGTTGCGAATAGCCGAGATAGTTGAGCACCAGCGGCTGGTCGGGTGCGAGGGCGTAGGCCTGTCTCAGCGCTTCCCGCGCCTGTGGCCATTCGCCAGCCTGTTCGTGGGCTCCGCCGCGAAGCAGCCAGAGTCCCCATTCGGGATAGTCGCCGTCGCCTTCGTTCCTCAGCTCGAGGGCGCGGGCAAAGGCGGCCGCCGCCTCGCTATGTCTTCCGAGTTCCGTCAGCACTTCGCCAAGGCGGACCTGGTCAACGGCACCCGCCGTGCCGGTGCTGGCTGCCGCCCTTGCCTCCGCCAGTGCCCGTTCGCTCTCGCCGCCCTGGACGAGGAAACGTATCCGCTGGTCGCGGACTGTCTGGGCATAAGGATCATCCGCCGAAACGTTGCGGAGAAGGTCGACGGCATGCGTGTGGCGCCCCTGACGAGCGGAAAGCTCGGCCGCCACCATCCAGGTTTCGCTGCTCGCCGGGTCAAGATAGGTGGCAAGCCGGGCGAAGGTCGCGGCGATCGGCGTGAGATCCTGTGCATGCAGGTCGAGAGCGAGCTTGACCAGAAATTCGGCCATTCCGGCCGGCGCGGACTCGATCGCGCCGGGAATGGGCTTGCCGGTCTCCACCAGACGTCGAGCGGCAACAAGCGGCGCTTCATTCCCCTGGAGCAAGGATAGGGCCGCCTCGCGCCTGCGTTGCCGGACGAGAGCTCCGGCTGCCGCGATCCGAAGCCGCAGAGCCCGGGGGCCGGCGGCACCCGCAGCCTGCAATAATTGCGCTGCGCCTTCGACACGACCCTCGGCTACCAGGAGAAGCGGCCTGTGCTCGGACGCGATCGCCGCGGCTGCGCCGGTGGATCCCTCCGGGAGGAAGGAGAGCGGATCACCCCGGCCGGATCCGTGGGAAAGCCAGGCACGCATCACCGGAACGGCAAAGGCAAAGAGCTGATCGCGCTCGACAGCATCGATCTGCCGGGTTGCAGCCGTCCAGTCGCGGTTCCGAAAGGCTTCGGCGACGAGGAGGAACCGGGCGTCCGGCAACAGCGCGCCCTTGGCTTCGAGAACCCGGGCGGCGCGCAGGGCCAACGGCCAGTCGCCCGCCGAAATGGCATGGGTGAGCGCCTGCGAGGCGACCAGCTCATTGTCCGGCGCGGCCGCAAGCGCTGCGGCGAAACCGCGGCTCGCCTCATCGAACGCCCCTGCCGAAGCGGCGGCCCGCGCCTGAACATAAGCGTCAAGCGGCGAGCGCGAATCGACCCGAGCCTCCGCGGCCGCGGAAGTGGTGAGTGCGGCGGCGACGAAACCCCGCAAAAGGCGCCTACATGTTGGGGTAATTGGGACCTCCTCCGCCTTCCGGCACGACCCAGTTGATGTTCTGAGTCGGATCCTTGATGTCGCAGGTCTTGCAGTGAACGCAGTTCTGGGCGTTGATCTGCAATCTGGCTCCGCCCCCCTCCTCGACGAATTCGTAAACTCCGGCGGGACAGTAACGCTGTTCGGGCCCGGCATAGCGTTCGAGATTGACCTCGACCGGGATGTCCGGATCCTTGAGCGTGAGGTGGACCGGCTGATCCTCTTCATGATTTGTGTTGGACACGAAGACCGAAGACAGGCGGTCGAAGCTGATGATTCCGTCCGGCTTGGGATAGTCGATTGGCCGGACCATGTCCTTGCGCCAGAGGCTTTCATGATCGGGATGATGGCGCATCGTGAAGGGCAGACCGATCCCGAGCTGCCGCATCCACATGTCCACTCCCGCGAACAAGGTGCCGACCGTTCCGCCCCATTTGGCCACCAGCGGCTCGACGTTGCGGACCATCTTCAGCTCTTCGGCAACCCAGCTGTCGTGAAGGGCGGATTGATAGTCGGCCAGTTCGTCGCCGCCGCGATCTGCGGAAATGGCGGCGAAAGCTGCCTCGGCCGCTAGCATTCCCGATTTCATTGCGGTGTGACTGCCCTTGATCCGGGGCACGTTGACGAAGCCGGCCGAGCAGCCGATCAGCGCGCCCCCTGGAAAGACCAGCTTCGGGATGGCCTGGTAGCCACCCTCGTTGATCGCGCGGGCGCCGTAGCTGACCCGCCGGCCGCCCTCCAGGAACTGGCGGATGGCGGGATGCTGCTTCCAGCGCTGGAATTCCTCGAAAGGCGACAGATAGGGATTGCGGTAATTGAGCGCGACGACGAAGCCCAAGGCAACCTGATTGTTTTCCTGGTGGTACAGGAACCCGCCGCCCCAGGCGTCGTCGAGTGGCCAGCCCTGGGTGTGAATGACCCGGCCGGGCTGATGCTTGTCCGGATCGATATCCCACAATTCCTTGAGGCCGATGCCATAGATCTGAGGCTGGCTGTCACGGTCCAGCTCGAAGATTCGCTTGAGCTCCTTCGTGAGGTGGCCTCGGGCGCCTTCCGCGAGAAACGTGTAGCGCCCGTGCAGCTCCATGCCCGGCTGATAATCGGCCTTGTGGGTTCCGTCGCGAGCCACCCCCATGTCGCCGGTGGCGACGCCTTTCACCGAACCGTCCTCGTTGAACAGCACTTCCGCTGCGGCGAAGCCGGGGAAAATCTCGACTCCCAGTGCCTCTGCCTGACCGGCCAGCCAGCGGCAGAGATTGCCGAGGCTGAGCGTGAAGGTGCCCTTGTTGTTCATGAAGGGCGGCATCAGCGCGTGCGGAAAGGAAAATCTCTTCTTCGCCGTCAGAACCCAATGCTCGTTGCGGGTGACCGGGACCGTGAGCGGGCTGTCGAGTTCGCGCCAGTTGGGGAGCAACTCGTCGATCGCCCGCGGATCGACCACGGCGCCGGAAAGAATGTGGGCGCCAACCTCGGAACCCTTTTCCAGGATGCAGACGGAAACTTCCCTGCCGGCTTCGTTGGCAAGCTGCTTGAGGCGGATGGCGGCGGCGAGCCCGGCCGGGCCAGCACCGACGATCACCACGTCGTAGGGCATCGACTCCCGCTCAGCCATTCCGTCCACTCCTGTCGTCGCAAACTGCCAACGTCTGGCAGATAAACAGCGCCTTCCCGATTGACCAGCCCGCCTTGGGACGAGTCAAAGGGATGGAGAGTGGCTGTGGGGTTTGGGCAAGGCATGTCCTCGGACTGGGCGGCGAGTGCCCTGAAATGGTGGGAAGATGCGGGCGTCGACGTGATCGTCGGCGAAACGCCGCGCGACTGGTTGAACCCGCCCGCAAGAGCGGCCGCCCCGCCGACCGCGATCGAACCCACCGCCGATGTCCCGCCCGCCGACCTCGCGGACTTTCGGCGATGGTTGCTCGACTGCGATCGGTGGCCGCTCCCCGCCCGGTCAAGAGTGGCACCGGCCGGCGATCCCAAATCGGGCCTGATGATCCTCGTCGATATGCCGACGATCGAGGATGTGGCTGCTGGCGCCTTGCTGGCGGGAACGGCCGGCGCCCTGTTCGACCGGATGCTGAAGGCCATCGGCCGGAGCCGCGAGACCATCTACCTGGCCTCGCTGTCGCCAATCCGCACCGCTACCGGCAAGGTCGATCCCAGCGAATCGGCAAGCCTCGCGGAACTGGCTCGACACCATGTCGGCCTGGTTTCACCCAACGCCCTGCTCCTGTTCGGCGACGCCTGCGCCAAGGCACTGGTCGGATCGCCGGTTGCAGGTGCTCGAGGACAGTGGCACGATCTTGAGACTCCGAGCGGCTCGGTCAGGACCGTTGCAACCTTCAGCCCTCACTATCTCGAGCGGATGCCGGCGGCAAAGAAGCTCGCCTGGGAGGATCTTCAGATGCTGATGGAAGGACTGAAGCCATGAAGAGGGTGAACGCCGTGCTGTTTGCAGGGCTGGCTCTGGTTGCTGCTCCCGTTCAGGCAAGCGTCGGTCTGGCCCAGTCTTCGACAGAACGTGCCTTCTCGATTCCTACCCAGCTCAGTGCGGGTGAGCGTGAAACTTATCGCGCGCTGTTCGCGGATCTGCGGGCCAAGAACTGGGCCAGTGCGGCAGCCCGGCTGGAGAGTCTCCGACCCGCGCCGCTCAGCGATTTCGCTCGAGCGATCCTCTACACTCACCCGGAATCGCCGCGCGTCGAAGTCGGGCCGCTGCTGGAGCTGCTCGAGCGAGCGCCCGACCTGCCCCAGGCGCCGGACCTGGCCCGGCTTGCCACCTTGAGGGGCGCCACCGTCCTGCCCGAAATTCCCGAGCAGCAGCGGCTCGCCGGACTTCCAGGACAGCCGCGGCGTCAGCGGCCGCGGCCAGTTCGCGGCGACCCCGCCGCCGACGCGCTCGAACCGGCGATCAATCCGCTGCTCGTTAACGATCGCCCATTCGAAGCGGAGGCGATTTTCAACGAGCGCAATGCCGATCTTTCGGAGGAGGCAAGGACTGCCTTCGCTCAGCGCATCGCCTGGGTCTACTATCTCAACGGCAATGACCGGGATGCGCTGCGGCTCGCCGACATTGCTCGTCGAGGCGTGACCGAATGGGCCATCCACGCCGAATGGGTGGCCGGGCTGGCAAGCTGGCGACTCGCCGACTACCGTGCGGCGGCGCAGCATTTCAGCACAGTCGCCGCCCGGTCGAGCGACGTGGAGCTTTCAGCCGCCGGCCATTACTGGACGGCTCGAGCACAGACGGCGGGCGGGCAACCGCAGCTGGTGCAGCAACATCTTCAGTCGGCCGCCCGACTCAACGAAACCTTCTATGGCCTGCTCGCGCAAAGTGCGCTCGGCATTCGCCGGCGCGCCGCCGAACTCGACCCGCTCAGCGCCGACGAGTGGCGCGACTTGTCGAGACTGCGCAACGTCCGAGCCGCAGTGGCCCTGACGGAGATCGGCGAAACCGAGCTGGCGGGTAACCTGCTCCGTCACCAGGCCCGGATCGGGCCATCGCGCGACCACGAGAAGCTGACGCACCTTGCCGCGAGACTCGATCTGACCAGCACCCAGATGTGGCTCGCGCATAATGGTCCGCGTGGCCATCGAACCGACATTCACGATCGCTATCCGCGTCCTAGCTGGCAGCCGCCGCGCGGCTGGCGAGTCGACCGCGCGCTCGCCTTCGCCCACGCCTTGCAGGAATCGAACTTCCGTCCCGAAGCGGTGAGCTCCGCCGGCGCTCGCGGTCTCATGCAGGTGCGACCCGGCACGGCAGGCGACCTGATCCGATGGCGCGGGATCACGGCCGACCCCTCCCGGCTCAACGATCCCGCCAACAATATCGAATTCGGGCAGACCTATCTCGAATATCTGCGCGATCTGCCGAGCACCGGCGGATTGCTGCCGCGGGTGATCGCTTCCTACAATGCCGGTCCGGCACCGATTGCCCAGTGGAACACCCGCTTTGACCAGAGCGATCCGCTGCTGTTCATCGAGACGATCCCCTACTGGGAGACTCGCGGCTACGTACCGATCGTCCTTCGCAACTACTGGATCTACGAGGAGCAGACGGCCGATCGCTCATCGAGTCGCCGAGCCCTGGCTCAGGGTCTCTGGCCGCGGTTCCCCGGAATGCCGGGACCAACGGCCGTCCGGATCGACGGGCGTGGCCCGCAATCGGCGAGTGGGGCCGACTGACTCAATCTGTTCTTGCTATGTTCCGTCAATCGGGCTAGCTTTGTCGAATGAGGCCAGACGCCCGCCTTGGTCGCGGCGCGCCCGAGAACAGGACGCCCACGCGCTTCAATCTGCCTGTTCGCGAAGCCGATGGCGACTGGCTCGATTCGCGTGAAGAACAGGATGGCGAACCGGCGCCGCTTCGAACCACGGTCACGGTCGAGAAGCCAAAGACGATCATCGCCCGCAACCAGTCGCTCGACATCGGCTTCGATCGGTCCATAAATCCGTACCGGGGCTGCGAACATGGTTGCATCTACTGTTTTGCGAGGCCCACCCACGCATTCCACGATCTTTCTCCCGGCCTCGACTTCGAAACGAAGCTGTTTGCCAAGCCGGACGCGGCCAGGCTCCTCCGATCGGAACTCGGCAGGCCTGGCTATTGCGTGCG
The DNA here is from genome assembly GCF_056821765.1 of Sphingosinicella sp. SM1-17. NCBI lineage: Bacteria > Pseudomonadati > Pseudomonadota > Alphaproteobacteria > Sphingomonadales > Sphingosinicellaceae > Sphingosinicella > Sphingosinicella sp. SM1-17. The sequence continues at coordinate 3,153,762 of NZ_JBPDIO010000001.1, forward strand.
TCCGATGGCGATGGGAACCAATACCGACCCCTATCAGCCCATCGAAGCGAAATGGCGGATCACTCGAAGCGTCCTCCAAGTGCTCGCGGAGACCCGGCACCCGGTGACGATCACCACCAAGTCCGACCGGGTGCTTCGCGATCTGGACATTCTCGAGCCGATGGGCCGCCTGAACCTCGCCAGCGTCGCGCTTTCGATCACCTCGTTGACTCCTCAAATATCGCGCACCCTGGAACCTCGAGCGCCGACGGCTCGAAAGCGGCTCGACGCCGTGAAGCGGCTCTCCGAGGCCGGAATTCCGACGACGGTCGCCATCGCCCCGGTCGTTCCGGGGATCACGGATCACGAGCTCGAGGCCTTGGTGGAGGCGGCCGCCGAGTCCGGCGCCCAGGGCGCCTTCTTCCTTCCTGTCCGCTTGCCGCACGAAGTCGCGCCGCTGTTTCGCGCCTGGCTCGACGAACATTATCCGGAGCGCGCAGGCAAGGTCATGGCGATCATTCGCCAGATGCGCGGCGGCAAGGACAATGATCCCAACTGGTTCACGAGGATGCAGGGGTTCGGCCCATGGGCCGATTTGCTTCGGACCCGGTTCCAGCGTGCGGTGAAGAAGCACGGTCTCGATCGGGTGAGGCAGCCGCTTCGTACCGACCTTTTCGAACCGCCTGCCGGTCCACAGCTTCGGCTCCTTTGAAGGCAGCTTTCGTTGATCCGACGTCCCTGATCGGGACTCTCCCGCTCCGGGCGATTGCAGCGCTCGCGCGGGAATGAGATTGGAGAATATCGATCATCGGAGTCTGCCATGCGGAAATCCATGCTGATGCTCTCGGGACTTCTTGCAACGCCTGCGCTCGGTCAGCCGACCGAGAGCGAGGCCGAAAAGCTCATGGTCGCCCGATCGGACGGCAGCTGGACCATCACTCGCGACATCGCCGAGCCTTCGAACTCTCTTGGCCGCGAGACGGATGGACTGATCTTGGACGAGGAGGATCCGGCGACCTCGGATGATCGCCGGATGCGCCGCAGCGACGAGGATCGGGCGATTGAAGAGGCATTCGAAGAAGCGGTCGAATGGTCACGACGCACCGATCCGCAGTGACGCTCAGCGAGGATTTACACGCGCCTGCGGTCTGATGCAGATGGGCGCCCCAGCGAGGAGGCGTCCATGGCCGGTGAAGAAGAGCTTCTTGATGAGGGAGGTCCGGTTTCGTCGGGATCCCCCGCCCTCGATTACATTCTTCAGGGAGGCTATGCGGCCAGGCGGGTGCACCTGATCGAGGGCGAACCCGGCTCGGGCAAAACAACCCTGGGACTGCAGTTCCTGATCGAAGGCCGCGACAAGGGCGAACGCTGCCTCTACATCACCTTGTCCGAAAGCCGGGAAGAGCTTCTCCACGTGGCGGGCACTCATGGCTGGGACCTGTCCGACATCGAGATTTTCGAGCTCGTTCCACCGGAGCTCAGCCTCGATCAGGAACGGGAACAGTCCATCGTCTACGCCTCCGATCTCGAATTGGGAGAAACCGTTCGGCTGGTCATGGATGAAGTGGAGCGGGTCGCCCCAGCCCGGATCGTCTTCGACAGCCTCTCTGAGATTCGATTGCTCGCTCAGGGGCCGCTACGTTTCCGGCGACAGGTGCTGGCGCTGAAGCATTATTTCGCGCGGCATAATTGCACGGTCGTTTTCCTCGACGACCTCACCCAGAATACGGACGACCTCAGCCTCCACAGTCTCGCGCATGGAGTCATCCGGCTCGAGCAGCAGGCCATGTCCTACGGCGCCGAGCGACGACGGCTGCGGGTGTGGAAGATGCGCGGCCGGGCGTTTCGCGGCGGCTTCCACGACTTCCGGATTCGCAAAGGCGGGCTCGACATCTTCCCGCGGCTCGTAGCCGGTGCGCATCCTGAAGCCGGTGCGCCCGGGCGGCGAGCTTCGAGCGGGATCGAGCCGCTCGACGAACTGGTCGGCGGCGGGCTGGACTTCGGCACTTCGACCCTCATCCTCGGCCCTTCCGGATCCGGCAAGTCCACCTTGGCAATGCAGTATCTCCACGCCGGACTGCGGGACGGCGACAAGGCGCTGTTCGTCAGTTTCGACGAGACCAGCCGGATCTTCTTCCAGCGGGCCGAGGGTCTCGGATTGGACTTGGCGCCCCATTCCCAGCGCGGTGCACTCACCTTCCGTCAGGTCGATCCTGCCGAGCTTTCCCCCGGCGAGCTGAGTTCGATCGTCCGCGATCATGTCGAAGGCGGGGCCGCGATCGTGGTTCTCGACTCCCTGTCGGGATATCAGCATGCAATGCCGGACGAGCAGCACATGCTGCTCCAGATGCATGAGATTCTCACCTATCTGAACCAGCAGGGCGTGCTCACCTTCCTGATCCTCGCCCAGACGGGAATGGTGGGGCACATGCAGGCTTCGATCGACCTGACCTACCTTTCCGACAACGTACTTCTTCTTCGCTTCTTCGAAGCCGGCGGCGAGATCAGGCGGGCGCTATCGGTCGTCAAGAAGCGGACGGGTTCGCACGAGGCGACGATCAGGGAGTTCAAGATCGACGGTGGCGGCGTCCAGGTGGGCCCGAAACTGGACGGCTTCCGGGGCGTTCTGACCGGAACTCCGACGTTCGAAGGCCGGGGGGCGTTGCTCGAGGATCGGAGTGTCGACAAAAGCTGAGTCTCTCCCGGACGACCATTTCCTGATCGTTGCGCCCGGAGGGCGCGACGCGCCGGTCATCGCCGATCTGTTGCGGAGCGGTTCGCTTCCGACAATCGCGGATCCCGACGGCGAAACCCTGCTCGACGCGATCGTCGCCGGACGTGGTGCTGGTGCCATCGTCACCGACGCCGGACTTGCGCGGATCGACAAGAATCGACTTCGCCACGCGATCGAGGGTCAGCCCCCCTGGTCTGACTTCCCCTTCGTCCTGCTCGCCCGGCGAGGAGAGCAGCGGCAGGGATCGCGGGCTATCGAGGAGCTGGTCAACGTCACCGTCCTCGAGCGCCCCCTTCATCCGGCCACCTTGCTGAGCGCAGCGCGATCGGCTCTACGCGGACGGCTGCGCCAGCGCCTCGCCGCTCGACATCTGGCCGATCTGGAGCGGGCCCGCTCCGAACTGAGGGAATTGGCCGACACCCTCGAAGAGAAGGTATCTGCCCGGACCCGCGACCTTGCCGCGGCCAACGACCGGCTTACCAAGGAAATCGTCGAGCGTGAACGCGCCGAAGCGAGACTGGTCCAGGCACAGAAGATGGAGGCCGTAGGGCAGCTCACGGGCGGCATTGCTCACGATTTCAACAACTTGCTTACAGCCGTTGTCGGCTCGCTCGATCTTCTCCTGCGGCGGACCGACGATGAAGGCGTGAAGCGTCTCGCCCGCAACGCCCTGCAGGCGGCCGAGCGAGGCGCAGAGCTCACCTCCCAGTTGCTGGCCTTTTCGCGGCGCCAGCGCCTGTCCCCGGCCGCGGTTCAGCCGAACGACGTGGTCTCCGGCATGGGAGACCTGATCGCGCGTACGATCGGGCCGCACGTGCGGGTGGAGACGAAGCTTGCGCCTGACCTCTGGCTGGCGCTTGCCGATCCGACCCAGCTCGAAGTGATGATCCTGAACCTGGCGATCAATGCGCGCGATGCGATGCCGGCCGGCGGCCGACTGACGATCGCGACGAGCAATGTCGATTCGGTTCCGACCGCCCTGGTCGGCGAGCTTGAGCCGCGCCAATATGTCGCGATCTCGGTCACGGACACCGGCACGGGCATGAGCCCGCAGGTATTGGCCAAGGCCTTCGAACCCTTCTTCACGACCAAGGCTCCCGGCAAGGGCACCGGCCTTGGACTTGCGCAGCTCTACGGCTTCGCGAAGCAATCGGGCGGCACCGCCCGAATCGAGAGTCGGGAAGGCGAAGGCACAACCGTCACCATCTATCTCCCTCGAACGGAACAGGGGGTAAGCGCCCGTCCCAACATTTCGCCCACGCCAATGGCGGACCGCCGAGCACGGATCCTGATCGTCGACGATGATGACGACGTCCGGCTGGTAGCAGCGGCCATTGCGGAGGAGCTGGGCTATGAAACAGCGACCGCCGCGAGCGGTGCCGAGGCGCTCAGCCTGGCCGAGGCTGAGGAGTTTGCGCTGATGCTGACCGACATCGCCATGCCCGGAATGTCCGGGGTCGAACTCGCTCGCCGAATGCACGACGTTTCGCCCAACATGAAGATCGCCTTTGCCAGCGGCTATGCGGACATCCAGACGTTCGGCGAGGAACTTGCCAACGAGATCGTCCTCAAGAAGCCCTATCGGATTCACGAGGTCGCCGCCCGCATCGAGGCCTTGCTGTCGGAAGCTCGCGAGGATCCGGGCAAGGTGCTTCGCTTTCCCGCTGCCTGATCGAGCGGGCGCGACAATGCCGTTCGTCTGCGCTAGGGAGGCGTGATGACCAAATCGGCAACCGACGTGATGCAGGAGATCATCTACTCCGCCGTCATTGACTCGCTTGGCGCGCTGAAGACGGCATCGAAGGGGCTGCCGAACAATCTGCTGCGCGACCTTAATGCCATCCACGCCAACACAACCTTTGCCGATTTGCCGCCGGAACTTCAGGCGTCGATTACGGCGAGCGTCCGCGCCGCCTTCACCCGACTCCTGAAGGAGGGCTACTCCGTTTCGAGTGGCCAGGCCGCGCCCCCGCGCAACCCTATCCGACGCGACGCCCCTCCGCAGGGCCGCGGGCCGAGGCCGGGAGGTCCGCGCGGGGAACGCCGCGACGGACCAAGGCCGCCACGCAAGGGCGGTCGGCCGGGCGGGAAGCCGGGACCGCGCGGGAAATAGGGGATCTTGCCTGAACGGGTAACGCCGGCCGCAGCCCGGCGGATCGTGCTGGCGGCGCAGGGATTTGGCACAACCCGACCCGGACGGGTCGACCAGGGCCATCTGCGTCGAACCATCGACCGACTGTCGCTCCATCAAATCGACAGCGTGAACGCGATTACGCGCGCGCACTATCTGCCGGCCTTTTCGCGGCTTGGAGTCTATGATCGGACCTTTCTCGACCGGTCGGCCTGGGGCCGCAAGTCGGATCGACGCCTGTTCGAATATTGGGCTCACGAAGCCTCGCTCCTGCCGCTCGAGCTGCATCCGCTGCTCCGCTGGCGGATGGCCGGCGCCGATCGCGGCGAGATCGGCTGGAACAGCCTGCGCGCTTTCGCCCGGGAGCGGCGGCAGCAAGCCGAGTCGGTGCTGGCAAGGATCCGAGCCGAAGGGCCCCTCGCCGCTTCCGACTTCGACACCGGCCGGAGCCGCGGCGGCTGGTGGCAATGGGGCGAATCGAAGCGCGCGCTGGAATGGCTGCTCTGGGCCGGCCACGTGACGACTCACTCGCGCCGAGGCAGCTTCGAACGGGTCTACGACCTTACCGAACGAGTCATCCCGCCGGGCATCCTCGCTCTTCCGACGCCTTCCGAAGCGGAAGCGCAGCGGCTGCTGGTGGAGCGTTCGGCGAGAGCCCTGGGTATCGCGACGATCAGCGAGTTGCGCGACTATTTCCGGCTGAAACCCGAGCCCGCTCGCCGGGCCGTCGAGGCCCTGGTCGCAGAGGGCCTGCTCGTTCCCGCCCGTGTCGGCGATTCGCCGCTCCCCTATTTCATCCACCGCGACGCGCGCCGACCCCGCCGAGTGCGAGGCCAGGCGCTGCTTGCGCCATTCGATCCTCTGATATGGGAGCGGAGCCGAACCGAGCGGCTGTTCAATTTCCGCTATCGGATCGAGATCTACACTCCGGCCGAAAAGCGCGAGCACGGCTATTATGTGCTGCCATTCCTGCTCGACGAAAGGCTGGTCGCCCGAGTCGACCTGAAAGCCGATCGAAGCCGCTCCTGTCTCCTCGTGCGCCAGGTCACGCTTGAACCCGATTCGCCGCCGGAAACCCTTCATCGGCTCGACGAGGAGATCCGACTGATGGCAACCTGGCTTGGTCTCGGGACCGTTCAGCCATCCACGTCGAGACCCAGTGCAAGCCGACCAGAATAGAGCAGCTGCGGCTTCTCCTGAAGCGGATGGAAGCGGGCACCCTGGACATCACGGAAGGCCCGCTCGATCCCCGCCGAGCGATAGAAGGACGCTCCGCCCACCACTTCCATCGCTTTCTCGACGGTTTCGATCGCCGCGCCCCCGGCCAGCGTCCGCGCCGTCATCGACTGTTTGGTGGTTTCGGGGCCGGGGGAGGCCGATTCGGCGAGTCGGATCATCCGCTCGAGGGCCATCTCTGCCGTGGCGAAGGCATTTTCCATCTCTCCGACCAGAAGCGGCAGATGGGGATCCTGGGCTCGCTTGCGGGCCAGCTCCAGCGCCCTCGTCCGAGCCGCCTCGGCCACGCCGACATAGGCCGAATAGATCAGCGGAAAGGCTATCATGCTGATGATATGGAACAGCATGTGCCATTTGCCTGTCGGGCGACTGCCGGCAATGGCAGCGTCGGGGACGAAAACGTCGCAGAGCTCGACATCGTTGGAGCCCGTCCCGCGCATTCCAAGGCTGTGCCAGGTGTCGAGAACTCGAACGCCGGGAGCGTTCAGCGGCACGGCAAAGTGCAGCACCGTCGGTCCGGAACCCGGGTCATCGTACACGGCGCTCGTGACCAGCAGGTCCCCCGCCGGGCTACCGCTCGAAAAGGGCTTTCTCGCGGTCACCTTGTAACCGCCCTCCACCCTGGTGGCGGTGCCGCCGCTCGGCAGCCAATCCGAACCGCCGCTTGAAACAAGCACCAGATCTTCGCCGGCGACTCGCCTAAGGAGGCCTTCCGTCGGCGCTTTCTGATGGCGCCAGCGCCACGCGGCGACGGCGACAAGATGGCAATGCATGGCATAAGCGAGCGCGCTGGACCCGCAGACATTGCCCAGCCGGCGGATTACCTGGCCGATATCGGCGACGCTGGCTCCGCCTCCGCCCAATTCTTCAGGGACGAGCGCCTTGAACAGCCCTTCCTGCTTCAGTCCATGATAGGTTTCGTGAACGAAGCTGTCCTCGGAATCGTGCATCGCCGCACGCGCTCCGATATGTTTCGTCAGTCGCTCGACGCGATGCAGCCAAGCGGGCGAGCTGTGCGAATTTTCCAGTGTAGCGGCCAGTATCATGCTATCGTCTCCCGGTGGCCGGATCCGATGATCCGACGTTGCGGGAACGATGACAAGACGCTGCGGTGACAGCTAGTTCAGCAACTGAATCGACCCGGTACAGGAACTGAACTGCAGCCGCCGCCACCGGGAGAGCGAGATGGCGGAGCGGAGCTACCGGCAATTCTGTCCTGTGGCGATGGCCGCGGAAGTTCTCTGCACGCGCTGGACCGTCGTGCTTCTTCGCGAGCTGATCGCCGGGTCGACCCGCTTCAACGACCTGCGCCGCGGAGTGCCGCGAATGTCGCCAGCCCTGCTTGCCCAGCGATTGCGGGAGTTGGAGTCGATCGGCGTGGTGGAGCGGGTCCCCTGCCCTTCGGATCCAACGATACTCGAATACAGGCTGACGGAGGCCGGACTGGAGCTCGAGCCGCTGGTCGACCGGTTCGGACGCTGGGGCCAGCGCTGGGTGAAGAGTGAGGTCTCTCTGCAGAATCTCGATGCTCAGCTGCTGATGTGGGACATGCGGCGAAACCTGGTCACGACTCCGATGCCGCCGCGGCGCAGCGTGATCCAGTTCCGTTTCCCCGATCAGCCGACAGGCCGGCGCTGCTGGTGGCTGATCGTCGAGCCGGACGCGCCCGTCGACCTCTGCTCGGTCGATCCGGGCTTCGACGTCGATCTTTACGTCGGAAGCGATCTTCGAACCATGACGGCCATCTGGATGGGGCACGACAGGCTGCGGTCGGCGATCGAGGAGGGTCGGCTGATCCTCACTGGCGAACCCGACCTCGCCAGCAAGATGGATTCCTGGCTGGGCCGCAGTCCGTTCGCTCAGGTGGAGCGACCGGTTTCGATTAGCCCGACAATGCCTTCTTGAGCAGCTCGTTGACGACCTGCGGATTGGCCTTGCCCTGCATCGCCTTCATCGTCTGACCGACAAAGAAGCCGAACAGTTTGTCCTTGCCGGATCGATATTCGGCGACCTTGTCTTGATGGGCCGCGAGCACATCGGCGATGACCTTTTCGATCGCTCCGGTGTCCGAAGTCTGCTTGAGCCCCCGCGCTTCGACAATGGCCGAAGGATCCTCGCGCGTTTCGAGCATGATCTCGAAGACCTGCTTGGCCAGAGTTCCGGAGAGGGTGCCGTCGGCTACCAGCCTGAGGAGCTCGGCCCCCTGGGCAGGAGTCACCGGGCTCTGCTCGATTCCGAGCCCAAGCCGGTTCAGAGCGCCAAACAGGTCAGAGATGACCCAGTTGCTTGCGCGCTGCCCATGTTCGTCGCCCAGCTCGGCAAGGAGGGCTTCGAACCACCGCGCCGTTTCGACTTCGGCGGTGAGCACGCTGGCGTTGTAATGCGGCAGGCCCAGCACCTCCTCGTAGCGGCGGCGCTTGGCGTCCGGCAGCTCGGGCAAGGACTCCCGGCAATCGCGCAGAAAGTCGTCGCCAAGCTCGAGCGGCAACAGGTCCGGATCGGGGAAGTAGCGGTAATCGTGGGCTTCCTCCTTGGAGCGAAGCGACCGAGTCTCGCCTTTGTCCGGATCGAACAGGCGCGTCTCCTGGACGATCGTCCCACCGCTCTCCAGTATGTCGACCTGCCGATTCGCCTCATATTCGATCGCTGCCATGACGAAGCGGACCGAATTGACGTTCTTGATCTCGCAGCGGGTCCCGAAAGCTTCGCCCGGGCGGCGCACCGAGACGTTGACGTCGGCGCGCATGCTGCCCTGTTCCATGTTGCCGTCGCAGCTTCCGACATAGCGAAGGATCGCCCGAAGCTTGCGGACATAGGCACCGGCCTCTTCGGGCGAACGCATGTCGGGCTTCGAAACGATCTCCATCAGCGCCACGCCCGAGCGATTGAGATCGACATAGGAAAAGCTTGGATGCTGATCGTGCAGCATCTTGCCGGCATCCTGCTCGATATGAATCCGCTCGATTCCGACCTTTTTGGTGAGGCCGTCGCCGGTCTCGATCTCGACGACACCCTCGCCGACGATCGGATGATAGAGCTGGCTGATCTGATAGCCCTGCGGCAGATCCGGATAGAAATAGTTCTTCCGATCGAAGCGCGACCAGGGGTTGATCTTTGCGTTGAGCGCCATTCCGGTGCGGACCGCCTGGCGCACACATTCCATGTTGGGCACGGGCAGCATGCCGGGCATGGCCGCATCGATCAGCGAGACCTGGCTGTTGGGTTCCGCACCAAACTCCGTCGATGCTCCGGAGAACAGCTTCGCCTGGCTCACCACCTGGGCATGAACTTCGAGGCCGATCACGACCTCCCAGTCGCCGGTAGCGCCGCGGATTCGGTAAGTGGATTCTGCTTCGGTCATTTCTTTTCCGCTTCGACGGCCGCGGCGTGGATCCGGACGAGCATCTGCTCGATCCCGTCCATCTGCTCCTGTGGGATCAGGCCGACCGGCATGGTGCCAAGCGTACGGCGGATTCCCTCCAGCGACACTTCCATGTCGTCAGCACTCGCGACGCCCTTTTCGGCCAATATCCGAAGCGCGTGAACTCCGGCCAGGAAACCCGCGAGCCCAAGCGTGAAGTCGCGCTTGTCATAGGCGCTCTCTTCCAGCACTACCACCAGGCCTCCGGCCGATGGGTGAAGCCGGCGCGCTGCTCGATCGCCAGCCCGGCGTTCAGCACGTTCTGCTCGTCGAGCGCCTTGCCGACGATCTGGAGTCCGAGCGGCAGGCCCAGGCCATCCAGACCGGCCGGAACGGACATGGCCGGAAGACCGGCAAGGCTGGCCGGGACGGCAAAGACGTCGTTGAGATACATGGCGATTGGATCGGCGCTCTTCTCGCCAAGCGCAAAGGCGGCCGAGGGCGCGGTCGGAGTGAGGAGAAGGTCGACCTCCTGCCAAACCTGTTCGAAATCGCGCGCAATCAGCGCGCGCACTTTCTGAGCCTGGTTGAAATAGGCGTCGTAGAAGCCGGCGCTCAGCACATAGGTGCCGATCATGATCCGGCGCTTCACCTCCGCGCCAAAGCCGGCGGCGCGGGTCTGTTCGTACATTTCGGTGAGGCCGCCCTGGTCAGGCTGAACCCGGGCACCATAGCGGACTCCGTCATAGCGGGCGAGGTTCGACGAAGCTTCGGCCGGAGCGATGATATAGTAGGTCGGCAACGCATATTTGGTATGCGGAAGCGAGACCTCCACGATCTCCGCGCCGGCGTCGCGAAGCCAGTCGATGCCCCGCTGCCAGACAGCGTCGATCTCGGCTGGAACGCCGTCGATTCGATATTCGCGAGGGATGCCGACCCGCTTTCCCTTCAGGTCCGGATCCAATCCCGCCTCCCATCGCGGGACGGGAAGGTCGAGCGAAGTGGCATCCTTGGGATCGAACCCGCTCATCGCCTCGAGCAGGATCGCACAGTCGCGGACATCGCGCGCCATCGGCCCAGCCTGGTCGAGGCTGGAAGCAAAGGCGACGATTCCCCAACGCGAACAGCGGCCATAAGTCGGCTTGATGCCGGCGATGCCGGTGAAAGCGGCCGGCTGGCGGATGGAGCCGCCCGTATCGGTGCCGGTCGCGCCGGGGCAGATCCGGGCGGCCACCGCCGCCGAAGATCCGCCCGAGCTGCCGCCCGGCGCGAGCGGCGCGTTGCCGCCATCGCTCCGCCGCCAGGGGGAGATGACCGGCCCGTAGCCGCTCGTCTCGTTGGACGACCCCATGGCGAACTCGTCCATGTTGAGCTTGCCGAGCATGCCGGCGCCGGCCGCAAAGAGCCGGGCACTGACGGTGCTTTCATAAACCGGCGTGAATCCGTCCAGGATGCGGCTTCCGGCGGTCGTCTGCACGTCGCGGGTAGCGAACAGGTCCTTGATCCCGAGCGGAACGCCCGACAGCGGCTTGAGCTCGTCCCGTCGGCGCGCCTCATCCGCACAGTCCGCGGCAGCGAGGGCATGCTCCGGCGTCTCGACGATGAAGGCGTTCAGGCTCTTCGCCTTTTCCACCGCGGCGATGCAAGCTTCCGCAACTTCCCGGGCCGAGAAGTCGCCATTGCGAATGCCGTCACGGATTGCCGCGACCCCGAGATCGTTGAGCCGGCTCATTCGATGACCTTCGGAACGGCGAAGAAACCATGTTCGGCGACCGGCGCATTCTTCAGCACCTCGTCGCCAATCCCGCCTTCGGTGACGACGTCGTCGCGAAGTCGAAGCTTGTTGGGAATCACGGCGGTCATCGGCTGGATTCCCGACACGTCCACTTCCTGAAGCTGTTCGATCCAGCCGAGAATGTTGGACAATTCGGGCGCCAGCGAGGCGACCTCCTCCTCGCTCACGGCGATGCGGGCGAGTTTGGCGATGTGGCGAACGGTGGCACTGTCGACGGACATTCTTGATCCCACTGGAGACGGGATCGCAAGCGATCCCTCGGGGGCGCCGCTAGCATTGCAGGTCACGGGCTTGCAAGCGAACGCCGCTTGCGCTCAAGGGCCGGCGTGTCGAAGAAAAGATCACATCCGGCGGTCCGCTTCCTTTGGGTGATTGCAGGCCTGACCGTTCTCTTCATGGCTGGCGCCGTCGCCTACCGCCTGTTCGAGCAGGATCTGATGCGGTGGGTGATGGTGCCGAAGGTAGAGTTCGCGGAAGTGCCGATGCCCGAAGGCTCGAGCTATGCCGAACCGGAGCTTTGGATCGCCCGGCCCGATATCAGGGACAATCCGGCGCTCTGGACTCCGCGCGGGTTCCAGCCAACGCGCGAGCCGCGCGCTTCGGTCTTCTTCATTCATCCGACCTCATTCCTCGAAAGCTCTGCCTGGAACGCACCTCTCGATGACGAGGAGTCTCAATGGCGGGCGCGATTGTTCGTCCGCAGCCAGGCGAGCGCGTTCAACTCGGTCGGGGAGATCTGGGCGCCCAAATATCGTCAGGCGGCATTCGGCGCCTTCCTTACCACGGAGCAGGATGCCCAGCGAGCCCTCGCCTTCGCCTATCGCGACATACTCGCCGCCTATGAGGAGTTCCTTCGCCAGGCTCCGGCGGATCGACCGATCATCCTCGCCGCCCACAGCCAGGGAAGCTTTCACCTGATGCGGCTGCTCCACGAGCGGGTCCGAGGTGCACCCGAAGTCGACCGGATCCTGGCCGCCTACGTGGTCGGTTGGCCGATCTCGGAAACGGCCGACCTGCCGGCACTTCCCCTCGTCCCGTGCGAGCGGCCGGACCAGACCGGCTGCATCCTGTCCTGGCAGAGCTTTGCAGAACCGGCCGACCCGAAGCAGGTCACCGACGTCTACGACCAGTCGATCGGGCCCGGCGGCGTCCCGCGCGCGGGCTCGGCGATGCTCTGCACCAACCCGCTCACCGGCGCTCGCGGCGGCGAGGCGGCGAGCTCAGCAAATCGCGGCACCCTGATCCCGAACGAAGACTTCACCGACGCGGAGTTCCGACTCCACGCCGTTCCGGCACGTTGCGACGTCCGGGGTTTTCTACTGATCGGCGACAATGACTCACTTCCAGAAATGGGGCCCTACACGCTGCCCGGCAACAATCTTCACGTCTACGATTATGCCTTGTTCTGGGCGAATGTCCGGGCCGATGCCGAGCGGCGGCTCGAAAGCTTCCTCAGCCGATGATCGCCGGCACCGCCGCCGATTTCCGCGAATTGCTTCCGAACGGCGGTCGACTGATCGGCCTCGATGTCGGCACGAGGACCATCGGGACGGCACTTTGCGATGCACAATGGACGATAGCGACTCCTGCCGAGCTGATCCGGCGAACCAAGTTCGCGAAGGACCTGGAAGCCTTGCGACGCCCGGTCGTCGCCCAGATGGTCCGTGGGATCGTTATCGGGCTTCCGCTCAACCTGGATGGAAGTGACAGCCCCCGAACCCAATCCGTGCGCGCCTTCGCCCGAAATCTCGAACCGCTTGGCCTGCCGATCCTGCTCTGGGACGAGCGCTGGTCCACCCAGGCCGTGACCCGAACCCTGATCGAAGCCGATGCCAGCCGCGCCCGGCGCGCCGAACTCGTGGACAAGATGGCGGCGGCCTACATCCTCCAGGGAGCGATCGACGCGCTCACTTCCGCAGGTTCAACTCGGGCCTAGACAGCGGGACCTTCCCGTATTAGTCCAGTAACACACATTCGGAGAGACATCCATGCGCCTGAGCATCGCCGCTGCCCTACTTGCCACAAGCTCCATGACGATCGGTACGTTCAGCGCCGCCCAGGCCGCACAACCGCCCTCCCCCGAACGGACAGCCGAACCTGTGCGCTATTCAGCGCAACAATTCTTCGAGACCACGAGCTTTTCGATGGCATCGCCGGCCGGCCACGCTTTCTCCGCCGACGGGCGCAATCTCCTCATCGCCAACGATCGAAGCGGCGTCTTCAACGTGCAACTTCTGCCGATTGCCGGCGGGGAGCCGGTGCCGGTCACAAGCTCGACGGACAATGCCAATTTCGCCGCCAGCTTCTTCCCGAACGACGACCGAATTCTCTTCACCTACGATCGCGGCGGCAACGAGCTCAACCACCTCTACGTGCGAGAGCGGGACGGATCGGTTCGCGATCTCACCCCGGGCGAACGGCTGAAGGCGATGTTCCTCGGCTGGAGCGGCGATGGCCGCCGCTTCTTCGTTGCGACCAACGAGCGCAACCCGCAGATGTTCGACATCTATGCCTATGACGCGGACGGCTATGGGCGTCGGCTGATCCTTCAGAACGAGGGCTTCATGCCCGCCGCAGTCTCGCGCGACGGCCGCTATGTCGCCCTGGTAAAGGCGCATTCAAGCGCCAATTCCGATCTCTACATCGCCGATACCGAGTCCGGTGGCGAACCCCGTTTGATAAGCCAGCACGAAGGCAATGTCGAATATGGCGCCTATGACTTCACCCCCGACGGACGGACTCTGATCTACTCCACCAACGAGCATGGCGAGTTCAACCAGGCCTGGAGCTACGACCTTGCCAGTGGCGAGAAGAGGCCGCTGATCCAGGCGGATTGGGACGTGATGTTCGTCTCCTTCTCGCCGTCGGGCCGCTATCGAGTGCATGCCGTCAATGAGGACGCGTCCACTCGGCTGACCATTACCGACACCCGCACCGGCCGCCCGGTGGCGCTGCGGGGCGTGCCGGAGGGCGACCTTGGCGGAGTCCGATTCAATCGGGACGAGTCGGCCATCGCCTTCACCGTCGCCTCGGACACCTCGCCGGCCGACATCTTCGTCGCCGACCTTTCCAGCGGCCAGGCAAGGAGGCTCACGCGCGCGCTCAATCCGGCGATCGACGAGCGCCAGCTGGTCGAGGGACAGATCACCCGGTTCCGCTCCTACGATGGTCTGGAGGTTCCAGGGATCCTTTATCGCCCGCGCGAGGCGAGCGCCTCGAACCCGGTTCCAGTTGTCGTGTGGGTTCATGGCGGGCCGGGCGGTCAGAGCCGGCGCGGCTATTCGGCGGCAATCCAGCACCTCGTGAACAACGGCTATGCCGTTTATGCGATCAACAATCGCGGCTCCTCGGGATACGGCAAGACCTTTTTCCATCTCGACGACCGGCGTCACGGCGATGCCGACCTTCGCGACGTCATCGCGGCACGCACCTGGCTTTCCAACATGGACTGGATAAGCGATCGGGTAGCGGTGATGGGCGGATCCTATGGCGGCTACATGACGGCCGCGGCACTCGCCTTCCATCCCGAAGTGTTCGACGCCGGAATCAACATCTTCGGGGTGACCAACTGGGTGCGCACCCTCGAGTCGATCCCCGCCTGGTGGGGCGCTCAGCGAACGGCGCTGTATGACGAGATGGGCGACCCGACTACGGATGCCGAGCGGCACCGGCGGATTTCGCCGCTGTTCCACGCCGCCAACATTCGCCGGCCGATGCTGGTCGTCCAGGGTGCCAACGATCCGCGGGTGCTCCAGGTGGAAAGCGACGAGCTCGTTGCCGCGGTTCGCCGCAACAACGTGCCCGTGGAATATCTCCTGTTTCCGGACGAAGGCCACGGCTTCCTCCGCAAGGAGAACCGGATCAATGCGTCGGAAGCCTATCTCCGGTTTCTCGACCAGCACCTGCGGGCGCGTTGACCGGGCGGGGTCGGTTCACGATAGGCAGGCGCTGAAGGACGGGGGTATCCCTTCGGCGGCGTTGGAGACCATTGTCGGCTGCGGCTTTGAACCCTAAAGCGCGGCCTCGATGCCGACTGCCGCCTTTCCGCACCGTCACCTGCTCGGGATTGAAGGGCTTTCCGCTTCCACTATCGAACGGATCCTCGAGGAAGCGGAAGGCTGGGCCAGCTTCAATCGCGGCGTCCGCAAGGCCGACGACCGGCTCCGCGGCCTGACGCAGATCAACGCCTTCTTCGAAAATTCCACCCGTACGCTCTTCTCCTTCGAGATTGCCGGCAAGAGGCTTGGCGCTCAGGTCGCCAATTTCCATCCGGCCGCTTCGAGCGTCCGCAAGGGCGAAAGCCTTATCGATACGGCCCTTACCCTCAATGCGATGCGGCCGGACATTCTCGTCATCCGCCACGATGCCGACGGTGCTGCGGCCGAAGTCGCGGAGGTGATGGACTGTCCGGTCATCAATGCGGGCGACGGCCGGGGCGAGCATCCAACCCAGGCCCTGCTTGATGCGCTCACCATCCGCCGCCGATTCGGACAGCTTGAAGGCCTGACGGTCGCCATTTGCGGCGACATACGCCACAGTCGGGTGGCCAATTCGAACATGCGATCCCTGCCGCTTCTGGGAGCGCGACTCCGGGTCGTCGCGCCGGACCTGCTGATGCCCGATCAGCTGCCCGAAGGCGTGGAAGGCTTTGGCGACATCGAAGAAGGCATTGCCGGCGTCGACGTGGTGATGATGCTGCGGATCCAGCGTGAACGGATGGAGGAGGCCGTTTCCGGGTCGCTGGGTGACTTCCACGCGCGCTTCGGATTGACTCGAGAGCGGCTCAGGCTCGCGGCGCCGCACGCAATCGTGATGCACCCCGGCCCGATGAATCGCGGCATCGAGATTGACGGCGAAGTCGCCGACGACCCGGAGCGGTCAGTCATTCGGGAGCAGGTCGAGTTCGGGGTAGCCATCCGGATGGCCTGCCTCGACCTGCTCACCAGGGACCGGCAAGTCTAATCCGCGGCAAGTCCCTCACGATCCGGACTTCGTGGAGGCCGAGTCGTCCCGAGTTGACTGAAACAAAAGAATGGCGCCCGGCCCTTGGCCGACCGGGCGCCTTTCCAGAGGGGATCAAGCTCCGGAAAATTCAGGCGCTGCGGTCGCGGCCGGGAGCATAGCGCGCCGCCCAGCGGACCGAGGCGTCGCCCTCGCTGGGGCGAACGAAGCAGGCTCCGCCGCGAGCGCGGATCGCACTGCACGTCCGGTTGGCGTCGGCGCGGGAGTCAAAGCCGGCGACAGCGACGCGATGCAGCGTTCGGCCGTTCATGCCGATGGTGGCGGTGAGCGGTGCCCGACCCGAAAGGCCGTAGCGGCGCTCGGCCTCGAGCCACGCCCGTTCGGCATTCTGCTGCGTGCTGAACGCGCCGAGCTGGACGACGAAACGGCTTCTCCCGGATCGCGCGGTGGCCGTGCCTGACGGCCGCTCACGCTCGAACACCGGCGCAGGCGGCAGCGATACGGCAGCCGTCCGGACCACCACCGGGTCGGGTCGGGTCAGGCTTTGGGCAGCGACAGCGAAGCGCACCTCCTCGTCGCTCGCCGGCTCGGACTCAGGCGCTGCGGCATAATGCGCAGCCGCGGTCTCAGCGGCGCTCGCCTGGGCAAACTGCACCGGCTCAGCCGCCTCAGCGGGCGGCACTCCCCAGTCGGAATCCTCCGCCGGCGTCTGCACCGGAGCGGCCTCGGCGAAGCTCATGACCTCGACTCCGGTCGGGCTGTCCGGCGCAGGCCGAGAAAGCGCAATCCGGATCGGCTGACCGGGGTCCTGGACCGGAGTCACCCCCAGCAGGCTGGCGACCCGAGTGGGGCCCGAATCGGGACGGGCAAAGCTCGCCCACTGCTCCATGCGCTGGCCAAGTTCCGCCGGAGAAACGTCCTGCGCGGCAATGGTCCGAGCTCGCTGCCAGTCGCCGGCCAAGGCATAGGAAAGGGCCAGATTCTGGCGAAGCCGCGGTGTGGACTCGATGCCTCGGGCCGCCGGTTCGAGCATTTCGATGGCCCGTTCCGGCAATCCTGCCAGCGCATAAGCCAGGCCGACGTCCGAAACGGAAGCGCGGCCGACAACATTGTCGAGCTGGGCGACCGCAGCCTGCGGACGACCCAGGGCGATCTCGGTCAAGGCGAGGCTCAGTGAAGCGCGAACATGCTGGGGATCGAGTTCCACGACGTCGGCGAAGCTCGCGCGCGCCGAATCGAAGCGACCGCTCTTGAGGTAAAGGTCGGCCAAGAACAGCCGGTACCCGATATCGCGCGGCGAGAGCTCGACGGCCTGCTCGACCCGGCTGAGCGCCTGAGCGACGTCGCCCTGCTGCAAGGCGGTGCGGCCCTGCTCGTAGAGCTGATGCGCCTGCTGGTCGGACGGGGCGGCCCGGGAAGCCGAAGCAAGCCGTCGCATCGCGTCGGACTGAGCGCTGCAGGCGACCATGGTGACCGCGACGATCATCGTCGAGGCAGCGATTTTTAGAGCAGTCTGGTTCATCTATCGGGCTCCGTCAGCTTCGCTTCGCGCCGGCGACCGGGACATGCGAAGCCAGTTCGTCCAGTTCGGGGATGGTGGCTAGCGCCTGATCGAGCGCCGTCGTGACGAGCTGTTGCGCCGAGCGGCCGGTAACGGCGCAGGCCAGGCGGAGACGAAGATGCCGGTCGGAATCGAGCCGAAGCGTGAACGCCGCCTTGCGTCCAGGCGTCGGATTGGCTCTCGCCTTGGGGAGCTTCACGATCTCGGCCTTGACTGAACGTCGGCTCTTGGCGGGTTCAGGCTCTTCCTCGGCGGGAATGGCGTCGAAGCGCTCGGCGATCACGCGCTGCTGGGCGACGACTGGCGATTCGTCGCTAGCGGCGGGCTTGGGCGCCGGCGTCAAAGCCGCGATCGAGCTCGGGGCGTGGGCCACGGGCGCGGGGTCGGGCTGGGCGGCCGGGTCATAACCCATGTCGTTCCAGCCAAGATCCTCGAGACTGCTGAAGCCCTGCGGACGCATCGCCGGCTTGGCGGCTCCCTTTCGAGCCAGCAGCCCCGAAGAGAGAGAGGCATAGGGGCGTGCTTCGTTCATCTTCCCGCCCCCTTCACTGACCGATGACGCGGCGGCCGAAGCCGGCTGCGGGGCGCTGGGCACCGAGAGGACTGACGACCGGGCCACCTGGCGCGGCAAAGACGGTTCGCCGGAAATTCTTCTCGAGCCGGTCGGAGATGTAGCTCCACAATTCCTCAACTTCTCTTGCCGAACGGCCCTTGGGATCGACCTCCATCACCGTTCGGCCGTCGATCATCGACGCGGCAAAATCGGTTCGGTGGTGGATAGTGACGGGAGCGACGGTGCCGTGTTGCGAAAGGGCAATGGCGGCCTCGAAAGTGATCTTCGCCTTGGGAGTCGCGGCGTTCACGACGAAGATGAGAGGCTTGCCGGCCCGTTCGCACAGATCGACCGTGGCCCCTACGGCCCGCAGGTCGTGCGGGCTCGGACGGGTCGGAATGACGATCAGCTCGGCGACGTGGATCACGCTCTGGATCGCCATCGTGATGGCAGGCGGGGTGTCGATGACGGCGAGCCTGAACCCCTGCTGGCGCAGGACCTCGAGATCGGCGCCGAGTCGAGCAACCGTCGTCTGCGCAAAGGCGGGCATTTCGTCCGCGCGCTCGTTCCACCAGTCGGCGAGCGATCCTTGTGGGTCGATATCGATCAGGCAGACCGGACCATAGCCCGCGCGCTGCGCCTGGACGGCCAGATGGCCGGACAAGGTGGTCTTGCCCGATCCGCCCTTCTGAGAGGACAAAGCCAAAACGCGCATCTAATTTCCCTCGGTTCCCACGCTCGGGATCAAGGGTTGCACCCGCCGGTGCTAAAATCTGGTTAATCGAGCAGCCACGGATCCCCTTTCCGAGGGCCTCACGCCATGGTCAAGCTGCTGATAAGCATGCTAACAGCCGATTAAGCATTGCCGGCTAGGAAGATGGCCATTCGGTGGGGAGATTTTCCAGATGAGAACCCGGAAGCGGCTGTGGGTCATCGCTGCGGCAGCTGGTCTTGCGCTTGTCGGGAACGGCAGCGCCGCCGCCGTCGCCCAGGATACCCAGCGTGGAATCGCCGCCTGGCAGGCCGGCAATTATGACGAAGCCGTCCGCTTGTGGCGCCCGCTTGCAGACCGCGGCGATGCCGATGCCCAATATAATCTCGCGCACGCCTACAAGCTCGGACGCGGCGTGCCGCAGAACCTCAACCTTGCCGAACAATGGTATGAGCGCGCCGCCCGTCAGGGCCATGAGGAGGCCGTGGCCAATCTCGGTCTGATCCTGTTCCAGAACGGCCGCCGGCGCGAAGCAATGCCCTACATCCAGCGCGCTGCCGAGCGCGGCGATCCTCGCGCGCAGTATGTGCTTGGAACGGCCTTGTTCAATGGCGACTTGGTCGGAACCGACCTGCCAAGAGCCTATGCCCTGATGACTCGAGCGGCCGAACAGGGCCTTCCCCCCGCCCAGTCGCAGCTGCGCCAGATGGAAGAGCATCTCACCGAGGAGGACCGGGTCCGGGGACTGGAACTCGCGCGGTCGATGCCAACCCTCGCCCCGGCAATGGCAGCGGCCGCTCCCGCTACGCCGATCGTCACCGCGACCCCGTCTCCTGCCCGATCCCGACCCGCACCCGCACCCGCAGCCGAGCGCCCGGCGTCTCCCGTCTCGCCGGAAACCCCCGCTCGGCAATCGTCGGCAACTTCGCCGCCTGCTTCTTCTTCGAGGCGTTCAGCCGTTCCATCTGCCTCGCCGCCCCGCTCGGTCGGGCGCTGGAGAGTGCAGCTCGGCGCCTATGGCAGCGAAGCCAATGCGCGCCGCGCCTGGGAAAGCGTGAGCGATCACCTACCGGGGCTTGAGCCTTCTTTCAGCCGCGCCGGCAATCTGACCCGGCTGCAAGCCGGACCGCTGCAGGACCGGGCGGCGGCGGAGCGCGCCTGCTCCACCGCTCGAAGCGCTGGGCTGGGCTGTTTCGTGGTATCGCCCTGAACCGAGCCGACCGCACAAGCCCCGCGTAGCGCCTTAACCGAATTTTCGCGCCCGCCTTCTATTCATCGCCGCAAGGGGAGTGAGAGAATGGGGGCCAGCCAAAGCCTTGAAGCTCGACTCGGGATGGCGTCGCCCTGGCGACGACGCCGGATGTGCCTTCTTGTTGCCGATCGCCCCGCCCCGGCGGCGCTTCGCGAAGTCTCGGCCGCCGGCGCCTATCTCGAAACGCATGCCGATATCCGGCTCGGCGCGAGGGTCGAGTTGCGCCATCCCGAAGCCGGAGCGATTCAGGGCTGGGTCCGCTCGGTCACGCCGGAGGGGGTGGCGCTCCGCTTCGACTTCGGCGAAGCGTCCGTGGCCTTTGCGCTGGCGGCGATCGCCGCCGACATGAGCCGGCCGGCGTCCTAATCAATCCATTCCGATCGCGGATAACCCTGGGCGTAAAGCAAGGCGGTCAGGTCGCCGCGCTCGATCCGGGCATCGGCCGCCGCTGCAACGGACGGCTTGGCGCGAAAGGCGATTCCCAGGCCGGCCGCCTTCAGCATTTCGATGTCGTTGGCGCCGTCTCCGACCGCCAGCGATGCCTGAATTGGGATTCCGCGGCGCAAGGCGGCGGCCTCCAGCGCCTTCCTCTTGCCCTCGGCGCCGACGATCGGCTTTCGCACCGTCCCCGCCAGACGCCCCTTCTCGATCAAGAGCTCGTTGGCTGCCGCCTCGTGGAACCCGATCGCTTCCGCCACCGGATGGGCGAAGCGCGTGAACCCGCCTGAAACCAGCAGGCAATAGGCGCCATTGGCACGCATCGTCTGGACGAGCGTTCGTGCGCCCGGCATCAATTCGACCCGTTCCTCGCGACACCGGTCGATCGCTGCCTCCTCGAGCTGACTCAGCAAGGCGACCCGAGCATCCAGCGCGGCCTCGAAGTCCAGCTCGCCGCGCATCGCCCGCTCGGTCACTTCGGCGACCTCCGACTTCACTCCGGCATAGTCGGCGAGTTCGTCGATGCATTCGACGGTGATCATGGTGGAGTCCATGTCGGCGGCGAGCAATCGCTTGCGGCGGCCGTCCCTCGGTTGGACGATCACGTCCACCTGCGGGAGAGCGTCTTCGAGCAGCTGCCGGGCTTGCGAAGGGTCGTCGCCCAGCAGGATATCGCAGGCGCTAGCCTCCTCCACCCAATCATGACCGACGGCGACCGACAGCGCATCAAGGGCGACGGAAATATCGCCGCGCGCCAGTCGATCCGCTGCTATCAGGGTTGCGATGAACATAGACTCCTCGGCCAAGCTCCCACTGGCGCTCATTGCAGGGCCGACCGCCAGCGGCAAGTCGGCCCTCGCTCTGGCGCTTGCGGAAAGGCACGACGGAATCGTCATCAACGCCGACAGCGCGCAGGTCTATCGCGACCTGAGGATCGTGACCGCTCGGCCTACCGTCGAGGAAGAAGCGCGGGTGCCGCATCGGCTCTACGGCTATCGCGACGGTGCCGACTCCTGCTCGGCCGCGGAGTGGTCGCAGGATGCCCGAGCCGCCATCGCCGAAGCCCATGCCGAGGGACGGCTGCCGATCCTCACCGGAGGCACCGGTCTCTACATCCGAACTTTGTTGGACGGCATCGCTCCGATCCCCGAAATTGATCCCGAGATCCGTCGGGCGGTTCGCAAGCTGCCCGTCGATCAGGCCCATGTCGCCCTTGCCAAAGAAGATCCGCAAGCGGCGGCACGGATCCGGCCAAGCGATACCGCCCGAACCGCTCGAGCGCTCGAGGTCATCCGATCGACAGGCCGAAGCCTCCGCGATTGGCAGAAGGAAAAGACAGGCGGCATTGGCGATCAGGTCGAACTGATGCCTCTCATACTCCTGCCACCGCGGGAGTGGCTTTATGCCCGATGCGACGAAAGATTCGAAATCATGTTTTCAGAACAAGGGCTTGAGGAGGTTCGCTTGCTTATGAAGCGAAGCTTGCCGGCTTTCGCACCGGTGATGCGAGCGATCGGGGTTCCCGAGATCTCCGCCTTCCTCACCGGCGAATTGTCGGAACCGCAAGCTCTGGAGGCCGGCCAGACCGCGACCCGCCGCTACGCCAAGCGCCAGTTCACCTGGTTCAACCGGCAGCCGCCGCCAGAATGGCCGCGCTTCACCGAGCCGCTCGATTGCGACAGCTTGCCCGATGCCCTAGCGCGGCTGAACCTTTGAGGGGGGGGAATGATGCGCATCTTTCTCGATGCCGACGCCGATCTCGGCTTGATTCTCGACCGCAAGGTAGCGGTGATCGGCTTCGGCAATCAGGGACGGGCCCAGGCTCTCAACCTGCGCGACAGCGGCGTTGCCGTGACGGTCGCGCTGCCGATCGGTTCGGGGAGCCGTAGACGGGCCGGAGCCGAAGGATTTGACGTCATGACGGCCGCCGAGGCCGCCTCCTGGGCGGATCTCTGCGTGATTCTGACTGCGGACGAGGACCAGGCCCGGATCTATGCCGAGGAAATCGCCCCCAACCTCCGCAAGGGTGGAGCGATCGTCTTTGCTCACGGGCTGGCAATCCATTTCCGGCTCATCAAGCCGCGCGATGACCTCGACGTTTTTCTCGTTTCTCCCAAGGGTCCGGGGACGGCTCTTCGCAGTGAGTATGAACGAGGCCGTGGCCTCATCTCACTGTTTGCGGTGAATCAGAACGCGACCGGACAAGCGGAGACGCTGGCGCTCTCCTACGCCTCTGCCATCGGCAGCGGCCGGGTAGGAATTCTACCGACCAGCTTCGCCGAGGAGTGCGAGGCCGATCTGTTCAACGAGCAGGCCGTGCTGTGGGGCGCGATCCCCGAGCTGATCCAGGCCGGCTACGAGACTCTGGTCGAGGCCGGTTTCTCGCCAGAAATCGCCTATTTCGAATGCCTTACGGAGGTAAAACTCATAGCCGATCTCATCTATGAGCGGGGCATTGCCGGAATGCGGGAGGCGATTTCAAACACTGCCGAGTTCGGGGCACTAAGCGGCGGAACGCGGATCGTGACCGACGAGACCCGCGCCGAGATGCGCCGGATCCTTGCCGAGGTGCGCGACGGCCGCTTTGTCGGTTCCCTGCTGGCCGATGCCGCCGCCGGCTACCCGCGCCTGAAGGAGTCGCGCGCGCAATCGGCAGCACACCCGATCGAAGCGGTCGGCAACAGACTGCGCGCGCTGACACGGCGGAGCGCGGGAACCTCTGAAGCCGGCTGAACAGGGCAGAGAGGCGGCCCGGCAAGCCGGCCCGATAGTTGGCTTGAGTCTCGTGCGCGTTCCGGAAAAGCGCGCGGATGCGTCACTACTTGCGACCGAACAGCTTCTCGATATCGGAATGGGCGAGTTTCACCCAGGTCGGTCGCCCATGATTGCACTGGCCGCTATGCGGCGTCACCTCCATTTCCCGGAGCAGCGCGTTCATTTCCGCGACCGACAGGATCCGGCCGGCACGGACCGAGCCGTGGCAGGCCATCGTCGCCGCGACATGGTCGAGCTTCTCCTTGAGACTGAGAGCCTCGTCGAATGCGGCAAGCTCGTCAGCGAGGTCCGTGACGAGCCCCCTCACGTCGCCAGCGCCGAGCAGGGCCGGAGTCGCCCGGACCAGAAGGGCGCGAGGGCCGAACCGTTCGAGCTCCAGGCCCATTTCGGCGAGTTCGGCGGCGCGCGCCTCGATTCGGTCGCAGGCGGGTTCGTCCAGCTCGACCACTTCGGGCAGAAGCAGCGCCTGTCGGGGAACTCCGCCATTGGCCATCGCTTTTCGCATCCGCTCCAGCACCAGCCGTTCGTGCGCGGCATGCTGGTCGACCAGGATGAGACCGTCTTCCGCCTCGGCCACGATATAGGTCCCCGCCACCTGTCCCCGAGCGACTCCCAGTGGAAAGGCGCGGCTTTCCGGCGGCGGCACCGAAGCGGCTTCGGCCCGCGCCTGCAGCGCCGGAGCGGCATAGTCCGGACGATGCTCCCACACCGATGACTGACCGGGTATGGGGAGCGGGAAGCTCGGGCTGCGCACCGGCTCCGGCTGCCAATTGCCGAGAGCCGCTGCGGAGGAGCGCTGCGCCGAACGATGTCCCGCCTCATCCAGGGCATTTCTCAGTCCGCCGACGATCAACCCACGAATGTTGCCGGGATCGCGAAAACGCACCTCGGTCTTGGCCGGGTGGACGTTGACGTCGACCTCTTCGCCCGGAACGTCGATGAACAGGGCAAGCACCGGGTGACGATCGCGGGCGAGCAAATCCTGATAGGCGGCGCGAACGGCACCGATCAGAAGTCGGTCCTTCACAGGCCTCCCGTTGACGAACAGATATTGATGGTCGGCGATGCCGCGATTGAAAGTTGGAAGCCCAGCCACGCCGCCAAGCCGCGCCGGGCCTCGAACCGCGTCGATCGCGAGGCTGTTGCTCGCAAGCTCGCGGTCGGTGAGTGCCGCAACCCGGGTCGGACGATCCTCGCCCGGAGCGACGGTGAGAACTCGACGCCCCTGATGTTCGAGCGTGAAGCCGATGTCCGGCCGAGCCATTGCGAGCCGTTTCACGACATCGAGGCAGGCGGCATATTCGCTCCGCTCCGAGCGCAGGAACTTGCGCCTTGCCGGCACCTTTCCAAACAGATCCTCGACGATAACCCGGGTTCCCGGCGGCAGCGCTGCCGGCCCCTCCCCTTCGAGGCGGCCATTGTCGACGGCTCGCGACCATCCGTCGGCGCTTCGGACCCGGCTTTCGATCCGAACTCGAGCCACGCTCGCGATCGATGGAAGGGCTTCGCCGCGAAAGCCCAAAGTGGTTACCTGGTCGATCGAATCGGTGGGCAGCTTCGACGTGGCATGCCGTTCGAGTGCGAGAGCGATCTCCGAAGGCGCCATCCCGCAGCCGTCGTCGGCTACCTCGATCCTTTCGATCCCCCCGCCTGCGAGACTGACGACAATGCGCGTGGCGCCCGCGTCGATCGCATTCTCGACCAGCTCCTTCAACGCACTGGCCGGTCTTTCCACCACTTCACCGGCAGCAATACGGTTGACCAGATGTTCGGGCAGGCGCCTTATTGACATGCTTGTTGCTCTAGACGAAGCGGCGCCGGCCCGCGAGATCAATCCGATCGGAAGGTCCGGTCGCGCGCGAGCAAGATCAGCCGGCCTTGCGGCCGGATCTTCGGGTTCACACTCTTTTGTGGACCCGGGGCGCGGCGCCATCCTATAGGAGAACCATCAGGAGAGGCCGGAGATATTCGGCCCGCCCGTACCCCTCCAGGCACGAGAGTTTTAGCCAGATATGTCCGTCTTCAACTTTCTGAGACTTCCTTCCCACGACATGGCCATTGACCTCGGCACCGCCAATACCGTGGTCTATGTCCGCGGCCGCGGCGTTGTCCTCAACGAGCCTTCGGTCGTCGCGATCGAGACGATCAACGGCGTCAAGCGAGTGAAGGCCGTCGGCGACGATGCCAAGCTGATGATGGGCAAGACGCCCGATCAGATCGAGGCCATCCGCCCGCTGCGCGACGGCGTGATCGCCGACATCGACGTCGCCGAGCAGATGATCAAGCACTTCATCCAGAAAGTTCATGGCCGCCGGCGCTTCCCGCGCTGGCCTGAGATCGTGATCTGCGTGCCATCGGGCTCGACCAGCGTCGAACGCCGCGCCATCCGCGACGCCGCTTCCAACGCCGGTGCCCGCCAGGTCTATCTGATCGAGGAGCCGATGGCGGCGGCGATCGGCGCCGACATGCCGGTGACCGAGCCGATCGGATCGATGGTCGTCGACATCGGCGGCGGAACGACGGAAGTGGCCGTCCTCTCGCTGCGCGGGCTGGCTTACACCACCTCCGTGCGCGTCGGCGGCGACAAAATGGACGAAGCGATCAGCTCCTATGTGCGGCGCAATCACAACCTGCTGATCGGCGAAGCCACGGCCGAGCGGATCAAGAAGCAGGTCGGCGTGGCCAAGCCGCCGCCCAACGGCACGGACGGCGAAACGGTCCACATCAAGGGCCGCGATCTCGTCAACGGCGTCCCCAAGGAGATTACGATCAACCAGCGCCAGATCGCCGAAGCGCTGTCGGAGCCGGTCGGCACGATCGTCGAGGGCGTTCGGATCGCCCTCGAGAATACCGCTCCGGAGCTTGCCGCCGACATCGTCGACCAGGGCATCGTCCTGACCGGCGGCGGAGCGCTGCTCAAGGGCCTTGACGAAGTGCTGCGGGACGAAACGGGCCTTCCCGTGACCGTCGCCGACGATCCCCTTACCTGCGTGGCGCTCGGCACCGGGCGGGCGATGGAGGAGGAAGTCTTCCGCGGCGTGCTGCAGACGGCCTAGAGCTGGAAGGAGCGTAAATGGCGCCGCCCGCCAATCGGCGCCCCGGTTTCTCCCGACGGGCGCAGTACGGCTTGTTTCTCGGCTACGTCGTCGCCGTGGCGGGAATGATCGTCGCCGTGCTGCTGCTGGCCGTGGCGATCATCGATCCCCGCGGATTCCAGGCGATCAAGGGCGCTGCGCTCGACGTCACCACTCCGGTGAGTTCGAGCGGGCGGAGCGTTGTTCGATTCTTCGGCGACATCACCGGATCGGTCGGCGCTTACATCCGCGCCGGCTCCCAGAATGCCGAGTTGCGCTCGCAATTGGAGGCGACTCGGAGGGAATTGCTCCGGACCAGGGCGGCACAAGCCGAGAATGTTCGGCTGAGGCGGCTGCTCGGCCTCGCTTCGGAGGTCGAGGACGAGGTCACGATCGCGCGCCTCGTCACATCCTCGTTCCAGGCGCCGCGCCGGCTGGCGACCCTTTCGGCCGGAAGCGCCGCCGGCGTTGCCGTGGGTCAGCCGGTGCGATCCCCCGACGGGCTGATCGGCCGAGTCATCGAAACCGGGCGCTGGGCATCGCGCATCCTGTTGATCACCGACGGGTCCAGCAACGTCCCGGTGCGCATGCTTCGCGGCGGCATCCCCGCCCTTGCGGTCGGCCGGGGTGACGGAACGATCGAGCTGCGCACACTCGAGGTGGGCGAAAATCCCTTCCGGCGTGGCGACCTTCTGGTCACTTCGGGAATCGGCGGCATCTTTCCACCCAATGTGCCGGTTGCGTCTGTGGTTCGGCTCGAGGGCGACACCGCCATCGCCCGGCCGGTTGCCGATCCGGCGCGAGCTGATTTCGCGATCGTTCAGCGTCCGTATCAGCCGGCGGCGAACGCACCGCTCGAAAACGCCACCCCGCAGCCAATAGCCCAACCTGTGCCGGCTTCCGCTGCAGCCGCAGCAGGAATCTCCGGTGGCACGGCGCCAACGCCGCGCCAGCGCGATCCCCGCTACCAGCCGGCGTTGCAGCAGCCGCAACCGGGCACCTCCACCCCGCCTCCGGTCCCGCCGCAATGAACAGGATCGCCGGTTCCAGCACCGAAGTCGCCATTCGCGACGCTCGGCGTCGCTTCGTTCCGATCGGCTCAACCATCGTTGCAATCCTGCTCGCGCTTCTGCCGATCATCAATTCGGCGCCGCTCATTCCCGACATCGGCTTTCTGGCCCTGATTACCTGGCGGCTGCTGCGGCCGGAAATCTGGAGCGCTCAAGTTGCCCTCGGCCTTGGATTGCTCAACGATCTCGTGATCGGCAACCCGCTTGGACAGTCAATGCTGCTCTGGACGGGGATCTTTCTGGCCTTCGACCTGCTCGACAGCCGGATCGGATTTCGCGACTATCTGATGGACTGGCTGATCGCCGCCGGTGCGATCAGCTTCCATACAGTTGGTGCGTGGTACATCGCGCTCCTGATGGGCAGTGATATCGAATTCCCGGTGATGGTGCCGCAATTGGTCGTCAGCGTCATGGCTTACCCCGTCATGGCGCGGCTGATCCTGTGGCTCGACCGCTGGCGGCTGATGCGATGAGTCGGCGCAACCGTCCCCCGATCACCGAAAGCAGCCAGAACCAGACCTTC
Organism: Sphingosinicella sp. SM1-17; assembly: GCF_056821765.1. Taxonomy (NCBI): domain Bacteria; kingdom Pseudomonadati; phylum Pseudomonadota; class Alphaproteobacteria; order Sphingomonadales; family Sphingosinicellaceae; genus Sphingosinicella; species Sphingosinicella sp. SM1-17. Next base: position 3,181,918 of record NZ_JBPDIO010000001.1, read on the forward strand.
ACCCGACGGGCGATGGTCATCGGCGCCCTGCAGGCGGGCCTGGCTACGGTACTTGCCGGCCGCATGGGCTATATCGCGATCGCTCAAAATCAGCGCTACAGCGATCTGGCCGAAAGCAATCGAATCCAGGAACGGCTGATACCGCCCCGCCGCGGCTGGATCGTCGATCGCCACGGACAACCCATGGCCGTCAATCGCAGTGACTTTCGAGTCGACTTGATTCCGGATCGGCTCGAAGACGAGGACCGCGTCATCGCCACACTCGCGCGAATCCTGGAACTTGCGCCGGAAGACGTGGAGAAGATCCGTCAGGACCTCGAAGCAGCGGCCGGGTTCCAGCCGGTTCCCGTCGCCGAGCACCTGCCCTTCGACAAGTTCGCCGCAGTGACGGTCCGGCTTCCGGAGCTTCCGGGCGTATCGCCCCTGCGCGCCTTCTCCCGCTACTATCCCGAGGGCGCCGCCGTCGGACATCTGATCGGCTATGTCGGAACGCCGAACCGCGAGGAATATGAGGCGGAAAACCGGAATCAGCTGCTGGTCACGCCCGGCTTCAAGGTCGGCAAGGAGGGCCTCGAAAAGGTCATGGAGCAGCGGCTTCGAGGTCAACCCGGAGCCGCCCGGGTCGAGGTGACGGCGCGCGGCCGCCTCGTTCGCGAGCTGCGCACCCGGCCGGACGTGAGCGGTCCGCCACTTCGTACCACCATCGATGCCGGACTGCAGAGCTACGCCGCTCGGCGCCTGGGGGACGAATCCGGCGCGTGCGTGGTCATGGACTGCAATTCGGGTGACCTGCTCGCCTTCGCTTCGATGCCGGCCTACGATCCCAACACTTTCGCCGATGGAATCAGCACCAGCGAGTGGCGGATGTTTTCCGCCGACGAGCGCAAGCCGCTTCTGAACAAGGTCGTCAACGCGCTCTACCCTCCGGGTTCGACGATCAAGCCGGCGGTGAGTCTCGCCCTGCTCGAGGCAGGCATCGATCCCGAGGAGCGGGTCAGCTGCGGCGGCGGTTATCAGCTCGGCAACCGCTTCTTTCGATGCCTCGGTCGCCATGGGCCGATGAACATGCACACGGCCATTGCCCGAAGCTGCAACACCTATTTCTACGCGATGGGACGCCGGATCGGCTTCGATCGGATTGCTCCGGTCTGGCGCGCGCTCGGGCTCGGCGAGAAGTTCGATCTTCCGCTCGTTTCGCAAAGTTACGGCACCGTTCCCGACAGCGACTGGAAGCGGCGTCGTTACGAGCAGAATCCCGATCGGTTCCTCCGCCCGGATTGGACCGATTCCGACACGCTCAATGCTTCAATCGGCCAGGGTTATGTCATCCTGAACCCGCTTCAGCTCGCCACCATGGCCGCTTGCCTGGCTTCCGGAAAGCGGGTCCGCCCTCGGCTGCTCGCCAATGAAGGCACGGCTTCACAAGCTTTCTCCTACAATTCCGGCTACTTCGAGACGGTTCGGGCCGGAATGTCGGAAGTGGTGAATGGCCACGGCACGGCGGGGCGAAGCCGACTTCCCTTCAACGACATCCTGATGGGCGGCAAGACGGGCACTGCCCAGGTCCGCCGGATCACCGGCAGCCAGCGCGGCCAGGGCGGTGAATGGAAGTATCGTGATCACGGCCTGTTCGTCTTCTTCGCCCCCGTCGACCGGCCGCTTTATGCAGGCGCGGTCGTGATCGAACATGGCATGGGCGGCTCCCGAGCGGCTGCGCCCGTCGCCAAGGACGTGATGACCTATTTGTTCGACAAGGATCTCGCGATGCAGGCGCTTCTGCCGCTTGAGCAACAATGGGGCGGCACGATAGCCGAGCGCATGGAGCGCCGGGCTCAGGAATGGGCCGCACGCGCCGAAGCGAATGCGCAATCGACGGACCGGAGCTGATGAGCTTCGTCCTTCCCAGACCGATTGCCGAACTTCCGTGGCAGCTGCTCTTGGTGGTCGCCGCTCTTGGAGCGGCAGGCGTGCTCGGCCTCTATTCGGCGGCAGGAGGCTCGCCCAGCCCGTGGGCCCTGCCCCACGCCGTTCGCTTCACAGCCTTTTTCGGACTGGCCATCTGCCTCTCTTATGTCCGCCCGAAAACCTTTCAGGAGTTTGCCTGGGCCGCTTACGCCTTCGGGATTATCCTGCTGATCCTGACACTGATGCTGGGCGTGATCGGGGGCGGCGCCAGAAGCTGGCTCAACCTGGGTTTCGTCCGGATCCAGCCTTCGGAGCTGATGAAGCCGGTCCTCGTCCTGATCCTCGCCCGCTTCTACTCGATGGTGCCGCCGCGGGAGATCACCCGCTGGTCGGCGATCTGGCCGGTCGCCGTCTTTCTGGGGCCGCCGCTGCTGCTGATCCTCCTTCAGCCCGATTTCGGGACCGCCTGCCTGATCGTGCTCGCCTCGGTCGGCCTGATGTTCCTCGCCGGGCTTCCGCTGAGGCTGTTCATCGGCGCGGGCCTTGCCCTCGCCGCAGCGGCACCGATCTCCTACTCCTTCCTTCTGCCCCACCAGAAGCTGCGGCTCTTCATCTTCCTCAATCCCGAGCAGGATCCGCTCGGTGCGGGCTATCACATCCAGCAATCCCAGATCGCGATTGGATCGGGCGGCCTGTTCGGCAAGGGCTTCCTCAACGGCTCGCAAAGCCACCTTCAATATCTGCCGGAACAGCATACCGACTTCATCTTCTCGGCGCTGGCCGAAGAATGGGGTCTGATCGGCGGGCTCGTCCTGATCCTGCTCTTCTACCTGCTCTGTCGGTGGTCGTTGCGGGTCGCGGTGGAAGCCAAGGACCGGTTCGAACGGCTGACCGCGGCAGGCCTCGCTTTGACCATCTTCTTCTACATCGCGGTCAATCTGATGATGGTGATGGGACTGGCACCGGTGGTCGGAATTCCGCTTCCGCTCGTGTCCTATGGCGGGTCGGCGATGCTGACGGTGATGATATGCCTCGGCATCCTGATGTCGATCGACCGGAGCAGCCGAAGCGCCCGCCGGTGAACGGCGCTCGGGGCGCAGGACAATGGTTGCAATAGCGCGCTGGCGACACTAAATGGCCGCTTCCGCGGGCGTTCGCCCGAGCGCCGAAAGGCATGGACGCATAGCTCAGTTGGTAGAGCAGCTGACTCTTAATCAGCGGGTCCTAGGTTCGAGCCCTAGTGCGTCCACCACCTTTTCTTCAAGGACTTGAGCCGGTCTCCTGCGACCGGCGCAGCCTCGCCCGGCCGCTGAAAGCTTGGTGCGAGGCGATGCCTTACGCGAAGCCGGAAACCTGCAAGTCCTGCACAGATCCCTTTGAAGGAGGCTCCTGTCAGCCGGGCCAGGACTCGGCTCTGATCTCGCTCGTCCAGCTAGCGGAACAGGAGCACCGGCAAGGTAACTCCCCGGATCACCGCCGTCGTCGTGCTGCCGACGATCATGGCGCGCAAGGGTGAATGGCCGTAGGCGCCCATGATGACCATGTCGGCCTGGCTGTGGCCGGCCTCCGCGACGATCACCCCGTCTGCGTCGCCCGGGACGATCTCCGCCCGCGCCGCCCTCTCGCCGAGAACCTCGTTCGCCCAGCGCAGACCGTCGCGGTGCTTGTCGCTTTCCGTGCCGGCGATCAGCAGGTGGAGCTCGACCCCCTCGAAGAGCGGCGAAGTCGCGGCGAAGGCGACGGCGCGGCGGGCGCTCGGGCCGCCATCGAAGGCGATCAGCGCCCGCTCGATCGGCCGAAAGGCGCGGGAAGCGACCAGTACCGGCTTGACGCTCTGGCGAACCACGCGCTCGACCTTGCTGCCAAGATGCCCCTTGGCGAAGTCGGCCGATGCCCCCCGCTTTCCGATCACGACGAGGTCTGCCTCTTCCTCCCGCTCGATCACCGTCTCGACGATGCCGCCATGCCGGTGAACGAGCGAAACCTCCTCGACGCCTCTCTCGCGAAGCCGCTCCTGAGCCGCCCGAAGCAGCAGGTTGCCCTGCTCGCGGGCAAGCCGCCCTTCGGCCTCGTCGATCCTGACCAATTCCTCAAGCAGACTGCTCTTGGCGCCAAGACCGACCGCGCCGCTGAGGTCCTGGCGCGCGGCGACCGAATCCTTGCGCTGAATGACGTGGAGCACCTCGACCGCCGAGTTCAGCCGGGTCGCGGCCCAGGCGGCATGATCGCAGACGCTGGTGGCATATTGCGACGCGTCGATGCAGGCCAAAAGCTTCGTAATCTGCCTCTCCATCAGTGCGCTCCCAGCGCATCATCGGCGCCCGGTTTATCATGAATTCCGAACCGGTCGACCATTGTCGCGCTCGCCGCATTGAGGCCGATGACCTCCACCTCCGTGCCTTCACGGCGGTACTTCAGCACGGCCTTGTCGAGCGCGGCCACTGCCGAGATGTCCCAGAAATGCGCCCGGCTGACGTCGATGCAGACGCGGTCGACCACCTCCTTGAAGTCGAAGGCTGTCAGGAACCGGTCGACTGACGCGAAGAAGATCTGGCCAGAGAATTCGTAGCGACGCAGCCTTCCATCCTCGCCAAGAGTCGAGGCGACCGCGAAGAGCCGGCTCACCTTGCTGGCGAAGAAGATACCGCTCAGAAGCACGCCGACGAGCACACCCTGAGCCAGGTCGTGGGTCCAAACGACGACCACCACGGTGGCAATCATCACCACCGAGCTGTGCCAGGGATGGACCTTCAGATTCTTGATTGAAGTCCAGCTGAAGGTGCCGATCGACACCATGATCATCACCGCGACGAGAGCCGGCATCGGGATCTGGGCGACCCAGGGACCGAGAACGACGATCAGGAAGATGAGGACGATCCCCGCTACCGCCGTCGACAGGCGGGTATGGCCTCCCGACTTCACGTTGATCACGGACTGGCCGATCATCGCGCAGCCGCCCATCCCGCCGAAGAAGCCGGTGACGAAATTGGCGATCCCCTGCCCCTTGGTTTCCTGCTTCTTGTCGGAGGGCGTGTCGGTGAGGTCGTCGACGATCTGCGCCGTCAGCAGCGATTCGAGCAGACCGACCGCCGCCATCGTCACCGAATAAGGCAGGATGATCTGCAGGGTCGTCCAGGTAAGCGGCACGTCGGGAACGAAGAAGAAGGGCAGCGTCGATGGCAGCTCGCCCATGTCGCCGACCCGGTTGACGGGAAGCGCCAGCCATACGGACACCAGAGAGAGCAGAACGATGGCGACGAGCGGCGACGGCACGGCCTGGGTAAGCCTCGGCAGCAAGTAGATGATAGCCAGTCCAGCGGCGACCAGCGCATAGGTTTCCCAGGACACCCCGATCAGCTGCGGCAGCTGCGCGATGAAGATGAGAATGGCGAGCGCGTTGACGAATCCGGTGATGACCGAGCGCGACACGAACCGCATCAGCAGGTCGAACCTCAGAAATCCGCTGACGATCTGAAGCACACCCATCAGGATTGTAGCGGCGAAGAGATATTCGACTCCATGGTCCCGCACGAGCGGAACGACAAGCACGGCGATGGCGGCGGTCGCGGCCGAGATCATCCCAGGCCTTCCGCCCACCAAGGCGGTGATCACCGCGATCGAGAACGAGGCGTAGAGCCCGACGCGGGGATCGACTCCGGCAATCACCGAAAACCCGATCGCCTCGGGAATGAGAGCGAGGGCGACGACGATTCCGGCGAGAATGTCGCCGCGGGGATTGGAAAGCCATTCCCGTCTCAGGGCGGCAAATGTCGACATGGTTGACCTTCAAGCTCACGACGAGCCTCGTCCAGGGACGCGCTCAAGACGGGACTGATCAAGTGATCCGGGGGATAGGCGCCCGGCCGAGCCACCCGCAGCGCGGGTCCGGCGAAGGCCGCCCTATGATGCAGGTTCGCAGGTGCTGCAAGTGCGAACTAGCCGCGCCGGACGCCCCAAAGCGATCTTGCTATCGCGTGTTTGCCGATCACCAACTCATGTCGGATCCTTTTCCGGTTCCCAGCCGGGCGAAGTTCCAAGGGCGTCAATCAGGCGGCGGTTCGCTCAGGGTACGTCCCTCAGTGCCGAAGTCTCGCCCAAGTGCGCAGAAGGGCATTCCTCGCCCTCCCGGATTCGACGAATCAAGATCGCTCTCGCACCGTCGCGAGCTCGATCCCCGGCCACTCCTCGACGAACCGGCCGAGTTCCCAACTATTCCTGATCAGCAGTACCGGCGCCTCATCCTGATCTTCGGCCAAGATGCTTCGGTGAGTCTCGAGGAATCGCTTCAGCAAGGCCGGATCGGATGATCGGACCCAGCGCGCAACTTCATAGGGGCTCGGCTCGAAACCAAGCTTCACCCCATATTCCTGGTCGAGGCGAGTCGCGAGCACATCGAGCTGGAGCTCCCCGATCACTCCGACGATCCATTGCGACCCGATCGTCGGCTTGAACAGCCGTACGACTCCCTCTTCGGCAAGATCGGCAAGGCCGCGCCGCATCTGCTTGACCTTTAGCGGATCGTCCAACCGGACCCGCCGAAGGATTTCGGGGGCAAAGTCAGGCAGTCCGGTGAAGGCCAGGTCGCCCTTTTCCGTCAGCGTGTCGCCCACGCGCAGAGTTCCGTGATTGGGAATGCCGACGATGTCGCCGGGGCGGGAAAGGTCGGCCAGCTCACGATCACGGGCGAAAAAGGTGATCGGATTGTGGATGGCGATGGGTTTCCCGGTGCGCCCGTTGATGAGCTTCATGCCGCGCTTCAGGGTGCCCGAACAGATCCGCATGAAGGCCACCCGATCGCGATGATTCGGGTCCATGTTCGCCTGGACCTTGAAGATGAAGCCGGTAACTCGAGGCTCGTCCGGCTTGACCGGCGCCGGCCGGGCCGGCTGCGCCTGCGGAGCCGGCGCGAAAGCGGCAAGGCCGTCGATCAGCGCTTCAACTCCGAACAGCTTGAGCGCGCTTCCGAAATAGACGGGCGTGAGGTCACCGGCACGGAAAGACTGGAGGTCGAAGCCGGGATAGGCCGCCCGGGCGAGGCCGGCCTCTTCGCGCAGAAACGAGGCGGCGTCGGCCGGAAGGTGTCGGTCGATAGCCGGATCGTCGAGGCCGCTGCACCCGATCTCTGCGCCCGGCGACGTCCCGCCGTCTTTCCTGTCCACCGTCAGCAGACGGTCGGAGCTCAGATCATAGAGACCGTGGAAGAGGCCGCCGAGGCCCGTCGGCCAGTTCTGCGGGGAAACGTCGAGCTGGAGCGTTTCCGCGATCTCGTCGAGCAAGGCGAACGGACTGAGCCCTTCGCGATCGACCTTGTTGATGAAAGTGATGATCGGGATGTTCCTGAGGCGACAAACCTCGAACAGCTTGCGGGTCTGCGCCTCGATTCCCTTGGCCGCGTCGATCACCATGACCGCTGAGTCGACAGCCGTCAGGGTCCGATAAGTATCCTCTGAAAAATCCTGGTGGCCCGGCGTATCCAGCAGGTTGAACAGGATATTGCCCCGCTCGAAGGTCATCACCGAGCTGGTGACCGAAATGCCGCGCTGCTGCTCGATCGCCATCCAGTCCGATCGCGCGCGCCGGCGGTCGCCCCGAGCGCGCACCTCTCCTGCCTCATGAATGGCCCCGGCGGAATGGAGCAACTTCTCGGTCAAGGTCGTCTTGCCGGCGTCCGGGTGCGAGATGATGGCGAAGGTCCGCCGCTCCAAGGCAACGATCTGCGTCGCGCCGCCCGCTTCGGAGCAATTCGCAACCGCCTCAGAACTCTCCAAAGCCGGCTCGAACTCACCTGGCTCCGACAATTTGTCCGTCATATCGTCTCCCGATGCCGTGCTTCAGCGTGCCCGGACCTGAAAGCTGTTCGAAGCGAGCTCCGGACAGCGACCCGGAAGGTCGAGCTTGTTGCCGACTCAATGGCGTCACTGTCGTCTCGTCCCTCGGCTCGCCCGAATCCCGTGGCTCCAGCCGAACTGACGAAGATGGAATGTTCGAAAACCCGCGTGGCAGCCGAACCCCACCAGATGGCCAGCGCGGAACTCCAGCCTCACATAGGCAGGAATTGCCGCAATTTGTAGTGCGAAATGGGACCGCCGGGCGTCCGATCGGGGCCGCCGCCAGACCTCTCGCTCCGAAGCCAGTGCGGTGTTAGCCTTTGAGAATGACTCTCGACCTTGATCATTTTCGCGACAAGTTGCTCGCCAGGCAGGCTGCGCTAACCGAGGAAGACCGACTGGCCGAGGCGGACCGCCAGCCCGTCGCGCTCGACCAAGAGAGCGTCGGCCGGCTGTCCCGGATCGACGCGATGCAGGTGCAGGCGATGGCACTTGCGCAGCAGCGTCGCCGCCAATCCGAGCGGGCGGCCATAGGCGCCGCCCTCCGCCGGATCGACGAAGGCGAGTTCGGCTATTGTCTCAAGTGCGGCGAGGAGATCGCGCCTGCGCGCCTCGAACAGAATCCGTCGGTCACCAACTGCATCGACTGTGCTCGGGAGCTGTCGACCTGATTGGGGAGGCCCATCGGTCCGAACGGTGAACTCTCGTTGCGGCGTCAACTCTGGCGTGCGCGCGCCCTCAGTCGACGCGCCGCAACGGCCAGTGCCGCGCAGGCCAGGACACACCAGGCGCTCATCCACAGCAGTTGGTCTGGCAGAGGCACGCCGAGATCGATCAGGGCGCCTGTGACTCCCGGCCCGAGGGCGGTCGAGAGCACCATGGCCGATACCGTGAGGGCGCGGATCCCGCCGAGATGGGCGACGCCATAGGCTTCGGGCCAAAGCGCGCCGAGCATCGTCCCGGTCAGGCCGTAGCTCACTCCGAAGAGCACCATGAACAGATAGAATCCCCAGACCTGCGGCAGGAGCGCCAGCGCCAGACTCGCGATTGCCAGCGGCACCAGAAAGAAAGGAAGCAGACGGAGCGCGCCGAACCGGTCGATGAGTTGACCGCAGACGAGGGCGAAGGTGACGGTCGTCGCCGCCATCAACGGAAAGGCCGCGGCGAATTCGAGCGCATCGTAACCGCGCAGGGCGATGAGATAGCCCTGGTGAAAGAAGATGGTTGTTCCGATGAACGGCGGCGCCAGCACTCCGATCAGGAGAAGATAGAAGATCGGATCACGAAGCACCTCCGCCCGGGTCCAGTCCCGTGCCGTACGGCCATTCGCCAATCCGTCCGAACCTTCAAGCGGCCTTCGCTCGACTCGAAGCAGGTGGAGGATGAGCGGGAAGGCGAAAAAGAGGACCAGGGCTGCAGCGGCCAGCCAGGCTCCCTGCCATCCCACCCATTCCGAAACGAGGACGAACGCGACCGGGAACAGCGCCTCGCCGGCCTGATGACCAGGTACGACCAGTGAGACCGCCCTTCCCCGGCTGGCGACGAACCAGCGACCGACCTCCGTGAGTGCGGTGTGAGTCATCATCCCCTGGCCAAAAAGGCGAAGCAGGAAAATCGCCAGCACAAGAGTCGCGATGTTCGGAGCCCAGGCGACGAGCACGCACGCCAATGCCAGAAGGGGCATCACGAAGCGGACGACTTTCCAGCCAGGCATCAGGTCCAGGCTCCGTCCGACCCAAGGCAGCGCCGCGGCGCTGGCCAGCGTCGCGATCATGTAGACCAGGCCGAATTCACCGCCCGACAAATCGAATCGCTCGCGCAGTTCATTGCCGGAAAGCCCGATAAAAAAGGTCTGCCCGAACGAGGAGAACATCGTCAGCAGAAAGCCGCCAGCGATCCACCGGGCGTTCGCGCGCAGAAAACCAATCACGACCACGCCTGTGGCGTCATTCCTGTCGAGTTGGAAGGCCGGCAAGCCCCCTCGGCTGCGGATCGCGCAGCTCTTTTGCATGGTCGGCCTTCGCAAAGCCGACTGCATCAAGCCGTTCAGGAACCGATGGAAGACCGGCTGATCCGGCCGGTACAAGGGGGAACGATTGGGGTGGCTGAACGCAGCACGGGCATGGGAGGGCCCATGACCATGCTGCTATCCGGCTGACGTTGGAAGCGACGACGGAAGAGACCAACCGGCCGCCATGCTGGGCCGCAAAGGCTGCGCTTGCGCCTTCGGCTGCAGGACAGAAGGTCAGGCGGCGCGGGCTCTGCTTTGCTGACGCCATTCGTCGCCGCGATAGAGGTGCGGCCTTGCGGGTTCACTCTCGATCTCCCGAACCGTCTTGACCGCAGTTCGGGCCGCATCGGCCATCCGCTCGAACAGACTGGGACCACGTGTCTCGAGTTCGCGAGCCGGAGATTGTGCAACGGCTGGTGCAGCCATGGCTGGTGCAGCGGTTGAGGGCGCGGGAGCTCTCGGGCGGACCGGCTCCGGCCGAGGCAGGACGAGACTCCGCTCGATCATGAGGCGCAGGTCTTCGCCCGACGGAGCAGTGGTACTCGGCTCGTCATCCAGCGGCTCCAGCCTCGCCTCCGCCCGCGGCGGACGCGGCAAGGGCAGATCCACCGGGGTCGCGGCGAGACTGGGGCGCACAGCGGGCTGTGGCGCCGGCGTGGCAAGCCGCGCGGCAGGCTGCAGCGCCGGCATAACGACCGGCGCAGCGGCGGCGGCGGCCTCGGTGGCTGTCTTCAGGCCTGTCGCGACCACCGACACCCGAATCCGCCCTTCCAGATCGGGATCGAACGCCGACCCCCAGATGATGTCCGCCTCGGCGTCGGCGAACTCGCTGATATGGCTGGCAACCTCGTCAACCTCCATCAGCTTCATGTCCTCTCCGCCCGTGATCGAAATGATCAATCCTCGCGCACCGGCGAGTTCGACGTCGAGAAGCGGATTGGCGAGCGCGCCCTCGGCGGCGCGAACGGCGCGATCGTCGCCGGACGCCTCGGCCGTTCCCATCATCGCCGGCCCCATGTTCGACATAACGGTGCGAATGTCGGCGAAATCGAGGTTGATCAGGCCAGGCATCAGGATCAGGTCGGTGATTCCTCGAACGCCCTGCCGCAGCACGTCATCGGAGAGAGCAAAGGCTTCACGGATCGTGGTCCGAGCATCCGCAACCCGGAACAGATTCTGGTTCGGGATGACGATCAAAGTATCGACTTGCTCGCGAAGCGCTTCGAGGCCCCGGGCCGCACTCTGGGCGCGGCGACGCCCTTCGAAGCCGAAGGGCGTCGTCACGACAGCCACCGTCAGAATGCCGCGATCACGTGCAGCCTTTGCAATGACAGGAGCGGCGCCCGTACCGGTACCGCCGCCGAGGCCGGCAGCGATGAAGCACATGTCGGCGTCCTCGAGCATTCCGACGATCTCAGCCAGCGACTCCTCCGCGGCAGCCCGACCGAGTTCGGCGCGCGAGCCGGCGCCAAGGCCCTCCGTGCTCTGACGGCCGAGCTGGATCCTGTGCTCGGCCGGCGAAGCGCCAAGCGCCTGAACGTCGGTATTGGCCGCGATCAGAGTGGCGCCCTGGATGTCGTCACTGATGAGATTCGCGAGCGCATTGCCTCCCGCGCCGCCGACGCCGATGATCACGATTCTGGGTCTCAACTCTTGCGGCTCGCTAGCAAAGGCAATCACTGTTCTTCTCCTCACGTTTGAGACTCCGTCGTCGGCGAGCGTTAACCGCTTTGCACTTGGCAGCTCGACCAAGCGACGGAGGATTACTCTAAACCTTCATTAACTCGGGAAGGCTGGCTGTGAGGATTACGTAGTTCTACGTTTAGGATTCTTACGGACTTTCGCCCCCCGTCCTCCACGTTAACCACGAACAGGTTGAATAGCCGGGCTCTCACTCGGCCGTGGAGGTCAAGTTGCGTCAGCTTTTTCTGGGGAATGCCTTGTGCGGAGTGGCTCGAAGCGGAACGATCGTGCTTCCGCGCTTCGTCCGCTCGATTCTGCCGGCCGAGACTCCCCTGACTCTCCTCATCGGCGTTCACGAAAGCGATTCTTGTCTGATCGGCTTCGAGCCCTCTTATGCGGCTACGCTCGCGTCGGACGGACATCGCCGTCGGATTGCCGAGGAACTCATCGACCCGCAGGCTCATCATTCGCGCGCGCGCCGGACCTTCGGTCTCGTCGAGCGCTGCACCTATGGCGAGAGGGGCACGCTGCGCCTTCCGCCGTTCATGCGCCGTCGCGCCCGAATCGACGACCTGGCGCTCGTCGTCGGCGTCGGCGAAACATTCGAGCTCTGGAGCCCGGCGGCCGCTCTGGAGTCCGGCGACCCGAACCTTGGTGCGCTTGCCGCCTTCCACCTCGAAATCCCCGAATCAGCTTAGGAGATAGTGATGAAGTTCATCTGCGCGCCCTCCGACCACGAGGCCGCGCCGGTTACGGTGCGAAATCAGGGGCTCGAATTCGGCCGATGCAGCCGTTGTGGCAGCGATCTGGTTCGATCGCACAAGCGCTGGCGTGCCGTGCCCTCAGGATTCAGGATCGTGTGGCGCCGTCAGGACGAGGCCGCTGAGGTCAGCTCGGCGCAGCTCCAGCTCGACCTGCAGGTTCATGGCCGGGCCTTGGCCCTGCCCCACAGGAAGGCTCCGCGCCTTGCCGGCTTCTTCCGCAAATGTGTCACTGCGCTCCGGGCGATGTTCCGCGTTCGAACGCCTCTGGTCAACGCCTGGAGCCGATCGGGACCGACTTCTCCGCCTCGGACGAGGTGGCACTCACCAACTGGAGGCCGTCGATCAGCGGCAAAACGCGGGCAGCTCTCGTCCCGCTCCATGCGTTCCGATCGCCCATCGCCGACCCGATGCCTGAACCTGCCCCACCTGCCGCCTTTGACCTGAACGCCGATCCGGAGGCTGTCTGCATTTGAGATGCAGGCCGCCTCCACCCGGCCGAGGCGGCGGCTCCGTTGTCGAACTCGCTGCGCCCGCTCAGTGCCGTTTGATCCGCCGGGTAAGCTCCTCGCCTGTTTCGCCTTCCTCGATGTCACCGGGGACAATCCAGCGGATATCCCCGCCCGAATCATGATCCACACGCACCTGACGCGCGGCGATAGCATCACGCATCGCGGCCTCGCGCGTCTCTCGCCAGGGGCCGGTCAGGGCCGAGGTTCGGTAGCGGTATCGGGGCATAGCCTCCCCCTTTTCCGGCACAGTCTCCCGACCTCAGCGTTTCTGTCGCTCAACGCGCGATATATCAGGAGAAGACCACCGCGAGGCTGGCGGTTGCGGCACCTTCCCTGACGGGTCGCAGCTCGAGATGGAGGCTGACCAGCGTCACCGCCATCCAAATCAGCGAGGATTCCGAACAAGCATCGCATGCCAGCCAATGGACGGGCTCCGAGCATCACAGCCACCTGCAGCTAATCCGGTGAGTTCTTGCCGAGCACGTGAAATAGTCTGCAATCACACGGCGTGTTTCGATCTTTTCCTCAATCGTTTTCTTTTTCCCGAACAGAACGTCAGGGCGGAAAGTCTCGTCGACAACCGATGGGACGGTTTTTCATGGCTTGCCGCTGGTCGCCAGGGATGCCTAGGATGCCGGCAATGGGGGTGGGACCGTCGATCGCGAAGCTGCCGCAACAGGCGGCTGCCGGAACCGAGGCGGACGCGCTCGCCGAGGCGCACCGGCGCCTGCTTTCCGATCGATCGATCCAGTTCGATCTTCCGACCTACCAGCCTCCGACCACACCCGCCTGGCTTCGCGCCGTGGCCGAATTCGTCCAGGCGAACATGCCGGTGCTGAAGGTGCTGTTCTGGATCGCCCTCGCCGCTGCGATACTTTTCTGTCTCTATCTCCTGGCGCTCCGATTCTCGGGCGCCGAGTGGCCCTGGCGGCGCTCGACCAGGCAGGAAGAAGATGAAAGCTGGCGCCCGGCAGAAGCCCCCGCGCGGGCGCTCCTGAGCGAAGCCGATGCTCTGGCCGCACAGGGCCGCTATTCCGAGGCCGCGCACCTGTTGCTGTTCCGAAGTATCGAGGACATCGATTCTCGCCGACCGAACCTGGTCCGGCCGGCTTTCACCAGCCGCGACATTGCCGCTTTGCCAGCGCTGCCGCCGAAGCCCCGAAACGCGTTCGCCCGAATCGCTACCTTCGTCGAGCGCAGCCTCTTTGCCCGACGACCGCTCGCCGAGACCGACTGGCGCGACTGCCGCTCGGCTTATGAGGAGTTCGCCTTCGCCGAAGGATGGCGCGGATGAGCGCCCAGCAGCCGTTCAATCCCAGGCTCGTCGTCGGGATGATCGTGGCCGGGATCGTCACGTTCGCCGTCTTGCTTCTGCTCATTGCCTATGGCGGCGGGATAGGCTCAAGCCGCGACGGTCGGGCTCACGCCCAATCGGCATCGGCGGTCGGATTCAGGGCGCTCGTCCAGCTGGTGGGGGAGTTTCGGGAAACTCATTTCGACGAGAGCGAGTCCGAGTGGGCCGACCATCTGCTCATCGTCACCCTGGAGGAGCGCAACAGTCCGGCGCAGGTCGAACGGCTGCTCGAGCAGCGATCCAATTATCCGACGCTCATCATCCTTCCCAAGTGGACGACCATGCCCGATCCCGCTCGGCGGGGATGGGTACGGGCCCTTGCTCCCGGGGCCGCCGTGGGCATGGGTCCCTGGTTCGGCAAGGGCGTCGAGGTCTCGCTTCTGAGGGAGGAGTCGCCCAGCCGCTCCGGCGGCACTGGCATAGCGGAGGGCCTGGTCTTCCCGGTTCCGGAATCTCCTCAGCTGATCGCGGGCCCGGAGCTGATTCCAGTCCTTCCGCTGACGGACGGAGGCGCGCTGATCGCCCAACTTGGTGATCAGCCCCATTATGTCGTGGCCGATCCGGACCTCTTCAACAATCACGGGCTGAGCAACCCCGAACGGGCACGATCAGCGGTGGCTCTGATCGAACGGCTGAACGATGAAGGGGAGTTCGTCGACTTCGATCTCAGCCTCAACGGAATCGGCGGAAGAGCGAGCGGATCGGGGCTGCTCCGGCTCGCCTTCGACCCCCCCTTTCTCGTGCTCACTCTGGCGCTTATGGCCGCAGCTCTGCTTGCCGGATTGCAGGGAGCGTTCCGGTTCGGACCCACGCGTCGGGAAGAGCGCGCGATCGCCTTCGGGAAGGCCGCTTTGGTCGAGAACAGCGCCGGTCTGATCCGCCTTGCCGGTCGCGAGAGCCGGCTCGGGCCCGCCTATGTCGATGTCGTGCGCCACGAGGCCGCGCGCGCCGCGAGCGCCTCACCCGAGTTGCAGGGCGAAGCACTGGACTCGTATCTCGATCGTCTCAGCCGGCCCGGCCGGCCTCGATTCAGCGAATTGGCCATCCAGCTCGCTCTGGCTCGGGATCGCTCGTCCTTGATGGCCGCCGCACGGGCACTCAATCAGTGGAAGAAGGAAATCATCCGGTGAACTTGACCGAAGTCAAAGGCCTGGCGGACGAGATCAGGGGCGAAGTGGCCAGGGCCATCGTCGGGCAGGACGATGCCGTCGAGCTGATGCTGATCGCGCTCTTCTGCTCCGGTCACATCCTGCTCGAGGGTCCTCCGGGGACGGCCAAAACCTTTCTCGCCCAATGCTTTGCCCGGACGCTCGGGCTGCATTTCGGCCGGATCCAGTTCACTCCGGATCTGATGCCGGGCGACATTCTCGGTTCGAACCTTTTCAACTTCCAGACCAGCCAGTTCACGCTGACCCGCGGGCCGATCTTCTGCGAGCTGCTGCTTGCCGACGAGATCAATCGAACTCCGCCCAAGACCCAGGCGGCGCTGCTGGAGGCAATGCAGGAACGCTCGGTGACGATCGACGCCGAGACCCACGCCCTGCCCGACCATTTCATGGTCATCGCCACCCAGAATCCGATCGAACAGCAAGGCGTCTATCCGCTTCCGGAAGCGCAGCTCGACCGGTTCCTTTTCAAGCACCGGATGGGATATCCTTCGGCCGAGGAAGAAAGAAGGATCGTTGCGAGCCACGGCGCGCGCTTCGGCGCTCCTCGGCCTCAGGAATGGGGAATAGAGCGCAAGGTCGAACCCGGCCGGCTCACCGAGGCGATTGCCGCGGTCTCCGCCATTCCGATGGTGGACGAGGTGACCGATTATGTCGTCGCACTGGTCCGGGCCACGCGCGAAGCCCCGGAACTGGAGGGCGGCGCCTCGCCGCGATCGGCGGCGATGCTGGCCGGCGCGGCCAGGGCAAGGGCAGCGCTGGAAGGGCGCGACTATGTCATTCCCGACGACGTCAAGGCGCTTGCCCCATCGGTCCTGCGTCATCGCGTTCTGCTCTCGGCCGCCGCTGAGATCGAAGGAAAGCCAGTCGAAAGCGTGATTGCGCGGCTGATCGAAGAGGTCGAGGCGCCGCGTTGATCTATCCGACGCGCCTGACCGTCCTTCTCGCCGCGGCGGTGGCGCCGGCGGCGTTGCTTATCGGGATTTTCCTGCCTGCCTATTGGACGGCCGGATTGGCGCTGCTCGTGCTGCTGATGGCGCTCTGCGCGGTGGATGCGCTGGCGGGAGCGGCGGGTCGGGATGTCGAGTTCGCCTGCCACGGACAGCGCTCGGTCAGCGTGGGCGAAGCCTTCGCGATCACCGCCAGCCTTCGCTTTCGCCGCTGGTTCCCGACCGTTGTCGAAGCGGCGCTGGGCGCAAGCGGACCTGTCAGCGCTCCCTTCGGCTGGCACAGCAAGGTTGAACTGAACTCCAACGGCCAGGGCGAGGCTGCGATCCTTCTCCGGGCAGAGCGAAGGGGCACGGCTCGGCTGGAACAATTCTGGCTTCGCTGGCCAGGAAGACTCGGACTCGTCTGGAAGCAGCGCCAGCTCGGCCTTGACGAAGCGGTGCTCATCACTCCGGACATTCGACCGGTCCGTGACAAGGGCGTTCAACTGGTGAGCCGCGAATCGATGCATGGCATGCGCGCTCAGCTCCAGGTCGGCGAAGGCGCGGAGTTCGAGGCACTGACGGAATATCACCCGGGAATGGACCGCCGGTCGATCGACTGGAAGCAGTCCGCCCGGCACACGCAATTGATTGCCAAGGAGTATCGGACGGAACGCAACAACAACATCGTAATGGCGCTCGATTGCGGTCGGGCGATGTGCGAGCCGCTGGACGGAGTTCCGCGGATCGATCGGGCGGTGACGGCCGCCCTTCTGACCGCCTACGTGGCCCTGAAGGATGGCGACCGGGTCGGCTTCTTCGCCTTCGATTCGCGGCCACGCGCATCGAGCAGTCCGATCTCCGGGCCGCGTGCCTATCCGATGCTTCAGCGGGTAGCCGCAGGAATCGACTATAGCAGCCACGAAACCAACTACACGCTGGCCGTCTCCACTCTGGCGAACGGTCTCAGCCGCCGCTCGTTGATCGTCGTCTTCACCGAATTCGCCGACACGATCAGTGCCGAACTGATGCTGAACGCCGTCGGCAGCCTGCTCGCTCGCCACCTCGTCCTGTTCGTCGTGCTGCGCGACGAGGAACTGGAAGCCTTTACCAGCGCCGAGCCGAAGGAGCCCGAGGATATAAGCCGAGCGGTCACGGCCGCCGCCTTGCTCCGGGAACGGCGACTCGTCCTGACCCGCCTCAGGCATGTCGGCGTCCACGTGATTGAAGCGGCGGCAAGTGAAGCGGGCCCGGCTCTCGTCGCCGCCTATCTGGACCTCAAACGAAGGCACCAGCTTTGACGAACTGGAATGCCGCCCAGGCCGAAACGGAAGCGGGTGATGGGGCGTGGGTCGCCGGGGCGCCATTGCCAGCCGATACCCGCCGGTTCAGGGCCGCGCGCGAAGGCGAATGGCGACGGCTGGAGGACATACTCACTCGCGCCGAGCGCAAGTCGGTCCGCGCCTTGCCTGACGAGGATCTCCTCGCCCTTCCCATACTCTACCGCGGGGCGCTTTCCTCACTTTCGGTGGCTCGGGAAACCTCACTCGATCTCGAGCTCGTCACCTATCTCGAGGGGCTTTGCGCCCGCGCCTATTTCTTCGTTTATGGCGTTCGGACGTCGCCGGGCGAACGGCTGAAGGCCTTCTTCGCCAGCGACTGGCCGGCGGCGGTTCGGAGTCTCTGGAAGGAGACCTTGGCTTCGCTCAGCCTGCTGCTGATCGGCGCTCTCGCCGGTTACCTGCTCGTCACCAGCGATCCCGGCTGGTTCGAAACCATCGTTCCGGCGGAGCTCGCCGGCGGTCGCAACTTCGGCGCGTCGACCGACCAGCTTCGGGAAACGATCTATGACGGCGGCGGCGAAAACTGGCTCAGCGTCTTCGCGACCTATTTGTTCACGCACAACAGCCAGGTTTCGATGCTCTGCTTCGCCCTTGGCTTTGCCTTCGCCGTTCCGACGGCAATGCTGCTCGTTCACAACGGGACGATGCTGGGTGCCTTCCTCGCCTTGTTTGCTTCTCGTGGCCTGGGGACGGAGATGGGCGGCTGGCTGATCATTCACGGATCGACGGAACTCTTCGCGATCGCGCTTTCCGGCGCTGCCGGGATCCGGATCGGCTGGAGCGTCGTCTTCCCGGGTCAGGAGACCCGGCTGAACGCGGCGACGAAGGCGGGCCGCACCTCGGCGCTGACAATGGCCGGCGTCATTCTGATGCTGCTCGTCGCCGGCCTGCTCGAAGGCTTTGGTCGCCAACTCGTCACCGCCGACGTCAGCCGCTACGCGATCGGGAGCGGCATGTTGCTGCTTTGGCTCGCCTACTTCTACCTGCCGCGCCGTCGCACTGGACGCTCATCCTCCGAGTCGAGCGCCCATGCCTGAGCTCGCAGCCGTCAATCGCCGCGCACTCGCAGGTCAGCGCCGGAGCCTGATAACACCGGAGGGAGTCGACCTTCAGCTCAGTCTCGCCGACGCCGGCCAGCGGATTTCAGCCTTCATCATCGACCTGATGATCATGGTGGGCGTCCTGATTGGCTTCACCCTTCTGTGCCTGCTCGGTCTAGCGGCAATGGGGCTTTCCAGTGCCCAGCTCCTACTCATTATTTGGCTGCTCGGCTTCTTCCTGCTGCGCAATTTCTATTTCGTTCTGATGGAAACGGGACCGCGCGCCGCGACCTTCGGCAAGCGCCTGGTGGGCCTCCGGGTCGTCGCGCGCAATGGCGAACGACTGACGGCGGACCGGGTGATCGCCCGGAACATGATGCGCGAGATCGAGTTCTACCTGCCCCTGTCCTTTCTGAGCTACAATGCGTCAGAAGGCACCGGCAGCGGCCTCACGGCCCTGGCGGGGCTCGCCTGGACCTGTCTCTTCCTCTTCTTTCCCTTGTTCAACAAGGATCGCCTGCGCGTTGGCGACCTCCTCGCGGGCACTTGGGTGGTCAACGCCCCGAAGAGGAAGCTCAGCGTCGACTCGCTCGATCGGCAAGGCGCGCCGGATCGCTATCGATTCACGGAAGAGCAGCTCGACGTCTACGGCATCTTCGAAATCCAGACGCTCGAACAGGTGCTCCGCAATGGCAATCCCGAGTCGATCGCTACCGTGGCGGCGACGATCCGCGGCAAGATCGGCGCCAATGACGAGGGCTGGGACCGGGATTTCCTGGTCGCCTATTATGACGCCGCCCGCGCCCGAATGGAGCGGGGGCTGCTGTTCGGACGCCGGCGCGAGGACAAGTTCGACCGCCCAGCCTAGAGCGTCCGTCTGATCAGGATCTCGGGAACAGGATATCGCCGATGGGTAGATCGATCTCCGCAATCCGGACAAAGCCCATGGCCGCGTAGAAGCGTTCGCCGTTAAGGCTGGAATAGCAGCAAAGTTCGCGCACGCCGGCTCTGCGGGCCTCCGTTTCGCAGCGAGCGTACAACGCCCGGCCGATTCCTCGACCGCTCCAGCCGGAACCGGTCGCGAAGTGACGGATGTGCGCGGATCCGGCCCCTGCCCCGTCGCTTTCCGGCGCCTCGAACGACCACCCGCCGCAGCCCACCACCTGCCCCTCCGCCTCACAAACATAATAGGTGCCAGTCCGCAGCAATCCGGAGTGGGGACGGGTAATCAGCGGCAGTGCCCGGGCGAGCAAAGCCGGATCGTAGTCAGCCGCCATCAGGGCGGGATGGGAGTCCTCCAGAACCCCAGCCACGCTACCGGCATCTTCCGGGCCGGCGACTCTGAGCGCACAAGTCGTCACGCGGCGCCTTGTGCCGCCGCGACGATCCGCTCCGCCTCGATGAACAGCGCCGGATCCACCTCGGCTCCGGAGGCGGCCACATTCTCTTCCACCTGGTCGGGCCGCGAAGCGCCGATGATGGCCGAAGCGACATTGGGGTGACGCAGCACCCAGGCGAGTGCGAACTGGGCCAGACTGAGCCCCGACTGAGCCGCGAGCGGCTTCAGCCGCTGAACCGCCTCGAGGACCGGTCGCTGGAGGAGACGATCCATCCAGCCGCCCATTTCCTCGCTCGTTGCCCGACTTCCCGGCGGCAGGGGAGAATCGGGATGGTACTTTCCGGTGAGCACGCCCTGGGCGAGCGGCGACCAGACGATCTGAGAGATCCCATTGGCCGAGCACATGGGTATCACCTCCTTTTCGGGCTCGCGCCACAGCAGCGAATATTGGGGCTGGCTGGAAACGAAGCGCTCCACTCCGGCCATTTCGATCGCCGCTCGAATGCGATCCGCCGGCCATTCGGAAAATCCGAGATAGCGTGTCTTTCCGCTCTGCACGGCGCGGGTCAGGGCTTCCATCGTCTCCTCGAGCGGCGTGTCCCAGTCGTAGCGATGACACTGATAGAGATCGACATAGTCGGTGCGCAGTCGCCTCAGCGAGGCATCGAGCTGCTTCTCGATCTGGACTCGGGAAAGGCCTCGATCGGCCTCGGACATCGGGAAATAAAGCTTGGTCGCGAGCACGTAGCTGTCGCGCGGCCGCTCGGCGAGCGCCGAACCGAGGAAGGTTTCCGCTGCACCGCGACCATAGATGTTGGCCGTGTCGATGAAGTTGATGCCGAGTTCGAACGCCCGATCCAGGCAGGCCCGGGCCTTGTCAGCTTCAACGCCCACTCCGTAGGTGAGCCAGGAGCCTAAAGAAACTTCTGATACTTTCAAATCACTTATGCCGAGTTGGCGATATTTCATGTCAAGCTCCCACAAAATTAGCAGAGCTCTGCCTTGTACAAATTTGTCGCGCAGAAGCACCAGAGCATCGTTCGCCCGCAAAGGCGAACATCGCTTGCACATGTGCTATCGGCTCATCGGCATCACGCCATTACCTGCCATCGGCATGGCATCTCGATCTTGCAATCTGCCCTGCGCACGAGATCACGCCAACCAGAGTCAACAGCCGGCGGTCCTAGGCGGCCGACTTCTGCCTTCCGTTCAGAAAGTCAGCCAGAGCGCAAGCGGGCATCGGCTTGCCGATATGCCATCCTTGGCCGATATCGCAGCCCATTTCGGCAAGCAGCGCCAGGCATCCGGCATCCTCGATGCCTTCCGCCACGACCTTCATTCCTAGCTCGTGCGCCAGCGCGATGGTGGAACGCACCATGATGGCGTTGCGTCGGTCGGAGACAAGAGTCAGCACGAAGCTCATGTCGATCTTGAGCTCGTTGGCGGGCAGCTTCTGCAGGTAGCCGAGCGACGATTGGCCAGTGCCATAATCGTCGATGGAGATGTTGACCCCGAGGCTTCGCCAGCTCTCCAGGGCGGTGATCGCCCGATCCGGATCGTCCATGGCCGCCGACTCCGTCACCTCGATCGTGATCCTGTCCTTGGGCAACGGAGCGCTGTCGAGTCGTTCGCGAAGCAGTTCCACGAAGCCATCGTCCAGCAACAAGGTTGCCGACACGTTGATTGCGACCATCAAGTCGTGACCCATGTTTCGCCAGCGGAGAGCGTCGGCGATGGCATTGTCGAAAACATGGAAGGTGAGATCACGAGCGCGGCCATGTTCCTCCACCAGCGGGATGAACTGGTCCGGCCGGATCGCTCCGCGCGCCGGATCGTCCCATCGGACCAGGGCCTCGACGCCGACGATCTGGCCGCTCCTGATGTCGAGCTTGGGCTGATAGGCGTTCCAGACCTGACCCGCGGCCATGGCAGCGTCCAGCTCACCCAGCAGGGACAAGTGCCAATTGGTTTCCTCGCTTTCTCCATCCGTGTAGCGCTCCCAGCGCCCGCCCTGACCGGCGGCATGCACGGCCGCCAGTGAGGCATTGGCCACCTGCTGCTTGGCGCCCGACGCAACCGGGTCGGCAACTCCGAAGCTCAGCGTGACGTCGATGAACCGGCCGCAATCGACAGGCGAGCGCATCAGCGCAATCAATGCTTCCAGTCGATTCGGCAGAGTCTCCGCGCCGTCCGCCGGCTCGATCCAGGCAAGGCTTCCTTCGTCGATCCGATAGATGGGCCGTTCATGGCCGAAGCCCAATCGAGCCACCACACGCTGGATCATATTCAGTGTCGCCCCCGGGCCCAGACCTGCGGCGATGGCAGCGAAGCGTTCGATCCGCGCGACGACGACCGGCGCCGAGACGTTGGCGGCAGCGGCTTCGAGTGCAGCGAGGTTCGGCAGGCCGGTGGCCTCATCCGTGAGCGAACGCTCGCGAAAGCGCTGTGCAAGATGGAGGGCCGGCCCGAGGACCGCGGCGGCCAACAGGGTCACAAGCGCCGGAGCAAGCGGCATCGACAGGGCCAGCCAATGTTCGGTGCCGAGCGGCAGCGCGAGAATGGCAGCGCTTCCGCCTAGGAAGCCGGCGATGCGCCGGTAGCTTCTGCCCGGCCGAAGCGTCGAAAAAGTGAGGCCAATGGCCAGCAACAGGGCCCATAGACCAGTGGTCCGTGCTGGGACCGGCCCGGCCAGCAATGTCTCCGCCGCCAGTGCCTGAATGACCACGCCGGGAATGACGCCATGATTGGGTACCGCATAACGGTCCCAGATCTCGACCGCGGTCGCACCGACGATGATCCGCTTGCCCCGAAGCTCAGCCGCCGGAACTCGCCCCTGCATCACGTCGGCGAAGCTGTGGCGCGGGATCGAGGCGGGATCGATCGCGTAGTCGATCTCGAACGCGCGGCCGATGGTCGCCTGCCGTTCGGCGACCATGGAGGCAAGGGAAGGTCTCGCCACCCCTGCCGTCTCGATCCCGGTGAGCATGTGGCGGACATAGCCGTCCAGATCCGGTACGACATTCACTGACGCGAGAAATGCTTTGTCACGGAAAGGGATAGCAGGGAGATTGTCCACATGATCTGAACTTTGCGCCGACTCGCGCTGACGCAGCGTCGGAAGCACGACTGCGCCTTCCGCCCGCTCGAGCGCCGCCGCAAGCGCGGAGTCGTCGACAGGGTTCGACAGCGAGGAGAAATCCACGTCGAACGCGATCGAACGGACACCCGCCGACCGGAGCTGGTCGATGAGTTGGGCGTGGTAGCGTCTTGGCCAGGGCCAGCGATCGAGTTCCCTGAGACTGCGGGCATCCATCTCGACGATATGCACTTCGCCGCTGGCCTGGTGCAGTCGCACGATATCCCGGCCGCTCCGCAGCAGCCGATCGACGCTCTCCCCTCCACCCAGGGCCAGCAAGGCAAGCCCGAGAAATGCCGCCGTTCCGGCTGTGAACACCCAACGACGGGAGAGCAGGCATTCCCAGAAATTGAGACCTAGTCTTAACATCGGCTGATTTCGATTTGATCTAGGTCAGTTTTGGTCGAACACAATCAACGGCTCTGCCGCTGATGCAGGCAACGCGCCGACAGACCTCCCGCCGTCCCGAAGGGTGTCGGAATTGACACCAAGTTCCGAGTGCGAACTGCTGTCATCGATGCCGCTCACGGAAACCAGGCTGGTGCAGGCGAGGTCGCCGGCAAGACATGCGTCCGAATGGATGCCGTCAGCGCCCGCTGACCCCGCCTGAAGACCTGGATCGGCAGGAGGCTCATTGCCAGCAACGACGTTCCGCGGCCCGCCGCCGCCGCGGCCCGGAGTGCTGTCGTCGTCGCCATCGTCGTCGTTGCCGTGGCCGTTATTGCCGTCATCGCTGCCGCCGCTGCTGCCGCCGCCATTGCCATTGCCACCGCCATTGCCACGGCCATTGCCACCGCCGTTGCCACCGCCGTTGCCGTCCCCATCTCCGCCGCCGTTGCCGCTGCCGGGATTGCTGTCGTCGTCGCCATCGTCGTCGTTGCCGTGGCCGTTATTGCCGTCATCGCTGCCGCCGTTGCCGTCGCCGTTTCCACCGCCATTGCCACCGCCGTTGCCGCCGTCGTTCCCACCGCCGTCGCCGCCGCCGTTGCCGCCGCCGCTCCCGCCGCCATTGCCGTCGCCGTTTCCGCCGCCGTTCCCGCCGCCATTTCCGCCGCCGTTCCCGCCGCCATTTCCGCCGCCGTTTCCACCGCCATTGCCGTCGCCGTTTCCGCCGCCGTTCCCGCCGCCGTTTCCGCCGCCGTTGCCGCCGCCATTGCCGCCGTCGTTCCCGCCGCCATTTCCACCGCCGTTCCCGCCGCCATTGCCGCCGCCGTTCCCGCCGTCGTTTCCGCCGCCATTGCCGCCGCCGTTCCCGCCGCCATTTCCGCCGCCATTTCCGCCGCCGTTCCCGCCACCATTGCCGCCGCCGTTCCCGCCGCCATTTCCGCCGCCATTGCCGTCGCCGTTCCCGCCGTCGTTTCCGCCGCCATTGCCGCCGCCATTGCCGCCGCCATTTCCGCCGCCGTTCCCGCCACCATTGCCGCCGCCGTTGCCGCCGCCATTTCCGCCGCCATTGCCGTCGCCGTTCCCGCCGCCGTTCCCGCCGCCATTGCCGTGGCCGTTTCCGCCGCCGTTCCCGCCGCCATTGCCGCCGCCGTTCCCGCCGCCATTTCCGCCGCCGTTCCCGCCGCCATTCCCGCCGCCATTGCCGTCGCCGTTTCCGCCGCCGTTGCCGCCGCCATTCCCACCGCCATTGCCGTCGCCGTTGCCGCCGCCATTGCTGTTGTCCGCGCGGATCTCGGCCCGTTCAGCCTCACGGATTTCGACGCTCGCGATTTCAACAGGAGGCTCGATAGCCAACAGACCGGCGGTCGAGTCCGAAAAGGGCACAGGATCCTCGGCAATGGGGATCGAGACGATGGGGGAGTCCGCCGGCGGTCCCGAAAATGCGCCGTGAGCCGGTGCCGGCACCGTGACAACTCCGGGCAAGGGAGTCCCGTTGGATCGGACCGCTCGATTACCCTCTCCCTCGACGTTGAGCCGGAGCAGATCGGATGCCCCGACGCTCACAACCATGCCGGGTCGAACCAGTTCGGCGGCGCCGCCATCTACGGTGGAGACCTCGACCGCCCCTTCCGTCACCTGCACCGAGGCTCCCTCGGCCCCCACGCTTACGGTAAAGGTGGTCCCCTTCACTACAGCGGCCAGATACGGAGTTTGAACGCCAAAGTGGGGGGTCGAGCGTCGCTCGATCCGGAACAGAGCCGTGCCCCAGTCGGCGAGCATCTGAATGACGCCTCGGTCTTGCTGTTGCGGCGCTGCGATCCTGATCTGGCTGTTGGGTGAAACGATGACGAATTCCTGCCCGCGGACCAGAACGGCTCGACCCCGAGCTGTCGCGATCGTCGAGCCCGAGGCGAGCAGCAGTCCGCGGGTCGCGGCGCGACTGCGGCCGTCCTCCACCACCCGAACGTCGCCGCTGACTTCACTGATCCGCCATTGCGGCACTTGAGCGAGAGCCGTTCCGCTCACCGCCATCAGCACCGGCGCCAGTCCCAGGATTACTCTGCGCATCGCCCTGCTCCTTCCCTCGGTCGAGGGTCCTCGCCGCATGACGTCATACGCCTGGCTACTTGCGCAGCCGTGAAACGGCAGGGTTAATCGGCGCATAATTCGCTGCATGCACAAGAGAATGTTTACCGGCCTGGAGTATGAGGCAGCCGATGAGGTCGCGTCGGATCAGCGGAGCCGGTTGGGGCAAGTGCGTGCTGGCCGCTACGGCGCTGCTGACGCCATGGACGACCTTGGCCTCCCAAGTTCCGACTCCCGAGGATCGCAGCGACGCAGCGGTCATCGTCCAGGAGGAGCGCGAGGACGGGGTCTATCCGTCCCAGGATCTGGGTCGGACTGAAGTCACGGCGGAGGAACTCGAGGCCACCGCGTCGAACCAGCTGTTCGTCGCTGGTGCGATTCGTGTCGAGGGGGCTGACGCTTTGCCACCGGCCGCCTTCGCTTCAGCGATCGAACCCTTTCTCGGCCGGCCGCTTTCACCTTCCGATCTTCGGGCACTCGCTCGCGCGGTGGCCGACGTGGCCCGTGGAGCCGGTTACGGTCTTTCCACGGCCTGGATCCCCCGCCAGAACGTCAGCAATGGCGTGTTGCGAGTCCGCATCGACGAGGGCCGGATCGACGAGGTGCAGGCCACCGGCCCAGCCGCCCCCGCGGTGGAGCGAATGCTTGCCCGCCTCACCGATGGCACTCCGGTGCGGACGGCCGAGCTCGAGCGCCAGCTTCTGCTCGCTGGCGACAGAGCCGGAGTCTCCCTCGGCCGCGCTCGTCTGGCACGGAGCGGCGGGCGCAATGTGCTGCGCGTGGATTCGGCGCTTGAGAGAGTGATAGGTCGAGCTTCCCTGGACAATTGGGGGACGTCCGCGATCGGGCCATGGCGCGCTCGGATGGCTGTCGACGTCAATTCGGTCCTGGGATTTGGCGATGCGTTCAGCATCGGCGGAGTCCTGACGCCGGCCGATCCCGGCGAGTTCCAGATGGTGCAGGTGGGATATTCACACCCGGTGGGTGATCAGGGCACAATCGCATCGCTCCGCGGCTATCTGTCCCATTCCCGCGCAGGCGCCACGCTTCGCGACCGCGACATCGAAGGCAACAGTGCTGACGTCGAAGTCGGTTTTTCGCATCCGATCATCCGCAGCCGGGCCGCAAGCCTGTGGAGCCACATCTATTTCGGAGTGCGCGACAGCAATCTCACCCGGCAAGATCGGGAAATTCGAAAGGATCGTATCGTCACCGCCACAGCGATCCTGTTCGGGGTTTCGCGCTTGGCCGAAGGCACGAGCCGAGTGCGAATCGCGGCCGTTCAGGGGTTCGACCTGTTCGACGCCACTCGAGGGAGTGAGCCGTTGGCGTCCCGCAGAGACGGCGATGGAGTCTTCACCAAACTGACGGTCTGGGCCGATTATTCGCGCCCGCTTGGAAGCGATTTCAGCCTACACGTCGGCATGGAAGGCCAACTCGCGTCGCGTCCCCTGCTAGCCAGCGAGGAGATCGGCCTCGGCGGCCGAAGCTTCCTTCGCGGCTATGACTATCGCGAGTTCGCCGGCGACCGCGGAGCGGCGGGCTTTGCCGAATTGCGCTTCGACCTTCGTGGACTGCCGAAGCCGCTGAGGCGAGCCCAGCTCTACATCTATGGTGACGCTGGTCGAGTGAGCAATCTGGACGGCGGCCGAGGCGGCGGTACCCTCGCCTCCGCCGGAGGGGGCCTGCGAGTCACGCTCGATCCTCGCATCGAAGCTGGCCTCGAGATCGGCGTCCCGCTGCGTGACGGAGCGTTTGGCGAGAGGCCCGACCCCCGCATTTCCTTCACCGCTTCCACGCGCTTCTGACTCCAGCCTCGGCTGATGCCGGCGCTGCCCCCGGATTTCGGGGCGTTCGTCGCGACTGCCTCAGAGTCCTTCTCGGAATGGACTTAAGAGTAGCTCCTAACACCATGTTTTTGCCTGTTTATTCTAATGGAACTTGCCAGGTGGCGGGGAGCCGTTAAGCCGAGATCATGACACTGCCTTCCTCGTTCGATCGCCTCCGCTTGCCCGTCATCGGAGCGCCGCTTTTCATCGTCTCCAATCCCGACCTTGTTATCGCCCAGTGCAAGGCGGGCATCGTCGGCTCCTTCCCCGCGCTCAATGCTCGGCCGCAGTCGCTCCTCGACGAATGGCTGCATCGGATCACCGAGGAACTCGCCGCTTGGGACCGGCAGAATCCGGACCGACCCGCGGCGCCCTTTGCCGTCAACCAGATCGTCCACCGCTCCAACGCCCGCCTCCAGGAGGACATGGCGACCTGCGCCAAATGGAAGGTGCCCATCGTCATCACGTCGCTGGGCGCGATCGTCGAAGTCAATCAGGCGGTGCACGGATGGGGCGGAATCACCCTGCACGACGTGATCAATGACCGGTTCGCCCGCAAAGCGATCGAGAAGGGCGCCGATGGTCTCATCGCCGTCGCGGCCGGCGCGGGCGGCCATGCCGGACGGCTGTCGCCCTTCGCCCTCATTCAGGAAATTCGCGAATGGTTCGACGGGCCACTGATCCTGTCCGGCGCCATCGCTACCGGCCGAGCGGTGTTGGCCGCCCAGGCCATGGGTGCAGACCTGGCCTATATCGGTTCGCCGTTCATCGCCACGATCGAGGCCAATGCCGAGGCCGACTACAAGCAGGGCATCGTCGAAGCCCGCGCCGACGACATCGTCTATTCCAGCCTCTTCACCGGCGTCCACGGCAATTATCTGAAAAGATCGATTGTCGCCGCGGGCCTGGATCCGGACAATCTCCCGGAGGGCGACGTCACGACGATGGACTTCGGTACCGGCACCTCGAAGGCCAAGGCGTGGCGCGATATCTGGGGATCGGGCCAGGGCATCGGCGCGATCGACGAGATCCTGCCCGCCGGCGACTATGTCGCTCGGCTGGCCGCCCAATATGAAGCGGCCAGGGCCGAGCTGAGGGCCAGAAGCGGTTTCTAGGCGGCCTTCTGTAGGTGTCTTCGGCCGAGCAGCTCGGCAATCTGGACGGCATTCAGAGCGGCGCCCTTGCGAAGATTGTCGGAAACGCACCAGAGCGCCAGGCCGTTCTCGACGGTCGGATCCTCGCGAACGCGGCTGACATAAGTGGCATACTCGCCGACGCACTCGACCGGAGTCACGTAGCCGCCGGCCTCGCGCTTATCGACCAGCATCACGCCGGGTGCTTCGCGGAGGATGGACTGCGCCTTCTTCGCCGAAATCTCGCTCTCGAACTCGACATGGATGGCCTCGCTGTGGCCGACGAAAACCGGTACTCGGACACAGGTTGCCGTCACCTTGACCGAGGGATCGAGGATCTTCTTGGTCTCGACGACCATCTTCCATTCCTCCTTGGTCGATCCGTCGTCGAGGAAGACGTCGATATGAGGAATGACGTTGAAGGCGATCTGCTTGCTGAAGTTCACCGGCTCGTTCGGATCTCCGACGAAGATGTTCCGGCTCTGCTCGAAAAGCTCGTCCATGCCCGCCTTTCCGGCACCGGAAACGGACTGATAAGTGGCGACCACGACCCGCTTGATTCTGGCATAGTCGTGAAGCGGCTTGAGGGCGACGACCATCTGGGCGGTCGAGCAGTTCGGGTTCGCGATGATGTTCTTGCGGCGATAAAGGTCGATGGCCTCCGGGTTTACCTCGGGCACGATCAGCGGAACGTCGGGATCCATCCGGAACAGCGAGCTGTTGTCGATCACCGTGCACCCGGCCGCCGCGGCCTTCGGCGCATAGACCCTGGAGACTTCGGACCCGGCGGCGAACAAGGCCATGTCCCAGCCGGCGAAATCGAAATGCTCGATATTCTTGACGCGGAGTTCACGGCCGCTGTCGCCGAAATCGATGACATCGCCGGTCGATCGCGGCGACGCAACGGCGGCCACTTCATCGACCGGGAATTCGCGCTCGGCGAGAATGTTCAGCATTTCGCGACCGACATTCCCGGTCGCACCGACCACCACGACCCGATAACCCATCTCGAATTCTCCGACTGAAGCGCGCCACGCCGCTATCGCATGCTCGCGTTCCAAGCGATATGGAATGCCTCGGCCGCAGCGCAAGGAGGGGGCGTGGCACGAGCGGGAGCGATACTGACTGCAGCAATCGTGCTGCTGCTCGCGGCAATGGGCCTGAAAGGGGCCCTGGTTCCCCTGCCCACTCCGCCCGAAGCGCCTTCAGCCGATCGATTCGACGCCAATCGTGCCGCCGCAAGACTTCAACGGGTGCTTGGCGACGAGCGTCCGCATCCGGTGGACAGCGACGCCAGCGACGGCGTCCGGGAGCGGCTGATCGCGGAAATGCGGGCGGCGGGCCTCGAGCCACGAGTCACTGACGATTTCGCCTGCAACGGCTTCACCCGCTCCCGAGCCGTCGCCTGCGCCCGGGTCCGCAACCTCGTCGCGACGATCGGCCCTTCGGAAGGTCGCCACCTCCTGCTGTCAGCCCATTATGACAGCACCTTCGCCGGACCCGGCGCCGCCGATGCCGGGATTGCCGTCGCGACGTTGCTGGAAACGGCGTCGCTGCTTCGAGGCCGAGAACTGGATCGGCCGGTCACCTTCCTCTTCAACGAAGGCGAGGAGATGGGGCTGATCGGCGCCCGCGCCTTTCTGGCACGCGATACGGTTGCGCCTCGCGTGGATTCGCTCCTGAACTTCGAGGCGCGCGGGGTCACCGGTCCGGCGACGATGTTCGAAACCAGCCGCCCCAACGGCCCCGCCATCGCTCATTTCTCCCGATCGGTGGACCGCCCGGTGGCCAACTCGATGACCACCGACCTCTACCGACTCATTCCCAATTCCACCGACGTGGCGGTGTTCGAGGCACGGGACTGGACGATCCTGAACTTCGCGATCATCGGCAACGAGACCCGCTACCACAGCATGGGCGACGACCTCTCGGCTCTCGATCGGCGGAGCCTCCAGCATATGGGTGATCAGGCGTTCGCGACGACTCTGAGCCTCGCCGCCGGCCAGCCGGTAAACGCGACGGGCGAGCGGCTCTATGCGGACCTTCTCGGCCGCGAGCTCGTCGTGCTGCCCAGGACGTTTGGACTCGTCCTGCTGGGCTTGCTTCTGATCTTCTTCCTGTTGCAGGGCTGGCGCCGCCGCGCGCTGGGCCGGCCGCTGCTCGCGATCGGAACGGCGATCATCGGCTCGGCACTGCTAGGTTGGGCAGGCCAGTCGCTGCTCGGCCTGATCCGGGATGGCGACTATTGGCGCGGCTATCCCTGGGTCACCAACCTCGCGGTCTATGGCTCGGCAGTGGCGGCAGGCCTGCTCGCGCTGCTGCTGGTCGCGCACAATCTCGAGCTGGAGCGGCTGCGCCGCGGATTCTGGCTGCTGTTCCTGCTGACCGGCGCGGGCATCGCCATCCTCGCTCCCGGTGCCATAATCTATTTCCTGTTCCCGCCCCTGGTCGCCGCGATCGGCATGGAGGCCGAGCGCCGCTGGGCCGGATCGGAACGCGCCGGAGCCGTCATCGCCAGCATGCTCCTCTATCTCACTCTCGGCCCGTCGCTCGCCTTGTTCGAAGAGCTGATGAGCAACGGGCCGCACTGGATGTTCGGCCCGATCGGCGCGACGATCCTGCTGCCGGCGCTGATCGAGTTGAAGCCCCTCCTCGAGCGGGTGCCGCGCGGCTTCGCCCTGGCAGGCGCTTGCGACCTTTTCCTGATTGCGTGGACCGCAGTTGCGCTCGCTCCTGCCTATAGCGAGGATCGGCAACGGCTCTTTTCGCTCGACTATGCCTGGGATGCGGATACCCGCCGTGCTCAATGGGTCGTGAACAGCGACGGCGGACCCATTCCCTATCAAGGCGAATGGCGCGAAACCGAACTGCCCTACTCCAGCCGGCGGCGCCCGGCAGCGCCCGCGCCAGCGACTCCGATAAGCGCGCCATCGGTCCAGCTTGTTCAAGAGCAGAGGCTCGAGGGAGAACGGCATCTCACCTTGAGACTCAGTAGCAACGGGGCCGAAAGCGTCGTCCTGATCGCACCCGCCGAATCGAGGCTGCACAGTGCCGGGGTTCCCGGCTTCATCCAGCGGTTCGGACCGGGCAGGCCAAAGGATCGCTACCTGCTTCGCTGCGTCGGCCGAAGCTGCGACGGCGCTCTCCTCAGACTCGCAATCGGCGGCTCTGATCCCATCGAATTGATGGTCGTCGGAACGCGCAGCGGCCTTCCGGCAAGCGCCGGCCCGCTTCTTCGCGCAAGACCGCCTTTGTCTCGTCCGCAATATTCGCCAGACTCCACCATCGCTTACGCCAAAATCCGGCTCTAGGTGCGAAGGCGCAGGAAATAGGCTAGTCGGCCGGCGTGGCCGACCTGTTCGCGAACGACCCACCTCCCAAACCGGCGAACCTGCCGCCGTCCGAAAATGCGCCCCTCGCCGACCGCCTGAGGCCGCAGCGGCTCGAGGATGTGGTTGGCCAGGAGCATCTCACCGGGCCCGAGGGCGCAATCGGCCGAATGGTCGCTGCAGGCAAGCTCGCCTCAATGATCCTCTGGGGACCACCCGGCACAGGCAAGACGACCATCGCCCGCTTGCTTGCCGATGCGGTTGGGATGCGCTTCGTCGCCATCTCGGCCGTTTTCTCGGGCGTCGCCGAGCTCAAGAAGGTTTTCGCAGAGGCGCGCGACTTCGCCCGCACCGGCCGACAAACCTTGCTCTTCGTGGACGAGATTCATCGGTTCAATCGCGCCCAGCAGGATGGCTTCCTGCCCTATGTGGAGGACGGAACTGTCGGTCTGGTCGGAGCCACCACCGAGAATCCCAGCTTCGAACTCAATGCCGCGCTCCTGTCTCGAGCCCAGGTACTGATCCTGAACCGGCTCGATCCTTCGGCCCTGGGCAAGCTGCTCGATCGCGCCGAAGCCCTGGTCGGCCGCCCGCTCCCGCTCACTCCAGAGGCACGCGACGCGCTCGTCGCCACCGCCGACGGTGACGGCCGGTTCCTGCTCAATCAAGCCGAAACTCTCTATTCGGTCGATCTGCCGGATCCGCTCG
This sequence comes from Sphingosinicella sp. SM1-17, assembly GCF_056821765.1. Classification (NCBI taxonomy): domain Bacteria; kingdom Pseudomonadati; phylum Pseudomonadota; class Alphaproteobacteria; order Sphingomonadales; family Sphingosinicellaceae; genus Sphingosinicella; species Sphingosinicella sp. SM1-17. The sequence continues at coordinate 3,214,396 of NZ_JBPDIO010000001.1, forward strand.
ATTCCGCTGGCCTGGCATCGCTGCTCCACCGGCGAGTCGCCGTCTACGACAAGGATCGCGAAGGTCACTACAATCTGATCTCGGCGCTCCACAAGTCGATCCGCGGCTCCGACCCGCAGGCGGCGCTTTACTACCTCGCCCGGATGCTGGTCGCGGGGGAGGAACCGCTTTACGTTCTTCGGCGGCTGACCCGGGCCGCGGTGGAGGATATCGGACTCGCCGATCCCAACGCGCTCGTCCAGTGCATCGCCGCCAAGGATAGCTACGACTTCCTCGGCAGCCCGGAGGGCGAGCTGGCGATCGCCCAAGCCTGCCTCTATCTCGCCACGGCACCAAAATCGAACTCGGTCTACACGGCTCAGAAGGCCGCCTGGCGCTCGGCGCGAGATACCGGCTCGTTGATGCCGCCCAGGAACATTCTCAACGCTCCGACACAGCTGATGAAGCAGATCGGCTACGGCAAGGGCTACCAATATGACCATGACTCGGAAGGCGGCTTTTCCGGCGACGATTACTGGCCGGAGGAGATGGAGCCGCAGACTTTCTATGCGCCCAGCGATCGTGGCTTCGAAAAGCGGATTGCCGAGCGGATCGCCTGGTGGGAGGAGCAGCGTGCGAAGAGGAAGTCTTAGCTGGGCGGCCGCGGCCGCGGCGGCGCTGCTCGCGATGCCTCCGGTCTCGGCGCAGCAGAATGCGCCGGAATATGTCCGCGCGCTCGCCGCCGGCTACAAGGCGGCCTTCGTCTGCTCGAACCTGTTCAACGCCGGCATCAGCCCCGAACGGACGGCACAGGACGATCTTCAAGGGACCTATTCCGAGCTGAACCCGATCTTTCCGACGCTTCGCGCGGAGGTAGACGAGTCCGCCCGCCAAGTTTCGGTGGCCTATGCCGACAACATGCCGCCGCGCGTCGCGGTTTGGCGCCCGCATCTCGGCTGCGCGCAACTGCCGATCGGCGCGCGCCCCGAGACGGCGGCTCTGGTCCCGCGTCTCGAAGTCGAGCGGCCGAGCGCGATCGATGACGAGCGCGATTGGCCGACCGGCGACCGCCACGGCACCGGACGGCCCGACGGCGATGCGCGAGCGCTTGAGCGGGCGGTTGCCAAGGCCTTCGATCGCCGGACCTACGGCCAGGGAAGCGAGACGACGGCCGTCCTGATCGTCCAGAACGGCCGCATTGTCGCCGAGCGCTACCGGCCCGATTTCGACAGGCACACGTCGCAGCGCACCTGGTCGGTGGCGAAGAGCATCGCCGGAACGGTGATCGGCGCGGCCGTCCAGCAGGGGGTCGTCAGGATCGACGAGCCGGCCCCCGTCCCCGAATGGCAGCGCGCCGGCGATCCACGCCAGGAAATCACCTTCGACCATCTTCTGCGCATGGCGAGCGGACTTCACAGCGACTATCCCGGCAACCGTACCGACGCCCTCTATTTCGGAGGGGTTTCGGTCAGCGAAGAGGCGGCGAGCTGGCCGGTCGTGGCACCGCCGAACACGCGCTTTCGCTATTCCAACAACGACACCGTTCTTGCGGTGCGAGCCCTGCAGCATCGGCTGGGTGACGGCCAGGAGTCCCGGCTGTTCCCCTTTCGCGCCCTTCTCTGGAAGATCGGGATGACTCGAACGGTTCCGGAGACCGACTGGCAAGGGTATTTCATCATGTCGAGCCAAGTCTGGACCACGGCCCGGGATCTTGCGCGCCTGGGCCTTCTGTACCTCAATGACGGCGTGTGGAACGGAGAGCGGATCCTACCCGCCGGGTGGATTGACTATGTCCGCCGTAACGGCCCTGCCCGGCCCGCGAACGGCGACGGCTATGGCGCAACCTGGTGGACCTTTTCAGAAGGCGACGGGCTTCCGCCGGACGCCTTTTCCGCCAACGGCAATCGTGGCCAGTATCTCATCGTCATCCCGTCTCGCCAGCTGGTGATCGTCCGGCGCGGCTTCGACCGGGTCGGCATGGGATTCGACCATTCCACTTTCGCGCGCGACGTCCTGGCGGCGCTGCGATGAAGCCGATCGAGAGCTGGGAAGACGTGATCGCCTTCGCTCTCACCCTGCCCGATGCCGAGCTTGCCACCTCCTATGGGCGACCGGCGGTGAAGGTCCGGGGCAAGGCCTTCGTCTATCAAGGGCGGGAAAAGGGGAGCTTCGCCGTTGCCGCTCCGCTTCCAGAAAAGGAACTTCTGATCGAAACGGAACCGGACGTCTTCTGGGAAACCGATCATTATAGCGGCTGGCCGGCGGTGCTGGTCCGTTTCGGCAGCGCGTCGCGGGATCGGATCGAAGCGGTCATCGGCCGGGCCTGGTGGGATCGGGCAAGCAAGGCGCAGCGGACGGCCTTTGGTCCACGTCCCTGAATTCCACCGCTTCGCGGCGATCGACTGGTCGGGTGCCAAGGGGCACCGTCACAAGGGCATCGCCATTGCCGTGGCGGAGGCCGGCCAGGGGCCGCCCCGGCTGATCCGCCCCGATCATGCCTGGTCGCGTACCGAAGTGCTCGAATGGCTGATCGCCGCCGCCGAAGAGACCCCTACCCTGTTCGGCTTCGACTTCAGCTTCGCTCCGCCGATTGCCGAGCGCGGCGAATATCTTCCCGGCGAGCCGGGTATCCCCTCCACGGCGCGTGAATTCTGGGCCTATGTCGACCGGCAGTCCGATGATGAGGACCTCGGTGCGGCGAGCTTTCTCGAACGGGTACATCGCCGTCACTTCTATTTCGGCATCAGCGACGGCGTGAAATCACGATTCATGCATTTTCGGCAATGCGATTCCCGGCTGAACGCCCAGGGCGGTCGAAAGACGGCCAGCGCCTATGATGCAATCGGCGCCGCACAGGTTGCCAAGGCGAGCTTTTCCGGAATGCGCCTGCTCCACCGGATCGGCGGCAAGGTCGCGATCTGGCCGATGGATCCGCTTCCGGAACGGGGAAGCGTCGTCGTCGAAATCTACACTCGGATCTATCTGCGCCGAGCCGATCTGCCCGGAACCAAGCTGAGATCGAGAACCGAGCTCAACCGAGCCCTCAAGGCCCTCGGAAGTGCGCCGGTTCGGCTGCGCTTCGAGCCCAACGATCACCAGACCGACGCTCTCGTCACGGCCGCCGGAATGCGCGCGCTGGCGAGCGAAGGTCCGCAGGCGTTCGATCCGGTCGGACTGACTCCGGAACTCGCCCTAACCGAGGGCTGGACCTTCGGCATCGCTTAGCCCATGTGGAGGCGGATTCGCCTGGCCGGGTTAGCTCAGCTGGTAGAGCAACCGCCTTGTAAGCGGTAGGTCGTCGGTTCGAGTCCGACACCCGGCACCATCCCCGCCCTCCGTGGCCAGTTCAGATCATGCCGTCAGGTCTGCTGAACTGCCGAACGCCAGCGCCAGGCGCTCAACAGCTCTCCCGAAAGGACGCCGATCGAGGGCCGGAAGGGCTGCGTCCAGCGCCCGATCGAGGCAAGGGCCGGCCCCGGCGCCTAGGTAGATATACCTAGGTTAAGTCCTACGCCGAATTAGATTTTCCTGCGCCACAAGGCCTTCTGCCGTTGACGTCAAGCTCGGAGCGGGAAGGCCGTGACCAACATTCGACTGCTCTTGGCCTCGGCGGTGCTGGTGGCGCCGACCTCCGCTTGCGAACTGACCGCCTCGCCGCGGTCAGCCAATCTGGTGCAGGTTTTGGGCCGATCCGTCTCCTTTCTCGTTCCTCCCTTCGGCGGTTCGGTGACGGTCGCCATCGTCTACGAGCCGGGCAACGAAGCTTCCGTCGCCGAGGCACAAGCCATTGAACGGGCGCTCGGCTCCGGCCTCAGCGCCGGATCCGTCACCCTCAGGCCGAGAATGGTCGCCGCAAGCAACCTCAGACTGCTCGATGGCGCAAGGGTGGCCTTCGTCACGCGCGGCACAAACTATGCGCGGATCTCGGCGGCGACCGGCCCGCGATCCATCCTGACGGTCAGCTCGGATCCTCGCTGCGCCAGGTCCGGCCAGTGCGTGATGGCGATCAGCTCGGCCGGCAGGGTGCAGATTTTCGTCAGCAGGGCGGCCGCCCGAGCCGCCAATCTCAGGTTCAATACGAGCTTTCTCATGCTCATCACGGAGGTTTGAAGATGCGCCGCAACTCTTTCGTCGGGCGCCCAGCGCCATTGGCGGCGGTGCTGCTGTCTTCCGCGGCACTGACCCTTCCCGGTCCCGCCTTCGGCCAGGGCATCGAACATCAGCGGCTCCAGGATCTGTTCGGCGAGCCAGTTACGACCAGCGTGACCGGCCAGCCGCAGCGCGCCTCCGAAGCGCCTGCGGCGCTCATCATCATCACTCAGGATGATATAAGGCGGGCGCCCGCTCGCGATCTCGTGGGGCTCCTGCGTGCCTATTCCAGCATCGACGTTGCGCGCTGGACCGCGAGCCAGTCGGACGTTGCCGTCCGCGGCGGAGTCCAGCCCTTCAATCCGCGGCTGCTCGTCCTCGTCAACGGCCGACAAGTCTATCTCGACCATTATGGAATGACCAACTGGGCGGCGATCGGCGTGGAACTCGACGAGATCCAGCAGATCGAGGTGGTGATGGGACCGAACAGTGCCCTGTTCGGCTTCAACGCTGTTGCCGGCGTCGTCAACATTATCACGGTGGATCCGCTCGCGACCCGTCACGTCACTGTGTCCGGCGATCTCGGAACCGAGGGCTACGCCAGGGCTTCGGCAAGCGCTGCCTTGCCGCTCGGCAGCGGCATCGGCGTTCGCCTATCTGCAGGCTTCAGTCGTTCGGACGAGCTGGACGCGCTCGGCGAGACCGTTCCCGCTCCTCAAGATGAGCCCGTCGACAATGCATGGCGGCGGCAGGTCAGCGGCGAAATCCACGGTCAGCTTGGTTCGCGGACTCGAGCCATGCTGGGCGGCCATTATTCGGAAGTGCGCAACACCGAATATGTGCATGTCCTCCTCACCGCTTCGACGCGGCAGAAGCTCCATGCCTTCTCGGGCCGTATCACCCACGATCTCGGATGGGGTGTGCTGTCGGCTACGGCCTATCAGAACCACGTCGCGATCGAGACGCCACTGGGTTTCCCGCCAAACCGGCTGCATATACACAGCGACATGACTGCGCTTTCGTCCGCGCTCCTGGTGCCGGCGGGGCCTTCCAATACGTTCCGTGTGAGCGCGGAGTACCGCAATAACAACTTTCGGCAGGAGCCAGGCTTTTCGGGAGAAACTCGCTACCACCTCCTGGCGGCAAGCGGCATGTGGGAAACGGCTCTCGCCGCGGGAGTGACCTTCACGCTCGCCGGCCGCCTCGACCACCTCCAGCTGAAACAAGAAGGGCCAATCGATCAGCCTTCCTTCTTCAGCGAAGCCGACTTCGATCGATCGATCACGCAATGGAGCCTCAATACGGCCCTTAACGTTGCTCTGACCGAATCGACGGCGGTGCGTCTCGTCGCGGCGCGCGGCCTGCAGGCCCCTTCCCTGTTCGCCCTGGGCTCACGCTTCGTGATCCCGGCCGGGAGATTTCCGGTCGTCCTCGCCGGTAATCCGACCATCGAGCCGTCGATCGTATGGAGCGGCGAGGCCGGATTGTCGCACCGGCTGGAGGCGGAGCGGATCGATTTGCAGGTGAATGCCTTCTTCCATCGCACAACCAACCTGATGAGCACATCCGCGGGCCGAATGCCGCCAATGGCGACCCCGCCGCGCTACCCCTTCATCTTCTTCGGCTACGACAATGTCGGAAGCTTCCGAAGCTTCGGTTTCGATGCTTCGGTGGCACGACGCGCCGAAAACGGCCTTTCCTGGCAGGTGAACTACACCTGGACCGATAGCCGCCAAACTGCGGCCGAGCGCTATCGCGGGATCCAGCTCCCGCTCGTGCTCGATCGTTCAACACCGGAGCATAAAATCAAGGCACAGCTCAGCTATGAGCGCGGGCCCTGGCTCGGCACGATCGCCGCCCGCTACAAATCCGCGGTCGAGCAGCCTCTCGCGGTGGTCCGCAACATCATACTTGTCCCTTTGGAGAATAGCCTTGCCATCGACGCCAAACTCGCACTGAGGGTCAACAGACAGATCACGCTCGAACTCAGCGGCGAGAATCTGACCGATGCCGCCTCCGTCGACCTGTCGCCCATTGCGGCCGAGCGTCGCCTCTGGGCGACGGTGCGCACGAGCTTCTGATGGAAATGTTCGACTCGGGTGGGCCGTCGGCGGGGTTCCGAGTCAGGGCTCGACGACTGTCGGACTGGCCGCTCATCGCGAAGTTCGGCCTAGGGCCGCTGGTTGCCATCCTGCTTCTGCTGGTCATGGCGGTCGTCCAGATCGGCGCGCTTTGGAACATCCAGGGACATACCGATTATATCGTCGGCACGGCGATGCCTGAAGCCGGGCAAATCTCGGACATCGCCACCCGCTTCGACGCCGCAGACGCCGAGCTCGCCAAGCTTTTCATTCATGAAGCCGCCAATCCCGGCGCGCACGACCTTTCCGTTCATGTCCAGGGAGTCAGGACGGAACTGGATCGGATCGGCCGCGAGCTGGTCCAGTTGGAAAGCACGGATCTCGGTCGAGCCAATCTCGCTCGGCTACGGCAGGTCAAGGCCAAGGTGGACGAATATTCCGCCACCGTCGACGTGGTCACGTCGATGCTCAGCGTCAATTTCGTCAGCGCTGCGATGATGCTGGAGCCCTTCCACGAAAATGCGAACCAGCTTTCGACAGAGATAGGCGGGCTGGCGGATTATGGGACGGCAGAGGCGGCCCGGCGCGCCGAGGCCGTGCGCATGCACGTCCTTTCAGTCGTGACGATCTTCACCATTCTCGCTCTGCTGGCCATTCCGGGAATCGCGCTGGCCACATTCCTGCTCGGGCGAGCAACGGTCCGTTCCATTCAGAACATCGCAGATGCGACGACTCGCCTCGCGGGCCGCGATTTCGACATCGATATCGAGGCGCTTGCCCGACAGGACGAGCTTGGTGCCGTCGTGACGGCACTCAAGACCTTCAAGGACCAGGCCTTCGAAGCGCAGCGCTTGGGACAGGTCGAACGGCAGAGCCGGGAGTTGCAGATCGCGAAGACGGCTGCGGAGACGGCAAGTCGCGCGAAATCCGAATTCCTCGCCAATATGAGCCACGAGCTTCGAACGCCACTGAACGCGATTCTTGGCTACGCTCAATTGCTTGAGCGCGACGGCGATCTTGGCGAGCGACACGCTATGGCCGCTCGGACCATCCACCAGAGCGGATCCCACCTGCTCACGTTGATTACGGACATCCTCGATCTTTCCAAGATCGAAGCCGGCAAGTTCGAGCTGTGTCCGGCGCCGATCAGCTTGCGCGCTTTCCTTCAGGGCATCGCCGACATGGTGAGGGTCCGAACCGAAGAGAAAGGGCTTCGCTTTGTCTGCTGCCTGCCGGACGACCTTCCCGCTTATGTGACCGCCGATGAAAAAAGGCTGCGCCAGGTCCTCATCAACCTGCTTGGAAACGCGATCAAGTTCACCAGCTATGGAGAAGTCCGGCTGGAAGTCGAACCGATTTCCCAAAGCAGCACGACCACGACTTTGCGGTTCGCGGTCGCCGACACCGGCGTCGGCATGGCGGAGGAGGAGCTGGAGTTCATTTTCCGGCGATTCGAGCAGGTCGGCGACGCGGAGCGGCGAGCGGCCGGAACGGGGCTGGGACTGAACATCAGTGGTCAGCTGATCGGGCTGATGAACAGCGCGATCCGGGTATCCAGCCGGCTCGGCGAGGGCAGTCGCTTCTGGTTCGACCTGGAACTTCCTTTGGCAACCGCCGGCGAGGAAGTCAGCGTCGCCGCCGCGGACCGAATAACCGGCTATTCCGGGAAACCGCGTACCATCTTGGTCGTCGACGACACGGCAGCAAACCGCGCCTACCTCGCCGACTCGCTCGGGCAACTCGGGTTCCGCACTGTTCACGCCGAAAACGGGCTGGAAGGCGTCGAGCAGGCCCAAGCGGTGAATCCCGATCTCATTCTGATGGACATCAGAATGCCGGTCATGGACGGGTTCGAGGCGACTGAAAAAATCCGTGAAATGGAACTTCTCAAATCGGTTCCAATCATCGTGGTCTCCGCGAGCGCCACCCAAGACGTCCAGGCTCGAAGTATCGCCGCAGGAGCCAACGCTTTCCTCACCAAGCCGATCGAGAATGACGATCTCCTGAAGGCGCTTGTTCGACACCTCGATATCGATTGGGTCAGCAAGACCGATGACGACGTCCGTCCGGAGGCGCTCCCGGATGCCGACGAACCCGTCGATATCCCAAGGGAAGAGATCGACGCGCTGATGAAAATCGCGCTTTCCGGCAACATGAAAGCGATCCGCAGGCAGGCCGATCACCTGAAGGACATGGATGAGCGCTTCCAGCCGTTTGCCGACAAGATCCAGCAGCTGGCGAAAACTTATCAGTCGTCCACGATCCTGAGTCTGATCGAAAGCCAATATAATAGAATCCAGGTCATACAAGAATGAACCCGATGATTGGCACGCAAACGCTGAGAACCATCCTTATCGTCGACGACAATCCCCTCAACCTCGGGGTCGTCGTCGACCATCTCGAAGATCATGGCTTCGAAGTCATCGTTGCCCAGGGCGGCGCCGAAGCCATCAAGCGTGCCGAACTCGTCCAGCCGGACCTCATACTGCTCGACGTCATGATGCCCGGCATGGACGGGCTGGAGACGTGCAGGCGTCTGAAGTCGAGTGCGGTGACCAGTGCCATCCCGGTCATCTTCATGACCGCGCTGAACGACATTCACGACAAGGTCGCGGCATTCGCAGCAGGCGGTGTCGATTATGTCAGCAAGCCCTTCCAGAACGAAGAACTGCTGGCGCGGGTGCGCACCCATATCGAGCTTCGAACGGTGCAGCGGCGCCTGGCCGCGCAGAATGCCGAGCTCCAGAACCAGATCAGTGCGCGGCGAGCCGCTCAGGTCGCGTTGCGCGCCTCGGAACTGCAATATCGGCGCCTGTTCGAAACGGCCACAGACGGGATTCTGCTCCTGGGGAGCCTCACCGGAGAAGTGACGGACGCAAATCCGGCGTTCCTGGCCATGGTCGGGTGCGATCGAAGCGAGCTCGTCGGGCGGCCTCTGGCAGATCTCCCCAGTTTTGCGGGCATCGACGCCACCGATTCATGTCTGGCCGACGTTCGCGAGTTCGGTTCCGTGCAATATGACGACTGGATTCTCCACGCCAGCGACGGTTCGCCCATCGCTGTTGAGGTGGTCGGAAGCCGGTACGAAGCTGACGGCAGTCCAATCGTGCAGTTCAGTTTCCGCAACATAAGCGACCGCAGGGCTGCAGAGGCCCGAGCTCGGTACGTTGCGCATCATGATGCCCTCACCGGTCTACCGAACCGGCTCCTGCTCGCCGACCGACTGAAGGTCGCCCTCGCCAACGCCCGCCGAAGCGGGACGAGAACCGCGGTGCTGATGCTCGACCTCGACCATTTCAAGCATATCAACGACTCCTTGGGACATCATGTCGGCGACAAGTTGCTCGAAGGTGTCGCCGACCGCCTCCGGACAGCGCTGCGTTCCACGGATACGGCTGCCCGGATCGGCGGCGACGAGTTCGTGATCATCCTTCCCGATCTCGACGACCAGCATCATCCCACTGTCGTCGCCGAAAAGATCCGGGATCTGCTCGCCCAGCCCTTCACGATCGGGGATCTCGATCTGCACGTCGGGTGCAGCGTCGGCATCAGCCTCTACCCGGGAGACGGGGAGGATGGCGGAGCGCTGCTTCGGGCCGCTGACATTGCCATGTACCATGCCAAGGAAAGCGGGCGGAACACCGAGCGCTTCTTCACGCCCGAACTCAATGCGGCGGCGCAACGTTGGCACCTGCTTTCCAACGACGTGCGCGGCGCCTGGTCGCGGGGCGAGTTCGAACTTCACTACCAGCCCCAGGTTTCGCTTGAAACCCGGTCGGTCGTCGGTCTTGAGGCGCTGCTGCGATGGAATCATCCGACCGAGGGAGTGATCGCCCCCGCGCAGTTCATCCCGATTCTCGAAGAGCTCGGAATGATGACCGAGGTCGGGACTTGGGTGCTCAAGACCGCGTGCCATCAGAATGCCGATTGGCAACGGCTGGGCCTCCCCCGAGTCCGGATTGGCGTGAATGTCTCGGCGCAGCAATTCTACCGGGGGGACATCGTCAAGACGGTCGCAAAGGCACTCGCCGCCTCCGGCCTGGATCCGCAGTGGCTCGAACTTGAGTTCACGGAGAGCCTCAGCCTTGACGAGAGCGAAACCACCCTGGCGACGATGCGTGACCTGAAGGCTCTGGGCGTCGCCCTTTCCGTCGACGATTTCGGAACGGGCTGGTCATCGCTCGCCTATCTTCGCCGCTTCCCACTGGACGGAATCAAGATCGACCGCTCCTTCATGCGCGACCTCGCGACTCATTCTACCACGGCGACGGTCGTCCACGCGATCCTGAACCTGGCGCGCAATCTTGGACTGAACTGCGTCGCCGAAGGCGTCGAAACCGAAGAGCAGCTCAAATACCTCCAGCATGAGCTTTGCACGGAAATGCAAGGCTTCCTCTTCAGCGAAGCTCTACCGGCTCATGCTATGCCGCATCTGCTCACTTCCGATCAGTGGCTGACGAGACTGAAACAAGGTCCGGTCAGTGTCCGAAATCCGGCCCGCCCAGACGGACCGAGAAGGCGAGGACAATCCCAGCGGCTGCCGGCGAAGCCCGTATGGATCGCCCGGTCATGAACCAGATACCGGCTGAAGGGTCCGCCCAGACGATCCTGATCGTCGACGACAATCCCGTGAATCTCGCGGTGGTCGTCGAGCATCTCGAGGATCATGGTTTCGACATCGCTGTGGCTCAGGGCGGGGAAGAAGCGATCGCGCGCGCCGAATTCGTTCGACCGGACCTGATCCTGCTCGACGTCATGATGCCGGGCATTGATGGTTTCGAGACGTGCCGGCGCCTTAAGGACAAAGACGAGATCCGCGACATACCGGTGATCTTCATGACCGCCCTTGCCGACGTCAACGACAAGGTTGCCGCCTTCTCGGCCGGGGGCGTGGACTATGTCGGAAAGCCCTTCCAAATCGAAGAGTTGCTCGCTCGAGTGAAGATGCACCTCGAACTGCGCCGGGTTCAGAGAACCTTGCTTGCGCAGAACCGCGAGCTTCACGAGGAGATCGAAGCGAGACGTCATGCGGAAACGGCTCTGCGCACGTCCGAGCTTCGCTATGGTCGCTTGTTCGAGGACGCGACCGATGGGATCCTGCTGCTCGACAGCCGGTCGGGGCAGCTCGACGAGGCCAATCCGGCCTTCCTGGCGATGCTGGGCTATGATCGCACCGCCCGGCTCGATCGCCGGACCTGGGACGACCTCTGGCCGGAAGAAACCCGACAACAGCTTCGCTCCGCCGTCGCCCGCGCCCGCAATGGCGACACCGCCCGATTTTCCGGCTTCTGCCCAACGACGACGAAACAGCCGAGATGGTGCGACTTCGTGGTCACCCCGATCAGGACTGACGACGGCGAGGTCGCCCAGATCTTTGCGATTGTTCGGGACGTCACCGAATTGCGTGAATTGGAGGATTCGATCCGGCACGCGCAGAAGATGGAAGTGGTCGGTCAGCTGACGGGAGGGCTTGCCCATGATTTCAACAATCTGCTGGCCGTCATCATCGGGAACCTCGACTTGGTCGAGGAGGATCTCGCCGACGAAGCTCTCGCCGAGCCGGTCAGGGAGGCCATCGCAGCAGCGCTGCGGGGACGCGATCTCAATCAGCAACTTCTGGCTTTCTCGCGGCGCCAAGCCCTGGCGCCCGCAACGGTGGATATCAACGAGCTTGTCACGACGACAGGCAAGCTGTCCGCACGAACCTTGGGAGGAGCGGTGCACATAGAGCTTCGGCTCTCGGAAGGCCTTTGGTCTGCCAAGGTCGATCCGGCGCAACTCGAAGCCGCTCTGCTCAACCTGCTCATCAACGCTCGCGACGCCATGCCCAATGGCGGCGAAATCGCCATCGAGACCGCGAACCTTGCCGCCGGGCCTGACCAGCCGCTCCCGCGCGGCCTTGAACTGGATCCGGGTGCCTATGTCGTCATCACCGTCAAGGACACGGGCGAAGGAATGTCGCCGGAGACGCTCAGCCGAGCCTTTGAGCCCTTCTACACGACCAAGGGCGTCGGCGCAGGAAGCGGCCTGGGTCTCAGCATGGTCTATGGCTTCGTCCGTCAGTCCGGTGGGCAGGTCCACATAGCCAGCGAAATCGGGCGCGGAACCTCGGTACAATTGTACCTGCCCAGGTGCCAGGACGATCTCAGGGACCTTGTCGAAGACGATCAGGAAGGTTCGATCAGCCTCGGCAAAGGCGAAATGATCCTCCTGGTGGAGGACAATGATGCAGTGCGAAGGGTCACCGCACGACAGCTGGAGCAGCTGGGTTACCGGGTTGTGGTGGCCGCTGACGCCGCCGAGGCCCTGTCGATCCTGGCCGAGTATCCCCGGATCGACCTGCTCTTCACTGATGTCGTCATGCCGGGCGGGATGAACGGATTCGAGCTCTCCAGGGAAGCCCTCAGCCGATCGCCAGGACTGAAGGTCCTTCACGCGAGCGGCTATACTGACAGCCTGGAGCTTCCGGTGCAGCCGAATGGAGAAAGCGTCAGTCTGCTCGCCAAGCCGTACCGCAAGCGCGACATGGCAGCCAAGGTGCGCGAGATGATCGATTGCGCGGCTTGATGCCCGGCTGAGGGGATTCGGACCGCCGCTCACCGCCCTTGATTGGGAAAATGCCGGGGAAGAAGGCTGCCTTGAGTGCCCGGCAGGCCGGCTTCAGCCCAGTTCGCCAAAGAGCCGCTGGATCTTGGCTCGCAAGTCGGCTGCTCGGAACGGCTTCACCAGATAATCACTAACTCCGAGTTGGACCGCGCGTTCCACGATCTTGCGTTCGCCCGACCCGCTCAGCATGATGAAGGCGGGATTGTTTGTACCCGGGTCGTTGCGGACATTGGCCAGAAGCTCCAGGCCGTCCATTTCCGGCATGGCGTAATCCGAGATGATCAGGTGGATTCGACCTGACCTCGCCGCAGCCAGCGCGTCCAGCGGGCTCGCGGTACATTTGATGCTCGAGATCCCGAATCCTTCGAGGATCCGCTGAAGGAGCGAGCGCATGGGCCCCTGATCATCGACGATGATAACGTTCAGTGCCGAAGCTGCCGTCATGTCCAATCCTGCATGTGTTCGCGCCTTCTCGCGCCAAGCCGATCCGTGTGAGGCCCCGCAACGCGCCGACGCGGGCGACCAAGATCAGGCCGAAACCGACCCCGGGCTCACGATTCCCACACGGACCCTCTCGAACACATTATAGCATGCCTGCTCCGCGAGCGCCGGATCCCAGGCCATAACTTGTCCAAAAGGCATCGGTTCTCGATCCGCTTGAACCGGTACTCGCCCCAATCATCCCGAAGTTGCAGCGCGTCGTCTGACTCCGCCAATCGGCAGTTCAGGCGAGCCGCAGTGGCTTGAAGACGGTCTTTTCCTCCAGATGAACGGCTTCTTCGACGTCCAGGTCGAACCGTGTTCCGAGCCTCTGGACGATTCCCGTCACCGTTTCCTCGGGCGTCGACGCGGCGGCGCTGATGGCGATCGTGCGCGCACCGGCGAGCGCCTGCAGATCGAGGTCGAGCGGCTCGGCCACGAGCTGAACCTGGTCACAGCCGGCGGCGCGGGCCAGTTCGGCAAGGCGACAGGCGTTGGAAGAGAAACGTTCACCAGCCACGATCACCGCATCGGCATCCTTCGCGAGAATGCGCAGCGCCGCCTGGCGGTTGGTGGTGGCGTAACAGATGTCGCTGCTCGCGGGCGCTGCCACATCGCTGAAGCGCTCGATCACCGCCGCCACGACGTGAGAAGCTTCTTCAACCGAATAAGTCGTCTGCACCGCATAGGCGACGGGGAGAGTGTCCGACAGGTCGAGAGCCATGACCTCGTCCGCGCTTCGAACCACGCTTGCCGCTCCAACGGGAAGCTGGCCGAGCGTTCCGTCGATCTCGGGATGACCTTCGTGCCCGATCAGAATGACGTGCCGCCCGTCGGCATGGTGCCGGCTGACTTCGCGATGCACCTTGGCAACCAAGGGACAGACGGCGTCGAACCAATTCAGCGCGCGTTCGTCCGCTCTCTCGGCGACGCGTCTGGCGATCCCATGAGCGGACATGATGACCACCGCGCCTTCGGGCACCTCGTCCAGTTCCTGGACGAATATCGCGCCCTTGGCCTCGAGCGAGCGCACGACCGCCAGGTTGTGGACGATGGGGCGGCGGACATAGACAGGAGCGCCGTAGCGGGTGAGCGCTTCCTCGACGGCGGCGATCGCCCGGCGAACGCCGGCACAGAAACCCCTCGGCCCCGCAAGACGGACCCGCAGCGGCGGAAATGCACTCGCCGCCTCGTGTTCGAGCTCCGAATGGGCGCCCGAGGCAAAAGACTCCTCTCGCAATCCCCCGCTCCCTTCGAGGCTGGTTATGAAGAGTTTCTTGGTGAAGGAAAAGGCTGGCTGGCCGCCGAACAGGCCTGCCACAGGCGATCGCGACCTGGCCAAGCGAGGCTCGCCGCTTTCGCCTGCGCAGAAAGGCTTCTAAAGCAGATACTTCATTCGAATCGTCTGTCGGGCACCAGAAGGGCCGACGGTGAAGCGGACCTCATCGAAAGACGGGGGCCCCATCCGAATCCGAGGATTGCGGGAAAAGCCGAATCCCTCCCGCGGGATCGCCATGACCCGGTCGAATCGCCCATTGCCGTTCTCGTCGTGAATGACGGAAAGTGCATAGACACCCTCTCCCACTCCGTTGAGTCGAATGCTCGCTGCCTGGGCGCTGGAAACCGACCTCTTGATGGCCGCCGGATCGCCGTCACAGCTCGGGAAGTGCGCCGGATTGCGCGTCAGGCACAGTCTCACCATGCCGCGTTGGTTGCGGAGTCCTTCCACCTGAACCTCGACTTCGGCCGCTCGGGCGATCGAAGGTACCGAGACCGCGATCAGTGCCGCACAAGCGATCCCAGAAACGGAAATAAAGCCCATAATTGCACCCATATTGCTGATGGTGACGCTGGTGATGGCTTGCCGTGATCAACCACTTCCCGGCCGGTCCCTGGACGATCGCTCGGGGAAAGAGCTCCCAGCCCATATGATTGGTCACACCCATTACCGTCATGACGGTCAGCACCACGAACAGGGCGCCGACATGGATGGGAATGATCAGGACCAGCGCCGGAATGACCACCGCTCCGGTGAGCGCCTCGACCGGATGGAAGCTCATCGCCGCCCAGGCGGTGGGCGGGCGGCTGGCATGATGGACGGCATGGGCGATCCGGAACAGTCTCGGCCGGTGCATCCAACGATGAGTCCAGTAGAACCAGGCGTCGTGGAGCAACAGGTAGACAAGCACTGAAGCCGGCAGCCACCAGGTCGGATATTCCGAAATGTCGGCATAGACACGGGTCCAGCCATGCTCCTGCCAGCCCCAGGCGAGTAGTCCGGCCGGCGCTGCGTAGATGAAGGCACTCGCCAGCGACCAGCCGATTTCGCTGCGGATCTGCGGCTCCAGCCCGGCATAAAGATTGGGAAAGCGCCGCCTCGTCAGCCAGGCGAAGACTCCGCTGACGGCAAGGTAGCGAACGCCGACGATCAGGGTCATCGCGATGATCGACAGGAGAATGGCGGCGAGCAAGGTCACGCCTGCCCCTTACACCAGCCGCTGGGTCTGCGTAAGGAGAGCGCGATGAGCGGTGGACGAAACACACCCTTGGTGATCGCGGGCGGCGGCCTTGCCGGCTGTCTCACCGCGCTTGCTCTCGCCAGATTGCGTCCCGAGGTCCCGTTCATCCTGCTGGAACAGGGCGAAAGGTTCGGCGGAAACCATATCTGGTCGTTCTTCGACGCGGACCTGGCACCGGAGGATCGATGGCTTGTCGAGCCGTTCGTCGCGAAGAGCTGGCACGGCTACGAGGTTCGTTTTCCTGAGCGAAGCCGCACCCTTGCGACCGGCTACAACAGTGCGCGGTCCGAGCTTCTGGACCGGCTGGTCCGGGACAGGCTTCGCCCCGACCAATATCGGCTCGGAGTTCGGATCGGCGAGGAGGAGATGATCGACATCGATGCCCGCGGGCCGACCGGGCTGGAAAAGCTCGATCTCGGCTGGCAGAAATTCGTCGGTCGGGAATATCGGCTGAATGCCCCTCACGGGCTTGAGCGGCCCATCGTCATGGATGCGACGGTCGAGCAGATCGACGGCTATCGGTTCGTCTACTGCCTTCCTTTCGCCGAGGACCGGCTTCTGATCGAAGACACTTATTATTCCACCGACGTCGCTCTCGACCCCTCCATTGTCGGCGCCCGACTGGACGCTTATGCCGAAGCGCAGGGCTGGCATCCTGCCAGGGTCGAAAAAGAGGAATCAGGCGTTCTGCCGGTAGCGATGGGGGGTGATTTCGATGCCTTCTGGCCCGCTCAGGAGCGACGGGCGCGGATTGGGCTGCGCGGCGGCTTCTTCCACCCGACGACCGGCTATTCGCTTCCGGACGCGGTCCGCACCGCCATGCTGATTGCCCGCCAGACCGATTTCGGATCGCTGCATCGAACTGTCAGGGACGAGGCGAAGCGCCGCTGGCAGGAGCGCGGCTTCTACCGAATGCTCGATCGGATGCTGTTCCGGGCCGCCGAGCCGAGCCAGCGTTATCGCGTGCTCCAGCATTTCTATCGGCTCGATTCGGCGCTGATCGAACGCTTCTATGCGGCTCGATCAACGGCTGCCGACAAGCTTCGCATTCTCAGCGGCAAGCCTCCGGTGCCGATCGCCAGAGCTCTTGCGGCCATGTGGGCATGACCAAACGCGCGGCCGTGATCGGCGCCGGCTTCGGCGGACTGGCGCTTGCCATCCGACTGCAATCGGCGGGGATTGCCACGACGGTGGTGGAAGCTCGGGACAAGCCGGGCGGTCGAGCCTATTTCTGGGAAAGGGACGGCTACAGGTTCGATGCCGGCCCGACCGTCATCACCGATCCCGACTGCCTCAGGGAATTGTGGGCGTTGACCGGGGCCGACCTGGCGCAGGACGTCGATCTTGTCCCGGTAAGCCCCTTCTACCGCCTCGCCTGGCCCGACGGCACCATCTTCGATTATTCGAATGACGATCGCTTCCTGGCGGAGCAGATCGAACGTCTCGATCCGGTCGACGTCGAAGGCTATCGCCGATTTCTCGATTATTCCGCCGGTGTTTATCGCGAAGGTTATGAGAAGCTCGGGGCCGTGCCGTTTCTCGATTTCCGGTCGATGCTTCGAGCGGCACCGCACCTTGCCCGCTATCAGGCATGGCGCTCGGTCTACTCGATCGTCTCCGGTTTCGTTCGCAACGAGAAGCTGCGCCAGGCGCTCTCGTTCCACACCCTCCTTGTCGGCGGGAATCCGCTGACGACGAGCGCCATCTACGCCTTGATCCACAAACTCGAGCGGGATGGCGGCGTGTGGTTCGCTCGCGGCGGCACCAATGCGCTCGTTCGCGGCATGGTCGATCACTTCCAGAGGCTGGGGGGCGAGCTTCGCCTGTCCGATCCGGTTGAGGCCATCGAAACGGCCGGCCCGCGAGTGACTGCCGTGCGGAGCCGGAGCGGGTGGCGTGGCGAGTTCGATGCCGTAGCTTCGAACGGAGACGTGGTTCACAGCTACGGACTGATCGAGGGCCATCGCCGAGGCCCGACAAGTGCGGCCCGGTTGCGCCGCAAGCGCTTCTCCCCCTCTCTGTTCGTGGTGCACTTCGGCGTTCGCGGCAAACAGCCGCAAGTCCCGCATCACACCATCCTGTTCGGCCCGCGCTATCAGGGCCTCCTCGGCGACATCTACGATCGCGGCCGCCTCGCCGACGATCCTTCGCTCTATATCCATCATCCGACGGCAACCGACCCCGAAATGGCCCCGCCGGACTGCTCCACCTTCTATGCTCTGGCGCCGGTGCCCCATCTCGGCAAGCTTGCGGTTGATTGGAGAATCGAGGGTCCAGCCTACCGCGACAGGATCCTGGAGATCGTCGAGCGCAGGCTCGTGCCGGGGCTGCGCAACCGGATCGAGGTTCTGTTCCACTACACGCCCGCCGATTTCGCTCAGGATCTCGGGGCCCATCTCGGCTCCGCCTTCAGCCTGGAGCCGCTGCTGACGCAAAGCGCCTGGTTTCGAGTCCACAATCGCGACGACGTGATCCGCAACCTTTATTTCGTCGGTGCCGGCACTCATCCCGGCGCGGGCATTCCCGGGGTTGTCGGCAGCGCCAAGGCGACGGCAGGATTGATGATCGATGACCTGCAGCCCTCCTCGAACAGGCGGCCCCGTCCGGAGCATGGCCACGACTGAAATGAAGCGCTCCCCGGCCGCCCATTCGGTTGTCACGACTGCGAGCCGAGGCCGAGCCGAACGGGAGTCGCTGGTCGCCGAGGCGGAACGTACGATCCGCGCCGGTTCCAAATCCTTTCGCTTCGCGAGCCGGATATTCGACCAGCAAACCCGCGAACGGGCGTGGCTTCTCTACGCCTGGTGCCGTGCCTGCGACGACCTCGCCGATGGCCAGACGCTAGGTCATGGCGCCGTCGCACCGGACGATCCGGAGCGCCGGATCGCATTCATTCGCGAAGCCACTGAGCGCGCCCTGGCCGGAGAGAGGACCGGCCTCGTGCCTTTCGATGCCCTGGCGGTCGTCGCAGAGGAATGCGCACTGCCCCGCAGGTTCATTGACGACCATCTCAAGGGCTTCGCGCTCGACGCCGAGGGATGGCGACCAGCCACCGAGGCGGATCTGCTGCGCTATTGCTATTATGTCGCCGGAGCGGTGGGCTGCATGATGGCGGTCCTGATGGGCGTGGCGCCCGAGGACCAGGAGACGCTCGACCGGGCCTCCGATCTCGGGATCGCCTTCCAACTCGCCAATATTGCCCGCGACATCGTCGAAGATCATGGCGTTGGGCGCTTGTACCTGCCGGGCGAGTGGCTCGAGGGCGAACAGCTGGACCCGGACGACCGGGGGAGCCTCGCTGCCATCGCCGCGCGCCTTGCGGACCTGGTCGGGCGATACGAGGCGTCGGCACGGGTGGGCGCAGCCCGCCTGCCCTTCCGCTCTCGCTGGGCCGTGCTTTCGGCGGCCAACATCTATGGCGGCATCGCTCGAAAGGTGGTCGCCCGCGCGGAAGGGGCCTGGGACAGCCGAACCATCATCCACAAGCCTGCAAAGCTGATCCTGGTCGTCCGCGCGTTGATCGAATGTGCCGATCAGCCTCAGCTCTTGCCCAGGGAGGACCTATGGAGCCGACCTCAGGCCGGATGAGAGCGCTCAAGGCGGACATCACCACTCTCCACGTCGGCGCCATCGTCAACGCGGCCAATTCCTCACTTCTGGGCGGAGGCGGAGTCGATGGGGCGATCCACCGCGCCGCCGGGCCCGACCTGCTGCGGGAATGCCGCTCCCTCGGCGGATGCAGGACTGGTGAGGCAAAGATCACGAAGGGCTACGATCTTCCGGCTCGCTGGATCATCCACACCGTCGGACCGGTCTGGCACGGCGGCGGCAATGGCGAGCCCGAACTTCTGGCCTCCTGCTACCGCAACAGCCTGCGGCTCGCTGTCGATCATGGCATCCGCACCCTCGCCTTTCCCGCCATCAGTTGCGGGGTCTACGGCTACCCTGTCGGACCGGCAGCGAAGATCGCGGTGACGGAGACCAGCGCATTCCTGGAAGATCACCCGGAGATCGACTGTGTCAGCTTCGCCCTGTTCAGCGAGGAGGTTCTGGAAGTCTATCGCGGGCTGCTGACCTGAGGCGCGCGGACTCCGGCTCTTTCACGGCGCACCAACTCCGCCTTCAGCGCCTCTGCTGGTGGCGCCCACAGGAAGCCGAAGCTGACGGTGCCCTCCTTCGTCTCGACGGCATGGTGGAGGCGATGGGCCTGGACGATCCGCTTCATATAGGCGGACCGAGCGACGTAACGGTGCCCGATCCGCTTGTGCACGATCACGTCGTGAAAGCCGAAATAGATCGCTCCATAGGCGGCGATCCCGGCACCCACCCAGACCGCCCAGTCGCCCCAGCCCAGGTTCACGCCCCCGAAGATGAGCGTGATCGAAGGAATGGCGAAGATCACGGCGTAGAGATCGTTCGCTTCGAACGGTCCGGTCCGCGGCCGGTGATGGCTTTCATGCAGAAACCAGCCGGGTCCATGCATCACCCAGCGATGGGCGGCGTAAGCCACGCCTTCCATCCCGAGCACCGTGCCCGCAAACAACAATAGGCCTGTCCACCATGACATTCGCCCCATATAGCCCCTCGTCGGGCCTTTTGCCTCTCCTTTCTAGTCCTGCCCGCGCAACCGGCCCGTCGAATAACTGTAACATTGCCGTCCCATAAGGCGTCGTCATCTGGGGGATCGGCCTTGGCCAGCGAAGTCGAGCTCAAGTTCGACGTGGAATCGGGTGGTGCCGATGCGATCCGGCAGGCCGCCCCGCTGCGATCGGCTCAGCCGGTGCAGAAGGACTATGACACCGTCTATTTCGACACTGCCGAGAGCGCTCTGCGAAAGGCGGGCTTCTCCCTTCGCGTTCGGCAGTCAGAGGACGGCTATGTCCAGGCGGTCAAGCGCAAAAAGGCCAGCTCGGCGGGCCTTTTCGTCCGGCAGGAATGGGAGAGCGAAGTTGCGCGCTTCGAGCTTGACCCGGCGGCCTTCGAAAACTCTCCCCTCAGACAGTGGATGGACCGGCACCAACCCGGCCAGCTCGAACCCTTCGTTCGAACCCGGTTCAGACGGACCTCCTGGCAGCTTGAGCATCAGGGCAGCCGGATCGAGGTTGTCCTCGACGAGGGCAGGATAACCAACGGGGGCCACGAAGCTCCTCTCATCGAACTCGAGCTCGAACTGCTGTCGGGAAAGCCGGCGCCCTTGTTCGCGCTCGCCGAGGAGATCGGCGCAACGGCGCCCTTGCGCCTGGGCGTCCTGAGCAAAGGCGAACGAGGCTATGCGCTGGCTGAGGGGCGCCTCGGCCGAGCTTCCAAGGCCGATCCGATCATTCTGGCTGCGGACGTCGACGAGGCCGAGGCCTTCTACACCATCGCTCATGGCTGCCTTCGTCATTTCCGGCTGAACGAAATCGTTCTGCTGGAGCGGGAGGATCCGGAAGCCTTGCACCAGGCGCGGGTCGCGCTGCGCCGACTGCGGGCGGCGCTGTCGCTTTTCCGGCCGACCGTCCGCGGCTCGGACTATCGACGCCTTCGCGAAGAGCTGCGCTGGTTTGCGGCGCAGTTTGGTGACGCCCGCAATGCCGACGTTCTGGTCGCGCGATTGGAGGAGCTGGGGCAGGAAGCGCCGGAGGAAATAGGCCGAACGCGAGAGGTCGCTTATTCGAGATTATCGGAGGCCCTGCGCTCGGATCGGGCGCGCCAGCTCATGCTTCGCTTCGCGCTCTGGCTCGAGACGGGGGCCTGGCGATACCGCGAGCGGGGTGCCCGACCCGTTTTCGCACTGGCGGGCGAGCAGCTGGAGCGCCGTTGGCGCAAGGTCCACCGACAAGGCTCGGACCTCGCCCGCTTGACCGAAGAGGAGCGGCACCGACTGAGGATCGACGTCAAGAAGCTTCGTTATGCCGCCGAGTTTCTCTCGTCGCTCTACCGGGCAAAGCCACTCGCACCGCGAAGGGAACGGTTCCTGGCGGCGCTCAAGGCGCTTCAGGAACAGCTCGGCGAATTGAACGATGCCTGGAACGCGCAGCAGCAGGCGGCTCAGCTTTCGCCTGAGCTTCGACACGCTCTCGAATCGCTCCACCCGGAGAAGGACCGACAGCGCGCCCTTCGCGAGGCCAGCAAGGCGTTTCATCGCGCCGAGTCCGCAGCCGGCTTCTGGAATCAACCCCCACACCGCTCTTGACCGCCCCGGCCAGAATATTTTAAGTCTAAAATAAAGGGGAGAGCCGGATGCGGATTTCATGCCTCGGCGGCGGGCCTGCCGGGCTCTACTTCGCGATTTCGATGAAGTTGCGCGATCCCGCGCATGAAATCGACCTGTTCGAGCGGAACCGGTCCGACGACACGTTCGGATGGGGAGTCGTCTTCTCCGACCAGACGGTCGAAAACCTGATGCGGAACGATCCCGTGTCAGGGGCCGTCATTGCCGGCGAATTCGCGCATTGGGACGATATCGACGTCCACGTCCACGGAACGACCATCCGCTCCTCGGGCCACGGCTTCATCGGCATCGGCCGCAAGCGTCTGCTCAGCATTCTTCAGCAAAGAGCGCGCGAACTCGGCGTTCGGCTCCACTTCGAACATGAGGCCAGCCCCGAGCTCGAGGACTGGCAGGATTATGATCTCGTCATCGCTGCCGACGGCGCGAACAGCCGGATTCGGACCCGCTACGAGTCGCATTTCGATGTCGACATCCAGGTTCGGCGGAACAAGTTCTTCTGGTTCGGCACAGCCAAGGTATTCGATGCCTTCACCTTTGCCTTCGAGAAGACGGATTCCGGCTGGGTGTGGGCCCATGCCTATCGCTTCGACGACGATCTTTCGACGTTCATCGTCGAGATGGCACCCGAGACCTGGGCGGGACTCGGACTCGACCGAATGGATCAGCCCGAAGCCATCGCGCTTTGCGAGCGCATCTTCGCCAAACACCTCGATGGCCATTCGCTCATGTCGAATGCGAGGCACCTGCCGGGTCCGCAGGCCTGGCTCAACTTCCGCCGGATCGTGTGCCGCCGCTGGTCCCATCGCAACCTGATCCTGCTCGGCGACGCGGCCCACACCGCTCATTTCTCGATCGGCTCCGGGACGAAGCTGGCGCTCGAGGATGCGATCAAGCTGGCGGAGGTGCTGAACAGGCCCGGTCTCGATCGAGCCGAGGCGCTCGACGAATATCAGGCAGAGCGCAATCTCGAAGTCCTCAAGCTCCAGAACAGCGCCCGCAACTCGACCGAATGGTTCGAGACGCTGGAGCGTTACCTCCACTTCGAACCCATTCAATTCGCTTATTCACTGCTCACCCGTTCGCAGCGGGTCAGTCACGAAAACCTGCGGCTTCGGGACAAGACGTGGCTCGAGGGAGTCGAACGCTGGTTCCAGTCGAGGGCCCGCGGAGCGCCGGCCAACGACCCGGCACCGCCGATGTTCGCCCCCTTCCGCTTACGGGACATGACCCTCGAGAACCGGATCGTCGTCTCGCCGATGGCGATGTATTCGGCCGTGGACGGCACACCCGACGATTTCCACCTCGTCCATTATGGCGAACGCGCCAAGGGCGGGGCTGGCCTCGTCTATACCGAAATGACGTGCGTATCGGCCGAGGGACGGATCACCCCGGGCTGCACCGGCATGTACCGACCGGAACATGTCAGCGCGTGGCGGCGCATCGTCGACTTCGTCCACGCGCACAGCAAGGCCAAATTCTGCCTTCAACTCGGACATTCCGGACCCAAGGGAAGCACCAGGGTCGGCTGGGAAGGCTATGACGTGCCGCTCGAAAGCGGCAACTGGCCGGTGATGGCGGCTTCGGCCGTCCCGTGGACCCAGTGCAATCAGGTTCCGCGGCCGATGACCCGCAAGGACATGGACGAGGTCGTCGCGCAATTTGTCGCCGCTACCCGATGGGGAGAAGAAGCGGGTTTCGACATGATCGAGCTCCACGCGGCGCACGGCTATCTGCTTTCCAGTTTCATCACTCCGCTGACGAACAGGCGCACGGACGAATATGGCGGTAGCCTGGAGAACCGTCTCCGATTTCCGCTGGAAGTCTTCCGGGCGATGCGCGCCGCCTGGCCGGAGCACAAGCCGATGTCGGTGCGCATCTCGGCAAACGACTGGATGGGCGACAAAGGCGTGACTCCCGACGAAGCCGTCGAGATCGGACGCGCCTTCGCCGAAGCGGGTGCGGACCTGATCGACGTTTCCGCCGGTCAGACCTGGGCCGATTGTCAGCCCATCTACGGCCGCATGTTCCAGACCCCGTTCGCGGACCAGATTCGGAACGAAGCCCGGCTGACGACGATGGCCGTGGGCAACATCTATGAGCCGGACCATGTCAATTCGATCCTGGCGGCAGGTCGCGCCGATCTTGTCGCGCTCGCCCGGCCCCATCTGGTCGATCCGATGTGGACTCTTCGGGCCGCTGCCCAGCAGGACTACCGCCGAGTTCATGTGCCGCCGCAATATCTGGGAGGAATGGCTCAGCTCGCGCGTAATCTGCAACGCGAAGCGGAACTGAAGGCGTGAGCCGGCTCGCCGGACAGCATGCCGTGGTCACCGGCGGCGGAACCGGCATCGGGGCCGCGATCGCGCGCGCCCTTGCTGCCGAAGGGGCAAGACTGACTCTCGTCGGCCGTCGCCGCGAAAAGCTGGAAGAAGTCGCGTCTGGCGGACTGGACGCGCTCGTCGCTCCGGCCGACATAACGAGCCGGCAGGAAATGGAAGATTGCCTGGCGATCGCTCGCGAGGCGCAGGGACCTGTCTCGATCCTGGTGAACAATGCCGGTGCGGCCGAGAGCGCGCCCTTGGCGAAGATCACGGCGGAAAGCTGGCGTCAGACGATGGCGGTCAACCTCGATGCGCTGTTCCACTGCTGCCAGGCGGCGCTCCCTGACCTGCTCGAGGCGAATGCCGGCCGAATCGTCAACATCGCATCGACGGCCGGGCTCAAAGGCTATGCCTACACCGCCGCATATGTCGCGGCGAAGCATGGCGCGATCGGCCTGACTCGCGCGCTGGCCGTGGAGCTGGCCAGGACGGGGGTGACGGTGAACGCCGTTTGCCCCGGTTTCACCGACACGGAGATGGCGGCGGAAGCCGTGGCCAACATTCGGGCCAAGACCGGAAGAAGCGAGGAGGAAGCGGTCGCGGAGCTTGCCCGATTCAATCCGCAGGGTCGGCTGATCCAGCCGGAGGAAGTCGCCAGCGCCGTCGTCTGGCTGTGCCTCCCCGAAAACCGCTCGATTACCGGACAGGCCCTCGTCATCGCCGGCGGAGAGGTCATGTGAATCAGGCGCTCGCCATTCGCGAGAAGCATGAGGGTGGGCTTGGCGACGGCTCGAGCGTGCGCGTCTGGCTTCGCCTGCTTTCCTGCACCATCGCGATCGAAAAGGAGGTGCAGCGGCGCTTTGGCGAGCTGGGAATCACCCTGCCCCGCTTCGACGTGCTGGCGGCTCTCGATCGCCATCCCGAGGGCCTCGCGATGGGCGCTCTGTCCCAAGCCTTGCTCGTATCGAACGGCAACGTGACCCAGCTGGTCCAGAAGCTTGTTCGGGAGGGCCTTGTCGAAATGCGAAAGCCGCCTGAAGATCGCCGTTCGTCGATCGTTCGACTGACCGACGATGGACGGAAACAGTTCGAGAAGCTGGCACAGGCACATCAGGAGTGGATCGATAGCATGTTCGAAGGCCTGGAGTTGACGCAACGCGAGTTGCTTTACCTGACGTTGGGATCGCTCAAGTCTTCGATCGGCAGGGCCTCGGTCAGGAGCGGCGGATGAATCCGGAAACGTTCCAACCCAGCCACTTCCGGTGGGACTTCGCCGACGGCGTGGCGACGGTCACTCTGAACCGCCCGGAGCGGAAAAACCCCCTCACTTTCGAATCCTATGCCGAGCTTCGCGACACATTTCGCCAGCTCGTCTACGTCAAGGAGGTGAAGGCCGTGGTCGTTGCCGGCGCTGGCGGAAACTTCAGCTCCGGCGGCGACGTGCACGAAATCATCGGGCCGTTGACGGAGCGGCAGATGCCGGGCCTGATCGACTTCACCCGGATGACGGGCGACCTGGTCAAGGCGATGCGCGGCTGCCCGCAGCCGATCGTCGCGGCGATCGACGGAGTCTGCGTCGGCGCCGGAGCGATCGTCGCCATGGCGTCGGACATCCGCCTTGCGACGCCAGAGGCGAAGACCGCCTTTCTCTTCTCCCGGGTCGGTCTGGCGGGTTGCGACATGGGCGCCTGCGCGATCCTTCCCCGGATCATCGGCCAGGGTCGTGCATCGGAGCTGCTCTTCACCGGCCGGGTGATGACGGCCGAAGAAGGCGAGCACTGGGGATTTCACAACCGGCTGGTTCCCGCCGAAAGCCTTCTTCAAGAAGCACAGGCACTGGCGCAGAGCCTCGCAAGCGGACCGACCTTCGCTCATGGGATCACCAAGACCCAGCTCAACACCGAGTGGGCGGTGAGCCTCGACGTGGCGATCGAGATGGAGGCCCAGGCGCAGGCGATCTGCATGGCGACCAACGACTTCCGTCGCGCCTTCGAAGCCTTTGCGGCGAAGCGAACGCCCGAGTTCGAGGGCGACTGATGCCGGATCGCACGTTTCTCGACTGGCCCTTCTTCGACGACAGCCATCGCCGGCTCGCCGAGGCGCTGGAAGATTGGTGCCGGGCCGAACTGACGGCGGCTCATGGCCAGGACCTCGACACCGAGTGCCGGAACCTGGTCGCAAGGCTCGGGGCGGGCGGGTGGCTGCGCTACTGCGTGCCCGCCGCATATGGCGGAATCGCGGACTCGCTGGATGTGCGATCGCTCGCTCTGATCCGGGAAACTCTGGCACGTCACTCGGCTCTCGCGGACTTCGCCTTCGCGATGCAGGGGCTCGGATCCGGCGCGATCACCCTGTTCGGTTCGGAGCAGCAGCGGAGTGCCTACCTGCCGGCAGTGGCCAGGGGCGAGAGAATCGCCGCTTTCGCGTTGACGGAGCCCGCCTCCGGGTCCGACGTCGCGTCGATGGAGACGACCGCCGAAGAGATTGCGGGAGGCTACCGGGTCAATGGCGCCAAGACCTACATCTCCAACGGTGGAATAGCGGACTTCTATGTCCTGTTCGCCCGCACCGGCGAAGCTCCGGGAGCGAAGGGCATCTCCGCCTTCATCGTCGACGCCGAAACGGACGGGCTGGATTGCAGGGAACGGATCGAGGTCATCGCTCCACACCCCCTCGCCACCCTCAGATTCAGCGACATGCAGCTGCCGCAATCCGCCCTGCTCGGCGAGCGGGGCCGCGGCTTCGCCCAGGCAATGGCGACTCTCGACGTCTTCAGGACCACCGTAGGCGCGGCGGCCCTCGGCTTGTCCCGCAGGGCGCTCGATGAAGCGACGGACCGGGCTCTCGGTCGCCGCCTCGGCACCGGAACCCTGGCGGAGAATGCCGTCGTTCAGTCGATGCTGGCGGAGATGGTGCTGGACGTCGAGAGTTCGGCCCTCCTTGTCTATCGAGCCGCCTGGCTGCGCGACGTGAAGCAGCTGAGGAACAGTCGGGAAGCGGCCTTGGCGAAGCTTCACGCCACGGACAGCGCTCAGCAGGTGATCGACAAGGCGGTCCAGATTTTCGGAGGGCTGGGAGTGACGGTCGGAGTGCCGGTGGAAGCGCTTTATCGGGAGATCAGGGCCTTGCGGATCTATGAGGGGGCTTCGGAAGTGCAGAAAGTGGTGATCGCTCGTCATCATCTTGCGGGTCATGGCCGATGAGGGCGCTGCTTCCGACAGGGTGGCCTCGCCCGAAAGGCTATTCGAATGGCATTTCGGCGACAGGCCGGATGGTGTTCACGGCGGGGATCATCGGCTGGAACGCCCAGGAGGAATTCGAGGCCGACGACATGGCCGGGCAGTTCCGCCAGCTTCTGCTCAACATGCTCGCGGTCCTCGGCGAAGGTGGAGCCAGGCCCGAGCATATCGTCCGGATGACCTGGTATGTCACCGACATGGACGAATATCGATCCAGCCTCTCGGCCATCGGCGCTGCCTATCGCGAGCTGATCGGAAAGCATTTTCCAACCATGGCAGTGGTTCAGGTCGGATCGCTCGTGGAGCCCAAAGCGAGGATCGAGATCGAGGCGACAGCGGTGGTGCCTGAATGACGACAGCCCATTTCGATACCTACATCCGCGATCGGCTGCCGGCGCCGGAGCAGCAGCCGGAATTCCTGTTCGAACTGCCGGACCTCAAATATCCGGATCGCCTGAACGCCGCCGTGGAGTTGATCGACCGTCACGATCCGCAGGCTCTGGCCGTGATCAACGACTCCGGCCGCTGGACCTATGGCGAGATGGCGGATCTTTCGGACCGGATCGCCCGGCTATTGTCCGAAGAGGAAGGATTGGTGCCCGGCAACCGGGTTTTCCTTCGCGGGCCCAACAACGCCATGCTGTTCGCGGCCTGGCTCGGAGTCCTCAAGGCGGGCGGGATCGTCGTGGCCACGATGCCGATGCTGCGCCCAGGCGAAATCGCCACGATCCTCGGCCGGGCCCGGATCAGCCATGCCATCATCGATAGTCGCTTCCGCGAGGATTTCGATGCTGCCGGCGGAGTCGGTTCGCTCCTTACCTATGATGGCGATACCGGAACGGGCGAGCTCGAACGCCGACTGAAGCAGGTCGCCCCTGGCTTCGCTCCCGTTCAGACCCATCGCGACGATGTTGCTCTGGTCGCCTTCACCTCCGGCACCACCGGCAGGCCCAAGGGCTGTGTCCATTTCCATCGGGACGTGCTGGCGAGCTGCGACAGTTTCGCCCGTTACGTGCTTCGGCCGCGCCCGGGCGACCGCTGGGCCTGCTCGGCGCCCATTGCCTTCACCTTCGGGCTGGGCATGCTTCTGACCTTTCCGTGGCGTTTCGGCGGGACCGCGGTGACGATAGAGACACCGGGACCGAAGCCGCTGCTCGAAGCCATCGAAAAGCACAAGGTGACGACCCTCGCCACCGCTCCAACCGCCTACAAGGCGATGACGGGACTGCTCGGCGACCATGACATCTCCACCCTTCATACCTGTGTCTCGGCGGGGGAGCATCTTCCCGCGGCCACCTGGCACGCCTGGCACGAGGCGACCGGGCTTCGGATCATCGACGGCATCGGCGCAACCGAGATGATGCACATCTTCATTTCGGCTTCCGGCGAGGACATCCGTCCCGGATCGACCGGCAAAGCGGTCCCGGGCTATGTCGCGACGGTACTGGACGAGATGGACCGGCCGATGGCGAGCGGCACCGGACGCCTCGCCATCAAGGGCCCGACCGGCTGCCGCTATTTCGATGACGAACGCCAGAAGGCCTATGTGAGGAATGGCTGGAACGTCACCGGCGACACCTACCGGAAGGACGATGACGGCTATTTCTGGTATCTCGCCCGATCCGACGACATGATCATCTCTGCCGGCTACAACATCGCTGCGCCTGAGGTGGAAAATGCCCTCTATGGCCATCCGGCCGTGCAGGAATGCGCCGTGATTGGAACTCCCTGCGAGGAGCGCGGCCAGAAAGTGAAGGCCTTCATCGTCGCCGCGCCCGGCTATGTGCCGTCCGAGGCGCTCGCCCGAGCTCTTCAGGACCATGTGAAGGCGACGATCGCTCCCTACAAATATCCGCGCGAGATCGAGTTCGCCGAGGCGCTTCCGAAGACGGCGACGGGCAAGTTACAGCGCTTCGCGCTTCGCGAACGCGCCTAGGCACTCAACGGAACATAGCCCGGTGTGGCTTCGATCCGCCTGAGCCAGGCGCCGAGGCTCGGATAATCGGCAAGCCGGAACCCACCTTCTTCGGCGACGTGCGTGTATGCGTAGAGCACAATGTCCGCCAGGCTGAGGCTGTCGCCGACGAACCAATCGCGTCCAGCGAGATGTTCGTCCATCAGCTTGAGCGCGGCTTCGCCGGCGGCACGCTTGCTCGGCATCTGCACCCGCTGCTCCGCCGTCAGCCGATCCTCACCGACAAAGCCGATCCAGAACCGCAATGTCGCAATATTGGGCTCGTGATTATATTGTTCGAAGAACATCCAGCGCAGCATGTCCGAGCGTTCGAACCGATCGCTCGGTACCAGCGGCGTTCCCTCCGCGAGATAGAAACAGGCGGCGTTGCTTTCCGGAATGTAGCGGTCGCCGATCTGAAGCACCGGGATCCGGCCGTTGGCATTGACGCTGGCCAGGAATTCGGGCGTTCGGGTCTCGCCCTTCAGGATGTCATAACCCCGCCTCTCGATCGAAAGTCCGAGCAAGGCCGCCGTCAACCGCACCTTGTAACAATTGCCCGAGGGGGCATATTCGTGAAGCACCAACGCGTCCAAGGCGATCCTCCCTGCTGCCGAGGCTGTCGGGCAAGCCGGATGCGGCGACAAGCAGGTTTTTAGGAGCTTCTCATAAGCGCTGCTTATCGAGAAACCTCCAGGACGATCTTGCCGACATGTTCGCCCCCCTCCATTCGTCTGTGCGCCTCGGCCGCTTGATCGAGCGGCAGGACGATGTCGATGACCGGTCTCAACCGCTCTTCCTCAACGAGCGGCCAGACGGTTCGAAGAATGTCCTCGGCCAAAAGGGCCTTGAACTCGATCGTTCGAGGACGAAGGGTCGACCCGGTGAGCGTCAGCCGACGCTGCATCACCCGGCCGATATTGAGTTCAGCCTTCGCGCCGCGCTGGACGGCGATCGATACATGGCGTCCTTCGTCCGCCAGGCAATCGAGATTGCGCGACAGATAGTCGCCGCCCACCATGTCGAGCAGGATATCGACGCCCCGCCCGTCGGTCAGCCGCTTCACCTCCTCGACGAAATCGTGGGATCGATAGTTGATGGCGAAGTCGGCACCGAGTTCCTCTGCTCGCCGGCACTTCTCGTCGCTGCCGCAGGTGACGACAATTCGAACGCCGAACAGCTTGCACAAGGCGATCGCCATCGTTCCGATTCCGCTGGTGCCGCCATGCACGAGTGCGGTCTCGCCGTCGCGGACATAGCCGCGCTGGAAAAGGTTGCTCCAGACGGTGAAAAGGGTTTCGGGAATGGCTGCGGCTTCCACCAAAGTGAGCGCCGGAGGCACCGGGAGGCAGAGGCTGGCCTGGGCAACGGCATATTCGGCATATCCGCCACCTGCGACCAGCGCGCAGACATTCTGTCCGATCAGCTCCCTCGCCACGCCTTTCCCCGCCTCGACGATCGTCCCGGCAATCTCGAGACCAGGGATGGATGGCGCTCCGGGCGGCGGAGGGTAGAGCCCTCGTCGTTGCAGCACATCCGGACGGTTCACGCCCGCTGCCTGAACCCTGACCAGGACCTCGCCCGGCCCGGGCGTCGGCACCGAGCGACGCACGGAGATCAGCACTTCCGGACCGCCCGGCTCGGCCGGATCGATCGCGTTCATCTCTTCGGGCTGTGCGCTCATCTTCCCCCGTCCGGCCGGCGCGCTGTTTATTGACTTGGCGCGAGTCTCGGTCAACGTTGTCGGTATGGATCTGGACGAACTCTTTCCCGATAAGCCCGACGATCCGCTGACCTTGCTGACCAAACAGGATCTGGACCCCTTTTCAGTCCACGAGCTGGAAGCTCGGATCGCGATCCTGGAAGCGGAGATCGAGCGGGTGAAGGCGAAGCTCCACAACGCGGTTAACTTCCGGGCAAGCGCCGAGGAGTTATTCAAGCGATGACGTTTCCGCTGGGAACCTCCGGCCCGGCCGGGTTTTCCCAGACTGTTTCGGGTCGATGCTTGATGATGGCGTATCTAAACCCGACATGGGGAGCATGTGGCCCGTAGACTTGGCTGCGGGCCGGTAGGAGTAAGCAATGCCTTCTTTTGCCCGCGAACTCGAGCAGACGCTCCATAATGCCCTCGCCGAGGCGAGCGGCCGCAGGCACGAATATGCAACCCTTGAACACCTCCTTCTCGCTCTGACGGAGGACGTCCATGCCGGTCGCGTGATGGAAGCCTGCGGAGTCAATCTGCCGGAGCTCAAGGAACAGGTCCGTCACTATCTCGACAACGAGCTTGAAGCTCTGAAGGTCGAAGGTGAGACGGATCCCTCGCCGACGAGCGGCTTCCAGCGAGTCGTGCAACGCGCCATCCTTCACGTCCAGTCTTCGGGCCGGGACGAGGTGACAGGCGCCAATGTTCTGGTCGCGCTCTTTTCCGAGCGCGAGAGCTATGCCGTCTATTTCCTTCAGCAGCAGGACATGAGCCGCCTCGACGCGGTGACCTACATTTCCCATGGTGTCGGCAAGGGCGAGGCGATCAGCCAGGCTCCCGAGCCGAAGGGAGCGGAGGAACAGAAGCAGGAGGAGGGCAAGAAGAAGCCCGAATCGGCGCTCAAGCAGTTCACGGTCAACCTCAACGAGAAGGCGAAGGAAGGCCGGGTCGACCCGCTGATCGGCCGCGGACCGGAGGTCGACCGAACGGTGCAGATCCTCTGCCGCCGGTCGAAGAACAACCCGCTCTATGTTGGCGATCCAGGCGTCGGCAAGACCGCCATTGCCGAAGGGCTGGCGCGCAAGATCATCGAGGGCGATGTTCCCGAAGTCCTCAAGCCAGCGGTCATCTATTCGCTCGACATGGGCGCGCTTCTGGCCGGGACGCGCTACCGCGGCGATTTCGAGGAACGGCTTAAGGCGGTCGTGTCGGAGCTTGAGAAGCTCCCGCACGCCATCCTCTTCATCGACGAGATCCACACCGTGATCGGCGCCGGCGCCACCTCCGGCGGTGCGATGGACGCGTCCAACCTTCTGAAACCGGCGCTCTCCAACGGCTCGATCCGATGCATCGGGTCGACCACCTACAAGGAGTTCCGAAACCATTTCGAGAAGGACCGAGCGCTGCTCCGTCGCTTCCAGAAGATCGACGTCAACGAGCCGACGATCGAGGATACGGTGAAGATCCTTGCCGGTCTTCGGTCCGCCTTCGAGGAGCATCACGGAGTCAAGTATACGCCGGATGCGATCAAGGCGGCCGTGGAGCTTTCGGCACGCTACATCAACGACCGCA
This sequence comes from Sphingosinicella sp. SM1-17, assembly GCF_056821765.1. Lineage (NCBI taxonomy): Bacteria > Pseudomonadati > Pseudomonadota > Alphaproteobacteria > Sphingomonadales > Sphingosinicellaceae > Sphingosinicella > Sphingosinicella sp. SM1-17. The sequence goes on from NZ_JBPDIO010000001.1 coordinate 3,247,152, forward strand.
AGCTGCCCGACAAGGCCATCGACGTGATCGACGAAGTCGGCGCGATGCAGATGCTGGTCGTGCCGTCCAAGCGCAAGAAGACGATCACCACCAAGGAGATCGAGGCCGTCATCTCGACCATCGCCCGGATTCCCGCAAAGAGCGTGTCCAGCGACGACAAGAAGGCGCTGGAGCATCTCGAGCGCGATCTGAAGCGGGTCGTTTTCGGCCAGGACAAGGCGATCGAGGTCCTGTCCTCGGCAATCAAGCTCAGTCGGGCCGGCCTCCGCGATCCCGACAAGCCGATCGGCAACTATCTCTTCTCGGGCCCGACCGGCGTCGGCAAGACGGAGGTCGCGCGCCAGCTCGCGTCGATAATGGGAATCCCGCTGCAGCGCTTCGACATGTCGGAATATATGGAGAGGCACAGCGTATCCCGGCTGATCGGCGCGCCTCCGGGCTATGTCGGCTACGATCAGGGCGGGCTGCTGACGGACGCGATCGACCAGCATCCGCACTGCGTGCTCCTCCTCGACGAAATTGAGAAGGCGCATCCCGACCTGTTCAACATCCTGCTTCAGGTGATGGACAACGGCAAGCTGACCGATCATCACGGCAAGACCGTCGACTTCCGCAATGTCATCCTGATCATGACGACCAATGCGGGCGCCGCCGACATGGCGAGCGAGGGCATTGGCTTCGGCAATGTGTCGAAGGAGGATGCCAGCGACGAGGCAGTGAAGCGGATGTTCACGCCCGAGTTCCGCAACCGGCTCGATGCGATCGTTCCGTTCGGCTACCTGCCGCCGGAAGTCGTCGCGCGGGTCGTGGACAAGTTCATCCTTCAGCTCGAACTGCAGCTGGCGGAGCGAAACGTCCACATCGAACTCGACGAGGATGCCCGCAAGTGGCTGACCGAACGCGGCTACGACAAGCTGTACGGCGCCCGCCCGATGGGTCGTCTGGTTCAGGAGAAGATCAAGCAGCCTCTCGCCGAGGAGCTGCTGTTCGGAAAGCTCGTCAATGGCGGCGAGGTCAAGGTCCGGATCAAGGACAATGCCCCCGCCTTCGAAGTCATCCCGGCTCCACCCAAGGCTTCGCGAAGGAAAAAGGCCTCGGGCAAGACCAAGCCCGAGGATCATCCCGAGCAGCAGGCGTAACAAGGAAGGCCCCCAGCATGGGGGCCTTCTCTTTTCCCCGTCATGAAGGATGGCTAGGTTGCGCGCTGAATGCGAGGAGGCACGCCGATGACCGAGACCCTCACCTTCTACACCAATCCGATGTCACGCGGACGGATCGTCCGCTGGATGCTCGAAGAGGTCGACGAGCCGTACGAAACGGTGCTTCTCGATTACGGTACGACGATGAAATCGCCGGATTATCTCGCCATCAACCCGATGGGGAAAGTTCCCGCGATCAGATATGGCGAGACGGTGGTCACGGAAGGCGCCGCGATCTGCGCCTTCCTTGCCGACATGTTCCCTGACCGGGGACTGGCGCCGTCACCCGGAAACCCGATGCGCGGCACCTATTATCGCTGGCTGTTCTTCACGGCGGGGCCCGTCGAAGCGGCCGTGACGGGAAAGGCGCTGGGACTGCTCGCGCCACCGGACAAGAAGGCCATGGCCGGTTACGGCAGCTTCGAGGAGGCGATCGACTGTCTTGAATCCGCGATACGCAACGGACCCTACATCTGTGGCGAACAGTTCACCGCGGCCGACGTCTATGTCGGCTCGCAGATCGGCTGGGGAATGATGTTCGGGGTGATCGACAAGCGTCCTGCCTTCGAGGACTATTTCGGCCGCTTGCAGTCCCGCCCGGCAGCCATCCGAGCACGCGAGCTGGACGAGGCCGCGATGCCCAAGGAAAAGGACGCACAGAGCGCATGAACGATCGCCGCCGCGCCGCAATCGCGCTCTACGACCGGTTCACGCATGCAGAGAGGCAGGTCGATCGCTCACCAGGAGCAATCTCGGACTGTCGGGAGCGGTCCGACCCGCCTCTGGACCGCCGCCTGTTCATGGCCGAACTCACGCGGATCGCGGGAGGTGCGGCCGCCGCTTCCGTCCTCCTGTCCAGCATCGCCGCCGATGCCCAGGCGGTGCCGCGGATCGCCGCCGACGATCGACGACTGACCGCCCGAACCCTGGAGTGGGAGCCTCGTCCCGGCCGGCGCTACAAGGGCTATTCCGTCGCGCCGGTGGGCCGAACGGGCCTGCCGCTCATTCTCGTCATCCACGAGAATCGCGGACTGAACGAGCATATCCGCGACGTTGCGCGGCGGCTCGCACTGGCCGGCTATTCGGCTCTTGCCATCGACTTCCTGAGCACGGCCGGAGGCACACCCGCGGACGAGGATCGTGCCCGAACCCTGATCGGCCAGCTCGACATGGCGGAGATCGTCGCCGACGGCGACGCGACGATCCGCTCGAGCGCTGCGGGCGACGACGGTTCGCGCAAGGTCGGAATCCTCGGCTTCTGCTGGGGCGGCGCGATGGTCAACCGCCTCGCCGTGGCGGCTGGCGATGCGCTCGCCGCGGGTGTGTCCTTCTACGGACCGGCACCGTCGCCGGCGGAGGCGCCGAGGGTGCAGGCACCGCTGCTTATCCACCTGGCGGAACGGGACGAGCGGGTGAACGCAACCGCCCTCCCGTGGATTGCCGCGCTTCGCAACGCGGGCAAGGACGTGCGCGCGATCAACTATCACGGCGTCGAACACGCCTTTCACAACGACACCTCGGCCGCCCGCTACAACGAAGAGGCCGCCCGCCGGGCGTGGGCGACGACTCTGGGATTCTTCGACCGTCATCTTCGCGGCCGCGCATAAGAAAGGGGCCCGGCGTTGCCGCCGGGCCCCTGATCGCGCCTCTCGGCTGCCGCTTATTCCCGATTGCCGAGGAAGCGGAGCAGGAAGAGGAACAGGTTGATGAAGTCGAGATAGAGCGTCAGCGCGCCCATGATCTTTGCCTTGCCGTGGAAGTCCGTACCGGCAACGGAGAAGTACATGCTCTTGATCTTCTGGGTGTCGTAGGCCGTCAGTCCGGCGAAAATCAGAACGCCGATGGCGCTGATCGCCAGATCGAACACGCTGTTCTGCCAGAACAGGTTGATCAGCATCGCGACGATCAGGCCGAACAGCCCCATGATCAGGAACGTGCCCATTCCGGAAAGGTCGCGCTTCGTCGTGTAGCCCCACAGGCTCAGGCTGGCGAAGCCGGCCGCGGTCGCGAAGAAGGCGGTAGCGATCGAACCCGGCGTGTAGACGAGGAAGATCGTCGACAGCGAGGCGCCCATGAGCGCGGCATAGGTCCAGAAAAGAGCCTGAGCAGCGCCGGTTGAGATCCGGTTGATTCCGAAGCTCATGATCATCACCAGCGCGAGCGGCGCGAGGATGATCACCCAGGCGAGCAGACCGCCATTGGCGAAGATCTGGAAGGCGATCGAATTCTCGCCGCCCTGGGCGAACAGGAGGGCGACGATGCCCGTCAGAAGCACGCCCGAGGTCATATAGTTGTAGACCGACAGCATGTGCGACCTGAGGCCGGCGTCGAACGCGACCTCCGCACGGCCGGCCGTGCTAGCCGGCGCAGCGCCGCCGATCCGCGGGTCAGACCAGTTGGCCATTTGTCAAAACTCCCTCTCTCGGCGGAGACGTCCGCCATGCTCTCCGAATATCGGAGGAAAGCGGGTCCATTTCAAGCAAAACCGGACCGGGGTCGTTCCGGAAAGCGACGCAAAACCGGGCTTCTTTGCTGCCACTCCTGCTGCTGGCGTAGTGGGATCGACCTCGTGATCACGGGATCGGCCTCTGCTAGTGTCAAGTCCATGCACCGCCTCTTCGTGGCCATTCGACCGCCGCGCCCGATTCGCGACCTGCTTCTGAACGCGATGGGCGGAATCAGTGGCGCTCGTTGGCAGACCGATGAACAGATCCATCTCACGCTTCGCTTCATTGGCGAAGTTGACCGGCATCAGGCGGGCGACATCCTCGCCGCGCTTGGGGCGATTCACCACCCCGCCTTCGAAATCGCGATCAGCGGACTCGGGCTCTTCGACCGGCGCGGTCAGCCGGAGGTCGTCTGGGCGGGAGTGACGCCGCACGAGCCGCTCAGAAGCCTGCACAAGAAGATCGACCAGGCCGTGGCCAGAGTGGGACTTCCACCGGAGCAGCGTGCCTATATGCCGCACATCACCCTGGCACGGCTGAAACGTTCCTCGGGTACTGTCGGCAACCTGATTGAGCAATCGGGCGGACTGTCGAGCCCGCCGTTCCGAGTGGAGGCTTTCGGTCTGTACGAAAGCCAGCTGACTCCGGACGGGGCTGTCTACTCTCCCGTCGAGCGTTATCCGCTTGGGTGAGTAGCTCGATCCGCAACTCGCGGCTCGCCCGATCAACTAGCGGCTGCAGACGAGCCTTCGCAGAGGCCAGGTCAGGGCTATGCCTGACGGATGGTCGCGAACACCCAGGATTCTCTCAGCGGCCTCGGCCACCTGATCCGCGCTGGCGTCGACGGCGCCGAACAGGAGACGAAGGAACTCCGCCATGACCGACCTGCTGGCGAAGATCCAGGGAAGATCGAGAACGCGATCCTCCTCGATGGTGAAGCCCGCACCGGTAAGGAATCGCGCTGTGTTTCCGTCGAGGAATCTCCCGTCATGACCCATCGGATTATGAGCCGCGACAAAGCCATTGAGGAATTCGTCGGCCGCGCTGCCTGCCTGGACATCGGCGATCACGGCCGTTCCACCGGACCGGAGGACTCGCCGGAACTCGCGGAAGATCACTGGCAGGTCAGGTTCGTGATGAAGCCCCGCGAGGCTGACCAGGCAATCCACGCTTTCCGTTTCGAGTTTAAGGGCGTGCAACCGGCAGTTCAGCGCCGTGACCTCCGGCCGGTCGGGGATTCGAGCGAGGAACGCCCGGCTAGGCTCGACGGCGAAATAGTCGACATCCAGCGGTTCGACATAGCGCCAGAGATAGCCTGCCCCCGCAGGGGCGTCGCACAGCCGCACTCTGCCTGACCTCGGCAGCGGCGCCACCATCATTTCGAACTCAGCCCGGCGCGCTTCCGGCGCCAAAGTCATGGCCGCGTCGTAGAGATTGGCCCGTTCTTCGAAGATCTTCGAATAGGTATCGAACACGGGCAATCTCGATTCTCGCACACAGGACGGGCCCGGGCCGAACATTGGCCGCCCAGGCCTCCCCGATCAGCCGCCGATATGCGTCTGGGCAACCATGCAGTAGAGCATCGGGACCGACAGGATCAGGTTGGTTCGCGAGGCCATCATCGCCGTGGTCGCCGAACGGGCCTTCGACGCGTCATCGGCCTCGACAATTCCGAGTGCCCTCTTCTGGTTGGGCCAGATGATGAACCACACATTGGCCGCCATGATCAGGCCCAGCCACATGCCGATGCCGATCGTCCTGAAGCCTTCCTGAAGGCCAAGCGCATCGGCCGCATAGCCGGGCACCTGAAGCTCGCCGACCAGGAAGCCGAGGACGACGGTGGCGAGCGCGGCCCAGCGAAACCAGAACAGGGCGGCCGGCGCGATATATCTGGTCACCCCAGGTTTCAGCTCCGCCGGCACTTTCGGCATGGTCGGGATTTGAACGAAGTTGAAATAGTAAAGCAGCCCGATCCAGAGGATCCCGGCGAGGACATGGAGGAAGCGAAGCCACTGCGCCCAATAGCCCTCCATTCCGATTGCCTCGCCGTGCAGCCCGAACATGGCGACGATCAGAAGAAAGATCCCGATGACGAGGGCGAGGTGGAAGTTTCCGAGTATCTTCGCCATTTTCCGCTCCCCTGTGCAGAAGTTGTTGCGCTTCGGTAACTAGGCGCTGCGCGCGCCGGCCGCAACGGCCGTGGCTTAGGTGCTTCCTGTCGCCGGGGCGCTCCTCGTCTGACGAGGAATCAGTCCAGCCGCCACATGATGCTCTGCGAGAGAGGCGTCCAAACGCCCGTTCGAACGCCGGCGGCGCGGAGCGCCCGGCCGGTCCACTCGTTGCAAGTCAGGACGAAGCTGTATCCGCCTCTGGCTTCGTAGAACATGTCCCAGTCGCTGTAGCCCCGACCGACCAGCGGAATCGTCGAGCCACGCGAATCGCGCTCGAATCGGGCGCCGACATAAGTGACGAGCCGCCGATACTGGTCGGGGCTGATCGTGATCGGCCGCTGCCACTCGTCAGGCCGAGGTTCGTGGTCGTGCTCGACGTGGAGCAGGGTGCGTCCTCCGCCGAAGGCAGCGTGGAAGGCCCGGCTGACGGTAAGGTCTCCCCATGTCGGTGTGTTCAGGTAGAATTCGCGGTTGCCATAGCCGACCGCGACATGGTCGGCATTGCCCCAGCGCGGGTCGCGGACATGTTCGCCGGGGACAAAGGGGCGCCAGTCCATGATCGCATTCACCTTGGGCATGACGATCCAAGTGTGGACGCCGTTGGTTCGAACGAAGATCGTCACTCCACGCTGAGCCTCGCGCCAGGAGACGTTCGCCGGCACCAGGCCGAGGATGAGGGCAGCAAGGAAATAGGTGAGCGGCAAGGAGATCACGACCAGAATGACCCGGAGCAGGATCAGCCAAAGTTTCCGCCTCGTCGCCCTGGTCAGCACTCCCCTTTGCTAGTCCGCAGAAGATCGAACAGGAAGAGTCGATGAGGCAGGATCTGGAACGCATCTTCTGGGCGGGAGTGCAAGCCTGCCGTCCTGAACATCTTCTGCCGGCTTATCTGCCTCAGAAAACTGGACGGATGATCATCCTCGCAGTCGGCAAGGCGGCCGGGGCCATGGCCGCCGCCGTGGAAGATCATTTCGACGGTGATCTCCTGGGGCTGGCCGTCATCCCGCAGGGCGTATCGGCGCGCCTGCGTCGGCTTCGGCGGTTCGAATCGAGGCATCCGCTGCCCGACGAGTCGAGCGTCGAAGCCGCCCGGCAACTGATCGCGCTGGCCAGGTCGTCGCAGCCGGACGATTTCGTTCTCGCGCTACTGAGCGGCGGCGCATCGGCGCTCGCCTGCCTGCCCGGTAAAGGCCTGCAACTCTCTGACAAGCAGCGACTATCCGCCGCCCTTCTTCGCTCCGGCGCCGCAATTGGCGAGATCAACTGCGTTCGTCGGCATCTGTCGCAGATCAAAGGGGGGCGACTCGGCCAGGCCGTGGCGGGGCGGCTGCTGACGCTCGCGATCAGCGACGTGCCTGGAGATAGGCCCGAGGACATCGGCTCCGGACCGACTGTTGGAGATCCGACCACCGTTGCGGATGCCAAGGCGGTGCTTGATCGATACGCTATTCCCGCCCCGATGATGGGCTGGTCGGAGACTCCGGCGCGCCTCGAATCGGACTTCCGGATCGTGGCACGATCGGCGGATGCGATCGCCGCTGCGGCCCGGCAAGCGGAACAGATCGGCTATCGTCCGGTCGTGCTCGGCGAATGTACCGGCGACGCTTCAAGTCTCGGCCGCCAGCATGCTCGGCTGGCGCTGGACGCCCCGCCTGGATCGGCGCTCATTTCCGGGGGTGAGCTTGTCTGCCGCGTAACCGGGCCGGGAAGTGGAGGACGCAATCACGAATATGCGCTTGCCGCGTCGACGAGCCTCGCCGGACGGGCCGACATCGTCGGACTTGCAGCCGATACGGACGGCCTGGACGGAACCAGTGGTGCAGCCGGTGCCTTCATCGATGGGGCGCTGTTCGATGGCACCCTTGCCGAGCGGGCAGCGGAAGCCCTCGCCGCGAACGACAGCGGGACCTTTCTCGAGTCGATCGGCCGGCAGTTCCATACCGGGCCGACTTCAACCAACGTCAACGACTTGCGGATCATTCTGATCGCTCACTAAGGGTGGCCCATGAGTGAATGGACGATCGGGATCCTCGGCGGCTCCGGGCTTTACGAAATCGATGCACTGGAGGACGCCCAGTGGATCGCGGTCGACACGCCCTGGGGGGCGCCTTCGGACGAACTCCTGATCGGCCGCCTCGAAGGTGTGAAATTCGTGTTCCTGCCAAGGCATGGACGCGGCCACCGGCTCCCGCCGAGTGCGGTCAATGCGCGAGCCAATGTGGATGCGCTGAAGCGGGCCGGCTGCACCGATCTCCTGGCAATATCGGCTGTCGGTTCACTGCGGGAGGCGCTCTCGCCCGGCCGGTTCGTCCTTGTCGACCAGTTTGTCGATCGTACCTTCGCCCGTGAAAAGAGCTTCTTCGGGCCCGGCTTCGTCGCTCATGTGTCGATGGCCGATCCGGTTTGTCCCAGGCTATCCGAGTTGGCCGCAACGGCAGCGGAAGCGGCAGGCGCACAGGTCAGTCGCGGCGCCACCTATCTGGCGATGGAGGGACCGCAATTCTCGACTCGGGCCGAAAGTCATCTTTACCGGCAGTGGGGATGCGACCTCGTCGGAATGACGGGAATGCCGGAGGCAAAGCTCGCTCGGGAGGCGGAGATGCCCTACGCACTGGTGGGGATGGTCACCGACTATGACTGCTGGCGCGAAAGCGAGGAGGCGGTCGAGGTTTCCGCGATCGTCGCGCAGCTTCGAGCCAATGCCGATACGGCGCGACGGCTGGTCGTGGAACTGGCACGCCGACTGCCGAAAGAGAGACCGCCCTCGCCGATCGATACCTGCCTCGATCATGCCGTCATAACCGCGCCACAGGCCCGTGATCCGGCGATGACCGCACGTCTGGACGCGATCTGTCGCCGGTTATCCAACCCTCAACCATAATATCTCGCGATCTTCTCGGGACTCATCCCGAAGCCATAGAGAGCGAGACAGCCGAGATTCCGCGCTGAACGGCGCCACCAGCCTTCGCGCCTCCAACGCTCAGCGCTGGTGAAGGCATCCGCGTCGAGAACCGCCAGCCGCCGCCGGCCGATCCGGCGGACGATGTCGACATCTTCCATCATCGGCACCGGCCGATAACCCCCGATCTGATCGTAGAGCGGCCTTGGGACGAGCAGACCCTGATCGCCATAAGGCAGCGCCAGAAGCCCCGTCCGGGCCGCCACGGTGCGCTCAAGCAGCCGGGCCTGCCAGGCCCGGTCGGCAAGCCGGAACCTGAAGCAGGCTGCCATTCCCGGCTGGCTTTGCACATGCGCCTCGACGGCTTCCCGCCAGCCATGTCCCGGAAGCGTGTCGGCGTGGAGGAAGAGCAGCCAGTCTCCCTTCGCCGCCTCTCCTCCGGAGCGAAGCTGGCTCCCCCGGCCTTTCGGCGCAAGGATCAGTCGGACGCCGGCCGCCTCGGCAATGCCGACGGTATCGTCGCTGGACCCGCCGTCGACCACCAGGATTTCGTCGGCCGACTTCATCCGCTCCAGGCAGTCGCGCAGATAGGCGCCGGCATTCAAGGTCGGAATGACGACGGACAGCATCGGTAACCCGGCTCAGCCGGAACAGCTCGCGCCGCCCAGGACGCAGAAGCGTGCGCAATGGGGGTGATTCAGCGGAACGGCCGATGTCGCAGAGCCAAGACTCTCGCCGAGCGCGAAAGCAGGATCGTAGGGCAGCAAGGTGCAGGCAACGACATGAGGGCGCGCGGCCCCCCTCGCCTTCACGACCATGCGGCTCGATGCGCACATCATCTGGCTAGGCGAAACGTCCAATATCCCCCAGCAGGATTCGGTGATCTCCGGCACATCGGCCGATGCATCCATTTCCGGGAACAGCACCAGGCCGCAATCGACTCGCACACCGAGCTCACCGAACAGGCGTTCGTAGCCCGCGCGCGCGTCCTCTTCGCCTTCGGCGCCAAGCCTTCGCCCCGCAACCGCCAGGTGAAAGCCCGTTTCGGACAGCCATTTCAGCCCATCCAGGGCCTTGAGCCAGGTGCCGATTCCGCGCTCCGCTTCGTGAACCGACGCCGTGTAGTGATCGAGGCTGACCCGGATCACGAGCCGGTCGCCGGCTTCGGCCGCCATGGCTGTCAACGCCGCCTCGAAACGCCGCATCGGCCGCATCGCGTTGGTGAGGACCAGAAGCCGGAACCCGCTGGCCAGGGCCGAACGCATCATGGCGATCATGTCCGGGTTCATGAACGGCTCGCCACCGGTGAAGCCAATTTCGCGAACGCCCATTGCCCGGGCTTCGGCGAAATAGGGCTCGGCATCTTCGAGGGTCAGATAAGCGAGCGAATCATTGGTGGGTGAGCTCTCGATATAGCAGGTCTTGCAGGCGAGATTGCACAAGGTCCCAGTGTTAAGCCACAAGGTGTCCAGCCGCTCGAGGGACACCCACGCCCTCCGCTCGCCTTTGGCGGTCTGGTTCGGATCGCGGAACTTGGCGGGATCCAGTGGAGGCGCCCCAGCCACTTGGAAGGGCGAAGGCGAAGAGTTCAGCGCGCGGCTTGCCATATCGACTGAATGCGCTGGTCGCGGCCGCAATTCCAGCGGTAGAAGCGATATCGTACCGGGTTCTTGCGATAATAATCCTGATGATAGTCTTCGGCGGCATAGAAGTTGCGCGCCGGCAGGATCAGGGTGGCAACGCTTCGCCCAAGCTGCCGCTCGACGCGGGCTTTGGCTGACTCGGCGATCCGCCGCTCCGCTTCGCTTCCGACAAAGATGGCCGACCGATATTGATAACCGCGGTCGCAGAACTGTCCGCCTGAGTCGAGGGGATCGACCGTTCGGAAGAATCGGTCGACGAGCGTGGCATAACTGACCTGGGCCGGATCGTACGCCACTCTGACCGCCTCGATATGGCCGGTTCCGCCACCCGAAACCTGTTCGTAGCTCGGATTGGCCAACCGGCCGCCCGAATAGCCGGAGGTCGTGGCGAGAACTCCGGCCATGTGATCGAAGTCAGACTCGGTGCACCAGAAGCAGCCGCCGGCGAAGATCGCCGTCGCCACCCGGTCCGCCTTGCCAGTCCCGGTGGAACTCTGCCCGGAGCGCGATGCCACCATTCCGGCCACGGCAGCGGCTCCGGTGACGATCAGCAACGCCAGGATCAGGAGTCTGCGCATGCGCGTTTCAGGCCCGGGCCGGTACGAACTTCAGGGCAATCCCGTTCATGCACCAGCGCTGCCCGGTCGGTGGCGGGCCATCGTCGAAAACGTGGCCGAGATGACTGCCACAGCGGCGACAATGCACTTCGGTGCGGCTTATGAAGAGCGTGTTGTCGGGACGCGTGCGAACTGCTCCCCGAATCGGTCGAGTGAAGCTCGGCCAGCCGGTGCCGCTCTCATATTTGTCCTGCGATCGAAAGACCGGGAGCCCGCAGCCGGCGCACTGATAGGTGCCCGGGCGATGCTCGGCATTGAGCGGACTGGAGCCGGAGCGCTCCGTTCCCTGTCGGCGAAGCACATGAAATTGCTCGGGGCTGAGCCGACGGCGCCATTGGTCAGGCGTGAGGCTGATCTCGAACGTCTCGGCTGAAGCTTCCGAGCCGCGTCCGGCGAGCAGGGCGGCGGCAGCGGCGATTCCGGTCACCCCGGCGCCGCCTAGCAATTCCCGCCTGCTGATCCTCATGGTCGTCCGTCTCCACGCCTCTGCCGCGCCCGCCACCTTGCCGCGGACATAGTGAATGGAGGATGAGTCGCGCTCTTGCCCCGACATCGCCTTTTCGCGCACGAGGGCGCGGTGAAGCGACTCCCTCTTGGCCGCGTCCTGCTGCTGCTGTTCGTCGCAGCGGCGCTCACGGCCATTTTCTGGAGCGGTGTGCCCGACCAGCTTGGCCTGGATTCGCTCAAGGCACAGCGGGAGATGCTGGTTCGCCAAGTCGATCGCGAACCCCTGCCGGTCGCGGCCATCTATTTCCTGGCCTATGTCACGATGACGGCCCTCTCCATCCCCGGAGCGGTGATCCTGACCCTAAGCGGCGGCGCAATCTTCGATCTATGGCTGGGGCTGCTGCTTGTCTCTTTCGCTTCGACGATGGGCGCGACCCTGGCCTTCCTCGGCTCCCGCTACCTGTTCCGTGACTGGGTGGAACGCCGCTTCGGTCAACGGCTGGCACCGATCAATCGCGGGCTGGAACGCGACGGAACCCTGTATCTCCTTTCGATGAGGCTCAACCCGGCGGTGCCCTTCTTCCTGGTCAATCTCGGAATGGGCCTCACTCGGATGTCGGTCTTCAGATTTGCCCTGGTCAGCCAGATCGGCATGCTTCCGGCGACGCTGGTCTACGTCAATGCGGGCACTCAGCTCGCTCGGATCCGCTCGCTCGGGGACATTGCCACTCCAGGCCTGATCGGTTCACTGGTGCTGCTGAGCTTGCTCCCCCTGTTCGGCAAATGGGCGGCGGACCGCCTGCGTCGCCGGCGCCAGTTCAAGGCTTGGCGTCGGCCCAAGCGGTTCGATCGCAACCTCGTCGTCATCGGCGCCGGCGCGGGCGGATTGGTGACGTCCTATATCGCCGCGACGCTTCGAGCGAAGGTGACCCTGATCGAGTCCGGAGCGATGGGCGGCGACTGCCTCAACACCGGCTGCGTCCCGTCGAAAGCGCTGATCCGAAGTGCCCGACTGGCGCACGAGATCCGCCATGCCGACAGGTTCGGGCTGGAACCGGCGCAGCCCGGTGTCGACTGGCTCGCAATCATGCGACGGATCGAGCGGATCATCGCGCACATCGCACCGGCCGACAGTGTCGAGCGCTACACCAGGCTTGGCGCTGACGTGCGTCAGGGCCGAGCGAAGATCCTCGACCCATGGACCGTCGAAGTGAATGGCGAACGGCTGAGCTCCCGGGCCATCGTCATCGCCACCGGTGCCGAACCGGCCATTCCCGCCATCCCGGGACTTGGCGATAGCGGATTTCTCACCAGCGACACGATGTGGGAAGAACTTGGGCGTCGGGACTCACCGCCGAAGCGACTGCTCATTCTCGGGGGCGGGCCCATTGGAGTGGAGATGGCGCAGGCCTTCGCTCGCCTCGGAAGCCACGTGACTCAGGTCGTTCGCGGTTCCAGGATCCTGACCCGGGAAGACGAGGATGTCGCCGACTACATCGCTTCGACGCTACGCAGCGAAGGCGTGGATCTTCGCACCAGCCACGAGCCAGTCAGGATCGAGCAGAAGAGCCTGATCGCGCGGGCCGGAGGCGCGGAGCTTGCCCTTCCCTTCGACGACATCCTGGTCGCCGTCGGGCGAAAGCCGCGACTTGCCGGCCTAGGTCTTGAAACGCTGGGGATCGACACGGAAGAAATGCTGGAGGTGAACGACTGCCTCCAAACTCTCTTCCCCAACATCTATGTCGTAGGCGACGCGGCCGGCGCGTACCAATTCACCCATGCCGCCTCGCACCAGGCGTGGCACGCGGCCGTGAACGCGCTGTTCGGCGGGTTCCGGCGCTTCCGCGTCGACTATCGCTTCATGCCCTGGGTGACTTTCACCGATCCGGAAATCGCCCATGTCGGCCATAATGAGCAAAGCGCGCAGGCGGCGAAGGTCCCCTATGAAGTGGTGCGGCACGAACTGAGCCACCTCGATCGGGCAGTGACTGAGAGCGCGAGCGGCGGGTTCGTGAAGCTGCTTGTCGAACCGGGGCGCGACCGCATCCTTGGAGCGAGCATCGTCGCCCACAATGCCGGCGAGATGATCGCCGAAATCGTCCTGGCAATGAAGCATGGCATCGGCCTGGACAGGCTGCTCGGTACGGTCCACGCTTATCCGACCATGGCCGAAGCGAACAAGTTCGCGGCGGGCGAGCGCAAGAAGGCGCACAAACCGGAGCGGCTGCTCGCCTGGGCCGAGCGCTATCACAGGTGGCGGCGACGATGAGGAACGCTCGAATCATCATCTTTGCCAAGGCGCCACTCCCTGGCCGAGTGAAGACCCGGCTCATCCCCGCTTTGGGTGAGGCAGGCGCGGCTCGCCTTGCCCACCAGATGCTCCTCGACACGGTCGCCGAGGCGCTTGCGGCCAATATGGCCATTCCCGAACTGTGTACCGAACCCCATCCGATGGAAGCGGAATGGACATCGTTCCTGCCGAATGCCCCCCTTCGCTTCACCGGCCAGGGCGAGGGCGATCTGGGGGAACGGCTCGCTCGCGCAGCGAAACGGACGATCCTTCTCGGTGAAAAGGCGCTGCTGATCGGTACCGATTGTCCGGAACTCGACCGAAACCGGCTCCGAGCGGCGGCGCTGGCGCTTCGGGATCATGATGCCTTCATTCACCCTACCGTAGATGGCGGCTACGCGCTTCTGGGCTTGAGCCGGTACGACCCGACCCTGTTCCAGGACATTCGCTGGAGCACGCCAACCGTGGCCGAAGCGACGATCGATCGCATCGCCTCGCTTGGCTGGTCGTTGAAGCTGGGGGAAACCTTGCGCGACATAGACGAGCCGTCAGACCTGACCTAGGGCGGGCCGATGGACCCGCTGCCGCCTTATGCCCGCTTTCTCGGCATCAGCACCCACCGCTCGCAATCGGGCGAGCGACTGTTCGTCATGCCGTTCGGCGACGTCGTCCTCGGGCGTCCGGGCTATCTTCACGGCGGCGCGATCGCCGGGCTGCTGGAGTTCGCCGCTCTGGGGGCGCTCTTCGACCAATTGGGTTCGCGCGAGGGTGTGACGGTGAAGCCGGTCAATGTCACCGTCAATTTCATGCGGGGCGGTGTCGATCACGACACGTTCGCCGCAGCCGTCGTGACCCGGCTCGGCAATCGAGTCGCCAATGTCGAAGCGCACGCCTGGCAGCAGCACCGGGATAAGCCGATCGCGGCCGCGCAGATGAACGTCATGCTCAAGCGGGGTTAAGCCGCCGCCTCGGCCCGTCCGTTAACCGCCGCGCTTCAGAGTTTCACGAGCGATGACGAGCTGCTGGATCTGGCTGGTGCCTTCGTAGATCCGGAACAGGCGCACGTCGCGATAGAGCCGCTCGATCCCATAGTCGGCAATATAGCCGGCACCGCCGAAAATCTGGACCGCGCGATCGGCGACCCGACCGACCATCTCGCTGGCATAATATTTGGCGGCGGCGGCCTCGAGGACGATCGGAGCCCCCTGATCCTTGAGCGCGGCCGTTTCGAGCACCAGTGCCCTGGCCGCCATCGCCTCGGTCTTGGAATCGGCGATCATCGCCTGGACAAGCTGGAAGTCGGCCAAGGGCTTTCCGAACTGTCGCCGTTCGCTGGCATAGGCGACGCAGTCCGAAATCAACCTTTCCGCCACTCCGACGCAGACGGCGGCGATATGAAGCCGGCCGCGATCGAGCACGCGCATCGCGATCTTGAAGCCTTCGCCTTCCTCGCCGAGGCGGTTGACGGCAGGCACAGGTGCCTCGTCGAAGTTCACGTCGCAGACATGGGCGCCCTGCTGGCCCATCTTCTTCTCGGGCTTGCCGATGCTGACCCCAGGCAGGTCGGCGGGGACCAGAAAGGCCGAGACTCCGCGCGCACCCTCTTCCCCCGTTCGCGCCATCACCGTGAACAAGGAGGCCTTGTCGGCATTGGTGATGAACCGTTTGGTTCCACTCAGCCGGTAGACGTCGCCGTCGCGCACTGCCCGGGTCTGAACCGAGGCGCTGTCGGAGCCTGCCCCCGGTTCGGTCAGCGCGAAGCTGGTGATGATCTCGCCACTCGCGATCCTCGGGAGCCATTGCCGTTTCTGATCATCGGATCCTGCCATCACCAGCCCCTGGCTGCCGATTCCGACATTGGTTCCGAAGACCGAACGGAAGGCGGGAGTGGTTCGCCCGAACTCCAGCGCAAGTCGAACCTCCTCCGACATGGAAAGGCCAAGCCCGCCAAATTCCTGAGGGATTGAGAGGCCGAACAGTCCCATTTCCTGCATTTCCCGAACGATCCCGTCGGGCACTTCGTCTTCCTCGGCGACCCGCTCCTCCAGCGGACGAAGCCGCTCGGCCACGAACCGGCGGACGGTTTCGAGCAGCGCATCGAAGGTTTCCGGATCGAGCGGCATCAATAACCTTTCATTCGCGCAAGCCTGTCGGCATGGTAGTTCGGGTCGCCGAACAGTTCGTTCAGGACCCGGTCGCGCTTCATGTAGAGGCCGATGTCAAATTCGTCGGTCATGCCGATGCCGCCGTGCATCTGAACGCCCTCCTGAACGGCAAGAGTCGACGCCCACCCCGACTTTGCCTTGGCGACCGAGACCATCGCCTCCGCTTCAGCGCCTTCTTCGTCGAGCAGCTGCTGGGCCTTGAGCGTCGCCGCCCGGGCGATTTCGAGCTCGGAATAAAGGTGTGCAGACCGGTGCTGAAGCACCTGGAACTCGCCGATCAGCCGCCCGAACTGCCTGCGCTGCTTGAGATAGTCGACGGTCATGTCCATGGCGGCCGATCCGACTCCCACCAGTTCCGCCGCAGCGGCCGATCGACCGGCGTTCAGCATCCGGTTCAGCACGGCTTCACCACCGCCCACCTCGCCAACAACCGAGTCGGCGTCGACTTCGACCTGATGGAAAGTGAGCCGAGCGCCGATGCTGCTGTCGGCAAGTCGGACCCCTTCGGCCTCGAGCCCGCTTGCGCCCTTTTCGACCGCAAACAGGGTCAAGCCGTCATCGGTCTGGGCTGCGACAAGGATCACGTCGGCGGCCGTTCCCTGCACGACGAACTGCTTCTGGCCCGAAAGCCGGAAGCCGTTGCCGGATCGCTCCGCCCGCATCGCGATCGACTCCGGCCGATGCTTTGGTCCTTCGTCGATCGCCAGAGCGGCGACCGTGTCGCCGGACAGGATTCCGGGATACCAGCGTTCGCGCGCCGCCGTTCCCTTGAGCGCTTCGACGAAGGCGACGGCAGTCATCAGGAACGGCGAGGGCGTCAGGTTGCGGCCGATCTCTTCCATCACGATTCCGGCCTCGACATGGCCAAGGCCGAGCCCGCCGTCAGCTTCCTCGATGAGGATCCCGTTGAAACCCATCTCGGCGAACTGCTTCCACAGCCCATGTCCGAAGCCGTCGGGGCAGTTCCGATCCCGCCAATGTCGCAGCTGTTTCGTGATCGCACCTTCCTCGGCCATGAAGCCGCGCGCGGTATCGCGAAGCATCGCCTGATCTTCGTTGAGGTAGAGCGGCATGGATCAGGCTCCGGGAAGCTGGAGGATGCGTTTGGCGACGATTCCGAGCTGGATTTCGCTGGTTCCGCCCTCGATCGAATTGGCCTTGGTGCGAAGCCACTCGCGAGCGGCCTTGCCCTTCCGGGACCGGTCGCTCTCCCATTCGAGGGCGTTGGAGCCTCCAGCCGCCATGACCAGTTCGTGGCGACGCTTGTTCAACTCGGTTCCGGCATATTTCATCATCGAGGGCTGGGCCGGATGGGCCAAGCCCGCCTTGAGCTCGTCGATGAAGCGCTCGCTCATTGCCCGGAAAGCCAGCGCCTCTACGTCGAATCGGGCCACGTCGGCGCGAAGGAAGGGATCGTCGGCGACGGCGTCCCTGAGCGCCTCTCCAAGCACTCCGGTCTGGCCACCCAGACCCATCCCGCTGATCATTTCGCGCTCATGGCCGAGCAGATATTTGGCGACGTCCCAGCCCCTGTTCAGTTCGCCGACGATCTGGTCCTTGGGAACCTTCACGTCGTCGAAGAACGTCTCGCAGAAGGGGGAATAGCCGGAAATGAGAAGAATCGGTCTCGTCGACACGCCAGGCGACGCCATGTCGAAGAGAAGGAAGCTGATGCCCTGATGCTTGGGAGCGTCCGGATCGGTTCGGACCAGGCAGAAGATCCAATCCGCCTTGTCCGCATAGCTGGTCCAGACCTTCTGCCCGTTGACCAGCCAGTGATCGCCCCTGTCCTCGCACCGGGTCTGGAGGGACGCCAGGTCCGAACCGGCATTGGGCTCGCTATAGCCCTGGCACCAGCGGATCTCGCCGCGCGCGATCTCGGGAAGAAAGCGCTTCTTCTGGGCCTCGGTGCCATATTTGAGCAAAGCCGGCCCAAGCATCGAGATGCCGAAGCTCATCAACGGATTTCGGGCACCGAGCCGGGCCATCTCCTGCCGCAGGATCTTGGTCTCGGCCGGTGACAGGCCGCCGCCGCCATAGGCCTCCGGCCAGTCCGGAACGGTCCAGCCGCGCTCGGCCATTAGCTCCATCCAGCGCTTCTGCGCTTCGTTCTTGAAGGTCGGGTTGCGCCCGCCCCAGCACAGGTCCGTTTCGTCGCGGATCGGCTCGCGCATTTCGGGTGGGCAGTTGGACTCCAGCCAGGCGCGCGTTTCCCGGCGGAATGACTCAAGGTCCGTCATTACGGCTCCTCTCCTTTACGTAAACGTCAACTGCCTTGCCGCTTTTCAGGAGTCAACGGGGGCGTTCGAAACTCCATGGCCTGATCGGTCACGGAGGCGATGCGCATCATGACCAGGTCGCGGATGTAGTTCTGGTGGACTCGCCATGGCGCCTCGGTCCCCTGAGCCGGCAGGAAAGATTCGGCCCGTTTCACATAGCCGGAGCTGAAGTCGAGCATCGGCCGACGCTCGATTCCGCTTTCGGGCAGGCGCGGGACACAGATGGCATAACCATGCTCATCCATGTGGCTGAGGAGCCGGCAGACATAGCGCGAGGCGAGATCCGCCTTCAGGGTCCAGGAGGCATTGGTGTAGCCGAATATGACGGCGAGATTAGGCACGTCGCTGAGCATCATGCCCTTGTAGCTCACATGGTCGGCGACGTTGACCGGGTCGCCGTCGATCGACAGCTCGATCCCGCCGAGGAGCTTCACGACCAGTCCGGTCGCGGTTACCACGACGTCCGCCGGCAGCTCCATGCCCGAGCTCAGCCGCAGGCCTTCGGGCGTGAAGCGCTCGATCGTGTCGGTGACGACCGAAACGCTGCCAGCCCGGATCGAATCGAACAGATCGCCGTCGGGGAGCAGGCAGAGCCGCTGGTCCCAGGGGGCGTAGCTGGGCGAGAAGTGGCGCTGGACGTCATAGCCGGGCGGAAGCGCGTCGGCGGCCATCTTCACGATCGCCTGCTTCACCTTGTCGGGGCGCTTGCGGGCACGATCGAAGAAGAACAGCCCGAGCAGCACGTTCTTCCAGCGCGCCAGCCGGGTGCCGATCCGGGGCGCCAGAGGGTCGCGCGAAGGACGCGAAACGATATAGGTCGGCGAACGCTGAAGCATGGTTACGTGCGCTGCCTTCCGCGCCATCGCGGGAACGAGTGTAACCGCGGTGGCGCCACTGCCGATCACGACGACCCGCTTGCCTGAATGGTCGAGATCCTCGGGCCAGAATTGCGGATGAACCATCCGGCCGGCAAAGTCGCCTTCCCCGGGCCATTCGGGTCGATAGCCCTGCGAATAGTCGTAGTAGCCGCTGCACAGGAACAGGAAGTTGCAGGTGAGCCGGCGCCCTTCGCCTTCCACCTCGACGTCCACTGTCCAGCGCGCCTCGGCGGAGGACCAGGAGGCCCGAACGACCCGGTGACCGAACCGAATGCTCCGATCAATGCCGAACTCGCGGGCCGTGTCTTCGACATAGGTGCGGATCGAATCGCCATCGGCGATCGAACGGTCGCCTCGCCAAGGCCGAAAGGGGAAACCGAGCGTGTACATGTCGCTGTCGGAGCGGACTCCGGGATAGCGGAACAGGTCCCAGGTGCCGCCGATGCGATCCCGCGCCTCCAGGATCAGCCACTTCTTGTCGGGGCAGCGAGTCTGCAGGTGGTAGGCGGCGTCAATTCCGGAAAGGCCGGCGCCGACGATCAGAACGTCGAAATGTTCGCCCTGGATCATCCCGTGCAGAGGGAAAGAAAGGCGATCTCCATCACCGTGTCGGCCTCCACCGGCAGCGGATTGGAATCGGGAGGGCCGTATTCGCGATAGTCGGTCATGGTGCCACCGGGATCATGAGTTCGCCGGGCGAGCGCAGCGATCGTCCGCGCCTGACAGTCGATCTGGAGCAGATAGGAGATTCCACTCGGCGGCGTGTCCGGATTGATCAGTCGGAACCATGCCTTGCCGGAGCCAGGCTGGCGTTCGACGGAGCCCGCATCGACGGCGATGCCCTGGCCCGATCCCGCGCTGCCCAGGTTGAGCCAGGTCACGGCATTTCCGGGAGGGGCCGGAGCGCCGGATGGCGGCGGCAGGCTGCCGGGGCGAACGGCGCCCGGAATTAGCGCCGGTAAAGCCTCCTGACGGCGAGGGACGATCTCGTCGCTCGCATCGCAGCTCGCCGCCGCTCGGGCGAGTTCCAGCCGCACCTGTGGATCGCCCATCGATCCGGCCACGTGCATCAGGTCCTGGATGGTCAGTCGGTCGGGATCGAAATAGCCCTGTCGAACCGAGGAAGCGGCGCGCTGGAAGCGGCGGAGCTGAAGCGGGGTCAGGCTGGCGCCGAGCCGCTCCGCCACGCACTGCGTCTGACGAAGATTGAGGCCATAGCGCGTGAGCTGACCGTCGATGATGTCGGATCGCGGACCGACATAGTCGGCGACATTGCCCGCGCAGCCGGAAAGAAAGGCGGCCAGCAGGGTGAGCGATGGCAAGCGAATGAGGGCTCTCACGGCATGCTGGTTATCAATCCCGACAGCGCCGCGCCAGCCGGTGAGCGAACAGTGGCACGGCAGCAGCAGGTCGTCCGCTTCGCGAGAGTGCAGAGGTGAGAGTGCAGCCCGGGCTAGCCTCGCCGCCGCATCCGACCGGCTCGCGCGGGTAGCCCGCCACTGGCGCAGATCGGGAGTTTCTGGCAGCCTTGCCCGGCAGCCTCAGCGAGGGAATCCGACCGGATGGACTTTGACCTTACGGAACGCGAACGTTTTTACCGGGACCAAGTGCGGGAATTAATCGAGATTCGGATTCGCCCTCGGACCAAGGACTATAAGGACCAACTTGCCACTGGCGAGCGGTGGCAGCCGATCGAGGTGATCGAGGAGCTGAAGCCGCTGGCCAAGGCGGAAGGTCTGTGGAACCTGTTCATGCCTCCGGGCTGGGCACTCGCCCATGTCGACGACAGCTTCCAGTTCGAAGGAACGCAGCTCACCAACCTCGAATATGCCCTCTGCGCCGAGGAGATGGGGCGCATCGGCTGGGCGTCCGAGGTGTTCAACTGCTCCGCGCCCGACACGGGCAACATGGAAGTGCTTCACCGTTACGGCACGCGAGAGCAGAAGGAGCAGTGGCTTCGACCGCTGATGAACGGTGAAATCCGATCGGCCTTCCTGATGACGGAGCCCGCGGTCGCCTCCTCCGACGCGACCAACATCCAGTGCGAAATCAGGCGCGACGGCGATGAATATGTGATCAATGGCCGCAAATGGTGGTCTTCGGGCGCTGGCGACCCGCGCTGCAAGGTGGCCATCGTCATGGGAAAGACCAATCCCGACAATCCCCGCCATCAGCAGCAGTCGATGGTGCTGGTGCCCCTCGATTCGCCCGGCGTGACGATCGAGCGCCCATTGACCGTGTTCGGCTATGACGACGCGCCGCACGGCCATATGGAGGTCGAGCTCAAGAACGTCAGGATCCCCGTCTCGAACATGCTGCTGGGTGAGGGACGCGGCTTCGAGATCGCTCAGGGGCGGCTCGGTCCGGGACGGATCCACCACTGCATGCGGACCATCGGGGCAGCCGAAGAAGCCTTGAAGGCGATGGTCATCCGTCTCCAAAGCCGAGTCGCGTTCGGCAAGCCCATTTCCTCGCACAGCGTCTGGGAGGAGAGGATCGCTCGGGCCCGGATCGACATCGAATGCTCGCGACTGCTGTGCCTCAAGGCGGCCGACATGATGGACAAGGCCGGCAACAAGGCCGCGAAGGGCGAGATCGCGATGATCAAGATTCACGCTCCCAACATGGCGCTCCGGATCATCGACGATGCCATTCAGGCGCATGGGGGCGCCGGCGTCTCCCAGGATTTCGAACTGGCCAAGAGCTATGCCGGGATCCGAACGCTGAGGCTCGCCGACGGGCCGGACGAAGTCCACGCCCGTGCGATCGCGAAACTCGAATATGCCAGGCATGCGGTGGAGCCTCAGGCGTGAAGGCGGCGGTCCTTCGCCAGGCCGGCACTCCACTGGCGATCGAGGAAGCGACGCTCGACAATCCGGGTCCGCGCGAGGTGCGCATCCGCACCTCCGCCTGCGGGCTGTGTCATTCCGACCTCCATTTCATCGAGGGAACCTATCCGCATCCCCTCCCCTGCGTGCCGGGTCACGAGGCGGCGGGGATCGTCGAGGCGGTTGGAAGCGAGGTCCGGACCGTCAAACCCGGCGATCATGTGGTCACCTGTCTTTCGGCCTTTTGCGGCCATTGCGAATATTGCGTCACCGGCCGGATGTCGCTCTGCCCCGGCGGAGACACGAGGCGGCCCCGCGGCTCCACGCCGCGGATCACCGGCGGCGATGGTCAGCCGATCAACCAGATGCTCAATCTCTCGGCTTTCGCCGAAGGCATGTTGATTCACGAGCATGCCTGTGTCGCGATCCATCCGGAGATGCCGCTCGACAAGGCGGCAGTGATCGGCTGTGCCGTCACGACCGGCGCCGGAACCATCTTCAACGCGGCAAGGCTGACACCGGGAGAGTCCGTCGCGGTGATCGGCTGCGGCGGAGTGGGACTTGCGACGATCAACGCCGCGAAGATTGCCGGAGCGGGACGGATCATTGCCGCGGACCCAGTGCCCGAAAAGCGCGAACTCGCACGAAGGCTCGGCGCCACTGATGTCGTGGATCCGACCAGCGAGGGTGCGGCAGGCGAAATCGTCGAAATGACCAAGGGCGGTGTCGATCATGCGATCGAGGCCGTCGGCCGACCGGCCTCGGCAGAACTGGCAGTGAAGGCGCTTCGGCGCGGCGGGACCGCCACCATTCTCGGAATGATGCCGCTTGACCATCAGGTGGGCCTCGGAGCGATGGACCTGCTTTCCGGCAAGAAGCTCCAGGGCGCTTTCATGGGCGCCAATCGCTTCCCGGTCGACATTCCCCGACTGGTCGACTTCTACCTTCGTGGCCTCCTCGATCTCGATGCCATCGTTGCCGAGAGGATCCGACTCGACCAGGTCAATGAAGGCTTCGCGAGAATGAAGAAAGGCGACGCCGCCCGCTCGGTGATCGTGTTCGATTGAGGGAGAAAGTATGAGCCTGTTCGACCTGACCGGAAGGGTCGCCATCATCACCGGTAGCTCACGCGGGATCGGCCGATCGATCGCCGAAGCGATGGCCGATCAGGGCGCCAAGGTGGTGATCTCTTCGCGCAAGGCCGAGGCCTGCCAGGAGGCGGCCGACGCGATCAATGCCAGGCATCCCGGATCGGCCATCGTCGTTCCCGCCAACATTTCCTCCAAGGAGGAACTCCAGAACCTCGTCGACTCGACGAAACGGGAATGGGGCAAGGTGGACGTGCTCGTCTGCAACGCTGCCTCCAATCCCTATTACGGACCGATGGCCGGGATCTCGGACGACCAGTTCCGCAAGATCCTCGACAACAATATCATTTCCAACCACTGGCTGATCCAGTTGGTGGCTCCGGAGATGGTCGAGCGGCGCGAAGGATCGATCATCATCGTCAGCTCGATCGGCGGATTGAAGGGCTCCCCGGTGATCGGCGCCTACAATATTTCCAAGGCGGCCGACTTCCAGCTCGCCCGGAATCTCGCCCAGGAATTCGGCCCCCATCAAGTGCGCGTCAACTGCATTGCTCCGGGGCTGATCCGGACGGATTTCGCCCGCGCTCTGTGGGAAAATCCCCAGACTTTGAAGATGGTCACGAGCATGACTCCGATGCAGCGGATCGGCGAGCCCGAGGAGATTGCCGGAGCGGCAGTGTTCCTCGCCAGCCGAGCCTCGACCTTCGTGACCGGCCAGGCGATCGTCGTCGACGGTGGGAGCACCATCGGAGTGGGCCTGTGAGCGGCCGACTGGAAGGAAAGGTCGCGATCGTCACAGGCGCCGCGTCGGGTATCGGCAAGGCAACGGCGACCTTGTTCGCCCGCGAAGGCGCGAAGGTCGTTGCGGCTGACGTCAACGCGTCCGAGGGCATCGTTGCCGCCTGCGCAGGCACCGAGGGCGACGTGAAAGGGCTCGTGGACAAAGCGATCGGCGACCATGGCGGCCTCGACATCTTCTTCGCCAACGCCGGCATCTCAGGGGGCCTCGCATCGCTGTTCGAGCAGAGCGTCGAGGATTGGCAGGAAATCCTTCGAGTCAACCTGATCGGGCCCTGGCTGGCGGTCAAGCATGCTGCGCCGGCAATGAAAGCCCGCGGCGGCGGGTCGATCATCGCCACCGCCTCGGTCGCGGGCCTCCGTGCGGGTGCCGGCGGTCCGGCTTACTCAGCCAGCAAGGCCGGCGTGATCCGGCTCGTCCAGGTTGCCGCGACGCAATTGTGCGGCGCCAACATCCGGGTCAATGCCATCTGCCCGGGACTCATCGAAACGGGAATGACCAAGGGCATTTACGACATGGCGCGCGCGGCCGGAAAGGAAGACCTGATCGGCCACCTCAATCCGCTCAAGCGCGGCGGCCAGCCCGAGGAAATTGCCAACGCCGCGCTCTTCCTGGCTTCGGACGAGGCGAGCTACGTCAACGGCCACGCTCTGGTCGTCGATGGCGGCCTCTCCGCCTCGCACCCGTTCCATCGCCAGGAATATGGCCGAACCGCCTTCTGAGGCGGCTCAGTCGGTGCCGACCGGCGCTTCCTCATCGGGACCGCCCATACCGGCATAAAGACCGGCTCCGCGAACCATCGCCAGCGCCTCTCCGGCAGAGGGCGATTGCCGGATGATGTGGACCGAGGCGCCGACCTGGGTAACCGCGAACAGCTCGCGGGCAAAAGCCAGCGGCAGACGCACGCAGCCATGCGACGCGGGTCGGCCAGGAATCTGCCCGGCGTGAAGCGCGATCCCGTCCCAGGTGAGCCGCTGCATGAACGGCATGGGCGCATTGTTGTACAGGTTCGAATAATGCTCTCGCCGCTTCTGCAGGATGTTGAACGTGCCGGTCGGCGTTTCATGACCTCGGCGCCCGGTCGACACGGTGGTGATGCCGATGAGCGTCCCGCCGCGATAAACATAGGCGCGCTGAAGCGGAATACTGACGACGACCTCTACCTCACCCTGGCTCGACCGCTCCGGCGCCCAGATGAACTCGCCCGGAGCGAGCTCCGCCGCGGCCAATGTGTCGTTTGCGTCGACAATGGCGGCAGCGACCATCGCCGCTGGTGTGGCGGCCTGAACCGGCGGAGCGGTTGACTGGGGAATCGCCGCTTCGTCAGCGGTCGCGTTCGCCAGCACCGAACCTGTCGACGACGCGGGGGCACAGCGACAATCTGACGAACGGCCTTGCAGCGAGCCTGAGCGATTGCCGCTTGACGCCTGGACCTCTGTCGGTTCGGCGGAGCCGCTCTGATCTGGATAGGCGGAGCGAACCGGAGTGATGGCGAACAGCAGGGAGGTCCCTGCAACCAGTCCGTTACGGATGAGCGAATTGTACATCTTTTCTTCTGCGGGACTTTGGCCCGCCCTTCTCTTCGGCCCGGATTGGCCGCCACGGCCGACTAGACATGGTGCGTCGCAGCATTGTGCCGCCCGCAAGTCTTAGTTGTTACGTTTGTTGCAGGTGTCCGAATGGGGGAACGCGGCAGCTCATCGGTCTCAGTCGATCCGCCGGCGTAACCGAGGGTGCGCTGGCGACCAGGGCGAGTCCGAGTCCGCTATGGTGGCGAGAATCTCCGCCGGTCCGACGACGGTGAACACGAGGGCGATCCCACACTTAGGACCTCGGGCGGGCCGGCACGTGCGGTTGACGTTTACGTAAAGACGCGCCATCGGCAGGTCGACAAAGGAGGCATGCCAATGAGCCCGATTTCCACCAGGAAGCATGGCGACGTGCTGGTCGTCACGTCGAACAACCCGCCTGTGAACGCGCTCGGACACGCGGTTCGCGAAGGCTTGGTCAAGGCCATCGAGGAGGCCGATTCAGACGAGAGCGTCCGGGCGGT
Organism: Sphingosinicella sp. SM1-17; assembly: GCF_056821765.1. Classification (NCBI taxonomy): domain Bacteria; kingdom Pseudomonadati; phylum Pseudomonadota; class Alphaproteobacteria; order Sphingomonadales; family Sphingosinicellaceae; genus Sphingosinicella; species Sphingosinicella sp. SM1-17. The sequence goes on from NZ_JBPDIO010000001.1 coordinate 3,272,955, forward strand.
GGTGATCCTCTGCCAGGGGCAGACCTTCTTTGCCGGAGCCGACATCAGTGAATTCGGCACTCCGAAGTCGATGCAGCCTCCGGTTCTTCCCCAGGTCGTGGATATCATCGAGAATTGCACCAAGCCCGTGATTGCCGCGATCCACGGCACCGCCTTCGGTGGCGGGCTCGAGGTCGCGCTGGCGAGCCATTACCGAGTTGCCGTTCCGTCGGCGAAGCTCGGCGTGCCGGAGGTGAAACTCGGCCTTCTTCCCGGGGCCGGCGGCACTCAGCGCCTGCCCCGCGTCGCCGGCGTGAAGAAGGCGCTGGAGATGGCCGCGACCGGAAATCCGATCGGTGCTCGCGAGGCATTCGAGATCGGCCTCGTCGACCGGCTGATCGAAGGCGATCTCGAGCAGCATGCCGTCGCTTTCGCCGAGCAAGTGAGGGACGTGCGCCCTATTCCGAGGACGAGCGAACGGGACGACAAGATCGCCGAGGTACGCGGCAACCCGGCCGTTTTCGACGAATTCCGACAGGCCAATGCCAGGAAGTTCCGCGGCTTCGACGCCCCGGAATATAATATTCGCGCGATCGAGGCGGCGGTCACGAAGCCTTATGCCGAAGGCGTTCAGGACGAACGGCGGCTCTTCATGGAATTGATGAGCGGCACCCAGGCGCGAGCACAGCAATATTTCTTCTTCGCCGAGCGCAAGGCGGCCAAGATCGAAGGCTTGCCCGACGACACACAGCCGCGCGAGATCCGCAGAGTCGGCGTGATCGGCGCCGGCACGATGGGCGGCGGCATTTCCATGAATTTCCTGTCGGCCGGGATCCCCGTGACGATCGTCGAAATGGCTCAGGACGCGCTCGATCGCGGCACCGGAGTCATGCGCAAGAATTACGAGGCCAGTGCAGCCAAGGGCAGGATCACCGCCGATCAGGTGGAGCAGGCGATGGGATTGCTGAAGCCCACGCTGAGCATGGACGATCTCGGCGATTGCGACCTCATCATCGAGGCCGTTTTCGAGAATATGGACATCAAGAAGGAGGTGTTCGGAAAGCTCGACAGGATCGCCAAGCCAGGCGCCATCCTCGCCTCCAACACGTCCTATCTCAACATCGACGAAATCGCCGCGGCCACCTCTCGACCTCAGGACGTGCTCGGCCTCCATTTCTTCTCGCCGGCGAACGTCATGAAGCTCCTCGAGGTCGTCCGCGGAGCGAAGACGGCGCCGGACGTGCTCGTCACCGCCATGCAGCTGGCCAAGAAGATCAGGAAGGTCGCGGTCGTTGCAGGCGTCTGTTACGGCTTCATCGGCAATCGCATGCTGATCCCGCGCCAGCTTCAGGCCAACCAGCTGTTGATCGAAGGCGCCACCCCCCAGCAGATCGACAAGGTCCATGTCGACTTCGGAATGCCGATGGGACCGTTCCAGATGGCCGATCTCGCCGGTGTGGACATTGGCTGGCATCGCGATCCGAGCCGGATCGAGAATATCCGCGACGCATTGTGCGCGATCGATCGCTGGGGACAGAAGAAGGGGGCCGGTTTCTACGACTATGACGAGAAACGGCGCCCCTCCCCTTCGCCCAGGGTGCAGGAAATCATCGAAGAGTTCCGAAGCAAGGCGGGTGTGCAGCCGCGCGAGATCAGCGATCAGGAGATCGTCGAGCGAACGCTCTACACGATGGTCAACGAGGGCGCGAAGATACTCGACGAGGAAATGGCGCAGCGCGCGTCGGACATCGACGTGGTCTGGGTCTACGGCTATGGCTGGCCAGTCTATCGCGGCGGTCCGATGTTCTGGGCGGACACCGAAGGCCTGCTCAAGATCGTCGAAGGCCTAAAGCGCCAGGCGGAACGCCTTGGCCCGGAATTCGGTCTTTCAGACCTGCTGCTCCGCAAGGCCGAGGCCGGGGAAAGGTTCACGCGCTAGCGTGAACTCACCCCCGGCCTGATCGGTCTGCGATGGATCGGGTTCAGCAGTAGCGGACCCGGACATAGTCGCGATACCAGGGGTCCCACTCCCACCGGGTAAGGCAGCGCCGAGCATAATAGCGACGCGGGTGTCGGGCGCGGTAATAGCGGTCGTCATAGTAGCGACCGCGATAGTAGCCGCGATCATAATAGCCGCGCCGGTCGTAATAATAAGGATCGTAGTAGCGGCCGCGCCGATCACTTGAAGCGATCGCCGCGCCGATTCCGAGGCCGATTATCCCGGCACCGACAGCCCAGGCCCAGTCGTCATCCCTGTCGCGATCGCGCCGCCATCTCTGGGCTTCCGCCGGCGCTGCGGTCAGCGCCAGCATCGCCGCCAACGTCAGGCCGGCAAGACTCGTCCTGAAGACCTTCTTCATGAGGCTACTCCTGCAACTTCGCCCCTGTCGGGGCGAAAACGCTCGGAAGAGCCGCTTGTTCAATGCCGGACTGCCCCGAGCCGGCTTGGGCAGCGAAGTCCCCAATGGATATGGCTGTTGACCTAGATCGGATAGGCGCCCGGTTCGGTTTCCAGAGTGATCCAGCGAAGCTCCGTAAAGCTGTCGATGCCCGCTTTGCCGCCGAAGCGGCCATAGCCGGAGGCGCCGACCCCACCGAAGGGCATTTGCGGCTCGTCATGAACGGTCGGCCCGTTGACGTGGCAAATGCCGGAATGGATCCGGCGCGCCACTTTGAGGCCGCGAGCCGAATCGCGAGTGAACACGGCGGCCGAGAGGCCATATTCGCTGTCATTGGCGATCCGAACGGCATCGGCCTCGTCGCGCGCCCGGATGATCGCAACCACCGGTCCGAAGCTTTCATCACCATAGAGCTTCATGTCGGGGCCCACGCGGTCGAGAACGGTGGCGCACATCAGAACACCGTCCGATTTCCCGCCTGCCAAGGTAACCGCGCCCTTGTCGAGAGCATCGTCGATCAGCCCGTTGACCCGCTGAACGGCGCTTTGATCGACGACGCAACCGAGCGGAGCCTTGTTCTCCCGAGGATCGCCGCAGACAATCGAAGCCGCCCTGGCGGCGAGTTTCTCGGCAAAGGCATCGGCAACGGCCTCGACAACGATGATCCGTTCTGTCGACATGCAGATCTGGCCCTGGTTCATGAACGCCCCGAAGGCTGCGGCCTTGGCGGCCTCATCCAGATCGGCATCTTCGAGGACGATCAGCGGCGCCTTGCCGCCGAGCTCGAGCAGGACCGGCTTCAGGTGCTCGGCGGCGCGTCGAGCGATGATCCGACCGACCTCGGTCGATCCGGTGAAGTTGATTCGCCGAACCGCGGGATGATCGATCAAGGCACCGACGATCTCGCCCGCATCCTCCGGCGCGTTGCTGACCAGGTTCACCACGCCTTCCGGAAAGCCGGCGTCGGCGAAGCAGCGGACGATCAGTCCATGCGTGCCAGGGCAAAGTTCCGAAGCCTTCAGGATGACGCTGTTGCCGCAGGCGAGCGGGACGGCGATGGCACGTACCCCGAGGATGATTGGAGCGTTCCAGGGCGCGATCCCGAGGATCACTCCAACCGGCTCGCGCAGCGCCAGCGAGATGCAGCCCGGCTTGTCGGACGGAATCACCTCGCCGCCGACCTGAGTCGTCAGAGCGGCCGCTTCGCGGATCATCCCTGCGGCCAGGGCGAGGTTGAATCGAGCCCAGCCCTCCGTCGAACCCGTCTCGCTGATCATGAGGTCAACGAACTGGTCCGACCGCGCCTCGAGCGCGGCCGCCGCCTTGTTGAGGAGCGCGCGACGCGGGCTGGGCCCCAGCGCACTCCAGTCCGGAAAAGCGGCGGCCGCCGCTTCGGCAACTTGGCGGGCCTCTTCCACGGTGAAAGCGCGAGCGCTGGTGGCGACTTTCCCCGTCATCGGGTTGAGGCGTTCGAATGTCCGGGCGGTCGAGCCTGGTGTTGAATCGATCATCATCATCGTCTGCTATTGGCAAATTCGCCGTCGAGCCAGCCTTTCCCCGCATCTCTTCCCTCGCTCGCAGAACGATGTCCGCCTCATCCGAAGCGAGGTTGGACGGCGCCTTGCGCTTTCTCTATCCGGGCCGAAAGAGGAAGGCAGAGTTGATCGAACAAACGGCTTTCGACGTCCTGATCGTTGGTGGCGGACATGGTGGAGCCCAGGCGGCAATCGCCTTGCGGCAGCGCCATTTTCAAGGCTCGATCGCACTGGTGAGCGCCGAGTCCGAGCTGCCCTACGAGCGGCCGCCCTTGTCCAAGGAGTATCTGGCTGGCGAAAGATCGTCCGAACGACTGCTGATCCGGTCCCCGGATTTCTGGCGGGACCGCCAGGTCGAGATGCGGCTTGGGCAGAAAGTCATCCGAGTCGAGCCCGACGCCCATCAGGTGCTGCTCGAAGATGGTCGCGCTCTTGGTTACCGCCGGCTCATCTGGGCGGCGGGCGGAGTTCCTCGCAGTCTGGCCTGCAGTGGTGGCGATCTTCCAAACGTCCACACGATCCGATCGCGGATCGATGTGGACTCGCTGTTACGGGATCTGCCCGGGAGGCGCCGCCTGGCGGTCATCGGCGGCGGCTTTATCGGCCTTGAGGCGGCTTCGGTGCTTGCAAAACTGGGCAAGCAGGTCGTCCTCCTCGAGGCTCAGGATCGGGTGCTCGCGCGGGTTGCGGCAGAGCCGATCTCCCGCTTCTACGAAGCCGAGCACCGAGCACGGGGAGTCGACGTCCGGACCGGGATTTCCGTCCAATGCATCGAGGAGCGCGACGGCGCCGCAAGCGGCGTGAGACTGGCCGACGGTTTGCTGATCGAAGCGGATGCGGTCATCGTCGGAGTCGGCATCGATCCTGTCGTCGAGCCGCTGCTTCGCGCCGGCGCGAAAGGCAGCGACGGAGTCGATGTCGATGAATATTGCCGGACCGGGCTTCCCGACATCTTCGCCATTGGCGACTGCGCCGCTCATTCCAACCGCTACGCCGATGGCGGTCGGGTTCGGCTGGAATCGGTTCAGAACGCGCATGATCAAGCCGTGGTCGCCGCCGAGGCGATCCTCGGGGATCCGCGCCCCTATGACTCGGTACCCTGGTTCTGGTCCAACCAGTACGACCTCAAGTTGCAGACGATAGGCCTGGCTCACGACCATGACGAAGTGATCGTCCGGGGCGAGCCTGCCAGCCGCAGCTTCTCCGTCATCTACCTTCGGAACGGCCGGGTCGCAGCGCTCGACTGCGTGAACGCCGTCAAGGACTATGTTCAGGGGAAGCGGCTCGTCGCAGAGCGACTGTCACCGCCCAAAGACAAGCTGGCCGACCAGCAGATCCCTCTGAAAACGCTTTGAGCCGGGCGGCCGCAGAAAGCTGGTCGACTCCTGGCCGTCGCCAGTCTCGCTCCGGGACTCTGCCTCCTGGCCTCAGTCGTTTCGCTGCAGCTCTTCGATCAGGCGCGCCATGTTGGCGATGTAGGCAGCGGTCGAGATGCCGACCACCGGCGTTTCGCTCGGGTAAGGCGAGGTATCGCTCGAGTCGCCTACATGGGTGGAACGGAAGTCTCCGGCCTGTATCTCGGCTGGCCCGGGGCCGCGATACGGGTTGCTGGTCGCGACCAGGGGCGTGGGCCAGTAGCCACGCGCGTTAAGGGCGCGGATGATCTGTCGCGGCGTTCCGGCCGCGCGAGCATTGAGATCGGAACCGGTCTGGCTTCCGCTCACGAAGTAGCGGGGCAGAGGCATCGGACTGGTGGCGAACAGTGGCGAAAAGGCCCGGACCTGCTCCGAAAAGGTGTCGCGCAGCCGCGCATATTCGGCGCGCAGCGCCGGAATGTCGATCGCCCGAAAGGCCGAATAATGGCCGATCGTCGCCTCGGCGTCATAGTCCCAATAATATTGTCCGTTGACCACGTTCGATCCGCGGCGGTGGACGTAGATCGGGCGGTTGGTGCCGATCTCGATGAAGGTCGGGAAGGCGCGATTGCCGCGCTCCTGCCCCGCCGGGAGGCGAACCGTTTCCAGCCAGTCCAGCGCCTCGGGGATCCGTGCCAGGAACTTGGTCTCGCCGGTCAGGCGGTAGAAGTCCATCAACGCCTGGACGTTGGCAGCGGTCGTCTGAGTCGCGAGCGCCCGAGGTTCGTAGGAGCGCGCCTCGGCGGGTTGCAGGTCGAGCGTGTATTGAAGCGCCCAGCCGGCTTGCGGCGGGCCAAGCTGAGTCACCAGAAAGGCGTTCATCCCGCGGACGATCGCGTCACGGACCCGAGTTTCGCCGAGCGCCTGATAGCACATGATCAGGAAGCGGATATTCTCCGCCGCCACGTCGTCGTTGAACGTGATCAGCCGCGCATAATCGGGGTAGGTCTCACTGTGCGGGTAGCGCTGCGGCCAGCCGCCGATCGGGTATTGGCTTTCCAGGACGAAATCGATCGCCCGATCCAGTGCCGGCCGGTACTTCGGATCGCGCTTCTCGACATAGAGTCGGAGCAGGAATTGCATCGCTTCCGAAGTGCCGGCATCGTCGAACGTCGCGTTGCCGCCGTGATGCTGGAATTCCTCCATTCGCCAGGCGTTGCGGCCGACCGTCTCATACCAGTTGCGGGTCGAGGCCTCGCCGGCAAAGTCGATGAAATAGTTCCAGCCGCCGCTTCGATGCTGGCCCCAGATCAGGGCTCCGGCGACCTGTTCGGCCGCCCGGTAATAATAATCGTCGCCCGTGGCGTGATAGGCATCGAGGAAGAGATGCCCCATGGTCGCGGTTCCGGGCGGCTGAACCCAGATCATGCTCGGCGCGGCTTCGAGTTCTCCCCAGCGGCGCGAAAGGTCGGGAAGATAGGACCAGACATAGCCGCCATTGGTCGCCACTTCCTCGACCATGAACTCCGTCGCCCGCCGCATCGTCCGCTCGATTTCGGCGCGGTCCTGGGCCGGAGCCGGTGCGGCGACCAGTAAAGCGATCAGCACCAGGACCAGTCGGACGATCACGTCCATAATCCCTTGCGCCGCCCCCATGCGGTGAACAATGCAGGCCAACCTTCGACGGATTTGCCACGCGCCAGACGCAGGCCGAAGCCATGACCGCCATCGGGAAAGAGATGCGTTTCGGTCTCCACTCCGGCTTCGCGTAAGGCCGCCCGCAGGAGCAGGCTGTTCTCAACGACGACCGCCTCGTCATCCTCCGCATGGAGCAGGAAGACCGGCGGACAATCGGGGCGAACATTATGATTGGGCGAATGCGCCCGCTCGAGTTCTGCCGCGGCATTCTCCCCGATCAGATTGCGTCGCGATCCCGCATGCGCCGTCGGCAAGGTCATCGAGATGACCGGGTAAATCGGCGCGACCGCATCCGGGCGGGCGCTTAGCCGGTCGGCGGAATCGACGGGCTGGTAGGTCGACGCATCGAAGCGCGTCGCAAGGTCGGCGCAGAGATGGCCGCCCGCGGAAAAGCCGAGGGCGCACACTCGGCCAGGATCCAACCCGAATCGGCCCGCTTGGTGGCGGATCAGCCGAATGGCCCGCTGGGCATCACCGATCGCGACATCGGGTCCCGCGGCCCACCCTTCGTGCGGCAGACGGTAGAAGAGGACGAAAGCGGTGATGCCCCGTGCAGAAAGGAGGCGCGCCATTTCATAGGCCTCCTTGTCGATCACCACCCAATTATAGCCACCGCCCGGCATGATCAGCACCGCCGAACCGTTCGGACGCTCCGGGCGGAAGACGACCAGGCGCGGGCGAGCAATGCCGAAGACATAACGATCGTTGTAGGATGGGTCGCTGCTCCGCTCGCGCACGGTTTCGACCGGAAGGACTGCCGGAGCACCGGGTGCCTGCCCGGGCCAGAGGTCGATCGTCTCCGTCGGCTCAGGCTGGCTCATATGCGGTGACTCGCGCGTTGCCGGCGGCGGCGTTTGTCCGGCGGCTGCGGAGCTGGCTCCCACCCCGACGGCCAGGCCGGCGATTAGTGCGGTTCGGCGATCGATCATCATTGCAGCGCCCGATAGGTGAAGTTGGAAAAACGCACCTCCCCTGCTCCGGCTGCGTAGAGTGCCGGCCGGAGGCTGAGGAAGTCATAAGCGACGTTATGGTGGTAACCGGAAACTTCCATCTGAACGTCGAACTTCTGCCAGCTGCGGCCTTCGTCCGCGCTCGTGTGGATCGTCAGGATGTTGCGATCATTGGTCAGCCGCAGCCGAAGCGCCCGAAGCGGGCCGCTTGCACCCGAGTCGCGCTGGCCCGGCGCCGTGCCGCTAAGGCGCTGCAAGCCGTATCGGTGCATGACCAGGCCGCGGTCGCCGAGGCCCAAGCCGGCATAAAGGCGGCGATTGTAGAAGAGGAGAAGGCCGCCCTCGGCACCGGGATCGACCTCGACATCGGCTTCGATCCGGTAGCGCTGGTCGCCGGCGATGCAGCTGAGCGGCGAGCAGTCGCTCGGGCTGCTGCCCTTGCCGCGCAGGTGCAGCTTGCCGCCGCCGAGACGGACCCGCCCCATTTCACCGGCCGCGGGATCATAGAAGGCCCATTGCGTGCCGAAGCGGGGCTCGGAGAAGTCATCGCTCAGCGCGGCGCCATGCGGCTGCGGCCCAAGTTCGAGCGGTTTCGCGATCCTCCGGGACAGGTCGCCGCCGAGCGGTCGAACCCAGCCGCTCGTCGTCCATTCAACCGGCTCCAAAAGGGTCTGACGTCCGAGCGTCCAATAGCCATTCTCGTAACCGTGATAGATCATCCACCAGCGACCGTTGGGTCCTTCAAACAGGGTGGCGTGACCGCGCGACCACCATTTCTCGCGCTCGGAAGTGGTGCGGATGATCGGATTGCCGGGATCATCTTCCCAAGGCCCGTGGATCGACCGCGACCGAGCCATGATCACCATGTGCCCGGTCGGCGGGCCGGCTGTGCCGCCAACGGCCGTCGTCATGTAATAATAGTCGCCGCGGCGGACGATCTTGGGGCCTTCCGGAGCGAATGTCTCAACGACCCAGTCCTCGGGATAGCGCCAGGGGTCGTAGACATGCTCTACGTCGCTCGTCCTCCTCAGACCGTCGCGGCTGAGCCGGACTCGATCACCGCCGGAGAGGAAAAGATAGCGTTCGCCATCTTCGCCGACCGCATGCCCCGGATCGATATGGTTCGGCAGGTCGAGGTCGATCGGCTCGGACCAGGGCCCCTCGATCCTGTCGGCATGGATGACATAGATCGATCTCTTGTCCGGGAACCGGGCGGGGATGTAGACGAAATAGCGACCTTGATGCTTCACCAGTTCTGGAGCCCAGACCGAGCCGATCGGAATGCGCAAGGCAGCCGTAACCGGACGCCAGTTCACGAGATCGCGGCTGTGCCAGATGACGATTCCAGGATAGGCGTCGAAGCTCGAGAAGGTGACGTAATAATCGTCACCGTCACGCAGGATGGTCGGATCGGGCCGATCGCCGGCGAAGATGGGGTTGAGGAAGGTACCGTCGCCAAGATCGGCGCGCCTCTGCCCTTCGAACCCGCGGCCCCAGCTCATCTCGGAATAAGGGTCAAGCGAGCTCGACGCCCGCGAGCCCTGCGCAAACAGGCGCGCCGGTGAGAGCGACAGCCCGCCCAAAGCGAGGCCGGCCGCCGCAATGGACTTCATGCTGGTTCGACGATCCACGTCACTGCCTCTCGGTGAAGGACCGAACGCCGATCGAAGCGCCCGGCCCGAAGTCAAAGGGATGGCGGTGGATCAGAGGCGATAACGGACACCGAGCAGAATGGTCCGGCCGAAATGATTATATTCGTAGTTTCGGTTGGCATCGATGTCCGTCCAACGGTCGCGATATTCGTCCGTGAGATTGATCCCCTCGAGCGAGACCTCGAAATGATCGTTGATCTCGTACCGGACCGCCGCATCCAGGTTCAGAGTCGAATTGTAGCCTTCGAAGACGTTGCCGGTGCCGCTGTTTCCGTCGATGAACCCGCTCCGATAGCTCACCGACGCACGAGCGCTGAACCGGCCGTCATCATAGTAGAGCGTGGCGTTGAAGGTTCGCTTCGACAGCCCGAAGAAGGTCGCGCTCCGCTCCTCTGGAACCGCAGCAGCGTAATTGCCGTTGGCGAGATAGGCGGTGCGTGGCCCCGTCACGAGATAGGTGGCGTCGGAATCGACGAAGCTCGCATTCACGATCCCGCCGAAATTGGACAGGAGGCCAGGCAGGAAGCGAAACGGGCCTTGAAGCGCCACTTCGAGACCGTTGAGCGTAGCCCCCTCGCCGTTGACCGTGGTATTGATCGACCAGATCGGGGCCGCCCGGAGCGCCGGATCCAGAGCAGCCGGCGATGAGGGGACCAGCACCGAAACCGGGAGTCCCGTGGAATCGAAGGAGATATCGGTGATCGTCTCCGATACCGGGAAGCTCGCAATATCCTTCCTGAAGACGGCAACCGAGAAGATCGACTCCGGCGCGAAATACCATTCGACCGCCAGGTCATAGTTGGTGGCGCGATACGGCGAGAGTTGCGGGTTGCCGAAATTGATCCTGAAGTTGAAGCCGTCGGCAGAACCGCCCGGCGTCAGGCTTCCAAGCGAGGGCCGGGTGATCACCTTGGCCACTGCAGCGCGAACGATGACGTTGCGGGTAGGATAGAGCGCCAGGTTCACGGCTGGAAGCCAGTCATCGTAGTTGCGCTCGACCGTGCGTTCGACTCCGCTGAGCAGACCAGTCGAAGTCTGGTCGGTGCGCGCGTAGCGGATGCCGGCGTTCAGCGCATATTCGAGGCCGACCAGGTCGCCCCGGGCATCGAACTGGAGATAGCCGCCGGTCACCTCCTCCGCGACGCTTCGCACATTGCCGGCGTCCACCCGCAGCTCCCGACCGTATAGATTGGTAAACTCGGCTGCATTGCGGAGGTTAGGGATCAGCCAGGATGTTGTCGTCCCCGCAGGCTGTCCGGCATTTCCAAGCTCGAACAGCTCGGCAAGATCTGACGTGACGGGGAAACCGTAGACGGATCCTGGCCCGAAGGCAGAGGAAGGCGAGCAGGTGATCGTTCCGAGCACACGATCCGGACCGCCATTGCCGCAGACAGCCGTGTCGCGCGTAAACGCCTCGGACGCGAAACTGAAGCGCCGGTACACGGCACCGGCCTTGATCTGCAGACCGTCGGTGACATCCCATTCGGTACGCAGCTGCGCCGTCCGGAACCGGTTCGTCACGCTGGACGGACGATCGCGGATCTCCGCGAGCTGGAAATTGGCCGGGTTCGTCATGTCCGTGCCGAAAGTGAGCACCGGGCTACGCGAATTGGTATAGTCGTAGCTATAATCCTGGGCGGCGCGGTTGTCGAAGACGATCGTCGTTTCGACGGGGATCGCCGCTTGCGACCTGGACAAGCCTCCGAGGAGGGTGAAGCGGAAGCTGTCGCTGACCTCCTGGTCCCAGGTTGCGCCAAGCTGGTAGAATTCGGTCTCGGACTGGCGCAGATAATGCTCGGTGCGGACCCAGGCATCATCGAACGTGGCGGAAACGAGATTATTCGTCTCCGGGTCGATCACGAAGTTGCTGACGTCGATCCGGCGCTGGTTGCTTCGGAAAAGGACCTCGCCCCACTTCTCCTCACGATCCTCGCGGAACCGGGAATAAAGGCCATCGATCGAAAGTCGGGTACGATCGCTCGGCTCGAACTGAACGCTCGCCGTGAGGCCGAGCCGTTCGCGATCGTGCCCAACCTCGCCGTAGCGGGGGATTCGGGGGTGAAATGCCAGGCCGACCTGCCCGCAGGCACCGCCGGCCGCGCCGGGGCGGAACACGCCGCCATTATTGGCCACCGGAGTCGCGCTGGTAGCGCTTGTGTACCAGCAGGGCGTCCCGTTCACGGAATCGAACCGCGCCTGTTCCCACCGCACCGTATTGTTGCCGAGCTCCAGCGTATCGAGCTTGGAATAGGCGCCGGAAACGGAGACTCCGAAGGTCCGCTCCGGATTGGTCCAGGAGATCAGTGCGGCGACCCGCGGTCCGACATTGTCGCTGAGATCGTTGTAGGAAGCCTGCGCCGAAAGGGCGAGATTGAAGCCCGGGCGCCCACCGAGCGGATTGCCCGTATTGAGATCGATCACAGCGCCGAGCGATCCCTCGTCCAGGGAAGCTTCGGCGGTCTTGTGAACGACAATCGAGCTGAACAACTCCGAGGCGAAGACGTTGAAGTCGAACGCACGGTCGCGGTTGGCAGAAGCGCCGTCGGTCGAGGTCGCGATTGTCTCGAGCCCGTTCAGACGAACCCGGGTGAACTGGGCGCCCAGCCCTCGAACGGTGATGGCACGGCCCTCACCGCCGTCACGCTGGATCGCGATTCCGGGAATGCGCTGAAGCGACTCGGCCAGGTTCTGGTCCGGAAACTGGGCGATGTCCTCCGCGACGATCGCATCAACGGCGGACACCGATTGCCGCTTCAGGCTGAGCGCAGCGTTGAGCGAAGCTCGAAAGCCAGTGACGACGATCGCGTCATCTCCGACCGGATCGGACGCCGAATCCACCCCCTCTCCCTCCAGCGAAGGAGCGACCTCTGGTTGCTCTTCCTGGACAGGCTGCCCCTGATCTTGCGCAAGGGCGTGTCCGCTGAACGCCGTCCCGGCGATCACCAGCGCCGAGGCCGCCCCCATCAAACGGAGCGCGAGTCGCTTGTGCGGACCAAATTCCTGTTGTGCGGCCATCTTCAATCCTCCCCAACCATGACACCGGTGTCTATCCGGCGCCGGCAAAAACCGCGTGCATGACCGCACAGCGAGATTGAAGGTCGAGGAGCCCTGCTGAGCCGCCTTCCTCCCTCTCCGAAGTGCTGCGTTTGCCGCAGTCATTCTTCTCGGTTGCTCTACTTGAGTAACCGGTGTCATAAAGGATTAGTGCCGTTGAGAAGCACGTGTCAAGACCAAGCGCCGAGAGGGTTTCAATGAGGCTGTTCCACGTTCCATTTCTGATCTTTTGCAGCCTGTTGGCTGCGCCGGCTCTTAGCCAGCCTTTCCCCGGCGCGGTAGGCTGGGCCGCTTCGACTCCGGGCGGTCGCGGCGGAGCCATCGTCAGAGTCACCAATCTCAATGCCGATGGCCCGGGTTCTCTCAGGGCGGCACTGGAGCGAAGCGGTCCGCGAATCGTCGTGTTCGAGGTGGCGGGAGTGATCGATCTCGGTCTGACGACCCTCACCATTGACGATCCCTTTCTCACCATCGCAGGGCAAACGGCGCCTTCGCCGGGGATCACGATCATTCGGGGCGGGATCGACATCCGCACCCATGACGTCGTCGTTCGGCATATCCGAATCCGGGGCGGGGTGTCCGGTCAGGCGCGCCGGAGTGGTTGGGAAGCCGACGGCATCTCCACGGTAGGGGCTCGCAATATCATCATCGATCACTGCACGATCAGCTGGGCCGTGGACGAGAATCTTTCCGCCTCCGGACCGCGCTTCACCGGCGACACGGTCGAGGAATGGCGGCGCGGCACTTCACACAACATCACCTTCTCCTACAACATCCTTGCCGAGGGGCTCGCTGACGCCAGCCATCCGAAAGGGGAGCATTCGAAGGGATCGCTGATCCACGACAATGCGACGGGAATCCTGATCTACCGCAACCTTTATGCGCACAATTACGAGCGCTCTCCCCTGCTCAAGGGCGGAGTCCATGCGGCGGTGGTCAATAATCTCATCTTCAACCCCGGAGCGCAGGCGATCCACTACAATCTGATGGATCTGGAATGGGGCGATCGACCGCACCAGCTCGGCGAACTGTCGGCTGTCGGAAACGTGCTTCGCGCCGGCCTGTCGACGCGGCCCGACATCGCCTTTCTGACGATCGGCGGCGTCGGCGACCTGCGCTTTCACGGCCGCGACAATCTTGCTGTCGACCGGCGCGGCGAGCCGCTGCCGATGTTCGGCCGCTATACCACCAGCCCGGCTCGGATCATCGAGGTCGCCAATCCCCTGGTCTGGCCCCAAGGGCTGGAGGCCCTGCCCGCCGATCAGGTCGAAACGCATGTGCTGCGCTTCGCCGGTGCTCGCCCCTGGGATCGCGACGCGCACGACGTTCGAGTGACTTTCGACGTCGCCGAAGGACGGGGCGAGATCATCGATGACGAACGGGAAGTCGGCGGCTATCCTCAGGTGGAGCCCACGCGTGCGCCTTTCGTCGAGGCCGAGTGGGACCTGGCGACGATGGAACCGCGCTCGGGCCGCTATCCCGGGCAGCGTGACGATTTCATCCAGCAGCCGACGACCGCTCGCGACCGAGAAATGCGCCGCCAGCCCTAGTCTCGAGAACGGGCGGCCGAAGGGCTCTGCGCCAAGCCTCTGCCGATCCGACGGCTGCTCTGGCCGGCCGGCTAGGTACCCGGCTGGACGTAGGGGACGCGGGCGAAAATTTCGCGCTGTTCCCGACGGGGATCGCTCTCCACTCGCGACCGTCGATCGAAGATCATCGTCTGACGCTCGGGCAAGGTGTGAACCGGCCATGTCGGGAGGTCGGAATGGTTGGGATCCCCGTGCTCTGCGAAGGCGATGAACGCCTTCATCATCGCCGAACTCACCGCTCGAGCCGAGGCATCGGTCCCCGTGATGGAGCCGGCGGCATCGAGGGTGCCGAAGACGAGCGGAATATCCATCGTATGCGGCGCACCTCGCCAGGGGTCGACCGGCGAAGGATAGTCCAGCTGGTAGACCCAAGTGGGCGCTCCGGCCTTGGCCCGGGCGTCGGCTTCTTCGACCTGGCCTCGCCAGCTGCGCCCCGCCGTCGTCGCAGCGAAGAAGATCTGTTCGGCGGAATAGTCCGGGAACAGGCGCCGATATTCCGACACCACCCATTCGGGATGAATGTCGACTCGAAGCTCCGGGCCAAGCCGCTCGGCCAGATTGTCCCAGCTCAAGCCGCGGATCTTCGGATGATCCGGTCCGAAGAAGCTGCGAGTCTCGTCCCGGGTGTTGCCGAGGATCATCGGAATGGCGTTCGACTGGGGGTTCGCGTCCGGCCAGAAAGGGTGCCGGACCAGCCATTTCATGTCGAGCACCGGGCCTAAATAGACGCTTCCGCCCAGGACCGGATCGACCGCGTCGAGCCCTTCGACCAGTCTCTCCGTCGGCGCCGAGAGGAGATCGTCGATCGAGCTGGCACGTAGTCGTTCCATATAGGCGCGGGCGCGGGCCGTAGCGTTGAGCGGACCCGATGCGGTAACCTGCTGGCCGCTCATCGTCGCCGCTCGCTGGAACAGGCCGGCGGCGGCGGGCATTCCCATCATGGTGGCGATCTTGGCGCCGCCGCCGGATTGGCCAAACACCATCAATTTCTCGGGATCGCCGCCGAACGCCGCTATATTGTCCCGGATCCACCTCATCGCGAGCACGAGATCGAGCTGGCCGGCATTGCCGCTGTCGGGAAAACGTGGATCAAGCCGGGCCAAATAAAGGTAGCCGAACAGGTTGAGGCGGTGGTTGACCGTGACGACGACCACGTCCCCGGCCTGAGCCAGGAAGCGGCCATCGTTGAGCGGATCGACAACGCTCCCGGACGAATAAGCGCCGCCATGAATATAGACCATCACCGGCCGCCGCCGTCCCCGTGCTGCCTCGGGAGTCCAGACGTTGAGGTAAAGACAGTCCTCGCTCGTCGGAGTGTAACGGTCCCCCCGCTGGGGCGACGAGGGGCCGAAGCGAACCGCCTCTATAGTCTCACGCGAAACCGGAGGCGCAAGCGGTGCCTGGAACCGTCGCGCCACGCCGTAGCGAATCCCGCGAAAGACGTTGAGCCCTCCCTCGCGCGAGCCGCGTACCCTGCCCAGAGTGGTTTCGACCAGAGGTTGCGGCCGTGCAGCAAGGGCAGGGGAAGAGAGCAGTGCGGCAGTGCCGATCAAAAAGGTGCGCCGGTCGATCATCGGCGAACGTCCAGCTCTCCGGCTAGGAACGATTCCACGTCCCGAGTCGTGAACAGGCTCGAATCCCCCGGAAGGCTATGCTTCAGGGCGGTCACGGCAAGCCCGGCCCTTGCACTCCAGTCGAGATCGCGACCGGAAAGAATGCCGTGAAGCACTCCGACGGCAAAGGCATCGCCGCCGCCGATCCGGTCGACGATTCCTGCAACGGTCACTTCCTCGGTCTGAGCAGAGCCGTCGCGCGAATCGATGCGAGCGGCGATCCGATGCGTGTCCGCATCTTCGACATGGCGGGCGGTCGACGCGATCAGGCGCAGTTTCGGAAAGGCGGCAAAGGCGGCATCCGCAGCTTCGCGGCGGCGCGCTTCACCATCGCCGCCAAAGGCTTTGCCAAGCAGTAACGAGACGTCCCGATGATTGCCGAACAGGATTTCAGCATGCTGGACGAGACGGTTGAGAATGTCGCCCGGATTGCTGTCCCACCTTTGCCAGAGCTGCGCGCGATAGTTGCCATCGAAGGAGATCGGAATCGCCCTTGCCGCTGCGGCGTGGGCGGCGGCGAGGGCCAGCTCGGCCGAGCGCGGTCCGAGTGCGGGCGTAATCCCGGACATGTGAAACAGCCCGGCGCCGTCGAGCAGCCGATCCCAGTCGAAATCATCCGGCCCCGCCGATGCGAAGCTGCTTCCCTCGCGGTCGTACACGATCTCGGAGGACCGCAATCCGGCGCCCGGGGACAGGAAATAAAGTCCCATCCGGCCCTCGGTGAGGCCGACTCCGCTCGAATCCACACCATTTCGGCGGAGGAAGCCAATCGCCGCCCTTCCGAGCGCGTTGTCTGGGACACGGCTGACCATGCTGGCGGCATGGCCAAGGCAGGACAGGCCCACCGCAACATTGGCTTCCGCGCCACCGACATGGACATCGAGCCGGCCCGTCTGGAGCAGGAGTTCACGCCCCGGCGCGGTAAGCCGCAGCAGCAGCTCCCCGAAGCAGACGATCCGTCCGGTCATCGGCTAGCGCGCGAGCCAGCCGCCGTCGACGGCCAGGACGTGGCCGTTGACATAGTCGGAGGCCGTTGAAGCAAGGAAGACGGCGGCTCCACCAAGGTCGGACGGATCGCCCCAGCGGCCGGCGGGAATGCGTTCCAGGATCTGGCGATTCCGGGTTTCGTCCGACTGCAGAGCGGCGGTGTTGTTCGTGGCGATATAGCCTGGAGCAATCGCATTCACGTTGAGTCCCTTGGCCGCCCATTCATTGGCGAGCAGCCGGGTCAGGCCGGCGACGCCGGACTTGGACGCAGTGTAGCTGGGGACCCGAATTCCACCCTGAAAGCTGAGCATCGAAGCGATGTTGATGATCTTGCCCCTGCCCCGGCCGATCATGTGGCGGGCCGCCGCCTGACAGAGGAAAAACACGGACTTCAGGTTGGTGTCGATTACCGCGTCCCAATCCTCTTCGGTGAAATCCACGGCGTCGGCGCGGCGGATGATGCCCGCATTGTTGACCAATATGTCGAGCCCGCCGAGCTCAGCGAGGGCTTTGTCGACGATTTTGTTCACCGGCGCGATGGTTGAAAGGTCCGCGCCGATGACCACGGCCTTTCGTCCGAGTGCCTGAACCTTCTGGGCCGTCTCCTCGGCGGGAGTCCGGCCAGCGAGGGCCAGATCCGCGCCGGCTTCGGCGAGCGCTACCGCGATACCCTGGCCGATGCCGGTATTCGCGCCGGTGACGACCGCCACCTTTCCCGAAAGATCGAACATCGAAGTCACTGCAGCTGGCAGATGTCGAGGACGTTCATGTCGGTATAGTCCTGATTCTCGCCGGCCATGGCCCAGATGAAGGCGTAGGACTTGGTGCCCGCCCCCATGTGAACGGACCAGACCGGACTGATAACCGCTTCTTCGTTGGCGATGGTGATCTGGCGAAGCTGATCGCCCTGCCCCATGAAATGGAACACTCTGTCAGTCTCGCCGTCGAGCCCGAAATAGAAATAGATCTCGCTCCGCCGCTCATGGATGTGCGGAGGCATCGTGTTCCAGACCGAGCCCGGCTTGAGCACCGTCAGCCCCATCACCAGCTGCGCGCTGTCGCACACGCCGGGGATGACGAGCTGGTAGATGGTTCGCTCGTTCGATTCCTCGAGGCTGCCACGCTCGAGCGCATTGGCTTCGGCAATGGACAGCTTACGGGTCTGAAACGCCTTATGGGCAGGACAGGAAGCCAGATAGAAGCGGGCGCCCTGGCCGGAGAACTGAACTTCCCTGGCCCCCATCGTCACGTAAAGGCAGTCCATTCGGCCAAGCTCGAAGGCTTCCCCGTCCACCGTGACGGTGCCGGTCGCCTCGCCGACGTTCACGACCGCCAATTCGCGGCGCTCGAGAAACGGCTTGCCGGCGGCGGACGGCGGCTCGGTCTGGTCGGGCAATCGGACCGAGTTGCCGCCAACGACCACGCCGCCGATCACGAAGCGGTCGGCATGGGTGTAGTTGAGCACGCACTCGCCGTCCCGGAACAGGCCCTGGATCAGGTAGCGGTCGCGAAGCTCCTCGTTGGAGACGCACTCCATCATGTCCGGGTGAGTGGCGTAATATGTGCGTTCGAACATCATCTTCTCCGTTGGGTTCAAGCCGCTTGCAGTTGCGGTTCATCGAGCCGGTAAGCTCGTTTCACGAGGCCGTAGGTCAGTTCGTGAGCGAGCTCATGGGCCTCGTCCACGTCGAGCCGATGTTCGGCGACGAGACGGGCGAGAAAGGCGCAGTCCGAACGACGGGCAACATCATGACGAGCCGGGATCGACAGAAAGGCGCGCGTGTCGTCGTTGAAACCCACCGTGTTGTAGAAGCCGGCCGTTTCCGTCGTCATTTCCCGGAACCGCCGCATGCCTTCCGGCGAATCGTGGAACCACCAGGCCGGACCGAGCTTCAGGCAGGGATAGTGACCGGCCAGCGGCGCCAGCTCGCGCGCATAGGCGCTTTCGTCGAGCGTGAAGAGAATGATGGTCAGCCGAGCTTCGTTGCCGAAGCGGTCGAGAAGCGGCTTGAGCGCCCGAACATAATCGGTTCGGGTCGGGATGTCGGCGCCCTTGTCGCGACCATAGGAACCGTGCAGCCAGCGATTGTGATTGCGGAATGAACCCGGATGGATCTGCATGACCATTCCATCTTCCAGGCTCATCGCCGCCATCTCGGTCAGCATCTGGGCGCGGAACAGCTCCGCATCCTCCGGGCTCCAGCGGCCGCCGACAATTCGGGAGAAAAGAGCCTCCTTCTCCCCAGCGCCGAGGTCCGCCGTGGCCGCCGTCGGATGGCCATGGTCCGTGGCCGTCGCTCCGGCGGAGCGGAACTGGGCGCGGCGCTTGCGATGGGCCGCAAGATAACCGCTCCAGCTTTCGACATCCTCGCCGGTGAGCTCCCCGAAACGGACGAGCGCTTCACGGAAGTCCTCATGCTCCGGATCGACGACCGCATCGGGCCGATAGGTGGTCACCACCCGGCCCCGCCATCCCGACTGACGGATGGCGGCGTGATGGCCGAGATCCTCGTGCGGCCCTTCGGTGGTGGCAAGAAGTTCGATCCTGAACCGCTCGAACAAGGCGCGTGGGCGGAAACTAGCGGTCGCCAGGGCTTCGGTGATCCGGTCGAAGTAGAAATCGGCGGTCGCGGGTTCGAGAACGAGATCGATGCCGAACACCTCGGAAAAGACATGGTCGAGCCAGATCCGTGACGGAGTTCCCCGGAAGAGGTGATAATGAGCGGCGAATAGCCGCCACGCCTCCTTCGGATCGGCGGCCGACCGACCGGAACGGCTGCTCACTCCGAGCCGCTCCAGCGACACCCCCTGGCTGTAGAGCATCCGGTAAAGATAGTGGTCGGGCGCAAGCAGCAACTCGGTGGGGTTGGTCCAGGGTGCATTGGAGGCGAACCAGGCCGGGTCGGTATGGCCATGGGGACTGATGATCGGCAGGTCCCTCACTCGCGCATAGAGCTCGCGAGCGACCGCCCGGATCGAGGGCTCGGCGGGAAACAGCCGGTCGGGATGGAGCTGAAGCGGCCTCGGCATCGTCTTCCTGAACTTGTTGCTCGGCGAGTCTGCGCCGCCTTCTCCTCATGGTAACCGGTGTCAGACGCATGGACAAGGCCCCGGCTGCCTTCAGGACGGAGGTGGACCGACCGAACCGCGTTTCACCAGCAGCGATGGAAGCATCGAAGGCTGCTCCCCCGCCGTCCTGCCCTCGACGACATCGCCGACCAGCTTTCGAGCGGCCGAGCGCGCCATGGAGACGATCGGCCAGCGGACGGTGGTCAGTGGCGGCCAGATATGGGCAGCGATCGGCGTATCGTCGAAGCCAATGACGGAGAGTTCGTCAGGAACCGAGATTCCCCTCTCCCTCGCCGCGTAGACGACTCCGGCGGCCATCTCGTCATTGCTCGCAAAAATGGCGGTCGGCCTCGGGGAAAGGTCGAGAAGGCGATTCGCCGCCGTCACTCCGGTTTCGAAAGTGTAGTTGCCGGCAGCGATCAGGCTTCGCGGCAAAGTGATACCGGCCGCCTGAAGCGCATCCTCGAAGCCGAGGCGCCGCTCCCGCGCGGAGCGGAAGCCGTCGGGCCCCTCGATAAGGCCAATCAGGCTATGCCCCTGCTGGACGAGGAAGGCCGTCGCCTCGCGCACTGCCTCGCGGTCATTTGACGCCACCATATGGTCGGCATCGTCGAGCTGGACCGATCCCATCCGCACGTAGCGGCAGCCCAACTCCTCGCAGAGTGCCGCCAGTGAATCGTTCTCCGAGACGGGTGGAAGGAGCACCACGCCGAAAAGGCGCTGCCGCTCGAGAAAGTCGCGAACATCGTCGAGCAGCATGGAGGAGTTGCGATCGACCGGGCGGACGACCATTTCGAATTCTGTACCGTGCAGCGCTTCAAGGATGCCCTGCTGGACGTTCAGCACCATCTGTGCGTTCGGATTATCGTGAATGAGCCCGATAAGAAAGTTGCGGCGAAGGGCCAGGGCGCGGGCCTGCGGATTGGGAACGTAACCCAGTTGGCGGATTACCTGCTCGACTCGCCGGCGCGTATCGTCGTTCAGAAGAGGCGAGCGGTTGATTACTCGGCTCACCGTCTTCTTGGATACACCCGCCAATCTCGCGACATCGTTGATTGTCGGCTTGGACGTGCGCGTCGCCGCTGCTTGCTCCCGGTCCGCCAATTCCTCTCCCCTTGTTTAGCGGGATTAGCCCGCTTCGCTTCCACCCGCCAGTGAAAGCACCGTTCCGCCCTTGCCTGCCTGCCGAACTGCATCTATTTTGACACCGGTTACCATATGTCTCAAGCAGCAACCTTGGCGCAGGCGATCGAACTTTCCGCACTGCTCCGACTCCACCCATCGGACGATGTGGCGGTGGCGATCCGACCCGTGGAACAAGGCGAGGTTTCGCCACTGGCAACGACGGTCGAATCCATTCCGCAGGGCCACAAGGTCGCGATCAGGGATTTGGAGGAAGGCGCCGTCGTCCACAAGTTCGGATGGCCGATCGGACGTTTGCGGGCAGCGACGAGGGCCGGCGCGCACATCCACACGCACAACCTCGAAACACTACTGATCGGAGTCGAGGGCTATGCCTATCAGGTGAGCCGTGGCGCGCCTCTGCCCCTGGACACGCAGACAAGGTTTTCAGGCTATCGCCGGGCCGACGGACGGGTTGGAACCCGCAACGAGATCTGGGTCCTTCCGACCGTCGGCTGCGTCGCTCGAACGGCGGAAAAGATCGCCGCCATTGCTCATGCGCGCCACTCGAAGTTCGTCGACGGAGTCCACGCCTTCGCTCATCCTCACGGCTGCTCGCAACTCGGGGACGATCTTGCAGGAACCCGCTCGATTCTCGCCGCCTTGGCCTGTCATCCCAATGCGGGCGGCGTTCTCCTTGTGGGACTGGGCTGCGAATCGAACCAGCTCAATCGACTGATGGAACAGATCCCGGAGCCGCTCCGCGGGCGAGTTCGAACCTTGGGAGCTCAGGGCGTCGAGGATGAAGTCGAGGCCGGGCTGGCCCATGTCGATGCACTGGTGGCGACGGCGTCGCTCGCCAGCCGAACCGAGGTCGGTCTCGATTCGCTGGTGATTGGGCTCAAGTGCGGCGGCTCCGACGGCTTCTCCGGACTGACGGCCAATCCTCTGATCGGCCGGATCACCGACCGGGTCGTCGGATCCGGCGGAAGCGCCATCCTGACCGAAATACCGGAAGTGTTCGGCGCCGAGCGGCTGCTGATGGCCCGTGCCCGGGACCGGCACGTGTTCGATGGGCTGGTCGGAGTGGTCAATGACTTCAAGAGATACTTCCTCGGCAACGGCCAGCCGGTTTCGGAGAATCCCTCGCCCGGAAATATCGAGGGCGGAATCACGACATTGGAGGAGAAGTCGCTCGGGGCCGTTCAGAAAGCGGGCCAGGCCCCTGTCGCGGACGTGATCCGATATGGCGAGCGGATCGGTCGCAGGGGTCTCACAGTCCTGGAAGCTCCGGGCAATGACGCCATTTCCTCCACGGCACTTGCCGCTGCCGGTGCGAATGTGATTCTTTTCACTACCGGCCGAGGAACACCGCTCGGTTTTCCGGTGCCGACTCTGAAGATTGCCTCCAACAGCGCTCTGGCGACGAAGAAGCGCAACTGGATCGATTTCGACGCAGGCGAAGTGCTGACCCGAGGTTTCGAGGCGGCGACGGAGAATTTGATCCGGACGATCGCCGCGATCGCGTCGGGCGAAGCCACCGCGGCCGAACGCAATGGCGAGCGCGAAATCGCTATCTGGAAGCGCGGCGTCACTCTGTGAAAAGGCTGACGCAGGCGACGGTCGAGGCGGTTCCGGAGCATGTCGCACGTCCGAAATATGATCGGCAGGCAATCGGAACGGGAATCGTTCATTTCGGACCGGGCGCATTCCACCGTGCGCACCAGTCGGACTATGTCGATCGTCTGCTCGAAGACGATCCACGTTGGGGGATCGCTGCCGTCTCGCTGCGTTCCGGCACTACCGTCGAGGCTCTTCGGCGGCAGGACGGTCTCTACACGCTGGCGATCCTCGACGAGCGTCCAGGCCTGCGAATCTTGGGTGCCCACCGCAGGTTCGTCGGTCCGGGTGGTACTTGCGAGGTTCGCTCGCTCCTTGCGGACCCGGCCGTAAGAATCGTCTCCTCCACCGTCACCGAGAAAGGCTATTGCCTCGCCCCGGATGGCGGGCTCGATCTAAGTCATCCCGACATCGTCCGCGATCTGGCCCACCCGGACGATCCGGTCAGCCTCGTCGGTTGGCTCGCGCTCGGCCTGCGCCTTCGCCGGACATCGGGATCGGCGCCGTTCGTACCGCTCTGCTGCGACAACATGGTCGCCAACGGCAAGAAGTTGCGTGGGGCCGTACTCAGCTTTACCGAACGAATGGATCGGGAACTGGCTCGCTGGATCGCCGAGGAAGTACGGTTTCCGGACACGATGGTGGATTCGATCACACCGGCCACCGGCGACGCCCTCCGCTCCAGGGTCAGTGGCGAAATAGGCCTCGAGGACGTCGCTCCGGTCGCTCGGGAGGCCTATACCGCCTGGATCATCGAGGACGTTCTGCCGGTGGACGGACCCGATCTCCGATCGGTTGGAGCGGTACTGACGAGCGACGTCGCCGGATTCGAACTGGCCAAGCTTCGAATCCTGAACGGCGCCCATAGCAGCCTCGCTTATCTGGGCCTTCTGGCCGGGCACCAGACCGTGGCGGACGCCATGGCGGATCAGAGGCTCGCCGAAATCGTGAAGTCGATGGTGATCGAAGACGTCATTCCGACGCTCCGTGGCCGGGCCAGCATGAATCTCGGTTCCTATGCGGCCGAAATCTTCGCGCGATTCCGCAACCCGGCGATCGGCCACAAGCTCTCTCAGATTGCCTGGGACGGGTCACAGAAGCTGCCCTACCGACTGCTCGACACGATCCGCGACGCCCGAGCCGCCGGCCAACGGATTGACCGCCTGGTCCTACCCCTCGCCGCGTGGATGCGCTTCGTGCAGCGCCAGGCGCTGGCAGGTGCCGCGATCGTCGATCCCCTGGCGGACCGGCTCGCGCAGGTTGCCGGCGGAGCCCGTGACCTGCACGAACTGGCCGTTCGACTGTTAGCCTTGGAAGCGATATTTCCGCCGGACCTTGCCGGCGACGACGCTTTCCGAAACGCCCTCTTCTCTGCCATGGCCCAGCTTCCGGAGCCCAACCATGCCCGACATTGACGACATCATGAGTGCCGCACCGGTGATCCCCGTGCTGGTGATCGACCGGATCGAGGACGCGGTTCCGATCGCCCAAGCGCTCGTCGCGGGCGGCCTTCCGATTCTCGAGGTCACTCTTCGAACGCCCGTCGCGCTCGAAGTCATTCGCGAAATGAAGAAGGTCGATGGGGCGATCGTCGGCGCCGGGACCGTCCTCAATCCCCAACAGCTTGACGATGCGTTGGCCGCCGGCGCCCAGTTCGTCGTCAGCCCCGGATTGACCGAACGGCTCGGCCGAGCCGCTCGCTCCGCGGCCACGCCCTTTCTGCCTGGCGTCAGCGGCGCCGCCGAAATCATGCAGGCGCTCGATCTCGGCTTCTCGCGCCTGAAATTCTTCCCGGCCAGCGCTTCGGGAGGAATCCCGGCGCTGAAAGCGCTCAGTGCGGTTTTCGGCGAAGTGCGTTTCTGCCCGACCGGCGGCATCTCCGCCGAGGACGCCGGCCAATGGCTGGCGCTGGAATCGGTCCGCTGCGTCGGCGGCAGCTGGATCGCTCCACCAGGCAGTAGCGCCGACCTGAGCTCGGTAACGGCTCGCGCACAGCAGGCGGCACGGCTCGGATCAGCATAAGGTGACAACCGCCAGCCCGCCTCGGCCATTGCTTATGACACCGGTTTCCACTAGCCTTCCGAAAACAGCGATCGCGAGGGGATGTTCGTGAATCTGCGTACCCAGGAAACGGCGGCCATCGCCCAGCGCTTTCTGTCCGCGAGGAGACAGGCAGCGGGATTGTCCGATTATCCGGGCGAGATGCCCACTGCGCTCGAGGAGGCTTATGCCATCCAGGATCGAGCCATAGTCGCCTGGGGCAAGCCGGTGGTCGGCTGGAAGGTTGGCCGGATCAATCCGCCTTATAGTCAGCGCTTCGAGACCGACCGACTCGCCGGGCCCATCTTTCTTCAGGAGATTGCCGACGGATCCGGTCGCGGTCCCGACATGCCGGTGTTCGCTGCAGGCTTCGCTGCCGGCGAGGCCGAGTTCCTGCTGCGCATCGGCAGGAATCCTCCGCCGGGAAAGATGGAATTCTCGCTCGAAGAAGCCGCCGATCTCATCGATACGGTCCATGTCGGGATCGAGATTGCCAGCTCGCCCCTCGCTCCAATCAATCAGCTGGGGCCGATCGCCGTCGTCTCGGATTTCGGCAACAATAATGGCATTCTCGTCGGTCGAGAGATTGCGGATTGGCGCGAGAGCGGGTTCGAAAACTGGCTTGTCACCACGACCATCGACGGCGTCGAAGTCGGCACCGGTCGAGCCTCGGCCTTTCCCGATGGAGCCATAGGCGCTGCCAGATTCCTGTTCGAGTTGATGGCGCGGCGCGGCATCGAGCTGAAGCCCGGGCAATGGATATCGTCGGGTGCCGTGACCGGCGTGCACGATGCCGCAGCCGGCCAGACCGTCGAAGCCAGGTTCGACGACTCGTACCGGGTCAGCTGCGCGCTACGCGCCGCTGCTCCGGAGTGACGACGGGCGCTAGTGCGCCCATTCCCGAGTCAGTATCTCCGCTTCTCGGCCATTCCACTTGACCTCGAGCTTGCGTCCCTGCGGCTCCCCGTTGGCGGGCGAGTAGAGTTCGTAGATGACCAGACCGTCCTGCTGGACGCTCTCGATCACGCGAGTCGGCGCGATCGACGGGTCGCTTCCTTGCGCAGCCTGGCGAACCGGCGCAGGCACCGCCGAAAAAGCAATGTCGCGCTGGGTCTCGACAACCCTCCAACGTCCGCCTTCCTCCATGATGTCGAACTCGATCTCAGATCCGTCCGCGAGTCTCCCGCTGATGTCGAAATAGCGGCGGCCTTCGCGGGTTTCCGCCTCGGCTTCCTCCGGCACGAAGCCGGGCCGAGTCGTCTGCGCGGCCGTGAGCACTTCCTGCGGCACTTGGTCCAGCGGGACGTCGAGTTTCCCCGACGTTTCGACCTTGTTCGCAGGCGAGTCCGGCTCGCCACTGCAGGCGATGAGGGTGAGAAGCAGGGCAAAGGCGAAATTCGGCTTCATCGGTTCATCCAAAGTAGCGAGGCAGAGCGAGCGAAAGCTCGGGCACGTAGCTGACCAGCAACAAGGCGGCGAGAAGCGCTCCATAGAAGGGCCAGATCGTTCGAACGGTCCGCTCGACCGCGATCCCGCCAATGGCGGAGCCGACGAACAGCACCGAACCGACCGGGGGAGTCACCAGCCCGATCCCGAGATTGAGCATCATGATGATCCCAAAATGGACGGGATCGATACCGAGGGGCGCCAGGATCGGCAGGAAAATCGGAGTGGTGATGACGATCAGCGGCGCCATGTCCATGAAGGTGCCGAGCAACAAGAGAATGATGTTGACGATCAGGAGAATGAAGATCGGATTGTCGGTGAGGAAGCCGATCAGACCGGCGAGCTCGGCCGGCACTTCCAGGATGGCCAGAGCAAAGCCGAAGGCGGTGGCGGAGGCGATGATCAGCAGGACCATGGCCGCGGTCTTGACGGACTGGATCGCTGCCGCGGCAAATTCCGGCCAACCGAGGCTTCGATAGACGAAAATTCCGACAGCGATCGTGTAGATCACGGCAATGGCAGAAGACTCGGTCGGCGTGAATATTCCGCTGAGGATCCCGCCCATGATGATGACCGCGGTCAGCAATCCGGGCACGGCATAGACGGCGGCGCGGAGGAACGGCCGCCAGCCTGGGAAGGTGCCCTTCGAGTAGCCGCGCTTCACGGCGACAATCCAGGCCACAAACATCAGCAGCAGACCGGTCAGGATCCCGGGAACGATTCCGGCGAGAAAAAGGTCGCCGATCGAAACGCCGGTGCCCGACGCCGCCGCGTAGATGATCATGTTGTGCGATGGAGGGATAAGCAATCCAACGATCGCCGCCGTCGCCGTGACGTTCACGCAATAGTCCGTGTCGTACCCCTTTTCCTTCATCAGCGGGATAAGCGTCGACCCCATGGCTGAGGCACTGGCGATCGCGGACCCCGATACGGCGCCGAACAGCATCGAAGCTCCGACATTCACCTGTCCGAGGCCGCCCCGGGCGCGTCCGAACATCGCTTCGGCCACCTGGACCAGCCGCGTGGCGATTCCGGCTCGATACATGAGGTCACCGGCGAAGATGAAGAAGGGAATGGCCATCAAGTTGAAGACGCTGATTCCTGCAGCCATCCGCTGAAACACGACCACGAGCGGGAGATCGAGCACCGCGAACGTCGCCAGCGAAGCTCCCAGCAGCGCGAAAGCCACCGGTACGCCAAGCGCAAGAAGCACCAGCAGAGTGACGAGAAGGACGGCTAACTCCACCGGCTGGTCTCCTTGTCGGCGCTTTCTTCGCCCGCGGCGTCCTCGAGGAGCAGCTCGACGACAAAAAGGACAATGAGGACTCCCGAGAGGGGCAGAGGCAGGTAGGCGACTCCTCTCGGCAAACCGAGCGTCGGGATGACGTGGCTCCAGGTGCGGACCACCAATTCTCCGCCCCAGACAGCAATGGCGAGGCCGCAAAGACCGACGATCAAATGGGCCACGAAACGCATCGCTCGACGACCGCGGATCGACAGCAGCGATTCCGCGGCGAGGATCCGGATGTGGAAACCCTCGCGGACGCCTGCGGCCGCGGCGAAGAAGACGTACCAGATCATCAGCACCAGCGCTGACTGCTCTGCCCAAGCAGGGCTGGAATTCAGCACGTATCGGCCGAAGACCTGCCAACCGACTATGGCTGTCATCAGCACCAGCCCGGCGGCTCCGGCCCGCAGCAAGAGATCGCTCGCGGCGGAGTTGATCCGTTTCAGCCGTTCAAGCATCGCCGCTTCCCATGGCCAGGATGCTCCGAACGAGTTCGCTCTGCTGCGGCGAAGTGACGAACGATTCCCAGACCGGCTGCATCCGAACGCGAAAAGACTGTCGATCCACTTCGTTCGCCTGAACCCCGGCAGCGAGTAGCGCGCGGCGCGCTTCGGCGACCCGGGCGTCCCACAAGCCACGCATGTAAGGAACGGAGTCGCGTGCGCTTTGCCGAACGATCGCCTGGTCTGCCTCGCTGAGTTCGTCCCAGCGCGTCTTCGACATGAGCAGGACTTCGGGCGCCATCACGTGATTGGTCAGGCTGTAAAAGGGAGCGACTTCGAAGTGCCGACCCGTCTGATAGGAGGGCCAGTTGTTTTCTGCGCCGTCCACCACGCCCTGCACCAGCCCCTGATAAACTTCGCCAAGGTCCATCGGAGTCGCGTCGGCTCCCAGCGATCGGATCATCGCGACGTAGAGGTCGGAGTTCTGGACCCGGATCTTCAGTCCGCGCATGTCTTCGGGCCGCCGGATCGGCCGGCGCACATTGTAGAAGGATCGGCCTCCCGAATCGTAGAAACACAGGCCGATCAGTCCATGCCTCTCGAGCGAAGACAGCACCCGCTGCCCCGGTTCTCCGTCGAGCGAGCGCCGCATATGCTCTTCCGTTTCGAACAGAAAAGGAAGTGACGGGATGATCGTCAGCGGCTCGATCGAGTTCAGAGGCGCCAGATTGACCCGGTTGAAATCCAGGCCTCCAAAGCTGGTGATTTCGAGCGTGTCGCGCTCGGCGCCCAGCTGGCCTCCGGGAAAGAGCTTCAGTCGAAGCCGCCCACCGGTGCGCTGCTCGACAAGGTCCCCAAAATATCGGAAAGCGCGAACAGTAGGATAGTCGGCCGGGTGAGTGTCCGTTCCGAACAAGGTCGAGCGCCGGCCATTGCCGCACCCGGCGATCGAAAGCGCCAGGCCGCCGGCCAGGACGCTCCGCCTGGTCCAGCCAGTCATTCCACCCGTCGTCCTGGTTGCGGAGTCGATTTCCGCGCCTTTCATCCGCGCACCCGTCCCTCTCGATGATCCGGTCTTGACGCCGGCTTGCAGGCGTTTGTGGCACACGATGACACCGGTATCAATCCCCTGGCGCCACCGCTTCAATTGACTCGGCCAAGGCCGATCTCGCTCTGACGGCACGCTCGTTTGCCTCGGGATTGCCAGTCATTGCGAAGACGACATTTCGGTTTGGCAGTAGGTTGTTCTCGCTGCTTGCGACAATGGCTATGATCCACATATGCGCATTGTACCGGCGGTCGCCTTCCTTTCCCTTTCGGCCTGTCAGCTGACCCCGTCGGATCATGCTCCACCGCCACCGAATGTCACTCATGCCTGGGTCACATTCGATTCCACACAGCTGAACGAGAGCGAAGCTGCGGGCTTGGCGGACCGACGGACGGGTCGTGCCGCCACCATTGAGGACCCGGTGCGGGTTGCCTCCATATCCAAGCTGATCGTCGCGCTAGGGGTGATGCGGCTGGTCGAGAAGGGCCGGATCGATCTCGATTCCGACGTTTCCGTTTGGCTTGGCTGGCAGCTTCGGAACCCGGCCTACCCCGAAGTGCCGATCACGTTGCGGATGCTGCTTTCCCATCGTTCGAGCCTTCGAGACGATGGCGACGCCTACGTCATCCCGCTCGGGAGGACGCTGCGTTCGGCAATTGCCGAGCCCAACGTCTTCGACCCGGACCACCGGCCGGGCGATTATTTCCGCTACGCCAACCTGAACTTCCCGGTCATCGCCTCGATACTCGAAAAAGCGACCGGGGAGCGGTTCGACCGGCTGATCCACTCCCTGGTCCTGGCACCGCTTGACCTCGACGCCTGCTTCAACTGGACGATGTGCAGCGACGAAAAGGCAAGTCGAGCGGTCACCCTCTACCGCCCGGACGGCACCGTCGCCGTCGACGGCCTCGGCGGAAGGCGCCCCGATTGTCCCGTGTTCCGAGAAACCGAGACCTGCGAGCTGGACCGATACGAGCTCGGAAGCAACGGTGCGCTCTTTTCTCCGCAGGGGGGGCTGCGCGCTTCGATGAGCGACCTGGCCGTAATCGGTCAGCTACTGCTCAACCGCGGCCGCCATCGGGGTCGGCCGTTCCTCAGCGGGGAAAGCATCCGGACGGTTCTGGAACCGATCTGGACGTTCGACGGGGTCAACGGCGACACGAGCGAGGGCTTCTACTGCGCCTATGGCCTGGGGGCTCAGTCGCTGCCCGTCACCACTCCCGGCTGCGAGGACGACCTGTTCGGAAGTGGGCGCCGAATGGCCGGCCATGCGGGAGACGCGTACAATCTCCGATCGGGCCTTTGGATTGACCCCGAGCGGAAGGTGGGAATTGCCTATTTCGCCGCCAACAATCCCGCCGAGCCGCCGCGTGGCCACTCCGCCTATCGCGCCATCGAGGAATGGCTCGCCTCCAGGATGGACGACTAGCGGCTTTCACCCCCGCGGCCGAGCCACTCGGGGACCTTCTCATCCGCAAGAAAGGCTTCCAAGCCCCTCCTCTCCCTGACAATCGCCCAGCGGCTGCCCTCGACCAGCACCTCCGGCGCGAGCGCCCTGGAATTGTACGTGTTGGCCATCGTCGCCCCATAGGCTCCGGCGGTTCGGATGATCATGAGATCGCCGGCTCCGACCTTGTCCAGCGTTCGGGCGACGGCGAACATGTCGCCGCTTTCGCAGACCGGTCCGACCACGTCGGCTTGCATCCGTTCGCCGGTCGGCGCCACCGCATCGATCCCGTGCCAGGCATCGTAGAGGCTTGGCCGGAGCAGGTCGTTCATCGCGGCGTCGACGATGACGAAAGGACATCTGGGGCCGGATTTCACCCGAATCACTTCAGTCAGGAGGATCCCGGCATTTCCGACGATCAGCCGTCCAGGCTCGAAGATAAGCCGAACGTTCCACCCTCGCGTAGCCCGCGCCACCATCGCGCCATAATCCTCGATCGTCGGCGGCGGCGGAGCGGATGGATCATATTGCACCCCCAGCCCACCGCCCAGGTCAGCCGTTTCGATCCTGTGTCCCTGCGACCGAAGCTGGGCGATCATCGCGCCCACCTTGTCGAACGCCGCCTCCAGCGGCTCGAGGCGAGTCAACTGGCTGCCGATATGGACGGCAAGGCCCTTCAGCTCAAGGCCCGGCAAGTCTCTGAGCCTACCACAGGCTGCCAGGGCCTCGTCGATCGGGATACCGAATTTGTTGTGCGCCGCGCCGGTCGAGATCTTGGCATGCGAACCCGCATCGACATCGGGATTGACCCGAAAGGCGACCGGCGCCTTCCGCCCGAGCGACATCGCCACCTGCGACAGCATTTCGGCTTCGGGGAGCGATTCCAGGTTGAATTGCGCAAGGCCGCCGTCGAGCGCGAGGCGCATTTCTTCGGCCGTCTTGCCGACGCCTGAAAAGACGATCTTGTCGGACGGGATCCCGGCCGCCTTTGCGCGGCTATATTCGCCGCCGGAAACCACGTCCGCGCCGAGTCCCTCGTCGGCAAGCGTCGCCAGAACCGCTGCATTGGGATTGGCCTTCACCGCATAAGCAATCAAAGGCTCGCCAAGGGCAGAAAGCGCCTCCCGTAGCGCCCGCGCCTGGCTGCGCATCGCGCTGCTCGAGTAGACATAGACAGGCGTGCCCACCTCGCGCGCGATCAGCGGCAGCGGCACGTCCTCGCAGTGCACGACTCCATCAACAAGTGGAAAAGGGTTCATTGGCGCTCCTTACGCGCCGCCGCTAAGGCAATCGGCGACGGCGCGAAAGTCAAAGCCGCGGCGCTGGGCCGCGGCTTTGGCTCGATCGCGTGGTCAGCGCACCCGCAAGCGCATGCCGACCCTGAACGACCTTCCGAGAAGGTCGCTATAGGTGCTGTTCGCCGCCAGACCAGTTTCCGGCAGCAGGAGCGGATTGGCGTTGAACAGGTTGGTCACATTGACAAAGAATTCGCCGTCGCCCCGGCCGAGCGCGTCGAACCGCGACGTTACGTTGAGATCGACGTAGAACGTACCCGACACCCGATTGCGCTCATAGGTTGGCGCATTCACGGTCGAAACTGGGCAATTCGTCTGGCACTCGATTCCGTTCGCAACATATTTGCCGGCGCTGACGCCGCGCCCGACCGCAGTGATGCTGAAAGCATCCGCGTCGTAGGTTGCGCTGACTCGGTAGATCCATTTTGGCGTGCTGAACTGTCCGCCATTGACGCCCACGGTGTTGAGCACCACCGTACCGGGGACGCCGCTGTTGAAGCGGTTCTCCAGATAGCGGGTCGCGAGGCCACGGACGGTGAAAGCGCCGTCTGCGCCGGCGATCAGTCGGTCGAGCGCCGTCCGATAAGACGCCTCGAAATCGACGCCTCGGACCTCCTGGGTCGCCGCGTTGAAGGGTTGAGTCCGGATGATCAAATAGGGCTGACCCGGGTTCTGGGTGCGCGAGGGATCGACACTGATCGCATCGCAGAACGCTGCTTGCCCCAGGAAGCAGAGATTGACGATCTGCTGAGCGGAGAAGCTGCTGATCCCGCTATTGATCTGGATATCGAAATAATCGACCGCGAGGTTGAAGCCCGGAAGAAAGGTCGGCGAGAACACCCCGCCAATATTCCACTGATCGGACTTTTCCGGCTCCAGGTTCGGATTGCCTGTCGCGAAACCGGAATAGCTGTAGCCAGCCTGCGGCTGCTCGCCGACGGGGACGAAGGGCGGACTGGTGCCAGTCACGAAGCCGGGATTGCTTACCGAATCGCTGTTCGCCGTGCCCGCCTGGAACAGATCGTTGAGGTTCGGGGCGCGGATGTCGCGTGAACGGGTCACCCGCAGGCGGAAGTCGTCGATTGGCTGCCAGGTTGCGCCCGCCTTCCATGTCGTGACGTAGCCTGCCGTCGAATAATCGGTCGCACGCACCGCGCCGTTGAACTCCAGGCCAAAACCGAGCGGGATCAACGTTTCGAAATAGGCTTCCTTGACGTCGTAGGATCCGAAGCTGGGCAGGTAATTGCCCACCGACCAGCGATTTCTGGCACCCGTGACTCTGCCCTGCGCATCGCGGATCGGCAGCGGCTGGAACTCTTCGGGAACGAAGCCGCTAATCTCTTCCTTGCGATATTCGGCCCCGACCGCGATGCTGACATCACCGGCCCAGGTCGCGAACGGCGTCGCCGAGACGTTGAAGCCGATTACAGTCTGTTCGAGCACCTGGTCGCGATAAGGATCGCCCAGCACGTAATCGATCGCCGCCGGATCGGCGACGCCGAGACCGAGACGGTTCAACGGCACGCAGGCTGGATCGTTGTTGCTCGGATCGGCATCGACATTGATCAGGCACTGAATCGATCCGACGGGATAGCCGCTGCCCGCCGGCGCAAAGGCTGCATCTCGCGCGGCGTTGATGCGAGCGATGTTCTGGATGTCGCGGAGCTGCTCACGCACCTCGGCTCGGCCATATTGCCCGTAAATGTCCCAGCGTGCGGTCCTTGCGAACGCTTCGAACTCGCCCTCCGCACCGATCAGGTAACGCTGCACTTCGCGCCTGTTGTCGATTCCTCGGAACGGCAGGTCGGCCGACGTAGTCGCAACGGTCACGCTGGTGATGCCCTGTAGCCGCTCTGCGCCAAGCGTGTTCAGCAGGAACGCATTGCAGGTAATCGGCACCGGCGTCTGGGTGCACCCGGTCGCATCAAGCCGGATGCCAGTCTGCAGGTTGGGCCCAGCGTTGAAGGCTATTTCCTGCCGGTTGTACGCGGCCTCCGCGAACAATTCGACGCCGTCGCTAACCTCGAAGCTGATGCGGCCGAACACGCCCTGACGGTCATCCTCCGGATCCAGGCCGATCCTGCGCCCCGAATCGTTGACCCGCCAGTCGCCGCCTCGGGTGCGCAGCGGCACGGCGCTGCCGGTGGGAGACGGGAAGGTCAAATCTCCCCAGACGAACTGGTTGATCGACCCGCCGCCACCGAAATAGATGCCGCGAAGCCGATTGGCGGCACCTCCGGTAGAGTTGGTGATGATGCTGCCAGGAGTGGAATTGGTCGGACCCGCGCCACGCACGAAGATGTATTGCGGGGCGCCTGAATTCGGGTTCGCGAGATAGGCCGGGTTCTCGAACCGCAGGAACCCGATCTGATTCCAGTCCCGGTCGACCTCGAAGATGCCGTCGCGATGGGCGATTTCGCCGCTCAGCAGGATGTGACCGCGCCCGCCGGCGAACGCCAGACCACCCGTTACATTGACCGAATAGTTGAACCCGTCGCCATATTGGGTGACTCCGGTATCACCCTCGATCTTCAGCCCCTCATATCGGTTGTTGAGAATGAAGTTGACGACGCCCGCCACGGCGTCCGAGCCATAGGCAGCCGAGGCGCCGCCAGTCACCACCTCGACGCGCGAGATCAGCCCTTGCGGAATGGTGTTGATGTCGACGACCCCGGTGATCGCCGATCCCACCGAGCGCCGGCCATTGACCAGCACCAGCGTACGAGTGCCGCTCGCGCCGGCGTCCAGGTTGCGCAGGTTGAGCGAGTTTATGCCGGCCTGCCCGCTCGAAATGTTGAGGCGCGAGTTGGAAGGACGTGTCGAGCCAGCAAGCGACGGCAGGGTGTTGACGAAATCGGCGATATTGTTCGTCGGTGAGCCGCTTTCGATTTCAGCCTCGGTCAGCACCGTGAGCGGAGTAGGGGCCTGGTAGCCGTCCCGGATGATTCGCGTGCCTGTCACGACGATGTTGTCATTGCTGTCGCCACTTTCAGCCGACCGCGGCTGAGCCGCGGACGAGTCGCTCGAGGTTTGCTCGTCCGATCGCGTCTGCGCCAAGGCGGCGGCGGGCAGAGTACACAGGAGCCCTGCAACCGCCGTCCCGGAAAAAAGCATTCTCTTGAGTGACTTGGAAGTAAACATTCGATCATCCCCCCTGTGGCGACAGCTTTTCGGCATTAAGTAACAAGATTGTCATGGCTCCCCATATTTTCTGTTGGCGGACCCATAACCTCGCGGGCACTCGGCCAGCTCGCCCCCTGGAGCACCGGTCGAGCGCTGTTGCGCAGTCGAGCGCCGGCGCCGCGGAAGCTTCGCAAAACCTTCAGAAAGATGCCGCGGCTTACCCGGCCGCGGCGTCAGGGCAGGCGGTCAGAATTTGAATTCAGCCTGGAAAGTGAAGGACCGCCCCCGCGGATCGGCTACCCGAGGCTCCCAGGAGCTGCCGCCACCGGTGAAGCTGTCGTAGCTGATCGCGAAGGGCGGATCGGTATCGAAGAGATTCCTTACGCCGACGCCGAAGCGCATTCCCTCGATGCCGGTGAAGCCGACGAAGAGATTGTAGATGATATAGTCGTCAACCCGCTCCACCACGTCGGGACGAGTAACCGATCCGTTCGCGATTCCGGGAAGCTGCTGGTTCTGATATCCGTTGCGAAAGATCTGGGTGAAGGTGACGTTCCAGTCGTCGTTGGTGTAGCTGATGAACGCATTGTGTTTCCAGCGAAGCCCGAGATCGCCGCTGAACGAGAAAACGCCCAGCCGGTTCTCGATCGCAGCTCCCTCCAGGATCTGCTCCGTCTTCTTCAGAAGGTAGGTACCATCGATCCCGGCGAGCAGCCGCCCACCCCAAGCATCGACGCCACCGCGAGCGACAATTTCGATTCCTTCCGTCGTGGAACCGCCCGTGTTGATCCACCTTTGATCGATTTCGAGCAAGGCACCGGTGGCCGGGTCGCGAATGAATCGCTCCTCGAAGAGCTCGTAATTGTCGACGAGCTGACGGAGCGTCAGCACCTGGATGGTATCGTCGCGCCTGATGTTGAAATAGTCGACCGACAGACTGAAGTTGCGCGAGGGCTCGACGACCACTCCGAGGCTCCACATCTCCGCTGTTTCCGGTCCGAGATTGGGATTGCCGCCGTTGATGATGTCGATCGACCGTACGAGATTTTCGCAGCCCGGGACGGCCGGATCAGGACGCGCGCTGGGGCAGGTCGCCGGGTCCGCCAGGTCGTTGCCGGTGTAGAGCGACTCGATCCGGCCGTTGAACAGCTGGTTGAAGGCCGGCACCCGAAAGGCCGTGTTGTAATTGCCTCGGAACATCAGCTCCGGAATGGGCCGGTACTTGAAATTGACCATCGGATTTTCGGTCGTTCCGAAATCGCCATAGTCGTCGATCCGCCCGGCCAGCGTCAGCTCGAAATTGCGGAATAGTGGGATCAGGATTTCGGCATAGGCCGCCTTGATCTCGCGCTCGGCACCCTGGAGGGCATTCTGGTCGTCGAACGGCGCGGCAATGATCACCGGACGGTTCGCCGCTTCCCGCGCATCGCCGTTGAACCGGTATCTCTCGCGGCGATAGTCCACTCCGGCAGCAGCGCGGACCGTTCCGCCCGGCAGATCGAACAAGGGCCCGGAAAACGAGGCGTCGCCCTGAAGCACGGAATAGCGGCCGCCGTAGAGGATCACGCCTTCGGCGGACACGGCATCGAGAGCGGCAAGGGCTTGCGGGGTCTGCGACTGACCCGGCAGCAGGAACGGGTTGATGATGCCGCTGTTGAGCAGGCCGATCAGGCCGCGCCGCGTCGCACCGGGCGCGAGTGGAGCATTCGGGTCATCAGCGCCAGTCGCCGTCGTGCCCCGATAATAATAGCCGGAGCCAAGCTGCGATTGGGACTCGCTGACGGCATAGGAGACGCCACTCCGATAATCCCAGCTTCCGAACAACGGACCATCGATGCCAAAGGCATAACGTGCGGTTTCCGTCTCGGTCGTGATTTCGCGGCGGCCACATTCGATGCAACGCCAGCGATAGGCGAAGCCGTCCGGATCCCTGGCAGCCAGTTCGGGAAAGGCGGCGATCAGCCGCTGGTACACGATGTCCCACCCCGGCGCTCCTACGGGATGCTCGTAGCGCTGGGTCGTGGTGTTGGGCGTGATCTGGACGTTCGAGAATCGCTTCGCTGCCGCCGCGTCGGATCCCGTTGCCTCGAGGCTGATTTCATGTTCGCCCAGCCGGACGACGCCGCGTGCGAGCCAGGTAAGCGTTTCCAGCGGCTGCTGAAGCACGGCCGCGCGTCCGGTGTCCCAGGCACAGGCCAGAGCGGCATTGGGAGTCGCCCAAAGCTGATTGTCATAAGGCCCCTGCCCCGGGATCGAACCGCAGCCCTCGCCGCCAGGCAGGTCGAGAATGTTGATTCCGCCCCCTGCTCGGGTCGTAGTTCCGGGGATAAGGGGAGTTTCGCCTGCATTTGCGAAGAAGGTCCCCGCAAGCGGAAAGATCGTGGCGTGCGGCGTGCCGCGCGTGTCGGGCGACAGCCCGCGCTCGGGCTGGAAGGTGTTCACGAAATCGCGCTGATCGCCACGCAGTTCGGGGACGTCGCTATAGCTGATCGCGGCCATCACGTTGAAGCCGTCCGAACTCAGATCGCCATAGCCGGCGATCCCGGAAACTCGATAAACCGTATGGTCGCCCTCTTCCGCGACATCGGTGAAGCCCTGGACTCCGAAGCCCTGATAATCGTTGCGAAGGATGAAGTTGATCACGCCGCCGATCGCATCGGTGCCGTAGATGGCGGACGCGCCTTCTTTCAGCACCTCGACCCGCTCGATGGCCGAAAAGGGGATCTGGTTGACGTCGACGGCAGAGCCTTGCAGCCCGTGCGCGGCCACTCGTCGGCCGTTCAGCAGAACCAGGGTCGCGCCGGAGCCCTGGCCGCGCAGGTTGGCGAAGGAAGCGCCGTTATTACCCCGCTGTTGGCCGGAAACTACGTCGGCGTTGCTCGCCAGATTGTCGGCCCCGGTGCCGTTGGTCGTCAGATAGGCGATAAGCTGCTCGGGATTGGAAATGCCGTTCCGCTCGATCTCCTGCGTCGTGATGATCTGAAGCGGCAGGGCGCTGTCGTTGGGATCCCGGCGGATTCGCGAACCCGTGACGAGGATGTTCTCGCCACTGGCCTGATCGGCACTCGTACTTCTGACCGTCGCTCCCTGATCGGGGAGTTCTGCGCCGGATGGTGTGCTGTCGGGCTGGGTCGTCGATTCGGGATCCGTGACCTGCGCTGACGCCGGCAGAGCACAGGCGAGCGTGATGAAAGCGGTTCCCGAGAATAGAAACGCTCTGAATGGCGTGGCAGCAAGCATCCTATGTCCCCCTAGGCGTGAGCCGTTGGGCATTAAGTAACAAGATTTTGACCAGCGGCCATAGTTTCTGTTGGCGGGGCCATAACCTCCCGCCATTCTGGCGGTGAATGAGCAGGCTTCGTGACTCTATGGCCACAGTTGACGAGCCATGGCCGCGCCCGCGATCCTGGCTGATCGCGAAGGGGGCAGGATGGCAACGACAGCAGTAACCGAGAGTGCCGCGGCGGCCCCGCTCGTCGTGCCGAGGGGGATCGGCCGGCAGGCACTGTATATCATGCTCGGCTTTTCGGCCGGCCTTCCCTTCTACATGTTCTCGACGGTGCTTTCGCTGAGGCTCCAGGCCCATGAAGTGGGCCTCGTCATTATCGGCTTTTTCGCCTGGGTTCAGCTTCTGCCGACCTTCAAGTTCCTGTGGGCGCCGCTGCTCGACCGGTACGAGGTTCCGGGCTTCGGCCGTTTCTGGGGCAAGCGACGGGGCTGGATCATGCTTTCCCAGCTCGGCATCTTCACTTCGATGGCGACGATGGGTCTCACCTCCTCGGATCAGAATCTCGGCATCACCGCCTTGTTCGCCGTGCTTCTCGCCTTCTGGACGACGACACTTGAAGTCGCCGCCGACGCTTGGCGCATCGAACTCGCTCCAACTCAGGAGGAGCAGGGGCCGATCGCCGCCGCCAATCTTTGGGGCTATCGGACAGCAATGGTCGCGGCAGGCAGCGGCGCTCTCCTCATCGCCGACATGCCGGGCTGGGGCTGGACGGGTGCCTATCTGGCGATCGCCGCCGCCGTCTTCCTGCCTTTCCCGCTGCTTGCGGCGATGCGGCCGGACCCGAACCGTGGCGGCAGCCGTAGCGTCGCGCTGGCGACGGGGCTTCTCGCAAGCCTGATCATCCTTTCCGCGCTAACGGCTGTGACGGCGGGCATCGGCTGGCTCCTGCTGAGCGGGGCCTCCGGTCTCGGCCTCAACGGGCAGTCCAATGTGACTCCCTATGTGCTCGCCATCTGCATGGTGCCGTTCCTGGTCATGGCGGCGGCCCTCCCCCGGATCCGGGACCTGCCCCCGACGGCGCCGGCCCGCCGTTCGGTCGCTCTTGGGCCCTATGTTGACTTCTTCTGGCGCTACGGCTTCCTCGCGCTGGCGCTGATGGCGTTCGTTTCCATCTACCGAATGGGCGACGTTCTGGCTCTGAACCTCTCGAAGCCGATGATCCGCGAGCTGGG
Source organism: Sphingosinicella sp. SM1-17 (assembly GCF_056821765.1). Classification (NCBI taxonomy): domain Bacteria; kingdom Pseudomonadati; phylum Pseudomonadota; class Alphaproteobacteria; order Sphingomonadales; family Sphingosinicellaceae; genus Sphingosinicella; species Sphingosinicella sp. SM1-17. The sequence goes on from NZ_JBPDIO010000001.1 coordinate 3,312,168, forward strand.
CTATTCGCTGACCGAGATCGGACTCGCCGACAGTTACGTCGCTCTGATCTCCAGCATCGTCGGAGTCGGGATCGGCGGCCTGATGGCGGCACGCTGGCCGCTCGCCCGAACCCTCGCGATCGGTGCGATCTTTGCCGCGATCGGCAATTTCGGCTTCGTCTGGCTTGCTCACCAGCCGACAGACGGAACGGCTCTCTATGTCGCGACTGCCGCCGACCAGTTCGGCAACGGCATGGCCGGGGCGATCTTCGTCGTCTACCTGTCGATGCTCGTCAACCCGCGCTTCCCGGGAGCGCAATATGCCTTTCTCTCCGGTTTCGCCTTCCTGCTGCCGCGGCTGCTTTCCGGGGCCGGCGGTGGGATGGTCGAAGCGTTCGACCGCGCCGGTTATAATGGCTTCGATCTCTTTTTCATTCTTTCCGGCGTGCTGAGCCTCGCCGCCATCCTGTTCCTGCCGGTCATTGCCCGCGCCCGGCCGCGCGCGCCAGACGATCTGCCCGAATGATGGAGGAAATCGTCGAGCGCGCCTTCGCCCCCGCACAGCAAGCGATCGAGCAAGGCCGAATACCCGGCGCTGCGCTAGGGATTGTCGCTTCGGACGGGCGGCGTGCCGTCCGCCGGGCGGGAATGGCCGCGCTTGTGCCCGATCCCGAGCCGCTGACCGACGACCATTGGTTCGACCTGGCTTCGGTGTCCAAGGTGATCGCCACGACGACGATGGTCCTCACCCTGGCCGAACAAAAGCGGATCGATCTCGACCGACCGCTCACCGACGCCATTCCGGATCTCCGCCAATATGAGCTCGACACTGCGCCCGAACGGAAGCTGACCTTCCGTGACTGTCTCGCTCATCGATCCTTCCTTCCGGCAGTGGAGCCGATCTACACCTATGGCGACGATCCGGCGCGCCTTCGCGCCTTCGTTCTGCAGCGCTCGTGGCGCCATGGCCCGCCGGTCTATTCCGACATCAATTTCATCCTGCTCGGAATCGCGATTGAGCGAGTCACCGGAGCGAGCCTCGCGGATTGGCCGCTCGGCCCAGGCTTGAGCTTCGGTCCTCCGCCGGGCCCGGCTGTCGCCACCGAAGCCTGCAGCTGGCGCGGGCGCGTCCTGAAGGGCGAGGTCCATGACGAAAATGCCTGGGCACTTGGCGGCGCGCCCGGTCATGCGGGATTGTTCGGAACGGTGGCAGGTGTGCTCGATTTCGCGGCCGGGCTGCTGGACGGCAGCGGCGCTTCGCCCTTTCTGCTCCAGGCCATCAGGACTCCGGTGCACGAACATCGCACCTGCGGTTGGGAGCGGCGCTTCGTCGGCTGGCCAGGCGGTGATTCCTGCTCCAACGAAACGATAGGCCACACCGGATTTACCGGGACCGGGCTTTGGGTCGACTTCGATCGAGGCCTTGCCTGGACTCTTCTTTCGAACCGCGTTCACCCGACCCGGCACCAGGACTCCGGGATAATGGAGTTGCGCCGGTCAACTGGCGACGCCGTCATCCGGTCCTGGGATTCGGCTTAAAACGCTTCCGCAATTCGAACGAGAGTCGAATCCATGATCGCCGTGGCGCTGGCGGCTTCCGGAACATCGTTGGCGTAGAAGGAGAAGATCAGGGTGCGACCGCTGCGAGCGACCATGTAACCGGACAAGGCATTGGTCGCATTGAGAGAGCCCGTCTTGGCGAAAAGCCGCCCTTCCAGCGGGGTGCCGCGGAACCGGTTCCCGAGCGTCCCGTCCCGCCCTGCGACGGGAAAGGTCGACCGCCATTCTTCTCCCCAGGGCTGGGCGGCCGCCCAGCGCAGGAAGGTGGCCATCGCCCGAGGTGACTGCCGGTTGTAGGTGGACATTCCCGAGCCATCCGACTGATCCCAGCCGGTTCGCGGTACACCGGCGCGTTCGAGCATGCTGGCGATCGCGGCGACTCCGTCCTCGATCGAACCGGATCCGCGAACCAGACCGATCCGGCGAAGCATCAGTTCGGAATGGAGATTCTGGCTTACCTTGTTGATCACGGTCAGATCCTCGGCAAGCGGACCGGGGACAACCCGCGCAAGGACCTCCGGTTCCGGCGGACGTGGCGCCGGGGCGCCGTTGCGTCGTTCCGGGTCGTCACTTGGCATGAACGGACGGTGTCGGGCCTCCACCCGTCCGGCAACCCTGACCCCTCGCTCCTCCAGGAGGGTCTTCAAGCGCCAGGCGGCGAAATGGGCTGGATCGTCGACGCCGAGGCGAAGCCGCTGCGGTTCGGCTCCCGCCATGATCGTCCCGGTCAAGATGACGACATGGCTGCCCGGAATCCGGTCGAAGCGCAGCTCGGTCGACCCAGCCGCGACCGTCACCGCGCGATTGTCGACGCTGTAATAGGGCAGCAGTTCCAGGGTGGGCTGTCGTCCCACCGCGCCCGGCGAAACCACTATCGTCAGCTCGTTATCGTCGAGGGTGAGCGCCGAAATCGCCGTGCCGTACCGGCTGGAAATGTTGTTCCAGCTCATCCCCGGGCTCCAGCGCTGGTCCGGAAACAAGGTGTCGTCACCAATGACGTTGCCGACCACTCGCGTCCTTGCAGCCACTGCATCGGCCAAGCTAGCCAGGCAGTTGGACAAGCAATCGGCAGCGCTCGACAATCGGGCATCGCCATGACCACGAAGCACCACGTCCGGAGCCCCGGGGCGGTTCCGGTCCAGCCGGACCGCCGCCCCGCCCGCGGTATCAGGCCGGTCCAAATCCGACAGGGAATCGTAGGCCGCGGCTGTCGTGAGCAGCTTGGTGTTCGAGGCGGGGATGAATCGCCCCTCCGGGTTGATCGCGACGATCTCTTGTCCGTCCTCGGTGGCAACGACCAGACCGAAGCGGGTTCCTGCCCTGGCTGCGGCAAGTTCCGATTCAACTTTCTGCTGAAGCGAGTCCTCGAAAGCCAGAACTGGCGCAGTGGCGGCCATCGCTAGCGTCAGGATCGTGATCCGCAGGCCCTGTCCGAGAATTTGCATCGCTCGACCCTAGGGCACTTCGCGCCGGGAGCAAGCCAGGCAGGGTCATTCAGAGCGTTGCCGCCGCTATAACGCCGGCGCATTCGTCTCCCCATCCGGGTTGCGCCGACCCTGTCAGGGCTTCAACGAGGAGCCATGGCATGGCGCAAGCTCGCGGGTCCGCCTCGGCGACCATCCCAGAACCCGGCCTTGTTGCTGCTCGTGGCGCAATCGGCGGTTTCCGGAGCACCGGTCGGGCAAACGCCGCCGCCAAGAAGCGGCGCCTGCCGGAACGCCGCACTGCTCGATGAGGGCACCGGCTTGAAGATCTGGCGACAAGAGTGGAGCGGCCGAGGATGAACTGGACGAAATGTGCGACCCTCATTCTGGCGCTGCTCTGTCTCGGGGCATCGCCCGACGGCGGCGTTCTGATCCGCGGCGCCCGGATCTTCGACGGCACCGGATCGCCGGCATCGGTCGGTGACGTCCTGATCCGGGGCGAGCGCATCGCCGCGGTCGCGCCGCGACTTGCGGTGCCTCGCGGGGCGCGAGTGGTGAGCGGGCGAGGGATGACTCTGATCCCGGGTCTGCACGACCTGCACACCCATCTGCGCGCGCCCGGCTTTGGAGGGCCGGAAGATCTCGGCAAGGCCTATGCCGGCCACCTCCTCCACGGAGTCACCACGGCGAACGACTTCTCCGTGACGGGCGAAATGCTGGCGCCCATCCGCGACATGACCCGAACGGGCGCGCTTGCAGCGCCGAACCTCAGACTCGCCATTCGCCTCGGTGTTCCCGGCGGTCACGGGACCGAATATGGCTGGGGCGACTCCTTCACTCTGGAGGCAGCGACTCCGCGGGCCGCGCAGATCGCGATGGCCCGTGCGCTTTCCTATCGGCCGGATGTCATCAAGGTGTTTGCCGACGGGTGGCGATACGGCCGCACGCCGGACCTCAACAGCATGAACGAGCCCACTCTCCGGGCGATCGTCGACAGCGCCCACGCTGCCGGAATTCCGGTGATCACCCACACCGTGACCCTGGAAGGCGCCAAGCTCGCCGCGAGGGCCGGCGTGGACGCGCTCGGGCACGGCATCGGCGACTCGCTCGTTGACGAGGAACTGATCCGGCTGATGCGCACCAACGGGACCGCTTATGTGCCGACGATGGTGGTCTACCAACCGCAGCAGAACCGCACCTTCGCGCCAGCCGAGTGGCGGAAGTTGCGGGCGCCCGAACGGGCGCGCGAGGAGGCGCGGATGGCCGGCGCGCCCGAGTCGATCCCGGACCTCGAAACGCGGCGGTGGGCGGTCCTGCAGGAGAACCTGCGAAGGCTGAAGGCCGGCGGCATTCGAATCGGCATCGGCACCGACGCGGGCATAGGCGGAGTCTATCAGGGATCGTCGGCCATCCGCGAGATACGCCTGATGACGGAGCTGGGCTTCACGCCCGCCGAAGCCCTGGCGGCCGCGACGAGCGTGAGCGCGGGAATTCTTCGGCAGAGCGAGGATCAAGGGCGGATTGCGCCCGGACAGAGGGCCGACTTGGTCCTGATTGGCGGTCGCCCCGACGAGCGGATCGAGCATCTGTACGATGTCCGTCATCTGTTCGTCTCAGGCCGCGAGATCCCGCTTCCGCAGCTTCGGCGACTCGTCGAGTCGGAGGAGCTATCGCCGCTGCCGGTCCACAGGATGGCCGGGCCGATCGATACCGGCAGTGGACCGAACGGCCGGACCGATCTTGGAACGCTACCGGTCGGAACTCATGAACCCGGCGCCGACCATAGTCATCTGCATCATCTTCGACGAAGCGACGCGCCGGAACGCCTGTTCCTGTTCGCCCGAATGGGCGCAGCTCCGCAACCCTATGCCAACCTGGTTCTCCCGCTCACGCCCGGTGCCGTTCACCTTGCCGATGCAAGTGGCTTCACCGGCATCGCTTTCACGACCCGAGGCGCCGGGCGCTACGCCCTTCTGCTCGAAAGCTACGGAATCGATCCCCGGCAGGCGTTCCGGACCCATTTCGCCGCGGACGAATCCCTTCGGGAAGTCCGAATCCCGTTTGCGGAGCTGCAGAGCCCGAATGCCGAGGCGAGGCTGAACCTCGCCCAGCTTCGCGCTCTTGTGTTCCGGCTTGAAGGCGAACCTGGCGGGCAGGCTTCGCTCGAGATCGGAAATATCCGCTTCTACCGCTGAGGTCGTCAGGCGTTCGGACCGGAACGAAGTGCTTCCGGATCGAGCTCGCCTTCCCAGCGTGCAACCGTTGTCGTCACCGTCAGGTTCGCGCTTGCGCTCGGAACGGTTCGGGTCATGTCGAGCAGGCGATCGAAAGGGAGAACGAAGCCGACGATCAATGCGGTCTGCTCGGGCGGCACGCCCACAGCTGAAAGCACGGCGGCGAGCATGAACAGCGACGCTGATGGAACCGGCGCGGTTCCGAAGGCGGCCAGCGCGCCCGTGAGCAGGACAAGGCCGTAGACGGTAGGCGACAAGGGAACGCCGAGCGCCTGGAGGCTGAACATGCTGAGCAGCCCGACATACATCGCCGTTCCGTCCTTGCCGATGCTGGCGCCGAGCGGGAGAACGGTCGAATAGACTGACCGCCCGATCCCGATATTTCTTTCCGCCACCCGCATCGCCACCGGCAGGGTTGCCGAACTGGAGGCGGTGGAAAAGGCCACGGCCAGGGCATCGATGATTGCTCGGAAGAAGCGCACGACCGGCACCCGCGCGACGAGCCGAAGCAACAGGCTGTGGACCAGCAGGATCTGGATGGCGGAGCCGATCACGACGGCGAGCGCCAGCCAGCCGACATTGGCGAAAACAGCGGCCCCGTTTGCCGCCACGGCGTTGGCGATCAGAGCGAAAACCCCAAAGGGAGTCGCCTCCATGACGATGCCGACGATCCTGAGAAGCACCGCCGTCGCCGACTGAAGCAGCCCGGCGAGCGGCCGCCCTGCCTCGCCCGCGGCAAGAGTTCCGATCCCCAGGAGGATTGCAACGAAGATGATCGCCAGCATGTCGCCTTTGGCGAGGGCCTCGAAGATATTCACCGGGATGATCCCGACGAGCTGCTCGTAAGGCGTGGGAGGCTCGCCGAGAGCCTGGGGGGCGGCTGTTCCGAGCGGCGCCCCCTCCCCTGGCCGGATCAGGCTCGCCACGGCCATTCCCACCGATACGGCGATCGCCGTCGTGACCGCGAAAAGGCCAATGGTTCGCCCGCCGAGCGAGCCGATCCGCTTCGGGTCGCCCAGCGCGGTGATGCCGGCGGCGATCGTCACCAGCACGATCGGCACGACCAGCATCCGGATCGCACGGACGAACAGATCGCCGAGGAACTGCACCGCGGGCGTGGCCTCGGGCCAAAGCATGGCAAAGACGAGGCCGAGCGCCAGCGCTCCAAGCACCCGTTTCCAGAGCGGGATCGCGAACCAGCCCCGCAACAGACTCATTGACAGGTTCCGGACGGTGGCCGGTGCGCCAGCCCTCGTCCCGCCGCGGCGCCGGTCAGGTTCCCGTCGTCGACGGCGGGAACGCCGTTGACGAAAACGGCCCTGACGCCGGTTGCGAGCAGCGTCGGCTCCTCATAGGTGGCGCGCGCCGCATAGGCATTCGGGTCGAACAGGACGATGTCGGCGAACGTACCCGGCCGCAGCCGGCCGCGGTCGCTCAGGCCGAAAGTGTCGGCGGGCAAAGCCGTACTGCGCTCGATGAATTCGCGCAGGGTCAGCACACGGCGGCGAACCACATATTCGGCATATTTGCGAGCGAAGCTGCCATAGGCCCGAGGGTGGCCGGTAGATGCGTCGGATCCCGTCATCACCCAAGGGCGGCTCATGAAGGCAGCGATGTCCTCCTCCGTCTGATTGAACGAGGCTACGGAGGGGTCTTGGATCCGGATGACGGCGATCGCCGAGCTGATCGCGTCCATCCCCTGAGCTTCGGCGACCTGAGCCAGAGTCCGGCCGCGATACCGTCCTTGAGTGATCAGGAGCGAGGCACTCCCTCCCCGGCGACGGAGGTTTTCGGCCATGTCCGCGCGCAGACGCTCGGTCAGGGAGGAGTCGTCGAACCGCTGGAGAAGGGCCGAACGGCCGCCGTCCTGTGCCCAGCGCGGCACCAAAGCGGCGGCCAGGCTCGTTCCCGAAGCGGACCAGGGATATTGGTCGGCCGTGATCCGGTGCCCAGACCGGCGCGCCTCCTCTATCCTGGCGATGATCGCTGGGGCCTGTCCGTGGACGTCGACTCCGAGTGCCTTGATGTGAGATATATTGAGGGGAAGGCCTCCTGCCGTTCCGATGGCGATCGCCTCGTCCACGGCCGCAGCCAGTCCGATCGAATAGCTCGATTCATCGCGAATGTGGGTGTCATAGACTCCGCCGCGGATCCCGGCCTCGCGGGCGAGAGCCACCACCTCCCCGGTGGAAGCGAAACTCTGAGGCGCGTAGAAGAGTCCGCTGGAAAGCCCGAGAGCGCCGCTGCACATGGCGCTCGCCACAACCCGTCTCATCCGCTCGAGCTCGTCCTGTGTCGGCGGCCGGTCGGCCTCGCCGACGACCTGCCGCCGAACCTCTCCGAAGCCGACGAAGGCGGCGTAGTTGATCCCGACCGGCCTGGTTCGGGCGCTTCCCAGCACCGAGGCGACATCGGGATCGCCGCCGCCGTCATTGCCGATGAAAGCCGTGGTCACGCCCTGCATCAGAAAGGCAGGAATGAGCCGGATCCGGGGATCCTCGTCGGCAAGCTGGGCGCCGATATGCGAATGCGGATCGATGAAGCCCGGAGCGACAATCAGGCCGCGCGCGTCGAGCACCCGGCGCGCCGAGAACGGAAGTCTACGGCCCACTGCCCGGATCCGGTCTCCGGAGACCGCTACATCGCCGACGAAAGGCGCGTCCGACCCGGTGTAAACGGTTCCGCCACGGATGATGAGGTCGACCTGCTCCGGGGGTGATGCACCTCCCAAGGCCGCCACCGCGAACAGCAGCGCCACCAGTCTTACGTTCATATCGTTCCCCAGAAACCGGCGGCCGGCGGATGGATCAGGCCGCCTTCCATCGCGATACCGCCGGGTCGATCCTCCAGGAGCCAGACGGGACCGTCAAGATCGACGAAATCCGACATGATGGCGAGGTGGAGAGCCGGAGCGATCGACAAGGAAGAGCTCACCATGCAACCCGTCATGAGTCCCAATCCGCGAGCGCGTGCAGCCGCCGCGAGCTCCAGAGCGGCCGTCAGCCCGCCGGCCTTGTCGAGCTTCACGTTGACCGCCTGATAGCGGCGCGCCACCACCTCCAGGTCAGCCGCGACATGCACGGCCTCGTCAGCGCAGATCGGAACGGCTGGCGTGAACCCCTCGAGCCACTCGTCCGCCCCGGCCGGAAGGGGCTGCTCCAGCAGCGACGCCCTGGCCTCGACGAGGACCGGCTGAACAGCCTTCAGGACGTCCGGGTTCCAGCTTTCGTTGGGATCGACGATCAAATCGGGTTTCGGCGCAGCGGCTCTCACGGCGCGGATCTGCTCCGCCGGCGCGATGGCATCGACCTTCACTTTCAGCACGGGGGCGTCGGCAAGAGCGGCGGCAGCCGAGGCCATCCCCTCGGGCGAGTCGATCACGATCGTCAGTGCGCTTGCGACGGAGCGAAGGGCCTGCCCGTCGATAAGGTTGGCCACGTCCCGGCCGGAACGACGGGCCTCCAGATCCCACAAGGCGCAATCGAGCGCATTTCGCGCTGCGCCCGCCGGCAGCACTTCCAATAGTTCTTCACGTCCCCAACCCCGCTCGACCAGCGGCCGAACCTGCTCGATTGCGGCAAGGGCGCTCGCGACCGTTTCACCGTAACGAGGATAAGGGACGGCCTCGCCACGGCCACTTACACCATCCTGGGTGACCGTGACCGTCACCACGTCCGCCGCCGTTTTCACGCCCCGGGAGATCCGGAACGGCCGGCTTAGAGGGAAGCGATCGTGCTGCGCGCTGAGGGTTCGGAACATAGCAACCGGTCGAGAATGGCATCCACGCCAAAGGCCACCGGGTCGGTACAGGGAAGGCCCAGCCGATCCTCGGTGTCCGCACAAACCCGGCGAGCGACGCCCGGATCGAGGTTCGAGGTGTTGAAGCAGATGCCGACGGCTCGAACCTGCGGGCTGGTCAGCCTCGCCGCTTCGAGATTGGCTTCAAGACACTCGGCCAGTCCAGGGAGCGGCCGCCCGGCAATTCCGCGCATGTGCGGTCTTCCAGGCTCGTGGCAAAGGACGAGCGCTTCGGGCTGAGCCCCGTGAAGCAGCCCCAGCGATACGCCGGCAAAGGAGGGATGGAAGAGCGATCCCTGCCCTTCGATAATGTCCCAGCCATCGTCCTCACGGGCCGGGGTGAGCTGTTCGATTGCGCCGGAAATGAAATCGGCGACCACGGCATCCACGGCAACGCCGTCGCCGGCGATCAGAATGCCGGTCTGCCCGGTCGCCCTGAAATCGGCTGCAACTCCGCGCCTTCGAAGCCCCTCCACGAGGACGATCGACGCATACATCTTTCCGACGGAGCAGTCGGTACCGACCGTGAGAAGACGATGGCCGCGCCTTTCATAGCCCTTCCCTACCGAGAGATTGGCCGGCGGATCGCGCACGTCGAAAAGACTGAGGCCGCGCTCCCGAGCGAGCGCGGCCAGTCGCGGCTCGTCCCGGAGTCGCTGGTGGAGCCCGGAAGCGACGCTCATCCCGGCTTCGAGAGCCGCAGCCGCATCATCGACAAGCTCGGTGCCGAGCCTTCCCCCCGCTCCGGCAATCCCCAGGATCAGCGTCCGAGCGCCGGCGGCCGCGGCCTCGCGCATTCCCAACCGCGGCAGGCCCAGAGTTAACGGGCAATCGTCGTGGCGGAATTCGCCGATGCAGTCGGAGCGGCGGAACTCGGCCACGCCACGCGAAGTCTTGATGCCCAGCACATCGGCGCTGTGACCAAGATAAAGGAGGAAAGGCGACGGGATCATCTTCGATCAGCCTAGCCATTGGCCTGGCGACCGGCGCATATTCATGAAGCGGGCCGCCATAGCCGTTCGCTATGGAGTATCCAGCACTTGCTTCATGGTCTTCAGAAACTCGGTTGCGAGCGCTCCGAGCGGACGGTTGATAAGGAACATGGCGTGGATATCGAAGGTGATACGCGGTTTCAGTGGCCGCATCGCCAGCCCCGGAGCGAGACAGGCCTGGGCAGTGAAGCTGTCGATCACCGTCATTCCGACCCCTTGCCGGACCAGTGCGCCGGCAATGTAGAAGGTTCGAGCCGAAACCACTTCGTCCAACTCGAGTCCAAGCCGGTCCAGTTCGTCCGTGAAGATCCGGCCCGTCGGGCCGCTCGCAGCGAGGCTGATGAAGCGCTGCCCTTGCAGGCGCTGAAGCTCGATCCCCGAAGGCGCATCGGGCATGTCCTGCTCCCGATAGAGGACCACCAGTTCACCTTCGCCGAGCCAGCGCTGAGCGATCGGCGCCGCCGGGGGCACCTGATAGGCGATGGCGATATCCGTCTCGCGCTCATGCAGCTTGCGCAGCAAATCGTCGTGATGGACCGTCTGCAGATCGAACTTCACATTGTCGTGGGTCCGCAGGAAACGAGACACCGCCGTCGGAATGGCATCAAGTGCGAGCGAGGGCAAAGCGGAGATCCGCAGGGTTCCCCCGGCACCTCGACGGAGATTTCGACCGGCCTCGCGCAACGCATGAACACGATCCTGAATCTCCCGCACCTCCTCAAACAAGGTATGAGCATCCTCGGTCGGTACGAGGCCGCCATTGGTCCGCTGGAAGAGTTGGAAGCCAAGCAGGCTCTCCGCATGGCGAAGCATCTTGGACACGGACGGCTGGGAGACGTTGAGCGCTCTCGCGGCGGCACTTACCGATCCGTTGACGTAAACGGCGTGAAAGATCTCGATGTGGCGGAGGTTCATTCGACGACACTTTCAGTTTTTCCGGAGGTCCGCAATGGAGCGGCCGAACATGCTCATCGGTGGCGGGCGGACTATTCAGCGATGTCGCGGCTGCGAGTCTCGGGCAGGAAGAGCAGCCCGATGACAACCGTCAGCAGGGCAACGGCGACCGGATACCAGAGACCGAAATAGATGTCGCCGCTGGCCGCGACCATGGCAAAGGCTGTGGTTGGAAGGAAACCACCGAACCATCCGTTGCCGACGTGATAAGGGAGCGACATGGACGTGTAGCGGATCCGAGCCGGAAACAGCTCGACCAGCATGGCCGCGATCGGACCGTAGACCATCGTTACGTAGAGGACGAGGATAGTAAGAATAAGCACGACCATCGGCCGGTCGATCGCCCCGGGATCGGCGCTGTCCGGATAGCCGACCGCCGTCAGCGCCGATTGCGCCTCCTGCTGAAAAGACGCGATCGCCGCCGCGCGTTCCGGCCCTGAAAGGATGCGGGGATCGGGGACCTCTACCTCCCTCTCGCCAATGCGCATCCGCGCCGCCGCGCCTCGGGGCGCCGCCACATTCTGATAGGAAACGCCGGCTCGCGCGAGGTAGGATTTGGCAATGTCACAGCTCCGGGCGTCGAACCGGTTCCGGCCGATCGGATCGAACTGGACGGAGCAGTCTTGCGGATCGGCGATGACCGCGACCGGAGCGGTCGCCTGTGCGGCGTACAAGGCGGGGTTGGCCGCTTTCGACAAGGCATGGAACAGGGGAAAATAGGTCAGGGCCGCGAGCAGACAGCCGGTGAGAATGATCGGTTTTCGTCCAATCCGATCCGAAAGCCAGCCGAAGAGGATGAAGAAGGGAGTGCCGATCGCCAACGCTATGGCGATGAGGATGTTCGCCGTGGCGCCATCCACCTTCATCATCCGCTCAAGGAAGAACAATGCGTAGAACTGTCCCGTGTACCAGACCACGGCCTGGCCGGCGACGGCGCCGAACAGGGCGATCAGGACCAGCTTCGCATTTCCCCAGCGGCCGAACGCTTCGGTGAGTGGCGCCTTCGAGGTGGTGCCCTCCGCCTTCATTCGGCGGAATACGGGGCTTTCGGCGAGCTGAAGCCTGATCCACAGCGAAACGGCAAGCAGGCCCAGCGAGATCAGGAAAGGCAGCCGCCAGCCCCAATCCGCGAAGGCTTCCTCGCCCAGCGCGGTTCGGATCCCGATGACCACCAGCAGAGCGGCGAACAAACCGAGCGTCGCCGTGGTCTGAATGAAGCTGGTATAGAGTCCGCGTCTGCCGTTAGGCGCGTGCTCGGCCACGTAGGTCGCGGCGCCGCCATATTCGCCCCCAAGGGCCAGCCCCTGGACCAGGCGCAGGAGAAGAAGGAGGATCGGCGCCGCCACTCCGATCGAGGCATAGCTCGGCAGGAGTCCAACGCAGAAGGTCGACAGGCCCATCAGCCCCATCGTGACGAGGAAGGTGTTCTTGCGCCCGACCAGGTCGCCGATCCTGCCGAAGAGGACCGCGCCGAACGGACGAACGGCAAAACCCGCGGCGAAAGCCGCGAGCGCGAAGATGAAGCCGGTGGTCTCGTTGACGCCCGAGAAAAACTGCGCGGAGATGACGGAAGCGAGCAATCCGTAGAGGTAGAAATCGTACCACTCGAAGACCGTCCCGAGCGAGGAAGCGGTAATGACCAGCTTCTCGCTCTGCCTCTCCGGAAGCTGGTCCGAGGGCAGCTGCGCCCGCTCGATTTCCGTCATAAACCCCTCCCGGTGACGAGTACGGTTCGGGGCTTCGCCCCGCCGCCTTTTCATTTTGGCGATCTTTCTTTCGGGCCAGCGGATGTGCGTCAATCCTGAAAGAGCGGCGTAGCAGCCCGGCAACACCCGCCGAAGATTCCGCTCCCGAAGCGATCCGGACAGTGTCGTTCCCGCCCAAACTGAACTAGATTCCTGATTGTATGTCAGCGACTTGCTTCTTTGGCTTCCACCGACCGTCACTTACTTCGATCGCCAAGCGCCCGTTCGGTCTCGCCGGCCTGTGCCAAGGCTGCGGAAGGCCGATGACTCGGCGCGAAGGAGGGAAATGGGAGCTCGCCGACCCGCTCGACCAGCCGCTCAAGTCTTGAAATGAGGGCCCGCGACAGGCGAGAGCGGATTAGCGTCAGCCATCTCGACCGGCACCAGGAGCTCCCAGACCAGGCTATCGTTCGGCGATTCTGCTAGGAGGCGAGGAATGACCAGATCTGCTGCACGCACAGCACCAGGAACAGCAACGCCGAGGCCGAGAGCACGAGGTTGGACAACCAGCCGTTGCGGTGCTCGGTCGCGACTCGGTTGGAGTTCAGCAGAAGCAGCAGCGTGGCGGCGAGAAAGGGCATGAAGAAGGCTCCAACCACGCCGTAGATGATGACGAGCAGGAAGGGCTGTTCGAAGAAGAGCAGCAGCATGGGCGGAAAGGTGAGCCAGAGCAGATAGGCTCGGAACGGCCATTTTCGCTCGGGATGCTCGCTCCTCTCCTTGCGGCCGCGAACATGTTCGACGAAGTCGGAAAAGAGCAGGCTTACGCCGTGCCAGACGCCGAACAGCGACGACAAAGCGGTCGCAGCGAAGCCGACGAGAAAGGCGATCGCCACCGGGCGGCCGAAGCGCTCCTCGAGCACGTCGCTGAGGTTGAGCAATCCCCGATCGTTGGCGGCGAGCGCGATCTGGGCGCTGTGAAGCAGCTCCGCGCCGACAATCAGCATCGCGACCACGAAGATTCCGGTGACGGTGTAGGCGGTATAATTGTCGAGCCGCATCATCGGGATCCAGGCCGGACCCCGCCATCCCTTGGTGTTCACCCAATAGCCGTAGGCGGCCGTGGTGATCGTGCCGCCAACGCCGCCGATCAGGCCAAGCGTGTAGAAGACCGAGCCCTCCGGAAGCGACGGCACCAGGCCGCCCAGGACGTCCCCAAGTCCCGGCGCAACAAGGATGGCGAGCCCGGTGATCACCACGAACATCAGAGCGACAAGGAACTTCATGACGCGCTCGAATGTCTCGTAGCGATTGAGCGCGACGAACAGGAAGCTGGCGACACCGGCGATCACGGCCCAGGCGGGCAGCGGCAGAATCGGGAACAAGGCGGCAAGTGGCAGAGCGGTCGCGCTCATTGCCGTCGCGCCATAGATGAATCCCCAGATGAGGATGTAGATCCCGAAATACCAGCTCGTCCAGGCGCCGAGCGATCGCCAGCCTTCGAAGATGGTCGACTCGGTGGCGAGATGGTAGCGCGCAGCGCCCTCGGAAAGGGCGATCTTGACGATGCAGCCGAGGACGGCCGCCCACATCAATGCGTAGCCGAACCGCGAACCGGCAATCAGGGTGGCAACGAGATCGCCGGCGCCCACGCCGGTCGCCGCGGCAACGATACCCGGCCCGATGAGCTTCCAGCGCCCGGAGCGCGGTGGAACCGTCGGTTCGTTCAGCTCCTCATCCCGGGATCCCTGCACTTCCGACACTGCCACCCCCTCAGCCAAGTCAGGACGCCCCGACAACTCGTGGTCGCCGAAGCGGCTCCATGTCCTTCGATTTCTACTGCCGAGCCTTCCCCTTGGCCATCCGCTTGTCTCGTTGGCAGCGATCCGCGACCGGTGCAAAGACTTGCGGCGAAGAAACCCTATCGGGTAGCGAGCGCCCGTCGAAATTCGGGGACACGCCATGCATCTTCGCCACGACCCCAGCGCTCCGGCCAGCGAGCCGATCGCCTTCGAGCAGTTTCTGGCGGTCGATATCCGCGTCGGTCGGATCATCGCCGCCGAGCCCTTCCCGGAGGCGCGGAAGCCCGCGCTGAAGCTCAGCATCGACTTCGGCCCGGTCATCGGCGTCAAACGATCGTCGGCCCAGATCACGGAGCATTATGCACCGGAAACTCTGGTCGGCCGGATGGTGACGGCCGTGGTCAATTTCCCGCCTCGGCAGATCGGACCCTTCATGTCGGAGGTGCTCACTCTCGGCTTTCCCGACGAGAATGGGGCAGTAGTCCTCGTCGTGCCGGACAAGGAGGTTCCGATCGGAGGGCGTCTATTCTAGGTCCGGACCCTTCAAGCCTGATCACTCAGCTTTCGAGGAATCGAACCCGCGTTCCCTCGCGCACCGCCGTCGCCAGCTCGCGCGCATCCCAGTTGGTAAGCCGGACGCAGCCATGGCTCGACGTCTTCCCGATCAGCCGAGGTTCCGGAGTCCCATGGATGCCATAGCCTTCGCGGCTGAGATCGATCCAGATCGTGCCCACTGGGTTGTTGGGTCCCGGCGCGATCGTCACTCGCCTGTCCGGTCCCCAGTCCCTGCCGGACGGGTCGAAGTAATAAGCGGGATATGTGGCGACGGCCCTCACTTCCATGGTCCCGCTCGGAGAAGGAAAAGTGCTGCTTCCGATCGTCGCAGGATAGGTCGCCACCAACTCGCCATCCTCGGAGTAGGCACGAAGCACAGCCGAACCCTTGTCCACTTCGATCCGAGTCACAGGTGTCGCAAGCTCGTCCCCACCGGCATCCACCACCAGGATCCTCTCGCCTGCTCTGGTCAGGTCAACGTCGGGATTGAGAGCTCGAAGAAGGCCGGCCGACATGTGGAACTTCTCAGCCAGAGCCTCTACCGCTCCCTCGAAGCCAAGGCGATCGAGCTGTGCCTGCCTTGCCATTCCCTGCGGCACCGATCGAAACGGGCCCGCCACATCCTCCTGCTTGATGACATATTCCCGAACGATTTCATCGGGATGCGCCTCGGCAAGTCGCCGGAGCAGGTCGTTGTCGAGTTCCCCGTCGACCGTTAGCCCCTGAGCGCGCTCGAACGCAGCTACGGCACGTCGCGTGTTCGCTCCCATAACCGCGTCGATCACTCCCGGCGAATGGCGGGCACGGTCAAGCAGCACCTGGGCGACCAGGACCTGCTGATCGCGCGGCTCGGCCAGAGCTTCGGCGGGTATCGCTCCGAGCCGCTCAGAAGGGCTTTCTACACCCTGAGCCGCAGACGGCGCCGGAAGTAGAGCGAGGGCCGCCGCGATCCCCACGGCCGAAGCCCTTTGCCAGCAAGATGGCCGATCCCATACTCGATGACTGGGAATTCCGTCCCCCGATAGACTAGAAATGTTGAGGCTCGACTTGCTCACCTGTTTGGACACTTGAGATCTCCTGGGCTCCGGACAGCCGAGACGGTCCAGGACTGTCCTGTCCGCGCGGGACATCGGTCAGGGAGAATTGACGCGGCTGCCATCCGGTGAATGCGGCGCTGCGTTGCCGCACATTCTCTTTTGAAATCAATGATAGAGGACGGTGATGGTTCCGCCGGACCTTGCCTGGCGGAGTGCTGCGCGGCAGTCGTCGCAAGCGCTTCAGGAGATCAACCTGCTCCACCCGCCGTAGCGGCCATGGATCGGCCCGCGACGCAGGCAGAGGATGATCAGAAGAATGCCGCAGACCAGGCTTGCAGCCGTTGAAACCGAACTAGCGCCAAGGATGAACGGCATTGCGACGAGCGCTCCGCCGAGAGGGATCAGGAGATAGCGAACCGGACGCGCTACCTCGGCGGCCGCGACAGAAACGACCGTGAGCACAAGCGAGCCGATCAGATGGTCGAAATCGGCGATCACGCCTTCCGCCCCCAGAGTCACCCGAGTGAAAAGCAGCCAGAGTCCGACGAGAACGCACAAGCCGAGGTTCCACGGCAGGTTAACGCCCCCGGAAATCATCTCGCGCAGCACCGCACCTGGCGCAGAATCGAACTCGCTGGCCCCATCCCCGTCGTTCGCGCGGTCGTCCGTGTCGCCGAGGAACAGGACTCGGAGCCAATTTCGACCGGCTCTCGCCCGGCGACGAACGAACTGGAGCGATGCGAGCAGCTCGTCGAGAGAATATGGTATCTGCACGAGAATGGCAGCCGCTCCAATCAGCGCGATCAGGCTCCAGGTGCCAATGACGATCGGCTGAATGATGATGAACAGGATCGAGACGACTCCGAGCGGCGCAATCAGGATACCGAACAGGATCACCAGCCAAGGCATGGTTCGCCAACGCCGGGTGGAGCCGATTATGCCGGTGACGATCTCGAGTGCGTAGACATATCCCCCGAGCGCTGCGTCGGAGACGGGAAACGCCTCTGACACATGAGAGGTGACAATCTCCTCCGTACCGTTTTGCGGATCGGATAGTTTTCCGGCGAAGAACGGATCCCAAACGTCCGGGATGTAGCCGAGCTGGTAGGCGGCAAGGTAGCGCGAGACGTAGAGACCGACCAGCGCAAGAGCGATAATCGGCAAACGTTGAGTCCAGGTCGACGGGTTGTAGCTCCAGCCCGGAGGTCGTTCGGGACCTGACATGGCAGCAATCGCGGATACCCCCGGGTCGGGTTTGCTAGCGAAGGCGAGGCCGAAGACGAGCATGCCTACCAGGGTCGAGGAGAGATAGTCAGCCGCGCTGTCGGACCAGAAGATGAATGGCAGCGCCATTGTCGCGATGCCGATCCCGGCGCAGACCCAGCGCGCCCACCGCAAGCGCCAGGAGAGAGAGAGGGCCGCGAACAGCATGAGCCCCGCCCCGAGCACGACCTCCAGACCGGCGAGCCAGCGGCTATCGACGCCGACGATCGGTGGCTGGATCAACAGCCAACTGCCAAGCGCGATGTTCACCATGTGCGCCCAGCGCCAGCTGCGATGTTCGTGGCGAAGCTGACCTTCGTGACGCTGACGCAACTCGCCAGGATGGAAGCCGAGCCGAGCCGCTTCCTCGACCCATTCCGGCGGTGTGATTCGGTTGCGCTGGTACCAGTCCAGAGGATCTCGCTTCAGGTCTTGAACGAGCGCGGGCAGAGTCGTTTCAAGCCGGTGGACCGGATGCCAGCCGAGCAGCTCACCTGCACGGGTAATGTCCAGGGCGTAATGATCATCCGCCATCCGCACCATGAACGGTTTGACAAAGGGTTCTTCCCCCTTGTCGATCGAATCCGGGATCACGGGCTCCAACTTACCCAGAGCTGCCGACCCGACGGCCGCCAACGGTTTCGGCACTCGGATCGTCGGCCAGTCCTCGTCGCCATGAACCAGACGGCCGATCCGGTCCTGCAGCGCATCATAGCCTATTGCGCCGGGCTCGCCGATGAGAAGCGCGGTTTGTCCCGGGAGGCGATCGCGCCGGTCGACGGTTCGACGGAAGGCATCGATCATGTCTTGGCGATGGACCAATGACTGACCGACATCGGGCGATCCGGAATAGACATAACTCTGCAGGTCTCGCTCGAATATCCGGGCGATCTGTTGAGTAAGAGTGGGTACCGCCGACTGCTCATCATAGACGCCGGCCAGCCGCAGGATCACAACTGGAGTATCGCGGGCCTCTTCCTGCACGACCGCCTCGGCGCGAGCCTTGGACCGCGGGTATATCCAACGCGGTCCGATTGGCCACTGCTCGTCGATCCGCTCGCCCGGGCGACACGGCGCATGGACGAGCATTGTGCTCGCATAAACGAATTGGCCGACGGAGAAGTCACGAAGACACCGGAGCAGCAGCCGAGTCCCCTCGACGTTCAGCTTCTCATAGAGTGGATGATCCTCGCCGGTGAAATCGAAATAGGCGGCAAGGTGCAGCACGCTTGCGATCCGCGCTCCGAACCGCTCCCGAACCTGAGCGAGCGCTTCTCGAAGCGATTGCTCCGAGGTGAGATCCGCCTCGAACAGCGGAAAATCCGCCTCGCCCTTCAGGTCTAACCCGACCACCTCGTAACCCTCCGACAAAGCGGAAGCGAGGGAGCGGCCGAGATTGCCGGCCGCTCCGGTGATCAGCACGAGGGGCTTGGAATGGGTCACGCGAACAGGTGCCGGCTTACGCCCTCTCCTTCTCCGTCTGCGCGGCCTTCTGCGAGCCCTGCGCCTGCGGCCTCAGCAGAAACCCGGTAACGGCCGCACCGGCCGCACCAACCGCGGCGGCCGTTGCGAGCGTTTTCAGCGGCCTCGTCTTGAACGTGGTGTAGAGACTACCTTTGACGATATAGTCTTCTTGATCGCCGTAGAGTTCACCCGAACTGCCCGGCCGGTCGAACCCTCCAAGATGTTCGCGCGGTCGCCGATTCGCGTCTTTTGCCGTTACGAAGAACAAGCGCGAATAGAGCCTGTCCGTCAGACGAGGAAATAGTCGCGAGGCACCTGTCATGAGTCGGCCGGCACCGCCAACAATGACATCGCGCGTGGAATGTTCGGCCGCGTGGCATATTGCCTGAGCGACGACCTCCGGAGCATAAACGGGAGGCGGAACTTTGGAAGCCGCATCCATATAGTTCCTGGCATGGACACCGAACGGTGTGTGAATACCGCTCGGCTGGATCAGGGTCACGGAAACTGGCGCATCGTCGTGCATCAGTTCAAGCCTGAGCGAGTCGGTGAAGCCCTTCACCGCAAACTTGGAAGCGGTGTATGCGGACAGGATCGGAGCCGGCATCTCGGAGGAGATGGAGCCGGTGTTGATCAGCGCGCCGCCATGCTCGCGCAAGTGCCTGAGCGCCTCGGTGGAACCATAGACCACGCCCCAATAATTGGTCTTGAACATCCGCTCATGGTCCTCGTCGGAGAGCTCATCGAGCTTGGCATAGGCCCCGACGCCGGCGTTGTTGACCCAAGTGTCAAACCCGCCATGACGTGCGATGACCGTGTCTACCGCTCGGCGAACTTGGTCCCGCTCGCCAACATCCGCGACGACATAGTCGGCCTTGCCGCCCTCGCCGCGGATTTGCTCGCAAATCTCGCGCATGCCGTCTTCATCTCGGGCGACGATGACAACGTTCGCACCCCGTGCCGCCGCCATTTTGGCCGTTGCCAAGCCTATTCCCGACGAGCCTCCGGTGATGACGAATGTCTGATCGCGCAAAGGCTTGAGTTTCATAGCATCGCTCCTGTCGGTATTTGGGGGAAGCGTCTGGACGCCTGCTCTGCTAACGGGTCGTTCGATCCATCGTTCCGAGCCAGGGGGAGTTTTCCAAGCTTCCACGAAGCCGCCGACGTCGGAAGTGGTCATCCTGGTTATAGTCGAGCAGCCGATTGCATCTCAGAGCCAGGAAACCAATCCCGCCGGTGGCGACAGGCACTGAAACGAGGCTCATTGCCGCCAAGCGGAGGTCGAGGCAGTCCGGTGGCTGATGCCATCCGACTTGGCATGCTGACGCGCCGGACTGGCGGCGCCAAGCGGGAGCAGTTTCGACCTGTTCCGGTCTACTTGGCTCATGGCTCAATCTGCACGGACATGAGCTTGAAGAGCCTCCAAGTCGCTGTCCCCGCTCAGGAACAGAGCGATCGGCTGGAGTGACGGGACGTGGGCGAAGAGTATCGTAATCAGAACCGTCATCGGAACGGCAACCACGGCACCGGCAATGCCCCAGGTCCAGCCCCACACCAGGAGAGAAAGCAGCACGACGAGGGGTGATATCGATAGTTGCCGTCCCATCAGCTTCGGGTCCACGAAATTGCCCATCACCTGTTCGATCACCAGCAGCCCCGCACCAATCCCGAGCGCCGTGCCGAGGTCCATCGTCGCAAGTGCGAAGAGAAATGGCAAAACTCCGGCGATGAGCGAGCCCACAGTTGGGATGAAATTGAGAAGAAACGCGAGCATTCCCCAGACGAGCAGCAGCGGCATCCCGAACAGCGCCAGCCATCCCGCATACAGGATCCCGGTGATCGATCCGAGAGCAAGTCGAGTGACGAAGTAGCGGCGAAAACGCTGTCCGACGGCCCTGGCGGATTCCGCCCATTGGCGGCCTTCCACGCCGCCGGAGACCGCCATCAGCTTGGCATGCCACTGCCGCCCCTCGGTCAACATCAGGAGGACCAGAAAGAGGATCAGGACCAGTCCCGCCAGCGTGTTCCAGAGACTTCCCAGGAAGCCGAGGGCTTGGGACCGGAAGGTGCTAAGGACGCCGTTCGTCGATTGCTCGCCACCGGTCAGTCGATCTATTCCAACGGACGCGGCGAGCTGTTGCAGCTTCGGAACCACTTGCCCGGCGCCGCTTGCGACCTGTTGACCGGCCAGCCCGATACCCGTGACGAACAAGGCAAGAAGAGCAATCACGACCAACAGGGCGGCGACATAGCCTAACCAGTCCAGCCACGGAGGAACCCGTTCCTGTACCCAGCGGCACACCGGCCAGATCGAGAGGGCGATAAAGAGGGACAGAGCAAACGGCAATGTTACCATGACGCTGGCACGAAGCAGCCACAGGAGAGCAACAACAGCGACGATGGCAAGCAGCCATTTCACCGTCCTACCCCGTCCGGGGGTCCCATGTCTTTCTGAAAGCCCAGGGTCGCTCATGCGTCCGAATTCCCATCGGGGGCGATCGAACCCGCTTCCTCGCGATCGTTGCCGCAGGCGCGAAGGAAGCTGTCGACCGCGCGCGCGCCCGATCCCTCGGTCGGCAGGCGGATCGATTCCGGACCCCAGCGCACCATCAAAGGTAGGCCGCGGCGCAAGCTATGAATTGGCTCGGCCTGAAGGGACAGGACCGCTTCAGCGGCCAGGCCGCCAAGCTGCGACCTGGAAAGGCGTATTGGGACGACCTGTCGGACTCGCGGAGTAGAGAAGACCAGCTGCCGAGGCCGCACTCGCGCAACCATTTCCGGACGGACGAGAGTAACGACCGCATTGTCTTCACCGTCAGGACAACGGATCATGATCGTGACGTTGTCGCTGTTGGGCTGGCCGTGGGTGAGTTTGGGTCCCGCAGAAGTTGAACTATATCCCCATTCCATGAATGGCGCTTCGCCCGCTCGAGCCGGGGCGGTGCGATCCGACTCGCGTGGGGCTTTCTCTGCGGACGGCGATCCTGCGCCGAAAGCAGCCGTTCCGTTCTTCGGCTCTGCCGGATCACTGCCGACGGACGAATTGCAGGCGACCGTACTTGCAACAAGCGCGCTTGCGCAGAGGGCGAAGGTCCGATCGATGGTCGGCGGAAGGCGGCTATCCGGGCGCCAGGCAGCGGCAGGCTTCTCGCGATCGGCCGTTCCGACCGCCGATGTAAGGCAGCTCTGAGCGAACCCTTCCATCTAGCTCTCCTCCTTGCCGCCGAGGCCACTCCCCATTGCCGACTCGATCGCCGGCGATGGTTGATCGTCACCCAAGATGCGATCGGTTGAAACAAGTCGGCTCAAGCTCCGAAGTTCCGCGGGACCCGCGTCCTGCGAATCCTCCGGCGACCGATGCTCTTCCAGGACTAGCCGAGTCGGAACTGGGGCAGTCCCCGACCATTGGAGCCATGGAGATCGGCATGTGGAAGCGCAGCAACCGCCGAAGTGCGCTGGCTGGCCATCGAGGGAATGGCGTCTTCGGCAACCCATCGAAGGGGATCGGAATGGCTGCACTCGGTGAAACGGCGGCCGCAGGCCTGTTGGCCAGATGAGAGAGGCCGGAACATGGCTCGCCTTTGCCGCGGCCCTGCTCTTTGCAGCGGTTCATATCTTCGGGCCGCGGCTTCGATTCCTTGCCGTCACCCCCCGAAGCGTCTGGCTATCGCTCGCTGGGGGAGTGTCAGTCGCCTATGTGTTCGTCCACCTGTTACCCGAGCTCGCCCACCATCAGGAGACACTGCTTCGCGTTGCGGCGGAACGGGGCTTTCTCTCGCAGCTGGAGGCGCATTCCTATCTGATCGCGCTAGCAGGTCTAGCTTCATTCTATGGGCTGCATCGGCTCGCCCGCAGTTCGGGGAAGAGGTCGAACGGCGCTGCGGTTCAGAACGCGGTGCCGATGAACGTCTTCTGGACCCATCTGGGTGCCTTCGCCGCGTACAACCTCCTCATTGGCTACTTGCTCATCCACCGGGAGGAAACTGGGGTGGGTGGATTGATCGCCTATGCCGTCGCCATGGCTCTGCATTTCCTCGTCAACGATCAGGGGCTTCGGGAGCAACATGGCAAGGCCTATGACCGCCTCGGCCGCTGGCCACTGGCGGTCGCGCCGATTGCCGGCTGCCTGCTCGGGGCGGTGACGACGGTTTCCCCAGCCTTGCTTTCGGCCCTTTTCGCCTTCCTCGCCGGCGGCATCATTTTGAATGTGCTGAAGGAGGAACTCCCCGAGGAGCGGGAAAGTCGGTTCTCGGCTTTTGCGGCCGGCACCGGCACCTATTCGGCGCTCCTTCTGATTCGTTGAGGTTAGCGGTTCATGAAAGGCACCGTTCGAGCGAATTGGCTGGAGATCAAGGCCAGCTACTGGTTCATTCCCAGCGTTCTGACCTCGGCCGCCGTTGCACTGGCGTTGATCACGATCGGGGTCGACCGAAGCTGGGGGTCCGAATGGTTGACCGATTTTTCCTGGTTTGACGGTCCCCGTCCGGAAGGCGCACGCGCTCAGCTGACGGTGATTGCCAGTGCGATGATCGCCATCGCTTCTACCGTTTTCGCCATAACGATCGCGGCCGTCGCTTATGCCTCAGGCAATTACGGACCGAGACTGCTGAACAACTTCATGAACGATCGCGGCAATCAGGTCTCGCTCGGCGTCTTCGTTTCGACCTTTGTCTACAACCTGCTCGTCCTCGGGATGGTTCGCAATGCCGAGGGCGAAAGAGGCCCCGGAGCTCCATTGTCCGACGCTGATGGCGCCTTCGTCCCGCAGCTGTCGATGCTTGTCTCTGCGGTCTCGGTTATGGTGGCGGTGGCCGTTCTCGTCTATTTTCTTCATCACATTCCCGCGAGTATTCGGATCAACACCGTCCTTGGCGGGATCGGCCGACGCCTGATCGCGGACATCGAGAAGCGCTTCCCGGCCAAGGGTGGCGCAGAGGAGCCAGTCGCTCCGCTTTCGGGTCAGGAAATCTCGGCCAACCGCGTCGGCTATGTCGAGATCATCGACTTCAAACGGCTGGAGTCGCTGGCCGAACAAAGGAGAGTCAGCGTTTCGTTGGCGGTTCGAACCGGCGACTTCATCTATCCACATCTAGCAGTCGTGCGAGTTGCGAAAGGCGATGTCGACGAGGAGCTGTGCCGGGAGATCCTCGATTGCTTCTCCCTCGGAAACTCCCGAACTCCGACTCAGGATCTCGAATTCCTCATCGACGAATTGGTGGAGATCGGACTTCGGGCTCTGTCCCCCGGCGTGAATGATCCGTTCACCGCCATTACCAGCTTCCACTGGCTCGCCGCCGCGCTCGCCAAGCTCGCGGATCGCGATCTCTGGGAAGGGCCGGAGCAGGGGAACTATGATCGCCGTCACGTTCTCCCTGTCCCTGACGACTTCGGCCATTATCTTCGACGTAGTTTTGGTGCCCTGCGACTGGCGGCGGCGACAAACCCGATTGCAGCGACGGTCTTCCTGGAATGCTTAGCGAATGTCGCCCTCGGTGCGACCTCACAGGAGCGTCGGACTGCTCTTCACCAGGAAGCGCGCCGCCTCGGCGAACAGACCGAGATCGAGCTAAGCGGTCCCGCACGCG
The DNA here is from genome assembly GCF_056821765.1 of Sphingosinicella sp. SM1-17. Taxonomy (NCBI): domain Bacteria; kingdom Pseudomonadati; phylum Pseudomonadota; class Alphaproteobacteria; order Sphingomonadales; family Sphingosinicellaceae; genus Sphingosinicella; species Sphingosinicella sp. SM1-17. The sequence goes on from NZ_JBPDIO010000001.1 coordinate 3,336,500, forward strand.
ATGAGGTTCGCGCGCGCCTGGCCGAGGTTGAAAGCAGGTTTGCCGAGCTTGCCCGCTGAACGTCATGTCCGCCGCCCTTGCATCCCTACCGCTGTCGCTGCTGATCGGAGTATTCGCAGCTGCGGCCGTGCTCGTCTGGTCGGCGGGATCCCGGCTTGCAGGACTCGTCGACGCGCTCGCCCGAAAGACCGGCATCGGTCAGGCCTTCGCAGGCATGCTTCTGCTGGGCGGGATCACCTCCTTGCCCGAGGTGGCGGCAGTCAGCACTTCGGCGGCCGTTGGGAACGGACCGCTCGCGGTCAACAATCTTCTTGGAACCGCATCCATCAACATCCTCCTGCTGGCGCTGGCCGATATCGTCTACGGCCGAGAGGCGCTGACCGGCACCGCAGCCCGGGCAACGGTGCTCATGCAGGGCGTGCTATCGATGTTGCTTGCGAGTGCCGTCAGTGTCGTTGCCGCGGCGGGGGACATTGCCCTGTTCGGAGCCGGCGCCGGCGCGACCGGCATTGCCGTGGCCGCAGTCGCCGCGATCTGGATCTCATCCCGCTACGAAAATCGCCATGTGTGGGAAGTGGTCGGCGTCGAACAGGACCATGCACACGACGAAGATGGAGACCCGCGGCCGCTCCGGCGGCTCGTGCTGCTGACCGGGCTGTGCGCCGGATTCATCCTGATTGGCGGCGCCACCCTTGCGCTGTGCGCGGATCGGATCGTGGCCGCCACGGGCCTTTCCGCCGGAATTGTCGGATTCCTCCTTATCGGCGCGGCCACTTCCCTTCCTGAGATCAGCTCGATCACGGCGGCCGTTCGGCTCCGACGCTATCAGATGGCCATCGGGGACGTGTTCGGCACGAACATCTTCAATATCATGCTGATTTTCCTCGCCGACCTCGTCTACTTGGGCGACCCGCTATTGGCCATGACGGGACGCTTCGAACTGGTCGGGGCGGGGCTGGCGGTGCTCCTTACAGGCATCTTCCTGGTGGGCCTGCTCGAGCGGCGGGACCGGACAGTCCTGCGCATGGGCTTCGACACGATCGCCGCCGTGGCCACTTTCGCGATTGGAGTCATCCTGCTCGCCAAAGTCGGCGACTGAAAGGATCGGTGAAAAGGGAGCGCACCGACGCGGATTGCGACTGTTGGGGGCGCCGCGGCGGCAAAGCGACAGGCGGTGCTAGGGCCGGTCCTGCGCCAGCGAGCGCGCCCGCTCGACGGCCTCGGGGAGAACTGCTTCGAGAAGACGTGCCCGAAATGCCCGGCCGTCGTTCGCGCGCCAGTTTATGGGGACATCGGGGAGTACCCCGCGGACCTCGTTCGATCCGTCAGCGCGCAAGCGCGCGCAATCCGGAAGCCGCAGGGTCGCGCCGCTTCGATCCAGCCTCGTCGGAGTTCCGCCCCAGCTGTACCCGCAGCCCGACCCGCCAGTTCGTGCCCCAACGATCAGCGCGGCCCTGTTGTCTTGCAGAAGAGCGGCGAACTGCTCGGCCGCCGACCAGGTCTCCTGGTCGGTGAGAACAATCACCGGTCCATCCCACACGCCGTCGCGATAATGATGCTGGGCCGGATTGAAGACGTGAACGGCCCATTCCCGTCCTTCCAATGCGCCCGCCGGAAGCTGGCCGACCAGTCCCGTCGCATATCCGGCCTGGACCAGCCAGGGGCAGGCCGAGTCCCGGGGCGGGCAGCGTCGTTCCGCTTCGGCCCTGATCGTGTCGGCTTCGGCCGCCCAGCCGAGAAGTCGTTCCCGATCGGGCGCGGAAGCGGCGCTCGCGAAGCCGCGAAGCCGATCCGCGGTCTGGCCCCAGATGCGGGCCCAATGCTCGCCGCGTACCACCGCCAGGCGGGCCGACTGAAGGGTGCGCCGGCTCATCATCCTGGCGGCAACCTCCGACCACTCGGATCCGCCGCCATTGCCGGTGATGTCGACCACCAGCACCTCGGCCCCGGCCGAGCGCAGCGTCTCGAGCCTGTCGATCATCGCCTGGCCAAGCGCTCGGTAGGCGTGAGTGATGATCCGGTTCTGGCATTCGTCGTCGCACGGCTGATCCACGGGAATGTTCAGGGCTGCGACAGCGGCTGGACATAGCGAGGGGCTGCCTTGCGGCATGAAAATCCCGATCCGGAGAAAGCCCAGCCGGGTTCCGCCGAGCGTTGCAGTGCCGGCCGGCAGCAGGTCGCCTTCGGCGATGGGCGTGTAGCCGCGGATTGCAGGGACGATCCCTGGCGAGGCCGGCGACGCATAGCCGATCGACCGGCAGAGCCGCTCTGGACTCGGAGGAGATGCCTGTGAACCTGTTGCGGCGGCCGCACTGCTCGCCCCCTGAGGTCGAGGCCAGCTCAAGCTGACATGACCGTCGCCGATCCGCTGCATCAGCCGGTCGAGCAGCACACGCGCCTCGGTATCGCTTCGGGCACTGCGCAATGCGCTCTCGGCGCGATCGAAGAGCGTATCGAGGTCGACTTCGCGCTCGGTGACGAGCCATTCCAGATTGGCATATTTGGTTTCGAGCGCGCTCCGGATCTGGGCAAGGTCCTCCAGCCAGAGTTCAGGCGACCATCCCGAGGACTGCGCCGCCGCGGGAGCACTCAACAAGGCGAGGCCCGCCGCAATCAGCGCCATCCACCGCATCCGAACGGGCATGTGTTCTCTCCCCCTGGCGGCTCAACAACCCCGCGCCTCAGCCGCAACCCGCAAGATCCGGAGCGCGTAAATCGTCGCTTCCGTAAGGGCGGGCGGACTCAATTGAACGCTATGCTCGGTCGCGAACATTCGCAACGGTCGATCGAAGACGACCTTTAGGGAGCGGGCTTGAGATGCGCCTCGATCAGTCGGTCCGCGGAGCGGACGAGCGCACTGGCCGGTCCTTGAGAGCCAAATACGTGATGGGTGGAATAGGCGCCTTCGACCAACAGCAGCAGCCCGTCGGCAAGCGCCTCGGGATCGTCGACCGCAAGGCGCCGAGCCAGTTGCAGCATGCGTTCGCGCACATCCGCCTTGCAGGAGTGGACGACTTCCCGGCCGGGATGTCCGTCCTCCGGAAATTCGACCGCCGTGTTGGACATCGGACACCCACGAAAGCCCGGAAGGCTCATCTGCTCGGCATAATGGGCGATGATCGCGCGTAGCTGGGCCAGCGGATCTTCGCCGACCGCCTCGAGCCGGTTCTCGAGCGCTGCCTTACCCTCGTCGGCGTAACTTTCCAGGCAAGCCGCGACGAGTTCATCTTTTGATTCGAAGGCGCGGTAAAGGCTCGGCTTCGTCACTCCGGCCTGACAGACGATCTCGTCCACGCCAACCGCCCGAACTCCGCGCTGGTAGAAGAGCTGGCGGGCCACCTCGAAGATCCGCCCCGCCGCGTTCTTCCGCGGCGCTCCGCAGGAATCCCGGCATCGGGACAGGCTTTCTCGGCTCCTCGAACTCAAAATCTTTTCCATTCACCCTTGACGAAATGTAACTGAACGGTACGTATCACGCCAAGGACGTACCGGTCAGTAACATTCTAACTGGCCTCCTAATGACCGATTTCAAGGAGGAAATCAATGGCATACCGCACTTTCGGAGGAGCCGACGCGTTTGAAGCGGCCCGCACCGAGTCGGACGGGGACATGGTTGCGGCACAATTCACGCCGCTCGAAGTGAGCGTCATCCGGCTCGCCGAGGCTGACCCGGTCGCCAGCCTTGGCCCGCCGACACGCTTCACCCGATTCTTCGAGCGGTGGTTCGGAATCGCCCCCCCGGCCCCGCTCGCCGATCCGCGCCTGGAGGCGCTTCGCCGCTTCGCCCTGCTCGCCCGGCTGACGAACGGACGCGTACCCGCGGAGGAGGCAAGCCGATTCATCGCCTCCGGTTTCACCAATCTCCAGGCGCGTGCGCTCCAGCGCCGAGCCGCTCTCTCGGCCCGCTGAGGAAACGTCATGTTCCACATCTTTCCCAAGGACCAGAAGCCCGTTCCCCTGGACGGCGAGGCGGCGGCCACTGCCGTGATGAACGGTCGTCGCTTCGCCGTTCGTCGCGCTATCCTTGTCCTCGGCTTCGTAGCAGTCGCAATCGCCGCCGGCATGCGTTTCCTCGGCGGCGGCGAAGCTCAAGCGGACGCGCCTCCGCCACCGACGGTGACCGTTGCGGCACCCCTCGTCAGGAACATCGCCGAATGGGACGACTTTACCGGGCGCTTCGAAGCCAGCCAGTCGGTGGAAATTCGCCCGCGTGTTTCGGGACAGCTGGTCGGCATTCACTTTCGCGACGGGGAAATCGTTCGGCGCGGCCAGTTGCTCTTCACCATCGACCAGCGCCCGTTTCTTGCCGCTCTGGCTGAGGCGCGGGCCCGGCTTGCCTCAGCGCAGTCCGCGCTGGCGCTGGCCCGCACGGATTATGCCCGGGCGTCGCGACTGATCGCCGACGAGGCGGTGCCGCAGGAGGAGGTGGACACGCTTCAGGCCGCGGTTCGATCGAGGACTGCCGAGGTCGCTGCGGCGCAGGCGATGGTTCAGCAGCGAGCGCTCGAGCTCGAGTTCACCCGCGTCCGAGCACCCTTAAGCGGCCGAGTTTCGGACCGGCGCATCGACATCGGCAATCTCGTTGCCGCCAACCAGTCGCTGCTGACGACGGTGCTCGCGCTCGATCCGATCCATTTCAGCTTCGACGCTTCCGAAGCGCTGGCGCTGCGCGCTCAGCGTCAGCGGCGGGAGGGTGACGCCCAACCGACTCACGCCGAAATCCGGCTCCAGGACGAAACGGGTTATAGCTGGCGCGGTCGCGTGGACTTCACCGACAACAGCATCGACCCAGGCTCAGGCACATTGCGTGGCCGCGCCGTCGTCGCCAATCCCGACCATTTCCTGAAGCCGGGAATGTTCGGCAGCATGCGCCTGGGCTCCGGTACTCCGCGGCCGGCGCTGCTGATCCCCGACGCCGCCGTCCAGACCGACCAGGCCCGAAAGATCGTCCTCGTCGTCGAGGCCAACGGAACGGTCGCGGTTCGACCCGTCGAAATCGGTCCGCGGCTGGGCACTCTTCGCGCGATTAGATCCGGACTTCGCCCGAACGACCGGGTGGTTGTCGAAGGCGTCCAGTTCGCCCGCCCCGGAAGCCAGGTGGGCGTTCGCTTGACCCGGATCTCCGCTGATGCCCCGGCGCAGCCCGCTTCCGCTTCCTATTCCGCACCGCCGTCCTCCCAGGCCACCCTGGCGAACTGAGACAAGGAACGCCCATGCGCTTCAGCCATCTCTTCATCCGCCGGCCGATCTTTGCCGGGGTGATCGCGATCGTGATCACCCTGGTGGGGGCCTTCTCCTATTTCGGACTGGCAATCGCGCAATATCCGGATGTCGTTCCGCCGACGGTCACGGTCAGTGCCAGCTATCCCGGCGCCTCCGCCGAAACCGTCGCCGACACGGTCGCCGCGCCTCTCGAGCAGGAGATCAACGGCGTCGACAACATGCTCTACATGTCGAGCCAGTCCACGGGTAACGGTCAGCTGACCATTACCGTCACCTTCCGTCTCGGCACCGATCTCGACACGGCCCAGGTGCTCGTCCAGAATCGGGTCGCCCTCGCCGAACCGCGCCTGCCCGAGGAAGTACGACGCACCGGAGTGGTCGTCCGCAAGGCCCTGCCCTCCTGGCTGCTGGCGGTGAACGTCCTCTCGCCGGACGGCTCGCTCGACCGCGGCTATGTCTCGAACTACGCGCTGACCCAGCTCAAGGACCGGTTGTCCCGGGTGGAAGGCGTCGGCGAGGTCCAGGTATTCGGCGCGCGCGATTATGCGATGCGGGTCTGGATCGATCCGGAGCGGGCTTCCGCTCACACCCTCACCGCCGGCGACATCGTCTCGGCCCTTCGGTCACAGAACGTCCAGGTGGCCGCCGGAACGGTCGGACAGCCACCGTCGAACAGCGGAGCGGCCTGGCAGCTGAACGTCGAGACCCAAGGGCGGTTCGACACTCCGCAGGAGTTCGCCAACGTCATCGTCAGAACCGACGAACAGGGCCGGACGACACGGCTCTCCGACGTCGCACGAGTCGAGCTGGGCGCAGAAGACTATGGGATGAACGCCTATCTTTCGAACCGGGAATCCCTGATCTTCGGCATCGTTCAGCGCCCGGGCACCAACGCGCTTGCGGCCGCCGAAGGGGTGATAAGCGAACTTGAGGCAGCCTCGGCCGATTTTCCGCCAGGGCTTGAATATCGGATCGTCTGGAATCCGACCGAGTTCATCAGCGAATCCATCGAGGCCGTCCAGAAGACCTTCATCGAGGCCTTGCTTCTGGTGGTGCTCGTCATCCTGATCTTTCTTCAAAGCTGGCGAGCGGCGATCATCCCGCTGGTAGCCATTCCCGTATCGCTCGTCGGCGCGTTCGCCGTGCTGGCGGCGCTGGGCTATTCGCTCAATACCCTGTCGCTCTTCGGACTGCTCCTGTCGATCGGGATCGTCGTCGACGATGCGATCGTCGTGGTGGAGAATGTGGAGCGCAATCTCGAGCAGGGACTCTCGCCGCGCGAAGCGGCCCATCGCTCCATGGATGAGGTATCGGTCGCTCTGGTGTCGATCGTGCTGGTGCTCTGCGCCGTCTTCATTCCGACGGTCTTTCTCACCGGCATCACCGGCGAATTCTATCGGCAGTTTGCGGTGACGATCTCGGCTGCGACCTTGATTTCGCTGCTCGTGTCCCTCAGCCTGTCGCCGGCGCTTGCGGCGCTGCTGCTCAAGCCTCGCGCCGAAGGCGTGCCGGAGCGCGGCTGGAAGCGCTATCTCGCGATTGGCGGCCAACGCTTCAACAGCGGGTTCGATCGCCTGAGCCGCTGGTATGGCGACTTTACGCGCCTGACGCTGCGCAATGCGGGAAAGACCCTTGCAACCTATGGTGCACTGATTGCCGCCACGGTCGCGCTGTTCTGGGCGACCCCGGCCGGCTTCATCCCTGCTCAGGACCAGAGCTATGCGGTGGCGGCCTTCCAGCTCCCGCCCGGCTCCTCGATCGAGCGGACCGACGAAGTGATGCGGCGAGTCACTGAGCGGTTGCTCCAGGTACCGGGAATTGAGGATGCGGTGAGCTTTGCCGGCTTCGACGGTGCCACCTTCACCGCCGCTCCCAATGCCGCCGCCAGCTTCGTCACGTTCAGGCCCTATGCCGAGCGTGCCGCCACCGGGCGCAGCGAGGCGGCAATCATGGCCGACATGCGGGCCGCCGTGGCCGATGTCGACGAAGCGATGGTGTTCGTTCTTCCGCCACCGATCATCCAGGGTATCGGCACCGGCGGCGGCTATCGGATGATGATCCAGGACCGCAACGGCCAAGGCCCTCGGGCGCTGGAACAGGCTGCCGCAGGTCTCATCGCCGCTGCCCAACAGGAGCGAGGACTCACTCAGGTATTCACGCTCTTCAACACCGCGACTCCGCGAATCTATGCTGACGTGGATCGAGTGAAGGCAGACATGCTCGGCGTACCGCCAACCCGGATCTTCGAGGCGCTCCAGGTCTACCTGGGCTCCGCCTATGTGAATGATTTCAACCTGCTCGGCCGTACCTTCAGGGTGACCGCACAGGCCGAAGCGACCCACCGCGACGACCTTTCGGACATCGGCCGGCTCGAGACCCGGTCCAATTCAGGCCAGATGGTGCCGATCGGCGCCGTCGCCACCTTCCAGGACCGGACCGGGCCTTTCCGGGTGGTGCGCTACAATCTCTATCCGGCCGTCGAAGTGGACGGCGAAACCAGCCCAGGCTTCTCCACCGGCCAGTCGCTGGCCACGATGGAGCGACTGGCGCAGGATCTGCCTCCGGGTTTCACCTATGAATGGACCGACATCGCCTTCCAGCAGAAGGCGGCCGGCAACATCGCTATCCTGGTCTTCGCTGCCGCCGTGATCTTCGTCTTCCTGGTGCTGGCGGCACAGTTCGAAAGCCTGATGCTGCCGCTGTCGGTGATCCTGATCGTGCCGATGACCCTGCTCGCGGCCATGGTCGGTGTGAACTTGAGAGGGATGGACAACAATATCCTTACCCAGATCGGACTCATCGTCCTGATCGGTCTCGCGGCGAAGAACGCGATCCTGATCGTGGAATTTGCCAAGCAGGCCGAAGAACGCGGCCTTACGGCCATCGAGGCGGCGGTCGAAGCCGCGCAACGGCGGCTTCGGCCGATCCTGATGACCAGCCTCGCCTTCATCCTGGGCGTGATGCCCTTGGTGTTCGCCACCGGCGCGGGATCGGAACTGCGCCAGGCGCTCGGCACCGCCGTTTTCTTCGGAATGATCGGAGTCACCTTCTTCGGACTGGTGTTCACGCCGACCTTCTACGTCGCCTGTCGGGCGCTGGGAGAGCGGCTGGCGTGGCGCACCAGGCGCGGCGGACCGACTCTCCAGCCTGCGGAATGAGGAAACAAGAAATGAAGTTGCGCCTCCTTCATGTGGCTGCCCTGCTGACCGCCCTCGCCGGCTGTACGGTCGGACCCGACCACCGCCCGCCGACGCCGCCATCTGCCGCTGCCGGCCCATTCCTCGGCGCCGATCATCCCGCCTTCGTAATGGAAGAGCCTGAACAAGGCTGGTGGCGGCTGTACCAGGACCCGGTCCTCGACGGGCTGATCGAGGATGCGTTCGTCCACAACAGCGATGTTCGGGTGGCGACAGCCAATCTCGCCCGCGCCCGAGCGCTGTTGCGGGAAGCTCGCGCCGGGCGAACCCCGCAAACCTCCATCGAATCTGGGGCTGCCTACGGCCGCACTCCGGAGGAGCAAGCGCGTCCCGGGGCTGACCGCGAGGACTGGAGCTTCGATGCGGGGCTCGGAGTCGCCTACGAACTCGACCTGTTCGGGCGGGTCAGCCGTTCGGTCGAGGCGAGCCGCGCCGATGCCGGCGCGGCGGCGGCGGTACGCGACGCGGTCCGAGTTGCCGTCGCAGCCGAAACGGCGCGCGCCTATGCCGACTCGGCCGCCGCGGCGGCGCGCCTCGATGTTGCCGAACACAGCCTCGCTTTGATCGAGCGCAGCCTCCACCTCACCACCAGACGCTTCGAAGCCGGCCGTGCCTCGCGTCTCGATGTCGCCCGCGTCACGTCCCTGCGCGAGCAGCAGCGAGCTGCACTGCCTCCGCTTCGGGCCGAGCGCGACGGGGCCCTTTTCCGCCTCGCCGCGCTCACCGGCCGCGCACCCGCCGACCTGCCCCCATCGGCGGGTGCGCGCCGGACTGTCCTTCAACTCGATCGAGAGATTCCCGTCGGGGACGGCCGGGCGCTGCTGGCGCGGCGCCCGGACGTTCGGGAGGCCGAACGCCGGCTGGCTGCGGAGACGGCGCGGATTGGTGTTGCCACGGCCGACCTGTATCCGCGGATCACGCTCGGCGGATCGGTCGGATCGGCATCGTCGTCGCTGGGCAATCTTTTCACCGGCGGCGCGCTCGGGTTTCTGGTCGGGCCGCTCATCGACTGGTCCTTCCCGAACCAGGAGGCCATTCGCGCGCGCATCCAGGCGGCAGAAGCGTCGGCAGAGGCCGCACTTGCCCGGTTCGACGGGGTCGTGCTGGTGGCGCTGCAGGAGACCGAGACGGCCTTGTCCGCCTATCGGCACGAGCTTGAGCGGCGCTCGGCTCTCAACGCGGCTCGGGACGCGGCCCGTGCCGCCGCCGAGCTTGAACGGGTTCGGCTGCGCGAGGGTCGCGCCGACTCGCTATCCTTGCTAGACGCCGAGCGCACCCTGGCCGAAGCCGAAGCCGCCCTGGCGGAATCCGATTCGAGGCTCGTTGCTGCTCAGGTCGACCTCTTCCGAGCCCTTGGCGGCGGCTGGCAGGATGGCGAATCCCAGCTCGCCAGCCGATGAAGCCCAGGTTTCGAGACGAAGGAGTTGGCGAGTCGCCGAGCCTTTGGCTTCGATCGGGAACGGCGAAGAGCGGATTTGAGGATCATCCTTGGGGAGGTGCGGCGGCCTCCCCGATCACATCTCAACGATCGCTGTTGGCCAGTGCGTCGACGTCGACGTCGCCCTTCAGATCGACGTCGGATTACCCTTGTCGTTGATCCCGAGGTCCATGTCGGGAAGGTCCACGTCGACGATCCGCGCCCCGACTGACCCGGGCGGTCGCAAGGCTCTAAATGCTCTCGTGAAAACGGATAGGCTGATGAGCCACCGGGCTTGTGATTGGACTCGATCAGCCAGATCGCCGGGCTTGCCGGATCGGACTGTAGAGAGAATTGGGCGACCGGCCCAGCCGGACGCAAGCCTGTGCAGGAGGAGCGGCACTGATCGGCAGCCGGTCGGCAATCCATGCCATGCCGCTCACCGCGAACGCCTGCAGGCGGCCGAGCCCCTTCCCCTCCAGCCGAAGCCGCTTTCGCAGCTCGGGGGGAACGAGTTCGACAGCCGCCGCGACGAGCAGTCGCTGAACCGGCCGGAGTCCGGGAACGATCGGCGCCTTCTTCATCAGATCGAGAAACTCGAAGATGACATCCGAAGTCTCGAGCACCGCCGTGAATTCACGAAGCATGGCCTGCCATTCGCCCAGTGAGCGGGGGGCGTGATGAGCACCGTAGAGTCGAGCAGCAGGCTGCGCCTCCGCAAAGGCCCGGCTCTTCTCCGCCTCGGACAGAGTGCTCGCATAACGGAAATAAGCTTCGATGAAACCGAAAGACGCGGTGGCCTGTACCCAGTCGAGCAGCCGAGGGTCGTCGGCCCGATAAGCAACCCCGTCCGCTCTGACTCCCCGGATCTTGCCATGCAGCCTGGAAACTCGCGCGATCATCTCCTGAGCGACACTTCTGGGACCATAGACCGTCATCATCGCCGCGGCACCCGTTCGCCGTAGCCGCATGACGGGATCGGTGCGGAACGAGCTATGATCCCATACGCCGGAGCGAACCGAGGGCTCAGCCAGTTCGAGGATGACGGCGGTCACGCCGCCGATGAAAAGAGTGACGGGATTCTTGAAAATCCGCCAGGACAGCGAGTCCGGCGGAACCAGAGCCTCCTCGCCTGGAGGTTGCGTGAACTCATATTCCAGCCCCCGGGGCGGTTCCATCAGACGTGCAATCGGATCCAGCAGCCGGTCGAGAGCGGGCATGGGCAATCTCCGTCTCTCCCCCCTCCGCCACTCCAGATGGTGCCGGGTAGGCCAGCTTCAAACGGGGTTGGCATGCCGACCTTCTCCCCATGGGGCACGATCGAACGCGAAGCCCTTCCTCGACCGAGGCTGCCACCCGGTTCGAGGCACGATCATCAAACGCTCCCGAATAGCCCCCCTTCCGCTTTTTCTACGCCTCCGGCGGCGGGCTCGTGTAGACGGACAGAATGGATCAAGTATCTCCCTCCCAGGCCGGATGGACCGTCGTGGACAATCCTGAACGGCACCGCTTCGAAGTCGATCTTGGCGGCGTGCTTGCCGTCGCTGAATATACCCTGCCGAACGGCCTCATCATGTTCACTCACACCGAGGTGCCTCCGGAACATGAAGGCAAAGGAGTGGGAACGGCGCTGATCCGGGCGGGTCTTGCAGCCGCGCGCGAGCGCGGCCTGCGGGTGATACCGATCTGCCCCTTCTTCGCCGCCTACATCAAACAGCATTCCGAGGAACATGACCTGCTGGATCCCACCTGGCGGCGGCAGCTTGGGATCCAGTGACTTCAGCGAGCCGGCAGTCCGCCACCACTTCGCGCGATGCCGGGCAGCGTCGACTTCATGGCGCCCGCATGCTGCCGGACGCCGCATTCACTGACCGCTTCTGCCGCGACGAACCGACAGGCAACGAGAGCCTCCAGGGCGCCTGATCAACTCACCAAGGTTATTGGCGGAATGATCAGGTGAGGACCCGCGACCTGGACATGTCCAGGGTCCATTTCCTTGAAAAACCGCTGCGTTCCTTCGACAACCTCCTGGAGGGTCAGGGCGGCATAGACGGTGAAAGGCGGCGCTTCGGGCCGGGCTGCCCGAACCGCGGCTTCGAGTGCGTCATCTAGTGCCAGTGCGGCTTCACGTCGGCGAAGCTCGAGCGATCCAAGCCGCCCATTCATCGCTGCCCTGTCGCGCTCGCAATGGCCCTGAAAGGCCTCAGTGGCCGAAAAGCCGCTCGCCGCCAGCGCCTGGCGAGCAGCGATCAGGCCCCGACGCAGCCCCTCCTCGCCCGCACCGTCCACAAAGAGATTCAGTTCACCATCGTTGATGGTGGCCATCTGTGCCTCCCGCCTGAATGCCGTTCATGTTCTCTATCTGTTCTCAGGAGAGAGGTCCAGAGCAGAGTGGTGAGGCATAGGTCATGGACGAATGCGCGCTCCGGCCGGACGTCCTGAGCGACTGATACAGGTGGTCCGTGAGTTCGCCGATCACGCTGAGTAGAGCCAGCGGCCAGATGCGGTGCCGCGGGCATTGGCGCCACTATGCCGGCAAACGCGGCCGCACGTGAGCTCGCCCGAATGGGTCAGGGGCGAATCTCGGCAAGGCAAGGGCGAGCCACAATCGTGCCGGCACAGAGCACGTCACGGCCCGCCCGGTCGCCTCAGACGATGTGGGCCTGGTGCCCCAGGAATTCGGGGAATCCGGACAGCATGGGCGCGGAACCGCTGCCGGTCTCGAAATCCACATCCTCGAACGCCGACACGCCAAGCAGGATGAGCGATCCGCCGCCCTTGGAAAGATCGAGCTTCAGATCGAGCACGCCGTCGCCGTTCACGTCGTCAACGCGATGGCTTCGAACACCGATACCGGGCTCCAGCCGGATGACGTCGAGGCCGACCTCGAAGTCGAGGATGGTGTCGGTGCCGCCGCTCTTGCCTTGAACGAAGAGATCGCGGCCGGCGCCGCCGATCAGAAGGTCGTCGCCGCGTCCGCCGACGAGTACATCGTTCCCGGCGCCGCCGTCGAGCCTGTCGGCGCCATTGTCACCGAACAGCCAGTCGTGTCCGTCGAGGCCAAGGAGGACGTCGTCGCCATTCCCGCCGAAAAGGTTGTCCTCGCCCGCGCTTCCGGCGAGGATGTCGCGGCCATTTCCGCCCGACAGGATTTCGCCATCGTCGATCCCGGTCACGATCACCTCGACGGTCGCGGAATCGGTCCCGCCCTTGCCGTCCGAGACGGTATAGGTGAAGCGATCGACCGCGGTCTCGCCCGGCGCGAGCGCATCGAAGGAGTCATGGTCGGCGACGTACCGCAGGGTCTTGAGCTCCGGATCGAATACCAGCGAACCATAGGTACCGGTCCCGTCCACCGACTGGATCACCAGCGAGTCGCGCGCGTTGCCGTCGCTGTCGTTCGACAGCAGCAGGTCCCACAGATTGCCGCTTGCGGCGTCCTCGTCGACGGCGATGACGTCTGCCGTCGCCACCGGCGGAACGTTCGGCTGCGGGATGTGGAAGGTGGCGATCAGCGGGTCATGGTCGCTTGCCCGCGGTGCGCCGAAGACCTGCTCTGCATTGAGATGGACCGCGTCGAACCTGGCGCCGGCAAGCAGGCCGCCGGTGACGACGATATTGTCCAGGCCCTGGAGGTTGCCTTCGTAGAGATAGCTGTAGCGTTCCTCCTCCGGCAGCAGCTCGTAGAGATTGGTATAGACGCCATCCCTGTGGAGCTCCGCCATCGTCTCCTCGAAGTAGAAGGCGTTGAAGTCGCCGGCGACGGCAAGCTTCAGCGCCGGATCTGCAGCGAGCCGGTCATTGACATAGGCAGCCACAGCGTCCGCCATCGCCTCGCGCCGATCATCGCCGCGCGGTTCGGCCGGCTGGTCGGCACCGAACAACGGGTCGCTGCCGCCGCGGCTGTAGAAATGAACATTCACCAGCGTCACCTCCTCGCCGTTGAACGAGAAGGTGCCGACGAGCGGCCTGCGGCTGTTCTGGAACGCCGGGTCGTCGATCAGGCTGAGGCCCCCCTCGACCAGCGAGACCCGGTCAGGATTGTAGAAGAAGCCGTTGCGGATGTTGCCCCCGGCCGCTCCGCCGGTGGAGCCTTCCGAGTCAGGAGCAATCTCGACATAGACATAGTTCGGTCCCCCCGCTGCGGCGATTGCGTCGATCAGCAGCTGGGCGGTATATTGGGCCGACAGGGGATCGGTGCCGCCAAGACCGTTCCCGTCCTGCATCTCCTGAACCGCGATGATGTCGGGGGCCGACAGGGCATAGACGATATCGTTGGCGAGCAGTTCGAACGTCTGTGCTGATGTCGACGGGCTGAGATTGCCCACATTGTAGGTCGCGACCGAAAGATTGTCGGCGTCCCCGTCGATCGTCGTGGTCTCGCGGTCGAGGCTCACGTCCTGGGTCGTCGTAACGGCCTCCGTGACCAGCACTTCGTAGCTGTTGAAGCTGTAGGAGACGACGCCGGTCACATCCGAGAGTCGGTCGCCCTGCGTGTGACTGGGCGAATAGCCGGCGAAGAGGCCCGAATCGGCGTCGATCTGGATCTTCTCGGGATTGAAGTCGCCCTCGGAAACAGTGATGCCGCCGCGCGAATTGACTCCGGTCGCGCCGACGCCGCCGCTGGCCACCACCCAGGTTTCGCCGAAACTGTTGGTGTGACCGACGACCAGCGGCGCCTCGATCGTGACCCGCATGCCCTCGAGCGACTCGTAGAAGTCGATCCCGTCGTTCGCCGGATCGTAGACGAGCCCGTCATCATCGATGATCGCGTTGGGCGGCAGTAGGCCGCCTGCACCGATTCGCACCGCCTCCGGAAGCGAATTCCCGGACGAGAGAATTGTGAAGGTGGCGTCGGCAATCTGAGTCACGCTCAGATTCGTCGGATCGCCGCCCGGCACGAATTCCTCGACCCTTCCGGTCAGATCGAGTGAGTCCCCCACGGCGACGGCCGGAGCCCCGCGCGTATAAACGAAGATCGCGTCGGACGTGGCGGCGTCGCCATCCCCATTCGGATCCTGCAGGTAGAAGCCATTGCTGTCTACTGCAGTGACGATTCCGGATGTGCGCACGACCTGCCCGGCGACTTCGGACACGTGCGCGGCGCTCTGGATCTGGTAGATCGCCAGGTCGACCGGATCATCGTTGACGATCGTGCCGATCGCTGATCCGGATTCGATCAGGACCGCGCCTTGAGGATTGGAAAGGATCACCGAAAGCGTCTCGTTGCTTTCACCGGCAAGATCGCCGGAGACCTGAACGACAATCTGCTGTTCGCTCTCGCCAGGCGCGAACGTGACGGAGCCGGTCAAGACCTGGCCGGCGACCAGGTCGCCCGGATCGGCGGTGCCGTCCAGTAGCACTTCATAGTCGACGGAGCCGGAGCCGTTCAGGCCGCCCGAACGGCGCACGACGAACACGAGCTCGGCGCTACCGGAATCACCCTCCACGACTTGCGAGTTGCGCACCGACACCAGTCCCGGGGCGTCCGCGCCGATGAAGTCCTGACTTCCGTTGGCGGAGCCAAAGCTCGAGTCGCCACTGACCCAGGCGAAGTCGCCATAAGATCCGCCGCTTCCGACCAGGTGGAGCGACTTGCCGGGCGCCTCGCCACCGGACTGGGACACACCGATGTCGGTGCTGGTCATCCCCGCGGCGGGCCCATCCACCGCCGTCATTTCACCCTCGTAGGAGAGGAACTGAACGACCGCGCCGCTCGGATCGATCAAAGCCAAGCCGTCCGGAGCGCCATTCTGGATGCCGGGAAAATCGAAGGCGAGCGTTCCGTAGCCGTCGTCCTGGTCGGGAATGATCCCCGTCAGCGCGATTTCGCCATAGGTCCTGCCGCCATTGCCGTTGTAGAAGACGAGGGTCCAGCCGGCGAGACTGGTACCCGCGGCCCCGGCGATCTCCACCGCTTCGCCAACGTCCGCGCCACCATTGTCATAATGAAGCTCGTTGATGAAAACCGGCCCTGCCGGGGGCGCCGCATCGTCGTTGCGGATCGTGCCGGTCGCCTCGGCATCGAGAAGCACAACGCCCGCGCTCGGTTCCGACAGGGTGACGAGGACCGTCTCGTCTCCCTCGAACTGCGTGTCGCCGGCAACTTTGATCACGATCTGGGCCTCGGCCTGTCCGTCGGCGAAGACAACCGATCCGGTCAGCGGCTGCGCCTCCAGATCGGCGAGGTCGGCGGTTCCGGGAGCGACCGCCCACGTGGCGGATGCGGAGCCCGTGAGCGATCCGCTGCGAGTGACGGTGAAGACCAGTTCGGCAGCCCCGGAATTGCCTTCCACCACCTCGGCATCGGCAATCGACAGGCCTGGGGCCGCACCAATGAAGCTCTGGCCCTGGTTGGTGGCGCCGGGCGTGTCGTCGCCGATCAGCGCCCAGGTGAAATCGCCGCGGCTGGTGCCGGTGCCGACCAGTCCGACCGAAGTGCCTTCCGCATTTCCGGGCTCGAAGACGCCGATATTGACGCTCGTCCTGCCTGCGGCTGGACCGTCGGCGGCGACGAAGACGCCCTCGTAGCTCAGGAACTCGACGACATTGCCGTTCGGATCGATCAGCGCGATTCCGTCCGGCGAGCCATTCTGGATGCCGTTCACGGGGTAAGCGATGGAAACCGTGCCAAAGCCATTCTGCTGGTTCGGTACCGTGCCGTTCAGAGTCACCGTCGAATAAGCGAGGCCGTTCGACCCGTTGTAGAGCACGATCTTCCAGCCGGTGAGGTCGGTTCCGGCGGCGCCTGCAATCTCGACGAATTCGCCGCTGTCGGTGCTTGCATCGTCATAGTGGAACTCGTTGATCCAGATAGCCATCGACCCGATTCCTTCCTCAATTGCCGCAGCGAGGCGGGCGGGCATGAAGGAGGCCCGTGCCAGACTGCCGACGCGTTGCTTCAGACCGACTGGATCGGCCCAGCTGATCACTGGCCACCTTGTGGCCGTCATCGACCCAGCTACCGGGTTCCGGGGAAGATTCCATGACAAGCCGGGGACAGGAACATTCCACCGGCTCGGCTCGCCGCAAATCGCCGGAAGCCGCTCTGGAATTTCTCAGAGCTTCAGCGCTCGATCCCGCGACCTTGCCTCCAGCCGAAGCTCAGTCTGGCAACACCTGCTCGTGGTTCGCTCCCGGCAAGTCGTCCAGTGGGACCGATGGCTAAGCTCGGGTCATGCCGGTGACCAGATCGGGAACCAGCGAGGCTTCGACCGGCTTTCCGAACAGATAACCCTGGCCAGAATGGCAGCGGTGTTTCCTGAGGAAGCTCGCCTGATCGCGCGTTTCCACGCCCTCAGCGACAATCTTGATTCCGAGGCTCTGGCCGAGATTGATGACGGCCCTGACGATCGAAGCCTCATGATTGCCTTTCTCGAGGCGGCAGATGAAGGACTTGTCGATCTTGATGACACTCACCGGGAAGTGGTTCAGGTGCGAAAGGGAGGCGTAGCCGGTGCCGAAATCGTCCAGGGCAATCTGGACGCCCTCACTCGCAAGCAGTTTCAGCGCTTCCTGGACATGCTCTGCGCCCCGCCCCAGGAACACGGTCTCCGTCACTTCGAGCTGGAGCGCGGAGCCGGGCAGACCTGCGCGGTTCAGGCGCTCGAGCAGTTGCTCGGCGAAGGCGCCTCGACTGAATTCGGCCGCGGCTGCGTTGAGGGCGACCTGTCCGAAGGCGATGCCCTGATCGGTCCAGCGGCACATGTCCGCGAAAACGAGATCGATCATCCGATCGCTGATCTCTGCAGCCAGGGTCATGTCCTGAAACGCCGCAGCGATGGTGTCGGGCGTCTGGACACCCTTGGTGGGATGGTCCCAGCGCAGCAAGGCCTCGAAGCCGTCAAGGCGTCCGGTGCGCAGATCCACCTTCGGCTGGTAGAAGGGGCGGATCCGTCCCTGAATCAGCGCGTCCTTCGCGAGAGCCAGCATCGAGAGTCGGTTCTGAGCTTCGGCGCGCATCTTCGGCTCAAACACCCTCAATATGCCCTTGCCCGCAGCCTTCGCGACGTAGAGAGCAATGTCCGCGTGCTTCATCAGTTCGCCGCGCTCCGAGCCCTGGCTCGGATAGATGCTGGCACCGATGCTGGTCTTGATGTCGAGCAGCTTACCATCGATCTGACAGGGACGCCTGAGCGCGTTCAGGATCGAAGATGCGGCCGATTCCACCTCCGCCCGCTGGCCGATCCCTCGGAGGAGGACGGCGAATTCGTCGCCACCCAGCCGTGCGACCATGTCGTCGGCTCGGACCGTCTGTCTAAGCCGGTTCGAAAATTCCACGAGCAGCGAATCGCCGGCGTCGTGGCCGAGCACATCGTTCGTGCGCTTGAAGTCGTCGAGGTCCAGCATCAGGACGGTGCAGCCGACGCCGCTTTCGCGAGCGTCCATCAGGGCGCCGTCCAATGTGGATTGGAACAAGGCTCGGTTGGGTAGTTGCGTCAGCGGATCGTGATTCGCGGCCCAGCGCACCTGCTCTTCGGCCGTCTTCTGATGGGTGATGTCACGCGCAATGGACAGGAGTCCGTTCGAACTGCCGCCGGAACTGCTGATCGGGGTGACGATGACGTCCCACCACCGAACGCCATTGACGCTCCGTTGCCTCGCCATGAAGCGACCGGTGCGCCCTGACTGAGCCTCGCGGAGCGCCAGAAGCGCCGGTTCACGCGCCTGCGTCGGGAAGGCGTCAATCCAGAAACGGCCAATCCAGCTCCTGCCCTGGCGCAAGGCGGCCACCGCTGCGGGATTGAGGAAGCGGATGATGCCTTCCGGATCAAGGAGCGCGATCCAGTCCGGGCTGGCCTCGACCATGCTTCGGTTGATCGCCTCGCTGGCCTTCAAGGCTTCGCGGGCCATCACCTGGTCGTGAATGTCGGTGCATGTGCCGTACCAGCGGATAGGCACGCCGTCCCGGTCACGTTCAAGCTCGCCGCGGCTAAGCACCCAGCGATAGTCTCCGCTTGCATGCCTGAGCCGGTACTGAGCTTCGTATCTTTCGCCTGACGCGAACTTCTCGGACCAGGTCCGGCTTGCCCTGGTCCGATCGTCAGGATGCACCAGCGAAAGGCGATCGAGGTCGAGCGCGCCGTTCACCTCGCAGCCGGTAAACTCTACCCAGCGCGCATTGTAGAATTCCTCGGAGCCGTCGGCGGCCATGGTCCAGACCATCTGCGGGATGGTGTCGAGCGTCGTCTTCCAGCGCGCGAGCATGATTTTCTGAAGCTCGTCCGCCTCCCTGCGCCCGCTAATGTCGCGAATGATACCTTCCAGGTGCAAAGGGTGCCCCTGATCGTCATAAACCGCATGGCCGCGCTCGCTCACCCACCGCAGCTCTCCGCTCTTGGTGGTGATCCGATAGGTGACTTCGAAGCTCTGCCTTGACTCCAGGGCCTCGGACACGGCGGCTTCGACCGCAGCCTTGTCCTCAGCAAACATGATGTCGGCCCAGCCGCCCTGGTCCCGGATTTCGGCAGTCTCGTAGCCTGTCAGTTCTTCTATGGCACCGCTGGCGAAGGACATCCGCCACGGGGCGTGTAGTTCGGATCTGTAGAAGAGGCCTGACAGGCTGCGAAGGACGCTCCGGAATTCCCGGCGGCTCTCCGCCAAGGCCGCTCGCAATTCCGCCACCTCAGCCTGCAGATCGCACAAGCCCAGCAGTGGATAGTTGAGGTCGGATGGCTTGGTATGGAGCAATGCGATTCAGCCAAGGTGAGTCCAACCCCCGTCATATCTCGCGGGAAGTTAAGCAATTCTCCATCCGGGGAATCGCTCCGGCGCCTCAAATTCGCCGAGTTATGAAGGGGTCTGCTCTCCGACAGTTTGCCGATCTCGGAGCCGGAATGCCGCGATCGGCTGACCACCGGAGCAAGGGCACTCCAGCCTGCTTATCGAGGCCCGCCAAGGTTCAGAAGCAGCGAATCCCGATGATCCGCCGGTCATCTTCGTTGAAGAAGAAGTTGATCCGATCGGGCCGGAAGTCTTCGGTGATTGCGTCGGACTCGGATGCCTGGCGAACATTCGGGCCGTCCGCTGGCGCCCGATCGATGCTTTGACCCATCAGGTGGGCGTAGCGATCGGCCCCACATGTATCCGGCGGCCGCTGCAGGCCAAGCCGGGCAGAATCGACGGGGCTTGGCTGCCGCTCGACACAGGCTCCCAGAAGCAGCGAGGCGATTGCCGCGTATCCCAACCTGTTCATGGTCAAATCCCTTTTGGATGTCTCACTTCACCAGACGCCGAACGGACGCCAATTCCGTAATGGGCAGCGCCCGACGGTTCCCAAGCGCGGCCTCCCGGACTTGAGCAGCGGCCATCGCGCCCGTCAGATGACGTCGACAAACCCCGCCGACAGGGTGTCCCGGATCTGGGGCCCGCTCATCTGGCGCCAGACGGCGGCAATGCGCCTCACCCCTTCCTCCATTGTTTCCGGCGCAGCGGTGAACGGCAGACGGAGACGGCGCTCCAGACCGCCTTCGGGCCCGAATCTCGACCCGGGAGCCATCCGTACGCCCCGCCCTTCGGCCGCCGCCGCAAGCATGGTGCTTCTTTCCGCGGGAAGTTGCATCCAGAGCACGAGTCCTCCCGCTGGAAGGCGGCAGGTCCAGTCCGGGAGCCAGCGCTCGACATATTTGGCAAGCAGATCCCTTTTCACCCTGAGCTCGACGCGTCTTCCTTCCAGATCGGCGATCTCGCGACCGAGCAGGTGCGCCGCCGCGAGCTGCTCCAGCAACGGGCTGGACAGGTCGAAGGATGCCCGAACCCGGGCGATCGCCTCGATCGAACGCGGATCTCCCCGGATCCAGCCGATTCGCAGTCCGCCCCAATGCGACTTCGACATGGACCCGAGGGTCAGGACCGCCCCGTCTGCCGCATAGGATCCGAGCGGCGGTGGGGGAGGCACGTCCAGCCACAGATCGCGCATCGACTCGTCGACCACGAGCAAGGTTCGGGTTCGGCCGGCGGCCTCCACAATCTCGCGGCGGCCGTCCTCGTCCATTACCAGACCCGTCGGATTGTGATGGTCCGGCTGCACATAGGCCAATCGAGGCCCGACCTGGCGGAGCGCGGCAGCGAAACCTTCCCTGTCCCAGCCACCCTCGAACATGGGAATTGCCACGGCGCGGCAGGAGGCCCGCTGCAGTGCATCGATTGCCAAGGGATAAGTGGGGTTCTCGACGACGACGCGATCGCCCGGCACCGTCAGCCAGTGGAGAATCAGTGCCAACCCATGCTGGGCGCCTTGGGTCACCAGGATCTGGTCCGGAGAGGTGGGAAGCCCCTGTTGGCAGTAGCGTTGGGCGATGGCTTTCCGCAGCCCGTAGAGGCCGAGCATGTGATAGCCGCCTTGCGGCAGGTGCTCGGGCAGTGCGGCGAGTGCCGCTGAATAAGCGTGGTGGATGGAAGCGGCTGCCGAAACCACCGCTACCGAAAAATCGATCACGCCATCCCCATCGCCCAGATCGGCTTGCGGCCGGCCGCCCGGGAGGCTCGGCACACAAACGATACTGGGCGCGCCGTGGCGGCTCTCGATGAAGCCCTCGGCTCGAAGTTCGGCATAAGCGGCGCTGATCGTCGTCCGGCTCACCGCCAAAGCCGCCGCAAGATCGCGCTCGCCCGGCATCCGGCTACCGATGGCAAGGCGTCCATCAAGGATGAGGAGCCTGATCGCATCGTGGAGCTGACGCCAGGTCGGCACTCGAGCAGATTCGGACCGCCACAGGCCAAGCTGCCGCGCCAGCGATCTGGCTCCCATTCTGACCGTGCTCACCAGTCCAGTTGTAAGGGAGTGGCCATTTCAATCAAGGCCGCTGAAGCCGAAGAGAAGGGCATGAACTATCGCCTCGCTCAACTGGTCGCCGGTCTCATTCTCTACGGTTTCTCGATGGCCCTGATGGTCAGGGCAGGCCTCGGACTGAATCCCTGGGACGTCTTCCACCAGGGCGTGGCTCCCCAACTCGGACTCAGCCTCGGAATGGTGGTGAACCTTGTCGGCCTGGTCATACTCCTGCTCTGGATCCCACTTCGCCAGAAGCCCGGGATCGGCACCGTGCTCAACGTCCTGCTGATCGGAACCGCCGCGGATTTCAGCCTGCGGTTGATGCCCGAGGTAAGCGGCTTGCCATTCCAGAGCGCGATGCTGCTGACGGGGATCGCCCTGAACGGTCTCGCCTGCGGCGCCTATCTCGGCGCAGGGCTCGGTGCCGGCCCTCGGGACGGACTCATGACCGGGATCGTGGGCCGGACCGGCTGGTCCGTCCGGACCGTCCGCACGACGATCGAAGTGGGCGTCCTCGCCACCGGCTGGCTCCTCGGCGGCACTGTCGGCGTCGGCACCGTCCTTTATGCCGTAGCGATCGGGCCGATCGTCCATGTCACCTTGCCCTGGCTTACAATCGGCGCAAGCCGGAAGAAGTGCGTGAGGCGCATTCGCCTTATGACGTCCGAACGGGACTTGTGCGATTCAGCCGGTCCTGGCGAAGAGCGGCCGAGCCCGGAGGCGCGGCCAACCTGAGATCGTCTGCCGCTTCGCCCCTCCCGGCCCGAACGGCCATCACGGCCCTGCTCGGCAGCGGCTGCGGCTGCTTCCGCTCATCTTCGGACCCGGAATAGGTAAAAACACAAGCGACGCTGAAACGTCGCGTGAACCCCGCGGGCATAGCCTCTCCCCGGCCTCAGAGCGAG
Source organism: Sphingosinicella sp. SM1-17 (assembly GCF_056821765.1). NCBI lineage: Bacteria > Pseudomonadati > Pseudomonadota > Alphaproteobacteria > Sphingomonadales > Sphingosinicellaceae > Sphingosinicella > Sphingosinicella sp. SM1-17. Next base: position 3,359,015 of record NZ_JBPDIO010000001.1, read on the forward strand.
GCGGGGGAAATGGCTGTGGCCGATCATTCGCACACGACATGGCGGTTCGGGCCTAAAATCCTGTTTCCAGTCGTTGCCGTGTCGTTGATCGCCACCGCTCTTTCGGTCTTCGCCCTCCACTGGACAACCCGCGGCAGCGACGAGGTCTCGGTCGAGCGGCAGATCCGAACGACGCGTCGGGCGATCGACGATGTAACTGCGCGACTCGCCCAGGAGCAGGAAGCGATTGCCGTCTGGGACGATCCGGTGGATCAACTGGCGTCGCGGGAGGTGGACCTCGCCTGGGTCGACGAGAATCTCGGGCTCTGGCTCCACAATCTGTTCGCGCATGATCATGTTTACATCCTCGATGTTCGCGACGAGCCGGTCTACGCCGGCCTTGACGGCAATATGGCACCAGCCGAGCGCTTCGAGGCCGTGCGTTCCGATCTGCGCCGATTTGTCGATCTGGTACGCGGGCGGTCCGACGAGCCGAATGGCCGGTTCGACCGTCTTCCCGGGCAGAGCCTTCCTGACCAGACCAACGTCCTGACGACGGAGAACGCGGTTCACGCAACCGGCTTGCTCAGCGTCGGCGGGCGACCGGCTGCTGTCAGCGTAATGCTGATCGTTCCTCACACCGTTGAAGCGCGCCGTCCGGGTACCGAGCCCATCATGATCAGCCTTCGCTTCCTGGACGGCGGATTCCTTTCAGAACTCGAACGCCGAAACCTGATCGATTCGCCGCGTTTTTCTCGCGAAGAGGCGTTTGAAGACGGTGAGGCCTCAATCCCGCTTCTTGGCAGAAAGAACGAGACGATCGGCTGGTTTGCGTGGCGTCCGGAACTGCCCGGATCGCAGATCAAAGCTGTTCTGCTTCCGATCGCGGTCCTGATGATCCTGGCAATGATCGGAACCATGGCCCTGCTCGCCCGCTGGCTGTGGCGAGCGACGGGGGAACTGCGCGACACCCTTGTCCAGCTCAGCGCCAGCGAGGTTCAGGCGCAGCACCTCGCCTTTCACGACACCCTGACCGGACTTCCCAACCGGGCGCTGTTCAATGACAGGCTCGATCATGCGCTGAACCGTGCCCGTCGAGGCGAGAGCCTGTCTCTTCTGCTGCTCGACCTCGATCGGTTCAAGCATGTCAACGACACGCTCGGCCACCTTGCCGGCGATGCCCTGATCCGCGAATTTGGCGCTCGGATCGCCGCCCTGATCCGCGAAGGCGATACGATGGCACGGCTGGGCGGCGACGAGTTTGCCGTGCTTCTGCCGGGCATGGAGTCCCCGTCCGATGTGGAGGCCCTTTGCGAGCGCCTCCTCGAGGCGGTTCACGCACCCTTCGAAGTGCTCGGTAGCTCGGCCTTCGTCGGAGTCAGCATCGGCATCGTCATGGCTCCCGAATTCGGACTCGACCGAGTCGACCTGATGCGCAAATGCGACATCGCCCTTTACCGCGCCAAGGAGGAGGGCCGCGACTGCTACCGCTTCTTCGTCGAAAGCATGGACGAGCGGATCCGCTTTCGAAGCGCGGTGGAAGAGGATCTCCGCGCCGCCCTTTCCGGTGGCGAGGAGCTCTACGTCCACTACCAGCCGCAGGTTTCGGCAGACGGCAAGTCGATCGTCGGTCTGGAGGCTTTGGCGCGCTGGCGTCATCCGAAGCGGGGCATCATCCCGCCCGAACAATTCGTTCCGGTCGCCGAGGAGACCGGCCTCATCTGCCAGCTCGGCGAATGGGTCCTGCACCAGGCATGCGTTGCGGCGCGGCGCTGGCCGGACTTGTTCATCGCGGTGAACCTTTCACCGGTCCAGTTTCGCGCCTCGGGTTTTGCCCAGCGGGCCATCGCGATAGCCGAGGGAGCGGGCGTGAAGCCGAGTCAGCTCGAACTGGAGGTGACCGAAGGCGTCCTGCTCGACGACGACGACCTGGTGCGCGCGGCTCTGACAGAGCTTCGCTCCGCCGGATTTCGGATCGCGCTCGACGATTTCGGCACTGGCTATTCGTCTCTCAGCTATCTGCGCCGGTTCGAGGTCGACAAGATCAAGATCGACCGATCCTTCATTCAGCATCTGGGGCAGCAGGTCGATTCGGCCTCGATCGTCGCCGCGGTGGTCACGCTCGGCCATGCCATGGGGCTGACCGTGACCGCAGAAGGCGTGGAGACTGCGGATCAGCAGCGTTTTCTGACCGTTGCCGGCTGCAACCAGATGCAGGGCTACCTCTTTTCTCGGGCACTCTCGGAAACTCAGGTGGAAACTCTGCTCGCCGAGCAGGACGCCCGCCGCAACGCCGCCTGACCCCACCCCTCTCCAGATTGAAAGTTCCTCGCCGTGCTTCGCCTTGCTTCCGCTGCCTTCGCTCTGACCGCCAGCCTCTTCTCGATGCCCGCAAGCACCGCAACGATGCCGGGGGGACTGACCCTGTCTGGCGAAGCTCAGCTCGTATCCGATTACCGCTTCAGGGGTATTTCGCTATCGGGGAGATCCCCGGCCGCGCAGGGCGGTCTCACCCTCTTTCACGAGAGCGGCCTCTACGGCACCGTCTGGAGCTCGACGATCAGCGAGACGGAAGGCGGGGCTGACGCCGAGCTGGACCTAATGATGGGCTATGCCGTCGAATGGGAGAGCGGCCTGGCCTTGGATGTCTCCGCAACCCAGTACCTTTATCCTTCGGACCGAGCCCTCGATTTCTTCGAACTGTCCGGAACGCTGTCCTATCCAGTCGGCACGACGACGCCGCGCTTCGGGTTGAGCTATGCGCCGGCTCAGGGCGCGATGCGCGACTCCTTCGGGACCAAGCGCGACAATCTGTACCTGTTCGCAGGTGCCGAACATGCCCTGTCCGGCACACCGGTGACGCTCGACGTTCAGCTTGGCTACGAGCGAGGCTATTTCGACGTGACGGACAAAGGCGGGAAGGTCGATTGGCGTGTCGGCGGCACCGTTGCCCTCCATGGGTTCGCCCTCGGACTTCATTATGCCGACAGCGACGCTCGCGCCCCGGACGACAGGGGACGCGACCTTGCCGCAGGCATGCTGCTGGCCTCGCTGGGCTTCAGCTTCTAGCCTCTCGCATCATCCCGAATCCTCAGCTCCTCGAAAGTGCGGCAGCCGGTCGCCGATAAAGGTCGTTCGTCGAAGACTGGTCGCCGAAGGATTAGTCGGCTGGCAGCAGATCGGCTGTCCGGTTTCCAACCAGGAATTGCGCAGACTGATGATCCGTCACCTCGCCGGAATGAGCCTTCTTTGCGCCGCCACTTTCGCGCCTCCAGCCGAGGCACAGCAGCTCGAGCGACTGACTGCGGACGTCGCGGTGCTGATCGGATCCAGCAGCAATGTGTTGATCCTGAGCGGACCGAACGGCGTCGTGCTGATCGACAATCAGGCGCCGAATGATCGCGAGCAAACCCAGGCGGCGATTGCGCAGGTGTCGAGCGCCGGATTACGCTACGTGATCAACACCCACTGGCATCTCGACCATAGCGGCGGCAACGACTGGGCCGGTCGTGCCGGAGCCACGATCATCGCCCATCGCAACGTTCGAGTTCGCCGGGCCGCGGATCAATATATGCGTGCGTATAACGCCCGGATCCCGGCGGCGTCCGCGGTCGCGCTTCCTAGCCTTACCTATGATTCAGGTCTGGACCTTCAGCACGGCGCCGAGATCGTCGAACTGCGCCATGCGCCCAATGCTCACACCGATGGCGACACGATCGTAACGCTCCGCAACGCCAACGTGATCCACATGGGCGACGTCTACTTCAACGGCTATTTCCCCTTCATCGACCGCGACAGCGGCGGCAGCATTCAGGGCATTCTCGCCGCGATCGAGCGCGTGCTCGCCGTCGCTGACGATCGTACGCGCATCGTTCCGAGCCACGGACCGATCGCGACCCGCGCGGAGCTCCAGGCCCATCGCGACATGCTGCAGGCCGTCGCCGGCGAGGTGCGCGAGGCAATCGCGGCGGGCGAAACGCGCGATCAGGTCCTCGCCTCGGAGCTACTGGCGCCTTATCGCCCAGGCCTGGAAGGTGACCCGGCCGGATTTCTCGGCGCGGTCTACGACAGTCTTGCCGCCGAGATGGCGCAGCGCTCTGCAGCCGGTCAAGCCTCCGGTCGCTGCCTCGCAGGTGCGTTTCCGGTCGGGTCCCGCCACCGGTATCAGATAGGTGAAGCGGGAAATCCGGTCACTCCCGCGAGGCGTAGCGGGTCAGCCAGAGGGGCTTAGAACAAGCAAGCTGGCGGAGAGGGAGGGATTCGAACCCTCGGTACCCGTGAGGGCACAACGGTTTTCGAGACCGCCCCGTTCGACCGCTCCGGCACCTCTCCGCTGCTTGAAAGCAGGTCCCTTCCCAGATGTCCGTGGAGCCAAGCTTCCTCGGATGTCCTCGGGGACCGGTCGATGAGCCGCGCGCTCTAACCCAAGCCCCTCCCCTTGCCAAGCGTCTCCTGAGCCTGTCGCAAGTGGACCAGCTTGCTTGTGTTGCGCGCAATCCTCCCTACATATGGTAGCGATGACCGAGCCTCGCAACCACAGCTTCGATTCCTCGATTGCGCTCCAGGCGCCGCCCATCGCCCATGCCCGGTTTTCGATCGGCGAGGTCGTCCGCCACCGCCTGTTCGACTTCCGCGGCGTGATCTTCGACATCGATCCGGTCTTCGCCAACAGCGAGGAATGGTATGAGGCGATCCCCGAAGAAATCCGTCCCCCCAAGGACCAGCCCTTTTATCACCTGCTCGCCGAAAATTCGGAATCGTCCTACATCGCCTATGTCAGCCAGCAGAATCTGGTTCCCGATTTGGAAGGCGAGCCGGTCGACCATCCGGCCATTTCCGGAATGTTCGAGGGCTTTTCGGATGGACGCTACCGGCTGAAGCGCGAACGGCGTCACTGAGACGGCGCCGGGCCCTGCTCTTGGTTGACAGCCACGCTGTCCCTATGTAGCAGCCGGCGTCTCCGCGCGGGCCTCGGCCGGCGCGGTCAAGCATTTTGGAAGCATCGGAAAGAGCCATGTTCGCAATCGTGCGCACGGGCGGCAAGCAGTATCGCGTCGCCGCCGGAGACAAGATCGTCGTCGAGAAGCTTGCCGGAGAGGCTGGCGACACCATCACCCTGGACGACGTCCTGCTCGCAGGCGACGGCGGCGAGCTGAAGCCCACGGACGGTCTCACCGTCTCGGCCGAGATCATCGCCCAGGCCAAGGGCGAAAAGGTGATCGTCTTCAAGAAGAAACGGCGCCACAATTATCGTCGCAAGCGCGGCCACCGCCAGCAGCACACGATCCTGCGAATCGTCGGTATCGGCGACCAGAAGGCCGCCGCGCCGAAAAAGGCAGCCAAGAAGGAGGCTCCTGCCCCGTCCGAGGCTCCCGCCAAGATCGAGGGCGCGGAGAGCCCGATGACGGACAATCCGGCGCCGAAGAAGGCGAAAAAGGAGACGGCCGCAACCGAGGCCAAGGCCGAGGCGCCGAAGAAGGCCGAGCCGACGGCAGGCGAAACCGACACCCCGGCCGCGCCGAAAAAGAAGGCTTCGACAAAGAAGCCGGCGGCTGATAAAGAAGCCTGAAGAGATTTAGAGTAGGCATTCGTCATGGCACATAAGAAAGCAGGCGGCTCGTCCCGCAACGGCCGCGACTCCCACAGCAAGCGCCTGGGCGTGAAGAAGTTCGGCGGTGAGGCTGTCCTCGCCGGCAACATCATCGTGCGCCAGCGCGGCACGAAATATTATCCGGGCAACGGCGTCGGCATGGGCAAGGATCACACCCTTTTCGCCCTTACCGACGGCCGCGTCGCGTTTCGCGACGGCAAGCTCGGCCGCAAGTTTGTCCATATTGACATGGGGCAGATTGAGGCAGCGGAATAGGGGTAGTCGAGGACGGGCTACCCAGGAAGGGGTGGCCCCGGGTTCTCGTCAGGGAACCGTAGTGAGGGAGAGGGTCACCCCCTCTCCCTTTTCATTTCTCCCTCACGCGAATGTCGCCGGACCGAAACCGATTTTTGGTCAAGGCCGGTGCAAGTGAAGGGGAAGAGTCATGTTCGCGAGGACCGAAAGACTGCTGCTGCGTCCCGGCTGGAAGGAAGACGCGCCGGCCCTGCACCAGGCGATCGCCGACGAGCGGATCGTTCGCAATCTCGCTACGGCTCCCTGGCCCTATAGCCTTGCAGATGCCGAAGCCTTTCTGTCGCGAGAGCGCGACCCGCTCGATCCCAGCTGCCTCATCTTTCTGCGCACCAGGGGCGCTCCCCGCCTGATCGGCGGAATCGGCTTCGGTCGAATGCCATCGGGCGCCCACGAATTCGGCTATTGGATCGCCCGCCCCTATTGGGGACTTGGCTTCGCCACCGAAGCCGGTCGGGCGGTGATTGCAGCCGCTCGCGACTCGCTGCGTCTGAGACGAATCATCGCCGGTCACTTCCTCGACAACCCCGCCTCGGGCCGGGTGCTCGCAAAGCTCGGTTTCCAGCCGACCGGAGTGACGGCCCACCGTTATAGCGCCGCCAGGGGCAGGGAAGCTCCTTGCAAGCTGTTCGAGCTGGAACTGCAAGGAGAGCTGGACCAGCCGCTCGAGCCTGCCTGCGCGATGGCTGCATGAATCCTGCCCTCGCTTCTCCCGAATGGGGAAGCGGGGGCAGCTTCGGTTTCCGAGGGATCGGGGCGAAGAGCGGCGCTAAGCCGCGGGGACCGGTCCCCGGTCGAGCGCCCGTTCCGCCGCTGCGATCAACTGGCGATCGTCATGGTTCCAAGGATGAAATCCCGGCAAAAAGAAGGCGAGCCAGGCGCCGAAGATCCGGCGCAACATGCCGGGACGTATCCAGGCAAACCAGAACATCCGAGCCCATGCCTTGGGCCCGGTGATTCCGTCCTGCCGCAGAAGCTCCAACGTGCCTCGAGTGCGGTCGACAAGAAAATTCCTGGTGACGTAGAGCATCACCATCGTTTTGACCTTCCAGCGCTTCGACCGGGGCCAACCACGGGTGGCGTGCAACCAGGTGTCGTAGGCGACACCCTTATGTTCGATCTCCTCGATCGCGTGCCAGCGCCACATGTTCGCGCTTTCCGGATCGGCCTTCCCAAGGTGACGCGGATCCCTGAGCAGCTCATGCGCCAGGATGGCGGTGAAATGTTCAAGGCACATGGTCGCGGCGAGGCTGACGATCGGCGGCTTCGCCCGGGTGATGGCAAGACGATGATCGACCTGATCTTCGAGCGGCTTGAGATCGTAACCCGCCTCCAAGGCTCGCCTGTTGAACTGCACATGCTCCCGGCTGTGCATCACTTCCTGGGTGACGAAGGCCTTGATCTCGCCTTCCAGCTTGGGTGGAACGCCTTCGCGAAACCGGCGCACGCTTTCGACGAAAAAGCCCTCCCCCTTCGGGAAAGTTGCCGACAAGGCATTGTAGAAAGCGGTGGCGATCGGATCGTCGCCCATCCACCACCGTTCCTGCTTTGAGCCGCGACCGAAGCGACGATCGCGAGGCGTAATCGCCAAGTCTTGAGGTGTACCCGCACGCGGCATGCTGTATCTCCGTCGGTCATGGCCGCTACAAGATACTTACATAGATGTCAATAGTTCGCGAGCGCCTGTCGCCCCAGGAAAGCCGTGCCGCTGCTCTTGAAGCGGCGCGCCGGCTGCTGATCGAGGAGGGTCCACAGGCCGTTACTCTGAAAGCCGTGGCAGCAGAGATTGGCAAGACGCATGCCAACCTGCTCCATCATTTCGGCTCCGCTGCTGGACTGCAGGCGGCGCTCGCCGAGTCGATTAGCGAGCGGGTCTGCGCCGGGATCGCGGACGCCGTCCAGAAAGCCCGCGCCGGCGAGGTTGACCCGATCGCGATCGTCGATCGGACGTTCGACGCCTTCGGCCGCGAAGGCGGTGGGGCTCTTGCGGCCTGGATGATCCTGTCGGGCAATCGCGACGCCCTCAACCCGATCCTGGAGGCGATTCACCAGCTGGTCGATCAACTCGGCGAGGGCAATGACCGACCGGTACACGAGACGACTCTCTGGCTGGTCCTCGCGGCTATCGGAGACTCGCTGCTGGGCGGCCCAATGGCCAAGGCTTTGGGGCTGCCGCGCGAACGGGCGCGAGAACTGGCCCGACGCCAGTTGATCGCTTCGTCAGACCTCCCAAGGTGATGGCGGACTTTCCGCTCACCAGGAACTGCAGTGATTCAAGGCAGCGACTGCCACGGACCAGAGCCTCTTGCCTGTCGGCCGTAATTGGATTTGCCCAAGCAAGGATTCTCCGACAGAGGTTCGTCTGGACCGCCGCTCCTTCTAGGCGATCTGCTAGCGGCAAACGCAGACAGTGAAGTCTCTATGGGGCGTATAGGTCCGGCGCCCCCCGGAAGGGGCGCCGGAACCATTGGTTTACTGGTTGACAGTTGCGCTGTTGCCCATGCCGGACTGGCTGACGATGGCCTGGTTTCCGCTGGTTGACTGCAGCACGGTGGCGATGTTCGCCGTTCCTGCCTGCTCCACCAGTGCCAGATTGCCGGTCGTTTCCGAGTCCTGAGTGATCACGGCATTGTGATCCGAACCGGCCTGCACGATCGCGGCATCGCTGTAGGTCCCGTTCTGCACGATGCTCGCCGTCGTGCCGGTGGCAGACGCAAGGCTGACACTGCTGTAATCGCCCTCAAGCAGCTCCGCCAGGTCAGCCGTGACTCCTTGACCGACGCCGCCGCGATTGCCCGCACCTTCCTGCTCGATGGTCGCCGAATTGAGGAAACCAATCTGGGCAACGGCGGCAAGAGCGGCGCCCGTCTGCGCTACCTCCGCCGTGTTGGTATTGCCGATCTGGGCCACATAGGCGCGCGCGCCATCGCTCGGCTGATCGACGGTCGCCGTGTTGAAGCCGCCCTGCTGATAGACACCGGCAGACGTAGAGTCGCCCTTCTGATTGACGCTCGCCTCATTGCCCTCGCCGAGCTGACCGACAGCCGCTTCCGCACCAACGCCGCTCTGAAGCACGAGCGAATATTGTTCAGCGCCGTCTCCGGACTGGAACACCTGGGCCGACGAGTCCGCTCCGCTCTGGCTGACGATGGCATTGTGGCCTTCGCTGCCTTCGCCCGACTGAACCACCGATGCCTCGCTGCCGCTGGCCGACGACCACTGGGTAACCCTCGCCGAATGAGTGATCGGCGCGGCATAGCTGCCCGACCCCGCGCCGACCCCCGACTGAACGACGGAGACGCTCGCATCCGCGGCGGCCTGGCTGACAATCGAACTGTGCGAGAAACCGGATTGATCGACGGTTGCGGAAGCCCCCGTGGCCGTGGCCTGCTGGGTGATCGTCGAGCCGACCCGCGGACCAACCTGGACTACCTCGGCCGACTGGCCGTCACCATATTGGAAAACGTTGGACCGGTTGGTGTCGGCAGCTTCAGCATTGGTCTGGCTGACCAGGATGGTGGAGCCGTCGCCCGTCTGCGAAATCATGCTGTCATTGTTGACATAGCCTCCACTTCCGGCGGTCTGGGCGACCTCGACCGACGAGTCGCCGTTCTGGGTGATGCTCGATCGGTTGCCGTCGCCCGCCTGGCCGACCAGGACGGTGCCCCCTGCCGTCTGCCCGATGATCGAGCGATTGTCGCTGCCACCGTTCTGGATCGAGGTGGCGGAAGCGCTCGTTCCCGTCTGGAAGATGCGGATCTCGGAGCCGAGGGAGCCTTCGTTCTGCTGTGCCACGGCCTCGTTGCCAGAACCCTGATCCTGGTCGACGAGAACGATTCCGTTTTCGCCAGCCTGGCGGATGTCCACACCATTGCTTTGTGCGGAAGCGGATGCCGCCGCCAAGAGTGCCAGCGTGGACACGGATGCGTAGATGATGCGCTTCATTTCCAACCCTTTTTGTTATGGAATAGTAGGCAACGCGATTAAGGCGGAGCGATGTGAAGCTGCACAAGCGCCCTACCGACTCACGTCAACGCCTCGTTAACCATCGCGCACTACGGTTTAGAGCCGACCGCTTCTCACTTCGGTGACGGGCAGGTTGCGTTGTGGTGACGGCGTCCCGTCATGGCACGGGTCCGGGTCGACGGCCGCCCACTTCCCTCACGCGGATCGCAACCTATAGAGTCGCCATGCATTTCCTCGACCAGGCCAAGATCTACATCCGATCCGGCTCCGGCGGCCCGGGCGCCGTGAGCTTCCGACGCGAGAAGTTCATCGAATATGGCGGGCCCGACGGCGGCGATGGCGGCAAAGGCGGCGATATCGTTTTCGAAGCCGTCGAGGGGCTGAACACCCTTATCGACTTCCGCTACACGCAGCATTTCAAGGCCCCCCGAGGCAAAGGCGGCGCAGGCCGCAACCAGACCGGCGCAAGCGGCAAGGACCTGGTCATCAAGGTGCCGATCGGGACTCAGATCCTGTCGGACGACAAGGAGCATGTGCTGGCCGACCTGACCGAGGCAGGGCAGCGAATCGTCCTGCTCAAGGGAGGCGATGGCGGACGGGGCAACGCCAGCTACAAGACTTCGACGAACAGAGCGCCGCGCCAGCACGGTACCGGCTGGCCGGGCGAGGAAATGTGGGTCTGGCTTCGGCTCAAGCTGATCGCGGACGCCGGGCTGGTCGGCCTGCCGAATGCGGGCAAGTCGACCTTCCTCAACGCTGTCTCCAACGCCAAGGCGAAGGTCGGCGACTATCCGTTCACCACCCTCCATCCGAAGCTTGGAGTGGTTCGTCACAAAGGCGTCGATTTCGTTCTCGCCGACATTCCCGGCCTGATCGAAGGCGCGGCCGAGGGAGCGGGGATCGGCGACCGCTTTCTCGGCCATATCGAGCGGACGCGCGTTCTGGTCCATCTGGTCGATGCCAACAACGAGGATGTCGCCACGGCCTATCGAACCGTGCGGGAGGAGCTGGAAGCCTATGGAGCCGGGCTCGGTGACAAGCCCGAGATAATCGCGCTCAACAAGGTCGACACGATCGACGAAGAGCTTTCGAGCGCGCTCGCTGCCGAGCTGGAGGACGAGGCCGACTGCAGCGTCTATCCTGTGTCCGGCGCCAGCGGCGAAGGAGTCGAAGCGGTCCTCGATGCGATCCTCGGGCAGCTCGGCCAAGTCCAGCGCAAGCGGGCCGAGGATGAGGAGAGCGGCTGGTCCCCCTTATGAATCGAACGAGATCGAAGATCCGCACCCTTGCCGTGACCGGCGGCACAGGCTTCGTCGGCTCGCACCTGCTGAGAGTGGCGCTCGAGCAGGGGTATGAGATCCGCGCTCTCACACGAGGCTGGAAACCGCCCGAGGAAAGACTTGATTGGGTGGAGGGGGCACTCGACCGGCCGGAAAGCCTTCGCAAGCTCTGCGACGGTGCCGATGCGGTGATTCACATCGCCGGCCTCATCAACGCCGCGACTCGCGCTTCCTTCGAAATGGTGAACGTCGGCGGGACGGCCGCGATGATCGACAGCGCTCGAAGAGAAAACGTTCGGCGCTTCATCCACATCTCGTCGCTCGCGGCTCGCGAACCGGAACTGTCCGACTATGGCTGGTCGAAAGCGAAGTCCGAGCGGCTGGTCGCTGCCTCCGGGCTCGACTGGACGATCATCCGGCCGCCCGCCGTCTACGGCCCCGGTGATCGTGAAACCTTCGAGCTGTTCAAGATGGCTCGGCGCGGCATCGTCGCCTTGCCACCGAAGGGGCGCTTCTCCGTCGTTCATGTCGAGGATCTCTGTCGGCTGATCCTCGCCGTGCTCGAGGAGCCCGAAACCGTGTCCGAGCTCTACGAGCCGGACGACGGGCTGGCCGAAGGTTGGGACCATCGTCATTTCGCTCGAACCCTTGGCCGAGCGATGGGCAGAAGAACGGCCGCCCTTTCAATGCCCAGACTCGTGCTGAAGGGGGCCTCGCGACTCGATAGCCTGGTCAGGCGCGACAAGGCGAAACTGACTCCGGATCGGGTGCGCTACTTCTGTCATCCCGACTGGGTGGTGACGGCACAGCGGCGCCCGCCCGAAGGTCTGTGGAAAGCGCGAATCCGAACGCCCACAGGACTGAAAGAAACGGCGGAATGGTATCGACAGCAGGGCTGGATCAGGTGACGTAGAGGGTGACGTAAGCGATGCAACTTGCCACCAGTCCGGCAAGGAATGTCTTGTACGCATAGCCCAGCATCCGATATTTCTTGTTCTGAAGAACCGATCCTGCCTGGTGGATGTCGCGTGCCATGGTCCGGTAAATGCGATGGTCGCTGTGCAGCCGCGACAATAACTGTTCGATGAACTCCTCCTCGTCCATCTGGCTGAACACGCCGAAGAACAGGATATTCTCGCGCGGCGAGCGTTTCGGCCTCGTCGTCTTGGGAAGCACTGCCAGCACGGCGAAGATCGCCGAAAAGAAGGCCGCGCCCCCAAGGATCAGCAGGGGAATGGGGGTGCTCGAACCCTGAGCCTTCCCGATCGTGATCGTGAAGATGACGAAGGTGGCGCCCATCAGGATGCTGGCCTTGTGGTCGGCCATCGCCGAAAGCTGCAGCTGCGCAAGCTGCGTCGTTCGCATCAGGTGAACCGCATTCGGCGGGTAGTTCGGCGCTTCAGTTTCTCCCTGGTCCGACAACTTCTTGAATCCTCGGCTACTCGTCGGAGGGCGTCATGACACGGCTCCAATGGCATTGCCAAGCCCGCCTCGCCGCCGCCCGTTTTCTGCCCTATTCGCTTGGCAGACATTCTTCCCGAACCTAAAGGGCAGCCGCATGAGTGACCGGGACCAGACCTTTGCCAAGGTCGCTGAGCTGATCGAGCCGTTCAATCGGAAAGGAGTCCCGCTGACGGACGCGACGACCTTTGCCGGCGACCTCGAGTGGGACAGCCTCGTCGTGATGGACTTTGTTGCCTCGGTGGAGGACGAGTTCGACATTCTCATCACGATGAACATGCAGGCGGAGATCGAGACTGTCGGTCAGCTCGTCGACGCGGTTTCGAAGCTGAAGAAGGGCGCATGACCGACCCCGCCCTCGACACTCTGAATCCTTCCGGCTCCTCCGCCCCGCGCGGACCGGCGCCAGACCTGTTCTCCAAATTCGACCCGCTGATCGATCAGCGCGAAGCCCTGCTCGCCACCGGCGTCAAGGATCCGTTCGGATTGGTCATGGAGAGGGTGCTCTCCCCTACCCGCGCAATCTGCAACGGCCGCGAAACCATCCTGCTCGGGACGTACAATTATATGGGGATGACGTTCGATGGAGACGTCATCGCCGCCGGGAAACAGGCACTGGACGAGTTCGGCTCGGGAACGACCGGGAGTCGCGTCCTCAACGGCACCTATGTCGGGCACAAGGCCGTCGAGGAGGCGCTGAAGGATTTCTACGCCATGGATCACGCCATGGTCTTCTCGACCGGATACCAGGCCAATCTCGGAATCATTTCCACGCTGGCCGGCAAGGGCGACTATGTCGTCCTCGACATCGACAGCCACGCTTCGATCTATGACGGATGCAAGATGGGGGACGCCGAGATCGTTCCCTTCCGCCACAATGACGTGGTCGCCCTCGAGAAGCGACTGGCGCGAGTCCCGGCCGAAGCCGGGAAGCTGGTCGTCCTGGAGGGCGTCTATTCGATGCTTGGCGATGTCGCGCCGCTTCGCGAAATGGTCGCCGTCTCGAAGGCCGCCGGCGCCATGGTGCTGGTCGACGAAGCGCATTCGATGGGCTTCATTGGCCCCAATGGCCGCGGCGTCGCCGAAGAGCAGGGCGTCCTTGACGATGTCGATTTCGTCATTGGCACCTTTTCCAAGAGCGTCGGGACGGTTGGCGGCTTCTGCGTTTCCAATCACCCGAAGTTCGAGATCCTTCGTCTCGTCTGCCGCCCCTACGTCTTCACGGCTTCGCTTCCGCCAAGCGTCGTTGCCACCGCTGCAATCTCGATCCGCAAGCTGATGCACGGCCACAACAAGCGGGCTCACCTTTGGGAGAATAGCAAGCGGCTGCATGCCGGCCTCAAGCAGCTGGGCTTTCAACTGGGCACCGAGGAACCGCAATCGGCAATCATCGCCGTCATCATGCCGGACCTCGAGAAAGGGGCCGCGATGTGGGAAGCCCTGCTCAGTGAGGGCGTTTACGTCAATCTGGCCCGTCCGCCAGCCACTCCAGCCAATATGACTCTGCTGCGCTGCTCGCTCTGTGCCGAGCATAGCGACGAGGAAGTGGGCGAAATTCTCCAGAGGTTCGAACGGGCCGGACGGGTCGCCGGAGTGATCGGCTGAGCAAGCGTTTAACCCAAAGGCTTTCCATCCCCTTCACCTTCTTCTAAATCCGGCCGCATGGCGGATGAGCCGATCGAAGCCGCGGCCGAAGAGAGCGGCCCGCCTCCTTGGCGTGCCCTTTGGGTGAGCGCCGCGGCGCTGATCGCCACGCTGGTGCTGATCTCGCTCATCTTCATGATCACCTGGTCCAATCGCGCTCGAGACGAGGCTCTGGGCTGGGAGCGGCGGACCTATGAAGTCATGCTTCTCACTCGCACCATCGATGCCACCATTGCTCGCTCGGAGGCGGCATTGGGCCGGTACGTTCTTGACGAGAACCAGCATACCGGGACCGATTACTATAATGAGTGGCGTGCGGCAGGCTTCCAAATCGGTCAGTTGCAGCGGCTGCTTCGACGCGATCCCGAGCAGACCCGGCGTGTGGAAGAACTTCAGCAGCTTTATCGTCAGCGCGGCCGCGAACTCGCCCCTGCGGCGAGTGCCGCCGAACGGCGCGCAGGCACCGGTGGATTAAGCCTGCTCTATCAGGCCGCGTCTTCGCCGACGCTCCCCGCGCTTCGGGCCCAGCTGGAGCAGATCGCGCGAGCGGAACGGGCAAACCTCACCCGCCGAATGGAGCAAACTCGCGGTTTCGTCGCTCGTGCGGACGCCTATACCGAGTGGCTCGGCTGGCTAGCCATTCTGATCGGTCTTGGTGCCGTCGGCCTGGCCGTGCTGGCATGGCGCTCATTCCTCGAGGGGCGGCGAGCTCGTCAGGAAGCGGACATCGAGGCCTGGCGCTCGCTTGAGCTCGAACGCGCCGTGCAGGAACGCACCCGCGAGCTCAGCGAGGCGAATGAGCGGCTCAAGGCCGAGGCGGCCGAGCGTGCCGCTGCCGAGGAGAAGCTGCGCCAGGTCCAGAAGATGGAGGCGGTGGGCCAGCTGACCGGAGGTATCGCCCACGATTTCAACAACATGCTCGCGGTCGTCGTCGGTGGACTGGACCTTGCCCGGCGAAAGCTTCACGGATCGCGCCGGGAGGTCGAGTTCCACCTCGACAGCGCCATGGAAGGCGCGACTCGAGCCGCGGCTCTTACCCGTCGATTGCTCGCCTTCGCCCGGGCCGAGCCCCTGCTCCCCGAACCGGTGGCGCCCTCGGAACTGATCGAAGGCATGCTGGACCTTGTGGATCGGGCGATCGGCGAGCGAATCACGGTTCACACCAGCTTCGCGCCGGAAGCCTGGCATGTGTGGGCCGATCCGACCCAGTTGGAGAATGCGATCCTCAACCTCGCCGTCAACGGCCGCGATGCGATGGAAGGCAGCGGCGAACTGACTCTCAGGGTTGAGAATGTCTCGATGAATCATGGGCAAGTCGAGGATCTGCCCGAAGGCGATTACGTCCGGATCAGCGTCTCGGACACTGGCCGCGGAATCGCC
The DNA here is from genome assembly GCF_056821765.1 of Sphingosinicella sp. SM1-17. Taxonomy (NCBI): domain Bacteria; kingdom Pseudomonadati; phylum Pseudomonadota; class Alphaproteobacteria; order Sphingomonadales; family Sphingosinicellaceae; genus Sphingosinicella; species Sphingosinicella sp. SM1-17. The sequence continues at coordinate 3,374,627 of NZ_JBPDIO010000001.1, forward strand.
CCAGAACATATTGATCGCGTCTTCGAGCCGTTCTTCACGACCAAGCCGATCGGGAAAGGCACCGGACTGGGCCTGTCGCAAATCTTTGCCTTCGCCCGCCAGTCGGGCGGCGATGTCCGCATCGCCTCCGAGGTTGGCAAGGGCACCACCGTCTCACTCTATCTGCCACGCTTCGCGATCGGCGCCGATCAGCTCCCGAAGCGGCCGCAGGCGCCGTCGGCGCCGGTCGAAGAGCGGCCGCCGGTCCGTCCCGGAGCGTTGATCCTCGTGGTGGAGGACGATCCCCGGGTCAGCCGGTCAACCGTATCGGCCCTGGAGGAGCTCGGATATCGCCCGATACCCTGCTCGAGCGGTGCCGAGGCGCTCGATCTTCTCCAGGGCGAACCTGCCATCGCCCTCGTCGTCACCGATGTGATGATGCCTGAAATGACGGGCACCGAGCTCGCCGCGGCGATCCGGCGCCGTCGCCCGGAGGTTCCGATCCTGTTCGTGACAGGCTATGTCGGTGAAGCCGGTGAGAAAGATGAACTGATCGGGGGCGAACTGCTGCGCAAGCCGTTCACCCTCGCCGCACTCGCCCAGGCGGTGAGCGCTGCGCTCGCCCGGGCGCCGATCAGCGAATCGCGCCCCGCCGCAGCAGACGAGGCAGCAGAATAAGAGCGGTCAGGATCGGCCAGCGCCGCTGCCACGGCTTCAATTCAAGCCGGGTGCCCGCATGCCGATTGATCTTCCAGGCAAGATAGTCGGCTCCTCCCGCGAAAGTGGTCGAGGCCTTCGCCAGTCGGAGCAGCGTCAGCACCTTCCCTTGCCGCTGTCGCCTCTTCCAGTTTCGCCGGGCGAGCGTCGGTTCCGCCGGAACCGCCGCTAGTTCGGCGAAGATGGCTTGACCGATCCGCTTGAAGCGCTCCGGATCGGCTTCGACGATGGAACCGGGCCGCTCCCGCCGCTCGGCGCGCAGTTCGGCTCCGTAGGTCAGCTCATAGCCCGCGCGAAACACGGCAAGAGGATCGCCCCGTTCCTCGGCCATGGTCGGCAGGGTAAGCGCAAACAAGGTGGGAGCGGCTTGGGCGACACTGTCGACCACTTCCGAACGGGCCGCCTCGTCGCGAACCCAGACGAGACGCGAGGGCTGGGAGAAGCGTGCCCAGACAGAGGTGCTGCGCGCCTCCAGGCCGCATTCCCGAGCGAAATCGGCTTCGCTGAGGACCGCATATTTGGCGACCAGCCCCTCATGCTCGAACGGAAAGACGTTGGGCGGGATGATCCGGTTCGCCAGGGACAACCAGCCTCGGCCATAGGCTTCGCGGTAGCTGGAGACGATAAGATAGAAATCGAGCATAAGGCCCTCCAGCTCCCGCTCACGCAAGCAGGAACCATAGAAGAGAACTGCCCGAGCCGCGTCCGGATATTCGGAGGCGAGAGCCGCCGCCATTGCAGCGGCGCGGGGATCGACCGGTTCGTCCAGTTCGGCGGCCACGAGATCGCGCAGGGTGATCGGCTCATTCATCAGCGGCCTCCTTAGTGCCGGAGCGGAAATGAAGCGACTGCTTACGAACAGCGTCGCCCCTTCCGCCGGAGCCCGCATTGTCGCATTATGCCCTTCGAAGGATCATCCATGGCTACGTCGGAACTGTTTCTGCACCTGGGCTACGCGCTTCTGATCATGGGCGTGCTTGTCTCCCGCGTTGCGTTGATGCGCATCCTGTTCGCTTCGGCGGCTGCGGCGCTGGGAATTCGAGCGCTGCTCTGGACCGAGGAACTGATCACGATCGGCTGGATGTGCGGATTGACGGCCACCTGCCTTCTCCTCCTGCTGCGCGACTTCCGCGAAAGCCGGGCAGCGCGAGTCAGCGGTGAAGAGCGGGACATGCTGGACAGCCTCGTCGCCGGGCTTTCCGTCGGCCGAGCTCGGCATCTGATCGAACAGGGCGTGTGGCTGACCGGCAAGGAAGGCGATGTTCTGGTCACGGAGGGACTGCCGGCCGAAAACCTCTATTATCTCGCCGAAGGAGAGGCGCGGGTGTTGAGCATGGGCCGTCAGGTCGGCCTTTGCCGCGCCGGCGACCTCGTGGGCGAACTCACCGTTCTCTCCGGCGAAGCGGCTAGCGCGACGGTCGTGCTCAGCAGCCCAGCGCGATTCTGGTGTGCGCCCGCGGACGTATTGCGCCCCTACCTGGCCGCACATGAGGATGTCCGGCAGGCGATGGACAAGGGTTTCGCCGCTGCGCTCAAGTCGAAACTGCGCGCTACCAACCGAACCATCGCCCAAGCCGATCCGTCGCCGGCTGGCTGATTTCGGATCGCTGCGGATCAGATGCGGTCCGACCCCGTCCTTCGAAGTTCAGGATCCCATCTGCTTGAGCGCCGCGCCAGCGCCTCGACGGATCACGAGATTACGGATCTCGGTCATGTCCTCCATCGCGAAGCGGACGCCTTCACGCCCGAGTCCGGACTCCTTCACGCCGCCATAAGGCATGTTGTCGACTCGGTAGGAGGGAACGTCGTTGATCACGACGCCGCCGACGTCCAGCCGGTCCCAGGCATCGAACATCTTGAACAGGTCGCGGGTGAAGATGCCTGCCTGAAGCCCGAATTTGCTGTCGTTCACTTCGTCCAGGGCCGCCGAGAAATCGTCGAACTTCGAGAGGATGGCGACGGGCCCGAACGCTTCCTCGCGATACACGCTCGAGGAACGATCGACATTCTCGAGCAGCGTCGCTTCGAGCATCGCACCGTTCCTGCCGCCGCCGCATAGCAAAGTTGCGCCGTCGCGAACGGCTTCCTGGATCCAATTGTCCAGCCGACGTGCCTCGCTTTCGCTGATCATCGGGCCCACGAACGTTTCGCGGTCCTTCGGATCGCCGGCGATCAGCTTGCTTGCGCGCGCGCAGAGCCGGTCCCGCAGATCGTCATAGATGTCCGAATGGATGATGATCCGCTGGACTCCGATGCAAGACTGGCCGGACTGATAGAAGGCGCCGAAGATGATGCGTTCGACGGCATCGTCGAGATCGGCATCCGAATCGACGATGACAGCGGCATTGCCCCCCAGCTCGAGAACCACCTTCTTCTTGCCGGCCTTGGCCTTCAGCTCCCAGCCGACACCCGGCGACCCGGTAAAGCTGAGCAGCTTCAGCCGCTCGTCCGTGGTGAAAAGGTCGGCTCCATCACGGTGGGCGGGAAGTATGGAAAAGGCCCCTTTCGGCAGATCCGTCTCGGCCAGGACCTCGCCGATGATGATCGTGCCCAAAGGGGTTCGGCTTGCCGGCTTCACCACGAAGGGGCATCCGACCGCGAGCGCGGGCGCAATCTTGTGGGCTGCCAGGTTGAGCGGGAAGTTGAACGGCGAGATGAAGCTGCAGGGTCCGATCGGAACGCGTTTCCAGATGCCCTGATACCCTTTCGCCCGCGGCGAGATGTCCAGCGGCTGGACCTCTCCCGTCATCCGGACGCTCTCCTCCGCGGCGATTCGGAAGGTGTCGATCAGCCGCGTGACCTCGCCCTCGCTGTCCTTGATCGGTTTTCCGGCCTCGACGCAAAGCGCATAAGCCAGCTCGTCGAATCGCTCCGTGAACCGGTTCACGCAGTGCTGCAGAACGGCCTGGCGCTCGAAGCTCGCCATCCGGCCCATTGGCTCCGCCGCTTCAGCCGCGGCAGCGATTCCGGCATCGATCGTCGCCGCATCGGCCTGAGCAACCCGGAAGGCGACCTCGCCCGTATATTTGTCGGTTACTTCGAGATCGGCATTCGGCTGCTTCGCCTCGTTCGCGAGGTATAGCGGATAGACTTCCTTAAGCTGAACCATCGGAAAATGTCCTCAGGCCAGAGTGGGTCCGGCCGCGACCGGAGTCGCTTCCTCGACATTTTCGAAGCTGAGCCCCGGCTTTTCCCCGCTGTCGAGAGCGGCGCTGAGCTCCTTGAGATCCCGGTTGAGGATCCGATCGTTCTCCGAATAGTCGACCGGGCAATCGATCAGATGGACCCCCGGGGAGTTCAGGCACTGGTCGAGCAGGACCGGCAGCGATTCGGCACTGTCGACCCGGTACCCCTTGGCGCCGTAGCTTTCGGCATATTTGACGAAATCGGGATTGCCGTAGGTAAGTCCGAAATCCTCGAACCCCATATTGGCCTGCTTCCAGCGGATCATCCCGTAGGCATCGTCGCGCAGGATCAGGACGGTGATGTTGAGTCCGAGACGAACCGCGGTCTCCATCTCCTGGCTGTTCATCATGAAGCCACCGTCGCCGCAGATCGCCATCACCTTGCGATCGGGATAGATCATGGCCGAGGCCATGGCCGAAGGAAGACCGGCGCCCATCGTCGCGAGCGCGTTGTCGAGAAGAACCGTGTTGGGCTGGCGCGCCGGATAGTTGCGGGCAAACCAGATCTTGTAGACGCCGTTGTCGAGGCAGATGATTCCATCGGCCGGCATGGCTTCGCGGATCCGTTTCACAAGACAGGCCGGAAAGATCGGGAAGCGCATGTCGTCGCACATCGTCGCGGTGTGATCGATCTCCGCCTTGCGTGCCCGGAGCATCCGGTCGAAGTTCCAGGTGCCCGACGGCATGATGTCACGGTTGATCTGCCAGATTGCGTTCGCGATGTCCCCGATCACCTCGACTTGAGGGAAATAGACGGGGTCGACTTCGGCGGTCTTGGTGCTGACGTGAATCACCTCCGTTCCACCCTGAAGCATGAAAAATGGCGGCTTCTCGATGACGTCGTGACCCACATTGATGATGAGATCGGAAGCTTCGATCGCCTTGTGAACGAAATCGCCGGCCGAGAGCGCTGCGCAGCCGAGGAATTTCGGATGAGTTTCGTCGAGAACGCCCTTCCCAAGCTGAGTAGTGATGAAGGGAATCCCGGTTTTCTCGATGAACTGGAGAAGCATCCGGCTCGTCATCTTCCGGTTCGCGCCCGCACCGATCACGAGCACCGGCGACCGCGCCGATTCGATCTTCTTGACCGCGGCTCGAACCGACTTCTCGTCGGCGAGCGGCCGGCGAACCAGGCTTCGCGGGAACGGCCGCGAATCGGTCTGCTCCTCGGCTATGTCCTCCGGAAATTCGAGGTGGACCGCGCCGGGCTTCTCCTCTTCGGCAAGGCGGAAGGCCTCGCGCACACGGCTCGGGATATTGTCGGCCGAAGCGAGCTGATGCGTGTATTTGGTGATCGGTCGCATCATGTCGACGACGTCGAGTATCTGGAACCGGCCCTGCTTGGATTTCTTGATCGGCTTCTGGCCGGTGATCATCATCATCGGCATTCCACCGAGCTGAGCATAAGCCGCAGCGGTCACGAAATTGGTTGCTCCGGGCCCGAGGGTCGCGAGACAAACTCCGGTATGGCCGGTATGACGTCCATAAGTCGCCGCCATGAAGCCGGCGCCCTGCTCATGACGAGTGAGCACGAGCTTGATCTTCTTCGATCGCGAAAGGCTGTCGAGGAAGTCGAGATTTTCCTCGCCAGGAACGCCGAATACATATTCGACCCCTTCCTCTTCGAGGCACTGGATGAATAGGTCAGAGGCTTTCGTCATGTCGCCGCTCCGATCGCGTTCCTGGGATTGCCGGACATATAGTCAGACGGCGGACGGATTCGGCTCACGAGTCCGGTGCCCCCTGCTGAAGGCCCAGGTTTACCGGGGATTGTTTCGCCTGTCATCAGCGGCTTGCAAGGCGCCTTTCCCGGTTGCATGCAACAGGCGTTTCGGTCCATAGATCGGTCGGGAGCTTTGACCCGGCCGAGGGGAAACGGCCGTCAGGGAGGGCAAATGGGGGGCAGCCGTAAATTCGCCGTAGGTGCCGGCGCCGCTGGCTTCGTGGGCGCGCTCGCTTTGCTCTTTTCGATTCAGTCGCAGGGAGCGCAGGCTGTCGTTCAGAGCGGTTCCACCGGCACTTATGTCGGAGTCGCCTCCTGCGGCGGCACCACCTGCCATGGGCGCAGCGAAGGTGACGGACCTGTCGTTCGTCAGGACGAAATCATGCTCTGGCAGGATCCTGCGAGCGCGGCCGGCGCCCACAGCCGCGCCTATGACGTGCTTCGCGATCCTCGCAGCCAGGTCATCGCTCAGCGGCTCGGAATCGGAGAAGCGACCGGAGCGCCGATGTGCCTCGGCTGTCACGCGACTCCGGCGGGCCAGCGCGGCGGACGGTTCCAGCTGGCCGATGGCGTCGGATGCGAATCGTGCCACGGCCCCGCTTCCGGATGGCTGTCGAGCCACTACGCCGTCGGCGGCACGCATGCGAATAATGTTTCTCGCGGCCTGATTCCGCTCGAAAATCCGCGGGCCCGGGCGAGCGTCTGTCTCGATTGCCATTTCGGCAGCGCCGACGAGGGCCAGTTCGTCACCCACCGGATCATGGCCGCCGGTCACCCCCGGATTTCGTTCGAGCTCGACCTGTTTACGACGCTCCAGCAGCATCATCAGGTCGACGAGGACTATGTCCGGCGCAAGGGCCGGCCCGACTCGCTGCGTACCTGGGCGATCGGCCAGGCAATGGCGCTCGACCGTTCGCTGTCGCTCTTCTCGAATCCATCTCGGGGGACCGAAGGCGCCTTCCCCGAATTCTACTTCTTCGATTGCCACAGCTGCCACAGGCCGATTTCGGACGATCCGAATTACCGGCCGACCGCCGTGGCCAATCCGGGTCGGCCGATTCCATCCGGGATGCCGCCCTACAACGACGAGAACATGATCATGCTCGCGGCGGCGGCTCGAGTCGTGGCACCGGCGCTGGCGCAGCGCTTCGAACGCGACAGCCGCGCATTCCATCAGGCGATCGCCCGCGACCGCGCCAGTGCCGTTCGCTCGGCGCAGACTCTGCGCTCGACGGCTCAGGCTCTCGCCGACGCCTTCTCGTCCGCGCAAATGGGACGTGCCCAGGTCTTCGCGATCATCGATTCGATCACGAGCGAAGCGATCAGCCCGCGCTTCACGGATTATGCCGGCAGCGTTCAGGCGGTGATGGCCACCGACACGCTGCTTTCCGCGCTCGTGAACGAGGGTGAGATTGGCGAAGCGGCGGCTAACAACATCCGTTCCGACATCAACAGTGCGTATCGCGCCGTCCGCGATCCGAATGCCTACCGGCCCGGAGACTTCCGCGCCAGCCTGGGCCGGGCCGCTGCCGCGATCCGGAGGCTCAGGTGAAGCGTAGCGTTTCCACGATTGCCATTGCTGCCTTGTTGCTGGCTTCCTGCGGAGGCGGAGGCGGAAGTACCGCGCCCCAACCTAAGCAGCCCGACCCGCCGGTCGGCTCGCAGTCGGTGTTCCAGACTCCGGCCCTGGTCGGGCTGACCGTCGCCGACATCCAGCGGATCATCTCCCAGGGTGTTGCCGAAGCGCAGGCGCAGGGACGACCTTCCGGATTCGTCGTCATCGACCGGGTCGGCAACGTCCTTGCCGTCTTTGTGATGAACGGCACCAACTTGACGCTCCGGACACCGTCCGCACCGAACGGCAACAATGACGCGCTTCAGGGCCTGAACCTGCCCGCTCCGGCGGCCCTCGCTGGCGGCATTTCCAAGGCGCTGACTTCGTCCTACTTCTCGTCGGTCGGCGCCGCTTTCTCGACTCGGACCGCGAACGACATCGTCCAAGAAACGCTTCCGCCCTCGGCGGCGACTCGCGGTCTCGAGAGCGGCCCGCTATTCTCGGTGCAGTTCAGCCAACTTCCGTGCTCCGACGTTTCGTCGCGATTCCCGAATCGAGCGGGCACTCACCGGGGACCTCTCGGTGCAGGCGCGGATCCCGGCTCATTCCCGCTCTACAAGAATGGCGCCGTGGTGGGCGCCGTCGCGGTGGTGGGAGACGGAGTATACGGGTTCGACACCGAATATCGCGACAATGACCGCGATATTGAAGAGGTGATTGCGCTCGCGGCGACGACCGGCTTCGAGCCTCGGCCGGAGATCCGGGCGAACCGGATCACCGTGGATGGCTTCCTGCTACGTTATTCGGATGCGACTCCGGCGGATTTCCGCAGCAACCCGGCCAACGCGCCGAGCTTCGCGACCCTCAATGGGACGGTCGGCAATCTCGTATCGGTCCGCGGCTATTATGATGCGGCGAACGGCATTCTTCCCGGCACCATCTACGGAACCGAGGAGTCAGGGGTCCGGCCCGCAACCCAGGCCGAGTTCACGATCCCGGAAGCTTGGGTCGTCAGCGACGGTTCCGGCAACAACCGGTTCCCGATCCGGGGAGGAACCGACGGCGCCGAAGCTCTTAGTCAGGCCGAGGTCCGAGCGCTCCTCGAGGAGGCCTTCCTTGTGCAGCGGCAGGCGCGGGCGCAGCTGCGCGTGGAAGCACCGGGCGAAGCCGAGGCGCGCGCCCAGAACACGATCGTCGTGGTCGACACGAACGGCGAGATACTGGGGCTGGTCCGCGGACCGGATGCGCTTCCGGACGCGATCGACGCCGTCCCTCAGAAGGCGCGAACCACCGTCTTCTTCTCCAGCCCGACGGCGGCAAGCTACCTGCTTTCGCACCCCGATCCGGAGGTTCGGGACTACGTTCCCGCCGTGCGGACGTTTCTGGGCGATCCCAACGCGCTGACCGGGAATGTGGCCTTCGGGCTGCGTTCAATTGCCAATCTTTCCCGTCCCTGGTTCCCCGACGGCGAACTGGGGCGGCCGCCCGGCCCGCTTTCGGTTCCGATCGAACAGTTCAACATCTTCTCGACTGGTCTCCAGTCGCAGCTGATCGAGCAGGATATCATCGATCACATCCTCTATATCCTCGGCGTACGGGCAGACGACGTGCCGCGCAGCTGCACGCGCTCTCCGGAGATTCGTCCGGGTTTCAATCGGATCAACAACGGGATTACGCTGTTCGCCGGCGGCGTGCCGATCTACCGCAACGGCCGGCTGGTGGGAGCGATCGGTTCGTCTGGCGACGGCAACGACCAGAGCGACATGATCGCGTTCCTGGGCGTGCATAATGCCGGACTCCGGCTCGGCGGATCGATCGGCAATGCCGATCCGGCAATCCGCGCCGACCGAATCCAGGTTCCGCTCGGCGACGGACAAACCGCCAATCTGCGCTACGTCCGCTGCCCCTTCGCTCCCTTCGTGGGAACGAACGAACAGAATGTGTGTCAGGGCAAATGAGCCTCGCCGCTGCCTTTCTCTCGCTGATGACTTCAGCCGGGCCAGAGGCGCTGGCCGTGTCTGCACAACCGGCGCCCGAGCTCAGCGTCACTGGGGCGGCTGCGTCGATCGCCGCGCCTCAGGAAGAGGAGGCCGCCGAAGCCGAGGCGGCGGCGGAGTCGCAGAACCCGCAACCGAATGAGCGCAGCGAGCCCCCTCCTCCTCCGGCCGAGCAGGAACTGATCGACGGTCGGCGACGGCCGGACATCCAGCGCGAGCTGCCCGATGCCGTCGAGCAAGTTAATCCCGGCGCCATCCGTTCGCCTCCTCCAGAGGCTTTTCCCGCCGATCATATTCCGATCCCGGACCGCTGGCGGTTGATCCAGAGTCTGGGGCTGGTTCGGGAGCGCTGGTGGGATCCGTACAACCAGAACACGCTCAAGGGCGACCGGCCGATCTGCACGCCCGAGGACACGAGCGAGCAGCACCAGAATAGTTTCGGCTGCCGCGCCGCGCGCTTCCTGGGATTGCAGAGCAATGACTGGTTCTTCGTCGGCAGCGCTGTGTCAGACACCGTCATCGAGCCGCGAACCTTTCCGATCCCCGGTGGCGAGCAAACCACCGACCGTCCCGGCGGGCTCGACGTGTTCGGCCGCAACGGCAGCTTCGTTGGCGTTCAGACCTTCATCGTCAGCGCCGCCTTGATCAAGGGCTCCACCGCCTACAAGCCGCCGGATGTCGAATGGCGGCTGACCCTGGCGGCACAAGCCAACTATGTCGACGTGCGCGACCGCCGAATCCTCGACGTGCGCCCAAGCGTCGGCAGCAACCGGTTCGACTATGCGCTGGACGTCCAGGAGGCTTTCCTGGACTACCATTTCGTCAACACGTCCTACCGCTACGACTTCTACTCGATCCGCGTCGGAATCCAGCCGTTCCAGTTCGACTTCCGCGGCTTCCTGTTTCAGGATCAGCAGCTCGGAATCCGGCTGTTCGGCAATCGCGACAACAATCGGTTCCAGTTCAACGTCGCGGCACTCTGGCGACTTGAGAAGGACACCAATTCCGGCCTGAACAACATTCTCCAGACACCTCGGCAGGATTGGATCCTGCACGCCAACCTCTACCGCCAGGACTTCCCTTTCGTCGGACTGACGAGCGAGCTGTCCGTCACCTGGAACATCAATCGCGAACGCGACGATATCGAAGTTGACGACAATGGCTTCCCGGCACGGCCGGCTGTCATCGGCAACCTACAGGCGCGCAACTATGACGCCTGGTATTTTGGCTATGGCGTGGATGGCCGAATCGGCCGGATGAACCTGACCGCTTTCGGCTACGGGCTGTTCGGATCCGACCGCAACAGCAACTTCACTGGCGAGGAGGCACGGATCGAAGCCTTCTTCGCGGCCGCCGAACCCTCCTACGACTTCAACTGGATCCGAGTTCGGGGCGCGGCCCTTTTCGCGAGCGGCGACAACGATCCTTTCGACAATGTCCAGCGCGGCTTCGATGCGATCTTCGAGAATCCGATCTTCGCCGGTGCCGACACCAGCTACTGGATCAGACAGTCGATCCCGTTCGCGGGCGGCGCTCGAGCGGTCACCTTGGCCGGGCGCAACGGCATCCTCAACAATCTGCGCTCGTCCAAGGAGCAGGGGCAGTCTAATTTCGTCAATCCGGGGACGATGCTGCTCGGCGTCGGGGCCGATTTCGACATCACGCCCGAGTTCCGGATTTCCGCCAATGTCAATCATCTCTGGTTCCACCGGACCGGAGTGCTGAACGTGCTTCGCCAGCAACAGACGATCCGACGCGATATCGGCTGGGATCTTTCTGCGGCGGCAATCTGGCGTCCCGGGATGATCCAGAACGTCGTTTTCCGGCTCTCCGGTGCGGTGCTCGCGCCCGGCACCGGATTCGACGACCTGTTTACGAATGCTCAGCGCGACGACGTCTATTATTCGGTCCTGTTCAACGCGATTCTGACTTACTGAGGCGGGGGGAATGCAGCTCAATCGGCTTGCGAAGAAGGTGCTTATCGGGGCGGCGCTCACCGCCTCGGCAGTTTTCGGCACCTCGCAGCTCGGTGCGGCCGAGAAAGAGAAGCCGGTCGTGCGCGACTACAGCCTCGTTCGCGCCGCTCCAGCACCGCGCACTCAGGAGTGGAGCGACGCCGAAGCGAAAAGCGCCGGCTGCACGTCCTGCCATACGGAGAGCGACACGCACACGATGCACCGCTCTCCGGCGGTCGTGCTCGGCTGCGTCGACTGCCACGGCGGCAATCCTGCGATCCGCGGTAACCCGCAGCTTGCGCATGACGATCCGCAGTTCGTCGCGGCGCGTGATCAGGCGCATGTCCTGCCTCGCTATCCGCAGGCGTGGAACTGGCCGATCAGCGCCAATCCCCGGCGCAGCTACACGCTCCTGAACGTCGAGGCGCCGGAATATGTCCGGTTCGTCAATCCGTCGGACTATCGCGCGGCTCGCGACGCCTGCGGCGCCTGCCATATCGAGATCATCGAGGCTGCCGAGCGTTCGATCATGGCCACCGGCGCGATGCTGTGGGGCGGCGCTTCCTACAACAACGGCATTCTGCCCTTCAAAAACTATGTCCTGGGCGAGGCTTATACCCGCGACGGTCAGCCGGCGCGGATCCAGTCGCCGGTCAATGGGCAGATCACTCCGGAACAGCGTGCCCGCGGTGTTCTCGCCGAACTTTACCCGATGCCGACCTGGCACGTCGTTCCGCCCGGTGACATCTTCCGCGTGTTTGAGCGCGGCGGACGCAACATCAACACGCAATTCGCCGAAGTCGGCCTGCCGAACCCGACCGGGATCATCCAGCGCCTGGAAGAGCCGGGCCGGCCGGACATCCGTCAGTCCAATCGCGGCCCGGGAACCGGCCTTCGAGTGTCGATTCCGGTACTCAACGTCCACAAGACCCGGCTCAACGATCCGTTCATGTGGTTCATGGGCACGAACGACCAGCCCGGCGACTATCGTCATTCCGGCTGCGCCAGCTGCCACGTCGTCTACGCCAACGATCGCGAACCGCGACACAGCCTCACTTATGCTCAATATGGCCGCGACGGTCAGACTCAGACCATCGATCCGATGATCGCGCGCCTGAACCAGCGCCTACCCACCCAAGACGGTCACAGCGGCGAAGAAAGTCATTCCGAGGACGATGGAGCGCACGGCAATGGCGAATCAGAAGTCGGTAGTGGCACCAATGGCCATGCGGCTCCGGCCGATACGAACCACAGCGCGATGCGGGAGCGCGGCCATCCGCTGAGGCACGTCTTCACGCGTGCCATCCCGACAGCGCAGTGCATGAACTGCCACATGCACCAGCCGAACATCTTCCTGAACACCTATCTCGGCTACACGATGTGGGACTATGAGTCCGACGCCGACCTGATGTGGCCCGGGCCGGAAAACCGGCTGCCCGCCCGTAACGCTCAGGAGGAACAGCGTTTCCGCAATCAGGTCTATCCGACCGAGGACGAGGTCCATTACGTCCTGGAGCGCAATCCCGAAGCGGCGGCTCCGCGCGGGCTCTGGGCCGACGTCGAGTTCCTGCGCGAAGTCTATGACCGGGTGAACCCGCTGGCCCGCGACACCCAGTTCGCAGACTATCACGGTCACGGCTGGAACTTCCGGGCGATCTTCCGCCGCGACCGCGAAGGCAATCTGCTCGACGCCGACGGCAACATCATCCCGCCGGGCGATCCGGACACCTTCCGCCGCGAAGGCGAAGGCCTGTTTGTCCCGGTCGGCGTCAACCCCGGACGCTCCGTCCACATGATGGACATCCATGCCGAGCGCGGGCTGCAATGTGCTGACTGCCACTTCGCTCGCGACAGCCACGGCAACGGCTTCATCTATGGCGAAGTAGCCAATGCGATCGAGATTTCGTGCAAGGATTGCCACGGCACGGCTCGTGAATATGCCAACCTGCTGACTTCGAACGTGGCGGCACCGCCGCGGGGCACCAATCTCGCGCTGATCCGCAACGAGGATGGCCGCCGCCGCTTCGAATGGGTCGAGCGCGATGGACGCCGAATTCTCATCCAGCGCTCGATCGTCGATCCCAATCTCGAATGGGAGGTCAGTCAGGTGCGCGACAGCGTCGACGCCAACCTTCCGCCCTGCGAGGCTCGCGGCGACGAGGCGACCCAGGGACCCTGCTTCAGCCTCCCCTCGGCCCGAGCCAAGCTCATGTCGCGCACCGGCGCGGAGACCGGCCGCTTCGTCTTCGGCGAAGGCGTGGCGGATGAAGAGCTTGCCCATCGCGATGAGGAGATGGCCTGCTTCACTTGTCACCTATCGTGGACGACGAGCTGCGCCGGCTGCCACCTGCCGATCGAGGCGAACAACCGAACGACGATCCACCACTATAGCGGCGAGGAAACGCGCAACTTCGCGACCTACAATCCCCAGGTCGCGCGCGACGAGATGTTCCAGCTCGGTCGCCACCAGACCACCAAGGGCAACATCATTGCCCCGATCCGGTCGACCTCGGCGCTGATCCTGTCCTCCACCAACGTGAACCGCGAGCGAATCTACGTCCAGCAACCCCCGATTGCCGCTTCAGGCTATTCATCGCAGGCCTTCGCTCCGCACTTCCCGCACACCGTGCGTCGGACCGAGACGAAGACCTGCACCGACTGCCATCTGTCGGAAGCGAACGACAATAATGCGATCATGGCCCAGCTGCTTCTGCAGGGTACCAATTTCGTGAACTTCGTCGGCATGCACGTCTGGTCCGGTCTCGAGGGCGGCTTCCAGGCCACTCGGGTGACCGAATGGGAGGAGCCGCAGGCGGTGATCGGATCGAACCTCCACCGCTACGCCTATCCCGACTATTGGCGGATGCATGTCGAGCAGAACGGCCGCGAGCTGATCAACTGGACCCGCGGACGCACGTTCGACAGGCGGTTGAGCGGTGAACGCTTCTCGCTGGAGGAGTTCCGCAACATCGTCCAGGGCACGCGCGATCCCGTGCGCTGCCTCCAGAATCGCGGCGAGTATATGTTCGTCGCAGAGGGCCGCGGCGGCTTCATGGTCTATGACATTGCCAGCATCGGCAATAAGGGCCTGTCGGAGCGGATCATCACCGGTCCCTTCTCGCCGCTTGGGCACGACACGCGGGTGAACTCGCGCAATGCGACCTGCGTCGCGTTGCCGACCAACCAGCCGATCCGCCCCGATCGCAACGATTCGATGGCGAACACCGCTCGACCGCAGCCGGATGGAAGCACGATCACCCTGCTCGAGGAAAATCAGGAGCAGCGGATGCACGAAATCTACCGCTATGCGGTGGTGACCGACTCCGAAGAAGGCCTGTTCCTCGTCAACGTCGACACGATGTCGAACGGCGAACCGCGTGACAATTTCCTGCGCCGGGCCCGGCTCGAGGGTGGAGCGACCGCCTGGAACCCGGACGGGATCCTGAACGGTGCAAGGCACATCACGCTTGCCGGCCACTATGCCTATGTCACGACCCCCAATGCGCTGGTCGTCGTCAATCTTGACAACCCGCTGGCGCCGCGCCTCGTCACCAGCCAGCCGCTTCAGGACGGGCGGGCCTCGGCGATCCAGTTCCGCTACCTGTGGGTCACGGATGCTCAGGGGTTGAAGCTGTTCGACGTCACCCGGATGGACAATCCGGTGCCGGTGCCGGGCGCAACCGTGCCGTTCGAGAATGCGCAGCGTGTCTATCTTGCCCGTACCTACGCCTATGTCGCGGCGAAGCATCAGGGCCTGGCGATCGTCAACGTGACCAACCCGGAGCGGCCGGGCGCACCGACCTTCGTCACCTTCGACGGGCAGATGAACGACGTCGAGGACGTGATCGTCGCAAGCACCAACGCCTCACTGTTCGCCTACGTCGCGGACGGCCGCAACGGCGTGCGAGTGGTGCAGCTCACCTCGTTCGCCAGTACGCCGCAAGTCTACGGCTTCTCGCCGCGGCCGGTGCCGGAACTGATCGCCTGGGCACGCACCCCCACGCCCGCGCTGTCACTTGCCAAGGGCCTCGATCGCGATCGCGGCGTCGACGAAACCGGCGGCCAGATCGCCGTCTTTGGTCGACTTGGATCGCGACCATTCAATCGGCAGGAGATGGAACGCCTGTTCCTCAACAGCCGTGGCCTGCCCTATCGGGTGAGCGACCATGGTGTGATGCAGGACTGGATTCCCGCCCGTCTCGCCTCGGTTCGCCGCTAGTCCTGCGGATTTTTCGAGGCCGATCTTAAGGAATTTTCCAGTACCCCTTTTCCATAGAGGATCGGGGGGTTTCGCTGATGTTGCGAGTTCGGAAAGAGGATTTGCGGCTCGGGATGTTCATCGAGTCGCTTGAGGGCTCGTGGTTCGAGCATCCTTTCTGGAGGTCCCGGTTCCTGCTCGAGCGGGAGGAAGATCTTCACGCCCTCCAGAGTAGCGGTATCGACAGCGTCTGGATCGACGAGGCCAAGAGTCTCGCCCCGGCCATTGCTCATGTTTGCAGCCCGCCCTCTCCGCCCCGCCGCAGTCTGTTGGCGGAACTGGCCGCGGAAGCGCCGACCCAGGCCGAGCCCGAGCCGAAGCCGGCGCCCAAACCTCGCCGTGCCCCACGGCCCAACGAATTTCGTGCCGCCGAGACGGTGCTCGCCGATTGCAAGGCCGCCGTCGGTGATCTGTTCGCAAGAATCCAGAGCGGCAACGGCGCCGAGGCCATTGCCGACGCGGCGCCGATCGTCAGCGGGATCGCGGAGTCGGTCGAGCGCAATCCCGATGCTTTGCTCACGCTCTCGCGGATCCGAACGCTCGACGAATATACCTACATGCATTCGGTTGCGGTCAGCGCGCTCATGATCAATCTGGCGCGGGAGCTGAAGCTCGCTCCGGATTATGTGAGACAGGCGGGCACGGCCGGCCTTTTCATGGACGTCGGCAAGGGCTTCCTCAGGGCGGAGCTGCTGAGCAAGTCCGAACTCTATTCACCCGAAGAGCGGGCGGAGATGCGTCGTCACACGGAGCTCGGCGCTCAGGCTGTAAAGGCTTCAGCCGAAATGTCGAAGATCGTCGCCGATGTCTGCCTTCACCATCATGAAAGGCATGACGGGACGGGCTATCCTCACGGCCTGAAGGGCGATGAGATCAGCCTCTTTTCACGAATGGCAGCGGTCTGCGACGCTTATGATGCCCTGATTTCGCCCCGGCCCCATCGACCGGCACTCAGTCCCGCCGAAGCGATCGCTGACATGTACAAATCGGACGGCCATTTCGACGACAGCCTTCTGACAAGCTTCATTCGGAGCGTGGGAATTTACCCGGTCGGCAGCCTCGTCCGACTCGAATCGCGGATGCTCGGCTGCGTCGCTGCTCAACGTCGAGACCAGCTCACGCGTCCGGTCGTCCGGATCTTCTATTCCATCTCGGAACGGGCCCATGTGCCGGTTCGCGAACTCGATCTGGCACAGATGCCCCAGCCGGACAGGATCGTTGCTCGGGAGGAGCCGGCCCGCTGGGGGTTGGCCGATTGGGACAGCTTTGCGGTCAATCTGCTGCAAGGACAGAAGTCAAAGCTTGCCGCCTAGCCAGGAGCGCCTGCCTCGTCCGGCGGGAGCTGTGCCAAGCTGAGCTTCGGGCCAGCCTGGCGCCATGTGCTTCCGGCCGAGAATCAGCGCCGTGCACTGGATACAAGGTCTACTCACATGGCGAGCGTCTGCGGATCTTTCTTGCAAGAACGATAGGCCCTGCCCGCTAGGCGGGGCGTCAATCAGCCGAGGTCGAGCAGGGTGTTGCCCTCTTTCTCCCGGACGAGCATCCGCACCAGCGGCTGGAGCTTGGGTGTGTAGCGAACGATGATCTCGTGATCGTCGACTGTATCGAAATGAGTGACGAGCTGACGCCCGTTCCACCAATGGAGAGCGAAGTGAGGCTGCCCGGCGACGATCATCGGCCGCTGGTCCGGCTGATCCGGATTGATCGGTTCCAGATCGAGGGCGACCTGAGGGGCCGTTGACGGGCACACAATCAGCGGAAAGCCTGCCCAACCCGTCACGAGCGGCCGATGGACATGTCCGGCAACCATGGCGACGACGTTGTCGTGCGCCTCAAACACGTTGCGCAGCCGTCCGACCCAAAGCGCGTCCGGATCTTCGGTCAGCCACGGTATGCCCGTATCGATCGGGGGATGATGAAGGGCGATGAGGGTCGGCCGCTCCGGCGCTTCCGCAAGTCGCGCCTTCAGCCAGGCTTCGCGCTCGCTGCAGAAGGCACCTCCGTGCCGGCCTTCCTCTAGCGTGTCGAGGACGAGGATCCGGACCGGATGGTCCTCGATCGCATATTGGACGAACCCCCCCACGGTGGGAGTGCTGGGAAACACGCCAAGAAAAGCTTCCCTGCTGTCGTGATTCCCCATCAGCGGAAAAACCGGGAACGGAAGATCCGCGATCGCCTCCTTGAAGCGAATGTAGGAGACCCCGTCGTCGCCCCGCTCGGCAATGTCGCCCGTGACCAGCAGCAGGTCCGGCACCGGCCTCAGGCTCCGGAGAGCCGCCAGCGTCCGATCCAGACGCTGGCGGTTGAACTCGTCCGCGTTGCTCGGATCGAAGCCTAAGTGAAGGTCGGTGATCTGAGCGACCAGCATCCGATCATCGCGTTCTGGCCGCCGGCTGCGGCTGCGTACGAAGCACCGTCGTTCGCCACCGCTGCCCGCGAACGGTTTGCCGGATCAGCATCGAAGGCGTGCCTTCGTCCATATGGTAATCGTGGCACATTGCGCAGGTCGATTCCACTGGCAGATCCGTCGATTCGCCGCCGTGGCAGGCGCGGCAGCTGGCAACGTCCGGTAGCAGCAGATCGCTTGCCTGGCCGGAAGCGTCAGCGCGGTGACAGCTCAGGCAGGCCTGAGTGCCTTCCTGCCGCGGCTGACCGGGACGCTGGACGAACTGGTGCGGACGGTGATCGAACCAGCCGTGCAACATGTAGCGGCTCGGGAACGCAACCGGTCGAATACCGAAGGCGAGGCCGGAACTGGGCTGTTCGACCTCGTGGCAGTCGAAGCAGGCACCGCCTTCCGAGAAGACCGCGCGAACCGCCTGGTCGGCCCTTGTGCCGGCGGCGCCCCTTGCCCGTGCGGCCTGAACGGCGGCGCGGACCTGGTTCACGTCACCCGGTCGGCTCCTTTGGACTCCGAGCTCGGCCGGCCGAACTCTGAGGCCAGCGCGATAGAAGGAGCGGATGTCGGCAACGACCTGGCTCGGCTCGCCATGGCGCAGAGTCCGAACGGTACCGTCGATCTGCTCGAAAGCGAGGCTGTGGCACATGCCGCAGTCGCTCTCCATGTCGACCGGCTGGAAGCGGGTTCCGTCCGGAGTGGGCACGTGGCAGTCGGAACATTCCATCTGCTGGCCGAAGCCATAGCTCGCGCCGAGCCGCCGGGCCATCTGCGCGACCCCGCCGGTCGGTGCCAAGTGCAGGTCGTGCGGGAACTTGAGGTTGCTGGCTTCACGCGGCTGCTGGTCCAGCGAGACGCGCTGTGTAACCGGCTGCTCCCCGTTCCAGCGGATGAGCACCGCCGGCTTGAATTCCGGATGAGCCTCCTCGAAGTCCGAAGCATTGCCGAGACGGGTGTCGGGCAAACGCGACTGAAGGTCCGTGTGGCAGTCCGAGCAGAATTGCTGGGGCGTCGGGACCATCTGCTGAGGCCCCTCATGTTCCGTATGGCAATCAACGCAGCGACCCGCGTCGAGCCCGAACGTATCGGCGACGGTGCGCTGGAACCGCGCCCAGCCAGTCAGGTTCGGCTCGGCGCGACGCAGCCGGCTCGGATCGGCATGGTCGTGGATTTGCGTGTGGCAAGCCGTGCACGCTTCGTCACGAACGGCAACGAACGGCTGCGTATGACAGGCGGTGCAATTGCTGGAAAGATTCGCGTGACCCTGGGAGAGGGAGCCGCTCAGCCACAGGCGATCGCCATGGAACGACTGCGCCTGGGCAAACTGCTCTTCGTTGCCGCGTTGCTGATAGAAAGCCCAGATCGGCCAGGCGAGAAACAGGCCCAAGACGACGATGGCAAGGCTCCATGCGATGGACCGCTTGCCGGGCATGACGGCTGCAAGCGCAAATCGGCGCGTGTCGAACTTTTCTTCGGCCTCTTCAGTGTCGCCGCGCTCGACGTCGATGGCGACGTCGTCCGACCCCATTTCCTGCGGCAGGACTCGAAGGACGAACGGTCCGACCTTGATCGTGCCGCCGTCGGAGAGCTCGATCTGACCGAATTGCGTGTTGCTTCCGTTGACCTCGATCGTGAGTCCGGCCTCTGCCGAGACTCCGAGACGAGTCGACGAGACAAGCTCCAGAGTCGCATGATGCAAGGCGACCGCGAGCTCGTTCAGACGGATGTCGCAGTCGGGATCGCGCCCGACCTTGATCAGATCGTCATTGACTCGCGACGTACGGACGATCTGGCGCCCGTCAGCGCTATAGCTGATGTTCCTGAGGAGGAACGCCATCCCTACCTACCCCCTACCAGTAGAAGAAGACGCTGACGATGTGCGCAATCAGCGCGACAATCAGCACGAACGTCAACGGTACGTGCACGAACAGCCAGATTTCGAGCAGGGCCCGCCGCTGCACATAGCCGCGCAGGCGCGCCAGAGCGGCCGCCTTGCGCTCAAGCAGCTGGACGACCTGCTCGATCGGCGCGGCCGCCCTTCCCTCTACCTCGTTGAGACGCGCCCGCATGATCTGCAGCGCTCGGCGATTGCCGCAGCGCGGATAATTGCCGGACAGGCGCCGCCAGACTCCGCCGCCGAAAGGATCCTCGCCGAGCGAGCCGAGGACGATCTCGCTGTCGGAGTCGGAAAGCGGCTGGGCCGCCGCCTGGATCTGCTTGTCGAGGCTGCTGACGGCCTCGATCATCTGCGGACCGGTCATCTCGGATCGGCTGTCCGACAGGCCCTGCGGAAGGATGCCGTAGACGGTGATCCCGTAGACGCCGGAGAAGATGACCAGCATCATCAGGACGTAGGCCAGCGTGTGAACGTTCCAGCCGAACTGGAAGCCGGTGTGCAGGGTTGCGATGACGATCAGCGCCAGGCCCAGATAGACGTGGGCGGAAGTCCATGCCTTCAGCGACCAGCGGCCGCGGGTCATCGCACGCTTGCGGATGCCGAGCATCCCGAGCCAGCAAATCAGCAACGCTCCGATCGTGCCGAGCAGATAGCCCAGCCAGCTGCCGCCATTATGGCGTGGCTGGACGTCGATCAGCATGTAGATGAGCACGGTCAGGATCGAGAGAACGAGCCCGATCTTGAACCAGCGGAATCGCCGATAACGAAGGAAGCCCTCATGGGCGACGCCCTCGGCGAATTGCGTCCTTTCGATCCCCCTGCTTGCCACCCCTGTAAGCCCCCTGTTGCTCGTTACGGCCTTATACCGTTTGTCCCATTCTCGCTACTGTCAGGAATTGTTCCGGCGAAACACGTATCGCCGCGCCGGTTGGGCATGCGCGCACGCAGGCCGGGCCGCCCTCGATGCCCGAGCACATGTCGCATTTGATTGCCTTTTTCGGCGCCTCGGCCCCGCCCTTCTTCTTCTTCGCCCACTTCTCGTCCGCTTCGCCGGGACCAGGACCGGCGCCAAAGAACAGCCATTTCAGCAGGCTTGGTTTCTTGGGCGGAACCTTCGCCATGCGAATCACCCCGTATGGGCAGTTGCGCTGGCAATTGCCGCAGCCGATGCAGGTGTCGTTGATATAGACTTCGCCGTCGGGGCCCCGGTTCAGGGCGTTCGGCGGGCAATCGGCCATGCAGTGCGGATGCTCGCAATGTCGGCAACTGGTCGGAACATGAAGATGGGCATAGGTCCGCCCGGCTTCGCGGTTCAGGCGCGACAGCCCTTCATGGCTGTCGGCACAGGCCCGTTCGCAATTGTCGCAGCCGATACAGAGCTTCTCGTCGATCAGAAGCACATCGGTGGCTTCGCCGATGCCGTTCTCGACAAGGAAGCCAGCGACCGAGGAATACATGTCGACCGCGCCGCCGAAGCTCTGCTTTCGCGCCTCGATGAAGTCGGTCGTCTGCTGCCGCGCCGCCATGCTCTCCTTCATTCGGGCGAGCAGCTCCGGCTTTCTCAGCAGCAGCCGCTTGAACGCCTCCCCGTCGAGGCGGATCACTTCCGACTTGATCGCAGCCCGAACCGTTGCGGTCCGCCGGCCGCGATCGATCAGCGCCATCTCGCCAACATAGGAACCGGCCGGCAGGTAGGAGAGGAAGACGGGCTTTCCGCCGATATTCTTCTCGACGACCATCGACCCCTGCCGAATGACGAAGACGTCATAGCCTTCATCGCCTTCGTTGATGATCGTCTGCCCGGCGCGGACCTCCTTGATCTCGGCAGTTTCGAGAACTTCCTGAAGATCCTCTGAAGTCACCGATCCGAACAGCTGGAGCAGCTGGCGCTCGGTGGAAATCCGGGTGATCTCGCGCTTGGCGGCCGCATTGGTCGCCATCAGCTTCAGCGCCGCACTGCGCGGGATCTCGATAACGATAGCGCCCTCGGCGGTGCGCACCGTTGCGCCCCGCTTGCGGCCGGAGATCAGCCCAACCTCGCCGACGATCGATCCCTGCCCGATCCGCACTGTCTTGGATGGGTCGTTGGAGTCGACCTCGACCAGGACCGAGCCGTCGGCGATCGCGAAGAGCGACGAACCCGGCTCGTTGCGCTGGAACAGGACATCCCCGGACCGATAGGCGCGAGGTTCCGAATCCAGCATGAACTCGCGCATCTGGAGCATGGACAGGTCGTTGAGGATGGAGACTCGTCGACGAAGGAACGCCAGCCATTCGGTCACGCTGCGCGCGCCGGGAAGGACGGCGAACTTCTCCTCGAGAATCGGTTCGTCGGCGGGCTTCAGATCCTTGTTGCCGTTGATGAACTCGACGACGTCATAGCCCTGGTTCATGCAATGCTTGATCAGCGGATAACCGGCCAGGGCGCCGATCACATAGATACCCGGAACCGTCGATTCGAACTCCGGCGACAGCTGCGGATAGGCGTCGGGCGAGTCGCTGCTGAACTTGATCCCGCAGCTTTCGACAAACTTGCGCGGCGGCGCGGTACCCATCCGGGCGATGATCCGGTCGCACTTGATCTTCTGTTCGCCGTCGCGAGTCTCGAGGTAAAGCCAGCCCGGCGCGACCTTGAGCGGGCTCGTCTCGCACATGATGTTGATTCGACCGGCGCGGCCCGCCTCCATCAGCAGGTCGACATTGGCCTGCTTGGCGCGAGCGAATTCGGCGCTCCGGTTGAGAATGGTGACCGTGTTGTTCTGCTCCGGATCGGCGGCCAGACCCAGCGCGTTCTCGATTCCGGCGTCGCCGGAGCCGATCACGGTGATATGCTCGTCGACAAACTCCCCTGGGTCGTCGAGCGTATACTGGATGTGCGGCAGGTCCCCGCCTTCGCAACGCATCTTGTTCGGATTGCCCTGGGTACCGATGCCCAGGATGACATATTCGGCCTGAACGGTCTGACCGTTGGTGAGCGTCAGCGTGAAATTGCCCTTTTCGCCGGTGATCGCCTTGACCTCGGCGTTGAACATCACGTTGAGTCTGTGCTCCTCGGCCTGCTTGTCCCAGATCTCGAGGATCGTCTCACGTTTGCCGGCATCGAAATCGAAATCCGAGCGCAGCACGAGCTGGCTCGGAGTCGCCATGACGTGCTTGCCCTTCTGATACTTGTAGATCGTATCCGAAAGATGGTCGGTCTTCTCGAGCAGGACGTGGCTGATTCCCAGCTGCGCCGCGCGCGCGGCGGCGCTGAGCCCCGCGGGCCCCGAGCCGACGACCGCGATCTTGAAAGCCGACGCCACCTGAACTCACTCCCCAATCCGAATCCGCAGAACGCTTCACAAGCATCTGAAAAGGCGCGCACACGCAAGCCATGTCCAGTCTAGCAGCTTCTCGATTGGAAGCCAGACTTGACGTCCGCTTTTTTACCGTAATGATCGCGCCGCAAATGGCCGAAACCAGCACATCCAGGCGGAGGATCTCATCCGCAACCATCGCCCTCGTCGTCGCGGCTCTTTTTGCCGCCGCTGCGGTGGCCATCGCCCTGTTCCGGTCCGGAGACACGGCCGAGACCGCAGCCGCCGACGGCAACACCGCTCAACCGCAGCAAGCGGCCAGCAGTGTCGAGGAGGGGGTGGCGAGCCTTCGCGAACGGCTCCGGCAGGATCCGGACAATCATGAAGGCTGGCATCTTCTTGGCCTGTCCTATCGCGAGATGGGTCGCTTTGCCGAAGCCGAGCAGGCCTTCCGCCGAGCAATGGAATTGTCGCCGCGCAATGCCGATTATGTCGCCTATCTCGCCGAATCGCTGGTGCTCCGGGGCGGCAATGACGGCCCTCCCCCCGAAGCCGAGCAACTGTTCCGTCGAGCGCTGGAACTCGAGCCCGGCAACCCGCAGGCACGCTACTATCTCGCCACTCTGAAAGACTTCAGGGGTGATCATCGCGGCGCAGTCGAAGATCTGCTTGCGATCCTTCGCGATGCTCCCGCCGATGCCCCGTGGGAGCCTCAGGTGCGCAGCGCCGTCCAGGCGATCGCCCAGCAGAACAATATCGACATTGCCGGCCGCCTGCCGCCGCCGCGCCAGCCGACGCCATCCACTGCAACCGCGGCGATCCCCGGCCCGACCCGGGAACAGATGGAGGCCGCCAAGGCCCTGCCGCCGAGCCAGCAGGACGCGATGGTCGAGGGAATGGTCAGCAGGCTCGAGGGGCGTTTGCGGCAGAACCCGCGCGATGCGGAGCGCTGGATCATGCTGATGCGCTCGCGCGTCGTCCTGAACCAGCAGGATGCCGCTCGGGACGCGCTTCGTTCCGCCCTTGCGGCCTTCCAGGGCGATTCCGCTACCCAGCAGCGATTGCGCACGGCCGCTCAGGAACTGGGCATCCCGGCCAGCTAGGCGACCCCAAAAGGGAGCAGCCCGGACGATCCGCCCGGGCTGCCAGCATATCTGCTCGAAAGGGACGCCGCGTGGGGCGCGCGGTCGCTGGTGAACCCGGAGGATCAGGAGATCCGGACCGCCTCCACCCGACGATTTTCGCTCGCCGCGGCCGAGCGTCCCGGCAGCGGTCGGTCAAATCCGTAGCCGCGCACTTCCAGCCGGGAGGCTGGAATTCCTTGGCTTACCAGATAATCGGCGACCGCCTGAGCCCGCTTCTGAGACAGGTTGAGATTGAGCGCCCGTCCGCCGACGGAATCGGTATGGCCTTCGATCCGCAGCCGAACATTGGCGAGCTGCGGGCGCTTCAACGCCTCGGCCAGCGCACGAACCCGCGCCTGGGCTTCGGGTGAAAGAGTCGTCGAGCCGGTAGCGAAGGCGACCCTGAGGTCCGCCCGCCCGGGCTGCGCCGCGGCCGGTCGCGCTGATGGCTGGCGCCCGCTGCTGGAAGCGGTCTGTCGACGATTGTTGTTGCGCGGTGCGGTGGCCTTAGGGGCCGGCCGGTTCGAGCTGGCGTTCGGCCGTGACAGCGAGAAGCCGCGGGTCGCGGAAACCCGCGGACCATTGGGATCGTCGGCCGTAGCGCCGTCCGCCTCATCCGCGCATTCGCCGCTGAGAGCGCAGACGAACTCGTCCGCATCGGGAGAGGAGCTTTCCTGGGAAAGAGCGGCATAGGGAACCATCGTCATACCGCAGACCAACAGGGACAAACCGAGCTTGCGCATTATCGCCTCCTAAGGAGTGATGCCATTTCACAGGAAATGAAGGGTCAAGCCTTAGTAGCTCATGAACGAAGTTGCGGCAAGTCGAGCCATCGGCGGGGCCGGATCGGGAACATTGTCGCAACTGCACTTGCCTGCTAACGGACGTGCGGGGGGCAGCTCACAAGTGCGGGCGCCCTTTTGGTTGCCAGCAGCTGCGAGGTTCCGACCGCCGCATGACCCTCATCCTGACCGTTCGCAACGCCGACATCCTCGCCGATGGGACGGCCGCCGAGTTTAGGCTCGAAAGCGGTAGCGCTGTCATCGGCCGTTCCAAGAACTGCGACTGGAATCTGCCTGATCCGAAGAACGCCATATCGTCTCGCCACGCGGAGATTCGCAGGGACGGGGAATCCTATCTGATCAAGGACATCAGCACCAACGGCACGTTCCTCAACGGCGCCTCCGAACGCCTGGGCGGCGAGCACGCCCTGACGGAAGGCGACGTGATCCGGATCGGTCATTACGAGATCATGGTCTCGGTAACGGAGGAACGCGCGGTCCCGTCGCCCCCTCCCCCTCCCCCTCCGCCTCCGCCTCCGCCTGCACCCGCCGCGGTCGAACCACCGGCCGGGAGCAGAGAGGCTGCGGCAGAGGAGAGCCAAAGCGAGGATCGCGCGCCGGAGAATGTCACGGTGATGTGGGATTCGCTTGCCGACATCAACAAGGTGGACTGGGCGCGGGCGGGACTGGGCGCCCGAGACGAGACCGCACCGATCGCAGCGGGCGACCTCACAACGGTCGATCAATTCACCGAGGCCTTGCTCGCTGCCGCTGGGGTCGCGGAATCGGGCGTTCAGCGCGATCCCGACCTGGTTCGCAAGGCGGGATCACTCCTCAAGCGCCTCGTTTCCGGGCTCGTCGTGATGATCGAAGCTCGGGCTCGCGCCAAGGCGCAAATGGGCGCCGAGGCGACCGGGCTCCAGCTCGAGGGCAACAACCCGATCAAATTCTCCCGATCGCCCGAGCAGGCGCTCGCGCAGTTGCTGAACCCGCCGCAGTCCGGCTTCATGGAAGCCGACCGCGCCGTCGAGGACGCATTCCTCGATCTCCAGTCGCATCAGGTGGCGACGTTGCGGGCGATACCGGGTGCACTTCGCGCGACCCTCGACCGATTCTCTCCGGGATCGATCCGCCGCCGAGCGGAAAAGGCCGGAGTTCTCGCCCGGATCCTGCCGGCGCTTCAGGATGCGGCGCTGTGGCGAAATTACGAGCGGGAATATGTGAAGGTGAAGAACGAGTCGGACGAGGCCTTCATGGAAGTCTTCTCCAAGGAGTTCCGCAAGGCGTATGAGCGCCAGTTGCGCGAAGGCTTCGAAGACCGCCAGCGCTGACGTCGATGCGGTTCCGGTCCATCCGCGGATCGGATCTTATGTGCCAGCAAAATTCCGGTATCGGGCGCCGGCTGAAGAGCCCAGTTGACGGACACATAACCCTGTGGTTATGAGCAATCATAACCTAGCAGTTATGAGTCCATGTCCGACACACCCGACCTGTTGTTCCGAACCCTGGCCGACCCGACGAGGCGCGCGATATTCGAACGTCTGTGCCGCGAAGGCGAGCAGACGGTCGGGGCGCTGACGGGCCTGGCCGGCGTGTCCCAACCGGCTGTATCCAAGCATCTTCGATTGCTGAAGGAGGCCGGACTCGTTCGAGATCGCCAGGCCGGTCGCCAGACTTGCTACCGTGCCCAAGTCGGAGCGCTTGCCCCCTTGATCGATTGGACCCGGCAGATGGGCAGCTTCTGGGAAAGCCGGTTCGACGACCTCGACGACCTGCTGAACAGGATGGATCAATGAACGAGTCGGCAACCCAGGTGCGCACAGTGGTCGTGGAGCGCGACCTCAATCACCCTCCCGAAAAGGTCTGGCGGGCACTTACGCAGCCGCACCTGATCGAAGAGTGGCTGATGAAGAACGATTTCGTCGCTTCCGTAGGCCACAAGTTCAATCTCAGGGGAGATTGGGGCGGCGTATTGGATTGCGAAGTGCTTGCTCTCGATCCGCCGGATCGGCTGTCCTACAGTTGGAACTTCGCCCATGACGATCCCGCTTATGATCTCCGGAGCGTCGTCACCTTCATTTTGACCCGAACCGCGACCGGCACCCGGTTGCGACTGGAGCAGACGGGCTTCCGCCCCGAACAGAAGCAGGCCCAAGGCGGCGCCATGCAGGGCTGGCAGCTTTTCTTCGGCAAGCTGGAGCAACTCCTCGATCGGACCGAAGAGGGGGCCACGACCGTTCGCGAGGGAGGATCCGATGACAGTGAGTGAGTGGATGCGTCAGTTCCATCGCTGGCTTTCGCTGGCCTTCACGGCAGTCGTCCTGGCGCTGTTCACCGCGCTCGCCGCCGGAGCGGAGCCGGCGGACTGGCTCTACCTCTTGCCGCTGTTTCCGCTCGGGCTCCTGGCCGCTACCGGACTTTACCTCTTGTTCCTGCCTTACCTCGCCAGGCAGGGCAGCGGCTCCGCTGCCGCCGTGGCGGACTGATCGCCAAGATGAGCAGGATCTCCGATCGTTCGACAAGGCCCGGGAAAGCAGGCGACGAGTCGGGGCCCTCGGAGCCGAAGCTCCTGTCAGGAGGGAACCCGCAGATCCCCAAAGGCTACGGGGACGCTCCGGTCAACGCCTATATTGCCGCAATGCCCGGCTGGAAGAGCGACGTTGGGCGCCGGCTCGACGAGATCATCAGCACGACCGTTCCGGAGGTTCGAAAGGCAGTCAAGTGGAACTCGCCGTTCTACGGAGTACAGGACGATGTATGGTTCCTCAGCTTCCACTGCTTCACCAGATACGTCAAGGTCACCTTCTTTCGTGGCGCCTCGCTGCGCCCTCCGCCTCCTGGCCAGTCGAAATACCCGCAGGTGCGATATTTGGACATCCACGAAGGTCAGCTCGACGAGGCGCAATTCGCCGATTGGGTGGCGCAGGCTAGCCAGCTACCCGGCGAACGGCTGTAAGCATCGTCTCTCCAGCGAGGAATTGCTTCATGTCCCCAACCGAATCCGAGTCACCGTCCCGACTGATCGATGAGAAGCTGGAATCACTCGGCGATTGGCGCGGGGACGTGCTCGCCCGGATCCGCCATCTCATCAAGGCGGCCGATCCGGAGGTGATCGAGCAGGTCAAATGGCGAAAGCCTTCCAACCCGGCAGGCGTGCCGGTCTGGGAGCATTCCGGCATCCTCTGTACCGGGGAAACCTATCGGGCAAAGGTCAAGCTGACCTTCGCCCAAGGAGCATCGCTGCCCGACCCTTCCGGCCTGTTCAATGCCGGGCTGGATGGCGGAACTCGACGCGCCATCGATCTGCGCGAGGGCGACGAAGTCGACGAAGAGGCTTTCAAGGCTCTGGTTCGATCGGCAGTGGCGCTGAATGTCGAGCGTTCTGCCTCGCGCCGCACCGGCCGCAGGTAAAGCCGCCGCGCCAGGCGCGGCTACTCCTTGTCGCCCACCGGCGGCTCCATTCCCGTGCTGGCGGGAGTGGCCGCGACATCGCCTTGCTGTCGGTTGACGGACTGGAACCAGACCATCTCCACCCGCCAGTTGCCGTCCGCCGCGCCCGCCAGAAACTCCTGCTGCCAGGCGGGGCCGCGAGCACCGATGGGCGGTGCCACCACGTCGGGCGGAAACGGTCCGCGACCGGTCACCAGGATGATTCCCGACCAGCCTTCATGGTCGAGATCGACATTGAGCCGATAGCGTCCATTCCCCTCGTCGACGATCGGACCAGCGCCGACATTGGCCTCGAAACTGGCGCGATCCGGCAGCAAGCTGGTGATCACACCCGAAGGCTCGATGCCGAGAATGGCGAAGTCGAGTTCAGGATCGGCAAAGTTGAAGTTGATGACGGCGTTCGCGGCTTCCTTGCCTTCATAAGGCGTGCCGGGGGGCTGAAGCCGCATTTCGTAGCGCGGCTCGGACACCGAAAGCTTGTAATCGGAGGATGCCCGCACCTGCCGATACGTGTCGAGCGCGGCGCAGCCTGCCGGCGTGATCGGCGCCACGTCCCCGAAGTCGAGTCGGGCGTTCTGGACTCCGGCACTCTCCAGTGCCTGGGCAATGTCCTGCTGCGCAGCGGCCGAATCACCGGCAACTCCCCGCATGGCGACGCTGATTCCGTCCTCGCCGCCCTGGATCGCGCCGATGTCGAGCCAGGTGCAACTGACCGAAGGAAGTGCCGAATTGATCGTGGCGCGAGCCGTCTCGACGGGATCCCCCGTCACGACGGCCTCGTTTCCGGTGCTTCCGTTGACGATCGGCGGGGCCCCTCCGCCTTGCTGTCCCATCACGTACCAGGCGCCGGCGCCAACAGCCAGGGCCGCGGCGAGCACACCGCCGACGATCAGCGCCTTGGGCCCGCCACTTCCGCCACTCGCCGGAGCGGCCGCCGGAGCTTCCGACGGTCTGGGAGCCGGAGTCGGCGGTGCCGATCCGCCAAGCATCGCCAGGACGTCGTCCATCGAGCGCAGCCGCTCCTTGGGATCAGGGCGGAGCATCGCCTCCAGGACCGGGCGAAGGCTTGCCGGCACCGGCGACAGGTCGGGCCCCTTGCGCCGCTTGTCGATCGCGTCGACGAGCGAACCGGACATGTTGACATTCTTGCCCTGAGCCACGGCAAGGATCACCAGTCCGAGACTGTAGACGTCGGTCCAGGGCCCCACTTCGCGGCCGAAATCGCCGAGCTGCTCGGGCGCAACATAGTTCAGTTTGCCGGCGAAGCCGTCGCCGACGATCGTCGCGGAACTCGCATCGAGATCCTTGGCGATCCCGAAGTCGATGATCTTCGCCTGGTGGACATCGCCACCGGGGAGAAGGACATTGTCAGGCGAGATGTCGCGGTGAATGGCACCCAGCCGATGTGCCGCCGAAAGCCCGGAAGCGAGCCGGCGCAGCAATCCGGCGAGTTCCTCGGGCGTTCGCTCCACCTTGCCGAGCACGTCGCCCAGTTCGACGCCCTCGATGAACTCGGTGACGATGTAGAGGACGCCTAACTGCGGTTCCTGAGCCAGCACACGGTAATTGACCAGCGCCTCATGCTGCAGCTTGGTGAGGGTCCGAGCTTCCTTTCGGAACATGGCCACGACCTTCTCGTCGGCCGCCATGGCCGGAAGCATGACCTTGATCGCGACCCGTTCGTCCGTGTTGACGTTGCAGCCCTCGAACACCTCGCCCATTCCGCCCCGGGCGAGGAAACGCTTCACTTCGAAGATGTGATTGAGGACGTCGCCGACCTTGATCGGCCGGGCCGGTTCGCGCGGAGTGAAGGCCGTCGGGCTCGTCATGGGTGCCGGTTCGTTCGGCACGGCAGCCGGAGGGGCACCGTCTTCCGACTTCTCGGGCGCGGGCGCGGACGGCTCGAACACCGTTCGCGGTTCCTCGCTTCCCGCCGACTGATCGCCGGTTGACGAATCCGGCGTCGCCGCCGGCTCGGAGCCGCTTCCTTCGCCCGAAGGCATGAAGACGGTGCGCTCCTCGCTTTCCTGCGGCGGCTTCTTGTCCTTGTCGTCGCTCATCTTCTTACCGATCCGGAATAGAAAGGAGGGTGGGTTCGCTCGCCCAGACCGCGACCACTGTCACGTTGTCGGGCGCGCCATTGGCCAAAGTCAGCTCTACCAATTCGTCGGGAGCGCCCTCCGGGCTGCCTCGAGCGAGAAGCCGGGCAATCTCGGGTTCGGGAACGTAGCCATGAAGCCCGTCGCTGCAGAGGAGGAAGATGTCGCCGGCCTGGACCTCGCCGGTTACCTTGTCGATCTCGATCTCCTCGCGGACGCCCACGGCTCGGGACAGGATATGTCCCATTGGATGGCCGACTGCATCCTCCGGACTGAGGATACCGCGCGCGACCATTTCCTGCACCTGGCTGTGGTCCCGACTCAATTGCCGGAGCTCTCCGCCCCTCAGCAGATAGGCGCGACTGTCGCCAACCCACAGCACGGCATAGCGCTGGTCCTTGACCAGCAGGGTGACGATCGTCGATCCCATCTGCCTCCGGCGCCGCCCGGCTTCGACCAGAATGGCGCGGTTCGCGCTTCGGATCGCCTCCGCGACCCGTTCGGCAGATTCTTCCAGATCCGCCGCCGGCTCGACCGCTTCGAGCTTCTCGATCAGCTTGGCGGAGGCCCATTCGCCCCCTTCGTGGCCGCCCATGCCGTCGGCGACCGCCCACAAACCCTGGGTCTCCTTCGCGCAATAGCTGTCCTCATTGTGGTCGCGCACGCGACCCTCGTGGGTCTTCGCCCAGCTTTCGATACGGATTGCGGATAGTTCCACTTCTTACCTCTGGCGGCTCGCTTGGCGCGCGCGATCGTGGATCAAGGTTGGCATGAACGTCCCCCGGCTATTCCCGTCATCTAAGCACAGCTTCCGCCATCGATAAAGCGGCCTCTTCCTTCCCCTCCAGGGCTCCCCTAAGAAGCCGGCTCTCTCAACCTGTGGGATTGGCATGAAACCTTTACATATTTTCCTGACCGGAATGATTTCCCTAACTCTCGCCGCCTGCAACCAAGGGGCTGGCAATGCCAGCACCGACAATCTCGCGGCCGACAATGCCGCAGGCGCCTCCGAGAACGCCGCCGTAGCCGACGGCAACTCGACCGATGGCGGCAAGCCCGCCGGTGATCCGGCGGCCAACGCCGCCGTCCCGGCCGGCGAAAAGCCGGCAGCCGAAGCCGGCGCAGCCAACGATTCTGCTCCGGCCGGCGAAAAGCCGACCGAATAGCCCAATCGATTGGGCGCGGGGCCGATCGACGGATCGGCCCCGTCGCTTGACAGCCAGCGCCCGAGCCCCATATGCGCGCTTCCGCCAGCGCATGGCCCCTTCGTCTAGCGGTCTAGGACGTCGCCCTCTCACGGCGAAAACACGGGTTCGAGTCCCGTAGGGGTCACCAGCGGAACACGGTACTCTGCACTATCTCGGAAAAGAGCCCCAGCAGGATACCCGACCTGGCCTCAAGGCCGCCCTTTTGGTGATCGCACGGCGCCGGATCGCACGCGGGTATTCACCGGTCCCAGCAGTTGCTCGAGCAGCACATAGGTATGGAGGACTTCCCGGCGTTCGGCGAAGTCGCGATAACGCTAGAGTAGCGAGCGTCCTCCGCCCCGTCGGCAACGCGGGCCGCCGGATTGGCGGCCGTCGATCGCGTAGATGAGCGGTCCGGATCATCTCATTTGGCTGATCGAGGCGCGCCGGTGACGTTGGGGTCGAGATAATTGCCCGGTCGACCGGTTTGATGAGCACCGGTTTGCGTCAAAATTCGAGCGCCCGGTACGCGCCAAGAACACTCGTCGCCGTCAGGACGGCACCGACCATGATCAACAGCGTCTTGGTGGGAACGATCTTGGCGAACCAGGCGCCGAGCGGAGCGGCGCAAAGGCCACCGATCAGCAATCCAACCACCGCGACGGTGAACGCCTCGATGCCGAGCGTCGCGACGAAGGTCGCCGAGATGGTGACGGTGAGGAAGAATTCGGTTGCACTGACCGTGCCGATCACCTTGCGCGGCTCGGCGCCTTGGATGAGAAGGTTGCTGGTGACGACCGGTCCCCACCCTCCCCCGCCAGCAGCGTCGAGAAATCCGCCGACCAAAGCCAGCGGCTCCACAACCTTCGGCTTGCGCACGACCGGGGGGTATCTGATCCCGCGCCACAACAGGTAAAGGCCAATCGCGGCCAGATAGACGAGCACGGCGGGACGTGCCGCCTCCGCATCGACCGAGGCCAGCACATAGGCGCCCAGCACGCCTCCCAGCACGCCCGGTACGACCAGCCGACGAAACAGGCGCCAGTCGATATTGCGATGGATCGCGTGGCTGACCCCCGATGCGGCGGTGGTGAAGGTCTCGACGACATGAATGCTTGCCGATGCCGTCGCGGGCGGGACTCCGGTACTCAGCAGCAAAGTGGTGGAGATGACTCCGAAGGCCATGCCGAGCGCGCCGTCGACCAGCTGAGCGGCAAAGCCGATGGCGATGAAGTAGACTATGTCCGGAATACCGGCGATCGCTGGGTCTATCACCGACGCCTCCCGGAACTGGATCTGGCGGCGGCGCGAGCCGCCGTCAACGAGCCTTGGCCGCGAGGAGCGGATAGGCGGTGGTCGACTTCACCCGCTCCATCGCGAAGCGCGACGTGACATTCTTCAGCGGCACCTTCTCGATCAGCTTCTTGTAGAAACTGTCGAACGCCTCCATGCTTTCGACCGCGATCCGCAGCAGATAATCGACGTCGCCCGCCATTCGATAGATCTCCAGCACTTCCGGCATTTCGGAAACCATGCGAGCGAAGCCGTCGAGCCAATCGGCCGAATGGTCTGCCGCCTCGATCTCGACGAAGACGGTGAGCCCGAAGCCGATCGCCTCCGGATCGAGGATCGCGACCCGCTTGGTGATGATTCCCGCCGCCTCCATGTTCTGGATCCGCCGCCAGCAGGGCGTCTGCGACAGGTGCACGCGATCGGCAATCTCCGCGACGCTCATCGACGCATCCTCCTGAAGCAGCGCCAGGATCTTCAGATCGATATTATCCAGCTTTCCCCGCGCCACTGTTTAGAACTTTCTTCCGGTTCAACTTCCTGGATTGGCTTGTTCATGCCTTTTGCCGAGCACGGGTTGAGATTGGCGCACGGCAATCGTAGTTGCTCTGCCTAATACTAAACATTCCCGCGTTTCCAATAGGTTGGTAATACTTGTTTTCGCCCGGAAATTGGAAGTGCGTTCCATCCGCTGGCGCTTTTTTAGAAGAGATATAGCATGGCAGCAAAGCTGAGCCTCCCCGCCATCCTCTCGGCCAACCGGCTGGTCGAAGGAGATGTGGTCTATTATGCCGGCGGCGGATGGTCGCCGCGCCTTGCCGACGCTCTGGTCGCTCGGGACGGCTCCGGATCGCAAGTGCTGGAGGCGGCCCGAGCCGAGGCCCTGCTCGGCGGCCAGTTCCTCCTCCCCGAGATAATTCCGATCGCGGTGGACGATTCCGGGCGGGTTGTTCCCAGGCATTATCGCGAACGAATCCGCGCGCTGGGGCCGACGATCAGGCCCGATCTCGGACCGCAGGCGCAGGGGGAGCATGCGCATGTATCGCTATGACGAATTCGACGAACGGATCGTTCGGGCGCGCGTCGCCCAATTCCGCGAACAGGTGCGGCGGCGCCTGGACGGCTCGCTTACCGAGGAGGAGTTCACGCCGCTCCGGCTGATGAACGGGCTCTACCTTCAGCTCCACGCTTATATGCTGAGGGTCGCTATTCCTTATGGGACTCTCGATTCCCGCCAGATGCGCCAGCTGGCGATGATCGCCGATCGCTGGGACAGGGGCTATGGCCACTTCACGACCCGGCAGAATATCCAGTTCAACTGGCCGAAACTCGACGATGTGCCGGACATATTGGAGGCGCTCGCCGACGTCGAGATGCACTGCATCCAGACCTCGGGCAACTGCATCCGCAACGTCACCGCGGATCATTTCGCCGGGGTCGCCGCCGACGAAATCGAGGATCCGCGGCCGGTGGCCGAGCTGATCCGACAATGGTCGACGCTGCACCCGGAATTCAGCTTCCTGCCGCGCAAGTTCAAGATCGCGGTGACCGGGTCAGCGCAGGACAGAGCGGCAGTCGCGGTCCACGACATCGGAATCCGAATCGTCCGCGACGAAGCCGGCGAGGTCGGCTATCGTGTCCTGGTTGGCGGCGGTCTCGGCCGAACGCCGTTCATCGGCAAGACGATCCGCGAGTTCCTGCCCAGGAACGAACTGCTCGCCTATCTCGAGGCAATCATGCGCGTCTACAATCTCGAGGGACGACGCGACAACAAATACAAGGCAAGGATCAAGATCCTCGTCCACGAGATCGGAACCGACGCGTTCATTGCCCGGGTCGAGGAGGAATTTACCAGGCTCGACGGCCCAAGCGTCAATGCCGATCCGGAGGAATCGGCTCGGATCGCCGCGTATTTCGCGCCGCCGCCCTATGAGAGCTTGCCGGCGAGTTCGGAGGCGTTCGAGTTCGCCAAGTCGCGCGACCCGGATTTCGCCCGCTTCGCCGACACCAATCTCTTCCCGCACAAGGTGCCGGGCTATGCCGCCGTGACGGTCTCGCTGAAGGCGATCGGCGAGGCGCCGGGCGACGCTTCCTCGAGCCAGATGCGGCTGCTCGCCGACATCGCCGAGCGCTTCTCGTTCGACGAGCTGCGAATCAGCCATGTCCAGAACATCATCCTTCCGCATGTGAAGCTGGACGAGGTCCATGAGGTCTGGTCGCTGCTGGTCGAAGCCGGGCTGGCAACGGCGAATGCGGGCCTGGTCAGCGACATCATCTCCTGCCCCGGAATGGACTATTGCACGCTGGCGACGGCGCGGTCGATCCCGATCGCCCAGGCCATTGCCCGGCGCTTCGCCGATCCCGAGCGGCAGCGCCTCATCGGCGAGCTGGGAATCAAGATTTCGGGTTGCATCAATGCCTGCGGCCACCACCACGTCGGCCATATCGGCATTCTCGGCCTCGATAAGGCCGGGCGCGAGAACTACCAGATCACGCTCGGCGGCGATCCCGGCAATGCCGCCTCGCTCGGCGAGCGGCTCGGCCCGGGCATCGACGGCGAGCAGGTGCCCGACGCAATCGAGCGGATCGCCGAAATCTATCTTGAGCTTCGGGCCAGCGAGAAGGAGCGCTTCATCGAGACGCTGAGGCGGGTCGGCCTGGATCCGTTCAAGTCGGCGCTTCAGGCACAGGAGGCGATCCGTGCCGCTGCTTGACCGAAACGGCCTGCGCGCCGACGAATATGTGCGCGACAGCGCCTCGGCCGCGGCGGTCCTGGTGCCGCTCGACGCCCTCCCTTCGGCCCTGCAGGCGCGCTTGCCCGGACAGAGGATCGGCGTGGAAATCGACAACGACCTCCACCCGCGCGACCTGGCCTCGGTGCAGGAGCAGCTCGATCTGGTGTCGGTCCGCTTCACCCGATTCAGTGACGGCCGCGGATTCAGCATCGGCCAGATCCTGCGCGAACAGGGTTTCGAGGCCCGGATTCGCGCTAGCGGCGAGTTCATCCCGGACCTGTTCGCCTTCGCCCTGCAAAGCGGCTTCGACGAAATCGAAATCGACCAGGAACGGCTTGCCCGCCAGCCGGTCGAACAATGGCTGAACGCTCTGACGCAGATCGGCCTGGCCTATCAGCGGGCCCGCGACGGCACGCCCTCGATCCTGGAGGGCCGTCGGCTCCGCAAGGTGGCGGCATGAGCGCCGCCGCTCTTCCCTCGATCGGCGGGGGCACCCCCGCCGAGCGCCTCGCCTCGCTTCGCGAAGCGGTTCCCGGCCGGATCGTCTTCACCACCAGCTTCGGGCTCGAAGATCAGGCCTTGTCCCACCTGATCTGGAAGAGGCGCCTCGATATCGAAGTCGTCACGCTCGATACCGGGCGCCTCTTCCCCTCCACCTACGAGCTCTGGGCGGAGACGGAGGCCACCTACGGAGTCCGGATCCGCTCCTTCCATCCGGAGGCGGCCGCACTCGCGGATATGATTGCCGACAGCGGGATCAACGGCTTCTATCACGCGAAATCGGCTCGGCTCGACTGCTGCGGTGTTCGCAAGGTGAAGCCGTTGAAGCGCGCGCTGGCCGGCGCCGAGGCCTGGATAACAGGCCTGCGCGCCGATCAGTCGTCGGCTCGCGCCACCGTCGAGCTCGCCGCCTGGGACCAGTCGCATCGGCTACTGAAGGTCGCGCCCCTGTTCGACTGGACTCGACAGGCCATCGCGGATTTCTGCGCGGCCGAAGGCGTGCCGATCAATCCCCTTCACGCGCAGGGCTATTCCTCCATCGGCTGCGAGCCTTGCACGCGCGCCATTGCGCCCGGCGAACCGGAGCGATCCGGACGCTGGTGGTGGGAGACGGACGAGGCCAAGGAATGCGGCCTGCACGTCGACCGGGACGGACGGCTGGTCCGGAGGCGGGCGGCATGAACGAAGCCCGGCTTCCGCAGGCGACTCCGGCCCGGATCGCGCCGCTGGCGAAACTGCCGCTCTTCCATTCGCTGGAAGGCCGGAAGACGGTCGTCGCCGGCAGCTCGGCGGGCGCGCTGTGGAAAGCCGAGCTGCTGTCCGCGGCCGGTGCCGAAGTGCTGGTCCTGTCCGGCCATGATGCCGCAGCCAAACTGTTCGGCGAGCTGGCGCGGCGTCCAGTCCGGGGAAGCGTCACCGTCCTTCCCCGCCGCTGGCGGCCGTCCGACCTGAGCGGAGCCGCTCTGGCGCTGGCGGATATTGCCGACCGCTCGGAAGCCCTCAGCTTCGTCGTCGCGGCTCGGGAACAGGGCGCGGCTGCCCACCTCATCGATCAGCCGGACCTCAGCGATTTCCAGTTCGGAACAATCGTCAATCGCTCGCCCATCGTCATCGGCATTTCGACGAGCGGCGGCGCGCCCATGCTCGGCCAGTCGATTCGAGCACGGGTCGAGGCCGTCCTGCCGCGCGGTCTTTCCGCCTGGGCCGAGGCCGCGCTGCGCTGGCGGCCCCGAGTGCGCGAAAGGCTCGAACGGTTCGCCGATCGGCGCCTCTTCTGGGAGCGCTTCACGCGCCGCGTCTGGGCCGATCCGGAGCGCCCGCCGACCGAAGCGGACCTCGACGCCGTCGTCGCCGGGATCGAGCCGGCCGCAAGCGGAAAAGTGGTCCTTGTCGGCGCCGGCCCCGGCGATCCGGAGCTTCTGACCCTGAAGGCGGTTCGAGCGCTTCAGTCGGCGACGGTGATCCTCTACGACGATCTGGTCGGCCCGGAAGTGCTGGAGCTGGCGCGCCGGGAGGCGCGGCGAATCGCCGTTGGCAAGCGCGGCCGCGGCCCCTCCTGCCGCCAGGACGAGATCAACGCCCGGCTGGTCGAGCTTGCCCGGTCCGGCGAGTCGGTCGTCCGCCTCAAGGGCGGCGACCCCCTGATCTTCGGGCGCGCAACCGAAGAAATAGAGTCATGCCGCCGCGCCGGCATCGAAGTCACCGTCGTCCCCGGAATCTCGGCCGCCCAGGGTGCCGCCGCCGAGCTCGGCATCTCACTGACCGAACGCGACGTGGCTCGCCGGGTCCAGTTCGTCACCGGACATGGTTCGGACGGCTCGCTCCCGGACGATCTCGATTGGGCCGCGATTGCCGACCCGCAGGCGACCACCGCCATCTACATGCCGCGCCGTACCCTTGGCGAATTCGCACGAACGGCTCTATCGAGGGGCCTCGATCCCGATATGCCAGCGCTTGCGATCGCCTCGGCGACACGCCGCGAACAGAACCACGTTTCCGGCACCGTCGCCGAAATTGCCGGCCTCGCCGCGACGCTGCCGCTGAGGGCGCCGGTCATTGTCATCGTGGGCAGGGTCGCTCGCGAGGTTGCCGCTGCGCGATTCAAGGAGGCGGCATGAGCGCCCGGACCCTCACTCATCTCGAACAGCTCGAAGCCGAGAGCATCCACATCATGCGCGAGGTGGTCGCCGAGACGGAGCGGCCGGTCATGCTCTATTCGATCGGCAAGGATTCGTCGGTGATGCTTCACCTAGCGCGGAAGGCCTTCCATCCGGCGCCGCCGCCTTTCCCTTTGCTTCATGTCGATACGACCTGGAAGTTCAGGGAAATGTACGCGCTTCGCGATCGCATCGCCGTGGAAAGCGGAATGGAGCTGATCGTCCACCGCAATCCGGAGGCCGAACGCCTCGGCATCAATCCATTCGACCACGGCAGTCTCCACACCGACATGTGGAAGACGGAAGGGCTCAAGCAGGCGCTCGATCTCCACGGCTTTGACGCAGCCTTTGGAGGTGCCCGCCGGGACGAGGAGAAAAGCCGGGCCAAGGAACGAGTCTTCAGCTTTCGGACCGCGGCTCACCGCTGGGATCCGAAGAACCAGCGGCCGGAGCTTTGGAACCTCTACAATGCCCGGAAGGCGAAGGGAGAGAGCGTCCGCGTGTTCCCGCTCTCGAACTGGACCGAGCTCGACATCTGGCAGTACATCTATGCCGAGGATATTCCCATCGTTCCGCTCTACCTTGCCGCGCCGCGGCCTACCGTCGAGCGCGACGGTCTGATCCTCATGGTCGACGACGATCGATTCCCGCTTCGCCCCGGCGAGGCGCCCGTCAAGCGGATGATCCGCTTCCGGACCCTGGGCTGCTACCCGCTCACCGGAGCGATCGAGAGCGAGGCGGCGACCCTCCCCGAGGTGATCCGGGAGATGCTCGTCGCGACAAGCTCCGAACGGCAGGGCCGGGCGATCGACCACGATCAGTCGGCAAGCATGGAGAAGAAGAAGCAGGAAGGCTATTTCTGATGGCCACCGCGGCTCGCAAGCTCGACGGCGCCGAGGCGGCCGCTCGCGAGGTCGAAGCCTATCTGCAGGCGAACGCGCGCAAGTCGCTGCTCCGCTTCATCACCTGCGGCTCCGTCGACGACGGCAAATCGACCCTGATCGGCCGACTGCTCTACGACAGCAAAATGCTGTTCGAAGACCAGCTTGCGGCGCTGGAAAAGGACAGCAGGCAGGTCGGCACCCAGAACGGAGCGCTCGACTTCGCTCTGCTCGTCGACGGGCTTGCGGCCGAACGCGAGCAGGGCATCACCATCGACGTCGCCTATCGCTTCTTCGCCACCGACCGGCGCAAGTTCATCGTCGCCGACACGCCCGGCCACGAACAATATACCCGGAACATGGTCACCGGGGCTTCGACCGCGGATCTGGCCGTCATCCTCGTCGACGCGCGCAAGGGCATCCTCACGCAGACGCGCCGGCACAGCGCGATCGCCCATCTGCTCGGCATCCGCCACATCGTCCTCGCCGTGAACAAGATGGATCTGGTCGACTATGACAAGGCCCGGTTCGAGCGGATCGTCGCCGATTACCATGCGGCCGCTCGCCAGATCGGAATCGAGGCTTTCGAGGCGATCCCGCTTTCAGGACTGGCCGGCGACAATGTCACGAGCCGCGGTTCCCGGATGCCCTGGTATGGCGGACCGAGCCTGCTCGAGCATCTCGAGACGGTGCCGATCGCCGAAGCGGATGAGCGGGCGGGCGAGTTCCGCATGCCGGTCCAGTGGGTGAACCGGCCGAACCAGAATTTTCGCGGCTATGCCGGCCGGATCGCGACCGGCACCGTTCGGGTCGGCGACCGCATCAGGATCGCGGTTTCCGGCCGCACCTCGACCGTGGACCGGATCGTCGCCTTCGGCGGAGACCTTGACGAAGCGGTCGCCGGCCAGTCGGTCACTCTGACGCTCCGCGACGACATCGATTGCTCGCGCGGCGACCTGATCGTCGGCGACAGAGCGGACGTCGAGGTCGCCGATAACCTCACCGCCACTTTGGTCTGGATGTCGGCGGAGCCGCTGGTGCCTGGCCGGTCCTACTGGATGAAGATCGGCACCCAGACCGTCGCCGCAAGTATCTCCGACGTCCGCGACATCCGCGACGTCGACACGGGCGAAGTCTCGGCCGGCCGGCCGCTCGGCCTCAACGATCTCGGCCGCTGCGACATCCTGCTCGACCGGCCGGTCGCCGCATTGGCCTATCGGCGCAGCCGCCAGCTCGGCGCCTTCATCCTGATCGACCGGGCGAGCCACGTGACGGTCGCGGCGGGAATGTTCGAAGCCTTTCGCGAGGGAGCGGTCGAGGCCGAGCGCGCGGAAGGCGCGGGAGGGCGGATCCTGTGGCTGGTCGGCTCGTCGCCCGCGGAACGGCTGAACTTCGGCCGACGGGCGCAAAAGCGGCTTCGTGCTCATGGGCGCCCAGCCCTGATCCTCGATTCGACTGCCCTTCGTGACGGCCTGAGCAGCGACCTGGGTAACACCGATGCCGATGAAATGGAGAATCGCCGCCGGACCGTCGAGGTCGCCAAGCTGCTCAAGCGCGCGGGCGTGACCGTGTTGATCGCAGCCGACGAAGCCCAGGATAGTTCACCCGGTTCCCGGATCGACGTGGCCGAGGACCATTCGAGCTGGGACTGGATGATCTGAGCAACGGCACGGCGACCGCGACGATCCACATGCGCCCGCGCGTGACGGGCCGGGCTTCATCTCGGAAGCAGGCGCCTCAGGCCGAAACCTGGACCGTCGGCGCGAACGGGCCGCTGCGCTGCTCATAGTCGGCGATCGATGACTCATGGGCCAGGGTGAGATCGATCTCGTCGAGTCCCTTCAGCAGGCAGTCGCGCCGAAACGGATCCATGTCGAAGCCGAACGCCTGCCCCGAAGCAGCGACGACCATCCGTTCCAGGTCGATCGAAAGCGGACCCTCGCGGGCCTTTTCGAGCAGACCTTCAGCCGACGACCGGTCGAGCGCGACCGTCACCAGTCCGTTCTTGAAGGCATTGCCGGCGAAGATGTCCGAAAAGCTCGGAGCGATGACGGCACGGATGCCGAGATCGAGCAGCGCCCAAACGGCATGTTCCCGGCTCGACCCGCAGCCGAAATTCTCTCCGGCGACGAGGATCGGAGCGCCGCGATAGTCAGGATCGTCGAGCACGTTGCCAGGTTCACGCTTCAATGCGGCGAAGGCATGGCGGCCAAGGCCCGTCCTCGACACCGTCTTCAGATGCTCCGCCGCGATGATGACGTCG
This sequence comes from Sphingosinicella sp. SM1-17, assembly GCF_056821765.1. Lineage (NCBI taxonomy): Bacteria > Pseudomonadati > Pseudomonadota > Alphaproteobacteria > Sphingomonadales > Sphingosinicellaceae > Sphingosinicella > Sphingosinicella sp. SM1-17. The sequence goes on from NZ_JBPDIO010000001.1 coordinate 3,416,055, forward strand.
GTGTCGACATTCGCGAGCCCGAGCGGATAGGCTTTGCCCTCGATACGGCGGACACGCATCATGGCCGGACCAACTCGCGAACGTCGGTCAGGCGACCGGTGACCGCAGCCGCGGCCGCCATCGCGGGCGACATCAAGTGGGTCCGTGCGCCGGGACCCTGCCGGCCGACGAAGTTGCGGTTGGAGGTCGAGGCGCAGCGCCCGCCCGGCGGTACCTTGTCCGGATTCATCCCCAGGCACATCGAGCAGCCGGGCTCTCGCCACTCGAAACCGGCCTCGATGAAGATCCTGTCGAGCCCTTCCTGTTCGGCCTGGCGCTTCACCAGCCCGGATCCTGGTACGACCAGAGCCTGCCGGATATTGGAGGCAAGCCGCCGTCGGCGAACCACCTTCGCCGCCTCCCGCAGGTCCTCGATACGGCTGTTGGTGCAGCTGCCGATGAAGACGTGGTCGATCGTCACATCCTCCATCGCCATCCCGGGCGACAGGCCCATATAATCGAGCGAGCGCAGCGCGGCCTCGCGCCTCACGACATCCGCATAGGTGTCGGGGTCGGGCACCGCCCCTGTGATCGGCACGACATCTTCGGGGCTCGTCCCCCAGGTAACGCTGGGCGCGATGGTGGAGGCATCGACCGTCACACTTCGATCGAAACGGGCGCCGGCGTCGCTTCGAAGCGCATGCCACGACCGTAGCCGGCGCTCCCATTCAATTCCCTTCGGCGCCAGCGGCCGACCCTCGAGATAGGCGAAGGTCTTCTCGTCCGGGGCGATCAGACCGGACCTCGCGCCGGCCTCGATCGACATGTTGGCGATGGTGAGACGTCCCTCGACGCTCATCTCTTCCACCGCGCTTCCGCGATACTCGATGACATGCCCGATCGCGCCTGCGGAACCAATCCGCCCAATCACGGCGAGGATCAGATCCTTCGGGGCGACTCCGAAGCCGGCGCGGCCTTCGATCCGCACTTCCATCGTTCGGGACGGCTTCAGCCACACGGTCTGGGTCGCCAGCACATGTTCCACCTCGCTGGTGCCGATTCCGAAGGCGAGGCATCCGAGCGCCCCATGTGCGGCAGTGTGGCTGTCCCCGCAGACCAGAGTGGTTCCTGGCAGGGTAAAACCCTGCTCCGGTCCGACGACATGGACGATCCCCTGCTTCGGGGCAGTGTCCGAGATATAGGGGATGCCGAACTCGACGACGTTCCGCTCCAGCGCCGCAAGCTGGGCGGCACTCTCCGGGTCAGCGATCGGGATCCGCACTCCGCCCGCACTGAGGCGCGTAGTCGTCGGCACGTTGTGATCGGGAACGGCGAGGGTAAGGTCGGGCCGGCGAACCCTTCGCCCGGCAAGCCGCAGCCCCTCGAAGGCCTGTGGCGAGGTTACCTCGTGAACCAGATGTCGATCGATGTAAACCAGACAGGTGCCGTCGCTTCGCCGCTCGATGACATGCGAATCGAAGATCTTCTCGTAGAGCGTTCGCGGACGACCGGAATCCGGGATGGCCTGGGAGGCCGACTGCGAAGCGGGCATCGAATTGGGCGCAGACAAGCTCATCCACAGCATCCCCGGTTCATCGCGATCAGCTCCGCATGGGCCTTCCTCGCGGAAAATGTCGCCGCCAGAGACTCGCGGATCCGCTCGCCCATATCGGAGCAGCTGGCGCGGCCGCCGAGATCGGTGGTCCAGCAGCCGCCGCGAAGCGCCGCCTCAAGAGCACCCGTCAGAAGCGAAGCGGGTTCGTGCAGTCCGAGGCCGAGGTCGAGCATCATTGCCGCACTCGCGATCGCCGCAGCCGGATTGGCGAGATTCTGGCCGGCAATGTCGGGCGCCGAACCGTGGATCGGCTCGAACAGACCAGGACCGCCATTGCCGAGGCTCGCGGAAGGCAGCAGACCGATCGACCCGCCCAGCACCGACAGTTCGTCCGACATGATGTCTCCGAACATGTTCTCGGTAAGGATGACGTCGAACCGGCGCGGCCGCGTCACCAGCGCCATCGCGGCCGCATCGACATACATATGGTCGAGCGCCACGTCCGGATATTGGCGCGCCACTTCATCCACCGTTCGCCGCCACAGTTTCGAGGTCGCAAGTACATTCGCCTTGTCGACCGAGGTCACCTTCTTCCGCCGCTTGCGCGCCTCCGCGAAGGCGACATGAGCGATCCGCTCCACCTCCTCGCGCGCATAGACGCACAGGTCGGAAGCGAAATCGTCGGTGAGCTGCTTCTCGCCGAAATATGCTCCGCCGGTTAACTCGCGAACCACCAGCACGTCGGTGCCCGTACAGATATGCTTCTTCAGCGGGGAAAGATGCTCGAGACCGCGCAAAAGGCGCGAAGGTCTCAGGTTCGCGTAAAGGCCGAGCTTCAGTCTAAGCTGAAGCAAGGCGGCTTCCGGCCGCTCCTCGAATTCGTCCCATTGCGGCCCGCCGACGGCACCCATCAGCACAGCGTCGGCGGAGCGGCACGCCGCGAGAGTCGAAGCGGGTAGCGAAGTGCCGTGTTCGTCGATTGCCGCACCGCCTATGGCATGTTCTTCGAAGACGAGGTCGAGTGCGCAGCGATCCGACAGCAGCTCGAGGCATTTGCGAGCCTCGGCGACGACTTCGGGACCGATACCGTCCCCCGGCAAAAGCACAATCTTTGGCATGATGTTCTCCTTCTAGGCAGCCTTGGCCGTGGCGACGCCCAGGTTCCGCACCCGGCGGACGGCCTCGGCATTGCTCGCGGCATCGATGAAAGCGGCGACGCAGCACGGCAGGATGTCGCGTGCCCGTGCACGCCCGGTGAAAATTTCCCCGGAAATCTCGAGGGCGATTTCCACGAGCACCTTGGCGCCTTGGCCATCGTCGCTCAGCTCGGCGGAATCCGCCGCAACATATTGCAGCTCGAGCGCATCGACCCGGGCTTCAATCCCCATGATCTGCCCGATCGCCTTGAACACGGCGTCGAGCGCTCCGGGGGCCGAGGCGAGATCGGTGATTCGGCCGCGTTCGCCATGATCGAGCTCGACTCTCGCCACCGGCCTTGCATTGGCACCGGCCGGTGCTCGGATTTCGAGCTTGGATAGGCCCCAGTTGACCTTGTCTTCGCCGCCGCCGGCGAAAAGTGCCACGAGCCGGGCCGAATCCATGATCACGCCTTCGTCCGCGAGCCGCTTGAAGGTTGCGAAGACGCTGTCCAAACTGTCGCCGCTCAGGTCGAAGCCGAGCTCGAGCGCACGCTTCACCAAGGCATGCCGGCCCGAATGCTTGCCGAGCACTATACCGTCGGTGGCGAGGCCGATATCCTCAGGCTTCATGATTTCATAGGTGGCCCGGTTCTGTAGCACGCCATGCTGGTGGATCCCGGCCTCATGGGCGAAGGCGTTGGCACCCACGATCGCCTTGTTGCGAGGCGGCGTCACATTGGTAACCTGGGCCAGCGTCCGGCTGGTCATCATGATCTGCCGCGTGTCGATTCCGGTGCCGACACCGAAGGCGTCGGCACGCGTCCGGAGGGCCATCACGACCTCCTCGAGCGCGCAATTGCCGGCCCGTTCGCCGATGCCGTTCACCGCGCATTCGATCTGACGCGCGCCGCCACGGACCGCCGCCAGCGAATTGGCGACGGCCAGGCCGAGATCGTCATGGCAATGGGCAGAGAAGATCACGTCCGCAGGCCGCTCGACATGCTGGACCAGGTGCCGAAACAAGCCCCCGATCTCCTCGGGAGTCGTATAGCCGACGGTATCCGGCACGTTGAGCGTGAGAGCGCCTTCCGAGGCGGCCGCGGACAGGCACTCGACCAGAAAGTCACGCTCGGTGCGGATCGCATCCTCGGCCGAGAATTCGACATCCTCCACCAGCTCGCGCGCCAGCGCCACCGCCGCCCGGATCGCCTCGACCACCTCGGCCCGGCTCATGTTCAGCTTCGCCTCGCGGTGGATCGGGCTGGTGCCGAGAAAGACATGGATGCGCTTGCGCGGCGCGGACGCAAGCGCTCGAGCGGCCGCTTGGATGTCGCCGCGGATCGATCGGGCAAGCGAGCAGATGACCGGTCCTTCAATGCTGCTCGCAATCGCCTCGATCGAGCGTGCGTCGCCGGGGGATGCGGCGGCGAAACCGGCCTCGATCACATCGACCTTGAGCTCGGCCAGCGCACGCGCCATGCGCAGCTTGCCTTCGAGGGTCATGGAAAAACCCGGCGCCTGCTCGCCGTCCCGCAAAGTCGTGTCGAAGATCCGTACTTGGTCCTCGCTCATGCCGCCTTCTCTTGGGCAAAGCTGAGGGGACGTGCGCTGTAGACGCCGTGGAGGCGCCGAAGCTGGCGCTCGAGCGTGTCGGAGCGCCTGCCGGGATCGCGCGGCATGAGGTCGAGCGCCATCGAGGCCCGGCGGCCGCAGGACTGTTCGTGCATCTCGATGGCGCGAACCGCGAAGCCGCGCCGCTCGATGAGGCCGAGCAGCCGGAGCACTGCGCCTTCCTGCGGCGTGAAGTCGATCAGAAACCGGTGCATGGGCTCTTCTCCATCATCTGACTGTTGGCGCTGTTGGGGGGGACGAGCGGCCAAACATTCTCGGCCGGGTCGATTCGGGCATGGCAGAGGATTGCGCCGGACGTTCCGAGCAGCCGCTCGATCGCGTCTGGGACCTGCGCCCGCTGGTCAATGGTGAACGCTTCGATTCCGAAGGCTCGGGCCACCTCCGCGAAGTCGGGATTGTCGTAAAGGTCGATCTCGGAGTAGTTGCCGTCGTAGAACAATTCCTGCCACTGCCGGACCATTCCCAGACGGCTGTTGTCGAGCAGCAGGATCTTTAGCGGCAAGCGATAGCGGCGGAGCGTCGCCAGCTCGTGAATGTTCATCATGATCGAACCGTCGCCGGTCACCGTCACGACTGTGGATCCGGGCGAAGCGACCAGGGCGCCGATGCCGGCCGGGATTCCGTAGCCCATGGTTCCAAGCCCGGCGCTGGTCAGATGCGCCGCGGCTCGGGTGAAGCGACAATGCTGAGCCACCCACATCTGGTGCTGCCCGACATCGCAGGTGACGATGAGATCGTCGCCCGCCGCTTCCGACAGCGCCCTGAGCAGTGCCGGTGCATAGATGCCGTTTCCTGGCGCATCATAGCGCGCCTGCCAGCGCTGCTTGTTGCCAGCGCATCGCGATCGCCATCCGGCGATGTCGAGCGGAGCGCTGGTGAGGCGGTCGAGGATCAGCGAGACGTCACCGACCAGCGAAACTTCGGGTTGCCTCAGCTTTCCGACCTCGGCCGGATCTCCGTCGATATGGATGACCTTGGCCCCGGCGGCAAAGGTGTCGAGCCTTCCCGTAGCCCGATCGTCGAACCTGGCGCCGACACAAATGAGCAGGTCGCAGTCGTGGACCGCCATGTTGGCCGCGCGGCTGCCGTGCATTCCGAGCATTCCGAGGGCCAGCGGCTGCTCGGGCGGAAGAGCTCCGAGACCCTTGAGCGTCGCCACTGACGGAATGCCCGTGCGCCGGGCGAAATCGCGCAGCGCACGCTCCGCCCGAGCGATCGCGACCCCGCCCCCGACATAGAGGACCGGCGCGCGCGCCTCCTCGATCAATCGCTTGGCGCGGCGAAGCGAACGCTCGTCCGGAGCGGGGCTCACGAAGGGCGGCGGCGGCTCGAAATTGCTGACCACCGACACCTTCTTCTGGACGACATCCTTGGGAAGGTCGATGAGCACGGGGCCCGGCCGGCCCGACGCCGCCAGGGCAAAGGCCTCGGCAAATATCTGCGGGATCTCCTCGGTTCGTCGAACCAGATAGGAATGCTTCACGATCGGGAGAGTGATCCCGAAAATGTCAACCTCCTGAAAGGCATCCGTGCCGAGCAGCGGCGTTGCGACCTGGCCGGTAATGGCGACCAGGGGCACACTGTCCATGAAAGCGTTGGCGATTCCGGTGACCAGGTTGGTCGCGCCCGGCCCGGACGTGGCGAGGCAGACGCCCGGCCGCCCGGCCACTCGCCCATAGGCATCGGCGGCGAGAGCGGCAGCCTGCTCGTGCCGGACCAGGATATGGGTCAGGCCCGACGCCGGCAGCGCGTCGTAGACGGGCATGATCGCCCCGCCGGGATAGCCAAAGACATGGCGCACGCCTTCGCGCTCCAGCGCTTCCACCACCAGCCGAGCGCCGGTAACCCTGTCGGATGGCGTCGGAGATGGTGGCAAGGCACATGGAGCATGCATGGCGTTACGCCGCCTTTGAAGTCAGCCGCGGCTTCGCCTGAAGCCATGCCATGTGACCGCGAAGCTTCGTCCCGATCTGCTCGATCGGCTGAGCGAGATCCGCCTCGAGCAGCTCCTGATACCGTCGCTTGCCCGACCGGTTCTCGGCGATCCAGGTTTGAGCGAACTTGCCGGTTCGAATGTCGGCCAGAACTTCGCGCATCCGTTCGCGCGTCTCGTCATTGATGACTCTGGGACCGGAGACGAGGTCGCCGAACTTGGCGGTTTCCGAGACAAATTCGTGCATTTTGGCGAGCCCGCCTTCATACAGCAGATCGACGATCAGCTTGAGCTCGTGGAGACATTCGAAATAGGCGACCTCGGGCTTGTAGCCGGCCTCAACCAGGGTCTCGAAACCCGAGGTGACGAGCTCGGTGACGCCGCCGCAAAGCACCGCCTGCTCCCCGAACAGATCGGTTTCCGTCTCCTCGGCGAAGCTGGTCTCGATCGCTCCGGCAGCGGTCCCACCGAGCCCGCGGGCATAGGCGATCGCCCGCTCGCGCGCGCACCCCGTGGAGTCCTGCTGAATGGCGAACAGGCAAGGGACTCCGCGGCCGATCTCGAATTCGCGCCGCACCAGGTCGCCCGGGCCCTTGGGTGCGACCAGGACGACGTCGATGTCCGAGCGGGGCCGAACTTCGGAATAGTGAATCGAGAAGCCGTGGGCGACGAGCAGGGCCGCGCCAGCCGCGAGGTTGGGCGCGATCGCGTCCTCATAGACTTCACGATGAGTCATGTCCGGCGTCAGCAGCGCCACGAGTGAAGCCTCTGCTGCCGCCTCGGCCGGCGAAGTGACCCGGAAGCCGTCGCTGAGGGCCCGATCCTCCGCCAGGCCGTCGGACCGGGCACCGACGACAACATTCAGTCCGCTGTCGCGCAGGTTCAGAGCGTGTGCCCGCCCCTGGCTGCCATAGCCGACGATCGCGATCGTTCCGCTCCTGAAGGCGGATAGGTCGGCATCTTGGTTGGTGTAGATTTTCTCCATCGGGGTCTCCTTTGCAGGCCAAAAGAAAACCCCCGCTCCTGGAGGGAGCGGGGGCCTTGTCTTTCTGGTTCTCTTCGATCTGAACCGTCAGCCGGGCACCGCTCCCACAAGGAAGCTAATAAGCACGAGGACGAGAAGCAGCGCGAGGAGGCAGGCGGCGCGAAGCGCCCCCATCTCGGTGTTCCAGCTGTACTTCGCGGACAGCGTCACGCAATCTACCTCGCTCAGAAATCGTCCCAAGGATACGTATAGGCTGTCATTGCACAAGCCCAAAACGGCGGGGGGCGAAAAGACGCAAGATTTTTCCATCAACCGAGCAGAAAGAGTCCGGCAGCGCCGATGGTGCCCGGTTGCTGTTCGCATTCACGGTCGCTTCGCGGGTCGCCAGAGCTCCGGCCAGCATTGCCGATCGAGGATGCTATTCCGGCCTTGGCTGGCGATCGCCAACCTCCCAAGTAGAGAAAGACGCAAAATCCATCCCTTTTCAGCTCTGCATTTCACCCCCTACGATGGACCGCTCCTGTCTTTGGAGGAATGGACATGTCGCTCGAGGATCTGCCGTCACGCCGCTTGATCGAAGGTCCGGCGCGAGCGCCGGCACGGGCAATGCTCCGGGCAGCGGGCTATGACGACGACGCGATGGCAAGGCCGATGGTTGCGATCGTCAATACCTGGTCGACCGTGACTCCGTGCAACATGCACCTCAAGGAGCTGGCCGAGCATGCCCGCCGCGGCATCAGCTCGGCCGGTGCGACTCCGGTGGACTTCAACACCATTGTGGTCACCGACGGAATCGCGATGGGCACACCTGGAATGCGCGCCTCCTTGATCAGCCGCGAGATCATCGCTGATTCCGCCGAGCTCGCCGTGCGCGGCCATTCGCTCGATGCCGTGCTGTTCCTGGTCGGCTGCGACAAGACCATTCCGGCCGCGGCGATGGCGGCGGCTCGGCTCGATCTTCCCACGGTCATCCTCTACGGCGGATCGATCATGCCGGGCCGACTGGGCGACAGGCCGGTCACCATCCAGGACGTCTTCGAAGCCGTGGGTGCTCATGGCGCCGGCGCGCTCGACGATGAAGGCCTGAGCCGGGTCGAGCGAAGCGCCTGCCCCGGCGCCGGCGCGTGCGGCGGCCAGTTCACGGCCAACACGATGGCGCTGGCGATGACCTTCCTCGGCCTCTCGCCGATGGGACTCAACGACATTCCTGCCACCCATCCGGACAAGGCGAGAGCGGCCGAAGAGGCCGGCCGGATCCTGGTCGAGGCGCTGGAGGCCGGCCGGAACGCCCGCAGCCTGATCACGCCGTCGAGCCTGCGCAATGCCGCAGTCGCGGGGACGGCGACGGCGGGCTCGACCAATCTCGTCCTTCACCTGCTGGCCATCGCGCGCGAGGCCGGCATCGGCGAAGAAGCATTCGGCATCGACCTGTTCGACGAGGTGTCGCGAGCGACCCCCGTCATCGCCGACCTGAAGCCCGGCGGCCGGTTCATGGCACCGGACATGTTCGCCGCCGGTGGCGCGGCGCTGCTCGGCCGGCGTCTGATGGAAGCCGGTCTGATCGCCGACTCTCCCACCGTCACCGGCCGCAATCTCTTCCCCTATTTCGAAGCGGCACGAGAGCGGGCCGGCCAGGAGGTGATCCTTGGCGCCGAAAGGCCGCTCAAGAGCCGCGGGGGCTTCGCCATCCTCTACGGCAATATCGCGCCGGAAGGCTGCGTCGCCAAGCTCGCCGGCCACGACCGGCTGCGGTTCGAAGGTCCGGCCAAGGTGTATGACGGCGAGGAGGCCTGCTTCACGGCGCTGAACGGCGGCGACATCGTTCCCGGCGATGTCGTCGTCATTCGCGGGGAAGGCCCCGCCGGAGGTCCTGGAATGCGCGAGATGCTCGCCGTCACCGCCGCCATTCAAGGCCGCGGCCTGGGCGACGACGTGGCGCTCGTCACCGATGGTCGCTTTTCGGGTGCCACTTACGGCTTCATGGTTGGTCATGTCGCGCCAGAAGCGGCCAAAGGTGGGCCGATCGGACGCCTGAGGAGCGGCGATCGGATCCGGATAGATGTCGAAGCCAGGACGATCGAGACCGACGCCGACCTTCAGGGCAGAGCCCAGGCCACGATCCCTTCAACCCGGGAGGTGCCAGGCGGAAGCTATGGCAAATATACGCGGCTCGTCGGCTCGGCGGCGCAGGGCGCGGTGACGATCTGAGCGGCGCGGCGCCGGGATAAGGACACGATCACGCGAAGTCGAGCCCCGGTAACGGGTGTCACCTGCGCAAAACGGCTTCCGTTACGAAAGGAGAGCTCGACCCGCGGCGGATGTTCGATCGCGCGGGCGCGTGGATCGGCGTCGTGCGGAACGATATCGCTCCCGACCGGATCGCTGGGACCCGCATCGGTCAGGAGCGGTCAAGCTCCGCCGCGAGCGCGTCCTTGTCCGGTGAGATCAGCGTCGTTCGGGCCGGTCGTTCCGCGATTTCCGCCAGCGACGGCGGAGGATTGAGGCGCCTCCCGATCAACGGTTCGACGATGTCGGCGAACTTGTACGGGTGAGCCGTGGCGACCGTGATCCAGGGCCGCTCCGCCCGCAGCGATTCGGGGAGCCGGGCATAAGCTTCGGCCGCGGTGGCCGAGTGAGGACACCAGACATAGCCGCCTCTTTCATGGTCCGTCCGGATCCGCTCGCGAATCAGCTCGTCCCTGATCTGGTCGACTCGAAGCAAACGGTCGGCGGCGCGGAGGTGGACCAGCCGCTCGAAATTGTTCGGAGCGCCGACGTCCATCGCGTTCGCAATCGTTTTCACCGACGGCCGCGGTCGATAGATTCTGCTGATCGACCAGTCGTAAAGCGTCGCATTGGCATTGGTCACCGCGATGACCGGGCCGATCGGAGCTCCCAGCGCGCGCGCCATCAGCGCGGCCAGCACATGGCCGAGATTGCCGGTGGGGATGAGCAGACCCGGTGCCGCTCCACCCTCGGCGCGCAACCGAAGCGCCGCCGAAACAAGATAGACCATCTGCGGAAGCAGCCGCCCCAGATTAATCGAATTGGCCGAGGTCAGCCCCTGGCGCTCCGCCAGACGATCATCGCTGAAGGCTCCCTTCACCAGCCGCTGGCAATCGTCGAAATCCCCCTTCACCTCGAGAGTCCGGACCGGCGCCGTCCAGCAGCTGAGCTGATGCGCCTGGAAGGGCGACACTCGCCCCCGGGGAAACAGGATGAACATTCGAACGCCCTCGCGCCCTTCGGCGGCGCTAGCGGCCGCTGCGCCGGTGTCGCCGGACGTCGCCACCAGCACCGTCATCGGACCGCTTTGCCGGGCCAGCCGGTGGAGACAGGCGAACAAGAAGCGAGCACCGAAATCCTTGAAGGCACCGGTCGGGCCATGGAACAGCTCGAGCGCCTTGAGGTTCGGCCGTTCCGGATCCGGAGTGACGAGCGGCGCCGGGAAGGTGAAGGCCTCGCGGCAGATGGCCCGTAGATGCCAAGCAAGCCGGTCGCCCTCGAAATAGGGGGCGAGCAACCGCTCGGCGAGTGGCGCGAGCGCAAGCTGCGGCTCGATCGAGTCGGCGTCTAACCTGACCGGATCAGCCGGCATGTAGAGGCCGCCATCGGGAGCCGCTCCGCGCCGGATCGCTTCGGAGATGCTGATCACGGGCGCTCGGCCGCGCGTGCTGACAAACCTCATGCCGCGCGGTTCCTCGAGCGACCGACCACCGTCTCGAGACGCGCACCTTCGGATCCGACCGGAGCGCGATAGGCGCGCGCTTCGTGACCTTCCGCCCGGAAGGCCTCGGCCATTGCCTCTTCGACCGCCTGCGCCCGCGCCTCGGGCGCCCAGGCGAAGACAGAGGGTCCCGAACCCGAGAAGGAGGACCCAAGCGCGCCGCAGTTGAGCGCGGCCTGCTTCACCCTGCTCAACGCCGGTAGCAAGGGGAGGCGCTGGGGCTCGATCAGCACATCCTCGAGCCCGGCGCGGATGAGTTCCCGGTCGCCCGCAGCGCAGCCTGCGACGAAGGCGGCAAGGCGGCGCGAATGCTCGACTGCGAGGCCGAGCGGGATCTGGGCGCCGAGCAGCCGCCGCGCTTCGCGAGTCTCGATCGCCACGGGCGGGTGAAGCAGGATTGACGTTATGCCCTGCGGCACGGTCAGCCTTCTGACGAGGCCTTCACCTTCGCGCGCGACGAGGACCAGGCCACCGAGCAGGCTGGCGGCAACATTGTCCCACGGCGGCGGATTGCACGCCGCACGCTCGCCCTCGATGGCGAATGGAAGCAGAGCCGGAAGTTCGAGCGGCTCGTGCAGCAGCGCATTGGCCGCGACCACGGCCGCAATCGCTGACGCGGCGGATCCACCCATTCCGGCGCTGATCGGAATACCCTTCTCAATCGAAAGGCGGACACCGAAGTCGGCGCCGGCAACGTCGAGCAAGGCCAAGGCGGCTGCCAGAGCCGTATTGTCCCGCGGCGCATCGGGAAGCGTCGTCGCAAGTCCGGTTACGGCGCCGAGGCGGACACCTCTTTCCGGTTCGCGCAAGGCCGTCACCCGGTCGCGCGCCGCGTCGAACGCTTGGCCGAGCACATCGAAGCCGACGCCGACATTGCCGATACTGGCCGGAGCGCTTGCGGTCGCCGCCAAGGGTCTTTCCTGCCTCATGCTGTCAGGCCCTAAGCCGCTCGGGACAGGATTGCATCTCGGCCGCGGCGAGCAGCCGCTGGAGGTCCATGATGTCGCCGAAGACGGCGGCGGTCGTAGGCCAGCGGCCGGCGCCTTTTCCGCAAAGCAGGTGGACCTGCCCGTTCGCATCCTCGATCAGGAACCGATTCTCCTCGTTGCGGGCGGCGGCGAGCGGATGATCCCGGGCAAGGGGTTCGATCGTGACTTCGGCTCTGACCATGCCGTCGGACCCGACCCAGCAGCGGGCTACCTGCTTCAGCACTTCGCCTTGCTGCAACGCGGCGACGGCCATTTCCGGGCCGACCTCCCGAAGCGACTGGCGCGGGATCCGGAACGGCGGGAGGGACAGGCCGAAGGCGCGGCGGACCAGAATCGACAGCTTGTCCGCGGCATCCTCGCCATCGACGTCGGCGGCTGGATCGGCCTCGGCAAAGCCGAGTTCCTGGGCTCGGGCCAGAGCCGCGTCGAAGGCCCAGCCTTCGCCCAGGCGGCTCAGCAGGAAATTGGCGGTGCCGTTCAGAACGCCTTCGATCCGGACCACGCCCGGCTCGTCGCGGAGCCGCTGGACAGCCTCGAGGATGGGAGTGCCGCCGCCCACGGCACCCGAATAGAATAGCTGCGCCCGACCGGCATCGGCGCAGACATGCAGGGAATCGTAATGCTTGGCGACGGCCGCCTTGTTGGCGGTGACGACATGAACTCCGTCGCGAAGCGCCGAACACATGAGACCGGCCGGATAGTCCGTGCCCCCGATCAGCTCGACGAGCAGATCAGGCTCGCCGGCCAGGGCCTCGTCGAGCCTTCTGGTAAAGCCCGGCTGGTCCGCAGATCCGACTCGCGCCTCCGGCTGACGGACCAGCACCGGATTGATTTCAAACAGATCGGGACGCTGGCGCAGGCAGGATAGCACTCCGGCCCCGACGGCGCCGCAGCCGAGCAAGGCAACCCGAAGCCGCGGAAGCCGGAGCGGAACTTCCTTGCGCGGCGGCAAGGCGGCAACCACCGTTGCCTCGTGATGACCAAGCGCGGCGACCTCAATCGCGATCGACTCCGCCTTCGCCGTCTCGATTGCCTTCGGCTGGATCAGGCCCTTGCTGGCCCGTGCCGCCGCTTCGTAGGTCAGAGTGCCATAACGTTCGGCGAGAGGATTTTGCGCCGGATCCTCGGCATAGACTCCGTCCACGTCCTTGAGGAGCCTGACTCGACTGGAGCCGAGGCGGGCGGCGAAGAAGACGGCGGAAAGGTCAGTGCCGCCGCGGCCCAGCGTGACTACGCCATATTGGTCATGGCCGGCGGTGAAGCCGGGCACGACGATCACGTCATGGTCGTCGAAGCGGGCATTCGTCGCCGGGACGTCGAGCCCGCAAAGGTGGCCATCGAGCGGCTCCCCCTTCGCGACGAGGCCGATCTCGTGGGGATCGACGACGCAGGCCCGTACCCCCATTCGCGACAGTGCCAGCCCCATCAAGGCGGCCGATCGCAACTCCCCGATCCGGGCGAGCCGCGCCACTAGAGCCGGAGCGGGATCGCCACCGACGCGGTTCGCCTGGTCGAGAAGCGAGTCCGTCTCTCCGGCGAGCGCCGAGACCACGACGACGACCCGCTCGCCGTCGCGAATGTGACGATAGACCTCCTGGGCGGCGCTTCGGAAGTCGTCCTCGCACTCCAGCACGGAACTGCCGAACTTCAGGACGCACGATTTTCGCGCGTCGACTTCGATAAGTGCCTTGGTCACTGCTCTTTTCTCCATGGAATCGTTGATTTTGGGCATGAAAAAACCCGCTCGCCGGGTTGGTGAGCGGGTCGGTGGAAGCTTGAAGTTTCCGGGCTGACGTCAGCCGCTACCGACCCACAATCGGGTGGTCATGCTGATGATCGTCATGATCGAGGCGCGCGCAGAAGGTCCGATGCCGAGACCGGCATGGCTGACAGACTGTCCTGGCTTCGCTCTCAACACTGCGCCTCGTCTCCAGATGATGCGGCGTCCTTGCACATGTTCGGACCGCCTGCCCCGGCACTTCAGCTAGAATGAGCGACTGAACCGTTACTGGTCAAACGAATGGTTTTGCTTTTTTTGTGTGTTTCGCGAAATGAACCGCTATTGGCTGGTTCACAACTGGATCAGCAGCACGCCGCAGAGCGCGAAGATGGCGATGATTGCGGTCTGAGCGACGAGCGCAAGCATCGGGCGAATGCCGAATCCGGCGAGTTCGCCCAGGGTCAGCTTCGTCCCCAGCGCAACGATAGCGATGAGCAGGCATAGTCTGGATCCCTGCTGGAACAGCGGGATCATGCTCGAAGGAATTGCGCCCAGCGACGAAGCAGCAGCAAGAACGAAGAACGCGACCAGAAACGAAGGAAGAAGCGGGGGCGACTTTCCCGGCAAACCTCGGTTCGAAGCGGCGAACCCGTAGCCGACGAGGATGACCACTGGGGCCAGGCAGGCGACCCGCATCAGCTTCACCGAGGCTGCGATCTGCCCCGCCTGCTCGGAAAAGCTGAAACCGGCCCCCACCGCCTGGACGACTTCGTGGAGCGACGTTCCAAGAAAGATTCCGGCGGCTTGGTCGTCCAGTCCGAGCCAAACGGCAAGGAATGGATAGCCGATCATGGCGAGGGTGCCGATCGCGGTCACGGCGGCGATTGTCGCCCCCGCGTTGCGGTCGGTTCGATCGCTCCTCGGCAGGACGGACGCCACGGCCAGAGCGGCGGAGGCTCCGCAGATCGCGACGGAGGCGGCGGTCAGAGTGGAGACCTCGCTCGACAGGCCAAGGATCCGCGCCACGCCGTAACCGGCGACAAGACAGAGAAGCAGCCCGCCTATAGCAATCAGCCAGGCGCCGAGGCCAAGCCCGGCCAATTGGGCATAGGTGATCTGCGCCCCCAGCAAGGCGACTCCGAACCGGAGCACGGATCGGCCGGCGAAGGTCAGGCCGGCATGGAACAGGGGCTGCCGAGTTCGACCCGAAGCCGCCATTCCGAGCAGGAGCCCAAGAAGGGTGACCGGGAGGTCGGTCACAGTCGCGACCAGCCAGGCGGCGAGAGCAAGGGCGGTGGCGAGCGCGGCTCCGGGAATGATGGCCCGAAGAGCGGCCGCGGCGGCTGCGCCGCGCACCTTTGATGAAGAAGAGGCGCCTGCTCCGTCGGTCGGCGCAGTCACCCTTCGGCCCGTGTGCGCCCGCTCCTGCCGCTGCCACGTGATCGCATCTCGCCGTGCAGCCGCTCGACGAGCGCGCTCGCAGTGTGCGGAAAGAGGAAAGGAAGCAGTGAATGCAGGAGACAGGCGATCCCGGCGCAGACGAGAAGCACGCCGAAGCGAGCCGCCGCAAGGAAATGCGTGAGGTAGGACTCGCCGACCTTGGAAGGATGATTCGTGAACGGATTGGTCAACTTCGCCTCCTTGTCGAAGGGATGGTGAATAGCGTTGCCCGGACTGGAAATTTTCCCAAAGTTTTTGCAGATCGTTGCAAGTGAGCGAAAATCATACAAGTGAGATCGGCTAAATGGCGAAACTGGATTCCATCGATGTCCGATTGCTCAACATCCTCCAGGAGGACTCGGCGCGACCGATTGCCGGAATCGCCGAAGAAGTCGGGCTGTCGGTCAACGCCTGCTGGAAAAGAGTGAAGCGCCTTGAGGAAAGCGGCGTGATCGAACGGCGCGTGGCCCTGCTCAACCGGCAGGCGGTCGGCCTGGGGATCACGGTATTCGTTTCGATCCGGACCGACCGGCACGAGGAGTCCTGGCTGGAGAAATTCGCCTCGACGGTTCGAACAATACCGGAGGTGATCGAATTTTACCGCCTTGCCGGCGACACCGACTATCTCCTCAAGATCGTCTGCAACGGGATCGACGATTATGACCGCATCTATAAGAAGCTGATCAGAAGCACGCGCCTGACCGACGTGAGCGCATCCTTCGCCATGGAGCAGCTCAAATATACAACGCGGCTGCCCGTGGAGGCCCGCTGATCCTTCGCTGCATCCTCTCTGTCAACGAACCCCAGGCGAGGAGACTGTGACCGAAACGTCGGTCTATCGACAAATTTCGTTCGGCAGAGAAAGCCGTTTCAGCAAAATCTCCTGTCTTGGCGATTTGGCCACGGCGATGACTTGACAGGCTCGCGCACTCCGGTCAGCTTCGAAGGGAGCGCTCGCGGGCGCTATTTGGACCAGGAGCTGAACATCATGGGCAAAGGATCGGACGTTCGCATCCCCTCCTCGATGATGGATTCCGCCTGGCGCTATTTCGGATCGTTTACGGGCCGGTACGCCAACTGAGGCGTGCCGGAAAAGAAGGTCGACACCTCCCTTCAATCCTGAACTGAAGCCGTCGTCCTCCGCGCTTGCGGTCGACTCGGCGCCGAGACCGAAATGACCCATGAACATGCGGGCGCGCCTCAGGGCCGCGCCGGATCGCCCGAAACCCTCGCCGAGCTGCGAGCGGAAATCGATCTCATCGACGATCGACTCCTCAATCTGATGGAGCAGCGCCTGGCGAGGGCGCTCGCACTCGCCAGTCGCAAGCAGGAGGCGTTTCCGGACCGGCTGCTTCTGCGTCCCGACCGCGAACAAGCCGTGACCAAGCGGATCTCGGGCCGGGCCACCGCGCTGTCGAAAGCGTCGGTCGCGATGATCTGGCGTGAGCTGATGTCCGCCAGCCTGCAGGCACAGCGGATGACGGAGCTAGCGGTCTTCACCGACCGGCAGCCGGTTCGAGTCACCAACGGCACGAGGCTCAGGTTCGGCTGCGTGGCGCCGATCGTCGTCGTCGGCAGTCCATCAGAGGCTCTCGACAGGGCCCGGCGCCAGGAGGCGGTTGCGGTGATCGAGCTCAGTCCGTTGTCCGGCTGGTGGCTCGAGCTGGTCGATGATCCTTCCCTCCTTATCTTCGATTGCATCGCGGAAGCCGACGGCGCGGTAACGGCGCTCACCATCGGGCGGGTCGCCCCCGAGGCGCTGCCCGACCATATCAGCTTCGCGATCGTCACCGACCGCTCGCTCGAGGCCCGACTCAGGCGGGGAGAGAGCATCCGCCCAATTGCCATGCACGGTCAGTTGCGGCTTTGCGTCAGCCGACCTCAGCCTGCCAGTGAGATGTCGCCGACTTCGGCCCAAGGAGCGCGCGCATGAGCTGGGATCCTGCCTCGTGGCGAGCCTTCGCGGCGGCCCAGCTGCCGGCCTATCCCGATCCAGTCGAGCTCCAGACAGTCGAGTCCTGCCTTTCGGCGGCGGCGGCAATCACCAGCGTCGCCGACAATGCGAGGCTCAGCGCGTCTCTCGCGGAAGTCGCCGCGGGCCGCGCCTTCCTTCTCCAGGGCGGAGACTGCGCGGAGAGTTTCGCGGAATTCGGCGCCGACAAGGTCCGGGTCACTTTCAACCTGCTCCACGAAATGGCGGCGCTGCTTCAGTCGGCCTCTCCTCTCGACGTCGTCAGGGTCGGCCGTATTGCCGGCCAGTTCGCCAAGCCACGATCGTCGGACAAGGAGACGATCGGCGAAATCACCCTGCCAACCTATCGCGGCGACATCATCAACGGCCCCGACTTCGATCTGGCCAGCCGAACTCCCGATCCGATGCGCATGCTGGAAGCGCACAAGCAGGCCAGCATCACCATGAGCCTGCTCCAGGCCTATTCGGCCGCAGCTTATGCCGAACGATCGAACTTCCACCGGCGAGGACGCCAGCGGCTTGGCCTGCCCTTCGAACATCCTGCAACCGGCGGCCGGCTCTGCCGGCCCGCCGAGCTTTTCACCAGCCATGAGGCCCTGCTTCTGAATTACGAGCAGGCGCTGACCCGCTTCGATCCGGTCACCGAAAATTGGTGGTCGCAATCGGCTCATATGGTGTGGATCGGGGATCGCACTCGCCAGCTCGACGGCGCTCATGTCGAATATGCACGAGGCATAGCCAATTCGCTCGGCCTCAAATGCGGCCCGAGCATGAATTGCGACGACCTGCTGCGTCTCATTGAGCGGCTCGATCCCGACAATCGCGCCGGGCGGCTGGTGCTGATCGGTCGCTTTGGGGCGGGGAAGATTTCCAAACATCTCCCGGCCCTGGTGCGAGCGGTGAAACGCGCCGGTCGACAGGTCGTCTGGTCGATCGACCCGATGCACGGCAACACCCGGCTGCTCGGCGACGTGAAAACGCGACTGGTCCGTGATATCCTGGCCGAGCTGACCGCCTTCTTCGACATCGCTCATGCCGAAGGCGTTCATCCCGGCGGAATCCATCTCGAATTGACCGGAGGACCGGTGACCGAGTGTATCGGCGGGAGGCTTCCCGTGGCCGAAGAAGACCTTTCGCAATGCTACCTCACCCATTGCGACCCGCGGCTCAACCGGGCCCAGGCGCTCGACGTCGCGGCCGGTGTGGCAAGACATATCGGAGGCGGCGTGGCGGCCGTGTCCGACGCGGCATGAGCATCGTGGCAGCGTCAAGCGCCGCGGAAACGGCGTCCCGGCGGACGATCGTGATCAACGGCCCCAATCGCCACGGGCTGAGCCGGCGCGAACCGGAAATCCACCGCCTGAAAACGCTTTTGGGCCTCGAAAGCGACTGCCTCGCCCTGCCCCTCTCGACGGGCTTCGACCTCCTGTTCCGTCAGTCGCATGGGAAACAGGAGCTGATCGAATGGCTAGACGAGGCGGCCGACCCCGGCTCTGCAACGGTCATCATTTCCGTCGCCTTCAGTCGATCCTCACTCGCCATATTCGATGCATTGATTTGCCGGCCAGGCGCGAACGGCTATCGGCTTGCACTTCTTCATGTCACCGAGTTGGTCGGCTCGGCATCGGGCGCAGCCTTCATTTACTTCATCGTTTCCAGCGCGGGTGCCCAGCAATCATGAATGACATCCTACCGAAAGACGGGCTGAAAACCGCGCGTTCAGTAAACCTTGCCGGCCGGATCGTCGTGCCCGGGGACAAGTCGATCTCGCATCGTGCCTTGATTCTCGGTGCGCTCGCCGAGGGTCAGACTCGAATCGAGGGCCTGCTCGAATCACAGGATGTCCTTCACACGGCGGATGCCCTTCGGCATTTCGGAGTCCCGGTCGAGCGGAGAAGCGAAGGTATCTGGCAGGTCCGCGGACGAGTCCTCGAGTCACCGGCCGGCCCGATCGACTGTGGCAATTCCGGCACCGGCGCCCGCCTGCTGATGGGCGCGGCTGCCGGGTTTCGGGTGAAGGCGACCTTCACCGGCGACTCGTCGCTCAGGAGCCGACCGATGCGCCGAGTGCTCGACCCGCTGGTCGCGATGGGCGCGAGCACCGACGGACGGGAAAGGCTCCCCGTGACGCTCGTCGGCGGCGATCTCCAGGGCATTCGTCACGTCAACGCGAGCGCCTCGGCCCAGGTCAAGTCCGCGATCCTGCTTGCCGGCCTGAAGGCCCGGGGCGCGGTCGAGGTGATCGAGCCAGCGCCCAGCCGCGACCATAGCGAAAGGTTGCTTCGAGCGTTCGGCTGCGAAATCGAATCGGAGCCGTTGGAGACCGGTCGCCACATCCGTCTGGGAGAGCACCGGGTCCTGAGCGGAACGGAGGTCTGGGTTCCCGGCGACCCGTCCTCGGCCGCATTCCTGCTGGTCGCTGGCCTGATCTGTCCCGGGTCGAGGCTGTCGGTGCAAGGCGTCCTGATCAATCCCCTTCGCGCCGGCTTGCTCGAGACGCTCGTCGAGATGGGTGCCGAACTTACCATCCAGAATCGGCGCGAGATGGGCGGGGAGGAGGTTGCCGACCTCAAGGTCTGCGCGTCGTCGCTCCGGGGAGTGGCCGTTCCGGCCGCCCGGGCGCCGAGCATGATCGACGAATATCCCATCCTTGCCGTGGCCGCCGCCTTCGCGAACGGCGATACCATCATGCACGGTCTGGCCGAGCTTCGGCTGAAGGAGTCGGATCGGCTCGAAACGGTTCGGGCGGGGCTTGCCGCCTGCGGTGTCGAGACGGCGATCGAAGGGGACAGCCTGATCGTCCGCGGGCGCGGAGCGGTGCCGGGCGGTGCGGCGATCATGACTCACGGCGATCACCGGATTGCGATGAGCTTCCTCGTCTTGGGGCTCGCCTCCCGGCATCCGGTAGCGGTCGATCGGCCCGACATGATCGAGACCAGTTTCCCGGGCTTTGCACCCCTTGTTCATGCAATCGGCGGGACGATAGGTCCGGCATGACACAGCGGGTTGCGTATCAGGGCGCGCGCGGCGCTTTCGGCGAGCAAGCCTGCCGAAGCTTCCTTCCGGAGCTGATAGCCGTTGCCAAACCGACCTTTCCAGCCGTTGTGGAGTCGGTGTCCAGGGGCGAGTGCGATCGCGGTATGCTGCCCCTCCGGAACAACCTCGCCGGGCAGGTTCCCGGGATCCAATCCCTGATCGACAATGCCGCGCTGACGATCGTCTCGGTGCACCCTCTTCCGATCCAGCTTCATCTGCTTGGCGCCGATGGCGCTACGCTCGAAAGCGTTCGGGTCGTGGCGAGTCATCCGATGGCTTTGGCTCAGTGTCGCCTGTGGCTCGAACGTCACGCCCTCACCCGAGAGGATGCCGACAACACCGCCTTCGCCGCCCGGGAGCTGTCTCGGAGCGGCGATCCCACAAGAGCGGTGGTCGCATCCGAAGGTGCGGCGCGGCTGTACGGTCTCAAGATCATCAAGCGGGACGTGCAGGATCGGCCCGACAACGCTACCTTGTTCGCGGTTGTCGCGCAGCGGGACGAGACCGGCCAATGAGCTTCAACACATTCGGCCGCCTTTTCCGATACACCAGCTGGGGCGAGAGCCATGGCCCGGCGATCGGTGTGGTCATCGATGGCTGCCCGCCCGGAATCGCGCTGACCGAGGAGGACATCCAGCCCTGGCTCGACCGTCGGCGACCCGGCCAGTCCCGATTCACCACCCAGCGACGCGAGCCGGACAAGGTCAGGATCCTGTCGGGGGTCTTCGAAGGGCTGACGACCGGCGCTCCGATCAGCCTGATGATCGAGAATGTCGATGCGCGGCCGCGCGACTATGGCAGCCTCGCCGACGCATTCCGGCCCGGACATGCCGATTATTCCTATCAGGTCAAATATGGGATCCGCGACTGGCGCGGCGGCGGCCGAGCCTCGGCGCGCGAGACGGCGATGCGGGTTGCGGCCGGCGCCGTCGCCCGCAAGCTCATCCCGGCCGTGTCGATCGGCGCTTATCTGGTGGAGCTGGGCGGCGAAGCGGTGGACTTCGCCGCGTTTGACGGCGCCGCAATCGATGAAAATGTCTTCTTCTGCCCCGACCGGGAGGCGGCAGCGCGGTGGGAGGAACGAGTGGACCGAGCTCGCAAGCAGGGAACATCCCTCGGCGGCATCGTCGAATGCGTCGCTTCCGGCGTTCCGGCCGGACTGGGGGCGCCCGTCTACGGCAAGCTCGATGCCGATCTCGCCGCCGCAATGATGTCGATCAATGCGGTCAAGGGAGTCGAAATCGGCGCCGGCTTCGCTTCGGCTCGCCGGGCCGGGCACGAAAATGCCGATGAGATGAGGATTGGCGCCGAGGGAAAGGCGGAATTCCTCTCCAATCATTCGGGAGGAATAGCCGGCGGCATTTCGACCGGTCAGCCAGTCGTCGTTCGGGCCGCTTTCAAGCCAACGCCGTCGATCCGGACGCCCTTGGCGACGATCGACGGAGGCGGCGGCGAAACTCAAATCGCCACCAGGGGACGGCACGATCCCTGCGTCGCGATACGCGGTGCCCCAGTGGTGGAGGCGATGATGGCTCTCGTCCTTGCCGACCACTTCCTGCTGAATCGCGGTCAATGCGGAGAGAAAGGGTGAACCCAAGCGTGACGATCGATGTGGAGCTTGGCCAGAGTTCCTATCCGGTGCTGATCGAGGCGGAGCTGCTTCGCCATGCCGGCGAGCTGTTGGCGCCCTATGCCGCGCGCAAGCGCCTCATCGTCATCACCGACAATCGCGTCTGGGATGCTCACGGCACAGTCTTCGCCACCGGATTGGCGGGAGCCGGCATTCGCTGCGATCCGATCGTGGTCGCCCCCGGCGAGGACAGCAAGAGCTGGCCGGTACTGATCGAACTTGTCGATCGCCTGATCGAGAAGCAGGTGGAGCGAGGCGACCATATCGTCGCTTTCGGCGGAGGCGTGATCGGCGACCTCGCCGGCTTCGCGGCGGCCATCCTCAAGCGCGGCTGCCCCTGGCTCCAGGTGCCCACCACTTTGCTGGCAATGGTCGATTCGTCGGTCGGCGGAAAGACCGGGATCAACCTCGCGGCCGGCAAGAATCTGGTCGGAGCCTTCCATCAGCCGGCCGCCGTACTGATCGATCCGACCTGCCTCGGCACCCTGCCCCACCGCCACGTCCGGGCTGGCTATGCCGAAGTCGTGAAATATGGGCTGATTTCGGATCCGGGCTTCTTCGACTGGTGCAGGGCGCACGGCAGACAGTTGATCGCTGGAAGCCTCGAACACCGGAGCGATGCGATCGCCCGGTGCGTCGCCGCCAAGGCCGGGATCATCGCCGACGACGAACGCGAGATTTCGGGCAAGCGAGCCCTTCTCAACCTCGGCCACACCTTCGCGCATGCGCTCGAAACGGAGACGGGCATGACCGACGGCTTGCTCCACGGCGAAGCGGTCGCGCTCGGAATGACGCTCGCTTTCCAATTCTCTGTCGAAAGGGGCCTCTGCCCAGCCCGCGAGGCCGCCGAGGTAGCCGAACATCTCGACTCGGTCGGTCTTCCCACCCGTCTTGCCCAAGTCGGCATCACGGCCCCGGGGCGCCAACTCGCCGCTCACATGGCGCACGACAAGAAGGCGAGCGGCGGACAGATCACGTTCATCCTCGCCGAGGGAATCGGCAAGGCTCTCGCCGTCCCGTCGATCGACCTGGCCGAGGTCGCCGTCTTCCTCGACCGCCAGCGCGAAACCGAGGCCGCTTGAGTCGTGCCGCCTTATGCCGAATTGATCGGCGATCCGGTCGCCCATTCCAAATCCCCGATCATCCATGGCTTCTGGCTCGGGAAGCAGGGTATGGCGGGCGAATATCGGCTGACCCGGGTTTCCCGCGGCGAGATACACGAGCATCTGCGGCTTCGCCGAACCGATCCGGATTGGCGGGGGTGCAACGTCACCGCACCGCTCAAGGAGGAAGCGCTCGGATTCGTCAGCGAGGTCGCTGCGGACTCGCGCGAGCTCGACGCTGTGAACTGCGTCGTTCCCCGATCCGGCCGTCTGGTCGGCTATAATACCGATTTTCACGGCATCGCCGAAGCGCTCGACGACACGGAACTGGCGGGGCAAGCGGCCTGCGTGATCGGCGCCGGGGGGGCAGCGCGGGCCGCGATCGGCTACCTCGTCAGCCGGCGGGTTGCAGCGATCCGGGTGCTGGCGCGAGATCCCGGCAAGGTTTCAACCATGCTCCGCCTGGCGAAGTCCCCCGGCAGCATCGAGATCCTGCCCTTCGACAGGGCGCCGTCGGCGATGCGCGGCGCGGCAGCGATCCTCAACGCGACTCCGCTCGGATCGAGCCATGGCAAGCCGTTGCCCGAACCGATGTTCGCAAGCCTTCAAGACGCCGCTCCGGGCGCCGCCTTGCTCGACATGGTCTACGATCCCGTCGAAACCGCCCTGCTCAGGACGGCGAGGCAGCTTGGCCTCAATGCCATCGACGGCCTGGTCATGCTGGTCGGGCAGGCGCGGGGCGCCTTCCGGCTGTTCTTCGAGGCGGAAGCACCGACGGAGCATGACTCGGAACTTCGGCACTTGTTGAACCGCTGAAGGCGCCTGTCGTCCGGCCGAAACCCCGCGAGGTCGCACGTGGCGCGGCAGCTGTTCCATTTTCGTTGCGCGTGTCCAGCGATGCCGCCCTTGCGCTTGGAGCCGGTCGTCGAGCAAATCGTTCCAAAAACGGCGTGATCGCCGCTCCGACTGCGAATGGATTTGACCGGAAGCGTCCGCATTGTCATTTTGGTCGCATGCAGCTGGCCCTGAACGCGCCTGAGCCGAATGCCGTCGCCCTGAGCGGCGCACCGGTCGCTGCCTATCACCCGTATTACGCCATCGCACGGGCGAAACCGGCTTAGCGCACCTTCAATTCAGGTTCGTGAAATCGGCCCCGCCCGGATCTCCTGGCGGGGTTCTTTTCGTTCGAATGAAAGGACTCGTCACCCATGTTCAAGGACAGTTTTGACCAGGCGGCCGCGGCCGAGCCGACGCCTCCCTCCGAGCGCCACGGCGCCGCCAGGGATCCCTCGCGACCGCCTCCCGGCGCGGCCGCCGACTGGACGGTGCCGCAGCGCTGGAACGACTTCACGCCGGAAGAACATGACGTCTGGGACCTTTTGTTCGCCCGTCAGCAGGAAGCGCTGGCCGGTCGGGTGGTCGCCGCGTTCGAAAGAGGGCTCGACATCCTGCGACTCTCGCGCCCCGGTATTCCGGAATTCGACGAGCTGAACGATCGCCTGTTCGGCCGAACGGGATGGACGGTCGTCGCCGTTCCCGGGCTGGTGCCGGACCATGTCTTTTTCGAACATCTGCGCAACCGGCGCTTCCCGGCCGGAAACTTCATCCGAAAGCGCTCGCAGCTCGACTATCTCGAAGAACCCGACGTGTTCCACGACGTGTTCGGCCATGTGCCGCTACTCGCCTTGCCGGAAATGGCAGATTTCATGCAGAAGCTGGGAGAGCTTGGCCACCAGGCGATCGATCGGGGCGAACTCGGCCGCATTTCCCGGCTCTACTGGTACACGGTCGAGTTCGGCCTCGCTCGGGAGAACGGCGCCCTGAAGATTTACGGTGCCGGCATCGTTTCGAGCTTCGGAGAGAGTCGCTATTCGCTGGAAAGCCCGACTCCCAAGCGGCGGGCCTTCGACCTGCGCCGGGTCCTTCGCACCCTCTATCGAACCGACTCGTTCCAGCCCTGCTACTTCGTCCTCGACAGCTTCGATCGCCTCTTGCGATTGACTGACGGCCTCGATCTCCTCGCGCTCGATGCCGAGCTTTCGGGCGAAGCGGACATCGATCCCGCGGCGGCCCAGGGATGAGCAATCGCACGCTGCGGCCACCCTCGTCAGCGGCGCGAGGCGCATTGCCGTCAAGACCGGCTCCGCGCTTCCGATCGATGGGACAGCGGCCGAGTGCGCCGTTTCTGGCTTCCGAAGCCTTGCCGGCGACCTCGCCCGCCTCCGGCCGAGGGCAAGCCGCTCATCATCATTTCCTCGGGCGCCGTGGTGCTGGTCCGCCCCCGCTGGGGGCTGTCGCGGCTCTCGCAGCTCGGCGTCAAACAGGCTGCCGCGGCCATCGCCAGGCTTGCTTCGTGAGAGCCTGGAACTCTTCGCTCGCCGAACATTCGCTTCAACCGGCGCAGCCCCTCCTGACCATCGAACAGACGGAGGCACGTCGGCGCTGGCTCGATGCTCGTGCCATTTCAGGCTGATCGCCTGCGGCGCCGTTCCGATCACCAACGAGAGTGGCAGCGTCGCCATCGAAGAGCTGCGCTACGGCGACAATCACCCGCTCTTCGACCTGGATGAGCTCTGTCCCGCAGGCCCGCCTGCAACGGCGGCACTCGTTTCCTGCTCTTCGTCAGCGAAACTTTGGCCGACTGCGCAAAAATTAACTCATGCGCGGCGCTTGACGCCTGCCCCATCTTCACCATAGTTCAGGGCACCATGCAGCGGAACGAACGCTTTTTGCAGGAAAAATCCGGTCGCGCCCTTTTCGGCGCCGGTCCGTCGGTCTCGATTCCGGCCTCTTGGTGGCGCTGGCATGCCTTCAAAGCCTTCGGCGTGCCACGCTGGCGATGGTCTAGCTAGTCCAAGTACGGACGCCCATCCGCACCAGTCATTGGCCCGCCTCAGGCGGGCTTTTTTAATGCCGATCTTCGACCAGGAACCACGCCCATGATCATCGTTCTCAAGCCGGATGCGCCGGCCGAAACCGCCGAGGAATTGCTCGAGCGCATTGCCGGCATAGGCCTCAAACCCCTCCACATGCCCGGCGCGGAGCGGGTCGTGCTCGGTGCGCTCGGCGACGAGCGCGTGCTTGCCGAGCTTCGTCTCGAAAGCCACCCCATGGTGGAATCGGTGAAGCCGATCCTCTCGCCCTACAAGCTCGTCAGCCGAGAGCTTCAGCCGCATGATAGCGTCGTCAGATTCGGTAGCCTGCCGATCGGCGGCCGCGGCTTCGCGGTGATCGCCGGGCCCTGCGCGCTCGAAAGTGAGGAGCAGCTCCGCAATACCGGGCTCTTGATCCGGGGCGCCGGGGCTCGGGCGCTCCGAGCCGGAGCCTTCAAGCCGCGGACCAGCCCCTACGGGTTCCAGGGCCATGGCGGCGACGGGCTGAAGATCCTTCGCGAGGTCGCCGACGAGCTGGGACTGCCCGTCGTTACCGAGGTGATGGACAGCGCCGACGTCGACCTTGTCGCCGAACATGCCGACGCGCTCCAGATCGGGGCGCGCAACATGCAGAACTTCGCTTTGCTGCGGGCGGTCGGCCGGTCGGGAAAGCCGGTGCTTCTGAAGCGCGGAATGTCGGCGCGGATCGAGGAATGGCTGCTGGCGGCCGAATATTTGCTCGCCGAGGGCAACGACCAGGTCGTGCTCTGCGAGCGGGGGATCCGCACCTTCGAAACCGCTACCCGCAATACGCTCGATCTCAACGCGATACCCTATATCAAACAGAAGGCTCACCTGCCCGTGATCGTCGATCCTTCGCACGGTACGGGCATCCGCGATCTCGTCATCCCGATGGCTCTGGCCGCCGCGGCCTGCGGCGCGGACGGCCTGATGGTGGAGGTGCACGAGGATCCCGCCGCGGCCCTGTCTGACGGTCCCCAGTCCCTCTACCCTCAGCAGTTTTCCGAACTGATGCGCGCGCTCGAGCCGGTCGTCCGGGCGGTCGGAAGGCCGCTGGCATGATCGCTCGGTATCCGGCCACCGGAGAGGCGGTGGCGCTCTGCCGCCAGCTCAGCGGCAGGCCCGATCCGCTCGCTCTCTATGCCGCTCTCAGCAGGAATGGCACGCGACCCGACACGCTCCTGTTCGAGCAGACCGGCGGGCCGACGATGCTGCTCGATCAGGCGGCGGTGAGGGTGGAGTGCCGAGGTCGCGAGGTCAGCCTCACCGCCCTGTCGCCGACAGGCCGGAACCTGCTGGCGATGATCGCGGAACGGATGGTCGACCGACTGGCAGGGATCGAGGCCGAGCGGATCCGGCTCCGATTCCCCAGGGTCGAGGGGAACGATCCCGAGGAGCGGCTGGCAGCCCCCTCGCCCTTCGACGTGCTGCGCGAACTCACGATCGGCCTTGGCCGGACTGGCCTCGACGATCCGTTCGGCGTGCTGGGTATCGGGGTCATCGCCTATGATCACGTCGATCTGTTGGAGCAATTGCCGCCCGCGAAGCAGGATCCACTCCGCTTCCCCGATTTCCTTTTCTGGATCGCGGAATCCCTGGTGCTGTTCGAGGACGGCGGCCGTCCGCGCGCGATCTGCACGGCCTTCGGCGGGCCCCAGCAAGACGACGGCCGCAAGGCCTCATACAGTGCGTCGGCGCGACTCGCCGAGCTGGTCGAGCGCTGCGGGCGCGTTGCCCCCTTCGTGGAGCAGCCGCCGGAGCCGACCCGTGCCCAGGTCGATCTGGACGATGCAGCCTATTCCGACCTGGTTGCGCGGATGAAAGCGCATGTTGCGGCAGGCGAGGTCTATCAAATCGTCCCCTCGCGCACCTTTCGGGCAGACTGCCCTGATCCGCTTCAGGCCTATGCCGCGCTCCGGCGGCTCGATCGAAGCGCCTACGGCTATTTCGTGTCGGCGGAATCCCATCAGCTGTTTGGTGCCTCGCCGGAAACGTCGGTCCGGGTGACGAACGAGCGCGGCCGATACGCCGAAGTTCGGCCGATTGCGGGCACTCGCCCCCGCGGCGCCACGGCCGATGAGGACGATCGGCTCGAAGGGGAACTTCGACTCGACGCCAAGGAGACGGCCGAGCACATGATGCTTGTCGATCTCGCCCGGAACGACGTCGCCCGGATCAGCAAGACAGGGACCCGCCGGGTCACCCGTCTGATGGACATTGAGCGCCACGCGCGGGTGATGCACCTAGTTTCGAGAGTCAGGGGAGAATTGAAAGACGCTCTCGACGGCTTTGACGCTCTTAAAGCCTGCCTCAACGTCGGCACTCTGACCGGCGCACCGAAAATCCGCGCCATGGCGCTGCTGCGTGAGGCGGAACGCACGAAGCGCGGGCCCTATGGCGGCGCAATCGGTTGGATTAGCGGCAGCGGCGAGGTCGATACGGCGGTGATCATCCGATCGGCGGTCGTGAAGGACGGAACCGCTTACGTTCGCGCCGGGGCGGGAATCGTCCAGGATTCCGATCCCGCCGCCGAGACTCGTGAGACTCGGATCAAGGCGGCGGCAGTACTGGCCGCGCTGGGCGCCGAGCCGTGACCGACCCGCTCGCCATCATCGACGCACTCGCGCGAGTCCTCTCCGGGAAGCAGTTGGCATGAAACCCGTGCTGATGATCGATAATCTCGACAGCTTCACCTTCAACCTGGTGGAAGCCTTTGAACGACTCGGGAGCGCCGTCCGGGTCGTCCGAAACACCATCACCGCCGCAGAGGCGCTCGCCGTCGCCGAAGCGGCCGGCTCGCTGATCGTGCTTTCGCCGGGGCCCGGGCGACCGGCCGATGCCGGCTGCTGCCTGGAACTTGCCGAGATCGCCGCCGGCCGGGTGCCGCTGCTCGGCATCTGCCTGGGCCACCAGGTGATCGTCGAGCAAGCCGGAGGCGAAGTCTGCCGGGCGCCCGCTCCGGTTCACGGCAAGGCGAGCCTGCTTCGGCACGACGGCGAGGGGCCCTTCGCCGGGCTTGAAAATCCGCTCCGTGTCGGGCGCTATCATTCGCTCGGGACGATGCGGCTCCCGCCGCGCTTCCGGGTCCACGCCGAAGCGGACGGCATGGCGATGGCGATCAGCGACGAAAGCGCCAGGCAGATCGGTCTCCAGTTCCATCCTGAGTCGATCCTCACCCGCGAAGGCGACCGCCTTCTGGCGAACATTCTGGCGGGATAGCGACAAACGTGCGCGAACCTGCGCCGGGTTTCGATGGACCAGCTGCACTGGACGACGGCGCGCGAAGCGAGCGCATCGATGAGCAACAGCTTCAGCGAAGCCAGGGCCGTCCATGGTCGAACAGGCGAGCCTTACCGAACCCTTCGGGGCCGCTGCAACGCGATTCGGCGGCACGCCCGCATCCTCACCATGCTCGGCATCGGTGAGATGACCCCTCGCGCGCGGCGGTCCAATGGCTCTCGTGGTGGTCTGAAATCCTATCTTTCAAGCTTCCGCTGAAGAAGGCCGCGCCGGCCCGTGAGCTGCCCCATCACCAAGAACCGAGCACCTACGCGATCCAGGTCAGCCCACCCGGGAGCAGCGAAAGAGCTCGCACCTCCGCTTTGCGCAAAAACTCCTCCGATTGCGGAGGCCCTCTTGCGCTTGCTCCAGCGCGTGAATAGAAGCCCCGAAGCTTCGCGGCCAGTCCGTGAGGCGAAAGCATCAAGAGTGGGCCCTCGCGCCCACGCCAACCTGCCCGACCCGGGCAAGGTGGCAGTCCTGAAAGGGACGATGCGGCCGATCCGGCAACCAAGCGGGTCCTTCGGCAGCAACGTCCTGGCCTTTGGAGGTGGGAATGAAGCTGTTGAGGGAAGCATTGCCGGACGAACCGCAGCCGCCGCCGGCGCTTCCTGTCGACTTCGAGCTTCCCCTGCCCTTCGACCTGCAGCGTTTTGGGAGCTTTGCTCGGGCGAGCCTGTGCGGCCCTCCCGACGCGCCCCTTCTGGTCCTGCTCGGCGGGATCTCGGCGAACCGATATCCCTGCTTTGGACCGGACAACGGACCGGGCTGGTGGCTTGGCCTCGCCGGGCCAGGATGGGCCGCTGATCCCGACCGATTCCGGATATTGGGTCTCGACTTCATTGCCGACGAGTCGGGCCGGATCGCTCCGGAGCCGGCCGATCAGGCCCGAACCCTCGGCCTCGCCCTCGACCGGATCGGAGTCGACCGAGCCCACGCCGTGATTGGCGCCTCCTATGGTGGAATGATCGCCCTCGCCCTTGGCGAACGATTCCCCGAACGCGCCGGGAAGCTGGTCGTCATTTCCGCCGACGCCCGCCCCCATCCCGCGTCGACCGCACTTCGCGAGCTCCAGCGCCGAATCGTTTCGCTCGGACTCGACAGCGGTCGGGCAAGAGAGGCACTGAGCATCGCTCGCGGATTGGGGATGCTGAGCTATCGCACACCCGACGAGTTTTCGGCGAGATTTGCGGGCGGAATGGAAAGCGAGGATCCGCTCGCCTGTACCCAACCCGGCGCCTATCTGCGCGCGCGGGGCGATGCCTTTCTCGAAGTCATGTCTCCGCAGCGCTTCCTCAGCCTATCCGGTTCGATCGATCGGCACCGAGTAAGTGCGGAGCAGATCAGCTTGCCGACAATGCTGATCGGCGCCGAATCCGACCAGCTCGTGCCGCCATCGCAAATGCGCGAACTGGCCGGTCGGCTCGCCGGCCCGACCGAGCTTCACCTGCTTCCCTGCCTTCATGGACACGACATGTTCCTGAAGGACGCGAACCGGCTGTCGGAGCTGATTGACCCCTTTCTGAGGACCGAAGCATGAGCAAACTACGTCAGCCGGCAACGATTGCCGCCGCCTCGAAATGCGACCTCGATCCGCTGAGGAGCGTCGCTCCGCCCCTGTGGACGTCCGACACCTATGGATGGGCGGACGCCGAGAAGAAGCCGGATTATGATTATTCGCGCACGGCCAATCCGAACCGCGATCTTCTCGGCAAGGCGCTTTCGCAACTCGAGGGCGCGGCCGGCGGAGTCATCACCAATTCCGGCCAGGCCGCAAGTCTGCTTGCACTGCTTCTCGTTCCGGCTGGTGGTGTCGTGATTGCACCTCACGATTGCTACGGAGGCACCTACCGCTTGCTTCAGGGCTTTGCCGACAAAGGCAAGCTGCGAGTCGAGTTCGTCGACCAGCGCGACGACGCAGCTTTCGCTGCCGCGCTGAGGACGGCACCCAGACTCGTCTGGCTGGAAACGCCGAGCAATCCGCTGCTCAGGATCGTCGACATCGCCGACCGGGCGAAGAGCGCCAAGGAGGCGGGAGCGCTCGTCGTCGCCGACAACACGCTGCCGACCCCCTGCCGGCAACGTCCGCTCGACCTTGGCTGCGACCTCGTCACACATTCGACCAGCAAAGCCCTCAACGGCCATTCCGACCTGATCGGCGGAGCGCTTCTGGCAAAGGACCCCGCCCTCGTCGAGGAACTCTCATGGTGGGGGAACGCCGCTGGCCTCACCGGCTCCGCCTTCGACGCGGCCCAGACGCTGAGGGGACTTCGAACGCTGCCGCTCCGGCTGGATCGCCAGGAGCAGACCGCGATCGCCATCGCGGAATGGCTCTCCGGCCACGAGCAGGTTCAGCAGGTCTTCTTCCCGGGACTGACCTCCTCTCCGGATCACCTTCTCGCTACCCGACAGCAGAGCGGACCGGGCTTCGTGCTCAGCTTCAGGTTGAAGGGCGGTCAAGCCGCCGCGCTTGAGTTCGTAAAGGCGCTAGAGATGATCACTCTCGCCGCGTCGCTCGGAAGCTTTTCCACCTTGGTCTGCTTGCCAGCAACGATGACCCACCGCGGTATGCCGCGCGAAGCGCAGGTAAAGGCGGGGATCACGGGAGATCTGCTGCGCCTGTCGATCGGTCTCGAGGATCATCGAGACATCATCGCCGACCTGGAACGCGGCTTCGCCCGCGTTGTGGTTGCAACGACTCGAGCAGATATTTCTGATGATCAGCGTATCGCGGCGGCTCGAACGTCTTGAAGGGAGTGGCAAGACGTGAATGGATCGCTTGATCGGACAGATCTGAAGATCCTGGCGCTCCTGCAGGAGAATGCCACGATCACCGTCGCGGAAATCTCTTCGCAGGTTCACCTCTCGCAGACGCCATGCTGGCGCCGGATCCAGAAGATGGAACTAGCAGGCATCATCCAGAAGCGGGTGGCGCTGCTCGATGCCAATGCGATTGGTTTCGGACTGTCGGTCTTCGTCGAGATTCATGCCGAGGATCATTCGGCTGATTGGCTCCGGCGCTTCAACGAGGCGATCGTGGAGCTCCCCGAGATCATGGAAGTGCACCGCATGGCAGGGGAAATCGACTATCTCCTGCGGGTCGCGGTCGGCGGCATGGAAGACTATGACGACTTCTATCGCCGGCTGATCGAGAAGGTGCCGCTGAAGAACGTCACATCGCGCTTCTCGATGGAGCAGGTAAAGTCGACAACCGCCTATCCGATCGGGCTGGCCGACCTGAAACTGAATGGCGGTTAGGCGTTGCCCGACGCTAATGACGCCGAGGCGGCACCGAGGATCATCGAAGGCTCGGCCGATACTAGGGCCGGGTTGGCGAACGGATTCGGAGCGGACACTCAAACCCGGTTCTGCGCCGTCAGGCGGCAATTGGATTGGGCGCCAGTCCCTCAATGATCAAGCGATTGACGGCGATCAGGTCGTCGATCGATTCACGCCCGGCGACCACGGCACTGGTGAAGCGATCCACCCACAGCGAAAGGGAGATGATGCCCGCCCGCAGCGAGTCCGGGAGACCGTTGCCCGCGCTGCCGCAAGCGGCGGCGAAGGTCGCCCACATTTCCCGGTTGCGATGGAGCGTCGGAACCAAAGCAGCACCCGTAAGGCCGCTGTCGCGAGCCGCGATCATCTCTCCGGTAATCTCGCCGACGAGGCGGTACTCGGTGGCGCGCGGGCTTTCGGCAATGGTCCTCACGCGCTGGTAGGCGGCAACCGACATCGATCAAGGCTCCTGGCTTTTCTCCCATTCTAGACAATTTCTCGACGCGGCGGGCCAGCTGGTGACAGACGCGGTCCCCCACCGCTCTCGGGCGATCGCCCGCGCCAGGCCTCACGACCGACGGTCTGGCGGGCAGCTGCAGCACCGAAGGCGCGGAAATCTCCACCTTTTTCCCGGCCGATCCCGCCCCGGCCAGGGCTGCCCAACCTCGGCGAAAGTCGAGCGGAAAACTTTGCCGGTCGCGCCGCCTGAACCGAACTTCTTCCTATAACTGAAATGTCCCGACGGTCGGGCTGCCGGAACTCTCATGATCAACGCTATCGGATTCATCGTCATATTCGGCTGCGTCTTCGGCAGCTTCATCCTCGCCGGCGGCAAGATGGACATCGTTCTCCATGCGCTGCCGCACGAGATGATGGCGATCGCCGGCGCTGCGCTCGGTGCCTTCATCGTCGGCAACTCGCTGCCGACGGTCAAGAAGGCCGGCCGCGGAGTCGTTCGGGCATTCAAGGGTGCGCGTTGGAAGGATGAAGATCATCGTGATCTTCTGACCCTGCTGTTCGCCCTGCTCGCGACTTTCAAGAAGGGCGGAGCGACCGCCATCGAAAAGCATCTCGACGATCCAGCGGAAAGCTCGATCTTCACGCGTTATCCGCGCCTCCTCGCCGACCATCATCTGGTGGAGTTCGTCTGCGACTATCTCCGGATGATGACCGTCAACTTCGAGGATCCGCACCAGCTCGCCGAAGCCATGGAAGCGGATATCGACCGTCACCATCACGAGGAGCTGGCGCCTCAGCATGCTCTGCAGACGATGGCCGACGGCCTGCCTGCGATCGGAATCGTCGCGGCCGTGCTCGGCGTGATCAAGACGATGGGCTCGATCGATCAACCGACCGAAATCCTCGGCGCGATGATCGGCGGAGCGCTGGTCGGCACCTTTCTCGGCGTTCTCCTCTCCTACTGCGTCGTGGGACCGATCGCGAGCAAGCTTCTGGCCGTCGTCGAAAGCGAATCCAGCCCCTTCCACATCGCGAAGACGGCCATCGTTGCCTACGCGCAGGGCGTGCCGACCCAAGTGGCGGTCGAGATCGCACGGCGGATGACCCCTTCCCTGCACGCCCCGACTTTCCAGCAACTCGAGATCGCACTCGATGAGGTCAAGAATGAACTCAACACAATCCCCGTCTGACGCCGCCCTGTCGGACGATCATCTGGTCACTCTGCCGGCTCAGGCCGGAACCGTCACGGCGGAAGATCTTCGTGTGGGCCTCGTCCTCGCCGGCGATCTCAATGACGCCGTGCGGATCGACGCTTCGCAGGTCGAGAGCATTGGCCAGGCCGTTCTCCAGCTGCTGGTCGCAGCCCGGGCAGAAGCGGACCGAAACTCCCTTCCCTTCGAGATCGTCAGCCCCAGTCCCGCCTTCGTCGATCGGGTGAGCCGCTGCGCCCTCGCCGACATGTTCGGACTTCAGACTGAAAAGGATCAGTGAAACCGTGAGCAAGCTCATCCTCACCGTCGACGATTCACCGAGCATGCGAATGCTTCTGAAGACGTCGCTCACCGCCCAGGGCTTCAAGATCGAAAGCGCCAATGACGGCGTTCACGGGCTGGAGCGGATGCAGGAAGTCCAGCCGGACCTTCTGATCACCGACATCAACATGCCCAACATGGACGGGTTCGGACTGATCGAGGCCGTTCGGACCCTGCCACAGTTTCGCGGAACCCCGATCCTCGTCCTTTCGACGGAATTCTCCGACGACAAGAAGGCGCGCGCCCGATCGGCTGGCGCGACCGGCTGGATCACCAAGCCATTCGACCCGGCAAAGCTGGGAGCGGCGATCCGCCGGGTGTGCCCGTGAGCGACGAACTCGACGAAATCCAGGCGATCTTCTTCGAAGAGTGCGTCGAGGGCCTCACCACGGCCGAGGCGGGCTTGTCGGAGATGGCAGCCGGTGATGCTTCGGCCGAAGTCATCGCCGCCGTGTTCCGGGCCGTCCATTCGATCAAGGGAGGCTCGGGCGCTTTCGGTCACTCCGCCCTGCTCGCCTTCTCGCACCGGTTCGAGAATGTCCTCGACGAGGTTCGGGCCGGGATCATCCCGCCGACCCCAGAAGTCGTCAAGGTCATGCTCACCGCCTTCGACATATTGTCCGACCATGTCGCCGCGGCGCGCGAGCAGAGCGCTCCACCGGCCGACGACGCGGTTCTCGCCGCGCTCGAAGACCTGCTGGCCAGCAAGGGAGCAAGCGGGCCCGGATCGGCCGCGGTCGCGGAGGAAGTGGAGATCGCATCGACACCGGTAGCGATCGAGGCCGACGAGTTCGGCTTCGTTCCGGTCGTTGCCACCGTGGAGGAGCTGGATCCTTTCGGATTCGAGCCCGTTGCCATTTCGCTCGAAGAGGTGGTGGAGCTCCAACCGGCCGACTGGACGGTCCGCTTCGGCCCGTCGCGCGACGCGCTCGCCAATGGCGGCGAACCGATACTCGTTATCCGCGAACTCGAGCGACTCGGCGGGCAGGTCGGGTCGGTCGACATGTCCACGCTGCCGGACCTGCGCGATCTCGATCCGGAGAACAGCTATTTCGTTTGGACGCTGACGGTTCCGGGCTCGGTTTCCGAAGCCGATATCACCGAATGCTTCGACTTCGTCGCACCGGATTCCTTGATCGAGATCGTGCGGTGCGCCTCGCCATCGATCGCCGAAGACGCAGCCGATGGCGTCGTGCCCGAACCCGAAGCTTGCGCGACTGAACCGGCCGAAGCCGCTTCGACCGTGACCGCAGCAGCTCTGCTGGAGACGGAGCCCGCCAGATCGGCCGCCCCCGCTGCGGAGCGGCCCGAGCGCTCGGCCGACCAACCGGTCCAGACAATCCGGGTCGACCTCAGCAAGCTCGACCAGCTGTTGAACCTGGTGGGCGAGCTGGTGATCCGAGGCTCCATCCTGGCAGACCGGCTCTCGCCGGCCGATCAGGAGCGGGTCGAGCTGCCCCAGCTTTCACGCCTGACGCGCCAGATTCAGGACAGCGTGATGTCGCTGCGCGCTCAGCCGATCAAGCAGGCCTTCTCTCGAGTCCCGCGGATGCTTCGGGATCTGTCAGCAGAGACCGGCAAGCAGGTGGTGCTCGACGTGGTGGGCGAGACAACCGAGGTCGACAAGAGCGTCATCGAGAAGATCGGGGACCCCCTCACCCACATGATCCGCAATGCCGTCGACCACGGCATCGAGTCGCCCGAAGAACGGATCGCCAAGGGCAAGCCCCCGGAGGGGATGGTGCACCTTTCGGCCGAACAGAAGGGCGCGCGCATCCTGGTTCGTGTTCGCGACGATGGACGCGGCATCGATCGTGCACGAGTCAAGGCAAAGGCCATCGAACGCGGCATCATCCCCGCCGACGCTCAGCTTTCGGACGAGGAGATCGACCAGCTCATTTGCGCGCCGGGCTTCTCGACCGCGGAAACCATCTCCAACATTTCCGGCCGCGGAGTCGGGATGGACGTCGTCCGGTCGAACGTGGAGGCTTTGGGAGGCCGGGTCGAAATCAGTTCGGTTCCAAACGAAGGCACGGCCTTTACGATGATCCTTCCGCTGACGCTCGCCATCCTCGATGGCATGGTCATCCGACTGGCTGGGCAACGCTACGTTCTGCCGCTGGCAAGCGTGGTGGAGTCGGTCCGCCCCGAACCCGGCCAGGTGCAGCGGACCACTCCTACCAGCGAAGTCATCGAGCTTCGTGGCTCCTATCTGCCCGTCCGGCGGCTGACCGACTTCTTCGGCCTTGGGCGAGGAATCGAGCGCAAGCCCGAGGATTCGCTGGTCATCGTTGTCGAAAGCGACACGGCCGGCCTCCTCGGTCTGATGGTCGATACCATCGACGATCGGCGAGAAGTGGTGCTCAAGAGCCTCGACCAAAATCTTCATCCGATCCGCGGTCTGGGCGGTGCCACCATCCTCGGCGACGGTTCGATCGCCCTGATCCTCGACATCGAGGCGATCGTGGCCGCCCCTTCCTCAACCTCCAAGCACAACCTCAAAGGACTGGCAGCATGAGCTCCACCGAAAGCGCTGAACGCAAGATCGTCACCTTTTCTTTGGGTGACAGGACGTTCGGAATCGACATGCGGACTCTGATCGAGATTCGCGAATGGGAAGCGCCGACTCCGCTCCCGAAGGTACCAGCCTATATCAAGGGCGTCGCCAATCTTCGCGGCACGGTGATCCCGATCGTCGGCCTCGCGGAAAGGCTTGGCTGGGAGCCGAGCGTGCCCCATGCGCGCTCCTGTATTCTCGTCGTCAGCATGGGCGAGAAGCAGGCGGGCTTCCTCGTCGACGAGGTCGCCGACATCGTCCTCATCAAGGACAGCGAGATTCAGCCCGCGCCTGACCTCGAGGTTGACGAGCCGGGCATGATCGCCGGTCTCGTTCGGGTTGGAGGCCGCGATCAGGCGGGTGAAGCCGGCGAAGGTGGGGCAATGGTGCTTCTGCTCGACCTCGACTCCCTCAACGTCATCCGCCAGATGGAACTGGCAGCGTGAACCACGCCGCCGCCCTTCCCTCTGCCGCTGGTCCCGGTGAGATCGACCTCGGCAACGCCGAGTTCGAGGCGATCGCGGCGATCATGCAGCGCGAGGCGCGGATTCATCTCAGCGATGCGAAGCGGACCCTCGTTCACTCGCGGCTGAGCCGCCGCCTTCGCGAGCAACGCCTGGCCACCTTTCGCGACTATGTCGCATTGGTGCAGAGCGACGCGGAGGAACGGGGCGCGATGGTCGTAGCGTTGACCACGAACCACACCCATTTCTTCCGTGAAGCACATCATTTCGACCATTTCCGCGAAACTCTCCTTCCGGCGCTTAAGAAGCGAGCCGCTTCTCAGCCCGTGCGGATCTGGTCGGCGGGCTGCTCGAGCGGCGAAGAGCCCTACACCATTGCCATGTGTCTGCTCGGCCACGACCGCAGCGCAGCGGGCTGGCTTCGCTCGGCGGACGTTAAGATCCTGGCGACCGACATCTCTACGCCGATGGTCGACGCGACTCGGCGGGCCACTTATGAGGCCAGCGCTACGGAATCGATCCCCGAACCGTATCGCAGCGCATGGCTGAAGCCCGCGGGGCAGCGCGTTGAGATCGCCCCCGAGGCCCGGGCCCTCGTCACGGCTCGCCCGCTCAATTTGTTCGAGCCGTGGCCGATGCGCCAGCGCTATGATGCGATCTTCTGCCGCAACGTCATGATCTATTTCGATGACTCGGCGAAAGCCGAGCTTGAACTCAGGCTCGCGGAACAGCTCGCGCCCGACGGTTTCCTCTACATCGGTCATTCGGAGCGACTGATCGGTCCCGCCGCTCAACGGCTCAGCCTGTGTGGCCAGACCGTCTACGCCCATTCCAGGGGCAACCACTGATGACTGCCGACCGAGTCAGAGTCCTGGTCGTGGACGACAGCGCCAGCATGCGCGCTGCGCTGAACCGAATCCTCTCGGCCGACCCCGACATCGAGGTGGTTGGTCTCGCTCCCGAGCCGCATGCCGCGCGAGCGATGATCAAGGAACTCAATCCCGACGTCGTTACCCTGGACGTCGAGATGCCCGGAATGGACGGGCTGTCGTTCCTCGAAAAGATCATGCGCCTGCGACCGATGCCGGTGGTCATGTGCTCGACGCTGACGGCGCGCGGCACGGAAGTCACGATTGAAGCGCTCCGATTGGGCGCGGTAGACTTCATTGCCAAGCCGGCGGGCAACCCACTCGACGTGGCAAGAGACGCCGAACAGCTGCGGGCGAAGGTCAAGGCCGCCGCACGCAGCAAGGTGCGTCATCAGCCGGCGTCGAGCCGGACGGCGATCGCCGATTCGGTGGTCGCCGGGCTGCGGGATGTCGTGATCGCGATCGGCTCCTCGACGGGTGGAGTCGAAGCGCACTTCTCTCTGATCGCTTCGCTGCCACGCGACTGCCCCCCGATCCTGATCGTGCAGCATATGCCGGCCGGGTTCACTGCGGGCTTTGCCGGCCGGCTCAACGCCGAGAGCGCAGTTACCGTCGTCGAAGCGGCGGACGGAGCGCCGGTCGAGCGTGGAACCGTCTATATTGCACCTGGGGGCGAACGGCACATGGAATTGAGTCCGCTCCAGCGGCGAATCAAACTGACCGCCGCCAGCCCGGTCGGCGGTCATCGTCCCTCGGTCGATGTGCTGTTCCAATCCATGGTTCGTCTCGGAACAGGGGCTGTCGGCGTCATCCTTACGGGGATGGGTGCGGATGGAGCCGAGGGACTTCTTGCGATGCGTCGGGCCGGCGCCCGTACCCTCGCCCAGAACGCCGAGAGCTGCGTCGTCTATGGAATGCCGAGAGCGGCCTTCGAGCTTGGCGCCGTCGAGCGCCAGTTGAGTCTTTCTGCAATGCCCGAGGCGATCCTCGCGGCTTGTCGTTCGTGAGTTTGAGGGAAGCCTGATGCCAGCTGCATCCGCAATCAAGGTTATGGTGGTCGACGACCAGGCCAGCATGCGCGCGATGATCCGCCGCGCGCTGCAGGACTTCGGATTCAAGGACGTGCGCGACAAGGCGAGTGGAGTCGAGGCGCTGACAGCCGTTCGGGCGGACCGGGTCCATCTGATCATTTCCGACTTCAACATGCCCGAAATGGATGGGCTTCAGCTTCTCGAGCAGGTCCGCGGCGACCCCGTTATCGGCAAGACCGTCTTCATCATGCTGACCGGATCGTCCGATCGCGAAATCGTCCAAAAGGCGGCTGCGCTGGGGGTCAACAATTATCTGGTGAAGCCGTTCGCGCCGGCGGTGCTGAAGGAAAAGATCGAGCGCGTTTTCGGTCAGCTGACCTGAGCCGCCGCGATGAAGCGAATCTCCATAGTTCAGGGCGAACAAGCCGTGGTTTCGGAGCCGGATGTGGTGGTCTCCACCGTTCTTGGATCGTGCATCGCCGTCTGTCTGCAGGACCCGGTCGCCCGGATCGGCGGGATGAA
Organism: Sphingosinicella sp. SM1-17; assembly: GCF_056821765.1. Lineage (NCBI taxonomy): Bacteria > Pseudomonadati > Pseudomonadota > Alphaproteobacteria > Sphingomonadales > Sphingosinicellaceae > Sphingosinicella > Sphingosinicella sp. SM1-17. The sequence continues at coordinate 3,455,781 of NZ_JBPDIO010000001.1, forward strand.
CCACTTTCTGCTCGGCGAACCTTCGCCGGATCGACCGGTGCCGGAAAGCCAACTCGTTCGTTACGGTCTTCACGCCATGGAGTTGCTCATCAACGAAATGATGAAGCGTGGCGCCTCTCGCGATCGGCTTCGCGCGCACCTCTACGGCGGTGCCACGATGATCAGCGGCCTCGGGTCAATCGGTCGCGAGAATTCCGCTTTCGCTCGCCGCTTCGTCGAAACCGAAGGCATTCCTGTCGGCCATGTCGATCTTGGTGGGGAACATGCCCGGCGGGTCGAATTCCTTCCCTATGACGGCCGCTCCCGCTCGCGGCAGGTCGCTCACGCACCGCCCGTGGCGTTGCCGCGGCCTGTGCCCCGTCAGCTACTCGGCGATCTCGAGCTCTTCTGATGCCTTTGCTCACTCCTGAAGCGGACGACCCGATCATGACCCAGATCGACCACCTGACCATTGCTCTCTGCGCGGCGATCGCGGACGAAATCCGCGACGTTCGCGGCCTCATCGAGTCGCTCGCCGAGTTGCTCGCTGCGGACGAGTATCTGGCCACCAACTACACCGAACAACTGCAGACCTTCGACATGCTCGTCCAGCGGGCTCAGGAAAGCGCCGATCTCCTCGATCGAGTCGCCGCCGGAACATGCTCACTCGACTCGATCGAAAAGGTTCGACTCAATCTGGTGCAGGACCGTCTGCGGGCGGCGTTGAGGGCCGCCTGACATGGCGACCAAGCCAGCCGGGGCCAACCAGAGGCCGATCATCGTCCGCAAGAAGCGGGTGGCGGCGGCCGGGCACCATGGCGGCCATTGGAAAGTCGCCTATGCCGACTTCGTGACGGCGATGATGGCCTTTTTCATGCTGCTCTGGCTGATCTCCGAGGCGCCTCAAGACCGACTCAAGGGACTGGCGGAGCATTTCACGCCGACACCGCCTTCCCCCGCCAGTTCCACTGGTACCGGCGAATTGGCGGGCGCAGGCGGCCGGACTCGCCGCGCTCAGTCGGACAGTCCGACGGCCACGGGCCAGCCGAATGCCGAGGCGGCTACCGCGGGAAGCGCCCGTGGTGGAACGGCCAGCATCCCGGACGCGTCGATGCGCGTTCTTGCGCAGGAGCTGAGGATCGTCCTCGACGCCATTCCGCAGGAAGCGTCTCGCGAAAGCGTCCGGGTCGCCCCCTCGCGTGAGGGGGTCAGGGTCAACCTGATGGATACGGCGAACCGCTCCATGTTCCGGCCGGGCACCGCAGAGCTCAACCCCTATGCCCGGGCGATCCTGGCTGACCTCGCTCGCAAGATCGCCCGCTCAGGGGTTCAGATCGCCGTCGAGGGTCATACCGACGGGGTCGGCGGGCAGTCCGATTCGAACTGGCGTCTTTCGGGCGAACGCGCGCTTGCCGCACGCTCGGCTCTGATCGCGTCCGGTCTGCCGCAGGACCGCTTCACGGAGGTGGTCGCGCTTGGCTCGTCCCGCCTCGTCTATCCCGACCAGCCCGACCGTCCGGAGAACCGGCGGATCACGCTCGTACTGCTCGCTGAGCCTTCGGCTCTTCCGAACGACGTCAGCTTCAGGTTCTGACCCGATGAAGCGGATCCTCACCGGTCTCCTCGTTCTCGTTGCCGGGGCGGGCGTCGGCGGCGGCGCCGCTTTCGTGACGGGGCTGCTCCTGGGTCCGGCGCCGGCAGCGGCATCCGCACCGACGGCCGAGCTCGACAGAGTCTTCGTTCCCGCCGGTCCGGTCCTGGCGCCGCTTGTTCTTCCAGACGGGCGTCTCGCCGGCTATTACAGGTTCGAAGTACAGCTGGAGGTCGATCAGGAGCAGGCGGAAGCCGTTGCGGCAAGGCTCCCACTCCTCCTCCACGCGATCAACCTCAGGACCTTCCGTACTCCGCTGGCGAGCGGGCCCGACGGAATGCTGCCTAGCATCGACTTGTTCCGGAAGGTCGTAATGACCTCGGCGCCGGAGGCATTCGGGCCCGGCACCGTTCACCGGGTCGCGATCACTCAGGCCAATCCGGCATGATCCGGAACCGCAGCCGAGACATGCCGGAACTGCGCGGCTGTAAGGGAGCAGGATCGTGATCGACAGTCGGTCGAACGAGCCCGTAGATCCACACTCCGACGCTCCCAGCCATTTCTCGCCGCGAGCCACTCGAACGCTGACGCTGCTGATGACGGGCAAGCTCATCACGGCAGCCCAGGAAGGTCTTTGCCGCATCCGCAATATCTCGGCGACGGGCCTGCAGATCGAGACACACATTCCTGTAGCTGCGGGCGACGTTTTGCGGGTTGAACTTCACGGACTGGCGGAACTCGCGGGCAAGGTCGCCTGGAGCCGCGGCTCGGTAGCGGGCGTCGCCCTTGTCGAGCGGGTTGACGTCGAGCAGCTGCTCCATGTGGCGCCAAGGAGCCGTCTGGTTCGCACTCCCGGTCGACGACCGCCCCGTTTCCGGATCGAGAGGCCAGTCCAGGTTGCCGGTCGCGATGGTCTTCACGAAGCAGCCTTGATCGACCTCTCCCAAAGCGGCGCTCGATTGCGCCTGCCGTTCCGTCCGAGACTGGACGAGCGGCTGAGCCTGTCGATCAGCGGCTTGCCGCTGAAGAGCGGCGGGGTTCGCTGGGTCCGCGGCGAAGAGGCAGGCTTGGCCTTCTATGAACCCTTGCCATTCGAACGGCTGGCCCAGTGGCTCGCCGATCGCCGCGGCGACGACACCTCCCAGGTCGCCGCGGCGATCTAGAACGGGCTGGGCCGGGGAGCCGCTTCACTCTCAGCCACGGCTCGACGAAAATCGGAGGAGCGGACCGGGTCGTGCCGCCGCTAACCAGTGAAACTTCTCACCAACGAGCCCGCGACCAACGCCCAGCCGTCGACGAGGACAAAGAAGATAATTTTCATCGGCAGCGAAATGGTCGGTGGCGGCAGCATCATCATTCCCATTGCCATCAGCACCGCTGACACTGCCAGGTCGATGACCAGGAAGGGCAGCAGGAGCAGGAAGCCGATCTCGAAGGCTCGGCGCAACTCGGAGATCATGAAAGCGGGGATCAAAGTCGCCAGCGGGGTTTCCGCGCGGGGCGCGGGTGGACTGTCGGACATCTCGTTGAACAGTCGAAGGTCATCATCGCGGACCTGCCCGAGCATGAACACACGGAACGGTTCCGCCGTCCGTTCGAACGCTCGCTCCTCGCTGATCCGACCTTCGTTGTAGGGCTTCACACCGTCATTCCATGCCTGCTGAAAAGTCGGCGCCATGACGAAGAAGGACAGAAAGAGAGCCAGACTGATCAGCACGGGGTTGGGAGGCACTCCGGGCGCTCCAATGCCGGTCCGAAGCAGCGAGAGAGCGACGACGATTCGGGTGAAGCAGGTAACGGTCATCAGGATCCCGGGCGCGAGCGACAAGATGGTCAGCAGCAGCACGAGCTGAATCGCTCGGCCGCTGATCGATCCCTCGCCGAGATTGATCGAGGTCGTCTGGGCGAGCGCGGCCGCCGGCATGGCCAAAGCGATCGCGATGGCTGCCGTGCGCAGGAGCTTAACCATGGCTTTTGGCCCTTCTGTGTCGCGCCGGATTGCCGGTTGGCCGCGGCGGCCTCTTCTTCGCGCGACGTGTCCCCGGCTTGCCCGCCGCTCCGCCCGGCGCAGCGGCCACGCGCGTCTCGGGGCGCAGTTTGGGAGAATCCTGCAGTGCCTCGGTCTTCGCCAGAGACTTGCTCCGGCATTCACTGACTTGTCGCTCACCGGCAGCTGCTGGCGAGGTCGACAGGAGGCGAATCCGTTCCAGTGCGCGGCTGCGAATCTTGATGCAGCAGGCCGAGATACGGTGAAGTTTATTGGCGAGATACTCCGCAGGCTTGCGGTCGCGACTTGCCGGCTGTTCGACCGGCGCCAGCGTGGCGGATTCGGTTTCGCCGAGGCGACTTTCGACGAGGCTGTTGAACGACGTAGACTTCGCATCCGCTATCGGAGGAACCAGACGCGCCAGCTCCCCGGCGGCGCTGACGGCGCCACCGACCTTCTTTCGAACGCCTGAGCGGGTTCTTTCGAGAAAGGCCCCGAAGGATTGCCGAAGAGCCTCCATCTCCGCCTTCGACAGCGCCATCGCTTCCGCCTCGGTGCGGCGGCGCTCCTCTTCCGCGGCGGCGTCAAGATCGTCGCGAACGATGCCTGATTCGACGATGAGATTGCCTTCGGGCGAAATAAGGATGAGATGCTCGCGTCCGTCGCGGCGCAGAAGCGCAATCGAACGGCGCGAATCCAGGCTCGTCCGCTCGATCAATTGCAGCCGCTGCCCGGCGCCGCCGACGGCCACTCGGCCGGGAAGGCGGATGTCGAACCGGCGCACGGCCCAAAGGGCGAAGGCGAGGATCCCGAGAACGGCACCAAGGCCGCCAAGGGTTCGAAGCAGTGCCAGAGCGTCCATGCTCAGCGGCTCCGCTTCACGACTTCGGTGACCTCGAGCGACATTCGATCACCCGCCACCTGAATCTTGCCGCGCGCGACCAACTGGTCGTTCACGTAGAGTTCGGTCGGATCGTCGTACCCGCAGTCGAGCGGGATCAGAGCGCCACGGCCCATCTTCAGCAACTGGCGGATCGGCAGCCGGGTGGAACCAAGCACGATCGACATTTCTACGGGGACATCATCGAGCACGAGCTGCGCCTCCTTCTGGAGGACTTATAGGAATGATTTTCAGGGTTAACGGCCACCACTAGGCAAAATCTGCCTATAAGATCGGAAGTGCGGCCGTTCGCCGCGTGGAGACGATCATGGACCTCAAAAGCTCGGTGAACATCTCGGCCTCGGGACTTCGTGCCCAATCGCTGCGGATGCGGGTGATCTCGGAAAATCTCGCCAATGCCGACTCCGTGGCGAGCACGCCCGGCGGCGACCCCTATCGCCGTCGAGTCGTCACCTTCCAGTCCAATCTGGAGAATGCGCAGGGTGCACGCGGCGTGGAGGTTCGCGCCATCACCACGGACAACTCCGCCTTTCAACGGATCTACCAGCCAGGCCACCCCGCTGCGGACGCCAACGGCTATGTCGAGCGACCGAACGTGAGCAGCCTCATCGAGACTGCGGACATGCGCGCGGCGCAGCGCTCCTACGAAGCCAACCTCAACGCCATCGAAGCGGCGAAGAGCATGACGATGCGGACCATCGACCTGCTCAAATAGACCCTTTCGACCCGATCAAAAGGAATCAAGCTATGTCCATCGGCGCTCTTGACGCCGCGTCGGCCTACGGCCGCGTCCTCGGTACTTCCGGCGTGTCCGGCGGAACCGGCATTCGGCCCGTGACGGGCGCTCCGGCACCCGAAGGCGCCGGGTTCGGCGGAATGATCGAAGGCCTGATCGGCGATGCCGCCCAGAGCCTGCGCGTAGCCGAGACCGCGAGCGCGATGCAGGTCGCGGGCCGGGGCGACCTCATCGACGTCGTCACCGCGATCGGCGCGGCGGAAACCGCTCTCGACACCGTCGTTGCCGTCCGCGACCGCGTTGTGAACGCCTATTCCGAGATCATGCGGATGCAGATCTGAGTCATGTCGCCGGACGACATCCTTGCGATTGCGAAGTCGGCTTTGCTGCTCGTTCTGACCGTCGCCGGTCCGATGCTGATCGTCTCGCTCATCGTCGGTGTCTTGATCGGTCTCATCCAGGCATTGACCCAGATTCAGGAAATGACTCTGACCTTTGTGCCGAAGATTCTCGCGATCGGGTTGGTCCTGGTGATGAGCCTGCCGATGATCGGGCAGGCGCTCTCGAGCTTCATGTCGGAGCTGACGTCGCGGATTGTCTCGGGCTGAGACCCGGCTCCGAGTCATGCAGGATCTGCCGCTCCAAGCTACCGGCTTCCTGATCCTGTTCGCTCGGGTCGGCGCGGTTCTGATGGTCCTTCCGGTGTTTTCCGAGGAAGCGGTGCCCGGGCGGATTCGGCTGCTCATCGCCTTCGGACTGACCGCGGGGATGTGGGGTCTGCTCGATCACAACGTATTGCCGGCAGCGCGCGACGAAAGCGGGCTTCCCGCGATCATCGTCATTGAGCTGCTCATCGGGCTGGCGCTCGGGATGATGGTCAGGCTGATGTTCTTCGCCGCAATCGTGGCAGGATCGATCGTCAGCCTTCAGGTCGGTCTTTCCTCGGCCATCATCTTCGATCCCTCGACCGGCGGTCAAACTCCGATCCTTGCCAAGCTGGTGGCCGTCGGAGCTGCAGTCCTGTGCATGGCCCTCGGCCTCCACCACCTCTGGATCGGCGCGATCATCCGCTCTTACGATCTCTTTGCCGTCGGCGCGGCTCCGAACGCGGGCGATCTCGCCGCGCTGGGCGTTGCCACCGTCGCTCGCTCGATGGCGTTGGCCGTCAGCCTGTCGGCGCCACTTCTCGTCTATGGCATCATTTTCAACGTCGCACTCGGATTCTCGGCTCGGCTCGCGCCGAGCATCCAGGTCTTCTTCATTGCCCAACCGCTCAATATTCTTCTCGGGCTCGCTTTGTTCGCCACCGTCGTGGGAACGATGCTTTCCGGCTTCGCCCAAGCGATGACCGACTGGATGCAAGGCGGCTGGAGCTGAGCCATGGCCGAGCAGGACAAGGATCAGAAGACCCAGGAGCCGACCCAGAAGAAGCTCGAGGACGCTCGACGCAAGGGCGAGGTGGCGACAACGCCGGAAATGCGTCACGCCGTCATGTTCCTGGCAATGCTTGCGGTGTTCGGCACGATCGGAATTCAGGCGCTGACCGACATGGGACGCCTCTTCCTCAGCCTGTGGGGCGGGGCAGACCGCTTCCGGATGGAGCCGGAAGGCGCGCAGGGCTTCGCCACGGGCCTTTTCGCCGAGCTTGGCGGAATATTTGCGCCGACTCTCGGCCTGCTGTTCGGATTCGCGGTCCTCATCGTTTTCGTCCAGGGCCGCCCGTCGCTGTCCTGGTCACGACTGCAGCCCAAATGGTCGAAAGTTTCCCCGGTCGCCGGCCTTGGGCGCATGTTCGGCCTGCGCGGTCTCATCGAGTTCCTGAAGACACTGGCGAAGTGCGCGGCAGTGATCACCGTCGTTCTGATCGTCATCTGGCCCAAGGCTGTCGCGGTCGACGAGTTGATCGGAATGGGCCCGGAAGCGATCGCCCGCACCAGCGGCGCGCTCGTGCTGCTCATGCTGAAGGCGGTTCTGCTGCTGGTGGGTGCCCTGGCCCTGTTCGACTTCATCTACCAGCGGCGGGCCTTTCTCCAGCGGATGCGAATGACCCTTCAGGAGGTGAAGGACGAGCACAAAGAGACCGAGGGGGACCCGTATATCAAGGCGCGAATCCGTTCGATCGCAGTCCAGAGGGCCCGCCGTCGAATGATGGCCGCGGTGCCGACCGCCAGCGTGGTCATCACCAATCCGACCCACTATGCGGTTGCGCTTCGGTACGATCATGGAGAAATGGCGGCTCCTGTCGTCGTCGCCAAAGGCACGGACGCCGTCGCTCTCAAGATCCGGGAGATTGCCGCGGGAGCCGGCGTTCCGGTGATGGAGAGTCCCCCGCTCGCTCGCGCCCTCTACAGTTCGGTGGAAATCGACCACCCGATCCCGGTCGAACATTATGCCGCGGTTGCGGAGATCATCCACTACGTCATGCGCCTGGCCCGCGGCAGACGCTGACTCGTCAGCCGCGCTCCTGTTTGGCCAGCTCGACCAGTATCCGCAGCTCGATCTCGTCCATCAGACGCGCGATTTCCTGCTCTTGCGGGCGGCCACGGCGACGGGTCCAGTCCTTCAGGGCTTCGACTCGTTCGCGGCTGACTCGACCAGCGAGCAGCTCGGCGTGCAACCGCTCCAGCTCGTCGAGCGCCTCCTCAGCCTCTCGGGCCGGATCGCGGCGAGGCTCGGTGCCCGCGGCGGCCAAAGCGACCAGCATCTGCACGGATTGGGTGGGTGGCGAAACGGTCTGCGCGACGGGTGCCGTCGCGGCGGCTGCCGGCGGAGCGAAGGCAGCGGCGGCGGCGCGCTTGACCGGAATCGCCAGCAGTGCCTGCAAGATCGACGTCGGGCCCGCTGGCTGAACCAATTCCCGTTTCCTCCTATATTTTCCTATAAGACAAAAGACGCCATTTTCCAATTTGATCGGGGCGATATGCGACTTTGCCAGGTTCTTGCTACCTTGATTGCGGCTGCCGCGGTCGCGACCAGCTCGCCAGCTTTGGCGGGGCCGCGGATCAAGGACATTGTCAGCGTCGAGAATGTCCGCTCCAACCAGCTTGTCGGCTATGGGCTGGTTGTCGGCCTCGCCGGTACCGGCGATCGGCTACGCAATGTGCCTTTCACCGAGGAATCGATGCAGGCGATGCTCGAGCGAATGGGCGTCAACGTCCGCGGCGCCCAGATGCGGTCGCAGAATGTTGCAGCCGTCTCCATCACCGCCACTCTGCCGCCCTTTGCCCGCTCCGGATCGACGATTGACGTCCAGGTCTCGGCACTTGGCGACGCAAGCAGTCTCCAGGGTGGGACCTTGATCGCTTCCGCGCTTCGCGGAATGGACGGTCAGATCTACGCCGTAGCGCAAGGGCCGGTCGCCGTTTCAGGATTTCGAGCTCAGGGCGCAGCGGCAAGCGTGAGCCGTGGAGTGTCGACTTCGGCGCGGATTGCCGGCGGTGCAATCGTCGAGCGGGAGGTTCCCTATTCGCTTGGTTCAGCGGGAAGCCTCAAGCTGGCGTTGCGCAATCCCGATTTCACCACGGCTCAGCGGATCGCCGCGGCAATCAACCGCCAGTATCCCGGGTCGGCCCAGGTGCTCGATCCGGCTACGGTCGAGCTGTCGCGCGGCGGCGGGGCGAATTCGCTGATCGAGCTCGTCACCCGAGTCGAGAATCTCGAGGTCGACGTCGATCAGGCAGCGCGGATCGTCATCAACGAAGCGGCCGGCACCGTGGTGATGACCAACGATGTTCGCGTAAGCCCGGTCGCCGTCGCCCAGGGCGGCCTCACCATCAGAGTCACCGAAACGCCAATGGTTTCGCAGCCGGCTCCCTTCTCCCTGGGCGAGACAACGATCGAGCCGAGAACGCAGGTCGACGTCGACGACGGCCAAGGCCGATCCTTGGCAATGGTCGGCGGAACATCGCTCCAACAGCTGGTTGCCGGTTTGAACGCGCTCGGGGTCTCGCCGCGCGATCTCATCACCATCCTGCAAGCGGTGAAAAGCGCCGGCGCGCTGCAGGCCGAAATCGAGGTACAATGATGAACGAGATCAGGCCCTCCGTCGGCGCTGCTCAGCCCGCTGCGCAGACCGCTCCCGCGGCCGGGAGTCCGGCGGTCGCGGCGCGTGAATTCGAAGCCGTGTTCCTGGGCCAGATGGCGCGCATCATGCTGGAGAGCGTCGAGATCGGTGAACAATTCTCTGGCGGCCACGGCGAAGAGATGTTCCGCGGCATCCTTGCGGAAAGACTGGGCGTCGAAATGGCAAGAAGCGGCGGAGTCGGTCTCGCCCCAGCCGTGATGGACCATATCATTCGTTTGCAGGGAGGCGATCCAGATGCCCAATGAGTTGATAGCCACCATTCGGTCGCTCGTCACGCTGATGCGTGAGGAAACCGAAATGCTGCGGATTCCCGGCAGGATCGCCGATCTTCAGGAGGTAGCCGAAGCCAAGGCGCGGCTGGTGGGCTTGATCGAGGCGCGCTCCAGCCAGCTCGAGCGCGAGCAACCCGGTTGGCGCGACTCGCTCGATCCCGAGGGGCTCGACGCTCTCACGGAGGCGGTGGCAGAGCTTCGCGATGTCTCCAGCGCCAACGCGAAGATGCTCGAGCGACAGATAGAACTTTCCCTGCAGATGATGGAGGCGATCGCGGCGGAGGCTAAAAGGCTCAAGGGGACCCGCAGCGCGACCTATGGAGCGACGGGTCAGCTCTGGCAGGTAGATATACCCACTCCGGTTTCGACCAACGCCAAATATTAGCTCAACCGGAGCTGCCCTGCGCCCAGAAGAGGCGCAGCGGCAACGATCTAGTCGAGACTGGAAGCGACGCTTGTCCTTCCATTCTCATCATGAACATTCGGCGGGGCAGCTGAAGCTTCCCGCCTGGCGAGATCAGCAAACGGCCATGCGCCGCGACGTCGGGTTTAGCCGTTGCGACCGATCGCGCCGCGGAGCAGACCCATTTGCTTTCGATAGAGGCCCGTCAAAGTGGCGAAATCCGCCTGTACCTGCCCCATTCGGAGCAACTGGTCCTCGAGCGTCACGTTGTTTCCATCCGGCTTGGTCTCGCTGATCTCCCGATCCTCGACCACTCGGCCTGAAGCGCCGGAGGAAGCGCCAAGGGCAGTCATGCCGGCGGTGAGTGCTACCCGTGGTCGAGCAATTCGCGCTGCGCCGCTTTGCCCCTGCACCGATGCCAGCAGGCTGGAAAAATCAGGCGCCTCCACATCGCGTGAGCGATAACCTGGAGTCTCGCTGTTGGCGATGTTCTGAGCGACCACGCGCTGCCGATCCGACTGGTGTCGCATCGCCCGGGTGATGTCTCGCAGGAGGTTGAGGTTGGCTTCGCTCATGTAAGAAGTTCCCGATATCAACTAGGAGGAGAAGGCGGTCAGGCGATTGAGCGTGTCCTGATAGCGCGCGGCTTGCGCCGCCAGGTAAGGCGAGACGTGCCCGCCGCTGCCGGAGGCATTGACGCGTGCCTCCTTGGTGCTGTCCCAGTAGAGAGACCGGTAGGCAGTCTGAGTCATCGACAGGGCCGAGTTGATCCGGTCGAGTGCCTTGGCGGCGCTGGCGGCGCTACCGAGATCCAGGGCATGGGTGAGCCCGAGCCCGAAACTGCCGCCCGGTCGCACCGTCGGCGCCTTTGCGGGCACGGGAGCAGGAGTCGAAAGTCGGGCAGCGGCGAGACTCAGCTTGTCCAGCGCGTCGCGCCCAATGGCGCCGGCAATCAGCTCGATGCCGTGACCCGCTCTGGCTTCGATTCGCAGCACCTTGTCGTCGCCGACGGTCGGGGTGGCGACATTGATGTCCTTGCCTGCTGCACGCCGAACTTTCTCGGAAAGACTGGCGAGGGTTTCGTCGGCGGCGATCACGATCTTGCGTGCACGTCTCCCATCCACCCGAATGGAGAATTCGTCCCCGGCGCGAAGGCTGGTCTGGGCGACCAGCCGCGCGGATTCGACCCGGTTGACTGGACCTCCACTGAATCCAAGCGCGCTCAACGCGTTGTCGGCACCACGGGCAGCGGAGATTCGCACCGGTTCGGTGCGCAGTGTTGGTTGACCGAACTGGTTTGCCGCTTCGATCAACCCGGTTGCCATGTCGACTCGGCCGATGAAGCCATCGGTGCTGCCACGACGGGCCCCGCTGAGATCGCCCGTGGTTCGCCCGCCGAGGTAGAGCGAACCATCCATGAAGACGGCGCTGTCGATCTGATCGTCTGCACCGGTGCCGACATAGGTCACCGCGGCGCCGGCCAGCCCGGAATCGACTCGAGCGACGAAGCCATCCCGCCCGCCGCTCAATCCGTTGACCTGGGTTCCCGCCAGAGCTGCCCTGGTAGCCCCGGCAACGGCAATGCTCCCGTCGGCAGCGACGGCAATGGCTCTGGCATCGGCGGTGCCGAGATCGAGTGTGCCGAGATCGGTCGAAAGCGATTGCGAATCCATTCGCCGAAGGCGCGCCGTACCGCCCTCATTAGCGAGAACGAGCAGTTCGCCATGGGCGTCCATCGCCAGCGCCGTGACCGAATCAACTCCGCCGCTGTCGATCACTCGCCTTTCCTGGATCCTGCCTTGACCGTCGAGCCGAGTGAGGAAAGCATCACCATTGCCGCTAGCCGCCCGCCCGCCGACGAAGATCGAACCGTCGCCGCCAACCGTCACCGCCTGCGCGCTGTCCTGGCCGCCTGAGCGGACCAGAGTCGCAAACTGCTCGTCGCCATTGGCATCGAGCCGAACGACCAACATGTCGCCGTCGCTGTCGACTCCTTCGAAGCTGCCCTTGACGGTTCCAGCGACGACGATGTCGCCGTTGGCGGCGATGCTGATCGCGGCGCCTTCGCTGCTTCCTGCCGCGCCGAGCGTGCGCTGCCAGACGACCTTGCCTTCCGAATCGAGCTTGCTCAGGAACAGATCCTCGCTTCCGACGATGCGGTCGGAGCCGAGGTCGCCGGCGGTCGTCCCAACGACATAGCTGAACCCGTTCGCATCGCTGACGATCGCTCGCGCCTGGGTTGATGCCAAGACGGTTTTCGGCTCGGCCACGTCACCGTTGGGCGTCTTGGGAGGAGGCGCCATCAGCGCCGCTTGCTCCGTCCCTAGCCGGTCCACCGCGCTGATCGTTGCCAGCGTCTTCTGGCCGAGCATTCCGGCCGGATCGTCGAAACGCGTGATCCGGGTGGCAGTCGGCGCGTCCAGCGCTGTCAGGCCGCTGGCCACCATGATCGAGTTTCCTGCTCCGACTTGATCGAGCGAGACTTGTCCGACGCCCATCGTGTCGAGCGCCAGGCCCCAACTGCCCGTCGATTTGTCCGGAACGAATTTGGCCTCCCATTTGGAGCGGACATTGCCGTCGGAGTCGGTAACAGGCGTTCCATCCGGATCGAGCATGGGGATCGCGGCAATGGCCGCATTGAACGCGTCGGCCACCGAGTCCAAAGTCGGTGGCTGTGGGGTTTGCGACAGATCGACCTGCACGATGTCGCTGACGCCATTCTTTGTGAGCGTCAAACGGAATTGCTCGCTTCCGCTCAGGCCAGCGAGTGGCGCATCGCGCGTCGCGCTCACACCCTGACCGACAGTGCGATACGGATCCGACCTCGAGATCGCGACGCTCTCGGCGCGGCGAGCCGGCTGAGCGAAGGCGAGGTTCACCTTGTCGGCCGGCGCCTGCCCAAGGAAGCTCTGAAGGTCCGTCAGCCCCTTGGCAAAGATTGCCTGCAACGAGCCGCGCTCCGCGGCCGGAGTCGTGGGTTTAACGGCAGTCTCGGCAAGGAGGCGCAGTCGGTCGAGCGCCTTGTAGGCAATGAAGGCGGTCTGGACGTCGGCGGGTAGTCCATTCCCGCTCAAGGACTTGTCGATGATCGTGGCCATCCGCTTGATCGCGGACAACTGGACCGATGGCGGCGTGGTTGGCGACCTCTCCTTCCACGGCGGGGCCGTTTCCGGTGTCGTGAACTGTGCCTTTGCGAGCCTGACGGCGCGGGACTCCACCACCAGTCCATAACTCATCCCGGCGAAGGCGTTACTACCCGTCAACAGCGACAGGCCGGTCAGGCTGTTCGACAAGTACATCGTCATTCCGGCGCCTCTCACTCCTGCTTCTCCTATAATAGAGGAAAACAGACCCTTCAGGCACCTGACCGCACTTATCTGCGAGAGAGATTCGATGAACGTGACCGTCACCGCTCCCGAGCCGCCGGAGCTGAAGAAATATTCCGGCCTGCAACGCGCCGCGGCCCTGCTGCTCGTGCTCGGAAAGGAGCATGGCGCGCCGATCTGGGAACAGCTGTCGGTGGACGAGGTAAAGGAGCTTTCCTCGGCCATGTCGCAGCTCGGGCGGCTTCCGTCGGGCGCGGTCGAACATCTCCTGGTTCAGTTCACCGGAGAGATCCACAGCATGGCCTCGCTTCACGGCTCGTACGAGACAACCGAGCGGCTGCTTTCGGAAATCATGCCCCTGGAGAAGGTGCGCGAGGTCATGGAGGACATTCGCGGACCGTCCGGCCGGACGATGTGGGACAAGCTCTCCAATGTGAACGAGACCGTCCTCGCCAGCTACCTGAAGAACGAATATCCGCAGACTGTCGCGGTCATTCTGAGCAAGCTCAAGCCCGATCATGCGGCGCGCGTACTGGCGGAGCTTCCGCGGGAGATCGGCGTCGACGTCGTCCACCGCATGCTCCGAATGGACACCGTCCAGAAGGAGGTCATCCAGGAAGTGGAGGCGACCCTTCGGACCGAGTTCATGACCAATCTCTCTCGCGCCCAGCGGCGCGATCCGCACGAGAGCATGGCCGACGTGTTCAACTGCATGGACCGATCGACGGAGGAATCCATGCTGGCGGCGCTCGACGAGCGAGCGCCGGAATCCGCCGAACGGATCCGCGCGCTCATGTTCACCTTCCAGGATCTGATGAACCTGCTGCCCAACGCTATCGCAACCATTGTCCGCAAGGCGGACAAGCGCTCAATGGCATTGGCGCTTAAAGGTGCCCCCGAAGGGATGCGCGAGCTCTTCTTCAACGGCATGACCCAGCGGGCGGCGAAACTGATGCGCGACGACATGGCTGCGATGGGACCGGTTCGGGCCCGCGACTGCGAGGAGGCCCAGACGGCGCTGGTGCGCCTGGCCAAGTCACTGGCCGATGCCGGCGAGATCGTGCTCGTCGATCCGCGCAACGACGATGCACTGATCATCTGATCCAATCCTGAGCTGACGGGAGCTACCGAGTGGGAGTCGCTTTCAAGGTAATGCCTTTTGCGTTCGATCGCGTCTTCACCGATCCAGCGCCAGCCGCGACTCCGGATCCCCTCGCCGATCGAGCTGCAAACGAGGCGTTGAAGGACGAGATCCGGCGCCTGCGGCGCGACCATGAGGCGGCAATCGCCCTCGCGCGCGCCGAGGGCTATGAGGAAGGGCTTCAGCAGGCTCGGGCGGAGCGCGAAACGGCTGTTCTCGCCGCCGTCGACGCGCTTCAAGCCTCGCTCGAACTCATCGAGAACCGGTTCAGCGAAATCGAGGTTCGGCTCACACGAGAAGCCGGCGAGCTCGCGCTCGCGGCTGGAGAGTTGATCGCCGCTCGAGCGCTGGCAGTCGATCCCGTCGGAGGGATCGACGAAGCTCTCGGCCGAGCTCTTGCCCAGGTGGGTCGCGGTCAGCCTCTTCACATCCACGTCCATCCCGAACAGGTTCAGGCCGTGGAACAGCTCATCGCCGACAGGCAAAGCCAGGAGCGACGGCGGCTATCGATCACCGTCCAGGCCGACGGCTCGCTGGCGACCGGTGACGCCCGGATCCGATGGGGTCAGGGCGGGCTCCTGCTCGATGCCGATGCTCGGCGCGAGGCACTTCGGGCCGAGCTCGAGGCCCTTCTTCCGCCGGCCTGAGCTGACGCGAGGACCGGGCAAGAAATTCCGCCCGGCAAAATCTGCCGCCCCATTTCGTCCTATAATCAGAGTGAAGGGCCGAGCGCCCGACTGTCATGGGGCCAGCCTTGAACTTCATACGAGATCTTGTCGGACGGATAGGGCTGCGCCGAGTCGCGCTGATGGGTGGAGTCGCCGCCGTGATGCTGCTCGGCCTGGCCTATCTCGCCACCCGCTCCGGCGGGAGCAGCGAGATGGGCTACCTCTATACCGATCTCGACCCTGCGGCCGCTCAGTCCATTGTCGACCAGCTGCGAACCGATAACGTGCCGTTTCAGCTGTCCGCCGACGGGACCGCCATAATGGCGCCCCAGGACCGGCTTGCCGAACTCAGGATGAGCCTGGCCTCGGAACGACTTGGCGGCCGGATCGGCTATGCCATCCTCGATCAGGAGGAACCGTTCGGCGTCTCCTCGTCTCGCGCTCGCCTCAATGAAACACGAGCGATCGAAGGTGAGCTCGTCCAGTCGATCCAGAGCCTGGAAAACGTCACCAAGGCGCGTGTCCACATCGTTATGCCCGAGCGAGCCGTCTTCGCGAACGAGCCGCGGCGGGCGACGGCGGCGGTCACGGTGAAGACCCGGGGCCGCCTCTCTGGCGAGACGGTCCAGGCGATTCGCCATCTCGTTGCCTCGTCTGTGCCAGAGCTGGCGCCGGAGAGCGTTTCGATCGTCGACCATACCGGCGCCTTGCTGGCCCGCGCGGGCGAGGCCGGTGCGGCCGGAGGCGGCGACGCCGACGAACGCCAGCAGGCCATCGAGGCCCGACTCCGCCAGCAGATCGAGGCAATGCTCGAACCCATCGTCGGCGCCGGCAAGGTTCGTGCGGAGGTCGCGGCAACCATCGACCGCGACTCGTCGCGCGAGGAAGCCAGCCTCGTCGACCCGGATCGCCAGGCCATCGCCCGCCAGGTGACGGTCGAGTCCAGCGACCGCAACAACGAAAGCGAGGCTTCTGCCGAAGCGGCAACCGTGGCCGAACAGCTGCCGGAGGCCGAGGCGGCGCCGGAGGCGGCGGGCGGGGACCGTCGTCAGTCCGAGCGCAACGAGACTTCGGAGGATACGACTTTCGAGAACAGCCGAACCAATACGGTTCGGGTGCGTACGCCCGGCGCCGTCACTCGGCTCAGCGTCGCCGTGATGGTCGATGGAGGCCAGCAAGGCCTTCCTCAGCCTCAGCTTCAACGGCTCCAGCGGCTCGTCGAGAATGCCGTTGGATTCGACTCCGAACGCGGCGACAGCGTTGTCGTCGAGGCCATGCCGTTCACGGTGGAAGAGCTTGTCGACGCTGAAGAAAGCTGGTTTTCGAACCTCCCTACGGATCAGATCTTCAGCTTTCTGAAGGTGCTCGTGATCGCCGGAGTCGCCTTGCTGGCGCTGCGGATGCTGCGGTCGAACCGCGACCGGCGGCAAACCGATGGAGCGGCGCCGGTGCGGGTCGCCTCGGAAACTTCTGAACCGCTCGCCATCCCGGCCGCGGCTGGAAGCGAAGAAGCTCAAGCCGCGCTGGCTGCCGCGCAGGCGCAAGCCAGCATGCTCGATCAGGAGATCGCGCTCGCCCAGGTGGACGGCCGCGTAAAACTTTCCGCCATCAATCGGATCGGCGAAGCGGTCGCGACGAGCCCGCTCGAAGCGGTTTCGGTGATCCGCCAATGGATGGCTGCCTAACCCGAAGGAATGAATCATGGACGGCGAAGCTCAGGAAATGATCCCTACCCCGTTCGACTCGTCCGCGAGCGATCTCGACGATTTTTCCGCCCGTTCGGCAGCCCCGGAGCCGCAGGCTGAATCGCAGCTTCCGGTCCGGGCTGCCACGACTCCTGCCGAGGAGTTCGAGGCGGTCTACGATGTCCCGGTCAGAGTGAAGGCCGTGCTCGGAGGGGCCCGGGTCGCGGTAGGCGAGCTGGTGCAGATGCGGGCCGGCACGGTGGTCGAGCTCGATCGACGCGTGGGAGAGCCGGTCGACGTCTTCGTCAATGACCGGCTCATCGCCCGCGGCGAGCTCGTCATGATCGACGGCTCATTGGGCGTCACCCTCACGGAAACCGTGAAGCAGGACTATTGATGCCCGCCTTAGCCTCCTCCTCGATCCGGGTCGTCCTCATCGGCCGAGCCGAAAGCGAGTTCCACCGCGCAGCCGAAATGGCCCGTGAAGCCGGCGCCGAGGTCGTCATGGCCGATGCGGTCGCCGGCGCGCTGGCCGCCTTCCGAAGCGACGGCGGCGATCTGGCGATGATCGACGTTGATCTCGACGTCGCCGACTTCATCTGCCGGCTGCGGGCGGAGCGGATCGCGGTCCCCGTGCTGGCCTGCGGCGTCGAGGCGTCGGCTCCTCGGGCTGTCGCAGCGGTTCGCGCCGGAGCCTTCGACTATGTGCCGCTACCGCCCCAGCGCGAGCTGATCGCCGCCGCCATTCTCTCCGTCGGCCAGCGCGTCTCACGGCCGATCGGCGCTGATCCTCGCTTCCTTCGCGCCCTCGATTATGGCCGTGCCGTCGCCTCGAGCGGGGCGCCGGTGCTGATCGCAGGCGAGAAAGGAACCGGGAAGGAAGTCTTCGCCCGGATGCTTCACGAGCGATCCGGCCGCAATGGCCGGTTCCTGGTAGTGGAATGCGCCGGCGTCTCCGACGAAATGGTGGAATCGGAGCTGTTCGGCCATGAGCAAGGCGCGTTCGCCGGCGCCGTCGCCGCGCGGGTCGGGCGGCTTGCCGCGGCAACCGACGGAACAGTCTTGCTTCGCGAGATCGGCGCCCTTGGGCCCGTCGCCCAAGCCCGCCTCGCCGCTTATCTTCAGGAGAGCGAAGGCCAGGCTGGCCTCAGGGGCATGCCCCTGCCGAAGCGGGCGCGGCTGATTGCATCCAGCAGCATCGAGCTCGAGAAGCTCGCGGGCCGCGGCGCTTTCCGCGCCGACCTCCTCGCCCGGTTGGGATTGGTCAGGATCGAACTCCCGCCTCTGCGCAACCGTCGCGGCGATATCGAACTCCTCGCCGACGCCTTTGCCGAACGTCTTGCACTGGCAAACGGAGTCGCCGTCAGGCCCTTTTCGGTCGAGGCCATGGATCGGCTCCGCCATCACGACTGGCCAGGCAATATCCGCGAACTCGAGGATGTCGTCCATCGCGCTGTCCTCCTCTCGAGGGGCGGCACAATCGAGCCGGAGGCGCTGGTACTCAGTGACGGGTCCGCCATGGCGTTGCCCGAGAAAGCGGATGCGCCCCACGGCCCCGACGTCGTCGCCTTGGTCGGCCGAAGCATGGCTGACGTCGAGCGGGAGCTTATTCTTCAGACGCTGCAGCGCTGTGGCGGCAACCGGACGAGCGCATCGTCCATTCTTGGCATCTCCGTGCGGACCATGCGCAACAAGCTCAAAAGCTTCATCGAGGCGGGCATCCCCGTTTCACCGGCAACCTGACGCGGAGCTTCCCTGATGTCTTCCAAGCTCGTCCAGCTGATGCAGCGTGTCGGCGACAATCGGGATATCGCCCTCGCCGGCGGAGTCATCGCGATCATCGCGATGCTGATTCTGCCTATGCCAGCTTGGCTGCTGGATCTCGGCCTGGCGCTGTCTATCACCTTGTCGGTCATGATCCTGATGACCGCCCTCTTCATCGAGAAGCCGCTCGACTTGTCGGCTTTCCCAACCATCCTGCTCATCGCGACGATGTTGCGCCTCGGTTTGAACCTGGCCTCCACTCGACTCATCCTGGGCCATGGTCACGAGGGGCCCGAGGCCGCCGGCGGAGTCATTGCCGCCTTCGGCGAGTTCCTGATGGGCGGCGAGACGGTAATCGGCCTCACGATCTTCACCATTCTGATCGTGATCAACTTTGTCGTCATCACCAAGGGCGCTGGTCGAATCGCCGAAGTCGCTGCCCGGTTCAGCCTGGACTCGATGCCGGGAAAGCAGATGGCGATCGACGCCGATCTCTCCGCCGGCATGATCGACGAAGCCCAGGCCCGCGCCCGCCGCACGGAGATCGAGGCGGAGAGTGGCTTCTACGGCGCGATGGACGGCGCCTCCAAATTCGTGAAGGGCGATGCGATAGCGGGGCTCCTTATCACCGCCGTGAACATCATCGTCGGGCTTGTCGTCGGGGTCGTCATCCACGGTCTGGCGGTCAGCGAGGCGTTCCACACCTACACTATTCTGACGGTGGGTGACGGGCTTGTCAGCCAGATCCCTGCCCTGATTGTTTCGACCGCCGCCGGACTGCTCGTCTCGAAAGGCGGGGTCGCCGGCAAGACCGGTGCGGCGCTGACGCAGCAATTGGGCCGCTATCCGAAGGCGTTCGGAATGGTCGCCTTTCTGATGGGTGCTCTGGCACTGATGCCGGGGCTTCCTTTCGTCCCCTTTGCGGTCTTCGCGGTGCTGAGCGGCTCGCTCGCCTGGACGATGTCGAGAAAGGCCGAGGAGCAGGCGGCGAAGGATCGCAAGGCCAAGGCCGACGCTGAGGCCGCGGCCGCACAGGAGGAGGAGCCGATCGCACGCACCGTGGCGCTCGACGCGATCCGGATCGAGCTCGGCTACGGGCTGCTCCCGGTCATCAACGACTCAAGCAGCGAACCTCGGCTGGACGATCAGGTCCGGGCCCTGCGCCGCCAGATGGCGATCGACTATGGCTTTCTGCTGCCATCCGTTCGGATCATCGACAATCTGGCGCTGCACGCGAACCAGTATGTAGTCTACATCAAGGAAACCGAGGTCGCTCGCGGCGAACTTCGCCTGGACCGGTTGATGGTGATCAACCCGTCCAATGCGCCGGTCGGCCTGCCTGGCGAGGAAACGCGCGAGCCCGTCTTCAACCTGCCTGCCCTCTGGATCGACCGCGGCCTTCGCGAGGAGGCGGGGTTCCGCGGACTCACCGTTGTGGACTGCGGCACCATCATCGCGACTCATCTTACGGAGCTGGTCAAGGACAATATCGCCGACATGCTCTCCTATTCGGAGGTGCAGAAGCTGCTCAATGAGGTGCACAAGGAAGCTGAGAAGCTCGTCGCCGACATCATCCCGTCGAAGATCTCGATCTCAGGAGTCCAGCGGGTACTTCAGAACTTGCTCGGCGAAGGCATTTCCATCCGCGACGTCCCGACCATTCTCGAGGGCATTGCGGAGGCGGTGCCGCTGACGTCCAACTTGACCCAGATCACCGAACATGTTCGTGCCCGACTTGCTCGGCAGATCTCGGCTCAACAGTCGCGCGACGGTTCAATCCCGATCGTCACCCTTTCGCCGGAATGGGATCAGGCTTTCGCCGAGAGCCTGATCGGTCAGGGGGACGAGCGTCATCTCGCGATGGCGCCATCCAATCTCCAAGCCTTCATCAGCTCAGTCCGCGAGACCTACGATCGCCTTGCCGCCGCCGGCGAGATACCGTGCATCCTAACCAATCCGACCATTCGGCCATTCGTTCGCTCCATCATCGAACGCGTCAGGCCAGCAACAGTGGTGCTTTCCCAGAACGAGGTTCACAGCCGGGCGCGGATCCGCGCTCTCGGGTCAATCGGCTGAGAAGTCCTGCACTCGGCGACTTCGACCCGATCATCTTCCTATAATGAATGGGGCCCGAAGGCCTCTGCACCGAGGGGTCCGAATGGACATCGTAACGACCGGCCTGCCTGGCCCGAACCTCCCCGTCGCCGGAGCACCGGCAATGGCGACGAATAGCGGCTTCTTCGCCATCGCCTTATCGGCGGTTCCGGCCGAGCTAGGAGCCGGCGAGGCACGGAAGATCCCGCCTCCTGCAAGCCCGTCAGCGGCAATGCACGTCAAGGTCAGTAGCCTGTTCGAAGTTTCGCCATCGGCGGCCGTCTCTCCATCGCCCATGACGTCTGGCGTCCAGGCCCCAATTGCCGCATCTCTGCCCGTTGCGCCGCGATCGATGCTTTCGGAGCCGCCAATGCCCGCCGACGGCACTGACCAGCCGCCGGTCGAATTGTTCCCGGCCGTCGAGAGAACGGTTGCCGGGAATAGGCATTCGACGGCCGCCGCCGAGGCCCCTGCGAACAGATCGGTCCTTGGTCCGCCCAGGAGGGGCGCTGAGGTCGCCGGGGCTCCGCTGGACCAGGTGTCGGAATTGGCCACGCCCCCGGGGACGACGGTCATGCCTGTCGAACCGGCAAGCCTTGGGTCGAAGGACCCGCTCTCGGCGATACAGGCCAAGACCACCGACGCGACCCATTCCAAGACTGTCGGCGAAGTAGCGGTCGAGCTTGTGCCGGATTCCGATCCCAGCGCGGAAGCTCCGGCGCCTCCGAGCGTCTTCGCGAGCGCCGCCGAGATTTCGGCTCCTGTTCCTCAAGGGTGGGTCCTGATCGAACCAGGCGCCGTCGCAGCTCCGAAACCGGCGCTGCAGGAGTCGACCGCCACACCGTCACCTGCACCGGTTGCCCAACCGACCCCGGCAACCGTCTCCCCATCTCCGCGCGTTCTCGACAGATCGGCAAGCCGGATCAAGGCCGGTCAATCGCCGACAGAAGCGGTTGCCCCGGCAGAGTCCAAGCGGACTTCCCCTGAACCCGCCGAGTCCTTCACGCAGCCATTGGGCAGGACGAGCGATCGAGATCTCGCCGAGGCCAATGAGCAGTTCGAGACACTCCGGCCTGGGGCTGTGAGCGAGAAGACGACTCAGGGTCCGGTCCAGGTAGCGGAGCAGTCTGCCCGGCCCACGGCGCAGGCCGCAGAACGGTCGCCGTCTGCCCCCTCTGCCTCCTCTGCCCCTCAGATATCTGCGGCTTCGTCCTCGCCCCCCTCCGTCCCCCAACCAGTTGCGGCTTGGTCCCCCGCCCCGTCTGCGCCCGCGACTCCCACGGCTTCGCTCGTTTCGCCCCAGGCGGCGCCAATGGAGAATCCGCAGCCCTTCGTGGCAGCCCGCCCCGGCAGAATGGGGCGCGACATGGGCATTGAGATTGCTCGTCGCGTCTCGGCTGGTGCGGAGGAGCTCGTCGTTCGGCTGGATCCGGCCGAGCTC
This sequence comes from Sphingosinicella sp. SM1-17, assembly GCF_056821765.1. Lineage (NCBI taxonomy): Bacteria > Pseudomonadati > Pseudomonadota > Alphaproteobacteria > Sphingomonadales > Sphingosinicellaceae > Sphingosinicella > Sphingosinicella sp. SM1-17. The sequence goes on from NZ_JBPDIO010000001.1 coordinate 3,477,853, forward strand.
GGCCGGATCCATATCCGTATGACCGTGAACGAACAGGGCAACCTCCGCGCGATCGTCGCTGCGGATGCGCCGGCTGCGCTCGAGGCCCTGCGGCAGGAAATTGGAGATCTTGGCCGAGCGCTCGATCAGGCCGGGGTCAAGACGGATGGCGAAAGCTTCCGCTTCGAGCGGGGCGGTGGCGGTGGCAGCGACAGTGCATCCGCGTGGCAGCGCTACCAAGGCCAGGATCGCTCAGGACGAAACCGCACGGACTTGCCGGAGCCCGCCGACAACGAACCGAATGAATTACCCGCTCGCGCCAACCGGCGCGTGGACCTGATGGCCTGAGGAGAATGAAATGACCGTCAACACCGTGACCGGGGCTGCGAACCTGCCGGGGACGCAGAACGCTTCCGGCGGCCTGCTCGCTGCTTCGAGTGGCGATTTCGACATGTTTCTGAAGCTGCTGACGACGCAGATGCAGAACCAAGACCCACTCGATCCGATGGACACGTCGGAATATACTCAGCAGCTGGTTCAATATTCGCAGGTCGAGCAGTCGATCCAGCAGACCGGGGTCCTTCGCGACATTCTTTCTCGGCTTTCGGCACAGGACATGGCGCAGGCTTCCGGCTTCATCGGCCGCGAGGCCCAGTTCGAAACGACGACCTCGGGCCTCGGCCAGGCACCCGCGCAATGGACCTGGACTGTTCCACGTGACGTCGCCTCGCTCGAGGCGACTATCCTCGACGCCTCGGGTCGAACGGTGGCGACCCGGATGCTGGATCCCTCGCTGCGTGAAGGGCGCTTCGTCTGGGACGGCAGCCTAACGTCAGGAGGAACGGCTCCCGCGGGGGACTATGTTCTCAACGTGCGAGCGACCGACGCCAGCGGCGCATCGACCCCCGTGACTATCCGCAGCGTCGGGATCGTTGACAGCGTCACCGCCGAAGCCGGCAATCTGACGCTCGGCGTGAATGGTGCTTCGATACCCGCGTCGAGCCTGATCCGGGTTTCGGCGGTCTCCTCGGGTTCGTAAATTTTTCCAAGCCGCAGCTCCGCTCGGGGCTCGCCTCAATCTATAAGAAACTTGAATGCTGCGCTTTCCGCCGGTTGGGTACCCCCCTTACTTCCCCTCCGGAGGAACCGCGACATGAACGGCAGGTCGGACCTCCCTCCGGCCTGCCGTTTTTCCAGGCGTCGAGCCTCGCACCACTCAGATGAGCAAAGTCAGGCGACAGTCTTGTCGGCGCCGTGAGCCGAACGACGGTCTACCGCAAGCAGCGCCTCGACTCATTGAGGTGGCTGCAGTTTCGGAACTTGGAAATCAGCGTGCCGAAGCCACTTCGAACTGCTCGAGAACACAGCCGGGACTTGCCACCGGCTGAACGAGCAAGGCAAGGCATTCGGCGATCGCCGGATCCTCGCGGGGCCCGATGACGTCGACAATGTCCTCCAGCTGCATCCCGGGCGAGCCAAGGCCGCGCTTGGCCGCCGCATCCCAGAGCTTCTCACGGTCGCTGATCGAAAAGGTGAGTGCCACTCGGATCTGCTCAGCGACTTCCCGGCTTCGCGAACTGCCGCTTTTGTGATCGAATTCGCGCGGATCCATTTGCCAGTCCTATCGCCTGATGTGCCTGCCGCTCGCACTTGCCTCGAGAGGCCAGCCAGCGGCCACTAAGGAATTTCCCGTACGGTATTTATGCGCAGGTGGTCAGTGGAGGCTTGGGCTGCCGTGCCGCCCGAGTTCGCGCGCATGCGCGCAGACCATGCACAGCTCGGCGTAGAGCTTGTCCCAGAATGCCTCGGGTATTTCCAGGGACCCGCTGCCCTCCTGGCTGACTCGGATCGTCGCCCGAGGCTCGATCACCAATTCAAACCGGGAGGCAAATCCACCCGCGACCACCTCCTCCGGCAGCCCCTCGGGAAGCGCCAGGCGCGCCGACATGATGTAGCCACCCAGCAACTCGGTGCCGTAGCTGTCGAGCATCACCCGCGGAGCTTCCGCCGAGGCTGACAGCCCGATCACCGTCACCGCCCGGCCGCCGATCACGTCAAAGCTTATTCGCAGCCGCCCGCCCTGCGGGTCGACGATCTCGCGGATCCTCCGGAACACAAAACCTCGCTCAAGTCCTGAAGACATTATAGGCGCGTTGCTCGCCGGAGCGGATCACTCCGGACTTTCCTCGAGTTTCCCCTGAGTGGGAGCGACGCCCCTGGAGATCAGAATGAAAAGGGCCGGGATGTCGCCATCCCGGCCCAGTCAGACCTGATCGGTCATGACGCTTCGCTCCGCGACTAGCGGAACAGCCCCATGATCGACTGCGGCGCCTGGTTGGCAATCGACAGAGCCTGGAGGCCGAGCTGCTGCTTGACCTGCAGTGCCTGAAGATTGGCCGATTCCTTGGCCAAGTCGGCGTCGACGAGATTGCCGATGCCGCTCTCGATCACGTCGGACAGCTTGCTGGTGAAGCTGATCTGCCCGTCGATCTTCCGCGCCGCCGAGCCCAGCGTGCTGAGCTTGGTGCCGATGGCGGTTGCCTGAGTATCCAACGTGTTGACCATCGTCTTGGCGGTCGCCGCGTCAGTGAACGTCGTGCCGATCGCCGTCACGATGGCAGTGAAGTCCTGGTTGGCAACGTTTAGCGTGGCGGCCGTCGTGTCGGTCGACTGAAGCGCCGCAACGTTGCCGCCGCTGGCCTTCAGCAGGTTGGTACCGTTGAACTCGGAGGAGTTGATGATCGTGGTGATCTGCTCCTTGAGCGCATCGAAATCCTTGGCAATCGCGGTGCGGCTGGCGGAATCGAGGCCGGCATCCGACGCTTCGAGAGCCTTGGACTTCATCTGGTTCACGATGTCGGAGATCTGCTCCGCACCCGCCACTGCCACGTCGACCGTGCTGTTGGCGCGGTTGAGCGAGGAGGTGACGGCCTTCAGGCCGCCCATGTCGCCGCGAAGCGTCTGGGCGATGGTGAAGGACGCGGAATCGTCCTTGGTCGAGGCGACCGACAGGCCGGTGTTGATTCGGCTCTGAACGGTGCTGAGGCCCCGATTAGTCGCGTTGAGGCTCTGGAGAGCCGCCATCGCGCCGACATTGGTGTTGACGGAATATGCCATTACGTTTTTCCTTCTGTGGTCGAAGCCGCTTCTGCGGCTTGGGCCAGATTCGCTGGCCGCGACGGTCAGGCGTATTTGCTGACCGCATTCTCATTCTAGGAATAGGGGCTGCCACTCAGCCGGCCCTCGACGCATTTTTTTGCGGTTGCTTCGGCATTAACCTTGAAGGACGGCAGGAAAGCTGGACATCTGACTTCGCCTTCGCGGACGAGCTTCCACCGAAATCCTCCAGCCGTCGCCCCGACGTTCCTCAATATCCTATAATGACCGAGAGTCCGCGCGATCCGCGCCTGCCAGCGAGGCCGACCCACAATGAAGACGTCCATCCTTCCGCACCAGCTCCCCCATGCCCTCGACGATGCGCCGGCGGGCCTCGCCATGCTTTCGCTCGACTGCTTCGACACGCTGCTTTGGAGGAACGTGCACGTCCCGATCGACGTCTTCGCCGACCTTGGAGAGAGCAGAGCCACGCCCCAGCAGCGCAGGTGGGCGGAAAGCCGAGCGCGAAGCCGCGCCACGCTTCGGGATGGACGCAACGAAACGACGATCGAGGAGATCTACGCGGCCCTGCTGCCTGCGCACGATGAGGAGGCACGCGCGCGCGCCGTCGCGGTCGAGCTGGAGGCGGAAGCCCGGCATTGCTACGGCTTTGCGCCGACGGTTGCACTGATGCGCTCGGCGAGGAAGGCGGGGCTCCGGATCGCGATCGTCAGCGACACCTATCTGAACCGCGCGCAGCTGACGGAGCTCATCTGCGCTGCTGCCGGGGATGACGTCGCCGCCCTGATCGACGATGTCTTCTGCTCTTCCGAGTTCGGCGTCTCGAAGAGCGAGGGCCTCTTCAGACATGTACTTCGCAAGACCGGACTCGCGCCCGGGCGCATCCTTCATATCGGGGACAATAAGGGCGCCGACTTTGAGCCCGCTCAGGCGCTCGGCATCAATGCGCTCCACCTGCTCCAGTTCAGTGAAGAGGAGCAGCAGCGACTTCGGCTCGAGGCCGCGGCCGGCGCAATCGTCAACACGGCCGGCCCAAACGCCATCCCGAGCTACCAGCCGCATCGGGCGGCCCTTGCCCACGGTGTCCCTACCTTGCGCGACCCGTCGGAACGGCTGGGCTATACCGCTCTCGGCCCGGTGCTCCATGCCTTCGCGCGGTGGATCGCCGACGAAGCGGCGGCCTTGTCCAGCACGGGATCGAGGACTCATCTGCTATTTCTGATGCGGGACGGCTATCTCCCTCAGCGCGTCTTCGAAGCCCTCGGAACCGGCCTCTCCACCACTGCGATCGAAGTAAGCCGCTTCACCGCAATTGCGGCGAATTTCGTCGACGAAGCGGCAGTCAACGAGCATCTCGAGGTCGAGCTCGAATGCACGCCCCCGCAGGAAATCGGCCGCCAGTTGCTCCTTTCGGAATCGGAGGTCGCGTCGATCCTGCGCCGGTCGCAGGGCCGCACTGCCGGATTTGCCGCCGCGATCCGTGCGCCGGCCACGATGCGCAAGATCCTAAGCCGCTCACGCGCCTTCGCCGATCGGCTGGTCAAGCATGTCACCCGGGAGGTGGCGCCGACCCCCGGCGACACGCTGATGCTGGTCGATCTCGGCTATAATGGCACCGTCCAGGACCAGGTGGAGCCGCTCCTTCGCCTCGAGCTCGGCGTCGAAGTGGCAGGACGCTATCTTCTGCTCCGGGAGCAGAGGATCAGCCGGTGCGACAAGAAGGGGCTGATCGACGGGCGCCATTACGGATCGAGCACCCTGGAGGCCCTGTGCGCCAACGTGGCGGTCATCGAGCAGCTCTGCACCGCCCCGCAGGGATCGGTCGTCGACTATGACGCGGATGGACGGGCGCTCCGGAACGGAAACAGCATAAAGGCCCGGCAAAGCGCTGTCCGCGACAACGTTCAGCGGGGATGCGTCCGCTTCGCGCGCGAGCGCGAATCCGCCTTCGTTCGTGCGCCCCGCTCGGATCGACCGGACACTCGCCGCCACTCGGCCGCTGCGACGCTGGCCAGGCTCATGTTTCTTCCTCTTGCCTACGAGCTCGAGGTGCTCGCGAGCTTCGAGCATGACGTGAACCTGGGCAGTGCCGGAACCGTGAAGCTGTTCGACACCGACGTCGCGGCCAAGGGGCTCAAGCGCCGCGGGCTGTTCTACATGAAGGGCGCCGAGCGAATGTATCTTCCCGCCGAGCTCCGGGGCCACGGTCTTCCGACCAGCCTGACGCTCCTGACACAGCATCGGTTCGGGTTCGACCTCAAATATGCCGATTTCTGCGACCGCACCATCGAGCTGCCAGTCATCGTCGCCGACGGGAATGACATGTTCGCGGACAAGGTTCAGGCACACGCCACTCATGACGGCTATTTCATGGCGGCTATTCCTATCGCCGACGGCCGCTTCGCGGTCGGCGTCCAGTTCGGGCGCCTCTACGAATGGGTCCAGGTGGAGTCGGCACAGTTCATTCCCGTCAAAGCCTTCTTAAGCGAAAAGGCCGCTCATCTGGGCGAGCCCGTCGACGCGCTCCCTTCGCTGGAAGGCATGGAACAGGTTGCACCACACCTGATGCGCTGCGAAGACGAGGCCGCTTTCATGATGGTGCCGCCGCCTGCACTTTCCCGGCGCGAACCGATGATGCTGACGGTTGTTTTCCGACCGGTCGCCGAGCGACAGCCAGCGGCTGCGCCGATGATCGACCGCTCCAGCACCACGCCCGAGACGGGTATCGCCTGAACAGAGACGGGACGATTCCCGCCACGGCGATTCATTCACCGCTTCCTCGATGGCGGGACCTTAGGCGTTTTTGCTTGCCCGGGCCGGGCATGGAAGCGGCCAAGCCGCTGCTCGCCATTTCCATCGATCAGCCCGGTCCGCCGCCGCGGCTCCCGCTTGCAACCTCGCAGTCGTGCGAAGGATCATATCGTCTCCCCTGGTCAGGCGGAGAGCGGAGGCGGCCTGAGGCGCTACAGGCCTGAACAAGAAACCGGCGCCTGAACAAGGAACGGCCCAAGGCCCCGATGGCACCGGCTTTCAGGACAGTTACCGCGCCCGCTCGGAACCGGGAAAGATGCACCCGGTGATCCGGCGCTCGCGCTACCGGAAACCCTCCCAGATCCGATCGCTGTCAGAACGGGAAGAGCGCATCATAGATCTGCTGCGCCCAACGCGCTTGCTGGACGTCCGTCAGCTGGCCGCGACCGCCATAGCTGATCCGCGCCTCGGCGATCTGCGAGTGGCGGACGCTGTTGTCACGAGCAATGTCCTGCGGCCGGATGATTCCGGTGACGATCAGTTCGCGAAGCTCGAAATTGACGCGCATCTCCTGACGGCCTCGGATGACGAGATTGCCGTTGGGCAGGACGTTGGTCACGACAGCGGCCATGGTCAGGTTGATCGTCTCGCTTCGCTCCGTCGTGCCCGTGCCACTCGATCGGGACCTCGAGCTGGCGTCGACGAGACTGCCCGTGTCCGCTTCGCCGGGGAGGACCCGTCGAAGCGGGTTTTCGAGGCCGAACAAGGATGCGAGGCCGGCATTTTCCGACCCGGTGCGCTCGCGCGACGTGCTGTTGTCGACTGAGGCTCGGTCGGCGACGTTGATCCGGATGGTCACGATGTCACCTTGCTGCGAGGCTCGCTGATCGCGGAACAGCGCACCGGCCCCCGATCGGAACAGCGACGCCGAGGGCGCCGACGGCGGGGCGGCGACCGGCGCCTCATGGATGGTCTCGACAAGGTCGGGGCGGGCAATCGAACCCTCCCTGTATGGCGCCGCCACGGCTTCCTGGGGCGAGAGTCGTGGTGCCCGGCCGACATTGCTCAGTCGACCGGCGGCTCCGCATCCCGAAAGCACGGGAGCGACCATCATCAGGATCATCATTTGCTTCTTCATCGAAGGCTCCAGAAGGCAGCTGATGCGCGCTCAGTGCGCGCCGGGGGGTTGGCACTGTGTCGGCACCGGCCGGACGAGGCCGCCAGTGCCCGAGAAACTGTCAGGGCGCGGTGACTCGAACGGCGCCGGCGCCTTCGACGATGCCGTCGAGGGTGCGGTTTGTGGAGGCGACAACTCGGACCGTCTCTCCTGCGCCGCCGCTGCCAAGGGCGCGGCCGGAGGCGGTAATGGTGAGGGCGCCGGAGCGTACGTAAATGGTCACCGGCTCGCCGCGCCGCACGAGCCGAGGCGTCGTCACGTCAGCTTGTCGAACGACGTTGCCTGCGGCTAGCCGGCGATTGGCCTCCATTCCGGCAGCGGCCTCGATCGACAGCGTTCCACGAGCCTGGGAAGCTGTCCTTCCTTCGACGGCGAAGTCGCTTGCGGCAAGCAACTCGCCGCGTTCGATCGTGCGTACGAGCACCGGCGTCTCGACGGCCGTCGGCGCTGCAGCTTGCAGCCCGACGGCGAGCGGCAGAACAAAGAGCGAGATCATCGCGTCACCGAAGCTGGCTGGTGGTGCCGAGCATCTCGTCGACCGTCTTCACGACGCGACTGTTCATCTCATAGGCACGCTGCGCGGTAATCAGCGCCGTGATTTCCGACACCGGATTGACGTTCGATGCCTCGAGGAAGCCCTGGCGGAGAGACCCAAAGCCCGCCTCGCCCGGGGCGGCCACATTCGGTTCGCCCGAGGCGGCGGTTTGAAGGAACAGGTTGCCGCCCATCGCCTCGAGACCGGCTTCGTTCATGAAGGTGGCGAGCTGGAGCTGGCCGACATCCTGGAGCGCGGCATCGCCGGCCACTTTCACTTGGACCGTCCCGTTGCGGGCGATGACGACGTCGGTTGCCTCCTGCGGAACGGCGATTCCCGGCTGCACCGGATAACCGTCGGCGGTGACCAGCTCTCCTTGATCGGAAACCTGGAACGAGCCGGCGCGAGTATAGGCGGTCTCGCCATTGGGCATAGTGACCTGGAAATAGCCCTGGCCTTCGATCGCGACGTCGTACCGGTTATCGGTCTGGGTCAGGGCGCCCTGAGTGCCGATGCGGTAAACGCCGCCGGTACGCACGCCCGCGCCGATCTGAATGCCAGACGGCGCTATTGCCTCGGCGCCACCGGTCTGGGCACCGGCGCGCGCGACCTGCTGGTAAAGCAGGTCCTGAAACTCGGCACGCTGCCTTTTGTAGGCGGTCGTGTTCATGTTCGCGATATTGTTGGAAATGACGTCGACGTTGGTCTGCTGTGCGAGCATCCCGGTGCCGGCAATGGACAGTGATCGCATATGGGCTTCCTCGGTTCGAAAGGTTGGAAGGTCAGTCGACGCGGCCGAGCCGCTCGATTGCGCGCTTGCGCATGTCGTTGATTCCATCCGCCATTCGCTGGCTGGTCTGGTAGGAACGAAGGATTTCGACCATTGCCGTGGTCTCGATGATCGGCTGGACGTTCGACGCTTCAACTCCGCCGCTGCGCAGGCGGGTTTCCGCCGCGCCAAGCTGCCGTCCTCCCTCGCCGGTAAGAAGTCCGTCGCCGCGGGGCGAGACGGACGCCGCGTTGTCGAACACCGTGATAGTGAGCCGGCCAAGCGGACCTTGGCCCCCCATCACTGTGCCGTCCTGCGTGACTCGGACTTGCCCGACCTGGTCGGCCGGAATGGCGATCGGCTGTCCGCCTTCGCCAAGCACGCGCTGGCCCGCCGCCGTTCCGAGTTCGCCACTTTCGAGCACTCGGAGCAGTCCCGCACGGGTATAGGCTTCACCACCCTCAGGGGCCTGCACGGAGAGAAAGCCCGGACCGTCAATCATCACGTCCAGCGGATTGCCCGTGGATTGGAACGCACCCGGAGTGGTGTCGTGAACGGCGCCATAGTCGAGCACGAAGGAGACATTGCGCGCAGCGTCGGTCATTCCCTCGCGACCGCGCTCCACATATTCGTGAAACACGGGTCGCTCGCGCCGAAAGCCGACCGTGCTGGAATTCGCCATGTTGTTGGCGACCACATCAAGCCGGCGGCGCAACGCCTGTTCGTGGCTGAGCAGCACGTAGGAAGAGATGTCCATTCTTCACTCCGGAAAAAATCCTGGAAACTTCCGCACTAGGCAGAATTTGCCGGTGTCCCCTCTATAATAGGAGGAAATCGGAGTGGCCGGCGCGATCGCGGCGATTTCGGCAAGATTGCCGGCGAAAGGAACGGAAGTGGCCAGCGAACAAGAGGATGAAGCCGACGAGAGCGTGCAGGAGGTGACAATACTTCCTCCCCCGCCGAAGCGGTCGCGAAAGAAGCCGATCATCGGCGCCATTGCGGCGCTTGTCCTGCTCGGAGGCGGTGGGGCCGCCGGCTACGCCCTGCTGGGTGGGGACGGTGGCGAAGGCACGGCCGAGCTGAATGTGGAAGACGTGAGTACGTTCGTCGACATGCCGCCATTGACCGTCAATCTTCGAGCGCCCGACGGAGCGCCGCGCTACCTGCGAGTGCACCTGATGCTGGTGCCGTCGTCGGAGTCGCAGGTAGAGGAAATTACTCGAAAGCTGCCGCTGATCATCGATTCCTACCAGCCCTTCCTGCGCGAGCTCAGGCCCGAGGATCTCGCCGGTTCCGCCGCTGCCTTTCGCCTGAAGGAGGAAATGCTCGTTCGCGCCAATGCCGCCGTCGGCGCGGGTTCGGTTACCGACGTTCTCATCCAGGATCTTGTGCAGCAATGAGCGATTTCGAGGAGTTCGACCTTCCCGACCCGCAGCCGATGGCGCTCGGCGACGACCACGCGCTCGATCAAGCGGACATCGATGCGCTCTTCGGTGATGTTGCCGCGCCCATTCCACAAAAGAGCGGACTTCGCGCGGTCATCGAGTCCGATGTGATCAATCACGAGCGCCTGCCGATGCTCGAGGTGGTGTGCGATCGCGTCATCCGCACCTTTGCGACCAACATGCGCAACATGACATCCGACGCCATCGACGTCAGCCTCGAAGCGACCAGCTCGGTTCGCTTCGGCGAATTCATGAACCGCGTCGCGCTGCCGGCGATGTTCGGGGTGTTCAGGGTTGAGGAATGGGAGAATTACGGAATCGTCGCTGTCGAGTCCTCCCTGATATACTCCGTCGTGGACGCGCTGCTCGGAGGTCGAGGCAGCAGTGGTCCGGTCAAGATCGACGGCCGCGGCTTTACCACGATCGAGACGAGCCTTGTGTCCCGGATGATCGATCTGGCGCTTTCCGACCTCGCCGCTGCCTTCGAGCCGATCGCCCCTGTCACGATGACTCTCGAACGGATCGAGACGAGCCCGCGCTTCGCCGCCATCGCCAGCCCCAGCAACGTCACGGCGGTTGCGACCTTCCGAGTGGACATGGAGGAACGTGGCGGTCGCTTCAGCGTGCTTCTGCCCTATGCCACGCTGGAGCCCGTGCGCGAGAAGCTGCTCCAGCGCTTCATGGGGGAGAAAATGGGTCGCGACTCGCTGTGGGAGGTCCATATGGGCGCCGAGATCCGCAAGACCGAGATCCAGCTCGACGCGGTTCTGGCCGAGCGCGTCCTTCGACTTCGTGACGTACAATCGCTCCAGGTCGGTCAGACTCTCCCGCTCAACAAGCATGCCGACGATCCGCTCGAAATCCACTCGAGCGGCGTTCGCCTCGGCCGCGCTTTGCTGGGACAGCGCAACCAGAATGTCGCCATCCGACTTCTCACCGACATCGCGAAGGACTGAGCCATGGGTTTCGCCACGTTCATCAATATCATCACCACCATCTTCTGCCTCGCGGTGCTCGTCCAGAGCGTTCGGATGATGCGCAGCCTTGAGGCCGTGAAAGGGGCGTCGCTGCCGCAGATGGTCCAGGCTCTCGACACTGCCGCATCTCAGGCGCGGATCGTTCTTTCGGAGCTCAAGGAGACCTTGCGCACCGATGCCGCGTCCACCGCCCGAGCGCTCGCTTCGGCCGAATCGATCCGTGACGAACTGACCGTGATGGTCGGGATCGCCAACGCGACCGCCGATCGGCTGCTTGAGAGCGCGGGAAGCGCAGGCGGCGCCGCCGACGAGCAGGACGATGTGCTCGAACTTGAGCGAGCGGCAGCATGAGGTTTCGCCCTCCCCTGTTGATGCTGTTGGCGGCCACCGCGGGAGTGGGGGTACTGGCCAATGGCGTCAGCGCCGCCGATCGTTCGGCGAAGGCGCCGGAGACTCGCCTCGGCGCGTCGATCAAGCAGGACATGACCGCACGCGACCAGGAACTGGCGCGCCGCAACCGGGCGCTCCAACTTCGCGAGCAGGCAGCGCGAGCGGCCGAGCAGCGGCTCGCAACCGGCGGCGCCGCCGCTGCGGCGGCTGCGCAAGCCGGCGCTCCAGCCGAGCAGCGTTCCCCATCGCCCGAGGAGGAACGTTTCGCCGAGCTCGCTCGCATCTATCAGGCGATGCGGCCAAACCGAGCCGCGATCGTGTTCGAACAGCTTGAAATGGATGTTCAGGTCGAGGTGGCGGAGCGAATGCGCGAGCGCTCCACGGCGCTCATCCTTGCCAACATGTCGCCCCAGGGCGCCGCAGCGCTTACCATGGCCATGGCCCGACGGAGCTCCGCCGAACCTGCGCGAGCTGCGGCTCCTCGCCCTCAGCCGACGCGACGCTAGCCTAGGGGAAGCATCGCCATCCGTCAGTGGCCGGAGCGTGATTGGGTCCGAGTCACGGGATCGATGCAGCGCAACATAAACCTCGCCTACGCGGCTCTGCTATGTCGAGCGATGTCCTCGGCGACGACTTTCAGAGCAGCGCCATTTATACCCATCGCCCGCAAGGCGCGAGCGGCGACACCGTGCTGGATGCCCGCAACAATGGCGACAACATCCGCACCAAGCATTGGATCGTGGGATCTGCGGTGCTCGGCCAGAAGCTGCATGATTTCGCGTCCGGACGGCGACGCGCTGAAGACTGCGTGCTTTGGTGGCGGAGGCACTGGGCGCGCCGCGGCATCGGGAGCATCCAGGCCGACCAGGATCAGCGCGTCCTGATACTGACGCTCGATGGCTTGTCTCAGATCTGCCGCATCCGCTTCGAACTCACGAAATGCACGGCGAGCGGTCCCATCCTCAAGATCGAACGCCGCGAGCAGGAAATGCTCCGCACCCGGCTCGCTTTGCTGATCGCGGAGGGCGTGCGCCTCTGCCGTTTCACATAGGGTCTTGATGGTGGCCATGTTGCCAAGGCTCGATTTGATCCGTTTGAGCATGAAAATCTCCTACGCCAGATCATCGTCTGCGCTGATGTTTGAAAGCCTTTTGTGGGCGGCTTGTTTGGTGACTCCGAGTGCCTGAGCGATCCGGGTCCACGACCAGCCTTGTTTCAGTGCCGAGTGCACCGCCTGGCGCTCCAGATTGTCCGCCATTCGCCGGAGCGCGACCACAGCCGCAAGCGCGTGTTCTGGCTCGTCCGGCGTCGGCAGGTGGTTGGAAGCAACCATACGTCAACTGTAGTTGACGACTACTCGAGTGTCAACCAAAGTTGACGAGAAGTGACAACCTGGGTCGCTGCAGCCGCCTGGACGACCGCATTTTCCCGGACGTTTCGCCGCGGCCGTTTCCCTCAGGCCGGACGTGCCGCGACCTCGACGATCAGAATCCGGGAAATGCCAGCGTCGACACCTTGCAGAGCTTCGGTCAGATCCCGACTGAGCTGCTCGACATCAACCGGTCGAAGCGGCGACGCATGAAGGCGGGAGAATTCGAGAGTCGCGCCAAGCGAAACTGAACGCAGTCGTGGAAGGGCCGAGCCGAGCCGCTCCGCAGCTGCGGGATCATCAGCGCCGAGCACCACCTTGACGGTAAAGGCGCCGTCCACTCGGCCGCCGTCGACGATCGGAACCCGGATCTCTTCCATTTGAACCAGGTGCAGCTCGTTGGAGCCTCCAACTTCGGCCCAGGCCATGGTTCCGCTGGCGGACAACAGGGCAGTCAGCAAGGTGAAGGCGAGCCGCGTACGCACGAGCACTTTCCTCAACATCATTCAGGCCGGCCAGCCGAAGCTCAGCCTCTACCTTCTTCTATAATAGACGAAGAAACAGGAGATTGGACTCGATGAGCCGCGATCAGAGACCCGGCAAGCTGAAGGTCGTCAGCAGCACGACACCGGTAAACGATCGGCGCCGCGGTGATCGCAAGCCCCAGCGGGGAAAAATCGCTCCGGGTTCAAACGACCCTGCGCCAGCCGAGGCTCGAAGCTCTCCTGGTATTGCGCTCCCTTTGCTCTTTCTCGTCGCCGCAGCGGCGGGCGGTGCCGGTTTCGCGCTGGTGGGACCGGTGAATTGATGCGCCGCAAGCTCCTGTCGTTCGCATCCGCAGCCGGTGCGGCGGTCGTCGCGATTGCGGCGACCGCCCAGCCTCCTTTAGGTGCGACAGCCGGCGAGCGTTCCGTCGGTCCCGTCCAGACGAGGCGTTTGCGCCTTCCCGGCTTCGCCGCCGAGCTGGCGGCCGATCCCCGGATTGTCGGCCCCTCGGGCTGGAAGATCCTTCCACCTTTCCAAGCGCGGGCTGCCCTTGCGACCGCGACGCCACGGACTCGCCAGCGAGCCCGCTGGAACTATGCCCGAAGTCTGATTGGCGACGACCGCGCGCCCGAAGCCCTGGGCGTCCTCGACGTCATGCTTCGGGACGATCCCGATCTCGCGCTCGTCCCATCCTTTCAACTCGCACGCGGCGCCGTGCTCGCCCGCCTCGATCGCCGCGCAGAAGCTCTTTCGGCGCTCGCTCAAGGCGGGTTGGAGGCCAACGCAGAGGCTTGTCTGTGGCGGATGCGGGTCCTCGCCGCGGCGGGCGCAGGGGAGCAAGCTCTGTCACAGGGAGTCTGCGCGGCCGCAGCCCTGCGAGCGCGTCCCCCGACCGCCCGAACACCGTTCATCGCCGCCGCATCGGCGGCCGCGCTCGATTCCGGCAGAGCCGGGGAAGCGGAGCCTTGGCTCGCCATGGCCCCTCAATCCGATCCGTCGGCCAATCTGTGGCGGGGCAGAATCCTTCTTTCGCTCGGTCGGGATGCTCAGGCGCTGCCGAGATTGAGGCAGGTCGAACGTTCGGGAAACGCGGAACAGCGCCACGATGTCCGACTCAGCCTGATCGAAAGTGCGGTTACAAGCCGTCGGATGGCAGCTTCCGAAGCCTTGCGTCGGCTGGAACAACTGCGTTTCGTGTGGCGCGGCGGTCCGATCGAGGAGCGCGCGCTGCAGCTGAGCTATCGGCTTTACCGACAGGTCGGCGACACTCACGGGGCGCTTGGCGCCGGCGCTACCCTGGTCCGCTACTTCGATCTGGCGGACGAACTGCCCGCCTTCATGGCCGCCGTCCAGTCGGATCTCGCCGCACTGCTTGCCGCCGACAGCCGGATGCCGTTGCCACAAGCCGCTGGGCTATTCTGGGACTATCGCGATCTCGCCCCTGGTGGAGGCGAAGGTGATCAGCTTGTCGAGCGACTGTCGGCACGCCTCCAACATGAAGGGCTCTATGCCCGCGCGGCAGAACTGCTCGAACATCGGTTGAGGGTGCGAAATAGCGACATCACCCAGGGGCCGCTGTCGGTTCGGGTGGCGACCTTGCACATTCTTGCCGGACGCCCTGACCGGGCGCTTGCCGCAGTCCGAGCCACCGAGCGAGTCATCTATCCGCGGGAGATGCTGTGGGATCGCAACCGCATCCAGGCCGTCGCGCTCCACCAGCTCGGCCGCCACCGCGAGGCAATCGCCGTGCTGCAGGACGTGCCGGGAAGCGGCGGGTTGCGATCGGAATTGCTATGGAAGCAGAATGACTGGAACGCCTTCGCGGCAGCAGCGGGGCCGGAGCTGCCGGCAAGCGTTTCCCTGAACGAAGTCGGACAGGCGATGGTCCTGCGCTATGCCATTGCTCTTGGAATGCTTGGCCGCGAGGCGGAGCTCGCCCAGCTTCGCGCCCGCTATCGCGACGGCTTCTCCGCGCTGCCGAGCGCCGGCGTCTTCGAGATCCTCACCAGCGCTCCCGGATCGGTCGACGCCGGAACGCTCACCCGGGCAATGGGTGCGATACCTGCCGCAAGCCCCGCCGGCCGGATCGCCGACCTGCTTGACCTTGCACCGAGTCCGGGCGGAGCCTGAGCGGCGGCGGATCAACTGGAGCACGTTCCCTTCGCTCGACCAGCCTCGAACCACTGCAATGAGGTTGGCGGACGAGAAGACCGGATCAGGCCCGATCAGCGCAGGAACTTGACGAGGCTGAGGCCTGAGAATTCGGAGAAGACCGAATAGGAGGCCTCGAGGATCGTGCGGCGCTGGACGAGCTCAGCGGCTACCTCGGCAAGATTGGCATCTTCGTTGCGGCCGATCAGCTCCTTCAGCAGGAGAGTGCGCTCATCCGCGCGCTGGACCAGGGAGTCGACCTGCACCTGACGACGGCCATTTTCTGCATTGATCGAGCGCAATGCCTTGAGGCCGTCACCGACTTCGGTGGCGGCGGCCGACAAGGCATCCCTCTGAGCCCCAGTTAGCGTGGCGCCAAATGGCCCCGCCTCGGCGAGCCTCTTGAACCCTTCGAAAAGCTCGGTGCCAAGCTCGTCAGCCAGAACTCCATAAGTGACGTCCAGTCCATCGCCGACGCGGGCCGAGGCGCGAACCTGGTCGTTTCGGAACGCGTCGGCGACGCTCAACCCGGGCAGATCGGACAGTTTCTGAGGCACGAACGGCGGCCCGTCCGTCTGAGATCCCGCGAAGAGCGGCAAGCCGGCCTCCGTTGCATTCATGCCTTCCCGGAACTGGTGGAAGGCAGCCTCGATCGCCTCTTGGAGTCCCGTGCTCTGTCCAGTGCCGATCGCCTCCAATATATCCTGGTGGAGAGCCATCATCGAACTTTCCACTCCGCCGATGCTCGCATCCTGAAACGACAAGGTGGTCTGCAATCGATTCGCCACGGCTGCGTGAGCCTCCTGGCGAGCGACCAGCGAGCGTGCCGAAAGGGTTCGAACTGTCTCGGTGCCGAGCGCTGCGTAGCTCTGGGCCTTCTTGCCGGTGGCCAGCTGGACCTGGGTTGCAGAAAGCTTCTGCTGCGAGCGCTGAATAGCCTCGAACAAGGTCCGCTGCATCGGGATGGTGGCGGCTCGGCTCATCTCTCGTTCCTTTCTCAGCGGACCATTGCGATCAGCGTGTCGTACATCTCGCTTGCAGTCGTCATGACTCGAGCGGCCGCGGAGTAGCTGTTCTGAAAGATGACGAGCTGCGAAAGCTCCTCGTCGATATTGACTCCGGAATAAGCGTCGCGCCGATTGACGGCATCCTCTCGTCGAGCGCTGGCATCGGCGAGCCGGTCCGCAGCTTGCGAGGCCTCCATCCCAGCTCGACCAAGGACGAGTCCGGCAAAGCGTTCGATCGTCGCTTGACCTTGACTGCCGAAGTCAGTCGACTGGCTCAGCCGATCCACGAAGGCAGTGGCGCCGCGTATGTCGCCCTGCCCAATCGCCCGCGCCCCAACCGCGGCCGCCGTGTCAAGCCGCGCGAGCGGCAACTGCGCCGCGGATGCCAGGACGACTGGCCGGACCTCGGCGGCGGCGAGGCCAGTGGAAGTGCCGGTAAGAGCCGACAGTGCGGTGAAGGAGCGTCCCGTTCCGAATCGATCCGTCGAATCCGCCGGGATGCTGAGGGAAGCGCCCGTGACGCTGGGATCAGCCTGGAAGCGGAAGCGGCCGCGTGAGTCGATCGAGAAACTTCCGAAGCTCGCGATCGGACTGGCATTTAGGTCGGCCAGGAGGTCGCCCATGGAACCGCCCGTGCTCGGCATCAGAGTGTACTTGACGAGGGCACGCCCGGTCGGATCGCGCAGGATCAACTGACTCGTCTGGCCAGTTTCGAAGCCGTGCGGATCGCCGGCTTCGAATCCCGAAGGCGTGAGGGCGCTAGCGGCGCTTCGAACGAGATCATTGAGGCCGAAGAATTGCGAAAAGCCGGAGCCCGCCCGGTCGCTCGGAGCAGTCGGATCCTGGCCGATGGCAACGCCCTGTCCCGCGGCTGTGGCGGTTATCGTAAGGGTTCCATTGACGAACGAGGCCGTCGCCGCCCCTCCCAGACCGCCATTGATCGCCGCAACGGCATCGTCGATGGTCGCCGTCGGGCCAAGCGCCGAAAAGTCGACGCTGGTTTTTGCGACCAGTTCGCCGTCAGTCTTGACGACCGCAAAAGCGGCACTGCCGTTGAAGCCGAGCCGATCGGTGCCGACGAGGCCGGTCTGACGACCGTCCAGCCGTGACGGTGCAGGCACGGTCGTTCCCGCATTGGCGACGGCGTTCAGGGTTTCGGCAAGTCCGCCGAACAGAACACCCAGCCGGTCGGAAAATTCGGGCAAGGCGCGGTCCCGAAGGTCGAGCAGCCCACCAAGGCGTCCGCCGACCATGGCGGAATCGATGCGCTCACCCGTCGCCGCGCCGAGGCTTCCGTCGGCCTCGGCAAAGTGGATGTCGATGCTGGGATAGGAAGCTTGTGAAACACCCTGCCCCGTCGTCGGATAGGAAAGCTGACGCAGACGGCGGTCGAGGAGGGCCGCCCCGGAAGCCGTGTCGATACTGACCCGACCGTCGGGCTGCTCGCGAACGCTCACGTTCACGAGACTGCTCAATTCCTGGACGGCGGACATTCGCTGGTCACCGGCACCGGCCGAACTTCGTCCGAGCACGTCCAGGCGAGCGACCGTGTCGTTCAGTTCGTGGATGCGGCGCAACAGCGAGTTTACCTTCTCGACCGTGAAGCCGACTTCCGATTCGACGTCGGCGCGAAGCGAACCGACGTCGCGATCGAGCTGCTGCATGGTGACGACCGCGTCCTGAACATTGCCGGTGAAGGCCGCCACCGTCTGCTCAGAGGCGGCGGAGCCGGTCATCGCGATCGCAGAGGCTGTCACCTCGTCCAGGCGCGCGGCCAGTCCGCCCTCTGCGCCAGGGGCTCCCAACAAGGACTGCAGCCGGTCGAGATAAGCCCCTGCGACCTCCGCCCGTCCCACATCACCGGAACGGCGATACACCGTCGCCTCGAGAAACCGGTCGGCGATCCGCGCCGGTTCGCTCACCACCACCCCATTCACTCGGCCGGAGGTTACCCCGGTCGAAAATGTCACTCGCTCCCGAGCATAGCCGGGGCTGCTGACATTGGCGATGTTGTTCGACACCGACCGCAGCCCCGCTTGCGAGGCCGAAAGGCCGGACAGGGCGGAGCCGAGAATATCGTTCAACGCCACGAGCTGGTTTCCTTCAGGGTCGGTGTCCGGCGAACAGGCATCAGCGCTTCAGGCTACTCAGTTCCTGAAGCATGTCGTCGACGGTCGTTATGATCTTCGAGGAGGCACTATAGGCCCTCTGGAACCGGATCATGTTGGTGAATTCCTGCGCCAGATCGACATTCGAGGATTCAAGCGTGCCGCTGGAAATCAGGCCGCCACCGAGCGAGCCGGGAGGATTGATTGCGGCACTGCCGGAACTGCTGGAAACGCCATAGGCATTTCCGGCAAGTCGAACGAGCCCATCCGGATTGGCGAACGTGGCGAGTGGAAGCCGGAAGACGGCGCGCGCGGTTCCGTCGTCGAAGATGGCGCTGACGATCCCCTCGGGCGACACTTCGACGGACGAGACGGTGCCGAGCAGGCCGCCATTTACCGAGGACGAGATGAGCGCCGACTCTCCGGAAAACTGAGTGAGGCCGTCAAGAGCCCCATCGCTGCCCATGGCGAGCGTGATCGGGCTCGAGCCGGCACCATTGGTCCAGGTGACGGAGAGCGGATCGAACAGAGCGGCAGTCGAGCCGGCCCGGTCGAGGCTGCCGTCGGGATTGAAGCGGATCGTGCCGCTTGCGAGCAGCCCGCCGGCGGCGGTGACCTCGGCAGGATCGGCATAAATCTCGCTGACCCACTCGTTTGCGTCCGTCTTGAGATAGCTCAAGGTGATCCGGTGGCTGCCGCCCTGAGCATCGTACACGTCGATCGAACGGGTGAAGTCCGGAGTCACCGTTCCTGAAGCCATCTGGCCGGCGGCATAGGTCGCCGCGGCAGCGGAGACGGGCTGGTCGGAGCGCAGATTGGCGCGCATCTGGATCCGGTCGGTCGCCGCGGCTGAGCCGGTCAGTTCGCTGAGCCGGACGGGCTCGAGCGCATTGAGGCTGCCGGTGTCGAGATAATTGCCCTGGGGATCGAGACGCCATCCTTGGAGATAATATCCGCTGGTGTTGCGCATATATCCTTCGAGGTCGGGTTTGAACGCACCGGCGCGAGTGAAGGCGACGTCTGCATTGGCGTCGGTCCCGTTGCGGGTGACGAAAAAGCCGGCCCCATCGATGCCCAGGTCGGTCTGGCTGCTCGAGGCTTGGAGCAGCCCCTGCTTGGAGATCATCGCCTGAGGGGCGGCAATGACGCCGCCGGCCGAGTAGCTCGAACGGGCTCGGCCATCGGTCACCATCGAGCGGAACTCGGCGGTGACGCCCTTATAGCCAATGGTATTGATGTTCGTGATATTGTCGGCAACGGTCGCCATCGCGCTCGACTGAGCGCCAAGGCCGGACACGCCGGCATAAAGTGCGGAATAGAGGCTCAACAGCGGTCTCCCGAAAGCAGGCGCCGGCGACTGCCCACGCCCTGTCCCGCTCATTATAGGATGACACGAAAGGCCGCCAAAAGGCTCGCGGACAAAATGCCGTCGGCGAGAAAACAGCGCGCAAGCGGCGAGCGGGCCGGAATGCAGATTTTCATCCTATAAGAGCATCAACAGACTCACAAAGGATGATCGGCATGCTTCGGATTGCACTTCGCGATGGCGAAAAGGTGGTGGTGAACGGCGCCGTCCTGACCTCGGTCGGCCGCACCGAGCTGCGGGTCGAGAACCATGCCGCGATCCTGCGTGGCCGGGAGGTGATGCTCCCCGAGGCGGCGACCACGCCCGCCCGAGCGCTCTATTTCCACACCATGATGGCTTATGTCGATCCGGCCAACGACTCGGCTCATCAGAATCGGATCATCGAGGCGCTCGAACATGTCTCGCCGATGCTCGCTGAGCCACAGGCGCGCGCGACCTATCTTTCCTTTGCAAGCCACGTCGCCCGAATGGAATATTACAAGGCGCTTGGCGATTGCCGGCGACTGATGCACCTCGAAGACGAGTTGCTGGACCAGGTTGGCGAAGCCGCCTGAATTCGAACCGCGCCAGCCTGTGCCGAACCTCGCTTCCGTTGCGCGTGCCGTGCGCGACCTCACGCCAGATCGTCGCTACGGGCGAGTCGTCGCCGCTCGGGGCGCCTTGATCGAGGTTGAGGGTCTCGCCGGTGCCGCCCGGATCGGCTCGCGAGTCGAGGTGACCAGCGAAGCCGGAATCATCGAAACCGAGGTGACAGGCCTCGATCGCGAGATTGCTCATTGCCTTCCCTTCAGGGACCCGCAGGGCATCGCTTCCGGCGCTCGCGCCGACCTGGTTTCGGGACAGTTCGCGCTCCGGCCGAGCCCGGCTTGGCTAGGCCGAATGATTGACGGGCTCGGACGGCCGGTCGACGGCAAAGGTCCACTCGGCTTCGGCGCCGACGCCCGCCCGGTCAAGGCGGCTCCACCGCCGGCGGCGAGCCGCGGCCGGGTCGGCGCCCGGGTCGAGACCGGAGTCTCAGCCCTCGATCTTTTCGCTCCGCTTTGCCTCGGCCAGCGGCTCGGACTGTTCGCCGGATCGGGAGTCGGCAAGTCCGTTTTGCTGTCGATGCTGGCCCGGTGGACGAGTTGCGATGTTGCGGTGATCGGTCTCATCGGCGAGCGGGGGCGCGAGGTCCAGGAATTCGTCGAGGATGATCTCGGAATAGATGGCCTCGCCCGCTCGGTCGTCGTGGTCGCCACTTCCGACGAGCCGGCACTGATGCGCCGCCAGGCAGCCTGGACGACACTCGCCGTCGCCGAGCATTTCCGCGACTCGGGTCTCAACGTTCTTTGCCTGATGGACTCGGTCACCCGCTTCGCCATGGCCCAGCGGGAGATCGGACTCGCCAGCGGCGAACCGCCGGCGACCAAAGGCTATACGCCAACGGTGTTCGCCGAACTACCGCGGCTGCTCGAACGCGCAGGGCCGGGCCCGGCCGGTCGGGGCAGCATAACCGGCCTCTTCACGGTCCTCGTCGACGGCGACGATCATAACGAACCGGTTGCCGATGCGGTTCGAGGGATTCTCGACGGCCACGTCGTGATGAGCCGCCGGATTGCCGAACGAGGCCGCTATCCCGCGATCGACATTCTGAAGTCCGTCTCTCGCACCTTGCCGCATGCGCTTGGCGACGAAGAGAACCGCCTCAGGCTCGCCGCCCGGGCCATCCTCTCCCTCTATGGCGACATGGAGGAGTTGGTTCGGCTTGGCGCCTACAAAGCGGGATCCAATGACGAAGTCGACCGGGCGATCGCGCTCGCTCCGGCCATCGAAGCCGTCCTTCATCAGGACAGGAACGATCACCGCCCCGCCCCGTCCAGTTTCGCGGCACTGGGCGAACTACTCGAGGCCAGCCAATGAAGACGCCCTATTGCGCAGCCGTCGGAATAAGACGGCGAGAGGTGGACGAAATCAGGATTTCGATCAGCGTCGAAATCAGCCGCCTGGCTGCCGTTGAACGCGAGCAGGCGGACCTGGCCGAGGCGGTACGGCAGGAGCGCCATGCCGCCGCCGAGGCCGTGGTCCTGCCATCCACCGCTTATTTCGCGCACATGCGCGCGCTTCGAACCAGCCTCGAGTCGGACCGCAGGATGATCGACGGTCGAGTGGCTCAACTGCAGAGCGCCGCACGAGAGGCATACGGCTCGCTGACTGCGGTGGAGGGCGCCGCCGACCGATTCCGCGGAGAGGCTCGCCGGAGAGTCGAAGCCGCCGAGCAGTCGGCCAGCGATGATCGCTCGGCAAGCGACCTCATGCGCAAGCGAAACGTGCTGCGGGCCGTCAGGACAAGAGCGGGCCGATGATTGATCGTTCCCAGTTCGAGTCTCTCCGCCCCGCTCAACGTGCCGAGATCATCTACCGGCAGGCCCAGTCCGAACTCGCCCAGTCCCTTTGGCGCGCAGCCATCGGCAGTGGTGAAAGCGACCGGAGTGCTCCCCCTTCAAGCACCGGTGGAGCTGCCGGCAACAGCTTCGGACTCGAGTCGCTCCTTTCGCTGATCGGGCGCGGCGCTGATGCCACCCCGGCCGGCCGCTCGAGCTGCTGCTGCAACCATGACGCGACCGCCCGTTCGAACTCTCCGGACGGACCAACGCCGGCAATGCCGGCGCGACCACTTGCGGACAATCCGGAAGCTCCGCTCCGTGTCGACGGCCTGGGTCCGAACGCCCGCTATGGCTCATTCATCAACCGCGCCGGCGAGCGGACTGGCTTGCCGCCGGCGGCGATCGCCGCGATCGTCGATGCCGAAGCTGCGCGCGGTCCCGGCGGCGCCTGGAACTGCCATTCCCGCAATCCGCGGTCGAGCGCTGCAGGGCTCGGCCAGTTCATCAGCAGCACCTGGATCGGTGAAGCCGAGCGCCGTGGCACCTGGCTCAACGCCGAGGCGTCCCGCCGCGGCTGGCTGGACCCCGAGGGCCGGGTCTCTGCGGGGGCACGCTCAGAGCTGCTGGCGCTGCGCTACGACCCCGAGGCGTCGATCGAGGCGACCGCCGATTATGCCGAGCACAATCTGGCGCGGCTGCAGCGCGCGGGAATCGAGGTCGGCGACGAGGTAGAGCGGATCGCCCGAGGCGCTTATCTCGCCCATCACCTCGGTCCCGGTGACGCCGTTCGCTTCCTCGCAGACGGTGGACTGGCCGACAGCCGTGCAGCCCGGCTTCTTGCGGCCCAGATCGGCGAAGCGAGTGCCAGTCGACGGGTGGCCGCTGCTGGTGACGCCAGCGAGGCACACCGCGCTTGGCTATTGGCTTATCTCGACCGCCGGATCAGACCCGATCGGTTCCTCGCGAACTTATAGGATAAGTACTTTCCCGGAGCCCTGCCTATTGATCCTATTAAAGGATTAACACGCATTTGAACCTTCGTGTCGGCGCTCGTCCGGCACCGAGGAAGGGGGGTTCCAAATGTCCAAAACTACGATGGCCCTGGAAGCGGCCGTTGCCAGCGTTATCCAGAACCGCGCAGCCGAAGGCGAGCGACAAACCGCACGGCAGCGTGCCAATGTCGACCGCGCCTTTGCGCAAATTCTCAAGCTGATTGCGCCGCGGATCCGGCATTTCATCCGTCAATATGGCCTTGTCGCCCATTGGGACGATGCCGAGCAGTGCTGCGCCATCGGCGTTCATCGCGCCATTGAGGCTTACGACCCGGCCAAGGCACAATTCACCACCTTCGTGAACTGGCAGCTGCGCGGCGAGCTTCAAAGCCTGCGCTTCCGGCTGATGACGGATCAGCGGGCGTCGGCGAAGAAGGTCGAGGCGACCACCGTTTCGCTTCACTCGGTCGCGAGCGGCCCGGAGGGCGAGGAGACCTCGCTGGAATCGATCATCGAGGATGAAGGTGCCGAGCAACTGACGGAATCGGGCGCATCCGACTATCTTGCCCGGCGGGCGACCGCCGCGCTCATCGAGGAATATGTCGTTCACAACCGAAAGCTCGGCCTGGCTCAGCTCAGCAAGCGGCCGCGGCCGAAGCGCTCGGTGCCGCGCGAGGCGCTGCCCGGCGTTCCGCGGCTGCGCTCGTCGCTCGAGCGGATGGATCCGGTCGAGGTCGAGAAGATCGACCAGAAACTCGCCCGCGACCGCGAGATACTCGAACGCCGCGTTTTCAACGATGCAACGCTTGACGATGTCGGCAACGACACCGGCATCACCAAGGAGCGAATCCGGCAGATCAGCAAGTCGGCGACGCGATCGATGGCAGAGATTGCCGCTTCGCACCCGCGCTTCGCGCTGATGGCGGAATATGGCGAGCCGGCGATCTCCCGTCGCAAAGCGACGTCGCCCTCGGTCGCGCCCGTTGCCAAGACGCCGCTTCTGCCCGATCCCCGGCTCGAGCAGAACCAGCTGTTGCGAGTGGTCGCCGTCGCGCCGACGGCCGTGGAAACGCCGGAGGCAGTGTCCGGCTGGCACGGCGACGAAGCCTTGCGCGCCGCCGGCTTCACCTACGAGCCGCATGAGAAGGGGCCTGATCTCAAGTTCCAAACTCCTCAATCCAGCACGCCCGGCGCTCTTGCCGCCTGACCTTGCCGGGTCGGCGGCGGCAATGCCCGTTCGCCGACCCGCACTTGCTGGACCCGCACGCGGCAAGCTCCTATCCTCCCTCCGCTGCAGCGGTGGGGATGATCATGTCGATGGAGTTGCAACGCCCGGTTCCGAGGCGTCGTCGAAGTGGCGGGCAAGCCAAGACGAACCGAATGCAGCCGGTGCCCGTCGCCCCGGATCGCTTTCGCCACTTCATCTTCCCCAACCGGATGCGGGAGCTGCGAAGGCAGCACGGCTTTCCCAAGCTGCTCGCCCTTGCCGCCAATATTCCCGACATTCCCTATATCCGGCTGTCCAAGATCGAGCGGGGTGAAGTGGTCGCCCGCCCCGACGAGATCGTGCTGATCGCGGGACTGCTCGGAGTCGCACCATCGGACCTGCTGATCGACGTCGACGCTCCCGACTTCGATATGGAAGCCTGGGCGGAACCGTTCCAGGACGGCCGGACGCCGGACGAGGAGGAAGAGCGCTTCGCCGTCATGTTGGCGGCTGCGATGCGGCTGCGGCGAGCGCAGTCGGCAGATCTGACCATCGCCGCGCTCGAGAAGGTCTACGGGGTTCCTCCGGTGATCCTCTCGCGGATCGAGAATGCGTTCAAGACACTCGACCGCTGGAATGACTCGACCGTTCGCGGCTTGTGCCGGATTTTCGGGGTCGAGGACGAAGAAGCCCTCCGCGGCCTCGTCCACGATCAGTATAGCCGCGGGCTTCTCAACGAACAGATTCTCGCCGTCGCTGACCCGCAGGCGCGGCTACGCAAGACGCGTGAGCGAGTCGGGCGCCTGGCAGAGGCACTTGCGACAATGGCCGCGCCCCGAAACAGTGAGCGGATCGAACCGGCGGGTTCCTCCCGGACGCAGACTGCCCCCGAGCCCCGCTCAGTCGATCGAGACGCGGCGGCGGCCCCGGCCGCACGTCTGCTGCCCGTCCTAGGCACCCCATTGGCTGGTGGCCTGATCGCGCCCAGGGACACCGGCAATCTGGTTGAAGCGCCGCGCCACGCCGGTCCTCGCGCCTTCGGACTGCGCGTTTGCCGTCCCTCTCTCGGGCTTGGGCTTCCAGGCAATGCGGTCTTGATCGCGGACCCCGACGTCTTCCCCGTCTCCGGGGGGATCGCGGTGATCCGTGAGGGCGGAAACTATCGAGTCGTCGCCATCACATTCGACCGCAGCGGAGCGATGCTTGGTCACAGCATCAACCCGGAATTGGAAATAGCGGTCGACGCCCTCGATCCCGCCGACGTCGCGGCGGTGCTGAGCGCCGTCTTCGGCTAGTCGGTCGTCGGACATCCCCTTACCCAGCTTCAACGGCTTGCACCGGAACGATTTTTCATCCGACAAGCTCTTGCCTGAGCGGATTTCCGCGCTACAGACTTCACTTGCCTGGCGGTGGGGCCCAGTCGGCTCCCTGGATGTGGCGGCGCGGGAGGAGTAACTGGAAGCGCTCGAAAAGGCCAAGGTGAGGAGCGACTTCCTCGCAAGACTCTGTGCTCTTGCCGCTCTACTGTGTGCGGCGCTTTCACTTAGCGGGTGGATCCTCGACGAAGACTGGTTGGTCGGCTTCGGATACCCGCTGCGGATCTGGCCCTGGACCGCGATCGGGCTAATCTGTCTTGCTGGCGCCTTCCTGGCTCTCCTCCAGGGCCATCGCATTGCGGCTCGCTGGCTGCTGGCGCTGACCGCAGCCATCGGCGGTGCTTCCTGGCTCCAGACCGCTTTAAGCCTCGATTTCGGCCTCGACCGGCTTCTCCTGCCCGAAGGCATCAGGGAGCCGCTGATCGCGCGACCGCTTGGTCGTCCTTCTGCTCTCATCGTGACGGAATGGCTGCTCCTCGGCGCCGCCCTGGTCCTCGCCGGCCGCCGATCAGCCCAGGGCTGCCAAATTGCCTGCCTTCTGAGCAGCATTCCCCTCGCACTCGCGACCATGGCAGCGGGACTTCTCCTGCTCGGCGCGGACCTGACGGGCGAAGCGGCGTTTTATCTCGGCACCTCTCTGCCGAGCGCCCTCGCGATGATCGTCATCGCCCTGGGTATCTGTTTCTGGTGCCAGGGCGCCAATTGGTCGGTGCTGGCGTCAGGCGGCGCTGCACGCACATTGGTGGCGGTACTACCGCTCGTCCTGCTGGCTCCGACCCTGACGGCGATTGTCGAGATGCAGCTGCAGTTGCTGGGAATCGGCTCTCACTTTCTCGTTGACGTCGCTTCCGGCGCAATCACCGCCTTGTTCTTCACCGCTCTGCTCGTTTGGGCGCTTGGACGCCTCTCGGCCCACCGGGCGGCACTCGCAGAGCTGACTCGAGCGCTCGATTCGGCTCCGATCGCGCTTGTCGGACCGGACGGCACCATCCGGCATTGGTCGCGTGGATGTGAGCGCCTTTACGGCTGGACGGCCGAGCAGGCGCTGGGCGCCCGCAAGCACGACCTGCTCACGACCAGGCCCGAGGGCTCAGAAGAAGCTTTGATCCGGCTCCAACGCGGCGAGGAGCTGGACCGGGAGCTCGTCGAAGCGACCTGCGACGGGCGCGACATGCGGGTCCTGGAACATGCTCATCGAGTCGATGCCGGCAGCGACGACCCAATGATCGTGCTCTCCCTGACCGACATTTCGGCACGCGCGGAAATGGAAAGCGCACTCGAACAGAATCGGCAGCGTCTCGCCGACGCGGTCGAGGCGTTCGGGCTCGGCACGTTTGAATGGGAGGTCGTCTCCGGCGCGGTAACCTGGTCTCCCGGCTCGGAGGAGCGCCTCGGACTGGAGCCGGGCAGCATCCGTGACTTTCTGAGCTTCTATGATCATGTCGATGCTGAAGACTTTGCCGTGGTCCTCGCCGATCTGGAAACGGCGGTCGAGGCGCGCAACGACCGGTTCAATTTCAGCTTGCGCTATCACGCCGTGTCCACGGGCGAGCGCATGCTCGAAGGCACGGCTCGGCTATTCTATGACCCGCAGGGCGAACTTGTTCGTCTCGTCGGCGCCGCGGCCGACGTCACCGAGAGATATGAGCGGCAGGAACGGCTCCGCAGCCAGGCCGCCCAGCTCCGCTCCATGCTGGACACGGTGCCCGACGCCATGATCGTCATCGACTCGCATGGCGTGATCCTGCACTTCGGGGCAGGCGCCGCACGAACGCTCGGCTATGCCCCGGACGAGGTGACGGGAAAAAGTTACCTGGTGCTGGCGCCGGACCGGCTTCGCGAAGATTATGCCGCCGCACTCGACCGCTACCTTCAAACAGGGCGAGCCCGTTTGATTGGCCGCGCTACTCGTTCCTTTGCCCGTCGGTCCGACGGTAGTGAAATCCCGGTCGAAGTGCTGGTCGGCGAGGCGGCGGCCGGCGGAACCCGGCTTTTCACTCTGCTGATGCGCGACATTTCCGACCGGCTCGCAGCCGAGGAGCGGTTGAGCACCCTCTCTGCGGAACTTGCCCATGTTTCCCGACTGAGCGCGATGGGTGAGATGGCGACCGGAATCGCCCATGAGCTCAACCAGCCGCTCACCGCTGTGTCCAATTATCTGGCCGCGGTCGATGTCCTTATCCGCAGCGGACGGGCCGACCCGGTGAAAGTAAGCGAGTTGGTGGACATCGCCGTGGGTCAGGCCAATCGCGCCGGCCAGATTATCCGCGGCATGCGCAATTTCGCGGCCAAGGGCCAGGTCGAGGTACGGGCCGAGCCGGTGCGCGAGACGTTGAGCGAAGCGGCCGATCTCGTCTTCGTTGGACCGGTGCCGCTCCAGGTCTCGCTCATCTACGATCTTGATCCCGCAGCAGAAATGATGCTCGTCGATCGCATCCAGTTTCAGCAGGTGGTGGTCAACCTGCTTCGGAACGCGATGCAGGCCATGCAATGCTGTCCGGAATCGCGCAAGGAGATCATCCTTTCGGCGAAGCCTACAGGGAACGGAATGATCGAGATAGGCGTCTCCGATACCGGTCCGGGCCTGTCCGATCCAGTCCTCGCCCGCTTGTTCGAGCCCTTCTCGTCCAGCGGCGAAGCTGGCGGAATGGGCGTCGGCCTGTCCATCTGCCGGCGTATCGTGGAGGCCCATGGCGGCAGGATCTGGGCGAGCAACCGGCCCGAGGGCGGCGCTTCGTTCCGCTTCACGGTGCCGGGCCTGGATGAAGGGGAAATGGAGGAGCTGTGAGCGCGCGATCCATCTATATCGTCGAGGACGATGAAGCGGTCCGGATGTCTCTCTACCGGCTCCTGTCTTCGCTTCCGGACCATCTCGTCCGCACCTTTCCTTCCGGCGAAGCCTTTCTCGAGCGTTCCAGCGAGCTGGATCCAGGCGTTGTCCTGCTCGATTACAGCATGCCCGGGCTGACCGGGCTGCAGGTGCTTCAGCGTCTGGATTCGAGCCGCTTCGCAGCGATCGTCCTGACCGGCCATGGAAGTGTTTCGATCGCTCTAGAGGCGATCCGGTCGGGCGCCGCCGATTTCCTGGAAAAACCCTACCGCCCAGCTTCGCTTCTCCAGATCATCGAACGCGCCTTCTCCACCCTCGAACAGGATCGGGCCGCGCTCGCCAAGATCGCCACCGCCAAATCCAAGGTCGACCGTCTTTCCGCACGGGAGCGGGAAGTTCTGAAAGGTTTGATCGAGGGACGACCCAACAAGGTGATCGCCCATCAGCTCGAAATCAGTCCTCGAACGGTGGAGATCTATCGCTCGAACGTCATGGACAAGCTGGAAGTGCGAAGCCTTTCGGAAGCGCTTCGAGTCTCCTTTGCCGCGGGTCTGTTTCCCGGGGACTGAGCGATCGCTCCGCGAGTGGCCGGCCGCCCAAGGAACGGAGCGGACCGGCAGAAGGATCAGAACGTCGTCGAGAGCGAGAAGTAGCCGTAGCGCGTATCACCGGTCGAGGGCGCGTTCGGCGCTTCGCGCAGGAAGCGGCCTTTGTCGAGCCAGGCGGCGCCAGCCTCGGCCCGGAGTCGATCCGGCACCAGCCAATAGCGCACCCGCCCTTCGATCTGGTTGCCGGCCCATCGTCCCGAACCGCCGTTGGCATCGCGAACCCCGGTGGCGGCGAAACTGTCGGCAGCTTCTTCGAGCCAGAGGGCACGGTACATGAGGGCGAAGTCCAGTCGGGCCTGGGGCTTGCCCTCGAGCCTCAACCCCGCCGAGACGAGGTTCGAACGCGTGATCGGTCCGTAGAGCGCCGTTGGTCCGAAGGCGCTTCGGCGCGAGCCGAACAGCGGATCGAATCGAGCATAGTCACCGCCTGGACCATCGCCGGTAGCCAGGTCGATATGAGCAGAAATCCGGGGCGACCAGCCGGCGCGAAGCTTCTGGCCAACCTCGGCATGAACATAATGAGCGTCGACAGCCAGCTCGCGCGCCTCTCCGGCCGCGGCGGAGGCGCGGATGTCACCACGCTGGCCGGCATATTCGAGGTCGAAGTCGATCCGTCCCGTCGCAGGCGCTGAATGGAGACGCGCACCATAGGTCAATATGTCGCGATTGCGCGTCGAATATCCCGGAGCGTCGCGCTCTGAAAGCTGGAAGGCGTAAACCTGGCCGGAGACATTGCCGATCGGCAAAGGGCGTTCGTAGCTGGCTCCATAGAATTGCAGGTCAGAGGTGGAGCGATCCAGTTCGACCTCATCGTCCCGGAGCCCCTCCGAGTCCTTCGGCAGGCGGATATTGGGCATCGTCCAGAACGCCATGAAATGCCCATCGTCCGGCGTCTTGAGATCGAGCAGAGCGCCGGTGAAGGCTGAAGGCGAATTGGAGGAATCGGCGCGCTCGACGAGCCGGCCCGAGCCGATGTCCATCGTGAAACGGCCCGCCTTGAGGTCACCGTCAAAGCCCCGAGCGATCGCGTCATCGATCTCCACCGCGAGATAGGCCTGAAGCGGTTCCAGAGCGTTGATCTCCGATGTACCCGCAGACGAATTTCGCTTCTGCAAATAGCCTCGAGCGTCGCTGAGTTCCCCGATCAGGCGGACCGGCCCGGCGTCATATTCGGCGAGAATGGTGGTGCGGAAGGAAAGCAGGAAATCGCTTTCGGCGCGGCCTGGTCGGAACTGACCGTCAATGCCCTCGGCATAGGCACGAAATGTGCCGCCGATCGAAAAGCCTTCGACTCCCTCAGCCGCCTGAGCACTTACCGGAGACACAGTGAGGATGAGTGCGATGGCAAGTCCACGACGGCGAGAAGGCAGGTGCGAAGGCTTGTAGGGCATTGTGTCGGCTCCGGATTGAGGATCTCATCCATTATAGGATGATCCCTGCAGAGCGTTGTCCTACGCCAATATCTGCATCCGTGCGCCAGGGGTACTCCGTGTTCCTATAATGGATTGATCCGTCCGGACGAGGACGGAAGAACTTGGTCGCGCCAGAGTCGCGACGAACGACGGAGAACCCTGGTGAACAGCTTCAGGAACATGCGCCTTGCGCAGAAGATCATGGTGGGACTGGGCCTGTTCGCCCTCCTCGCCATCTTCATTGCTGGTTTCGGCGCCATTCAGTTGAACACGATGGCTGACCGATCGCGAGTCCTCATCGACACGAGGGCAGAGAGCTTGAAGCTGGCCGCCGTGGCGAATGAGAAAAAAAGCCGGATCCATCAGATCTGGTACGCGAGCGTCATCGAGAACGATCTTCCCGACTTCCAGGAGATGCTTCGCCAGGTTGCCGCGGAGCGACGGCAGATCGAAAATGGCTTCGGCGCCATGCGTCCTTTCATGGAAGGCGAAGACCTGACGCGCCTCAACGAGGCCGAACGGGCGTTCGCCGATTATGTCCGGGCGACGGATGCCATTCCTGCTCTCTGGCGAGCTGGCCGTCGCGAAGAAGCCGAGGACGTCGTTCAGCATCCTGCCAATGAAGCCTTTCTCAGGCTCGATCAGGCGCTCACGACAATCGTCAACGGCAAGGATGAGCAGCTGGAGGAAGGCGCGGCCGCAGCTGAAGCCCAGTCCGTATCCGCCCTCTGGACTCTGGTCCTCGTCTCGTTCTTCGGCCTCATTTTCATTGCAGGGTTGGTCATCTGGATGGTTCGTGCGCAGATTGCCGGACCGCTTGGAGCAATGACCGGACTGATGGACAGGCTGGCGAAGGGCGACAACAGCATGGACATTCCGAATGCCGATCGCCGCGACGAAATTGGCGACATGGCCAGGGCGGTGCTCGTCTTCCGCGACACAGCCCGAGCGCAGGTGGCCGCCCAGGCCGAGAAGGCCCGTGCCGATGCCGAGCAGAAGATGGTGGTGGACACTCTGGCCGAGGGTCTTGGAAGCCTCGCCCGGG
>NZ_JBPDIO010000002.1:0-2790 GCF_056821765.1 Sphingosinicella sp. SM1-17
GACCAACGGCAACGGCGTCCTCCACCACGTCGCCCCAGCCGACGACTGGAAGGACTTCTGACCTCGTCCCTGAACGACAAAGGCTGCGACTAGATCGAAGCCCGGGCCGTCGTCCGGGTCCGACTTGGCGAGACCAAGGCTCCAGGAGAGGCTAGAGCACGACCTCGCCGAAGCGGTCAGCTCGTTCCCGCTCGAGAGCGGAACAAGGGGGAGTCCGAGGCGCTTTTCTGGCCGCTTCAACTGACAGCCGGCGCGGCCGGTTCAGACCACCGGTTTGAATGCAGCT
Organism: Sphingosinicella sp. SM1-17; assembly: GCF_056821765.1. Classification (NCBI taxonomy): domain Bacteria; kingdom Pseudomonadati; phylum Pseudomonadota; class Alphaproteobacteria; order Sphingomonadales; family Sphingosinicellaceae; genus Sphingosinicella; species Sphingosinicella sp. SM1-17. The sequence goes on from NZ_JBPDIO010000002.1 coordinate 287, forward strand.
GCGGAAGGGTCGCGAGGCGCTATCCAGGCGCGACCCGGGGCGGATTCGCCGTTCAGAACCCAGAAGCTCGCGGAGTCAGCGGACGACCGTCCGCGCATCGGATCGACAGTCGGCTCACTCCGCGCCGATTCACGACCGAGCGCGACGATCTCCCAGTCAGCTGGGATAGGCGAGGATGACGCGCAGGCCGACGACAACAGCATCGGGTGTCCCCGGGTTACCGGAAGGCCTGCGGATATATTGAAGATCCGGCTGAACCCACAGGAAGGGCAGCAGCCGATCGGAATAGGTAATCTCGAAGCCCGTCTCTGCCGCAGCGAGGCGCCGGCCCTGATCGCCACCAAATTCGCGGAAACCTCGCGACAGCATCCCCTGGTGAATGCCGATCGAAAGCGCTCCTTCCGGCCTCGAAGCAAATAGCTGGTCGACTCGGACGCCTGCTTGCCAGCCACCTCGAAAGGGAGTGGTTTCGCCGTCCGAAAAGCCAAGTCTCAGGAAGGTGACTGCTCGAACCCCTTCTGCATTGGCGTTCAGCGGCTGTTCGAGGTTCAGATAGGCGCCCTGCGCCACTGCTGTGGCATTTGGCGTCGAAGGCAACAATACCGGCTGAGATTCGGTGTAGCGCCAGTAACCGACGGCGATCTTGCCTCGGCCGGTCCATCCGGCCTCGCCAATCAGTAGAGCGCCGTCGCGAACGCTGAAATCGATACCTTCCGAATCTCCGAGGACACCGGCCCGGGCGTTCACCACGGCTGCCTGCAGGAAGAGCTTTTCCGACGGTTCCACACGCAGGCGAGCGGTGAGTGCCGTCGACGGGAAGATGGATGGACCGTTGGGGCCAGTGGCTGCCAGTTCGGAGCCGATCCCGAAGGCGGGGGCGATCAGGTCGCCGGCCGCCTCCGTCTGATAAAATTCGGCGTTCAGATCGGACAGACCGAGGCGAAGGCTGACTCGATCGCCGGCAAAGGATTGCTCAAACCAGAGCTCGTACAGCTTCGCGCGATGGTCCTCGACCTCGATATTGTCGATGCCCTGAAGGGTGCCGGCGAGGTGGTTCGGGTTCCCGCCATGGTTGGCCAGGAGATGGGCGCTGACCCGTGCACCCCGCCATCCAGCCGCCCGACCGAGATCGACCTCGCCGACCAACTGGAGATTGTCGAGTACCCGCGCGCCGCGCCTTTCGCCGCCCGAAACGACGCCGACGAGATCGGCGACATAACGCCCTTCCACGGTGACTCCCTCCGGAAGGACCGACTGGCTGGCTGCCGGGGCGGGCCAGGCCGCGACGCTAGCAAGCAGTGCATGATTCAGGCGGATCATCTTTTCATCCAACTCGGCGCCGGCTCTGATGCAGCGCTTCAAGTCAATTATAGGATGAGATTTCGGTCGACCGCCCGTTGCGGAGCTAAATCGCCCCTCCCGCCCGGCAGCTCCCAAAAAAGCCCTATAATGGAGGATGGACCAATTGATCCTCAGCGCCCGGAGCAGCGCTGCGGCAAGAGGAGGTATTCTCGAAAGTGGCGAAGTCGAAGCGCGGCCAAGATCAGTCCCTGAACAGTGCGACCCGGAAGGTTGGGTTCGCTATCCTCGCCCTCGTTCTTCTTTGCGGCGGCGTCGGCACATTGGCGGCCTGGTGGCAAAGCAGCGCGCTCCAGAGCCAGAGCGCGGCCGCCGGCCTTCTGCGCAACCAGATGACTGCCGACATGATGCACGATGCCGTTCGCGGCGATGTGTTGGCGGCGATCGTAGCCCAGGCGCCCGGAAGCAGTCTTTCGCAGCAGGAAGTCGAGGCCGATCTTGCCGAGCATTTGCGGATCTTCGGCGAGGAGGTTGCGGCAACCGCTGCTTATTCCGGGTCGGCGGAGGTGACGGCAGCGAGCGCTCGTCTTGCCGGACCGTTGCAGGCCTATGCCAATGCCGCCCGACAGATCGTCGATCTGTCCCGCCGCGATGTCGAAGCCGCTCGGGCGCAGCTTCCGGATTTTCTTCAGCAATTCAGCCTGCTGGAGGAGTCCATGGAAGAGGCATCAAACGTAATCGAGGCTCATGCGACGGAGGTGGCGCAGAGCGGCACCATCCTCGGCCGAATTGCGATCGCCATCCTTGCCATGTTGCTGATCGCAGGGTTGGTCACGGCTGTCCTTATTTCCAAGGGCATGCGGCGGCATGTCGTCGAGCCCCTGATCAAGCTGGCAGAAACGATGCGCGAGTTCGCCGCTGGGAATCTCGCGGCGGAGGTGACTGCGACCGAACGCAAGGACGAACTTGGCGCGATGGCCGGTGCCATGCTGGGTTTCCGGGATCAACTCCGATCCGCAGAAGAGGCAAAGCAGGCGCAGACACGATTGATTGTCAGCAGTATCGGTGAGTCCTTGGGCGCACTCGCGAAGGGTGATCTTACGGCGCAAGTCGACGCCGACCTGACCGGCCCGTTCGCCTCGCTGAAAGCGAACTTCAACGAAGCGGTTGCGAGCCTTCGTTCGCTGATCGGATCGGTGCTGGAG
>NZ_JBPDIO010000003.1:0-1999 GCF_056821765.1 Sphingosinicella sp. SM1-17
CACCGTCAATGGCGGCCGCTCGATGGCGGACGAGGCGGTCCAGGCGATGGGCCGGGTGAGCGAGAGTGCCAAGGGCATCGACAGCGTCATCGAGGGCGTCGACAAGATCGCCTTCCAGACCCGGGTTCTGGCGATGAACGCGGCGGTCGAGGCCGGCCGCGCCGGCGATGCCGGCCGCGGCTTCGCGGTGGTCGCCGATCTCGTCTCGGCCTTGGCCATGCGCGCCGAGGAAGAGGCGAAGCGCGCTCGCGACCAGCTTACCGTCACCCAAACCGACATCGTCACGGCGGTCCAGGCGGTGCAGAAGGTGGACGGCGCCCTGGCCGACATCTCCGAAGGGGTCGGCGAAGTCCACCAGTTGCTCGGCACGATGGCTTCGGACAACCAGGCCCAGGCCTCGGCCATCACCCAGATCAGCGCGGCGGTGACCAGCATGGACCAGTCGACCCAGCAGAATGCCGCCATGGTCGAGCAGACTTCGGCGGCCGCGCGCAACCTGTCGAGCGAGGTCGAGGCGCTGGCCGAGCAGGCCGGGCAGTTCCAGATCGGCGACGATGGGCACAGCCGCGCCGCTCCGGCCAAGGCGAGGAAGTCGGGACCCGTCTCCTTCTCGCCCCAGACCCCGCGAAGCGAGACCTATGTCTCCCCGGTCAAGGCCCTGGTCACCACCAGGACCAACGGCAACGGCGTCATCCACCACGTCGCCCCAGCCGACGACTGGAAGGACTTCTGACCTCGTCCCTCCTCCCTGGGGAATGATGAATGAGAGAGGCGCGGCAGCCGAAGCTGCCGCGCCTCTTCCTTTTTCGGCGTCGCGAGAAGCCACGATGAAGTGTGACCCTCTTCACGAGCTCAAAAACATCGGGGCTCGGCACTGCCGAATGCCCCTCGCCGATCCCGAGAAACCTGGCTTCGCGAAAACTGGTCCTTCCCCCAAGGGTCGAGCTGATCCTCTCTATAAGAAGAGGGACAAAGTAATCCAAAGGCTCCGAACATGTTTCGTCACTTGTCCCTCAGCACCCGAATGATCGCCGGCTTCGGGCTGGTCCTAATGCTGCTTGTTGGCCTGTCCGCCGTGAGCATCAATCGCGTCAACATGGTCAATGCGAACCTTGGGACGATGAACGACATCAACAGCGTGAAGCAGCGCTATGCGATCAACTTCCGCGGCAGCGTCCACGACCGAGCGATCTCGCTTCGAGATGTGATCCTCGTTCCAAATGAATCCGAGGTCATCGAGGCAGTCGAGGAAATCGACAGGCTGGCCGCCATGTATGCGGAGTCAGCCGGACCACTTGACGCCATGCTGCGCCCGGAAACTGATCCCGCCCCTGAGGAAATCAGGATCCTCGACAGCATCAAGGAGACGGAACGCGAAGCCATGCCGATCATCGCCGAGGTGATCGCACGCAAGCGCAACGGCGATGTTCAGGGCGCCCAGAATCTGCTCATGCAACGCGCTCGGCCCTTGTTCGTCCAGTGGCTCGCCCGCATCAACCAGTTCATCGACCATCAGGAAGCGATGAACAATCGCATCGCCGGTGATACCCGCGGAGCGACCGGGAGCTTCCAGCTCCTGATTCTGGTCCTTTGCGGGATCGGTCTCGCTTTTGGCGCGGCAGTCGCCTGGTGGGCCGTTGCGAGCGTGCGACCGCTGCGGCGCATGGCCAAAATCATGGAAAGGCTCGACGAAGGCGAAGGCGACCTCGCCATCCCCGCCGCCGGCGATCGGAACGAGCTCGGTCAGCTTGCCGACGCGATGACTAGCTTCCGAACGAAGCTCAAGGCCGCTCAAGCAGCCAGCGCAGCCGCGGACGCCTCGAAGCGCGAGCAGGCCGAACTCATCGTCGGCAGCATTGGCGAAGGCCTAAAAGCTCTATCGCGGGGCAATCTCAATTCCCGTGTCGACGCCGACCTGACCGGCCCGTTCGCCTCACTGAAAGCGAACTTCAACGAAGCGGTTGCGAGCCTTCGTTCGCTGATCGGATCGGTGCTGGAG
>NZ_JBPDIO010000004.1:0-993 GCF_056821765.1 Sphingosinicella sp. SM1-17
CCCGGGCGAGGCTTCCAAGACCCTCGGCCAGAGTGTCCACCACCATCTTCTGCTCGGCATCGGTGCGAGTCTTCTCGGCGGCCGCTTTCTCCTGTTCGATCGCAGCGTCGCGGAAAACCAGGACGGCCTTGGCCATGGACCCCACCTCGTCGGTGCGATGGACGTATGGCACTTCCATCGAGCGGTCACCACGTGCAAGTCTGTCCATGATCAAGGTCATGGTATTGAGCGGGCGGATGACGCCCGATCGGGTAAGTGCGAACGCGAAAGCCCAGAGGAGGGCGGCAACTGCGGCGAGGATCAATGCGATTGTCTGCGCGGAAGATGCATTGTCGATCGCGGTGCTGGTCGTTTCACCGGCGATGCTGATCTGAATGTCCACGAGGGCTGCCATCGCGGTCGAGACAGGATCAATGAACTGATACAGTTCGCCAACCACAAAACTATCGAGGGCGGCTCTGTCTCTCCGCTGAAGAATGGATTGGAGGCGATCGATGGCAGCGTCTGCGCGGCTCATTTGACCTTCGGCGGCGGTTGCCAGTCGAGCCTCTTCGTCTTCGATCCGGGTTTGCCGGTAGCGGGCCCATCGTTCCCGGATTTCTTCGCGACCGGCTGCAACGGTCCTTGCGGCCTCCTCCAGTGATATATTGCCGTTGCGAGCCTTGTGGGTCGCGTCGACGATATCTACGGCATATTTGTCGGCAATGATCTTGAGGTCACCGAGCGGCTCGACCCGGTCGGAGAGCAAGGTTTGGAAGCTGGCTCGGTTATTCTGTACGGTACTGCTGAAGATCAACACCAAGGCCGCAATGATGGCCGCGAAGAGCCCCAATGAGGTGAATAATTTGGTGCTGATCTTCAGTCGGTCGAACACAGCATTTCTCCTATCGTGGTAGCGAACCGCTGTCCGCGTTTTGCACGGATCCGTTTGGTCAGAAGTCCTTCCAGTCGTCGGCTGGGGCGACGTGGTGGAGGACGCCGTTGCCGTTGGTC
>NZ_JBPDIO010000005.1:0-673 GCF_056821765.1 Sphingosinicella sp. SM1-17
CTGAAAGCGAACTTCAACGAAGCGGTTGCGAGCCTTCGTTCGCTGATCGGATCGGTGCTGGAGACTAGTCAGGGCCTTCGCACCGGTGCTGGCGAGATCGCCCAGGCGTCGGAGGATCTGGCGCGCCGGACCGAGAGCAATGCGGCGAGCCTGGAGGAGACTTCGGCAGCGCTGGCGCAGATCGACGAGCGCATCAAGGCGACGGCAGCGGCTTCGGGGCGCACCGTCGAGCGTGCCGACCAGGCGATCGGCACCGTCAATGGCGGCCGCTCGAGAGCCGACGAGGCGGTCCAGGCGATGGGCCGGGTGAGCGAGAGCGCCAAGGGCATCGACAGCGTCATTGAAGGCGTCGACAAGATCGCCTTCCAGACCCGGGTGCTGGCGATGAACGCGGCGGTCGAGGCCGGCCGTGCCGGCGAGGCGGGCCGCGGCTTCGCGGTCGTCGCCGACCTCGTCTCGGCGCTGGCCATGCGCGCCGAGGAAGAGGCCAAGCGGGCACGCGACCAGCTCACCGTCACCCAGGCCGAGATCGGCACCGCGGTCCAGGCGGTGCAGAAGGTGGACGGTGCCCTGGCCGACATCTCCGAAGGCGTCGGCGAAGTCCACCAGCTGCTCGGCACGATGGCTTCGGACAACCAGGCCCAGGCCTCGGCCATCACCCAGATCAGCGCGG